>NZ_CP115149.1 GCF_027594505.1 Tepidiforma flava | reverse complement strand
GAGAGCGGGGCGCTCCCGGAGAGTCCTGCCACCGCGTCGAGGTGGTGCAGCAGGTCCACCCTGGAGAGCAGGCGCCGCGCCGTCCGCGCCGGCGTCCCGGCGCGCGCCTCCTCCTCCCGGGCATCCAGCGGCTGCAGATAGGCGGGAAACCGTGCGGCTTCCATCGGGACCACCTCCTCTCGTGCAGGGGCATTCTCCCGCCCTCCGTACTGCACCGAGATAGGCAAACCCCCGAGCCGCCCGCGGCGTTCCCCGCAATCCCCCGTCCCATTTCCCGGGGATTCAGGCCGCGCGCGCCCCGTTCCTCCGCCGGCGCCAGTACACCGCCGCGCTGATGACGATGACCGCCACCCACGCGCCGCCTGCCGCAAGCGTGATCCGGAAATCCCGCCCCAGTCCGTCCCCCGCGACCACCGAGATCGCCGTCGGGAACAGCATCCCGAGCGCCGAATAGATGATGAACACCCGGAACGGGATCGCCGTCATCCCCGCGACGAAGCTGATCCAGTCGAAATTCACCGCCGGGATCATCCGCGACCAGAACACCACCCTGCCGCCCATCTCGAGCACCAGCGAATCGACCCGCGCAGCGTTCTTCGCGCCGATGAGCCGCGGCAGGTGCCGCCGCCCGAACCGCCGCGCCACCCAGAACGCCATCGCCGACCCCAGGATCAGCCCCGCCATGCAGTAGGCCGTTCCCAGCACCGGCCCCCACGCCAGCCCGGCAGCCATGAAAATCGGCGCATTCGGAATCGGCGCGAACAGCACCGAGAGCGCCATGATGACGATGAACACCAGCGGCCCGAGCAGCCCGAAACTGTCCACCCATTCCCGGAACGGCTCCTCGTCGATGGTGTACGAGATCCCGAAGTAGTCGCTGGTCGCCCAGTAGGCGATCACGGCCGCGACGAAGGCCGCCACGAGCCCGCCCACGACCTTCCGCCGCAGCAGCAGCGGCGGCTCGCCCCCCGCGATGAGCTGCTCCTCGATCTCTGCGAGCGACGGGCCCCGCCGATCCGGCGCCTTCGTCACCGCACGGCCGCCGCGAGATGGTCGAGCAGGAGCCGGTTGACTTCGTCCGGCGCCTCCTGCTGCACCCAGTGGCCCACCCCGGGGAGGTGCTCCACCCGCAGCTTCGCCACGTACTCCTCCGTCCCCTCCGTCAGCTCCCGGCCGAGATAGCGGTCGTCGTCGCCCCAGATGAGCAGCGTGGGCACGGTGACCAGCGGCACGGGGTCGGGAATCCGCGGCGGGTGCCGAAGCGCCGCCCGGTACCAGTTGATGCCGCCCCCGAGCCCCTGCCGCCGCCAGCCGGCGAGGAACTCGCGGATGTCGTCCTTCGTAAAGGTGCCGGGGCGGCACTCGCGGATCATCATCCGCGCGAGCCGGTGGTACCCCTGCGCCGCCAGCAGCCGCTCCGGAAGCCACGGAAGCTGGAAGAACAGCACGTACCACGAGCGCAGCGCCTGCCGCGGCCGCCGCACCCCCTTTCGGAACACCGCCGGGTGCGGCAGGTTGCACACGGTCAGGCTCTTCAGCCGCTCGCCGTGCTCCATCCCGAGGAGCCACGCAATGGCCCCGCCCCAGTCGTGCCCCACCACATGCGCCCGTTCGATGCCAAGGTGGTCCATCAGGCAGAGAATGTCCGCCTGCAGCGTGCCGGTGTCGTACGGGCCTTTCGCTTCCGTGAGGTTGTAGCCCCGCTGGTCTGGCGCGATCGCCCGGTAACCGGCCGCGGCCAGCGCCCGCAGCTGATGCCGCCACGAATACCACGACTCCGGGAACCCGTGCAGCAGCACCACCGGCTCCCCGTCGCCAGCCTCGACGTAGTGCATCCGGATCCCGTTGACCGTCGCCTCCCGGTGGGCGAACGCATCGCTGCTCATCGGTGTGCTCTCCCGGGCAATCTGCCCTCGCGATTCAGGCTATCAGAGGACGCGCACCCGCAGGAACAGGTACACCAGCGGGAATACGAACAGCACCGAATCCAGCCGGTCCATGAACCCGCCGTGCCCCGGCAGCAGCCCGCTTGCATCCTTCACGCCCATCCGCCGCTTTATCCAGCTTTCGAACAGGTCGCCGAGCATCGCCGCTGCGGGCAGCGCGGCCGCGAGGTGGAGCGCCGTCGCTGCCGGCACCCCCGTATCGAACAGCCAGTTCAGCCCCAGCACGGCCCCGAGGCCTGCAGCGTAGCCGCCCGCCGCGCCCTCCCACGTCTTCTTCGGGCTGATCCTCGGCGCCATCCGGTGCCGCCCAATCGCGCGGCCCACCGCGTACGCCCCCGTATCGGTCGCGAAGGTCGCTAAAAGGCCGATGAAGAACCATGCGCGCCCGCCCTCCGCGTCGCGCACCAGCACGAGCGTCGAGGCCAGCACCCCGAGGTAGATCGTGCACCACGCGAACACCCGGAACGGCTTCCGCGGGCCGAAGGCGTTCGTCGGCGCGTACCCCAGCGCAGCGAACAGCGCCGCGAACCCCAGCCCGACCAGGATGAACCGCGGGTCGACGTGCGCGCCGGCGACGGTGACCGGCGCGATGGCGATGGTTGGCAGGTGCCGCGCGCCTTCGACCACCGGCCGGCTCGGGATCAGCCACCCGTGGACGAACTCGATCGAGGCGAGGAGCACGATGGCGGCCAGGGCGATCGCGAACGGCCATCCCCCGAGCCACGCGAGCCCGGTGACGACCGGCAGCCCCACGGCAGCCGTCAGAACGCGCAGCTGGAGATTCGACACCGGGGCGGCCCCTGCAGCCCGCTCAGGTGCCGCGGTCGCGGAAGGCTTCGAGGTCCTCCTCGAGCAGCCCGCCGAACTTCCGCTTCCGCCGCCCATACTCCGCCAGCGCGATGTCCGTGTCCTCCCGCCCGAAATCCGGCCAGTACGTGTCCGTGAAGTACAGCTCCGCGTACGCCGATTGCCAGAGGAGGAAGTTCGAAATCCGCTGCTCGCCCGCCGTGCGGATGACGAGGTCCGGGTCCGGCATCCCGGCCGTCATCACATACCGCCCGACCAGCTCTTCGGTCACGTCGTCGGCCGCCACGCCGTCCGCGATCATCCCGCGGATCGCCATCACGATGTCGTCCCGGCCGCCGTAGCTGAAGCAGATGTTCAGCACCATCCGGTCGTTCTCCCGGGTGAGCGCAATCGCGTCCCGCACCTGCTGCTGGAGCCACTCCGGCAGGGTTTCGATGTGGCCCAGCATCTGCAGCCGGATGCCGTTCCGGTGGAGGTTGTTCAGCTCCCGCCGGATGAAGTAGCGAAGCAGCCGGATGAGCGCCCGCACCTCCCGCTGCGGCCGGTTCCAGTTCTCCGTGCTGAACGCGTACAGCGTGAGGTACTGGACCCCGTGGTCCGCGAACCGCTCGATGACCCGCCGGATGTTCTCTGTCCCGGCCCGGTGCCCGGCGGCGCGCGGCAGCCCCCGCTGCGTCGCCCACCGGCCGTTGCCGTCCATGATGATGGCGACATGCCGCGGGATCCGCCCGCCCGTAATCGGCGAAATCAGGTCGCCGAGGTACTCGGCCGGTCGGGATGCGGTCCCGGGCTTCGCCGCCTCAGACTTCAAGGAGCTCCGCCTCTTTCTTCTTGCTCTCGGCGTCGATGGTGGCGATGTGCCGGTCCGTCAGCTTCTGCAGCTCCTCCTCGGCCCGCTTCAGCTCGTCCTGCGACATGCCCCCTTCCTTCTCCAGCTTCCGCAGTTCGTCGTGGGCGTGCCGCCGCACGTTCCGGACTGCCACGCGCGCATCTTCCGCCTTGTGGTGGACCAGCTTCACGAGCTCCTTCCGGCGCTGCTCCGTCAGCGGCGGAATCGGCAGTCGCAGCACCTGTCCGTCGATCGCCGGGTTCAGGCCGAGGTCGCTGGACTGGATCGCCTTCTGGATGGCCGAGACCGCGCTCCGGTCCCACACCGTCACCGTCAGCAGCCGCGGCTCCGGCGCGTTGATCGTCCCCAGCTGCTTCAAGGGTGTCAGCGCGCCGTAGTAGTCCACCATCAGCGATTCGATGAGGCTCGGGTGCGCCCGCCCGGTGCGCACGCCGTTCAGCTCCCGGCGGAGCGCCTCCACCGAGTGGTCCATCTTTTCATCGGCCTCGAGGAGGATCTCCTCTGCGTCCGCCATCGCGCCCCTCCGTTCGGTCAGGAATGGGCCGCCGGCTCCGGCGATGCCGAAACCAGCGTGCCAATGGTATCGCCCCGGAGCGCCCGGTACACCGCGTCCGGCGCCGCCACGTCGAACACCACGATCGGCATGTGGTGCTCCATGCACATGCTCAGCGCGGTGATGTCCATCACCTGCAGCCGCCGCTGGATCGCCTCGATGTGGGTCACGTGCTCGAACTTCCGGGCAGTCGGCACCTTCGCCGGGTCCGCATCGTACACGCCGTCGACGCCGTTCTTCGCCATCAGCAGGACTTCGCAGTCCGTTTCGATGGCGCGCAGCGCCCCCGCCGTGTCGGTGGTCATGAACGGGTTCCCCGTCCCGGCGGCGAAAATCACGACCCGCCCCTTCTCGAGGTGCCGGATCGCCCGCCGCCGGATGTACGGCTCCGCCACCTGGGCGATGGGCAGCGCCGTCTGCGTCCGGACCACCGCCCCGCGCTTCTCCAGCGCGTCCTGCAGCGCCAGCGCGTTCATGATCGTGCCGAGCATGCCCGCGTAGTCCGCCGTTGCCCGGTCCATCCCCGTCTCGGCCACCGTGGCCCCGCGCCAGAAGTTGCCGCCCCCGATTGAGACGGCGACCTGCACGCCCTCGTCCACGGCCTGCTTGATCTGCCGCGCAAGGTCGTTCAGCGTCACCGGGTCGATGCCGAACGGCCGCGAGCCCATCAGCGCCTCGCCCGAGAGCTTGACGAGCGCGCGCCGGTAGCGCCCGCGGCCGTCCGTCCTCATCGGCGTTTACCGCCCGAGTTCGTACCGGACGAACCGCCGGATGCGGATGTTCTCACCCGTCCGCGCAATCGCGTCCTGCACGAGGTCCTTGATCGTCTTGCTCGCGTCCCGGATGAACGGCTGCGCCAGGAGCACGACCTCCTCGTCCGGGCCTTCGAACTTCGCCCGCTCCGGGTCGTCGGCCGAGACCACCTGCGGGTTCATCGCCGCCACCTGCATCGCGATGTTCCGCGCCAGCTGGCGGAACTCCTCCGTGTTCGCCACGAAGTCGGTCTCGCAGTTCACTTCGACGAGCACGCCGATGCGGCCGCCGGCGTGGATGTAGGCATCCACCACGCCGTTGCTCGTCTCCCGGTCTTGCCGCTTCGCGGCTGCGGCGATGCCGCGCTCGCGGAGGATCTGCTTCGCCTTCGCCTTGTCGCCGCCCGCTTCCTCGAGCGCGCGCTTGGCGTCCATCACACCCGCCCCGGTTTCTTCCCGGAGCTCCTTGATCATCTCAGTCGTCACTGCAGCCACGTGCGTCCTACTCCTGCGCTGGTGCGGCCTGCGCCGCGTTCATGCTGATGACGGTCACCCGCGTCCCGGCATCGTCGCCGGCCGGCTGGTCATCCGGCGTCGCCGTGTAGCTGCCCGCAGCCACGCCGGCTTCCGCCGCCTTCGCCAGCTCCTCGACCTGCGTGCCCGGCGCCACGCCCGATTCCCGCATCGCCCGGCCTTCGATGGCCGCATCGGCGATCTTCCCGAGGATGAGCTTGATCGCCCGGATGGCGTCGTCGTTGCTCGGGATCGGGTAAGCAATCGGGTCCGGGTCGCAATTCGTATCCACCAGCGACACGATCGGGATGCCCAGCCGCACGCACTCGGAGACAGCGATCGCTTCTTTCACCGTGTCGATGATGAACACCGCGCCCGGCAGCCGGTCCATGTTCTTGATGCCGCCGAAGTAGCGGTTCATCCGCTCGATCTCGTTCTGGATCTCCAGCTGCTCACGCTTCGGCAGGCGGGCGAAATCGCCCCGCTCCATCGCCGCCTCCAGCTCCCGCAGGTGCCGGATGCGCTGCTGGATCGTCCGGAAGTTCGTCAGCGTGCCGCCCAGCCAGCGGTTGTTGACGTACGGCAGGCCGGCCCGCTTCGCCTCCATCTCCACCGTTTCCCGCGCCTGCTTCTTCGTGCCGATGATGAGCACGTCGCCGCCCGAGGCGACCACGTCCCGCACGAACCCGATCGCCGCCTCGAGCCGCGTCACCGTCTGCTGCAGGTCGATGATGTGGATGCCGTTCCGCTCGGTGAAGATGAACTGCCGCATCTTCGGGTTCCAGCGGCGCGTTTGGTGCCCGAAGTGAACGCCCGCTTCGAGCAGCTGCTTCATGCTGACAGGGGTAACCAGGGGAATCCTCCATCCTGCGGCGCCATAGATTTGACCGGCCAGCCGGCCACGGCGCCGCCGTTCGACACAACGCATCCCAGAATAGCAGGCAGGCCCTTCCGCGGAAGCACCCCCGCGCCGAACCGGACGCTCCCTACTTGACACGCCCCGGCGCCGGGCGCATGCTGCGCGGCAGGAAAGGAGGTGATGCGCATGGATCATCATAGTCGTAGCGACGACCGTACCTTTGCGCTGGAGGTGACCTCCTCCTAGACCCCCGGTCTGAGGGTCACCAATCCTCCTGAGACTCCGGTCTTAGCTACGCCAGGGCCCCGGCAGCGCCGGGGCCCTTTTCACGCCCACCCGCTCGAGCGAACGCCATGTCCGACCTCCCGGCTCTCGACCTCGCCCGGTTCCAGTCCCTCCTCCATACCCGCACCGTCGGCCGCGCCCTCGTCTACCGACCGGTCGTCGGCTCCACCATGGACCTCGCCCGCCGCGAAGCCGCCGAAGGCGCCATCCACGGCACTGCCGTCTTCACCGAAGAGCAAACCGCCGGCCGCGGCCGGCGCGGGCGCTCGTTCTTCAGCCCGGCCGGCGCCAACATCTACGTCACGTTCGTCCTCCGCTGCAGCCTCGACATCCACCGCACGCTGCCCGTCCGCGTGCCCGTCGCCGCGGCTGCCGCCATCCGCTCCATCGTCCCCACGGCCGCCATCAAGTGGCCCAACGACGTCTGGGTCGGCGACCTCAAGGCGTGCGGCATGCTGATCGACGCCGAACTCGGCGAGGCCGGGCCCGTCGCCTTCCCCGGCATCGGCATCAACGTCAATTTCGACCCGGCGTCAGCCCAGCCCGAGCTGCGCGGCATCGCGACCTCGCTCGCCGCCGCCGCCGGCCGCCCCATCGACCGGGAGGCTCTTTTCGCCCGCCTCTGCAACGAGCTCGAGCGCGCCCTCGACGCGCCGCTCGGCGAGGTCATGGCCCGCTACCGGGAGTGGAGCATGATCCTCGGCCGCGACGTGACCGTGAGCCCGGTCGGCGGGGAACCGTTCGGCGCCCGCGCCGTGGACCTCGATGAAACCGGCGGGCTCGTCGTCGAGCGCCCCGGCGGCGGCCGCGAAACCGTCACCGCCGCCGACGTGACCGTCCGCCCCGCCGCGACATGATCCGTTCGCGTCCTTGGGATATCGTGAGCCCGTGACCTTCGAAGAAATGGTCGAGCTCGCCGCGCAGCGCAAGCGCGACATGCCGGAGGGCTCCGGCACCGCCGCCCTCCTCGCTGCCGGTCCCCACGCCATCGGCAAGAAGCTCGTCGAAGAAGCCGCCGAGGCATGGATGGCCGCCCGCTACGAATCGCGCGAAGCCCTCGCCGGCGAGCTCTCGCAGGTGCTCTACTACGTCGCCTGCATGATGGCCTCGGCCGACCTCACGCTCGACGAGGTGTACCGCACGCTGTGATCAAGGTTGCCCTCCCCAACAAAGGCGTCCTCTTCCAGCCGACGCTCGACCTGCTCGCCTCCTGCGGCTACCGGGTCGGCAAGAGCGGCAGCCAGCTCTCCTCGCTCGACCCCGAAAACGACGTCGAGTTCTACTTCCTCCGTCCCGGCGACATCCCCGTGTACGTCGCCAACGGCATCCTCGATGCCGGCATCACCGGCAAGGACTTCGCCGCCGAGCGCGGCCATCATCCCGAGCTCCTGCTCGACCTCAACTTCGGCGATTCGCGTCTCTGCGCCGCCGTCCCGGCCGCCTCGCCCATCCGCTCGCTCGATGAGGTCGCGTCCCTCCGCATCGCCACGTCGTTCCCCAACATCGTCCGCCAGTACTTCGCCGGCCGCGACCTCCGCCTCATCGAGCTCGAAGGCGCCGTCGAAATCTCCGTCGCGCTCGGCATCGCCGAGGCCGTGGTCGATGTCGTCGATACCGGCAACACCCTCCGCCAGGCCGGTCTCCGCATCGTCGGCCAGCCCCTCTTCGTCTCCAATGCTGCGCTCTACGCCCACCCCGAGCGCGCCGACCAGCCGCCGGTCCGCGTCCTCCGCAGCCGCATCGAAGGCCGGCTCGTCGCGCTCGACTACATGATGGTCGAGTACGACTGCCCCGGCACCATCCTCCAGCGCGCCTGCGAAATCACCCCCGGCCTCGAATCGCCCACCATCACCCAGCTCCAGCGCGAAGGGTGGTATTCCGTCAAGGCGATGGTCCACCGCAAAGAAGCGCATCGCATCATGGACGAGCTCTCCAGCATCGGCTGCCGCGGCATCCTCCTCACCAACATCGAAAGCGCCCGCATCTAGCTGCCCGCGGGCCAACCGCCGCGCCGGTTCGCTACCATGAGCTCATGCCCCCCATCACCCTCCACATGGTGATCGCGCGGCAGGTTGCGCTCGACCTCGGCCATGCCGATGTCCCGGCCGACTCCGGCGCCTACCTCCTCGGCGCGACTTCTCCCGACATCCGCGTCCTCACCCGCCAGGACCGCTACAGCACCCACTTCTTCGACCTGAATGAACATAACCACCAGGACTCGGTGGCTGCCTTCCTCGAGACCTACGGCCACCTGGCCGCCCCGGAGCGCCTGAATGCGCCAACGCGCGCCTGGGCCGCCGGCTACATCTCCCACCTGGTGCTCGATGAGCAGTACATCACCGGCGTCTACCGCCCCTATTTCCTTCGGCACGACCACCTCGGCGGCGCGATCCGCGCCAACGTCATGGACCGCCTCCTCCAGTTCGACCTCGATCGCCGCTACAGCTCCGATCCAGACCTGAAAGCGGCGATCTGCGGCGCCCTCAGCTGCACCATCGCCGATATCCAGGCCGGCTTCATCGACGGTGAGACCCTCGAGCGCTGGCGCCAGGTCGCCTGCGACGTCGCCGCCCGCAATCTCGACTGGGACCGTGCGCGTGCCATGATCGCCAACCACCTCCGCTTCGCCGGCCTCGAAGAGGGCGAAACCCTGGACGGCTTCCTCGATTCGCTCCCCGAACTCCTCGATGAGACAATCGCCCACATCACCGACGCCGAAGTCGATGCCTTCGTGCAGCGCGCCACCGAAACCGCCCGCGCCGCCGTCGAGAGGTACCTGGGATGCGCATAATCCGCAACGCTGAAGAAGGCCGGCGAACCCTCCTTGCCCGCCGGCCCCTCGACATCGAAGAGCTCCCGATGGAGGTCCGCGAGACCACCTTCCGCACCTTCGGACAGGAGCTCGCCCCGGAAGAAGTCGTCCGCCGCATCATCCGCGACGTCCGCGAGGATGGCGACAACGCTGTCCGCTACTACAACTCCGCCATCGACGGCGCCCACACGCCCGACCTCCGCGTCACCCCGGATGAGGTCCGCGCCGCCTACGAAGCGCTGCCAGCCGACCTCATCGAGGCGCTCCGCTTCGCCGCCGAGCGGGTCCGCCGCTACCACGAGACCCAGCTCCGCGGCGCCACCATCGACTTCCAGCAGCACGGCCTCGGGCAGCTCACCCGTCCCATCCAGCGCGCCGGCATCTACGTCCCGGGCACCCGCGCGCCCCTTCCCAGCACGGTGCTGATGTGCGCCATCCCGGCCCGCGTCGCCGGCGTCGATGAGGTCTACCTCACCAGCCCCGTCCTGCCCGACGGCACGGTGCCGCCGGTAAAACTCGTCGCGGCCGACATCGCCGGCGTCGATGCCGTCTTCAAAGCCGGCGGCGCGCAGGGCATCGCCGCCTTCGCCTACGGCACCGAAACCATCCCCCGCGTCGACAAGATCGCCGGTCCCGGCGGCCTGTTCGTGACCATCGCCAAGCGGCAGGTCTTCGGCGACGTTGGCATCGACAGCATCTACGGCCCGACCGAAACGATGATCATCGCCGACGAGAGCGCGAACCCCGAGCTCGTCGCGGCCGACCTCATCGCGCAGGCCGAGCACGACCCGCTCGCCAGCCCGATCCTCCTCACCCCCTCCCACTACCTCGCCGACGAAGTCGCGGCCGCCATCGAACGCCAGCTCCGCACGCTCGAACGCGCCAAGATCGCCCGCGCCGCCCTCGAGAACCGCGGCGGCTGCATCCTCGTCAACGACATCGACCACGCCATCGACCTCGCGAACGAGTACGCCCCCGAGCACCTCTGCCTTTGCGTGGAGAACCCGACCGCCTACGTCATGAAAGTCAGGAACTGCGGCGGCCTCTTCCTCGGCGAAGCCTCCCCCGAGGCGGTCGGCGATTACACCGCCGGCCCGAGCCACACCATGCCGACCGGCGGCGCGGCCCGCTGGAGCGGCCCCCTCGGCGTGCACGACTTCCTCAAGAAGATGGCGGTCGTCAACCTCCCTGACGACGAGTCCGAGGAGCTCAACAGGATGGCCGCCGTCATCGCACGGGCCGAAGGCCTCACCGGCCACGCGCACGCCGTCGAACGTCGCCTGCAGGGCCGCTGACGTGTCCCTCCGCGCCATCCTCCGCCCCGACCTCGACGACCTCGAGGAGTACGTCCCCGTCAAGCCGCTCGATGTCCTTGCGGCAGAAATCGGCGTGCCCGTCGACCGCCTCGTCAAGCTCGACGCGAACGAGAACCTGTACGGTCCTCGCCCGGCCGTCCGCGAAGCCGCCGCGCGTGCCGACTTCCACATCTACCCCGACCCCGGACAAACCCGGCTCCGGGCCGCCATCGCCCGCTACGCCGGCGTCGACCCGGCGCAGGTCGTCGCCGGGTCCGGCGCCGACGACCTCATCGATGTGATCATCCGCCTCGTCGCGCCGCCAGCGGTCGTGGTGCCGACGCCCGCCTTCGGCATGTACCGCTTCCTCGCGAAAATCATGCGCGCCCGCCCGGTCGAAATACCGCGCCGGCCGAACTTCGACCTCGATGTCGTCGCCATCCGCCACGCCGTCGCGCAGCACGCGGCCCGCATCATCTTCCTGACCCACCCGAACAACCCGACCGGCAACCCGCTCAACCGGGCCGAACTCGAGGCCCTCCTCGACCTCCCGGCGCTCGTCGTCGTCGACGAGGCCTACATCGAGTTCGGCGGCGAAACGGTCGTCCCCCTCATCGACCGGCACGAGAACCTCGTGGTTCTCCGCACCTTCAGCAAATGGGCCGGCCTCGCGGGGCTCCGCGTCGGCTACAGCATCTCCAGTCCCGAGCTGGCGGAGCGCCTGATGGCGCTCAAGCAGCCCTACAACGTCAACGTCGCCGCCGAGGCCGCCGCCATCGCCGCCATCGATCACCGCGCCGAGATCGCCGAGGATATCGCCGCCCTCGTCGCCGAGCGCGACCGGATGACCCGGCTCGTCGCTGCCCTCGGCTGGCTCGAACCGTACCCTTCGGTCGCCAACTTCGTCCTCTTCGCCGTCCGCGGCCGCCCTGCCCGCGAAGTCGCCGACGCCCTCCGCCGCCGCGGCATCCTCGTCCGGCATTACGACCGGCCCGACCTCCAGAACTGCATCCGCATCAGCGCCGGCCGCCCGGCCGACACCGACACCCTCGTCGCCGCCCTCCAGGAGCTTCAGCAATGACGCAGCCGCCTGCACCCCGCATCGCCACGGTCCAACGCCGCACCGCCGAGACGAGCATCGACATCACGTTCAATCTCGATGGCTCGGGTCGGTTCTCCTGCGCCACCGGCGTCGGGTTCCTCGACCACATGCTCTCGCACATCGCCAAGCACGGCGTCTTCGACCTCGACGTCCGCTGCGAAGGCGACCTCTGGATCGACCAGCACCACACCGTGGAAGACATCGGCATCGCCCTCGGCGAGGCGCTCGCGAAGGCGCTCGGCGACAAGGCCGGCCTGGTCCGCGCCGGTTCGGCCTACATGCCCCTCGATGAGGCGCTCGCCCACGCCGTGGTCGACCTCAGCGGCCGTCCCTACGCCGTCCTCGACCTCAAGCTGCTCGGCCGCGAACTCGGCGGTATGCCGCCCGACCTCTTCAACCACTTCCTCGAGTCCTTCGCCTTCGCCGCGAAGATCAATCTCCACCTCCGCGTCCTCTACGGCGTCAACGACCACCACAAGTGCGAAGCCGCCTTCAAGGCGATGGCCCGCGCGCTCGACGCCGCGACCCGCCTCGACCCGCGCCGCGGCGGCGACATCCCCAGCACGAAGGGCACGCTCTGAGCCTGTCCGGCCTTGACACAGCCCCGTGAGCCCGTAACCTTCCCTCCGCCCCGTGGAAGAAGCACTCGCGCGCTACCTCGCCCCCCGGCTCGAAGCGGCCGACGTCCGGGTCACCAACCTCCTCCGCATCCCCGGCGGCGCCTCGCGCGAGACGTGGATGTTCGATGCCGAGTGGACCGACCCGGTCGGCGGGCGCCAGTCCGCCCCCTTCGTCCTTCGCAAGGACCCGCCCGCCTCGCTCCTCGAAACCGACCGCGAGGCCGAGTACGCCTTCTACTCCGCCTTCTGGGGCACGGATGTCCCCGTGCCCCGCATGCGCTGGCTCGAAAACGACCCCTCCGTCCTCGGCGGCCCCTTCTTCATCATGGACCGCATCCTCGGCTGCGAAAGCGCGACTTCCCGCATCATCGCGCCGCCCTACACCGCCGTGCAGCCGAAAATCGCCGAAAACATGTACCGCATCCTCGCCGCCATCGCGACCTTCGACTGGCGGGGCACGGACATCGAGCGCGTCGCCCATGTGCCCACCCCCGAGACGGCCTGGCAGCACGAGCTCGACCACTGGGAGCGCATCCTCGACACCGAGGCGATGGAGCCGCAGCCCATCATGAAGGCCGCCATCCGCTGGCTCCGCGCCAACCCCCCGCCGCCCGCCCAGCGCATCAGCGTCGTCCACGGCGACTACCGCGTGGGCAACTTCCTCTACCGCGAAGACGGCGGCATCTACGGCATCGTCGACTGGGAGATGGCCCACCTCGGCGACCCGCTCGAAGACCTCGCCTGGTCGTTCAACCAGTCCTGGCACTGGGCGAAGGACGGCCGCCCCGGCGGCATCGTCGACCGCGAAACGGCCATCGCCCACTGGGAGCGCTACTCCGGCCTCCGCGCCGACCCCGACGCCCTCCACTGGTGGGAGGTCTTCAGCCACGTCAAGTGCCAGGGCATCTGGGTCACCGGCGCCCGCTCCTTCGCCGAGGGCCGCACCAACGAACTCATCCTCCCGCTCGTCGCCTACTCGCTCATCAACGCCCAGGACCAGTACCTCCTGCGCACCATCGGGAGGCTCCCGTGAACCCCTCGCCGCCCCGCGTCCTCCAGGGCGTCGCCGCCAACCTCCTCTCCGAGGTCCTGCCGCGCATCCCCACGCCCTTCGGACAGCAGCTCGTCGGCATCGCCGCCATGCTCGACATGATGGTCGCCGAGGAGTTCGACCGCGCCGCCGACCGCCTCGTGACCGAAAACCGCATCGTCCGCGACCTGCTCGCCGCCGGCTGCGGCCTCCTCGGCGACGCGGTCCCGCCGTCGGTGCCGGAAGCGCTCGCCGCTCCCGCCGCCCCGTCGCTCCGCGTCTCTGACCTCCAGCGGGAAAACGACCTGCTCCGCGCCGCCCTCATCGACCTTCACGCGGCCGTCGAACAGACGCCCGGGCCCGCCGCCCGCGACCTCGAGGAGCGCATCTGGGCGGAACTCGTCGAATCGACCCGCCGCCGCCATCTCTCCGCCAGGCCCTAGGCCCGATGCGCGACGACGTCCGGCGCCTCCTCGCCAGCTACGAACCGGCCCGCCAGCAGCCCGACCCGCCGCTCCCGCCGGCCGGCGTTCTCCTTCTCCTTCACGACCGCCCCGGCGGCCCCCACGTCATCTTCCAGAAGCGCACCGACCGCGTCCGCGACCACAAGGGCCAAATCAGCTTTCCCGGCGGCGTGATGGACCCCGGCGACCCGGACGTTCGCTACACCGCCCTCCGCGAAACCCACGAGGAGATCGGCGTCCGCCCCGATGACGTCGATGTGCTCGGCGAACTCGACCAGATGGTCACCGTCTCGAATTTCCTCGTCACCCCGTTCGTCGGCTGGCTCGACCGGTACCCCTATGAATGGCGCTTCAGCAGCGAGGAGGTCGCCTACCTCCTCGAAGTGCCGCTCAGCCACCTCCGCGACCCCCGCAACCTCGTTCCGGACCGCCGCATCATCAACGGCCGCGAATACGTTTTCCAGGCCTACCGCTTCGGCGACGACCTCATCTGGGGCGCCACCGCGCGGATGCTCGGCAACTTCCTCGACCTCCTCAGCGCCCTCGAATAGCCCGCGACACCGGCCGCCCGCCGCACTACCATCGACCCGTGACGACCGATTCCCACACTGCACCCCGCACCCTCGCCGGTCTCCTCGCCGAGCTTCCCGGCGCCCGGCTGCTGCGCGGCGACCCCGGCGCGGCCATCTCCGCCATTCACCACGACTCCCGGCTGGTCGGCCCCGGGAGCCTCTTCGTCGCCATCAAAGGCTTCACCGTCGACGGCCACCGCTTCCTCCCCGACGTTGCTGCGGCGGGGGCTGCGGCAGCGCTCGTCGAGGCCGGCCACGCTCTGCCGCCGCTCCCGCCCGGCCTCGCCCTCGTGGAAGTCCCCGCTACCCGCCCCGCGCTCTCCGCTGCCGCGGCCTGGTTCTACGGTCACCCCGGCCGGGAGCTGGTCGTCATCGGCATCACCGGCACCGACGGTAAAACCACCACGTCCCACCTCCTCACGAGCGCACTTGAAGCCGCCGGCGCCCGCGTCGGCCGCCTCGGCACCGTCGATACCTACCTGCCCGGCGAGACCGGCCATGTTACCGCCCGGATGACGACCCCCGAGGCTCCGGAAGTGCAGCGGCTCCTCCGCCGGATGGCCGATGCCCGCTGCGACTACGCCATCGTCGAATCGACCAGCCACGGCCTCGCGCTCCATCGCCTCGACCACGTCGAATACGATGTCGCCGTCTTCACCAACATCACCAGCGACCACCTCGACTTTCACCAGACCTTCGAGGCGTACCGTGATGCCAAGGCGCAGCTCTTCGCGGCGCTGGAACACTCCGCCGAGAAGGGCGTGGGCAAGCACGCGGTCGTCAACGCTGATGACCCGAGCGCCGACTACATGCTCGGCCGCGCCCCGCGGGCCGCAGCCGTTCGGTTCGGACTCGAAGCCCGCAGCGCCGACATCGTCGCCCGCAACGTCATCCTCCGGCCGGATGGCACGAGCTTCCGCATCGTCACCCCCGGCGGCATGGCGGAGTGCTCCATCCGGCTGCCGGCGCTGTTCAACGTGATGAACGCCCTCGCCGCCGCCGGCGCTGCGCTCGCCGTCGGCGCCGACCTCCAGGCGGTCGCCCGCGGCCTCGGCGAATGCCCCGGCGTCCCCGGCCGCATGGAGCGCATCGACGCCGGCCAGCCCTTCGACGTCATCGTCGATTACGCCCACACCGGCGACGCCGTGCGCAAAGTCCTCGAGGTCCTCCGCGATGTCTGCCAGGGCCGGCTCATCATCGTCGTCGGCGCCGCGGGCGAACGCGACCCCGGCCGCCGGTTCGGCGTCGGCCGCGCAGCAGCCGAAGGCGCCGATTTCGCCATCTTCACCAACGAAGATCCCCGCTCCGAAGACCCGGCCGCCATCGTCCGCGAAATCGGCCGCCACGCCGAGAGCGCCGGCCGCCAGCGCGGCGCCGACTTCCTCGAAATCGAAGACCGCCGCGAAGCGATCGCTGCCGCGCTCGCCATGGCCCGCTACGGCGACATCGTCGTCATCGCCGGCAAGGGCCACGAAAAATCCATCGTCTACGGCGACCAGGTCATCCCCTGGGACGACCGTGAGGTCGCCCGCGAAGAGCTCGCCAGGCTCGGCTACCGCCGCTAGACCGGCCCTTTCCCGCCAGCCGGTCGCCAAATTGGTCGCAATTCCCGGCCTCCGTATACTGGCCACGAGCCGGCTACCAACCCCAGCAGCCGTCCACCTGGAGTATCACCGTGCCCAAGCGCAAACGACGCGAGCTGCAACACCTGCGGCAGGAGCCATCGCGACGCCGCACCTACCAGCTCAGCCACGCTTCGCCATCCGAGATCTACAAGCCCGGCTTCCCGATGAACGTCCTCGGCGATCCTCGCTGGTTCGCGCTCATCGGCGTTGTGGTCGTCGTCATCATGATCGTCACCGCGGTCTTCACCACCCGCGGCACCGACCGGGGCAATCCCGACGCGGTCCCTTCACCTACGCCGGCCGCCACGGCCACCGCTGACGCCTCGCCCACCGGCAGCCCGACCCCCGCCCCGAAGCAGTTCGAAAAGGCCGAACAGGTCATCGACGCGGCGAAAAACACCTACACTGCCACCTTCAAGACCAGCAAGGGCGACTTCACCGTCCGGCTCTTCGCCGACGTCGCCCCCAACACGGTCAACAGCTTCGTCTTCCTCGCGAAGCAGGGGTACTTCGACAACACCACCTTCCACCGCGTCGTCTCGAACTTCGTCATCCAGGGCGGCGACCCAACTGCGACCGGCACCGGCGGCCCCGGCTACCAGACCCAGGACGAGCCGAACGAGCTTCGCAACAAAAAAGGCACCATCGCCATGGCCAAGGTCTCCGGCCAGACCCAGTTCGGCAGCCAGTTCTTCATCAACCTGAAGGACAACCCGTCGCTCGACTTCGACAACCCCAGCGCGAACAAGTTCTACCCGTTCGGCGAAGTCATCTCCGGCATGGACGTCGTCGAGGCGATCGGCAAGGTCCAGGTCGGCCAGGGAGACCGGCCCATCGAGCCCGTCATCATCCAAACCATCCAGATCACCGAGACCCCGAAGTAGCGCCCTCAGCGAGCCGCGCATCCCGTAAGGCCGCGATGGCGAGCGCCGTCGCGGCCTCGGTCCGTCCATCCCGGTCGCCGACGAATACGCTCACCACCACGTTCCCCCGCGCCTCATGGAGCGCATAGAGCGTCACGCGCGCGTCGCCCTCCGCCGCCTCGAGCCGGAACAGCCGCCCCGCCGGGCTGGGTAGCTCCTCGGCTTGCGAACCGTCCAGCGGCGCCCAGAGCATCCCGGAATCCCGGATGGCCGCGGGCTCGGCCGCCAGCTGCCCGACCCAGGCCGCCGCCTGCGCCGCCGATTCGAACGAAAGCGCCTGGCAAACCACGTTCACCGGCGCGTCGAACGGCGGTCGCGGAAGCGTCTGCTTCCAGAACACGAACCGCCCGCCCAGCATCCCGGCGTCGCGGTACTCCGCCTTGCGCGCTTCGGGGTCTCGCGAGAGTCCGCCGAGATCCGCGGCGGTGAAATCTCCCCGCGTCTGCTCCATGAAATCGAACGGCAGGTCCCCCGCCTCGCAGAGGTACCGGTCGAGCGGCGTGCCGTCGAACCGCGCCGAGGCCTGGCAGCCGGCCAGCACCGCCGCCGCCAGCAGGGGCGCCGCGAGGCTAGTCCGAATCCCCATCGTCCGGCACGGCAGGCTCCGGCCCGATGAGGCCGTGCTTCGACTGGTACCGCTCCACCAGCACGATGAGCAGGAAGAACGGCGCAAACGCCAGCGCCGAACCGAGCGCCCACCACCAGAGCGGCACGACGAGGAACAGGATGGCGCAGGCAGCGGTGAACGCCATCCCGATGATGGCGAAAATCCTCCCCGCCAGCACCCACGGGGTGACCAGTGTATGCATGGCTCCAGTTTCGCGTGACCGCGCGGCCGGGTCCAACTGCGCCTGCGGCTTCCCCGGCCGTCCCGTATACTCGCCGCCAACTCCCCCCGATCGGAGGCTCTCATGGGACGTCCCGTGCTCCGCACGGAGCTCTGTGACCTGCTGGGCATCGAATACCCGGTCATCCTGGCCGGCATGGGCCCCGTCGCTGGCGGCCTCACCGGACCCGTCGCCACCGCGCCCCTCGTCGCGGCCGTCTCCAATGCGGGCGGGCTCGGCGTCATCGGCGGCGCCGGCTTCAGCGCCGAGCGCCTGCGCGAAGAGATCCGCAAGGTCCGCGCCCTCACCGATAAACCCTTCGGCGTCGACCTCCTCCTTCCCTCCAACTACATGGGCGGCGCTGCCGGCGGCGAAATGCCGCGCGACCCCCGCGAACTCATCCCCGCCGCGGCGCGYGAAGGCCTCAAGAAAATCGTCGAGGAGCTCGGCGTCCCCTGGAAAGAGATGCCCCGCGAGCCTGCCGCCGAGCCCCGCCGCCCGCGCACCGGCGGCATGTCCGACGAGCAGATGGAGGTCGTCATCGAAGAAAAAGTGCCGGTCTTCGCCAGCGGCCTCGGCAGCCCCGCGCCCTGGCTCGACCGCCTCAAGGCGAACGGCACGAAGGTGCTCGCCCTCGTCGGCAACGTGAAGAACGCGAAGCGCGTCGCCGCCGCCGGCGTCGACATCGTCGTCGCGCAGGGGACCGAGGCCGGCGGCCACACCGGCCGCGTCGCCACCATGGCCCTCGTTCCCCAGGTCGTCGATGCCGTCGCCCCGACGCCCGTCGTCGCCGCCGGCGGGATCGCAGACGGCCGCGGGGTCGTCGCCGCGCTCGCCCTCGGCGCCATCGGCGTCTGGTGCGGCACCGCCTTCCTCGTCTCCGAAGAAGCGAACCAGCCCGACCTCCAGAAGCAGCGCATCCTCGCCGCCACCGATGAGGACACCCGCGTCACCCGGCTCTACTCCGGCAAGACGATGCGCAACATCACCAACCCGCTCATCGAAGCCTGGGAGGCCGCCGGCATCCAGGCGCTCCCGATGGGGCTGCAGGGCCTGCTCATCCAGGACCTCGTCTACTCCTGCCGCCAGGCCGGTCGCGAAGACCTCCTCATGAACGCCGCCGGCCAAATCTCCGGCATGCTGAACCGCATCCGCCCCGCAGCGGACATCCTGCACGACATGGTGGCCCAGGCTGCCCAGATCCTCGCGCGCGACCTCCCCGCCCGCGTCACCGCCGTCCCGGAGTCCTGACCGATGCCCGACCGCGCCCTCGACGGTATCCGCGTCGTCGAATTCGCCGATGAAACCGCCGCCTACTGCGGCCGCCTCCTCGCCGACCTCGGCGCCGAAGTCATCAAAGTGGAACCGCCCGGCGGCGGCCGCCTTCGCCGCGCGCGCCCCTTCGTGAAAGGCCGCGAAGGCGACCCGAACGCATCCCTCGCCTTCTGGGTCCACAACACCTCGAAGAAATCCGTCGTCCTCGACCTCGAAACCGACGAAGGCCGCGCCCTCGCCCGGCGCCTCGCGCTGACTGCCGACGTCGTCCTCGAGGACAACCCGGTCGGCTTCCTCGCCGACCGCGGCCTCGGCTGGGACGCCCTCCGCGCGGAGAAGCCTTCCCTCGTCTATACCTCTGTCACCGGCTTCGGCCAGGACGGCCCCCACGCTGGCTGGGCCTACTCCGACATCGTCGGCCAGGCCATGGGCGGCATCATGACGCTCGCCGGCGAACCCGCCGACCCGCCGAACATGATCTACGGCCGCCAGGCCGACATCTCGGCCAGCATCCAGGCCGCCCAGGGCACCCTCATGGCGCTCCTCCACGCCGAGGCGACCGGGGAAGGCCAGCTCGTCGACGTCTCCGCGCAGGAGGCCCTCTCGATGGCCCAGGAAACCGCCATGCAGACCYGGGACTTCCAGAAGCGCAACCGCGTCCGCACCGGCGAACTCGGCATGCTGCCCATCCCCCTCCCAGCGACCGGCGTGGCGAAGTGCACCGACGGCTACGTGTCCCTCTACATCCTCGCCCCGGCCGGGAAGGACCTCCCCGCGCTCGTGGACTGGATGCGTGAAAAAGGCATGCAGGGCCCGCTCGACGACGAGCCGTACCGCACGATCGTCAACCAGCTCAACATGGCCTGGCTCACCCAGCTTATGTCCAACCCCGCCGCAGCGGCCGATGTCCTGCCCCACATCCCGGTCATCACGAAGACGATCCTCGACTTCTTCGCGACGATGAGCGCCCGCGAGGCCTACGAAGAAGGCCAGCACCGCCAGCTCCTCATCGGCATCGTGTCAACCCCGAAGGACATCGCCGAGAACACCCAGCTCCGCGCGCGCGACTGGTTCGTCCGCATCGAGTCTCCGCTCGGCGGCACCGTCGAATTCCCCGGCCCGCCGTACCGCCTCTCCGACACCCCCGCCGTCATCGCCCGGCCCCCGCGCCTCGGCGAACACACCGAAGAAATCCTCGCGCAGCTGCGCTAAGGAGCTCCCGATGCCGAAGAAACCCCTCGAAGGCCTCCGCGTCGCCGACTTCTCCTGGTACGGCGCCGGCCCCATCGCCGGCAACACCCTCTCCCAGTTCGGCGCTGAGGTCATCCGCGTCGAATCCGAAACCCGGCCCGACGGCCTCCGCCGCGTCCACCCCTTCGCCATGAACCCGGACGGCACCTTCAAGTCCGGCTACAACGTCTCCGGCTACTTCAACAACTTCAACACCGGCAAGCTCTCCCTCCAGCTCAACCTCAACCTGCCGAAGGGCCAGGAAATCGCCTACCGCCTCATCGAGAAGTGCGACGTCTTCCTGACCAACTTCACCCCGCGCGTCATCGACAAGTGGAACCTCCGCTACGAGCAGATCAGCGCGCGCAACCCGCGCATCATCGCCGCCTACGCGCCGATGCAGGGCCTCACCGGTCCCCACCGCGACTTCCTCGGCTTCGGCGCTGTGCTCACGCCCGTCACCGGCATCAGCCACATGAGCGGCTTCCCCAACCGCCCGCCGATCGGCGTCGGCACCAACTACCCCGACTACGTCATCAACCCGGGGCACACCGTCACCGCCATCCTCGCCGCCCTCCGCTACCGCAACCGCACCGGCAAAGGCCAGCTCATCGAACTCCCCCAGCTCGAATCGGTCGTCAACACCCTCGGCACCGCCGTGCTCGAATACCTCGTCAACGGCGAGAACCCCTCGCGCATGGGCAACCGAAGCCTCAACTGCAGCCCCCACGGCGCCTTCCGCTGCGCCGATGACCCTGAATCGGTCGGCTCCGTCGACCGCTGGGTCGTCATCGCCTGCCGCGACGACCGCGAATGGGCCGCCGCCGCTGCCGCGCTCGGGCACCCCGAAGCCGCGAACGACCCGAGATTCGCCACCTTCGACGCCCGCAAGGCCAACGAAGACGAACTCGAAGCCCTCATCGGCAGCTGGGTCCGCGACCGCAAGGCCGAAGACGTGGCCGCCGCCCTCCAGGCCGCCGGCGTCCCCGCCGGCGTCGTCCAGAACGCGCAGGACCTGCTCGAGCGCGACCCCCACATGCGCGCCCGCGGCTACTACCAGTACGTCGAGCACCCCGAAGCCGGCCGCGAGGCCYACGACGGCCCGGCCTTCCGCCTCAGCGCCACCCCCGGCTCCGTGGCCGGCCCAGCCCCGCTGCTCGGCGAGCACACCATGGACGTCTGCGAACGCATCATCGGCCTCTCGATGGACGAAGTCGCCGATCTCCTCGCCGAGGGCGTGCTCGTCTAGGTTCCGTTACCGCCAGTTGACATCGGAAAGGGCGCCCGTGGCGGCGCCCTTTACCGTCTGTGGTAGCATGCCCCCAGCACTCCACGGAGCGTCCTCGTGACCGGTCTCATCGTCCTCATCGTCGTCATCGTCGCGGTCCTCCTCCTCGTCTTCTGGGTCGTCGGGCTCTACAACTCGCTCGCCCGCGCCCGCATCCGCGTCAAGGAGGCCTGGTCCGGCATCGACGTCCAGCTGAAGCGTCGCTCCAGCCTGATCCCCAACCTCGTCGAGACGGTCAAAGGCTACGCCGCCCACGAAAAAGAAACCCTCGAGAACGTCACCCGCGCCCGCGCCATGCTCGACCGCGCGCAGACGCCCGGCCAGGCCGCCCAGGCCGACAACATCCTGACCGGCGCCCTCCGCTCCCTCTTCGCTGTCGCCGAGGCCTACCCCGACCTCAAAGCGAACCAGAACTTCCTCGAGCTGCAGCGCGAACTGACCGACACCGAAGACAAAATCGCCTACGCCCGCCAGTTCTATAACTCCAACGTCCGCGTCTACAACGAGAAAATCGCGACCGTCCCCAGCTCCATCATCGCCGGCATGTTCAACTTCGAGCCCGCCGAGTTCTACGAGGCCGAAGACGCCGCTCGCGAGGACGTTCGCGTCTCCTTCGTGAGCAACTGACGCGGCGCGTCAGCGCCCGCGGCCCGAACCCCTGCGCATGGCCTCCGCCCCCGTCCCGGGCTCTGTTCTCATCTACGACCGCATCGCGGCCAACCGCCGCACGACGTGGGTCTTGATGGTGGCTTTCGTCGCCATCACCACTGCGCTCGCCGGGCTCATCATTTACGCCCTCGGCCTGCCGATTGGCGCGCTCGGCATCGCCGGCATCGCCATCATCATCTACGCCATCTTCAGCTACTTCGCCGCCTCCAGCGTCGTCCTCTCGATATCCGGCGCGCATGAAGTGACGAAAGAGCAGGAGTGGGAGTACGTCCGCCGGGTCGAAAACCTGGCGATCGGCGCCGGCCTGCCGATGCCGCGGACGTGGGTCCTCGAAGACAGCGCGCCGAACGCCTTCGCGACCGGCCGCGACCCGCAGCACGCCCACATCGTCGTCACCCGCGGTCTGCTCCAGAAGCTCGAACCCATCGAGCTCGAAGCCGTCCTCGCCCACGAGATGTCCCACATCGGCAACTACGACATCCGGGTGATGACCATCGCCACCGTGCTCGTCGGCATCGTCGTCCTGCTCAGCGATTTCTTCCTGCGCTGGACCTACTGGGGCGCTGGGGCGCGGCGCGGAAGCAGGAACAAAGGCGGCGGCGGTGCGGTGATCCTCGTCCTCCTCGCCATCATCGCCGCCATCCTCGCGCCGATCGTCGCCCAGGCGCTGAAGTTCGCCGTCAGCCGCCAGCGCGAGTACCTCGCCGATGCCTCCGGCGCGCTTCTCTGCCGCCACCCCGAGGCCCTCGCCCGCGCCCTCGAGAAAATCGCCGCCGACCCCGAACCCCTCGAAGCGGCCAACAAGGCGACCGCCCACCTCTACATCTACAACCCCCTCCGCGAGCACCGGAGCTTCCTCAACAACCTCTTCAATACGCACCCGCCGGTCGAAGAGCGCATCCGGCTCCTGCGCAGCATGTAGGTGCCCGCAGCGTCCACAGCGGGTCACCCGGTCAGCAGCGCCGCCGTGCCGAAGATGAGGCGGACCCGTGACGGGTCACGATGGCACTTCGGCCGCCCCGGATGCTCCGCGCCCGCAGAACCAACCACCCGCCGGGGCGTACAATCCCCACGGCGGCCCCGGCCGCCGCACTCATCGCCCCGGAGGACAGCTCCCCCACATGGGACTCCGCACCCCCCAGCAGTACATCGACTCCCTCAAAGACGGCCGCACCGTCTACTACCGCGGCGAACGCGTGCCCGACGTCACGACCCACCCGGTCATCAAGAAGGCCGTCCGCCACGCCTGCCTCGACTTCGAGATGGCCGAAAACCCCGAGTACCGCGACCTCGCGGTCGTCACCGGCGAGGACGGCCAGCCCTACTCCCGCTACTACAAGATCCCCGCGAGCACCGACGACCTCCTCCAGCGCTCCCGCCTCATCGAGACCGCGACCGCCCTCGGCAAGACGCTCGTCGTCCTCGTCAAGGAAATCGGCACCGACGCGCTCTTCGCGCTCCACCGCGTCGCCCGCCAGGTCGACCAGAAGTACGAAACGGACTACCACCGCCGCGTCGAAGCCTTCTACCGGCACTGCCGCGACAACGACCTCGCCGTTTCCGTCGCCCAGACCGACGTGAAGGGCGACCGCGGCCTCGGCCCGCGCGACCAGCCGCACCCGGATTACTACACCCGCATCGTCGAACGGCGGCCGGACGGCATCGTCGTGCGCGGCGCCAAGATCCACACCAGCTGCACCACGAACGTCAACGAACTCATCGTCCTGCCGACGCGCGCGATGGCGGAGGCCGATGCCGACTATGCCGTCAGCTTCGCCATCCCCGTCGATACCCCCGGCCTCAAGCTCATCGCCAGCCCCTACGGCGGGAGCCCGAAGAACGAGTTCGACGCCCCGCTCTCCGCCGAGCGGAAGATGATGGAGACCATCACCATCTTCGACGACGTCTTCGTGCCATGGGAGCGCGTGTTCCTCGCGGGCGAGTACGACTTCGCCGGCCCGCTCGCGCTCGGCTTCGTCGAGTACCACCGCTTCACCGCCGTCTCCTACAAGCTCCCGCTCGTCGATGCCCTCGTCGGCTCGGCCCTCCTCATGGCCGACCTGAACGGCATCGCCCGCGCTGCCCACGTCCGCGACAAGCTCATCCGCCTCATCAGCTACGCTGAGACGCTCCGCGCCCTCACCGAAATGGCCGCCCTCCGCGGCCGGGGCGACGACCCCGGAATCTTCGCGCCCGACCCGCTGACGACCAACATGGCGAAGTACCACTTCGCCCACGGCTACCATGAGGCGCTCCAGCACGTGCAGGACATCGCCGGCGGCATGCTCGTGACCGGCCCCGGCGCCGAGGACTTCGCCAATCCCGAAACCGGCGACCTGCTCCGCAAGTACCTCGGCGGCCGCGCCGGCGTCGACGGCGAAGTCCGCACCCGCGCCATGAACATGGTCAGCGACCTCACCACCGGCGACTTCGGCGGCTACCACGCCGTCCTTGCTATTCACGCCGAGGGCTCCCTCGAAGCCGAGAAGCTCATGATCAGCCGCGCCTACGACGGGCGCCGCGCCCTCGAATACGCCAAAAAGCTCGCCGGCATCGCCTGACCGCCGGCCCGCACTGAAGGAGGTTCCGCGTGTCCAGCAAGTCCGAAACCCTTGCCGCCCTCGATGACGGCTACCGCCGGTTCCGCGCCGGCATCGCCGACCTCGACGACGCCGCGTACGCCGAGGCGTGGCTCGGCACGTGGAACCTCGCACAGCTCCTCGCCCATATGGCCGGCTGGTACCGCGAAATGACCGGCGCCCTCGAGCGGGTCGCGCGCGGCGAGCGCCCCACGCCGCCCGGCGTCGACTACTCCGACCCGGAGCCGTGGAATCAGCGCTTCGCCGCTGCCGCCCTCCCTGGCCGCGCTGCGCTCGACGATTGGGACGCGGCCTATGCGGCCTACCGCGCGGCGGCTGAGGCGCTCCCCGAGGACCGCTACGGCATCGACCCGGAGTCCGGCCGCCCGCGCATCGGCAACCGGCTCCTGCAGGGCGCCGGCATCGGCCACTTCGAGGAGCACCAGCCCGAGCTCGACGCCTGGCTCGCCGCGCGCCGCCGGTGAGCCCCGAGGAACGGCTCGCCGCCCTCGGCCTCGAACTGCCGCCGCCGTTCGCGCCGCCAGCCAGCTTCGTGCCGGCCGTGCGCACCGGCAGCCTCGTCTTCCTCTCCGGTCACGGCCCGACGGGGAACGACGGCCAGCCCCTGCTCCGCGGCCGCCTCGGCGACGACCTGACCGTCGAGGACGGCTACCGCGCCGCGCGGCTCACCGCCCTCGCGCTCCTCGGCTCGCTGAAAGGCGAAATCGGCAGCCTCGACCGCGTCGCCCAGGTCGTGAAGCTCCTCGGGATGGTCCGCTGCACTCCCGATTTCGGCCAGCAGCCCGCCGTCATCAACGGCGCCTCCGACCTCCTCATCGAGCTCTTCGGCGAACGCGGCCGCCACGCCCGCTCCGCCGTCGGCATGCACGACCTCCCCTTCGGCATCCCCGTCGAAATCGAAATGGTCGTCGAACTGCGCGACTGACATAATCGCACCAGCCACCGGAGGTCGGCGCCGCTGGAACTCCCGCTCTTCCCGCTCCGCACCGTGCTCTTTCCCGGGATGCGCCTGCCCCTGCGCATTTTCGAGGAGCGCTATCGCGTCATGGTCCGCGAGCTGCTGGAGAACGGCGGCGAGTTCGGCGTCGTCCTCATCCGCGAAGGCCCGGAGGTCGGCCCCGGCGCTATCCCCTACGACGTCGGCACCGCAGCCCGACTCGAATCCTGCGAAGAGACCGACGGCGGCCGGTACCTCATCACCGCCCGCGGGACGTGGCGCTTCCGCATCGACCGCCTGTTGCCCCCGCGTCCGTACCCGTTCGGCGAAGTCACCCCGCTCGATGACGCCGACGGACCCATGACGCCGCGCCTCAAGGCCGCGCTCGAAACCGTCCGCGCCACCTTCCCGCTCTACTTCCGCCTCGTGCTCTCGCTCACCGACCAGTGGGCGCGCGGCCTCGACCTCCCCCAGCGCCCGCACCGCCTCGTCGATTTCCTCGGCGAGTGGCTGCAGGTCGGCGAAGACGTCAAACAGCGGCTGCTCGAAATCGAGCCCGCCGAGGACCGCGTCGCCTACCTCGCCGAAGTCCTCGACGACCTCATCCTCCGCACGAAGGACGCCGTCATCGAACACCGCCGCAAAAAGTACGGCGCACTCGGCATCGCCAACTGACGGCCTGCCGGTTCAGGCCAGCTCCAGCATCCGCTCCAGCGCCACCAGCGACCATTTCCGCGTTTCGGGGTCGACGCGCACCTCGTTCACCACCTGCCCCTGCACGAGCGCCTCGAGCGTCCATGCCACGTACGCCGGGTGAATCCGGTACATCGTGCTGCACGGGCAGACCACCGGGTCGAGGCAGAAGACCGTCTTGTCCGGGTTCTGTTTCGCGAGCCGGTTCACGAGGTTGATCTCCGTCCCGACCGCCCACGTCGTCCCCGCCGGCGCCTCCCGGATGACCTTCGCGATCTTCTCCGTCGAACCGTACTGGTCGGCGGCCTGGACCACCTCCCACCGGCACTCCGGGTGCACGATGACGTTGACCCCCGGGTGCTCCCTCCGGGCCTTCTCGATCTGCTCGACTGTGAACCGCTGGTGCGTGCTGCAGTGTCCCTGCCAGAGGATGATCTTCGCCTTCCGCAGCTGCTCCGGCGTCGTGCCGCCCATCGGCAGCCGCCAGTTCCAGAGGACCATCTCGTCGAGCGGGATGCCCATCGCGTACCCGGTGTTCCGTCCCAGGTGCTGATCCGGGAAGAACAGCACCTTCTCTCCCCGCTCGAACGCCCAGCGCAGCGCCCGGTCCGCGTTGCTCGACGTGCAGACCAGCCCGCCCCGCTCGCCGGTGAAGGCCTTCAGGCTTGCCGCGCTGTTCATGTACGTCACCGGGATCACACGGGCGTCCTCGCCGAGCACCTCGTGAATCTCATCCCAGGCCGCGTAGACGTCGTCCGGGTCCGCCATATCGGCCATCGAACAGCCGGCGGCCATGTTCGGCAGGATGACCCGGACCTGCTCCGGGGTCAGGATGTCCGCCGACTCCGCCATGAAGTGCACCCCGCAGAAGAGCACGTACTCGATGCCCTCCTGCTCCGCGGCGTGCCGCGCGAGCTTGAAGCTGTCGCCCGTGAAGTCCGCGTACTTGATGACCTCATCGCGCTGGTAGTGGTGCCCGAGGATCACCAGCTTCGAGCCGAGCTTCGCCCGCGCCGCCGCGATCCGGTGGTCCAGCTCTTCCGGCCCCATCTGGAGGTACGCCCGCGGGATGTCCTGCTGCCAGCTCACGAAGGCCGGCTCCTGCGCCAGCGGCACCGGCGTCAGCGCGTCGGCCGGGCAGGTGTCCGGGTCCGAATACATCACCAGCAGTTCGGCGTAGCTCTTGCCCGCCGGGGCCAGCGTGGCAGCCATCGCATCCCTCCTGCTTAGTGTCATTCCTACACTAAGCTTTGCTTCCACTGTGCCCAATCGATGCCTTCGTGTCAACCTGACACGAACCCCCTTACCAGCTGCCGGCGCCGCCTTCCCGGGAGCTCCAGCGTCCCTCCCGGGGAGGGGCGACTCGGCGTGCTCCCTGTCCGTCGAGGACCCGGGAGAGCCCCAGGCGGGCCGTGCTGTCTGCGGGCCCGCTGCGTTCAACTGGCGAAGTTCGGCCTCAGCCCTTCCGCCGCTGCTGGGCGCGCGCCCACCGGCGGCTCAGGATCCACCGCGTGCTCAGCCGGGAGAACCCGGCCCCCAGCAGCACCGCCCACACCACGCTCGCGAACAGGAACGCGCCGTCGTTCACCGACGCCAGCAGCCCCATATACAGCCCGAGGAATCCCCCGAGCGCGAACGCGAAGTACACCGGGAACGTCCGCCACTTCCATTCCGGCAGCGGGATCGGTTTCGGCACGGCGGCCGGAGGTGCCGCGCCCCCGCCCGTCGTCCCGCTCCCGGCCGGCCTGCGCCGCCGCCGCGATGCCGCGCTCACGAGGGCACCCCGTAGCGCAGCCGAAACGCCATGTCGCACCGCCGGCACAGGGGCACCACGTCCCGGCCGAGCAGCTCCCGCATGCCTATCACGTGCACACCGCACTCCTTCCCGGTTTCGCCCTTCCGGGCATCGGGGAAATGAAACAGCTGGCCGCAATCCGCGCACACCAGCGCGCTCGCCGGCCCGATGGGCATCTTACACTCGCAGCAGACCTGCGCCCTCATCCACGCCGCGCGACGCCCCCGGGCAGGTCGCCCCGCCGGAAGAGCAGGACACCGCCGGCCGTCCGCCGGTGGCGAACCTGGCCGGCTTCCGCGAGCGCCTCCAGCGCCGCCGGCGTCATCTGCGCCGCCGCCGCCGCCTCCAGCAGGTCGAGCACGTCATCCAGCGTGCCCGGCTCAGCCGGCGGCGCGAGGCAGACGTTGCACGCAAACTCCAGCGCGAGGTGCTCCTCGTTGATCCACACCTGACCGCAGTCGGTCCCCGGCAGGTCCGCCCGCGAATTCAGGTGGTACAGGTTTCCGCACCAGTTGCACCACGCCTCCATATGCGCCTCGACCGCCCCGGCGCACACGTGGCAAACCTTGACCTCGACGTCCTGCATACCATCCTCGAGCATACGGCACGGCTTGACTCCCCGTGAACCTGCTCCCTATGATCATAGCGCTTTAGCATTTCCTGCCCGCCGGGCAGGCTGCCCGGCGCTGCCGCCCGGGCCGGAGGGGACGTGGGAGAACCCGCACGAGGAGACCGCGCCGAGCTGCTCGCCCGCCTCCGGGTCCGTGCGCTTCGCTCCGACCTCCTCGAACAGGCGCTGACGCACTCCTCCTACCTCAACGAGAACCCCGCGGCCGGCGCCTCCAACGAGCGCCTCGAATTCCTCGGCGATGCCGTGCTTGGCCTCGTCGTCGCCCGCCTCCTGTTCGAACGCTGCCCCGGGGCTGGCGAAGGCGACCTCACCCGTATCCGCGCCGAGATCGTCCGCGGGAGCACCCTCGCGCGCGCCGCTGCGCGCATCGAGCTCGGCCGCTTCCTCGTCCTCGGCCGCGGCGAAGAGGCGGCCGGCGGCCGCACCCGCGACCGCAACCTCGCCGGCGCGCTGGAAGCCCTCATCGGCGCCGTCTACCTCGATGCCGGCTTCCGCGCCGCCGCCGCGCTCATCCGCCGTCTCCTCCGCGACGAAATCGACCGCGCCCTCCGCGAAGGCGCCCGCCCCGATGCGAAGAGCTCCCTTCAGCACCTCGCCCAGTCCCGCTGGCACGAAGCGCCGGAATATGTGACGGTTGAGGATACGGCGGATGCGCCCCACCGCCGCTTCGTCGTGGAAGTGAAAATCGCGGGCTTGCCCCGCGGCCGCGGCGAAGGCCGCAGCAAGCGCGAAGCCCAGCAGCGCGCCGCCGAAGTCGCGCTCGAAGGGCTCCGCCGGGAGGAGGGCGCAGCGTGTACCTGAAGCGGCTCGCCATCCACGGCTTCAAGAGCTTCGCCAACACCACCACGTTCGAGTTCGGCCCCGGCATCACCGCCATCGTCGGCCCGAACGGCTCCGGCAAGAGCAACGTTGCCGATGCCATCCGCTGGGTCCTCGGCGAACAGAGCGCCCGCCTCCTGCGCACGAAGAAGCAGGAAGACGTCATCTTCGCCGGCACCGGCAACCGCGCCGCCGTCGGCATGGCCGAAGTCGCCCTCACCCTCGACAACGCGGAGCGCTGGCTCCCGCTCGATTTCGCCGAGGTCGAAATCGCCCGCCGCCTCTACCGCAACGGCGAAAGCGAATACCTCCTCAACGGCTCCCGCGTCCGCCTGCGCGACATCATCGACCTGTTGATGAAGGGCGACGTCGGGCAGAACTCCTACTCCATCATGGGCCAGGGCCTCGTCGACGAAGTTCTCTCCATGTCGCCCGACGAGCGCCGGGCGTTCCTCGACGAAGCCGCCGACGTGAAACGCTTCCGCCTCCGCATCAAGGAAGCGCAGGACCGCCTTGCCGCCACGAGCGACAACATCGAGCGCGTGGCGCTCATCATCCAGGAAATCGAGCCCCGCCTCAGCCAGCTCAGCCGGCAGGCCGAGCGCGCCGCCGAGTACCGCCGGCTCACCGCCGAGCTCGCCTCGCTCCTCCGGCTCTATTACGGCCACCTCTGGTCCGAAGCCCAGAACCAGGTCGTCCGCGTCCGCGCCGCCCTCGACCAGCGCGTCGCAGAGAACGAGGCCGCATCGCGGCGGGTCCAGCAGCTTCGCGAACAGCTGCGCACGCTCTCGGAGGAGATCCGCAAGCGCCGCGATGCCATCGCCCGGCGCGATACCCGCAGCACCGAAATCGAACAGCGCATCGCCGCGACCGAACAGGCCATCGCCCTCGACCGCGAACGCCGCTCGATGGTCGCTGTCCGCCGCGAAGAGCTCCAGCGCGAGCTCGAAGCGCTCGAAGCCGAGCGGCTCTCGCTCGCCGCCACGGATGTCGACGAAGGCCGCCGCAACCTCGAGGTCGCCGGGCAGGCCGAGGCCATCCGCGCCGAGATGGACCGCTGCCGCGCCGAACTCGACGCCGCCGAGCGCGAATACTCCCGCGTCCGCAGCCGCGTCCAGGAGCTCCGCGACGGCGCCGACGGCGACGACCGCCGCGCCGCCTCCTTCCGGGCCGACATCGAGAGCGCCGAGCGCCGCGTCGCCGACCTCGACCGCGAGATGGAGCAGCTCATCGCCCGCCGCAAAGCGATCATCGTCGAGCTGCTCGGGAGCCGCCGCCGCATCGCCGAGGCCCGCCTCGCCGTGGAAGAAGGCGAAGACCGGCTCGTCGAGGCCCGCCGCGAGGCCGACGCCGCCCGCGAGCAGCTCCAGCGCATCCAGGACGAAGTCCGCGAGTACGAAGCCGCGGGCAACCAGGAACTCCGGGAACTCGACCACCTCGAGGGCCGGCTCGATGCCCTCCGCCGCGTCCAGGCCGAACACGACGGCGTCGCCGCCGGCACGCGCCAGGTGCTCATCATGGGACAGGCCCTCATCGACGAGTTCGAGCCCGGCTCCCTCGGCGAGCCGCCCGAGCTCCCCGGCGTGGTCGGCCTCCTCTCCCGCCAGCTGCGCGTGCCGCCCGGCCTCGAGACCGCCATCAACGCCGCCCTCGAACACCGCCTCCACGCCGTCATCGTCGAGAACGAACAGGTCGCTCTCGAGGCCATCGCCATCCTGCAGCGCCGGCGGCAGGGCAGGGCCCAGTTCCTTCCGCTCGATGCCGTCCGCCACGTCTACCCGCTCAATCTCCAGAAGGAGCGGGGCGTCGTCGGCGTCGCCGCGAAGCTGGTCCGGTGCGAACAGCGGGTCCGCCCGCTCGTCGATACGCTCCTCGGCCGCGTCATCGTCGTCGAAGACGTGCAAACCGCGCTGCGCATGATTCGCCGCTCCCTCGGCTCCGTCGTCACCCTCGACGGCGTCTACATCGAGCCCACCGGCGTCATCGCCGGCGGCTCGACCGGCGCCGACGAAGGCGAATTCATCCGCCAGCGCGAACTCGAAGAACTCCCCGCCCGCATCGAGGAGCTGCGCAAGCGGACGGAAGTCGCCGCCGAGCGCATCGCCCAGGCGCGCCTTGCCATCGAACAGGTCGCGAAGCGCTCCCACGAAGCCGAGGCGAACTACGAAATGCTCCGCCGCGCCCTCGAAGCCGCCCGGCAGGACCTCGAGCGCGAACGCGAACGCCGCCACCGCATCCGGCGCGACGCCGACGCCCTCCGCTCCAAACGCGCCGACATCCAGCGGGAGCGCGCCGGCCGCCTCCAGCAGGCCGAACAGGCGCGTCTCGCCCTCGAGGCGCTCCAGCAGCGCGCCGCCGAACGGCGGCAGGAGCTCGCAGCCCTCGAGGAGGAGCTCGCCCTCGCCACTGCCCGGCGCGAGGCAGCCCTCGCCTCCGTGTCCGAAGTCTCCGGCCGGCTCGCCGCTGCCGAGGGCGAGCGCCGCACCCTCATCGCCATGCGCGAACAGCACGAGAAAGCGCTCGAGCGGCTCGACAGCCAGATCCAGGCCCGGAAGCTCCAGGCCCGCAACCTCGAGCTCGAAGCCGGCGTCATCGACGAGCGGCTCGAGCGCCTCGCCCGTGAGCTCGAGGCCATCCGCGCCGAACAGGCCCGCTTCGCTGAGGATGCCGCGCCCGACCGCGACGAACTCCACCGCCTCGAAAACCACGAGCGCGCCATCCAGGAGGAATTCGCCGTCGCCCAGGACCAGCTCCTCGCCATCGATCGCAAACGGCTCGACCTCGAAAACGAGCTCGCCCGCGCCAACGAGCGCCTCGAAAGCCTCCGCCACGAAATGGAGCGCGAAGGTCTCGCGCCCACCGACGCCGGCGACATCGTCAGCCTCGACGAGCTGGACCGCATGGACGCCCTGCCCGAACCGGAGGCCCCGCGCATCCAGGGCGGCGCCGCCATCGACGTCGAAGCCACCCGCCAGCGCATCGAGGAGATTCGCCGGCAGATTCGCCGCCTCGGCGCCATCAACGAAGAGGCGCCGGAGGACTACCACGAGCTGAAGGAGCGCCACGAGTTCCTCACGACGCAGCTTGCGGACCTCACCGACGCGGCCGACCAGCTCCGCACCGCCATCGCGGAGCTGAACGAGGAGATCCGCACCCGCTTCACCGTCACCTTCGACACGGTGAACCGGGCCTTCGGCGAGTACTTCCAGGCGTTCTTCGGCGGCGGCCAGGCGAGTCTCGCCCTCACCGACCCGAACCGGCCCGCCGAAGCCGGCATCGAAATCGAAGCCCAGCCTCCGGGCAAGCGCATCAAAAGCCTCTCGCTCCTCTCCGGCGGTGAACGCTCCCTCACGGCGGTTGCCCTCCTCTTCGCCCTCCTCACGGCAAACCCCGCGCCCTTCTGCGTGCTCGACGAAGTGGACGCCGCCCTCGACGAAGCCAACGTCGGCCGCTTCACCTCCGCCCTCCGGAAGCTCAGCGAGCGGACCCAGTTCATCGTCGTCACCCACAACCGGCGCACCATCGAGGTCGCCGACGCCATCTACGGCGTGTCGATGGGCCGCGACGGCGTCTCGAAAGTCCTCAGCCTCCGCCTCGCCGACCTCCCGCAATCGTGACCCTGTCCCCTAACGGCCGCCCGGCTACCATCGCTCCCAGCCCCCTGCGAGGAGTGCCCCATTGAGGTTCTGGCGCCGCAAGCCCGCTGAACCCCAGCAGCCCGGCGAAGCTCCTGCTCCGCCCCCGGACGAGCCGACGCCCGAAGAGCGCGCCGAGCTCCACGAGCAGACTGGCCGCGCCGTCGAACGCACCCGCCGCGGCTTCTTCGGCCGTCTCGGCGCCCTCTTCGAGCGCCCCGACTTCGACGACACCCTCTGGGACGAGCTCGAAGAAATCCTCATCGGCGCCGACACCGGCCTCGAAACGGCCTCCACAGTCCTCGACCGCGTGCGCCAGCGGGTCAAGAAGGAGGGCGTGAAGCAATCCGCCCGCGTCCGCGAACTCCTCCGCGAAGAGCTCATCGCCATCCTCCGCGAACCCGGCGAAACGCCCCCGGCCTGGGCCCGCGGCGATGTCGCGCCTCCGCTCGTCATCCTCGTCGTCGGCGTCAACGGCGCCGGCAAGACGACGACCATCGCGAAGATGGCCCACGCCTTCAAGCGCGACGGCGCGACGGTCATCCTTGGCGCCGCCGATACCTTCCGCGCCGCAGCCACCGACCAGCTCAAGGTCTGGGGCGAGCGCGTCGGCGTGCGCGTCGTCGCCCACCAGCCGGGAGCCGACCCCGGCGCCGTCGCCTTCGATACCCTCGCCGCTGCCGAGTCCTCCAAAGCCGATATCGTCATCATCGATACCGCAGGGCGTCTCCACACCAAGTCCAACCTCATGGAGGAGCTCAAAAAGGTCGACCGCGTGATCAAGCGCAAGGACCCGTCCGCGCCGCACGAGACGCTCCTCGTCCTCGATGCGACGACCGGCCAGAACGGCCTCCTCCAGGCCCGCACCTTCACCGGCGCGGTCGGCGTGACCGGCATCGTCCTCGCCAAGCTCGACGGGACCGCGAAGGGCGGCATCGCCTTCGCCATCGCCCACGAACTGGGTCTCCCCGTCCGCTTCATCGGCACCGGGGAGCGCATGGACGACCTCGCCCCCTTCGACCCGGTCGAGTTCGTCGACTCGCTCCTCGCCTGAGCCGCGATGGAGGCCGTGCTCGCCGCCTGGCTCGCCGCGATGCTGCTGGGCGCGATCGGCCTCCCCTTTGCCGCGGCCCTCTTCCGCCGCTTCCCGGACGCCGGGGCCGGCCTCGCCGTTCCGCTCGGCCTGCTGGCCGTCGCCCTCCCGTACTTTCTGCTCCGCGCCGCCGACATCCTGCCGCCCGGCCGCGGGGGCTACCTCCTCGCGGCCGTCCTCGCCGCCGCCGCAGCCGCGCAGCTGGCCGGCCGCCTCCGCCTGCACCGGCGCGAACTCGCCCGCGTCGGGGCGGGAGCGGCTATCGCGGCCAGCATCTTCACGGGCGCCTTCCTCGCGTCCGCCGCGTTCCGCTCGTACAACGCCGAGATCGTCGGCACCGAGCAGCCGATGGACCTGCTCTTCCTCAACGCCGCGATGGTCTCGCCCGACTACCCGCCCCGCGACCCGTGGCTCGCCGGCGAACGGGTCAGCTACTACTACTTCGGCTACCTCCAGGTCGGCGTCCTCGCCTCGATTGCCGGGGTCCCGGCCTCGACCGGCTACAACCTCGGGCTCGCCGCCACTTTTGCCGCGACTGCTGCCGGGCTGGTGTCGCTCAGCTGGGCGCTCGCCCGCTGGGCGCTCCCGCGACGGTCGCGCCGGTTCGCCGCTGCGGCCCCGGCCGCGGCGCTCGCGCTCGTTCTCTTCGTCGGGTCGCTCTCCGCCGTCTTCGAATGGGCGGCCGCGCACGAGCGCTATAACGAGTCCCTCTACCGCGCCTTCGGGGTCGAAAACTTGCTGCCGTGCGAACCCGGCCAGTCAGCCGACTGCTACGCCGGCCCGCCCGGCCAGCGCACCTCGGCGTGGTATCCCACCGAATACTGGTTCTGGTGGCGCGGCTCCCGCGTCATCCCCGGCACGATCACCGAGTTCCCGTTCTTCAGCTTCCTCCTCGGCGACCTCCATCCCCACGTCATGGCCCTCCCGCTCATGACGCTCGCAGCGGCGTTCGCCGCGAGCCTCTGGCGCGCCCGGGGCGTCCTGTCCTGGCGGAGCGCGGCCCGGTCGCCCTGGCGCCCTGCGGCGGCAGCGGTCATCTTCGGCGGCCTCGCCTTCCAGAACACCTGGGACGTCGTCACGTTCTCCGCCCTCCTCGGCCTTGCCGCCGTCGGCCGCAGCTGGCGGGAGCAGCCGCTGCCCCGCGCCCTCGCGTCCGCTGCCGGCTGGCTCGCTCCGGCGGGCCTCCTCGCGCTCGCGCTCTACGCCCCGTGGTGGCTCACCTTCAGCTCCCAGGCGAGCGGCCTCTACGCCTACACCGGGGCAGGCACGCGGCCGGCGCACGCCTTCCTCCAGTTCGGCGTCCCGCTCGCCTTCGCCGGCATCGGCCTGCTCGCCTTTGCGCCCGGCTTCCGCCGGCTCGGGCCCGCGGCCGCCGTCGCCGGCTGGGTTGCCGTCCTCCCGTTCGTCGGCTGGGTCGGCCTCGCAGCGCTCCGCGGCGACCTCGCCGCTGCCGCCGAGAACCGGGGCGCAGCCGGCTGGGTCACGCTCGCGGTGTACGGCGGGCTTACCTGGGCGCTCGCCGCGCTGGCGCTCGCGCTCGCATCCCGGCGAAACGGCGCCGCTCCGGCCGCTGCGTTCGGGGCCGCCGGCGCGCTCCTGCTCTACGGCGCCGAGCTCTTCCTCGTCCGCGATGTCTTCTTCGGGTCGGTTCCCCGCCTCAACACCGTCTTCAAGCTCAGCTACCAGGCATGGCTCCTGCTCGGCATCGCCGGGGCGGTCGCCGCCGCCGGCCTCCTCGCGGCGGCCTTCGACGCTCACGGCGCGGCGCGCCGATCCCGCCGCATCGCCGCCCGCGCGGCGGTCCCGGCCGCCGCCATCCTGCTCGCCGGCGGACTCGTCTACCCGCTCCTCGCTGCCTTCAACCGCACCGAAGCTTTCAGCCGGCCGACGGCCATCGACGGCCTCGCCTGGCTGCAATCCGCCGACCCCGGCGAATACGCCCTCGTGCGGTGGGTGGAGCACAACGTCCCGCCCGGCGCGGTCCTCATCGAAGCCACGGGCCGCCGCTGGGTCGTCGAGGCCGACGGCAGCCGCCGCATGGTCGATGCCGGCGTCGACTACACCGACGCCGGCCGCATCGCCTCCCGGACCGGCCGCCAGGTGCCCATTGGCTGGTACTTCCACGAAATCCAGTGGCGTGGCGACTCCCCGGCCAATCGAGAGCGATTCCTCGCCCGCCAGGACGCGGTCGACCAGGCCTACCTCGCCTCGACCCCCGACGCCGTCCTTGCGGCGATGCGGACGTACGGCGCCGGCTACCTCGTGGTCGGCAGCGTCGAACTCTCCCGCTACCCCGGCCCGCTCCCCGACTACGACGCGTTCCTCGACCGGGTCTTCGAAGCCGGCCGTTACCGTATCTACCGCCTGCCGCACTATGAACCGGTCAGCCCGCCATGACGACGACCGCCGCCTCCCCTGCAGCAGGCCCGCGGGGCATCACCGTCGCCGCAGCCGCGTGGACGGCCGCAGCCGCCGTCTACGCCGCCATGCGCCTGCTCGCGTTCGTGAAGCTTCCCGTCGGCGGCCTCGAACTCTGGTCCCTCTCCGGCGCATGGCAGGCCCGTGTCGGCATCGACGACACGCGCTACGTCCCGACGCTGTACCAGGCGCTCACGGCGCTGCTCCTCCGCATCGATGACAGCGAGACGCTCCCGCGGCTCGCCGCCCTCGCGGCGTCCCTGACCGTCCCCGTCTCCCTCTTCCTGCTCCGCCGCCGCATCGGCGAACCTGCCGCCATCGCGACCCTCCTCGTCCTCGCCTTCGACCCGCTGCAAATCGCGTTCGGCCCCGCGGCGACGGCCGCTGCGCTCGACCTGCCGGTCATCGCCGCCAGCCTCGCCGCGCTGGCCGTGCTTGGCCCCCGCCCGCCCGTCGTTGCCGTCGCAGCCTTCCTGCTGGCTGCGGCCGGGCCGCTGCCCCTCGTCCTGCTGCTGGGGGCAGCGCTCGCGCATCCCCGCGTGAACTGGCGCGAACCCGCGGCGGCAATCGCCGCCGCCGCTGCCGCCCTCGGCGTCCTCGCCGCGAGTTTCGGCTTCGGGGCCGGCTGGCAGGGAGTCACGGTTCCGCCGTTCGACCTCTTCGCAGCCGGATTCGATGCCGACTGGTCGACCGAGACGGCCCGGCGCCTGGTCGCGCTCTACGCCTGGGGGCCGGCCGTCCTCGCCGGCGGGTACCTCGCCATCCGGGCCGCCCGCGACCGCGCCGGCCTCTTCAGCGACCCGCTCGACCGATTCGCCGCCGCCTGGTTCGGCCTCAGCCTCGCCTGGTGTGTCGCCGCCGGCGGCAGCCGCGACCCCCTCCCGGTGCTCTCCCTCACGGCGAGCGCGGCGCCGCTGGCGGGCCGCGGGCTGGCATGGCTCGTCGAATCGCTCGGCAGCGCCGACTGGCGCCGCGCCGGGTGGCCGCTTGCCGGCGCGCTCCTCGCCGCCGCGACCCTCCTCGGCCCGCTCCTCGACTGGGCCCGGCTCGGCCGCGTTGGCCCCGGGAGCGAAGTCGTCGCGGTCGTCGTGCTCGCCGGCGTCATCGCCGGGGGATTGACGCTCCTGCTCCGCTGGCCGGCGACCCGCCCCGTCGCCATCCTCCCGCTGGCCGCCGCTGCGGCCGTCCCGTGGCTCGCCGGCGGTTTCGCCGTCGCCAGCGGCAGCCCGAACGAGCCGCTCCCCTCGCCCGTCACGACCCTCCAGGCCAGCGAAATCCGCGACATCGTCGCCGGCCCGGCGCGCGATCCCTCCGGCATCGTCGCCATCCATCCCTCGCTCGCCGACGCGCTCACCTGGCCGCTCAGGGGCAGCCGCGGCCTCGTCGCCGCGAGCCGCATCCCGCCGAACGCCAGCGTCGTCATCTGGGAGGCCGGCGGTTCCCCGCCCGACGGCTTCCGCGTCTTCGAGGGCCGCTGGGCCGTCCTCAGGGAAAGGCGCGGTCCAGATGGCGGCTTCCTCGACTATCTCCGCTGGCTGGCGAACCGCAATACTCTACCCGTGCGCGACCTCCCCGCAGCCGTCTACATCCGGGAGCAGCCGTGACCGCGGCCGCTCCCGCCCGTCCTGCCCGCCTCGAACGCCTCCTCGCCGTCCGCATCCCGCTCACGGCGGAGGTCGTCCTCTACGCCCTCGTCTTCGCCGCCGCCGTGCTCCTCCGCACGTGGGACCTCGGCGCACGCGCCCTCCACCACGATGAGAGCATCCACGCCCAGTGGTCGTGGGGCCTCCTGCAGGGCAATTACCGCCACAGCCCCATCTTCCACGGCCCCCTGTACTACCATCTCCAGGCGGCCGTCTTCTTCATCTTCGGCGCGAACGACTACACCAGCCGTCTCTCCGCGGCCATCGCCGGCACCGCCCTCGTCGCCCTTCCCCTGCTCCTCCGGCGCCGGCTCGGGGCGGTCGGCACCTTCGCCGCCGTCGCCCTGATCGCCTTCTCCCCCACCCTCGTCTACTTCAGCCGCTTCTTCCGCGAAGACATCTACATGGCGGCCTTCACGCTCCTCATGGTCGCCGCCATGTGGCGTTACATCGACGAAGGGCGGGTCCGCTGGCTCTACGTCTTCGCCGCCGGGTTCACCGGCAACGTGCTGACGAAGGAAGGCTCGTTCCTCGTCTTCGCCGTCATGCTCGTCTACCTCGACCTCTACCTCGCCGCGCTGCTGGCGAAGCGGACGCTCGAAGGCCGCACCGAGCGGTTCGCCCGCGAAGACCTCGCCCGGCTCGCTGCGCTCGACCTCGCCCCGCCCGAACGCGCCGCCCTCGAAGACCGCATCCGCAGCACCGCGCGGCTCGACACCCCGTTCCGCCGCTTAGCGCTCACCCTCGCCTTCGCGCCCTACGCGTGGCTCCTCGCGGCCTTCTGGCCGTTCATCGGCGCGCTCCGCCGCCGGCTCGATTGGGCCGACGACCTGCCCCGCCCCGGTGAGGTGCTCCTGCTCCTCGGGACGTTCTGCCTGCCGCTGCTGACCCCGGTCGCCCGCGTCACCCTCCTCGAGCCGCTCGGCATCCTGGAGAAGGACCGCCTGAGCTGGGAGAAGAGCCTGCAGGGCCCCATCGACGTCCGCGACCGCATCGCGCTCGTCGGCCTGTTCACGGTCACGACGAGCCTCGCCGCCTTCGCCGGCCTGCAGTGGCGCCCGAAAGTCTGGGGCATCGCCTTCGCGCTCAGCGCCCTCGTCTACCTGACCCTCATGACGTCGCTCTGGACGAACCTCCACGGCCTCGTCAGCGGCCCCTGGGGTTCGCTCGACTACTGGTACAGCCAGCAGGACGCGCACCGCGGCGAACAGCCCTGGTTCTACTACCACCTGCTGATGTTCGCCTACGAATTCCTGCCCCTCGCGCTCGTCCTGCTCGGCGGCTGGTGGGCCGTGGTGCGCGGCGACGCCTTCTCGCGCTTCCTCGTCGCCTGGCTCGTCGGCATCTGGCTCGCCCTTTCCTGGGGCGCCGAAAAGATGCCCTGGCTCAACACCCACATCGCGCTCCCGGCCTGCCTGCTCGCGGCGTGGAGCATCCAGCGCGCCTGGGACGCCTGGCGGGAGCGTCCGCCGCTGTCCGCCCGTCTCCTCGTCACGCTGGCCGCTGCGGCGCTCATCGGCTTCGGCGCCCTCCTCGTCATCGCCTACCTGCCCGGCGGCGCGGCCATGCAGGCGGCGCGGCTCGGCATCGTCGCCGCCGCCGCAGCCGCCGTTGCCTGCCTCGCCCGCCCGTTCGGACGGGCCGCGCTCCCCGCCATCGCCGCCGTTGTGATCGTCGGTGCGCTCGCGCCGTTCTCGGCCCGGACGATGGTCCGCGCGACCTTCGAGCGCGGCGACGTCCCGAAGGACCTCCTCGTCTACACGCAGAGCTCGCCCCAGCTGAAAGACATCGCCGACCAGGTCAACCAGCTCGCGGCCGCGACCGGCCTCGGCTACGACCTCCCCATCGCCGTCGACACCACCGATTCGTTCGCCTGGCCCTGGGCCTGGTACCTCCGCGACTACCGCAACGTCTCCTACCTCGACTTCTCCGCCGGCCCGCCGGCCGGCCAGTACGAAGTCATGCTCGTCGCCGCCGGCAACCTCGGCCGCATCCAGGACTACCTCGCCCGGCCGACGACCACCGTCTACGCCGCGCCCGTCCGCTACCCCCACCGCTGGTGGTATGACGAGACCTACAAGTGGGCGATGGACGTCGAGCCCGGCCAGCCCTGCACCTCCCGCGGCGGCAATTGCGGCCCCTTCCGCCTCGCCACCTGGAAGCACATCGCAACCGGCTTCCTCGACCGGGGCTGGCTCACCGCCTGGGCCGCCTACTGGCGCGACCACGACCCCGGCCGGCCGCCCGGCTCCACCGATGCCTACGCCTTCCTCCCGGCAAATTTCGACCCCGCGACCGGCCGCCTCCGCCCGGAGCCCGTCGAACCGCCGCGGCCCACGCTCGACAGCGAAGGCCGGCCCGTGTTCGGCGGCGCCGGCCACCAGCCCGGCCAGTTCTTCAGCCCCGTCGATATCGAGCGCGACGCCGCTGGCAACCTCTACGTGATCGACAGCGCCACCCGCCGGCTGCAGAAGTTCGACCCCGCCGGCAATCTCCTCCAGGCCGTCGACATCCGCGTCGACCCGCAGAACCCCGCCGAGCAGTCGGAGCCMYGGGGCCTCGCCATCGGCCCCAACGGCGAGGTCATCGTCGCGGACACCTTCGGCTGGCGCATCCGCATCTTCGACGCCGGCCTCCGGCCCGTCGCCACCTTCGGCCAGCCGCCCACCGGCGCCGCGCCCGGCCCGTTCGACCTCTTCGGGCCGCGCGATGCCGTCGTCACCCCGGATGGCGAGCTCTGGGTCACCGACACCGGCAACGACCGCATCCRGGTCTACACCCTCGCCGGCGAATACGTGCGCACCATCGGCGGCCCCGGCGCCGGGCCGGGCCAGTTCGATGAACCGGTCGGCCTCGCGCTCGGCCCCAACGGCGCCGTGTACGTGGCGGACATGTACAACCGCCGCGTCCAGGTGCTCGGGCTCGATGGCGCCCCGCTCCGCGAATTCCCGGTCGAAGGCTGGGGCGGCCAGGACGTCATCGACAAGCCGTACCTCCGCGTCCTGGGCGACGGCCGCGTCGCCGTCGGTCTCCCGGCGGCCGGCCTCGTCCGCATCTATTCGCCGGAAGGCCGCCTCCTCGCCACCGTAAGAGGCGGCGCCGAACCCCTGTCCCGTCCCTACGGGATGGTCGAAACCCCCGATGGTAAGCTCTGGATCGTCGAGGGCGGCGCGGCGCGTGTTCGCCTGTTCGCCGTCCCCGACTGAACCCCGAAAGGCCGCCTGTGGTCCGCTCCCTCCGCTTCTGGGTCAGCCTCGCCGTCAGCGCCATCCTCATCGCGCTCTTCCTCCGCGCCACCCACCCGCGCGAGCTGGCCAGCGCCCTCGGCGACGCTGACTACCGCTGGCTCATCCCCGGCACCGCCGTCCTGTTCGTCGCCATCGTGGCGCGCTGCATCCGCTGGTCCGTCCTCATGCGCCCCGTCGCGCCGATGAGCCCGGCCCGCCTCTTCCCCTACGCCATCATCGGCTACATGGCCAACAACCTCCTCCCTGCCCGCGCCGGCGAAGTCGTCCGCGCCTACGTCCTCGGCGACCGCGAGCGCGTTTCCAAGATGGGCACCTTCGGCACCATCGCCGTCGAACGCCTCTTCGACGGCTGCACCCTGGTGCTCATGCTCCTCGTCGCAGGGGCGCTGGTCGGCTTCGAAGACAACCGGCTCCGAATCATCGCCGTCGCCTCCACCCTGCTCTTCCTCGCCGCCGTCATCGGCTTCTACGTTCTCACCCTGCGGGAGGAGCGCGCGTTCCGCGTCATCCACTTCTTCCTCCGCTGGCTGCCGGACCGTTTCGAACCCCACGTCGAATCGGTTGCCGACAACCTCGTCCGCAGCCTCCGCTCCGTCCACCAGCCGGGGCCGCTCGCGCTCGTCATCCTCTTCTCCGGGCTCGCCTGGACCATCGAAGCCGGCGCCTACGCCGTCATCGGCCTCGGCTTCGATATGCACGTCAGCTTCGCCCACTACTGCCTCCTGCTGGCCGCCGCCAACCTTGCCATCATCATCCCGACCTTTTTCGGCGGCACCGGCCCGTTCGAATGGGCGGCCCGCCTCGTGCTCATCTCCGCGAGCGTCGACCCGGCGGTCGCCTCCGCCTACTCCGTCGTCGCCCACGGTGTCATCCTCATCCCGACGACCGTTCTCGGGCTCATCCTCCTCTGGAGCTTCGGCGTCTCCTTCCGCCGCATCGCCCGGGTCGAAGTCGAAGAACGGGGGGCGCTCACATGAAGGTCGGCATCGTCGGCGCCGGTGTCGCCGGGCTTGCCGCCGCGAAGGTGCTGCGGGACGCCGGCCACGAGGTGACCATCTTCGAAGGACGCAGCGAAGTCGGCGGCCAGGTCGTCACCTTCCCCGTCGGCGGCGAAGAGCTCGAGTGCTTCTACCACCACATCTTCACCAGCGACACCACCGTCATCCGCTACATCGAGGAACTCGGCCTCGGGCCGTACCTCCGCTGGATCGAGCCGCGCAACGCCCACTTCGTCCGCGGGCGGATGTACCCCTTCGTCACGCCGCTCGACCTGCTCCGCTTCACGGCCATCCCGCTCACGAGCCGCATCCGCCTCGGGCTCGCGGCCCTCTGGCTCCGCCGCCGCTCCGACGGCATCGAACGGTACGAAGGGGTCACCGCCCGCGAGTGGATGCTTCGCGCCGTCGGCCGGAAGGCGTTCGATGCCTTCTGGGGCCCGCTCCTCAAGGGAAAGTTCGCCGACCAGGCCGACCAGGTCGGCATGGTCTGGCTCTGGAACAAGATCTACCTCCGCTTCGCCTCCCGGAAGGGCGGCTCCTCGAAAGAGGTGCTCGGCTACCTCGAGGGCTCCTTCAAGCGGTACTACCGCGCCCTCGCCGACCGCCTCGAAGCGCAGGGCGTCGCTATCCGCCTCAACACGCCGGTCGAGCAGGTCGCCGTGGAAGGCGGCCGCGTCGCCGGGCTCCGCGCCGCCGGGACGTTCCACCCCTTCGATGGGGTCCTCCTCACCGTCCCCAACGTCATCGCCCTCAAGATCGCGCCGGACCTGCCGCCCGCCTACCGCGACATCCTCGAGCGGGTCCGCTACCAGTGGGCCACCTGCCTCGTCCTCGCCCTCGACCGGCCTCTCACTCCGTTCTACTGGCTCTCCATCGGCGACGACCTGCCCTTCGTGGCCTGCATCGAACACACGAACTTCATGCCCCCCGAGCGGTACGGCGGCAACCACGTCGTCTACCTCTCCAACTACACCGCACCCGACCATCCGGTGCTCCAGATGGACGCGCCGCAGGTCTTCGAGCACTACCTCGCCGGCATCCGCCGGCTCAACCCCGCGTTCGACCCGGCACTGGGTCCGCGACATGTGGTTCTTCAAGGACCCCGGCGGCCAGCCGGTCATCACCACCCACTACTCGCGCTCCATCCCGGAGATGCGGACGGGCATCGACGGCCTCTACCTCTCGAACACCACGCAGGTCTACCCCGAGGACCGGGGCCAGAACTACAGCCTCCTGCTCGGCGAAAAGGTCGGCCGCCTCATGCACGAGGACGCCGCCCGGGTCGCCGCCGCCCGCGGCGCCGGCATCTGACGCGCACCTGCCCACGCGCCGATTAGCCCGCGCTCTGCTACAGTTGCACCGAATTTCACAAGCGAGAGGTCCGGTCGATGGCCGCTGAACCCGGTTTGCAGGAGCTCCGGGAGCTCGTCGCCGAATTCCAGCCCGGCCGCGGGCACGTCCTGCCAGCGCTCCACAAGGTCCAGCACACCTACGGCTGGGTGCCCCGTGCGGCCATCGAAGTCATCGCCCGCCAGCTCAACACCACCCCCGCGCTCATCTACGGCGCGGTCACCTTCTACAGCGACTTCCGCACCCACCCGCCGGCGAAATACGAAGTCGCGTGGTGCTGCGGCCCTGCCTGCCGGCTCCGCGGCGGCGAAGCCATCCGCGAGGCCATCCAGGAGGAGCTCGGCATCGGCCTCGACGAGCAGACGCCAGACCACCGCTTCGGCCTCCACGTCGGCCAGTGCAATGGCACCTGCCACGAAGCCCCGCAGATCTGGGTCAACGGCCGCGTCCGCGGAAACCTCACGCCGGAATCGGCCCGCGACCTCATCCGTTCGCTGAGGGATGGCGAATGAACGCACGCCTGCAGAAGCTCATCGCCGACGCAAAGGCCGCCTGGCAGGCCGAACAGGCCTCCGGGCGCGTCCGCATCCGCGTCACCCTCGATACCTCCTCCATCGCCCGCGGCGCCGAGGAGACGCTCGCCCGCCTCCGCGACGCCGCGGCCAGCCGGAAAATCGACGCCGACGTCGGCATCACCGGCTCCTGGGGATTCTGCTGGATGGAGCCCTGCGTGTCCGTCCGCTCCGCCGCCGGCACCCACGCCGTCCTCTACGGCAACGTCACCCCCGACCGCGTCGACGAGCTGATCGATGCCATCGCCGCCGGGCGCGACCTCCCCTCGCTCGCGCTCGGCGTCATCGAAGGCAACGCCACGCCCGACATCCCCCTGCTCGAAGACCACCCCTTCATGAAAGGCCAGGTGCGCCGGCTGATGGCGAATCTCGGCCGCACCGACCCGGAGAACATCGACCACTACCTCGCCCACGGCGGCTACGAAGGCTTCGGCAAGGCGCTCGAAATGGACGCCGAGGCGATCGTCAAGGAAGTGCTCGATTCCGGCCTCGGCGGCCGCGGCGGCGGCGGCTTCCCCACCGGCCGCAAGTGGGACTTCCTCCGCAACGCGACCGCCTCGCCCCGCTACCTCATCTGCAACGCCGACGAAGGCGACCCGGGCGCGTGGGTCAACCGCATCCTCATGGAAGGCGACCCGCACCTCATCATCGAAGGCATGCTCATCGCCGCGCTCGCCTCCCACGCCGACGAAGGCTACATCTACATCCGCTACGAATACCCCCTCGCCTTCGAGCGGATGAAGAAGGCCGTCGCCCAGGCCTACGAAAAGGGCCTCCTCGGCAAAGACATCCTCGGCACCGGCAAGAACTTCGAGCTCATCGTCTTCCTCGGCGCCGGCGCCTACGTCTGCGGCGAAGAGACCGGCCTCATCAACTCCATCGACGGCTACCGCGGCATGCCCCGCATCAAGCCGCCCTTCCCCGCCCAGGCCGGCCTCTGGAACAAGCCGACCAACGTCAACAACGTCGAGTCCTACGCCAACGCCCCGCTCATCCTCCGCAACGGCGCCCAGTGGTGGAGCTCCGTCTCCGACGCCAAGGAGAAGGGCACCAAGATGTTCACCTTCTCCGGCCACGTGAAGCAGGCCGGGTGCATCGAAATCCCCTTCGGCCCGAAGGTGCGCACCCTCCTCGAGCAGTACGCCGGCGGGCTCAGCGGCGACCTCCCGCTCAAGGGTTTCCAGCCCGGCGGGCCGCTCTCCGGCGTCCTCCCCGCTTCCGACATCGACCTCACCCTCACCCTCGACCCGTACCGCGAGCGCGGCATGTTCCTCGGCTCCGGCGGGGTCGTCTTCTTCGACCAGTCGGCCTGCATCGTGGACCTCTGCCTTTTCTTCCTTGGCTTCTGCGAGGACGAGAGCTGCGGCCGCTGCACCACCTGTCACGGCGGCACTCAGCGCGCCGTCGAAATCCTCCGCCGCATCGCTGCCGGCGGCGGCCGCGACGCTGACCTCGACAACTTCGAGAAGCTCATCGGCACGCTCGTCTGGTCCAACTGCCTCCACGGCCAGTTCGCGATGACGAGCATCAAGACGTCGCTCAAGACCTTCCGCGACGAGTACGTCGAGCACATCGTCGACAAGGTCTGCCGCGCCGGCGTCTGCAAGGGGCTGATGCCCGGCCGCTGGGCGCGCCGCGCCGCGCCCCAGCCCGCTGCGGCCGCTGCCGACTAACCCGGCGCACATCCGTTCGCCCGCGCTACAATGGCCTTCGCCCCCGCGAAGGGGCCGGAGTTCCGCCGCGTGTCGACGCCTATCCGGCAGCAGTACCTCGACCTCCGCAAGCGCTACCCGGGCACCATCCTCTTCTTCCGCCTCGGCGATTTCTACGAAACCTTCGATGACGATGCGAAGCTCGTCGCCGAGGAGCTGCAGATCACGCTGACCTCGAAGCCGATGGGCAAGGACCTGCGCGTCCCGCTCGCCGGCGTCCCCTACCACGCCATCGACCAGCACGTCGCGAAACTCGTCGCCCGCGGCTACCGCGTCGCCATCTGCGAGCAGCTTGCCGACCCCTCCGAGGTCAAAGGCCTCGTTCCCCGCGACGTCGTCCGCATCGTCACCGCGGGCACCGTCACGTCCGAGGCCTCGCTCGAAGCCGGCCGGCCGAACTACCTCGGCGCGTTCGTCCGCCGCGGCCGCGACGCCGCGCTCGCTCTCGCCGACGTCACCACCGGCGAAGTCCGCGTCATCCCCGGCGAAGACGCGCTCCTCGAAGCCGGGCGTTCTCCTCTCGCGGAACTCCTCCTCGAAGACCTCGCAGATGCGCCGGCCCTTCCCCTCCCGGTCGTCCAGCGCCCCCTCCTGAGCGACCTCGCCGTCGAAGCCGAACTCGCCCGCCAGTTCGGCGAGCACGCGCAGGCCGGCCTCCTGCCCGGGCCGGCCGCCGCGGCAGCCGTCGCCCACCTCCTCATCTACCTCCGCGAAACCTACCCCGCCGCCCTCGGCGCCATCCAGCGCGTCCGGGCCGAAGGCCCGGAGTCAGGGCTGCTGGTGGACGAGCGCACCCTCCGCAACCTCGATGTCTTCCCCGCCCCCGGCAAGACGGCGTCGCTCCTCGCCGTCATCGACCGGAGCCGGACGGCGATGGGCACCCGCCTGCTCCGCCACTGGCTCTCGCACCCGCTGCGCGACCGCGAGGCGCTCGAAGCCCGCTTCGACGCTGTCGCCTGGGCCATGGGCCGCCCCATCGAACGCGAGCGCGCCCAGGCCGTCCTCCGCGGCATGCCGGACCTCGCGCGCCTCGCCGGCAAAGTCGGCGCCCGCTCAGCAACTCCGCGCGACCTGGCCGCCCTGCGCGATGGCCTCCGCGCCGTCTTCGACCTCGGCGCGCGGCTTCCGGCAGCGGAGCTGCCGCCGCTGCTCGCCGAGGCCGTCTCCGCCTTCAGCGGCGCCGCCGAGCCGCTCGCTGCGCTCGATGCCGCCCTCGCCGAGGACCCGCCCGCCTCGTTCGATGAGGGTGGCGTCATCCGCCCCGGCTTCAGCCCCGAAATCGACTCGCTCCACGCCCTCACGCGCGACGCACGGAGCTTCCTCCTCGGCCTCGAGCGGCAGGAGCGCGAGCGCACCGGCATCAAATCGCTCAAGGTCGGGCACAACAAAGTTTTCGGCTACTACATCGAAGTCTCGGCAGCGAACGCCGCCCTCGTCCCGCCGCACTACCAGCGCCGCCAGACCCTCGTCGGCGCCGAGCGGTACGTCACCGAGGAGCTGAAAGAGTACGAATCGCGCCTCATCGGCGCCCGCGACCGGCTCGTCGAGCTCGAACGCCAGGCGTTCGCCGCACTCCTCGAGTCGCTGGCTGCCGGGCTTCCCGGGCTCCAGGCCGTCGCCGAAGGCGTCGCGAAGGTCGATGTCATCCTCGGGCTGGCGGAAACCGCCGCAGAGCGCGGCTACACCCGCCCGGCGTTCACCGCTGGTGAGCTCGACATCCGGGCGGGCCGCCATCCTGTGGTCGAGGCCGCCGTCGGCACCGGCCGCTTCGTCCCGAACGACTGCGTCCTCGGCGGCGACACACAAATCCTCGTCATCACCGGCCCGAACATGAGCGGCAAGTCGACCTTCCTCCGGCAGGTCGCGCTCATCGCCCTGCTCGCCCAGGCCGGCTCGTTCGTCCCGGCCGCCGAGGCCCGGCTCCCGCTCTTCGACCGCATCTTCAGCCGCATCGGCGCCCAGGACGACCTCGCCGCCGGCCAGTCGACCTTCATGGTCGAAATGGTCGAAACCGCGCAAATCCTCCACCGCGCGACGCCGAGCTCGCTCGTCATCCTCGACGAAGTCGGCCGCGGCACCAGCACGTACGACGGCATGGCCATCGCCCGCGCGGTCATCGAATTCCTCCACAACCGGAAAGAAGGCGCCGCCCTCACGCTCTTTGCCACCCATTACCACGAACTCACTGCGCTCGAAGGCGTCCTCCCGCGCGTGCGCAACGCCCACGTCGCGGTGCGCGAGGAGGGTGGGGAGGTCGTGTTCGAGCACCGCGTCGTGCCCGGCGCCGCCGACCGCAGCTACGGCATCCACGTCGCCCGGCTCGCCGGCCTGCCCCACGCGGTCATCAATCGGGCCGAACACCTCCTCTCGGAGTTCGAGGCGCAGCGGCAGCCCGGCGCCTCCTCGCCGGCGCTGCCGGCGAACGGGCGCGTGGCGCCCGAAGCCTTCCAGCCGGCCCTGTTCGCTGCCGTCTCCCCCATCGAAGAGGAGCTGGCCGGGCTCGATGTCGACGGCATGACGCCCATCGAAGCGATCCAGAAGCTCTACGAGCTGCGCGCCCGGGCCCGCGCCGGCCGGGTGCCGCGGTGACCGCCGGCGCCATCCGCGTCCTCCCCCCGGAAGTCGCGGCCCGCATCGCGGCCGGCGAAGTGGTCGAACGCCCTGTCTCCGTCGTCCGCGAACTGCTGGACAACGCCATCGATGCCGGCGCGACGCGCATCCAGCTCGCTTTCGACGAAGGCGGCATCGCCCGCATCGAAGTCAGCGACGACGGCCGCGGCATCCCCCCGGGCGACGTCGAACTGGCCTTCGAGCGGCACGCCACCTCGAAAATCGCCTCCGTCGATGACCTCCACCGGGTCCACACGCTCGGCTTCCGCGGCGAGGCGCTTCCCTCCATCGCCGCCGCTGCCGACGTCGAAATCCTGACCCGCGCCCGCGGCGAACCGGTCGGCGTCTTCCTCGCCCTCGCCGAAGGCCGCCCGGTGCGCCGGATGGCCCGCCCGGCGCCCGAGGGCACGACCATCACCGTGCGCGACCTCTTCGCGCGCGTCCCGGCCCGCCGCAAGTTCCTCGGCTCGCCGGCCGCCGAGGCCCGGGCCATCACCACCCTCGCCGCGCACTACGCCCTCGCCTACCCGGGCATCGCCTTCCACGTGCTCAACGGCGGCCGCCGCGTGCTGAGCACGCCCGGCGACGACGACATCCGCCACGCCTTCGCTGCCGTGTACGGCGCCGACCTCGCCCGCCAGGTCCTGGACGTCGCGGCCGGCGAGGGCCCGGTCACCGTCGCCGGGCTCGCGGGGCCGCCGTCCCTGCACCGCGGCAACCGCGGCGGCATCTCCATCTTCGTCAACGGCCGCTGGGTGCAGAGCCGCGCGCTTCTCTTCGCGGTCACGGAGGCCTACCAGTCGCAGCTGCCCGTCGGCCGGTTCCCCGTCGCGGCGCTCCACCTCCGCCTCCCGGACGACGAGGTCGATGTGAACGTCCACCCGGCCAAGGCCGAAGTCCGCTTCCGGGATGAGCGGCTCGTCGCGCGCGCTATCCGCCTCGCGGTCCGCGCCGCCCTCGAGGCGGCCGCGCCGGTCGCATGGCGCCCGGTCATCTCCGTGACTCCGCCGGCGGCCGAGCGGGCGGGCGGCCAGCCGCCCTCACCCGCGCCGCCAGCGGACGCAGACGCCGCAGCCGCCCCGCGCGTCGAGCCGCCGCCGGCCCTCCGGGGCCCGGTCCCGACCCAGGGCGTGCTGGCGCTGACCCGCCCCGTGCAGCCCGCGCCGGCGCCGGCCCAGCCGGCGCCCCACCGCGACCTCCTGCCGCTCCTCCGCGTCGTCGGCCAGCTGAACGCGACGTACATCGTCGCCGAGGGCCCCGACGGCATGTACCTCGTGGACCAGCACGCGGCCCATGAGCGGGTCGTCTACGACCGCATCCTCGCCCGGCGCGCTGCCGCGGGGCCACCGGCCGTCCAGCCCCTCCTCGAGCCGGTGCTGGTGGAGGTCGGCGCTGCCCTCGCGGCGGTCGCTGAGGCTGCCGCCGCTGACCTCGCCGAACTCGGCCTCGTCCTCGAACCGTTCGGCGACGGCGCGCTGCTGCTGCGGCAGGTGCCCGACGGGTTCCGCGCCGATGACCCGGTCGACGCCGTGCGGAGCGTCCTCGACGCCATCGAGCGGGACGACCGCGTGCCCGCCGGGTTCGGCCGCGCGGCGGCGACCATCGCCTGCCATTCGAGCGTCCGCGCCGGGATGGCCCTTTCGATGGAGGAGATGCGCCGCCTCGTCGACGACCTCGCCGCCGCGGCCACGCCCCGCACCTGCCCGCACGGCCGGCCGACGCTCATCCACCTCGGCACCGAGGCGATCGAGCGCCAGTTCGGCCGCCGCTGACCGCCGCCCGCTACCCCCCGAGCGACTGCACGGCCGGGATCGGCCGCGAACTCGTCCGGTACTGCCGCTTGCCGGCTTCCAGCAGGTCGCCGCCGTGGCAGTCGTTCACGACGATGGCCGGGAAGTCCTCGACTTCCAGCCGCCGGATCGCCTCCGTCCCGAGGTCTTCGAACGCGACGACCTCGGCCGACTTGATGTGCCGGTTGAGGAGCGCCCCCGTCCCGCCCACGGCGATGCAGTAGACCGCATGGTGCTGTTTGATCGCCTCGCGGATGGCCGGTCCCCGCCCGCCCTTGCCGATGATCCCCTTCAGGCCAGCCTCGAGCATCGGGATGGTGTACGGGTCCAGCCGCATCGCCGTCGTCGGCCCCGCCGACCCGATGACGGCCCCCGGCCGTGGCGGCGTCGGCCCGACGTAGTAGATGACCTGCCCGCGGAGGTCGATGGGCAGCGGCTCGCCCCGCTTCATCAGCTCGATCATCCGCTTGTGCGCCGCGTCGCGCGCCGTGTAAATCACGCCGCTGAACGTCACGTGCGTCCCAATCGTGAGTCCCTCGATCACGTCGTCCGTCAGCGGCGTCGTCAGCCGTACCGAATCAGCCATGTGGTGCCTCCGCGGGGTCTTCCCCCAGTGTTTTGGACATAACGATGAAATGGGCCGGCGCCTTCAGCTCGTGCAGCGCCTCCGCGGGCCACGGTTTCGCACCCGTGACGCGGTAGCCGAGCCGCGCGTAGTAGGCCGGCAATTCCGTGCGCGGGCTGGCCACCTCGAGCGACATCCGCAGGCAGCCCGCCGCCCGTGCTCGCGCCTCTGCCGCTGCGACGAGCCGCCGCCCGAGGCCGCACCCCTGTGCCCCGGGTCGACGGCGAGCATCCCGAAGTGCCCCTCCGGCGGTTCCGCCGCGACGCGAACGCACCCGGCGATGCTCCCGTCTGCCTCCCGGGCGACGAGGAACGTCTCGCGCTCGAGCAGCTGGCGCACTTCGTCCAGCGTCGTCCGGTCGGCCGCCTTGAAGAAGTCCTCCACCCGGTAGGCGCTGTTGATCAGCCGCGCCAGGGCGACCGCATCGCACGGGCTCGCTTCTTCGATCACCAGCGCATCCGGCCTCACAGCGGCTTCACCATCTCGCAGTACCGGTGTGGCACGAGGAAATCCCAGTGCCCCGCCGCGTGTTCGACTTCGTGGATGACGCGGTAGCCGAGCCGTTCGTAGTAGTCGACCAGCCCGAATTCGCGCACCGTGCCGAGCGCGACGGCCCGGTAGCCCTCCTTCCGCCCCAGCTCCTCCGCGAACGCGACCATGCGCCGGCCGAGCCCGCCGTTCATCCGCGCCGGCTCGACGGCCGCCATTCCGAAGTAGAGCGCCCCCTCCCACGGGTGCCCGGCCGGGATGGCGCCCGGGGCGGGCCGCGGCGTCCCCGCCGGCCCCAGCATGTCCGGCTCGATGAACCGCTCCGCCGCCGCGACCAGCGCGCTCCCGATGAGCACGCCGTCCTCTTCGGCCACGATGAAGCGCGCGCCCGGCCCTGCTTCGGCCAGCAGCTCCGAAGGCGTCGTCCGCTGGCCGGCGAACAGGTGCCGGTACCGCGCGTACGCCCGGTTCACGAGGTCCGCGACCCGCTCAGCGTCCACGGCCTCGGCTGGCACGAGCCGGAGCGGCGCCGTCATCTCAGATGACCGCCTGCTTGGTCCGCGCGCTGTGGCACTGGATGTTGACGGCCACCGGCAGCGCGGTGATGTGCGTCGGGTACGTCTCGACGAACACGTCCAGCGCCGTGGTGCTCCCGCCCACCGCCTGCGGCCCGACGCCCAGCTCGTTGACTGCCTGCAGCAGCTCCTGCTCCAGCTCCGCCACCTCCGGGTCGGGGCTGCGCTCGCCGATCTTCCGGAAGAGCGCGTGCTTCGCCATCGTCATCGCCTTTTCGGCTGTGCCGCCCACCCCGACGCCGATCACCAGCGGCGGGCACGGGTTGCCGCCCGACATATCGACCGTCTCGCAGACGAAGTCGATGACCGCCTGCTTGCCCATGCCCGGCAGGAAGTTCTGGTAGCGCGACATGTTCTCGCAGCCGCCGCCCTTCGGCATGAACATCACCTTGATCCGGTCGCCCGGCACGATCTCCGTGTGGATGACGCCCGGCGTGTTGTCGCCGGTGTTCACCCGCGCGCTGAACGGCCGCGCCGCGATCGACTTCCGCAGGTAGCCTTCGCTGTAGCCGCGCCGGATGCCCTCGTTGACGGCGTCGATGACGTAGCCGCCGGTAATGTGCACGTCCTGCCCGATTTCGAGGATGACGACTGCCGTCCCCGTGTCCTGGCAGAGCGGCAGCATCCGCTCCCGCGCCACCTGCGCGTTTTCGAGAATTTCGTCGATGATCTGGACCGCCAGCGGCGACCGCTCGGTCTGGCGCGCCGCGCGGATCGCCCCTTCGACGTCCTCGGGCAGAAAGTGCGTCGCTTCGATGGCGAGCCGCGCCACCGTCTCCGTAATCAGCTCAGCCGGAACCTCTCGCATGCGCATCCCACAGTGGTGATGCACAGAGCGTAGCAGCCGAACCCCGCTCGTTCTTCAGGCGCTCCGGTCGAGGTGCTTCCCCACGTTCGGGTCCAGCAGCCGCACGAGCTCGGCCTGCATCTCCGCGGAGGCCTTCACCGCCTTCACCGCTGCGGTGAAGGCGACCCGGCCCGCAATCCCCTCCACCGGGTCCGCGGGCACCGACTTGGGCGCGATGGCAGACAACAGGTTCATGCCATAAGTGTCAGCCGCACCGAAGCAGCGTGCCGGAACAGCGGCGGTGCTGAGAGGTGACAACCTGGTGGCGTCTCTTCATTAGCGCCCCTTGAACCGCGGCTCCCGCTTCTCGAGGAACGACTGCCGCCCCTCGGCGGCGTCCTCGGTCGCGTGCGTAATCTGCTGCAGGAACTGCTCCAGCTCGATCTGCTCATCGAGGCCGCGCGTCGCGCCCTCCTGCACGAGCCGCTTCATCAGCTCGATCGCCACGCTTGGGCCGCGCGCGATGGCCCCGGCCAGCGCGCCGGCCGCGGCCGGCAGGTCGTCGTCCGGCACGACCTCGCTCACGAGCCCGATCCGCTCCGCCTGCCGCGCGTCGATGATCTCGCCCGTGTACAGCAGCCGGTACGCCCACTCCGGGCCGACCAGCCGCGGCAGCAGCCAGGTCGACCCCGTGTCGGCGACGATGGCGCGCTTCACGAAGATGGCGCTGAACCGCGCCGACTCGGCGGCGATGCGGATGTCGCAGGCCATCGCGAGCGAAAACCCGGCACCCACGCACGGCCCGTTGACCGCCGCGATCGTCGGCTTCCGGCAGTGGTACACCTGCGCCGTCGCGAGGAACCGCGACCGCATCATCCCCGCCCGCCCGGGGAACGGCCGCGCCGGCCAGTCCTCCTCCCGGGTCGCCGTCGTCAAATCCGTCCCGGCGCAGAAGCCGCGGCCCGCGCCGGTGAACACCACTGCCTTCACCGCGTCGTCCGCTTCGGCCATGGCGACGGCATTTTCGATCTCGGCCCATGAGCCCCAGGAGAGCGCGTTCAGCTTCTCCGGCTTGTTGAGCGTAATCCGCGCCACGCCCTCGTGAACGTCGTAGATGATGTCGCGAAACTGCATCAGGCTGTCTCCGTCGAGGTAGGGTGGAGGAAGCCTACGCCACCCGCGCCGGCCTGCCCACCGCCCGCTGCCGCCCGCCCGGCTATACTCGCCCTGCCGAGATCCTGACAGCCCGGACCGCCCCATGCTTTTCCGCGACGCTCCCGAACACGCCGCCTTCCGCGCCGAGGTGCGCGCCTTCCTCGATGCCGAACTCCCCCGCGAGACGTGGGACATGCGCAACGACCGCGAGGAGATGACGCCCGAGGAAAAGGAGTTCACCCGCCAGTTCCGCAAAAAGCTTGCCGCCCGCGGCTGGCTCACCATGGGCTGGCCGAAAGAGTTCGGCGGCGCCGGCGCCAGCTACATGACCCAGACCGTCTACATGGAGGAGATGAGCTCCGCCGGCGCCCCCGGGGCCTACGACCAGGGCGTCTGGCTCGCCGGCCCCGCCCTCATGATGCACGGCACCCCCGCCCAGCAGCAGCGCTGGCTCCCCGGCATGCGCACCGCCGACGACCACTGGTGCCAGCTCTTCTCCGAACCCGGCGCCGGCTCCGACCTCGCCTCGCTGCAGACCCGCGCCGTCCGCGACGGCGACGTCTACGTCATCAACGGCCAGAAAATCTGGACGAGCGGCGCGCAGGAGGCCGACTGGGGCATCCTCCTCGCCCGCACCGACCCCGAGGCCCCCAAGCACCGCGGCATCAGCTACTTCATGGTCGATATGCGGCTGCCCGGCATCACCGTTCGCCCGCTCGTCAACCTGATGGGCAGCCACCACTTTTGCGAAGTCTTCTTCGACGATGTCCGGGTGCCCGCTGACTGCCTCGTCGGCGAAGAGAACCGCGGCTGGTACATCGCCACCACCACGCTCGACCAGGAGCGGTCGAGCATCAACCGCGTCGTCATGACGCGGAGCACTCTCTATGCGCTCATCGACTACGTCCGCGAGCACCCGCACCTGCGCCGCGATGAAATCCGGCACGAGCTGGCCGAGCGGTACCTCGAGTTCGAAATCGGCCGCTGGCTCTGCTACCGCGTCGCCCAGATGCAGAGCGAGGGCAAAGTCCCGAACGCCGAGGCCTCAGTCTCGAAAATCTTCGGCACCGAACTCCAGCGGCAGATGGGGATCACCGGCCTGCGCGTGCTCGGCCTGCCCGGCCAGCTCGAGCCCGGCTCCCGCTGGGCGCCCCTCCGCGGCAGAGTCGAACGCTGGGCGCTCGCCGCGCCCAGCTACACCATCGCCGGCGGCACGAGCGAGGTGAACCGCAACATCATCGCCACCCGCGGCCTCGGGCTGCCCCGCGGTTGACCTTGCGTCTGCGCGGCCGCCGTCCGAACCTGCAGGTGACACGCCATGAACCCGAACAACACCTTCCGCACCGACGGCACTATCGACGCCTTCGACAACCAGTTCCCCGGGCGCGACTACGTCATCGAGTTCATCGCGCCCGAATTCACCAGCGTCTGCCCGATGACCGGCCAGCCGGACTTCGGTACCATCCGCGTCACCTATGTGCCGGACCGGAAGTGCATCGAACTCCGCTCCTTCAAGTTCTACCTCCATGCCTTCCGCAACCGCGGCATCTTCTACGAGGACGTCGTGAACACGATCCTCGATGACATCGTGGCTGCCGTGCAGCCCCGCTCGGCCACCGTCACCGGCGAATTCAACACCCGCGGAGGCATCAGCGCCCGTGTCACTGCTTCGTACCCGTCTCGGCCTGCCGGGGCATGACGCGGCCCCGGACGATTCCGTAGACTCCAGAGCCCGTGGCCCCCGGTGGGGCCGTGAGGTGCGTATGCCCGTCAAGCCCGACCCTGCCGGGTTCCCCCAGCGCCGCTGCTCCGACGTCTGCTCCGTTACCGCCGCGCAGATGCGCGACGTCCAGCGTCTCGCCCAGGAAGAGTTCGGCCTCGATATCCTCCAGCTGACCGAGAACGCCGGCCGCAGCGCCGCCATCCTCGCCTTCGCCATGCTGGGGGGCCGCGGCCGCGGCCAGCGCGTCGTCGTCCTCGCCGGCGGCGGCAACAAAGGCGCTGCCGGCCTCGCGGCCATCCGCCACCTCGCCAACTGGGGCTGCCGGGTCGAGCCCGTCATCGGCGGCGTCGAAGAGGAGGTCTCCTTCACGGCCCGCCGCCAGCTCCACATCCTCAGGCAGACCGGCCTCCTTCAGCCCGCCGACCTCGAGACCAGCGAAGTCCGCCTCGAAGAGCAGCTCGCCGGCGCCGACCTCGTCATCGACGCCCTCGTCGGCTACGGCCTCGAAGGCCCGCCGGTCGGCGTCGCAGCCGCCGTGACGCGCCTCGCGATCGAATCGCGGCGGCCCATCCTCGCGCTCGACATCCCCACCGGCGTCAACGCGACCACCGGCGAAGTCAGCATGCCGGCCATCCGCGCGGTCACGACGCTCATGCTCGACCTCCCGAAGCGCGGCTGCCTCGATCCCCAGGCGCGCGGCATGGTCGGCGAGCTCTACCTCGCCGATATCGGCATCCCGCTCAACGTCCACCAGCGCCTCGGCATCCCCGTCGGCCAGCTCTACGCCGAAGGCCCCATCGTCCGCCTCCGCCGCTGACCCGGTCCCTGCCGGCGCCTTTGTCCGGCACGGGAGCCCGTGCTATAGTCAGCGCCGGTCCTTAGGGACGAATTTCACAAACGGCCCCCGCGTGCTGTACGAATACGGTCACATCGGCATCCTCGTCATCATCGCGCTGATCTTCCCGCTCGGCGCTGTCGTCACGTCGTGGGCGCTCCAGTTCGCCCGCATCCGCCCGAAATTCCGCCCCGATGTCGTCCGCGACGACATCTACGAATGCGGTCTCCGCACCGAAGGGCCGAGCCTCGTCCAGTTCAACTTCCGCTACTACTACATCGCCCTCCTCTTCGTCCTCCTCGACGTCGAAATCATCTTCCTCTTCCCCTGGGCGATGGTCTTCGACACCGTCGGGTGGGTCGGCTACGGCAAAGGCCTCCTCTTCATCGCCACGTTCGTCGTGGGCGGCATCTACGCCTGGCGAAAACGAGCCCTGGAGTGGCGCCTGTGACCCGCGAACTCACCGGTTCCGAAGCCGCCGCGCTCGCCGAAGCGCTCGTACCCGGCTCCGTCGACCGCACGACGGAGACCGCCTGCTACCTCAAGCCCGACAGGCTCGTCGAAACGCTCCGGGCTCTCCGCGACGACCCGGACGCGAACCTCGTCCACCTCACGAACCTTTGCGGCGTCGACTACTGGGACCACTTCGAAGTCGTCTACCACATCCAGTCGTTCGAAAAGAACCACCTCGCCTGCTTCAAAGTCGAAGCGTGGGGCCGTGAGAACCCCGAGGTTCCCAGCGTGACGCCTGTCTTCCACGGCGCCTGGATGCAGGAGTGCGAAGCCTACGACCTCTTCGGCATCCGCTTCGCGGGGCACCCGAACCTCTACCGCATCCTCCTCTGGGAGGGCTATCCCGGCTGGCCGCTCCGCAAGGACTTCCTCGCGATGCCCGGCGGCCTTCAGCCGGGCCTCGGCGAATTCGCCGGCGTTGCCCGCCGCCAGGAGCCGCCCGTGAAGGTGATCGAATGACCGGCATCATCAAGAGCGAACCGTTCGTCATCAACATCGGGCCCCAGCATCCTTCCACCCACGGCGTCTTCCGCATCAAAGCGACCGTCGACGGCGAAAAGGTCATCGACGCCGAGATGGTGATGGGCTACCTCCACCGCTCGATGGAGAAGCTTGCCGAGGAGCGCACCTACACCCAGAACATCCCCTTCACCGACCGCACCGACTACCTCAGCAGCATGTCGAACAACCTCGGCTACTGCCTCGCGGTCGAAAAGCTCGCCGGCATCGAAGTCCCGCCCCGCGGCAACGCCATCCGCGTCATCATGGCCGAGCTCCAGCGGCTCGCCAGCCACTGCATGGCCATCGGCGCCTTCGCCAACGACACCGGCGCCTGGCAAACCCCGGTCATGTGGGCCTTCCGCGAGCGCGAAAAAATCCTCGACATCTTCGAAGTCACCTCCGGCGCCCGCCTCACCTGCAACTACATGCGCATCGGCGGCGTCGCCTTCGACCTCCGGCCCGAGTTCGAGCCGATGGTCCGCCGTGTCCTCCGCGAGTTCCCGCCGTTCATCGACGAAATGGAGGGGCTCCTTTCCGGCAACGAGATCTTCATCGCCCGCACCCGCGGCGTCGGCGTCCTGACCCCCGAGATGGCGACCAACGCCTCGCTCTCCGGCCCGATGCTCCGCGGCAGCGGCATCGCCTGGGACATCCGCAAGGCTGACCCGTACTGCGGCTACGAGCAGTACGACTTCGACATCCCCATCGGCTACAACGGCGACAGCTACGACCGCTTCATCGTCCGCCTCGAAGAGATGCGGCAGAGCCTCAAGATCATCCAGCAGGCGCTCGATGGCCTCCCCGGCGGACCCTTCCGCACCGAGGTTCCCCTCGCGCTCCGGCCCCCGAAGGGCGAAGCCTACGCCCGCATCGAAAGCCCGCGCGGTGAACTCGGCTACTACCTCGTTTCCGACGAGGGGCCTTCGCCCTACCGCTTCCACATCCGGCCGCCCTCGTTCATCAACCTCTCCGCCCTCAAAGAGATGACCGTCGGCGGCACCGTCGCAGACGCCATCGTCGTCCTCGGCTCCATCGATATCGTCGTGGGGGAGATCGACCGGTGACCCCGTTCCTCGTCTCGGACAAGTGGTACGACATCCGCGACCTCGGCAACCTCTCCCGCGAAATTCTCGAGGCGGCCGACCGCATCCTGCCGTTCGGCGTCGTCTACGTCCTCGCCGCGCTCATCGGCTTCGTCGCGAGCTTCCTCCTCTTCGTCCTCCCCTCACAGCTCATCGTCGGCGTCTACGGCGAGCGCCGCATCATCGGCCGCATGCAGTCGCGCCTCGGCCCCAACCGGGTTGGCCCCTTCGGCCTCCTCCAGCCGATCGCCGACGCCATCAAGCTCATCCAGAAGGAAGCGCTGACGCCGACCCGCGCTGACCGGGCGGTGATGTACATCGCGCCAATCGTCTTCGTGATGCCGGCCGTGCTCCTCTGGGCTGTCATCCCCTTCGGCGAGAACATGGTCATCGCCGATATCCCCGTCAGCCTGATGTACTTCCTCGCGGTCTCCTCCCTCCCGGTCATCGCCACGTTCATGGCCGGCTGGAGCGCCAACAACAAGTACAGCCTCTTCGGCGCGATGCGCATCGTCTCCATGGCGATCAGCTACGAATCGCCGCTCGTCCTGGCGCTCCTCGGCGCCGTCGTCATGACGGGCACCATCAGCCTTTCCGGCATGGTGGCCTGGGCTGACGAGTTCAACATCTGGATGGTGTTCGTCCAGCCCCTCGCGCTGGTCATCTACTTCATCTGCGTCAGCGCCGAGCTCAACCGCACCCCGGTCGATATCGCCGAGGCCGAGTCCGAAATCGTCGCCGGCTACCTCACCGAGTACTCCGGCATGAAGTGGGGCCTCTTCTACGGCATGGATATCGGCTACGCCCTCGCCGCTTCCGGCTTCGCGGCGACCGTCTTCCTCGGCGGCTGGACCTTCTTCGGCCTCGAGCAGTGGGTGCCCGGCTGGCTCATCTTCATCGCCAAGACCCACCTCTTCTACTTCCTCTTCATCTGGACCCGCGGCACGCTCCCGCGTCTCCGCGCCGACCAGCTCATGGCGTTCGCGTGGAAGTTCCTCCTGCCGCTTGGCGTCTTCAACCTCCTCATCGTTAGCACGGAGCGCATGCTCTGGTCCGAACAGGACTACGCGAAGGGGCTCATCTACGTCTTCGCCCTCGTCAACATCGTCCTCTCGGTCGCGCTCGTCTACGCCTGGGCCCGCTTCAACGGTTACCGGCCCGAGCAGACGCCGACTCGCCCGCGCCTCGTCAAGCAGGCTGGCGGCTACATCCCCGTCGGGGAGCGGTCCTGATGGAAGGTTTCGGTCCGTCCTTCGCTTTCTGGGTGCTCGCCGCCCTCACGCTCGTCGCTGCGGGCGGGGTGATGGTCTCCCGCAACCTGCTTCACGCCGTTCTCTTCCTCATCCTCACCTTCATCGGCGTCGCCGGGTTTTTCGTGCTCCTCTCGGCCGATTTCATCGCCATGGCGCAGGTCATCATCTACGTGGGCGCCATCGCGGTGCTGGTGCTCTTCGCCGTGCTGCTCACGCCGCGCTCCGGCCGCGATAACGGCGAAACCCGCTGGGCGCTCCCCGGCATCCTGCTCGCCGTGTGCCTTGCGGCCATCTTCCTCTTCGTCGTCCATGACACGGCGTGGAACACAGTCGACGAAGCTCCTGCCGGCCTCGATGCCCGCGCCCTCGGAACTGCGCTGCTGACGACCTGGGTGGTGCCGTTCGAAATCGCGAGCGTGCTGCTCACCGCCGCGCTCGTCGGCGCCATCATGCTGACCCGCAGCCCCGAAGAAGAAGCGGAGGATGCCCTCGTATGACCCCCGGCATCGAACACTTCCTCACCGTCGGCGCCCTCCTCTTCTGCCTCGGCCTCGCCATCTCCCTCTCGAAGCGGAACGCCATCGGCGTCCTCATGGGCGTCGAGCTGATGCTCAACGCCGTCAACCTCACGCTCATCACCTTCTCCCGCTTCGCCGTGAGCCCGAATCCGATTGCCGGGCACACCTTCGTCGTCTTCATCCTCACCGTGGCCGCTGCCGAAGCCGCGGTCGCCCTTGCGCTCGCCGTCGCCGTCTACCGCAACCGCGAAACCATCGACGTCGACCGGCTGAATCTCCTCAGGTCGTGAAGCAGCATGTGGGTTGAATTCATGACGGTCCGCAACGCCTACGTCGCCCAGACCTGGGCGGAACTGTTTGCCGCCGAGGCGCTCTCGGTGCGCATCGTGCCGCCCATCGGCTACGGCGAAAAGGCGTCCATGCTCGATGAACGCACCCTCTACGTGCCGACGGGCAAGGCGCACGTCGCCCGCGAAATCCTGAGGAAGATCTAGCCCATGCTGTTCCTCGCTGCCGAGCCGTCCGCCGCTTCGACGCCGACGATCGACCAGGCCGTGCTCTGGGCCATCATGGCCTGCCCGCTCGTCGCCTGGGGGCTCATCGCGCTCTACCTCCGAAAGCTCCCGGCCATCGCTGGCTACACCGCGATCCTCGGCATCGGCGCCGCGATGGTGCTGAGCTACGTCACGCTCTTCAACGTCATCGATGCCGGCGGCGGCGTCGCGCAGTACACCCACCAGTGGTTCACCGCCGGCGACCTCAGCGTTCCCATCGGCGTCCGCGTCGACGGCCTCACCGCGGTCATGCTGGTCGTCGTCACGACCGTCGCGTTCCTCGTCCAGGTCTACTCCACCGGCTACATGCAGGGCGACCACGGCTACGGCCGCTACTTCGCCCACATGTGCCTCTTCACCACCTCGATGCTTGGCCTCGTCCTCGCCGACAACCTCTTCCAGATGTTCGTGTTCTGGGAGCTGGTCGGCCTCTGCTCCTACCTGCTCATCGGCTTCTGGTTCCACAAACCCAGCGCCGCAGCCGCCGCGAAGAAGGCCTTCATCGTCACCCGCATCGGGGACCTCGGCCTGCTCGCCGCCCTCCTCCTCATCTGGACCCGCGCCGGCACCTTCGACGTGACCGCCATCCAGGAGTGGGCCGCCAGCGGCGAGGTGAAGAGCACCATCGTGACGCTCTTCGCGCTCGGCCTCTTCGCCGGCGCCGCCGGCAAGTCGGCCCAGTTCCCGCTCCACGTCTGGTTGCCCGACGCGATGGAAGGCCCGACCCCGGTGTCCGCCCTCATCCATGCCGCGACGATGGTCGCCGCCGGTGTCTACCTCGTCGCCCGCTTCTTCCCCGTCTTCGAAGCTTCCGCCGATGCGGCCAACGTCGTGGCCTGGATTGGCGCCATCACCGCCATCCTCGCGGCCACCATCGCGCTCGTGCAGACCGACTTGAAGCGCGTCCTCGCCTATTCGACGGTCTCCCAGCTCGGCTACATGATGCTCTCGCTTGGCGCGCTCGGGTACGTGGCCGCCATTTTCCACCTCTTCACCCACGCCTTCTTCAAGGCGCTTCTGTTCCTCGGGAGCGGCTCGGTCAACCACGCGACCAACACGTTCGACATGCGGAAGATGGGCGGCCTCCGGAAACACATGCCGGTGACCTACTGGACGTTCGTCATCGGCTCGCTCAGCCTCGCCGGCATCTTCCCGCTCGCCGGCTTCTGGTCGAAAGATGAAATCCTGCTCGATGCATGGCGCCACGACCGCGCGCTCTGGGCGATCGGCGCCGTCGTCGCCTTCATGACCGCCTTCTACATGTTCCGGGCCATCTTCCTGACCTTCCACGGCACCTACAAGGGCGGCGAACCGGTGGACCACCACGACCCGGACAACCACTTCCACGGCGACCCGGCCCACCCGCACGAATCGCCCTGGTCGATGAAAGGCCCGCTCATCGTGCTTGCGGTCCCCTCCATCGCCGCCGGCTGGTTCGCCTACGACCACATGTTCAAGGACTTCATCGAAGCCGCGCTTCCGCATGCCGGCCACCACGGCAGCACGTTCGAACTCGGCATCGCCATCTCCTCGACCATCATCGCGCTCGCCGGCATCGGCACCGCCTACGCCATCTACATCCGCCGCTGGGTCGACTCGGCGTCCATTCGCGCCACCTTCGCGCCCTTCGCCCTGGTCTTCGAACGGAAGTACTTCCTCGACGACCTCTACGAAGGCCTCTTCGTCCGCAACATCTTCTACCGCGGCTGGTGCCGGCTGCTCGAGACGATCGACCGCCGCGTCGTCGATGGCATCGTGAACGGGACCGGCCAGCTCGGCCGGGCTGCCAGCAGCCGGTTGCGGGCCGTGCAGGTCGGCGAAGTCCAGTCCTACGGCCTCGGCGTCGCGGCCGGCGTCATCGTCATCTTCATCGCCGTCATCGTGGCGAATCCGCTCTAGGAGGTCGTGGTGGAACTGAGCATCCTCATCTTCCTGCCCGCCATCGCGGCCGCCCTCATCCTCCTCCTCCCGCAGCGGATGGAGCAGCAGGCGAAATGGGTGGCGCTCGCCGCCGCCGCCGCGATGTTCGCGCTCTCCATCGCGATGTTCTTCCGCTTCGACCCCGGCGCGCAGGGCTACCAGTTCGTCGAGCGCCACTCCTGGGTCGATATCGGCGCTTTCAACCTCCAGTACTTCGTCGGTGTCGACGGCCTGAGCCTGCCGCTCGTCGTCCTCACGACCTGCCTCACGCTCGCGTCCGTCCTCGTCTCGTTCAGCGTGACCCACCGGCCGCGGGCCTACTTCGCCTGCCTCCTCATCCTCGCCAGCTCCGTCGTCGGCGTATTCGTCTCGCTCGACCTGATGCTCTTCTTCCTCTTCTGGGAGCTCGAGCTGTTCCCCATGTACCTGCTCATCTCCATCTGGGGTTCGGGCCGCAAAGAGTACTCGGCGACGAAGTTCGTCCTGTACACGATCGCCGGCTCCGCCTTCATGCTCATCGGCATCCTCGTGCTCGCCTTCGACGCCCGCACATTCGACATCGAGCGGCTCGCCTCAGCAGACTTCCGCGATACGCTCCTGCCGCTCGGCTGGGTGTTCTTCTTCCTCTTCGTCGGCTTCGCCGTGAAGCTGCCCATCGTCCCGCTGCACACGTGGCTGCCCGATGCCCACTCCGATGCGCCCACCGCCGTCTCGGTCTTGCTCGCCGGCGTGCTGCTCAAGATGGGCGGCTACGGCATCATCCGCCTCTGCGTCACCCTGATGCCCGAAGTCGCCCATGACTGGGACGCCTGGATGGCCGGCATCGGCGCCTTCAGCGTCCTCTACGGCGGCTTCATCACCCTCCGTCAAACCGACGTGAAGCGGCTCATCGCCTACTCGTCGGTCTCCCACATGGGTCTCGTCCTGCTCGGCATCGGGGCGCTCGGCTCGACCGGCCTCACCGGCGCGACCTACCAGATGCTCGCTCACGGCCTCATCACCGGGCTGATGTTCGTGATGATCGGCCTCATGTACGAACGAACCCACACCCGCGAGATCGCCCGCCTCGGCGGCCTCGCCCGCCAGATGCCGCTCATCGCCACCGGCATGGTCTTCGCCGGGATGGCCTCGCTCGGCCTGCCGGCGCTCGCCGGCTTCATCGCCGAGGTCACCGTCTTCCTTGGCGCCTTCCAGCGGTTCGAGTGGGCCGTCCTCGCCGCCATCATCGGCGTCGTCCTCTCCGCCGGCTACATCCTCTGGATGCTGCAGCGCGTGATGTTCGGCCCCGTCCGCCACGAGTGGGATGAACTCACCGACCAGCGGCACTGGTGGGAGCACGCCGTCGTCGCCGGCCTCGCCGCCCTCGTCATCCTCCTCGGCGTCTACCCCGCACTCCTCATGGACGTCATCGAACCGGCCATGACCACCCTGGCTGCGAGGTTGCAGGCATGAACGGAATCGACGTACTCGGGCCGCAGATCAGCGTGCTCGTGGCGGCCGGCGTCGTCCTGGTCGTCGATGCCCTCTTCCCCGGCCAGCGCCGCCTCCTGCCCTTCCTCGCCCTCGCGGGGCTGCTGACTGCCGCGCTCTGGACCACCTCGTGGGTGGGCCGCGGCGACTACCAGACAGTCTTCGATGGGACCATCGTCCTGGACCGCTACGCCGTCTTCTTCCAGTACGTGTTCGCCGGCGTAACCGCGACGGTCATCCTCGCCTCCATCGACTGGGTCAACCGCGAAGGCCGCCGGCAAAGCGAGTACTACGCGCTCGTCCTCACCGTTTGCGCCGGCCTCATGCTCCTCGCCGGCGCCCGCGACCTCATCACCATCTTCATCGCCCTCGAACTCTCCTCCATCCCGCAGTACATCCTCGCCGGCTGGGGGAAGGATGCGAAGTCGTCCGAGGCGGGGCTCAAGTACCTCCTCCTCGGCGCCGTCGCGTCATCGCTCCTGCTCTACGGCATGGCGCTGCTCTACGGCGTCACCGGCACCACCATCCTGCCCGACATCGCCGCCGCTATCGAGGCGAACGGCGAATCGTACCGCGCGCTCCTCATCGTTGCGATGACGCTCCTCATCGCCGGCTTCGGCTTCAAAATGGCCGTCGTGCCGTTCCAGATGTGGGTGCCTGACGTCTACCAGGGTGCCCCGACCCCGGTCGCCGCCTTCCTTTCCGTCGGCTCGAAGGCCGCCGCGTTCGCCGTCGCCATCCGCGTCTTCTTCGAGGCGCTCGGCGCCGACTTCCTCAGCAGCGATTGGTCGATGATCTTCGCCGTCATCGCCGCCGTCTCGATGACCCTCGGCAACCTGATGGCCATCGTCCAGTCCGACATCAAGCGGATGCTCGGGTACTCCTCCATCGCGCAGGCCGGCAACTTCCTCGTCGGCCTCGCCGCCATCTCCGTCGCCGGCGAAGAGTTCACCCTCGGCGCGAGCGGCATCCTGCTCTTCGTCGCAGCCTACGCGTTCACGAACCTCGGCGCGTTCGTCGCCGTCATCGCGATCTCCCAGCGCATCAACTCCGACCGCATCGCCGACTACGCCGGGATGTGGAAGACCTCGCCTTTCCTCGCCCTCGGCCTCGCCTTCTGCCTCGTGTCCCTCACCGGCATCCCGCCAACCGTCGGCTTCTGGGCGAAGCTCTACATCTTCAACGCGGCTGTCCGCGCCGACCTCGTCTGGCTGGTCATCGTTGGCGTGCTCAACTCGGTCGTCTCGGCCTACTACTACCTCGGCGTCGTCCGCGTGATGTTCCTCGGCGAACCCGGCACGGAGCAGCGCTTCCGCGCCTCGCCCTCGATCGCCGTCGCCCTCACCGCCACGGCGGCCGGCGTGCTCGTCTTCGGCATCGTGCCCGCGCCCCTGATGTCCGCGGCCCGCGACGCCGTCGAAATCTTCGCCCGCTAGCCCGTGGCTGCCGAGCCCGCCTACGACATCGCCTTCGAAACCGAGGTCGACGTCCCGGATGCTGACCTCTCGGCCCTCGAAGCGCTGGCCGCCCGGGTCATGGCCGGCGAGGACGTTCCGCCCGGCACCGCACTCGCCGTCGTCATCACCGATGACGCCGAAATCCGCCGCCTGAACGCCGAATTCCTCGGCGTCGATGAGCCGACCGACGTCCTCTCCTTCCCCGAGGAAGCCCCCGGCGGCGACGACTTCGTCGCGCCCCCGGACGCCCCCCGCGGCCTCGGCGACATCGCCATCTCCATCGACACCGCGCGCCGGCAGGCGGCCCAGCTCGGCCACAGCTTGCAGGACGAGCTCGCCCATCTGCTCGTCCACGGCATCCTCCACCTCTGCGGCTACGACCACGTCAACAGCCCCGAGGAGGAAGCGGAAATGCGCGCCCGCGAGGAGCATTACCTCGGCGACCTCCGGCACTTCCACGCGCACTGACGCTGCCGCGCCATGCCGGCGTGGCACACCTGTTCTATACTCAGGGTACCCCGCGCACAGGAGCGCTTGTGCTCTACGGAAAGTGGCGGCCGAAGGGTTTCGCCGAAGTCGTCGGACAGGACCACATCGTTCGCACGCTGAAGAACGCCCTCGCCACCGGGCAGGTCGCGCACGCCTACCTCTTCAGCGGCCCGCGCGGCACCGGCAAGACGACCACCGCGCGCATCCTCGCCCGCGCCGTCAACTGCCAGGCGCTGCGCGAGGGCGAACCCTGCAACGAGTGCGCTCCCTGCCGCGCCATCCTCGGCGGCTCCGCGCTCGACCTCATCGAAATGGACGCCGCCAGCAACCGCGGCATCGATGACGTCCGGGAACTCCGCGAGAAAATCGCCTACGCGCCCTCCGACCTCGCCCGCAAGGTCTACCTGCTCGACGAGGTGCACATGCTCACCGAGGGCGCGTTCAATGCGCTCCTCAAGACGCTCGAAGAGCCCCCGCCGCACGCCATCTTCATCCTCGCCACGACCGACCTCCACAAGGTCCCCGCGACGATCATCTCCCGCTGCCAGCGCTACGACTTCCACCGCGTCCCGAACGACGCCATCGTCGACCGCCTCGCCTACATCTGCGAGCAGGAGGGCGTAACCGTACCCCGCGAGGGGCTCCTCGCCATCGCCGTCCAGTCGCGCGGCGGCCTGCGCGACGCGATCACGATGCTCGAGCAGGTCATCGCACGCTACGGGGCTTCGCCGACGGTGGAGGATGTGCGCGCCGCCCTCGGGCAGGTCCACGACCCCCGCGTGGCCGGCCTCGTGCGCGCCCTCCTCGAATCGGACCTCGCCGCCGCGCTCGATATCGCCCGGTCCGTCGCCGACGATGGGCTCGACATCGCCCGCTTCACGCGCGGCGCCGTCGATATCGTCCGGCAGCTGCTCGGGGCGGTCCTGCGCGACGGTTCGGTACCCGTCGACGACGAGCTGCTGGCCGCGGCCCGCGCCCGTCCCGATGCCGTGCAGGTCCTCGCGTCGGCGCTCGCGGAGCTCGCCCGCGCCGATTTCCGGCTCGACCCCGCGAGCCCCATCCCGCTCGAAATCGCCTGCGCAGCTATCATCCTCGGCCCCGCCCGCCCGGCAGCCGCTCCCGCGCCGGTTACGGCGGCCCCGGCTTCGGCGCCCCGGCAGGCTGGCGGCAGTCCGGAAGCGCCGGCCCGGCAGCCTGCCGCGAACAGCGCCCTCAGCCGCGAAGAGCGCTTCGCCCGCGACCTCTACGAACACTGCAAGATGGTCAACCCCTCCCACGCGATGTGGCTCAACGGCTCGTTCGAAGTCCTCCAGATGGACGGCGACGAGCTCGTGCTCGGCTTCCAGCGGAAGATGCCCCTCGAAAAGGTCGATACCGTCTGCCGCGCCATGGTCGAGCAGCAGGCGGCCGCCATCCTCGGCCGAGAAGTCCGTCTCACCGTGAAACTCATCGAAGGCACCGGCCAGCCGAAGCGCGAACCGCGCCGCGGCCACCTCGTCGAAGCCGCGAAATCCATGGGCGGCCGGCCCGTCGGAAAGGAATCCTGATGGCGAAAGGAAGCGGCAACAACCGGTACCTCCGCCGCGCCGGCGGCGGTCTCCCCGGCCGCAGCTCCATGGGCGGCAACGCCAACGCCCTCGCGCAGGCGCAGGAGCTCCTCGCAAAAGCGCAGGCCGAACTCGCGGCCGCCACCGTCGAAGGCACCGCCGGCGGCGGCGCGGTCCGCATCACGATGTCCGGCGAGCAGAAAATCCTCGGCATCAAACTGGAACCTGACGTTGTCGACCCCGAGGACGTCGAGATGCTGCAGGACCTCATCATGGCCGCCATCGCCGACGCCACCCAGAAGGCGGCCGAACTGCAGCAGAAGTCGTTCGGGGCCATCACCGGCGGCCTCGGCCTCCCCGGCCTCGGGCTCGGCTGACGCCGGAGTTCCCGCCCGCCCATGCCTGAGTCGCTCGCCACCCCGGAGCCGATCCAGCGCCTGATCGAGGCGCTCCACCGCCTGCCCGGCATCGGGCCCAAGTCGGCCCAGCGGCTCGCTTACCATATCGTTCGAACCTCCCCGCAGGAGGCCGAGGCGCTCGCCCGCGCCGTCACGGAAGCCCGGGAGCGCATCCGCTATTGCTCCGTCTGCGTCAATCTCACGGAGCGAGACCCCTGCGCGGTCTGCTCCGACCCCCGCCGCGACGCGGGCACCATCTGCGTCGTCGAACAGCCGCTCGATGTCCTCGCCGTCGAACGCGCGGGCATCTACCGCGGCCGCTACCACGTGCTCCACGGCATCCTGAACCCGATGGAGGGCATCGGCCCCGAGCACCTCCACATCGATGCTCTCGTGGCGCGCGTGAGCACCGGCGAGGTGCGCGAGGTCATCATGGCGACGAACCCCAGCCTCGAAGGCGAAGCAACGGTCATGTACGTGCAGCGCGTGCTCGCCCCCCACGGCGTGCGGGTCACGCGGCTGGCGCGGGGGCTCCCTTCCGGCGCCGACCTCGAGTACGCCGACACCATGACGCTCGCCCGCGCCCTCGAAGGCCGCCAGGAGCTCTGACATGCCCGGCCGGCCACCCCGCATGATTGCCGCCGAAGGCATCGTGCTGCGCCGGCGCCCTTCCGGCGAGGCCGATGCGCTCCTCGTGCTCCTCACGCCCGGCGAAGGCCGTATCGATGCCGTCGCCCGCGGCGTCCGCAAGCCGCAGGCGAAGCTCCGCGGCCACGTCGAGCCGGTCACCCGGTCCCGGTTCCTCCTCGCCCGCGGCCGCGGCCTGGATGTCGTCGCCCAGGCGGAGACGCTGGATGCCCACCTTCGCCTGAAGGCCGACCTCGAAGCGCTCGCCGCCGCGATCTACTGCTGTGAACTCGCCGAACGGCTCTCCACGGCCCACGCACCGCAGCCGGAACTGTACGAGCTCCTCGTCGACGCCCTGGCAGCCCTCGATGCCGGCGCTTCCCCCGCGGCGGTCGCCCGCTACTTCGAACTCCACCTGCTCGCTGTCTCCGGCTACGAGCTCCAGGTCGCTGCCTGCGTCTCCTGCGGTGCCGACCTCCCGGAGGCCGAAGCCTTCTTCGCCGCCGCGGCAGGGGGCATCCTCTGCGCCGGCTGCCGTGCGGAGGTCCCGGGCCGCCTGCTCTCGGTCCGCGCGCAGAAGGTGCTCAGGTTCGCGCGACGCTCTTCGGTCGCTGAATTCGCAGCCCTCCGGATGCCGCCCGAGACAGCTGCCGAGGTGCGCGCCGCCCTCGCCGATGCCCTCCGCGCCGTGCTCGACGCCGAGCCCCGCTCGAGTACGTTTTTCGAAACACTGACCAGGCCGTGAGCAAACCGCTGCGCTTCCCCGCGCCGTACCCACCGTGCATGTACAATGCGGGTGCACCGCGTAACCCGGGAACAGCCCCGAAACCCGAACCGTGAGGAGGGGGAGGATGCCCCTGTACGAGTACTACTGCGAGCCCTGCAACGGCATCTTCGAAGAGCTCCGCCCGATGCGCGAAGCCAGCGACCCCGTCCCGTGCCCCGTTTGCTACAAGGACGCGAAGCGCATCATGCCCACGTCCTTCGCCGCCTTTACCTTCCGCGACGGCTACCCGCGGCGCATCCCCGACGACGGCAAGTACTGGCACCTGGGCAAGAAGGTCTCGAAGCTCGTCACCCACGCCCGGCCGAACGAGCACCCCGAGGTCAACAAACCGGAGCCGAAGAAGCGCAAGACGAAGGGCGAGAAGCAGGAGCTCCAGGATATGCAGGAGCTCGCCGCGAAGCGCGAGCTCACCGACCTCTACGGCAACGAAATCAAGCCCGAGGAAGTGCCCGACGTCGTCGAGCAGGGCCGGGTCGTCCGGAAGGGCACCCCACGCGGCCTCTGACCGCGAGCCTCAGCTCTTCCGCGTGAGCACGTAGTCGCTGAGGTCGATGAGGCAGCGCTTCGTCTCCGATTCGGGCAGGAAGGCGATCGCCTCCTGCGCCCGGCGGATGTAGTCCCGCGCCATGTCCATCGAGGCGTCGATGCAGTCGGAATTCCGGACCGCCTCGATCGCTTCCCGCAGCCGCGCTTCGCGGTCCCGCCGCGCGAGGATGAACCGCCGGATCGGGTTGTCCTTCGGGTAGCGCTCGAGGAAGAGCAATCCCGGGAGCGTGATGGTTCCTTCGAGCAGGTCGCTGCCGACCGGCTTGCCCATCACCGCTTCGTCGCCCACGAAATCCAGCACGTCGTCGACGATCTGGAAGGCCATGCCGAAGCTGTAGCCGTAGGTCCGCATCGCCTCGATCGTCCGTTCGTCGCAGTTCGCCAGCATCGCGCCGCCCTCGGTCGCATTCGCGAACAGCGCCGCCGTCTTGCCGCCGATGCGCCACAGATAGTGCTGGACGTCCTTGCCGGCGTCGAACGCGGCGGCGTCCTGGTCGAGCTCTCCGCTCGTCATCTTCATCAGCGCCAGCGCGAACAGCCGCGTGACCGCGAGGCTGCCGGTGCGCGTCACCATCTCCGCCGCGTTCGCGAACATGTAGTCGCCGAGCAGCACCGTCAGCGCGTTGTCGAAGACCGCGTTCGCGGTCGGCCGGCCGCGCCGGCTCGTCGCGCCGTCCACGACGTCATCATGGACGAGGCTCGCGGTGTGGAGCAGCTCGATCGCCGCCCCGAGCGGCACCAGCCGGTTCAGGTTGTAATCGCCGAGGTGACCGGCGAGCAGCACCAGCGCGGGCCGGAGCCGCTTCCCCCGCGCCTCCAGCGCATGGTCGAGCATTCGCTTCAGCGGCGGGAGGTCGACGTTCTTGGTCGACTCGAGCAGGTCCTCGACGAGGATCATGTCCTCGGCCACCGGCCCGTACAGCGCCGTCACCTGCGTCGCCGTCATCGCCGCGAAGCCCCGCCGACCGCTGCCGCGACCAGCCGCCGCGCGTTCATCGTGGTCAGGGCCGCGATCTCCCCGAAGGTAACGCCGCGGGCCGCCGCGACCGCGCGGGCGGTCTCGACGATGAATGCCGGTTCGTTCCTCTTTCCTCGCATCCCTTGAGGTGGAAGGTACGGACTGTCGGTTTCGATCACAAGTGAGCGCGCTGGCAACCCGGCCGCGAGCGCCCGCGTCTGGTCGTTCTTCGGGTAGGTGACCGGGCCCGCGATAGACACGAGGAAGCCGAGCTCGGCGAAGGGCATCGCCTCGTCGAGCGTCCCGCCGAAGCAGTGCATGACCCCCGGCGTCGCCAGGCCCGCCCGCTCAGCGGCGGCGGCGAACTCGCGCAGCGGGGCCRGGATCGCTGCCTCCGCAGCGCGGGAGTGCACGCACACCGGCTTGCGCACCTCCAGCGCCAGCTCCAGCTGCGCACCGAGCAGCTTCCGCTGCCGCTCTTCCGACGACCAGCCCCGGTAGAAGTCGAGCCCGAGTTCGCCGACCGCCGCGACTGCAGGGTCAGCCGCGAGGTCGCGCAGGCGGGGGAGGAGCTGCTCCCATGCGGTGTCCGCTTCATGCGGGTGGAGCCCAACCGCCGCGTGGACGCGCCCCGGGAAACGCCGCGCGAGGGCGACAGCGGCCTCACTCGAGGGCAGGTCGTATCCCAGCGTCAGCAGTTCGGCCACACCCGCCGCCGCCGCCCGCGCGACGACGGCATCGGCCTCGGCGGCCAGCTTTGGGTCCGTCAGGTGGGCGTGGGTGTCGACCAGCGCTGCCGTCACGTCCCCGCGGCCTCGCGCGTCTCGATTTTCGCGTAGAGCGGCCGCGGCGCCTGGAGCTGCGTCCCGGGCGTGACCCGCCGGAAGCTCCACCCCTCCTCGCGCAGGCTGCCGGGCAGGCCGAGGTCGCGGTGCAGGCGCTCCGTCGAGAAGGGCAGCACCGGGTGGAGGAGCACCTTCAGCGCGTTGATGGCGTCCAGCGCGGTCGCCAGCGTCTCTGCTGCGTGTGCGCGGTCCTCCTTCACCGCCTTCCACGGCGCCCGCTCGTCGAGGTACTTGTTCGCCGACTGAGCGAGCTGGAGCGCCGTCTGCAGGCCGCCCCGGAAGTGGCACCGTTCGAACTCGTCGCCCACGGCGTCGAACATCGCCTCGCACTCGGCCAGCAGCGCCGTGCTCTCCGGCGAGGGTCGCTCCACCGCCGGCACCACCCCATCGAAGTTCCGGTGCAGCATCGAAATCACGCGATTCGCCAGGTTGCCCCAGGTCGCGATGAGGACGTCGTTGTTCGCCCGGATGAGCTCGTCCTCGCTGAAAACGCTGTCGTTGCTCTCCGGCATGATCGTCGTCAGGTAGAAGCGGATGACGTCCGCGTCATACTGGTCGAGCAGGTCGAGCATCCACGTCCCCGTGCCCTTCGACTTGCTCTGCTTCTGCCCGGCGGCGAAGTTCACGTACTGGTTCGCCGGCACATCGTAGGGCAGGTTCAGCCCGCCGTAGCCGAGCAGCATCGCCGGCCAGATGATCGTGTGGAACGGGATGTTGTCCTTCCCAATGAAGTAGTACGACCGCGTCGCCCCGTCCTGCCAGAACGGCCGCCACGCCTCGGGGTTGCCGGAGGCCGCGGCCCACTCCTTGCTCGCCGACAGGTAGCCGATGACCGCGTCGAACCAGACGTAGATGCGCTTGTCCTCGTATCCCGGCACGGGCACCGGCACGCCCCACGAGATATCCCGCGTGATGGCCCGGTCCTTCAGCCCCTCGTTCAGCATCCCGAGGGTGAAGTTCTGGACGTTTCGCCGCCAGTGCGGCTGCCGTGCGACCCACTCCTTGAGCGGCGCTTCGAATGCCGACAGCTTGAGGAAGAAGTGCTCCGAAGGCCGGAGCACCGGCCGGGCGCCGCTCAGCTTGCTCCGCGGGTCGCGCAATTCCGTCGCATCGAGCGTCTTGCCGCAGTTGTCGCACTGGTCGCCGCGCGCCTCCGTGAACCCGCAATAGGGGCACGTGCCCTCGACGTACCGGTCTGGCAGGAATCGCCCGACCTCCGGGTCGAAGAGGTACTCGTCGGTCCGGCGGTACAGGTATCCCTGCTCCAGCAGGCGGAGGAACACGTCCTGCGTGACGGCGTAGTGGTTCTCGGTCAGCGTCGAGGTGTACAGGTCGAACGAGATGCCGAACCGCTCCCACACCTCGAGGATCTTCGGGTGGTACCGGTCGACGACCTCCCGCGGCGTGATGCCTTCGCGGTCCGCGGTGACGGTGATCGGCGTGCCATGGCAGTCGGACCCGGAGACCATGAGCACCTCGCGCCCCCGCAGCCGCTGGTAGCGCGCGAAGATGTCGGCCGGCAGGTACGCGCCGGCCGCCTGGCCGACGTGCAGCAGGTAGTTCGCGTACGGCCACGCGACGCAGACGAGAACACGGTCGGGCACGGTGCACCTGGGGAGGAGTCTCTCGACCATGCTACCACAGGGTCACGCTTCGCCGTCCCCGTCGAGCTCATCCCACAGCGCGTAGAGCGCCGACCGGTCCGCCCCCGTGAGCCGCGCCACTTCGCCAGCGGCAGCGCTCCGCCGCGCCCCGGCCCGCCGAAAGGCTGCCAGCAGCGCCCCCGGCTCGAAGGGGGTGACGGCCGCTGGCGCCTCCGCCGGGCCGATGACGACCGTGACCTCGCCCCGGGCCTCCCGGAACCGCGCTGCCAGGTCCGAGGCGCGTCCCCGCGCGACCTCCTCGTGCAGCTTCGTCAGTTCGCGGCAGACCACCGCCTCGGGGTCGCCGAGCGCCTCCGCCGCATCCCTGAGCAGGGCAGCGAGCCGCCCGGGGGACTCGAAGCAGACGACCATCCGGTCCGGCCCGGCCAGGCCGGCGAGCCGCGCCCGGCGCTCGCCCTGCTTCCGCGGCAGGAACCCGGCGAACACCACGACCGGGGCGTCGAAGCCGGCGACTGAAATCGCCGCGGCCAGCGCGGACGGCCCCGGGACGGGCGCGACCCGCACCCCTGCGGCATGCGCCGCCGCCACCAGGCGCGCGCCCGGGTCGGACACGCCGGGTGTCCCGGCATCGCTGGCGAGCACGGCGACGCCTTCGGCAGCTGCCGCCAGTACCTCCGGCGTCCGCTCCCGCACGTTGAATTCGGTCAGGCTGACGAGCCGCGCCGTGCTCCCGGCCGCCCGCGCCAGGCGGCCGGTCACCCGCGTATCCTCCGCCGCGATGAGCGATGCGGCCCGGAACGCCTCCTTCGCCCGCGGGGAGAGGTCCTCGAGATTCCCGAGCGGCGTGGCAACGACATAGAGCCCGGGATGCCACGCCGTCATCGAGCCGGCCAATCCGAGCTATTGCACATAAGCGACACCGCCGAATCCGAATTGTGTTGACCCGTCAACCTGCCCCTCCTACACTCGAATGCAACGCCGCGGCCGCTGCCAGGCCGCAATTCTAGCCCCGGGATTGCGCTGAATTGAGTACTGCTGTCAACCTCTCCTCCGCCGCCTCCGATGAGCCGGAGCGCGGCCCCGCGCCGTACCCGCAAGGGGACCAGCCCGCTCCGACCTTCAAGCAGCTCCGACGCGCCTACGGCTTCGACGAAGTCGCCATCGTTCCCGGCACCGTGACCATCAACCCCGAGCTGACCCAGCTCGGCCTCGATATCGGCCCCCACCACTTCGCGATCCCGTTCATCGCCTCCGCGATGGACGCCGTCGTCGACCCCTCCTTCGCCATCGCGATGCACCGGGCCGGCGGCCTCGCCGTCCTCAACCTCGAGGGTGTCTGGACGAAGTACCACGACCCGGGCGCCATCCTGCAGGAAGTCGCCTCGGTCAGCCGCGATGAGGCGACCGCGCTCCTCCAGCACGCCTACCAGCAGCCGATCCGCGAAGACCTCATCCATCGCCGCATCCAGGAGATTAAAGCTGGCGGCGCCGTGGCGGCCGTCTCCGTGACCCCGATGAACACGAAGCGCTGGGCGCCCCTTATCCAGGAAGCCGGCGCCGACATCCTCGTCGTCCAGAGCACGGTGACGACCGCCCGGCACGAGTCGACCAGCATCGAGGGCCTTCGCTTCGAAAAGCTGCTCAAGGAGATCCACATCCCGGTCGTCGTCGGCAACACGGTCGGCTTCGAAGCCACGCTCGAACTCATGCGCACCGGCGTCGCCGCGGTCCTCGTCGGCGTCGGCCCCGGCGCGGCCTGCACCAGCCGCGAAGTCCTCGGCATCGGCGTCCCGCAGGTCACCGCCACCATCGACTGCGCCGCCGCCCGCGAGTACTACTTCCGCGAGTCCGGCCGCTACGTGCCGATCATCACCGACGGCGGCATCCGCACCGGCGGCGACGTCTGCAAGTGCTTCGCGGCCGGCGCTGACGCGGTCATGATGGGGTCGCCGTTCGCCGCCACCACGGAGGCGCCCGGCCGGGGCTACCACTGGGGCATGGCCACGCCCCACGCCCACCTGCCGCGCGGCACCCGCGTCGCCGTCGGCGTCAATACCACCCTCCAGAAACTCCTCTACGGTCCGACCAGCCGCACCGACGGGACCGAGAACCTCGTCGGCGCGCTCCGCACGGCGATGGGCATGTGCGGCGCCCGCACCATCCGCGAGTTCCAGCAGGCCGAGATGGTCATCGCCCCGGCCATCAAGACGGAAGGCAAGATCTACCAGTTTGCGCAGGCTGGCACCTAGCATCGCGCTCGCGTTCGCGCTCCTGCTGGCGGTCCCGGCTCACCCGGCCGGGGCCGCCGGTCCGTGTATCGAGGCCGACCCGGCGGCGCTCGAGCCCGCCGTCCTCGCTGCGAACCTCATCGTCGTGGCGGAAGTTCGCGAGGCGTCCCCGCTGCCCGAACTCGCCCCCGAAGCGTTCCTCAAGGGCACGGTGACGCGCCAGGCGATCCGCTTCGCCGACGTTGCCGCGCCCCCTTCGTGCGCGCCCGCGGCCCTCCCGCGCGGCGCCCGGGTGCTCGCCTTCCTCTCCACCGAAGGGGGCGGCGCGCGCTGGCCCGCGGCCTCCGCCCTCTTCGTCCTCCGCGATGGCACGGCGCTCCGCGCCGACGGTGAGGTCCCCCCCGTCGCAGAAGCGGACCTGCTGCAGCGCGTCCGCGCCCTGACCGGTCAGCAGGCGGCCCCGCCGTCCGGCGCCGAATCCGGGGCCGGCATCGACTGGTCCGGCACGATCCTTCCCGTCGGCGCGCTCCTGCTCGCCGTCTTCGGTATCGGCCTCGTCCTGATGCGCACCTGGCACCGCATCGACCCGAGCTAGCGCGCCAGCGATTCGAGGAAGTCCGCCAGCCCCGCTTCGCCGGGCTCCAGCACGACGTCCGCGGCGTCCAGCGCATACCGGTCCGCGTGCGCCATCGCCGCACCGATGCCCGCCCACGCCAGCATCGAGGCGTCGTTGACCGAGTCCCCGACCGCGGCCACCTCGTGCCGGTCGATGCCCCAGCCCTCGCACAGCAGCGACAGCGCGTGGCCCTTGTTCGCCTCCGGCGCGACCGCGACGGTCACCTCCGGAAAATCGAGCACGTGCAGCCTGTCGCCGAACCGCGCCGTCAGCTCCCGGTGGATGGCTGGCGCTGCGCCGGCGTCGGAGATGATGCCGACGCCGGTCGGGACGACCCCCGAGTGCTCCGGGTCCGCCCGGTACTCGGGTTCGATGCCGCTGACTTCGCCGTACCGCCGCGTCGCCTCCGAGGGTGCGCTCGCGATGTAGCGGACCGGGTTGAACCACTCGTAATCGCGCCCGATCGCCCGGGCATAGTCGATGACGTCGAGCGCCGTCCGGCGGTCAATCGGGAAAACGTGGAGCATCTCCCCATCCAGCCGATGCACGGAACACCCCTGCTGGCAGACCACCGGCGTCACGAGCCGCAGCTCCCGCGCCACCCGCACCGTCCCCGGGAACATCCGCCCGCTCGCCAAAACGACATAAATGCCGGCGGCGGTCAGCCGCCGCACGGCCTCCCGAACCCGCGGCGGAGGAACGTGGTCGCCGTGGCCGTTCCCGGGCGGGATGACCGTCCCGTCGATGTCGAGCGCAACGAGTTTCACGCCCACCGGAGGCACACCACCCGGTCGATGCCGGCAAGGTCCGGGAGCGTCGATGCGGCCGCGCCGAGGCTGCGCCCCGCCGCGGCCACGGCGTCGGCCTGCCCGAACCCGACTTCGAGCGCGAGCAGCCGCGGCCGCAGCCGCTCCGCGCAGTCCCGGATGAGCCTGCGGATGAGCTGCAGGCCATCGTCGCCGCCGTCGAGCGCGACGCGCGGCTCCCATGCGCTCACCTCCGGCTCCAGCGCGTCGATTTCGCCGCTCGGGACGTACGGCAAATTGGCAAGCACGACGTCCGCCCGCCGGACTGCCGCCGCGAGGTCGCACCGAACCAGCTGGACGCCCGGCGCGTGCGCAGCAGCGTTCAGCGCGGCGAACCGGAGCGCCTCCGGGCTGAGCTCCGTCGCGATGACCGTCGCCTCCGGCGCTTCCGCGGCGACTGAAACTGCCACCGCGCCGCTCCCCGTCCCGACTTCCAGCACCACCGCCCCGCGGCCTCCCCGCACGGCGTCGAGCCCGACGTCGACCAGCAGCTCGGTCTCGGGCCGGGGCACCAGCACGCCGCGCCCGACGGCGAAGCGTCGGCCGTAGAATTCGCGCCAGCCCGTGATGTAGGCGAGCGGCTCGCGCCGTTCGCGCCGGGCGAGCCAGTGCTCCAGCCGCGCGCGGGCCTCCCCGTCGAGCACGGCACCGGCGAAGTATGCTGCCCGGGAGATGCCGGCCGCCTCCCTGACCAGGACCTCCGCCTCGAACCGCGCGTCCTCCAGTCCCGCCGCTTCCAGCCGCCGCGCCGCCGCCCCCGCGATCTCCCGCGCGTTCATGCCATCGCTTCGAGCCGGGCAGCCTCGTCCGCCGTCGCGACCGCATCGATGATGTCGTCGAGGTCGCCGTCCAGCCGCTGGGAGATGTTGTGCACCGTCAGGCCGATGCGGTGGTCGGTGATCCGGTCCTGCGGAAAGTTGTACGTCCGGATTTTCTCGCTCCGGTCGCCCGTGCCGACCTGGCTGCGGCGGCTCGCCGTCAGCTCCGCTTCCTGCTTCTGCTGCTCGAGGTCGTACAGCCGCGACCGCAGGTGGGTCATCGCCTTGATCCGGTTCTTCAGCTGCGAGCGCTCGTCCTGGCATACCACCACGATACCCGTCGGGATGTGCGTGATGCGGACGGCCGTCGCCACCTTGTTCACGTTCTGGCCGCCCGCGCCGGACGAATGGAAGATGTCGACCCGCAGATCCTTCTCGTCGATGTCGACGTCCACCTCTTCGGCTTCCGGCAGGACTGCCACGGTCGCCGTCGATGTGTGGATTCGTCCCTGCGCCTCCGTTTCCGGAACCCGCTGCACGCGGTGGACGCCGCTTTCGTACTTCAGCCGCGAATAGGCGCCTTCGCCGCGCACCTCGAACACGACTTCCTTGAAGCCGCCCTTGTCCGATTCCGATGCGCTCAGGATTTCCGTCTGCCAGCCTTTCCGCTCGGCGTACCGCTGGTACATCCGGTAGAGCTCGTGGGCGAAGAGCGCCGCTTCCTCGCCGCCGGCCCCGGCGCGGATTTCGACGATGACGTTCCGGCTGTCGCGCGGGTCTTTCGGCAGCAGCATCCGCCGCAGCTGTCCCTCGAGCTGCTCCATCCGCTGCTCCGCATCTTCCAGCTCCGCCTGGGCCAGCTCCTTCATCTCGGCGTCGCCGTCTTGCAGCAGGGCGCGGGCTTCTTTGGCCGCGTCCTGCGCCGCCCGGTACTGCCGGAATACCTCCACGATCGGCTCGATCTCCGCGCGCTCCTTCGCGAGCCGGCTGACCTGCTCGAAATCGGCAGCAACCTCCGGCCGGCCCATCTCTGCCGTGAGCTCATCGAAGCGGGCGTTCACCCGCTCCAGCTGCGCGAGCACCGTCTCGTCCATCGAACTCCCGAACACGATGACGGCCCGCCATGGGCGGACCGCCGCGACGTTTCACTCCTCGTTCGAGTATACCACCGTGATGCTCAGGCCCCCGCCGGGTCAGCGAGCGCGAACGTAATCGTGCCCTCCGCCGCGACCTGCCCGTCCACCGTCGCGCGCACCCGTCCCTTGCCGACCGGTCCCCGCATCTTCTCGAGTTCGAACTCCAGCTGGAGCTGGTCCCCCGGCACCACCGGCCGCCGGAAGCGGAGCTGCTCGATGCCGCCGAACAGCGGCAGCTTCCCGCCGGTGTCCGTCCCGCGGAGCAGCGTGACCGCCGCCACCTGGGCGAGCGCCTCCACGATGAGCACCCCCGGCATGATCTTTCGCCCCGGGAAATGGCCTTCGAAAAACCACTCGTTTGCCGTCACGTTCTTGATGCCGACGCCGCGCCGACCTTCCTCGATCTCGATGACGCGGTCGACCAGGAGGAAGGGATACCGGTGCGGGATGATCCGTTCGATTTCTTCGATGTCGATGGCCATGGTCACACCTCGATGGCGCCGCAGGCGCAGTTCGCGTCGATGAAGTCCACGAATTCGCGGACCCGCTCCTCCGGGAACGGGATGTCGCCGATGTCCCGGTCGTCCGGGTTGCCCAGCCCGTGGAAGTCGCTCCCGCCCGAGGCGGCCATGCCCAGCTCCTGCGCCAGCGCGGCGTGCTGCGCGACCGTCTCCGGCGGGTAGTGCTTGTAGTAGGTCTCGATGCCGTCTGCCCCCAGCCCCCGGAGCATGCGAATCACTTCGACATAATCCTCACCGATGAACACCGGGTGGGCGACGAACACCACACCGCCGTGCTCGTGGATGATGGCGATGGCGTCCTGCGGGTCCAGCTTCTCCCGGTTCACGTCCGCGGGCTTTCCGTTCCCCAGCCACAGGTCGAATGCCTCCTGCACGCTCGCCACGTATCCCTTCTCGACGAGCGCCCGCGCCACGTGCGGCCGTCCGACCGTTGCCTCGCCGGCAATCTCGAGCACCCGCTTCGTCTCGAGCGGCATCCCGTGGTCGCGCAGGATGCCCACGATCTTCTCGACCCGCGCGAGCCGGCCCTCCCGCTGCCAGCGGAAGAACTCCTGCAGCCGCGGTCCCGAAGGGTCGAAGCCGAAGCCGAGCAGGTGGACGTCCGCCTTCCCGACCTCGGTGCTGATCTCCACCCCCGGGATCAGCCGCAGCCCGAGCCGGCTCGCTGCCGCTGCCGCTTCCGCCAGGCCGTCCGTGGTGTCGTGGTCCGTCAGCGAGAGCACGCGCACGCCGTTCGCCGCAGCCCGCTCCATCACCCACGTCGGCGTCTGCACCCCGTCCGACGCGGTCGAATGCAGGTGGAAATCGCCCACCGCCATCAGCACACCTCCCGGTCGACCCGCTCGATGCGCACGGCCCGGCGCGTCCGGTCGTCGGCCTCGACCAGCACGCCGTTGATGACGGCCGGGCCTTCGGCCGGGACCAGCCGGGTCGGCATCTGCGTCAGGAAGCGGCTCAGCACCGCCTGGATATCGTCGCCGATCACCGAATCCTTCGCCCCGCACATCCCGGCATCCGTGCAGTAGGCGGTCCCGTGCCGCAGCAGCCGGCAGTCTGCCGTCGGCACGTGCGTGTGCGTCCCGACCACGAGCGTCGCCCGCCCGTCGAGGTGCCAGCCCATCGCCTGCTTCTCGCTCGTCGCCTCGGCGTGGAAGTCGACCACGATGAACCGGTTCGCCGACATGCCGGCGAGGGCCGCATCGACCGCCCGGAACGGGTCGTCATACTCCGCCGGCATGAATGCCCGCCCAATCAGGTTGATGACGACGAGGTCGCCGCACTCGGCGATGCCGCGCCCCGGAGCGCCCGGCGGGTAGTTCAGCGGCCGCGTGATGCCCGGCGTCGATTCGAGGTACGGGTACAGCTCACGGTGCTGGAACGTGTGGTTTCCGCCGGTGATGACGTCCACGCCTGCGGCGAACAGCTCATCGGCGTGCCGGGGGATGAGCCCCTTCCCGCCCGAGCAGTTCTCGCCGTTGGCCACGACATAATCGAGCCTCAGTTCGTCCCGCAGCCGGGGCACGGCGCGGACCACCGCCTCGCGCCCCGCGCTGCCGACGATGTCGCCGAGGAACAGGAGCCGCATCGCCGCGCTACCGGGCGTACTCGGTCGCGCGCGTCTCCCGGACCACCGTGACCTTGATCTGGCCCGGGTACTCCATCGTCTCCTCGATCTTCTGGCTCACATCGCGGGCAATCCGCATCGCCTCGAGGTCGTCCACTAGCTCCGGCTTGACGATGACGCGCACTTCCCGCCCGGCCTGGATGGCGAACGCCGATTCCACGCCCTTGTAGCTCTTGGCGATGTTCTCGAGCGTCTCCAGCCGCTTGATGTAGGCCTCGAGCGACTCCCGCCGCGCGCCCGGCCGGCCGCCCGAAATCGCGTCCGCCATCATCACGATGATGGCCTCCACCGTGCGCGGTTCGACTTCTTCGTGGTGCGCCTCGATGCAGTGGGCGATGGCCTCTTTGACCTTGTAGCGGCGCGCGATGTCGGCCCCGATCAGGGCGTGTGTTCCCTCCACCTCGTGGTCGACCGCTTTGCCCAGGTCGTGCAGGAAGCCCCCGGCCCGCGCGACCTCTACGTCGGCGCCGATCTCCTGCGCAATCATCGCCGCGATGTGGGCCGTTTCCACCGAGTGGCGCATCACGTTCTGGCCGTAGCTCGTGCGGTACTTCAGCCGGCCGAAAATCTTCAGCACTTCCGGGTGGAGGTTCAGCACGCCCGCCTCGACCGCGGCAGCCTCCGCGGCCTCCATCATCGTCGCCTCGACGTCGCGGCGCGCGCGGTTCACCGCTTCCTCGATGCGGGTCGGGTGGATGCGCCCGTCCTGCACGAGCATCGTCAGCGCCTGCCGCGCAATCTCCCGCCGCACCGGGTCGAACGCGCTCACCGTCACGGCGTCCGGCGTGTCGTCGATGATCAGGTCCACCCCGGTCGCTGCCTCGATCGCCCGGATGTTCCGGCCCTCGCGGCCGATGATTCGGCCCTTCATGTCATCGCTCGGGATCGGCACCACCGAAACGGTCGTCTCAGCCGTGACTTCGGAGGTGTACCGCTGGATGGCCGTCGCGAGGATCTTCCGGGCGCGCTGCGCGGCCGTCGCCTCGACTTCCTTCTCCATCTCCCGCACGCGGCGGGACGCTTCTTCGCGGATTTCGACCTCGACGGCGGCGAGCAGCTGCTGCCGCGCTTCCTCGACCGAGAGATTCGCCACGCGCTCGAGCTCGGTCGCCTGCCGCTGCCGCAGCTCCTCCGCTTCGGCCCGCAGCTGTTCGATCTGCGCCTCGCGGTCGCGCAGGGCCTGCTCCCGCCGTTCCAGCGTCTCGAGCTTCCGGTCGAGGTTCTCTTCCTTCTGCGCGAGCCGCTGCTCGATGCGCGAAATCTCCGCCCGCCGCTCCTTCATCTCCGCTTCGAGCGAATTCCGGAGCGCGAGCGTCTCTTCTTTTGCCTGGAGCAGGAGCTCCTTCTGTCGTGTCTCGGCCTCAGCGAGGATCCGGCTGGCCTGTTCCTCCGCTTGTTGCAGCGATGTCCCGGTAACGCGGCGGCGGTACATGACGCCCGCCCCCGCACCAACCAGCAACCCCACGAGGCCGACGATAATCGCAGTTATCGCCAGCATGTGATATCTCCAGGGCGGTCATACGAGATGACACGGGTGATACCCCGGCGCAAAACTCGCCGAAAGTTCTCTTTTCCATCCTACGCCCCGGCCACCCAAAACGGAACCGCGCATCACCGCTTCGCGCCGCTTCGGCCGCCCGGCCGCGGCAGCCGCAGGTCGAACGCTGCGCCCGCCGAGTACACCAGCGCCGCCACCGAGAGCCCGAACACGGCCGCCACGCTGTTCGACTGGCCGTACACCGCCCACGTCGCCAGCCCGCCGAGGCCCGCCGCCGTCGCGTTCACCTCGCTGTGGAGCACGACCGGCACCCGGTCCGCCAGCACGTCCCGGATGACCCCGCCCCCGACCGCCGTCACGATGGCCATCAGCATCGCCCCGCTCCAGCCCAGCCCGGCCCCGATCGCGGTCAGCGACCCCGCGACTGCAAAGGCGCCCAGCCCGCCCGCCTCCGCGACCCGCAGCACGAAACGGGGGTAGCGCGCGCGCCGCCAGATGAGCACGACGGCTGCAACCGCGCCGCCGACGGCCCACGCGAGGTAGTCCGGGTGCGCGAGGATGAGCGGCAGCCGGTCGAGGATGACATCCCGCATGACGCCGCCGCCCGTCGCGGTGACGACGCCCATCACCAACAGCCCGAAGACGTCCAGGTTGCGCCGCGCCCCGACTTCGACCCCCGAAAACGCGAACGCGACGATGCCGGCCCGGTCGAACGCGCCCACGAGGGTCGCCGTGTCGAACTCCACCGGGCACCTCCGCAGTCGCAGCGCTGCGCGCCGGGTCAGTCCTTCGGCTTGTTCAGCCAGCTCATCATGGCGCGCATCTCCGCGCCCACTTTCTCCACCGGGTGCTCGGCCTCCAGCCGCCGGGTCGCGAGGAAGTGCGGCCGGCCCGCCATGTTCTCGAGGATGAACTCCTTCGCGAACTGCCCGGTCTGGATCTCCCGCAGGATCTTCTTCATCTCCGCGCGCGTCTGTTCGGTGATGATCCGCGGCCCGCGCGTGTAATCGCCGTACTCGGCCGTATCGCTGATCGAGTACCGCATCCGCGACAGCCCGCCCTCGTAGATGAGGTCCACGATCAGCTTCAGCTCGTGCATCGTCTCGAAGAACGCGCTCTCCGGCTGGTAGCCGGCCTCCACCAGCGTTTCGTAGGCCGCCTTGATGAGCGATGACAGCCCGCCGCAGAGGATGACCTGCTCGCCGAAGAGATCCGTCTCCGTCTCCTCGCGGAAGGTCGTCTCGAGCACGCCGGCCCGGGTGCCGCCGATGCCCTTCGCGTATGCCAGCGCCAGCTGGAGCGCCACCTCGCTCGCATCCTGGTGCACCGCCACGAGGCAGGGCACGCCGCCCCCTTCCGTGTACACCCGCCGCACGAGGTGCCCCGGCCCCTTCGGCGCGATCATCGTCACGTCGACGAACGGCGGCGGCTGAATCTGCTGGAAGTGGATGTTGAACCCGTGGGCGAACATCAGCATCTTGCCCTCGGAGAGGTTCGGCTCGATGCCCGCCTGGTAAATCTGCTTCTGCACCTGGTCCGGCGCGAGGATCATGATGATGTCGGCCTCGCGCGCCGCTTCTTCGACGCTCGCCACCCGGAGGCCTGCCGCCTCAGCCGCAGCCCGCGACTTCGAGCCCGGGTACAGCCCGACGATGACATCGCAGCCGCTGTCGCGCAGGTTGAGCGCATGCGCATGCCCCTGCGAACCGAACCCGATGATGGCGATCTTCCGCCCGTTGAGCAGGCTCAGATCGGCGTCGTCGTCGTAGTACATCTTGGCCATGGCAGGCTCACCTCGAGGAAAGTATCAGGAGAGGCGGAAGCGCGCCCCCGCGCCGGCGGGGGATGAGGTCAGGCGGGCATGATGACGCGGCGCTGGTGCCGGTCCTGCGCGTAGTTTTCGTACGGGTTGATGCCCAGCTCCCGGAGCATCGCGTACCCCTCGATGACCTGGATTTTGCCGTCGACCAGCCGCACCCAGTCGGCGAAGCGCGGCCGCGCCGGGTCGATCGCGAGCTCCACCATCGCCATGTGGTCGCCCGCCATCAGGTTCGTCACCCGGAGCTTGCCGAACGCCGGCATCGGGATGGAGGCGAGCAGCCCGAGCACGTTCTCCGGCCCGGTCACCACCCCGTAGACCCCGTCGATGATGGTCGCCTTCGGCGAAAGCTTCTCGAGCGCTGCGTCCCGGTCGCCGGCGAGGAGAGCGTCGTAGAACGCCTGCACCACCTGCCGCGTCTGCGACGGGTTCCCGCCCCGGTACCCCAGCGCGTCGTTCAGCGCTGCCGTGGCCGGCTTATCGAGCGTGATGTCTCGCAGCGTCGCGTACAGCCGCCGCCGGGCGACTTCTTCCTCGTCGTCGCCATCGAACTCGAAAATCTCGATGACCCGCTGGGTGAACGGCCGCCAGTCGTAGCCCTTCGCCTCGATCGTTGCCCGCACCGCGACGGCATTGCCTTCCTCGATGTATTCGAGGTCGGCGTAGTTGCAGTCCTGGTAGTCGCGGAGGAACTCGCGGTGCCAGTCCGCAATCGACACCGAATCGCGCAGGGTCGGCCCGCGGAACGACTGGAACACCGCGTCCGGCCGGTGCCGCGCTTCGATCTCGGCGAACCGGTCGAAGTTGATGGCGGTGATCAGGGCATTGACGGCGGGGATGTGGGACATAGGCGGCGGTTACCTGCGCTGGGGTCGGCCGGATTGTACCCCGGTTCACGAAATGGGTCACCGCAGCGCCTGTTCCGCCGGGAGCGCGTCCCGTTTTCCCGTGCCCCACCGCGGAAAATCGCCTACCCTGACGCTCGTTACCCTTTTCGAGAGCGGCACCGGGCCGCGCTGGAGCCACCGATGGCGAACGCCCCCGCACCAAATCAACCCGTATCACCGCCCCGCGATGTGCTGACCCGGCAGGAAGCCGAAGCCCGCGCCGCCCGCGTCCGCGCCTGCGACTACGTGCTCGAACTCGACCTCGCGGCCGGCGCTCCAACCTACCGCGGCGACGCGACCCTTCGCTTCGATCTTGCCGGCGAAGGCGACCTCTTCCTCGACTTCCGCGGCCGCCGCATCGAGCGCCTCGAAGTCAACGGCCGGCTCCTCGATTCGCCAACGTGGAACGGCTACCGCCTCTGGCTCCCGGCCGATGCGCTCGCCGCTTCGAACACGGTCCGCGTCGTCTACGAAAACGACTACGACCACGAAGGCGACGGCTTCCACCAGTTCGTCGACCCGGAAGACGGCGAGGAGTACCTCTACACCAACTTCGAGCCTTACGAGAGCCACCGCCTCTTCCCGCAGTTCGACCAGCCCGATATCAAAGGCACCTACCGCCTCACCGTGACGGCACCGGCCGGCTGGGAGCTCATCCACAACACCGCGCCGGCCTCGGTCGAACCCGGGCCGGATGGCCGGCGCCGCTGGGCCTTCCAGCCGACGAAGCGCTTCTCGACCTACCTCTTCGCGCTCGTCGCCGGCCCCTACCACGTCGTGCGCGACCGCCACGGCGACACCGACCTCGGGCTTTTCTGCCGCAAATCGCTCGCCCGCTACCTCGATGCCGACGAGATTTTCGAGGTTTCGAAGCAGGGCCTCGACTTTTACGCCGACTTCTTCGGGGTCGCCTACCCGTTCGGGAAGTACGACCAGGTCTTCGTGCCCGAGTTCAACTCCGGCGCCATGGAGAACGTCGCCTGTGTCACCCACAACGAATACATGGTCTTCCGCGACCCGCCGACCACGAACCAGCGCCGTTCGCGCGCCGAGGTCGTCCTCCACGAGATGGCGCACATGTGGTTCGGCAACCTGGTCACCATGCGCTGGTGGAACGACCTCTGGCTGAACGAGAGCTTCGCTACCTACATGTCCTACCTTTGCATGGACCAGGCCACGAAGTTCGATAGCGGCTGGCTCGATTTCGCCTCCTCCATCAAGAACTGGGCCTACCGGCAGGACCAGCTCGTCACCACCCACCCCATCGCGGGCATCGTCGAGGACACGGACCAGACGTTTCTCAACTTCGACGGCATCACCTACGGCAAGGGAGCCTCCGTCCTGAAACAGCTCGTCGCGGCCGTCGGCCTGGAGGGCTTCCGCGAAGGCATGCGGGAGTACTTCCGCCGCTACGCCTACGGCAATGCGACCCTCGCCGACTTCCTCGCAGCCGTCGAGCATGGCAGCGGCACGTCGCTCGCCGAATGGGCGCGCTTCTGGCTCGAAACCCCGTCCCTCAACACTATCGCCGCCCGCTGGACCGTCGAAGCGGACCGCGTCGCCTCCCTCGCGCTCGAGCAGTCCGCTCCCCCGGAGTATCCCTACCTTCGCCCGCACCGCCTCGACGTCGGGCTTGCCCGCGAGGAAGAGGCCGGTCTCCGCGTCACCGTCCTGCCGGCATCGATCGCCGGCCCGCGCGCCGAGCTTCCCGAAGCGGTCGGCCTGCCCCGGCCCGATTTCGTCTTCCCCAACTACGGCGACCACGGCTACTGCAAAGTCGCCCTCGACCCGGTCTCGCTCGAGTACGTCCTCGCCAACATCGACCGCGTCGATGACACGCTCCTTCGCCTCCAGCTCTGGGCCTCGCTCTGGAACATGGTGCGCGACCAGCAGCTCTCGTCGTTGCGCTACCTCGCCCTCGTCCGGGAGAAGGCGCCGGGCGAACACCACCCGGAACTGCTCGAAGCCATCACCTCGAACGCGCTCCTCGCGCTCGGCCGGTACGTGCCCGATGAGGCGTTCGAGCCCGAGGCCCGCCGGTTCTTCGATGCCGCCCTCGCCGCCCTCCGGCAGGCCCCGCAGGGGGACCTCCAGAAACTCTGGGCACGGACCGTCATCGGCGCTGCCGCCGCGCCCGGGGACGTCGAAACCCTCTGCCGCCTCGCCGACGGCGAGATTGACGTGCCCGGCCTCGTCATCGACCAGGAGATGCGCTGGGCCATCGCTGCGAAGGCCGTCGCGCACGGGCTGCCCGGGGCCGCTGAACGGCTCGCCGCCGAGGCCGCGCGCGACCCCTCTGACCGCGGCGTCCGCGCCCGCCTCCGCGCGGAGACGTCGGCACCCGACCCGGCGGTGAAGGAGGCTGCCTGGGCCAGGTTCCTCGGCGAGGGGTACGGCTCGCTCTACCTCACCGCCGCGGCCATGTCCGGCTTCAACTGGCACCATCAGCGCGACCTTCTCGAACCGTACGTCGAGCGCTTCTTCGACGCCGTCCCGGCCATCTTCGCCGAGCGGGACAAGGAGTTCGCCACCGACTTCTTCCGCAACCTCGCGCCCGCCTACCGCGTCGAGAAGCCGGTCATCGACCGCGCCCGGCGGCTCCTCGAGCGCGCGGGCGACCATGTGCTCCTCCGCCGGACGGTGCTCGAGTTCATCGATGACATGGAGCGGGCGCTCCGGTGCCGTGAATTCGCCCGCGCCGGCACCGGCCCGGCAGGGTGAGCCCACGTACAGCCCGTAGCGGCCCCGGGCGGTAGCCTGTTGTCGAACCCCGCAGAAAGAAGTTCAACGGCCGATGTCTGCTCCCTCGACGACTCGTCCCGCAGCGCCGCCCGGCCGCATCATGGCGACGCCCCTCTCTTCGGCGACCGTCGCGTGGTACCGCGCGCGCGGCGACCGCTGGCTCCGCGAACACGCCGCCGTCACCTGGGAGCGTCCCTCCCGCGGCCTGCAGATCTTCGGGATCGGCGTCGCGGTCCGCGCCGCCGGCCCCCGCGGAGAAGGCTTTGCCGCCGCGCGGGATGCGGTCACGGACCTGCTGCGGCGCCTGGACGTTGACGCCTCCGCCGTCCGGCCCCTCATCTTCGCCGGTGCGAGCTTCGACCCCGGCGCCCCGCGCCGCGACCCGGCCTGGGAGGTCTTCGGCGGCTGGCAGGTGCTCCTCCCCGCCATCACCATCATCCGCGAGGGCGAACGCTGGTCCGGCGTTGCCTGTGCCGGTGACTTCCCTGCGCCGGAGGACGAATCCGCCGCGCCCGGCGATACGGCGCCGCACGACTCCCTCGCGAATGCCATCGCCGAGGCGGTGCGCGAGATTCGCGAAGGCCGGTACGAAAAGGTCGTCCTCGCCGGCTCGCGCCTCGTCCCGCTCGACGGTGTGACGGTCCCCGACGTCCTCGCCCGCCTGGTCGCCGCCTTCCCCACCTGCTGCGTCTTCAGCTTCCGCGCGGGCGGGAGCACGTGGCTCGGCGCGAGCCCCGAGCCGCTCGCCGCAGCCGCCGCCGGCCGGGTCGAACTCGTCTCGCTCGCCGGCTCCCGCCGCCGGGGTGCGTCCCCCGACCTCGACCGGCAGCTCGAAGCGGAGCTGCTCGGCAGCAGCAAGGAGCGCTGGGAGCACCGCCTCGTCGTCGAGGCCATCCTGCGCGAGGCGGGCGAGCTCGTCGGCGGCCTCCAGTTCCCGTCCGAACCTTCGGTCATGAAGCTCGCCAACATCCAGCATCTCTACACGCCGATTTCCGGCCGGCTCGAACCCGGCGCGTCCCTTCTCGATGTCGTCGAGCGGCTCCATCCCACCCCGGCGGTCGGGGGCTGGCCGCGGCCCGCGGCGCTCGATGCCATCCGCCGCCTCGAACAGATGGACCGGGGCTGGTACGCCGGGCCCATCGGCTGGGCCGACCCCGCGGGCGACGGCGAGTTCGTCGTCGGCCTCCGCACGGCGCTCCTCGGTGGCGCGGCAGCCCGGCTGTACGCGGGCGCCGGCATCGTCGCAGATTCCACCCCCGCGGCCGAGCTCGACGAAATCGAATCCAAGCTCGACGCCCTGCGGGGAGTCATCACGCGGTGAGCATCGCCCGCGCCAACACCGCTGCGGCCCGCGCGCTCGTCGCGGGGCTCGCTCGCGCCGGCGTCCGGCATGCGGTCGTCACGCCGGGCAGCCGCTCGACGCCCCTCGTCTTCGCCCTTGCCGAACAGGATGTCATCTGTCCGCGGCTCGTCATCGACGAGCGTTCGGCAGGCTTTTTTGCGCTTGGCTTAGCCCGCGCGACAGGAACGCCCGTCCCCATCGCCTGCACCTCCGGGACTGCCGTCGCGAACCTCTTCCCTGCCGTCGCGGAAGCAAACCTTTCGCGCGTGCCCATCATCGCCCTCACGGCCGACCGCCCACCGCGGCTCCGCGACGTCGGCGCAGCCCAGACCATCGACCAGGTCCACCTCTTCGGCCGCCACGTCCGCTGGTCGGTCGACCTTCCCGCGCCCGCGAGCCCGTCCGACGCCCCCGCGTATGAGGTCGCGGGCCGCCGCGCCGTGAGCATGGCGCTCGCCGGCATTCCCGGCCCGGTGCAGGTCAACGCCCCGTTCGAAGAGCCGCTGGTCGAAGCCCCCGCCGACCATCCTGCCGGCTGGCACCCCGCGACGGGGACGCTGCCCCGGCCGGTCCACCCGCCAGACGCCGCTGCGATCGCTGACGTTCGCCTGCAGCTCGAGCGTGCCCGCCGTCCGCTCATCGTGGCCGGGCCGGAAACCGGCGGCCTTCCCTGCACGCCGCTCCTCCGGCTCGCTCGCGCGCTCGATGCGCCGGTGCTCGCCGACCCCCTCAGCGGCCTCCGCGCCGGCGTCGACGAAGGCGCGCCCGTGCTCGACGCCTACGACGCCTGGCTGCGGGCCGTGACCCCTCCGGCTCCCGATTTCGTGCTTCGGTTTGGTTCGGCGCCCACCTCGAAGGTGCTCAACCAGTTCCTTGCCTCGCTCGGTGGCGTCCCACAGGTCCTCGTCGACCTCCCCGGCGGCTTCCGGGAACCGAACGGCCTCGTCCCCGCGCTCCTGCCCGGCGACCCGGGAGAGGCCGCCCTGGCGCTCGAGGACGTCCGCGCCGCCATTGAGCCCGGCTGGTGCGCCGCCTGGGTCGAAGCCGACCGTGCGGCGCGCGCCGCGCTCGACGGCGCCTGCCGGCAAGAAGACGGCGCCTTCGAGGGCCGCGTCTTTTTCGAACTGCGTGACGCTTTGCCGGCCGGCGCCGCGCTCGTCGCCGGCAACAGCATGCCCGTGCGCGACCTCGATGATTTCTTTGGGCTTCGGGAAGCCCCGCTGGACATCGCCGCGAACCGGGGCGCAAACGGCATCGACGGCGTCGTGTCGACCGCTGCGGGTGCTGCGGCCGGGGGGCGGCCGACCGCGGTCGTCGTCGGCGATGTGTCGTTCCTCCACGACCTGAATGCGCTGTGGCTGGCCCGGGAGCACGCGCTGCCGCTCCTCGTCGTGGTCGTCAACAACGACGGCGGCGGGATCTTCCACTACCTCCCGCAGGTGGCCCACGAGCAGCAGTTCGAACGGTGGTTCGCGACACCGCCGCGCATCGACGCCTGCCGGGCGGCCGCACTCTTCGACCTGCCAGCGGCGGGCGTCGAAAGCTGGCCTGGCTTCCGGGCACAGGTGGCGGCGTGGCTGGAGCGGGGCGGCCCGGCGGTCCTGGAACTGAAGTCCGGCCGCGCTGAAAACGTGGCCATGCACCGCCGCGCCTGGGAGGCGGCCGGCCGCGCCGCCGCAGAGGTGTTCGGCCGATGACGCGTGTCGAGGTCGCGCCCGGGTTCCGCCTCAACGTCGAAACGTGGGGCGCGGGACCGCCCCTCGTCTTGCTCCACGGGTTCACTGGCTCCGCCCGTGCGTGGGGCGAGTTCGGCCAGCTGCTCGGCCGCTCGTTCCGCTGCGTCGCGGTTGACGTCGTCGGCCACGGCGACTCCGACGCCCCGGATGACGTCACCTGCTACCGCATCGAACGCGCCGCTGCTGACGCCGTTGCGGCGGTGCGCGCCTGCGGCGTCGACCGCGCGCCGTGGCTCGGCTACTCGATGGGCGGCCGCACTGCGATTGCGGTCGCCTGCCTCCACCCGGGGGCGGTCTCCGCCCTCGTCACCATCGGCGCATCGCCCGGCATCGCCGACGAATCCGAGCGCGAGGCGCGCCGGCTCGCCGACGACGCCCTCGCGGACCGCATCGAACGGGAAGGCATCCCGGCCTTCGTCGCCTACTGGGAATCGCTCCCGCTCTGGGCGACGCAGGCGCGGCTCCCCGCCGGGGTCCGCGAAGCCCAGCGCGCAATCCGCCTCGCCAACCGGCCGCGGGGGCTCGCCAACAGCCTGCGCGGCATGGGCGCCGGCGCGCAGCCGCCCTTCCACGACGCGCTCCGGGACCTCCGCATCCCCTTCCTCGCGCTCGCCGGCGAACTCGACACAAAATACGTGCAGGCTGCGGCCGAGATGGCCGCGCTCGCGCCCGCCGCGCGGGCCGGCACGGTCCCCGGCGCCGGCCATGCTGCCCAGCTCGAAGCCCCGGCAGAAACGGCCGCGGCGGTAACCCGCTTCCTCGCCGAATCCGCCCATCTCCCACTGGAGGCCCACCTGTGACTGCAATCGACTGGCAGACCGTCCACGAGTACGACGACATCATCTTCCAGCGCGCCGAGGGCATCGCCCGTATCAGCATCAACCGGCCCGAAGTCCACAACGCCTTCCGGCCGAAGACGACGTTCGAACTCATCGATGCCTTCTCCCGCGCGCGCGAAGACCCGGAGGTCGGCGTCATCCTCTTCACCGGCGAAGGCGGCCGCGCCTTCTGCTCCGGCGGCGACCAGCGCGTCCGCGGCCACGGCGGCTACGTCGGCGAAGACAACGTCCCGCGCCTCAACGTCACCGACCTCCACAAGCTCATCCGCTCCATCCCGAAGCCGGTCATCGCGCTCGTCGCCGGCTGGGCCATCGGCGGTGGCCACGTTCTCCACGTCATCTGCGACCTCACCATCGCCGCCGAAAACGCTCGCTTCGGCCAGACCGGCCCGAAGGTCGGCAGCTTCGACGGCGGCTTCGGCGCCATCCAGCTCGCCCGCAACGTCGGCCAGAAGAAGGCCCGCGAAATCTGGTACCTCTGCCGCCAGTACGACGCCCGCGAAGCGCTCGACATGGGGCTCGTCAACGCCGTCGTCCCCCTCGACGAGCTCGAGGCCGAAGGTGTCCGCTGGGCGAAGCAGATCCTGAAGATGAGCCCGCTCGCCATCCGCATGCTCAAGTCGGCCTTCAATGCCGAGCTCGACGGCATGGCCGGCATCACCGAGCTCGCCCACAACGCGAACATGCTCTTCTACATGACCGACGAGGCGAAAGAGGGCCGCAACGCGTTCCTCGAAAAGCGCGAGCCCGCCTACTCCGATTTCGCGAAGTTCCCCCGCAGGCCGTGACGCCCATCGCTGCTGCCCGGCTCGTGCCGTACCGGCTGCAGCTCGCCGCGCCGCACACCGACGCCCGCGGCAGCTTCACGACCCGGGAGGGCGTGCTCCTCGAGCTCACGGACGCGGACGGGCGCTCGGCGCTCGGCGATTGCTGCCCGCTGCCCGCACCCGGCGCCCCGTTCGAGGCGGCGGTTGCCGCCCTCCGCGAGGCCGCGCAGGCGCTCCCGGGTGCCGCGCCTGCGGACCTTTTCGAACGGCATGCGGAAGTCCCCAGCCCGCTGCCCGGCGCCGCCGCGTTCGCCCTCGAGAGCGCCGTCGGATTCCTCGCGGCCGCCCACCGCGGCCTCACCCTCGCCGCGCTCCTCGAACCGGGCGCGCCGCGCCCGGCCGCGCTGTCCGTGAACGCGCTGGTCGACGCTGCCGACGTCAGCGCAGCGCTCGAGCAGGCCCAGCGGGCCGCCGCCGGGGGCTACGCCGTCCTGAAAGTGAAGGTCGGGCTCGGCCGGGCGCGCGACCTCGCGCTGCTCCGCGCCCTCCGGGGACGGCTCGGCCACGGCGTCCGGCTCCGGCTCGACGCCAACGGCGCCTGGACCGGCGGCGAGTTCCTCGCCCTGGCCCCTGCCCTGCGGGAGGCAGGCGTCGAGCTCGTCGAGCAGCCGGTTGCGCCTGGAGAGGCCGCGGCGCCGGGCCGTCTCGCGGAGCTGCGCGCCCGCACAGGGCTGCGCATCGCCCTCGACGAGTCCCTCGCTGACCCCGGCGCCGCTGACCTGGTCGCTCCGGAAACCTGCGATGCCATCGTGCTCAAGCCGTCGCAGCTGGGCCTCGCGTATGCCGCCCGCCTCGCGCGCGCTGCCCGAGCGTCCGGCATCGAGGTCATCGTCACCGGCGCGTTCGAGTCGGCGGCCGGGTTCGCGGCCGTGCTCGAATTCGCTGCGGCGTTCGGCTCCCCGGGCACGGCGCACGGGCTCGCGACGGCCCTCGCCGTCGTCGGCGACCCGGTCGAAGGCGTGCCGAAGCCAGCCGCCGGCGCCATTGAGCTCCCCGCGGCGGGGGTCGTTCCCCGGCTCGCCGCAGCCAGGGAGCCGTCCCGGTGAGCGCCGGCGGTCTGCCCGCGGCGTTCGACTGGCTCGCCCACCGCGCGGCGGTGCTCCCGGCGCACCCCGCGGTCGAATTTGGGGCTGAGGTTTGGTCCTTCTCCGAGCTCGACCGCCGCGCATCGGCCGCTGCTGCGCTCCTGCTGGACGCCGGCCTCGAACCGGGCGACCGGGCGGCGCTGCTCGCGGCGAATTCCAACACGTTCGTGGCCGCGGTCTTCGGCGCCGCCCGCGCGGGAATCCGGCTGGCCCCGCTCAACTGGCGCCTCACCGCCGGCGAACTCGCCTGGCAGGTGCAGCGGCTCGGCGCACGCGCTGTTCTGCACGACGCCGCCTACGCCGACGCGGCGACCGCCGTCGCCGCCGAGGCAGGCAGCCGCGCCCTCGACCTGGAAACCGCGGGCCGGCACGCTGCGCGCTCCCCCGCTGCCGGCTGGCCCGGGACCTGGACCGGCGATTTCATCCTCATGTTCACGTCCGGCACCACGGGCCGCCCAAAGGCCGCACGCCTCACCTTCGAGAACTTCTTCGCGAGCGCTGCCGCGTCGGCCTTCAACATCGGCGTCGACCCTGCCGACCGCTGGCTCGCCTGCATGCCGCTCTGCCACGTCGGCGGCCTCTCCATCGCCACGCGCTCCCTCATCCAGGGCACGACCATCGTCATCCACCCGGGCTTCGATCCCGCCGCCGTGAACCGCGCCCTGCGCCGCGAGCGCATCAGCCTCCTCTCCGTCGTGCCGACGATGCTCGCCCGGATGCTCGAAGCCGACCCCGACCCGTTCCCGCCCTCGACCCGGGCGGTCCYGGTCGGCGGCGGCCCCGTCTCCCGCGGGCTCCTCGAACGGGCCGCAGCCCGCGGCCTGCCCGTGCTCCAGACGTACGGTCTGACCGAAGCGACCAGCCAGGTCACGACCCTCTCCCCCGCCGACGCCCTGGAGCACCTCGGCTCCGCGGGCAAGCCTCTCTTCTCCATCCGCGTGGCCGTCGACGCGCCACCCGGCGAACCGGGCGAAATCCTCGTCGCGGGGCCGACCGTCTTCGCCGGCTACTTCGATGACCCGGAAGCGACCGCCCGCGCGCTCCAGGGCGGCTGGCTGCGCACCGGCGACATCGGCCGCCTCGACGCCGAAGGCTTCCTCTACGTGCTCGACCGCCGCGACGACCTCGTCGTCTCCGGCGGCGAGAATGTCTACCCCGCCGAGGTGGAGGCCGCGCTCGAAGCGCACCCCGCCGTTCGCGAGGCCGCGGTCGTCGGCCTGCCGGACGACCGCTGGGGCCAGGTCGTCGGAGCCGCGGTCGTCTTCGAGCCCGGCGCCTCCGCCGGCTGGGGCGACCTCGAAGCGTGGCTGCGCGGCCGGCTGGCCGGCTACAAGCTCCCGCGCCGCTGGCTCGAGGCCGGCAAGCTCCCGCGCACCGCGAGCGGCAAACTCCAGCGCCACCGCGTCCGCGCCTGGTTCGAAGCCGGCCCGTAGAATCGGCCCCACTTCAGGGGGTGCCGCATGAACTTCGGCCTGCACATCGGCCAGCAGAACATCTCGATGGAAGAGCTCCGCCGGCTCTGGCGCTGGGCCGATACGGCCGGCTTCGACTGGGTCGACTTCTGGGACCACTTCTACGAAGCCCCGCCGGTCGACGGCAACGGCTCCTGCTTCGAAGCCACGACCTGCATGGCCGCGATGGCCTGCGAGACGTCGAACGTCCGCGTCGGCGTACTGGTCCTCGGCATGGGCTATCGCCACCCGGCAGTCCTCGCGAACGCGCTCTGCACCATCGACCACCTGAGCGGCGGCCGGCTCGAAATCGGCCTCGGCGCCGGCTGGCACGAGCCCGAGTACCGCGCCTACGGCATCCCGTTCCCGCCAATCAAGGAGCGGCTCGACATGCTTGAAGAAGGCATCCAGGTGGTCCGCCTGCTCACCACCCGCGACCGCTCCGATTTCGCAGGCCGCTACTACCGGCTCGAAAACTCCGCCTGCAACCCGAAGCCGATCCAGCCGCGCCCCCGCATCTGGGTCGGCGGCAACGGCGAAAAGCGGACCCTGCGCATCGCCGCCCGCCACGCCGACGGCTGGAACACGCCCTACACCTCGCCTGAGGAGTTCGCCCGGCTCTCCTCCGTGCTCGACCGCTGGTGCGAGACCGAAGGCCGCGACCCCGGCTCGATCGAACGGACCGTCAATCTCTCGTTCCACATGGCGGCCGATGCCGCCAGCCTCCCCCGGGCCGAGGAGCAGTTCCGCGCCACCTGGGGCCCGGCCGCCGACGCCATGCGCAGCCGCGGCGTCGTGACCGGCCTTCCCCGGCAGGCCGTCGACCTCGTCGGCCGCTATCGGGACGCCGGCGCGGCGCGCGTCAACATCGCCATCCGCCCGCCGGTCGACTGGGACGCCCTGCACGCCTGGGCGAACGAAGTCATCCCGGCGTTCGCCCGCTGACTGGCCGGCCGGCCCCGAACCGCCGTACGATCGGGACGTGAACGCACCGCGCCGCATCGCCGTCCTCGGCTCGACCGGCTCCATCGGGCGGCAGGCGCTCGACGTCATCGCCCGCTCGGCCGGCCGCTTCGCCGCTGTCGCTCTCGCCGGCGGCGGGAACACCGCCCTCCTCGCCGAGCAGGTCGCCCTCCACCGCCCGCGCTACGTGCATGCGCCGGCGCCCTGCGCTGCGCTCGAAACCGCTGCCGCCGCGTCGGGCGCCCGGTTCGCCCCGCCCGAAGAAGTCGCTGCCGCGCCGGACGTCGATATCGTCCTCGTCGCGACCGCCGGGGCAGCCGGGCTGCTGCCCACGCTCGCCGCGCTCCGCGCGGGCAAACCGGTCGCCATCGCCAACAAGGAAGTGCTGGTGATGGCCGGTCACCTGGTCCGCCGCGCCATGGCGGAAGGGGGCGGCGACCTCCGCCCGGTCGACAGCGAGCACTCCGCCATCTGGCAGTGCCTCTGGGGCGAAACGCCCGGGACCGTCCGCCGCATCATCCTCACCGCCAGCGGCGGCGCCTTCCGCGACCTGTCGATGGAGCAGCTCGCCGCCGTGACCCCTGAACAGGCCCTTGACCACCCCACGTGGAAGATGGGCCGCAAGATCACCGTCGATTCCGCGACGCTCATGAATAAAGGTATGGAGACGATCGAGGCGATGTGGCTGTTCGATGTGCCGATGGCGGCCGTCGACGTCGTGCTCCACCGCGAATCGATCGTCCACAGCCTCGTCGAGTTCTCCGACGGCAGCGTCAAGGCGCAGCTCGGTGTGCCCGACATGCGCCTTCCCATCCAGCTCGCCCTCAGCTACCCGGAACGGATGCCCGAACCGGCCGTCCCGCTGCTCGACCTCGCCGCGGCCGGCGCACTCCATTTCGGGCGGCCCGATACCGAGCGCTTCCCATGCCTCCGCCTTGCGATGGAGGCCGGCCGCGCCGGCGGCACCGTCCCCGCAGCCATGGCCGCCGCCGATGAGGTCGCGGTCGAGCGCTTCCTCAGCCGCGAGATCGGCTTTCTCGACATCCCGCGCATCATCGAGCGCGTCCTCGAACAGCACCGGCCGGTCGCGGACCCCTCCCTCGATGAGGTGCTCGCCGCCGACGCCGAGGCGCGCCGGCTCGCCGCCGCAGTTCCTGCAGGAGTGCCGGCATGATCTTCCTCGCCATCGACCCTGCCGCCATCCTGCAGGCCGCCGTTCCGTTCCTCGTCATGCTGGTCGTCCTCGTCGTCATCCACGAGTTCGGCCACTTCATCGCGGCGAAGGCGTTCGGCATCAAAGTCCTCGAATTCGGCATCGGCTTCCCGCCGCGCGCCTGGACCTTTCTCCGGAAGGGCGAAACCGAGTACACCCTCAACTGGCTTCCCATCGGCGGCTTCGTCCGCCTCCTCGGCGAGGAGGACCCGAGCGACCCCCGCAGCCTCGCCGCCCAGGCCGCCTGGAAACGCCTCGTCGTCATGTCCGCCGGCGTGATGATGAACCTCGTCACCGCCATCGTCCTCCTCGCCGTCGGCTTCATGGTGCCCCGGGAGCGCGCGCTCACGATGGCGCAGGTCATCGAAGTCGCCCCCGGCTCCCCGGCGGCGGAAGCGCGCATCGAGGGCGTCATGCGCGACGGCTCCGCGCCGCAGCAGGGCCTCCAGCCCGGCGACATCGTCCTCGAAGTCGAAGGCAAGGAAGTCCGCAACACCTCCGAGCTCGTCTACGCCAACCGCCTCCACCTCGGCGAAACCCAGCGCTGGGTCATCAACCGCGGCGGGGCCACGCTGACTGCCTACGTCTACGCTCGCTGGGACCCGCCCCCCGGGCAGGGCCCGACCGGCATCCGCATCGGCGCGCCCGCGAGCTGCACGGCTGACGCCGACGGCAACCCGACCTCCTGCCAGCTGCTCTATCCCTACACCGAAAAGGTCTGGGACTGGCCGTGGGTGGCGTTCCCGAAGGCCATCAGCTCGCTCGGCGAGACCTTCCGCCTGACCGTCAATGAAATTCGCGTCATGGTCGCCGGCACCTCCGGCGCATCGATGTCGAACGGCCAGCCTGCCTTCACCGGCCCGGTCGGCATCGCTGAGACGACCGGCAACCTCATCGATCAGCAGGGCTGGCGGCCACTCATCGAGCTGGCCGCGCTGCTCAGCCTCAACCTCGCCATCTTCAACGCCCTCCCCATCCCGATGCTCGACGGCGGGCGCATGCTGTTCGTCGTGATCGAAATCCTGCGCGGCGGCCGGCGCATCGCCCCCGAAAAAGAGGCGCTCGTCCACTTCATGGGCTTCGCGCTCCTCCTCTTCGGCGTGCTCATCGTCACGTACTTCGATATCGCCCGGCTCGTCAGCTGATGTACACGGCCATCTTCGTCGGGCTCTACCTTTTCGGCTGGAGCATCGCCGCCTTCCTGCCGTGGCTCGGCTGGAGCGTCGCGACGCGCGGCCGGGCCGGGCTCTGGAACCTCCCGCTCTGCCTCTTCGCGGGCATCGTCGCCGCCCTCGCCGTCCCGATCGCGGGGGCGACCGGCGCGGCCGGGCTCGGCGCGAGCTTCGCCGCCGCGTTCTTCGTTCCGCTCGCGCTGATGGCCCTCCGGCAATGGGCCCGCCTCCCGACGCCCGCCGCCAGCCCCCGCCCGGGGGTGCCGCCGCAGCGATGAGCCAATTCGCGCTCTCCACCATGTTCGCCCAGCAGCCGCGCTTCGAGGACGGCGCTGCGTTCGCCCGGTTCGCCGCCGAAGCCGGCTACGACGCCATCGAGATCAGCCACTCGACGCCGCTCGAAAAAATCGCCGCCATCCGGGCCGCCAACCTCCTGCCTATCGTCTCCATCCACCAGCCCGCCCCCTACGAGAAGCTCCCGAACGGACGCGGCAACGGCAGCCTCAACCTCGCCGCGCTCGACGACGACGAACGCGGCGCGGCGGTTGCGGCCGCGCTCCGCTCCATCGACCTCGCGGCGGAGGTCGGCGCCCGCCGCGTCGTCGTCCACCTCGGCCACGTCGGCAGCCCGCGCGAACAATTCGACGAGGAGCTCGCCCTCCGCCGCGCCTTCGACGCCGGCGAACGGAGCGGCCCGCGGGTCGAGGCGCTCAGGGCTGCTCTCGTCGAACGCCGCGCCGCGCTGGCAGAGCCGCACCTCGCGGCTGCCCGCCGGTCGCTGGCGGAGCTCGTCGCCGCCGCGCGYCGGCGCGGTATCGCGATCGGCATCGAAAACCGCTACCACTACCATGAAATCCCGCACCCGGCGGAGTACGAAGTCATCCTCGAGGGTTTCGACCCGTCCGAAGCCGGCTACTGGCACGATGTCGGCCACGCCGAGGTGCTCCACCGCCTCGGCCTCATCGACCGCCGCGCATGGCTCAGCCGCTGGGCGCCCCGCTGCATCGGTGCCCACCTCCACGACGTCGACGGCATTGGCGACCACCGCGCGCCGGGCAATGGCGACGTCAGCTGGGAGTACATCGCCAGCGGCGTTGGTCGGCTCGAAAGCTACACGCTCGAAATCAACCAGCACCAGCCGGATGAACGAGTGCGCGCTGCCCGCGAGTTCCTCGCCGGCGTCGGACTTGCTTAGAACATCAGCTCGAGGCTGATATCCAGCGCCCGCGCGCTGTGGGTCAGCGCGCCGACCGAAATCGCATCGACCCCCGTCTCGGCGATGGCGCGCACCGTCTCGAGCCGCACCCCGCCGGAGGCTTCGAGCTTCGCCCGCCCCGCCGCCCGCCGCACCGCCTCGGCCATCGCCTCGAGCGGCATGTTGTCGAGCAGGATCCACTCGGGCCGGGCCGCCAGCGCCTCGTCGAGCTGGTCGAGCGCGTCGATTTCGATCTCCACGGCGACGCCCGGCCGCAGGGCCCGGATCGCCGCCGCCGCTTCCGCTAGCGTGCGCCCTTCGCGCCGAATCGCCTCGCGGTGGTTGTCTTTCACCATCGCCATCGCCGCGAGGTCGCGGCGGTGGTTCGTCCCGCCTCCGCACCGCACGGCGTACTTCTCGAGGTCCCGGAGCCCCGGCGTCGTCTTGCGCGTGTCGAGGATGACCGCCTTCGTGCCGGCGACGGCGTCGACGAACGCCCGCGTCAGCGTCGCCGTCCCGCTCAGCCGCTGCACGAAGTTCAGCGCGACCCGCTCAGCCTGCAGCAGGGCCCGGACTGGCCCGGTCACCGATGCCAGCATCGCGCCGCCAGCGAACCGTTCGCCCTCGGCGATGTGCTGGTCGAAGCTGCACCGCGGGTCGACCAGCCGGAAGCAGGCCGCCGCAACCGGCATCCCGGCGAGCACCCCCGCTTCCTTCGCGAGGAACGTCGCGCGCCCCTCCAGCCCGGGGTCGACCGTCGCCAGGGTGGTGACGTCGTCGAGCGCGCGGTCCTCCTCGAGCGCGGCGCGCGCCAGCCGCTCCACCAGCCCGGGGTCCAGCTCAGCGTTCACGGACGAACACCTGCCGGCGTTTCCAGTGCGCGTCGTCAGTCTCCGGGTAGTCACTCCGGTAGTGCCCTCCGCGGCTTTCCGTGCGGCGCAGCGCGGCGGTCAGCATCAGTGCGGCGACGGTGGTCATCTGCTGCCGTTCGAACGCTTCGCGGGTCACGGCCCCCTCGCCGCGCGCGGGCCAGCCGGCGATCGTCTGCAGGCCCCGCTCGAGCCCTGCCCCGTCGCGCTCGATCCCGGCGCACTCCCACATCATCGCCTGGAGCTCTGCGTGCGAGGGCGCGGCAGTCGCCGGCATCGGCAGCGCCGCGCGGTCCGGCGTCGCCGCCGCAGCGCCGCCGCCCCCCGCGGCGAGGTGCTCGACCACGCGCTTCCCGAACACCACCGTCTCCATCAGGGAATTGCTGGCCAGCCGGTTCGCCCCGTGGACGCCCGTGCATGCGCATTCGCCGCAAGCGTACAGCCGCGGGACCGTCGTCCGGCCCCAGGTATCCGTCCGAACCCCGCCCATCAGGTAATGCGCCGCCGGCGCCACAGGGATCGGGTCGACCCGGATGTCGATGCCGGCGCTCATGCAGTAGGCGAAAATCGCCGGGAACCGGGCCGCGAGGTCCACCGACTTCAGCCCCGTGCAGTCCAGCAGCACGTGGTCGCTGCCGTCGCTCCGCATCTCGCGCACGATGGCGCGCGCCACTACGTCGCGCGGCGCGAGGTCCGCCAGCGGGTGGTACCGCTTCATGAACGCTTCGCCGGCCCGGTTGCGGAGCACCGCCCCTTCGCCGCGGACCGCCTCGGAGATCAGGAACGTCGGCACGCCCGGGACCCGCAGCGCTGTCGGGTGGAACTGGTAGAACTCGATATCGGCAATCTCGGCCCCCGCATCGAATGCCAGAGCGACGCCGTCACCGGTCGCCACGTCCGGGTTCGTGGTGTGCGAGAAGAGCTGGCCCGCCCCGCCCGTCCCGAGCACGACCGCATCCGCCAGGTACACCTCGCGCTCCCCCGTTTGGAGCGCGACCGCCTCGACGCCCGCAGCCTCGCCCTCCCGCGTGATGACCCGGGTGACCAGCGTGTGGTCGAGGATGGTGATCGCCGGGTCCTTCGCGGCCTCCGAGAGCGCCGTCTCGATCTCCGCCCCGGTGCGGTCCCCGCCGGCATGCAGCACCCGCGCGCGGCTGTGCGCCGCCTCGCGTCCCAGCGCCACTTCGCCGCCGAGCGAGTCGAACGAGACCCCGTAGCGGACGAGGTCGCGGATGCGCGCCGGCGCCTCGTAGCACAGGATCCGCGCCGCTTCTTCGTCCACCAGCCCGGCGCCGGCCGCAATCGTGTCGGCGAGGTGCTGTTCCGGGGAATCGAGGGGGCCGACGGCCGCCGCGATGCCGCCCTGCGCCCAGCGCGTGTTGCAGTCGTCGATGCTCCCCTTCGTCAGCACGAGCACCCGTCCGAGGTGCCGCGCTTCCAGCGCGACGAACAGCCCGGAAATCCCGCTGCCGACGACGATGACGGCGAACCGCTCTCCCTGGAGACCCGGGCCTGCCATGGGAGTTAGTGTACGAGCTACACGAAGTGCCGACCAACACGACGCGCTGTTCGCCTGTCGCCAGCCGTCCGCGTATGCTGTGGAGCTATCGAGTTTCTTGAGAGAAGTAAAGGCCCCTACGATGTTTTCCAAGGTCCTCGTGGCGAACCGCGGCGAAATCGCCCTTCGCATCGTCCGCGGATTGCGCGACCTCGATATCCGTTCGGTGGCCGTGTATTCCGATGTAGACCGCCTGTCACAGCACGTCCGCTATGCGGATGAGGCGCACTACATCGGCCCGGCCGACGCCCGCCAGAGCTACCTGAACGTGGAGCGCATCATCGACGTCGCGAAGAAGTGCGGCGCCGACGCGATCCACCCCGGGTACGGCTTCCTGGCCGAAAACGCCGAGTTCGCCGAGGCCTGCGAGGCCGCAGGGCTCGTCTTCATCGGCCCCTCGCCCGAGTCGATCCGGCTCCTCGGCGACAAGATCGCCGCGCGCCGCATCGCGGAACAGGCCGGGGTTCCCGTCCTCCCCGGGAGCGGCGAACTCACCTCGGTCGACGAAGCCCTCGCCTTCGCCGAGCGCATCGGCTATCCGGTCATGATCAAAGCGGCGGCCGGCGGCGGCGGCCGCGGGATCCGCCTCATCGATTCGCCCGAAGCGCTTCCCGGCGCGGCGGCCCGCGCGATGCAGGAGGCCGCCGCCGCCTTCGGCAACCCCGCGATCTACGTAGAAAAAAATCTCAAGCGCGTCCGCCACATCGAAGTCCAGGTCATCGGCGACCGCTACGGCAACATCGTCCCGCTCGGCGAACGCGAGTGCTCCATCCAGCGCCGCCACCAGAAGATCATCGAAGAGTGCCCGTCCGTCGCCGTGAGCCCCCAGCTCCGGCGCACCCTCTCCCGCGCCGCCGTCCGCATCGCCCGCGCCGCGAATTACCATAACGTCGGGACGGTCGAGTTCCTGCTCAACGAGGACGGCCAGCACTACTTCCTCGAGATGAACACCCGCCTCCAGGTCGAACACCCGGTAACCGAAATCGTCACCGGCACCGACCTCGTGAAGGACCAGATCCTCGTGGCGGCGGGCGAAGAGCTGCCCTACGAAGAGGCGGACCTCCTGACGCGCGGCTGGGCCATCGAGTGCCGCATCGTCGCGGAAGACCCCTTCAACAACTTCCTCCCGTCGGTCGGCCGCGTCGTCTTCGCGCGCGAGCCCGCGGGCCCCGGCATCCGGGTCGAAAGCGCGCTCTACGACGGCATCGAAGTGACGCCCTACTACGATTCGCTGCTCGCGAAAGTCACTGCCTGGGGCCGCAACCGCGAAGGCGCCCGCCAGCGGATGAAGCGCGCGCTCGCCGAGTTCCGCGTCGTCGGCGTCGCGACGAACATCCCCTACCTCCAGCAAATCCTCGACCTGCCCGACTTCATCAGCGGCGACATCGATACCGGCTTCCTCGACCGCAACCAGGTCCTTGCCGAAGAGCACTTCGAAGAGCAGCGCGAAATCGCCGAAATTGCGGCCCTGCTCATGGTCACCAGCAGCGACCGCGACAACGGCGACCAGCCGCTCAACGGGCAGGCGGCGCCCTCCAACGGCTACCGCGCTGCCATCGGCGCCTGGCGGCAGCAGCAGGCCGGGCTCACATCCCGCGGAGGTGGCATGGGCCGATGGCCGAGAAGTTTCTAGTCCGCACCGAAGAATCGGCATCCACCTGGGAGATCGAGCGCGACGACGAGGGCATCCGCGTCCGGCGTGAAGGCCAGCATGCGTGGACCCGCGTCGAACTGCAGCGCGTCGGTGATTCTCAGCTCTACCTGCTCATGCTCGAACACCGCCCCGTCGAGATTTACCTCGAACGGCGGCGCGGCGGCGCCCGCGCCACCATCGGCCGGCACGCCTTCGACTTCAACGTCGAGCGGTGGCGCCCCCAGGCGGCCAAACTCGCAGCCCAGCAGGCGCAGACCGGCCTCCGCCGCATCACCGCGCCGATGACCGGCTCCATCGTCGAAGTCCGCTGCAAGGCCGGGGACCGGGTCGCCCAGGGCGACGTCCTGCTCGTCATCGAATCGATGAAGATGAATAACGAGCTGCGCTCGCCCGCTGCCGGCGTCGTCGAACAGGTCGCCGTCTCGGGCGGTCAGCGCGTCAACGCCGGCGACCTCCTCGTCGCGCTCCACCTGGGCTAACGGCGGCGCTGGGCCTATTGACCCCCCGGCGCGCCCGGCGCTAGGGTAAGGATGGCTGTGCTAGACGGGGAGCTAGCGGTGCCCTGAACCCGCAATCCGCTATAGCGGGGTCGAATTCCTGCTCGAGGGCTGCGCTTTCGGGGACTGTCCTCTTCAGTCGGCGCCGAGGGTCTGGTCCTGCGCGGCGAGGCGCTCCGAACCTGGTCAGGTCCGGAAGGAAGCAGCCATAAGGGGTCTGCCTCGGGTGCCGCAGTCAACCGGGCCTGAGCCGGCTGTTGCAGAGCAAGCCCGGAATCCAGTTCGACAGCAGGTGCACGGCCACCTTCTCCAGCTTGCGACCGGCCCGGACCCGCACGGGCTCGCGTCAATCCACGAGGAGTGCGTGTGACGCAGGCCCTGCCCCGGCCGTACCTCCCGTCACGGCTGCGCGACGAACGCCGGCAGTTCGTCCGCCGCGCCCGCGCGCGCATCTTCCGCGGCCGCAACCACGCCGCCGCCGTCCTCGCCGTCGCCGCCGTCACCGTGCTCGGCGTGGTCGCCTTCCCGTCCCGCGACACCCTCGTCGTCTCCGAGAGCGGCGCCCGTCTTTACCACACCGTCTTCCCCGGCGAACTCGCCGCCCTCCCCGGGCTCGCGCAGCCGAACCAGCGCACCCGCGTCTTCGAGACGGCCGGCCTCTCGGGCATCGGCATCCAGGCGCCGCGCTCCGTCACGATCACCGTCGACGGACGCGACCTCTCGCTCATGACCACCGCCTCGACCGTGGGCGGCGCCCTCGCCGAGGCGGGCGTCGCGCTCGGTCCGCGCGATCGGGTCCGGCTCAACGGCGTCGTCGCGTCGCCCGCCGCGCCGCTCGCCGGCTTTCGCATCGCCGACAGCTCCGCCGCCGCAGCCCATTCGCCGGCCCCGGTCGTGACCGTCGAACGCGCCCGCCGTCTCGTCGTCTACATCGATGCCCTCCGCCTCGAAGTCCAGTCGCCCGCGGCGACCGTCGAAGAACTCATCGCCGACCTCGGCCTCGTCGTCCGCGAAGCCGACCTCGTCGAGCCGGCCCTCGCCACGCGGCTGGATGCCGGCATGGCCGTCCGGCTCGCCCCCGCGCGGACCATCAACGTCGTCCTCGACGGCCGGCCCCACGCGCTCTACACCCGCGCCGCGACTGCCGGCGAGGTGCTCGCCCTGCTCGACCTCGGCGATGCGCAGGTCATCGACCTTTCGCACGAACCCGGCGACTACCTCGCGGCTGGCGCGACGCTCGTCGTCGCCACCCTGCGCACGGCGCGGGAAGAAGTGGCCGAGCCGCTTCCGCCCCCCGTGCTCGTCGAAGAAGACCCGGCTCTGCCGAAGGGCCAGGTGCGGCTCACCCCGGGCCAGCCCGGCGAAATCCGCGTCGTCTACGAAGCGATCTACCGCAACGGCGTCCTCGAGCGGCGCGAGGCCGTCGCGCGCACCGTCACCCGCTCGCCCGTTCCCGCCCGCCAGGTCGTCGGAACGCTCGAAACTGGCGGCTCGGGCAACATCCTCGCCAGCCCCGAATACACCGGCCCTTACCGCAAGAAAGTGACGGTCTGGGCCACCTGGTACAACGCCAGCCACGGCCCCTGGTCGCGCGAGCACCCGGCCTACGGCCGGACCGCCACCGGGGCGATCGTCGACCGCGGCATCTGCGCCGTCGACCCGGACTACATCCCGCTCGGCACCCGCTTCGTCGTCCCCGGCTACGGCCTCTGTGTCGCTGCCGATGTCGGCGGCGGCATCAAGGGTTGGAAGATCGACCTCGGCTTCCCCGAGTCCGCCGGGCCCAACCCGTGGCGAACCGGCAACGTCGATATCTACATCCTCGACTGACCCTTCCGGCCGCCCCTACGATGGAGCCATGCCCGCCGCGAAATCGGAGCGCCTTCCCGGCCCGCGCCCGCGCAAGGCGCTCGGCCAGCATTTCCTCCGCGATTCCGGCGTGCTCGCCGACATCACGGGGGCGCTCCGCGTGCCCGAAGGCGGCCTCGTCGTCGAAATCGGGGCCGGCACCGGCCAGCTGACGGCCGCGCTCCTCGATGCCGGCCACGAGGTCGTCGCGCTCGAAATCGAGCCCCGCCTCGTCGGCCACCTCCGCAACCGCTTCCGCCGCCACCCGCGGCTCCGCATCGTCGAAGCCGACGCCCGCACCGCCGCGTACGCAGACATCGTCCCCGCCGACCGGCCGTTCTCCATCGTCGGCAATCTGCCGTACTTCGCCGCCAACCCCATCGTCCGCAACGCGCTCGAATCCGCCCGCAAGCCCGCGGAGCTCGTCGTCATGGTCCAGCGGGAGGTCGCGCGCGAGATGGCCGCCCCGCCCGGCGCGTGGTCGCTCCTGACCGTCTCCATCCGGGTGTATGCCGAGCCCGAACTCCTCTTCGATGTGCCCCCGGAGGCGTTCGACCCTCCGCCAGCCGTCTGGTCAACCGTGATTCGGCTCGAACTCCTGCCGGAGCCGGCGGTCCCGGCGGCCGATATCCCCGGCTTCTTCGAGTTCGTCAGCCGCGTCTACCGGAATCCCCGGAAGCAAATCCATAACAGCCTCGCGCGCGGCCTGTGGCTGCCGCCCGGCGGCGCCCGCGAGGCCCTGCTCCGCGCCGGCATCGACCCTGCGCGCCGCCCTGAGACGCTCGACCTCGCCGAGTGGCGCGCCCTGCAGCGCGCCGCCGCAGAGGTGCTCGCCCTTGCCTGAGCGGCTGCGCGCGCGCGCCCCCGCCAAGGTCAACCTCGCGCTCGACGTCCTCGGGCGCCGCCCCGACGGCTACCACGAGCTCGACACGATTTTCCTCGAGCTCGACCTCGCCGATGACGTCGAACTCCTGCCCGGAGCGGAGCCCGGCATCGACGTCGATGGCCCCTGCGCGGCCGGGACCCCGGGCGACCGTTCGAACCTCGCCTGGCGGGCGCTCGAGCTCGCGGCTGCCGCCGCCGGCGAGCCCCCCGCGCACCGCATCGTCATCCACAAGCGGATACCGGCGGCCGGCGGCCTCGCCGGCGGCTCCTCTGATGCAGCCGCAGTGCTCCGCCTGGCCGCCCAGCTCTGGCCCGGCATCGCGCCGCACCTCCCGCAGCTCGCGCTCCAGCTCGGGAGCGACGTGCCGTTCTTCCTGCTCGGCGGCCTCGCGCGCGGCCGGGGCCGCGGCGAAAAGCTCGAATCCCTCCCTCTCACCGCGCGGTGCGACGTCCTGCTCTTCCCGCCGGGGGCCGCCACCCCGTCGCCCCCGCGCAAGACCGCCGCCGTGTTCGAAGCGTACGCCGCGCTGCCGCCCGCCTCGCCCGCCGTCCCGCGGGTGCTCGACCTCCTCGCGGCCGGCCATCTCACCTCCGGGGGGCTCCTCGGCGCCAACGCGCTCGAACCAGCTGCGCTCCGGGTCTTCCCGGGCCTCGCCGATCACCGCGCGCGGGTCGAGGCGGCCCTCGCTCAGCCAGTCGTCCTCACCGGTGCCGGCCCGACCTGGTTCTGGGCCGGGCCCCCGGGCGCCGGCGCTGCCCTCGCCGAACGGGCGCGGTCAGCCGGCCTCGAGGCCATCGTCACCCGGGCGGCGCAGGCGCCGTGAGCGTCTACACCGTCCTCGCCGGCTGGGCCATGGGCAACGCGATGGCCATCATTTCGACCTTCGCGCTCACGTATATCGCCGTGCAGCCCGGCGCCCAGCGGTTCGTCCAGAAGGTCTTCGACCCCGAGGTGCCGGGCTGGCTCCTCGCCGTCCCCATCTCGATCGGCGCCGGCGTCCTCTGGTCGATGACCGGGCTGGTGCTCGCCTCCATCTACATCCTCGGCGGCTTCGCCGAGATGACGCCGGCCCTCGGCGCGCCGAGCGGCCCGTGGCTCCTCCTCATGGCTGCCATCGCCTGGCTTCCCGTGCCCATCCTCTGGCTCATCTCCCGCCGGCTCTGGTGGATGTGGCTCGGCATGTCGCTCGTCTTCGTCGGCCTCTTCGGCTGGGCGATGCCCGTGCTCGGGGAGCGGTGATATACTCGCCGCACTCGTGAAAATCCGAACGAATCTGCGGAGGGCGCCGTTTGCCGGGCACCATCATTGACATGCATCTGCATACCACCCGGGGCGCCTCGGACTCCATGCTCGACCCCGATGACCTCATCGCCGAGGCCCGCCGCGTCGGCCTTACCGGCGTGAACATCACCGAGCACGACCGCATGTGGGAGCCGTGGGACCTCAACCCGTTCCGCAAGAAGCACGAAGGGATCTTCGTCTCGAACGGCATGGAGGTCTCCACCGATATGGGGCACATCCTCGCCGTCGGGCTGAAGGGCTACGCCCCGGGCATCCGCCGCCTCGAAAAGCTCCGCGAAATCGCTGACGAGCAGGGCGCCTTCCTCATCGTCGCCCACCCGTTCCGCCACTTCTTCGACCCCGTCCACTTCAAGCGCGAGGGCAAGGAGCCCTTCCGCCTCACCCCCGAGGAAGCCGCAAAGCTCCCCGTCTTCCAGCTCGTCGACGCTATCGAAGTCCTCAACGGCTGCAACACCCCGCGCGAGAACTACTTCGCCCTGCAGGTTGCCAAGGTCCTCGGCAAGCCCGGCACCGGCGGCTCCGATGCGCACAGCACCCAGGGCATCGGTTACTTCACCGCTGTCTTCGAAGAAGAGCTCCTGAGCCAGGAGCACATGGTCGACCAGCTCCACAAAGGCCGGTTCTACCCGGGCCGCGGTCTCCCCGAAGGGAAACTCGAAAACTACTGGGAGACCGCCGAGCCCATCCCGTTTTACGAATGAACCGCGCCAGCCGACCGGGAGCCCGGCCCCGTGCGGACTGATACCCGCGCCTGGCTCACCATCGGCGCCGCGGCGCTCGCCTGCGCACCGGGCATCGCCTTCCGCTTCGCCGGCTACCATCCCCCGGCGATCGCCGGCGCGCTCACCTTCGGCATCGCCATCCTCGCCGCGGCCTTCCTGCTCTCGTGGGGCGCCGAGACCGCTGAGATGGACATCTCGCAGGGGCTCGCGCTCGCCATCATCGCCATCATCGCCGTCCTGCCCGAGTACGCGGTCGATTTCATCCTCGCCTGGAAGGCCGGCGCCGACCCGGCCGAGGCCGAGCGCGGCCTCGCCGTCGCGAACATGACCGGCGGCAACCGCCTGCTCATCGGCATCGGCTGGCCGCTCGTCTTCTTCCTGTTCTTCTACCGCACCCGCATTCGCGAACTGGTGGTCGACCGCGAGCGCAGCCTCGAGCTGACGTTCCTTGCCGTCGCAACGGCCTACGTCATCTTCATCCCGCTCCGCAGCCACATCACCGTCATCGACACCATCGTCCTCGTCTCCCTCTTCCTGATGTACATGTTCTTCACCTCCCGCGTCGAAACCGAGGAGGTCGAGCTCGTCGGGCCCGCGAAGGCGATCGGTGCCCTCCAGGCCGCGCCTCGCCGTCTCGTCGTCGTCGTCCTCCTCGTCTACAGCGCCGTTGCCATCTTCGCCTCCGCCGAACCCTTTGCTGACTCCCTCGTCCACATCGGCGAACGCTTCGGCATCAGCGAGTTCTTCCTCATCCAGTGGCTCGCGCCGCTCGCGTCGGAATCGCCGGAGGTGCTCGTCGCCTGCCTCCTCGCGTGGCGCGGCCGCGCCGCCGCCGGCATGGGCGTCCTCATCTCCTCGAAGGTGAACCAGTGGACGCTCCTCATCGGCACGCTGCCGATCGCCTTCCTCGTCTCCGCGGGCGAATTCGGGTGGACGCTGGGCCTGCCTCTCGACAGCCGCCAGCGCGACGAAATCTTCCTGACCGCCGCGCAAAGCGCCTTCGCCATCGCCGTATTCGCCAACCTGCGCATGTCTCGCGCCGAGGCTGCTGTCCTGTTCGGCCTCTTCGCGACGCAGCTCTTCATCACGAACGAACACGCGCGCGTGCTGTACGGGCTCGCGTACACCATCCTCTGCGTCGTCCTGCTCGCATGGAACTGGCGCGCGCTCCCCCGGACCCTCCGGGACGCGGTCACCATCATGCAGGGCCGCGAACTCGCCCCCGGCGACGACCTCGCGGCCGAGGAGCAGGCCGAACCGGCGCGCCCGGCGCCCTGAACCGGGGCCCTCACCAGCGCCCGAAAACGAAAAAGCCGCCCGGTTCGGCGGCTGACGGCGTGCCCGCGACACGTGGCTGGAGCAAAGATGGTACGCCCGGGAGGATTCGAACCTCCGACCTTTGGGTCCGCAACCCAACACTCTATCCCCTGAGCTACGGGCGCACGAAACAGTCGCTGGTGCCGAAGGTGAGATTTGAACTCACACGCCCACAGGGGGCACTACGCCCTGAACGTAGCGCGTCTGCCATTCCGCCACTTCGGCACTGCTTCGATTATCGGCCGGACGGGCACCCCGTTCAACCGATGGACCGACGATTCGGCTGGTGGGCGGTACTGGACTCGAACCAGTGGCCTCGTCGGTGTGAACGACGCGCTCTAACCATCTGAGCTAACCACCCGCCACGCCCCAGTCTATGCCTGCGCCATCCCCTGTTCAACCCGCCGGCGGCCTCTCCAACCTCCTCCGCGAGCCTGCTAGAGTGTCCCCATGGCCGACGCCACCCGCATCGAGCGCGACGCCCTCGGTGAATTCCCGGTGCCCGCCGATGCTCTCTACGGCATCGATACCGCCCGCGCTATCGCCAACTTCCCTATCTCCGGCCGACCCTTCCCGCTGGCGATCGTCCACGCGCTGGCGCTCCTCAAGGCTGGCGCCGCCCGCGCCAACCGCCAGCTCGGGCTCCTCGACCCTCAGCTCGCCGACGCCATCATCACCGCCGCCACCGAGGTCGCCGAGGGCCGCTGGGACGACCAGTTCCCGGTCGACATCTACCAGACGGGTTCCGGCACCTCCACCAACATGAACGTGAACGAGGTCATCGCGAACCGCGCCAACGAGCTCCTCGGCGGCGGCCCGCGCGGCGTCTACCGGCCGGTCCATCCGAACGACCACGTCAACCGCGGCCAGTCCTCGAACGACGTCGTGCCGACGGCCATCCACCTCGCCGCCATCCGCCGCATCCGCGAGCACCTGCTGCCCGGCCTCTACCGGCTCGAATCCGCGCTCCAGGCGAAGTCGGCCGAATTCGACGGCGTCATCAAGACCGGCCGCACCCACCTGATGGACGCCGTGCCGGTCCGCCTCGGCCAGGAGTTCCGCGGCTACGCGGGGCAGGTCGAACGCGCGCGCCGCCGGGTCACCGCCGCCGGCGAAGCCCTGCGCGAGGTCGCGCTGGGCGGCACCGCGGTCGGCACCGGCCTCAACACCCACCCCGAATTCGCCGGCCGCGCGCTCGCGTACGTCTCCGAAGTCGCCCGCGTCCAGCTCACCGAGACGACCAACCACTTCCAGGCCCAGTCCTCCATCGACGCCATCGTCGAGGCAAGCGGCCACCTCCGCGCGGCCGCCGTCGCGCTCGTCAAGATCGCCAACGACCTCCGCCTGATGGCGTCCGGCCCCCGCGCCGGGCTCGCCGAAATCGAGCTCCCGGCGCTCCAGCCCGGGAGCAGCATCATGCCCGGCAAGGTGAACCCCGTCATCCCGGAAGCGGTCATCCAGGTCGCGGCCCGGGTCGTCGGCAACGACGCGACCATCGGCATGGCGGGCCAGTGGGGCTTCTTCGAACTCAACACGATGCTGCCCGTGGCGGGCGCGGCGCTGCTCGAATCCATCGACCTCCTCGGCAATGCCGCGGCCGTCTTCGCCGAGAAGTGCATCGCGGGCATCCGCGCTACGGAGCGCGGCCCCCAGCTCGTCGAGCAGGGCCTCGCCATCGCGACGCCCCTCGCCCTCGATATCGGCTACGACCGCACTGCCGAGCTCGTGAAGCTCGCCCTCGCCGAAGGCATCACCATCCGCGAGGCCGCGCGGCGGGAACTCGGCCTCGATGACCGCGCCCTCGACCGCCTGTTCGACTTCCGCCGCATGACGGGCGCGTGATGGCGCCCGGCAGCAGCCCGGCGGCCCGCTCCGCGGGCGACCCCTCGCTCCTGCCAGGTGCCCCGCCCCGGCTCCGCGGCCTCCTCCGCTGGCTGGCCGAGGACGACACCGCCGGCTGGCTTCGCGGCTACCTCATCGCCGCGGTTCTCGTCGCCGTCGCGACCGCCGCCCGCGGCCTCCTCGGCCTCATCTTCGAGGGGCTCACGCCGACGTTCGTCATCTTCCTCGGCGCGTCCGTCGCGACGGCCTTCCTTGCCGGCACCGGGCCGGCCCTCGCAGCGACCGCTGCCTCGGCCGTCATCGCGAACCTCTTCTTCGTTGGCAGCCCCGGGGCGTTCGAGTTCGATACGGCCGACCTGGTCGTCCTGGCCGCCTTCGTCGTCGAGGGCGGCGTCATCGCCGTCTTCGGCGGCCGGATGCGCCGGCTGCTCCGCCGCCTCATCGAGCGCGAAGCCGAGATCTCCGACCTCTACGCCGGCGCCCTCGCCAAGGAACACGAGCTCCTCCGCGCCAACGAGGCCCTCCAGCTCCTCGCCGACGCGGGCGTCGCCCTCAACCAGTCGCTCGACCTCCAGCGCACGATGACAGCCCTCGCGGGGCTCGTCGTCCCGAGGTTCGCCGACGCCTGCTTCATCGACCTCCTCGAGGACGGCCGGCTCCGGCGTGTCGCGCGCGCCAGCGCCGACGCCAGCCTCGCGGAAGCCGTCGAATCATTCGAGGCCGCCGGCGCCGCGCAGGAGCTCCGCGCTGCCATCGGCAACGCCGTCCGGGGCGGCAGCGCGTGGTTCGTCCCTGTCATCAGCGACGACATGCTCCGGCGCCTGTCGGGAACGCCCGGCCTGCTCGAGGCCGCCCGGCAGGTTCGCGCCCGGTCGATCATCGTCGCGCCGATCGAGTCCCGCGATGGCCTCTTCGGCGCCATGACCTTCCTGCGGGTCGGCAGCTCCCGCCAGTTCGACGGCCGGGACGTCGAGCTCGCGCGGCAGATCGGCGCCCGCGCGGCCATCGCCATCGACCACGCCCGCCTCTACGAAGAAGCGCGCCGCGCCAACGATGCGAAGGACGAGTTCCTCGGCTTCATCTCGCACGAACTCCGCACGCCCATCACTGTCATCCACGGCGGCGCCCACGTGCTCCGCACCCGCCGGGGCGAACTCCCGCCCGATGTCGCCGACGGCATCCTCGCCGACGTCGAACGGGAGGCGGAGCGCCTCTCGCGCATGCTCGAAAACCTGCTGGCGCTCTCCCGCGCCGAACTCGACCGCGACGTGCCGGTCGAACCTGTGCTGCTCCAGCGCCTGATCCCGCGGCTCGTGGCCGGCCTCGACCCGGGCARCGGCTGTACCGTCGACGTGCGCGTCGAAGCGGCGCCCCCGCCGGTTGCTGGCGACCCCGGTTACCTCGAGCACGTCCTCCGCAACCTCATCCAGAACGCCGCCAAGTACGCACCGCCCGGAACGGCCATCGAGGTCGTCGTCGCCGGGGACGCCTCCGGCGGCACTGTCAGCGTGCTGGACCGCGGGCCCGGCGTTCCCCCGGAAGACATCGACCGCATCTTCGAGCGCTTCTACCGCTCCTCCCGCACCGCCGGCCTCGCCCCCGGGGCCGGCCTCGGCCTCGCCGTCTGCCGCAGGCTCATCGAAGGGATGGGCGGTACCATACGCGCCGAACTTCGGCAGGAGGGCGGGCTCGCCGTCACCTTCTGGCTCCCCGCCTTCGCCGACCCGGGAGACGACGATGAGCGCTGAACCCCTGCTGCTGGTGGTCGACGATGAGGCCGGCGTCCTTCGGCTCATGAAACTTGAGCTGACGGCGCAGGGCTTCCGCGTCATCACCGCCGCCGACGGCGAGGAGGCGCTCCGCCTTGCCGAGGAGCAGCGCCCCGACGCAGTCGTCCTCGACATCATGATGCCGGGCATCTCCGGGCTCGAAGTCATGCGCCGCCTCCGCGAGCGCTCCAACGTGCCCATCATCCTCGTCACCGCGAAGGACAAGGACAGCGACAAGGTCCGCGGTCTCGAACTCGGCGCCGACGACTACGTGGTGAAGCCCTTCAACCCGGACGAGCTCGGGGCCCGCATCCGCGCAGTCCTCCGGCGCGCCGTCGCCGCGGAGGTCGACCGGGTCGTCCGGGCCGGCAACGTCGAAATCGACCTGAACCGCCGGCTGGTCCACAAGAACGGCGAGCAGGTGTCGCTCACCCGCACTGAATGGCTGCTGCTCCAGCACCTCGCCGCCAACCCGGACAAGGTCATCCTCGCGCCGGAGCTCCTCTCGAAGGTCTGGGGCCCGGAGTACCGCGATGACCTCCAGTACCTCCGCGTCTGGGTTTCCCGCCTCCGCGCAAAAATCGAAGACGCGCCCGCCGAGCCCCGCATCATCAAGACGCTTCCGGGAATCGGCTACATGCTGTCGACCGGCGGCGGAACCGAAGACTGACCCCGGCCCTCAGGGTTCAAGGGGATAGAAGACCAGCCCGGTCCCCAGCTTCGGGTGGAAGAACGTCGACTTCTGCGGCATCCGCTCGCCCTGGTCGGCGAGCTTCATGACGTCATCGATGCGCACCGGGTTCAGCAGGAAGGCAGCAGAAGCCCCCGGTCGCGCCTCCAGGAACGCGAACACCTCGTCGAGGTCGTGGGAATACTCGATCGCGCCCGCCCGCAGGTCGTCGTCCGAAATGCCCCAGAGCGGTTCGAGCACTCCGTAGCGCAGCACGTTCGGCCCGATGCCGAGCCACGCGTCCGAATGTCCCGCCGGCACGTTCCCCGCGAGCGGTTTGCCCGGCACCCGGCGCAGGGCGTGGACCTGGCGGGGCTCCAGCTCGAGCGCCACCGCGTCTGCTGTCTCCAGGACGGCGAGGAGCGCCTCGCGCGATGCGTCCGCCCCGGCGGGGAGCTTCACGTGTTCGATCTCGAAGGCGTCCCCGAGCCGCTGCCGCCAGTCCGCCGGCGCCGGCCGCGGCACCAGCCGGTGAATCGGCCGGATGACGAGCCACTGGGTCCTCGCTTGCGACGATGGCCGCCATGGTGAACCGCGCCGGGTGGTCGGGCGGCAGCGGCCCCTGTTCGAGCCGCCAGTTGCGGTAATTCACGGCGGTCTCGTACCGGTGATGGCCGTCCGCGATGTAGAACGACTCCGCCAGCAGCGGCGCCAGCTGGCGCATCTCGTACGGGCCCGCTTCGACCGCCCAGAAGCGGTGGTGGTCGCCTTCGAAACTCGTGGCGGTCGCCGTCGGCGGCGTTGCCGCGGCCGTCCGTTCGATGAAATCGCGCAGCTGGCCGGCCCGGTCCCGCGCAATGCAGAAGACCGGGCTGAACTGCACGCCCGTGGCCTGCAGCAGCCGCAGCCGGTCCTCCTTCGGGCCCGACATGGTGTACTCGTGCGGCTTCACCGCCCCGGTTTCCCACGGCTGCGCCTCGACCGCCGCCATCACCCCGCGCCGCCGGTAGACGTGGCCGCCTTCGACGAACTCCTGCTCGTAGACGTACAGCATGGGCCGCTCATCGCGCGCCAGGAGGCCGCGGGCCTGCCACTCCTGCACGAGCCCGGCCACCCGGCCGTACCGCTCGTCGCCGCCTTCCGCCAGCTCGAGGTGGACGGCGTTGCACGGGTTCTTTGCCGCCAGCGCCCGCTGCATGGCGGGCGTGATGACGTCGTAGGGCGGCGCGAGCAGGTCATCGAGCGGGCCCGCAGCAGGCGTATAGCGCAGGCCGCGGAACGGCATGAACTGGGGCATCGGGTCTCCCGGCGTGGCTCTCGTGGTTTGTTTGGCGGGGCGCCGGACCGGTAAGATCCGAATCCCCATGCCAACATACTGCGTCTTCTGCAACATTGTCGCGGGCAAAGAGCCCGCGAACATCATCTATGAGGATGACGAAATCATCGTCATCCAGAATATCCTTCGATGGGTTCCGGTCATGCTCCTCGCCATGACCAAGCAGCACACCACCCAGGCCGAACTCTGGACCTACCACATGGGCAAGGTCGCCCCAATCGCTGCCGAGATCGGGCGTCAGCTCTGCCCGGGCGGCTTCCGGCTGCTCTCGAACTTCGGCTATGACGCGATGCAGAGCCAGGAGCATGGCCACCTCCATATCCTCGGCGGCACGTTCCTCGGCCACTACGTCGGCTAGCTGGCGGCGAGCGCCTCCCGCTGCTTCTCGAACAGCTGGAGGATCCCCGTCCGCGCGAGGTCGATGAGCGCATCCATCGCTGCCCGGCTGAACGGCTTCCCCTCGGCCGTTCCCTGCACCTCGACGAACGCGTCGTCGCCGGTCATCACGACGTTGAAGTCGACCTCTGCCGTGGAGTCCTCTTCGTAACACAGGTCGAGCATCGGCACGCCCCCCACGATGCCGACGGAGACTGCCGCCACCGGCGCGGTGATGCACGCCTCGGTCACCAGCCCGGTAGCGGCGAGCTTCCGCACCGCCAGCTTCAGCGCGACGTACGCGCCGGTGATGGACGCCGTCCGCGTGCCGCCGTCCGCCTGCAGGACGTCGCAGTCGAGCGTAATCGTCCGCGGTCCAAGCAGCTCGAGGTCGACGACCCCGCGAAGCGACCGCCCGATGAGCCGCTGGATCTCCTGCGTCCGGCCGCCGGGCCGGCCCCGCTCCACCTCGCGCTGGCTTCGCGTGTGTGTCGCGCGCGGCAGCATCGCATACTCCGCCGTCACCCAGCCGCTCTGGGTATTCCGCAGGAACGGCGGCTGCCGGTCCTCCACGCTCGCGGCGCACAGCACGCGCGTCCTGCCGAACTCCACGAGGCAGCTCCCTTCGGCGAAGTCCAGCACGTTCGTCGCAAGGTGAACGCGGCGCAGCTCGTTCGGAGCGCGCCCATCGATGCGTGTCGTCATCTCGGGCTCCGGGCGGTCCAGGGTCGCTCCCGAGGGTAGCCGCGGCGCCGCTCCCGGGCAAAGCGCTCAGCGCTCCGTCGTGACCCGGATGACCCCGTCCCTGACCTCGACCCGGATGCGTCCGTCCTGGTCGGTCCGGGCGATGGTCGCGCCGCCCAGGGCCTCCAGCGTCAGCGGATGCGGGTGGCCGAACGGGTTGCCGGAGCCGACGCTGATGACGGCCAGTCCTCCCGCGGCGAGGCCGAGAAACGCGGCGTCGCTGTTCTTCGACCCGTGGTGCGGCACCTTCAGGATGTCGACGCCGCCCCCGAGCGTGTCGAGCAGCGCCCGCTGCTCCGCCGCGCCGAGGTCGCCCGTGAACAGGAGCCGTATCCCGCCGTACTCCGCGAGCACCGCCAGCGAACGCCGGTTCAGCTCGCTTCCAGGTATGTCCTCCGGCGGCCAGAGGATGCGGAACGCGACGCCGTCGAACTCGAACCGGTCGCCGGCCTGCGCAACGACCTCCCGCCCGCCGAGGGCCCGGGCCGTCAGCGCTCCCGTCCGCGTCGCGTTCCGGTCGCCGTTCGTCACCACGCTGCCGAGCCGGAAGCGCGCCGCCAGCGCCGGGAATCCCCCGATGTGGTCCTCCTGCGGGTGGCTGATGATGACCAGGTCGACCTTCCGGTCCCACGCGGGCATGACCTCCCCGAGTTCGCGCGCGAGCCGCAGCCCGCTCGGGCCGGTATCGATGAGCACCTGCTTGCCGCCGGGCGTCGTCAGGAGCAGCGCATCCCCCTGCCCGACGTCCAGCACATCGAGGGCAAGGCGGCCTTCCGGCCGGGCGATGCCGGGGAGGAGGAAGATGGCCAGTGCCCCGGCCGCGCCGCCGAGCACGAGCCGGTTGCCGAGGGCCGCCCGGCGCCGCGCGGCCTCGGACACCGGCACCGGCGCCGGGAGGAACCGGTACGCCGCCCCGGCCGCGGCCGCGAGCGCGGCCATCAGCCCTGCCGCCGCAGCCGGCGCGAGCCGCCCCGGCTCGACGGCCGCCCACGCCGGCGCCGCGGCCGTCGCTGCCGCGTCGAGGATGAACCGGAGCGGCAGCCAGGCGACGATCCCGGCGAATTCGCCGCCGGCCCGCCACCCGAGCCCGGCGGCCGATGTCGCCAGTGATGCCCAGAACGCCAGCGCGACCACCGGCTGGACCGCCACGTTAGCCAGCGGCCCCACCACGGAAACCGCACCGAAATGCGCCCAGGTGATGGGAGTCGTCGCGGCAGTCGCGGCCAGCGACAGCGCCGTCACCTCCGTCGCCCAGCCGGGAAGCCAGCTCGCCGGCCACCACCGGCGCGCCTGCTCGACCATCCACCGAAGCCACGGCCCGAACGTCAGCAGCCCGGCAGTCGCCGCCGCGCTCAGCTGGAAGCCGGCATCGAGCGCCAGCCGCGGCCACGCCGCCGTCAGCAGGATGACCGCCAGCGCCAGGCCCGGCAATCCGCTCTGCGGCCGCCCGACGGCTTCACCGGCGAACAGCACCGCGGTCATCACGGCCGCGCGGGCCACGCTCGGCTCGAACCCGGCGAGGATGACGTACCCGCTCACCGCCAGCGCCGCGGCCGCCAGAGCCCGGTTCCGGCCGATCGCCCGGCTGAGCACCGCCAGCGTCAGCGCCGCAACCATCACGAGGTTCGCCCCCGAAACGGCGACCAGGTGGCGCAGCCCGCTCCGGTTGAACTCCTCCTTCACGTCCCGCGAGAGCCCGCCGTCCCGCCCGAAGGCAATCCCGGCGCCGAGCGACGCCTCGGGCTCCGGCAGCGACCGCTGCAGCGCGGCGTCCAGGGCCAGCCGCAGGTGCGTCAGCTGGCGGTCCATGCTCCATTCCCCGGGCTCGAGCAGCGCGCTCTTCGGCCGCCACATCACCGCGCCGATGCCCCGGGCCGCGAGGTAGCTCCGGTAGTCGAAGCCGTCGAACACCGGCGCCGCTTCCAGCTCGCCTTCGAGCCGCACCCGGTCGCCCGGCAGGAACCGTTCGTACTGGTGCATCCACGCCCGGATCAGCCCCGCGTTCTCGACAGCCGCACCGTCCTCCAGCTCGAGCCGTTCGATGCGGATGTCGTACGCGGTCGCGAGTTCGCCGGGGTCTGGCTCGCTCACGACGATGCCGGTCACCACTGCATCGCGGCCCGTCAACGCCGCGACCGGGGGCGGTGCGCCGTCCAGCGCACCCTCGAGCCGCCAGCCGGCGGCCCCGGCGAACAGGACGGCCGCCGCCAGCACCCCCGGCCGCACGGCGCCGCGGACGGCTGCCGGGACACCAGCGAGGGCGGTCCATGCCGCACCCATCCACCACGGCGCGCCCCAGAGACCGACCGGGACCAATCCCGCCAGCCACGCCGCGCCCAGTCCGATCAGCAGCATCGGCGCCGGAGGCTAGCAAACTTCGCGGCTGCCGCGCACCGTTTGACGCCCCGCGAGCCCCTCCGTAGAGTCCGGCGGCAAGAAGCGCCCACCATTTCGCAGACAGGAGCAGCTGCATGCCCACCCAGCGGCGGGATGCCGCCATCGTCGGGATCTACGAATACCCGAAACGCAAAGCCCCCGGCGTGACGCCCCTCCAGATCAAGGCCGAATGCGCCGCCCGCGCCCTCGAGGATGCCGGCCTCAGCTGGAAGGACGTCGACGGCCTCTACGACGCCCAGGACGGCGCGGGGATGGCCGGCCTCAGCCTCGCCGAGTACTTCGGCTTCCGCCCGAACGTCATCGACACGACCGCCGTCGGCGGCAGCTCCTACGAGTTCCACGCCGCCCACGCGAAGCGCGACATCGCGGCCGGCCGGTGCAGGGTCGCGCTCCTCACCTACGGCTCGACCGCCCACAGCGACGCCCGCCGCATCGGCACGATGGGCGGGGGTGGCGGCRGCGCGCCGAGCCCGCTCTCGAACATGACCGACCCCTACGGCATGACGCTCATCTCGAACTACGCCATGGTCGCCCGGCGGCACATGCACCAGTACGGCACCACGAGCGAGCAGCTCGCCCGCATCGCCGTCGCGACCCGCGCCCACGCCATGCGCAACCCCCAGGCCGTCCAGGCGATGACTGACCTCGAATTCCRGGACATCCGCGAGATCACCGTCGAAGACGTCCTGAACTCGCGCATGATCGCCGACCCGCTCCACCTGCTCGACTGCTGCATGGTCTCCGATGGCGGCGGCGCGGTCGTCATCGCCGCCCCGGAAGTCGCCCGCGACTGCCGCAAAACGCCCGTATGGATCATCGGCTCCGGCGAAGCGACCAGCTACTCGGAGAACGGCTCCGACATCACCGTGAGCGCCGCTGCCCAGTCCGGCCCCCGCGCCTGGGCCGAGGCCGACGTCCGGCCCGACGAAGTCGACGTCGCGATGATCTACGACTCGTTCACCATCACCGTGCTCGTCATGCTCGAGGACCTCGGCTTCTGCAAGAAAGGCGAAGGCGGCGCCTTCGTTTCTGAACAGCGTTTGCGCTTCGACAGCCCACTCAAGCCCGCGCTCAACACCGACGGCGGCGGCCTCRGCTCGAACCACCCCGGCATGCGCGGCATCTTCCTGCTCATCGAAGCCGCCCGCCAGCTCCGCGGCGAATCGACGTCGCAGGTCCCCAATGCCCGCCTCGCCGTCGCGCACGGCAACGGCGGCATGCTCGCCACCAGCCACACCGGCGGCACCATCGTCCTCGCGAGGGATTGACCATGCCAGACCGACCGCAGCCCCGCTTCCCGGAACCCGACACGCAGCCCTACTGGGAGGCGACGAAAGACCACCGCCTCCTCTACCAGGTCGATCGCGATACCGGCGACGTCGTGTTCTTCCCGCGCCGCCACAACCCGAAAAACGGCTCCTCGAACCTCGAGTGGCGCGAATCGAAGGGCCTCGGCACGGTCTACACGTTCAGCGTCGTCCGGCTCAACCGCCACCCGGCCTTCGCCGAGCTCGGGCCCTACGCCGTCGCCTACGTCGACCTCGATGAGGGCTTCCGCATCCTGACGAACATCGTCGGCGTCCAGGACCCGACGAAAGACATCTACATCGGCCAGCGCGTCAAAGTCGCCTGGCTCGACCAGTCGACCGGCATCTCCATCCCGGTGTTCGAACCGGCCTGAGCCGGGTCTCAGGCCCGAATCTTCTGCAGGATCGACTGGATGTCGATGAAGCGGTCGGCGGCGTGCCGCAGGTTCGACGCCGTGCTGCTGCCGACCGCGACCACTTCGACCCGCACGCCTTTGGCCTGCACGACCTCGACGAGCCTTTCGAAATCGCCGTCGCCGGAGACCAGCACGACGACGTCGAGGCGGTCGAGCATCTCCATGATGTCGAGCGCCATCTCGATATCGACGTTCGCCTTGATCGTCCCATCGGAGAACCGCTTGAACGGCTTCGTGACGACGCGAAACCCGTTATCGAGGAACGGCTCGGCGAACCGCTGCGTCTCGAGGCTCACACCCGGGTCCTCGTGCACCGGCGAATAGGCGACCGCGCGGACGAGCTGGCGCCCTTCCGAGAGGTAATCCAGCATCTTCCGCCAATTCACGCGGTGCTTGAGCCGGTCGAGAGCGAGCTCGATGTTCGCGGCGTCCACGAACACGCCGATGCGCGGCGCGGGAGCCGGGGCGGCCCCCGGCGTGTGAGCCACCCGGCGCGCCAGGTCCTCCTGCACCCGAACGAGCTGCGCGAGCTGGGCCGCCTGCGTCTCGAGCGTCCGGGTCAGGGTCGAAATCTCATGGGCGAGCTGGCTCAGCTGCTTCTCCGCCGGCACCGGCGCCGGGGTGCGCTCCTTCTTCGCAGGTGCGCCCGCCTCGGCCGGAGGCTTCGCAGGCGCGCCCGCCTCGACCGGAGGCGCCGGGGCTTTCGCTGACGCCGGGCCCTCAGCGCCGTCGCGCTTCGCGGGCGCCGTGCGGGCGGGGGAGGGAGCCGGCGCAGGTGCGGCCGCAAGGGCCGGCGCGGCGGATTCCAGCGGCTGGCCCAGCACCTCTTCGACGATGGCGGCCACTCGCGATCGCCTCCGGCGCGGCGCCGGCGGCGGCTCGGCTGCTGCTTCGGCAGGAGCCGGTGCCGCTGCGGCCGATGGCGCCTCGGCCCGGGTGACGTCGGTCGCGGCTTCAGCCGCCGGCTTGCGCGAAGAGCGCCGCCGCCGCGGCTTGGGGTCGTCCAGCGCCTCGGGCGCGGGTTCGGGAAGGGGAGCCGGTGCGGCCGGTTCGGCCGCGGGTGCGGCGGGACGTTCCCGCCGCGGGAAGATGTTCAATGCCATGGTGATCTGGGGTTACCCACCCATCCTTTGCAACACACTGATCCGGGCCGCCACGTTCCTGGCGATCCGGTCGAAAGCGCCCGCCGAATCCGAGTCCGGCGCGCCGTAGACGACTGGCACCCCGCGGTCCGCGCCCTCGCGCACCCCGGGCTCGATCGGGATTTCACCGAGGAAGTCGATGCCCAGCTCGTCCGCCGCCTGCTTCGCCCCGCCGTGACCGAAGATGTCGTACCGCTTCCCCGTGTCGGGCGCCACGAAGTAGCTCAGGTTCTCGACCATCCCGAACACCGGCACCCCGAGCTTCTCGAACATCGCCACCGCCTTCATCGCGTCTTCCACGGAGACCGCCTGCGGGCTCGACACGATGATCACGCCGGTGATCGGCGCGTCCTGCGCCATGCTCATCGAAGCGTCGCTCGTCCCCGGCGGCAGGTCGATGACGAGGTAGTCCGTATCGCCCCAGGGCACGTCGTGCAGGAGCTGGCGCACCGCGCTCCCGATCATCGGCCCGCGCCAGACCACCGGCGTGCCCCGCGGCAGCAGGAACCCGATCGACACCACCCGCACGCCGTAGCGCTCGACCGGCTTCAGGCCCTCGCTCGACCCCGCCTGCAGGCCCGGCGGCAGCCCGAACATGGTCGGCAAGTTCGGACCCGTGATGTCGGCGTCGATCAGCCCGACGCTCGCACCCGCCTTCGCGAGGGCGACCGCGATGTTCGAGGCCACGGTCGATTTGCCCACGCCGCCCTTGTTCGAGGCCACAGCGATGATGTTCCGCACGCCGGGAATCGGCTTCTGTCCCTCGCGCGGGTTCGACGCCCGCACCTGCGCCCCCCACGTGATCGCCACGTCCCGGACCCCCGGAACCGCGGCCAGCGCCGCCCGCACGTCCTGCTCGATGGTTTCCCGAAGCGGACAGGCCGGCGTCGTCAGCTCGACCGTCAGCGCCACCGTGCCGCCGTCGATGGCGAGGTCTTTCACCATGCCGAGGCGGACGATGGAGGCGTGAAGCTCGGGGTCTTTGACGCTCTCGAGGGCTGCGACGACGGCGTCGCGATCGATCGTGGGAACGGGGGTCATCCGCGGGGTGCCTTTCTGCAGATGCTGGCGGCGCATTCCGGGACCGGCCATCCCGCGTGCCGGGCCGGTGCCAGCTGCACCTCGATCGTACCCGGTTTCACGAGCGGGGCCAAACCCGTGCCCGGTTTACCGCGCATTTCGAGGTCACGCCGTAGCGTAGTTTTGCGCCCCCGGTCGGTGATATACTCTGGATTACCGACCGGTAAGCACAGCATCGGAGATTGCATGACCGAATCGACTTCGACCACGACGGCACAGGCCGGGCAGGCGCTCTGCCGCCACCACTGGGTCATCGAAACTCCGAACGGGGCCGTCAGCACCGGCCGCTGCAAGCGCTGCGGCATCGTCCGCGACTTCCGCAACTCGTCCGAAGACCCGCTCTGGGACAGCGACAGCTTCAGCCTGAACGGGTCGCGCTACCGCGGCCGCCGCACGAGCGACTCCTGACGCAGGGAGCCCGCGGAAGCATCGGAGGGCCGGGCGATTCGCCCGGCCTTCGGCGTTTCCGCGCGGTACACTGTGCCCGTGACCCCTGACCTCTCCGTGGACCTCGCCCCCGGCCACAAGCGCGGCCTGCTCCTCCGCAACCCGGTCATGCCGGCCAGCGGCACCTTCAGCTGGGGCTTTGAATTCGAGCATCACTTCGGCCCCGAAGGCATCCGCCGGCTCGGCGCGGTCGTCTCGAAGGGCGTCACCATGGAGCCGCGCGCGGGCAACCGCCAGCCCCGCGTCGCCGAAACCCCGGCCGGCATGCTCAACTCCATCGGCCTCCAGAACGTCGGCATCGAGGCATGCGTCCGCGACCTCGCCCCGCAGTGGGCCCGCTGGGAGACCCCGGTCATCGTCAACGTCGCTGGCGACACCATCGACGAATTTGGCGAGATGGCGCGCATGCTCGACGGCGTGCCCGGCGTCGCCGCCCTCGAGCTGAACATCAGCTGCCCGAACGTCGATACCGGCGGGATGGAGATCGGCCAGAGCGTCGAGGCCTCAGCGCGCGCCACGAGCGCCGCCGTCCGAAATACCGACCTCCCGGTCATCGTGAAGCTCACCCCGAACGTCACCGACCCGGTCGCCCTCGCCAGGGCCTGCGAGGCTGAAGGCGCGGCCGCCATCTGCGCCATCAATACCGTCCTCGGCATGGCGATCGATGTCGACCGGCGTCGCCCGGTCCTCCCCCGCGCGCGCGGCGGCCTGAGCGGCCCCGCCATCAAGCCCATCGCGCTCCGCATCGTCTACGACGTCGCCGGCGCGGTGCGCATCCCGGTCATCGGCTGCGGCGGCATCGCGACCTCGCGCGACGCGCTCGAGTTCCTCATGGCCGGGGCGTCCGCGGTCCAGGTCGGAACGGCCACCTTCGCTAACCCGCGCGCCCTCCTCGACGTCGTCGAAGGTCTCGAAGCCTGGTGCGCCGCCGAAGGCGTGGCCCGCATCGCCGATATCATCGGCTGCGCCCGCCCGGCCCCCGTCGCCTGACCATGCGCGCCGCCCGCCTCCACCAGCCCGCCCCGGCCGAACGCGCGCCGCTCCGCATCGAAGCAGTCGAACCGCCGCAGCCCGGCCCCGGCGAACTCCTCCTCCGCATCACCGCCTGCGGCGTCTGCCGAACCGACCTCCAGCTCGCCGAGGGGGACCTCCCTGCCCGCCGCCTCCCGATCATCCCCGGCCACCAGGTCGTCGGGCGGGTCGAAGCCGTCGGCGACGGCGTCGGCGGCTGGCGTGTCGGCGACCGCGCCGGCGTGGCCTGGCTCGGCGGGGCATGCGGCGCCTGCAGCCGCTGCGCAGCCGGCCGTGAAAACCTTTGCGAACGGGCCGAATTCACCGGCTGGAACCGCGACGGCGGCTACGCCGAGTTCATCGCGGCGCGTGCCGACTTCTGCTTCCCGCTTCCCGATGGCTTCGCCGACCTCGATGCCGCGCCCCTGCTGTGCGGCGGCGTCATCGGCTACCGATCCCTGCGGGTCAGCGGCATTCAGCCGGGCGGCCGGCTCGGCCTGTTCGGCTTCGGCGCCTCGGCATCGCTCGCCATCCAGGTCGCCGCGTACTGGGGCTGCGAGGTTTACGTCGTCACCCGCTCCCGCGCCGAGCAGGAGCGGGCGCTCCGGCTCGGCGCCCGCTGGGCGGGCGGTTACCGCGACCCGGTCCCCGTCCCCCTCGACGCCGCCGTCACGTTCGCCCCCGCCGGCGAGGTTGTCGTGCGCGCGCTCGAAGCCGTCGACCGCGGCGGGACGGTCGCCATCAACGCCATCCACCTCGACCGCGTGCCGGAGTTCCCCTATGACCGCCTCTGGTGGGAGCGCTCCCTCCGCAGCGTCGCCAACTTCACCCGCCAGGACGCCCGCGAGTTCCTCGACCTCGCCGCGCGCATCCCGGTCCGCACGGAGTACGACCTCTACCCGCTCGAAGCGGCGAACGATGCGCTGCTGGCCCTGAAAGAAGGACGGGTGAACGGCGCGGCCGTGCTCGATATCGCTGGTCCGGTTCGCGCCGGCGCGTAACAATTCCCGCGTGACCTACCGCGTCGGCATCATCAACGTTACCGGCTACGCCGGCATGGAGGCCGCCCGCCTCCTCTGGAACCACCCCGCAGCGAAGCTCGTCGCGGCGACCGGGCGCTCGCTCGCCGGCCAGCGCCTCGGGGACGCCTTCCCGTCGCTCGGGCTTTACGCCGCCCTGCCGATCACCGAGACCATCGAGGAGAGCGTCGACGTCGTCTTCTCCTCGCTCCCGACAGCCGAGAGCGCGAAGGCCTGCGCCCCGTTCGTCCGCGCGGGCGTCAAGGTCATCGACATCGCGGCCGATTTCCGGCTGAAGGCGCCCGGCGCGTTCGAACAGTGGATGGGCGGGGGCCAGCCGCACCCCGCGCCCGACCTCCTCGCGGAAGCCGTCTACGGCCTCCCCGAGCTGAACCGCGAGCGTATCGCCGCCGCGCGGCTCGTTGCGAATCCCGGCTGTTACCCCGCTGCCGCCATCCTCGCGCTCGCCCCGGCCGTCAAAGCCGGCATCATCGAGCCCTCCATCGTGGTCGACGCCAAGTCAGGCATCTCCGGCGCCGGCCGCGGCAGCGGCGGCGGCTTCGGCTATAGCGAAGTCAACGAGGACGTCTCGGCCTACAAAATCGCCAATCACAACCACCAGCCCGAAATCGCGCAGGAGCTTGGCGCGCTCCGCGGCGGCGACGAGCCCCGCGTCACGTTCGTCCCGCACCTCGTCCCGATGACCCGCGGCATCCACGCCACGTGCTACGCGCCGCTCGCCCGCGACGTCACGCAGGCCCAGGTCGCCGAGCTGTACCGCGAGTTCTACCGCGGCGCGCCGTTCACGTCGGTCGCCGCCGCGCCCCCGCACACGAAGCACACGCTCGGCACGAACCGCTGCCTCGTCCATCCGGTGGTCGACGCCCGGAACGGCATGCTCGTCGTCGCCAGCGTCCTCGACAACCTCGGGAAAGGCGCGGCCGGCCAGGCGATCGAAAACATGAACCTGATGCTCGGCCTCGACCAGGCCGCGGGCCTCCAGCTGCCGGCGGTGTACCCCTGATGCAGGTCGACCCGGCCGGGCACGTCACCTCGCCGCGCGGATTCCTCGCCGGCGCCGCCTACGCCGGCGTGAAGACCTACGGCGAGGGCAAGCTCGACCTCGCCATCCTCGTTTCCGAACGCCCCTGTTCGACCGCCGCGGTGTTCACCCGCAGCCGGCTCCATGCCGCCGCGGTCGACATCGACCGGGCGAAGCTCGCCGTCCGCCCCGCGCGCGGCGTGGTCGTCAACGCCGGCGTCGCAAACGCCAGCACCGGCGAGCGCGGCATGGCCGACGGCTACGAACTCGCCCGCCTCGCCGCGGCCCGCGCCGGGATTCCCGATGACGAAATGCTCGTGTGCAGCACCGGCGTCATCGGCCACTTCCTGCCGATGGAGAAGCTGGCTGCCGCCATGCCCGCCATCGAGCTCACGCCCGCCGGGGGTCCCCTGTTCGCCCGGGCCATCATGACGACCGACACCCGGCCGAAGACCGGCGCGGTGCGCTTCGGCCCCTACACCATCGGCGGCGCCTGCAAGGGCTCCGGCATGATCCACCCGGACATGGCCACCATGCTCGCTTTCCTCACGACCGACGCCCCGGTCGAAAACGCCTGCCTCGACGCCGCGTTCCGCCGCGCGGTCGATGACTCGTTCAACCTCGTCTCGGTCGACGGCGATACGAGCCCGAGCGACACCGCAGTCATCTTCGCCAACGGCGCTGCCGGCGGCGACATGATCAGCGCCGGGCATCCGCTGGCGTCCGACTTCGAGGCCGCGCTCCGGGCGCTTTGCGTTCACCTGGCGAAGGAGATCGCCCGCGACGGCGAAGGCGCAACGAAACTCGTCGAATTCACGGTCACTGGCGCCGCCACCCCGGAAGACGCGCGCCGCCTCGTCCGGCTCCTGAGCACCTCCTACCTGCTCAAGTCCGCCATCCACGGCGCGGACCCCAACTGGGGCCGCATCGCCGCCGTCATCGGCCGCTCCGGCGTCCAGCTCGATGAAGCCGCCGTCGCCATCGACCTCTGCGGAACCCGGGTCTACGAACGCGGCCGGCCGACGGCCTTCGACCCGGACGCCCTGTCGGCGGCCATGCGGGGAACCGACGTGACCGTCGCGGTGCACCTCGGCGCCGGCCGCGAGGCGGCCACCGGGTGGGGCTGCGACCTCTCCGCCGAATACGTCTCCATCAACGCGGACTACCACACATGAGCAGCGGCCCGTTCATCATCAAGATTGGCGGAAGCACCCTCGGTTCGACCGACACCACCTACGCCGACATCGCGGCGCTCGCGGCGGCCGGCGACGTGCCTGTCGTGGTCCACGGCGGCGGCGCCGAGGCCAGCCGCTGGCTCGAGGCAATGCAGATTCCCTCCCGCTTCGAGCGCGGCCTCCGCGTCACCGACGAGCGCGTCCTCCCGGTCGTCGTGGCCGTCTTCGCCGGGCTCGTGAACAAGCGCATCGTCGCAGCTATCGACGCCGCAGGGGGACGCGCGGCCGGGCTTACCGGCGCTGATGCGCGGCTGCTCGAATGCCGGCTTGCCGACCCCGCCCTCGGATTCGTTGGTGAGCCCGTGGCTGTGAACGCCGCGCCGATCGAAGCGCTCCTCGCAGCCGGCATCATCCCGGTCATCGGCCCCATCGGGTGCGTGCCCGGCGAACCGGCCGACCAGCTCGTCAACGTCAATGCGGACGTCGTCGCCGGCAACATCGCCGCCGCGCTTGGCGCCCGCCGGCTCGTCTACCTCACCGATGTCGACGGCGTGCGCGACGCCGCGGGCCAGCGCATTCCGGTGCTGGACGCGGAGCAGGCGCGCGCGCTCATCGCTGCCGGCACCATCTCCGGCGGCATGATCCCGAAGGTCGAGTCCTGCCTGCACGCGGTTTCGCTCGGAGTCGAGGCCCAAATCGTGGACGGCCGCCAGCCCGGCGCCCTCCGCGCGCTCGACGGCGCCGGCACGCTCGTCACCCCCTGACGGCCTTAACACTTCCGGGTATCCTTCCGTGGTACTGTTGGGGAACCGCGAGTCACCATGGAAGGCACCGAATCCCCGCCGGTCCCGGGGTCCGCACCGCAGCCTGCTCCCGTAACGCCCGCGGCGTGGGACCTCGACGACCCTGCCCTCTACCTCAACCGCGAACTCAGCTGGCTCGAGTTCAACCAGCGCGTGCTCGTCGAGGCGAGCGACCCCCGCAACCTGCTCCTCGAGCGGGTCAAGTTCCTCGCCATCACCGCCAGCAACCTCGACGAATTCTTCGCGAAGCGCGTCGGCTGGCTGAAGCGCATGCTCGCGACCGACGCCCGGACGCGAACCGTCGACGGCCTCACCATCGCTGAGCAGTACGACCTCGTCGTCGACCGCTGCCACCGCATGCGCGCCCGGGCCGAAGAGGTCTGGCGCGCCGAACTCCTGCCCGAGCTCGCCGCCCACGGCATCCAGATCGTCCGCTTCCACGACCTCGAAGAGCCGGCCCGGCAGCGGCTGCGCGAGTACTTCGAGCGCTCCATCTTCCCCGTCCTGACCCCGCTCGTGGTGGACCCGGCCCACCCGTTCCCGTTCATCTCGGGCGGTTCGCTCTCGCTTGCCCTCAATGTCCGCCACCCCTCGACCGGGCAGGACCGCTTCAGCGCGCGTGAAGATCCCGCCGAACCGTCCCCGCTTCGTCGACGCCGGCGACCTCCGCTTCGTCCTCCTCGAAGACCTCATCGCCGCCCACTTCGACATGCTCTTCCCCGGCATGGAAGTGACCGACTGGCAGGAGCTGCGCGTGCTCCGCAGCGCCGAAACCGGCGCCCCGGGCGAAGAAGCCGACGACCTCCTCGAACTCATCGAGAGCGCCCTCCGGCGCCGCCGGCTGGCAGAGGCCGTCTCGATCGAAATCACCGGAGAACTGCCCCCGGCCCGCATGGAGCTCCTGCTCGAAGAGCTCCAGGTGAGCGAGCGCGACGTCTACCGCTCCGCCGGCCCGCTCGGCCTCCACGACCTGTTCCAGATTGCGAGCCTCGATATCGCCCCGCTCCGGGATGCGCCCTTCGCGCCCGCCGTGCCCTCCGCCTTCGCGGGGACCGGCGACGCGCCCGAGTTCTTCGCCACGATCCGCGAGCGCGACCTCCTCGTCCACCACCCCTACGAATCGTTCGACCAGACGGTCGTCCGCTTCGTCGAAGAAGCCTCAGAAGACCCCGCGGTGCTCGCCATCAAGGCCACCATGTACCGCACCTCGCCGGACTCGCCGATCCTCGAGGCGCTCATCGACGCCGCCGGCCGCGGCAAGCAGGTCGCCGTCCTCGTCGAGCTCACCGCCCGCTTCGACGAGGCGAACAACATCCTCTGGGCGCGCAAGCTGGAGGCCGCCGGCGTCCATGTCGCCTACGGCCAGCCGGACCTGAAGATTCACTCCAAGATCTGCCTCGTGGTGCGCGAAGAAGCGAACGGCGTCACCATGTACGCCCATATCGGCACCGGCAACTACAACTCCCGCACCGCCCGCGTTTACACCGACCTCGGCCTCTTCACTGCCGACCCCGGCATCTGCGGCGACATCCTCCGCATCTTCAACCTCCTCACCGGCTACGGCGAACAATTCCGCACGGACGTGGTGCTTGCTGCGCCGTCGAACCTGCGCCGCGCCGTCACCGAGCGCATCCGGCGCGAAATCGCGCACGCTCGGGCCGGCCGGCCGGCCCGGGTCATCTTCAAGATGAACGCCCTCGAAGACTTCGAGTGCACCCGCCTGCTCTACGAAGCGTCGCAGGCCGGCGTTCAGGTCGACCTCGTCATCCGCGGCATCTGCCGGCTTCGCCCCRGGCTCCCCGGCCTCTCCGATAACGTCCGCGTCGTCAGCATCATCGGCCGCTTCCTCGAGCACGCGCGCATCTACTATTTCCATAACGATGGCGACTCCGAGTTCTTCATCGGCAGCGCCGACCTCATGAAGCGGAACCTCGACGAGCGGATCGAGGTGCTCGCCCCGGTCCGGTCGCCGGAACATCGCGCCCAGCTGCTCGACCTGCTCGAGCTGCACCTGAACGATGCGCGCCAGGGCTGGCGGCTGCACGACGCCACCTGGCACCGCGACCCTGCCGTCGAGGTCCCGGGCAGCCAGGCGCTCCTCCTCCAGCGCGCCCCGTTCTCCTGAGCGCGGTTCACCGGGCCCGCTCCAGGCCGTACGATGCCCGCAGGAGGCCCCGATGCCCGACTGGATCGCCGAAGAACACCGCTACCTCTTCCAGAACTACGGCCGTCAGCCGGTCGTCATCGAACGCGGCTCAGGCACCCGCGCCTGGGACACCGACGGCAACGAATACCTCGATTTCGTCGGGGGCGTCGCGGTCAACGTCCTCGGCCACAGCCATCCCGCCGTCGTCCGCGCCATCAGCGAGCAGGCCGCCCGCGTCATCCACACCTCCAACCTCTTCTACTCCACGCCCATGATCGAGCTTGCCCGGGTGCTGGTCGAAGCATCGGGGCTCGACCGTGCGTTTTTCTGCAATTCCGGAACCGAAGCCGTTGAAGCGGCGATCAAGCTCGCGCGCCGCTGGGGCCGCGACGTTCGCGACGGCGCCTTCGAAATCATCACGACCACCGACAGCTTCCACGGCCGCACCATGGGCTCGCTCTCCGCCACCGGCAACGCCCGCTACCGCGAGCCGTTCGAACCCCTCGTCCCCGGCTTCCGCATCGTCCCCTGGAACGACCTCGATGCCGTGCGCGCTGCCACCAGCAGCCAGACCGCCGCGGTCATGGTCGAACCGATCCAGGGCGAAGGCGGCGTCAACATGCCCGCGCCTGGCTACCTCGCCGGCCTCCGGGACTGGTGCGACCGGCAGGGCATCCTCCTCATCTTCGACGAGGTGCAGACGGGTATCGGCCGCACCGGCACCCTGTTCGCCTTCCAGCACGACGGCGTCCGGCCCGACGTCATGGCGCTCGCGAAGGGCCTCGCCGGCGGCGTGCCCATCGGGGCCATCCTCGCCCGCGACGACATCGCCGCCCACTTCGTGAAGGGCGACCACGGCAGCACCTTCGGCGGCAACGCCCTTGCTGCCGCCGCTGCCCTCGCGACCCTGCGCGAGGTCATGGCCCCGGGCTTCCTCGAGACCGCCCGGGAGCGGTCGCAGCGGCTCATCGACCGGCTGCAGGCGATCGAGGACCGCCACCCGCTCGTCACCGGCATCCGCGGCCGGGGCATGCTCCTCGCTGTCGGCCTCGCCCGCGAGTGCTCCGCCGAGGTCGTCGATGAGGCGCGGCGCCGGGGCCTCCTCGTGAACAACGTCCGCCCCAACGCCGTCCGCCTCATGCCGCCGCTCAACGTCTCCGAGGACGATATCGACCGCGCCGCCGACATCCTCGAGGCCGCCATCGCTGCCGTCGAAGGCGCCGGCGCGAAGTAGGCAACGTTCATGTGGTTCGCGTTCCTCATCGTGTTCGCTGGCGGCATCGTCGTCGCCTGGGTCGGCTGGCGGGGACTGACCGGCAAGCTGCCGCGCCAGCACATCGCCGGCATTCGAACGCCCTACACCCTCTCGAGCGACGAGCGCTGGCGGGCGGTGCACCGCCACGGCGGCCCGTACCTCGTGCTCGGCGGCGCAGCGGCCGCGGCAGCGGCAGCGGCCCTCCTCCCCTTCGCGGCCTCCGGCCGCCTCCCGCTCGCGTTTTCCGTCGCGGCCCTCCTTGCGGTGGCCATGATGACCGGCGCCAGCGCCCTCGCAGCCTGGCTCCTCGGCGTCGCCGCCGCCCGCCGCGAACTCGGCGACTGACCGGCGCGGTTTGCGCCTGCCCGCCGCCCGGCCATACTGGAGCCACACCCTTCGCCCGACAGGATACGCGCGTGCCGAAGCTCGTCCTCGCCTACTCCGGTGGGCTCGACACCACCACCGCCATCAAGTGGCTCACCGTCGAACAGGGATACGAGGTCATCGCCCTGAACATCGATGTCGGCAAGAGCCGCGAGCAGCCGGTGGTCGAGTCCCGCGGGCTCGCCGCGGGCGCCGTCAAAGTCCGCGTCATCGATGCGCGCGAGGATTTCCTGCGCTACTTCGCCTTCCCCGCCCTCGCGGCCGGCGCCGTCTACCAGGACCAGTACCCGCTGGCGACCGCGCTCGCCCGCCCGCTCATGGCCAAGCTGCTCGTCGACGTCGCGCACGAAGAGGGCGCGGTCGCCGTCGCGCACGGCTGCACCGGCAAGGGCAACGACCAGGTCCGCTTCGACGTCGGCATCCAGACGCTCGACCCCTCGCTCAAAATCGTCGCCCCCACGCGCGAAAACGCGATGCCGCGCGACTACCAGATCGAGTACCTCCGCAAGCACGGCGTCGACATCCCGTGGGGCGAAAAGGGGCCCTTCAGCATCGACGAGAATCTCTGGGGCCGCAGCGCCGAAGCAGGGGTGCTGGAAGACCCGTGGACCGAGCCGCCGCGCGAAGCCTACGAATGGACGCGCGACCCGGAGGAGGCCCCTGCCGCGCCCGAGTACATCGAAATCGACTTCGAAGCGGGCCTCCCGGTCCGCCTCAACGGCGAGGCGCTCGGCCCCGTCCCGCTCGTGGAGCGCCTCAACGACCTCGGCGGCCTCCATGGCGTTGGCCGCATCGACCACATCGAGGACCGCCTGGTCGGCATCAAGAGCCGCGAAATCTACGAGGCCCCGGCGGCAGTCATCCTCCATACCGCCCACGCCGCCCTCGAGGCGATGACGCTCTCGAAGCAGCAGCTGAAGCTGAAGAAGTACATCGCCACCGAATACGCCGAGCTCATCTACAACGGCCTCTGGTTCAGCGCGCACCACCAGGACCTCGCCGCCTACGTTGCCAGCACCCAGCGCCACGTCACCGGCACCATCCGCGTCAGGCTCCACCGCGGCAGGGCGGTCGTCGTCGGCCGGAAGGCGCCGCGCTCCCTGTACGACCGCGGACTCGCTACCTATGATCGGGGCGACACGTACGACCAGTCGGCTGCCGTCGGCTTCATCAACATCTGGGGGCTCCAGACGCGGACGCAGGTTCGCACCCAGCTCCTTGCCGACCTGCCCGAGGCGCTGCGGATCGCGATGCCGCAGCAGCACGACTGACGAGAGGGGAATCCACGCATGGCCGTTGCTGCCGAACCCGCAGGCGCCATCAGCTACGAAGGGCCCAGCCCCGACACGGAATTCCTCGGCTTCTCCCAGGCGAACTTCCTCGTGACCGTTCCCGGCTGGAAGGCCCGCGAGGTCGCCGTCCTGCTCAACGCCCCGGCGGCGCGCCGCCTCCTCCACGAGCTCGGCCGCGAGGATACCCCTGAAGCCCGCGACCACCTCGCCCGCCTCGTCGGCGAAGCCTGGCTGAAGCGCGTCGTCAGCGGGGCCGCGCCCTTCGAGTCCATCGTCACGGTCTCCAACGGCTTCCTCGACGAGCGCCCCGACCTCCTCGCCGAGGTCCGCGCTGCCGCGGCCGCCTGACATGGCCGCGCCGCCCCCGGGCGACTGGTGGCGCGAGGCCGTCTGCTACCAGGTCTACCCCCGGAGCTTCCAGGACTCCAACGGCGACGGCATCGGCGACCTCGAAGGCATCATCCGCCGGCTCGACTACCTGAACGACGGCACCCCCCGCTCCCTCGGCGTCGATGCCATCTGGCTCTCCCCCACCTTCCCGTCGCCGATGGCCGACTTCGGCTACGACGTCAGCGACTACTGCGGTGTCCACCCCGACTTCGGCACGCTCGAAACGATGGACCGGCTCATCGCCGAGTGCCACCGGCGCGGCATCCGCGTCCTGCTCGACTGGGTGCCGAACCACACGAGCGACCGCCACCCGTGGTTCCTCGCGTCTCGCTCCTCCCGCTCGAACCCGAAGCGCGACTGGTACATCTGGCGCGACCCGAAACCGGACGGCTCGCCGCCGAACAACTGGCGGTCTGTGTTCGGAGGGCCGGCATGGACGTTCGATGAGGCGACCGGCCAGTACTACCTTCACTCCTTCCTGAAGGAGCAGCCTGACCTCAACTGGCGGAACCCCGAGGTCGAAGCGGCGATGCTCGATACCCTGCGCTTCTGGTTCGAGCGCGGCATCGACGGCTTCCGCATCGACGTCATCGGCCGCATCCTGAAACATCCGGACCTGCCGGACAACCCGCCGAACCCGGACTGGCGCCCCGGCGACCGCGAACGCTTCAGCCAGCTCTGGGTCCACAACCACAACTACCCCGACGTGTTCGCGGCGGTCCAGCGCATCCGGCGGGTCTTCGACGAATACCCCGGCCGCGTCGCCGTCGGCGAAGTGTTCGGCACGCCGGAGGAGATTGCGCGGTTCTACGGCACGCAGGAGGCGCCGGGACTCCACCTCGCCTTCAACTTCCACTTCATCCACGAACAGGGGCACGTCATCACCCCGTGGGAGGCGCCCGTCCTTCGCCGCATCATCGCGAATGCCGAGGCCACCGTTCCGCCGTTCAGCCAGCCATGCTTCGCGCTCAACAACCACGACCGCTCCCGCTTCGTAACCAGACATAATCACGACGGACGCGGCCGCGACCGGGCGCGCGCCGCCGCGCTCCTCCTCCTCGGCCTCCGGAACACCCCGTTCATCTACTACGGCGAGGAAATCGGCATGGCCGATGTCGATATCCCGCCCGAGCGCCAGCAGGACCCGGCGCGATTCCACTCCATCGGCCGCGACCCGGAGCGGACGCCGATGCAGTGGGATGCGACGCCGGGCCGCGGATTCACCACCGGCGAGCCGTGGCTTCCCTTCGGCCCGCTGTCGCCGAACGTCGCCGAGCAGGACGGCGACCCGGATTCCCTGCTCTCGCTCTACCGGCGCGCCATCTGGCTGCGGAAGGAGCTCCCCGCGCTCCGGCATGGTTCCCTCGCCGACCTCGCGGGCGACGGCCGCGTCGTCACGTGGGCGCGGCGCACCCCTGACGACCCTGCGGTGGCCGTGGCGATCAACACGTCGACCGATGCCGCCGCAGCCGTTCTCCCGTTCGAGGCAGGGCGCGTCGCGCTCTGCACCGACCGCTCCCGCGAGGGCGCGCAGGTCAGCGGCGGGGCGGTCGAACTCCCGCCCCTCGGCGCCGCCTGGGTGGTCGCCGGCCTCTGACCCGCACCCGGGGCTCTGGTATCCTCGCCCCATGACCGAACCGCGCCGCCGCATCCTCATCCCCGGCGACCGGGCGCAGGCCGCGCCGCCGAACGCCGGCGATTCGGCTCCGCCCGCCGAGGGCTGCGATTGCCCGCAGCTCGATCCAGCCGACTGGGACGGCGTCGAAAGCGACTGGTCCGACATCACTTTCCTGCGCGCCTCCGTGAAGGCGCTCGCCGGCGTCCCTGTCGGGTTCGACGCCGCCCGTGCCGCGCTTTTCGCCCGCGCGGGCGCCCTCGGGCTTCAGGTGCCGGACGATGCCATGCTCCTCATCGGCGAAGGGAAGTTCAGCCGGCCGCTGCTGCTCGAAGTCGAGGGCGACGCCCCGGCCTCCAAGGAGGTCGTTCGCCCCGGCGGCCTCGCGTTCAGCCGGCTCATCGAAGCCCCGTGGGGCGAGCTCGCGAAGGCAGCGCGGCGTCTTCGCGACGAGGCCGGCGAGCGGTACGGCCGCCCGCCGGCGGCGATCTACGCGTGGTATCTCACCTGCCGCAGCTGCTCGCGCGAGCGGAACTTCGAAACGCTCCTCGTCGCCCACTATCCCGCCTGACGATGTGAAGCGCTCCCGGCGCGCCGCCGCCGGCCGCGATGACGCTGCCGACGGCCCGCCGGTATCATGAGCGGCACCATGCGCACCCCGACGGCACGGGCGATCCTTCTTCGGCCCCGCGGCGCCTRGCCGGCGGGGCCTTCCCAAATCCTCCCGCAGCCGATACCGAGCTACCCCTGGAGCAGATCATGCCCGATCGCTACGACCCCGCCGTGATCGAAGCCAAATGGCGCGAGCGCTGGCTCGCCGACCGCCTCTACCACGCACCGGACGACGACCCGCGCCCCAAGTGGTACGCCCTCACCATGTTCCCCTACCCCTCGGGCGACCTCCACACCGGCCACTGGTACGCCATGGCGCCCAGCGATGCCGCCGCCCGCTACCGCCGCATGCAGGGCTACAACGTCCTCTTCCCGATGGGCTTCGATGCCTTCGGCCTCCCGGCCGAAAACGCCGCCATCAAGCGCGGCATCGACCCCAAGGCCTGGACCTACGCCAACATCGACCGCATGCGCGGCCAGCTCCGCATGATGGGCGCTTCCTTCGACTGGGACCGCGAGGTCATCACCAGCGACCCCGAGTACTACAAATGGACCCAGTGGTGGTTCCTCAAGTTCTACGAAAAAGGCCTCGCCTACCGGGCTGAAGCCGCCGCCAACTGGTGCCCCGGCTGCCGAACCGTCCTCGCCAACGAACAGGTCATCGATGGCCGCTGCGAACGATCCGACGACATCGTCGAACGCCGCTTCCTGACCCAGTGGTTCTTTCGCATCACCGCCTACGCCGAAGAGCTGCTCCGCTTCGACGGCATCGACTGGCCGGAGCGCATCAAAGTCATGCAAACGAACTGGATCGGCCGCTCCGAAGGCGCGACGCTCCAGTTCCGCGTCGACGTGCCGGGTGTCGATGAGCCGCTCCGCGTTTTCACCACCCGCCCCGATACGGTCTACGGTGCCACCTTCATGGTGCTCGCCCCTGAACATCCGCTGGTCGAACGCATCACCACGCCGGAATGCCGCGAGGCTGTCGACGCTTACCGCGTGCAGGCAAGCCGGCAGACGGAAATCGAGCGCCTCTCGGCCGAACGCGAGAAGACGGGCGTGTTCACCGGCGCGTACGCCATCAACCCGTTCAACGGGAACCGCGTCCCCATCTGGATTGCCGACTACGTGCTGGTGACCTACGGCACCGGCGCGATCATGGCCGTCCCTGCGCACGACCAGCGCGACTTCGAGTTCGCGCAGAAGTACGGCCTGCCGGTCATTCCCGTCTTCGACCACCCGGAAATCGACGTCACGAAGCCGCTCACCGCTGCCTTCACGCGCGGGACGCGGATGATCAACTCCGGCCCGTTCGACGGCACGCCGGCCGAAGAAGCCATCCAGCGCGTGACCGCCTACGCTGCCGAGCGCGGGTTCGGCGAAGCAACCGTCACCTACCGGCTGCGCGACTGGCTCATCTCCCGGCAGCGCTACTGGGGCGCGCCGATCCCGATGATCCACTGCCCGGAACACGGCATCGTCCCCGTCCCCGAAAAGGACTTGCCCGTCCTGCTGCCCGAAAACGTGAAGTTCGACCCCACCGGCCAGTCGCCGCTCACGCAGGTCGAGGAGTGGGTGAACGTCCCCTGTCCCATCGACGGCAAACCTGCGCGCCGCGAGACGGACACGATGGACACGTTCATGTGCTCCAGCTGGTACCAGATGCGGTACATCGACCCGCACAACGACGAGGCGCCGTTCCGCCGCGAGCTGGCGCGCAAGTGGCTCCCCGTCGACCAGTACACCGGCGGCGCCGAGCACGCCGTGATGCACCTGCTCTACACGCGGTTCTTCTGGAAGGCGGCCCGCGACCTCGGGCTCGTCGAAGGCGACGAACCGATGCTCCGGCTCTTCAACCAGGGCGTCATCCTCGGCCCCGATGGGAACCGGATGTCGAAGAGCCGCGGCAACGTCGTCGCCCCCGATGAGCAGGTCGCCCAGTGGGGCGCCGACTGCTTCCGCTGCCAGCTGATGTTCGTCGGCCCGTGGGACCAGGGCGGCCCGTACAACCCCACCGGCATGGCCGGCATCTCCCGGTGGCTCCACCGCCTCTGGTCGCTCGTCGTCGACCCCGTCCAGCTCACTGATGCGCCGGATTCCCCGGCGGCGCGCGACCTGCGCCGGGTGACCCACAAGACGATCCTCGCCGCCACGCAGGACATCGAGCACTTCCGCTTCAACACCATGATCTCGCGCCTCATGGAGCACTCGTCTGCGCTCCAGCGCGCCCGCGAGGCCGGCCCCGTCGACCGCGCGGCCTGGGAAGAGGGCATCCGCACGGCGCTCCTTCTCACCGCCCCGCTTGCGCCGCACATCACCGAGGAGCTCTGGGAGCGCATCGGCGGGCCGTACTCGATCCACCAGCAGCGCTGGCCGGAAGCCGACCCCGAGCTCGCCCGCGACGAGGAGGTCGAAATCGCCGTCCAGGTCAACGGCAAGCTCCGCGACCGGGTCACGGTGCCGGCCGACGCCGATGAGGCGCTGGTTCTCGACCGCGTCCGGGGGCTGGAGCGGGTCGCCGCCGCCCTTGGCGACCGCGCGCCGCGGAAGGTGATCTACGTCCCCGGCAAACTGGTCAACCTCGTGGTCTGACGCCGTTTCGCGCTTTGCCCAGGTTCGAAAATCACCCGGAATTTACGTTTCCGGGTGGACGTTCGGTTGCCGGGGCAGTACGGTTGGCCGGAGGAGGCTGTGCGCACCCCGCAAACGCGCGCCGCCCCAGGAGGGCCCATGCAAATCAAGAAAAACCCCCGCGACGCCGGCTACCCGGAGAGCATCGCAAGGTACGACCGGGAGCGCCCGGCCGCGGAGCATGACCCCTACGCCGAATCCGCGCCGGAGGCCGCCTACGGCCGCGGCATCGCCCCCCGCGCCGGCGCCGCGCCGTCTCGCCCGGACGAGCCGCGCGCCGAGGCCCCGGTCCGCAGTGAGAGCGTCATCGACCGGCATTCGTCCTTCGACGGCCGATTCGAGACGGAGCAGGATCTCCGCATCGAAGGCGCGATTAGCGGCGAAGTCGTTTGCCGCGGAACCCTGACGCTCGAAAAAGACGCCTCCGCCCGGGCGCGCGTCCAGGCGCGCGAAGCGCTGGTCAAAGGCCGCCTTGAGGGCGACATCGTCTGCTCCGGCCGCCTCACGATCGCGGCCACAGCCGTCGTCACCGGCACCATCCGCGCCCCGATTCTCGTGGTGGAAGAAGGTGCTTCCATTTCCGGGAACGTCGATACGACCCAGAAGGCTGCGGACATCGTCACGCGGCCTGCGGCGAGGTCGGCCGAGCCCGCGCCCGCCGACGCACCGCAGCCCGCTCCGCGCCCGGCCCGCCGCGAGGCGCCATCGTTCGCGCTCGTCTCGAGCGACGCAGAACCGGTGACTGCAGAACGGCGCTGAGCGCTCACTCAGGCTGAACCGCGCACACAACCGAAGGGGGTTCGTCCAGCCGGACGAACCCCCTTACGTTTTCCCTGTCTGAGCGCGACTCCGCCCGCGCATCGGCGCGAAAGGCGCCAGTCAGGCGACAGTGAAATAAACGACCCCGTCCACGACCCACGTATTTGCGTGTTTCCCGAGCCGGCGCGCCGCTCTGCTGATGCGCATCGCGATCGCCCGCGGCGTTTCCCCGCGCGCGGGAACCAGCTTTCCCGCTTTCCCCTGCGGAACCTGCTCGACGTACTTCTCGTACTCGCGCATGCGGGCAGCAAGGCGTCCAGTTTGCCGCGCCGGCCGCGGAGCTTCCGAATCCTTGATGACCGAAAACTCAGCCATGTCGATATGCCTCCATGCGGTGCTCCRGGATTCCCCGGTAATGTTACTTAGCGCGTACTATATCCCGGCATCGGCAAAGCGGGAAATCTCGTGATGAAGCCGCTCGATTCGTTCAGTTTTGCTCGCGGTCGAGCTGCTCGAGATTTTCGCGCACCGAACCCRGGAGCTGCGTGAGGAGCCGGTCGAGCCGGAGGAGCACCTCCCGTGTGTAGCGGTTCAGGTTGTCCAGCTCCTGCCGCGTCGCTTCGGCCGCTTCGCTCAGGTGGGCGGCCGCGGTCGCGTCGGCTTCCGCCACGATCTGCCGCGCCCGCGCCTCAGCGTCCATGAGCAGCTGCTGCGCGCGCTCTTCAGCGGCCCGGGTGATGGCGTGCTCCTCGATGAGCCGCGCCCGCTCCTGCTCGGCCCGCTCCATGGTGCGCCGCGCGCTCAGGTGCGCGTCGTCGATGATCTGAGCTCGCGCTTCGAGGATCTGCTGCGCCTGCCGCAGGTCCGCCGGGATCGCGAGCCGCAGCTGGTCGATCAGGTCCAGCAGCCGCCTGCGGTCGACGACGAGGTTGCCGCCCACGGGGAGCCGCCGGGACTCGATGACGAGCTGTTCGAGCCCGTCGATCAGCTCGAGGAACTCCAGCTGCGCCCCCTCCGGGCTCACGGTTACTCCTGTCCGAGCTTCCGCCGCAGCGCGGTCCGCACGTGCGGCGGAACCAAATCTGCGACATCGTAGCCCAGGCGGGAAACCTCCCGGATGCGGCTCGCGCTGATGTAGAGGAACTCCTGGTTCGCCATCAGGAACACCGATTCGAGGTGCGGCGCCATCTTCCGGTTCATCATCGCCATGTCGAACTCGACTTCGAAGTCGCTCACTGCGCGGATGCCGCGCACGATGGCCACCGCCCCTTTCCGCTTGGCGAATTCGACGGTCATCTCGTCGAACCCTTCGACCTCGACAGTCGGAAGGTTTTCGACCGCCTGTTTCACCATCGCGATCCGCTCTTCCCAGGTGAACATCGTCGCCTTGTCGCGGCCCTTCACGACGGCCACGATGACGCGGTCGAACAGGTGCGTCATCCGCACGATCAGGTCGAGATGCCCGTTCGTCACCGGGTCGAACCCGCCCGGGTAGACTGCGATCCTCATTCGCCCTCCAGGTGGCTGTACAGCGCGACGGCGGTGTCGCCGTAGGTGCGTCGCTCGAGGAGCTGGAGCCCTCGGGGCCGCACCGGCGGATTGTACCGGCTTCCATGCTCGAAGACGACGCGCCCGCCCGGGGCCAGCAGGGGCGCCAGCCCGGCCAGCACTTCCTCCTTCGCAGGGTCGTCGTACGGCGGGTCCATGAAGATAAGGTCGAACGGCCCCTCGAGCCGCGCGAGCGCGGCCGGGATCCGCCCGCGCAGCACCGTCGCGCGCTCGCCCAGCCCCGTCCGCGCGAGGCTCTGGAGAATCGCCTCGGTGCACGCCGCTTCGCCTTCGACGAACGTGGCGTGCGCAGCGCCGCGGCTCAGCGCTTCGATCCCGAGCGCGCCCGTCCCGGCGTACAGGTCGAGCACGCGCGCATCCTCGACAGCGTTCCCGAGGATATTGAAGATCGCCTCGCGGACCAGCCCCGAGGTCGGCCGCAGGCGCACCCCTCGCGGCTCGACCAGCGGCACCCCGCGGGCAACCCCGCCCGCCACGCGCACCCCTCGCCCGGCCATCAGGGCCTCGCCGTCGGTGACGGTGTGGCGCCCGCGGCGGGCCGCGCCCGGACCACCACGTCGACCGAGTTTTCGAACAGCGCGACGCCGTCGCTCAGCGTGAGCGTCACCTTGTAGGTGCCGGGCTCCGAAGGCGTGAACCACCGCGCCGAGCCGCGGCCGGTGTCGTCGATCGTCCCGCTGCTCACTGCCCAGCGGGGCTTCAGGTCATCAGCGTTCGGCTGCTGGAGCGTCGGCAGCCCGCTCGTGACGAACGGGATGATCGCTGGCCAGATATCGCCCAGCAGCACGTTCTCCGAAGCGTCCTCGATCGCCACGCCTCCCAGCTTGAACGACGGAATCAGTTCGAGTTTGAACCCGATGCTGAAGACGTTCTCCAGGTAGATCGTCCGGCTGCCGCCGCCCTGCGGCTGCTTGTAGCTGAACGCGACCGTCGCCGTTTCGGGATACCAGCGCAGCCCGGTCAGTCCTTCGTCGCGGTCGATGTTCGTTCCCGCCACGTCGACCTGCGTGCTGGTGGTGATCGCGTCCGCCTGCGCGCGCACCGAAATGCGGGTGGCGATGTTCATCGCATCGACCAGGGTCATGCGATTGATGGTCTCGCCCCCCGTCTCCGTCGCATACGGTGAGACGGTCAGCACCAGCTTCGATGGCGGCACCCGCTCCGCGAGGTAACGCAGCACTTCCGGCATCACGAGCCGGTACGTCGCCTGGTCGCGGTACGGCGCGATTTTCACGAGGTCCGCCTGTGCGGCGATCGCCTCGAAGTCGTACGCCCCCTCGTCGATGCGGTTCTGCGTCTTGATGGGCGACGGCAGCGTGACCGTCAGTTTCTTCCCCTGCCCGTGCAGCGCCCCCGCCAGCTCGCCGATGAACAGCGTGAACGACGTCCGCTGCGTGGCCGGCAGGTCGAGGTAGGCGATGTCGACGCCGTTCACCCCGGCCTCGTTCACCTTCGCCACGATTTGCTGGACGTGGTTCGTGCGGGAGCGGGCATCGGCCAGCAGCGTTTCGACGACGGCGACCTGACCTGCCACCGACGCATTCGCCGCGATGACGGGGTACACCTCGTAGGTGGCCGTCCGGGCGACCGTCCGGCTCAGCTCGCCGGCTACGCTGCCGTCGGCCGCGGGCGCGAAGTCGATCGGGTGCACGATGGTGACGTGCGGCGCGGCCTGCGGGTGGAGATTCGCGTTGTGCGGCAGGTAGGCGACCACCTCGCCGGCGGGCGTGTTCCGCCGCAGCACGGCGATGACCGGCGGGGCATCCTTGAACGTGCCCGTGACGACCGTGCCCTGCGCATCCGGGACTGCCGGCGCCACCGGCTCCCAGCGCTGCGCGCCCTCGTCGTACCGGAAGAAGCTGAGCATCCGCCCGTCGGCAGCGGGCTTCAGGAGCGCCGCCTGCACCTGGAGGTCGAACCCGGGCTGGACGGCGGTTGCTTTCGGGTTCAGCTCGAAGATGCGCGAGGCGAACTCGTAGCCCTCCGGCGCGGCGATGTCCCGGTCCGAGGGGCAGTAGACGTCGGCGCAGCTCTCGCTGCCGCAGATGCGCCCGAACGTGAACCAGCCGAGCAGCGCGATGCCGACGAGGATCGCCCCGAGCCCGAGGATGCGGCCGAGCGGCCGCTGGCTGCCCCTTCCCCCGAGCGGCTGGCCCGCACCGCCGGCACCCCACGGCAGGCGCCCGCCTCCCCGCATCATCGGCGAAGCCACTCCCCGCGGGCGTTGGAAAACCTATGACCGTTTCGCAAGGCGAACCTCGGCCTCGATTATCCGGCCATTCCGATTGAGGACAACTTTGACCGTTTCGCCCGGCTGGTGTCCCGCCAGCGCGTTCAGGAGCGGCGTCCGGGCGTCGATGACGTCATCGCCCACCTGGACGATGACATCCCCTGCCCTGATGCCCGCCTGCGCGGCCGCTCCGCCCTGCACGATCGTCAGCACCACCGCCCCGGAGCTGACGGCCAGCGCCGGCAGCCGCGCGGCGACCTCCTCGTTCAGGTCGATGTGCTCCAGTTCGAGCGACGGCCGCGGAATGGGTCCGCGCGCCGCGATGATCCGGTTCGCGATATCGAGCGCCCGGTTCGCTGGAATCGCAAACGCGACGCCCTCGACCGGCTGGCCGGCTCCCGATTGCCGCAGGATGGTCGTCGGGATGCCGACCAGCTGGCCGGCGAGGTTGACCAGCGCCCCGCCGCTGTTGCCGCTGTTCACCGCCGCGTCCGTCTGGATGATGTCGTCATGCCGGACGCCGTCGAGCAGCCGCGACCGGTTCAGCCCGCTGATCACGCCCACCGTAACCGACCCGTACAGCTCGCCGAGCGGGTTGCCGATAGCGATGACCGTCTCGCCGGGCCGCAGCGCGTCGGAATCAGCCGTCTCCATCACCGTGAGCCCGACCGGCGCGACCTGCAGGACGGCGATGTCGTTGAACGGATGGTCGTGGCCGATGAGCACCGCCGGCCGCTCCGACCCGTCGGCGAACACGACCTTCAGCTGGTCGGTGCCCAAAACGACGTGCGCGTTCGTCAGGATGTACCCCTCTGCGCTGATGACGACGCCGCTGCCGACATCGAACGTCCGGCGCGTCGCGCTCTCCACCCGGACCACGGCCGGGCGCGCCTTCTGGACGGCATCTGTCACTGCCGAGGTGATGTCTACCTCGACCACGGACGGCGCGGAGCCGCCCGGCTGGGCACCGCCATCGCCGTCATCCCCGAGCTGGAGCACGAGCAGCCCGCCGGCGATGCCGCCTCCCAGCGCCGCGGCGACCACCGCGAGCGCTAGCGCGAGCCAGCCGGGCCCGCGCCTCGTGGACGGCGGCGCCGGGGCAGCAGGAGCGCCTGCGGCGCCCTCGGCGGCTGGCGTCTCCGCGCGGCCCGCCAGCCCCTCATCGCCCGCTGGCGGCCGCCAGACGCGCCCACCCGGTCCCGGCTCCCCGGATTCACTCGTCATCCGTCTCCCCATCGCGGCGATTGCCGCGCCTTCTCCGCCGTCGGTATACTTTCGGCGGAACTGAGGCAACGCGCGGCCTCAGTTCATTTGTTGTCGCGCGGCATCCGTAGGGTACGACATGATGGAAAAGCCCGTTCCGCTCACCCGTGAAGGAAAAGCAAAGCTCGAGCAGGAGCTCGAGCAGCTGCGCATTCGGCGGCGCGAAGTGGCGGAAATGATCCACAACGCCCAGGAGCAGGGCACCAGCCAGGCCGACGCCGAATACGACGACGCCAAGCTCGAACAGGGCCGCGTCGAAGGCCGCATCCTGGAAATCGAGGACATCCTCCGCCGCGCCAAGATCATCGACGAGGAAGCTGCCCACAGCGCCGGCCGCGTCATGGTCGGCTCCACCGTCGAAGTCGACCAGGACGGGACGGTTCGCACCTACCGCATCGTCGGCGGCCCCGAGGCCGACCCCCTCAACGGCAAGATCTCCAACGACTCGCCAGTTGGAACCGCCCTGCTCGGCAAAGCCGTCGGCGACGTCGTCTCCGTCAACGTCCCGAAAGGCGTCATCAAGCTCAAAGTCCTCAAGATCGACTGAGCCGCACCCCGCGCGCACAATCGAAAGCGCAGCTTGTGACGGGCCGCCCCCGGCGGCCCGTTTCCGTGGAGGAGCCGCTCGTGGATGAACTCGTCGCGCAGCGCATCGCGAAGCTCGAAGAGCTGCGCCGGCTCGGCATCGACCCCTATCCGCCCCGCTGGGACCGCACCCACACCTCCCGCGAGGTCGTCGCCATCGTCGAAGCGCTCCCGCCCGGCGTCAGCGAAGCCGAAGGCGTCGAGGTCCGCGTCGCTGGCCGCGTCATGGCCCGCCGCGATATGGGGAAGGCCACCTTCATCGACATCCTCGACGGCGCCGGCCGGCTGCAGGTGCTCCTCCGCGCCAACGCCACCGCGGGCTACGACCTGCTCCGGCTGGTCGACCTCGGCGACTTCGTCGGCTTTACCGGCATCCCGATCCGCACCCGCACCGGCCAGCCGACCGTCGCCGCCAGCTCCTGGACGATGCTCGCCAAGGCGCTCCACGCGCCGCCCGAGAAGTACCACGGCCTCGCCGACCCCGACCTCCGCCAGCGCCGCCGCTACCTCGACCTCATGGCGAACGAGGAAACGCGGCGCGTCTTCGAAATCCGCAGCAAGACCGTCGCCGCAATCCGTCGCTTCCTCGACGACCGCGGCTTCATGGAGGTCGAAACCCCCATTCTGCAGGTGACCGAAGGCGGCGCCGCCGCCCGCCCGTTCGTCACCCATTTCAACGCCCTCGATGAGCCCCGCGTCCTGCGCATCAGCCTCGAACTCTTCCTCAAACGCCTCCTCGTCGGCGGCTTCGAGCGCGTCTACGAAATCGGCCGCAACTTCCGCAACGAAGGGATGAGCTTCAAGCACAATCCCGAGTTCACGATGCTCGAGTCCTACCAGGCCTACGCCGACTACAACGACGTCGCCGCCATGACCGAGGAGATGATCAGCACCGTCGCGCAGCAGGTGCTCGGCACGACCACCATCACCTTCCGCGGCCAGGAGATCGACCTCGCGCCGCCGTGGCGCCGCATGACGTTCTTCGAAGCGCTGAAAGCGTTCGGCGGCCCCGACCTCGACGTCTTCACCGACGCGGACAGCCTCCGCGCCGAGCTGCGCCGCCGCGGCCTCCCCGTCACGGACCAGATGGGCTACGGCAAGCTCGCCGACGAAGCGATGTCCCACTACGTCGAGCCGAACCTCATCCAGCCCACCTTCCTCCTCGACTACCCCGTCGAGCTCTCGCCGCTCGCCAAGCGGAAGCCCGGGAATCCCCGCCTCGTCGAGCGGTTCGAATGCTTCATCGCCGGCTTCGAGTGCGGCAACGCCTACACCGAGCTGAACGACCCGCTCGACCAGCGGCAGCGCTTCGAGCAGCAGCTCGCCCTCAAGGCCGCCGGCGACGATGAGGTGGAGCTGGTCGATGAGGACTTCCTCTTCGCGCTCGAACACGGGATGCCGCCCACCGGGGGCTTCGGCATGGGCATCGACCGCCTCGTCATGCTGCTGACCGGCCAGTCCTCCATCCGCGAGGTCATCCTCTTCCCGCCGGTCCGCTCCATCGAGGACTGACGGGAACGGTATGGCCGACCCGGTCGAGCGCCACCACACGGCCACCGCCTACATCGTCGCGGGCGGGCGCACCCTCCTGCTCTGGCACCGCGGGCTGCGGATGTGGCTCCCCCCCGGCGGCCACCTCGAACCGAAGGAGGATCCCGTCCRGGGCGCCCTCCGCGAAGCCCGCGAAGAAGCGGGCCTCGACGTCGAGGTCATCCCGCCGCACGGCCTGATCCAGGTCGAACGCCCGCTCGTCCTGCCGCCCCCCGCGGTCATCCTGATCGAGGACATCGTCCGGCCCGACCAGCCGTTCCACCAGCACATCGACCACGTCTACTTCACCCGCGCCCGCGGGGAGGTCGATTTCGCCGCGCCGATTCCCCACGGCCTCCACCGCTGGGTCGCCTACGACGAGATCGCCGCTTCGGTTGCGCTCCCGGCACCCGATGGTACGCTCGTGCACGTCGCCGAGGACGTCCGCCTCCTCGGCCTCCGCGCCATCGAGGCAGCTGCGGCCCGGGGGAGCTCGACCGGATGCTGAGTATCCAGTTCATTCGCGAAAACGCCGAGCGCGTTCGCCGCGACATGCTCCTGCGGAACGCCGACGTCAACATCGACCGCATCCTCCAGCTCGACGAGCAGCGCCGCCAGCTCCTCCAGCAGGTCGAGTCGCTCCGTGCGAAGCGCAACGCCGCCAGCAAAGCCATCGGCGCGGCGAAGGACCCCGCCGAGCGCGAGGTCCGCATCGCCGAGATGCGGCTCGTCGGCGATGAAATCCAGCGCCTCGAAACGAAGCTCCGCGCCGTCGAAGACGAGCTCCAGCAGCGGCTGTACGAAGTCCCGAACATCGTCGACGAGGCCGTCCCCCGCGGCCCTGACGAGACCTCCAACGTCGTCGTGGAGACCATCGGCGAGCCCCGCGCCTTCGATTTCGTGCCCCGGCCGCACTGGGAGCTCGGGACCATCGTCGACGGGCTCGATATCGAACGCGGCGCGCGGATGTCCGGGTCGCGCTTCTACGTTCTCAAGGGGCCGCTCGCCCGGCTGCAGCGCGCCCTCATCCAGTTCATGCTCGACGAGCACACGGCTGCCGGCTTCACCGAGGCGTATGTGCCCTACATGCTCTCCGAGGCCTCCCTGCTCGCCTCCGGCCAGCTGCCGAAGTTCCGCGACAACCTCTACCGCGACGCCGAGGAGGACTTCTACTTCATCCCCACGGCCGAGGTTGCCCTCGTCAACTACCACCGTGACGAAATCATCCCCCCCGGCCAGCTTCCCCAGCGGTTCGTCGCGCACACCCCCTGCTTCCGCCGCGAAAAGATGAGCGCCGGCCGCGACGTGCGCGGCATCAAGCGCGGCCACCAGTTCGAAAAGGTCGAAATGTTCGTCTACTGCGAACCCGAGCAGAGCGCTGCCGAGCTGGACCTGCTGGTCAGCCGGGCGAAGCACATCGCCGCCGCGCTCGAGCTGCCGCACCGCGTGGTCGCGCTCTGCAGCGGCGACCTCGGGTTCAACGCCTCGCGCACGTTCGACCTCGAGGTATGGGCTCCCGGCCAGGGCGAATGGCTGGAGGTCAGTTCGGCCTCGAACTGTCTCGACTTCCAGGCCCGCCGCGCCAACATCCGCTACCGCCCGGCGCCGGAAGCCGCGCCGCGGCACCCGCACATGCTCAATGCCTCCGGCCTTGCCCTGCCGCGCACGGTCATCGCGGTGATGGAGAACTACCAGCAGCCCGACGGCAGCATCGCTGTGCCGCGGGTGCTCCAGCCCTACCTGCGCACCGACCGCATCTCCGCGGTCCACCCCGCGCCCGCCGGTTGACCCGGCCTTTACCTGCCAGCACGTTTCACACGCAGATTACACAGCGCTGCAACGAAACCATCCCCCGGAACATACCCGGCCGGCATACTCGTTGGAGTGCACGACACCAGCGACCGGATGGAGGGAGCAGCATGCATCCGTTGAAGACATTCGCCGGCGCGGCGGTCGCCGCCGCGCTCCTCGCGGGCAGCGCGCTCGCAGCCGATACCGCATTCGCCCAGTCGCCGCCCGAGCCGCCGTCCCGGTTCGCCGGCAGCGTCACCATCGACGGTCAGCCGGCCCCGGCGGGCACGCCGATCGAGGCACGCGTCGGCAGCACCAGCTGCGGTGTCACCACCGTGTTCCTGCAGGGGGGCCAGGCGCGCTACGTCATCGACGTCGCCAGCGCGGCCACGCAGGCGGGCTGCGGCACCCCGGGCGCGCAGGTCACCTTCGTGGTCGGCGGACAGGCCGCGCCGCAAACCGGCTCGTGGCGGAATTACGAGCTGGCCCAGCTCGACCTCGCGCTGGTGACGGCGACCCCGACGGCGACCACAACCCCGCCGCCCGCCGCGACGCCGACTCCCCGCCCGCCCGTCGCCGGCACCTCCCGGGCCCACACCGACGCGCCGAGCGCGTGGTGGATCGTGGCCATGGCCGGCCTCGCCTCGCTCGGCTTCGCCGGCATGGGTTGGGCCGCTTCGCGGCGGCAGTAACGCCGTCCTCGCGGCCGGGCGGTCCGCCCGCTGCCCCGGGCAGCATCACGCCCGGGGCAGTATCGTAATCGGGCATGAGCGAGGTCGCCGGGGGAACGTGGCGGGGCTGGCGCTGGGCCGCTTCCACCGACATCGGAAGACGCCGGGCCGAGAACCAGGACGCCTGGCTGGTCCGGGAGAGCCCGGCGGGCCTCTTGCTCGCCGTCGCCGACGGGATGGGCGGCCACCCGAACGGTGCCTGGGCCGCGCGCTACGCCGTCGACGAACTCGCCTCCGCCGTCGGCGCGCAGGCATCTCCGCTCGACCTCGCTGCGGCTGTCGCTGCGCTGAGCAGCCGCCTCCGGGACGCAGCCGCCCGCCTCGGCACCCCCGGGGCCGGGACGACGCTGACCGCGGCGCTCCTCGCCGACGGCGTGCTCCGCTGGGTCAGTGCGGGCGACTCCCGCCTGTACGCCCTCGAGGCCGGCGCGCTCCGCCAGGTCACCCGCGACCACAACCTCGCCGCCGAGCCGGGCGGTCATCCTGGCCTGGCGAACATCCTCACCCGCTGCCTCGGCATGGCCGGCGCGCTCGAACCGGATGCCGGTGAGCTGGCCGCCCCGGAGGGGCTGCTCCTCGCGACCGACGGCCTCTACCATCTCGTCGCGGCTGAGACGCTGGCTGACGCCCTGCGCTCACCGGACCTCGAGAGCGCCGCGTCGGTCCTCGTCAACCTCGCGAACGACGCTGGCGGTCCCGACAACATCACCGTCCTCCTCGCCCGCCGCGCTACCGGCTAGCGCCCCGAGGCGGTACGCTTCCTCCGCAATCCCTACCGGAGCACCCCATGAAACTTCATGAGTACCAGGCGCGCGACCTGCTCGCGAAACACGGCGTGCCGGTCACCGCGGGCCGCGTCGCCGCGACCCCGGCCGAAGCGCGCAAGATTGCCGAAGAGCTCGGCGGCAAGGTCGTCGTGAAGGCGCAAATCCATGCCGGCGGCCGCGGCAAGGGCCGCCTCGTCGCGCAGTCCGATACCGCCGACATGTACCAGAAGCTCATCAGCGACCCGGAGAACTACTCCGGCAAGGTGCGCGGCGACCGCGTCGGCGGGGTCCGCCTCGCCGACACTGCGGAGGAGGCGGAGCAGGCCGCCGCAGCCATCCTCGGCAAGCACCTGGTCTCCATCCAGACCGGCCCCGAGGGCAAGCTCGTGAAGAACGTCCTCGTCGCCGAGCAGACCGACATCGCGAAGGAGTACTACCTCGCCGCCATCATCGACGGCATGCAGGGCTGCCCGCTCATCATGGCATCCGCTGAGGGCGGGCAGGAGATCGAAGTCGTCGCACACAACAATCCCGAGGCGATCGTCCGCATGGCCGTCCCCGCGGCCGCCGGCTACTCGCCGTACATCGGCCGCACGCTGGCAGCCCGGCTCGGATTCACCGGCGACCAGGCGGACCAGTTCGGCAAGGTCGTCGAAGGCCTTTACCGGACCCTGATGGCGACCGATGCCAGCCTCGTCGAAATCAATCCCCTCGCGCTGACCGCCGACGGCCGCGTCGTCGCCGTCGATGCCAAGCTGAACATCGACGACAACGCCCTCTTCCGCCAGAAGGAGCTCGCCGCCCTGCGCGACCTCGATGAGGAGGACCCGCTCGAGGTGAAGGCGCAGCAGCTCGGCGTGGCCAACTTCATCAAGCTCGACGGCAACATCGGCTGCATCGTCAACGGGGCCGGTCTCGCCATGGCGACGATGGACACCATCAAGCTCGCCGGCGGCGAACCCGCGAACTTCCTCGACATCGGCACCGTCAACGACCCTCAGCGCGTCGTCAACGCCATGAAGGTCATCCTCGAGGACCCCGCCGTGAAAGCCATCCTCGTCAACATCTTCGGCGGCATGGCGCGCGTCGACATCATCGCCCAGGGCGTCATCGAGGCGCACCGCCAGATGAAGATCGACGTCCCGGTGGTCATGCGGCTCGTCGGGACGAACCTCGCCGAGGGCGAGCAGCTCATCAAGGAGTCCGGCCTGCCGCTCATCCGCGCCAACGGCCTGTTCGAAGCCGCGAAGAAGGCCGTCGAGGCCGCCGGGGCCGCCTGACACGCGCCAGTTCGACGGAAACGAGACGTGCCCCCGGTCACCCGGGGGCACGTCATTTCGAACAGGTTCGGCCGGGCTGACGCGCCCGGGGCGCTAGTTCGCGGCCACCTTGCCGTTCGGGCTCCCCTCGCCCTTGGGCGGCCGGTCGAGGATCTCGTCGATGAGCCCATACTCCTTCGCCGCGGGCGGGTCCAGCCAAAAGTCGCGGTCCGTGTCGTGCTCGATCTTCTCCATCGGCTGCCCCGTCCGCTCCTGGATGACCGTGCGGAGCACCCGCTGGAGCCGGAGCGTCTCCCGCGCCTGGATTTCGATGTCCCGCGCCTGCCCCTGGGCGCCCCCGAGCACCTGGTGCAGGTGGATCGTGCTGTGCGGGAGGGCGTACCGCTTCCCCTTCGTGCCCGAGCAGAGGATGACCGTGCCCATGCTCGCCGCCAGTCCCATGCACAGCGTGGAGACGTTCGGCCGGATCAGGTTCATCGTGTCATAGATCGCCAGCCCGGCCGTCACGCTCCCGCCGGGGCAGTTGATGTACATCATGATGTCCTTCTCGTCGTCCTCTCGCGCGAGGTAGAGGAGCTGGGCGACGACGAGGTTCGCCACCATGGCGTCGATCGGCGTCCCGAGGAAGACGATCCGCTCCTTCAGCAGGAGCGAGTAGATGTCATAGGCCCGTTCGCGCCGGCCGTCGCTCTCGATCACGAACGGCATGATGTCCTCGGGCCGGACGAGGTCGGCATCCGGCCGCTTCCCCGCCACGAGTTCCTGGATCAGGTCGTAACTGCTGCTCATCGCGACCCTCCGGTCATGCTGCCTCCAGTGTGCGGCCCCCGCTGCGGTTTCGCAAAGTGGAGCCGCCCTGGCCGCTGCGGCTTCACCGGACACCAGCGCTCCCGCACACTGGAATCATGCCCGAGCGCCGCGCCGATATCCGCAACGTCGCCATCATCGCCCACGTCGACCACGGGAAGACGACCATCGTCGACGCGCTGCTCAAGCAATCCCGCATCTTCCGGGAGAACGAGCAGGTCGGCGAGCTGATCCTCGATTCGAACCCGCTCGAGCGCGAGAAGGGCATCACCATCATGGCGAAGAACGCCGCTATCGAGCACGCCGGCGTCCGCATCAACATCATCGACACGCCCGGCCACGCCGACTTCGGCGGCGAAGTCGAGCGCGTGCTCAACATGGCCGACGGCTGCCTGCTCGTGGTCGATGCCGCCGAAGGGCCGATGCCCCAGACCCGCTTCGTCCTCCGCAAAGCGCTCGAGCTCGGCCTCCACCCGGTGGTCGTCATCAACAAGATCGACCGCCCGAACGCGCGGCCTGCGGAGGTGCTCGAACTCACCTCCGACCTGTTCCTCGAACTCGCGACCCACGACTACCAGCTCGAATTCCCGGTCATCTACGCGAGCGCGCGGGACGGCTACGCCGGCACGACCCCCGACATCCGGTCAGGCGACATGAGCCCGCTGTTTCGGGCCATCCTCGACCACATCCCGGCGCCGGAATGCGACGCCTCCGCCCCCTTCCGGATGCTCGTGACGAGCCTCCTGTACGACAGCTACCGCGGCCGCATCGCCGTCGGCCGCATCAGGGACGGCGCTGTCCGGCCGGGCATGCCCATCCAGCGCTTCGCCCACGACGGCGCGGTTTCAGCCTTCCGCGTCGGCCAGGTCTTCGGTTTCCGCGGCCTCGACCGGGTCGAGCTCGAATCCGCCGAGGCGGGCGACATCGTCGCCATCACCGGCGTGCCGGACGTCCTCATCGGCGAAACCCTCGCCGCGCCCGAGGTGACGGAGCCCCTGCCCGCCATTGCGCTCGAGCCGCCGGCCGTGAAGATGACCTTCCGCGTGAACGATTCGCCGTTCGCCGGGCGCGATGGCCAGTTCGTCACCAGCCGCCAGCTGCGCGAACGTCTCTTCCGCGAGGTGGAGACGAACATCGCGCTCCGCGTCGAGGAAGGCGACTCCCCGGACCAGTTCATCGTCAGCGGCCGGGGCGAACTCCACCTGGCCATCCTCGTCGAGACGATGCGCCGCGAAGGGTACGAGTTCGCCGTCACGCGGCCGGAAGTCATCCTCCGCGATGGGCCGGCGGGCCGCGAGGAGCCCTTCGAACGCCTCTACATCGAAGCCCCGGAGTCGGCCACCGGCTTCCTCATCGAGGCGCTTTCCGGCCGCAAGGCCCAGATGGTCGGCATGCACTCGGGCGAAGACGGCCGCGTGAGGTTCGAGTTCGACATCCCGACGCGCGGTCTCATCGGCTTCCGCGACGCGTTCGTCACCGGCACAGCGGGCGAAGGCATCATGAACACCGAATATCTCGGCTACCGGCCGTGGGCCGGCGACATCAGCCGGCACCGGTCCGGCGCGCTCGTCGCCAGCGAAACCGGGACGGCCCTCGCCTACGGCATCGCCGCCGCCCAGGAGCGCGGCATCCTCTTCATCAGCCCCGGCGACGAGGTGTACGTCGGCATGGTCGTCGGCCTCCACAGCCGCGACAACGACCTCGACGTCAACGTCTGCCGGGCGAAGCACCTGACGAACATCCGCAGCTCGACCTCAGACATCGCCGTGAAGCTGGTTCCGCCGCAGCCGCCGAGCCTCGAACAGGCGCTCACCCTCATCGCCCCGGACGAGATGGTCGAGGTCACGCCGAAGGCTATCCGCATCCGCAAGGCCGAGCTCAACCCGGCCCTGCGGGCGAAGGAAGCCCGCAAGGCAAAGTACGCCGCCCTCGAGGCAGGCCGCAGCGGCTGACGGGGCTGGCGGCCGCGCCCCCCGCGCCGTACAGTCCCCGCCATGCACCTCGACGAGATCGACACCCCGGCCCTCCTGCTCGACCTCGATGCCGTGGAGGACAACATCGCCAGCATGCAGAGCATGCTCGCCGGCAGCCATGTCCGCCTTCGGCCGCACTTCAAGACCCCGAAGTGCCCGCAAATCGCCCGGATGCAGCTGGCGGCCGGCGCCATCGGCATCACCGTCGCCAAGCTCGGCGAAGCCGAGGTGCTCGCCGACGCCGGGCTCGGACCAATCCTCATGGCCAACCAGGTCGTTGGCGCGCCCAAGCTCGCGCGCCTCACCGCGCTCCTGCAGCGCGGCGTCGATATCACCGTCGCCGTCGAATCGGAGTTCAACGTCCGCGAGCTCGGCCGCGCGGCCCGCGACGCCGGCGTGCGGGCCGCGGCCGTGATCGAGGTCGACGCCGGCATGCACCGCTGCGGCACTGCCGACCCGGCCGAGACGGTCCGCCTCGCCCACCTCCTCATCGAAGAGGGCATCGACTACCGTGGCATCATGGGCTACGAGGGCCACATGTACGGCCAGCCCGAAGCCGGGCCCCGCGAGACGCTCATCCGCCAGGCCCTGGACACCGTCCGGGCCCACGCGGAGGCGCTCGCCGAAGCGGGACTCGCGCCCGCCATCGTCTCGACCTCAGGCACCGCAAGCGTCCCAATCGCCGCCGCAATGCCGTTCGTCACCGAGCTCCAGGCCGGCACCTACGTCTTCAACGACCTCCATGACGAGCCGTTCATCCCCGGCCGATTTCGCTTCGCGCTGACGCTCCTGACGACCATCACGTCGGTCAAGGGGCGGTACGCCGTCGCCGATTGCGGCATGAAGTCGCTCACGAACGAGTTCGGCCCGCCCGTCTCGCCCGATGGAAGGCTGCGCGCAGCGCGGCTGAGCGAGGAGCATGCCATCATCGTCGGCGACGGCGTTGCCGCGCTCGCGCCGGGCGACCGGGTCGAACTCATCCCGAGCCACGGCGACACGACGCTCAACCTCCACGACGTCTACTACGTGCGCCGCGGAGGAGAAATCATCGACACGTGGCCGATCCTCGCGGCGCGCCGCTTCCGCTGAGCCGGGTACAATCGCGCCACGAAGTCGGCGCCGGCATCGTCCGGCAACGCTGAAGGGGGAGAACGATGCGGAAGTGCCCGTGGTGCGGCCGTGAAAATCTGAACGTCTACGCCTACTGCCAGGGATGCGGCCGGGGATTCGCCGGCCCTGCGGAAGAGCGGAGCGAAAAGAAGCGCCGCCTCCCCTGGCCGTTCGGGTCGAAGAAAGCCGCCTGACATCTTGCGAAGCGCCCCGGCGGCGCCTACGCTTCGCGGCCTGCAGGAGGTTGCTGCCATGCCGGCCGCCACGTCATCGCTCATCGATGCGGCGCGGGAGATTGCGCCGCTCGCCCGCCGCCACGCCGACGATTCGGAGCGGGATCGGAGGCTTGCCCCGCCGGTCGTTGCCGCACTGCGCGATGCCGGCCTTTTCCGCATGCTGGTGCCCCGCGAACTCGGCGGCGCCGAAGCGACCGTCGCCGACCTCGTCGCGGCGATCGAAACGGTCGCCGCTGGCGACGGCGCGGCTGGCTGGTGTCTGATGATCGCGGCGACCACCGGCATCACCGCTGCCCTCCTCCCACCGGACGGCGCCCGGGAGATCCACGGCGACCCCGGCGCGATCACCGGCGGCATGCTCATGCCGCGCGGCGCCGCGCGCCGGGTCGAAGGCGGCTACCGGGTGACGGGCCGCTGGGCGTACGGCAGCGGGTCGCCCCACTGCACCTGGCTCCTCGGCGGCGTCACGGTCGTCGACGAAACCGGCGCCCCCGAGACGCTGCCCGGCGGCCACCCTCACCTCCGCATGGCGTTTTTCCGCGCTGGCGACTACGTCATCCACGACACGTGGCACGTTTCGGGGCTCCGCGGCACCGGCAGCCACGATTACGAAGTCGCGGACCTGTTCGTGCCGGAGCGCCACACCGTCGGCATCGGCGGCGTTCAGCCCTGGGCCGGCGGCCCGCTCTACCGCTTCCCGATGTACGGCCTGCTGGCGCTCGGCGTTGCCGCCGTGGGTCTCGGCATCGCGCGCGCAGCCATCGATGAGCTCGTCAGCCTGGCGGGGGCGAAAACCCCCACCGGCAGCCGCCGCGTTCTCGCCGAGCGCGCCGCGGCCCAGGCCGGCATTGCCGAGGCAGAAGCCCTCCTCCAGAGCAGCCGGGCCTTCCTCTCCGATGCCATCGGCAGCGCGTGGGCGGCAGCGGAGCGCGGTGAAGCGCTATCCCTCGGCGACCGGGCCGGGCTCCGGCTCGCAGCGACCCACGCTGCGAAAAGCTGCACCCGCGCCGTCGATATCTGCTACGACCTCGGCGGCGGCACGAGCATCTACGAAACGAGCCCCCTGCAGCGCCACTTCCGCGATATCCACACCCTGACCCAGCACGTCATGGTCGGCCAGCCGACCTACGAGGTCGTTGGCCGCATCATGCTCGGCCTGCCGACCGACACCTTCATGCTCTGACCCGGGGAGACGCCTTGGACCTGATTGACGGCATCATGACGCTCCGCGCCATCCGGCGGTTCACCGCCGAGCCGGTGACCGACGAGGAGGTGCTCACCTGCCTGCGCGCCGCGCGCCAGGCGCCGAGCGGCGGCAACATCCAGCCCTGGCAGTTCCTCGTCGTGCGTGACGCCGACCTCCGCCGCGGCCTGGGCGACATCTACCGCCGGGCCTACGACCGGTACGAACCGGCGATGCTCGCCGCGACGCCGCCTTTCCGGGACGACGCCGAAGCGGAGCGCCACCGGCGGACCGTCGCCTCGGCGCGCTACCTCGCCGAGCACCTCCACGAAGCGCCTGTCATCGTCCTCTTCCTCATGCCGAACATCAGCATGACCCTGCACGATGCCGAAGGCCCACTCGATGTCGGCACGCCGTGGGCCTCCGTCTACCCGGCGGTGCAGAACTTCATGCTCGCGGCCCGCGCGCTCGGCATCGGCACCACGCTGACGACCGTCATCCGCGTCTACCAGGACGAGGTCCGCGCGCTGCTCGGCATCCCGGACCGGTACGAACTCGCTGCGCTCGTGCCAATGGGCCGTCCCCGCGGCAAGTTTGGCGTCGCTCCCCGAAAGCCTCTCGCCGCCGTCACCCACTGGGACCGCTTCGGCAATCGCCGTGACGACATCGGGTGAGCGCAGCAGTGCCGCCGCGCCTTGACCCGCTGCGCTAAGATTTCGGAAGGCCGTCCGGGACGGGCGGCAGGGAGGCAGCATGGAACGCAAAAACACCGAATTCGAATTCCGCGGCATCAACCACCTCGCGCTCGTCTGCCGCGACATGGAGCGCACGGTCGACTTCTACTCGAACGTCCTCGGCATGCCCCTCATGAAGACCATCGAGCTGCCCAACAACATGGGGCAGCACTTCTTCTTCGACATCGGGAACGGCGACTCGCTCGCCTTCTTCTGGTTCCCGAACGCACCGGAGGCGGCGCCCGGCATCGCGGCCCCGGCGGGGATGCCCGGCGAAGGTGAATTGGCCACTGCCCACGGCTCCATGAACCACGTCGCCTTCGACGTGCCGCCGGAGAAATTCGACGAGTACTACGAGAAAATCAAGGCGAAGGGCATCCCGGTTACGCCCATCCTCAACCACGACGACAGCCCGCGGCAGGTTTCCCGCGAGGTCCACGAAGGCACCTTCATCCGCTCGTTCTACTTCCAGGACCCGGACGGCATCCTGCTCGAGTTCGCCTGCTGGCTCCGCGCGATGGGCCCCGACGATGTGAAGCACAAGCCCGCCCGCGCCGCCGACCGCGACCGCTACCTCGGCCTCGTCGGCACCGGCGGCAGCTGACCGCCAGGCGCCGGGGCTTCAGAACCCGTTCGGGCAAAACGGCTCGTACTCGGTCCGGAACATCGCATCGGCAAGCCGGAGCGCATGATCGTCGCGCACGGCCAGGCGCCCTGCCCGCGCGTGGAACGTCGCGCTCCGGTGTCCCGCGAGGAGCGAGGCCAGCACGGCCGGCGGCAGCGTAAGGTCCGGTTCGCCGTCGAACCGCCGGGCCTCGGCCCGGCTGCCCTGGGCTTCGAGCAGCCAGGTGCCTTCGTTCCACGGGCATTCCGGGTCGGAGGTGATCCGGATCGCCAGCCGGCCCTCCGCGCCGTACGGCCGCGCGGCCAGCGCGCCAGCCGCATCGACCACCCGCATCCAGATGGCGTCCTGCGTGCGACGGTTCAGCACGCGCGGCTCGAGCAGCAGCTCCGGCGCCTGGTCATCCGGCGGCACACCCTTCCATTCGACCCGCCGCGCCAGGTCGTGCGCCCGCAGGAACTCCCACAGCGACGCCCAGGCCCCGGGCGTGAGCGCCACGAACTCGGCCACGCGAAGCTCCTGTTCCCCCTCATCGGGCTGGTGCTCAACCCCCTGGACGGAGTAGACGGCGTAGCCCTGCGGCGCCCCGCCCCCATCGCGGTAGACCGCGACGTGCACCGGGAGGCCTTTCTTCGGCGGCCGGAATGTCGAGACGCGCCACAGTTCCGCCGACCGGTGGATGACCAGGTTCCGCGGCGTCGCCCACGCGATGAACAGGGGCTTGATGATGGGGTAGGCCTCCTCCGGGCTGAGGAGTTCGATGCGCCCGCCGTCATCCTGGATCGGCTGCGCGAGGGCCGCCAAGCGCGGGTCGAACCGGTAGGTCACGCCGGTCGACGCAAGCCCGTAGCCGAAGCGCTGGTAGATCGCCGCCATGCTCGCCCACAGGATCGCCAGCGGCTGGCGCCGCTCGTACATCGTCTCGAGCGCCTGCCGCATCGTGCGGCGCAGCAGGCCGCGGCGGCGGTAGTTCGGCAGCGTCCCGACTGCCGTGACCCCGCCCATCGGCACCGGCGAGCCATTCAGCCGCACCGTGAACGGCCAGACCCCGAGCGTGGACGCCATCTTCCCGTCGACGAACGCGCAGACAGTCCATTCCGGCTGCGTCGCCGAAAGCTCGTCCTCCATGCCTTCTTCGGAGGCGAAGACATACGAGACGATGCGGGCATACTCCCGCAGCTCGTCCCGGTCAGCGCAGGGACGGATGTCGATGCTCATGCGCGCGGAGTATACGCCGGTGCTCAGGGCTGGAGTGGCACCAGGGTCGCCGGTTCGCTGAGCAGAAGCTGGTAGACGCTGCAGGCCTCGACCTGTTGCAGTTCGAGCGCCCACGCCGGGCCCCGGCCGTCGCCGTACCGCAGCCACCGCTGCCGCGCCGCGTCCCATTTCGCGACCTGCAGCAGCCGGTCGCCGAGCGAGGCAAAGGCATCGCGCGGGTCTGCGCTGCCGCCGATATAGACGACGTCGTTCCACCCGGCTTGCAGCGAGGCCGGTACGGGGAACGAGACGCTGAAGCCGCCTTCGAGCGTGACCGGCGCCGTCGCGAGGAACCAGTACTCCCGCCCGGGTTCGAGCGCCGGCAGCGTTCGCCCGGCCGGGGTCGCCGCGAGCCACCGCCGGTATCCGCTGGAGCCGTCGATGGCTTCGTAGATCGCCGTCACCGCCGGGTTGGCTGCCGAGGGGAACGCATCACCCAGCAGCAGCGGCTGGCTGCCGAAGTACGCGACGTGGTTCCACCCCGGCAGGAGGTGGACGTTTCCGCACACCACTGCGCCGGCCCCCACGCGGACGGACGGCCCGAACTCGCTCGTGTTGCCGTCGCCGTCTGTCGCCGTGGCGATGATCCACTGGCCGGGGCTCACCGGCAGCGAGGCCGTGAACTGGCCCGAGCTGCCCGCCGTGACCGGCGGCCCGAGCGGCACGGTCCCGTAGTCGCCGATGCCGCCCGGCGTATGCTCCGCGAGGTAAATCTCCACGACACACCCGGCGCAGGCCGTGCCACTGGATGCCGGCCGGTGTCGCCCGCGTGACGGACGGTCGTCCGACGCCGCCATTCCCTTCCGGGGCGAGCGCGATCGCGGGGCCGCGAAGCTCGAGGAAGGTGTTCGACCGGAAGGTGTTCCGTGACGACGGCGGGAGCTCATCCCCCGAAGTGACCGAGATGCCGGTCCCGCAGCCGCGGAAGGTGTTCGCCGACACGAACGCGCCGCTGCTCCCCGGCTCGAGCGAGACGCACGCCCCGGCAACGCTGTCGAACTCGTTCCCTTCGATTCGGGTGCCGATCCCGCCGCCCGCGACCCGGACGCCGTGCTCGAGGCCGGTGAACCGGTTCGCCGCCGCGCCGCTGCCGCCGATGACGGCCCCGCTGGCTGCTACGACGACTCCAGTCCCGGTGCGCTCCCCTTCGCCCGGCCCGGCAAGCTCGTTCCCCGTCACCGACACTGCCGCCCCGCTGACCCGGACCGCGACGCCGCAGCCGCGGAACGTGTTCCCGACGGCGCCGCCGACGGCCGCCTCCGCCCCTTCAGCGATGACGCACGCGCCCGTGAATCCCTCGAATTTCAGGCCCCGCGCGGCGGTGCCCGGCCCGGACAGGCGCAGTCCGTCCTGCGGCGCCGAGAGGCTCACCGAGCCGCCCCGGATGACGACGCCGGCCCCTGCCCCGTCCACCGTGGCCCCGGCCCGGGTGAGCGCCGGCAGCGGCGCGCTTCCGACGGCGATCACCGTCTCCGACCCCGGCGGGAACACCGCAGGGTCGAAGCGGACCGTGGCCGCGGCCGTGCTTCCGGAGTTGACGGCCGTGATCGCCGTCCGAAGCGTGCAGTTCGCCGGGTGCGGACAGGTGCCGGGCGCGTCCGAGACGGACGTGACATAAACGACGGCAGGGTCATCGGCCGCCGCCGGGCCAGCCCCCCCGAGAACAGGGCACAGGAGCACGAGGAGGAGCAGCCCCGGCGCAAGTCGTCGCATCAGGCCAACGCTACCGAGCCGCGGCCCGCGACGGCAAGACGGTTCACAGCGGTTCGAAGACGCGCCGGCCGTCCCGCAGCGTCAGCCTTCCGATGCCCGGGTGCGGCCAGTGCCCCGCGAACCACAGCAGGCCTTCGGAAATTGCCCGCTCGAACAGCGCGTCCCGCGTCGCGGCCGACTGCACCGGGTCGACGTCGAATGCCGGCGACCAGTCGGGGTGGATGAGCTGCGCCGGGTGGTGCGAGGCATCGCCGATGATGATGCCCCGGTCCCTGCCGTCGACGACCCCGATCGCGACATGGCCGGGCGTGTGCCCCGGCGTGGGCACGAAGACGAGGTGCTCGTCGAGCGCCGTCTCCCCGTTCACGAACCGGATGCGGCCGGTGTGGCGGAGCGGCTCCACGCAGTCCCGCAGATGCTCGTTCCCGGGCGCATCGAGCCGCCCGGGCGCCATCCAGTAGTCCCACTCCTGCCGCTGGATGACGAACTCCGCGCGGGGAAAGAAGACCTCCGGCTTGCCGCCTGCCCCTTCGACCGTGTTCCAGCCGACGTGGTCGATGTGCAGGTGGGTATGCACCACGAGGTCGATATCGCCCGGCGCCAGCCCCGCGGACCGCAGCGCCTCGTCCAGCCGCCCCGGCGGAAACCCGGGCCGCTTCCTCGGGCCGAGGCCCGTGTCGATGAGGACCGTCTTCCCTGCCGACCGCACGAGGTAGCAGGTGACCGCCATCGTGAAGAGGCCGCGTTCGTCGGCCTGGTGGCCGAACTCCGCGAGGAAGGCGTCGGCGTGCTGCGGCACGAAATGCCGCGGGTTCATCAGCACCGGCGCATCCAGCAGCGGCGCGATCGTCACGGAGCCGATCGAGACGGTGTCCATTCCCGGCCGCTCCTACTTGATGCCCGCGCGCGCAGCRACGTCGGCCATCGCCTCGCCGAGCCGCTGGATGCCCTCGTCGATCTCCTCCATATCGACATAACTGAAAGCCAGCCGCAGGTGATTGGTCGCCTGGCCGTCGGCGAAGAACTGCGGACCCTGCCCGACGATGACGCCCCGCTCGTTCGCTGCGACCTGCACATCCCGGGAGCTCATCCCCGGCCGCAGCGCGAGCCAGAGGAAGAATCCGCCCTTCGGACGGGTGTAGCTGATGTACGGCGCGCAGTACCGCGCCAGCGCAGCCTCGACCCGTTCGAGCTTCCGCCGGTAGATGCCCCGCAGCCGCTCGATGTGCCGGTCGAGGTCGCCGTTGCGGATCATCTCTGCGATGACGCGGCCGAGGAACGGGCTCGTCCCCATGTCGTGGCGCAGCGCCGCGATGCGGGAGATGAGCGCCGGCGGACCCTGGATCCACCCCATCCGGAGGCCGGTGGCGATCGTCTTCGAGAAGCTTGCGACCTTGACCCCGTGCTCGCCTCCGCTCAGCGCAAACAGCGACGGCGGCGGCGGCTCCTCGAACCAGAGCTCGCCGTAGGCGTCGTCCTCGAGGATGAACGTCTCGTACCGCCGGGCGAGCTCAAGCAGGTGCTGCCGCCGTTCGAGCGTCATCGTGCAGCCGGCCGGGTTCTGGTGGTTCGGGATGCAGTAGATGAACTTCGCCCGACGGCCCTGCGCTGCAAGCTCGGCGAGCTTCGCCTCGAGGATGTCGGTCCGCATCCCTTCGGCGTCCAGCGGAATCGCGACCTGTTCCGCGCCGAACGACCGGATCGTCCGCATCGAACCCGGAAAGTTCGGGCTTTCGACCATGACGACGTCGCCCGGGTCCAGCAGCGTCTCGCACACCATGCCGATCGCATGGGCCGAGCCGCTCGCGATGATGACGTGGTCCTTCGTCACCGGGATGCCGTCGAGCCGCGTCCACCGCTCGGCGATCGCCTCCCGCAGAGGCGCCGGCCCGAAGGTCCCGCCGTATTCGAGCGCCTCCTTCCGATCGCGCTCGAGCACCGCCTGCGCCGCGCGCAGCAGTTCGGCTGCCGGCAGCGAGGGAATATCGGGCAGACCCCCGGCGAACGAAATGAGGTGGCGCGGGTCCGGCGTCGCTGCCGCCCAGACTTGCGGGCCGAGGATGCGGGCGCGGGCGCTGACGAGCGCATCGACGCGCTCGGGAGTCCAGTACGGGTCGGTCATCGGGCAGCTCCGGCGGCGAGGGTGCCCGGATTATACGCGCTCGTCGAAACGATTCCCGCGGCCGGGAGGGATGGGGACTTGAGACGCCGGTTGACCGGCCTGTTATACTTCAAGCTCACCCACCTTCTCGCGTGAGATTGCGAAGCATTTCACAAATGGCGCACCGAAATCACGGCGACGCCCGCGGCTCTCTTCATTTCGCAATCCCGCCTGGTGGTGACACGTTTCGAGAGGGACGCAGCATGCAGCAACCCCGGAGGCCTGCGCAGCAGGGTCTGTACCGTCCAGGGCTGGAACATGACGCCTGTGGCGTCGGCTTCATCGTTCACCTGAAGGGCCAGCGGTCCCACAAGCTGGTCGATGATGCCCTCTCTGCCCTGGAGCACCTGCACCACCGCGGGGCCTCCGGCAGCGAGCCGAACACCGGCGACGGCGCCGGCATCCTCATCCAGATGCCGCATGAGTTCCTCCGTCGCGAATGCGCCCAGCTCGGCATCCGCCTGCCCGAGGCCGGCCACTACGGGGCTGGCCTCTTCTTCGCCTCCCGCGACCCCCGCGCCACCGAGCAGGCGAAAGCGCTCTTCGCCGCGATCGTCGAAGAAGAGGGCCAGCACCTCCTCGGCTGGCGCAAGGTTCCCACCAACAACGCCGACCTCGGCGCGACGGCTCTCGCCGCCGAGCCCGAGATGTGGCAGGTCTTCATCAGCCGCGGCGCCGGCATCGAAAACGAGGATGCCTTCGAGCGCCGCCTCTACGTCATCCGCAAGCGGTTCGAAAAGGCCATCCAGCGCTGGGGCATCCGCGATGCGGAATGGTTCTACTTCCCCAGCCTCTCCTGCCGCACCCTCGTGTACAAGGGAATGCTGACCGCCACCCAGCTGCGCGGCTACTTCCCGGACCTCAGCGACCGCCACCTCATCTCGGCGCTCGCGATGTTCCACTCCCGCTTCAGCACCAACACCTTCCCGAGTTGGGAGCTGGCGCACCCCTACCGGATGATCGCCCACAACGGCGAAATCAACACCCTGCGCGGCAACCGGAACTGGATGGCGGCCCGCGAAGCGCTCTTCGCCTCCCCCTACTTCCCGGACATCCACAAGATCCTGCCCGTCATCAACGAGCACGGCAGCGACACCGCCAGCCTCGATGAAGCGCTCGAGCTGCTGGTGATGACCGGGCGCAGCCTCCCCCACGCCATGATGATGCTCATCCCGGAAGCGTGGCAGGAGCACGAGAGCATGGACCCGGCCAAGAAGGCCTTCTACGAATACCACTCCTGCCTCATGGAGCCGTGGGACGGCCCGGCCTCCGTCGCCTTCACCGACGGCCGCAACATCGGCGCCGTGCTCGACCGCAACGGCCTCCGCCCTTCCCGCTACTACGTCACCAAAGACGACCTCGTCATCATGGCCTCCGAGGTCGGTGTCCTGCCCATCGAACCGGAGCGCGTGCTCATCAAGGGCCGCCTCCAGCCGGGCAAGATGTTCCTCGTCAGCCTCGAAGAGGGCCGCATCATCGACGACACCGAGCTCAAGATGAAGCTCGCCACCGAGCGGCCCTACGCCCAGTGGCTGAAGGATAACCTCATCCACATCGATGACATCCCCGCGACGGAGACGCCGCCGCCCCCGCCCCCCGACGTCCTGCTCCAGCAGCAGATGGCCTACGGCTACACCATCGAGGACGAGAAGTACCACCTCGGCCCGATGGCGGAAAAAGGCGAGGAAGCGGTCGGCTCGATGGGCACGGATACTCCGCTCGCCGTCCTCAGCGACCGGCCGCAGCCGCTCTACAACTACTTCCAACAGCTCTTTGCACAGGTCACGAACCCCCCGCTCGATGCCATCCGCGAGGAGCTCGTCACCTCCGTCAAGACGGTCATCGGCCCCGAAGGCAACCTGCTCGACCCGGAGCCGGAGAGCTGCCACCTCGTCAGCCTCGACAACCCCTTCATCGACAACGAACAGCTGGCGAAGTTCAAGTCGCTCAAGGACCACGCGCTCCGGGCCACGGTTCTCCCGATGCTCTTCCCCGCGAAGGCGGGCCCGGCCGGCCTCGAAGCCGCCATGGAGGAGCTCTTCCGCGCCGCCGACCGCGCCATCGACGACGGCGCAAAGGTGCTCATCCTCTCGGACCGCGGGGTCGATGCGGAGCACGCGCCGATCCCCTCGCTCCTCGCCGTCGCCGGCCTCCACAACCACCTGGTCCGCGAGAAGAAGCGCACGCAGGTCGGCCTCATCGTCGAAACCGGCGATGCCCGCGAAGTGCACCATTTCGCGCTCCTCATCGGCTACGGCGCCGGCGCGGTCAACCCGTGGCTCGCGCTCGATTCCCTTGAGCAGGTTCGCCAGGACGGCTACATCACGGCCGACTACCCCATCGAGAAACTCCGGGCCAACTACCTGAAGGCGATCAAGAAGGGCGTCGTGAAGGTGATGTCCAAGATGGGCATCTCCACCATCCAGAGCTACCGCGGTGCCCAGATCTTCGAGGCGGTCGGCCTCAGCGAAGCGTTCATCGACAAGTACTTCACCAACACCGTCTCCCGCATCGGCGGCATCGGCATCCACGAGGTCGCGCAGGAGGTCCTCGCCCACCATCAGCGCGCCTTCCCCGACCGCGACGGCGGCCTCCGCGAACTCGCCTGGGGCGGCCAGTACCAGTGGCGCCGCGACGGCGAGTACCACCTCTTCAACCCCGAGACGGTCTTCCGGCTCCAGCACTCGACCCGAACCGGCCAGTATCGAATCTTCAAGGAGTACACCCGGCTCGTTGACGACCAGAGCAAGCGGCTCGCCACGCTCCGCGGCCTCTTCGAACTGAAGTCCGACCGGCCGCCCATCCCGATCGAGGAAGTCGAACCCGCCGAGAACATCTACAAGCGGTTCGCCACCGGCGCGATGTCGTTCGGCTCCATCAGCGCCGAGGCGCACGAGACCCTCGCCATCGCCATGAACCGCATCGGCGGCAAGAGCAACACCGGCGAAGGCGGCGAAGACCGCCGCCGGTACACGCCCGACCCGAACGGCGATTCCCGCCGCTCCGCCATCAAGCAGGTCGCCTCCGGCCGCTTCGGCGTCACGAGCGAGTACCTCGTCAACGCCGACGAGATCCAGATCAAGATGGCGCAGGGTGCGAAGCCCGGCGAAGGCGGCCAGCTCCCCGGCACGAAGGTCTACCCCTGGATCGCGGAAGTCCGGCACGCCACGCCGGGCGTCGGCCTCATCAGCCCGCCCCCGCACCACGACATCTACTCCATCGAAGACCTCGCCCAGCTCATCCACGACCTGAAGAACGCGAACCCGCGCGCCCGCATCAGCGTGAAGCTCGTCGCAGAGGTCGGCGTCGGAACGGTCGCGGCCGGCGTGGCCAAGGCCAAGTCCGATCACGTCCTCATCTCCGGGCACGACGGCGGCACCGGCGCGAGCCCGCTCACCTCCATCAAGCATGCCGGCCTCCCGTGGGAGCTGGGCCTCGCCGAAACCCAGCAGACGCTGGTCATGAACAAACTCCGCGACCGCATCGTCGTGCAGGTCGACGGGCAGATGAAGACCGGCCGCGACGTCATCATCGGCGCCCTCCTCGGCGCCGAGGAGTACGGCTTCGCGACCGCCCCGCTCGTGGTGATGGGCTGCATCATGATGCGCGTCTGCCACCTCGATACCTGCCCGGTCGGCATCGCCACCCAGAACCCGGCACTGCGCGAGAAGTTCGCCGGCCGCGCCGAGCACGTCGTCAACTTCTTCAAGTTCATCGCTGAAGAGGTGCGCGAGTACCTCGCCCAGCTCGGCTACCGCTCGCTCGACGAGATCATCGGCCGCTCCGACCTCCTCGACGTCCGCCGCGCAGTCGACCACTGGAAGGCGCAGGGGCTCGACCTGAGCGCGATCCTCTACCGGCCGCAGGTCGATGCCAGCGTCGCCACGCGCTGCATCACGACCCAGGACCACGGTCTCGAGCGGGCGCTCGACAACGAGCTCATCCGCCTCGCGCAGCCGGCGCTCGAGCGCGGGGAGAAGGTCGTACTCGATATGCCGATCCGCAACGTCAACCGCACCGTCGGCACGATGCTCGGCAGCGAACTGACCCGGCGGTACGGCCACACGGGCCTCCCCGACGACACGATCGACATCACCTTCCACGGCTCCGCCGGCCAGAGCTTCGGCGCATTCCTGCCCGCCGGCATCACGCTCCGCCTCGAAGGCGACGCCAACGACTACATCGGCAAGGGCCTCTCCGGCGGCAAGATCATCGTCTACCCGCCGAAGGATGCGACGTTCGTGCCCGAGGAGAACATCGTCATCGGCAACGTCGCACTCTACGGCGCAACGAGCGGCGCGGCGTTCTTCCGCGGCGTCGCCGGCGAACGGTTCATGGTCCGCAACTCCGGCGCCGTCGCCGTCGTCGAAGGCACCGGCGACCACGGCTGCGAGTACATGACCGGCGGCCGGGCCGTCATCATCGGGCGCACCGGGCGGAACTTCGCCGCCGGCATGAGCGGCGGCATCGCCTACGTCCTCGACGAGGACGGCGATTTCCACACCCGCTGCAACATGGAGATGGTCGGCCTCGAACCGCTCGAAGAGCCGGAAGACCTCGACCTCGTGAAGGGGCTGCTGGAGCGGCACGTCCAGTACACGGGCAGCACGGTCGCCCAGCGCCTGCTCGACGATTGGCCGGCCGCCGCCCGCAAGTTCGTCAAGGTCATGCCGACCGACTACCGCCGCGTGCTCGAGCAGCAGCGCTATCAGTCGCAGAACGGCGCGCAGGGCACGCCCACCCACACCGTTGGAGCTGCCCGTGGCTAAGCCGACCGGATTCCTCGAGTACTCCCGCGAAACGCCGAAGCGCCGGCCCGTCGACCAGCGCGTCCGCGACTGGCTCGAAGTCTACGAAGAGTTCCCGCTCGAGAAGCTCAAGACGCAGGCCGCCCGGTGCATGGACTGCGGCATCCCGTTCTGCCACCAGGGCTGCCCGCTCGGCAACATCATCCCCGACTGGAACGACCTGGTGTACCGCGACCGGTGGCGCGACGCCATCGACCGCCTGCACGCAACGAACAACTTCCCGGAGTTTACGGGCCGCCTCTGCCCGGCACCCTGCGAGGCCGCCTGTGTCCTCGGCATCAACAACGATCCGGTCACCATCAAGCAGGTCGAGCTCGAAATCATCGAGTACGCGTGGCAGGCCGGCTGGGTGAAGCCGCAGCCCGCCACCCACCGGACCGGCAAGACCGTCGCCGTCATCGGCTCCGGTCCCGCCGGCCTCGCCTGCGCCCAGCAGCTCGCGCGCGCCGGCCACGAAGTCACCGTCTTCGAACGGGATGACCGCATCGGCGGCCTCCTCCGCTACGGCATCCCGGACTTCAAGATGGAGAAGCGCTTCCTCGACCGCCGCCTCGCCCAGATGGAGGCCGAGGGCGTCGTCTTCCGGCCCGGCGTCAACGTCGGCAAAGACATCGACGCCCGCGAGCTGCTGGAAGAGTTCGACGCCATCTGCCTCGCCGGCGGCGCCACCCAGCCGCGCGACTTGCAGGTGCCCGGCCGCGAGCTCAAAGGCGTCTACTTCGCCATGCAGTACCTGCCGATGCAGAACCGCCGGAACGCCGGCGATGAAATCCCCGAGGACGAGTTCATCACCGCGAAAGACAAGCGCGTCATCATCCTCGGCGGCGGCGATACCGGCGCAGACTGCCTCGGGACGGCCCTCCGGCAGGGCGCCCGCGAAGTCCTCCAGTACGAAATCCTGCCGAAGCCGCCCGCCAGCCGGCCGCCGGAGCAGCCCYGGCCGCTCTACCCGAATATCTACCGGGTCTCCTCCGCCCACGAAGAAGGCGGGACGCGCGACTACTGCATCATGACGACCCGCCTCTCTGGCGAGAACGGTCGCCTCACGACGCTCCACGCCGTGCGGGTCGAGTTCGTCAACGAGGACGGCCGCCAGGTGATGCGGGAAATCCCCGGCAGCGAATTCTCGGAGCCGGTCGACCTCCTGCTCCTCGCCATGGGCTTCCTCGGCCCCGAAAAGGGCGGCCTCCTCGAGCAGCTGGGCGTTCAGCTCACCGAACGCGGCAACGTGTGGGCCGACGAGAACAAGATGACCTCGGTGCCCGGCGTCTTCACCGCCGGCGACATGACGCGGGGGCAGTCGCTCATCGTCTGGGCCATCGCCGAGGGGCGCGCCGCCGCCCGCGGCATCGACCAGTACCTGATGGGCGACACCCGCCTGCCGATCAACTGACGCGCCGGCGCCAGCCGGCCGACCTCACCAGCAGCGCCCCGCGGGTCAGCCCCCGGGGCGCTCCGTCTTCGCAGGCCCGAGCGGGTACTCGTGGGCGATGACCCGCGCCGGCACGCCCACCGCCGTCGCGTTCGCGGGCACGTCGGAAATGACCACCGCGTTCGCCCCAATGCGCGCGTTGTCGCCGACCGTCACCGGCCCGAGGATCTTCGCCCCTGTCCCGATGAAGACGAAGCGCCCGATGGTCGGCCCGTCGAGCGAGACATCCGGGCCGCCCGTGTTCAGTCCGATCGTCACGAACGGCGCAATGGAGCAGAACGGCCCGATGCGCGTCGTCCCGTCGATGACGACGTGGCCGTGGTTGAGCAGCAGCCCCGGCCCAATCTCCACGCGGTCGCCAATCGAGACCCCGGCGAGCAGCATCGTCAGCCGGCGGCACAGCCCGGGAAGCACGGGGACGCCATGCCGCCGGAGCCACGCCTGCAGCCGGTAGATGAGCACGACCTGCGCCTCGGGAGAGAGCGCGATGCTCGCGGCAGCCTCCGCGCGCGGTCCGAACCACCGGCGGACGAGCGGCACCGCGTGCCACGTCACCGCCTGGCGGACGTCCTCGCGCACGTTCTCGAACATCTCCGGCCTCAGCACCCCGGTCGGGTCACCCGACCATCGTCGCAGGGGCGAGGCTAGCGGTCACGCTCCGCGATGAAGCGGGCGAACGTCCGCAAGCGGTCTCGCGCATCGTCGGCTATCGCGATGTCCGCAAGCAGCGCCTCTGCTTCGGCCGAAAACCGCCGGGCGAGCGCCCGCGTGTGCTCCCGCGCCCCGCTCGTTTCCAGCAGCTCGAGCACCTTCGCCGTGTCGTCCTCCGGCGCCGGCGCCGCGCGGTAGATCGCGCGCAGCGCGTCGCCGCTGCCATCCGACGCGAGGGCGAACACCACCGGCAGCGTCTTCTTCCGGCGGGCGATATCGCTCGATGTCGACTTGCCGGTGGCCGCCGCGTCGCCCCAGGCGCCCAGGTAGTCGTCCTGGACCTGGAATGCCAGCCCGAGCCGTTCGCCCCAGGCGCGGAATGCGTCGACCGTCCCCCGCGGCGCACCCGCCAGTGCGGCGCCGATGCCCGCTGCTGCTCCCAGCAGCGCGCCTGTCTTGCCCTCGACCATGGCGAGGTAGTCTTCCTCGGTCACGCTTTCTGCATCCTCGAAGGCGATGTCCGCCCACTGGCCGGCGACCATCCGCTCGACGGCTTCGAACAGGATGGCGAGCGCAAGCGGCGCGCCGGGCAGCCGACTGTCTGCCAGCTGGCGCAGCCCCCGCGTGTAGAGGAAATTGCCCAGGTTGATCGCCTGCGGCGCGCCGACGACCTGCCACGCCGTCGGCCGCCCGTGGCGGAGCGCATCGCCGTCCTGGATGTCGTCGTGCACGAGCGAAAAGTTGTGGACGAGCTCCACCGCAACCGCGCCGGGCAGCGCCTGCGCCGGGTCGGCCCCGGCCGCGGCGGCCACTTCGAGGCATAACAGCGGCCGCAGCCGTTTTCCGCCGCCGGCCGACGGGCGGCCGTCCGCGTCTTCCCATCCCAAGACATAACGCGACATCCGCACCAGCTCAGCCGGGCCTTCCGCGAGGGCGCGCCGCAGCGCCTCTTCGATGAGCGCAAGCCGGCCGAGGAACTCCGGCGGCAAACTCATGCGCGGGCGAGGTCGGCCGGGGCGGGGGCCGTCCAGCCCCGGGCCGCGAGCGCTTCCCGTGCAGCCGCCGCGATGCCTTCGGCATCGAGCCGGTGCAGGTGGCGCATGGTGGCCTGCGGCCCGTGGTCCACGATGGCGTCCGGCATCGCCAGGGCGCCCAGGTAGCGGTCCGCCAGGCCGTGGTCGGCAAGCAGCTCGAGCACCGCGTCGCCGAACCCGCCGGCCCGGACGTTCTCCTCTGCGGTGATGATGCCGGCGGTCGTGCGGGCCGCCTCGAGCAGCAGCTCGGCATCGAGCGGCTTCGCGAACCGCGCGTTGATGACCGCCGCGTCGATGCCCTCCGCCTCGAGCAGGCTCGCCGCCTTGAGGCACTCCATCACCGGCGCGCCGAATCCCACGAGCGCGATGTCGCGGCCGGCGCGGAGGAGCTCGCCCTTGCCGATCGGGAGGCGCGCCATCGGCTGGTCCGTCGGGGCGCCGGGGCCGCTGCCGCGCGGGTAGCGAACCGCAAACGGTCCCTCATGGTGGACGCCTGTATAGAGCAGGTCCCGCAGTTCCCGCTCATCCTTGGGCGCGCTCACGACCATGTTCGGCAGGCAGCGGAGGTAGCTGATATCGATGAAGCCCTGGTGCGTCTTCCCGTCATCGCCGACGAATCCCGCCCGGTCCATCGCGAACACGACCGGCAGGTTCTGCACCACGACGTCGTGAACGACCGAGTCATACCCGCGCTGCAGGAACGTGCTGTAGATCGCCGCGATCGGCCGGATGCCCTGGGTCGCAAGCCCGGCGGCGAACGTCACGGCATGCTGCTCCGCGATGGCCACGTCGAACACCCGGTCCGGGTGCTTCGCGTGCACCGGCGCCAGCCCGGTCCCTTCGAGCATCGCCGCCGTGATGGCGACGACGCGCGGGTCCGACTCGATGAGCTCCTGCACCGCCTGCGCGAACACCTGGCTGTACGTCGGCCGCGGCGCCGGCGCTGCCGGGTCCGACTTCTTCAGCCAGTACGTGCCGCTGTGACTCTTGATCGGGTCGGCCGCCGCCTCCGGGACGCCGTGTCCCTTCTCGGTGAGCACGTGCAGGAGGACCGGCTTGCCTTCGACCTTCTTGATGGCGCGCAGCGTCGCCTCGAGCTCCCGGATGTCATGCCCGTCGATCGGACCGTAGTACTCGAATCCGAACTGCTCCCAGAAGCTCGCCGGCACGAGCAGGTCGCGCAGGCTCGCCTTCACCCGCTTCGCACCCTCCCACACCTGCCGGCCGAGCGGGAGGTGCTCGACCAGCTCGCCGATCTCGCGCTTCGCATTCCGGTACAGGGGGTCGACGCGGAGCTTGTTCACGTTCCGGCTGAGCGCGCCGACGTTCGGCGAGATCGACATGGCGTTGTCGTTGAGGATGACGATGAGCCGGTGCAGGCCGAGGTGCCCGGCGTGATTCATCGCCTCGAGCGCCATGCCGCACGTCATCGCGCCGTCTCCGATGACGGCGATGGCGTAGAAATCGTCCCCCTTGAAGTCCCGCGCGACCGCCATGCCGACGGCCGCCGAGATCGACGTGCCGGCGTGGCCGGCGCCGAAGACGTCGTGCTCGCTCTCCTTGCGGTCAGCGAACCCGCTCAGGCCGCCGAACTGGCGGATGGTCGCCATCCGGTCCTTCCGCCCCGTGAGGATCTTGTGGACGTACACCTGGTGGCTGACGTCCCAGACGATCTTGTCCTTCGGCGAGTCGAAGAGCCGGTGGAGCGCGATCGTCAGTTCGACGACGCCGAGGTTCGAGGCCAGGTGGCCGCCGCCCCCGATGCCGTCGACCGTCTGCACGAGGAATTGCCGAATCTCGGCGGCGAGCGTCTCGAGCTGGTCGTACGTGAGCCCCCGGAGGTCGCGCGGGCTGTCAATCCGATCGAGTAGCTGCGTCACGCCGTCATCTCCTCCTGCCTCCAGTAGGCCACGACTCCCGTGGAGGGGCGGTACGGTGGCTTACCGGCAATCCCCCGTTCGAACCTACGGAGGGCCGGAAGACCGGTCAAGCCTGCCGCCCCGGCTCCCACGCAAGCGCGCCGCCCCGCGGCGCCGGCGCCGGCGAATCGGCCGATTCCTGCGACTTCGGCAGCTCGATCCAGAACGTGCTTCCGGAGCCCGGCTCGGACCGCACGCCGACGCTACCGCCCATCGCCTCGATGAGCTCCTTCACGATGGCGAGGCCGAGGCCTGTGCCGCCTTCCCGCCGGCTCCGGCCCTTATCGACGCGGTAGAAACGGTCGAAGATGTGCGGCAGCGCCTCTGCCGGGATGCCCGGCCCGTTGTCCTCGACTTCCACCCGCGCTGCCTTGCCCGCATCCGCGACCCGGACCGTGACCGTCGAGCCCTCGCCGGAATACTTGATGGCGTTGTCGACGAGGTTGAGCACGCAGCGGTGCAGCAGGTCGGGGCTGGCCAGCGCCTCGGCAGGCTCCCGGATGTCGCGGCGGAGCGCCACCCCGCGCTGCGCGGCGAGCGGCTGCAGCTCTGCGATGACGTCGGCCGCCAGCGCCGGCAGATCGACCGCCTCCCGCTCCACGCGCGCGCCGTCGTCGTTGGTCAGCAGGAGGAGGTCTTCGCTCAGCCGCGTGAGCCGCTCAGTCTGGCTCTTGATGGTCGCCACGAGCTCGCGGTACTCCTCGAGCGAGGCGTCCGGGTCCATCTCGGTGACTTCGATGTTCGTCCGGATCGCCGCGAGCGGCGTTCTGAGTTCGTGCGAGGCGTCCTGCACGAACTGCCGCTGCCGTTCGAACGAGGCTTCCAGCCGCCCGATCATCGAGTCGAACGTGTCGGCCAGCGCCCACAGCTCGTCGCGCGGCCCCTGGTAGTTGATGCGCCGGCTGAGGTTCGTCGCGCTGATCTCCGATGCCGCCTCCGTGATGTCGCGAACCGGCCGGAGCAGGACGCCAGACAGGACATAACCGCCGATACCCGACGCAATCGCGAGGCCCAGCACGGAGACGAGCGACCAGTACTGCAGCCGATCCAGGCTGTGCGAGTAGATGCCGTCTTCCACCTCGCGCAGGCTGTACGTCTCGGTCTCGATGGGCACCACGATGGCCTGCGCCGGGCCGGTCCGGACTGGTGTATAGACCACGTCGTTGGAGCGGGACAGCTCGAACACGCGCGGCTGGTCGAACCGCACGGCGAGGTTCAGCGCGACGACGAAGGCGACGCCGAAGACCAGCAAGAGGCTGGAGTACCAGACCGTGAGCCGGAACCTGATGCTCCGGAAGAACGGCGGCATGCGCACCCTAGAGGACGTAGCCCTTTCCGCGGATCGTCTCGATCAGCTGTTCCTCGAATCCCTCGTTCAGTTTGCGGCGCAGGTTGTTCATATGCACCTTCACCGTCTGGGTGAAGGGGTTGGCGTGCTCGTCCCAGATGTTTTCGAGCAGCTCTTCCTGCGGAACCGCCCGGCCCTCGTTCCTCGCGAGGTAGTAGAGGAGCGCGAACTCCTTCGGGGTGAGGTGGATATCCTTGCCCTCCCTCCGGCAGCGGTTCGTGTTCGGGTCCAGCTCGAGGCCGCGAGTTTCGATGACCGGCTCGCGCATCGACCCCTCCCGCCGGGTGATCGCGCGGATCCGGGCCGCGAGCTCGCTGAAGGCGAACGGCTTCACGAGGTAGTCGTCGGCGCCCTGGTCCAGCCCTTCGATCCGCTCCCGGATCGAACTCCGGGCCGTCAGCATGATGATCCCGCCGGAGAACCGGTCCTCCCGCAGCCGCCGGCACACTTCGATCCCGTCCACACGCGGCAGGTTCAGGTCGAGGCAGATGACGTCGTAGTTCGTCTCCGCCGCCATCTCGAGCGCCTCAGCGCCGTCGCGCGCCACGTCGACGTCGTACCCCTGCTTCACGAGGCCGCGCTCGATCGCCCCCGCAATGGCCTCTTCGTCCTCGACGACCAGCACGCGCATCGCCGACCCTCCTTCGTCGTTGCCGATTTCTTTCACCGTACCGCATCGAAACCGAAGCGAAGGTAAAGAAATGCGCGCGGCGAATAGGGGACCACGACCGCTCGGGACGGCCGCGGTATCATCCCCGTGGCGGCTTCCGCCGCCCATTCCGCACCGAGGCGCAACGATGGTTCTCGCTGAACGCCCCACCCGCGAACTCTCCCTTGCCGACATCGCCGACATCCTCGGCGACGAGGCATCCTCCCTGCTCGAACACCGCTGCGAAGGCATCCCCGCGGAGAGCCTTCATCTGCCCGGGCCTGATTTCGTGACCCGCGTCTGGGCCCAGTCCGACCGCTCCCCGCAAGTGCTGCGCAACCTCCAGGCGATCCTGGGCCACGGCCGGCTGGCCGGCACCGGCTACGTTTCCATCCTGCCCGTCGACCAGGGCATCGAACACTCGGGCGGCGCTTCGTTCGCAAAGAATCCGGCCTACTTCGACCCCGAGAACATCGTCCTCCTGGCGCTCGAAGGCGGCTGCAACGCGGTCGCGTCGACCTTCGGCGTGCTCGGCGCAGTCGCCCGCAAGTACGCCCACCGCATCCCCTTCATCGTCAAGATCAACCACAACGAGCTCCTGACCTACCCGAACAAGTACGACCAGATCATGTTCGGCACCATCAAGGAGGCGTGGAACCTCGGCGCGGCGGCCGTCGGCGCGACCATCTATTTCGGGTCCGAGGAGAGCAGCCGCCAGATCGTCGAAGTGTCCGAAGCGTTCGCCTACGCCCATGAGCTCGGCATGGCGACCGTCCTCTGGTGCTACCTCCGCAACCCCGGCTTCAAGGTCGACGGCGTCAACCACGAAACTTCGGCCGACCTGACCGGCCAGGCGAACCACCTGGGCGTCACCATCCAGGCCGACATCGTGAAGCAGAAGCTCCCGGAGCAGAACGGCGGCTACCGGGCCCTCAACCAGAAGGGCAGCTACGGCAAGTTCGACGAGCGGATGTACACGAAGCTCACGACCGACCACCCGATCGACCTCACCCGCTACCAGGTCGCGAACGGCTACATGGGGCGCGTCGGGCTCATCAACTCGGGCGGCGCCAGCGCGGGCGAAAGCGACCTGAAGGAGGCGGTCAAGACCGCCGTCATCAACAAGCGCGCGGGCGGCATGGGCCTCATCTCCGGCCGGAAGGCCTTCCAGCGGCCGATGAACGAAGGCATCGCGCTCCTCAACGCCATCCAGGACGTCTACCGCTGCGAGGGCGTGACGATCGCCTGACGGGACTTCTCCCTCTGCGTAACATAAATCAGCCCCGGCAGGAACCTGCCGGGGCGTGTCCGTTTCGCCGTCCGTCGCGGGAGTGCTGGTTCGCTCAGGCAGCCTCCGCCGAGCGGACCGCATCGCGCCGGTTGCTCCGCCGCTCCAGCATGTAGCCGAAGCCCCGGACGTTGACGATGTAGCTTGGCTCGGCGGGGTCGTGCTCCACCTTCCGGCGAATCCGCCGGATGTACACCTTCACGATCTCCTGCGCTTCGCGCTCAGAGTAGGTGTAGTCCTGCACGGCGCGGAGGATTTCGACCGGGCTGACCACCTTGCCGGCGTTCTTCGCGAGGTAGGCGAGGATCTTGAACTCGGTCGGCGTGAGGGGAATTGTCTCGCCGTTCCGGACCGCCTGGCAGCGGTCGAAGTCGAGCACGAGGTCGCGGACCGTGATCGTGCTCGGGCCTTCATCCTCCGCCGGCTCGGCCTGCGCTGCCGTGCGGCGCCGGAGCATCGCCCCGAGCTGCGCGTTGAACATCTCCGCGCCGTCAGTGTCGCGGACGCAGACGTCCGCGCCCGCTTCGAGGGCGAGGCTCAAGCCGTGCGGGTGCGGGCCGGGTGCGACAACGATGATGTTCGCCTTGCAAGCCCGCGCCACCTGCCGCACGAGCGCGATATCGTCGTCGTGGCGCGGGTCGATGGCGAGCACGACCAGGTCGGGGTCGAACTGCGCCAGCAGCCGTTCGGTCTCGCGGTCATGCGGCCGTTCCGTCGTCGTGAAACCGTGGCGCGCCAGCGACGGGAGCACGTCCGCGGAGCGGTAGTCGCGCGTATGGGTTACGAACGCGACCTGGCTCCGGAAGCCGTCATTGAAGCGGTCCGCCATAGCATCACCCCCAAGTGCACCGCCGGGCTCGCTGGCCCGCCTGTGCCGTCCTTCGTTCTCGAGCCGGTGCCGCTTCCCGCGCGCGCCGATAGCCGATGGCATCGACGGCGCGACACGGGCTCATTCTCTATCTTCGGCAGCCCTCGCCGGTCTAATAGGGGTCGGGCGGGTGAAGGAGGAACCGTTTCGCACCCGACCCGACACCACGCGGCCGGCCCCGCGAAGGAAAACGCGGCGGCCGGGGCGCACCGGCCCCGGCCGCAACAGCTGTTCCGAAGAGCTGAACTGAGTCAGGCGACGTCGCGGAGGAGCGAACGCCGCAGCCGCTTCACCGCCTGGGCGTGCAGCTGGCTGACCCGCGTCTCCGAAACCTGGAGCACCGCGGCGATGTCGCGCATCGTCAGCCGTTCGACATAATACAGACTGATGACCAGCCGTTCGCGCTCCGGCAGGGCGGCAACCGACCGCGCAAGGTCCTCGTAGAGCTCCTTCTCCTCGAACGACCGCGTGAAGTCGAGGTCTTCTTCAGCTGTCGGCATCTCCGCCGCCGGGAACGAATCGCCGTCGTCGTCGCGCTCGAGCATCCGGTCGAGCGACACCGTCACCCATCGCGACTGGGAGGTTGCCTCCCGGTACTGCTCGACCGAGACGCCCATGTGCTCCGCGGTCTCCGCGTCGGTCGGCGTGCGCCCGAGGAGCATCTCCAGCTCAGACTGGGCGCGCTGCACGTCGCGCGCCTTCTGCCGCATCGTCCGGCTCAGCCGGTCCATCCTGCGGAAGGCGTCGATCATCGCGCCCCGGATGCGCTGGACGGCGTAGGCGTGGAAGTTCGTCCCCTTCGACGGGTCGTAGCGCCGCACCGCTTCGACGAGTCCGCAGGTGCCGTACCCGACCGCGTCTTCGAACTCCAGGAGCCCAGGGATCTCGAGCGGGAGCGTCCGGGCGACCCGCCGCACCAGCGGCGCGTACTGCATCACGAGGCGCTGCTGCTCCTCCAGCGACAGGCGGTTCGGCGTCGTCTCTGGACTCCCATCGATGGGCTGTTCATCGTAGGCGGACGGCCACTGCATGTTCGTTCTCCCCCGTTGCTGCCTTTTCCCGGTGTATCGGTGATGCGCCGGGAAAGGTGTCGCCCGTAGCCCAAATCTGGCGGTTCCCCCGAGTTGAAACCGTTCGTGCCTTTGTTGTCGGGCGGTTGCGCCGATTGTTCAGGTCCGCCGGGTGACAGAACAACGAGCGCCCCGTGACACCGCAGTGGTGCTTTGGTGACAACCGGAGACATAAACGCACCGAGCGCGCGCGCCCGCACCCCAGGGAGGGCGCTCCGGCCGGGCAGGAACTCACATAACATGTATAGTGCGAACATCGAACCGCGGAACGGCGGTCGCGTCCGCCCGGCCGCGTAAACCCCCGGTAATCGCCAAATTGAAGGCCCCGGAATACGGCCTGTACACTCGGAGCATCTCCGCGCACCCGGCTGCGCAAAGGACTCCCATGGACCTGCCACGCGACACGGCCCGCCCCGGCGGCGGCGAACAGCTCGCCCGCGCAGCAGTCGCGGTCTTCCTCCTCCTCAGCATGCTCACGCTCTCCTTCGGGCTCGGCTGGGCGGTCCACGGGCTCGTTTCCGATGACCCGGCGCCCGCTGCCCAGCAGCAGGGAGGCAGCGCCGCCGCATCCCGCGATACCGTTGGCGCCGCCATCATCGACGAAATCGTCAACCTGCTCGAGACACGTTACGTCGACAAGGCAGCCCTCGACCCCGAGACCCTCCGCCAGGCCGCCATCGACGGCATCATCCGCTCCCTCAACGACTCCCATACCGAATACCTCACACCCGCTGAGCTCCRGGCGGGCGCCCTCAACCTCGCCTCGAGCTACGACGGCATCGGCGCCACCGTCTCCGACCGCGGCGGCGCCATCACCATCGTGGCGCCGTTCCGCGATTCGCCCGCCGAAAAAGCCGGAATCCGCCCCGGCGACATCATCCTCGAGGTCGACGGCGTCTCGACCGAAGGCTGGACGCAAACGCAAGCCGTCCAGGTCATCCGGGGGCCCTCCGGCACGCAGGTCACCCTCAAGGTGAAGCACACCGACGGCACCATCGAAACCATCACCATCACCCGCGGCAACATCCCGCTCGAGAGCGTCTTCCTCGAGCCCAACCTCGAGGTCATCCCCGGCGAAAGCGGCACGAAGCTCGTCGACCGCAACGGCAATGAGGTCACCGACATCGCCTACGTCGCCATCACCCAGTTCCATGACCGCACCCTCGACGAGCTCCGCACGAAGCTCAAGGACGTCGAGAGCAAGGGCTACAAGGGTCTCATCGTCGACGTCCGCGGGAATCCCGGCGGACTCCTCCAGGCGACGGTCGACGTGGTGGACGAGTTCCTCAACCAGGGCGTCATCCTTTCCGAAGTCGACGCCGACGGCCGCACGCAGAGCTGGAGCGCCCGCCGCGGCGGCATCCTCACGAACATCCCCGTGGTGATTCTCCAGGACCAGGGCAGCGCCTCCGGCGCCGAAGTCTTCGCTGCCGCGCTCCGCGACAACGGCCGGGCGACGATCATCGGCACGCGCAGCTTCGGCAAGGGCACGGTCAACCAGCTGCAGGAGCTCAAGAGCTGCGGCGACCCCAAGGGCTGCGGCGCGCTCTACATCTCGGTCGGCCGCTGGCTCACCCCGCGCGGCGACCAGATCGAAGGGCTCGGCGTGAAGCCCGACATCGAGGTTCCCATGACGTACGATGATTATGTCGCGCAGGGCGACGTCCAGATCTTCCGCGCGATCGACTTCCTGCGCGGGAACTGACCGCGCGGTACACTGGCCCTACCACCTGCGGGCCCATCCGATGGCGATGGGCCCGCTCCCTTTCCGCCATGTCCGACGCCACCATCGCCCAGAACCGCCGCGCCCGGCACGACTACGACATCCTCGCCCGGTTCGAGGCCGGCATCGTCCTGACCGGCAGCGAAATCAAATCCGTCCGCGAGCACAAGGTCCAGCTCCRGGGCGCCTACGCCCGCATCAAGGACGGCGAGGCGTGGCTCATCGGCGCCCACATCGCCCCGTACGCCAACGCCGGCTACGCCGCGCACGACCCGACCCGCGACCGCAAGCTCCTCCTCCACAAGAAAGAGATTCGCCGCATCGCGCAGATGGTCGACCAGAAGGGGCTCACGCTCATCCCGCTCTCGATGTACTTCAAACGCGGCAAGGCAAAAGTCGAACTCGGCGTCGGGCGCGGACGAAAGAGTTATGACAAGCGTGAGGCCGTGAAGCAGCGCGAGCAGCAGCGCGCCGCCGCCGAAGCCCTCAAGCGCTCCGCCCGCTAGGCGCGCGGGCCCGAACGGGTGTGCTATACTCACCTCATCACGGGGACGAAAGGAATCGACAGGAAGCCAGGTAGCCGGATAGCAGGCCGAGGTTGGCTGTCACCCTCGTAAATCAGGCGGCCAAAAATAAACGGCAACACTCGCCAACTCGCTCTCGCCGCTTAGTGCGGAGCCGTCCTCCCCGGGGCCCGGCCTGGTAGCGCCGGGGTAGGGCGTCACCAAAGCCAGGCTGCCGCGGGCCGACGCCGATACCGCCCGCGAAAGATCGCTCGGCTGGCCGGGTGACGTGGGGACCACCACTGCAGTCGCCCGGCGAGATTCCCATCGGTGGGAAAGCCTGTAGGAGAATCCGGAGCCGACCTTCACTGGACCGGGAGTTCGACTCTCCCGCGTCTCCACCAGTAACCACCGCGGGCCCGCATTTGCGGGCCCGTCGTTTCGAGGCTCGCCGTTCGAACCCGCCCGCGGCGGCGGCCTCCGCTCCCTATGCAGGCGAGACGGGGTCGCCGAGTTGCACCTCGCCCGGGACGAGCACCGAGCAATACACCCCGGCGCTCACCTCCGGGCTGAGCCGCCCCAGCTGCTTCAGCACCGCCGGACTCGATGCGCCCGTCTCGGGGTCCAGCGTGATCATCTGGCAGCGGCGGTCCGGCTCGTGGACCGCCAGCACCGCTCCCCCGGCCCTCACCTGCCGCCCCACCCAGCGCAGCTCTGCGAACGGCTCGTCGCCGACATCGACGACGAGGTTCATGCGAAACCGCCGATGGTCCGCCGGCACCCCCGCGGCTTCAGCAATCGCGCGCACCGTCGCGGTCGAAATCAGTGAAACGTACGCGACGTCCTGGCTCCCCCGATAGTCGACGTGAAGCCGCACCTGCCGCCCCGACCACGAGGCGAGCAGCGCGGCGAGCTCCGGGCTCTCGAGCGGCAGGACGGAGCCGCCCGGCACGGTGACCTCCACCCTCGGCCACGGCCCGGACGGCCACTCCACTGCCCCGGCAATGACCGCAGGGGAGCACTGGAGCAGCTGCGGGCATTCCCGCCCGGTGAACCACGGAAACGGGCTCACGAGGCCGTCCTGGACGAATGCGAACGCCCGGTCGAGCGGAATCCCGTGGAAGCCGAAGCGCGCCCGCTCGAGCTGCTCCCCCCGCATCGACTTCACGGGGTAGCGCGCTATCGCAGTCACCGTACCCGTCGTCATCGAGCGGAGGTTAGCGAAATCCGCCGCCGCGCACCATCATGCCCGGGCTGCCGCAGCCTTCTTCTCCTCGATGAGCCGGTCGAGCTCTTCCTTCAGGCGGTCCAGGACGGTGTCGTAGGGGAACGCGCCCAGCTCCTGTTCGCCCTTCTTCAGGTTGACGAACGTCGGCGCGCACCACAGGCCGAGGTCGGCGTCGTCCGTCTCGCCGGGGCCGTTCACACGGCAGCCCATCACCGCGATGGTGATGTCGTACTCCTTCGCGTAGGCGGTCATCTCCTTCACCTTGAAGGCGAGGTCGACGAACGCCTCGTTTTCGACACGGCTGCAGCTCGGGCAGCTGATGATGTTCAGCCCGCCCTCGAGGAACTGCGGCACCGAACGGAACCGCCCGGCCTCCACGTCCGCGATGATCTGCCGCCCGACCTCCACCTCGCGCCACTTCTCGGCGAACGGCAGCGTCAGCGAAACCCGGATCGTGTCGCCGATGCCGCGCGACAGGAGCTGCTCGAAGGCGATCCGCGTCTTGATTGCGCCGTCCGGCAGCATCCCCGCCTCCGTCACGCCGAGGTGGAGCGGCACCTCCGGGCGAACCACCGCGAACCTCACGTTCGACTCGATCACCTTGCGCGGGTCGGAATCCTTCAGAGAGACGACGTAGCGGTCGAACCTGAGGTCGTCGAGGATGGCGCAGTGCTCGAGGGCGCTTTCGACCATCGCCGTCACGCCTTCGAGGCCGGGCGGGTCGGCGCCTTCGAACTTCGCATCCATGTCCGGGTCCACCGAGCCGCAGTTCACGCCAACGCGCACGGCAAGGTCATGGCGGGCCGCCGTCTCGGCGATGAAGGCGACCTTCTCCCGGACGGTCTTCTGCCTTTCGTGGTGGTAGAGATGTCCCGGGTTGTAGCGCACCTTGTTCACGTGGGGCGCGACCTGCGTGATGAGCCGGTAGTTCTCCTGCAGATCGACGACGAGGTTCGCCTCCGGCACCCGGGCGCGGATTTCGGCAAGGGCCGCGACGTCCTTCGCGCTGTCGACGGCGATGCGCACCAGCCCGGCGCCGGCTTCGTGGAGCATCTTCGCCTGCGCTGCCGTCGCCTCGATGTCCGTCGTCCGCGTCGCGCACATCGACTGGACTACGATCGGGTTTCCCCCGCCGATGATGACCGTACCGGCCCGGACCGGCCGGGTGTTCGCGCGCTTCATGACGTCAGTCTACCAGCGGGCCGGTGAACGCGGCGTGAGCGGGTCGCGCCCCGGCTACGGCTGCGCGGGCGCCGACCCAATCGCCCAGCCGGCCGCGACGTTCCGCGCGTGCGTCGCGTGGCAGGCGCGGTAGACCTCGAAGACGGAGGCCGCTGGCACCGCGGCTCACTGGTGCGGGCCGGCGTGGCTTTCCGACGCGGTCCCGGCTGTGCCGAACCAGCCCCGGTCGATGCCGGTGAACACGACGAGCGGCACGATGAGCAGGACGAACGCCGCCGCCATCGCGATGACCGGCCCGCGGTTCACCCGGAGCACACTCTCGACGGGCGCGGTGTATTCGTTCCCGGCGGCGCGCGCCAGCGCCCGCGCCTTCGTCCGCAGCCGCAGGCTGTTCGCCATCACACTCACCGAGCTCAGCGCCATCGCTGCGCCAGCGAAAAGGGGATTGAGCAGCCCGAGCGCCGCGACCGGCAGCGCAACGACGTTGTAGCCGAAGGCCCACGCGAGGTTCTGTTTGATGGTGGTCAGCGTCTCCCGCGACAGCGCGATCGCTTCAGCAATCTTCGCCACGTCGCCGTGCAGCAGCGTAATGTCGCCGGTCTCGATAGCGACGTCGGTACCGTTGCTCATCGCAATCCCGACATCGGCCTGCGCCAGCGCCGGGGCGTCGTTGATGCCGTCCCCCGCCATCGCCACCGCGAGCCCCTGTGCCTGCAGCCCGCGGACGCAGGCGAGCTTCTCCTCCGGACGCATGCCCGACGTGAACTCGCGGATGCCCACCTGCGCCGCCACCGCCGCCGCCGCGCGCTCATTGTCGCCCGTCAGCATGACGACCCGGAGCCCGAGCCGATGGAGGGCCGCGACGGCCCGCGCTGCGTTTGGTTTCACCTCGTCGAAGAGGCCAAGCAGGCCAGCGACCGTCCCGTCGACTGCCACGATCGCGACCGTCCGTCCCTGCGCTTCCAGGCCGCCGATCGCCGCGCTGAGCGGGTCCAGCGTGAACCCGAGCTCCTCGAACATCGCCCGGTTGCCGACCTGCACCAGGCGCCCCTCGACCATCGCCTGCACGCCCCGCGCCGTCACGGCCTCGAACTGTGTGGCAGCCGGCGGTTCGATGCCGGCGTCCGCCGCCGCGTCGACCACCGCGCGGCTCAGCGGGTGCTCGCTCGGCGACTCTGCCGCCGCCGCCAGCCGGAGCAGCTCGTCCCGCGAGAGCGTCCCGACCGGCACGACGTCCGCGACCACCGGCCGCCCGGCCGTGAGCGTCCCGGTCTTGTCGAGCACGACGACATCGAGCTTCCGCGTGCGCTCGAGGACGCCCGCGTTCCGGATCAGGATGCCGCGGCTCGCGCCCAGCCCCGTGCCGACCATAATCGCCGTCGGCGTCGCGAGGCCGAGCGCGCACGGGCAGGCGATGACGAGGACGGCCACGGCCGCCGTCATCCCCCGCTGCCAGTCGCCCGCCGCCCAGCCCCAGGTGAGGAACGTCGCCAGCGCAATCACGATGACCACGGGGACGAAGACCGCAGCGACACGGTCAACCAGCCGCTCGACCGGCGCCTTCGACCCCTGCGCCTCTTCGACGAGCCGCACCATCCGCTGCAGCGCGGCATCAGCGCCCACCGCCGTCGCTTCGATGACCATCATGCCGTTCCGGTTCAGCGAGCCGCCGATGACCGGGTCACCCGGCTTCCGCTCCACGGGCACCGACTCGCCAGTCAGCATCGACTCATCGACCGCGCTTGCTCCCTCGACCACCACGCCGTCGACCGGCACCCGCTGGCCGGGGCGAACCACGATGCGGTCGCCGACGCGGACCTGCTCGACCGGGCGCTCGATCTCCGCGCCGTCGCGGAGCACCGCGGCGGTCGCAGGGGCCTGCGCGAGCAGCGCCCGGATCGCCTGCGAAGCGGCCCCTTTCGAGGTCTCCTCGAAGTACTTGCCCATCGAGATGAACAGCAGCACGGCCACACTCACGTCGAAGTACATGTGCGTGTCGTGCCGCCCGCTCACCACCACCCAGGCGCTGTAGAGGTAGGCGACCGACGTGCCGAGCGCCACGAGCACGTCCATGTTCGGGTTGAGCTGCCGGAGGCTCGCCCACGCGCCCCGGTAGAACCGCCACCCGAGGCCGGCCTGGACCGGCGTCGCGAGCGCCAGCACCACCCACCCGTGCACCGCGGGGCTGCCGAACAGATGGAGCCCGGCGATGTCCATCGCCATCGCGAGGAGGACGGCCGGGACGGCGAACACCGACGCGGCGAGCAGCCGGATGAGGCTCCCCCGCGCTTCCGCCGAGAGGTCGCGCCGCTCCCCGGCCGTCACCGGCGCGGCCCGGTAGCCGGCCTTCTCGACGGCGGCGACCAGGTCTTCGACCGCGACGGGCCCGCCGAGCGTCACCCGGGCGGTCTCCGCCGCGAAGTTCACACTCGCAGTTTCGACGCCTTCGACTTTGCTGAGCGCCCGTTCGACGCGGCGCACGCACGACGCGCAGGTCATCCCGCTCACGCTCAGCGTGACGGCTCGTTCCTCCGTGCCGGTTGCCATGGCCGGGCCTCCTGCCGCGCTAGCCCGTCAGCGGGCCGCGGCGTCGTACCCCTCTTCTTTGACCGCTTCGATGAGCTTCGCGGCGTCGAGGCCTTCGCCCGTGACCTTCGCCGACTTCTCGGCGAGGCTGACGACCGCGTCGCTCACGCCGGGAACGGCCTTCAGGGCCGCCGTGACGGCGTTCACGCAGTGGTCGCACGTCATCCCGGTGATGCTGAGTTCGATGACCTGGGCCATGATGACGCTCCTTCTTGTCGTTGTGGTCAGGGTTCGCTGGGCCCCTGGGTCCGGTACAGCCGCTGCAATTCGGCGATCGCCTTCTCCTCCTCGCCGCCTTTCATCATCTCGACCACGTGCGTCTTGAGATGGCCGTCCAGCACGAGCGCATCCAGGCTCCGGAGCGCCCGCTGGATGGACAGCGAGAGGTCGAGGATGTCCATGCAGTAGCGGTCCTCCTCGAGCTGCTTCTCGAGGGCGGCCACCTGCCCGGCGATGATCTTGATGCGGCGCAGCGCCTGCCGTCGGACTTCCGGGATCATCGAACCTCCAATAGGGTACCCCCCTATCCTCAAGGAGCGGTCGGGGGATGTCAACCGTCAGCCGCGCGACCCGATTGCGCCGGCGCTCCGCAGCCGTTCGACTTCGTCCCAGCCGAACCCGAACTCGAGCAGCACCTCTTCGGTGTGCTCGTCGAATTCTGGTGCGCCCCGGCGAATCGACCCGGGCGTCGCGCCAAGCTGGACCGCGGGCCCGACCATCCTGCGGCGCTCCCCGGAGCGGTGGTCGTACTCCGCGATGTAGCCGTTCGCCACCACCTGCGGGTCGCGAATCAGCTGGGCATAGTCCTGCACCGGGGCGACCGGCAGCCCCTGCCCGCAGAGGTACTCCACCCACTCCCACTGGTCACGCCCCGCGAAGATGCGGTCCAGCTCGGCGATGAGCTCCGCCCGGTGCTCCATATGGGCCGGGAGCGCGTTGAACCGGGGGTCGTCGCGCAGGTCGGGACGGCCCAGCGCCTCGCAAAACGGCGCCCACCAGCGGCTCAGCTGGGCCATGCTCAGCGCTATCCAGCCGCCGTCGCGGCAGCGGTAGACGTTCCAGAGCGGCGCGGCATCCTCCCGCGCCCGCCGCGGCGGCACCTGCCCGGTGAACAGCGTCCCCGTGATGTTGAACGACTGGAGCATCACCTGCCCGCCCAGCAGCGACGCCTCAACCTGCTGCCCTTCGCCGGTCCGCGCCCGGTGGATGAGTGCGAGCAGGATGCCGTAACTCAGCGAAATGGCCCCCACCTGGTCCGCCATCCCGCCGAACGAGAACACCGGCGGCTGGTCGGGCGGCCCCTGCATCATCATCGTTCCGCCGCGCGCCTGGCCGAGGATGTCCATCGCCGGCCAGCGGGCGTGCGGCCCCTTCGAACCGTACCCGCTCGCCGTCGCGTAGATGATGGCCGGGTTGCGCGCCCGCAGGTCGTCGTACCCGAGCCCCAACCGCTCCATCACGCCCTGCCGCATGTTCTGCACGAACACGTCCGCCTGCTCCGCCAGCCGGAGCACGGTCTCCCGGCCGTCCGGGTGCTTGAGGTCGACCACGATGCCCCGCTTGTTCCGGTTGTGACTTTCGAAGTAGGCCTCGCTCAGGCCGCGGCCCGGGTCCGGGGCATCCGGCCCTTCGATTTTGATGACGTCAGCCCCGAAGTCGGCGAGCATCGCCGTCGCGTACGTGCCCTGCTGCCAGATCGTGCAATCGAGCACGACCAGCCCGGACAGCGGCAGCCCGGTGTGCGGCGCGTTCGGAAACATCCCTGCTCCCCTCCCCGGTTGCGCGGGATCTTGGTGAGGCCGCACCATCCTGTCAACGAACCCGAGGAACGCCCCCGATGCCGTCATCTGCCGGACACCGCCGCTTCGCCGCCGCCTGGGACTGGCTTTCCCGGCACGAGAGCGCCCGGGAGCGCCGCCTGCGCGCCCGCCTCGCCGGCCAGGCAACCGGCCGCGTGCTCGAAATCGGCTACGGCGTCGGCTCCAACTGGCCCCACCTGCCGGCTGACGTCGACTACGTCGGCATCGAACCCGACCCCTACATGCGCGAGCGCGCCGAACGCCACCGGCCGCCGGGCCGCGAGCTCGACCTGCGCGACGGCGACGCGCAAGCGCTCGACTTCCCCGACGCGAGCTTCGACACGGTCATCGGCACGCTCGTGCTCTGCACCGTCCCCGACCCGGCCGCTGCCCTGCGGGAAATCCGCCGCGTCCTCAAGCCGGGCGGCCGCCTCATCTTCTGGGAGCACGTCAATGCCCGCGCGAAGGCCGGCCGCCTCGCGCTCGGCGCGATCACGCCGCTCTGGTCCCGCGTGGGCGGAGGCTGCCACCCGAACCGCGACACCCTGCAGGCCATCGAGGCCGCCGGCTTCGCGGTCGAGGACCTCCGGCGGGGGAAGATCGGGCCGCTGCCCGCCATCTCCGGCGTCGCCCGCCCCGCGGAGGCCGCCCCGTGAGAATCGGCGCACACGTCTCCAGCGCAGGCGGGCCGCACCTCGTATTCGAACGGGCGCGCGCCATCGGCGCCGAGGCCGTCCAGCTGTTCATCAGCGCCCCCCAGCAGTGGAAGCTCCCGGCGCTCACCGACGAGCAGGTCGCTCGCTTCAACCGCGTCCGGGAAGCGGCCGCCATGCCGGTCTTTTTCCACGGCGTCTACCTGATGAACTTCGGGAGCCAGGACCCGGCCGTCCTCGAAAAATCGCAAGCCTCCCTCCTCGCCTACCACCGCTGCGCCGGCCGGATGGGCATCGTCGGCACCATCTTCCACGTCGGCAGCCACCTCGGCGCCGGCTTCGATGGGGCGATGATCGAGCGCATCGCCGGGATGCTGACCGCCGTCCTCGAGGATGACCCCGCCAACCCGGCGCTCCTCATCCTCGAGAACAACGCAGGCCAGGGGAACTGCATCGGCGGCAAGTTCGGCGAGCTCGGCGCCATCATCCGGGCGATGGGCAGCCCGCCGCGCGTCGGCATCTGCCTCGACACCTGCCACGCCTACGCGATGGGCTACGACATCGCGACGCCCGCCGGGCTCGAGGCGGCGCTCGAGGAGTTCGACCGCGAGCTCGGGCTCAGCCGCCTCGTCGCGGTCCACGCGAACGATACGAAGCTGCCCATCGGCACCTTCCGCGACCGCCACGAGAACATCGGCGAAGGCCACCTTGGGCTGGAAGGTTTTCGCACCATCATCGGCCACCCTGCCTTCTCCGAGGTGCCGTTCCTGCTCGAGGTGCCCGGGTTCGAAGGCGATGGGCCCGACCGGAAGAACGTGCAGCGGCTGAAGCGCCTCCGCTCGGAGGCAGGGCTCCCTGCGCCGAAGCTCCCGCCGCTTGACCGTATCCGGCGGGCAGCTGGAGCCTAACGAAAACCGAAAACGAGGACATGCGCCGTGCCGCTCACCGGGCGTCTCCAGGGCCAGCTGTTCACCGAGTGCGCTGAATGGGTGTGGGAGCAGCTCCAGGAAGAGGGCATCCAGCTCCAGGGAGAGCTCATCGAGCTCATCCTCGAAACCGAACGCGAACTCGGCATCCACACCGCGCCGCTCGAGGTCATCGCCGGCGAGCTCGCGGAGGAGTTCGAACGGCGCGGCATCGTCGCTCGCCCCTATCCCGTCGATGCCCGCGTTATCCGCGCCGTGCTCGAATGGGAAGACGACTTCCTCGGGTTCGCCGGCATCCCGCGCGCCGAAAGTTGACGGGCCGGCCGCTGCGCCGGACACTCGAGCCGACCCCCGCGACAGGAGGTGCACGGGTAACCTACGCATCAGGTTCGACCTCGGCACGCAGGGAGCAGCAACCAGAAGCGCCAGGTCCGCGCACACCGCGCGGATGACGAGGCGGGGGCAGTATCGAACCATTCGGCGGATGGCCCCCCGGCTGCACAGCCGCAGGCGACGCACAAACCACGCCGGGCAACCGGGTGACAAAAGCGCGCCGCGTGCACGGGTTCCCCACCCGTTCCCCGTTGCTCCAGCCCGATCACACCGCTCGACCGCACCGCTTCACCGGTGCCGATAGCGGGTGCTGCGTGCCCCCTGCGGCAGGGAGTCCTGCCGGGAAGGAGCATCGTTCACCATGTGCGGCATCATCGGGTACGCCGGGCACCGGCCCGCCGTGCCCATCCTCCTCCGGGCGCTCAAGGACCTCGAGTACCGGGGGTACGACTCGGCCGGCATCGCCGTCCTCGACGGCGACAGCCTCGCGGTGACCAAAAAGCAGGGGAAGATCGCCAACCTCGAGCAGGCGCTCGGCCCCGCGCCCGCCGGCACCGTGGGCATCGGCCATACCCGCTGGGCCACCCACGGCCGGCCGAGCGACCAGAACGCCCATCCCCACGTCTCCTGCGACGGGCGGGTGGTCGTCATCCACAACGGCATCGTCGAGAACTACGCATCGCTGCGGGAGGAGCTCGCTGCGCGGGGCCACACCTTCCGCAGCGAGACCGACACCGAAACCGTCGCACACCTCATCGAGGAGGCAGTCCGCGGCGGCGCCGACCTGTTCGAAGCGCTCAGGCGCACCGCCGCGCGGGTCGAAGGCTCGCAGGCGATCGTTGCCATGAGTCTCGATGAGCCGGGCACCCTCGCCGCCGCTCGCCTCGGCAACGCGGGCGGCGTCGTCATCGGCTTCGGGCAGGACGAGACGGTCGTCGCCAGCGACCTCGCTGCCGTCCTCCCCATCACACAGGACGTCGCCTTCCTCGCCGACGGCCRGGTCGCGCGCGTCACCGCCGCCGGCGCCGAAGCGAAAACGGTCGCCGGCGACCCCGTCCTGCTTCAGCGGAAGCGCATCCCGATCGACCCGGTGACGGCCCTCAAGGGCCAGTACCCCCACTTCATGCTCAAGGAGATTCACGAGCAGCCCGAGGCGATCGCCGACACGATCTGGAGCCTCGCGACCCTCGAGCCGCCGGCCCTGTACTTCGACGACCTCGGCCCCGCGGCCGAACGGCTCGCCAGTGTCGAGCGCGTGGTCCTCATTGGCATGGGGACGAGCCTCCACGCTGCGATGATCGGCCAGCGGTACATCGAGGCCTTCGCCCGCATCCCGGCGTGGGCCGACAACGCCTCGGAATTCCGCTACCGCGACCCGGTGCTCGACGACCGCACGCTCGTCATCAGCGTCTCCCAGTCCGGCGAGACGGTGGACGTGCTCGAGGCGATGGCCGTTGCGCGGCAGGCCGGCGCCCTCCAGGTCACCATCTGCAACACGGAGGGCGCGCAGACCACCCGCGTCGCCGACGGAACGGTCTACACCCGCGCGGGGCTCGAACGTGGCGTCGCGAGCACCAAGTGCTTCACCGCGGCGGTCGTTGCGCTCTACCTCCTCGCGCTCCGCATCGCCGAGGCGAAGGGCCGGCTGCGGCAGGAGGACCTGGCGGCGCACCTTGCCGAACTGGCGCACCTTCCGCGGGCCGTCGCCGGCATCATCGCCAGGCGCGACGCCTTCCGGAAGATTGCGCTCCGCCATGCCCAGGCTCAGCACGTCCTCTTCCTTGGCCGCGGCCTCGCCTTCCCGGTGGCGATGGAAGGCGCGCTCAAGCTCAAGGAAGTCTCCTACATCCACGCCGAGGGGTACGCCGCCGGCGAGATGAAGCACGGCCCCATCGCCCTCATCGAGCCCGCCTTCCCCACGGTCGCCATCGCCACCCGCCACGCCCTGCGCTCGAAGATGGTCTCCAACATCGAGCAGATCCAGGCGCGCGGCGGCCCCGTCACCGGGATCGTGACCGAAGGCGACGCCGAGCTTGCGTCGCTCTGTGATGCCGTCATTTCGGTGCCCGCGGTTTCGTCGTGGCTCGAGCCGGTGGCCGCCGTGATCCCTCTTCAGCTCCTCGCCTACGATGTGGCGGTGCACCGCGGCTGCGACGTCGACCAGCCGCGGAACCTCGCCAAGACGGTGACGGTCGAATGAGCGGCCGTCCAGCCAGCCAGGAACGGCCGATTGGCCGGCCGTGCAAACGCCGGCCATCGGCCTATAATCGTGCGACCGAAGCCATCGGTCTGCACTATGCGCGATGCGCGGAGGTATAGACAGATTGGTAAGCGTCACTCGTTCCGTCGTCTGGTTTTCCGAGGTAGGCCGCGAGGACATCGGCCTCGTGGGAGGCAAAGGCGCCAACCTCGGTGAGTTGACCCGCGCCTCCATCCCCGTCCCGCCCGGGTTCGTCGTCACCGCGGATACGTATTTCCGCTTCATCCACCAGAACGGGCTCGAGCCGGTCATCCGCAAGGAGCTGTTCGGGCTCGATGTGCATGACACGAAGCTCCTCAACGAGCGCGCCGAGAACATCCGCCGCCGCATCATGGAGGCGCCGATGCCGGCCCACATCGCCGACGAAATCCGCGCCGCCTACCGCGAACTCGGCGAAGGCCCCGTCGCTGTCCGCAGCTCCGCCACTGCGGAGGACCTCCCGGAGGCGAGCTTCGCCGGCCAGCAGAGCACCTTCCTCAACGTCGTGGGCGCCGACAACGTCGTCCGGGCCGTCCAGGCCTGCTGGGCCTCGCTCTTCGAAGCCCGCGCCATCTTCTACCGCGAAGAATCCGGCTACGACCACACCAAGGTCGGCCTCGCGGTGCCCGTGCAGCGCATGGTGCAGTCGGAAATTTCCGGCGTCATGTTCACCGTCGAGCCGGTCACCTCGGACCGGACCCGCATCACCATCGAAGCGGTCTACGGGCTCGGCGAAGGCATCGTCTCCGGCGAAATCTCGCCCGACCTCTACCTGGTCGCGAAGGAATCGCTCCAGATCATTTCGAAAACGGTCACGCCGCAGGACCGCATGATCGCCCGCCGGCCCGACGCCGACGGCAGCCACGAGGCGGCGAACGCCTGGCTGCCGGTGCCTGAGCACCTTCGCGAGCGCCAGAAGCTCACCGACGCAGAAATCCGCGAGCTCGCCCGCATCGGCCGCGCCGTCGAGGAGCACTACGGCAGCCCCCRGGACATCGAATGGGCCTACGAACAGGGGCGCTTCTACCTCGTCCAGGCGCGACCGGTCACCACGCTCAAGCACGAATTCCAGGAAGAGGAAGGGGAAGAAGAAACGGCGCCCGTGCTCCTCACCGGCCAGCCGGCGAGCCCCGGCGTCGGAGTGGGCGCCGTCCGCATCGTCCACGACCCGCGCGAAATCGACATCGTCAAGCAGGGCGACGTCCTCGTCGCCGAGATGACCACGCCGGATTTCGTCCCCGCCATGAAGCGCGCCTCCGCTATCGTCACCGAGCGCGGGGGCCGCACCTGCCACGCCGCCATCGTCAGCCGCGAACTCGGCATCCCCTGCGTCGTCGGCGTCGCCGGCGCCACCGCGCTCGAGGTCGGCCGCGAAGTCACCGTCGACGGCTCCGCGGGCCGCATCTACGACGGCCGCGCTGAGGCGCGCCTCGCCTGGTACGAGCGCCAGAAGGAGCGCTATGCCCGGTCTGCGTCGCTCAAGACCACCACGAAACTTTACGTCAACCTCGCAGAGCCTGAGCTCGCCGAGGTGGTCGCGAAGCGTCACGTCGACGGCGTCGGCCTGCTCCGGGCCGAGTKCATCGTCGCGCAGATCGGCAAGCATCCGCGCCAGTTCATCGAAGAAGGCCGCCCCGAGGAGTACACCCGCCGACTCGAGGAGGGCATCAAGGAGTTCTGCCGCGCCTTCGACCCGCGGCCCGTCGTCTACCGTCTCACCGACTTCAAGACGAACGAGTACGCCAACCTCGAAGGCGGCGCGAAGTTCGAGCCGACCGAGGAGAACCCGATGATCGGCTACCGCGGCGCCAGCCGGTATCTCCGGGAGCCCGACATCTTCCAGCTCGAACTCGAGGCCATCAAAGGCGTCCGCCGCGAATTCAAGAATCTCTACGTCATGGTGCCCTTCGTCCGCACCCCGGACGAACTCCGCGGGGTGAAACAGCTCATGAGCGAGCAGGGCCTCGTCCGCGGCGACGATTTCAAGCTCTGGATGATGGTCGAGGTCCCCTCGAACGTCATCATCCTCGACCGCTTCATCGATGTCGGCATCGACGGCATCTCCATCGGCTCCAACGACCTCACGCAGCTCGTCCTCGGCATCGACCGCGACAGCGAAGCCCTCGCGGACACCTTCGACGAGCGGAATGAGGCCGTGATGGCCGCCATCCAGACCGCCGTGACCGTCGCCCGCCGCCGCGGCATCACCGCCTCCATCTGCGGGCAGGCGCCCAGCGTGTATCCCGAAGTGACCGAGAAGCTCGTCGAATGGGGCATCACGAGCGTCAGTGTGAGCCCGGACATGATCGACCAGACCCGCGAAATCATCGCCAACGCGGAGGCGAAGCTGGGCCGCGCGCCCGCGCACTAGCCGTCGCTCCGTCCCCAGGGCGTCCGCCGGCCCCGGCCGTCCGCCGGGGCCGCGCTGCATTCGGCCGAGCCGGTCCGCGGTACTACAATCCGGGTCGATGGACCTCAACGTCGTGCGGCGCCGGCTCGAGGCAGCGGAAGCCTCGCTCAGCCCCTACGCCGCGCGCGCCTCCACCAGCCGGGGCCGCAAGCGCCCCGAGCCGCCGTCGCCGCTCCGGACCGAGTACCAGCGCGACCGCGACCGCATCCTCCACACGAAGGCCTTCCGCCGGCTCAAACACAAGACCCAGGTCTTCATCGCCCCGCAGCAGGACCACTTCGTCACCCGGCTGACCCACACCCTCGAAGTCGCCCAGGTCGCCCGGACCATCGCGCGCGCCCTCAACCTCAACGAAGACCTCGCCGAGGCCGCTGCGCTCGGCCACGACATCGGCCACGGGCCGTTCGGCCACGCCGGCGAAGAGGCGCTCGCCGAATGCCTGCCCGAGGGCTTCCGCCACAACTACCAGTCCGTCCGCGTCCTCGACCGCCTCGAAAACGGCGGCCGCGGACTCAACCTCACCTTCGAAGTGCTGGATGCGATCGAGAAGAGCTCGAAAGCCCGCGAAGACATCTTCGCCGAGGGCTGGGGCGTCCCGGTCACCCTCGAGGGCCAGGTCGTCAAGACCGCCGACGCCATCGCCTACCTGAACCACGATATCCTCGATGCCATCCGCGCCGGCATCATCACCGAAGACGACCTGCCCGACAGCACGCAGCGCCTGCTCGGACGCAGCCACGGCGAGCGGCTCGACGCGCTCATCTGCGACATCGTCGAGGCGAGCTGGGCCACGACCGGCGCAGGCCCGGAGCCCGTCATCCAGTTCAGCCCCGCCATCCGCGACGCCGCGAACGAGCTTCGCGAATTCATGTTCCGGCGCGTCTACCTCTACGACGAGACCCGGCGCGAAGCGGAGCGCGGGAAGCGCATCGTCAAATTCCTCTTCGCGTACTTCGTCGAGCATCCCGAGCGCATTTCGCCCGACTACTCCCTGCCGAACGACCCCGTCGAACGGCGCGCTGCCGACTACGTGAGCGGCATGACCGACCGCTACGCCATCCGGGTGGCCGCGTCGCTCGACTGTCCCGACGCCGTCGGCTGGCAGGTCTAGCCGCCCGGCCCCGCCTTTCCGGGGCGTTTATGTCCCCGCTCGCCCGTCTTGAAGGTAGAAACCCCCGCGCCGATACTCGGAGCAACCCGCCATGTCCAACCGTTACGGCTCCAGCTTCGACGATGAGCCGGTGATCGGTGCGCCCCCGCCTGCGGATGAGCCTGTCATCGGTGCCGGCACCCCGCCGCCCTACCCGCGGTATGCGCCCGCCGACCCCGACGTCTACCCCGACGACGACGGGTACGCCGACGAGGAGTACCCGTGGGATGAGGACGACTACTACGGCGGCGACGAACCACCGGCCCGCCAACCGATGTTTTATGTCTTCCTGTTCCTTGCGGCTGTGGTCGGCGGCATCCTCGTCTTCCTCGTTTTCAGCCTCATCAGCGGGGGCGGCAGCAACGGCGGCATCGCGACCGAGTTCGCCGTCCAGATCGACAGCCCGGCCCGCGACCAGCGCCTCGAAATCAATCAGCCGCACGACGTCGTCGTCCAGGCGTCCGCCACCGAGCCGATTCGCCGCGTCGAGCTGTTCGTCGGCGATCGCGTCGCCGATGCCGTCGACCTTACGGAGACGCCGCCGGACAACCGGTATCGCGTGACCCTTCGCTTTACCGTCGCCGACAAAGGCACCTACGACATCTTCGTGCGCGTCTTCGCCGAATCCGGGGCCTCGAAAGACTCCGCGAAGGTCCGCATCGTCGCCATCGAGCCGGTGGGCGAACGCCCGCAGGCAATCCAGGGCAGGGTCGTCGCCGACGCGACCGTCCGGGAGGGGCCCGGCGATACCTTCCCCGAGTCCGGCAGCCTTCGCGCAGGGTCGCAGGTCACGATTACCGGGAAGACGCGCGACCTCGCATGGCTGCTCGTCCAGCCGCCGGCCGGCACCCAGGGCTGGGTCCGCCGGACCGCGATCGAACCGCTCGACACCCTCGACCTCGTCCCGGTTCGCGACGTGACGCCCACCCCGGCGCCGACCGCCACGCCCACCGCGGAGACCTCGCCCACGGCCACCGTTTCGCCGTCCCCCTCGCCAGCCGCGAACGCGCCCGACTTCGTCCCGACCAACGCGGTCCTCGCGAGCGGCGGCGCCGTCCTCCGCGTGACGATTTCGAACGTCAGCAACAACGCCTACAGCGGGCCCCTCGTGGTCGCGGTGGGCGGCGATGTTCCGCAGCAGGAGCTGGCGGTCAACGTCAATTTGGCGGCGAACGGCGGCTCCACCGTCGTCGAGTTCCCGATTTCGCCCCCCATCACCCAGGGCGGCAAACGCGCCATCGTGACCGTCGACCCGGCCAACATCGTCCGCGAGCAGCGCGAGGACAATAACAGTGCGACGTTCGTGCTCCAGCCGCCCGTCGAGGCGCCGAACCTCGTCATCACCGCGGCGAACGTCACGGGGTCGACCATCGAAGTCACCGTGCGCAACGACGGCGGGCCGCTCCCCGCGTCCACGGTCGTCGTCCAGGTCCAGCTCGGCGGCCAGATCACCAGCAACAGCGTGAGCATCGCCCTTGCCACCGGGCAGTCGTCGCCGGTCATCGCCGTGGCCCGCCCCGCCGGCTCCGGCGAGGCAACGGTAACCGTGTACGTCGGCAACCAGCCCATGGCGAGCACGACGGTGCAGCTCCCGTAGGCGAGGCGACGGCCCCGGCCGCCGGGAGCGCGCTGCTCCCCTCGCCCCGGCGGCCGCGCCGGGCCGTACCATGTGCACCATGGACGTCGTCGACGCCATCAAGCGCCAGGTCGACCTCGTCGCCTACATCGGGCGATTCACGCAGCTCCAGAAATCGGGGCGGAGCTTCCGCGGGCTCTGCCCGTTCCATAGCGAGCGAACCCCGTCGTTCTACGTGTTCCCCGACCGCGGCACGTGGCGCTGCTTCGGCCAGTGCGGCGAAGGCGGCGACCTCTTCACGTTCGTCCAGAAGCGGGAGAACCTCGATTTCCGCGGCGCGTTGCGGCTCCTTGCCAGCGAAGCCGGCATCAGCCTGCAGGACGACGACCCGAAGCGCCGGTCCCACCTCGAGCGGCTCGCCGCCATCGTCTCGGCCGCTGTCGGCTTCTACGAACGGCAGCTCCGCGAGGCCGGCGGCGAGGCGGCGATGGCCTACCTCGTCGAGCGGCGCGGCCTCTCGCCGGAGACCATCGCAGCGTGGCACCTCGGCTGGGCTCCGGCCGGCTGGCACCACCTGCGCGATTTCCTGCTGAACCGCGGCTACACCGAAGCCGACATGCTCGCCGCCGGCGTCCTCGTCGAATCCGACGAAGGGCGCGAACCGTACGACCGCTTCCGGGGCCGGGTCATCATTCCCATCGCCAACGAACGCGGCGAGTTCGTCGCCCTCGGCGGCCGGGGCCTCCACGGCGAGGAGCCGAAGTACCTCAACTCGCCCCAGACGGAGATCTTCGACAAAAGCCGCACCCTGTTCGGCCTTCACCACGCCGCTGGAGCCATCCGCGAGAAGGGGGAAGTCATCGTCGTCGAAGGCTACATGGACGTCCTCGGCCCGTGGCAGGCCGGCTACCGCAACGTCGTCGCAACCATGGGGACGTCCCTCACGCGTCACCATGCCGCGCTCCTCCGGCGGTTCGCGCCGCGCATCGTCCTCGCGCTCGACCCCGACGCCGCCGGGATGAACGCCGCCGCCCGCGCCGGCAGCCTCGTGCTCGGGTTCGAAACCGACGAGCAGGCGGCGGCATCGGCCCGCTCGGCCGACGAACTTTCGTCTGAGGTCGACGTCGACCTCCGGGTCGCAGCCCTGCCGCCGGGCTGCGACCCGGATGAACTCGTCCGGGAAGACCCGGCCCGCTGGGAGCAGGCGATCGCCGGCGCCGTCCCGTTCGTCGAATTCCTGCTCGGGCGCCTGCTGGGCGATGCCCGCCCCGCCTCTCCGCTCGAGGCCCGCCACCTCGTCGACCGCCTCCGGCCGGTGCTGCTCGCAGTCCGCGACCCGGTCGAGCGGGCCCTCTACATCCAGCGCGTGGCGCGCCAGCTCGGCGTAACCGAGGCGAGCGTCGCCGAACGGCTGAAAACCCCGCGCCCCGCCCGGGTGCCCCGGTCCGCCGGCCGCGCGAGCCCCCCGAACCCGGAGGAAGTGCTCCTCGCCATCCTCCTCCAGCACCCGGCGCTCCGTCTCGCCTACCGGAACTACCCGGAAACCCTCTTCACAGGAGCCGTGGAGCGGGAGATTTTCCGCCGCTGGCTTCGCGACCCGGAGACCGCGGCGGAGCCGGTCGATGATGTCGGCGCCCGCGCGGCGCGGCTGGCGGCCTACCGTCTCCCGCCGCTCACCGATTTCGAGGCGCGGCGCGCTGCCGACGAGAAAATCGCCGCCGTCTTGCGCGAGCGCATCCGCATGCACCAGGCAGCCCGCGCGCAGGAGCTTTCGGAAGCCGAGCAGCGCCTCGGGCCTAATCGCCTGGCCGAGCTCGCCGCGGCAGCCTGGCGGGGCGAAATCCCGCCCGGCGAGGAGCGGGAGCTTGCCGAAGCGCTCATCGAGGAGCTCGAACTCGGCCTGAGCATCCACCGCCGCGAGCACCCGCCTGCCCGCTGACGAAAAATTTTACAATTCGAAGCCGTTTTCCCCCGTCCACCGCCTGTTCCCCATCTTGACACCTTTACCGGCGCGGACGTATTACATACCGGCCGGTCGGCATGTTCCGTCCGGAATATCGCGGGAGGTGCCTAATGGCTAGGCTCCGGATGCTCCTCGTTGCTGGCGCGCTGGCTGCGGTCGCGGTCGTTTCGACGGCTGCGCCCATGCTGACCATCCGCTGGTAAGCCAGGAGCGCAACACCCAGGGAGGGGGCCGGCATACCGGCCCCCTTCGTCATGCCCCGCGATGTCCGCCGGCGACGGACCCTGCGGAACCTTCGTGCCGCTCGTGCAGCACCGCGGCGTCGATGAGCCGGCCCGTCACCGCGGCGAGGGCGAGCGCTTCCTCCGGCCGCGCCCCGGCATCGACCGCCGCGGCAGCGAGCGCCGCCTGCCGCTCCGCGAGGTACGCGTCGAGCAGCGCCCGCACCTCCGGCTCCCGGGTGGCGGCCGTCCAGGCGTCCATCAGCAGAGCCGCGTGTTCCGCATCGCCGGCAGCCCCGCGGAAGTAGCGCCGCGCGGCGCCGTCGGACCGGTCCCCCTTGCGGAGCGCCGCAGCAACGGCTTCCAGGCGCTCCTTCGCTTCGTCGAGCACTTCGCCGATGACCGCCGCGTACAGGTGGAGCTTCGTCGGGAAGTGGGCGTACACCGCCCCCTTCGAAAGCCCTGCCGAGGCAGCGATCGCATCGAGCGAGCCGCCGTCGAACCCGCGCGCCGCGAAGGCCGCCCGCGCAGCGTCGAGCAGCTGCCGCCGAGTCCTAGCTCGCCGCTCTTCCTGGCGCATCGTCGTCCTGCCTCCAGGCCGGGAGGTAGAGCAGCGGCCGGGCGGGGTTCCCGAACGTCTCCTGTTTCCAGCGGGGGAACAGCGCTTCGAACGCTTCCACCACGCGCGGGTCGAACTGGCTCCCCGCGCAGCGCAGTATCTCAGCAAGCGCTGCATCCGGCGACTGCCCCCGCCGGTACGGGCGGTCGGAAATGATCGCGTCGTACGTATCGCAGACCGCGAAAATGCGGGCCCCGAGCGGGATCTCCTCCCCCTCGAGCCCCCGCGGGTAGCCGGCGCCGTCCCACCGCTCGTGGTGCGCCAGCACGATCTTCGCTGCCGGCCGGAGGTACGGCACCTGCGCGAGGATCCGGTAGCCCATCGCCGGGTGCCGCCGCATGAACTCCCACTCCTCCTCGGTCAGCCGGTCCGGCTTCAGCAGAATCGCGTCCGGCACCCCGATCTTGCCGACGTCGTGCATCAGCGCGCCGCGGTAGATGGTCAGCAGCTCCTCCTCGTCCTTGATGCCGAGCAGCTTCGCGATGTCGAGCGCATGCTGCGCCACCCGGACCGAATGCCCGCGCGTCTCCTGGTCGCGCACGTCCRRGGCGGTTACGAGCGACTCCAGCGTCCCCGTGTAGGCGTCCCGCAGCTGTTCGGACATGTCCCGGATTTCGATGTACGCCCGGTGCAGCTGCTCGTTCGACCGCTCCAGCCGGATGACGTTCTCCCGCGTCCGCTCGACGAACTGGGTCACCGAGTACCGCGCCAGCACGAGCGGCAGCACCATCACCGCCACCGCGGCGACGCCCAGCTCCYGGAAGATGACCGCCAGCCCGCCGGCGACCAGGCCGAGAATCGCGTAGTACGGGAACAGCCAGCCGATGTTGTCGCGGAAACTCGAAGCGATCGCCCGGCCGCTCGTCAGCGCGATGATCGCGGCGACCCACGCCCCGTCGATGGCGTACAGGACGAGCGCGGCGGCGCCGCCTTCCGCGAGCGCGAGCACCGGCCGCGGCACGTGCCCATCCGCCGCGGCCTGGATGGCCATCACCGCGAGCGCAGCGCAAAATGCCGCCAGCGTTTCATGGCCGAAGTTGAACGCGAGCTTGCGCGGGTCCCGCTCGCCCGTCAGCCAGCCTGCGATCGCAATCGCGCCGGCCGTCGTCACTGCCCCGGGCGGCCCAAACAGGACCGCCGCCATCGCCGTGCCGACGAAGCTGACGGAGACCCAGCCGCCGAAGTAGAGCCGGACCGAGAGCGCCTCAGTGAGCACGGCGAGCAGCAGGACGACGGCGAGCCCGACCGGGTCGCCGAGCGGCTGGAGGAAGAACGCCGCGGTGAACGCCATCGCCCCGCCCGCGAACGTCAGAGCGATGAACCAGTCTTCGCGCGGGCTGCGGGTGGATGGGCGGGACATCTCACGGTTACTTATCGACCGCTCAGGATGCCCGCTGCAGCCCATCGGCCCCGCGCTGCCGATGGCAAATTGTCGTGGTGCTGTCGCCACAGGATCCCGGCGCGCCGCCGGGTGAACGGCCGGGGCGGCCCGCCGCGCCGGCGGCCGTGGCCTCTACCGTATTCAATCGGCTGACTCGCAGGAGGCTGTACCGCCGCAATCGCCCCCTGCCGTGCCGTCGCTGGTGACAGCGGGTGACAGTCCGGTGACCGCGGCGGCCTTCGCAGCCAGCCGCTCCGCGCGTACACTCCCGCCCATGGCAGCACCGCTCGAAGGTATCCGCGTCCTCGATTTCACCCGCTACCAGCAGGGCCCCTTCGCCACCGTCATCCTCGCCGACTTTGGCGCCGACGTCATCAAGGTCGAAGACCCGGGCGGCGACTACGGCCGGCGCATGTGGCGGGAGCCGGACGGCTTCTCGGCCTTCTGGGAATCGCTCGACCGCGGCAAGCGCTCCGTCTGCATCGACCTCCGCCGGCGGGAGGGCGTCGACCTCGCGCTCCGCCTCGCCGAGGGCGCCGATATCCTCGTCGAGAACTTCCGGCCCGGGACCATGGAGCGCTGGGGCCTCGGCCCGGACATCGTCTGCGAACGGAATCCGCGGCTCATCTACGCCCGCGCCACCGGCTGGGGCTCGAGGGGCCCGATGGCGAAGCTCCCATCCTTCGACCAGATCGCGCAGGCCTACTCCGGCTTCGCCCAGCACGCCGGCGGCGGCYCCGGCCACCGGCCCGAGATTCCCTACCCCGGCATCGCCGACCAGACCGGCGGCATGAACCTCGCGCTCGGCATCATGACCGCGCTCTACGCGCGCGAGCGCACCGGCCGCGGCCAGGTCGTCGAGGTTTCGCTCCTCGGCACCCAGCTCGCGCTCCAGGCGCCCGAACTCCTCCACGCGCTCCACTTCGGCAAAGAGCGGCCGCGGGAGTTCCGCGCCGCCCCGACCGTCGGCCACTACCAGTGCTCCGACGGCCGCTGGGTGATGATCGTCGGCATCGACCAGAAGTTCTGGCCGCGCATCGCCCGGGCGCTGGGCCTCGACCATCTCATCGACGACCCGCGGTTCGCGCGCGGCTTCGTTCGTTACAAGAATCGGCACGAACTCGAGCCAATCATGGAAGCGGCGTTCGCCAGCAACACCTCAGCGCACTGGCTCGAGCGGCTCCGGCAGGAGGATGTCCCCGCCTCCGTCGTCCAGGACTACCTCGAGCTCGCCGAATCTGAGCAGGCGTGGGCGAACGGCTACCTCGCTGAGACGGACCACCCCAAGTTCGGGCGGCAGCGCGTCGTCGGGCCCCATATTCAGCTCTCCGCAACGCCGCCCCGCCTCAGCTTCCCCGCCCGCGACCTCGGCGTCGATACGGCCGAAGTCCTGCGCGAGGCCGGCCTGTCCGACGAGGAAATCGCGCGGCTGAGCGCCGAGCGGGTCATCGGCCCCGCCGCGGACTGACCGTCACGGCGTAACGTCGCCGTTGGCCGGTCCGCGCGCCCCGGCGAAGGCGAAGCCCAGCACCTGCAGCCCGGCGCGGACTGCCGCGGCTACCCCGGGACGGCCCGCGCCGGCGAGCACGCGGGAAGCCGCGGCGTCGGCAGCCTCCAGCGCCCCCGGGACGTCGAAATCGTCGCCGAGCCGTTCCGTCATCGCGCCAAGGACTGCCGGGTCGGGTTCGGCCTCCCCGGCCTGGCCGACCGCCGCCTTCAGCCGGCCGTACCGCTCAGCCAGCGCATCGAGCGCCCCCGGGACGTAGTTCGCGTCCGCGCGGAGATGGTGGCTGAGGAGGTAGAGGCGCAGATGGTCCGGCTCGTACGTCCGCATCAGGTCGCGGGCCAGCACGAGGTTGCCGAGCGATTTGCTCATCTTCACCCCTTCGAGCTGGAGCATGCCGTTGTGCACCCACCAGCCGCAGAACGGCTCGACGCCGTAGGCGCACTCGGCCTGGGCGATTTCGTTCTCGTGGTGCGGGTACTTCAGGTCGCTTCCGCCCCCGTGGATGTCGATCTGCGTGCCGAGGTGCTTCACCGCCATGGCCGTGCACTCGATGCTCCAGCCGGGCCGCCCCGGGCCCCACGGGCTGTCCCACGCCGGGTCGCCGGGGTCCACCTGCTGCCAGAGCAGGAAGTCGAGGTGGCCGCGCTTCTTGTGCGCCCGTTTCGATTCCGGGTTCTCCCGCTTTCCGAGCTCCTCCAGCGTCAGCCCGTTCAACCGCCCGTAGCGCGGGAACGAGGCGACGTCGAAGAACACGTCGCCATCCACCACGTACGCATGCCCCCGCTCGATGAGGCGCGCCGTCGTCTCGATGATTTCCGGAATGTGGTCGGTCGCGTACGGATAGACGGTCGGCCGGAGGACGTTCAGCCGGTCCAGGTCCGCCCGCAGGATGGCGTCGTTTTCGTCCCGGATTTCGGCGATCGGCCGGCCGCCCTGCCGCCGGGAGACCATGATCATGTCGTCGTCGATGTCCGTCACGTTCTGGACGTACCGCACCCGGTAGCCGAGCCAGCCGAGATAGCGCCGTAATGCATCGAACTGCACGTACGAAAACGCGTGCCCGAGGTGGGTGACGTCGTACGGGGTGACCCCGCAGACGTACATGCGGACCTCGCCGGGGCTGACGGTTCGGAATTCGCGGACCTCGTTCCCCAGCGACGTGAACAGGCGAAACGGCACGTGGCGGCTCCTCGCGGCGGGCTTCGGCTAGCGTAGCAGAGGCTCGGTTTCTCTTCGCAACCTTCAGCTGAGCGCGCCGGAGGCCATCAGCTCGGCGATGCGGCCGTCGTCATAGCCGAGCACCGAAGCCAGGACGTCGAACGTGTCTTCGCCAACCTGGTGGACCCCTTCGTAGACCGGCGGGCGGGCGCCGTCGAAGCGGGCCGGGAACCGGTCGAGGCCGTACTCGCCCCACTTCTCCGCCCGTGCGCTCCCGAAGAAGTCCCGCGCCTCGAGCTGCGGGTCGCTCTCCGCGAGGTCGCGGGCGTGTTGAACCGGCCCGGCGTGGACGCCGGCGCGCTGGAGCCGCTCGGCGAGTTCGAAGGCGTCCTCCCGGCGGGTGCGCGACGCGATCGCATCGTCGAGCTGGCGCCAGTTCGCGACGCGGAGGTCGTGGGTCGCGAACTGGCCGCCCGGGTCGATTTCCAGCATGCCCGCGAGCCGGCGCCACTCGTCATCGCCGCGCGCCGCGATGGCAATCCACCGGTCGTCGCCGGCGCACGGGTAGATGCCGTGCGGCGCCCACGCGTCGAACGGGTGGCGGTTGCCGGGCGGCTCGGGGTTCGTTCCATTGGCGAGGAAGTCCATCAGCGCCGGCGCCATGATGCCGAGCCCGAGTTCGTACTGCGCGAGGTCCACGGCCAGCCCGCGGCCCGTCCGCTCCCGGTGCTCGAGACCTTCGAGCGCAGCGAGCGCGGCGGCCAGCCCGCTCAGGTGGTCGGTGAGCGAGAAGCCGTAGCCGTCGGTCCGCGTCCCTTCCGGGTTCGTCAGGTAGGTCAGGCCGGTGAGGGCGTGGATGGTCGGCGCGTACGTCACGAAATCCTTCCATGGGCCGTCCTGCCCCATGCCGCCCATCGAGATGACCGTCACCCCCGGGTGCTCGGCTTCCAGCGACGCGTAGTCGAGCCCCCAGCGCCGCAGCACCCCGGCCGAGAAGTTCTCGATGATCACGTCCGACTTCAGGGCCAGGTCGCGGGCCACGGCGCGGGCCTCGGGGCGCGTCATGTCGAGCGCTACGCTCTTCTTGTTCCGGTTCCAGCAGACGTAGTACGGGTGGTCGGGCGAGTTCGCGCCGCCGCTCCGCTTCGCGCTGCTCACCTTGATGACCTCCGCGCCGAGGTCGCCGAGCACGCGCGTGCCGAACGGCCCTGCGAGGACGTGCGTGAAGTCGAGGATGCGCACGCCTTCCAGCGGCCGCGCGCGGTCGAGGCTGGCGGCGCGCGCCTGCCGGGCACCTCCCGTGCGGGGCTTCCATCCGGCCTCGCTCACGGCGATGCGCGCCGGCAGCGCCAGCGGCGGCCCGTCGGCATTCGTCCGGAAGAATCGGCCGGGGAGCTTCGCCCTGCCGAACCCGGGCACCTCCGCCTCCGAGAAGTACCCGCGCGCTTCGATCTGCGGACTCCGCTCGATAGCCTCGCGGACGTTCCACACCACCCCGAACGGCTGGTGCCGCCGCTGGCCTTCGTAGAACAGGTCCTCGCCGCGCTCCCAGGTCGCGACCCACTCCCGCAGCACCTTCATCACGTAGGGGAGGTTCTTCACCATCGCGATGACGTCCGGGTACTTCTCACGGTCGGCGAGGTCCTGCGCGGCGCCGCATTCGATGAGCCACGGCACCAGCACCTCGGTCAGCTTCAGCGAAGCGGTGACCATCACCCCGTGGCCGTCCTTCGCCGGGTACACCTCGTACGCGCCGCTCCAGTGGAGGCTCCCCTGCCGCCTGGCGATAGGGGTGCCCCAGGTGCCGTTCGGGAAGAACCACTGCATCAGGAGCTGCTCGGTGCAGGACACCAGCGCCTCGTGCGCCGAAAGGTCGATGCGCACACCTTCGCCGGTGACGCGCGCGAACCGGTAGCCGGCCAGCGCGGCCACCGCCGCGTACAGCCCGGCCGTGTGGTGCGACTGGTTGCCGTAACCCGAAATCGGCGGGCTCGCCGCGTCGCCCGTCAGCCACGCCGAGCCGCAGAGCGCGTTGGCGACGAGGTCATTCACGCGCCAGCCGCTGCGCGGCCCGTCGAGACCCATCGGCGTCACCGAAACGCGAACCAGCGCCGGGTTCGCAGCCCGGAGGTCACCATCCTCGAACGGCGGCGAGGCAGGGGGCCAGTCCTCGAGCAGGATGTCGGCCGCGCGCGCGAGGTCGAGGAACTGCGCCCGGCCGGCGGCGTCCGAAAGGTCGACCATCGTGACGCGCTTGCCGGCGTTGTAGAACGCGGACTGGATCGATACCCCGCTGGAACCAAAGAAGGGCGGTTCGCGGTCCAGGGGATCCCCGTCCGGCCCGACCACCCGGACGACGTCCGCGCCGGCCTCGGCGAGCAGGCGGCCGGCCAGCACGCCGTTCCACCCGGCGCATTCGAGGACGCGGAGCCCGGAAAGCGGCTGCAGCGCGGTCATGGCGACGATCATAGCCGCGCCGGCCGAAAGAGCAGCGGCGCGCCGGCCGGCGCGCTGCGGTTTCCCTGGCGTTCACCGGGATTTCCCGCGTTTGGCGTGGTCAGCATGCTGATTTCGCTATCGTTCCGGTTGTCACAAAGGGCGCGGCTGGGGTACGGTGCCCGGAGCCCCCGGGAAACAGGAGCAGGTGCGATGCCGATGACCCGCCACCGGCACACCMYGGCAGCCGTCCTGGTCGCCATGCTGACCCTCTTCGGCGCCGCCGGGCCGTTCAAGCCCGCAGCCGCCGATTCCAGCCATCCGATCGTCGAGCGCGCCCTGCGCGACCTCGGCACCTACCAGGGCGAATGCTGGCCCYGGGTGAAGCGCGTCGTCTTCGAAGCGACCGGGCGCGAGATGGGCTTCGACTACCGCGAAGGCTTCCTCGAAGCCGGCGCCATCGAAGTCTCGGCCGCAGACGCCGGCCCCGGCGACGTCATCCAGGTTGCGCTCGATAGCTGGACGTCCCCGGATGCCGACTACCCCGGCCTCCACACCGCCATCATCATCCGCAACCGCGGCGACGGGACCTTCGATGCCATCGACTCGAACCAGCTCTGGGACGGCGTCGTCCGCCTCCGGCCCGGCTATGACCCCTTCGCCCAGGCACAAGCCAGCGGCCTGCAGGTCCGCATCTACCGGTTCCCGGCCGGCGCGGGCCAGCCGCGCGAGGCAGCTCCGGCGGGCGCGCTCCTCGCCCCCGGCGACGCGGCGCGGGTCAACACGCCCGGCGACTGCCTGCGGCTCCGGACGGCCCCGGGCGGAGACATCATCCAGTGCCTGGCGCACGGCACCCGCGTGACGGTCATCGAGGGACCAGTCCGACAGGTCGGCGTCGACTGGTATCGGGTCGCCACCCCCGTCGGCGAAGGCTGGATGGCCGGGCAGTACCTCCAGAAGGAGACCGGCCCGGCGGCGGCGCCGAGCGCCCRRGGGCCGACGCGCCCGCTGCTCCAGTACCGCGCCGTCGTACCCCTCGCCGCCGCCGATTGACCCCGAACGGCGCATGACGCCTTGTGGCGAGCTCCACGGCTGCTGACACCGCCCGCGGACGGTAGCCTGATCCCGATGCCAGCGACGGGACGGGATCAGCCGGCATGATCGACCTCGAAGCTGCTTCCCTTCGGCCCGGCCAGGCCGAGGCGCTCCGCCGCTGGCGGGAGGCGCTCGCTGGCGGCTCGCGCGCCGAGCTGGTCGTCGTGCCGGTGGGCTACGGCAAGACCGTCATCGGCGTCGGCTCGTTCCTCGTCGCCGCGTCGACAGCCGGCGTCGATACCTGCCTCTACCTGACGCCCACCGATGTCCTCAGGACGCAGGTCTACGACGGCATCGAGCGCGCCCTCGCCCTCCTCGGCGCCCGGTTCGATGCCCGCAAGTACCTCGCGGAGAACGCAACGCTCCACCGTGCGGCCGCCAACCGGGCCAACGTGGTCGTGGCGACCTACCAGCAGGTCGCTGCCGCGCCCGAACGGTACGCCCGCCTCTGCGCCAGGCGCCGCGTGCACCTCGTCTGCGACGAAGCGCACCACCTTGGGGAACGCGGGCAATGGGCCGGTGCGCTCCGGCAGCTCCCCGTCGCCACGAGCCTGCTCCTCTCCGCGACGCCGGTCCGGCTCGACCGCGAGCCGCTCGCCGGCGCGCGCTACCTGCCCGCCGAAGACGGCGACGGCCTCGTCATCGACCCGCTCGTCCACGTGACGATGCGGCAGGCCTGGCGCGAAGGCCGCATCCTCAAGCGCCTCGCGATGCAGATGAAGGACTACGCCGTCGAACTCCGCAGCGCGGAAGGCGAAATCTACACCTTCACCGCCTCCGAAATGGCCGAGCTGCCAGACTTCGACCAGCGCTGCGTCCGCCAGCAGCTCCGCTGGAACGACGATTATGTCGAGCCGCTCGTCCGCGAGTTCGCGATCACGCTCGAGCGGAAACGCGCCCTCGCGCCAGGCCAGCACCAGGGGCTCGTCTTCGCCGCCACCACCGCCCACGCCGACCACCTGGCGCGGGTCTTCGCGAAACACCACCCCGGCCTCCGCTGCACCGTCGTCCACAGCGGCGAGGACCTCCCGGCGGCCGAGGCCGAGCGGCGCATGCGCGATTTCCACGCCGGCCGCTACGACGTCCTCATCCAGGTCCGGAAGGCCAGCGAGGGCTTCGACGCCCCGACCGTCTCGGTCCTCCTCAAGCTCGATGCCGTGTTCAGCCGCGAGCCTGTCATCCAGCAGCTCGGCCGGGGACTCCGCTTCAACCATAGCCTCCCTGAAGCACAAAACGTGCTGCACGTCTTCATCGGTCGCGACCCCCGGCTCGCGCCCATCATCGACCACCTCGAACGCGAAGCCGCCATCCCCGCCATCCCCCGCCCGGTCGACGCTCCCGGTCATGCGGCAGACGAAACCGCGCCGGACGCGCCCCTCGAGGAAGCTGAGCCCGGCGACGATGCGGCCCGGCCGGGCGCCCCGGAGATCGTCGACGTGATCGAAGCCGGCGACGCCGTGCTCGACGAAACCGGGCGGCTCATCGAAGGTCAGCAGCTCACGATGTTCGGCGTGCCCGCGCCGCCGCACCCGTCTGCCGCGCGAATGGCCCCTCCGGTTGCCGCACCCGCCAACGACCCGCGCGCAACGGTCGTCGACCTCCAGGCGGAGCTGCAGGAGGCGATCGAGTACTGCAAGACGTGGACGGCCCGCGCCGCCCGCGAGCGCGCGCGCCGCTTCGGCCAGCGCGAAAACCACTTCGCGGTCCTCAACGCCGCCTACGCGCGCGAGACCGGCCAGCGCGGCACCCTCGCCACGCCCGCCGACTATCGCCGCAAAGGCGACTGGATGAAGCGGAAGTACCTCGAGCTGCTGGGGTAGCCAGGCTCCCGGTCAGACATCCACGATTCGCGCGCCGGTGACCGCCGCCAGGTCGCCCGGCCGGAGTTCGATGTCCGCGCCGCGCTCCCCGGCGCTCACCAGCACCGTGTCGTGGGCCATCGCCGCGGCATCGAGCAGCACGCGAAAGCCGCGGCCGAGCAGGGCGAGCGCGCTGATGCCGCCGAGCTTCAGCCCTGTCAGCCGTTCCGCTTCGGCTGGCGCTGCCATCTTCAGACGTTTCGCCCCGAGCTGCGCCGCCAGCCGCCTCAGGTCCAGCTCCGCCGACCCCCGGACCATCACGAGGAACGGCCGGCCGCGCGGCGGCTCCTCGACGACGACGAGCGTCTTGAAAACGCGCCCCGGGTCGACGCCCGCCGCGGCAGCGACTCCCTCCGCGGAACGCACCGCGGGGTCGAACCGCACGAGCCGGTGCGGGACGCCCCGCGCCTCGAGCAACTTCGCGGCGACTGGTTTGTTCTCAGGCATCTCCGGCCCCGGGCCGGTAGGATACGCCGGCAATCTCTCCCTGCGAGGCCTGCCCCTATGGACTTCCAGCTCCCGGCCCACATCCCCGACCTCCTGCGGGAACTCGACGAGTTCATCGAGCGCGAAATCAAGCCGCTCGAGCAGGAGAACGACAACATCCGCTTCTTCGACCACCGCCGCGAATGGGCGCGCACCGATTTCGAAAACGGCGGCATCCCGCGCAAGGAGTGGGAAGAGCTCCTCGCCGAGATGCGCCGCCGCGCCGACCGCGCCGGCTGGCTCCGCTTCGCCGTGCCGAAGAAGTACGGCGGCCGCGACGGCACCAACCTCGAGATGGCCATCATCCGCGAGCACCTTGCCAAGAAAGGCCTTGGGCTCCACAACGACCTCCAGAACGAATCGTCCGTCGTCGGCAACTTCCCGACCGTGAAGATGTGGGAGCAGTTCGGAACCGAGGAGCAGAAGAAGGAGTTCCTCGAAGGCATGTTCACCGGCAAGACCCGCGTCGCCTTCGGGCTGACCGAGCCGAACCACGGCTCCGATGCCTCATGGCTCGAAACCCGGGCCGTCCGCGACGGCGACGAGTGGGTTATCAACGGCAAGAAGCGCTTCAACAGCGGCCTCCACAACGCCACCCATGACCTCATCTTCGCCCGGACCTCCGGCGACGAGGGCAAGCCCCGCGGCATCAGCTGCTTCATCGTCCCGACGAACGCCGAAGGGTTCTCCGTCGACTTCATGTGGTGGACGATGAACATGCCGACCGACCACGCCGAGGTCACCCTCAAGGACGTCCGTGTCCCCGCCACCGCGATGCTCGGGAAGGAGGGCGACGGCCTCGCGCTCGCCAACACGTTCGTCCACGAGAACCGAATCCGGCAGGCAGCCTCGGGCGTCGGGGCGGCCCAGTACTGCATCGACCGCGCCGTCGAATACGCGAAGCAGCGCGTGACCTTCGGCCAGCCCCTCGCCACCCGGCAGGCCATCCAGTGGCCGCTCGCAGAGCTCCAGACCGAGTGCGAAATGGTCCGCTGGATGGTCTACCGCACCGCCTGGCTGCTCGACCAGCAGCACCACATGGAGGTCAGCGACAAAGTCGCGATGTGCAACTACCGCGCGAACCGCCTCGCCTGCAACGCCGCCGACCTCGCCATCCAGGTCCACGGCGGCATCGGCTACACGCGTCACATGCCGTTTGAGCACATTTACCGCCACCACCGGCGCTACCGCATCACCGAGGGCAGCGACGAGATCCAGATCCGCCGCATCGCCCAGGTGATGTTCGGGATGGGCAGCGCGCGGCGGCAGACCGAGTAACCGCCTGCCCCGGCGCGGGAACGTTGACCGTTCGCCCGCTACGATGCCGCCGATGACCGCACTCGACCTCGCTTTCATCGGCACCGGCAACGCATTCGCGCCCGGCGGGCTCTGCTGGAACGGGTTCGTCGCCGGGGGGCGGTTCCTCTTCGAGGCGCCGCCCCAGGCGCTCCAGTCGCTCAACCGGATGGGCATCGACCCGAACGGCCTCGACGCCGTCATCCTCAGCCACCACCACGGCGACCACTTCCTCGGCCTGCCGTTCATCCTCCTCCACTGGAAGTACTTCGGCCGGGCGCGGCCGGCGGTCATCGTCGGCCCGCCCGGCACGCGCGAGCTCGCGACGGCAATCGGCCGCTCGGTCTACCCGGGGCTGTTCGATATCGCCTACGACCTCCGCTGGGTCGAGCTCGCCGACGGGCAGTCTGTAGAGGTCGAAGGGCTCCGGCTCACGGCCCGCCGCGTCGAGCATGACACCCGCCTCAGTCTCAACCTCGGCTACGTCGGCGAGCTCGGGGGGCGCACGTTCGCCTACACGGGTGACACCGGTTTCTGCGACGCCATCGTCGCGATGGCCCGCGACGTCGAGGTGCTCGTGGCCGAGTGTTCGTCGGTCAGCGACAGGGTCCCCATCCACCTCAACCTCGCTGATGACATCCCCCGGCTGCGGGACGCCATGCAGCCGCGCGCCCGCCTCGTCCTGACCCACCTCGGCGCCGGGGTTTCGGCGGACCACCTGCGCGATACCGTCATCGCCCGCGACCTCGAGCGCTACCGCCTCTGAAACCCGCCGGTAGAATGGTCCGGCGGAAGGAGAGACAGCACCCATGCCACATCCGCTGCGCGGCGCCGCGGCCATCACCGGCCTCGGCATGACCCCCATGGGCCGCATCTACAAGTCCACGAGCGAACTCGCCGCCGAGGCCGTCGCGAAAGCGATCACAGACGCCGGGCTGAAGAAAGACGACATCGACGGCCTCCTCATCAACGCCGGCATCACGGGTACGACCGGCGGCGGCCTGACGCTCGGGCTGCAGAACTACCTCGGCCTCCGGAACCTCCGGCTGCTCAACCACATGAACGCCGCCGGTTCGACGGCCGCCCAGATGGTCCAGTACGCAACCATGGCGATTCACGCCGACATGGCCACGCACGTCGTCTGCGTGTTCGCCGATGCGCCGCTCAAAGAAGGCACGTCGGCGGGAGCGGCGTACGGCGGCGCGGCCCGCAATCCCCAGCGACCGCGCGGCATGGCCGGGCTCTACGCCGCAGCCGGCTATTTCGGCGCCAACACCCCGTACGCCCTCGCCGCGCGCCGCCACATGGCCCTCTACGGCACGAAACAGGACCACCTCGGCATCATCGCCGTCGGACAGCGGCAATGGGCGACGATGAACCCCCTCGCCCAGATGCGCGAGCCCATCACGCTCGAGGACTACCATGCCTCCCGCTGGATCATCGAGCCGCTCCACCTGCTCGATTGCTGTCTCGTTTCGAACGGCGCCGTCGCGGTCATCGTCAGCCCGGCGGAGCGGGCGAAGGACATGCCCCAGCCCCCCGTCTACATCCACGGCATGGGCCAGGGGCACCCCGGCGACAGCGGCCGCGCCGGCTCCGACTGGGAGACCGAAACCGGCGCGAAGTTCGCCGCCGAAACGGCGTACCGCATGGCCGGCGTCGGCCCCGCCGACTTCACCCAGTGCCAAATCTACGACTGCTACACCTACACCGTCCTCGTCACGCTCGAGGACTACGGCTTCTGCAAGAAAGGCGAGGGCGGCCCCTTCGTCGAGGATGGAAAGCTCGGGCCGGGCGGCTCGCTTCCGACGAATACCGGCGGCGGCGAGCTCTCGGCCTACTACATGTGGGGCATGACGCCGCTCAGCGAGGCCGTCATCCAGGGCCGCGGGCACGGCGGCGAGCGGCAGGCGAAGAACGACCTCATCCTCGTCACCGGCAACGGCGGCAGCCTCAGCTACCACGCCTGCCTCATCCTCAGCCCCCACCCCGCCTGACCGAGGAGCGCCCCGATGTCCCAGCCCCAAATTCCCGTGCCCGAACCTGATGAAGCCTCCCGCCCCTTCTTCGACGGCGCCGCCGAGGGCCGGCTGATGCTCATGCGCTGCGCGGACTGCCGAACCTGGCGGCTGCCGTCCCGCCAGCACTGCGACGCCTGCCTCTCCGACCGCTTCACCTGGGAGGCTGCCAGCGGCCGCGGCACCGTCCGCACCTTCGGCATCATGCACCAGCGCTACCACCCCGCGTTCCAGGTCCCGTACAACGTCACCATCGTGGAACTGGAGGAAGGCCCGCGCTTGCCGACGAACCTCGTCGATGTCGCCAACGACGAAATCCGGGTCGGGATGCCGGTGGAAGTCGTATTCGAGCGCTACGACGACGTGACGCTCCCGCGCTTCCGGCCGGCGGGCCGATTATGACGAGTTTATTTCTTCACACTTGACACAGGATTACGCGCGGGCGACGGTTCGGGCGTGGGCAGCGACACGGAGTTCCGCCTCATCCTCTGGGCAACGGACGTCGGCGCGCTGGCCGACTTTCTCGCAGCGGTCGCCGGCGCTGCGTCCATCGCCCGCCACCCGGGGTACGCCGAGCTCAGCGCCTCCGGCATCCGGGTCGAAATCCACGCCGACGAGACCTTCCGCGGCCATCCYYGGTTTCACGCCCTCGCGCGCGAAGGCGTCGCCCGCGGCATCGGCGCGGAGCTGATTTTCCGCGTGCCGGATGTGCTCGCCGCCTACCGGGCGGCCCTGCGCGTCGGCGCACAGGTCATCGCCCAGCCGTACGAGTTCGAAGGCAGGCTCGAATGCTCGGTCATGGGGCCGGACGGCTATGTCTTCGGTCTATGGCAGCCATGGGAATCGGCAACATCGGGCTGAAATTTTCCAATCCGTAACGAAATTGCCTCCACACTGTGCTACGGTGGTTTTGAAGGAACGCACAAGCACAGTGCACGGAGGTGCCATATGAACCTCGACCCGATGTCTCTCACCTACCTGACGCAGGTCCACGAGCCGGCGCCCGAGGCGCGGTTCCGCGAAGAGTACGCCCGCGCCCGGGCAGCCCGCGCGCGCAAGCACGACGAGCTCGTCGACCCTGAGCAGCGCAAGGCGGCCTCGCTCCTCCGCGAGCGGGTCGTCGTGAACATCGGCCGGTTCTTCGCCCGGCCCAGCTGATTCGCCCGGCCCGCAGCGGCCGAACGCATCAGAAACGACGGGGCTCCCAAAAGGGAGCCCCGTCCGCTTTCCTCACGCCGCGGCCTATTCGTACCGCAGCGCTTCGGCCACCGGAACCCGGGAGGCGCTGCGCGCCGGCAGCACGGTCATCAGCATCGACGCGCCGAACGCGATTCCGCAGATGACGGCGATCTGCAGCCACGGCACGGTGAAGTCGATCTGCTCCGTCCCGTCGCCAAAGTCGCCCGTCGTGAAGAGGACCCAGGCGAGCGACAGCCCGAGCACCAGCCCGACGAGAATGCCCGCGATCGCGATGAATCCGGATTCCATCAGGAAGCTCAGCGCCACCATCCGCCGCTGGTAGCCGATGGCGCGGAGCATCCCGATCTGCTGGCGCCGTTCGACGACGGCCCGCGACGCGATGACGGCGAGCGCCGCGATGCCCACGATGAGGCCGAGCCCCATGAAGCCCTGGAACACCAGCAGGAAGCCCGTCTGCTGCCGCTGCTGGTCGGAGAGCAGCTTGTCCAGCGAATCCGCGGAGGCCTGGACCAGGGCACCCTCGACCTGCTTGGCAAACGCCTCGCTGTCGGTGCCCGGGCGCAGCTTCAGGAAGAACATCTGCCCGCGCGCCGCCGGGAACGCCTGCGCCAGCGTCTGCCCCGTGATCACGAGCCCGGTGCCGAAATCCGGGCTTCCCAGCGCGAAAAACGTGTCCGCCGATTCCTTCAGCTGGCCGATGACCGTCACGGTCGTGACCTCGCCCGTGCCCGGGTCCCGCAGGTCCAGCGTGAACGGCTCGAACCCGTCCGCCAGCGGCTTCAGCCGCAGGCGCAGATTGCTCCCGCCGAACCCCTGCTGCGACGAAGTGATATCGGCCGGTACGAGCGCGAGGTTCGGCTGGCTGGCCAGCGCGGCCCAAACGTCCGCGTCGGTGGCGTACCCCGCGGCCCGGAACTTCAGCTTCAGGTCCTGAGCCCGGAGGAACCCGTCGTCGACGCCGAAGACCTTTACCCGGCTGTAGGGGGCAACCGTTCCGTCGTCAGTGTTGACGAACCCGTCGCGGTTCTGGACCTCGACCTCCTGCGGGTTCGCCACCCGCGCGATGCCGGTTGCTTCGACCGGCGAGGTATCGACGCCCGCGGCCGCCAGCGCCGCGCCAAGGTCGTCGATCGGGTTGTTCTCGTTCACCGAGCCGACCACGTCGAACCCGCCTTTGGCCTCGTCGTTCAGGAACAGCGAGGCGAAATTCGTGTTGATGGTCGACATCATGACGAGGGAGAACATGATGAGCCCGATCATCGCCATCGTCATGCCCGTCCGGAACCGTGAGGTCAGCGGGTACGCGACCGCCGTCTTGAGCGCCGGCACGATCCGGCCGAAGCGGCTGCCGAGGCTCGCGAGCGCCGGCAGCACGACGTCGGCGTTGTAGACGACGATGAACACCCCGCACGTGACCATCACGACGCCGCTCAGGAAGAACATTTCGATGTCGCCCTCGAGCGGACCGGTAATCGGTTCGAGCCACTGGCTCGGGACGTACCAGAGGGCGAGCAGCACCGCGCTCGTCGCCGTGAACGCCAGGCGCTCGGACACCCCGAAATACCGCAGGGTGACCGCGGCCCACAGGAAAATCGTGGAAACCCCGAGGAGGAAGAAGAAGGCGCTGTCCCGGTCGAGCCCGCCGTAGGTGAGCGCGACGCCCGCGATGCCGAAGGCGATGGCCGTCGCCGCCGTCCAGGGCACGCGCACCCGCCACGTCTGGAGCAGCGCCGCGACGAACGCCAGCGGCCAGGCGGCCAGGGCGCCGACCGCCAGCCACCGCGGCAGCGCTTCGGGCTTCCTGTCACGAACGACGCGCACGAGCAGCAGCGCTGCCGCATACCACGGCAGGATGAGCAGCCAGCCGACGACCGGGAGGAACACGCCCAGCAGCCACGGCCAGCGCGGCGCCGGCTCGCCGGTCCGCCTGGCCCGCGGCGCGGCTACGTCCGAGTTCCGAAGCAGGTAGAACCACGGGCTGATGAGGCCAATGACGATGAGCGGCGCGCCGAGCACGGCGCCCGGCGGCCCGAACAGGAAGAACGACGCCCCGATCGGCAGGCTGAAGGCCGCGATGCCGTTGATCGCGGCCCGGTAGTAGCCGCGCCAGGTCGACGCCTCCGGGTCGACCGGGCTCGTTTCCGGCAGGTCACGGATCGCCGCCGTGATGTTGGTCCGGCTCGCCCGCCACGAAGCTACGAGGATGACGAGGAACGTCGCGATGATCCCGAGGCAGAACGCCGTGACCATGCTCCGCGGCGTGAACTGGACCGTCAGGTTCAGCCCGAGGCTGTCCCCGCCGAAGTACTGGATGACCTGCACCATCGCCACCGTCACGCCCATACCGGCGAACAGCCCCACCACCGCGGACCCGAGGTCGTACCCCATTCCTTCGGCGAGGAACGATTCGACGATTTGCCGGCGCTTCGCGCCGACCGCCCGCGCCATCCCGATCTCCGGCTTCCGCTCGGCCGCCAGCATGACGAAGATGAGGAAGATCAGCAGGATGCCGGCCGCAATCGAGAAGAGCCCGAACACCACGAAAATGGCGGTAAACGCCGAACCGACGAACTCGGCCGTCGCAACCAGCTGCTGCTTGATCGGGATGACGCGGTACGGCGTGCCCTCCAGCAGCTGCTCCAGCCGCTCGGTCACCGCATCCGACCGCTTCAAGCCCCCGTGCGCGTCGCCGACGTTCGACACGATGACGGCATCGGCAACGTCGCCGCGGCCGGTCAGCTGCGCGAAGGTGTCGAACGCGACGGTGCCGCCGCGCATCGCGAAGGGGTCCACAGCCCCCGACAGCACGTTCGAGGGCGTGATGGCGACGACCGTGAACTCGACCGGCTGCCCCTGGTAGAACAGCAGCACCGCGTCGCCCACATTTGCGTCGATCTGCCTGGCGAGATCTTCGTTGATGGCGATGCTCCGCCCCGTGAGCTGGACGGCCGCCCCAGAGGTGTCCCGCAGGCCGCCGAGCGCCGCCGCGTCCGCTTCCCGGAAGGCAACGATGCGGGCTGACGGCTCGTTGAGCCGCGTCCGCGTGTTGAAGACCGGCAGCGTTTCGCGTTGGAGCGGAACGATCGCCTCGATATCCGGGTCCCCCGCGAGCCGCTGCTTCCAGTCATCGACGGTCGCGAGCGGGATGACCTGCTCTTCCTGGGGCGCGGGGTTCTTCTGGGCGTCCCACGAAATCCACTCGTCCGCCTCGCCGAGGATGCTGTACACCTCTGAGCTCACGGATGACGTGAGCGTGTCCCCTGTCCCGAACGCCGCGCTCATGATGAGCGTCGAAAGCATCAGCCCCACGACGATCAGCGCCGTCTGCGCCTTTCGCCGCGGGATGTTGCGCAGCCCCATCTTGAACATCACGGGGTTGCGCCAGGCGATCCAGCCGATGGCGGCGAAAATTAGCGCCGTCACCGCGACGCATACCGACGCAATGATCGTCATCGAAACGCCAAACAGTTCGTTCATGCGCCCGTTACTCCGCGCCGCTCGCTGCGGCGGCGGTCTGCATCGTCTCCCGGCTGTCCTCCCGCACGATGACGCCGTCGGCCATGTGGATCGTCCGGTGACAGCGGGCAGCCACCTTCGGGTCGTGCGTCACGATGACGCAGGTCTGACGTTCGGCGGCGTTCAGCTCGACGATGAGGTCCATGATTTCGTTCGCCGTTTTCGAATCCAGCGCACCCGTCGGCTCGTCCGCCCAGACGATCGACGGGTGGTTGACGAGCGCGCGCGCGATGGTGACCCGCTGGCGCTGGCCGCCGGAGAGCTGCGCCGGCCGCTGGTTCGCCCACGCCCGGAGGCCGACGCGGTCCAGCGCTTCGAGCGCCAGCTCCCGTGCGACCTTCGGCCGTGTCCCCGAGACGATGAGCGGCAGCTCCACGTTCTCCACCGCGCTCAGCACCGGCAGCAGGTTGTACGTCTGGAAGACGAACCCCATGTCGCGCGCCCGGAACTCGGTCTTCCGGTCGTCCGGCATATGCGCGATGTCCTGTCCTGCGATGAGCACGGTCCCCGAATCGAACTCGTCGAGGCCCGAAAAGCAGTTGAGCAGGGTCGTCTTGCCGCATCCCGACGGCCCCATGATGGCCACCATCTCCCCGCGGCGGACCTGCAGGCTCACGCCGCGCAGCGCCTGCACCTGCACGGTGCCGGTGTCGTACGTCTTCACTACGTCGCGCGCATCGATGACGACGTCGTCGAACTCGTTCATCTCCGTTCCCCCATTCGAACTCAGGTCGAGGCCCGACAGGCGGGCCGTTGATGGGCCGGGGCGCGTCAGGCCGCCACGGTGACTTCCATGTGCAGCGCCTCTCCGGTCTCGTCGAATCCCCACGCCTCCCAGCGCCGCGCTTCGGCGGCCTGCGCCGCGGGGTCGAACACCAGCACGGGCCGCGCATCCAGCGGGAACCGCTGGATGCCGGCCGGACCGAGCGTTTCGAGCGTCTCCAGTGCAAACGTCAGCCAGGCCGCCAATGGTTCCACCTCCATCCCCATCACCGGCCCCGGCCGGTAGGGCGCAAGGTAGCCGCCCGCAGTGGCCAGCAGCCGACGCGCCCCGGGGTAACCGCCCCGTGAGAGATGGACGCACGCCGCCGCCGCCTGGATGAGCCCTTTGTAGAAGTCGCGCACCGGCCCGCGCTCGAACTGCCAGACTTCCTCCAGGTGCTCGTGCGCCTCATAGAACCGCCCGGCGTTGAAGTCCGCGCAGTACCGTTCGAAGGCCTCCGGCACGATGAGCACCTTTCGCACGAATTGCTTCCTGCGCTGCTGCATGTCATCCACCTTACAGGTCCATTTGAGATGACCAAAAGCACCGGGCAGGCGAGAATCCTTCCTGCTGACAGCCTCTGACAGGAGCCCGGAGCCATGGCCGACCATCACCACGCCCCCGCCAACCCGAACGCCGCGCCCATGCACACGGATGTCCGCGAGTCGTTCGACCCCGGCGCCGTCGCGTTCTGCTACATCCTGGCCGTGATCGCGCTCCTCGCCGGGCTCATCTCCGGGCTGGTCTTCATCAACGATTAAGAATTTGCTGGCTTACCAGCCAGTATTTTCGAAGAACTTCACGTAAGTTCGGCCTTCGCGGGCGCACCGGCATGTATCATCCGGAAATGGACGTCCGCAGCGAGCGCGCAGCGCCCGGGAGCCGGGTTCTCCTCCGGGCCACCAAGTACGACGGCACCGCACACTGGATCCAGCCGTTCCGCGTGGTCGCCGACGACGGCAACCTCCTCGTCACGTCCTACCGCGCCCGCACCCCCATCTACACCTCCCGGGGCGAGTTCCGGTCGCCCTACGACTCCGTCGTCTACTTCTGGCGCGACCGCTGGTACAACGTCTTCCGCCTCTCCCGCCCCGGCTGCCCGACGGCGCTCTGGTACTGCAACGTCACGACGCCGCCGACGTTCGACGGCTGCCAGATCGGCTACGTCGACCTGGATCTCGACGTGAAGGTATACCCCACCGGCTGCATCGAGCTCCTCGACGAAGACGAGTTCGAAGCCCACCGCGAGAAATACGGCTACCCGGATGATCTCGTGGCGCGCGCCCGCGCCGCCGCCGAGGAGGTCGCGCAGCTCGCCCGGGAGCGCCGCTTCCCGTTCTCCTGCGGCCCCGAGCCGATGCGCAATCGTTCGAGCCACCGTACGCTGTAGGCTCGATGCCCGACACCCGCACCATTCGCCCGTACCTCGAAGACCTCGTCGCCGCCGCCGCACGGGCCGCCGTCGCTGCCGGCGACCTCCCGGATGTCGCAATCCCCGGCGCCGCCATCGAACGGCCCAAGGACCCCGCCAACGGCGACTTCGCCTCGACGCTCCCGCTCCGCCTTGCGCGCGCCGCGATGCGACCGCCGCTCGATATCGCCCGGGCCATCGTTCACCACCTCCCGGCGGACCCGGCCATCGAGCCGCCCGCCGTCGCGCCGCCGGGCTTCATCAATTTCCGCCTCTCCCAGACCTTCCTGCAGGACCAGGTCGAACACATCATCGCGGCCGGCCCGGCCTACGCCGACCTCCAGCTCGGCGCGGGTCGCTCCGCGCAGGTCGAGTTCGTCTCGGCGAACCCGACCGGCCCGCTCCACGTCGGCAACGGCCGGGGCGCAGCTATCGGCGACGCCCTCGCCAACGCGCTCGCCGCCGCCGGCTACCGCGTCGAGCGGGAGTACTACATCAACGATGCCGGCACGCAGACCGACAACTTCGCCGAGACGCTCTACGCCCGCTACCAGCAGCTCTTCGGGCGCGACGTGCCGCTGCCCGAGGACGGCTACCCCGGCGCCTACATGGTCGAACTCGCCGAAGAGGTGCGAACGCGCCACGGCGACGCCTTCCTCCGGCCGCCGGGCGAACCGGTGCCGCCCGAACTGGCCCGGCTCGGCATCGAATTGATGGTCGGCCGCATCCGCACGACCCTCGAAAACTTCGGCGTCCGCTACGACCGCTGGTACTCGGAGAGGTCGCTCTACGAGCCCGGCGGGGCGTACGAGCAGGCGATGGCCATCCTCCGCGAGGCCGGGATGCTCGTCGAACGCGACGGCGCGCTCTGGTTCGCCTCCAGCGAGCTCGGCGAGGATAAGGACAACGTCGTCGTCCGGTCGGACGGCCGGCCCACCTACTACGCGAGCGACATCGCCTATCACTGGGACAAGTTCCTCCGGCGCGGCTTCGACCTCGTCATCGACGTCTGGGGCGCCGACCACCACGGCCACGTCTCACGCCTCAAGACTGCGACGAAGGCCGTCGGCGCCGACCCGGAGGCGCTCCAGATCCTCCTCTACCAGCTCGTCACCCTGAAGCGGGGCGGCGAGGTCGTCCGCCTCTCCAAGCGCAGCGGCGAAATCATCACGCTCGATGAGCTGGTCGAGGAAGTCGGCCCTGATGCTGCCCGTTTCTTCTTCCTGCTCCGCTCACCGGGCGCCCAGATGGACTTCGACCTCGACCTCGCGGTCAGGCAATCGTCGGAAAACCCTGTATATTATGTCCAGTACGCCCACGCCCGGCTGTGCTCCATCCTCGAACGCGCCCGGGAGCAGGGGCTCACGCCTGACGGCGGCAACGTGCGCCTCCTGACGGCGCCCCACGAACTCGCGCTCATCCGCGAGATGATGCAGCTGGCCGACGTCATCGAGAACGTCGCGACCCGGTTCGAGCCGCAGCATCTCCCGCACTACGCGCAGGAGCTCGCGACCGCCTTCCACGCCTTCAACGACGCGTTCAAGCAGCAGAACGACCCCTCGCTCAAGGTCATTACCGACGACCCGGAGCTGAGCCGGGCGCGGCTCCGGCTCGTCCTCGCCGCCCGGATCGCGCTCGCCCGGGTGCTCGGGCTCATGGGGATGTCCGCCCCCGAGCGGATGTAGCAGCCGCCCCGGGCACGGCGATCAGCCCGCCCGCCGCGGAGCCGAAGAGGTCGTCCGGCTCCAGCCCTTCGAAGGCAGCGACCCACGCCGCCAGCGCGCAGGCCGCCGCATCCAGCCGGTCCTCCAGCTCCTTGAGCGCGCGCCCGGTCGCGCAGCTCCCGGCCGTCACCTCCGGAGCTTCGACGTCGAGTTCGAGGCCGCGGCGGCCGAGGGCCGACCTCAGGAGGCCGGCATACTCCGCCAGGGCGGCCTGCCGCGCTGCGAGTGTGCCGCGTTTGTAGGCCGGCGGGCGCGCCGCCCCCATCAGCGTGACCGTCAGCGCGCGCGGGAACGTTTCGAACGCCACCCTCGGCCCGGCGGGGCGCCCGGGCGCTGGCGTCAGCTCCCAGCCGGCTGCACGCAGCAGCGCACCCAGCGCAGGACCGGCGGTGAACCCCTTCCGTTCCAGGAAATCGCTCCCGACCTGGTAGGCCATCACCCCCTGCGGGCCGAGGCGCCGCGCGAGTTCGGCCTCGGCAGTTCGTCCCGGCTCCGCCGAAAGCGGCGCATCGACGCCGGCAACCACGGGCGGCTCCAGCGACGCCAGCCACGCCGCCGCGTCCTCCGGCCCCCCGACTGCCGTCCACGTGACCACGCGGCCGCCCGGCTCGATGGCCGCGAAACCCGACGGCCGCCGGCCGGTCCACGAGAGGTCGATGCCCACGCAGCGCACGGACTCACGGTAGCTGCCTCCTCCTGGCTGTGCCACCATGTTCGCCGTGGACGGCCTCCTGCCCGCGATCCGCACCCGGCGCGCCGGCCGCGCCTTTCGCCCCGACCCTGTCCCGGCCGACCTCCRGGAACTGCTCTGGGAGGCGGCGGCATTCGCCCCGAGCCACGGCAACACGCAGCCGGCCCGCATCCTCGTGGCTGCGTCCGAATCGGTCCGCGAGCGAGTCGTCGCGGCGCTCAACCCGGGCAATCGGCACTGGGCAGCCGCCGCACCGCTGCTGTTCGCCCTGGCGGCCGACCCCGCGCACGACGTTGCCATCGAAACGCCCGGGCACCCGCCCCGCGAGCTGTATCCCCTCCACGCCGGCATCGCGCTCGGCTTCCTGATGCTCCAGGCCGAGTCGCTTGGCCTCATCGCGCATCCGATGGCCGCCTTCGACGAGGAGGCGGCCCGCGCCGCATTCGATGCGCCGCCGGGGGTCCGCATCCTGGCCATCGTCGCCAGCGGCTTCCCGGGCGACCCGGGCCAGCTCCCCGCCGACCTCGCTGCGAAAGAGACCGCCCCGCGCGACCGCCTCCCGCGCGCGCACCGCGTCGGCATCGACCGCTGGAGCGGCGCCCTCTCGGTGAGCGCCCGGTCGCTGAGGAAGCGGAGCCCGTGACCGGCTCACCGCCGCTCCCGGCCGCTCCCGACGGCGCGCCGGCGCTCGAGGTGGCGCGCGCCTGCGCCCGCCTCGCCCGCGATATCGCCCGCGCCGCTGCCGGCCGCGCATCGGTCAGCGCCATCAAAGGCCGCGGCAACGTGGTCACCGAGACCGACGTCGCCGTCGAGCAGGCCGCTGTCGCGTTCCTCCGCGAACGGTTCCCGGACCATGCCATCCTCAGCGAGGAGACGGCCGCGTCGACCCGGTCCGCAGGCTGGATGTGGGTCATCGACCCGATCGACGGAACGAAGAACTTCTCCCGCGGGCTGCCTCACTTCGCGTTCACGCTCGCCCTCTGCTTCGACGACGTGCCGCTGCTCGGCGTCACGACCCATCCGCTCACCGGCCTCGAGGTCGCCGCGGTCGCCGGGACCGGCTGCTTCGTCGACGGCGCGCCCGCGCGGCTTCGTCCATGCAGCGCCGTCGCTGAGGCCGTCGTCGCCATGGACCTCGGCTACGACGCCGAGCGAGCCCGAGGCCAGCTCGCGCTCGCGTCCCGCCTCTGGCCCGGGATGCAGTCGCTCCGCATCCCCGGGTCCGCCGCGCTCGGGTTCGCCGGCATCGCGGCCGGCTGGTGGGACCTCTACGTCCATGCCGACCTCCAGCCGTGGGACGTGGCCGCCGGCCTCGTCATCGTCCGCGAAGCCGGCGGCGTCGTCGTCGAACCCGGCGGCGAACCGGCGTCGCTCCGCTCCAGCGCGGTCATCGCCGGCACCGGCGCGGCGGTCGCCGACCTCCAGCGGCTGGCGGCAGCCGCGCCCGGGGCGTAGAACTCCGCTATCCGCCGCAGCCCCTCACGGGAGGATGCCGTGACCCGCATCTACGACATCGCCAGCCAGTTCGTCGACGAGCTCGCCGCCGCCGACCCGGTCGCCGCGACCATGATGGGCGTTCCCGGACACGACGACCGCCTGACCGATTACAGCCCCGAGGGCTACGCCGCCCTCGCCAGCCTTCGGAAGCGCTACCGCGGCCTCCTCGAAGCCGCCGAGCCAGCGGACGACCGCGACCGCATCGCCCGGGACGGCATGCTCGAATACCTCGGCCTGCGCGACGCGCTCGACGACGCCGGCGAGCACCTTCACCTGAGCGGCTTCCGCAACCCCGCGACCACGATGCGCATGGTGTTCGACCTGATGCCCCGCGCAACGGAGACGGACTGGGCCGTCATCGCCCGCCGGATGGCCGCCTACCCCGCCGCCCTGTCGACCTACCGCCGCCTCCTCGAAGAAGCGCTCGCCCGCGGCATTCCCAGCCCGCGCCGGCAGGTCGCGGAGGCCATCCGCCAGCTCCGCGTTTACGCCGGCGAGGGCGGCACCGGCTACTTCCAGCGGCTCGCGGCCGAGGCCCCGCCGGACCTCCCCGCCTCGCTCCGGGACGACCTCGCGCGGGCTGCTGATGCCGCCGCCGCGGCCATACTCGACTTCGCCGGCTTCCTCGCCGGGCCGTTCGCTGACGCCGCCACCGACCGCGACGGCGTCGGCCCAGACCGGTATCAGCTCGCCGCCCGCGTCTTCAACGGCATCGAGCTCGACCTCCTCGAGACCTACCGCTGGGGCTGGGACGAACTGCACCGCATCGAGGCCGAGATGCTGGCCACCTGCGCGCGGATCCTCCCCGGCGCCACCATCGCCGAGACGCGCGACTTCCTCGAACGCGACCCCGCCCGGGCCATCGACGGCGTCGAAAACTTCCGCCGCTGGATGCAGGAGCTGCAGGACCGGACCATCGCCGAACTCGATGGCCGCCACTTCGACATCCCCGCGCCCGTGAAGCGCATCGAGGCCATGATCGCGCCCCCCGGCGGCGCCCTCGCGATGTACTACACGCCGCCCTCGGAAGACTTCTCCCGCCCCGGCCGAACCTGGTATCCGACCGGCGGCAGGACCCGCTTTCCGCTCTGGGGCGAAGTCTCCATCGCCTACCACGAAGGCGTCCCCGGCCACCACCTCGAACGCGCCAACGCCAAGTACCTCGCCGACCGGCTCTCGCGCTTCCAGCGCCTCCTCGGCGGCACCTCCGGCTACGTCGAAGGCTGGGCCCTTTATGCCGAACGGCTCATGGCCGAGCTCGGCTACCTCGAGGTGCCCGACTACTACCTCGGCATGCTCCGCGCACAGGCGCTCCGGGCCGTCCGCGTCATCGTCGACATCGGCATGCACCTCGAGCTCGAAATTCCCCCGGACCAGGATTTCCACCCGGGAGAACGGTGGAACCCTGAGCTCGGGCAGCGGTTCTGCGACGAACGCTCCCAGTTCCCGCCCGACTTCATGGCGAGCGAGGTCATCCGCTACCTGGGCATGCCGGGGCAGGCAATCAGCTACAAAGTCGGCGAGCGCTGCTGGCTCGAAGCGCGCGACCGCGCCCGCCGACAGCTCGGGTCCACGTTCGACCTCAAGGCCTGGCACAAGGGCGCGCTCGACCTCGGCCCGATGGGCCTCGCCCAGCTCCAGCGCGAAGTGGGCCGGCTCGCCGGCGAAGCTTCCCCCGCCGACTGACCGGACGTAGACTTCCCCGCCGTGAAGGCTGAAATCATCGCCATCGGCACCGAGATCCTCCTCGGCGAAATCGTCGATACCAACAGCGCCTACATCGCCCAGCGCCTCCCCGAACTCGGGATCGACCTGCTCTACACCTCCGTGGTCGGCGACAACCTCGGCCGCATCGTCGAGACGCTCGAACGCGCATGGAACCGCTCCGACCTGGTCATCACCACCGGCGGCCTCGGCCCGACCGACGACGACCTCACGCGCGAGGGCGTCGCCCGCGTTCTGGGCGAAGAGCCCTACGTCGATCCGGGCCTCGAGCAGCGCGTCCGCGCATGGTTTGCCGGCCGCGGCTACCCGATGCCGGAATCGAACATCAAACAGGCCTGGCTCATCCCCAGCGCGCGCCCGATCGACAACCCCCGCGGCACTGCGCCCGGCTGGTGGGTCGAACGGGACAGCCGCATCATCATCTGCATGCCCGGCGTCCCGGCCGAGATGGAGCGGATGTGGACGAAGGAGGTCGCGCCGGAGCTCGAGCGCCGCTTTGCCGGCGAAGTGCTCGTCACCCGCACGCTCAAGACGGTCGGCATCGGCGAAGGCACCGTCGATGAGATGGCGAGGCCGCTCTACGCCACCCCGGGCATCGGCATCGGCACCTATGCCCGCGCCGACGGTGTCCACCTCCGCATCGGCGCCAAGGCCCGCACCCGCGAAGAAGCCTGGGCCCGCATCCGCCCCGTCGAGGAAGAGCTCGAGCGCATCTTCGGGAACGCCATCTGGGGCAAAGACGACGACACCTTCGAAGGCCATATCGCCGACCTGATGCACGAGCGCCGCGCCACCCTCGCCGTCATGGAGTCGTGCACCGGCGGCCTCCTCGCCAGCACGCTGACCGATGTTCCCGGGGCCAGCTCCTATTTCATCGCCGGCCTCGTCACGTACCAGACGGAGCAGAAAATCGCGTTCGGCGTGCCTGCCGAAATCATCGCCGAGCACGGCGTCGTCTCACAGGAGACGGCAAAGGCGATGGCGGCCGCCGCCCGGGAGCGCATCGGCACCGACTACGGCATCGGCATCACCGGAGTCGCCGGCCCCGACCCGCAGGACGGCATCCCGGCCGGCACGGTCCACGTCGCCGTCGCCACCCCGGACGGCGAGGTCTACGTGCTCACCACCTCGATGAACCAGGGCCGGCAGGCGGTGAAGCGCCGCGCCGTCACGACGGCGATGCTCCTCCTTCGCCGCGCGCTCCTCGGTCAGCTCGCCGGCCGCCCCTCCTGAGCCAGCTGCAGCAGCTCCTCCACCGCGTCCCCAACCGACCGCACCCGCGTGATGTTGGGCCCGGCGAGCCACCGGTTCCGCCCCCAGTCGACCACGTAGACCCGGGGCAGCAGCTCCGCCAGCCACTTCGCGGTGAACGGGTCGTCTTCGAAGTGCGCCAGCGGCCGCAGCCCTCCAACGACCCGCGCCTTGAACTGGGCTGAGGTCTCGGCCGGCGAGGGCCGCATCTCGATGCGCGGCACGCGGCCAAGGTATCGGTTGAACCAGCGCTCCGTCAGCGGACGCGCCTGCTCGCCGCGCGCAGTCACGACCACGCAATCGAAGTGGGCTGAAAGCCGCGCAAACGCCTCGAGCGAGCCCGGCATCGGCTTCCGGCCGAGATACCGCCACCGTTCCGTCAGCCAGAGGATGCCGCCCTTGCCCTGCGTATCCCGCCGCTTCTGTCGCCCGCTGCCCGGGTTGATGCCGAACGGCGGCCGGCAGAGCACGCCGTCGAGGTCGAACGTCAGGAGCGCACGCGCCATCCTCCCGAGCCTACCGCCTCTGGCGCATAGAGGCGCTCTTTGCCAGCGTAACCCGGGCATGGACCTCCTCACGGGCTTCGGACTGGCGGCAGCGGCTTTCGCGGCCGGCGCCATCAATGCTGTCGCGGGCGGCGGCTCGCTCGTCAGCTTCCCGGCGCTGCTCGCCGCCGGCTACCCCTCCAAGGCCGCGAACGTGACCAACACCATCGCTCTCTGGCCCGGCTACGTCGGCGGGAGCATCGGCTACCGCGGCGAGCTGCGCCGCCAGCGCGGCCGCGTCATCGCCCTCGCTGCGCCGTGCATCGCCGGCTCCCTCGCCGGCTCGGCGATTCTCCTCCTCACCCCGGAGTCCGCCTTCGACGCAATCGTCCCCTTCCTCATCCTGTTCGCCTGCGCCGTGATTGCGTTCCAGGGTCCGCTCGCGCGCCTAGCCCGCACCGCCCATCCGCCGCCCGGGGGCGAAGCGCGGGTGACGGTCCCCCTCCTCGCCGCGGTCTTCGTGCTCGCCATCTACGGCGCGTATTTCGGCGGCGGACTCGGCATCATCATGCTCGCAACCCTCGCCATCCTCCTGCCGGACGACCTCCAGCACTCGAACGCCCTCAAAGGCCTGCTCTCGGCCGTCATCAACTTCGCCGCTGTGGCCTATTTCGCCCTGTTCGGGCCGGTCGCCTGGGGTGCGGTGCTGGTCATGGCGGCCGGCGCGCTGGCCGGCGGCTACCTCGGCGCTGGCCTGGCGCGGCGGCTCGGCCAGCGCTGGCTCCGCATCGCCGTCATCACCTACGGCGTCGCCGCCGCGCTCGTCCTGCTCGCCAGGTAGCGGGCCGGCGGGTTTCGCCCCGCTCATCGGCCGCAGCTATACTTGCAGCCACGTCCAACCCCCAGGAGCCCGACATGCTGTTTTCTGTCCGGCTGGTTTCCCGGCAGCCCCACGATATGCCCTCGGACCAGTGGCAGGCCCTCGTCGCCGAGCAGCTGCGCGCCGTCAAGGCCCAGTACGACCAGGGCAAGATCCGGGCGATCTACCGCGAAGCCGGCATCGGCGTGCTTGCCATCTACGACGCCGCCGACGCGCGCGAAATGGATACCCTCATCGCCTCCCTGCCGCTTGCGCGGTACTTCGTCGAGACGACCGTCCACGCGCTCTGGGACATGGTCCCGTCGCTCCCGCCGGCCTGACCGCCATGACAGCTCCGACCCTCTCCATCGACGACTTCAAGGGCGCGCTCGGCTCCTGGGCCTCGGGCGTCACGGTCGTCACGACCGAGCTCGACGGGCTCGTGTACGGCATCACGGTCTCCAGCTTCTCCTCCCTCTCCGTCGACCCCGTCCTCGTTCTCGTCAGCCTCGCCGACACGAACCACCTGCCGCGGATGATTCGCCAGTCCGGCCGGTTCGCCATCAGCATCCTCGCGGAGGGACAGGAGGACGTCTCGAAGTACTTCGCCACCTCCGGCCGCGACCCCGCGCCCGCCTTCGACCCGGCCATCCCGACCGAGCAGTGGGTGACCGGCTGTCCTCTCATCCCCGGCGCCATCGCTCAGCTCGATTGCGAACTCCACGAAGCGCTGCCGGGCGGCGACCACACCATCATCGTTGGCCGCGTCGTCGGCGCCCGGTTCGACCCGGACCGCGCCCCGCTCATCTACTTCCGCCGCGCATATCGCTCGCTTGCCGAGAGGTAGCAGATGGCCGTCAAAGTCATCATCGAACGCCGCGTGCTCCCGGGCCGGGAACGGAATGTCCTCGAACTGCTCCGGCAGCTGCGCRTTCGCTGCCTCGACGAGCCCGGCTACATTTCGGGGGAGACGCTGCGCGACAGCGAGGACCCGCACAACATCGTCGTCATCAGCACCTGGTTCGGGCTCGGGGACTGGAAGCGCTGGTCACAGTCGCCCGACCGCCGGGAGTTCGAATCGCGCATCCGCCAGCACCTCGCCGCGCCCGAACGGGTGCGCGTTTTGCTCGAAGGCCTCTCAGAACAGCTGTCCGGCGCCTGATCTGCTCACCCGGTCAGCCGAAACTTTGCGCAATTCTGCACAAGCGGGGTAGTATCCCGTCGGAGGTTTGCCCGTGTCACCTGCCCTGGCTTTCCTTGGTGTTTCCATCCTCGGCACATGGGGAATCGCGAGTATCGGGCTCATCGCCGGCGGCATCATCCTGCTCTTCTTCCCCGGCGACCCCGTCACCGCGTCCGACAACACGCTGGGCGGCATCGTCCTGCTCGTCGCCGGTCTCATCTCCGGCGGCCTCATGCAGGTCGTCGTGTCGCCGCTCCTTGGTCTCGATGCCCCGGTGCCGATCCGCGCGAAGGAGATCCGCCCGCACGCGCAGATGACCCGCTGGGCGAAGGTTGGCCTGCTGCGCGACTTCCCCGACGGTCTGCCGAAGGAGGTCCGCGCCCGCGCGCAGCGCGTCGTCGTCGTCCGCACCGGCGAAACCGTCCACGCGCTCAACGCCCTCTGCTCCCACGCTCGGCTCCCGCTCGCCGGCTTCCCCGGCTCGCCGATCCGGCCCGAGCCGATCAAGGACAACTGCATCATGTGCCCGTTCCACGGCGCGCGGTTCGAGCTCGAGACCGGCAAGGTCGTCCGCCAGCCCTTCTCCAGCCAGTTCAACAACGAGCATCCCTTCCTCGGCGGCATCCAGTCGAAGCTCTTCCGGCTCCTCCGCTTCATTCCGATGCCGTACCAGGCCTTCCCCGTGCCGAAGTTTGCCCGCCCGACGCTCACCGCCGAAGACATGCAAACCTACCCCGTCAAAGTGGAGAACGGCGAAGTCTACGTCGGCCTCCCGCGCTAGCGCACCGGCGGCTTCCCCGCGCACCGTTCATCGGGCATGCTCTCGGGCATGCCCGATCTGCTTTCCTGGCGGTCACGCTTCCCCATCCTCGCGAAGAAGACGTACCTCATCAACAACTCCCTCGGCGCGATGCCGGATACGGTCCCGGCGGCTCTCGCCGAGTACACCGGCCTCTGGGCCGAAGAAGGGGTCGTCGCCTGGGACACCTGGCTCCCGGAAGTCGCCGCAACGGCCGCCATCCTCGAGGACATCATCGCCGCGCCGCGCGGCTCCATGACGATGTGCCAGAACGTCACGAACGCGCTGGCGGCCATCCTCTCCTGCCTCGAGTACGAACCGCCCCGGAACCGCCTCGTCTGCTGCGCGGGCGAATTCCCGACCGTCGAATACCTCCTCGACGGCCAGCGCCGCCTCGGCGCCGAGGTCGTCCGCGTCGGGGCAGACCCCCTCACCTTCCCCGCCGAGCAGCTGCTCGACGCAATCGACCACCGCACCCTCCTGGTTGTCGTCTCGCACGTGCTCTTCCGGACCGCCGAGCTGGTCGACGTGCGCCCCATCGTCGAGCGCGCGCACGAATACGGCGCCCTGGTCGTCCTCGACGCCTACCAGTCGATGGGCTCAGTGCCGTTCGACGTGATGGACCTGGGCGTCGATTTCCTCGTCGGCGGGTCCGTCAAGTGGCTCTGCGGCGGGCCCGGGGCGGGCTATCTTTACGTCCGCCCCGACCTCGTCGACCGCCTCGAACCGCGCATGGCCGGGTGGTTCTCCCACGCCCGCCCGTTCGGCTTCGAACCGCCGCCCATCGTCTATGCGCCCGGCATCGGGCGATTCCTCGGCGGCACGCCGAACATGCCGGCCGTCTACCAGGCGCGCGAGGGCTATCGCATCATCCGCGACGTCGGAGTCGAAGCGATCCGGGCAAAGGCGCTCCACCAGTCGCAGCTGCTTATCGAGGGCGCGCTCACGCGCGGCTTCACGGTCCACACCCCGCGCGACCCGGGCCGCCGCGGCAACCATGTCACCGTCGACTTCCGAGGGGCCGAACAGGTGAAGGACGAACTGATCCGCCGCGGCTTCGTCATCGACCATCGGCCCGGTGCGGGCGTCCGCATCGCCCCGCACTTTTACAACACCGACGAGGAGTGCATCGCCATCCTCGACGAAATCGTCAGCATCTGCCGGGCCTTGCCGGTTCAGGAATAGCGGAAAAAGCCGCGCCCGGTCTTGCGCCCGAGATGCCCGAGGCTGACGAGCCTCCGCAGGAGCGTCGGCGCTTTGAACCGGGGCTCGCCGTACTCCTCGAACATGCTCTCCGCAATCGCCTTGAGCGTGTCCAGCCCGATGAGGTCCGCCGTTGCCAGCGGCCCCATTGCGTGGTTCAGGCCTACCCGGCAGGCGAGGTCGATGTCCTCCGCTGATGCCACCCCCGTTTGCAGCAGCTCGATGGCATCGAAGATGAACGGAACGAGGAGCCGGTTCGCGATGAAGCCCGGCGTGTCCTTCACCTGGACCGTCACCCGATCGAGCTGCCGGCAGAACTGGAGGGCATCCTCCAGCGTCTCCTCCGTCGTCGACGCCGTCGAGACGATCTCCACGAGTTTCAGCGCCCAGGGCGGGTTGAAGAAATGGAGGCCGATCACCCGCTCCGGCCGGCCCGAGGCGGCTGCCAGGTCGCTCAGCGGCAGCGAACTCGTGTTGCTGGCCAGCAGGGCGTCCGGCCGGCACACCTCGCCCAGCCGCCGGAACAGCCGCGTCTTCACGTCCAGGTCCTCGACGACTGCCTCGATCACCGCCTCCACGCGCGCGACGGACCTCAGGTCGTCGATGTCGGCAGCCCCGTGGAGCCGCTCCGCAGCGGCCTCGGCCGATTCGGGGCTGATGCGTCCCCGCTCCGCCTCCCGCGCGAGCCGGCCGCGGATGCCCTCGATCGCCTTCGCAACCCGGACCTCGTCAACGTCGACCAGTGTCACGTCGCACCCGTGGTAGGCGGCGACCTGCGCGATGCCGCTCCCCATCAGGCCCGCGCCGATGACCCCGACCCGTTCGACCCGCATGCTGCCCTCCGCGGATCCTATCGATCCATACGCCGCAGATATCGCAGAAGCTGCGCGTGCGGTCAAACTGGCCGATCGTTCAGGAAACCTCTTCGCAACAGACGAAACACCCGCTACCATCCGCTCCCTCGACAGTGTCAACAGGAGTGGAGCATGGAGAAGGTTCGCTGGATCGAAGACGCCCCCTACAACCCAAAGGCCTCCTTCTGGACTCGCGCCAACGTCGGCGAAGTCTTGCCCGAGCCGCCGAGCCCTGCCGGCTGGGACCTGGTGTTCGCCAACGGCGGCACCGTCCGGGGCTGGCGCGATTGCGCGGTCAACCGGCTTGGCGTCGGCGATGACGAGCTCGACCCCGACCCGAACCGCTGCGATTTCATCGGCCTGATCGGCGGCTATGGTTACCTCAACGCCACCTGGATCCGCGTCTGGGGCGAGCGCACCCCCGGCATGTCCGCCGCCGCCATCGACGCAGCCTACTTCGGCGACCACCCGGACGTGCCGCCCTACGTGAAAGAGCCCTGGCACGAGAACCCCGCGACGACCGCCGTCATGGAGAAGTGGCTCGGCTGGGTGCTGGGCGACATGGACCAGTCCGAGCTCGAAGCCGACCGGCAGCTCGCCCGCCAGGTGCGCGCCGAACGCCCGGACCTTACAAAGCTGTCCGATGCCGAGCTGCTCGAGCGGGCCATCTCGATGCGGCCGCTCTGCCGCCGGATGTTCGACCAGCACATCAACCAGAGCGGCGCAGCCTCCATCGGGCCGGGCGCCATCGCCGCCATCTGCGCCGCCATCGGCCGCCCGGCGGACGCGATGAAGCTCATCGCCGGGCTCGGCGGCGTCGACTCGGCCGCCCCCTCGTACGCGATGTGGGAATTGAGCCGCAAAGTCCGCGCCTCGGACGAGCTCAACCGCATCTTCGACGCCGGCCCGGCTGGCCTCTACGCCCGGCTCCAGGCCTCGGACCATCCCGATGCCCGCGCATTCCTGGCAGCCTTCGCCGACTTTCTCGCCGAGTACGGCTCGCGCGGCCCCAACGAATGGGACGTCATGGCCGACACCTGGGAAACCAACCCGGACCTCGCCCTCGCCGCCATCGACCGCATGCGCCTCAGCAGCGACGACGGCTCGCCCATGCAGAAGAACGCCGAGCGGGTCGCCGAACGCGAGCGCATCCGCGCGGAGATTCGCGAAGCCCTCGCCGGCGACCCGGCGACGCTCGCACAATTCGACGCCGCGATGCAGAGCGCGCTCACTTTCGTCCCCGGCCGCGAGCGCTCGAAAACGAACATCATCCGCGTCATCGAAGAAACCCGGATGGCCCTCCGCGAACTCGGCCGGCGCGCCGTCGAACGCGGCCAGGTCGACCGCCCCCACGACATCTGCTTCCTCTTCGAAGACGAGCTGCGGGACTACACGGAGGGCCGGCTGACCGACCTCCGCGGCCTCGTCGAACCCCGGCGTCAGCATTACGAGTGGCTGCTCACGCTCGAGCCGCCGTTCATCATCAACGGCACCCCGCCGGAGAACACGACCTGGCGGCGCCGGGCAGACCACACGGCGCAGAAGGCCGGCCCGGGCGATGTCATCCAGGGCGTGCCGGGCTGCCCCGGCAAAGCCCGCGGCACCGCGCGCGTCGTCCTCGACCCCCTCGACCCAACCGTGCTCGAACCGGGCGACATCCTGGTCGCGCCGATGACCGACCCCGCGTGGACGCCGCTCTTCGTGCCCGCCGCCGGCGTCGTCGTCGACGTCGGCGCGACGCTGAGCCACGCCATCATCGTCAGCCGCGAGCTGGGCATCCCCTGCGTCGTCTCCGCCACGGACGCGACGAAGCGCATCCCGGACGGCGCGGTCATCGAAGTCGACGGCGACACCGGCGCGGTCACGGTCGTCAGCGTGCCCTGAGCCGCCCTCCCGGAAACGCCGAAAAGCTGGCAGACTACGGGCACCTGAACGTCCGCCCGGCTGCGTGCCCCTGCGCGCCAGGCAGCCGGCCCCATGGAGGATGCATGGCGATCCCGGAACACAGCCTCATCACCGATGAGCACCGCGCGGCCATCGGCCGCAAGAGCGACCCTGTCACCGTCACCATTCGCGAAGAGGACGCGCGCCGCATGCGCGACGTCCTCGGCGATGCCGACCCGCGCTACGCCGACGGCACCGGCATCGCCCCGCCCTACGTCATCGCCATGCTCGGCGGCGGTCCGCGCCGCGGCATGCCCCAGGTGCTGCCCGGCGGCCTCCTCACCCAGCAGGAGTGGCGGTTCACCCGCCCCTTCCGCATCGGCGAACAGCTCCAGGCCATCTCCCAGGTCTACGACATCCGCGACCGTCTCGGCGGCCGCTACGGCTACAGCGTCCTCGTCACGCAGGGCACCGACTACTACGACGCCGAGGGCAATCACGTCGCCGCAGCCATGATCACCATCACCCAGTTCGACCCGAAGATGGCGTCCGGCAGGAGCGACGAATGAGCCAGCGCTACTACGAAGACGTCAACGTCGACGACGAGCTCGAACCGCTCGAACGCGTGCCCACCACCGACATGGCGATCGACTTCTTCGGCCGCGACAACCCGACGAACCCGGCCTTCGCCGACGCCGAAGCCGGGAAGCGCCTCGGCGTCGGCGGCGCCCTCGTCCCGGGCCTCCTCAAGCTCGCCTGGATCACCCAGTACGTGAGCGACTGGGCCGGCACCGAAGGCATGGTCCGCAGCGTCCGCGCCGCCTACCGCCGGCCGGATGTCGCCGACCGCCCGCTCGTGCTCGCTGGCCGCGTCGTCGAGAAACGCGTCGAAGACGGTGCCCACCTCGTGGAGCTCGAAGTCGTCACGCTCGCCGAAGGCCAGCCGAGCACACGCGCGAACGTCCAGGTCCAGCTGCCCTCCCGGGGGTAACCCTGACGGAGCGGCGGGAAACCTGCTAGCCTCGTAGTTGCATCTGCAACGAAGGAGCCGCCGTGCCCGCCGTCACGCCAGCGAATCCGCTCGCCCTGCCCCGCATCGACCGGCTCGGACCGGGAGACCGGCCGCGCCCCGTTCACCTCGTCGTCACCGCGCCTACCTCCCTCGAAGGCGAAGGCTTCCAGGTGCGCCGGCCGTTTCCCGGGCTCGACCTTGGCATCGCCGACCCCTTCCTGCTCCTCGACCACATCGGCGCGGTCGAATACGCGCCCGGCGAGGCCAAGGGGGCGCCGTGGCACCCGCACCGCGGCTTCGAGACGGTCACCTACATGATCGACGGCGCCCTCGAGCACCACGATTCGACGGGGGGCGGCGGCTACATCGCCGACGGCGCGACGCAATGGATGACGGCGGGCGCCGGCATACTGCATGACGAAGTGCCCCCCGCGTGGCTCATCCAGAAGGGCGGCCTCTTTCACGGCGTGCAGCTCTGGGTCAACCTCCCGGCGTCGATGAAGTGGACGCCGCCCCGCTACCAGGACATCGGCGCTTCCGCCGTCACGCTCCTCGCCGGCTTCGACGGGAGCGCGCTCGTCCGGCTGATCGCAGGAGACCTCGGCGGCCACCGCGGCCCGGGCGTCACCTTCACACCGATCACGTACGCCCACGTGACGCTGCCCCCCGGCAGCCGGTTCGAGACCGGCTGGCGGCGCGACTTCAACGCCCTGGCCTATGCGCTCAACGGCCGCGGCCGGGCCGGCCTGGAGCGGCGGCCGTTCGCCGAGGGCCAGCTCGTCGTCTTCGGCAACGGCGACGGCATCATCATCGAGGCCGATGACGTCCAGGACTCGCGCGCCCGGAATCTTGACATCCTCATCCTCGGCGGCCGGCCCATCCGCGAGCCGGTCGTCTTCCACGGGCCGTTCGTGATGAACACCCGCGACGAGATCTTCCAGGCCATCCGGGATTACCACGCCGGCCGCATGGGACAGATTCCGCCGACGCGCTTCGACTTCTCGCAGCTGCACGGCGACCGCGGCGGCGCCGTCCGCGCCGAGCACCCGGGAGATGAGGAGAAGCCGCAGGGCGCGTAAGATGCGCCAGCGTGAGCCGGCCCCTCGAAGGTCTCCGCGTCATCGAATTCGGCACGTTCGTCTCGGCCCCGTACTGCGGCAAGCTGTTCGCCGGGCACGGGGCCGAGGTCATCAAAGTCGAACCGCCCGGCGGCGATATCGCCCGCGCCCACGGGCCGTTCCCCCGCGGCGAACCCGATCCGGAAGCCAGCGCCCTCTTCCTCTACCTCAACACCGGCAAGAAGTCCGTCGTCCTCGACCCGCGCGAACCCGCGGACCGCGACCGCCTGCTCCGGCTCATCGCAACCGCCGACGTGCTGGTCGAGAACTACCGGCCGGCCGACCTCGCCGCGCTCGGCCTCGACTACGCAACACTGGCCGAGCGCAACCCCCGGCTCGTCATGGTGTCGATCACGCCGTTCGGCCAGCAGGGCCCCTACGCAAACTATCTCGGCAACAACCTCATCGCCTTCGCCATGGGCGGCCAGATGTACATCACCGGAACGTTCGAAGGCGGCCCGCTGAAAAACGGCGGCTACCAGGCCGACTACCAGGGGGGCCTCAACGCCTTTTCGGCCGCGATGCTCGCCGTCCTCGCAGCCGAGCGCGACGGCCTCGGGCAGCACGTCGATATCTCCATCCAGCGGTGCATGGCGCCCATCCTCGAAGCCTCCATCCCCTACTACTGCTACCTCGGCCAGTGGAGCGGCATCCGCCGCGGCAACCACATGGCCAGCTTCATCGGCATCTACCCGTGCGCCGATGGCCACATCGGCATCCACCTCATGCCGCGCAACTGGAAACCGTTCCTCGAGGTCATCGGCCGGCCCGACCTCGGCGAGGACCCGCGCTTCGCCACCCAGGCTGACCGCGTCGCCCACAACGACGAGCTCATGGCCGAGCTCTACGCCTGGGCGGCAACCGAGACGAAGCACGACCTCTACCGGCGGGCCGGCGCGGGCCGTGCGCCGATCGCTTTCGTCCATACGATGGCGGACCTGGTCGAGAGCCCGCAGCTCAACGCCCGCGGCTTCCTCCAGCACATCGACCACCCGGTCGCCGGGGAAGCGGTCTACCCCGGCCCGCCCTGGTGGATGGGCCCCGGCGACTGGGACGCCGGCCGGGCGCCGCTCCTCGGGGAACACGATGCCGAAGTGCTCGGGAGGCTCCCGGCATGAACCAGCGGGAGCGCGTCGCGCGCGCAGCAGCCTTCTTCGAGCAGTGCGACGACCTCTCCCTGCTCCACCGCCTGACTGGCGAGGCCGCGCCGCGGGCGCGGAAGTACGTCGCCGCCCTGCTCGCTCGCGGCGACGAAGACACCATCCCGCCGCCGGCCGACCTCCGCCCTGCGCGCGAAGCCGCCAGCGCKCGAAGAGGCGCTCGAGACGTTCCGGAAGACCGACGATTTCGCACTGTTCCAGGTCCTCGCGCGGGCGATCGGCCGCCGCATCGAAGCGCTGGAAATCATCGCGAGCGCCGAGTTTCCGCCCGGCGCACGGGTCCTCGTCCCGCGCAAGGCGAGCTACCCGGCCGGGCAGCCGGAACTGGCGGGGACCGTCGAAGAGTCCGGGACCCAGCTCACCGTCGCGCTCGACAAAGGCGAAACCTGGCAGGGGCCGCCGAGCCTCGCCCGCAGGGAGCGCCAGCCGTGAGCCAGCCGCTTCAGGGTGTGCGCATCGTCGACCTCACCATGGTATGGGCCGGCCCCATGGGCACGCGCCTCCTCGGCGACTACGGCGCCGAGGTCATCAAGGTCGAAAGCCCCCGCCAGTGGGACCTGCTCCGCGCCCTCGGCCTCATCCCCCGCGACGTGCCGCGCTGGTACAACCGGTCGGCCTACTTCAACCACAACAACCGGAACAAATACGCGGTCTCGCTCGACCTCGCCCACCCGCTCGGCCGCGAAACCGTCCTGCAGCTCTGCGCCGTCAGCGACGTGCTGGTGGAAAACTACCGCTCCGACGTCATGGATAACCTCGGCCTCGATTACGAGACCGTCCGCTCCGTGAACCCGCGCATCATCTACGTCTCGATGCCCGGCCACGGGAAGACCGGCCCGGAGAAGGATTACGTCGCGTACGGCTCGAACGTCGAGCAGCTCGCCGGCCTCGTCTCCATCTCCGGCTACGAAGACGGCGAGCCGATGAAGACCGGCTTCAGCTACGGCGACCCGATGGCGGCAACGGCGCTCGTCGGCGCGGTCGCGCTGGCGCTCCGCAAGCGGCGGCTCACGGGCGAGGGCTGCTACGTCGAGCTCGCGCAGCGCGAAAACCTCACGATGTTTGTCGGCGAGCACATCGTCGGCTACAGCCTCACCGGTGAACTCCCCCGGCCGATGGGCAACCGCCACCCCCACCACGCCCCGCACAACGTCTACCGCTGCGCCGGCGAGGACCGCTGGGTCGCCATCGCCTGCGAGACCGATGACCAGTTCCGCGCGCTGTGCGCCGTCATCCGCCGCCATGACCTCGCCGGCGACCCCCGGTTCGCCACGGCCGCCGCGCGGAAGGCGAACGAGCGCGACCTCGACCCCGAAATCGAGGCGTGGACCCTCCAGCGCGGCCACCACGAGGCGATGCACCTCCTCCAGCGGGCCGGCGTCCCGGCCGGCGCCGTCCTCACGACCCCGGAGCTGGTCGCCGACCCGCACCTGCGCGCGACCGGCGCGTGGGTCGAGCACACCCACCCCGATGCCGGGACCTGGGAGATGGAAGCGCCGCCCTGGGTGCTGCCGCGCACGCCGGGCCACATCCGGCTCCACGCGCCTGGCTTCGCCGAGCACAACGACTGGGTGTTCCGCGACCTGCTCGGCCTCGACGACGCGCGCATCGCCGCGCTCTACGCGGCTGGCGTCGCCGCCGACACCCCCGACGAATCACTCCACCGGTAACCCGGCACGGTCACAGGAAGAGCAGCACCAGCGGAACCGCCACGATCGCCGCCAGGAAGACGGCCAGCCGCCGTTCGCTGCGCGTCGCCTCGTGCGCCAGCCGAAGAATGGCCCGCGAATACGGCCCGTAGAAGCACGTGAGGATGACCAGCGAAATCACCGCGACGGAGACCATCTCCGTCAGCACGACCGTGAACGCCGCCGCGCCGCCGAGGATGAGCGCCCCGGCGAGCGTGTCGATGAACGTCGTGATGTTCGCGCCCATCACGTACGGCAGCACCTGGTCGCGCTTCAGGTAGCCCTTCAGACTCAGCGGAACCAGCAGCGTGAGCGAAATCGAGACGCTCATCGTCATCGAGGTGACGGCGCCCCCCATGAGGAACATGAACCAGCGCGACCGCATCCGGTGCATCGCCGCATCGAAGCGGCTCGACCCCGCCTCCAGCTGCGGCAGCGCGCGGTCGAAGACGGCAAAGCTGCCGAGGAGGATGACCACGCCGAGCGCGAAGAGGCCACCGCCGGGGAGCTGCGCATCGAGCCAGGCGACGGGCTCACCGTAGACGGCATCCACCCAGTCCAGCATCCCCGGGGGCGGGGTGAACTGGAGCCGATCCAGCCAGCCGTACCGCAAGGAGACGAGGCCCAGCGCGATGGCCGGCCCCTGGGTCGTGAACGTCGTGAGCAGCGCGATCACGCCGATGGCGAGGCTGTCCGGGTTCCGTTTCCGGGCGAGGTACAGCACGAACCCGACGGCGAGCACGATGAAGGATGCGCCCAGGCGTGACCCCCCGATGACCCCGAACGCCTCCGATTCCGTCAGGACCCCGCCAGCCAGCAGCGTGACTCCAATCGCCGCGACCGGCGAGCCGCTCATCGCGGCGTAGGCGAGCAGCCAGCCGAAGCCGACGCTGTTCACCGGGCCGGAAATATCGAGGCCATCGAGCAGCGGCACCAGCGAACGCGCGCCGGCCCTGAGCACCTGCAGCCCAAGGATGAACAGGAACATCCCCGCGGAAGCTGCGCCGGCCCGCGAAAGCCGGCCTCCCCATCGGCGCAGTGCAGCCCGGCGGTCCCCGGGCGCAGCCTCCAGCACCACCTGGCTGCGCGGGGGCGGGAGAACTTCCTCCTCAGGCACGCCGCTCATTCGGCGCCTCCTTTCGCGTTCGAGGCGACCGCGCGCGTCATGCCTGCGCCGGTCGTGTGGCGTGTTGCAGGGTCGATGAGGATGAACGCGCCGGTTTCCCTGCATGCGTCGTAAAGGTCAGCAACGACCGGCTCCATCAGCCGCAGCCGAACCCGCCCGATGTCGTTGAGGCCAAGCCGCTCCGGGAACGGCTCGCGCGCGAGGCGGTGAATATCCAGCCGGTCGACCAGCTGCTCGACAACCGCTCGCGTCCGCCGGGTGGTGTGTTTCACGAGCACCTGCTGCCCTTCGGCGAGGCAGGTGTCCTCGCTCATCCAGCAGACGTCCGCTTCGATGGCGCTGGCCGGCGCCACCGGGTCGCCCGCGGCGACGAACATGGCGCCCCGCCCGGCATCCAGCTCATCCGCGAGGCGGATCGTCACGGCATCGCCTGCAGAAGCCTCTTCGAGCGATTCCTCGAACCGGTCGATCGCTGCCACCTGCGTTGCCGCCCCCAGCGGGAGGACGCGCACGGCATCGCCGACCCGGACGGCGCCCGCTGCCACCGTCCCGGCATACCCCCGGTAGTCGGGAAACTCTCGCGACTGCGGCCGGATGACGTACTGCACGGGGAAACGGAATGGCGCCGAGCGCGCCGGGTTCCGCACCTGCACGGTTTCGAGGAACTCCAGCAGCGTCGGCCCGCCGTACCAGTCGAGTTCGCTGGCGCGATGCACGAGGTTGGCCCCCGTCAGCGCGGCCAGCGGGATGACAGCCACCCTGTCGATGCCGAGCGATGCCGCGACGCCCCGGTATTCCGCTTCCACCTCCCGGAACCGCTCCTCCGACCACCCGACCAGGTCCATCTTGTTGACGCTCAGCACGACGTGGTGGATGCCGAGGAGCGCTGCGAGCGCAGAATGCCGCCGGGTTTGCTCGACCACGCCCTTCCGCGCGTCGACGAGGATGAGCGCCAGCTGCGCCGTGGAGGCGCCCGTGACCATGTTGCGCGTGTACTGCACGTGGCCCGGGGCATCGGCGATGATGAACTTGCGCCGCGGGGTGGCGAAGTACCGGTAGGCCACGTCGATCGTGATGCCCTGCTCCCGTTCGGCGCGGAGCCCGTCCGTCAGCAGTGCGAGGTTGATCTCGTCCAGGCCCTGCGCCTGGCTGGCCCGTTCGATGCTCGCGAGGGTGTCTTCGAACACCTGCCGCGTGTCGTAGAGCAGCCGGCCGATGAGCGTGCTCTTCCCGTCATCGACCGACCCGGCGGTCACGAACCGGAGGAGGTCCATCAGAAGTAGCCCTCCCGCTTCCGGTCTTCCATCGCGGCCTCCGAGAACTGGTCGTCGGCACGGCTCGCGCCCCGCTCGGTCACCCGCGCGGTCGCCACTTCCGCGATGATTTCCTCCACCGTCCGGGCCGTCGACCGAACCGCGGCCGTGCAGGTCATGTCCCCGACCGTGCGATACCGAACGGTGTCCCGGAAGCTCCGCTCGTGCGGCAGCTGTTGCAAATACGGGCTCACGGCCATCAACATGCCGTCGCGCACGAACACCTCCCGCTCGTGCGCGAAGTAGATGGACGGGATGTCGAGGCCTTCCCGGGCGATGTACCGCCAGACATCGAGCTCCGTCCAGTTCGAGAGCGGGAAGACGCGCATGTGCTCGCCGCGCAGGTGCAGTCCGTTGTAGAGGTTCCAGAGCTCCGGCCGCTGGTTTCGCGGGTCCCACTGGCCGAATTCGTCCCGGAACGAGAACACCCGCTCTTTCGCGCGCGCCTTCTCCTCATCCCGCCGGGCGCCGCCGATGGCCGCATCGAACTGGTGCCGCGCGATCGCGGCCAGCAGCACCGGCGTCTGGAGCCGGTTCCGCGAGGCCCGCGGCCCGCGCTCCTCCTGCACCCATCCCTCGTCGATGGCCTCCTGCACGGAAGCCACGACCAGCCGCGCCTTCAGCTCGGCAATGCGCCGGTCCCGGAATTCGAGGACCTCCGGGAAATTATGTCCGGTTTCGACGTGCAGCACGGTGAACGGGAAGCGCGCCGGCCAGAACGCTTTCTGCGCCAGCCGAAGGAGCACGATGGAATCCTTGCCCCCGGAGAAGAGCAGCGCCGGCCGCTCGAACTCGGCTGCGACCTCCCGCATGATGAAGATGGCCTCGGCCTCGAGGAGGTCGAGGCCGGGGTCGTGGTCGACGGGCATCACCGCGCTTGCCGTCATCGGGCCACCCCCTCGCCAGCGGGCACGAGGCCCCGCTCCTCGAGCAGCCTCACCAGGGCCGCCAGGCTGACCTCCGGGCGTTCGCTGCCGGTATCGAGGCGGAGGTCGGGAATGAGCGGCGGCTCGTACGGGTCATCGATCCCGGTGAACCCGGGCCGCTTCCCCGCCCGCGCCTCGGCGTAGAGCCCTTTGACATCACGCGCTTCGCACGCCTCGAGCGATGCCGCGAGGTGAATCTCGAGAAACGGGACGCCGTCGGATTCGACCATCGCGCGGGCAGCGTTCCGCGTTTCGCGATAGGGTGAGATTGCCGCCGTGATGACGGCCACCCCGTTGCGCGCCAGCAGCCGCGCCACGTAGGCAATCCGCAGGATGTTCGTGTCCCGGTCCTCCCGGCTGAATCCCAGCCCTTTCGAGAGGTGCGCGCGCACCTCGTCGCCGTCGAGCACCTCGACCGCCAGGCCGCGGCGGCGAAGTTCCGGCGCAAGCAGCCCCGTGAGCGTCGATTTCCCCGCTCCCGAGAGCCCCGTGAACCACACCACGAAACCGTGTCGTTGCGTCATCTCCAGTCCTTCCCGGCGCGGACGCCCGCCGCGCCGTTCACGCGCATTCAGGTGTGCAGCCCGCACTCGTCCTTTTCGAAGCCCTGCCAGCGGCCCGCCCGCCCCTGGACACCGGGCACCGTACAGTTGTAACAGCCGATGCTCGCGTAGCCGCGGTCCAGGAGCGGGTTGTACGGCACCCCGTGCTCCAGCAGGTACGCCCACGTCTGCTTCTCGGTCCAGTTCGCCAGCGGATTGATTTTCACGACCCCGAACTTCGCCGCCCACGCCACGATCGGGGTATCGGCCCGGCCCTCCGACTGGTCCCGCCGGAGGCCGCTCATCCATGCTGTCCGCCCTTCGAGCGCCCGCCGGTTCGGCTCCACCTTCCGCAGCTCGCAGCAGAGGTCCGGGTCCCGCATCCAGAGCGCTGCGCCGTACTGGCGCGCCTGCTCCTCATGCGTGAGCTTCGACTTGTACACCTGCACGTTGGTCAGGCCGAGCGCCGGCACAGCCCGGCGCATCGTTTCGTACGTCTCCTCGAACAGGTAGTCCGTATCGAGAACGAAGACGTGCACATCCGGCTTGAGGCGGGCCGCCATGTGCAGGATGGCCATCCCGCTCGCGCCCCCGAAGCTGGCGCCGATGGAGAGCCCGTCCCCGAACGTTTCCACGGCCCAGCGCACGATCTCCTGCGGCTCGGCGGTTTCGAACCGGTCGTTGAGCATCCGAAATTCGGCCTCGGTGAAAGCCGGCGCGGCAGCCATCGGCAGCTCCTTAGCTGAGTAACTCGCTCAACTTTATGCGCCTTCCCCGTTGCGGGCAAGAGGAGAAGTTGATAAAGTCAGTCAGCTTTCTGCTGAGATCCTCGGCGGAACTGCGCCAATCCTCAGTCCGGGGTGCGCCATGCCCGACGTCGAGACCATCGTCTACACCAACGAGCCCGGGAAAGTGCTCCCGGTCCTCGAGCGCGAACTCGAAGATTTCCAGACCGAGGCCAGGCGATTCCTGGACGGCGAATGGGACGAGGCCCAGTTCATCGGCTTCCGGCTGAAGCAGGGCGTCTACGGACAGCGCCAGCCGAACGTCCAGATGATCCGCGTCAAGCTTCCCTTCGGCGGCGTCACCCCGGAGCAGATGGAGGCGTTCGCCGAGGTCGCGGAGAAGTACGCCCCCCTCCGCAAGGGCCATATCACGACCCGCCAGAACATCCAGTTCCACCACATCCCCCTCCTCAAAGCCGCTGAGGCGCTCTTCGTCCTCGGCCGCGCCGGGCTCTCCACCCGCGAGGCGTGCGGCAACACCGTCCGCAACGTCACCGGCGACCCGTGGGCCGGCATCCAGGAGGGCGAGCCGTTCGACCCGACCCCGTACGCCGGTGCGTTCGCCCGGCGCTGGCTGCGCAACCCCCTCACCCAGCTCCTGCCCCGCAAGTTCAAGGTGGCCTTCAGCGCGAGCGACGCCGACACCGCCATCACGGGCATCCACGACCTCGGCTTCATCCCGCGCATCCGCGACGGCGTGAAGGGCTTCACTATCGTCGTCGGCGGCGGCCTCRGCACGATGCCGCGCAAAGCCCCGGTCCTCTACGAGTTCGTCTCCGTCGATGAGTACCTCAAGGTTTCCGAGGCGGTGCTGCGCATCTTCAACCGCGCCGACGAGCTCCGGAAGAACCGCGCAAAGGCCCGCATCAAGTTCCTCGTCGACCGCGTCGGCATCGACGAGTTCCGCCGGATGGTGGAGGAGGAGCTCCAGGGCGACTGGGCGAAAGGCCGCGACTTCCGCCCTGACCCGCTCCTTTTCATCCACGATGAGGCGGCCAACGCCCCCGCCAGGCGGCCCCACTACCAGCAGCCGAACGGCGACCACCGGGAATTCACCGCGTTCGTCGCCGCGAACGTCCGCGCGCAGAAACAGCAGGGCTTCAGCGCCGTCGAGGTGAAGGTCACGCGCGGCGACCTCCGGCCGGAACAGTTCCGCGGTCTCGCCGCCATCATGCGCGAGTACACCGGCGGCTACGCCCGCACCACCGTCGGCCAGAACATCGTCCTCCGCTGGGTCCGGGACGAAAGCCTGTACGAGGTCTTCCTGCGCCTGAAGGAACTCGGCCTCGCCGACATCGGCGCCCAGTCCATCACGGACGTCGTCAGCTGCCCCGGCACCGACAGCTGCAAACTGGGCATCACCTCTTCGATGGGGCTCAACCAGGCCATCCAGGAGCGCGTCGAATCCYYGGACATCACCGACCCGCTCACCCGGCGCATCCACATCAAGATGAGCGGCTGCCCGAACAGCTGCGGCCAGCACCACATCGCCACCATCGGCTTCCACGGCGCAGCGATGAAGGTCGGCGAGCATCAGCTCCCCGCCTACCACGTCTTCCTCGGCGGCAGCTACGACAACGGCGAGCTCCGCCTCGCGCAGCAGCTCAAGGTCCGCCTGCCCGCAAAACGCGGCCCCGACGCCGTCGAGCGCTTCATCCGCCTCTACGAATCGAACCGGCAGCCGGGCGAGACGTTCAACGCCTTCTTCGACCGCGTCGGGACGGCCCCGTTCGAAGAGGCGATCGCCGACCTCTGCATCCCGGGCGAGTTCACCGACGACAACCGCGCGATGTTCATCGACTGGAACCGGCTCGAGCTCTACCGGCTGCAGCGCGGCGAAGGCGAGTGCGCCGTCTGACGCATCGCCGCCGTTACGACGTGCGCAGGTTCGCCCACGCCTGCTCGAAGGGCAGGCCGCCGGCCTGCGCCGCCTCGAGGAGCGCTCGCCGCTGCCGCGCTTCAGGCAGCCTCGCCAGGTAGATCGACGGGTTCGCGCTCACTTCGCCCGCGAACCACTCGTGCCGCACGATTGCGCCGCAGAAGCATTCGAACATCGCATCGCGGTCGAGGTAGTTCTCGAACACGAACAGCGAGATGTCGTCGAGCGCGTCCTCGTCCCCCTCGGCGCTCAGGCGGTCGAACATCTCGCCCAGCCAGTCGGCGGTCCGTTCCCACTCGGCCGCCGCGCCGGCACAGCCCCGGGACTCCATCGCCTCGAGCGAGGCCATGAGCACGACGAGGAACGTCGGCAGCCGCCGCGCTTCGTAGCCATCCCGCGCGAGCGCGCACCAGCGCGCGTCTTCGTCACACGACCCATCCGGAGAGAGGACCGGGATCGCGCCTGCCAGCTCGTTCGCCTCGGCATCCGGCAGCGTCCGAATCCAGTCCCGCACCACTGCGGGCTCCACCGCCGCGAGGTTAATCACCGAAAGCGCGGCCAGCCGCCGGTCGGGCGGGCCGTCCTGGATCTCCGCCACGAGTTCGGGCGTCGTCATGCGCCGCATCTGCGCCTCGTGCGCCTGCCAGCCTTCGTACTGCGCCGGGAGCCGTCGTTCCATGCCGCTCCCAAGGATATCCCGCCGCAGAGCGCGCGGCCTCCGGGGGTTCACCGATGCTACACTCGCAGCACATGGAACTCGGGACCTTCGCCCGCCACCGTCGGCTTCGCTCCAGCGAGGCGATGCGCCGGCTCGTCCGCGAAACCGAGCTGACGCCGGCGCACCTCATCTACCCGCTGTTCGTCGAAGCCGGCCTCTCCGGCCGCTCGCCGATTCCTTCGATGCCCGGGCAGGACCGCCTCGGGATCGATGCCCTCGCCGATGAAGCCCGCAGGCTCGCCCGCCTCGGGATCGGCGGCGTCATGCTGTTCGGCCTCCCGGCCGCCAAGGATGACACGGGGAGCGGCGCATGGGCCGCCGACGGCATCGTGCAGCAGGCCATTCCCCGCATCAAAGATGCCGCGCCCGACCTCCTCGTGATGGGCGACGTCTGCCTGTGCGAGTACACCAGCCACGGCCACTGCGGCCCGCTCCGGCCGGACGGTTCGGTGGATAACGACGCGGCACTCCCGCTGCTCGCAGAGACGGCGGTCTCGCTCGCCCGCGCCGGCTGCGATGTCATCGCCCCGAGCGACATGATGGACGGCCGCGTGCTCGCCATCCGGCGGGCCCTCGATGCGGCCGGATTCTCGGACGTGCCCATCCTCTCCTACGCGGCAAAGTTCGCGAGCGCGTTCTACGGCCCGTTCCGCGAGGCTGCCGATAGCGCGCCGGCCTTCGGCGACCGCCGCGGCTACCAGATGGACCCGGCGAACGCCCGCATGGCCCTCGGCGAAGTCCTCGCGGACCTCGACCAGGGCGCCGATATGGTCATGGTGAAGCCGGCCCTGCCGTACCTCGACGTCATCCGCGCCGTCCGCGAAGCCGTCACCGTCCCGGTCGCCGCCTACAACGTCAGCGGCGAGTACAGCATGCTCATGGCCGCCATCGAACGCGGCTGGCTCGACGGCGGCCGCATCATCGACGAAGCGCTCACGAGTATCCGCCGCGCCGGGGCCGACATCATCATCACCTACCACGCGAAGCAGTGGGCGGAGCGGCGGTAGCTCTCGCCAGCCGGGGCCGCTTCTTCTCGACACGCACCGCGCACACCTTGTACTCCGGGATGCGCGACGGCTCGTCGTAGGCGTTGTTCGTCAGGAAGTTCGCCGCGCTCTCCCGCAGCTTCACGAACGGCACGAACAGCGAGCCTTCCCGCACGGCGTCCGTTACCACGGCCTTGCCGCTCAGCCGCCCCCGCCGCGACCGCACCACCACCTCATCGCCGTCGGCGATGCCCAGACGGGCTGCGTCCTCCGGGTGCATGACGACCGGCACATCCGGCATCTGTTCGACCAGCGCCTCCACGCGCCGCGTGATCGTCCCGCCATGCCAGTGGTACAGCACGCGCCCCGTGTTGAGCACGAGCGGATACTCGCGGTCCGGCATTTCCGCCGCCGGCGCGGCCTGCCGGACCGGCACGAACTTCCCCAGCCCGCGCGGGAACCGGTCGGCGTAGAGGTAGCGCGTGCCGGGGTGGTCCGGCGCCGGGCACGGCCACTGGATGCCGCCCTCCCGGTCCAGCCGCTCGTAGCTGATGCCCCGGAGCTGCGGCGTGAGCCGCGCCATCTCGGCGAACACCTCCGCAGCCGAGCTGTACGCGAACTGCCGCGGGTCGATGCCGGCGGCCGGCGCCATCCGCCGCGCCAGGTCGGCGATGATCGCCCAGTCAGGCCGCGATGCACCCACCGGCGGGATGGCCGGGCGCACCCGCTGCACCCGCCGCTCGCTGTTCGTGAACGTGCCGTCCTTCTCGGCGAAGGAGCAGGCCGGGAGCACCACGTGCGCGAGCTGCGCCGTCTCGTGCAGGAACAGGTCCTGCACGACGAGGAAGTCGAGCTGCCGGAACAGCTCCTCGGCGTGCGAGAGGTTCGGCTCCGCGAGGAGCGGGTTCTCGCCGACGATGTACATCGCCCGGATCTCGCCCGTCGCGATGCGCTCCACCATGTCCGTCGCCTTGATGCCCGGCTCACGCGGGATGCCTGCGCCCCAGGCTTCCTCGAAGATGGCCGCGACATCGCCCGCGTACGGCTGGTAGCCCGGCAGCGAATCGGGGATGCAGCCTGCATCGCCGCAGCCCTGCACGTTGTTCTGGCCCCGCAGCGGCGAAATCCCGCAGCCGGGCCGGCCGAGCTGCCCCGTGAGCAGCGCCAGGTTGATGAGCGCCCGCGCGTTGTCGGTCCCGTGCGCGTGCTGGGTGATGCCCATGCCCCAGGCGAGGCAGCTGCCCGGCCGCTCGCCGGGGGACAGCCCGCGCCGCGGGGGAGGCGACGCGTACAGCCGCGCCGCCGCGCGCAGGTCCGCCGCGGCCACCCCGCAGAGCGCCGCGTACTCCTCCACCGTCCGCTCCAGGACGGCGTCGCGCCACGCCTCGAAACCCTCGGTCCGGCCGGCGATGAACGCCCGGTCCTCGAGCCCATCATCGAGGATGGCCCGCGCCATCCCGTTGAAGAGCGCGACATCCGTCCCCGGCTGCGGCTGCAGGAAGATGTCTGCCCGCTCCGCCATATCGATGCGCTTCGGGTTCACCACGACCAGCCTTGCGCCGAACTCGTCGACCGCCTTCCGCATCCGCGACGCGATCACGGGGTGGTTCGAGCCGGGGTCGCAGCCGACCAGCATGAGGCATGACGCCTCTTCGTAGTCGAGGTACGAGTTGCTGGTCGCGCCGCTGCCCAGCTGGTCCAGCATCGCCTCGACGCTCGGCGAATGACACAGCCGCGTGCAGTGGTCGATGTTGTTCGTGCCCATGATGAGGCGCACGAACTTCTGCTGGACGAACGCATCTTCGTTCGTCGCCTTCGCGCTCGCGAAGCTCCCAAATCGGCCGCGGTAGGCTGGCAGCCGGGCCGCGATGAGGTCGAGCGCCTCGTCCCAGCTCGCCGGCGCGAGGTCGCCGCCCCGGCGGATGAGGGGCGTGGTGAGCCGGTCCGGGTGCTGTACGAAGGTCGTGCCGAACCGCCCCTTCACGCAGAGCATGCCCCGGCTCGAGGGGTTCGCCGGGTCGTCATCGACCCRGGTGATCCGCCCTTCGCGGGTATGGACCACGATGCCGCAGCCCACGCCGCAGAAGGGGCAGGTCGTCCAGGTCTTCGTCTCCATCTCACCCCTCCGGAGAATGTTCGAAGGGCTCACCCTTCTGCAGCGCCACGGCCGGGCGAAGCGCGTGGGTCGGGCAGGCAGCGACGCACGACCCGCAAGCGGTGCAGGTGGAGGCCGCGAAGGAGACGCCCGTCCCGGGCGTCACCCGGGCGTGCGTGCCAGTACCCGCGATGCCGATCGCCCCGATGTGCTGAAGGCCCYGGCAGGCCGCAACGCACCGCCCGCAGAGGATGCACGCCTGTTCGTCGAAGTGGAAAAACGGGCTGCTCGTGTCGAGGGTGTCCCGGAGCCGCCGCGGGTAGGCCGGCTGCTTCAGCCCGTGCTCGTCATAGGCGGCCCAGAGTTCCGCGCTCCGCGGGCCGCCCTCGACGTCGGGCTCCGGCCCGTGCATCCGCGCGGTCAGCCGGAGCACGGCCCGACGGAGCCGAACGGCGCGCTCACTCGCTGTCTGCACCTCCCCGACCCCGGCGGCCGGCGTGTGGCAGGCAGCGACGATGCGGCCGTCCGCCTCCACGAGGCACGTCCGGCAGGCGCCGATCGGTGGCAGGTTGTCGTCCTTGCACAGGTGCGGCAGGCTGATGCCCAGCGCCAGCACCGCATCGAGGATCGTCCCGGCCGATTCGACCTCGCGCCCGTCGACCTTCATCGGAACGCCCCCGGCCAGAACGCAAGCGCGGAGCGGATCGGTCCGGCCGCCATCTGCCCGAGTCCGCACAGCGAAGCCGCCTGCACGACCTCGGCCAGCTCCTCCGTATCGGCCGTCTCGCCGGCCGAGAGCTGCTCGAACAGCAGCGGCGCGCCCTCGCGGCAGGGCGTACATTTGCCGCACGACTGCTCCGCATTGAACGCGGCCATCGTCAGCGCCGCGCGGCGGATGTCGCCCGGCGCTTCGAGGACCACGATGCCGCCCGCCCCAAGCATCGCCCCGGTCGGGTGGTAGCGGCCGGGCAGGATGGGCAGCCCGGCCATCGCCGCCGGCAAGAACCCGCCCGACGGTCCGCCGCACAGCAGCGCGGTGCGTTCCAGTGGCGGCGCCCCGGCTTCCTCCAGCACCGCAGCGAGCGGCGTCCCGAGCGGCGCCTCGTAGACGCCCGGCCGCGCGACCCGTCCGCTCAATGAGAGGATGCGCGTCCCGGGCGCCTCCGCAGTCCCGAGCGAACGGAATGCCGCCGCACCTTGCCGAAAAATGGTGCTCACCGCGGCGAACGTCTCGACATTGTTCACGATCGTCGGCATGCCGAACAGCCCCGCATCGACCGGCAGCGGGGGCCGGGGCCGCGGCACCGCGCGCCGGCCCTCGATGGCGTTGAGGAGCGCCGTCTCCTCGCCGAGGACGTATCCGCCGGCGCCGCGATAGACGAGCACCTGCCCGGCGACCGGCGAGGCCGCGAGCGCGCGCTCGAACGCTTCTGCCGCGGGGTCGGCCGAGCCGTTGATGAACGCGACGGTGACCGCCGGCCGGAGCACTTCCATCGCAATCGCGAGCCCTTCGACGACCCGCTCCGGCCTGAGGCAGAGGAGCGCCCGGTCTTTGAAAACGCCCGGTTCGCCCTCTTCGCCATTCAGCACGAGCGCCACCGGCGCACCATGGCGCAGCGCGGCCTGCCACTTCGCAACCGTCGGGAAGTAGGCGCCCCCGCGCCCGCGCAGCCCGGACGACGCCAACGCTTCCAGGGCTGCCGCTGGACCGAGAGCCCGGGCGCGCTCGAGCCCGACCCAGCCGCCTTCCCACGGCGCGAGGAGCGGCCCGGCCCGGCGGACCATCTCCGGCGGGAACGGGCGTTCATCGCCGCTCGCCGGCGGGGCGTAGCAGGAGAACAGGCAGCCTGCCGGGAGGGTCGGTTCGCGCCAGCCCGACTGGATGGCGCACGCGACGCCGCTGCATGCGCGTCCTGCAGTGCGGGGGTCGAATGCAAACTCATGCTGGGAGGTCGCCGCCTCCCACGCCTCGGCGGCCGGGATGCGCAGCTCCCGGGCGATCGCTTCGACCGTCGGGCGGTCGAGGTAGCCCCGCTCGCGGTGCGCGGCCGTCAGCATCGGCAGGAGCCGCGCGCGACGGGGAAGCGGGAATGCCGTCGCAGAAGTCACGGGCGGGATCGTACGCGCCCGGGGGCAGGCCGGCTACGCCCTCCGCGCGGCGAGCGCAGGATTGCCCTGCATTGCTGTGGGGAGCACAGTCTTGCGCGCCGGCTTCAGCGGCTCCTTGCAGGCCGCGACCAGCGTCCGGTCGACGATGTCGCTGATGCCGCGGGCGCGGGCCTCGGCCCGGACGAGCGCGACCGTCGCCGAGATGGTGGCCTCCACGCCGGGCCACGGTTCGCACCGGATGACGCGGAGGTGGCGGGACGATTCGTTCCATTCGACCACGAGCCGCGGGTGGGAGCCGGGCCCGGCGCAGTACCTCGTGTAGCCGCCCAGGTATTCATGCGTGATATGGAGGCCGCGGGCTGAGGGGTCGATGCCCGCCCGGTGGAGCCCCTCCCAGAGCTCCCCGAGGGCCAGGAGAAGCCTGAACGCTACGTCGGAGGTGTCAGCGCGCAATGGTCGTCCCGTGCGGATAGGGTGTCGTCCGCGGCCCCCGCGGTGCCGCAGCCCGATTCTACGCGATCTCCGCCGGGTCCATGCAAGCGGTGGATGCCTGCTATAGATGGAACCCCCGATGGTCAACGCTTGAGATACGTCGCGAGCCCTTCCTCGAGCGGCGTCAGCTTCAGGCCGAACACCTCGCCGAGCGCGGTCGTGTCGGCGATGCCGTCCATCGTGATGAAGTCGATCGCCCCGCGCGTCAGCGGCCGGCCGGGCGCGTACTGCGCCACGCTCGCGACCAGCTTCATCAGCGGTTTCGGCGAGTGCAGGAGGAACCGCCGCTTGCCCGCGACCCGCAGCGCGGTCGTGATGACCTCGTCCATCGTCATCACCGCCGGGCCGCCGATTTCGAAGATGCGCCCCCGGGCCTCGGGCTTCTCGAGCGCCGCCACGACGTGCGCCGCGAGGTCGTCGATGAACAGCGGGTTGATGCGCGTCTTCCCGTTCCCGATGACCGGCACGAACGGGAGGAACTTCGCGAATCCGAGGAAGCGGTTGAGCGAAACGTCGCGCGGGCCGTAAATCCAGCTCGGCCGGAAGACGACGTACGGCACGCCGGAGGCGGCGATGTGCTGCTCCTCCTGCCACTTGAAGCGAAGCCAGTGGTAGGCGGCGTGCTCGGCCGCGCCGACGCCGCTCAGACCGATGAACAGCGGCGTGCCCGCAGCCTTCGCCGCGTCGACGAGGTTCCGGGTGCCGCCCAGGTCGATCCGCTCGAAGGTGTACCCCTTCTTCGGGTTCTCGATGGGCGAGTTCGGGAACTGCACGGCGTCGACGACGGCGTCGGCGCCGGCGAGCAGCGCAGGAAGCGTCGCGGGGGCCATGACGTCGACCGAGACCCACTGTGCGCGGCTGTCGATGGGGTCCTTTGCCGGCCGCGACCGCGAGCCGACGACCACCTCATGGCCGGCGTCGAGCAGGGCTGTGGTGATGGCCCGCCCCAGCAAACCGGTTCCGCCTGCAACGGCAACTTTCACACCGCACCTCCTGTGCGAGAACGTCCAAGGTCGTTGACCAGCGCCACGGCGTCGAGGAGCCGCGGCCCGCCGTAGTGCGCCATCGGAGCGTCGATGCGCAGCGCCGGCTCGGCATCGAAGGCGCCGCCGCCGTAGACGATCGACGTGAGCGGCGCGGTCTCGGCCAGCACCCGCACGATGCCCGGCAGGTGCCGCGCGCCGTCGGCCGTGCCGGCGTTCACGGCCAGCACCTCCGGCTGTGCGTCTTCGACGGTCCGGATGAGCGCGTCATCCGGCACATCCTGCCCGAGGTAGATCGTCCGCAGCCCYYGGAAGCGGAGCATCACGGCCAGCATGAGCAGCCCGATTTCGTGGTGTTCGCCCTCGAGGCAGGCCAGGACCACAGTCGGCGCGCCCGGCAGAGGCTGCACCTGCCGGCTCAGCTGGTCGAGCCGCGCCCGGACGAAGTTCGACGCGAAGTGCTCCTGCGCGACGGTGATGCGCTGTTCGTGCCAGGCCGTGCCGATCTCCCGCATCAGGGGCACGACGACACGCTCGAAGGCCGCCAGCAGGTCGAGCGTGTCGAACAGCTCAGCCCACGCCGCAGCAGCCCGGGGTTCGTCGAAGGCGAGGAGCGCGTCAAAAAGCTCGGAGGTCAGCAGCGCAATGCGCGGCCCGGACCCCTCGCCGGGCGTCGAGGCCTCCAGGAGAACGAGTTCGGCCGCGCGCGCGAGCGGCACCCCCTGGTGCGAGAGCTCCTGCATCCGCCGAATCATCGCGATGTCGGCCTCTGAGTACGTGCGCTGCTGCCCGCCCGTCCGGCTCGGCCGCGGCACGCCGTACCGGCGCTCCCACGCACGGAGGGCGTGCGCACTCACGCCCGTGAGGGCTTCCACCTGCGCGATCCGGTAGATGCCAGGCGTCTTCATGCTCTCCATCCTTGCGCAGCCCCGAACGTTTGTCAAACTCATGTCGAAGTCCATACGATGGTCGTGTGAGAGAACGGCCCGACTTCGACGTCGCCGTCATCGGCAGCGGCTTCGGCGGCCTCGTCGCCGCTGCGCTTGCGGCGCAGACCGGTGCAAGGACGGCCCTGTTCGAGCGACACTCCCGTCCCGGCGGCTGCGCCGGCGACTTCGCGCTCGAAGGCTTCTGGTTCCCCGCCGGCGCGACCGTCGTGACCGGCCTCGAACCCGGCGGCATCCTTCGACAGGTCTTCGACGTCCTCGGCACTGGAGGTCGAGAGCACGCCCCTCGACCCCTCGATCGTCTTCCACTTGCCGGACCGCACCGTGCCCTACCTCGCGGACCACGCCGCGTGGGCGGCGGAGTTCGAACGGAGCTTCCCCGGCGCGCCGGCGGGCTACCGCCGCTTCTGGCGGTGGGTCCGACTCGTCGGCGGCGAGGTCTACCGCATCGGCGGCACTCTGCCGTCCTTTCCCCTCGAACGGCCTGCGGACGTCCGGCGCTCGCTGCGGGCGGTGCGGCCCCAGCTCGCGCTCGCCGCCCCGTGGCTCTTCGCCACGGTCGGGCGGGTCAAGCAGCTGCTCGGCGCCCGCGGGTCGGCGGAGGCCGACGCCCTCATCGACGCACTCCTCCTCGATGCGACCGGGGCGACTGCCAGCGACTGCTCTGCCGTGCAGGGAGGGATCGCGCTCGACCTCTACCGGCGCGGCTGCCAGTGGGTCGACGGCGGAACCGGCGCGCTCGCCATGCGCCTGGTTCGCGCGATTCGCAGCTTCGGCGGAGAGGTCCGGTTCGCCGCCGGGGTGGCGCGCCTCGTCCGGGAGCGCGGCGGCTGGACGCTGGTCCTCGACTCGGGGGAGCGCGTGACCGCGCGCGCTGTCGTTGCCAATGTGCCGCCAGCCGGCCTCGACCTCCTCCTCGGGCGCCCGCCGCGCATCCCGAAGCCGGGCGAAGCATGGGGCGCCTTCGTCCTGCACCTGGGCATCGACGCTTCGGGCCTCGCGCCGCTCCACCCGTTCCACCAGGTAGTCGCCGATACGGCCGACCTCGAGCGGGCGGGCGCGAATGCGCTCGTCTCCATCTACCCCGGCCGCGGAGCGCGGGCCCACCGCTGGAGCATTTCGGTGTCCACCCACGTCCAGCCCGCGGAGTTCGCGGTGCCGCCCGGGCAGGCGTGCGGGCGCCGGGCAGAGCTCGAGCGGCAGCTGCTCGCGGCCGTCCGCCGCGTCATCCCCGATGTCGACCGCCGCATCCTCCTCCTCCGCTCCGCGACACCGGCGACCTACCAGCGGTTCACCGGGCGGCCCGGCGGATTCGTCGGCGGCCTTCGGCAGGTGCCCTCGGTCGTCGCCCTCCGCGCGCCGTCGCGCCGGGCCGGTCCGCAGCTCTGGCTCGCCGGCGACCACACCTTCCCGGGCCAGGGCACGGTCGGTACGGCGCTTTCCGGCATCAACGCCGCCCGCGACGCTCTCGAATTCCTCGGCAAGGAGCCCCCGCTGTGACCATCCTTCGCGCCCGCTCGTTCATCCCCGTCCCGCCGGATCGCCTCTTTGCATTTCACGCCGACGTGCGGAATCTTGCCCGCATCAGCCCGCCGTTCCCGCCTTTCCGGCTCCTTTCGGAACCGGCCCCCGCGCGAGAGGGCGACCTCCRKGTCTTCCGCCTCGGCTGGGGGCGGTTGGGCGTGACCTGGACCGCCCGGATCGCCCGCGTCGTCGAAGGCCGCCTCATTGAGGACGTGCAGGAGCGGGGTCCGTTCCGGCGGTGGCGCCACCAGCACCGCTTCCTTCCTGCGCCCGGCGGCGCCTGGCTGGAGGACACGGTCGCGTTCCGGCTCTTTCCGACTCCCGCCGGGGAGTTCCTCGAGTGGCTCCTCGTGCGGCCCGCGCTCCTGCCGATGTTCTGGTGGCGGCACCGCCGGACGCGCAACCTGCTCGTAACCCGTCCGGAATCTTGATACTCGGCAGAACCGTTATCGGCCGGCCGGTGGTAGGCTTGGGAGCCGCAGCCCCCAGGGAGGAGCGACCCAATGACCGTCTGCGCACTCTGCCAGGCCGACGGCCGACCCCCGCAGCGGGTAACCAATCCCGTCGGCCTGTTGACCTCGCGTTTCGACATCCTCACGGCAGCCACCCACCGCTTCGGCGACATCGACGGCGAGACCCACGCGCTCGTCCCGGTCTGCCCGGAGCACGTGGTCGATGTTTACCGCGGCCGTGTGCCCGGCGTCCGGATGGCGTGGCGCCYGGGGCCGAATGACGAGCCCCGCGCTACGGGCGTCCGCGCAGGTCGCGAAGCAGGGTCCGCATCCCGGGCTTGAACACCACCTTCCCGTCGAGCACCACGATTTCGCCGTTCAGGTAGAGCTGCACGGCGCGGCTCAACACCACGCCTTCGAGCGCCCGGCCCTTCCGCCGCACGTCCTCCACCGTGTCGACCCCGACGTCGATATGGAACACGTCCTGGAGGATGATCGGCCCGGCGTCCAGCTCCTCAGTTACGAAGTGGGCGGTGCAGCCGGTCACCCGGACCCCGTCCTCCCAGGCGCGGCGGTACGGGTTGGCGCCGGGGAAGTACGGCAGCAGTGACGGGTGAATGTTGATGATCCGGCCGGCGTACGGCTGCACCACCGCGCCGGTGAGAATCTGCATGTAGCGCGCGAGCACCACGAGATCGGCCCGGTAGTGCCCGAGCCGCTCGAGCAGGAATGCCTCGTGCGCCGCCTTGTCGTCGCTGGGGTGCCATTCGAAGGGGATGCCGGCAGCCTCCGCCACCGGCCGCAGCGTCTCATGGTTCGAAAGCACGCACACGAGGTCGCCCCGCAGCTCGCCCGAGCGCCAGTCGGCGATGAGCTGCTCGAGGCAGTGCGGCTCCTTCGAAACGAGCACCGCCACCCGCTGCCGCTGCCGCTCGCTGTGCAGCGTCACGCGAATCTCCATCCCGATCTCGCGGCCGATCGCCAGCAGCCCCGTGACGAGTTCGTCGAGCGTCACGGTGGCTTCGGTGATGTCGATCAGCATGTCCATCAGGAACTGGCCCTGGACGACCCGCTGCTCGATGTCCTCGATGTTGATGCTGCGCTCGGCGAGGTAGGTGCTGATGCGCGCGACCACGCCCTTCTGGTCGCGCCCCTGCACATGAACGATGGCGAGGATGCGGCTCACTCGATACTCCGCGCTGCTGAGTGCCTTCAGGATAGGTCCGCCTTCGCCACCCGGCGAGCGGCCGGCATCCGGCAGCGGCCGGGCAGCGTACCTTCGGCAAGGCCGGCACCCCCGGCCCGGGGAGGAGGTGGGCCAGCGCACATTGCGAATCGGTGACGTTCGCCGCGCCCGGGTAAAGATTGATTGACACAAAAGAAACCCGGGAGCACCTTACCGTCCGGTCAATCGAAAAGAGGAGGGAACCACGACCGATGACCAAACGTTACTGGCGCATGCTGCTCAGCGTGTTCGCCATCGTCGCCGTGGCCGCCGCAGCAGTCGCCTGCGGCGACGACGACGACAATGGCGGCTCTGGCGGTTCCGGCGGCGCCACCGCCACCAGCCCGAGCGGCGGCGGCTCGGCCGCACCGTCCGGCACCATCACCATCGGCGCGACCCAGTTCGAAACCTGGGATCCGCACTTCTCCGACTTCGCGCAGGACATCACCCACTTCGTCTACGTCTGGCGCGGCCTCTACCACCTCGACATCAACGATAAGCCGCAGCCCGCGATGGCCGATGGCCAGCCGCAAGTCTCGGCCGACGGCAAGACCTACACCATCAAGCTGAAGAAGGACCTCAAGTGGTCCGACGGCCAGCCCCTCACCGCGGAGGACTTCGTCCTCGGCATCCAGCGCACCTGCAACCCGGACGTCGCCGGGCACTACCAGTACATCCTGACGAACATCGTCGGCTGCGACGACTACTACAACGCCGCCGACAAGTCGGCCGCCGAGAAGGAAGAGCTGCGGAAGAAGGTGGGCGTTCGCGCCATCGACGCCCAGACGCTCGAAGTGAAGATCCRGGAGCCGCAGCCGACCTTCCCCATTCTGCTCGCGCTCTGGCCGACCTTCCCCGCGCCGAAGCACAAGCTCGCCAGCGTCGACGCCCCGTGGCCCGGCCCGCTGGAGAACGTCTACAACGGCCCCTTCATGCCGAGCGCCTACACCGAAAAGGCGAGCATGGAGCTCAAGCCGAACCCGAACTGGGTCGGCACCCCGGTCGGCGTCGAGAAGGTCGTCCTGAAGTACGTCGATGACCCGGCCGTCCTCAACAACGCGTACCGCACCGGCGAAGTCGATGCCACCGTCGCGAACAAGCCGGAGCTCGACAAGCTGAAGACGGAGTTCCCCAAGGAGCTCCAGCTCTACCCGGCGACCCGCACCATCGGCCTCGAGTTCAACGTCACCAAATCCCCGGTCGATAAGCCCGAGGTGCGCCTCGCGCTGTCGCAGGCGACCGACCGCGCGACGCTCGTGAAGGTCGTCTTCAAGGACGCCAACACGCCCACGACGAGCTGGGTCCCGCCGGCCCGCAACGGCCTCAAGGGCGGCGAGTACGATTCCATCCTCGGCTTCAACCCGACCAAGGCGAAGGAGAACCTCGCCAAGGCCGGCTACCCGAACGGCCAGGGCTTCCCGCAGCTCACCCTGCTCCTCGTCGATAACCAGACGAACAAGCTCCTCGGGGAGTTCCTCCAGGCCGAATGGAAGAAGCACCTCGGCATCGACATCAAGCTCGAGTTCGTCGACTCGAAGACCCGCTCCTCGCGGTTCAACAGCTCCGACTTCCAGCTCGTCACCGGCGGCTGGCAGGAAGACTACCCGGACCCGGAGAACTGGTTCCTCGGCCTCTGGGAGACGGGCGGGTCCATCAACAAGACGAAGACGAGCGTTCCTGCGCTCGACCAGGTCATCGAGAAGGCCAAGTTCAATACGAACGACGAGCAGCGCCGCCAGCTCTACCGCGATGCGGAGAAGCTCCTCCTCCAGGAGGCGAACGGCATCGCGCCGCTCTGGCACACCCTCGCGGCCTTCCTCGTCAAGCCGCACATCAGCGGCATGGTGGAAAACAAGCGGCCGGGCGACACCTTCGTCCCGGGCGACTGGTACATCGAGCTCTGGAAGACCTCGAAGAAGTAGCCAGCGCCGCAGCCTGACGACCGCCGCGGCGGCGGGGAGCCCGTCCGACTCCCCGCCGCCGCTCTCCCAAGGAATCCGCCATGCTCGCCTACACCGTCCGGCGCGTCCTGGCCATGGTCCCTCTCATCGTGGCCATCGCCACCATCACCTTCGTCCTCATGCACGCCGTCGAAGGCGGCCCCTTCGATAGCGACAAGCCGCTGCCCCCGGCCACCCTCGAGAATCTCAAGAAGCGGTACGGGCTCGACGACCCCCTGCCCGTCCAGTACCTCAACTACCTGAAGAACCTGGCCCAGTTCGATTTCGGCATCTCCATCGCCAACAACCGGAACATCACCGACATCATCCGCGAGCGGATGGGCGTCTCAATCCAGCTCGGCATCGCGACGTTCCTGTTCGCCACCATCCTGGGCCTGGGCCTGGGCATCTTCTCCTCCCTCAACCAGAACGGGTTCGGTGACTACGCCGGGGTCTTCATCGCCACGGTCGGCGCCGCCATGCCGTCCATCGTCCTCGCGCCAATCCTCACCATCGTCTTCGCCGTGAAGCTGGGCTGGTTCAACGTCCTCAGCTCCGACTACGGCTTCACGGACTGGTTCCGGGGCGATTTCAGCAACTGGCGGCAGGTCGTCCTGCCGACCGTAGCGCTCGGCTTCCTCCCCATGGCGTTCATCGCGCGCATCACCCGCGCCTCGATGCTGGAAGTCCTCCGGCAGGATTACGTCCGCACAGCGCGCGCCAAGGGCCTCGCGGAATTCGCCGTCGTCATCCGGCACGCTGCCCGCAACGCCATGATCCCGGTCCTCACGGTGCTCGGGCCGATCTTCGCGGGCCTCATCACCGGCTCCCTCGTCATCGAAACCCTGTTCGCCATCCCCGGGCTTGGGCGCGAATTCGTCCGCTCCGTCCTCATCCGGGATTACGGCCTCATCATGGGCGTCACCGTCTTCTATGCTGTCGTCATTGCCTTCATGAACCTCGTCGTCGACCTGCTCTACGGGTTCGCCGACCCGCGCATCCGCTACTGACCACTCCTTCGCCAGGACCCGCCACGTGGCCGCCACCGACCAGCCGATCGCTCAGCCCTACGACTTCCTCGAACAGCAGCTCCATACGAAGCAGCGCGGCCTGTGGGCCCAGGCGTGGCAGCGGCTGCTGCGGAACCGCCTCGCGGTTGCTGCGGGCGTCATCCTCCTCGTCATCTTCACCGTGTCCCTCGCTGCCGATTTCAGCCGCACCGTCCAGCGCTACGACCCCACGGTGCCCGACTTCCAGGCGACCGAGCAGAACCCGAGCTGGGACCACTGGCTCGGCACCGACACGCTGGGGCGCGACCTCTGGGCGCGCCTCCTGCAGGGGACGCTCTTTTCACTCAAGATCGGCCTCGGCACGCAGGTCATCGTGCTTCTCATCGGGGTCACGATCGGCATGGCCGCCGCCCTCGCCGGCCGCCTCAGCGACACCATCCTCATGTGGCTGACCGACCTCGCCTACGCCTTTCCCGACCTGCTCGCCATCATCCTGCTCCGGCAAGTCCTCCTCGGCCGCGACTGGCCCATCATCGGCGAGGGCGACCCCCAGATCCCCGGCTTCAACGGCGTCCTCCTGGTCACCGTCATCGCCATCTCCTTCGTCAGCTGGACGACCGTCGCCCGCCTCGTCCGCGGCCAGATGCTCTCCATCAAAGAGCAGGATTATGTCGCGGCGGCCCGCGCGATGGGGGCCAGCCCGTGGCGGGTCGTGCGGGTCCACATGCTGCCGAATACGCTGAGCGCCGTCATCGTCTCGGCGACGTTCGGTATCCCGCTCGCCATCTTCGCCGAGGCCACGCTCGGCTTCATCGGCCTGGGCGTGCCGCCGCCGAACGCCTCGCTCGGCTCCCTCATCGGCTCCGGGCTCGATTCCATCCAGGTCCACCCCGTCCAGCTGGTCTGGCCGACGCTGATGGTCGCGACCCTCATGCTCTGCTTCACGTTCCTCGGCGACGGCCTGCGCGACGCCCTCGACCCGCGCACGCGCCACTGACCGCGACCGCCGAACGTTTGGCGCAGAACGCGCCCTGCTGGTAGCATGATGGCGAGACAAGGGCGGGGCTGTAGCTCAATCGGGAGAGCGCAACACTGGCAGTGTTGAGGTAAGGGGTTCGAATCCCCTCAGCTCCACCAGCTTTCTCACCGCCGCGAAGCCGCATGCATGGCAGGCCGCCCACCTCCGGGGCGGCCTCGTTGCTTGATGCCGCAGTCTCGAGAGCAGGCGGCCGTTGATGGACGGCGGACGTTCAGACGAGCGCGAGGGCGTCCACCGGGAGCCCGCGCAGCGAGAACGGCCCGGCATGCTCGATGCGCACCTGCACCATGTCGCCGATGCGCGCCGGCGCATCGAGGTGGGTGAGCTTCCCGGTGCGTGTCCGGCCGAACGGCTGCCCGTTGCGGATGCCCTCGACCRGGATCTCCTGCACGGTGCCGACGTAGGCGCGGTTCAGCTCCTCGGCGATGCGCGCCTCGAGCTGCTCCACCCGGTGCAGCCGTTCGGACTTCACCGCCGCCGGGACGTCGTCGGGCAGCTTCCGCCACGCGATCGTCCCGGGCCGCGGCGAGTAGGCAGCTACGTGGACTTTGTCGAACCGAACTTCCTCGAGCAGCGACAGCGTCTGTTCGAAGTCCGCCTCCGTTTCGCCCGGGTAGCCGACGATGACGTCCGTCGTGATGCCGGCGCCCGGCATGAGTTCGCGAACCTCGCGAATCTTCTCGAGGTATTCCGCGCGCGTGTACCCGCGGCGCATCGATTCGAGCACCGCGTCCGAGCCGGCCTGCACCGGGAGCGAGAAACACTCCATGACCTTCGGGAGCTCTGCCACCGCTTCGAGGATGCGCCGGGTCATATCCTTCGGGTACGACGTGAGGAAGCGGATGCGCTCGAGCCGTTCCAGCTGCGAGAGTTCGCGCATCAAGTCGCCGAGGTCAGGCTGACCGGGCAGGTCGTGGCCGTAGGCCTCGACGGTTTGCCCCAGCAGCGTCACTTCCCGAACGCCGTGAGCCGTGAGGTAGGCAACCTCGCGCACGATTTCGTCGATCGGCCGGCTTCGCTCCCGGCCGCGCCGGTAGGGCACGATGCAGTAGGTGCAGAACTTGTTGCATCCGTGCACGACGGGCACATAGGCCGTCGGGCCTTCCGGAACCGCGTACGTCCGGGGCCAGAACTCGCCGCCGAGGTCCTCAGCGGGCTCTTCGACCAGCGCCATGATCGGCTCGAACTGCTGCGGGCGGGCGAACACGTCGACCTGGGGGAACCGCTTTTCGAGCTCGTCGGTCTTGAGGCCGACCATGCAGCCCATGACCGCGACCTTGATGTCCGGCCGCTCCACTTTGAGCTGGCGAATGCGGCCGAGTTTGGAATACGCCCGGTCCTCGGCGTGTTGTCGAACGCTGCAGGTGTTGAGGACGATCAGGTCGGCACGCTCCATCCGATCGACCTGCCGCAGGCCGAGGCGCAGGAAGCCGGCGGCGAGCTTTTCGCTGTCCGCCTTGTTCATCTGGCAGCCGACCGTCCAAAGGTAGAAGCGCTGCGCCATGGGCCCGTCGGGGCGGGAGAGTGGCGGAGGGGGAGGGATTCGAACCCTCGACCGAGTTACCCCGGAACCCGCTTAGCAGGCGGGCGCACTRGACCACTATGCGACCCCTCCAGTGCCGCCGGCTCCCATTGTACGGCCGGTCCCCGAGACGGTCACGACCGGCGCACGCAGACCGTTGGCCGCGGCAGGCTACACTCCGTTCGTGGCCGTCGCCGTCGTCGTCGTCATCTTCACGGTGCGCCAGGACCGCCTGAACGTGCTGCTCATCGAGCGCGCCGCCGAACCGTGCAAGGGCGAATGGGCGCTCCCGGGCGGCCTGCTCCTCCCGGGCGAAACCCTCGATGCCGCCGCGCGYCGGAAACTCGAGGATGAAACCGGGGTCTCCGACGTTTTCCTGGAGCAGCTCTACACGTTCGACCGCCTCGGCGAGGGCCGCGCCGAAGTGGTGGTGTCCTATTTCGCGCTCGTCGACATCGGCCGGACGCGGCTGCGGAGCGAGAGCGAATGGCGGCCGGCCTGGCATCCGGTGCGGCCCGCTCCTCCCACGGCCTTCGACAACGGCCGTGTCATCCGGTACGCCGAAGAGCGCCTCCGCAACAAACTCGAGTACACCAACGTCGTGTACAGCCTCCTGCCCGAGCGATTCACCCTCACGCGGATGCAGCAGACGTACGAGGCCATCCTCGGCGAGCGGCTCGACAAGCGGAACTTCCGGCGGCGCGTCGTCGGGCTCGGCATCGTCCGTCCCACCGGCCGTTTCGAAAAGCAGGGCGCGCACCGCCCGGCCATGCTTTACGAATTCACCAGCCGCGAGCCGATGGTCCTCTAGCGAATAGTCGAAGTTCGAGTATGCTTCGCGCATGCCGCGCAAAGCCCGCAGCGAACCGGGACCTGCCGGGTTCGCGCTTCTCGCCGCACTGCTCTCGGGCCCGGCCCACGGCTACGAACTCGTCGCCCGGCTCCGCCGTCTCGGCGTTGACGAGGTGTTTCCGCTGGAGCCGCCCACGCTGTACGGCTACCTCCACGCGCTCGAAGCAGCCGGGCTTGTGAGCTGGCAAGAAGAGCGCCGCGGAAGCCGGCCGCCGCGGAAAGTGTTCGAGCTCACCGCTGAGGGACGCGGAGCAGCCGAAACCTGGCTCGCTGCGCCCGTTCCCCGCCTCCGCCAGGTGCGGCAGGAGTTTCTTCTCAAACTGGCGCTGCTCGATGACCTCGGACGGCCCCGGGCGCGCGCCCGCCTCATCGCCGACCAGCTGACGGCCTGCCGCGCGTACCTCGAGCAGCTTCGGACGCTATCACCGGGCACGCCCATCGCCCTCCTCTCGAGGGGGGCGCGGGCCTCCGCCGCGGAGGCCACCATCACCTGGCTCGAAACCTTGCACAACACCGTGGAGGTTCCCGCGTGAACCGTTTGGCAATGCTCGCGAGCGCCGGCGCGCTCGCCGTCGTACTGGCGGCCTCCGCCGGCTGCGGCGGAAGCAGCGAACAACAAGACCCGCAAGGCTACGTCACCGATGTCCTCGCCGGGGCTGCGCCGGGAGAAGGCATGCGTCCTTCCGTGGCCGTCGCTGCTGCCTCCGACCTCCGCCTCGCCCTGGACGAGTACCGGGGCACGCTCGAATCTGCGTGCAGCGCCAGCATCACCGTGACCTACGGCTCCTCCGGGCAATTTGCGCGCCAGATCGCCGCAGGAGCGCCCATCGACCTCTTCCTTTCCGCCGACACCCGGTACACGGATGAGGTCGCAAGGGAAGGCCGCGTGGCGCCCGGCGGGATGGCGCGATACGCGCGCGGCCGCATTGCGATGCTCGTGCGGCCGGGTCTGCCGCTCCCATCCGACCTCGCGGGCGTCGCTGCCCCGGAATACAAAAGCGTCGCCATCGCGAATCCCGACCACGCGCCGTACGGACGGGCCGCTGAAGAGGCCCTGCGCAGCGCCGGCATCTACGACCAGGTCAAGAGCCGCCTCGTCCTCGCGGAGAACGCGCGCCAGTCAGTCGATTATGTCGATAAAGGAAACGCGGATGCCGGCATCGTTGCCCTGCCTCTGCTCGCAGGTCACGACCCCACGACATTCCGCCTGCTCGATGCATCGCTCCACCAGCCCATCGACCAGGCGGGAGCCGTCATCGCCGGCACGGGGGCCGAGCGGACAGCCCGCTGCATCCTGCAGCAGCTCCTTTCGCCGGCCGCGCAGGAGCACCTGGCGAAGTACGGTTTCGAACCGCCCGCCTCCAACTGACGGATGGATATTCTCGACCCGCTGCGCATTTCGCTCCTCATCGCAACGGCCGGGACGGTCGCCTGCGTGGCGATGGGCACTCCTGTCGCGTGGGCCATCGCGCGCTCGCGAAGCTCCGTCGCAGCGGTCATCTCCGGCATCTCGCTCCTGCCGCTCGTGCTTCCGCCGACAGCGGTTGGCTACTACCTCCTCTGGCTCCTCGGCCGGGAAAGTCCGACCGGCCGCTTCCTGCTCGACGACCTCGGGATCCAGCTCGTGTTCACCTGGCCCGGCGCGGCCATCGCCGCGGCCGTCGTCTCCATCCCCCTCTACATCCGCACGGCGGCGGCAGGATTCGAGCAGGTGGATGAAGAAGTGCTCATGAGCGCCCGGACCCTCGTTCCGCCGTGGCGCGTGTTCACCTTCGTGGTCGTGCCGCTCGCCTGGCCGTCGCTCATCGCCGCCTCGCTCATCGCGTTCGCCCGCTGCCTTGGCGAATTCGGCGCGACGGTCGTCGTGGCCGCCAGCATTCCGGGGAAGACGCGGTCGCTCCCCGCAGCCATCTACGATGCCAATCTCGCCGGCAACGAGACCCTCGCCCACCAGCTCTCCCTTGCCGCGCTGGCGATCGGCTTCGTCCTGGTCTCGCTCCTCACCTTCGTCCTGCAGGCCGCCATCCGCCGGGACCGTCCATGACCGCCATCGATGCGGCTATCCGCTGGCATGCCGGCGACTTTCATCTCGACGTCGCGCTCGGAGCGGGGCCAGGCGTGACCGTCCTCTTCGGCCCCTCCGGTTCCGGCAAATCGCTGACCCTCCGCGCCGTCGCCGGCCTCCTGACCCCCAGCGAAGGCCGCATCGCCGTCGACGGCCGGGTCGTCTTCGACAGCGCCCGTGGTCTCGACCTCCCCGCGCATGCCCGAGGCATCGGCTACGCCGGGCAGCGCCCCGCGCTCTTCCCGCACCTCAGCGTCGGCGGGAACGTGGCCTTCGGCATCCGCGCGGGCTCCCGCGCCGACCGCGCGCGCACCGCTGCCGCCTGGCTCGCCCGGCTGGAGCTGCCGGGATTCGAGCACCGCCGGCCCGGCTCCCTCAGCGGCGGCCAGGCGCAGCGCGTCGCCCTCGCCCGCGCCCTCGCCCCCGGGCACCGCGTCCTGCTGCTCGACGAGCCTTTCTCCGCGCTCGATGAGTCGCTCCGGCAGGGCCTCCGCCAGCTCCTCGCGGACCTCGTGCAGGAGCGGGAGCTCGCCATCATCTTCGTCACCCACGACCTGCGGGAAGCGCACCTCCTCGCCGACCAGCTCGTCGTCATCGACCGCGGACGGGTGCTCCAGGCCGGCCCGCGCGACGGCGTCTTTCGCGCCCCGCGGCACCGCCGCGTCGCCGAATTGCTCGGCGGAACGAACATCCTCGCCGGCCGCGTCGTCGCGCGGGCCGCGGCGAGCCTCACGGTCAGCATCGACGGCTGGGAAGCAGTGGCAGCGAGCTGGCACGGCGACCCGCAGCCCGGCGATGCGGTCGACATCGTCATCCGCCCGGAGCGGGTCGTCATCCGCCGCGGCGAACCGGCAGCGACCAACACCCTGCCCGCCCGGGTGCGCCGGGAGTTCGACTACGGCACGAATCACACCCTCGAATTCGAACCGCTCGGCCCGGGCCCCTCGCTCCTCGTCGACCTCCCCTCACGCCCGTACGACGTTCTCGGCATCGCCGCGAAAAAGGACTGGGTGCTCGAACTTCCCCCCGGCGACGTTCACGTGATGCCGGCGGCGCCTCCCTTCCGCGCGACCACGCAGTAGAGCGGGTCGCTCCCRGGTCCGCCGGGCCGGAGCTGGTATGCGACCGGCTCATCGAAGCCGCCCGCATGGGCGAAGTAGAGCGCGATGAGCGCCGCGTGGTCCCGGTCGTCGAGCGCCCGCCACGCCGCGACGGCCTTCGTCGGGAAGCACCGGTTCGAATACGCGACCGCAAACACGCCCCCGGGAGCGAGCACCCGGCGGACTTCTGCGAAGACCTCGGCGGGCCGCACGAGGTACTGGACCGACACCGTGCACACGGCGGCATCGAAACTGGCAGCGGGCCACGGCAGCACCGGTTCCCGGTTCAGGTCCTGCACCACGCGCTCGTCAAGGACGGGGTTCTGCTCGAGCTCGATGCGGTTCATGCCGAGGCCCGCAACGAACGCCGGCGCGAGCTGCGCCGGCAGGTGCGATACCCAGCTCGACATCAGGTCGAGGATGCGCCCGCCGCGGGGAAGCAGGTCGCCGTAAAAGGCTTCGAGGGCACGAATGGCCCCGTCATCGATATGGGTGACCAGCCGCGGCTGCGCATAGAAGAGTGCGTCGTCCGACTCGTCCTCGCGCGCGAAGTACTCCGGCTTGAGGGGCGGCAGACCGCCGGGCTCAGCCACGGGCGGGCGCGAGCGGTGCGCCCTGCTCGATCACCGCATCGTAAAAACGCGCCCGGGGATGGGTGGCGAGGATGCCTTCGGGCATGCCGCCCGCATGCGCCCGCCGGAACGCTTCCGACTGCGTCCAGTTGACGAACGCCTGCCGGGATTCCCAGATGGTGTGCGAGATGTAGTCGCCGGGCTCATCGCCCTTCAGCAGCGCGAAATGCACGAAGCCCGGCACCTCGGAAAGGTAGCTCTCGCGGGTGCGCCACCCGGCTTCGAAATCGGCCTCCCGGCCGGGATTCACTTTGAACTGGTTCATCGCGATGAACACGGTGCACCTCCTCGTACCACCTTAGTGTATCCCGAGGAGCGCCGCGCAGTTCGCCCAGCCGCCTTCGCCGCCGAATCTGCCGCGCACCGTCCGCAGCCAGAGGGCAGTCCGGAGGTTTACGACCGGGTCCGACCAGCGCCGGAAGTCTTCGCCGGCCCGGTCGAAGTGATACCGGCCGTTCAGCTGCGCGAGCCCGAAGCTGCCGCCGTTCGGGTCCTGCGGGTTGAACGCCTCGCGGTCGAGATTCGCCGTTTCGCAGAGGATGATGCGCCGCATCTCCGGCCACCATCCCGGCGCATCCGGCCAGCCAGCCATCCGCGCGTACCGGTCGAGCTCGTCGAGCGTGAGGAACCGCGGGAGCCCCTCCGGCGCCGTGCCGGCCGCCCCCTCCCCCGGGTCTGCTGCGCCCCGCGCGCCGGAGGGCTCGGCGGCGAACCCGGCTGCGAAGGCCGACGAGGCGAGGAGGAGCGCCGCGGCAAGGAACCCTGCGGCCGTGAGCGGGCGCCGGTCGCGGCGAACTCCCATCACAGGGAACCTTCACCCGGTGCTGCCTTCGGGGCATCAGCCGGCGGTTATCGGCGCGTCAATTCTTCGTGAACGGCGAGGGCGGCCCGCCGCACCAGGTCCCAGTTCCAGTCCCCTTCCGCCATTATCGCCACCACATACGCACCGCGCTCCGTCTCGACGACCGCGACGTCGCGCGTCGCGTCCGGCCACGTTCCCGTCTTGTTCCCCACGCGCTGAACGCCCGGAACGCCCTGCAGGGCCGCCGGGATGCCGGCGCGGACCTCCTGCGCCGCCAGCAGGCCGAGCGCATGGTCGCGGGCTCCCGGCGTCAGCCCCTCGCCTCGCGCGATGGCGGCCATGAGCAGCGCGAGGTCGCGCGGCGTTGCCGGCAGGCCGGGGTCGTTCACCGACATCGTTGCAGCGCCGATGCCCCGCAGCGACGCATCGACCGCGGACGGCCCGAGGAACCTGAGCAGGGCGACCGCAGCGGCGTTGTCCGAGAAGGTCACCATCGCCGTGAGCGCCTCGCCGACGCTCACCGTGCCGTCGGCGGCGATCGGCAGCCGGTCGATGGTCCCGAGGTCCTCGGAACGGGCTTCGGCGGTCACCGGCACCCGGTCGTCGTAGGCGAGGGCGCCGGCAGCGACGCGCCGCTCCGCCTCGTAGAGCAGCGCCAGCTTGTACGTGCTCGCAGCGTACCCCGGCAGGTCGAGGTTGATGCCGCCGAGCAGCGTGCCATCGAGCGCAACCGCGGCGACGCCGGTCGTTTCGAGCTCACGGGCGGTGAGTGCAGCCGCGAGCGCGTCCGCGACCGCCGCCGGCGTCGCATCGACACCGTCCGGCCCGGGCTGCTCGAAGCCGCCGGGCGCGCCGCCGCTCTCGGTCACGACGTCGCGGCCGCCGTCTGCACGTCCTGCCGCAACTCCCGCCAGCACCGAGAGCAGGTAGATGAATGCGCCGAGCGCGGCCGCGAGGGCCGCCGTCAGCAGGATGGGCTGCAGCGGCGGGCCGCCGCTGTCGTTCGTGCGCCGCATCGTGAGCGCCATCAGCGCCCCCTTCGCACCCCGCGGGGGCATCGTACCGGGCGCGGGAGGGCGCCGCCAGTGGCCGCGAGCCGGGCGCCGCAGTAGCGTACGGGCATGGACGCAAGCCTGCCGATCGCCTTCGCCGACGTCGCGGCCGCGAGCAGCCGCATCGCCGGGGTCGTGCACCGCACCCGCGTGACATCGTCACGCCAGCTCGACGGGCGGTCCGGCTGCTGGGTCTACCTCGCGTGCGAAAACGAGCAGCGGACCGGCTCGTTCAAAATCCGRGGCGCGCTCAACCGGCTCGCGCAGCTCTCAGCCGATGAACGGGCGCGGGGCGTCGTCGCGGCCTCGAGCGGGAACCACGCACAGGGCGTCGCACTGGCGGCCTCAGTCGTCGGCACCGCAGCCACCATCTTCATGCCGTCTGACGCCCCGGCAGCGAAAATCAGCGCCGCGCTCGGCTACGGCGCGCGGGTCGAGTTTTACGACCGTGAGCTCGCGCTGCCTGCGGACCTCGTCGAAGATTTCGCCCGCAGGACCGGCGCGGTCCCGGTCCCCGCGTTCGACGACCCGGCGATCATGGCGGGGCAGGGCACCGTGGCGCTCGAACTGCTCGCCGAAACCGGGCCCGTCGACGCCGTCGTGGTCCCGCTCGGGGGCGGAGGGCTGCTCTCGGGCGTCGCGACGGTCGTCAAGGCGCTCCAGCCGCGTGCGAAGGTGTTCGGCATCGAACCCGAAGACGGCGACGACTGGGTCCGCAGCCTCGCGGCCGGCCGCCCGGTCCTCATCGACCCGCCGCGGACGATTGCCGATGGCGCCCGCACCCGCCAGCCCGGCGCACTTACCTACCGGGTCGTCTCGCGGCTCGTCGACGGCGTGGCAACCGTGACCGATGACGACCTCGTCGAAGCGGTCCGGTTCCTCGGCCTGCGGATGAAGCTCGTCGCCGAGCCCACCGGCGCGCTCGCTGTCGCTGCCCTGCTGGCTGGCCGGGTCCCCGTCGAACCGGGGAGCCGCGTCGCCGCGATCGTGTCCGGCGGCAATGTCGACCCCGAGATGTACGCGCGGCTGCTGACGAACGACGCCCGGGCGTTTGCGCCCGGGCGCTGAACCACATGGAGCAAGGTGGTACCCCCGGCAGGAATCGAACCTGCGCCTTCGGCTCCGGAGGCCGACACTCTATCCGCTGAGCTACGGGGGCCTGCCCCAAATGCTACCGCGTGGGCGCGCACTGCGCACATCGGCGGCAGACGGGATCAGGCGGCCGCGAACGCGATGAGCGCTGCAGCGAGGAGCACCGCCTGGAGGAGCGCGCCGCTCGCGAACAGCCACAGCCCGGCGGCCCGTTCGACGGCGTGGAGACCCGCGCCAATCGCCACATTCGCCGCAAAAACCCCGGCAGCGAGGTAGGCAATCTCCAGCAGCTCCGAGCGGTCGCCGATGCGCACGATGCCGCCGAGCGACGGAAACGACAGCTGCACCACCTCCGGCAAACCGGGGTACGCCGTGAAGACATAGCCGCAGACGAGCGCGCAGAGCGCGGCGCCCGCTCCGATGGCCCAGAGCGCCACCCGGTCCTGCCAGAGCGGCAGCGCCGCCGGGCCGACGCCCACCGAGCGCTGCTCGCCGCGGGTCTCGACCGGCGCGAGCGCCGCCCGCGCCTGGATCGCCTCGGCGAACCGCGCCTGGTCCTCCACCGTCAGACCGTACGCCTCCCCGTCGGTCACCACGTAGAGCAGCTCCTCGGGGCTCGTGTGCGTCGAGTAGAAGAGCGTGTAGCCGACCCGCTTCACGTCGCCGGCGCCGACGTGGCAGCCCCACCAGTTGATTCCGCCGACCTCAGGCGGGTCGAGCGTCCGGCCGGGCACCAGCCGCTGGATCGAGCCGATAGGGACCAGCACGCGCCGCCAGCCCCAGCGGATTTCGAGCACGTCGGGCCGGACGATGTAGGCCAGCGTGCCCACTGCGCCGGCCCAGGCAGCGAACACCGCCGCGAGCACCAGGGCCGCTGCTGCAACCGTCCACGCGAGGAACGTCTTGAACTCCGGCTCAGCGCCCCATGCGATCGACGCCGCGAGGAAGCCGACGACGGCAGCCCACGCCGCGAAGGCCCCGCCGATGATGACGCCCATCGCCCGGGGCGGCCGAAAGACGACGGGGGTCAGTTCGCCACGCGGACGCGTGCCGGCGTGCACCATGCGCGGTACTTCTCGTTCTTGCCCCGGATGCAGTCGTAGTACAGCTCGCTCAGTTTGCGGGTGATCGGCCCGGGGCGGCCGTCGCCGACCGGGCGCCGGTCGATTTCGACCACCGGCGTGAGGTGCGCGGCTGTGCCCGTCATGAACACCTCGTCGGCGACGTACAGCTCCGTCCGGTCGATTTCCCGCTCGACCAGTTCGATGCCGAGCTCGTTCCGCGCGAGCTCGACGACGCTCCGCGCGGTGATGCCCTCGAGCACGTTGTCCGCCGGCGTCGGCGTGATGAGCCGGCCGTTGCGCACGATGAAGATGTTCTCGCCGCTCCCTTCCGAGACATGGCCGTTCTCGTTCAGCATGATCGCCTCATCGAACCCGTTGGCGTTCGCTTCGGTCTTCGCGAGGGCGCTGTTGACGTAGATGCCCGTGACCTTCGCCCGCGGCGGGATGCCGGTGTCCTGCACCCGGCGCCACGTGCTCGTGTGGCAGCGCGCCACCTCGGGAAGGTAGGCCGGGAAGGGCGTCAGGAAGATGAGCGTATCGCTCTCGAGGTTGTGCAGCCGCACCCCAAGCTGCTCGCTCGAGAGGTACACCATCGGCCGCAGGTAGACGTCCTCCGTGTAGCCGCTGCGCTCGACCAGCTCGACGGCGATCTCGCACAGCCGGTCGACGCTGTCGTGCATCTGGAGCATCAGAATCTTGGCGCTCTGCTGCAGCCGCTCGAAGTGCTCCCGCATTCGGAAGAGATAGACGGTCTGGTCCTCTGCGTTCCAGTTGCCCCGGATGCCCTCGAATACCGCCGTCCCGTAGTTGAAGGCGTGCGTCATGACGCCGATCTTGGCCTCGCTCAGCGGCACGATCTTTCCCTGGAAGTAGGCATACGGTGTCGGCATGGGTCTCCTCGTCCCGGCGGCCCGGGGGTTTCCGCAAGTATACGCCGGCGGGCAGTTTGGGCGGACTACTCCAGCCCCCGGCTGAAGAACGTCGGCTCCCGGCATTCGGCGATGCCCGGCTCGAGCTGCGCCAGCCGCCGGCGCGGTCCGTCGGGCGGGAGCGGCGGGGCCGTCGTGACGACCGACGTCGGGTCCTTCAACGCGGCATCGAGGTACGCGACGAACTGGCGGTTGTATTCCGTGAGGTCCGGCGGCGGGTTGATGGCGCGCATCGTGTCCGCAAATTCCTCGATAGCCGCGGCGATCTCGTTCGCTGACGAGGCGCTCACCAGCGCATCCGAAACCCGGTCGATGCCGGCGCAGACGGCCCTCAGGTAGTCCTCATCGTTGCCGGTGCCGCGAGGAGGCGTTTCGCCGCGGCTGCAGCCCACCGCCACAAGGCCAAGGAGGACCAGGCAGGCGATACCGAGGCGACGGACTCCCATCATCGCACCGATGGTACACCCACCGCTGCTTCTGCGGGTGCGGACCGCTTGACCTACAGCAGCACGCGCCGGGGCGCAGCGCGCGGTTCGCGGCGCCAGTTGACGATGAGCGGCCGTTCGATGCCGTCGACGTCGACCCGCTCGATGCGGCAGCGGTCGCGGCGCGCCAGGACCCGCTCCGCCCGGGCTCTCCAGCCCGCCGCGCCTTCCGGGGCGGGGGGCAGCGCCGGGCTGCTCCCCACCGCCTCCCAGTGGATGAGCCCAAGCCGGAGCAGCCAGCCGAACACCAGCTCGGCCAGCCCGAGGTGGAAATCGCGGTCCCCGAAGGTTGCGAGCACCCGTTCGGCATTCGATTCCGACGCGGTCACCAGGGCGGTCGCGCCGAAGTGCGGCAGGGCGAGGTCGCTCGCCTCCCGGTAAACGGCGCCGAGTTCGGGCAGGCGCGCCAGCGTCTCGGCCGAGCGGAAGGGGTGAAGGTCGAACCGCGCCGCATGCTGGTCGTGCGCGTCGCCGATGCCGCCGCCATCGAGCCAGGCCGACCACTCTTCGAGCCCGGACCCCGCGAGCGCCGCCGCGGCGGCGGCGAAATCGGCCGCTGCGCGGGCGAGCACGATGGCCGAGGAGTAATCTCCCCATTCGAGCGCGTGGAGCGCCTGCAGCCGCGCCAGCCACCCCCGCGACCACGGACCGTAGACGGCCGCGACGGCCCGCGTCCGGAACTTCGCCCCCGCAGCAGCCGACGCCTGCTCGCCTTCGAGGTTCAGGCCGTCGACCACGAGGTCGGCCTCTTCGGCCAGGAGGAAGCCGGTTTGCCGGTACGCGTTCGTGCTCCCCGGCAGGTCGGCAGGCGGGCGGGGGGCCCGTGAAGCCCGGGCATCGATGCGCGGCGGCGAGATGCGGTGCCCGCTCATCCCGCCGGGTTCATCGCCGCCTGGTAGCGGGCAACCACCGGGTCATCGAGCCAGCCGCGCAGCTCCTCCGCGCGGCCTGGCAGCGCCCGGCACATGTCCACGACGTGCATCGGGTCGTGCTTGCACCACCCCGCGAGGTACACCCCGAGCGGGATGGTCGCCGGCGGGCGCTTGGCGTCGCCGGCGAACTTCAGCGGCCGCTCCAGGTCGGCCGGGGCAAGCGCCAGGAGGTCGCGCTTGAGCGCCGCGCGCTCTTTCCTCGCCTCTTCCAGCAGCTCCTCGACGGAGCAGCGCCGACGCTCCTGGACGCGAAGCTCGTTCCAGTCGTCGACGTCGAACCGGGCGCCGTCCGGCGTCCGGATCCCGCCATCCTCCCCGCGCCGGACCGCGCGGAACATCTCCGCGACCGGGCCGTCAATGGTGGCGAGATGCGCGATGAAATCACGGACGAGCCACGTCGACTGCGGCACCGGCCGCTCGAGCTCCTCGGCGCTCAACGACCGGCAGAACGCTTCGAACCGCTCCCGGTGGGCATCGAGTTCGCGGATGATGGCGTCGAGGTCAGGCATCGGACCACCCCCAGGCGTGCTGACCGAGACGTTACCCCGGGCCTTCGCCGTCGTCGACCGCCGCCGGGTGCGGCGGGTGAGCCGGCGGCTCGRGCGCGCGCTGCCAGCGGCGAACGACGGGGTCCTCCGCGGACTCCGGGAACGCGCTGAGCAGGTCGGCCCGGAGCACCGTGTAGATGGCTGCTGCGTTCCACAGCTCACCGAGGACCTCTTCCGAAGGGCGCCGCTCACCGAGACCGCAGGCCGCGCCGAAGACGCGCCGGAGCAGGGTCCGGAGTCCCGCCGCGATGTCCGGCGCTGCCGCCGGGTGCTCCTCCCCTGGCTGGCCGCCGCCCAGCAGCGCCTCGATGCGCCGGAGCGCGGCCTCCGCCTCCCCGAATATCTCCGCCGCTCGTCGTCCCGAGCCGGGAAGCTCCCGTTCGAGCGCTCCCGGCCCGGCGAGGTCCAGCATGTGGAGCGCCACCGCCTGCTCGTACATCAGGCGGTCCRGGGCTGCCCGGATGGCGACGTCCATGTCAGTGCCGGCCGCGGCGGCGATCGCTCCGCGGGCGCGGGCGGGGCTGGGGAGGCTGCTCGCGCGCCGGGGCCGGCCCGAGCTGGCGAATCGCGTTCCACCCGGCGTACTCCGCCCGCCGCCCGAGCTCCGCCTCGATTTCGAGCAGGCGGTTGTACTTCGCCGTCCGTTCGCTCCGCGCGGGTGCGCCGGTCTTGATCTGCCCGGACCCGGTCGCCACCGCCAGGTCAGCGATGAACGGGTCCTCGGTCTCGCCGGAGCGGTGGCTGATCACCGTCGTCCAGCCGGCGCGGTGCGCGGCCTCGACAGCTTCCAGGGTCTCCGTGAGCGTGCCGATCTGGTTCAGCTTGATGAGGACGCTGTTCGCAGACTTCTCGGCGATGCCGCGGCGAATCCGCGCGGGGTTCGTGACGAAAAGGTCGTCGCCGACCAGCTGGCAGCGCTCGCCAAGCCGGGCGTTCAGCAGCTTCCAGCCCTCCCAGTCGTCCTCCGCCAGCCCATCTTCGAGCGAGCGAATCGGGTACTTGTCGACCCAGGCCGCCCAGTGCGCCACCATCTCTTCCGAGGTCAGCGTCCGCCCCTCCTTCGCGAGCGTGTACGCGCCGTTCCCGAAGAGCTCGGTCGTTGCCGGGTCGAGCGCGAGCACGACGTCCTCGCCGGGCCGGTAGCCGGCGCGCTCGATGGCCTGCATCACGACCTCGACAGCGGCTTCATTGCCCCCGAGCGACGGCGCAAACCCGCCCTCATCGCCCACGGAAACGATATGGCCGGCATCGTGCAGCACGGCCTTGAGCGCGTGGTACACCTCGACACCCATCCGCAGGCCTTCCGCGAACGTTGGGGCGCCGACGGGCATCACCATGAACTCCTGGAAGTCGGTGCTGTCGGGGGCGTGCTTGCCGCCGTTCAGGATGTTGAACATCGGGACCGGCAGCACGCGCGCCGTCGGCCCGCCGAGGTAGCGGTAGAGCGGCACGCCCCACGATTCTGCGGCCGCCCGGGCCACCGCCAGCGACACGCCGAGGATGGCATTCGCCCCGAGCCGCGACTTGTTGGGTGTGCCGTCCAGCTCACACAGGACGCGGTCGATGAGCAGCTGGTCGCTGGCATCAGCGTCTGCCAGCGCATCGGCGATCGTCTCGTTCACGTTCCGCACGGCCTTGAGGACGCCCTTGCCGCCGTAGCGCGTCCCGCCGTCGCGCAGTTCCACCGCTTCGTAGGCCCCGGTCGATGCCCCGGAGGGAACCATCGCCGTGCCGACCGCGCCGTCATCCAGCGCGACGACGACCCTGACGGTCGGGTTGCCTCGCGAATCGAGGACTTCTGAGGCTTCGATGTGCTCGATCAGCATGTGTGCACTCCTCAGCCGCGCACTTCCGGCGCGTCGCTCAGCGGGATGAGCGCGTCGGGGCTCGGCAGGTAGTCGATGTAGAGGATGCCGTTGATGTGGTCGATTTCGTGCTCCAGCGCCTCGGTCATCAGGTCGTTCTCGGCTTTGATGCGCACGACCTTCCCGGTGTACGGGTCCGTCCCCTGCGCCACGACACGCACGGAGCGCGGGATCTGGCCGCGAAACCMYGGGACCGAGAGGCAGCCTTCGTCGCAGGTGCGCTGGCCGGACCGCTTCACGATTTCAGGATTGACCAGCGCGATCGGCTGGTACTTCTCGTCGTGCACATCGATGACGATGACCCGGAGCRGGACGCCGATCTGCGGCGCCGCCAGCCCGACGCCGGGGGCGTCGTACATCGTCTCCCACATGTCTTCGATGAGCTTGTGGATCGAGCGGTCGATCGTGCGAACGCGCCGCGCAGGTTCCCGGAGGACCGGGTCACCCGCGCGCCGGATGGGGATGATGGCCACCTGGACAGGCTCCGCGATGTGGTCGGCTGGCGCCGGCCGCCAGTGTACCGCGGCCTGCGGCTACGGGCGCATGCAGCCGGCCCTCTGGTAGACTGGCGCTGCCCGGCCCTCCGGCCGGGCATTCGTGCGTGAAGAACCGCCACTGGAGAAGCGACGTGTCCGATGCCCCTGCCCTCGACTTCATCTTTCACCCGCGCTCCATCGCCATCGCCGGTGTCTCGGCGAAGGAAGGCGCCGGGTTCGGCGGCGGCGGGTTCGTCGCCTCGCTGCAGGAGATCGGCTTCCGCGGTCCCATCTACCTCATCCACCCGACGGCGCCGGCCATCCGCGGGCTGAAGTGCTACCCCTCCCTGCGGGAGATCCCGGATGACGTCGATTATGTCATTTCGTCCGTGCCGGCCCGGCTCGTGCCGCAGCTGCTCGAAGACTGCATCGCGAAAAACGTCCGTGTCCTGCACCTGTTCACGGCCGGCTTCACCGAAACCGGCGACGCCGAGCGCGCGAAGATGGAGCAGGCGATCGTCGCCCGCGCGCGCGAAGCCGGCATCCGCATCATCGGCCCCAACTGCATGGGCCTCTACGTGCCGGCCTCCCGCCTCGCGATGATGCCGGGCCAGCCGCCCGAGCCCGGCCCGGTCGGCATGGTCTCGCAGTCCGGGATGAACGCCGGCGAGTTCGTTCGCTATGCCACGCCGCGCGGTGTTCGCTGCTCGAAGGTCATCAGCTTCGGCAACGGCGCCGACCTCAAGGCTGCCGACTTCCTCGAGTACCTGAAGGACGACCCGGAGACGGGCATCATCGTCGCCTACCTCGAGGGCATCCAGGATGGCCCCCGCCTCGCCCGCGTCATCCGCGAGACCGCGGCGCGGAAACCGCTCGTCATCCTCAAGAGCGGCCGCACCGAGGCTGGCTCCCGCGCCGCGAACTCGCACACGGCATCGCTCGCCGGCTCGCTGCAGGTCTTCGATGCCCTCTGCCGGCAGGCCGGCGCCATCCGCGTCGAATCGCTCGAAGAACTGACCGACATGGCGGTCACGTTCCAGTTCGTCAAGCGCCTCGCCGGGCCGAACATCGTCGTCGTGGGCGGCGGCGGCGGGGCGAGCGTCCTCGCTGCCGACGACCTCGCCGCCGCGGGCCTCGCGCTCCCGCCGCTCCTGCCGGAAACGCAGGAGGCGCTCGCGAAGGTCACGCACGAGGCCGGCACCAGCATCCGGAACCCCATCGACACCACCTCGATGTGGGAAGACGAGGGCTTCGAGGCCACGCTCAGGCCCGTCGCAGCGGCGCCGAACGTCGACGTCATCCTTTACCACACCAGCTTCGGGTCCGGTCCGATGGCGCGCGTCGGCGACGCCCGGAACCGCATGGTCCGGCAGGCCGAGACGCTCGGCCGCATCCAGGAGACCTCCGGCAAGCCGATCGTCGTGGCCATCCGCCCGGCCACCAATGTCGAAGGATTCCAGCAATCGCTGGATTTCCRGGAGCTTTGCTGGCGCGCCGGCATCGCGACGTATCCGTCGATCGCCCGCGCGGGCGTTGCGCTCGGCCACCTCCTCCGCTGGCAGCGGATGCGCGGCGACCTTCCCTCATCTCACTAAAGTCGATACACTTCATCGACAATATGCCTGAGCCGTCGTGGCTGCGGGACTTCCGGGCCTGTGCCTGGCGCACCGTCTCACTCGATGCGATCTCGATGGCTGCACTTGCCGCTGAGGTGGAGTCCGGCCATCCGAGCGATGCCATCGTGCGCAGCTGTCAGCGCCTCGAAGCGTACGGGTTCGGCCCGTGCAGCTGCGGCGCGCCGCTCCGGCTGGCCGGGCGCGAAGCGCTCGGACGGCTCGCTGCAGTCGCAGCCGGGCTGGAATCGGTCGTGCTCGGCGAAGCACAGATTGCCGGCCAGGTGCGCGCCGCGTTCACGGGTGCGCGGGGGCCGCTCCGGGCAGCCGCCGACCTCGCCCTCGCTGCCGCGCGCGATGGGCGCAAGTCGCTCCCGGCGCAGAGCCATGCCGGGCACCTCCTGGACCGCGCACTCTCGCTTGCGGGCGCCGCGAGGCGCGGCCGACTCCTGGTGCTCGGGACCGGCGCGCTCGGGCGGCTCATCGCCCGCCGCGCCGCCGAACTGGGCTTCGAGGTCACCCTCAGCGGCCGGCGGGACCCCGGAGAGGGCCTGCCGTTCGTCCCGCTCGCCGAAGCGCCCGGGGTCCGCGCCGACATCGTCGCAGGCTGTCTCGGCTCCGGCGCGGGGGCAATCGACGTCCGCGCGTTCGCCGCAGCTCGCCTGTTCATCGACCTCGGCACGCCGCGGAACTTCACGAGCGCGCCGGGAGCGGCCATCGTGACGCTCGCGGACATGCTGGACGACGAAGCCCGCCGTCCTCATGCGATGGCGCTCCGTGCCCGCCTGCGGGAGACCGTCGAAACCGCCCTGGAGCGGAGGCTGGCCTCCGCGACCGAAGACGCGAGCCATCCCATCGGCCGTTTCCGCCTGGCCGCGGAACACGCCCGGCAGCAGGCGCTGGCCCGGGCGCTCGCCCGGCACCCGGGCGCCGATGCCGCAGCGGTCGACCGCGCGCTCCGCTCGGCGGCGAACCGCCTGCTCCACCCGCTGACCGCCGGGCTGCGCCGGACCGGGAACCTCAGCCTTGCGGAGCGCCTGGCGGATGGTTTCGAGCGCCTTGCTGCGGAGGAGCCGGACCACCCGCAGCCGGCGCCGGCTGGCACCGCGGGCACCACGCCGTGAACCGGATGTCGATCCCCTGCCGCGCGCTCCGGAGCACCGTGCCGCAGCGCCGGCACGGCTGTCCCCCTCGCATGTAGGCGTACGTCGACGGGCGCCGCCCGAGGCCCCATTTGTTGGACTTCCCCGCGCTCGCCCGGAGCAGGTGCTGCGCCGTTTCGATGACCTCGAGCAAGGTCGAGTCGTCGAGGTCGCGCACGCGTGCCCAGGGGTACACGCCGCAGCGGAAGAGCGTCTCGTGCTTCCAGATGTTGCCGACACCCGCCATCACCCGCTGGTCCATGATGGCGTCGCCGATGGTCATCTCCGCACGCAGCGGGTCGCGCAGGCGCCGGAGCGCTTCGCCCGGGTCGAAATCGTCGGCGAGCAGGTCGGGCCCGAGTTCCGCGACCGGCGCATGGTGGGCCAGCGCCCGTGCTTCGAGGAGTTCGATAACCGGCGCGCTGAAATTGACCACGACGGCATCCGCCGTCTCGAGGACGAGCCGGGCTTCGGCCGCGGGGCGGGCCCACCGCTGCCCCGGCCGGTACACGTGCCACGTCCCGTACATCCGGAGGTGGCCGCGCAGGGCCAGCCCGTTGTCGAACGTGATGAGCAGGTTCTTCCCGCGCGACTCGACCCGTTCGCAGACCGTCCCGACGACACGCTCGACCTTCGGGACGGGACCCGGCCCGTGCGCGCGGGCCGCGAGGATGACCTTCCCCTGCAGGGCATCGCCGACCCGGCGGGCGAACCGGTAGAGCGCATCGCCCTCAGGCATCGCGGCGCGCCCCCGGGCGGTACACGAGGCCGCGGTAGCCCGCGGCGAAGCCCCGCGCCGTCAGCCGCGCGGCCAGCGGCGATGCGGAGGCCGGCCCCCCGTCGATGCGCTCGATGGTGAGCCCCCGGGGCGCGAGGGCGGGCGCCGCGGCCGCCAGCGCATCGAGGGCTGCTTCCATCGCACCGTCAGCATCGTCGGACGCCGCCACGAGGACGGCGAGCGATTTGCCCCAGCGCTCGAGGAACAGCACCGGGACCCCCTCGACGAGGATGACGAAACTGCCGGCCGCGCGCGCCGGTGCGCGCCGGGCCGCGCCTTCGCCGGTGCCCGGCCACGGCAGCACCTCGCCGTACGGCTGCGCAGGGTCGACGGCTGCGAGGAGAACACCGCGGGGGCGTTCGGCCGGGGAGCGCTCGGCGCGGAGCCGTTCGACAGCGCCGGCGAGCGCGAACTGGGCGCCGCCGAGCCCTTCGACGAAGTAGCCGCGCCGCGCCCGGCCCCGCTCCTCCATCTCGCCGAAGACCGGGTAGAGGGCCGAGAAGCCGCCGCGCAGCGCCTCCGCGTTCGCCGCCTCGCGCGTGACGACGCCCCGCCGTTCGAGCAGCGCCCCGGCCCACGCGTGCAGCGACCGCGTTCGTTCGGCGGCCGGCGGGAGGAGCGCCCAGCGCCCGCCCGACTCCGGCGGAAGGCGGTGCAGCCGTCCCCCCGGTGCCGGCCGGCGGTCTCCGCCGCGCCCGAGCCAGGCGCGGACCGGCGCGTAGGTGTCGTTCGTGACGAGGCCCGCCCAGGCGAGCTCCCACAGGGCATCGAGCACCTCCCGGACGGGCGAGCCGACCGCCGAGGCGATGTCCGCGAAGAACTGGGCGCCGCGCGCCTGCAGGAGGTCGAAGATGGCCCGCGCGGTGCCGTCGCCGGGCGGCGGTCCACCCGCCACGAATGCCTCCAGCCGCTCCCGCGCGGCGAGCACGATGCGCCCGTCGTCGTCCCGGATGCGCCCGGCTCCGAACCACGCGACCTCGCCGGCCGCGCACAGGGCATCCAGCATCGCGGGCGTGTACCCCTCGACCCGGGCAGGCAGGATGGCGCGCTCCAGCATCGAGGCGGGGAGCGGGTAGCCCTCCAGCCGGGCGATAGCGTCGCGGAGGCCGTCCAGCCCGACGTGCTTGCCCGGGATGCCGTGCCAGGCCGGGAGGAAGCGGGCGAACGCCGCCCCATCGACCGGCTCGACCTCGCGGCGGTGCCGCGCAATCGAGCGCCGCTTGACCAGGCGGAGCACCTCCGGGTGGCACCACTCTTCGCCGCTCCCGCCGGGGCGAAACTCGCCCCGGACCATCCGGCCCTCGGCTTCCAGCGCGGCGAGCGCGTCGGCCACGATGGCCGGCGGCAGCCGCCACCGCCCGGCGGGCTCGACCGTCGCGAACGGCGCGCGCGTGCGCGCATACCGAAGGAGCAGCGAGGCCAGCGCACCCGGCGCGGCCGGGGCGAACGCGCCGGGGACGCCCTGCGGAATAACCGCACCGACGGCATCGCGGTAGCGCACGGCATCCTCCGCAGGGATCCAGCGCTCTTCGCCGCCGATGCGGACGGGGCAGGCGCGGCCGCTCGCCGCCAGCTGCCGGAGCAGCGCGCTTGCCCGCCCCGGGTCGGCGATGCGGGCCGCAACCTCATCGACCGTGAGGTCGCCGAGCCGCCGGAGCAGGTCGTGCAGGCCGTCGGCATCGGCCGGCTTTCGGACCCCCGTGAGCCCTTGAAGCTCCAGTTCGACGGCCTCGACCGCCGCGGGGTCGAGCAGCTCCCGCAAGTCCGCTTCGCCCAGCAGATCGCGCAGGAGCGCCCGGTCGAGCGAAAGCGCCTGTGCCTTCCGCTCGGCGAGCGGGAGGTCGCCCTCGTACATGAAGGCGGCCACGTACTCGAGCGCGAGCGAGCGGGCGAACGGCGACGCATCGCGAACGGCCGCCTCGCGGACCTCCACGTCCCCGGTTTCGACCGCCCGCAGGAGCCGCCCGAGCGCCGGCAGGTCGAACACGTCCTGCAGGCACTCACGGTAGGTCTCGAGGACGATCGGAAAGGAACCGTACTTGCTCGCCACGGCCAGCAGGTCCGCGGCCCGCTGCCGCTGGAGCCAGAGCGGCGCCCGCGCGCCGGGACGCCGCCGGGGCAGCAGGAGGGCCCGGCCAGCGTTCTCGCGGAACCGGCCGGCGAACAGCGCCGTGCCGCCGAGCCGCTCGATGACGAGGTCTTCGACCTCGTCCGCGGGCGGGAAGAGAAGGTCCGACGGGGGCGGCTCCTCTGCCCCGCCAGCGCGGATGGCGATGCCGTCGTCACCCCAGATGACCTGCGCTTCCCCGAACCCGGCCGCCGCCAGGCGGGCCTCGATCGCCATCGCCCACGGGGCGTGGACGCGGCCGCCGTACGGCGAGAGGAGCACGATGCGCCAGTCGCCCAGTTCGTCGAGATACCGCTCCACCACGATCCGCCGGTCGGTGGGGAGCCAGCCCGTGGCCTCCCGCTCTTCCGCGAGGTAGGCAGCGAGGTTCCGCGCGGCCCGGCGGTCGAGGTCGGTCTCACGCTCCAGCCACGCCGCGGCCTCGTCCTCGCGGCGGCGCTCGAGGCCGCGCACCAGCGCGCCGACCGCCTCCCCGAGTTCCGCCGACCGGCCGACGCCGTCGCCCCGCCAGAACGGCATCTTCCCCGGCTGGCCCGGCGCCGGCGAGACGATGACGCGGTCGCGGGTGATGCGTTCGATGCGCCAGGTCGTCGCGCCGAGCAGGAAGGTCTCACCCGGCCGGCTTTCGTACACCATCTCCTCGTCCAGCTCGCCGACCCGCGGCCCGTCCTCGCCGAGGTACACGCCGTACAGGCCCCGGTCCGGGATCGTGCCCGCATTGATGATCGCGAGCGTCTTCGCGTCGCGGCGGGTGCTCACGGCACCCGTCTCCGGGTCCCAGGTCACCCGCGGCCGAAGCTCCGCAAACTCGTCCGAGGGGTAGCGGCCGGCGAGCATGCCCAGCACGCCCTCGAGCTGTTCGCGGCTCAAAGTCGCGAAGGGGTAGCTCCTCCGGGCCATCGACAGGAGCTCGTCGGCGGTCATCTCCTCGACCGCACAGGCTGCGACGATCTGCTGGGCGAGCACGTCGAGCGGGTTCCGCGGAACGCGCGTCGCCTCGATCGCGCCCTCGCGCATCCGGCGCGCCACGACCGCGCACTCGAGCAAGTCGGCGCGGTGCTTCGGCAGCAGCCGGCCCCGGCTCACGCCGTCGACCTGGTGGCCGGCCCGGCCGACCCGCTGGAGACCGCTCGCAACGCTCTTCGGCGACTCGACCTGCACCACGAGGTCGACCGCGCCCATATCGATGCCGAGCTCCATCGAGCTCGTGCAGACGATCCCCGGGAGCTGGCCAGCCTTCAGCTGCTCCTCGATGGCGAACCGCTGCTCCCGCGAGACCGAGCCGTGGTGGGCCCTGAGCAGCGTTTCGCCTGCGAGTTCGTTCACCCGCGCTGCGATGCGCTCGGCGAGCCGCCGGTTGTTCACGAACACCAGCGTCGACCGGTGCGCGCGGACCAGCTGGAGAATCTCCTGGTAGAAGGCGGGCCAAACGGAACTGCGCTGCTCGGGGCTGAGCTCACGCTCCGGGACCGGGCCCGCGTAGTCGGCTGGCCGGGTCATGTCCTCCAGCGGAACGATGACCTCGAGGTCGAGCGGGCGTTGCGAACCGGCATCGACCACCCGCACCGGCCGGTCGCCGCCGAGATAGCGCGCCACTTCATCCAGCGGCCGCTGGGTGGCCGAGAGGCCGATGCGCTGGAATTCCCGGCCGGTCAGCCGCTCCAGCCGCTCGAGCGAGAGCGCGAGATGCGCCCCGCGCTTGGTCGATGCCATCGTGTGGATTTCGTCGACGATGACGGTCTCCACCGTCGCGAGGGCCTCCCGGGCCTTCGACGTCAGCAGCAGGTAGAGCGACTCCGGCGTCGTGATGAGGATGTCGGGCGGGTTGCGCCGGAAATCTTCGCGGTCGCGCGCTGGGGTGTCCCCCGTCCGGACGCCGACCGTGATGTCAGGCTCGGGCAGCCCTTCGCGCAGCGCCGCAATCCGGAGCCCGGCGAGCGGCGCGCGCAGGTTGCGCTCGATGTCGTACGAGAGCGCCTTCAGCGGCGAAATATAGACCACGGCGACGCCCGGCCGCCGCGCCTTGCCGTTCCTGTCGTTCGGGAGCGGCGGCCGCTGGACCAGCCGGTCGAGGCACCAGAGGAAGGCTGCGAGCGTTTTCCCGGACCCCGTCGGAGCGAGCAGCAGCGTGTGCTGACCGGAGGCGATCGCCTCCCACCCCAGCGCCTGCGCCGGCGTCGGCGCGGGAAAGGCGCCGGTGAACCACGACCGAACCGGCGCGCTGAACGGTGCGAGCGGGTCTGCGGCCGGGGATGGCGCAGTCATCGCCGTCCATTGTGCCAGAGCGCCAGGGCTGCGAACAGATGTTCGTCAGTCGGACTTCTCCGCAGCGGTCCGCGCCCGGCCGCGCTGGCCGGCCTGCCGCCGCGCCGGGGGCGCCGCGTCGGTCAGGAACCCCAGCCGGTGCCGCCGCGCATCGTGCTCAGGATGGATTTCTACCCGGAAGATGGTCTGATAGGGAATGAACACCTGCGTCGGGTGCTCGTGGTCGGGGCTCGACGTCTGGAGCGCGACCCACTGGTCCGAGACGCCGCTGATGCCGTTCACGTAGTGGCGCACGCCATCGATCGTCGTCAGTTCGACGACCGGGACCTCGCAGTTCACCTGCGAGCAAAACGCGGCGATGGCCGGCGGCAGGACGTTTTCGAAGAAATTGCGGTCGAACGGCGCGCCGTTGTTCGTGACCGGCGCGGCCGGCACCGCGGCGACCCCGGGCGGCAGGTAGATGAGGCGGGAGGGCTGCGTCATCCCGGCAGCGTAGCCCCGGCCCCACCGGAGGGCAACGGGTGCTCTCCCCGGCCTGCGAACCGCACCCGCCGCCGCGGCGCCTGCCGTTCGCACGTGGGGCAGAGGTAGACGACGCTCAGGCCATGGCCGCATTCCCGGTCGACGAGCGCGAGGTCCGCCTCGGCGTACCGCTGACCCCAGTCCGCGAGCGCCCCGACGACCACCCCGAGGGCGTGGCCCTTCGGCGTCAGCCGGTATTCGTACCGTGCGGGCCGGTCCTGGTAGGCGCGCCGCTCGATGACGCCCGCGCCCTCCAGGGTCCGGAGCCGGGCGGAAAGCACCGCCGGGGGGATGCCCTCGACAGACTCGCGGAGTTCGTTGAAGCGCCGCCGGCCGCGCAGCAGGTCGCGCACGATGAGCAGCGTCCAGCGGTCGCCGACGAGTTCGAGCGTGGCGGCGACGGGACAGCGCACCTGCTGGGACACGGCTGGCCTCCGGGTATCGGTTGCGTTATGCTACGCGCGCGCAGGGGTAAGTTCAAGAACTGAAGTTACTCCGAAACCCCGCGCCGGGGCGACCTATGCTCACCACCACCCGCGCCACCCTCGACCGCGCCCTCGCCGGCTTCCTGCCCACCGACGAAGAGGCGCTCGCCCTCGCCGACGAAACCGACCTCGAACCGCTTCTCGCCGCCGCGTCGGAACTCCGCGACCGCGGCCACCGCAACGTCATCTCGTACTCCCGCAAGGTCTTCATCCCGCTCACCCAGCTCTGCCGCGACGTCTGCCACTACTGCACCTTTGCGAAACCGCCGAGACCCGGCCAGCGCGCCTACATGACGCCGGACGAGGTGCTCGAGATCGCCCGCGCCGGCGCGGCGGCAGGCTGCCGCGAAGCCCTCTTCACGCTCGGCGACAAGCCGGAGCTGCGCTACCGCACGGCCCGCCGCGAGCTGGACGAGATGGGCTACCCGACGACCATCGCCTACCTCGCCGCTATGGCCGAGCTGGTCTACCGCGAGACAGGCCTCTTCCCGCACGCCAACCCGGGCGTCATGACCGCAGAGGAAATCGCGCTGCTCCGGCGCGTCTCGGTGTCGCAGGGCATCATGCTCGAGAGCGCCGCCGAGCGGCTCTTCACCGAAAAAGGCGCTGTCCACTACGGCTCGCCCGACAAACGGCCGGCGGTCCGCCTGGCCACCATCGCCGAGGCCGGCCGCCAGCATGTGCCGTTCACATCCGGCATCCTCATCGGCATCGGCGAGACCCGCCGCGAACGGGTCGAATCGCTCCTCGCTCTCCGCCGGCTGCACGCCGAGTACGGCCACATCCAGGAGATCATCGTCCAGAATTTCCGCGCCAAGCCCGGCACGAAGATGGCCAACGCGCCCGAGCCGGACCTCGACGACCTTCTCTGGTCACTCGCCGTGGCCCGGGTCATCTTCGGGCCGGAGATGAACATCCAGGCGCCGCCGAACCTCAGCTACGATGAGTACCCGCGGCTCATCGCCGCGGGCCTCAACGACTGGGGCGGCGTTTCACCGGTCACGCCCGACCACGTCAACCCAGAGGCGCCGTGGCCGCACCTCGAACAGCTCCGCCAGCGCACCGCCGAATGCGGCAAGGTGCTCATCGAACGGCTCCCGGTCTACCCGGCGTATGCGGTCGACTCCGAGCGCTGGCAGGACCCGGCGCTGCGCACCGCCGTCATCCGCGCCATCGACGCCGAAGGCTTCGCCCGGATGGACGACTGGTCACCCGGCGACGCTGCCGCCGCGCCGCCCGCGGCCGACATCCCCCGGAAACTCGACCCGGCCCGCCGGGCCGATACCTCGACTGCCGAGGTCCGCGCCATCCTGGCCGCCCGTGAGGCCGGAGAGGACCTGACTGAAGCGCAAATCGAGCGCCTCTTCCAGGCGCGCGGGGACGATTACCACCTCGTTTGCGAAGCAGCCGACCGGCTGCGCGAAGCTGTCAACGGCGAGGTCGTCAGTTACGTCGTCAACCGGAACATCAACTACACGAACATCTGCTACTTCCGCTGCCAGTTCTGCGCCTTCGCCAAGGGCAAGCTGAGCGAAAGCCTCCGCGGCACCCCGTACGACCTCGACACCGGCGAAATCGTCCGCCGCGCCCGCGAAGCGTGGGAGCGCGGGGCGACCGAAGTCTGTATGCAGGGCGGCATCCACCCCGAGTACACGGGCGAGACCTACCTCCGCATCCTCCGGGCCGTGAAGCAGGCCGTGCCGGGCCTCCACATCCACGCCTTCTCGCCGCTCGAGGTGGCGCAGGGCGCCGAGACGCTCGGCATCACGGTCCGCGAATTCCTGCTCCGCCTGCGCGAAGCGGGCCTCGGTACGCTCCCGGGCACCGCCGCCGAGGTCCTCGACGACGACATCCGCGTCATCCTCTGCCCGGACAAGCTCTCCACCGACCAGTGGCTCCGGGTGGTCGAAGAAGCGCACCGGGTCGGCTTCCGGACGACCTCGACCATCATGTACGGGCACATCGACCGGCCGCGGAACTGGGCGCGCCACCTGGTGGCCCTGCGCGACCTCCAGAAGCGGACGGGCGGCATTACGGAGTTCGTCCCGCTCCCGTTCGTCCACATGGAGGCGCCCATCTATTTGAAGGGCCGCGCCCGGCGCGGGCCGACGTTCCGCGAGGCGGTGCTGATGCACGCCGTGGCGCGCCTCGCCCTCCACCCGTACGTCACGAACATCCAGGTTTCGTGGGTGAAGATGGGCCCCGAAGGCGTGCGGGCCTGCCTCGATGCGGGCGTCAACGACATGGGCGGCACGCTGATGAACGAGAGCATCTCGCGCGCCGCCGGCGCCGGCTTCGGCCAGGAACTCCCGCCGGAGGAGATGGAGCGGCTGATCCGTTCGATGGGCCGCACGCCCCGGCAGCGCACCACCACCTACGGCCCGGCGCCCGAAGAACGCGTCATCGCCTCGTTCGGGGCGCCGCCGCTCGCGCCCATCGTGCTCACGCCGGTTCGGAAGTACGAGCGGGCGCCGGAGCGGGCCGCCGCCGCGCCCTAATCCCGGGCCGCCGCCCCGCGATCGGCGCCGGTCAGCTCCGCCATCAGGCGGAGCGCCTCGGGCTGCCGCGACTGCACCAGGAGGGTCGTGACGCCGGCGTCCTCCCAATCGCGGAAGCGTTCGCGGATGCGCGCGACCGGCCCGACGAGCGACATCTCATCGGCCAGCTCATCCGGCACCGCCTCCTCGGCCTCGCGCTTCCGCCCGGCGAGGTACAGCTCCTGGATGCGCTTGGCCGCGTCGCCGTAGCCGTACTTGACGGCCATCTCGTTATGGAAATTCTTCTCGCGGGCGCCCATTCCGCCGATGTAGAGCGCGAGGAACGGTTTCTGCGCGGCGAGCAGCGCGCCCACGTCATCGCCGATCGCGACGGTGCAGCCGGCCGCGATGTCGAAATCTTTCCAGCTCTTCCCGTTGCCGGCGCGGCGGAAGCCCTCTTCGAGGTGCGGCCGGAACAGCGGCATGCGCTTCGGCGAGAACCAGATGGGCAGCCACCCGTCGGCGAGCTCGGCCGTCGTGCGGATGTTGACCGGCCCCATCGTCGCGAGGTACACGGGCAGCTGGCGACCGTGCAGGATGCTCTTCAGCGGCTTCCCGAGGCCCGTGGCGCCGGGCCCTCGGTACGGCAGCTGGTACTCCTCCCCATCGAAGACGACCGGCTCGTCCCGCGCCCAGATTTTCCGCAGGATTTGGACATATTCCCGCATCCGGACCGCCGGCCGCCCGTGCGGGACCCCGTGCCAGCCTTCGACTACCTGCGGGCCGCTCAGGCCGAGCCCGACCATCACCCGGCCGCCCGAGAGCTGGTCGAGGGTGGACATCGTCATCGCGGTCATCGCCGGCGTCCGGGCCGGGATTTGCATCACGGCGGTGCCGAGCCGGATGCGGCTCGTCAGCGCAGCCAGGTAGGCGAGCGGCGTCACCGCGTCCGACCCGTAGGCCTCAGCGGTCCAGACCGAGTCGTACCCCAGCGATTCGGCGTAGCGAATCAGGTCCAGCGGCAGCTCGATGCGCGCGCCGGAATAGCCGATGTTGAGACCGAGCTTCATGCGCGTATCACCTCTGAGCGTCAGGCGATGAACCGGTAGCCCTTGCCCCGGATCGTCTGGATGGCGTCGCCCGTCCCGAGCACCTCGCGCAGCTTCCGCCGGAGGTTGCTCACGTGGGCCCGCACGAGGGTGCTGGCGCCGGCGGCATCGTGGTACTGCCACACGTCGACGAGCAGCTCGCGCGGGTGGAGCGTTTCGCCCTCGTGCTCCATCAAGTATGCGAGGAGCGTCGCCTCGATGTTGGTAAGGTGCACCTGCCGTTCGCCGCACCGCAGCGTGTTCGACGCCAGGTCGAGGTCGAGACCGCGCTCCCGGTGGTCTCGGCCCGGGAGCCCGACACATTCGCGCAACGCCTCTCCAAGCGCCTCGAGCGGGAACGGCTTCTTGATGACCGCGCCTTCGATGCGGAAGTGCGGACGGCGCGCGCCCTTGTGGAGCAGGTAGATCATCGAGGGCGGCTGACGGTGCAGGGCAAGCGCCAGCCACTGGTTGAACTGGGCGAACGTGGCGCCGGACTCGCCGCGCGGCAATCCCTGCACGTCGACCACCAGCGCATCGAACCAGCGCTCGCCCAAAACTTCCATCGCCTGGTCGTAGCTCCCCGCGGTCGCCGCATCATAGCCGCGCTCGCGGAGGTATTCGGCGACCGCGGCGCGCATGCGAGGTTCCCGGCTGATGACGTAAACGGATGGCATACGGGCTATTCGATTGACTGGCCGACTGGCTGGTAAAGGCGTTGCTGCATCTTCGTGACCGGCCCAGCCGGTGTCAAGCAAAGCAAACCCCCGAAAAGGTCCACCGTTCAGCCTCCGTGGTCCCATCGCGCAGCGGGATTCTCGGCGCCCGGCGAGGGGGCGGCACCGGCGCCGGACGGCAGCATACCCCGGCCCTGCTGGCCCCGTCCTGCTTGCTTTCGTTAGGGTTGCCCGCTGCCCGTCAGCACGTAGTCCACATCCTGCAGCCCGTGGACGCGCGCCTTTATCACCCGGTGGGGGGCTTCGACCTCCACCCACGCGAACTGGGTAATCGTCGATGTGCTGATGCGAATCTTCCAGGTGCGGAACGTCCCCGCCGGCACGGTCACCTCTTCCTCCCCCTCCACCCGGAGCTTCACATCGAACACCGCACCCGTCGCCGCAGAGACGTTCCGGTAGGTGCCCTGGTAGCCGGTGCGCAGTTCGATGCCGCGAACCAGCCAGAGCATCGTTTCGTCGTCGTAGTAGGCGGGGTCCGGGTTCGACGCCGTCGGCTGCGGCAGGTCGCGCTCCGTCTGCCGGAGCTTGCCGTTCTCATCCGCCTGGAACTTTACGATGGGGTACTCGTAGGTCGAGGTGAAGGAGATGCGGCGGTTCTTCTCCGCGTCCGTCTGGACCCGGTTGGAGCGCAGCGGCTCGAGCGTTTGGCCGTCGACCTCCGCGGTCCCGTCGTCGCGGTGCGGGCCCGGCTCGTCGCTGCAGAGGCGGCTCAGCTTCGTGACGCCGGGCGCGAATTCGACGTCGGTTTCGAGGACACAGGTGCCGTACGGCTCCCGCCCGCTCGCGAGAAGGTCGTACGTGTAGCGCTCGTCGCCCGTCCACGGCGGGCCGAGGAAGACCCGCTCGGCCGGGGGCTCCTCCGACGAGCCGCAGGCGGCGGTCAGCAGCGCGGCGGCGGCAACCGCCGGCACGAGAAGACGAATCGGGATGTTCAACGGTGCGCGGCTCCAACGATGCGTGAGATTCGGGTGAGCGCCTCGTCGACGTCGGCTCGGCTGACGTCGAGGTGCGTCACCATCCGGAAGCGGCCCGGCCCGAAGGCGACCGCGAGAACGCCCTCGGCAGCGAAGGCCGCGATCCAGTCGTCGACCCGGCCTTCGAGCGCCTCGACGACCACGATGTTCGTCTGCGGCGGCAGGGGCCGGAACGGACCGAGGGTCGCGAGCCCCTCCGCGAGGCGGCGGGCGTGCTTGTGGTCTTCGGGCAGGCGTTCGATGTGATGTTCCAGCGCGTAGAGTGCGGCCGCTGCAAGCACGCCCGCTTGCCGCATCCCGCCGCCCAGCAGCTTCCTGAACCGGCGCGCGCGGGCGACGAACTCGCGCGAGCCGCAGAGCACGGACCCAACGGGTGCGCCGAGACCCTTCGAAAAGCAGAACGAGACCGAATCGCACGGCGCGGCGAGCTCGGCGGCCGTTACCCCGAGCGCCGCCGCGGCGTTGAAAATCCGCGCGCCGTCGAGGTGGACCGCGAGGCCCCGGCGGCGGGCAATCTCCGCCAGCTCCCCGACGGCCGCAGGCGGCAGCGCCGCGCCGGCGCACCGGTTGTGCGTGTTCTCGAGGCAGAGGAGGCGGCTCCCCGGCGAATGGATCGTTTCCGGCCGAATGGCGGCCCGCAGCTCAGCCGGGTCGATGGTCCCGTCCGGCAAATTCGCGAGCGTCCGGGTCACGAGGCCGGCCACGCGGGCGACTCCGCCGACTTCGTACTGGAAGATGTGCGACTGGTCCCCGAGGATCACCTCGTCGCCCGGGTTGGTATGGGTCAGCAGCGCGACGAGGTTCGCCATCGTTCCTGAGGGGACGAAGACGGCGGCCTCCTTGCCGACAGCCTCGGCCGCGCGCGCCTCGAGCAGGTTGACCGTCGGGTCGTCGCCGAAGACGTCATCGCCGACCTCGGCGGCGGCCATCGCGGCGCGCATCCCGGGGGTCGGCTTGGTGACCGTGTCGCTGCGGAGGTCGATGACGGCCGTCACCGGGCCCGCCGCTCCCAGAGCGTCTGGTAATGCGAGGCCCCCGTGATAGCGCCGATGACTTCCTTCCGCTCGAGCGACATCAATTCTTCGAGCGCCCTGGCGCAGGCGTCGGTGGTTTCATCGGAGCCGAGCGCGGAGGCCCGGTCGACGAGCCGCTGCCAGGCCCCGCTGGCGAGCAGGACAGGAACCGAACGCGGCCAGTGGAAGGTGAGGACGCGCTCCGGCAGGGGGAACTCAGGCCGGAGCCGCTTGATGGAGCGAAACCGCTCCTCGACCGATTCCGCGCGCGGCACGACCCGGACGAGAGGCTCGATGCCGGGCCGGGTGCGGAAATCGACGAGCAGGCGCCGGTCGATGAAGTGGAACCGCACGACGAGCACCTCGGCGGTATCGATGACCCGGAAAACCTCGTCGAGGTCGACGCCGTACTCGTCACTCATCTCGCTGCCCCGTACTGCGGCCCCGGCTGCCGGCGGCCCGGGGAACGGGACGCCCCGCCGGCTGATTGGTCGGGGTGCCGCGATTCGAACGCGGGACCTCCTGGCCCCAAACCAGGCGCTCTGCCAGGCTGAGCTACACCCCGCTGCGGAACAGGGTACGCCCGCAGGGGGTTCTGCGCGAAAGCCGGGAGACCGGTTGGCGGAGAGGGTGGGATTCGAACCCACGGTGGGTTGCCCCACGACCGTTTTCAAGACGGTTCCCTTCAACCACTCGGGCACCTCTCCGACGCCATTCTACCTTCCGCCCGCGCCTCGGTCGCTTTAGCACTCTTGACATGGGAGTGCTAATCGCCGAATCATGGAATCGAGCCGATCCCATCTCCGAGGTGCACCGTTGCCGACCTACGAGTACCACTGCCCGGCCTGCGACGCGAGGTACGAACTCCGCCAGGGCTTCGATGCGCCGACGACCCACACCTGCGAAGAATGCGGCAAAGGCACCGCCAAGCGCGTGCTCCACGCTCCGCCCATCGTCTTCAAAGGCAGCGGCTGGTACATCACCGACAGCCGCAACAAGCAGTCCGCCCTGAGCGATTCCGCCGGGTCGGCGTCTGAGTCCGAGTCGGCCTCCACCAGCGCGTCCGCCGGCGAATCGACCGGCGAAGCCGCCGCCGCTTCCTGACCCTATTCAACGATTTACTCATCTTCGCCGTCACCCGTCGCAGGGCTATACTTCGCCCATGGCGAACCAGCTGCCCCAGGCGCGCGAACCGCGAACCCCGGAGGCTGTCGCCACCCGCAACCGCATCCTCCAGGCGGCCCGCGAACTCTTCGCCGAGCGCGGCTTCGACGGCACCTCCATCAGGATGGTGGCCAGCCGGGCGGGCGTGAGCGACCCCGCCGTCCATTACTACTTCCCCGGGAAGTACGACCTCTTTCGCGCCCTCATGGTGCAGCCCGAGTACCGGGTGCCCCCTGTCGCTCGGACGCTCGACGAGGCGGTCGACGTCCTCGAAGCGATGTTCGACTGGTGGGCGGAGAACGCCGCGCTCGTCCGCGCTATGCTTCAGCAGCAGCTGCGCGGCGAACCGGCAGCCGTCTCCTACCTCCGCGACGGGGAAGCGCGCTACCGCGGCGAAGTGGAGCACATCCTTCGCACGGCCTCCTACGGCGGCGACATCCCCGCCGCCGCCGACCGTCTCTTCCACACGCTCAGCGGCATGATCTGGGATGCCGTGATGACCTACGGCAACACCGCCGGCGACGTCCTTCGCCAGCCGGTCTTCCGCGAGCGCGTCCGCTTCTTCATCCGCTGCGCCCTCGGGATGGAGGCAGCCTGTGGCACGTGACCCGGGCGGCCCGGCCGGCGAGCCCACGCGGGGCGACGACACCCGCGCCCGCATCCTCGCGGTCGCGATGGAAGCCTTCGCGCGYGACGGCTTCGATGGCACGTCGGTGCGCTCCATCGCCAGCCGCTGCGGCCTCTCCGATGCCGCCGTTTTCTACTACTTCCCAACCAAGCGGCATCTCCTCGAGGCGCTCTGGAACGAGGCGCCGTCCGGCGAATTTCCCCGGGCCGAGCCGGGCGCGCCCCTGACGCGGGAGCGTATCGCCGACCTGGTCATCGCGACTATGCGCCTGTCAGCCCGGAATTTCTCGTACCTCCGCCTCGTCGCCCGCGAGGTGCTCCGCTCAGACGCGACCGCCACGGCGCTGCGCAACGCTTCCCGCGCGAGGTGGCGCCAGGCGCTCCATGAACATTTCGCTGCCGCCGGGCCGCGCGCCGCCGCCCTCGTCGACCTCTTCATGGCCGCCGTCACCGGCTACCTCCTCCGGCTCGAAATCGAAACCGGGGACGACTACCCGCAGGCGATGCTCGACCCCGCTGTTCAGGCGCGGGTGGCGCGCGCCGTGCAGGACCTGATCCCGCTCCCGGCAGCAGCCTCCGCCCCATGAGGGCGGTCGTGCAGCGCGTGAGCCGCGCGGAGGTCCGGGCCGGCGGCGAAACCGTCGCCTCCATCGGCCGCGGCCTCCTGGTCCTGCTCGGCATCACCCACGGCGATACGGCCGAGACGGCCCGCGCGTTCGCGCAGCGCATCGCAGGCCTCCGGGTCTTCGACGACGCAGACGGCCGCATGAACCTCGACCTCGCCGCGGTCGGCGGGGCTATCCTCTGCGTGAGCCAGTTCACCCTGTACGGCGACGTGCGGCGCGGCCGGCGGCCGTCATTCGAAGCTGCCGCGCCCGGCCGCGCCGCCCAGCCGGTCTACCGGGCGTTCATCGAGGCGGTGCGGGGCCTCGGCATCCCGTGCGGGGAGGGCGTCTTCGGCGCCGAAATGGCGGTCGAGCTGGTGAACGACGGGCCGGTGACGCTGGTGCTCGACACCGATGAGCTCGCCCGTCCGCGCCGCGCTTGACCGARAGGCCGGGCGGCGCCCAACGTTGAGCCTCGACCTTCCCGGGAGGACGCCCATGCGCATGCGCCAGCTGCTCGTGAAGACGCTCCGCGAGGCCCCGGCCGAGGCGGAGCTGACGAGCCACCGGCTCCTGCTCCGCGCCGGCCTCGTCGTGCCGCTCGCCGCCGGCCTCTACTGCTTCACACCCCTCGGCTGGCGCGTGGTCCGCAACATCGAGCGCATCATCCGCGAGGAGATGAACGCCTCCGGGGCGCTCGAGGTCCACCTCCCCGCCCTCCACCCCATCGAGCTCTGGGAGCAGAGCGGCCGCGCCGCGCTCATGGGCCAGACTCTCTTCCGCCTTACCGACCGGAAAGAGCGGGAGTTCGCGCTCGGGCCGACCCACGAAGAGGTCATCTCCTACCTCGCATCCCGCACCATCCAAAGCTACCGCGACCTCCCGGTCACGCTCTACCAGATTCAGACGAAATTTCGCGACGAGCCGAGGCCGCGCGGCGGCCTCATCCGCCTGCGCGAATTCACGATGAAGGACGCCTACAGCTTCGATACCGGCTGGGACACGCTGGACGCCTCCTACGACGCGGCCTTCGCGGCCTACCAGCGCATCTTCCGCCGGGCCGGCGTGCCGGTCGTGCCCGTCGCCGCCGACTCCGGCGCCATCGGCGGGAAGGACAGCCAGGAGTTCGTGTTCCTCACCGATGCCGGTGAAGACACCATCCTGCTCTGCCCCGGCTGCGGCTACGCCGCGAACGCCGAGAAGGCGGAGTTCGTCCCGCCGCCGCCCCTGCCGGGGGAACAGGCCCCCGCCGAGCGGGTGCACACCCCGGGCAAGCGCACCATCGCCGAGGTGGCCGCGTTCCTCGGCGTCGAACCGCGGCAAACGCTCAAGGCTGTCTTCTACCGCGCCGACAGCAAGCCCGTCTTCGTCGCCATCCGTGGCGACCTCGAAGTCAACGAGGTGAAGCTGAAGAACGCGCTCGGCGCCCGGGAGGTCGAGCCGATGGACGACGCGACCGTGCGGGATCTGGGGCTCGTGGCCGGGAGCGCCTCCCCGGTGGGCATCAGCGGCATGCCGATCGTCGCCGACACCAGCGCCGTCGAGGCCGTCAACCTCGTCGGCGGCGCCAACGAGCCCGACTACCACCTGCGGAACCTGAACCACGGCCGCGACTGGCAGGCGACCCTCGTCGCCGAGATCGCCCTCGCGCGCGCCGGGGATGCCTGCCGCACCTGCGGGTCTCCGCTCGAAACCCGGCGCGGCATCGAGATGGGGCACGTCTTCAAGCTGGGCACGCTCTACGCCGAGAAGATGGGCGTCTACTACCTCGACGAGTCCGGCGAGCGCCGCCCCTGCGTGATGGGATGCTACGGCATCGGCGTCGAGCGGATGCTCGCCGCGATCATCGAAGCCAACCATGACGCCGACGGCATCGCCTGGCCGTGGGAGGTGGCCCCGTTCGATGCGCACGTCGTCGCCATCGGCGCCGGCGAGCCCGCCGTCGCGGAGGCGCTTCGACAGGTCGAATCAGCCCTCGCCGCGCACGGTCTCGAAGCGCTGGTCGACGACCGGGACGATTCGCCGGGCATCAAATTCAAGGACGCCGACCTCATCGGGATGCCGGCGCGGCTCACCGTGAGCCCGCGGTCGCTCGAGCGCGGCGGCGTCGAGCTCCGGTTCCGCCGGGGCAGCGAATCCGCAGTCCTTCCCGCGGCCGACGCCGCCGCCGCGGTCGCAAAGGCCCGCGCCGAGGCGCTCGGCGCGGGCCCTGCCTGACGCTCTCGAGCGGACGGGTCAGTCGCCGCCGGCGAGCGCCCGTTCGCGGATGAACTCGTAGTCGGCCGGGTTCGGCTCCCGGGTCTGCTGCCAGTACTCGATGAGGTTAAACGGCCAGTTCTGCGCTGAGCGGCCCTTCTCGTTCCGATACCAGCTGTTCACGGTCGCCACGCCCCAGACGCGCTCGAGGTTGCCGCGGTCGATCTTCTCGTTGTACGCGTCGTGGACGTCCTTGCGGACGTCGAGGGCCCGCTCGCCGCGGTCGAAGAGCATCTTCAGGCAGCCCAGGACGTACTGCACCTCGCACTCCGAGAAGTAGATGATGCTGCCGTTCACCACGATGTTCGTGTTCGGGCCGTAGAGCATGAAGAAGTTCGGGAAGCCGGGCACCGTGATGCCCATGTACGCGCGGGCGTCGCCGTCCCATTCGCGGTGGAGGTCCTTCCCGCCCCGGCCAAGCACCCGCATCGGCGTCAGGAACTTCGAGGCCTGGAACCCGGTGCCGTAGATGAGCACGTCAGCCTGGTATTCGGTGCCGTCGTCCGTCACGACGCCCGTCTCGGTGACTTCGCGGATCTTCTCGGTGACGAGCTTCACGTTCGGGCGCTTGAGGGTCTGCGCCCAGATGCCGTTGTCGAGGATGAGCCGCTTGGCCGCCGGGGGATAATCCGGCAGCACCTTCGGCAGGAGGTCCGGCCGGTCGGCGAACTGCATCTGCAGGTAGGCGGTCAGGAGAAGCCGGAGGTTTTCGTTCTCCGGGCCGACCGAGCGGCTCTTGTCCGGCCAGTTGGGGTCCACCTTGGCCGCGGCGAGCAGGCCGTCGGTCGTGTTCCAGAAGAGCCAGAACCGATACCAGTGCGCGTAGTGGGGCACGTGCGCGAACAGCCACTGCAGGCCGGCCGGCACCTCATCGTGGTAGTGCGGCACCGGCACGTACCAGTTCGGCGTCCGCTGGAAAATCACGACCTCGCCCGCGACCTTGGCCACCTCCGGGATGAACTGGGCCGCGCTCGCGCCGGTGCCGATGACGGCGACCCGCTTGCCCGCGAGGTCCACCGAATGGTCCCAGCGCGCAGAGTGGAACTGCGGACCGCGGAACCGCTCGAGCCCGCGGATATCGGGGATCTTCGGCCGGTTCAGCTGGCCGACCGCGCTGATGACGGCGTTTGCCCGCAGCGCCTCTTCGGTGCCGTCGGCCCGCCGCACGTGCACGCTCCACTCAGCCCGGTCGTCGTCCCATTCCAGCAGCGTGACTTCGGTGTTGAATTCGACGTGGTCGCGCACCCCGAACTCCCGCGCGCACTCGCGGAAATACTCGAGCAGGACGGGCTGTGTCGAGTAATGCGTCGGCCAGTCGATCTTCTGCGCGAAGGAGTAGCTGTAGAACGCGTTCGAAACGTCGACGCGCGCGCCCGGGTAGGTGTTCTCGAGCCAGGTGCCGCCGACGTCGTGGTTCTTCTCGAGGATGGTGAACGGGATGCCGGCCTGCTTCAGCCGGATGCCCGCGAGGATGCCGGACATCCCCGCGCCGATGATGATGACCTTGAACGGCACCGACGGGTCCTTCTGCCACGCCGGTGCGCGCGGGTCCTGCCCTTCCGGGGCCAGCTCTTCGAGCAGCAGCGGGATGTAGTCCTCGGATGCCGGCGAGCCCGTCATCCAGGCCGTGATGCGCAGCAGCGCCTCCTCGATTGGGACCGAGTTCGGCGCGACCTGGCCGTCCCGCAGCTTCTTCAGCGCCTCGAAGGCCACTTCGCGCGCCTCCGCCTGCTGCGCCGGCGTCATGCCGCCCTGCTGCACACCCGGCGCGACCCCGGGCGGCCGGAGCGACTCCCGCAGAATCGAAAAATCGCCGGTGGCCTGGGCGAGGGCCGGCAGGAGTGCCGGCAGGAACGCGTCCTCGAGCGCCTTGCGGAGCTCCTCGTCGGTCGCGACGAGCGGTTCGATGGGGCGGCTGATCGGCATCGGTGCTGTCTCCTCCTCACGGCCGGGTCGGCCGCAGTGCTTCCGGACAAAGGTTAGCGTGTTCCGAAGCATCGCGCGCGCATCACGGCCGAACGGCCGCCGCCGCAGGAGCCGAGCGGACGTTTCGCAGCCTCGCCGCCGCGACGCGCTGGTGGGCCCGCCAGGATTCGAACCCGGGACCGATCGGTTATGAGCCGACTGCTCTCACCGCTGAGCTACGGGCCCCCGGCCGCATCATACCAGCGGGGAGCCAGGACTCGCGCCGAAGCGGGATTACCAGCGGCGTCCTTTGCCGCCGCCCTTGCGGTCGTTCCAGCCGCGGCCGCCGCGGCCGCCTCCCCGCTCCATCGGTTCGAAATCGCCCCAGCTGCTGAAGCCGCCGCCGAAACCGCCGCCGCGCGGCTCCCGGCCCGCCGGCCGCCCGGCCGTGTGGCTCAGGCCGCGGGGCTGCGGCTGGAAGCAGTCGCTGCAATAGACGGGCCGGCCGCTCCGCGGCTCGAACGGCACCTTAGCCGGCTTGCCACACGAGGCGCAGACCGCATCGTAGAGCTGCCGCGGCGGCCGCGAATCGGCGCCGGGTGCGCCGCCGCCCTGCACGCCCTTCCGGGCCCGGCGGCAGGACGGGCAGCGCCGCGGCTCCTGCGTGAACCCTTTCGAAGCGTGGAACTCCTGCTCGCCTGCGGTGAACGTGAAGGACTCGCTGCAATCGACACAGACGAGCGTTTTATCCGCGAAGGACACTCGATGACCCTCCAAGAATTCGTGGAACCTGCGGTCATCGAGCGTTTCCGGGACTGGCGAAATGACCTCTCCGTGAGGCCGATGGAACCYGGTTACCAATCCGAGAGTAACAGGTTCGCCGGCGCCCTGTCATTAACCGCCCGCGATGATTGCCGTGCCCCATGCGCACCGGACCGCCGGCGGGCGCGGAACTGCGGCCCGGGGGTATACTTGCCATCGGCCATCTCGTTCAGCGCCGATCCGGGCCCAACGGTCTCCTCATCCCGGGGAGAAGTCGCGGAACTCGGCCGGATGGTTCCCCGGCTCACGTCCGGGAAAGGGCCCAAGTACCGCCACATCTGTGGAAGGAGGCTTGGGACATGGGCACCGGTCCGCCGTTTTCCTCCAGGTAGCCGCGCGCCGCATCGCCGGCCGCGCCAACTGTCGGATTCCGTCACCCGCCCTGGAGGTTTCGATGGCTCACCCCAATTCCTTCGGCGCACGGCGCGTCCTCTCCGCCGGGGGCGCCACCTACACGTACTTCGCGCTCGATGCGCTTCGCGAGCGCGGTTTTGCCGGCGTCGACCGGCTCCCGTTCTCCCTCAAGATCCTGCTCGAAAACCTGCTCCGCCTCGAAGACGGCCGCGCGGTGACGGCGGACGACATCGCCGCCCTCGCGGGCTGGGTGCCGAATTCCGGCAATGACCGCGAGATCGCCTTCACCCCCGCCCGCGTGCTCCTGCAGGACTTCACCGGCGTCCCCGTCGTCGTCGACCTGGCTTCGATGCGCGACGCCATCGTGGCGCTGGGCGGCGACCCGGCGCGGATCAACCCGCTCCAGCGAGTCGACCTCGTCATCGACCATTCGGTGCAGGTCGACCGCTACGCGACCCCGGACGCCTTCGAAAAGAACGTCGAAATCGAGTTCGAGCGGAACCGCGAACGCTACCAGTTCCTCCGCTGGGGCCAGCAGGCCTTCCGGAACTTCCGCGTGGTGCCGCCCGGCACCGGCATCGTCCACCAGGTCAACCTCGAGTACCTGGCCTCCGTCGTCTTCACGAACGACGTCGACGGCGAGCTGCAGGCCTACCCGGACACGCTCGTCGGCACCGATTCGCACACCACGATGGTGAACGGGCTCGGCGTCCTCGGCTGGGGCGTCGGCGGCATCGAGGCCGAGGCTGCGATGCTCGGCCAGCCCGTCGCGATGCTCATCCCCGAAGTCGTCGGCTTCCGCCTGACCGGCAAGCTCCGGGAAGGCGCGACCGGCACGGACCTCGTGCTGCGCGTCACCCAGATGCTCCGCGAGCGCGGCGTCGTCGGGAAGTTCGTCGAGTTCTACGGTACCGGCCTCACCGGGCTCCCCCTCGCAGCCCGCGCGACCATCGCGAACATGGCGCCCGAGTACGGCGCGACCATGGGCTTCTTCCCCGTCGACGAGGAAACGCTCGCCTACCTCCGCTTCACCGGCCGCGATGAGCACCTCGTCCAGCTCGTCGAAGCGTACTGCAAGGCGCAGGGCCTCTTCCGCACCGACGACACGCCCGACCCGGTCTTCTCCGACACCCTCGAGCTGGACCTCGGCGACGTCGAACCCTCTATCGCCGGCCCCCGCCGGCCGCAGGACCGCGTGCCGCTGCGCGAGGCGAAGGCCGACTGGGAGCGGAACCTCGCCGCGATGGTGCCGCCCGAGAAGCTCACCGCGACGGCGGCGGTGCACGACGGCTCGACCTTCGAACTCCGCCACGGCTCCGTCGTCATCGCCGCGATCACCAGCTGCACCAACACCTCCAACCCGGAGGTGATGCTCGGCGCCGGGCTCCTCGCGAAGAAGGCGGTCGAGCGCGGCCTCTCGACGCCCCCGTGGGTCAAGACGAGCCTCGCGCCCGGCTCGCAGGTCGTCACCGAATACCTCGCCGAGGCGGGCCTGACGCCCTTCCTCGACCGGCTCGGCTTCAACCTCGTGGGCTACGGCTGCACGACCTGCATCGGGAACTCCGGTCCCCTCGACCCCCACATCAGCGACGCCATCCGGCAGAACGACCTCGTCGCCGTTGCGGTCCTCTCCGGCAACCGGAACTTCGAAGGCCGGGTCAACCCCGACACGCGCGCAAACTACCTTGCCTCGCCGCCGCTCGTCGTCGCCTACGCCCTCGCAGGCCGGATGGACATCGATTTCGCCACCGAGCCCATCGCCGTGGGCAGCGACGGGAAGCCCGTCTACCTCGCCGACATCTGGCCATCGCAGGTCGAGGTCGAAGCGGCCATCCGCACGTCAGTCCGCTCCGAGATGTTCCGCCGAAAGTACGCCGACGTCTTCAAAGGCGACGAGCGCTGGCGGAACCTGCCGACGCCCTCGGGCGACCTGTTCGCATGGGACCCGCGCTCGACGTACATCAAGAAGGCGCCCTACTTCGACAACCTTTCGATGGCGCCGCCCCCACTCACCGATATCGACGGCGCGCGGGTGCTCGTCATGGTCGGCGATTCCGTGACCACCGACCATATCTCGCCCGCCGGCAACATCAGCCCCAACAGCCCGGCCGGCGCGTGGCTCCGCGAAATGGGCGTCGCCCGGGAGGACTTCAACCAGTACGGCGCCCGCCGCGGACATGACGAGGTGATGGTGCGCGGGACGTTCGCCAACATCCGTCTCCGGAACCTGCTCGCCCCCGGCACCGAAGGCGGCGTGACCCGCCACCTGCCCGACGGCGAGGAGATGACCATCTTCGACGCCTCGGTGAAATACCGGCAGGAGGGCGTGCCCCTGCTCGTCATCGCCGGGAAGGAGTACGGCACCGGCTCTTCGCGCGACTGGGCGGCGAAGGGCGTGAAGCTCCTCGGCGTCCGCGCTGTCATCGCCGAATCGTACGAGCGCATCCACCGCAGCAACCTCGTGGGCATGGGCGTCCTGCCGCTCCAGTTCCTCCCCGGGGAAAACCGCGAATCGCTCGGGCTGACCGGCACGGAGGTCTTCACCATCCGCGGCATCGCGGACGGGCTCGCGCCCCGCGCCATCCTCGAAGTGACCGCACGGCGCGACGACGGTTCGACGGTGACGTTCAAGACGCTCTGCCGGATCGATACGCCGGTCGAACTCGATTACTACCGGCACGACGGCATCCTGCCCTACGTCCTTCGCCAGATCGCAGCCAACCCGGGCGCCTGAACAACGGAGAGGTACCGCACGATGGACAAGATCAAGGTCAAAAACCCGGTCGTCGAGCTCGACGGCGACGAGATGACGCGCATCATCTGGCGCTACATCAAGGAGAAGCTCATCCTCCCGTACCTCGACATCCAGCTCGAGTACTACGACCTGGGCATCGAGCACCGCGACGCGACGAACGACCAGGTGACCATCGACGCCGCCTACGCCATCAAGAAGCACGGCGTCGGCGTGAAGTGCGCCACCATCACCCCCGATGAGGCGCGCGTCAAGGAGTTCAACCTCAAACAGATGTGGAAGTCGCCGAACGGCACCATCCGGAACATCCTCGGCGGCGTCGTCTTCCGCGAGCCCATCATCTGCCGCAACATCCCGCGTCTCGTCTCGGGCTGGACGAAGCCTATCGTCATCGGCCGCCACGCCCACGGCGACCAGTACCGCGCCACGGACTTTCGCGTCCCCGGCCCCGGCAAGGTCACCATCAGCTGGGTTCCCGAGGGCGGCGGCGAGCCGATCGAACTCGAGGTCGCAAAGTTCGATGGCCCCGGTATCGCGATGGGGATGTACAACTTCGACGATTCGATCCGGGACTTCGCCCGCGCCTCGTTCCGCTACGGCCTCGAGCGGAACTACCCGGTCTACCTCTCGACGAAGAACACGATCCTGAAGGCCTACGACGGCCGCTTCAAGGACATCTTCCAGGAAGTCTTCGACGCTGAGTTCGCCGACGAGTTCCGCGCCCGCGGCCTCACCTACGAGCACCGGCTCATTGACGACATGGTCGCCTCGTCGCTCAAGTGGGAAGGCGGCTACGTCTGGGCCTGCAAGAACTACGACGGCGACGTCCAGTCCGACGCCGTGGCGCAGGGGTTCGGCTCGCTCGGCCTCATGACTTCCGTCCTGCTGACGCCGGACGGCAAGACCTGCGAGGCGGAAGCCGCGCACGGGACCGTCACCCGGCACTACCGGGCGCACCAGCGGGGAGAGAAGACGTCCACGAACCCGATCGCGTCCATCTTCGCCTGGACCCGCGGCCTGGCATTCCGCGCCAAACTCGACGGCACGCCGGAAGTCGCCCGCTTCGCCGAGACGCTCGAACAGGTCTGCGTCGAAACGGTCGAGAGCGGGAAGATGACGAAGGACCTCGCCATCCTGGTCTCGGCCGACACGCCCTGGCTGACCACCGAGGAGTTCCTGGACGAGCTCGACCGGAACCTCCGGGCGAAGATGGCGGCCTGGGCAAACGCCTAGCGGGCCAGGTCCCGCACGAACCAGATGCCGCCTTCCGGCCCCTCCCCATGGAGGGGCCGGAAGCCCATCCGAATCCAGAAATACACCGAGAGCCCGTACTCCGGGTGGGCGCGCGCCCGCAGGCTCGCCCACCCGGCCGATTTTGCCGTCCCCGCCAGCAGGCGCGCGGCCTCGGAACCGGCGCCATAGCCGCGGTGCTCCGGTTCGATGCACAGCTCCCAGATGAGGAGCTCCTCGTGGGCCAGCCCCCCGCGCACCTCGACCCGCCCGAGGGTCTCCCCGCTCGAAGCGCGCACGACCGTCAGCCGGTCGGCGCCGTCGGGAACGAGCTCCACCCGCTCGCCGCGGGACGCCAGCGGCCCGGCGAGGTCACTCACCGGTCCAGCCATTCTTCGATCGCTGCCGCCACCTCGCGCGTCGAGCCTTTGAAGCGCGTGCACGGGGGAAGCGAATCGATGAACTGGCGCCCGTACCGCTTCTCCCACAGCCGGCGGTCGAACACGGCGACGACACCCCGGTCCCGCCGGTCGCGGATGAGCCGGCCGAAGCCCTGCCGGAAGCGGAGGATCGCCGCCGGCACCTGGTACTGGTTGAACGGGTCGTCATACTGCTCGGCGCGCGCCCGGGCCACCGGGTCGGTCGGCACGTCGAACGGCAGCCGCGTGATCATCACGAGCGAGAGCGCCTCGCCCCGGATGTCCACTCCCTCCCAGAAGCTCGCGCTGCCGAGCACGAGGGTCTCGTGATTCTCCCGGAGCTGCTCCGTAATCCAGCGCGGTGTGCCGTCGATGCCCTGCGCCAGCACCACGATGCCGGCCGGCTCCACCAGCGGCCGGACCAGGTCAGAGACCTGCCGCAGGAGCGCGTTGGAGGTGAAGAGCGCCATCGCGCGGCCCCGGGATGCCAGCGCCAGCTGTCCGATGGCTGCCGCCAGCCGGGTCGGGAAGTCCGGGTGGTTCGGCTCCGGGAGGTCATCGACCGCCGCCAGCAGCGCCGCCCGTTCGTAGTCGAACGGCGATCCGAGTTCGAGCGTTTCGGGGTCCCGCAGGCCCAGCCGCTGGGCTGCGAACGACATGTCGTGGTTCGCGCTGAGCGTCGCGCTGGTCGCGACCACCGCCCGGCGCGGCTCGAACACCTGCTCCCAGAGGATCGGCCCCACGTCGATGGGCGCCATGTGGAGCGAGCCGAGCCCGTCGCGGGTGCGCTCCGCCCAGGTGATCATCTCGGCGCCCGAGGGGTTGACGATCTGCTCGCCCAGCCGGCGCAGGTCGGCCAGCCGCCGGAACGGCGCAAGGAACTCGCCCGCCAGCTCCGAGGCGGCTTCCACCGGCGCGTTTCCGAGCAGGCGCCCGGCTTCTTCCCCGGCGCGCTCCACCCGGTCGAGCTGCGCAGCCAGCGCCTCCCAGAGCGCTTCGACCCGCTCCCATGCCGGCTCCCGCCGGGCGATGGAACTGAGCAGCATGCGCTCGCCCTCGCCATCCCGGCCGGGCAGCGACCCGACCGCCTCGAAGAACGGCCGCGCCGCCTCGCGCGCGGCGCCGGCAAGCCCCAGCAGGGCGCGCGCCGCGCCGGCGTACGGCTCTCCCTCGAACGAGCGCAGGAGCAGCACCGCGCCGCCCTCCCGGTGCTCGCGCGTCCCCGGCCGGTGGATGCCGTCGAGCGCTTCGCCGAGCGCCCGCGCCGTGAGCGCCCCGCCGAACTGCTGCGTCGCGACGTCCTCCAGGTTGTGCGCCTCGTCGACGATGAGGTGGTCGAACGATGGGATGGCGCTGCCGCCCGAGGCGATATCGGCCAGCAGGAGGGCGTGGTTCACGATCAGCAGGTGCGCAGATTCGGCCGTCTTCCGGGCCCGCCAGAGGAAGCAGTTGCCTTCGCGGACGTGGCGGTGCTGGCGCGACAGGCAATCCGCATCGGCCGCCGAGAGGCGCGCCCAGGTCGTCCAGTCCTCCGGCCCCAGCCGGAGTTCAGCCCGGTCGCCGGTCCGGGTCTGCTCGATCCAGAGCAGGATGTTCGCGCTCAGCCGCGCCACATCCGGGTCGCGGGCGCCGGAGACGTAGCTCGCCAGCCACCGCGCATAACACAGGTAGTTGCCGCGACCCTTCAACAGCGAGACCCGGAAGTCTTCCTCCCGCCGGATGACCCCGGCCCGGACGAGCGCCTCCCGGAGCACCGGGATGTCTTTCTGGAGCAGCTGCTCCTGCAGCGCGATGGTGTTCGTGCTGACCACCGCCCGCCGCCCGTTGCGCACCGCATCGAGCGCGGCAGGCACCAGGTAGGCGAGCGACTTGCCGACGCCGGTGCCGGCCTCGACCATCAGGTGGCCGCCGTGGTCGAAAGCCCGGCGCACGGCCTCGGCCATCGCCATCTGCTCCTCGCGCTGCTCGAAGCCCGGCAGCCCACCCGCGAGCGCGCGGAACACGGCTTCGACGTCGCCTCGCCCGATGCGCACCGGGGGATTCCGCGGCGCCAGCGGCGGCGGAGCATGGAACGGCGGCGGCACCGGGAGGATGGACGGTTTCGGCGGCACCGGCTCCGCGTCCGCCGAGAGCACCCGCGCCAGCGATGGCGAGTCCTCCGCGACCAGGCCCGCCAGCACGGCTCTCCTCGACGGTTCGACGGCGCGCGCCAGGCGGAGCAGCCCGGTGAACACCCGCGCAGCCAGCCGCGCATCCGAAAGCGCACGGTGGCGGCCGTCCAGCTCCAGGCCCAGCGCCTCCGCGACATCGGCGAGGCCGTGATTCTTCAGCTCAGGCAGCAGCAGGCGGGCAAGCGTAGCGGTATCGATCGCGTCGGCGATGCTGTCCACCCCGGCGGCGCGCAGGAATTCGAGGTCGAATTCGATGTTGTGCCCGACGATGGTGTGCCCCGCGACGAACCGCCGCAGCTCCTCGGCGATGCGCTCGAGCGGCGGCGCCCCCGCGACATCCTGGCTGGTGATCCCGGTGAGCCGCTCGATGAACGGCGACAGCCGCCGGCCCGGGTTCACGAGGCTCGAGAACTCCGCCTCCTCGCCGGCCTCCGTGAAGCGGATGGCGCCAACCTCGATGATCCGGTCGCGTGCCGGGTCCAGGCCGGTCGTTTCGAGGTCGAGCGCAATGTAGGCGGTCATGGTTCGAACATCCGTACGGGACGCGACTCCGAGTCTATCCGGGGCGCGTCACTCTGGCGACCCGTGAGCATCGTGCATCGCCGAAGCGACAGGTGAAGACGCCTGCCCGCCGATTGAGACGCAGATCGCGCCTGCGTAGACTACGGGCCACTTCGCAGGTCGAAGGAGGTCGATGTCGATGAAGGTGTATCCCACCGAAGCCATCCGTAATGTGGTCCTGGTGGGCCACGGCAGCGTCGGGAAGACCAGCCTCGCCGAGGCGGCCCTGTACGAGAGCGGCGCCATCACGCGCCTGGGCTCCATCCAGGACCAGAACACCGTCACCGACTACGACGAAGATGAGCATCGCCGCAAGTTCAGCCTGAACCTCGCCCTCGCCCCCGTCGAATGGGAGGACCGGAAGATCAACCTCATCGATACGCCGGGCTACGCCGACTTCGTCTCCGAAGTCATTTGCGGCGCCCACGCCGCCGACATGGCCGTCGTCGTCGTCGATGCCGTCTCCGGTCCCGAAGTCGGGACCGACCGGGCGTGGCAGATCGCGGAGCGGCTGGGCCTGCCGCGGATGATCGTCGTCAACCGGATGGACCGCGAGAACGCGAACTTCGCCGCGGTCCTCGCCGCCCTCCAGGAGCGGTGGGGCCACCGGGTGATGCCCCTCCAGCTCCCCATCGGCGCGCACGAATCCTTCAGCGGCGTCGTCGACCTGCTCCACATGAAGGCCTACATGGGCGAGCAGGCGGACGAAGTCGACATCCCGGCCGACCTGCGCGAGGAGGCGGAGCGGCTCCGCGCCCAGCTCATCGAAGGCATCGTCGAAACCGACGAGGAGCTGATGAACAAGTACTTCGCCGATGAGGAGCTGAGCGAAGACGAGCTGCGCCGCGTCCTCCACGGGGGTCTCGACCACAACCTCATCTTCCCCGTCGTGTGCGCCTCGGCGACGAAGCTCATCGGCGTCCGGCAGCTGCTCCACAACATCGCCTTCAGCGGTCCTTCGCCCGCCGACCGCGACCCGTTCCGCGCCGGCGACGTCGAACTGACCGCTGACCCGGCTGCGCCGCCTGCCGCCCTCGTCTTCAAGACGGCCGCCGACCCCTTCGTCGGCCGGCTCAGCTATTTGCGCGTCATCTCCGGCAAGATCACCTCGGATTCGCACCTCTGGAACGCGAACCGGCAGGCCGACGAGCGGCTCGGCACGCTGTACGTCCAGCGCGGCAAGGAGCAGTTCGCCGTCCCCGAGCTCGCCGCGGGCGACATCGGCGTCGTCGCCAAGCTCGCCCACACCGCGACGGGCGACACCCTCGGGAGCCGCGAGCGCCCGGTAACGCTCCCGCCGATGGAGTTCCCCTCTCCGGTTTTCAGCATGGCCGTCCGACCGATGGGCAAAGGTGCGGTCGACAAACTCGGTCCGAGCCTCCAGCGGCTCGTCGAAGAAGACCCGGGGCTCCGCCTCGACCGCGACCCGGGCACCGGCGAGATCATCCTCTCCGGCCTCGGCGACGCTCACCTCGAGGTCACCGTCGAGCGCCTCAAGCGGAAGTTCAACGTCGAAGTCGAACTCGCGCTGCCGCGGGTGCCCTACCGGGAGACCATCACGAAGAAGGCCTCGGCCGAGTACACCCACAAGAAGCAGACAGGCGGTCACGGCCAGTACGGCCGCGTCGTGCTCGAGATCGAACCGCTGCCGCGCGGCTCCGGCGTCCAGTTCGCCGAGCGGGTCGTCGGCGGCGCGGTCCCCAAGGAGTTCATCCCGGCGGTCGAAAAGGGCGTGATGGAGACGGCGGCTGGCGGCATCATCGCCGGCTACGAACTGACCGACTGCCAGGTCACGCTCGTCGACGGCAAGCACCACCCGGTCGATTCGAACGAAATGTCGTTCAAGCTCGCCGCCTCGCAGGCGCTGAAGGAGGCCGTCCAGGCCGCCGGCCCGATTCTCCTCGAGCCGATCATGCTCATCCGCGTGCGTGTCCCCGAAGCGTTCGCCGGCGACATCGTCGGCGACCTCAACACGAAGCGCGCCCGCATCCACGGCATCAATCCCGACGGCGGCGTGAGCCTCATCGAAGCGGAAGTGCCGCTCGCCGAAGTGCAGCGCTACGCCTCGGACCTCCGTTCTCTGACCCAGGGCCGCGGCGTCTTCGAGCTCACCTTCGACCACTACGGTGAGGTGCCCGCCAACATCGCCCAGCGCGTCATCGCCGACCACAAGAAGGAGCTCGAAGCAGCGCACGCCCACTGACGGGCGCTGCCACGCACCGGGACGCGCCCGCGCCTCAGGGGCTGCCCTCGGCGGTCACGTTTGGCACGACCCGCTTGAACGGGAACTGCGGCGGTCCGCTCGCCGAGCCGGCGCGCTGCACGGTCACCGTGATCGTGACCGGCTGGAGGCTGCCGAGCAGCGGCTCGATGAGGACCGTCCCGGACGTCGCGCCGGGCGGCAGCGTGGCCGGGTCGATGCGGATTTCGAGCACCGAATCGGCGCCTGCCTGGGTCGTCTTCGGGCTGGTCGAAACGACCACCGGCAGGTCCTTCCCGATGGCGACTCCGCCATCGACGACCCTGCCGGGCGGGTCGTTCGGGTGCCGCACGATGAGCCACGCCGCCGAGGTGCGCACCCGGAACGGCCCGATCCCGCTCCCGTTATTCCGCACCGTGATTGACGCCGCCGTCGAACTGCTCGCGGTCACCTGCAGCGTCACCGCCCGTTCGCCGATCACCTGCAGCTGCGGCGCGCCGAGGTAGGCCGCCGCCCGCGACGCCTCGGCCGGCGCCGCCGTGTCCCGGTGGGTCGTGATGCCCAGCTCGGGAACGGTCGTCGGGAAATCCATCGCCGCGCACTCCGCCGCCGTCCGGGCGCAGGCGTCGTAGGCCGCCGGCGCAAACGCAGCAGCGACAGCCGGCACGGAAAGCGACGGCATCGTCACCGTCTGCGGCGGCCACATCCGTCCCGCCGGGTTCACCGGCGCATCCGGCGCCGGCTGCTGCACCTTGACGAGATACTGCCCCGCCGACCAGCCGCTCACCTGCCCGGCGGCAACCTGCCACCAGGTGACGCCGTTCACCTCCTGCGGCCCGCCGATGATCGTGACCAGCGTCCCCTCCGGCAAACAGGTAATCGGCGGGTTGCCGCCCGGCGTCGGCCGAACGTTGAGGCACTGCCCGTCGACGCGAACGACCGCCGTATCGCCCACGGCGAGACCGGAGGAGGCCGGCGGCTGGCCCGGCGAGCCGCCGGAGAGCGGCGGCGGGTAGCTCTGGCCCTTCGGCACCGGCGGGTAGCGGAGGCACCCGTACACCTTCTCCTGGTAGGTGTAGTCGCCCCAGGTGAACGACCCGAACCCGGGAGCGTTCGGGTCGTTGCAGTGCCAGGTTTCGCCGCGCAGCGGGTTTTTCGTGGGATTCAGCGGGTGGTTGACGAACGCGAAGCCGTTGTAGCTCCAGACCGCGTAGTACCAGTCTTCGAGCGCTGCAGGGTCGCCGGTGCCGGCGACCGGCCGGAGCTCGGGCGCCGAGTTCCACTTGTCCGCGAAAATCCGGATGCCCTCTGCGAGGTTGAAAAGCGGGTGCGTGCCGATCAGCGCCTGCCGCGCCGACGGCACCCGGATATCCAGCGCCGGGGGCGAGGCGAGATGCCCCATGCCGGTCGTGATCTGGCCCAGGCCGTAGCCGCAGTCGATTGCGGTGATGACCGGCCCCACGCCGCCGTACGGCACCGAGCCCGCAGCGTGCGCCCAGCCGGATTCGATCCAGACCATCGCCTTGTAGAGGCTGGGGGGAACGGTCGCGCTCCGGTCGCGCGGCTGCCGGGCGCCGCGGGGCCCCGTCTCGAGCCCCGGGTAGCTCAGGTCGATCCACTCCCCGGACGGGAGCTGATACGGCGGCGGCACGGCCACGCCGGCGGCGACGAGGTCGATCATCTCGTTGTAGACGCCGACGTAGTCTTCGTACTCGTAGGTATCGAACCCGAAGCCGTAGTTCGGGACATGGCACGGGTAGTGGTCCGCATGCGCCGGCCGGCGGTCGAGCGTGACCGCCAGGACGAGGACCCCGAGGAGCCCTCCGACCGCGAGCGACCTCAGCGCCGCACCCATCCGTAGAACCCCCGGTAGCCGGGAACTTCCGAACGTTCGCCGCCCCGGACGAGCTGCAGCGTCGGCGTGCCCGGCGCCTCGAACCCCGTTCCATCCCAGTGGACCACCGCGAGCGCGTCGCCGTCCGGGCTGTAGGCGAGCGGCACATCGAACCCGGCAGCGCGGAGCGACTGGGCGCTCGCATCGCCGGCTGCTGCGCCGGCGCCGGACGCGCGCGGCACCGCGCCGAAGGCGGGCGTCCCTGACGGACCCCACGCAGCGCCCAGCGCCGCGGCTCCGCCTTGCGTCAGCGCCTGGGCGCTGCCGGTCGCCTCGCCGTCGAGCCGCGCGACACGGGCAGCGAACCCGGCTTCGGTCCCGGGCAACACCTCGATGAACGCGAGCGCCTTCCCGTCGGGCGAGAGCGCCCAGTCGCGCGTGAACCCGCTCGCAAGGTGCACGACGTCCTGCCCTTCGGACTGCAGCGTCGAACCGCGCGCGTCGATGGCGACGGCGAGCACCCGGCCGTCGCGCCATCCGACGGGGTACACCCCAAGCGCATCCTGCGTCCAGCGCAGGCGAACCGCGCCGTCGAGCGCCACCTCGAGCACGTCGATGAGCTGCCGGTCGCCGTCCTGCCGCGCGCGGGTCACGACCACACCGGACGAATCGGCCTTCCAGAGCGGCGTCTGCGCCGGTTCGATGCCGGCGATGAGCCGCTCCGCCGTCCCCCGCTCCAGGTCGACGAGCACGAGCGACGCAGCCGGGGCGAGGGGCGTCCCGCCGTCGACCGCGGCAAGCGCGACGTACCGGCCCCGCGCATCGACCGAGCCGGTGGTCGCGAACCCGTCGATATGCGGCACGCGGGCGACTTCGATGACGTTTCCCGGCTGGTCGGCCCGCACGACGCTGATGATGTCGACTGAGCCCTCGGTCCGTCCGACGACAGCGTAGGTGCCCGGCGGCGCAGACGCGAACGCGCTCGCTGCTCCGCTCCCGGCGCCGGCCCCCGTCACGATTCCCCAGGCGATGGGGCCCACCGCCAGCACGCCGGCGAGGCCCGTCACGAACAGGATGAGCCGTCCGAGGCGGCCGGTGGCCGGCTGCGCCTGGCGGGATCGCCAGCGATTGCCGTGATGAATCGCCGTCATTCAGCCTCCCTCACCCAGCCCGCAAAGGACGCTGCCGGCACGTCGGTCAGCAGCTCCCGCGCGTCCGGGGTCGCAATCCAGAGTGTCGCTGTCGGCCGCGCCTCCGGCCCCCCGGCAGCCGAGACCGTCGACACGACCAGGTAGTCGCCGAGGGGCGCATAGGCGTGGGGAACGACCCACGCGGCATCCGGGCTCGGGTCTTCGAGCCTTAGCGAGCCGCCCGGTCCCCCGAACACCGGCACCGGGTTCCCCGGCTGCCACGTCGCGCCGACCTGGTTCCGCCCGGACTGGAGCGCTGTCACGGCCCCGGTGGCGATGACGAGCGTCTTCCCGACGTAGGTCCGCGACGAGGCGCTCAGGACGTCGATGAACGCGACGCGCGAGCCGTCGGGACTGAGCGCCCAGTCCCGCGTGCGGCCAGGCGAAAGCTCCGCCACCCGCTCGAGCCCGCTCCCCCGGACCGCCCACAGGTTCGAGCCCGACTGGTCGATGACGACGACGAACAGGCGGCCGCCGTCGAGGCTGTACCCGAGCGGCGCAACCTGGAACGCGGCCGTGAAGCTGGCGCGCTCAGCCACATCGCGCGTCGCCGTATCCACCTCGATCACGCGCAGGACCCCCGGCTCGCCGCTCGCGAGCACCGCCAGCCTTCCGCCGTCGGCCGTCCACGCCAGCGGCGAGAGGTATTCGAAGTTGCCGTCAACCGGCCGGACCGTGCCGTCGAGGCCCACGAGCGCGAGCGACGCCGCGCTGCCCCGCCGGCCGTCGACCCAGAGGACGGCGACCTGGTCGCCGGTCGGCGACGCGGCAGCGCGCGCGTGGAGTCCGGTGAAGGTGTACGGGAACACGGCCAGCTCCCGGGGCGCGCCTCCCGGGGCAGCAGGGCGGACCAGCAGCCGGTCGACCCGGGCCGCCGGGTCGGGTTCGAGATATGCGACCGAGCGAATCAGTTCGGCAGGAATCGCCGGCGCGGTAACGCCGTCCGTGGACACTGGCGACGACGACGAAACCGCCCACGCGGCAATCGCGGCGGCGACGCCGAGGGCGGCGAGGATGAACGGAGCGAGCGGACGCCACGGGGAAAAGCCTCGACGGATCCCGGGAGCGAGCACGCGGCAACCTCGCGCTTGCGGGCGGAGCATCCGCCCYGGTCTTGCGCCGGGCCTCGACAAACCCGGCACATGGCCACCTGGCAAGGCGGTCGGTACCCCCGCAGTACCGCCGGGGACGCCCCGCACGGGGCGTGCCAGCAACCTCCCACGGGGAGGTTCGTGGGGCCGAACGTAACAAGGGGCTCCGGTCCCGTCAATCCGGGTTTACGGTGTCCTTCCCTCGCCGTTCCCCGCCGTAAGGCGCCGCTGTGCTAGCGTTCGCCCGATGATCTGGTATCTCTCGGCCCTGCAGGAGAACCCGGCTGTCTTCTTCGTCTATATCGCGGCCTGGCTGGTCGCAATCCTGACCGGGCTGGCGTTTCACGAGTTCTGCCACGCCTGGACGGCCTACCAGCTCGGCGACGACACCGCCCAGCGGAACGGGCGACTTACAATGAATCCGCTCGCGCACCTCGACCCCATTGGGTCGACGCTGCTGCTGCTCTTCGGCTTCGGCTGGGCCAAGCCGACACCGGTCAACCCCTGGCGGCTCAAAACCGGGCCCCGGCAGGGGTTCGCGATGGTCGCCGCGGCCGGCCCCCTCTCCAACTTCTTCTTCGCCGCGCTCGCCGCCATTCCCATCCGCCTCGGCCTCGTCCAAACCTCCCTGCCGACCGTCGAGGCGGTCATCCGCCGCGGCTCCGGCGAGGATTATGTCTGGCTCTTCCTCTCCTTCATCATCACCCTGAACATCATCCTGGGCATCTTCAACCTCATCCCCATCCCGCCGCTCGACGGCTTCAAAGTCGTGACCGGCATCGCGCCGCGCGAAGTCGCCCGCGCGCTCGAACAGCTTGCACCATGGGGCCCGGGCATCCTGATGACGCTCATTGCGATTGGCTTCGTGACCGGCTTCAGCCCGCTCGGGTGGCTCATCGGCCTCGTTTACGACGACGTGCTCCGCATCATCGTCGGCACCTGAACGCCGCCGCTGGCCCGGGGAGTGAGCGCGCGGGTGTGGTAGCCTTTCCCGTATGCAGCGGGCCCTGCGCCCGCGTCCCCGGGTGGGTTCCATGGCAGACAATCGCATCGCCATCATCGGCACCGGTCTCATCGGCACGTCCATCGGCCTCGGGCTCGCCGCCCGCCCGAACCGGAACTACGAACTCGTCGGCATCGACCGGGACCGGGCCGCGGCGCGYACGGCGAAGAAGCTCGGGGCGCTCGACCGCGAGGTCGGCTCGCTGGAAGAGGCGGTCGAACGCGCCGGGCTCGTCATCATCGCGACGCCCGTGATGGCCGCCCGCCGCATCCTCGAGGACCTCGGCCGCTTCCTCATGCCCGGCGCCGTCGTGACGGACGTCTGCAGCACGAAGGCGGAAGTGATGCGCTGGGCCGCCGAATACCTGCCCGAAACGGCGCACTTCGTCGGCGGCCACCCGATGGCCGGCAAGGAGAAGAGCGGACCTGAAGCCGCGTCGGCCAGCCTCTTCGAAGGCGCCACCTGGGCGGTCACGCCATCGCCCCGGGCCGACGAGCGGGCCGTCCAGGCCGTCCTCGGCCTGGTCGAGACGCTCGGCGCCATCCCGCTCTACATCGACCCTGCCGAGCACGACCAGTACGCCGCCGCCGTCAGCCACGTCCCGCTCATCGCCTCCGTGGCGCTCTTCCGGATGGTCCGCGACAGCCAGGGCTGGGAGGATGCGGCGCTCCTCGCCGGCCCGGGATTCCGGGACATGACCCGGCTCGCCAGCGGCGACCCCACGATGGCGCGGGACATCATGCTCACCAACCGCGAGGCCGTGCTCCACTGGATCGGCCGCCTCGAGGCGGAGCTGCGCACCATCCGCACAGCGCTCGAATCCGGCGCCGAGCCCGTCTACGACCTCTTCTACTCGACCCAGCTCGACCGCGACACGTTCATCCAAAACCCGCCGCAGCGCCGCCGGCCCGAAGGCGCCGAACCGCCGTCGGCGCGCGACGCGATCGGCCGCATGTTCGTCGGCGGCCTCTACGACAAGATCAAGGAGGCCTCGGACCGGCTCCCGGCCGCCCCGCGCGACGACCGCGAGCTGAAGCGGAAGCTCGGCATCGAGGACGAACGGCCGTGAAGGTGTCGCGCCCGGCCGCCGTCCGCGCCGTCATCGACGTCCCGCCGGACAAGTCCATCTCCCACCGCGCGCTCATCTTCAACGCCATCGCCGACGGCGCAGCGGTCATCGAAGGCATCCTCGATTCCGAGGACGTGCGCTCCACGGCGCGCTGCCTCGCCGCGCTCGGCGTCCCCATCGAATGGCCGGAAGGCTCCTCCGCGGCGCGCGTGACCGGGCAGGGCCTCCACGGCCTGTTCGAAAGCGACGACGTCCTCGACTGCGGCAACAGCGGCACCACCATGCGCCTCCTGCTCGGACTGCTCGCCGGCCACCCGCTGCTCTCGGTCCTCACCGGCGACGCCTCGCTCCGCTCCCGGCCTATGGCCCGCGTCATCCAGCCGCTGCGCGAAATGGGCGCCGCGCTCATGGCGCGCAAGGGCGACACGCTCGCCCCGGTGGTCGTGAAGGGCGGCCGTCTTCGCGGTATCCGCTACGCAAGTCCCGTGGCCAGTGCGCAGGTCAAGTCCGCCATCCTGCTCGCGGGTCTCTATGCCGAGGGTGAGACCGCGGTGACCGAGCCGGGCCGCTCCCGCGACCACACCGAACGGATGCTGGCCGCCATGGGCGCACCGATCGAAGCCGAAGGCGCCGCCGTGCGCATCCGGCCGGCCGAACGCCTCGCGGCGCTCTCCCTTCGCGTCCCCGGCGATATCTCCAGCGCGGCGCCGTGGCTCGTCCTCGCTGCCTGCCACCCGGATGCGGAGATCGTCCTCCGGGGCGTCAACGTCAACCCGACCCGCACCGGGCTGCTCGACATCCTCCGCGCCATGGGCGCCGACCTCGAACTGCTCGAAGAGCGGGAAACCGGCGGCGAACCCGTCGCGGACATCGCCGTCCGCTCGAGCAGCCTGCGCGCCACGACGGTGTCCGGCGAGCTGGTGCCGCGCGCCATCGACGAACTCCCCCTCGTCGCCCTCGCGGCCTGCTTCGCCGACGGGACGACGGTCGTTCGCGACGCCGCCGAGCTGCGCGTCAAGGAATCCGACCGCGTGCGGACCGTCGTCGAGACGCTCTCCCGGATGGGCGCCGACATCCGCGAACTCGAGGACGGGTTCGAGGTCCGCGGGCCGGTGCGGCTGAGCGGCGCCCGGCTGAGCGGGCGCGGCGACCACCGCATCGGCATGCTCGCCGCCATCGCGGGAAGCCTCGCCGACGGCGAGACGACCGTCTCCGACGACGCCGTCGCCGTGTCCTACCGCAGCTTCTGGGAGCACCTCGCGCAGGCTGCCCCGGGCGGAGTCGCTGCCCGGTGAGCGCGAAGCCGCTGGTCATCGTGCTCCACGGCCCTTCCGGCGTGGGCAAGGATTCGGTCATCGACCGCCTCCGCGAACGGCTCGGCATCCACCGCGCCACGAGTTCGACGACACGCCCGCCCCGCCCCGGCGAGATCGATGGCGTCCACTACCACTTCCTCACCGAGCCCGAATTCCGGAGGAAAATCGAAGCCGGCGAGTTCGCGGAATGGGCGGACGTGTACGGCGACCTCAAGGGCGTCGAGCGCCGCGAAATCGAACCGTTCCTCGCCTCCGGGCAGGACGTCATCATCCGGACCGACGTGCAGGGGGCCCGCACGTGGCGCCGAAAACTGGAAGGGGCCGTGTTCATCTTCCTCACAGCCGAGGACCGGGAGGTGCTGCGCGCCCGCCTCGCCGCCCGCGGCAGCGAAGACCCCGAGAGCCTCGCCCGGCGGCTCGCCGCGCTCGAAGAGGAGCTCGCCGACATCCCGAACAACGACTACGTCGTCATCAACCGTCACGGCCGGCTCGAGGAAGCGGTGGACGAGATCGCCGGCATCATCGCACGGGAGCGCTGCAACCCGGACCGGCCACCCGCCCGCCTCATCGCGTAGCGCTCCCGGCCGGCCGTACCTAAGATGCGCGCAACCCCTGCACACGGAGTTCGCGCGTGGACCCTTCGCTCGCCCGCATGTTCAGCCTCGACGGCAAAGTCGCCCTCGTGACCGGCGCTTCGAGCGGGCTCGGCGTCGCCTTCGCGCGCGGGCTCGCGCGCGCCGGCGCGAACGTCGTCGTCACCGCCCGCCGGCAGGAGCTCATCGAACAGACCGCATCGATGCTGCGCGGGTTCGGTGTTGAAGCAGAAGCGTACCCCGCCGACATCACCGATGAGGAGCAGTTCGAGCAGCTGTTCGCGCGCGCCGTCGAGCGCTTCGGCCGCCTCGACATCATGGTGAACAACGCCGGCTACACCGACCGCTCCGGCCTGCGGCACGACCTGGGCAGCTTCAAACGGATGCGCTCCGTCGTCGAGCTCGACCTGCTGGCGACGATCAACGGCTGCCGCCTCGCGGCGCGGCAGATGCTGGCCCAGGGCACGGGCGGCGTCATCATCAACATCAGCTCGATCCTCGGCCGGGTCGGCAGCGAGTTCCGCGCCGCCTCGTACCACGCGGCGAAGGGCGGCGTCGATGCCCTGACCCGCGTGCTCGCGCTCGAGTATGCCCGCGAGGGCATCCGGGTGAACGCCATCGCGCCGTCCTACTTCGACGGCACCGAACTGATGGGCAAGGTATTCGAATCGACGCCCGGCACGCGTTTCCRGGCCGAATCCCGGACCCCGATGGGCCGGCTGGGGCAGCCGGAGGACCTCGAAGGCGCAATCGTCTACCTCGCCTCCGATGCTGCGAAGTTCGTGACCGGCCACATCCTCTACGTCGACGGCGGCTGGACCGCGGGTGGCGGCTACCACCAGATCGCGCCGCCGTGGGAGACGGAGCCGGGCCACCAGCGCCTCGCCTGACCGCCTGCCGGTCCGCCCGCGCAGACGAACGAACAGCCCTGCCGGGTTCGGCAGGGCTGTTCAGGTGATTCGAAGCTGGCGACCCCGAGCGGATTCGAACCGCCGATCTCCACCTTGACAGGGTGGCATGTTAGACCGCTACACCACGGGGCCGAAGCTTCCTCATCGTACGGGCCGCCCGTCTCCCGGGCAAGCCTCGGGGGCCCCGGCCCCGACCCCTTCCAGCGCCGCGCGCGCCGCCGCGAAGATCGCCCGGGCAGCCTCGGCGCCGGGGCAGTGGTTCTCCACGGGCCTCCCGTCCCATGTGCCGTAGACGCGGGTGAAAAGGCCGCGGCCGCCGCGCGCGAGCCGGGTCTCGGCATCGTCCAGCGCCGCGCGCTCGGCATCGCTCGGCTGCCACCCGGCGGCGTCGCCTGCCGTCCAGCAGCACGACGCGAGCAGGGCGGCCACCGAGTCGACCCCGGCCAGCACCTCGGATGCGCCCGGACCGTCGAGGCGCCCCGCCGCCTGCGCCTCCCGCACGATGGCGGAGGCCGCCGTCAGCCACGCCTCGGCTGGCGGAAGACCCGGCGGCATGCGCCTCCGCAGGGCCGCGGGGTCGAACAGCTCGGTGAGGTTCGCCGCCGCCGCGACGACGCGCGCCGGCAGGCCCGGCGGCACCTTCGAGACCAGCACGCGGTCGTCCCGGACGGCGACCACCCGCCGCCCGTGACCGGGCCCGAGCAGGTCGTCGAGCCAGCGCGCGACCTCGGTTTCCCGGCCGCCGCTCGTCAGTGGGTCACCGCTGCGGGGAGCGTCTTGGCCTCGGCGACCCACTTCTCGACCGCCGAGAGGGACGGCGCCTGGCGGACGAGCTTCTTCGCCTCGTTCACCTCCAGCAGCTTCGCATGGAGATTCTCCGGGCGCCGCTGCGCCAGCTCCTTCACGCTGTCGACCCCGGCCGCCTCGAGCAGGTCCGAGTACTCCGATCCGATGCCTTTGACGCGCATCAAGTCCGCCCGGTTGACCCATTCGAGCACCTTCGCAGTTGTGACGCCAACCCTCTCAGCGACCTGCTCGCGGCCCTTCGCCGTACCCGCCTGCTCCAGCAGCGCCTCAGTGGTCGGGATGCCCGCCGCCTCGAGCTTCGCCGCGTACGTCGGGCCGATGCCTTCGATCTCGATGATTTTCGCCATGGTCAGCTGCTCCTTGCCCGGGTTGGGCGGCGTCATCGTACGCCCCCGGCACCCGCCGCGCCCGCACGTTATCGCCGGCACGAATGGTTGCGCCGGGAACCGGCGGGGGAGGTCACTGGAGGTACTGAGGAGCGCCCGCGAGACGCTCCAGCTCGTCGATCGTGAGGTGCCCGGGTCCCCGGCCCTCGGCGGCGACCCGGGCGGCGAGTTCCCGGACGATACGGTTCGCCGGCGTCGGGACGCCGTGCAGCATCCCGAGCATCACGATTTCGCCGTTGAGGTAGTCGACTTCGGTGACGGTATGGCCGCGCAGCACGCTCTGGAGCGTCGAGCTCCCGCTGCGCTGCTCGCCGGCGACCGGGACCGACCGGTAGTGCGCCGTGACCCGCTCGCGGTACTCGTCCGGGCTCACGGCGGAGATGCCGGCCGCGCGGAAGGCCGCCTCCCCTTCGGCGCGGAGCCGCTCGAGGAACCGCCCGACCGCACCCCCGGCGCCCCACGAGCTGCCGCCGAGCAGGACGTCCACGCCGTTGCCTAGGTTGAGGAGCAGCTTCCGGTACTTCAGCGCCATCACATCCGGGACGGCGTCGCTGCGGAACCCGGCGCCGTCGAGCGCCCGGCAGACAGCCCGGATGGTGTCGTCGACGCCGGCCGGGAAACGCCCGGCGTGCAGGCAGCCGCTGAGCGGCGCGCCCGAGGCAGTCACGACGCCCGGCTCGAGGTGCGTCGCCGGCAGCGCGACGAGCATCCCATAGACGCGCCGGAAACGCCGCGCAGCCAGCCGCTCGTTCTCGACGCCGTTTTGCGCACAGACCACCGGGATGTCCGGCCCGGCACGCCGTTCGAGGTCAGCGAGCGCCGCCGCGGTGTCCTGCGTCTTCATGCACAGCAGCACGACATCGCCGGGCCGCCAGTCGACATCGGCGGGCCGCTCCGCGGCGGGAATCCGCAGCAGGTGCTCGCCCCCGGGCGTTCGGAACCGGAGGCCGCGCTCGCGAATCGCGTCGAGGTGCGCGCCCCGCGCGATGAGGACGACCTCCTCACCGGCAAGGTGGAGCCGCGCGCCGATGGTCCCGCCGATGGCCCCTGCGCCGTAGATGACGAACCGCATCAGCCGGGTCCCCGTTCGACGGTCTCCGCGGTCGACGCCGGTTCGGTCCGCTCACCGCCTGGGCGGAAGGCCATCACCGCCGCCTGCGCCGCGACCAGGCCGAGCCCGGCGAACAGGACGAAATCACCGGCGGAGTAGATGTTCGTTCCGTAAAGCGGCAGGTCGACGATGAACCGGTCGGAAAGCCAGTAGAACCGGATGTCCTCCCGCCGGAGGACGACGTCCTTCCCGTGGTTGGTCTGGCGGCCGATGTCGGCCTCCGTGATTTCCGGGAACGCGCCGGAGCGCTGGAGGATAGCGAAGTCAATCGGCATCGCGCCGCCGTGGGCGGCCATCGGGAGCAGGTTCATGAGGATGCCCGCCGACACCAGCCATGCCCCGAAGAACCGGCGAAAGTGGAGCGCCATCAGGGCGAGGGCGGCCGTCGTGACGAGGAACAGGCTGCGGCGGAGCGCGCCGGCTGCACCATCGAGCGGCATGAACGAAATCGCCAGCTGCTGCGCGATGAAGATGACCGCCGCTGCGCCAAGCACGAACAAATCGCCCGCATGGCGTTTCATGCGGGCGATTGTCTCGGATTCGGCAGCTGCGTGCAGGGACTCCCTGCGCGCCGGTTTACCAGGACTGGTACGGGGCCGCGCCCGCGAGGGCGATCACGGCGAGCGCCGAAACGGAGATGGCGAGGGTGACGAGGCGGCGGGTCATCTGCGAGTTCCTCCGGGAACGGTTTGTCGCCCCGGAAGGTAATGACCCGGTTCTTACGAAATTCTCGCGAGAGGGCCGGCCGGCTGAGAACTACACCGCGACGCCGGCGGCGATGGCTGCCCGCAGCTCGAAAAACCGCTCCGGCAGAGGCTCACCGAGCTCCTGCTCATACAGCTCGGCGTACTGGTCGATGAAGTGGAGCGCCTGCACCGCCTGGCCGGCGCGGCTCCGGTAGCGCGCCAGTTCGTAGGCCGCCTCTTCGTTGAAGCGGTCGCTGCGCAGGATGCGCTCGAGGCAGAGGACGGCGGCCTCGAAATCCTTGCGGGCGGCGAAGTACCCGGCCAGCGCCGCGAGCGAGGAGTGGGCCTGTTCGTGGAGCCGCGCCCGGCGCGCCGCCGCCCACTCCGATTCGAAAACTTCCGCGAACGGCCCTTCGTACAGCTCGAGCGCCTCCTGGAATGCGAGCGCCCGCTCCTTGCTGCCGGGCTCCGCCTGGTGGGCCCGCTCGATCGCCGCCTCGAAGCGCTCGACGTCCCACTCGAACTGCCCCTCGGGGTTGAGCAGGTACGCGCCGTCTTGCTTCACGACGCACTCGGCATAGAGCGCCCGCCGCAGCCGGTACAGGTTGGAGTGGAACGCGGAGTTGCACTTCTCGCGCGGCAGCTCCGGGTAGAGCATTTCGACAGCCTGCTCCTTGCGGATGCCGCTCCGGTGCGCCAGCAGCAGGAAGAACAGCTCCTTCGCCCGGAGGCTCGCCCACTGCTCGTCCGTCACCTGCCGGCCGCCGACCGTCACCGCGACGCGGCCGAGGCTGCGGGCGACCACCCGCGGGAACCGGCCCGCCGAGGGCTCGGACGGCGCCTCCCCGGCGTCGCTGCTGACGAGGAAGCTCTGCCGCTCGAGGATGTCCCGGAACCAGCGGCCGGCGGCCGGCCGGGACGCGGCCCACTGGGCGAACATCGGGTTCTCGCGCACGAGCGGGACAAGCACGTTGGTCATCCACGGCTGACGGATCGCGGCCGCGCACTTCGCGAGCGACTCCTGCGCCTCCGCGCGCCGGTTCAGCCGGAACTGCGCCATAGCGGTCCGATACCAGGCTGCCGCGGCGAACGGAGCGACGTCCATCTGTTCGAAGGCGCCTGCAGCCTCCCCGGCAAGACGCTCAGCGACGAGCGCGTTGCCGGCGGCGAGGTCGACGGCCGCCTGCCGCAGCTTGCAGTACGCGATTTCGTACTGGTTTCCGGAGGCGAGGGCGACCAGCATCGCGCGGCGGGCGAAGAAATCGGCCTGCTGCAAGTCGCCCTGACCCAGGAAGGCAGCCGAGAGGCCGGCGATCGCGAGCGCCGCGAGCGTTTCGTCGAGCGCCTCCGTCGCGCAGATGCGGATTGCCTCTTCGAAGTGCTCCTGCGCCTTTTTGAAGTGACCGAGCGCCAGCTCGGCATCGCCGAGCGACCCGGTGGCGTAGGCGACGTTGCGGCGGTTCCCGCAGGAGATGCCCTCCGCCACCGCCTCTTCGAGCACCGCGACTGCACTCTTGAAGTCGCCGGCGTCGAGGTGCGCCATGCCGAGGTTGTTCAGGGTCCAGCCGAGGTTCGATGAGCGGCCGAGCGCCCGCCAGCCCTGGGCTGCGCGGGTCAGCATCGTCACCGCCGCGGGCGCATCGCCGTGCATCGCAAGCGCCTGCCCGAGCGTCGACCGCGCGAGGAGGTCGAGCGGGCTCACGTGATGGCGCTCCGCCTCGTCGATGGCGTCACGGAGCAGCTCCTCAGCGCGCGGGAAATTCCGTGTCACGCTCAGCTCGATCTCCGCCCGCTGGTAGACCACTTCGGCCCGGAGCGCCGGGTCGCCTTCCCAGTCGAGCGCCCGGAGATGGTCAGCCTCGCGCTGCATCTCCTCCAGGCGCCCGAGCAGCCGAAGCGCGCGCAGCCGCGCGAGGTGCGCGTGCACCCGCGCCGGGCCCCGCACCGCCCGGTCGCGCAGCACCAGCCCGGCGATGCGCAGCGCTTCATCCGGGTCGCCGACGTGCGCCTCCGTGCGGGCCTTCAATGCGGCCAGGAGCGGCCGCCGGTCGAGCGTTGCGAGTCCGACGGCGTCGAACGCCTCCTTCAGCAGCGAGAACGACCCGCGGAGGATGAGCTCGTGGCCGTGCGCTTCGAGCAGCCCGGCCAGCTGCAGCTCCGAGCCCTGCGCGCGAGCGAGTTCGACCGCCTCGGCGGTGCGGCCCGACCGAACGAGCGCGCTGAGCACGCCGTCGAGGGCATCGTGGAAGCCCTCCGGGTCGTTCGCCGCGAAATCGGCCGCGATGAACTGGCGGAGCAGCGGATTGAGGCGGAACTCGCGCGGCGAGAGGTGCTCGCAGAGGAAGTCCCGGCGGTTCATCCACGCCACGAGCTCGCGCCAGGCGCGCAGCCCGAACTCGAGCTCGACCGCCGACCGCTCGATCGATGGCAGGAGCGACAGCCGGTGGAGCATGCTCCGCAGTCCCGGCGGGACCCGTTCCCATACCTCCGCCGCCAGGTAGCGGTCGAAATCTGCCGCCGTCACACCGGCGACGGCATCTCCGGCGAGGGTCGCCATCACGCCGACCGGCCATCCGGCCGTCTGCTCGAGCACCCGGCGCGCATCCGCCGCGGCTGCCATCGCGCCGATCGCCGACGCGATTTCTTCGACGTCGAAGGCGAGCGTCTCGCGGCCCACGATGGCGATGTCGCCGGTCGCCAGCCGTTCGTTGAGCGAAGGCACGAACGGCATTTCGCGGCCGCAGAGCACCAGCTCGTGCCCGCCCTGCATCGCGTCGATGAGCCACCCGAGGAGCTGCAGCGACTCGTGCGATTCGGCGAGTTCGTGGACGTTGTCGAGCACCAGCAGCAGCGGGCGCTCGCACGCCGCACCGGCGTCGTACACCGCGGCGTTCACGTAGGCTTGCAGGTCGCTCAGCTTGAGCGCGGTGGGCGGCGGCGGCGCCAGCACGTTCCGGGCAAGCGCCGCGCCGAGCTGATGGGCGAAGGCCTCCGGCGCGCGGGCGGTCGCATCGAGCGTGAGCCACCGCGGCTCGAAGTCGAGCTCCTCGAGCGCCATGGCGACCGCCGTCGTTTTCCCGTACCCGGGCGGCGCGACGACCGCGATGACCCCGTTTCCCACGGCGCGGTGCAATGCGCTGACCACCCGCGGGCGCGCGACGACCCGCCGCGGCAGCCGGGGTATGGCAAACCGGCCGCCGGGGCTGGCCTTCGGCCGCGCGGGGGGCAGCAGCGTCGCCGTCATCCGATGCCGGAATGGTACGCCCGGCCCCTCAGATTCGCCAGTGGCGCTCCGGTTGACGTTTGCACACCGCCCGGTGTTATGGTGAGGCGGCCAGCGCCCCCGCTGTTGGTGATGTCATGAGATGGTCCTTCCTGCCGGCGCTCGCCGCCGGCGTCCTGCTCCTCGTCGCCGCCGCCGCGCCGCGCGAGTCGGCTCGCGCCGCCGGCCCCTGCGGGACCCCGCACGACGCGCTCGATGCGCAGGAGCAGCAGTTCCTGCAGCTCATCCAGGCGTGGCGGGACCAGAACGTCAGCCCTTCGACGCCGCTCCAGGTATCGGGCGCGCTGAATGCCGCCGCGGCGTGGTTCGCCCAGTGGCAGGTGGACAACGGCGCCCCGGGCGGCCACGGCGACAGCTTCGGCCGCAACTGGGCGCAGCGGGCCCTCGATTGCGGCTATACAGGCACGACCTCCGGCGGCACGCCCTACGCCTACGGCAGCGGAGAAGGCATCCGCGCCTACGCCAGCAGCCAGCCGATCCTCGGTCAGCGCCGCGCAGGCCGCGGCCGACATGGCCTACCCCGGGAGCGGCATCTGGGCTTCCACGCCTTCGGCGTCGCTGCCGTTCAAGTGCGTCGGCGCCGGCCGGGCCGCAAGCAGCGACGGCCGCCGGGTCGCCTGGGTCGTGGTCATCGCCCAGTACCCGGCGAACCAGCCGTGCCCCGGCGCCGCAGCCTCCGTCCCGGCAGCGACCCCGACTTCGACGGCCAGCGCGACGCCCTCGCCGACCCCGACCCGGACACCGTCGCCGACGCCGAGCCCGACACCGACGCCATCACCCACGCCGCTCCCCCGGCAGGACGGCGCAGCGGTCACGCTCTGGGCGGGCTGGAACCTCGTGATGCTCCCGGCGGGGCCGGTCGAGGCCGTCCTCGCACGGGCGACTGGCTGCTACGACGCCGTGTACCAGTTCGACGGCGCCCGCTGGCACCGGTACATCCCGGGCGCACCGGGGTACGTCAATTCCCTCGGGACGCTCGACGGCGGCCCGGCCTGGGTCCAGGGCACGGGCCGCAACTGCGGGTTGATCCTGCTCTGAGGTGCCGCGCTTCGGCTACAGGGCGCCCGGGAGGACGCTGAAGCCCGGGGAGTTCGCGATGGCCTGGCCGAGGGTGACCAGCGCGGCCACGCAGGCCAGGGCGATGAGCGCGAGAATGAGCGCGTACTCGGCAAGGCCCTGCCCCGTTTCGTCGTCCGCCCTCGCGACGCGGGCGCCCAGCCAGGTGGCGAATCGTTTCATGCCGGCAATCCCCCGGTAGTCTCTCCCTGCATCGAGGTTCGGCCGCCGCCGCAGGTTTCAACCGGTCGGGCGCGGGAAAGAATGCGTAACGCTGCCGTGAACCGCGTTGCTGCTCAGGAGACGCCGGCGCGCGCCCGGCCGGCAGCGCAGGCCGCGGCCGCCGCGCCCGGCACGTCGGTAATCACCGTGGTGACACCGGCCGCCCAGAGCCGGGCGAGCGTGGCCTCGAGCGGGTCGCGCGCCTTGAGCGTCCACGCTGCGAGCTCGATGCCCCGCTGCGCCAGCTCCTCGCCGAGCAGCACGCCGAGCTCCGCCATCCGGAGGACCGTCCCGATGTCGACCATCCACTCGCGGGCCGCCGGCACCATCCCGTGCAGCTCGTCGATGCGCGCTTCGAGGTAGTCGCGCGCGGACGTGTAGGGATTGCGCGCGAGCGGCGAATCATCCCAGAAGCCGTGGAGGCCCCGCTGGCGGGGGTACGGCGCCTGCCGCCGGCCGGCCGTGTAGTTGAGGAACAGGGTCGGGTCGAACGCGACCGGCACCGCGGAGAGCTTGCGGAGGTTCCACGGCGACTGCGACCCGACGATGACATTGGCACCCAGCGGCCGAAGCGCCGTTTCGAGCGCGTGGACTCGCGCCGGCGAAATCGGCCGGTTCAGCTTCAGATCGACCTGCAGCATCGTCCCCGACCCGGCCACGGCCTCCACGACCTCGTCGAGGAACGCGAGCGGCTCGCCCGTCTTGCGGTAGGTGATGGCCCGGAGGCTCAGCGCGGGCAGCTCAGCGATGGAGCCGGCCCCCGTGGAGTGGCGTTCGAGGGTGCCGTCGTGGTAGCACACCATCCGGTCGTCGGCCGTGAACCGGACGTCGACCTCGAGCCGCGGAACCCCGGCCTCGACACATTCGCGAACGGCCGCGAGGGAGTTCGGCGCGTGCTTCCCGCTCAGGGTCGCCGAATGACAGCAGAAGACGCGCCGGCGGCCGAGCACGGCAGGAGCCAATGCCTCGCGCAACCATTCGTCGTCGGCGCCCACGGTTCGAGCGTACCGGGCAGCGCGTTAACGTGCGAGGGAGATACGGTCTGGCCCTCTTTGCGGATGCTGGACCGGGCGGGCGCGCCGCGGTAACGTAAACGCAGCGGTTATTGGCAAGTCGCGCAGTTGCCGCGACGCGAAAGGCCCGTGATATACTCCCGCGCGTCCTGAGGGGGCCGCTAGCTCAACTGGCAGAGCAGCTGACTCTTAATCAGCCGGTTGGAGGTTCGAGTCCTCCGCGGCTCACCAGCTCCCTGTTCGACCGCCGGGCTGCCACGCGGCCGCCCGGGCACTTCGTGGGGAAGTGTCGGAATCGGCAGACGAGCATGACTTAGGATCATGTGCCGCAAGGCGTAGGAGTTCGAGTCTCCTCTTCCCCACCACTCGGACCCCGCCCCATGGCCATCACCGGTCTTGCCGGCCACGCCGGGCGCGAAAGGAGAAGGGATGCCGCTACTCGAGGTCAAAGACCTGCGAACGTACTTCTACACGCAGGAGGGCGTCGTCAAAGCCGTCGACGGCACCTCCTACGTGGTGGAAGAAGGAGAAACGCTCGGGCTCGTCGGCGAATCCGGCTGCGGGAAGAGCGTCTCCGCGCTCTCCATCCTTCGCCTGATTCCGCAGCCCCCCGGCAAGATCGTCTCCGGCGAAATCATCTTCAAGGGGCGCGACCTCCTGAAGCTGGATGAGGACGAAATCCGGAAGATCCGCGGCAATGAGATCGCCATGGTCTTCCAGGAGCCGATGACGTCGCTCAACCCGGTCCTCACCATCGGCCGCCAGCTCACCGAGACGCTCGAGCTCCACATGGACCTCCACGGGCAGGCCGCCCGCAACCGGGCCGCCGAGCTGCTGGAGATGGTCGGCATCCCGGAGGCGAAGCGCCGGCTCGACGACTACCCGCACCAGTTCTCCGGCGGCATGCGCCAGCGCGTGATGATCGCCATGGCGATGAGCTGCAACCCGAAGCTCCTCCTCGCCGATGAGCCGACCACCGCGCTCGACGTGACCATCCAGGCCCAGATCCTCGAGGTCATGAACCGCCTCAGCCGGGAGTTCGGCACCGCCGTCATCATCATCACGCACAACCTCGGCGTGGTCGCCCGCTACGCGGACCGCGTGAACGTGATGTACGCCGGCCGCGTCATCGAGACCGCGTCGGCCGTCGAGCTCTACCGGAACCCGAAGCACCCCTATACCGTCGGCCTGCTCAACTCCGTCCCGCGGCTCGACGAGACGCGCAAGGAGAAGCTCATCCCCATCGAGGGCCTCCCGCCGGACCTCGCACACCTGCCGCCGGGCTGCCCGTTCTATCCTCGCTGCGCCTGGCGCGTCGACAAGTGCCGCGAGGAGTACCCGCCGTTCAACCTCGTGGGCGAAAAGCACTACGCCGCCTGCTGGGAATCTGATCGTGTCCGCCGGGAGGTGCCCGTTGGCGCAGCAAACTAGCTCCACCACGCGAGAGGGCCGCGCCGCCATCGGCGATACGCTCGTCAAAGTCGACAACCTGAAGGTTTACTTCCCCGTCACCTCCGGCATCATCTTCCAGCGGAAGGTCGCCGACGTCCGCGCCGTCGACGAGATTTCGTTCGAAATCCGCCGCGGCGAGACCCTCGGCCTTGTCGGCGAATCGGGCTGCGGCAAGAGCACGACGGGCAAGGCGATCCTCCAGCTCACCCGGCCGACCGCCGGCTCGGTGGTCTTCGACGGCACCGACCTGACGAAAATCAAGGGCGGCGAACTCCGCCGCTTCCGCCGCCGCATGCAGATGATCTTCCAGGACCCCTACGCGAGCCTGAACCCGCGCATGTCCGTGGGCAGCATCATCAGCGAGCCGCTGACCATCCACAAGCTCGCCAGCGGCAAGGAGAAGAAGGAGCGCGTCCAGCAGCTCCTCCAGACGGTCGGCCTGAACCCGTACTTCGCCAACCGCTTCCCCCACGAGTTCTCCGGCGGGCAGCGCCAGCGCATCGGCATCGCCCGCGCCCTCGCCGTCGAACCGGACTTCATCGTCTGCGACGAGCCCGTCTCGGCGCTCGACGTCTCCATCCAGGCCCAGATCATCAACCTCCTGCAGGACCTGCAGGACCAGTTCGGCCTCACCTATCTGTTCATCGCCCACGACCTCTCCGTCGTCCGCCACATCTCGGACCGCGTCGGGGTCATGTACCTCGGCCACATGATGGAGCTCACCGACCGCGACTCCATCTTCGAAAACCCGCTCCACCCGTACACGAAGGCGCTACTCTCGGCGGTCCCGATCCCGGACCCGGACGTGGAGCGGAAGCGCGAACGGATCATCCTCCTGGGCGATGTGCCGAGCCCGCTTCGGCCGCCGCCCGGCTGCGTCTTCCACACCCGCTGCCCGATCGCCATCGACGAATGCCGCGCCCGCCGGCCGGACTGGCGGAACGTCGGCACCGCCGACCGCGAGCACTGGGTCTGGTGCCACCGGGTCTAAGCCCGGGCACTTCGTCGAATTCGAAACGGAAGGGGGCCGACGTTCGGCCCCCTTCGTGCGTCTGCAGCGAGCGGGGCGGTTTACACCGCGGCCGGCTCGAGCGCCCGGTTGACGCGCGGCAGCACTTCGCGCGCCAGCAGCTCCATCGACTGCCGCCACGGACCGGGGGCGTCGGCGTAATCGAACCCGAGCACGAGCAGCGTGCCGAAGCCGCCGACCTCCCGGTGCATCGCCAGCAGCTTCTCGGTCACCGTCTCCACCGACCCGACGAGCCAGCCGTGGTCGACGAAGTACTCCGGCGTGAGGTCAGCGGCCGAAATCGACGAGTCCGCCGTCATCCACTGGGCGAAGTCGAATGCCCGGAAGAGCGGCAGCAGGTACTCCCGCTCCTGCCGGCCCATGTTGCCCTCCAGGCACCAGCGCCGGGCTTCGGCGTCGGTCTCGCCGACGAAGACTTCGCGCACGATGCGCCAGCTCGCCCGGTCGGCCGGCCGCCCCGCGGCGAGCGCCGACTCTTCGTACACGTCCCAGTGCGTCTTGATGTAGTGCGGGCTGAGGTTCAGGCTCATCGGGATGAAGCCGCGCTCCCCGGCGAGCTTGAGCGTGTCGGACCGCGGGCTGAGCCCGGCGATGCCGATCGGCGGATGCGGCTTCTGGTACGGCTTCAGGTGGTGGTACAGGAGGCCGTCCACCATCGGCGGCGGCACGTGGACCGTCCAGTACTTCCCCTCGTACCGCATCTCACCGTCCGCCTCCCAGATGCGGAGGATGATGTCGAGGGCCTCCGCCGTCATGCGGCGATTCTCACCAGATGCGCCGTCGACATCGAACAGGTGCCAGTCGGAGGGGAGACCGCTCGAACCCACACCGAACATGAACCGCCCCTGCGCCAGGTGGTCGAGGTAGGCGACCCGCGCTGCGAGCTCGGCCGGGTGGTGGTACGGCAGCAGGTGGGCGCCCGGCGCGAGCTTGATGCGCGACGTCTGGAGCAGCGCCTGGGCGATGAGGAGGTCGGGCGCCGGAACCGGCTCCCAGATGGCGGTGAAGTGTTCGCCGATCCACGCCTCGGCGAACCCCAGCTCGTCGGCCCAGCGGATCATCTGCAAGTCCCACTGGGCGCCATCGAACGGAGACCGCTCCGGCGGATGGGTCGGCATCATGAACAGTCCGAGTTGCATGGTCACCTCCGCCGGCCATGCTATCGCACGATAGACGCATTCGATGCCTGCGATGCAAAAACTTTGACGAACGTCAAGGTGTCGGAGTCGCGACAGGCGTGACGCCCGGGGGCGTTGCGGTCGCGGGCATCGGCGGCATCTCGGTCGGACCGGCTGTCGGCGTCGCGGGGGGCGACGGGCTCGGCGACGGCGACGGGCTGGGGGAGGGTGTCGCCGTCGGGCTCGGCGCGGGCGTCGGGGAGGGAGCCGGCGTCGGCGTCGGCTGCGGTGCGCTGGTGGGGACCGGTGTCGGAGCAGGAGGCTGACTGCTTCCCCCGCCATCGGTCAGCAGGGCGGCCAGCAGCACGCCCGCGCCCGCGGCGAACATCAGGACGCCGACCACCGCGATGACCGTGAACCAGCCGGCGCCAGAACCCCTGCGGCGGGCGGGCGGCGCCGGTGCGCGCGGCACCCTCGCCGTCGTGTGCCGCCGCAGCTCCGGCGGGCGGCCCGGCGGCGCGGCGATCGGCGCGGCAGCGGACGGCACAGCGGGTACGGACGCGAGGGCGGCGCCGAAGGCGCGCAGGTCCGGGTAGCGCGCCGAGGGTTCGACAGCAAGCCCGCGCGCCAGCACCGCCTCGAACGCTGCCGAAGCGCCCGGGGCGAACCGCCGAAGGGGCGGCGCAGGCGCAGCCAGCCGCTGGCCGGCGACCGCCGCCGGCGAACTCCCGGCCCAGGGCAGCCGCCCGGCGGCGGCCTCGTAGAGCGTCAGCGCCAGCGCGTACTGGTCCGAGGCCGGCGAGGGCGCCGAGCCCTGGATGACTTCCGGCGCGAGGTACGCGATTGTCCCCAGCAGGTCGTTCGCCATCGCGGGCGAGAGCGTCCGTCCGAGCGTCTCGGCCACGCCGAAATCGGCCAGTTTCGCCGCCCCGTGTTCGTTCACGAGGATGTTCTCCGGCTTGACGTCCCCATGCACGATGCCCTGCTCGTGGGCGTAGGCGAGGGCCGCTGCGACCTGCCGGCCGAGCCGGAGCGCTTCCTGTTCGGTGAGCCGGCCCTGCGCGGCGATGAGCTGGCGCAGGGTGTACCCGTGGACGTATTCGGTGACGATGTACCGCCGGCCTTCGTGCTCGCCGGCATCGTAGACGGCCACGATGTTGGGATGCTGGAGCCGCGCGACGACCCGCGCTTCGCGTTCGAAGGCGGCGACGGCCTCCGGGTCGATCGCTTCCGTGAGCGACGCATGGAGCGCCTTGAGCGCGACCCACCGCCCAAGCCGAAGGTCTTCGGCGAGCCACACCTCGGCCATGCCGCCGGTTCCGAGCAAGCGCTCGAGGCGGTATCGTCCGTCTACGATGTCCGCTGCAGAGAGCGTCAGGTGAACCTCCAGCAGGCGCTTTCGCGGGAGCGGGCGGCCGAGGCGGCGCTCCTGGCCGGGCCGCTGGCGCTGCTGCTCCTCGGCTGGCGGGCGCTCGCGGCGAGCGGCTTCGAACTGCCCGGCGGCATGGTTCGCATCGTAGCGCAGGCCGCGCTTTGTCTCATCGCGATGCACCTGGCGCTGCGCGCCCTCGCGCCGCGCGCCCGGCCGGAAGTGCTGCCTGCCGTTGCCCTGCTGGCCCTGCTCGGCGTCGTCTTCGTCGCCCGCCTCGCGCCGGCGTCAGCCGCCCAGCAGGCGAACTGGCTCGCGCTCGGCGTCGTCGCGTTCGCAGCGGGCCTCGCGGCGGGGCGCATGCCGGCCCGTCTCCGCGCTCTCACCTACACGAGCGGCCTGGCCGCCGTCGCCGTCCTCGTCGTGACCGGCCTCATCGGCCAGACCATCAATGGCGCCCGGCTCTGGGTCCGCATCGCCGGGCAGTCCGTCCAGACCACCGAGTTCATCAAAGCGTTCCTCATCCTCTTCCTCGCCGGCTACCTCGCCGACGCCGGGGGTGCGCTGTCGCGGCCGGTGGACCGGCTCGCCGCAGCCCGGGTTCCCGGGGCAGCGTACGTCCTGCCGCTTGCCCTCGTGCTCGCCGGCGCGGTCGCCGCGCTCGCGCTCCTGCGCGACCTCGGGTCGATTGCGCTGCTCCTGCTCCTCGCCATCGCGATGCTGTACCTGGCCACCGGGCGGGTCCGCTTCGCTGCCGCCGGCCTGGCGATGGTCCTCGCGACCGGCATCATCGGCTACGCCGTCTTCGGCCACGTCCAGGCCCGGGTCGACGCCTGGCTCGACCCGCGCGCCGACCCGGCGGGCAGCGGCTACCAGTCGCTCCAGGCGACGTACGCCATCAACGCCGGGGGCGTCGTTGGAGTCGGGCTCGGCCGCGGCATGCCGACGGTCGTGCCGGCAGCGTCCACCGATTATGTCTTTACTGCCGTCGCCGAAGAGCTGGGGCTCGCCGGAGCTGCGGGCGTGGTCCTCGCCTACGCCGTGCTGCTCCATGCCGGCCTGCGCATCGCCGCCGAACAATCCGGCACCTACGAGCGCTACCTCGCTGCCGCCATCGCGCTGCTCATCGCCATCCAGGCGGCCGTCATCATCGCCGGGAACCTCCGGCTCATCCCGACGACCGGCATCACGCTGCCGTTCGTCAGCTACGGCGGGTCGAGCCTCGTGGTCAACCTCGGGCTCGCCGGGCTCCTGCTCGGCCTCTCACACACGGCCCGCGCCGGCCGCCGCTGACCGGCGGCGCTACAGGCGCACGAGCCGCACGTTGTAGATGCCGTCGATCGCTTCGACCTGCGCCAGCTGCTCGGCGGTGGGCTCCTCGTCGACGGCGATGAGCATCAGGGCCCGCCCGCGGCGCKCCCGCCGGCCGACCTGCATCGACTGGATGTTGATGTCGAACTGGCCCAGCAGCGTCCCGACCCGGCCGATCATGCCCGGGCGGTCTTCGTTGTCGCAGACGATGATGCACATGCCGCGCTCGGGGGCGATGTCGACGTCGAGGCCGTTGATGAGCACGATGCGCGGCTGCCCGCGCTCCACCGTGCCCGACACCGCGACCTCCGCCTCGCTCGTCTTCACCTTCACGCTCACGAGGTTGAGGAACACCTCGTGGGATGCCCGCGTCGTTTCCCGGATATCCCACCCGCGGCTCGTCGCGATGAGGTGGGCGTTGACGATGTTGACGTTCTCCTCGCTGATGGGACGCAGGAGGCCGCGAATCACGGCTGCCCGCAGCGGCGTCGTGTCGTGCTCGGTGATTTCACCGTAGTACTCGATATCGATCGCCTCGAGCTTGCCGGTGACGAGCTGGGTCGCGACCATCCCGAGCTGCTCGGCGACGCCCATGTAGGGCGCCACCACCTGCAGCGTCTCCGGCGCGAGGAGCGGGGCGTTTACCGCGTAGCGGGCTGGCCTGCCTTCCAGCACGTCGACGATCTGCTCTGCGACATCGATCGCGACCCGCTCCTGCGCTTCGGCGGTCGACGCGCCGAGGTGCGGCGTGGTGATGATGCGGGGGTCGCCAAGGAGGGGGTTATCGGCGGGCGGCGGCTCGGCGGTGAAGACGTCGACGGCCGCCCCGGCCACCTTGCCGCTTCGCACGGCCTCCGCGAGCGCGGCTTCGTCGATGATGCCGCCCCGCGCGACGTTGATGATGCGCACCCCGTCCTTCATCTTGGCGATTTCGGCTGCGCCGATCATCCCCTGCGTCGCAGCCGTTAGCGGCGGGTGCACCGAGATGAAATCGGAAAGCATGAGCAGCTGCTCGAAGTCCACCGATTCCACGCCGAGGGCCCGCGCGCGCTCCACCGGCACGAACGGGTCGACGGCGAGCACCCGCATCTCCATCGCAACCGCCCTGCGGGCCACCTCCGAGCCGATTTTCCCGAGGCCGACGATGCCGAGCGTCTTCCCCCGCACTTCGGTCCCGATGTAGCTCTTCCGGTCCCACTTGCCCGCGCGCATCGAGGCGTCGGCCTGCGGGATGTGGCGCGCGAGCGCCATCAGCAGCGCGATGGTGTGCTCCGCCGCCGCGACCGTGTTCCCCTGCGGCGCATTCACGACGATGACGCCGCGCTCCGTCGCTGCGTCCAGGTCGATGTTGTCGACGCCGACGCCCGCGCGCCCGATGACCTGGAGCTTCGCCGCCGCCTCGATGACGGGCCGCGTCACCTTCGTTTCGCTTCGCACGACGAGCGCGTCGTACTCCGGGATGGCCGCAATGAGCGAGTCCTGCGGCAGACCGGTGCGAACGTCCACCTCGGCGACGCGCCGGAGCAGTTCGATGCCTTCGGGCGCGACCGGGTCGGCGATGAGGACACGGGGACGGCGTGACTCTGACATGGGCTGCAGCTTCTCCTTGAGCGTGGCGAGCGCGAGTTCGATGGGCGGCGGGATGCGCGTCTTGCCTGCTTCCCAGCGGCTGACCGTGCCCTGGTCGACGCCGAGCGCCTCCGCCATGGCGCTCTGCGAGAGACCGAGGGCCGTCCGCGCCGCGACGAACTCTTCCGGGGTCATCGTGCTATGCAGTATGCATGACGAAGCCGGCCTATGCAAACTGCATAGGCCGGCACGGTCGTCGCCCGCTGATGCCCGTTAGACCTTTGCCCCGGCTTCCGCGAGCAGCTTCTCCACGACGTCGAGCGCCTCGGCGACTTCTGCCTGGTGCACCCAGCCGAGGTGGCCGACACGGAAGATTTTGCCCTCGAGCTTGCCCTGGCCGCCGCCGAGCACGACGCCGAACTCCTCGCGGGCGCGGCGGCTGATGGCCTTGCCGTCCACGCCGTCCGGCCACCAGACGGCGGTGACGGTGTTCGACGCATACCGCTCGTCCACGGGGACGAGCTTCAGCCCCATCGCCTTCACCCGCTCGCGGGTATAGTTCCCGATCGCCTCATGACGGGTGAAGATGCCCTCCAGCCCCTCCGCCCGCATCAGTTCGAACGCCTTGTCGAGCGCGTAGTAGACCGACATCGCAGGCGTCCACGGGTTCTGCAGCTTGGCGAGCGAATCGCGCGTCTTGGCGGCGTCGAAATAGTAGCGCGGCATCTTCGCCTCGGCGTTCGCGGCCCACGCGCGCTCGCTCATGTAGACGAACGCGAGCCCCGGCGGCACCATCCAGCCCTTCTGCGAGCCGCTGACCACGACGTCCAGCCCCCAGCGCTCGACCGGGCAGGGGATGGAGCTCATGCTGCTCACGGCATCGACGAGGATCAGCCGGTCCCGCGCGCGAACCTCTTTCGCGATCGCCTCGAGCGGGTTCGTCACGCCCGTCGACGTCTCGTTGTGGGTCACGAGGACGGCCTTGATGGACGGGTCCTCATCCAGCATCCGCGCGATGACCGCCGGGTCGGCCGCCTCGCCCCATTCGGTCGCATAGCTGACGACGTCGGCGCCGTAGGCCTTCGCAATCGACTTGAACCGGTCCCCGAACGAGCCGATCGAGACGGAGAGGACGCGGTCGCCGGGGCTCAGCGTGTTGACGACTGCCACTTCGAGGCCGCCCGTGCCGGAGGTCGTGAACGAGAGAACATCGGTCGAGCTGCCGAACACCCAGTTCAGCCCATCCGTGACGCGGCGGAGGATCTGGGCGAACTCCGGGCCGCGGTGGTTCATCATCTGCATCGCGCCCGCGGCGAGGACCTCCTCGGGGCAGGGCGTCGGGCCRGGGATGCGCAGGTTCACAATCGTCTCCGGGGGAAGATGGTGCCTTCATCGTCAGCGGTCATCGGCGATGGGTCAATCGAAGATGCAGCGCCCGCAAACGGCACATTCGATAGCAACAAATTCATCCGTCTATGGCCTGTGCCTCATCACCCGATGATGTGCGAGGGTTGACCCGCGCCGGGAGCGGGGCATATAGTCCGCCGAAAGTTACGGATTTCACAACCCCGCCATGGCGCTCGAAATCCCCGAAGTCGTCATCAACCGCCTCCCGGTGTATGCGCGCGCGCTCGCCGAGCTGGCAGCCCGGGGCGAGACGGTCGTCAGTTCGCAGGCCCTCGGCGAACTGCTCGACGTCACCCCCGCGCAGATCCGCAAAGACCTGAGCTATTTCGGCCGTTTCGGCAAGCAGGGCCGGGGCTACAACGTCCAGGGCCTGCTTTCCAAGCTGCGCGAGATCCTCGGCATCGACCGCCAGTGGCGGGTCTGCCTCGTGGGCGTCGGGCGGCTCGGCCAGGCGATCGCCGAGTACGGCGGGTTCGGCCCGCAGGGCTTCCACATCGTTGCCGCCTTCGATGCGAACCCCGGCGTCGTCGGGCGAGAAGTCGGCGGCGTCACCGTTCGCCACATCGACGAGCTCGACGACTACCTTCGCGCGAACCGGGTCGATATCGGCATCGTCGCCGTCCCGGCCGCGGAGGCGCAGTCGGTGGTCGACCGGCTGGTCCATGCGGGCATCAAGGCGATCCTGAACTACGCGCCGATCACGGCCCACGTCCCGCACGACGTCACCATCCGGCACATCGACCCGGTGCTCGCCATGCAGAGCATGACCTTCTACATCAAGCGCAGCGAGTACGGCGGCGCGAAGTAGCCCCCGCCGCGGGCATCGCGCGGGAGGCGCAGGGACCGCCCGGTCAGCGCTGCTCCGCCTGCGGGAACATCCCGACGAGGTTCTCTTCCTCCGTCGGGAGGCTCCGCTTGATGACATCCAGGTGGTCGAGCGCGATGCCAGCGCCGATCGCGACGCACTCGAGCGGGTTGTCGGCCACGTAGCAGGGAACGCCCGTCTCCTGCGTCAGGAGCTCATCGAGATGGCGGAGCAGGGCGCCGCCGCCGGTCAGGACGATGCCGCGGTCGATGACGTCTGCGGCGAGCTCGGGCGGCGTCTTCTCCAGCACCGCGCGCACGGTCTGGACGATCGTTCCGAGGCAGTCCTGGATCGCCTGCGCCACCTCCGTCGAGGTGAGCGAAATCGTCTTGGGGAGTCCGCTCAGCTGGTCCCGCCCGCGCACCTGCGTCGCGAGCCCCTCGTCAATGGGGAGCGCGCTGCCAATGGCGATCTTGATCTCCTCGGCCGTCTTTTCGCCGATGATGAGGTTATGTCGCCGGCGGACGTAGGCGATGATCGCTTCGTCGATGCGGTCGCCGGCCATGCGCACCGATTCGGAAACGACGATGCCGTAGAGCGAAATCACCGCGGCCTCGGTCCGCCCGCCGCCGATGTTGACCACCATGTTCCCCCGGGCAGTGCCGATCGGAATCCGCGCGCCGATCGCCGCGGCGAGCGGTTCGGGCACGAGGTGGGCGGGCTTGCGCGCGCCCGCCTGTTCGGCGGCGTCGCGGACGGCGCGCTGCTCGACGCTCGTGACCCCCGCCGGGACGGTCACCATCACCTCCGGCCGAATCAGGTTGAACCGCCCCGTGACGAGCCCGATGAAGTACCGGAGCATCGCCTCCGTCGTGAGGTAGTCGGCGATGACGCCGTCCCGCATCGGACGGATGACGCTGATGGATCCCGGCGTGCGGCCCTGCATCGCGCGCGCTTCGTTGCCGACCGCGACGATCGCGTTGTCGCGGTTGTGCCGCGCGACCACGCTCGGCTCGTTGACGACGATGCCTTGCCCTTTGACGTAGACGAGGATGTTCGCCGTGCCGAGGTCGATGCCGACTTTCTTCGGGGCGAGGAACTCGAAGGCCATCAGGCGCGCTCCACTTCGACGCCCATCGTACGCAACTTCTCATCCAGCCGCTCATAGCCCCGGTCGAGGTGGTAGATGTCGTCGATGACCGTCGTGCCCTGCGCGACCAGCGCGGCGAGGAGCACCGCCGCCCCGGCGCGAACGTCGAGCGCGCGGACCCGGGTGCCGTGGAGCGGCGTCGGCCCGGAGACGATGGCCGACGAGCCGGTGGAGACGATCTCCGCCCCCATCTTCCGGAGCTCGCTGACGTAGAGCATCCGGTTATCGAACACCCGCTCGTGGATGATCGAGACGCCGTTCGCCTGCGTCAGGAGCGCGCCGAACGGCGCGTGGAGGTCGGTCGCGAGGCCGGGGTAGGGGAGCGCCTGGAAGCTGACTGCCCGGATCGGCTCGCCCCCGCGCACCCGCATCCCGCCCGGCTCCGTCGTGATGCTCGCGCCCGTGGCCCGCAGCTTGTGCAGCAAAGCATCCATCACGTCCCACGGCGCGTCTTCGAGGAACAGCTCGCCGCCGGTCATCACCGCCGCGATCGCCCACGTTCCCGCTTCGATGCGGTCGGGCATGACCCGCGCGCGCGTCCCGCGGAGGCGCTCCACGCCGTCGATTTCGAGGATCTGGCTGCCGATGCCGGTAATGCGGGCGCCCATCGCATTGAGCAGGCGGCAGAGCTCCTGCACCTCCGGCTCCGTCGCTGCGTTGACGATGGTCGTGTGCCCCCTGGCGAGGACGGCGGCCATCATCACGTTCTGCGTGCCGGAGACGGACGGGTAGTCCATGAACACCCGCGTCCCGGTGAGCCCACCGGGCGCGCGCGCGACGAACCGCTCGCCTTCCCGCGTGACGATGGCCCCCATCGCTTCGAAGCCGGACAGGTGGACATCGATCGGCCGCTGGCCGATGACGTCGCCCYCTGGCGGAGCCGACGCAGCGAAGCCGTGGCGGCCGAGCAGCGGCCCCATCACCTGGAACGATGCGCGGTTTTCACTGATGAGCTCCGTGGGCGCCTCGCAGGTGCGGACGCCGGCCGCGTTGAGCAGGAGCGCGTGGTCGGGCAGCCGTTCGACGACGGCCCCGAGGCTCCGGAGGAGCTCGGCCAGCGAATCGACGTCGGTGATGTACGGGACGTTTTCGAGGACCACGTCCTCGTCGGTCAGGAGCGCCGCGCACATCGCGGCAAGCGCGTGGTTTTTCGCGCCGGAGATGCGGACGCGCCCGCGCAGGACGGCGCTGCCCTGGACGATGTACTTGCCGCCGCGCACGCGGGTGGTCATTCCGAAGGTCAGTCTAGGGGCTCGTGCCGCATCACGCGAACGGCCCGCCGGGCGCCTTCGGGCCCCGCGGCGGGCCGAAAACAGCAGCGCGTGACCCGCGGCGGTGCTACACCTGCGGCCGGCCGGTGGTGCGCCGCCGGCGCTGCTCCGCGACCCGCAGGCGAAGGAGCGCGCGCTGGAGCGCCGCCTGGGCGCGGGCGAGGTCGACGTCGCGGTCGGCCTGCTCGCGGTAGCGGCGGATCCGCTCCTCGGCGCGGCGGCGGGCTTCTTCGGCCCGCGCGATGTCGATCTCTTCCGCTGCCTCGGAGGCGTCGGCGAGGACCGTGATGTGGTCGTTCTTCACCTCGAGGAAGCCGCCGGTGACGACGAACGCATCCTCCTGGCCCGCGCGCCGGATGACCATCTCGCCCGGTTCGAGGGTCGTCATCAGCGCCGCGTGCTTCGGGTAGATGGCGAGCTGGCCCTCCGCGCCGGGCACGATGAGGGCGTCCACGCCCTGTTCGACGCGGACGACCCGTTCGGCCGTGATGAGCTCGACCGTGAGCGGCATCGGTTACTCCTGCGCCAGCCGCCGGCCCTTTTCGACCGCGCTGTCGATGTTGCCGACCATGTAGAACGCCTGCTCCGGCAGGCCGTCGTGCTTGCCTTCGAGGATCTCCTTGAAGCCGCGGACGGTTTCGCGCACCGGCACGTACTGGCCGGGGTTGCCGGTGAACTGCTCGGCCACGAAGAACGGCTGCGTGAGGAACCGCTGGATCTTCCGCGCCCGGGCCACCGTCAGCTTGTCCTCGTCCGAGAGCTCGTCGATGCCGAGGATGGCGATGATGTCCTGCAGGTCCTTGTAGCGCTGGAGGACGCGCTGAACGCCGCGCGCCACCTCGTAATGCTCCTGGCCGACAACGCGCGGCTCGAGGGCTCGGGAGAAGGACGCGAGCGGGTCCATCGCCGGGAAGAGCGCCTGCTCCGCCAGCGACCGCTCCAGCGCGACGACCGCGTCGAGGTGGCCGAAGGTGGTTGCCACGCCCGGGTCGGTGTAGTCGTCCGCCGGCACGTAGATGGCCTGGAACGACGTGATGGAGCCTTTCTTCGTCGAGGTGATGCGCTCTTCGAGCTCACCCATTTCAGTCGCCAGCGTCGGCTGATACCCCACCGCGGACGGCATGCGGCCGAGGAGCGCGGACACCTCCATGCCGGCGAGCGTGTAGCGGTAGATGTTGTCGACGAAGAACAGGACGTCGCGGCCCTCTTCGTCGCGGAAGTACTCGGCCATCGTGAGGCCGGTCAGCGCGACCCGGAGGCGCACGCCGGGCGGCTCATTCATCTGCCCGAAGACCATCGCCATCTTCGGGAGCACGCCCGATTCCTTCATTTCGTGCCAGAGGTCGTTGCCTTCGCGGGAGCGTTCGCCCACGCCGGCGAAGACGGAGTAGCCGCCGTGCTCGCGGGCGATGTTCGAAATCAGCTCCTGGATGACGACCGTCTTGCCGACGCCCGCGCCGCCGTAGAGGCCGACCTTGCCGCCGCGGACGAGCGGAGCGATGAGGTCGATGACCTTGATGCCGGTTTCGAGAACGGACGGCGCGGTCTCCTGCTCCTCGAACGTCGGCGGCTCGCGGTGGATAGCCCAGCGGGGCGCGTCGTCGGGCGCCGGGAGGTCATCGATCGGCTGGCCGAGGACGTTGAACATGCGGCCGAGCGCCTTCGGACCCACCGGCACCGAAATCGGCGCGCCGGTATCGACCGCGCGGACGCCGCGGCGGAGGCCGTCCGTCGAGTCCATCGCAAGGCAGCGCACCCAGTTGTTCCCGAGGTGCTGCTGGACTTCGGTCACGAGGACCGAGCCGTCTTCTTTGATGATGTTCACGGCGTTGTACAGCGCCGGCAGCCGGTCCGGCGGGAACTCGACGTCGATAACGGTCCCGATGACCTGGACGACGCGTCCTTCGGTGGCAGTCATGACCATGGCAAGACCTCCGCGTGATTGGCGACGAACGTAATGGGAGCAGCGCTCATGCGGCTGCTCCGATGAGCAACCCTAGGTCGACCTGGGTGAGTGATTCGAATTCCCGGTCAGGGTCGGGGAGCGGGAGGCCCCGGGTGTACTCCGTCCTCACGGCCCACACCGTCATCCCGGCTGCGCGGGCCGAGAGGATGCCGGCTGGCGCGTCTTCGAATGCGAGGCACGCTGGCGCCGGAGTCTCCAGCCGTTTCGCGGTCAGCAGGTAGATCTCCGGGTGCGGCTTCCCCTCGAGCACCTCGCTGCCGGTCACGATGACGTCGAAGGCGTCGAGCAGTCCAAGCCGCTCGAGGCAGGCTTCCACCCACGGGCGGATGGAGGACGACGCCACCGCGAGCGGCACGCCGGCGCTCGCGAGCGAGGTCACCAGTTCGCCCGCTCCGGGCAGCGGGACAGCGTGCGCCCGGTACTTCTCGAGCATCAGCTCCCGGTAGCGGGCGGCGTACTCATCGAGCGGCCGCCGGAGGCCGAGGTCGCGCGCCATATCCTGCCAACCGGTCTTCGTGCCCATGTACGGCTTGTAGGCCTCGAGCGAGATGGAAAGCCCCTCCTCGGACAGCAGCTCGTTGACCGCCTGGAAATGCAGCGGCTCGCCGTCCACCAGGACGCCGTCCATGTCGAAGATGACCGCTGCGAACCCGGCCAGCGTCAACCCTCCAGTGCGGCAGCCCCGCCGACGATGTCGAGGAGCTCCTTGGTGATCTGCTCCTGGCGCGCCTTGTTGTAGGTCAGCGTCAGTTCGCGCGTGATTTCGTTTGCGTTGTCCGTCGCGTTCTTCATCGCCACCATCTGAGCGCTCTGGAAGCTCGCGGCATTCTGCAGGATCGCTTCGTAAATCTGCGTCTCCACGTACCGCGGCAGCAGCTCCGCGAGGACTTCCTGCGGCGACGGCTCGAAGATGTAATCCTGCGCGAACGTGCTCTCGCCCGGCGCTGTCTCCGCCTGCGGCGGCTCGATCGGCAGCAGCTGGCGGATCACCGGCCGCTGCGTGGCCGTCGAGACGAACTCCGGATAGCTGATGTAGACGCGGTCGAAGACGCCGGCGAGGTAATCGTCGATGACCAGCCGCGCGATGGGCGCCACCTGCGCCGCGCCGGGGTAATCGCCGAGGTCGGTGAACTCCGCGACGACGTTGACGCGGGCGCGGATGAAGAAGTCCCGCCCCTTCTTGCCGACGGCGATGACTTCGACCGGCTCCCGCTGGGTCGCGACGAACGTCCCCGCGGCCCGGTTGAGGTTCGAGTTGAGGCCGCCGCAGAGACCCCGGTCCGGCGTGATGTGCAGCAGGCCGATGTTCTGCACCTCGCGCGTCACGAGCAGCGGGTGCGCCGGCTTCTCCGGGTCGATCGTGGCCGCCGCGAGGTCGGCGATGACGGCGCGCAGCTTCTCGGAGTACGGCTTCGCCTGCAGCGCCCGGTCCTGGGCGCGCCGCATCTTCGACGCCGCCACCAGCTGGAGCGCGTTGGTGATCTTCGCGGTGTTCTTGACGCTCTGGATGCGTCGCCGGAGCTGCCGAATCGTCGCCATACGTTACCTGCGTTCCTTCAAGTCGACGCGCCGCCGGGCCGCGCGGCCTAGTACGGCACCGTCTCCTTGAACGTCTTGATGACGGTCGTGATGCGCTCCTGCAGCTCCGGCGTCATGACCGGGTTCGACTGGATCTCGTCCATGAGCGCCTTTTCGTTGCTGGCCAGGTACTTCCGCAGCTCGTTTTCGAACGAGCGGACCTTGGCGACCGGCACGTCGTCGAGCAGGCCGCTCGTCAGCGCGTAGATGACGAACACCTCCTCGGCGAGGCTGAGCGGCTGGAACTGGTCCTGCTTCCAGGATTTCCGTGGCGCGCTGCCCGCGCTCCAGCTGGCGCCGGGTCGCGGCGTCGAGGTCGCTCGTGCCGAACTGCGCGAAGGCGGCGAGCTCGCGGTACTGCGACATCTCCGCCTTGAGACCGGCCGAAACGGCTTTCATCGCCTTCGTCTGCGCGGCCGAACCCACGCGGCTGACCGACAGGCCCGTGTTGATGGCCGGCCGGATGCCCGCGTTGAAGAGGTCGGTCTCGAGGTAGATCTGGCCGTCTGTGATGGAGATGACGTTCGTCGGGATGTAGGCCGACACGTCGTTCGCCTGGGTTTCGATGATCGGAAGGGCGCTGAGCGATCCGCCCTTCTCGAGGCGCGCCGCGCGCTCGAGGAGGCGGCTGTGGAGATAGAACACGTCGCCCGGGTACGCTTCGCGGCCCGGCGGGCGGCGGAGGAGCAGCGACATCTGCCGGTAGGCCCACGCGTGCTTGCTCAGGTCGTCGTACACGATGAGCGCATCGCGGCCGCTCTCCATGAACTCCTCGCCCATCGCGCAGCCGGCATACGGGGCCAGGTACTGCAGCGCCGCGGATTCGGAGGCGTTTGCGGCGACGACGATGGTGTGCTCCATCGCGCCGTACTCCTCCAGCATGCCGACGACCTGCGCGACCTTCGCCGCCTTCTGGCCGATGGCGACATAGATGCAGATGAGGTCGCCGCCCTTCTGGTTGATGATCGTATCGAGCGCGATGGCCGTCTTGCCCGTCGAACGGTCGCCGATGATGAGCTCGCGCTGACCGCGCCCGATCGGGAACATCGCGTCGATCGCCTTGATGCCCGTCTGCACCGGCACCGAGACGCTCTTCCGGAGGGTCACCCCGGGCGCGATGCGCTCGACGGGGCGGGTCTTCGTCGTGTTGATCGGGCCCTTCCCGTCGATCGGGTTGCCGAGCGGGTCGACCACCCGGCCGATGAGCGCATCGCCGACCGGCACCTCGATGACGCGGCCGGTCGAGCGCACCTCGTCGCCCTCTTTGATGCCGAGGTAGTCGCCGAGGATGACGGCGCTGACCGACTCCTCTTCCAGGTTCAGGGCGATGCCCATCGTCCCGTTGGCGAACTCCAGCAGCTCCGAGTACATCGCGCCGGAAAGGCCGTGGATGCGGACCACGCCGTCGCCGGCCTCGATGACCGTGCCGACGTCGGTCGCGGTCACCTTCGAGCCGAAGTGCTCGATCTGTTCGCGAAGGATGGACGCGATTTCTTCAGCGCGAACTGCCATGCGGCATTACCCCTTCCTGAATCGAACGCCCGGCTACCGGGCTCCCTCCAATTCGCGGCGAAGTAGCTTCAGCCGCGTGCGAACGCTCCCGTCGATGAGCCGGTCGCCCACTCTGACGATCGCCCCGCCGATGATCGCGGGGTCCACGCGCGCGGTGGCGACGACCTGCTTGCCGAGCTGCTGCCCGAGCCGCGCCCGGATGGATGCAAGCTGCTCATCCGTGAGCGGAACCGCGGTCGTCACCTCGGCATGGGCGATGCCTTCGTAGTCGTCGGCGAGCCGGTTGAACGCCTCAGCCACCGCCCGCGCGTCCTGCGAGCGCCCCTTTTGGATGAGGAGCTTCGCGAGGTTCATCACCAGCGGCGAGACCTCGAGGACGCGTTCGAGGACGCGGAACTTCTGCTCCGCCGGGATGGCCGGGTCGGCGAACATCGGCGCCAGCTCCGATTCCGCGAGGACGGTCGCCATGTCGCTGACATCCGTGCGCCAGGCGGCCACCTCGCCGCGGTCCCGGGCGATGCTGAAGGCGGCCTGCGCGTACCGGCGGGCTGCTGCCGTATCTGCCATCGCCTAGTTCCCGCTGAACCGCGACTCGGCCAGCGTCTCTTCGATGATCCGCTGGTGCGCCTGCTGGTCGAGCGACTGGTTGATGACCTTTTCGGCTGCAGCGACCGTGATGGCCGCGAACTCGCGGCGCAGCTCCGCAATCGCGCGGTCGCGCTCGAGCTGGATCTCGTTGCGCGCCTTCTCGAGCGCGGCTTCGCGCTCGCGCGCCGCCTGCTCGCGGGACTCCGATTCGATGCGGCTGGCGATCGCCTGCGCGTTCGCCACGATCTCCTGGCCTTCCTTGCGGGCGGCCTCGAGCTGAGCCTGGATGTTCGCCTGCGCCGAGGCGGCTTCCCGCCGCGCGATTTCCGCCGCGTTCAGCCCTTCCGCGATGCGCTGCTTCCGGTCGTCGAGCATCCGAAGGACCGGCTTGTACAGCGTCACCCGGAGGATGATGAGCAGGACCGCGAAGTTCACGATCTGCGCGAGCAGCAGCGGAACGCTTACCCCAAGGGCAGAGAATGCGTCGCCCACGGCGTCACCCCTTTCCTCACATCATTCGGGCCGGGAGGGACCGAACCCCGCCGCGGCGCATCCCGATTAGATGACGAACGCGATGACGAGCGCCGAGAGCAGGGCGTAGATGCCGATGGCTTCGGCGAACGCGACGCTGAGGATGAGGTTGGTCTGGATGGCGGCGCGGGCTTCCGGGTTGCGGCCGAGCGCTTCCATCGCCTTGCCGGCGAGCATGCCGATCGCGAGCGCCGGGGCGATGCCGCCGATCGCCATCGCAAGCGCCGCGCCGATGGCCTTCGCGCCGGCGGTCTCGAGGATGACGAGGAACGGGAGATAGCTGAGAAGTTCCATGACCGATTTGCCTCCGTTGCACCCTTCCGCGGTGCGTTTTCCTGGAATACCTGCGTACAGGCGCTAGTGCGCCTGGACTGCCCCCGGTTCGTGATGGACGGCGGGCGCCCCGTGCCCGTCGCCGTGGCCGCCGTCGTGCCTCTCATGGTGCTCGTCATCACCGTGGTGCTCCACCGCACCCACCGCGAAGACCAGCACCAGCATCGCGAACACGACCGCCTGGATGAGCCCCACGAACAGCTCGAGACCGTAGATCCCCAGCGGCGCGAGGAACGGTACGAGGAACGTGAGGATGAGCAGCAGCACGCCGCCGGCAAAAATGTTGCCGAAGAGGCGGAAGGCGAAGCTGATGATGCGGATGAACTCCGAAAGCAGCTCCAGCAGGCCGACGAACGTGAGGATCGGGTTTTTGAGCGGGTTGATGAAGAACTTGCCGAGGTAGCCGAACCCGAGCGACTGGAACCCCCAGAATTCGATGACGAGGAACGCGAAGATGGCCAGGCCGAGCGTATTGTTCAGGTCGCTGAACGCCGCCCGGAAGAAGGGGTACACCAGCGCGATCTTGTCGCCCGGGAAATCGAGGGCAGTGAACGTGGTCCCGAGCGCCGGGCTGGTCACCCCAGCGTGGTGGGCGGCGCCCGCATCGTGGCCGTGGTCATCGGCCGCGATGAATTTCGGGGCCCCTGGGTCTGCCTCCAGCGCAGCGAACGCTGCCGCGACATCCGCCGGGTCAGCATGGCCGGTCCCGTGCGCCGCGTCGGCATGCGGGACGAAGCCGGTGTAGAACTCCGCAAGCGCGATGATGTAGCGGTCCAGGGCATCGCCCGGGTCTTCGCCGGCGTGGATCTCGAATTTGAACGTCTTCGCGCCGCTCTGGGCGACACCGATGCCGCCAGCGTCCTCCATCTGCCAGGCGAGGAAGTGCTTGTCCTTGTCGAACGGCTTCCCCTTCTCAGCCTTCAGCTGCATCTCGTGGAAGATCTCGTGGCCGTAGTCCTTCGTGATGCCGATGGACTTGAAGATCGGGGTAAGCGCCACCCAGTTCGCGACGAGGATGAAAAGGAAGAAGGTGCCGACGACCGGGAAGAAGCGGCGGGCGTTCTTCTCGCCGGCGATCTCTTCGACCTGGCCGTAGAGGAAGTCGATGATGGATTCGATGAAGTTCTGGGCCCCGGACGGGATCAGCTTCATCGAGCGGGTCATCAGGAAAGTGCCGAGGATGAGCACGAGCATCGCCAGCCAGGCTGCCATCAGCGTGGAGGTGATGGGGAAGAAGCCCACCTTCCAGAGGACTTCGCCGGGGATGACGATGTGCGGCTCTGGCCCGGCAGCGATGAAAAAGCCGGAGAGGATGACAGCGAGGGCGATGACCGCGATGACGATAATCTTCAAGCCGACTTCACTCCGGTGGCTCGTCATCGAGCCGGCTCAACAGGGGCTGCACCATCCGGTAGCCGCCGAACAGCGCGACGGCCAACCCGAGCACAATCCCGATGAGCGTGAATGTGGGCTCAAGCCCGGTTTTGCCATCGGCCCACCGGCCAATGACCACCCCAGCGATGACGGCGGTTGCGAAGAACCACCCCGCGCCGAGCAGGCTCGCTGCTGGTACGAGCCACGCCTTCACGCGGCCACCCYGGGGCACCCGGCCTCCAGACCCCGCGCATCATAGGCTGATTGTGAAGCAATGCGCAAGCAGAACCGGGAAGCGGATGGCCCGCGGATGCCGCGGGCCATCGGTCTATCGCTTATCGAAGTCATCGAGGTCGAGCCCCTCGATGAATTCCTTGAACACCCCGAGCTTTTCGAGTTCTTCCGGGTCGGCCGGTTTCGTCTCTTCGAGCGGCCGCGCGCCCGCCTTCGCTTCCTTCCCCTCGGCCTCTTCCCCCTCCTCCAGGATGACGCCGGCACGGTCGAGGACCGACTCCTCGGCGAAGATCGGCGCATCGACGCGCACCGCGAGGGCGATGGCGTCCGACGGCCGGCTGTCCACCTCGAGTGTCTTCCCGTTCACGTCGAGCACGATGCGCGCGTAGAACGTGTCGTTTTCGAGGTCGTTCACCACGATGTAGGCGACGCGCGCGCCGAGCTGCTCGATCATGTTGCGCAGCAGGTCGTGGGTGAGCGGGCGCGCCACCGAGACGTCCTGCAGCCGGACGGCAATCGCGTCCGCCTCGGCGGGGCCGATCCAGATGGGGAGATACCGGTCGGAGTCCTTCTCCCGCAGGATGACCACGCGCTGGTAGTTCATCAGGCTCAGCCGGATGCTTTCGATGCTCAGCTCTCTCACGTCGAGCCCTCCCGGGAGGCCGCGGAGATGCGGCTCCCGAAATCGATGATAGGTTCGCCCGGATCGGCGAGTCAACGAACCGATTCAGCGGTGCGAAACGGCCACGGTGCGCGGCCCGCGGTCCGCCCCGCGGCCGCTGCGCAGGTTCGCCACGGCCACGAAACCGGTCGCCAGGGCGACGATGCCGAACACCGGCGCCACGCCGATCCAGTCGCTCAGCACGCCCGCGGCGACGACCGGGACCGACGATGCGAGCGCCGCCATGGCCGCCTGCGTGGCGCCGACCCGGCCGCGGAGCGAGAGCGGCACCCGGTCGTCGATGACCGTCTGGCCTGCGACCGAAACGGTGGCGTAAGCGAACCCGAGCGGCAGCATGATGAGCATCGCGATCACCCCGCCGCCGTCGAAACGGCCGATAGAGACGCTGTTGAGCCAGCCGAACATCCCGAAGCCGCCGAGGAACCCGGCGAGCTGGTTGACCATCGCCAGCAGCCCGAGCGACACCACGAAGACGAGGAAGCCGCTGCTGCTGAGGAGCGAATGCGGCACCCGCCGCGCGAGGAAACCGGCGACCCGCAGCCCGATGGCGACGCCAATCACCGCGGGCAGGAGCACGATCGCCCCGAAGTCGATGCGGACGCCGAGCACCTCCGTGATATACGTCGGGATGAGACCGCTCAGAATGATGACCGTCGCGGAGATGAGGGTCAGTTCGACGGCAGCGTGCAGCACCGCCCGGTCGCTGCGCATCGCACGCCAGCCGGCCGTCCACCAGCGGCCGCCGGGCTCGCCCCCCACCTCCTGCCGCGCCGGTGCGGCGGTGCTCCCGATGAGCAGCGCCTGCACGGCGGCGACGGCAAACAGCCCCGCCGAGAGCCCGAACAGCGCGTCGCGCGAGTCGATGAGCCGGAGCACCACGGGCGTGACGACGCCGAGTCCGATCGCCTGGGCAGCGCCGCCCACCGCCTGGCCGATGGCGTTGGCCCGCGCCAATTCGTCCCGCCGCACGATGGCGGGCAGGATGGCGCTTTCTGCCGTCCCGGCGAACTGCGATGTCGTCGCCAGCAGCACCGCGAACAGGTAGTAGCTGACGGCGCTCCCCCCTTCGCGGAGGAAGAGGATGCAGATGGCCACCCGCGCGAGGTCGGCGGTGAACACGATGAGCCGCTTGGGGAGCACGTCGGCGGCCGTGCCCGCGACGAGCCCTGCAACCGTCGAGGGAACGACGAGCGCCAGGACGAGCAGCGAGGTGTAGACCGCTTTTCCGGTCTCCTCGGTGATCAGGAGCACGAGCCCGAAGTTGAGCGCGTTCTGGGCCACCCGGGAGAAAAACCGCGTGTAGCTCAGCATCCGGAACGGGCGCTGCTGCCAGAGGGGGACGCCCGCCGGGGCCGCGGCCTCACGCATCATGGCGAACGACCGCCTTCAGCCGGCGCTCGAACTCGCCGCGCTCCAGCATGACCCGCCGGCTGCATGTGACGCACTGCATGCCGATATCAGCGCCAACGCGATAGACCTGCCAATCCCACCCGCCGCACGGGTGGCGGCGCTTCAAACGGACGACATCGCCCTCCCGGAGCTCAGCCGGCATCGCGGGCAGCCCGCAGCGCATCACGCAGATCCCGGGCCGCCGCAGCCGCAGCGCCCGGGTCCGCCCCGGCGTACACGATGCTGCGCGACGCGTTCACCAGGACCTGCCCCGGGCGGTAGCCGGCGCACTGCACCACCTCCGCCGGCGAGCCGCCCTGGGCGCCGACACCGGGGATGAGCAGGGGGGCAGCGGGCGCGAGTTCGACCACCCGCCGAAGCTCGGCAGGCGCTGTCGCACCGACGACGAGCCCGGCATTCGGCCCCCACGATGCGGCGGCCTGGGCGACACGCTCGAAGAGCCGCCCGCCACCGCTCAGGTCGAGCGACTGGAACTCCGCCGCCCCCGGGTTCGAGGTGCGGCAGAGGATGTAGACACCGCGGTCGCGGTAGGCGAGGAACGGCTCCGTCGCGTCGCGGCCGAGGTAGGGGCTGACCGTCACAGCGTCGAATCGCCACGCTTCGAACAGCGCACGCGCATACGCCTCAGCGGTGCTGCCGATATCGCCCCGTTTCGCGTCGCCGATGACGGGAATGCCCGCGGGTATGGCGGCCAGCACCCGCTCCAGCGCCTGGAGCCCCGGGATGCCCCACTGTTCGAAAAACGCCAGGTTCGGCTTGTAGGCCGCAGCGAACGGCGCCGTCGCCGCGATGATGCCGCGCAAGTAGTCGGCCGCCTCCGCCGGGCTGTGCCTCCGGTAATCCGGGTCGAGCCCGACGCAGACGATCGAACCGATCTCCCGAGAGCGTGCGGCGAGCCGCTCGAAGTACGTCATCGCGCCGCCTCCTGCGCGGCCGGGACGATGCCGAGCCGGGCCGCACGGGCGCGGAACCCGTCCGGATCCAGGCTGGCAATGACGCTCAGTCCGCCGGGCCCCGGCGAGCGCGCGTCCGCAGCGTCGAGCAGGTCCAAAGCCCGCCGGGCGACCGGCTCCGAGGTATCGATCACCGCGACCCCCGGGAATTCCTGGGTGATGACCGGGCCAAGGAACGCGTAATGGGTGCAGCCGAGGACGACCGTGTCGGCGCCCCGGCTGATTTCCGGACCGAGGAGGTCGCGCAGCCGCGCGCGCGTCGCGGGCGCATCGGGCTCCCCGCGTTCGACCGCTTCGGCGAGGCCGCGGCCGACGACCCGCGCGACCTGTGCGCCGCGGCCGAATTCGGCGACGACCTGCTCCAGCAAGTCGCCGTCGAGCGTCCCCTCGGTCGCAAGGACGACGACGTGCTTGCTCCGGGACTGCTCAGCCGCCGGCTTCACCCCGGGGACCATCCCCACGAACGGCACGCCGGGGAAGGCCTGCCGCAGCTCGGCGAGCGCGGCGGCCGATGCCGTATTGCAGGCGACGACGATCAGCTTGACGTCGCTTGCGAGCAGCCGGTGGGTAATCGCGAACGCCCGCTTCCGCACCTCCGCTGCCGGCCGCGGCCCGTACGGGAACCAGGCGGTATCGGCGAAGTACAGCACGCGCTCGGCCGGGGCCGCGGCCAGCAGCGCGCGCGCTACGGCGAGGCCGCCGACGCCGGAGTCGAACATGCCAACCGGGCGGGGGTCCACGAACGGAAGCGTACCATGCAGCAGGTTAGTAGCCCGGTGGCGCGGCCTCCGCGATAGTGCCTCCCATGGTCCGCGACATCCGCCTTGCGCTGCTCCCGCCCGCGGGGACATGGCCGCGCGCGCGGGCGGTCGCCGTCGTCGATGCGCTCCGCGCGACGACGACGATCTGCGCACTGCTGGGTCATGGGGCGCGCGCGGTCATCGCCGCAGACAGCGAGGAGCGGGCGCGGCAGCTGGCAGCGGAACGGGGAGCGCTGCTCGCCGGGGAAGTCGGCGGCCTTCCGCCGCCCGGGTTCGACCTCGGCAACAGCCCCGCGGCCGTCGACCGGGCCGCTGTCGGCGGCCGCGACGTCGTGCTGTTCACGACGAACGGGACGAAGGCGCTCTGCGCCGCCTCCGCAGCGGGCCCGGCCATCGCGGCCGCCGCCGTGAATGCCTCTGCCGCCGCGAGCTGGCTGTCGCACGCTGAGGACGTGCTCATCGCCTGCGCCGGCGAAGCCGGCGGCACCGTCTTCGCGCTCGAGGATTTCGCCGTCGCCGCGCACCTCATCCAGCTGCTTTCCCGCGGCCATCCCGCCGCCCGGCTGGACGATGCCGCGCGCCTCGCACTCGCCATACCCGAGCCGCTGCGGCTCCTGCGCGAGGCGCGCCATGCCCGCGACCTCGAAGCGCTCGGGCTCGCAGCAGACATCGCGTTCGCCGGCCAGGCGGACCTCTTCGAATCCGTGCCGCTGGTCACTGCCCGGGGCGAGGGCTGGGCCCGCCTCGAGCCTGCCCCCGCCTGACCTGCCGCCAGCGGTCCGCGAGCTCCGCGACGGCGCGAGGGTCGGGTTCGCGGCCCGCGTAACGCGCCTCCTCGAACAGCGCCGTGATCTCGTCCGCGAGGTCGGAGCGGTAGGTATCTTGGAGCACCGGGGCGAACTCGTGCGGCGTCTGTGCCGGGTCCCGGGGATGGCCGCGGCGCTCCGCGTCGTCCAGCACCTCGAAGTACAGCCGCGCGGCAGCTGAAGCGCCCGGGTCGGGCGCGGCCTGCCGGCGGCCCGGCCGGAGGCCCCGGAGCAGCCCGAGCACGTCCTCCCGCAGGCTGCCGGCTGCGTCGCCCCGCACTGCCCCCTCCCGCAGCGCGGCATACCGGCGCCGTGCGCGCGTCCACGCGAAAACGATCCCGGCAACGAGGGCAGTGAACAGCAGCAGCGCGGCGGTCCGGGCGCCGAACAGCCCGACCTGCTCGGGCAGCGACTGGTCACCGCCCGAGCCGGCAGGCTGCTCCGCAGCGGGCCGTTCGAGCACGCGCTCGAGCCCCTGGAGCGGGTCGATGCCGCTGAACAGCCGCTCGAAGATCGCCGTCAGCAGCCACGCCACAGGCGTCAGCACGATGATGAGCACCCGCTCGGCCGCAGCCCCCAGCGGCGGGCCGATGACCGGCCCGAGAAATCGCATCGCGATACCAAAGAGGGCGAACGACACGATCGCCGCGGCGGCCACCCCCGCGAGCAGCACCGCCGTGATGCCGCCCGACCGGAGCGTGCCGAGTGTGGCCCCGCCGAGCGCGAGCTGGGCGAGCGCCAGCGAGACGACGGCCGCGGCGAAGAACGCCGCCGTGAGCGTGCCGAGGTCGCCTGCCCGTGCGGAGCCCGCGCCCAGCACCGCGCTCGCGATGACGACCGCGAACGGCAGCAGCATCGTCCGGGCGTGGTGCTCCRGGTCGAAGTCCTGCTCCGCGCGCGCCGCACCCCGCGCCCACGCCCCGGCGAACAGCAGCACCGCGGCCAGCACCGGGGCGCCGGCCTCCATCGTGGCCTCCGGCTCGCGGTAGAAGTTGACCAGCCAGCCGAAGGTCCATCCGGAGAGGTCCCCCGCGGCAGTGAGACTCGCGGCGGTCAGCACGAGCGCGAGCGCCGTCCCGGCGGCGGCCAGCGTCGCCCGCCGCGGTTCGAGCCAGGCCCCGGCGAGCCGCGGCGCGAAGAACCCCGCGATCACGAGGAGCAACAGCAGCGGAAACCCGGCCGCCGGGCTGCCCGCCGCGAAGGCCAGGCTCACGAGCGCGGCGAGGGCAGCCAGCGCCAGCGCGTCCGCCAGGAGCGCGGCGCCTATCGCCGCCGCGCCGATCACGCGAGCACCTCCGCCGCCTGGAACGCGCCGCCCACCCGCGCCGCCTGCACCCCCGGGATGTCGGCGCGGGCCGCGCGGTCGGTCGTCGCGAGGAGGTGAACCCGGTGTCCTTCGTTCGCGAGCCGCTCCAGCGCGTCCGCGAGCGCCTGCGGCACGAGCGCCGCCACCGCCACGATGGTCGAGCCGCGTTCGAGCCTCCCGCTCTCCCGCCGTATCGCCCCGGCCAGGTCGCCCATCGTCAGCGGCTGGATGACTGCAAGCGCCTCGAGCAGCCGCGCGTGCTGGTCGCGCGCCCGCGACGGCGGCAGCCGGATCGGCCGGTCGGCGTCCGGGTAGGCGCCGTTCGCGAGCAGCCCGACCGCGTAGCGCGCACCGGCCGCCCATGTGATGACGGACGCCGCCACCGACACCAGCCGCTCGAGTTCGTCGGAGATGTAGCCCTCCCATGCGTGCTCGAGCGTGTCGACGTTTAGGAAGACGTAGAGCTGGCGGGTCGCCGACGGTTCGTAGACCCGGGAGCGAAGCTCGCCGGACCGCGCCGTCGCTTTCCAGTCGATGCGCCGGAGCGGGTCGCCCGGCCGGTACTCCCGGAGCCCGGCGATGCGCAGCGGGTCTTCGAAGATGCGCTCGCCCCCGCGGACGTCGCCGAACGGGCGCTCCGCCGGAAGGCCGAGCTCGGGCAGCCGGTAGACCCGCGGGTAGACGATGAGGTGGTCAACCTCGCCGTCCTCGGTCCGCGACGGCCACGCGCCGATGAGGTCCGACGAGCGCATCGAGGCCGGGCCGACCGGGTGATAGCCGCGCCGCTCGCAGCTCAGCGTGAACTGCCAGCGTTCGAGCGAGTACCAGCCCGCGGCGCCCCGGCGCACGAGGTAGTGGAGCCCCGGGACGGCGCTTGCCGCGAGCTGCTCGCCCGTTACCAGAACGTGTTCGCCGAGGGCGAGGCGCCACTCGAACCACGGCAGCGGCAGCAGTTTGCGGTTTTCCAGCTCGACCTCGAGGGTGACCGGTTCGCTTCGGAACACCCGCCGCTCCGCGAGCCGCCGGCGCAACGTGACGCGGTCGAACAGGCGGTTCGCCCACCACCGGGAGCCGAGGCCGATGGCCATGACGCCGAGGCCGACGAGCGCCACGAGCGGCAGGCCCGCCCCGAACCCGACGATGAAGAGCAGGCCCCCGATGAACGGCCACGCGTCGCGGAACGGCACCGGTCAGCCCTCGATCGGCGCGGGCACCCGCTCCACGACCTCGGCGAGCAGCGCTTCGACGTCGCGGCCCCGGAGGCGCGCCTGCGTCGAGAGGATGACGCGGTGGCCGAGGACGTAGGGGACGAGCGCTTTGGCGTCGTCGGGCAGGACGTAGTCGCGGCCCTCGAGCACGGCCCGCGCCCGCGCCGCGCGGAAGAGCGCGAGCGTGGCCCGCGGGCTGCCGCCGAGTTCGAACGCCGGCTCCGCGCGGGTCGCCTGCACGAGCTGGACGATGTACCGCCGCACAGGCGGCGCGACGTGCAGCCGGCGCAGCTGCGCCGCCATCTCGAGCAGCGCCGGCGCCTCGATGACGGGGCGCAGGGACTCGAGCGGGCTTTCGGCCTCGAACCGCTGGAGGATGAGGTCCTCCTCGTCTTCTCCCGGGTAGCCGAGCCGGAGGCGCAGGAGGAAGCGGTCGAGCTGCGCCTCTGGAAGCGGGAAGGTGCCCTCGAGCTCGACCGGGTTCTGGGTCGCGATGACGAGGAAGGGGGCCGGCATCCGCACCGTCGTGCCTTCGACCGTCAGCTGCCGCTCTTCCATCGCTTCGAGGAGCGCCGACTGGGTTCGCGGCGTCGCCCGGTTGATCTCATCGGCGAGCACGACCTGGGCGAGCAGCGGGCCCTCGCGAAAGACGAACTCCCCGAGCTTCTGGTTGTAGTAGGTGATGCCGGTGATGTCGCTCGGCATCAGGTCGGGCGTGAACTGGATGCGCTTGAACGAGCAATCGAGAGAGCGGGCAATCGCCTTCGCGAGCGTCGTCTTGCCGGTTCCCGGCACGTCTTCGAGCAGCAGGTGACCTTCGCAGAGGAGCGCGACGAGGGCGAGGTCGATGACCTCCCGCTGCCCGACGATGACGCGCTCGACGTTGGCGCGGAGGCGTTCCGCGGTGTCCCGGATGGCTGCGGCCTCAGCCGGGCTGAGGCGCTGGTCGTGGGATGCTTCGTTCATGGTGCGCGGATGTTACGCCCCCGGCGGGGAGGCTGGCATTCCGGTCCAGCGGTCCGGCTCCGTAGACTGCCGGATCGTGGCGCGCGTCCAGCCCATCCCGCTCGGCGACAACACCGTCTACCTGCTCGACCACGAGGGCAGCCGGGTGCTCATCGATACCGGCCCCGACTACCGCGGCGCGGCGGAAGCACTCGCGGAGGCGCTGGGTGGGCGGCTGCCGGACGTCGTCGTGGCGACGCACGGGCACCTCGACCATGCCGGCCTCGGCGGGTGGTGGCAGGAGCAGGGCGTGCCGGTGGCGCTCCACCCGGCCGATTGGCCGCTCGCCCGCGGCGAAGCCCCCTCCGAGGCGGAGTTCGACGCCCTCGAACGGTTCGCGCAGGAGTCAGGCGCGCCGCCGGATGTGGCGGCCGAGGCCGCCGCCGCCATCGCTGCCCGCCGCGCATGGAGCCGCGCATCCCGGGCCGCCGACGGCTATCCCCCGGGCGGACGCGACCGGCGATGGCCGACGGGCCTGCGCTACCGGCCGTTCGGCCCCCGCCTGCGGCTCGACGACGTCGGCGTGCCGGGGCTCCRGGTGATCCACCTCCCCGGGCATACGCCGGGCAATGCCATCGCGTGGCTGCCGTCCGAGGGCTGGCTTTTCTCCGGCGACCAGCTCCTTCCGGGCCTCACCCCGACGCCGGCGCTGCAGGCGCACCACGGCGCCGGCGGCCCGGACTGGCGCTTCCGCAGCTTCCCGGCCTTTCTCGCGGCGCTCCGGCGCCTCCGGGGGCTGCGGCCGGCGCGCTGCTTCCCCGGGCACGGCGAGCCGTTCGGCGATGTCGATGCCGTCATCGCCGCCAACCTCGAGCAGGCGGAACAGCGGATGGCGCGCACGCTCGACGTGCTCCGGAGCGAAGGCCCGCTGCCGCTCTATGCGATCGCGGAGCGCCTCTACCCGCGCGCCCTCCGGCGGCGGTTCTGGCAAATCGCCGCGACCGTGCAGGGGTTCCTGGACGGGCTCGAAGCCGAAGGGCTGGCGGTCTTCGAAAACGGGCGCTGGCAGGCGGCTCAGGCGGCCAGCGCCCCGCGGTCGTAGCCGGAATCGACGACCTCCCCGGGCTCTATCCAGCCCACGAGGTCGCCGTGCCGCTTGAGCACGAGGTGCTCCCGCCCGCCCGGCAGGCGGACGAGTTCGAAGTCGGCAGGCGGGACGGTCGCGACTTCGTCCACGGAATCCACGAGCAGGGCGGCCGTTTCTTCGCCCGCCGAAACGACGACCAGGCGCCGGTCCCGCGTCGCATCTGCTGCCGCGAAGCCCAGCCTGGCCGCAAGGTCGACCACGGGAAGGGCATGGCCCCGGACCTGGGTGAGCCCGAGCACGCCCGGCGGCGCACCGGGCGCGGGCGTCAGCGGACCCGGCACCRGGATCTCCCGCACGGCATCGATAGGCAGCGCGTGCCGGCTGCCCCCTGCGGCGAAGATGACACACTGGACCGGTTCCGACGGCAAGACGCGGCGCACCATCGAACTCCACCTCCACCGGAGGTATCGGCACCCGCCTGCCTGCGTGGAGCACGCCGAGCGCCCTTTGCTACGATTGTCACGTGAGCTTTACCGAACTGGCGAACGCGCGCCTCGAGACCATCGGGTTCCGCTCGACCGCGCCGCGCCGCGCCGTCCTCCGCGCCATCGAATCCGCCAGCGCGCCGTTCACGGTCGAAGAGCTGCTCGAATCCCTGCCCGGCGTCGGCCGGGCGACGGTGTTTCGGACGGTCAAGCTCCTCCACGAGCTGGACCTGCTCTGCCGCGTGCCGCTGGAAGACGGCAGCATCCGCTACCAGCTGAGCGAAGGCGAGCACCACCACCATCTCGTCTGCCGGCGCTGCGGGCAGTTCACGGAATTCACCGACCTCGAACTGGATGCCCGCATCCAGGAGCAGGCCCGGGCGCACGGCTTCACGCTCGAAGGGCACGCCGTCGAGCTCTACGGCGTCTGCCGCTCCTGCGCGGCGGGCGGGCTCTAGCGCCGGGGTGGCGGAATGGCAGACGCAGCCGGCTTAAACCCGGCGGCCGCGAGGCATGTGGGTTCGAATCCCTCCCCCGGCACCACCTGAGCGCACCGCAGTTCTCCCGCTTTTCGAGGCGAGGGGGCGGCGCCGCGCAGGGCTCCGGCGCGGGCGGGCGCGCGCGGCTCTGCGGCGCTACCGGGCTGGCGGGTCGAGCACCGGGCTCGGTCCGGCGCCGGCCCCTCGGCGCGGCACTCTACCCCGGTCGGCGCCGCAGGGTTGCAACTTATGCAACGTCGCGTGGTGAATTTTTCGCCCGTTCGTTATGAACAGCTGGATTCGGGCGGGAGCGTCAGCGGCCCGGGGCGACGTCCTGCTCGTACGGCGTCGCCGTATGCGCCACCTGCCGGAAGGGCTCGAACATCGTGTCGAACCGGCGCACCTCCGCAGGCCGGCGGATGCCCTGGTGCTCACAGGCCGAGCCGACCGAGCAGCTCGCGCAGCAGTACTTCCTGCCCGCCATGATATGCGGCGGCGACGTGTAGACTGCATGGCAGCGGATGCAGCGCTGCGGCTCGGCGTTCGTCATCGGGGCTCCCCGCTGGTGCGATTCGCCCCTCATTCTGCCGAGCGCTCGCGCTCCGCGAAAGCCAACCCCGCGCAGGTGACCATGGTCAGGATCAATCGCGTGTATACCCGCGCCGGCGACACCGGCACGACGGCGCTCGGCGGCGGCCAGCGCGTCCCCAAAGAGAGCCTCCGCATCGACGCGTACGGCACGGTCGATGAGCTGAACAGCGTCATCGGCGTTGCCGTCGCGGCCGGCCTCCACCCCTCGATGCGGGAGCGCTTCCACATCATCCAGCAGGTGCTCTTCAACCTCGGGTCAGACCTCTGCATCCTCGAGGAGGACAAGGAGCGGCTGCCCGTGCCCCGCATCGAACCCCGGCACGTCGAGCAGCTGGAGCAGTGGATCGACGAGTGGAACGAGGAGCTGGAGCCGCTGACCAGCTTCATCCTCCCCGGCGGCGACCTCGCCGCCGCGCAGCTCCACGTCGCCCGGACCGTCTGCCGCCGCGCGGAGCGGGGCGTGATCGCACTCTCGCGTCAGGAACCCGTCGGGGCGCAGGTCATCCCCTACCTCAACCGCCTCTCTGACTTCCTGTTCGTGGCCGCCCGCTACCAGGCGAAGCTCGCCGGCATCGGCGACATCACCTGGGACAGCCGGAAGTATTGAGGAGGCGGCAGATGGGACGGTTCGACGGAAAGATCGGGTTCGTCACGGGCGGCGGCACCGGGATCGGGTTCGCCTGCGCGCGCGCCATCGCGGAAGGCGGCGGACGCGTGATCATCGCCGGGAGGCGCGAGCAGGTCCTGCGCGAGGCCTGCGGCCGCCTCGGCCCGGCGTCGAGCTTCGCCGTATGCGACGTCGCGAGCGACAGCTCGGTCGCCGCAGCATTCGAACGCGTCGAGCGCGAGTTCGGCGCCCTCCACCTCGCCGTGAACGCCGCCGGCACCGGCACCGTCGGCAGCGTGCTGAACGGGCCGGTCAGCGAGTTCGTCCGCGTTCTCGACACGAACCTCACCGGCGTCTACCGCGTCATGCAGCACGAAGCGCGGCTGATGGCAGCCTCCGGCGGCGGCAGCATCGTCAACATCAGCTCCATCGCGGGCACCCACACCCACCGCTGGATGACGGCCTACTGCGCCGCGAAGGCGGGCCTCAACATGCTCACCCGCTGCGCGGCCGACGACCTCGGCGAGCTGGGCATCCGGGTGAATGCCGTCGCGCCGGGCCTCGTGCCGACCGACCTCGCCGCCGGGCTCGTCGCCAACGACGAGACCGTCGCGGAGTACCTCCGGCGGATGCCGCTCGGGCGGCTCGGCACGACCGACGACATCGCGCAAGCGGTCGCCTTCCTGCTCAGCGACGAATCCAGCTGGATTACGGGGATGGTGGTCGCGGCAGACGGCGGCCACCACCTCCGCCAGGGGCCCGACCTGCTCCACCAGTTCCGGCCGATGTTCAGCGCCGCGGGCGGTTCGTCAACGAACGGCGCTTGACACCGGGTGACAGCTCCCTACGCTTAGCGTTCCCGGCAGCCCCCACACCTACCGGCCGGGAAACAAGGAGTTCGAAACATGGCGGATCTCAAGGAAGCGGCAGAACAGTTCGCGAAAGACCTCGTCAACCAGAACATTGCCGGCCTGATGATGGCCTTCACCCCGAACGGGATGGGCCAGGCGATGGCGCTCCAGTCCCAGATGCAGGCCGCGGGCGGCCCGCAGCCGACGGGCACCCCGACCGTGACCGTCGAGCTCCAGGGCCAGGACGGCGATGACCACCTCGTCGACATCGTCATGTCCTCCGACGCCGGCTCCCGGACCATCGCGACCCGGTGGAAGGACGTCGCCGGCTCCTGGAAGGTCGACGGCATCTCCCTCAAGGCCTGACGTCCGCGCGAAGCGCATGACCGCGAAGGGCCGCCCGCACGTGGGCGGCCTTTCCTGTTTCGCCGCGCCGACTTGCTAAGGTAATGGCGATGGCATCGACACTGACGGGCGCGCGCCCCCTGCCCTGGCCCCAGCGCATCCGCCGCTTCGTCGATGTCGGGTGGACGTTCGTCGTCATCTACCTCACCTACAAACGGCTGCAGAAGTTCCCGGCGAAGGACCCCGCCGAGCGCGAGCGCCGGCTTTCCAACGCCCACCTCTCCGCCGCCCGCCGGATTTACGCCCTCGCGACGCGGATGGAGGGCCTGCTCATCAAAACGTGCCAGTTCATCTCGAGCCGCGCCGACGTTGCCCCGCCCGAGTACATCAGCGTGCTCAGCCGGCTGCAGGACCGCGTGCCGGCGCGGCCGTTCCGGGAGGTCGCTGAGCAGGTCCGCCGTGAACTCGGCGCGCACCCCGATGCGATCTTCGCCGAGTTCAGCCGCGCGCCCATCGCCTCCGCGTCGCTCGCCCAGGTCCACCGCGCGAAGACGCGGGACGGGCACGACGTCGCCGTCAAGGTGCAGTACCCCGGCATCGACCGCGTGCTCGAGACGGACCTTCGCAACATCTCGATCCYGGTCCGCATCCTCGCCCGGATCGAACCGAACTTCGATTTCCGCGTCATCATGCAGGAGCTCAACCGGCAGATTCCGCGGGAGCTCGATTTCGTCCTCGAAGGGCAGAGCGCCGAGCGGGTCGCGCGCGACCTCGCCCACCGCCCGGACATCCGCATCCCGAAGGTGTACTGGGAGTACACCGCCCGCCGCGTCCTCACCACCGAATTCATCGAGGCGACGAAGATTTCCGACATCCCGGCGCTCGTCGCCCAGGGCATCGACCCGAACCGCGTCGCCCTCATCATGACGGAGGCCTACTGCGAGCAAATCCTCGTGCACGGCTATTTCCACGCCGACCCGCACCCGGGGAATCTGCTCGTGCTGCCCGGGCCGGTCGTCGTCTTCCTCGATTTCGGCCTTTCGAAGGAGCTGCCGGAGGACTTCCGCCTGAATTATGCCCGGCTCGTCGTGGCCATGCTGCGGCAGGACGAGGAGGAGATGGTCCGCGCCTTCCGGGCCATCGGCTTCAAGACGAAATCGGACGACCCCGAATCGCTCATCGCCCTCGGCAAGTCGTTCTTCGAAGCCGCCGGGCCCGACCAGAAGCCGTATATCGACGCCGACGTGATGCCGGAAGTGAACGAACGGCTGGCCCGCATCCTCAATGCCAACCCGGTCACGGAAATCCCCGGCGACATCCTGCTCATCTTCCGCGTGCTGGGGCTCATGAGCGGCCTGCAGAAGCGGCTCGACAGCCGGGTGAACATGTTCGAGACCATCACGCCCTACGCCGAGGAGCAGGCGCGGCTGCTCGACCCCCGGCCGGCCGGCGAAGCCGCCGGCTGACCTGCAGCGGGCCTACATCAGCCAGTCGGCGATGGCCCGGAAGAGTCCTGTCGCGCTGTCCCAGCCGAGGTAGAGGAGCGCCGCCGCCTGCACGGCTACCACGAGCGCGAGGGCCCCGACGAGCACGTTCCCGGCGATGGTTCGCCGCCGCTGCGCCGCCCGCGCCTCCCGCTCGAGCCGCTCCAGCTCCGACCGGAAGAAGGCGCGGTCGTACTCCCGCCGCAGCTCGGGCTTGGAAAGCACGGCGTACGCTTCGTTCAGCCGCTGCATCGCCTCGCGCGCCGACTCGTCGTACTGCGACTGGCGCATCAGGTCGTCGGAGAGGCGCGCGTAGGCGGCTTCGATGCCGGCGAGGTCGGCCTTCGGCGGCAGGTTGAGAATCGAGTAGTAGTCGACGAGGCGTGAGTCGGCCATCGCATGCCTCCCTACAGGAATAAGACGGCAGGCAGACCGGAAAGATGAGGCCGGGGCGATGTCAGGAGGGGCAGGCGAGCCCGGTGATGTAGTAGCGCACCTGCCGGAGCGGCGTCTCCCGGTCGATCGGGGCGCCTCCAAAAACGTGCGCGAGGATGAACATGTTCATGATCCCGGTGATGGCCGTCGCGCAGAGCGGCACCGAGTCCTGCCGGAGCTGCCCCGACGCCATCCCGCGCGCGAGGATTTCATCGAGCGGCAGCCGCACCCGCTCCCCCAGCGCCTGCGAAAACTCCGCCATCGGCACGCCGCCGAGCCCGAATACCTCGCGCAGGACGAGGGCGATGATCTCCTCCTGCTGGAGGAAGTAGTCGAGATACCGTTCACAGTACGCCAGCACCTGCTCGGTGACTGGCGCCTCGGCCGGCAGGCGGGCGCGGATGGTCTCGGCCATCTCCTCGAGGATCTGCCGGACGATGCCCGCATACAGCCCCTCTTTCGAGCCGAAGTAGTAGTAGATCATCGGCTTCGTCGTGCCGGCATCCTCCGAGACTTCCCGCAGCGACGTAGCGGCATACCCCTTCTGCGAGAAATGGCGCAGCGCGCTCGCGAAAATGCGGTCGCGAACGTCGGGCTCTTTCGACCTGGTCGGGGCCAGGGGTCGACGACACGGTGAAACTCCGGGTAGAGGTTCGGAAGCTGCAGGTAGCGCGAGTATACGGCCGGCGGGCGGCAGGGTCATGCGCCGGCGCTGGCGCAGGCAGGGGCGCGGGTGTATCCTGCGAGAAACCCTTTAAGGTGGTCCCGTGAGGCCGCCAAGGGAGGAGGTGCCGGCATGCCCGGCGTCAGGATTGCGAGCATCTGCGCCTTCTCCGTCAGCCGGGGGAGGCGTTTTTCGTGAGCGCCGCCCGCTACCTCGGCCCGGAAGAAATCAGCCGCACCATCCGCCGGCTCGGCCATGAAATCATCGAGAGCAACCGCGGCACGGCAGACCTCGTGCTCGTCGGCCTCCTCTCGCGCGGCTACCCGCTCGCGCGCCGCCTCGCTGCCGCGATCCGCGAGTTCGAAGGCGTCGACGTGCCGGTCGGGTCGCTCGATATCGGCCTCTACCGCGACGACGTAGCCCGCCGCGGCGCCCCGCCGCCGGTCCGGCCTTCGGACATCCCGGTGCCCATCGACGGCAAGACGGTCGTCCTCGTCGACGATGTGCTGTTCACGGGCCGCTCGGCGCGGGCCGCGCTCGATGCCCTGCTCGATTTCGGGCGGCCGGCCCGGGTGCGGCTCTGCGTGCTCATCGACCGCGGCCACCGGGAGCTCCCTATCCGGCCGGATTTCGTGGGGAAGAACATCCCCACGGCGCTCGTCCAGCGTGTGCGCGTCCGCCTCAGCGAGACCGACGGCGAAGACGCCGTCTACGTGTACGGGGAGGAGGCCGCCAGTGCTTGACGCCCCGCCTGCAGCGTCCGCCAGCGCCGAAGGCACGGCCTGGACCCGGAAAGACCTGCTCGATACCGACACGCTCACCCGGGCCGAGATCGACCTCATCCTCGAGACGGCGCGCGCCATGCGGGAAGTCCGCTCCCGGCCGGTCTCCAAGGTCTCCACGCTGCGCGGCACGACCGTGGCGACCCTGTTCTACGAGCAAAGCACGCGCACGCGCGCGAGCTTCGAAGTCGCGGCGAAGGCGCTCGGCGCCGACGTCGTGAACCTGACGGCGTCGGGCTCGTCGGTCGAAAAAGGCGAGACCCTCATCGATACGGTCCGGACGCTCGAAGCCATCGGCACGGACGTCATCGTCATGCGCCACCACCGCTCGGGCGCGCCGCATCTTGCCGCCCGGCACACCAGCGCAGCCATCATCAACGGCGGCGACGGCACCCACGCGCACCCGACCCAGGCGCTCCTCGACCTGTTCACGATGACCGGGCGCCTCGGTTCGCTGGAAGGCCGCAAGGTCATCATCGTCGGCGACATCCTCCACTCCCGGGTCGCCCGCTCGAACGCGTGGACGCTCCTCAAGTACGGCGCTGATGTCACGTTCTGCGGGCCCGCCACCCTGCTGCCGCGGCACTTCGTCCCCGCGGTCGACGGGCGCCGCTGCGCGGTAACGACGGACCTCGATGCCGCCATCGAAGACGCCGACGTCGTCATGGCGCTCCGCATGCAGAAGGAGCGCCAGCAGCGCGGGCTCATCCCCTCCCTCCGCGAGTACATCGCCCGCTACCAGGTCAACGCGGCGCGGCTCCGCAAGGCGAAGCCCGGTGCCCTCCTGATGCACCCCGGTCCGATGAACGAAGGCATCGAGCTCTCACCAGAGGTCGCCCACGGCGCGCAATCTCTCATCGAAGAGCAAGTCGCCAACGGAGTCGCCGTCCGCATGGCGCTGCTCTACCTCATCGCCGCGAGGAGCCGAACATGACCGACCGCATCCTGGTCCGCGGCGGACGGGTCATCGACCCCGCGCGCGGCGTCGATGGCGTTCTGGATGTCCTTGTCGAAAGCGGATATGTCGCCGATATCCGCTCGCGCATCGATGCGGCCGGGGCCCGCGTCATCGACGCGGCCGGGTGCGTCGTCGCGCCGGGTTTCGTTGACCTGCACGCCCACCTCCGCGAGCCGGGCTTCGAACAGAAGGGCACGATTGCGACCGAGACCGAAGCGGCGCTGCGCGGCGGCTTCACCACCATCTGCGCGATGCCCAATACCCGGCCTGCGCCCGACTGCGGGCCGGTGCTCGAGAGCATCGCCGATCGGTTCCGGCGCGACGGCCGCGTCCGCATCCTCCCCATCGGCTGCATCACCCGCGGGCGCGAGGGGCGGGAGCTCGCCGAGCTCGCAGAGCTGGCGGCAGGCGGCGTCATCGCCTTCAGCGATGACGGCAGCCCGGTCGCCGACCCGCGGCTCATGCGGAACGCGCTCGCGCTCGCGGGGGCGCTCGGCCTGCCGCTCTCCGAGCACTGCGACAGCCCCGAGATGCACACCGGCGGAGCGATGAACGAGGGGGCAGTGAGCGAGCGGCTCGGGCTGAGCGGCCAGCCGGCCGCGGCCGAGGCCGCCGCCATCGCGCGAAACATCGAACTCGCAGCGGCGGCCGGCGCGCGCCTCCATATCGCCCACGTCACGACCGCCCGCGGCGTCGAACTCATCGCTGAAGCGAAACAGCGCGGCCTGCCCATCACCTGCGAGGTCACGCCGTCCCATCTCTTCCTCACCGAAGATGCCGTGGCTGGCGGCGGCCCCGAACCGGCCTACGACACGAACGCAAAGATCAACCCGCCGCTCCGGACCGAGGCCGACCGGCGCGCCCTGCTGGCCGCGCTCGACGACGGCATCATCGACGCCATCGCTACCGACCACGCCCCGCACGCCATCGAGGACAAGCTGCTGGAATTCGAAGACGCCGCCTTCGGCATCAGCTGCTTCGAATCGGCGGCATCGTCGCTGCTCACCCTCGCCGCGCGCGGCGAGCTTCGGCTCGAGCGGATGGTGCAGGCGCTCACCAGCGCCCCGGCCGCCTGCTTTGGCATCGACCGGCGCATCCCGGGGGCCGGGCGGCTCGAGCCCGGCGTTTCACGCGACCTCGTCATCCTCGATCCGGCCGCCGAGGTCACCGTGGACCCTGCGCGCTGGGCTTCGAAAGGCAAGAACACGCCGCTCGCCGGGCAGCGCCTCCGCGGGGCCGTCCGGGCGGTCATCTTCGACGGAACGCTCGCTTGGGAGCGGGAGGGTGCGCATGTCTGATGCCTGGCTCGTCCTCGCCGACGGGACCGCCTACCGCGGCCGGGCGGCCGGAGCGCCTGGCCGCGCCGACGGCGAGGTCGTCTTCAACACCTCGATGACGGGCTACCAGGAGATGCTGACCGACCCCTCCTACGCCGGCCAGCTCCTGGTGCTCACCTACCCGCTCATCGGCAACTACGGCATCGACGAGCGCGTCGAGGAGTCTGCCCGCATCCAGCCGACCGGGCTCATCGTCCGGCAGGCGACCGACCAGCCGAGCCATCTCCGCTCGCACCAGACGCTGCGTGAGTACCTCGAGGCCCGCGGCGTGGTCGCCATCGACGGCGTGGACACGCGCGCGGTCACGCGCCGCATCCGCCGGCACGGCGTCATGCTCGGCACGATCACCACGGACGAGACCCCCGAACAGGCGCTCGCGCGGGTGCGCGACCTGCCGGGCTACGACGACATCAACTGGGTCGATTCCGTCACCACGCCGCGGGTGTACGACTGGTCGGTGCCGCTCGGGGAAGGGCGTTACCGGGTGGCGCTGCTCGACGGCGGCGTCAAGCGGAACATCATGCGGCTCCTCGAGCGGCGCGGCTGCTCCGTCCGCGTCTTCCCGGCAGGGACGCCCGCGGCCGACATCCTCGCCCTCCACCCCGACGGCGTCTGCCTTTCGCCGGGCCCCGGCGACCCGCGGCTCCTCGACTCCATGGTGCGCGAAGTGCGCCAGCTCATCGGGCGGGTGCCGGTGTTCGGCATCTGCCTCGGGCACCAGGTGGCGGCCCGGGCACTCGGCGCGGGGACGTTCAAGCTGCCGTTCGGCCACCGCGGCGGCAACCACCCGGTCAAGGACCTCGTGTCCGGCCACGTGACGATCACCGCCCAGAACCACGGCTACGCGGTCGACCCGGACGGGCTCGACGCCAGCGCGTTCGTGAGCCACATCAACCTGAACGACGGCACGGTCGAGGGCATCGCCTCGCGGACCGACCCGCTCATGACCATCCAGTACCACAGCGAAGCCTGCCCCGGCCCGCTGGACAACGAATACATCTTCGACCGCTTCATCGAGATGATGGCGGCCGTCAAAGGAGGGGTTCGATGACGCGCGCGACGGAGATTCGCCGGGCAACCGCCGCCGATGCCGAGGGCATCGCGGCCATCCTGCGGGGCATGGGCTCCGAAAACGTCGGGCTCGAAGGCCCGTTCGACGCCGGCCGGGTCGAGGCGTGGCTCCGGCGGCTGGGCGACGACGGCGCGCTGTTCGTCGCCTATGACGGCAGCATCCCGGTCGCGTTCGGCGCCCTCGATTTCGACACCGCCGAACCGGGCACCGGCCTCCTCGGCGTTTGGGTGCTGCCGGACCACCGGCGGCGCGGCATCGCGACCGACCTCGCCGAGGCGATCCTCGAGTTCGCGCGGCAGCACGGCTACAAGCGCATCCGCGGGCGGCTGCCGGAAGGCAACGAGCCTGCGCTCAGCTTCCTCTCGAGCATCGGCGCGATGGTGCCGCTGCGGAACCCGAACATGCGCTTCGAGCTGCCGCTCTGAGATGCGAGCCGCCGCAGGGAGCCCGGGCATGACCATCCGCCGGCGCAACAACGCACCGATCCGCCCGCGTCCCGGCGCGCCGGCCGCGGCCGACTTCGCGTTCGCGTTCGGCAGCGCGGCGCTGGTGATGGCCGCGATCTTCGGCATCGCCAGCTTCACCGGCCCGGGCTTCGCCGGCGGCAAGGCGGGGGCCGACCTGGCGCGGCTGTTCGCCGTTTCGCTCGGCATCGCCGCCGTTTGCAGCCTGCTCATCGGCGCGCTCCTTGCCGCCGGCGCGGCCGATGCCGCGGGTCACATCGTCGCACCGGCCGCTCTCGGCGCTGCCATCGGCGCCCTCGAGGCGCTCCTGCTCCTCGAAGCGCGCGTCGCGCTGCTCCCCCTGCCGCTCGCCCTGCTGCTCTTCGTCCCGCTGCCGGTGCGCCGCATCCTGCGCGGCGGGCGGGGGCGCTGACCATGCGCACCGCACTTCCCGGGAACCCGCGCCGCGCGCGGGGCGTCCCCGGCCGAATTACGCGAATCGACCTCACCGGGAGATGGAATCGTTGAAACCTTCGAGCGTCCTCATCATCGGGTCCGGGCCGATCGTCATCGGGCAGGCCGCGGAGTTCGACTACGCCGGCACGCAGGCCTGCAAGGCGATGCGCGAGGAGGGCGTGCGCAGCATCCTCGTCAACTCCAACCCGGCGACGATCATGACGGACCTCGATATCGCTGACGCCGTCTACATCGAACCGCTCACGGTCCCGGTGCTCGAACGGATCATCGCCCGCGAGCGGCCGGAGGGGCTCCTGCCCACCCTCGGCGGCCAGACCGGCCTCAACCTCGCCGTCGAACTCTCGAAGGCCGGCATCCTCGAGAAGTACGGCGTGCGGCTGCTCGGCACCCCGCTCGACGCCATCCGCCGGGCCGAGGACCGCGAGCTCTTCCGCGAAATGCTGGCGAAGCTCGGCGAGCCGGTCCTCGAGAGCGAAATCTGCCACACCGTGGAAGAGTGCGTGGCCGCAGCGGAGAAGATCGGCCTCCCGGTCGTCATCCGGCCCGCCTACACCCTCGGCGGAACCGGCGGCGGCATGGCCTTCACGATGGACCAGCTGCGGGCCGTCGCAGCGTCGGGCCTCGCCGCCAGCCCCATCACGCAGGTGCTCGTCGAAAAGAACCTCCTCGGCTGGAAGGAGGTCGAGTACGAGGTGATGCGCGACGGGGCCGGAAACTGCATCACCATCTGCAACATGGAGAACATGGACCCGATGGGGGTCCACACCGGCGACTCGATCGTCGTCGCCCCCTCCCAGACGCTGAGCGACAAGGACTACCAGATGCTCCGCTCGGCGGCGCTCCGCATCATCTCCGAGCTCGGCATCGAAGGCGGCTGCAACGTCCAGTTCTCGCTTGCGCCGCGCAAGGACGTCTGCGACTGGCGCGGCGACCCGGATGCGCCGCTTCCCTATTACGTCATCGAAGTGAACCCCCGCGTGAGCCGCTCCTCGGCGCTCGCCTCGAAGGCCACCGGCTACCCGATCGCCCGCGTCGCGGCAAAAATCGCCTGCGGGCGGACGCTCGACGAAATCCCCAACGCCGTTACGAAGAAGACGACCGCGGCGTTCGAACCCGCGCTCGATTATGTCGTGGTCAAAATCCCGCGGTGGCCGTTCGACAAGTTCGCTCTCGGCGACCGGACGCTCGGGACCCAGATGAAGGCGACCGGCGAGGTGATGGCCATCGACCGGACCTTCGAGGCCGCGCTGAACAAAGCCGTCCGCTCGCTCGAAGTCGGCGGGCGCAGCCTGCTCTGGGAGCGGCCGGAGTGGCGGGACGCCGCCGAAATCCCGGTCCACGCGACGGACGAGCGGCTCTGGGCGCTGATGGCCGCCCTCCGCCGGGGCGAAGACATCCTCGACCTCAGCCGCCGCTCCCGCGGGGTCGACCCGTGGTTCCTCGAGCGGCTGCAGAACATCGTCCGGATGGAGCGCCGGCTGCTCGAGGAGCCGCTCCACCCCGACCTCCTCCGCGAAGCGAAGCGGATGGGCTTCAGCGACGAGATGGTCGGGCAGCTCGCGGACCGCCTGCCCGAGCAGATCCGCGCGCTCCGCCACGAATGGGGCATCCGGCCCGTTTACAAGATGGTCGACACGTGCGCGGCCGAGTTCGACGCCGAGACGCCCTACTTCTACAGCACCTACGAGCAGGAGAACGAAGCCCTCCCGGAGGAAGGCCGCGGCGCCCTCGTCGTCGGCAGCGGCCCCATCCGCATCGGCCAGGGCATCGAGTTCGACTACGCCAGCGTCCACGCCGCGTGGGCGCTGCAGGGCGCCGGCCTCCGGGCCATCATGGTCAACTCCAACCCGGAGACCGTGTCCACCGACTTCGACACGTCCGACCGGCTCTACTTCGAGCCGCTGGACGAAGAGGCCATCCGGGACATCATCGAGAACGAGGCCGAAGGCCCGGCCGGCACCCCGCCCAGCATCGTGCAGTTCGGCGGCCAGACGGCCATCAACGTCGCGGGGCCGCTCCGCCGGGCGGGCCTCCCGATCATCGGCTCCGACGCCGAGGCGATCGACATCGCCGAGGACCGGCGCCGGTTCGAACGGTTCCTGCAGGACCTCGGCATCCCCCAGCCGCCGGGCGCCGCCATCACCACGCTCGAAGAAGCGATGAAGACCGCCCAGCAGATCGGCTATCCGGTGCTCGTCCGTCCCTCCTATGTCCTCGGCGGCCGGGCGATGGAGATCGTCCAGAACGCGACCGAGCTGGTCACCTTCGTCGGCGCCGCGGCCGAAGTCGCCGCCGGCAAGCCGATCCTCATCGACAAGTTCCTCGAGGGCGCCGAAGTCGAAGTCGACGCCATCTGCGACGGCGAGCGCGTGCTCGTGCCGGGCATCATGGAGCACATCGAGCGCGCAGGCGTCCACTCGGGCGACTCGATGGCCGTCTACCCGCCCGTTCACCTCGACGACGAGGAGAAGGCCGTCATCGTCGACTACACGCGGCGGATCGTCCTCGGGATGGGCGCCATCGGCCTCACCAACATCCAGTACGTCGTGCTGCCGCGGAAGGCCGGTGAGGCGCCGCGCGTCTTCGTGCTCGAAGTGAACCCGCGCGCGAGCCGCACGGTCCCCTTCCTCTCGAAGGTCACTGGCGTGCCGATGGTGCAGCTCGCCGTCGGCGCGATGCTCGGCCGGAAGCTCGCCGAGCAGGGCTACCCGGACGGCCTCTGGCCGGAGCGCAGCCTGTACGCCATCAAGGCGCCGGTCTTCTCGATGTCGAAGCTCACCGGGGTCGATACCTACCTCGGCCCCGAGATGAAGAGCACCGGCGAGGTGATGGGCGTCGACCGGACGTTCGAAGGGGCGCTCGCGAAGGCGCTCATCGCGGCCGACCTCGCCCTCCCGCCGAAGGCCTCGATCCTCCTCAGCATCTCGGACCGGACGAAAGCTGACGCCCTGCCGCTCATCCACCAGCTCGCCGAGGCCGGCTACCGGCTCTACGCCACCGAAGGCACGAGCCGCATGATCGCCGCCCTCGGCCTGCCCGTCACGACGGTCACGAAGGTGCTCAGCGGGGGCCACCCGAACGTGGTGGACGTCATCATGGACGGGACGGTGCAGTGCGTCATCAACACGCCCGAGGGGCGGATGACCGGTTCGCTGCGCGACGGCTTCCACATCCGCCGGGCCGCTGCCGAACGGCGCATCCCCTGCTTCACCAGCATCGACACGGCGCGGGCAGCCATCCAGGCGCTCGCCCGGCCCGCCGATTACGACGTCGCGACGGTGCGGGAGTACCTCGGTGCAGATTGAGGACGCCGTCATCCTCGAGACCCGCCCCGCGTGGGAGGGCGCGTACATCACCTGGTTCCATGCGCCGTCGCTCAGCCGCGGCGTCGAACCCGGGCAGTTCGTGATGGTCCACTGCAGCCGCGAGCGGACCGACCCGATGTTCGCCCGCGCCTTCAGCTACTACCGCGCGGAGGGCGAGCGGTTCGCGCTCTGCTACGCCGTCGTCGGCCGGGGCACCCGCTGGCTGAGCGAGCAGCCGCCGGGCACGCCGGTCCGCGCGTACGGTCCGCTCGGGCGCGGCTTCCGCCTGCCCGCGGCGCCGTCGAACCTGCTCCTCATCGGGGGCGGCGTCGGCATCGCGCCGCTGGTCGAGACGGCCTGGCAGGCGGTCGCGGCCGGCCACCACGTCGTCGCCATGATGGGCGCCCGCTCAGCGGCCCACCTGCTCCCGGCCTCGGAATGGCCGCGCGAGGTGGAGTACGTCGTCGTCACCGAAGACGGCTCCGCCGGGCCGCGGGGGTTCGTGACCGCGCACCTCGGCAGCTACCAGGCGTGGGCGAACCGCATCTACGCCTGCGGTCCGAACGCGATGTTCCAGTCGCTCGCCGATACCCTGCGCGGCAACGGCCGTCGGCAGTCGCCCGAAATCCTGATGGAGGAGAACATGCCCTGCGGCTGGGGCATGTGCTACGGCTGCGCCATCTTCACCCGGCACGGCGTCCGGCTCTGCTGCAAGGACGGCCCGCGGTTCAACCTGTTCGACGTCTTCTAGCCGGGCCGCCCGGCAGCCTGGAGCGCCCCGCGCAGGAGCTGCAGCGCCCGCTCGGCGATCTGCGCCATCACCTCGACCCGCGAACCGGGGAAGACGTGCTCCTCGGTCACCGTGCCGCCCGGGCCGGCGAGCGCGATGACCACCGAGCCGACGGGCTTCGGCGAACGGCGGCTCCCCTGCGGCCCGGCGATGCCGCTTTCGGCCAGCGCCCAGGCGCAGCCGAGCGCGCCGCGCAGTCCTTCGGCCGTGGCCGCGACCCAGGGCGCGCTTACCGCCCCGTGCTGACGCGCAATGTCGACGTCGAGACCCAGCTGCGTCCAGCGGTGGGCGCCCGCATAGGGAATGATGCCGCCGTCGTACCAGCGCGATGCGCCGGGCACGCTGAGCATCCGCACGCTGATGAGCCCCCCGGCCGTGGTCTCGGATACGGCCACCTTCTCGCTGCGCGCGACGAGCAGTTCGCCGATTTCGGCAGCGAGCGCATCGTGTTCGAGCGGAAACCCGGGCATCCATCCGCCTTTCGCCGCCCCGGCCGGGCGGGCCTGCTATTCTTCCGGCCATGCCGGAGTACCAAGTCAAGATTGTGGACGCGTTCACCACTCGGCGCTACGCAGGCAACCCCTGCGGCGTCGTCACCCGCGCCGACGGACTCAACGACGACCAGATGCAGGCGATCGCGCGGGAACTGAACGCGAGCGAAACCGCGTTCGTTCTCCCGTCGCGGCGGGCGATGTTCCGCGTCCGCTTCTTCACCCCGGCGAAGGAGATCCCGCTCGCAGGCCACCCCACCATCGCGACGATGCACGCGCTCGTCGAAGAAGGCCGCATCGATCTTTCCGGCGGCCCGGTGCGCGTGACGCAGGAGCTGAGCATCGGGCTCCTGCCGGTCGACATCGCCCTCGACGCCGAACGGAACGTCCGGGTGGTGATGACGCAGGGCCGGCCGGAATTCGGCCGGCGGCTCGACCGCAGCGTCATCGCCGACGCGCTGGGCATCGCGCCGTCGGACATCCTCGCGGACGCGCCGGTGCAGGTCGTCTCGACCGGCACGCCGCAGGCGATGGTGCCGGTGCGCTCGCTCGAAGTCCTCCGCCGGCTGCGGCCGAACTATCAGCACCTCGGCGACCTCGAGGAGGTGGGCCACTACTTCAGCACGCACGTCTTCTGCCTCGAAGCCATGGAGCCGGGGCATCGAGCCCATGCGCGGCACTTCGCCGCCAGCGCCGGCGTCCCGGAGGACCCGGTCACCGGCAGCGCGACCGGCGCGATGGCCGCCTACCTGTGGAAATACGGCCTCGTCCGCGAGCCCCGGTACACCGTCGAGCAGGGCCACCTCATGGGCCGGCCGGGGCTCGTCGAGGTCGAGGTCGATGCGGAGGGCGACGAACCGGTCGGCATCCGCATCGCCGGGACGGCGGTGACGGTGCTGCGCGGCACAATCGCCGTGTGAGGCCCGCCRCGCGCCGCCGGGCGTTCTGCTAGGCTCGAACCGGATGGACGCTGCCGACCTCGAGGCGGTGGAAGCGGAGCTGCTGGACGCGGCGTTCGCCGGCTGCCGCCCCGTCTGGTACTCCTCGAACTACGTCTTCCTCGCGCAGCTTCGCAGCCGGGGCCGCGAACTCCTCGCCATCTACAAGCCGCGCGACGGCGAAACGCCGCTCTGGGATTTCCCCCACGGCACGCTCTACCGACGGGAAGCGGCCGCCTACCGCCTTGCCAAGCTCCTGCGCTGGCCGGTCGTCCCGCCGACGGTCATCCGCGAGGGACCGTCCGGCATCGGCTCCGTCCAGCTCTTCATCGAGCACGACCCGGAGCGCCACTTTTTCGTGCAGCGCGATGACCCGGCCCTCTGGCCGCAGCTCCAGCGGCTCTGCCTGTTCGACGCCATCGCAAACAACGCCGACCGAAAGGGCGGCCACTGCCTCCTCGACGCGTCGGGACACATCTGGGGCATCGATAACGGGCTCTGTTTCCACGAGCAGGAGAAGCTGCGCAGCGTCATCTGGGATTGGGCCGGCGAACCGATCCCGCCGGACCTGCTGGCCGACCTCGAAGCGGCGGCCGCGCGGCTCGACGAGCGCAGCGGCGACGCGGAAGCCCTGCGCGGGCTCCTCACCGAAGCCGAATTCCGCGCCGCCGCCCGCCGGCTCGGCCGGCTGATCGCGCGGCGGACCTTCCCGGTGCCCGGGGCCGCCCGCCACTACCCGTGGCCGCTCGTGTAAGGCTGCAGCCCCCGCTCCCTTGCGCCCGCTCAACCCCCATTCGTAATGTGTACGGCGCCCCCGGAGGGCCAGCTCGCAGGGAGGTTTCACGATGTTCCCCAGCACGATGATGGACTTGCCGCTGACGGTGCAGAGCATCTTTTGGCGGGTCGAGCGGCTCTTCTATGACAAACCGGTCGCGACCTACACCGAATCGGGCGACGCCGTCCGTTCGACCTACGGCGAGCTCGCGCGCAACGTCCACCGGCTCGCCAGCGCGCTCGCGAAGGAAGGGGTGAAGGAAGGCACGCGGGTGGCGACCTTCGGCTGGAATACGCAGCGCCACCTCGAGTGCTACTTCGCCATCCCCTGCATGGGCGCCGTGCTCCACACGCTCAACGTCCGGCTCTTCGCCGACCAGCTCGAGTACATCATCAACCACGCGCAGGACGAGGTGATCTTTTGCGACCGGTCCGTCCTGCCCATCCTCGAAGGGCTGGCCGGCAAGATCCCGACCGTCCGCCTCGTCGTGCTGATGAACGAGGGGCCGGAGCCGACCGGCAAGCTTCCCCGCACGGTCGACTACTTCGACTTCCTCGCCTCCGGCGATGACCATTTCGCCTGGCCGGCGATCGATGAGCGGGCCGCCGCGGCCATGTGCTACACCTCGGGCACGACCGGCAACCCGAAGGGCGTCGTCTACAGCCACCGGTCGACGATGATCCACTCGCTCGTGGCGGCCCTGCCTGATTCGGTGAACATTTCGGAAGTCGACACGCTCATGTACGCGGTACCGATGTTCCACGCCAACGCCTGGGGCTTGCCCTATGCCGCCGCGAATGCCGGCGCCTCGCAGGTCTTCTCCGACCGCTTCCTCGACGCGGAGCGCGTGGTCAATCTGCTCGACCGCGAAGGCGTCACCATCTCGGCCGGCGTCCCCACCGTCTGGCTGCCCGTCCTGAACCTGCTCGATCAGACCGGCAGGAAGCTGCCGAAGCTCCAGCGCGTCCTCTGCGGCGGCTCGGCGGCCCCGCCCGCCCTCATCGCGGGGCTGCGCCGGCACGGCGTCCGCCTCGTGCACGCGTGGGGCATGACGGAGACGTCGCCGCTCGCCTCGCTCACCCGCATCCGCTCCACGATGCAGGGCGCCAGCGAAGAGGAGCAGCTCGCGGTCATGGCCAAGCAGGGCGTCATCGTGCCGACGCTCGAATGGCGCATCGTCGACCTCGAAACGGGGAAGGAGCAGCCCTGGGACGGGAAGTCCATCGGCGAGCTGCAGATCCGCGGCCCCTACATCACCGGCACGTACTACAACGACCCGACGGCATCCGAGAAGTTCATGGACGGCTGGCTGCGCACGGGCGACGTCGCGACGATCGACCCGCTGGGCTACGTGCAGCTCGTGGACCGGACGAAGGACCTCGTGAAGTCCGGCGGCGAATGGATCTCGTCCGTCGAGCTCGAGAACCTCATCATGGCCCACCCGAAGGTGCTCGAAGCCGCCGTCGTCGGCCTGCCCCACCCGAGGTGGCAGGAGCGGCCCGTCGCCGCGGTCGTCCCGAAGCCGGAGTTCAAAGGCCAGCTCACCGCCGACGAGATTCGCGATTACCTCTCGGAGAAGGTCGCCAAGTGGTGGCTGCCGGACGAGGTCGTGTTCCTCGATGCGCTCCCCCGCACGAGCGTCGGCAAGTTCGCCAAGAACCAGCTGCGCGATCAGCTCGCGGAGGTCGCGAGCCGCTGGGCGGCTTCGCCTGCCGGGTGAAACGGCCCGTGGAGGATGAGCCGGGCCCGGCGCAGCAGCCGTCTCTCAGCCGGTCCGCGGCCGGACCTGGTGCGTCCCTGGTGAGCCGGCCCCGTGCGTGAAGCCCCCGCCGAGGCCCCGCACGGCATCCTCACGACGCGCATGGTCGGACAGCGGCGCCGCCCCGCCGTCAGCAGCGGCGTCGCCCGGCTGGCCGTCGGTTTCGGCCTCATCCTCCTCGTCGGGACGCTCATCCTCTGCACGCCGGCGGCGTCCGAAAGCCGCACGTGGGTCCACCCGAAAGACGCACTGTTCACCGCCGTCTCCGCCATCTGCGTCACCGGTCTCACCGTCGTCGACACCCCCACCCACTGGAGCGCGCTCGGGGAGGTGGTCATCCTCGTGCTCATCCAGGTCGGCGGCCTCGGCTACATGGTCGGCACCACGGTCGTCATGTGGGCGCTCGGCCGCCAGATCGGCATCCGCGACCGCAACATGCTGCGGCTCTACTACGGCGCGCCCAGCATGCATGAGACGTTTTCGTTCGCGCGGAGCGTCGCCGTGTTCACCTTCGTCGCCGAGGCAGCCGGGGCCGTCATCCTCTGGGGCGCCTTCCGCGGCGAAGGGGTGCCCTCCGGGCAGGCGGCGTGGTGGGGCATCTTCCACTCCGTCTCCGCGTTCAACAACGCCGGGTTCAGCCTCACCGGGCGGGACATGACGCCGTACACCGGCAACCCGGTCATCCTCGGCACGCTCATCGTGCTCATCGTGCTCGGCGGCATCGGCTTCCTGCCGGTGGTGAATCTCATGCGACGGCGCTCCTTCGCCCGCCTGCCGCTCGATAACAAGCTGATCTACATCACGAGCGCCGCCCTGCTCGTCTCCGGCATGCTCTTCACTGCGGCGGTCGAGTGGAACAACCAGCGCACCCTCGGCGCCCTCGACCCGGTCGAACGCCCGCTAGTCGCGCTCTTCCAGAGCACCAGCGCCCGGACTGCCGGCTTCAGCGCCATCGACATGTCAGGCCTGCACGACCAGACGAAGCTCGCAACCATCGGCCTGATGTTCGTCGGCGCGGCGGCCGGCTCCACCGGCGGCGGCCTGAAGGTCGGCGCGTTCTCGCTGCTGTTCGCCGTCATGGTGGCGACCATCCGGGGCGCGGATGAGGTCTCCGCGTTTCGCAAACGCATCCCCCAGGCCGTCATCCAGCAGGCGACGACGCTGGCGCTCTACCACGTCGCCCTGCTGTTCGGCTTCGGCCTCGCCCTGACGTTTACGGTCGACCGGCCGTTCATCGACATCCTCTTCGAGGCACAGTCCGCGATCTCGACGGTCGGCCTCTCGACGGCCGGCACGGTCAATTTCGGCGCGGACGGTCACCTCGTGCTGATCCTCGCGATGCTCGCCGGGCGCTTCAGCCCGGTCATGCTCGTGCTCTACATGACCCGGCCGCGCCGGAAAGTCCCCTACCATCACCCCATCGACAGCGTGAGGTTGAGCTAGCCATGAACGTCGCCATCCTCGGCCTGGGCCGGTTCGGTTCGCAGCTGGCGGAAGAGCTCGTCGCCATCGGCGTCGAAGTCCTCGCCGTCGACCGGGACGACGCGCGCGTCAACGAACTCGCCGAGACGGCGACGCTCGCCGCGGCGGGCGACCTCACCGATTTCGAGTTCCTCCAGAGCCTCGCGCTGGGCGACTACGACGCCGTCGTCGTGGCCATCGGCTCCGATATCGCGACCTCCGTGCTGCTGACGCTGACGCTCAAGCGGCGGCTCTCGCTGAAGCACGTGGTGGCCAAGGCGAGCACGAACGACCATGCGGAAGCGCTGCGGCTGGCCGGCGCAGACCTCGTCGTGTCGCCGGAACAGGAGGCGGCCATCCGGCTGGCGCACACGCTCGGGCCCTCCAGCCACCTGCAGGAGTACCTTTCGCTGGGCCCGACCTACGGCGTCGCGAAGCTGCAGGCGCCCATCACTGCCGTCGGCCGGACGATCGGTTCGCTCGAGGCGTTCACCCGGCACAACGTCGTGCTCCTGGCCATGGTGCGGAATGACCTCGTGACGTTCCGGCCCGACCGCGACGTCATCGTCGAGGACGGCGATGTCTGGCTGATCGCAGGGGAAGACGAGCAGCTGCGGAAGGCCGGCAGCTAGCCGCCGGGCGGCGCGGTGATGGTTGCCGAGCAGGGATTCGAACCCCGACCATAGGCTCCAAAGGCCCGTGTGCTACCGTTACACCACTCGGCATTGCCGGGAATCGCGCGGGCTGTGCCGCTGGTGCCGAAGGTGGGATTCGAACCCACACGAGCTTGCACTCAGCGGTTTTTGAGACCGCCGCGTCTGCCATTCCGCCACTTCGGCTCCCGTCGCCATCATACCCGGCCCGGGCAAAAGAAACGCCCGCCGAAACGGCGGGCGGGTTGCGCGGTTGGAGCGGAAGACGAGGTTCGAACTCGCGACCTCCTCCTTGGCAAGGAGGCGCTCTACCACTGAGCTACTTCCGCCTGGCAGTTGGAAGTATACCACGGCCCGGCCATGCGCCAAGAGCCGGCGCGGCTCAATCGCCGAGGAGCGTGGTGTACCCGAGGCCGATGACTTCCTCCACGTACTGGCTCCGCCAGCCCGGGTCCGGGATCGGCACACCGTGCTCCCGGAACCAGCGGTGCAGCTGCAGGTACTCCTCCTCGAGCCGCATCCGCCACGCGTCCTCCTCCCGGAACAGCTCCGGGTCGACCTCATGGAGGCCCTTCTTCATCTCGTCGTAGCTGACGTCCGTCTCCTCCTTCCAGTAGGTGGAGAGGTAGTCGATCGAATCCTCGAGGTTCCGCCGGCACTCCTCGAGCATCATCGTCATCATGCCGGTCTCGTCCATGAGTTCGCCGTTCACCCGGTGGACGCGGGCGCACGGCTCGCACACGACGACGAGCTTCCGGGCGTCGCAGTCGGACTTATCGGTGCAGTCGCGGCAGCGGGCCGCGAATTCGGCCGCGGAGGGCTCGCGCGTGTAGCCAACCACCATCTCGTCGCCGAGCGCGCCGCAGGCCTGGCAGGCGAGCTTCTCCGAGAGAATCTCGTTGATGGTCTTGTCCCAGTCGAGCTGCATGGGATTCCTCCGGATCGAAGCGGAACGGGCCGCTCACAACTCCAGTGTATACCAGCCGACCTGCCCGGGCATTTCTTCGATGCCGACGGAGATGCGCCGGAGGTGGGTCGCCCCTTGCCGCTGCAGCGCCTCCAGGAGCTGCCCCGTGAACCACTCCGCGATGCACTCCGCCGTCGAGTTTGGAATCGGCAGCGGAAGCACATCGCTCGCCGGGAAGCGGTAGGTCTTGCCCTGGAATGAGACCTCCCAGGCATCCGGTTCTTCGCGGATGTCGAGGTGGGCGCTCTTGCGCTGGAGGAGGAATTTGTGGTCGAGCAGCTCAGCGAGCTCCCGCGCGGCCCGCTTCACCGCGCCGAAATCCCAGACCCAGCCGTCCTCCGTCAGCGGCCCTTCGATCTCGACGATCACGTCGTAGTTGTGGCCGTGGAGCGGCTCGCAGGCGCCCCCGAAGGTGGCCATGTGGGCGGCGGCGAAGCGGAGGCGGTTGCGTTCGACGGAGACTTTGCGTGTGGTGTGCATGCGCTCGATCGTAGCCCYYGGAGGGTGAACGGCGCGCGTTGCCGCAATCCGTTCCGTTCGTCACAATCCATGCTGGCGCCAACCGGCGCAGGAGCCTGCCGCGTGAGCATCATCGCCGTGACCTCCGCCGAACCCGGGGCGGGCAAGACCGGGGTCGCCGCCGCCATCGCCCGGGCGCTGGCCTACAGCGGCCGGCCGACGCGCCTCGCGCGGCTCGCCGAACCGGGCAGCCGCGCCGCCGAGGATGCGGCATGGTTCGCAGCGCTCGATTTCGCGCCCGGCAGCCCTGCCGAACCGCTCGCTGAGGCCCCGGCCCCTGCCGCCGGCGAAACCCTCGTGGTCGAATGCTCCGCCTCCGCGGCGCCGGCCGGCGCGGCTGTGGTCGCCGTCTCCCGGGCGGGCAAGCCCGGCGGCTCATCCCCGGCAGGAGCGGCCGCGCTCGTCGTCACCGCCGTGCCCGGCCTTCGCGGGGTCCGCGTGAGCGAAGGGGCGCCGCTCCGCATCGAACTCGGCGAGGACCGCACCCTGGCCGGCTTCGCCCTCGACGAAGCCCTCCGGTGCCTCCACGCCGAGGTGCTCCTGCCCGGCGACCTCCCGGCCGACACGACCTCAGACCACCTCGTGATCGCGCCGATCGGTTCGGATGCGGGGCAGCCGTACTTCCGCCGCTTCCCCTCGATGACCGTCGTAGCGCGGTTCGACCGGACGGACATGCACCTCGCCGCCCTCCGCGCCAACCCCAACGCCCTCATCCTGACCGGCGGCCGCCACCCGAGCGGCTATACGCTGGACGCGGCATCCGCCAGCGGCGTCCCGGTCGTCCTCTCCCGGACCGATACGGAGAACACGGTCATCGCGCTCGAGCGGGTCTTCGAAGGGMSSCRSYKSCGYSSCGRKCGKMMKCTCCCGGACCGRWWSRGMGARCWYSKYSMYSGCRCKCSRSYSSKYMWYYSRMKGSWCGSSSYYCCGSSGYSMGCRRMMGCYKGAMYRSRKSMGMRMSYYKMWYKCCSGSACGCCGCYSSYSMRCWSGMYGSKMSSSGCGMMMSGCGYCCGCMRCCGSYTSAATRCSGCCGAWSMTCGRMYYCYCSKMGCYGCCSGSGCGCRGSWSGGKMYCGSCSWRMCGCGCSCSSMRCSGGTYSMGSYKCSGMYGMKSSKSCSSYSCYSGCTGCCSGGCGGGACCCGGGGCGCGGCGGGCGCCGGTTGCCGCGGAGGCGCGGTCCGGCGGCGCGGCGTMRCTGTCGCGGCTGCGGCGCCCGGACCGGGCGCGCACCGAACCCCTCGCGAGGCGGTTTCTCGAGGCCGCAGTACGGACAGGCCACCCACGCGTAGCTCAGCGGCCGCCCGCACTGCCGGCACGGCTCCTTCAGCTGCGTCCGGCAGGAGGGGCAAACGAGGAAGTCATCCTGCACCCGCCGTTTGCAGGTGGGGCAGGCCTTCTGGTCCTCCAGCTCTTGCAGCAGCGCCTCCTCTTCGAGCGACCGCTCGTACAGCTCGGCGAGCGTGTACCGCGGCCGCACGATGAGGTACACCCAGTGGCCGGGAAGGAAAAAGAGGAGCACGAGCAGCACCGCGACGGTCTGGAGGACCGGGTCGCGGGTCCGCTGCCGGATATCCCGGTAGGTCCAGAACACGAGGGCGACCCAGACCGCCGCGAGGTAGAGCACCAGCACGGCGGCGACGTACCGGACCGTCGCTTCCCAGGAGCCCCCGGGCCACGAATCGAACATGCTCAGCTCCGGCGGGGCGCCAGCCCCGCATCACCTTACCGCAGCCGGGGGCAACATGCAGCGGCGTAATCGCTCAGCCGGGTGATCGAATGGTACGATCCGGTGGTGGACGCCGCGCTCTCCGCCGCCGACATCCTCGCCGGGCTGAACGACGCGCAGCGCGCCGCCGTGACCCACGGCGATGGCGCCCTGCTCATCCTCGCCGGGCCCGGCAGCGGCAAGACCCGCGTCATCACCCACCGCATCGCCTGGCTCATCCGCGAACGGCGCATCGCGCCATGGCAGATCCTCGCCGTCACGTTCACGAATAAGGCCGCTCGCGAAATGCGCGACCGCGCCGCCCGGCTCATCGGGGAGGACGCGGCCGCGCTGCACATAGGGACGTTTCACGCGATGTGCGCGCGGTGGCTCCGCATCGACGGCGAGGCGATCGGCGTCCCGCGGGAATTCGCCATCTACGACGACGCCGACCAGCTCGGCGTGATGAAGCGCGTCCTCGAGGAGCTGCGCATCGACCCGCGCCAGTTCCCGCCGCGCTCCGTCCTCACCCGCATCTCCGCTGCCAAGAGCGACATGCTCGGGCCGGCCGATCTCCTCGCCCGCGCACGGACCTACCCGGAGGAGGTCGCAGCCCGCGCCTACGAGCGGTACGAGGCGGCGCTCCGCCGCGCCGGCGGCCTCGACTTCGACGACCTCCTGCTGCGGGCGATCGACCTCTTCCGCGTGCCGGAACTGCGCGAGAAATGGGCCGGCCGTTACCGCCACGTCCTCGTCGACGAGTTCCRGGACACGAACCCGGCCCAGTACGTCCTCGCCCGCGAGCTCGCCAGCGTGCACGGCAACATCACCGTCGTCGGCGACCCGGACCAGGGCATCTACTCCTGGCGCAGCGCCGACATCCGGAACGTCGAGCATTTCCGGCGGGACTTCCCCGGCGCCGCCGTCGCCCTGCTCGAGCAGAATTACCGCTCGACCGCGCCGATCCTCGCCGCCGCCGAGGCCGTCATCGCCCGGAACCCCGGCCGCCACCCGCGCCGGCTCTGGACGGAACGGACCGGCGGCGAACAGCTCCTCACCTACGAGGCCTACAACGACGAAGAGGAAGGGGAGTTCGTCGCGAGGGAGGTCAGCCGCCTGCTCGCCGCGGGCCGGAGCCCTGCCGACATCGCGGTCATGTACCGCACCAATGCGCAGTCCCGCCCCTTCGAAGAGGCGCTCGTCCGCTACCGCATCCCCTACCGGCTCGTCGGCGGGGTCCGGTTCTACGAACGGCGCGAAGTTCGCGACCTCCTCGCCTACCTGCGCGTCATCCACAACCCGGCCGACGAAGCGAGCCTGCTGCGCATCATCAACGTGCCCGGCCGCGGCATCGGCGACCGCACCATCGACCGCCTGCGCGAGCTGGCCGCCGCTCACGGCGTCAGCACGTGGGAAGCCTGCCGGATCGCCGCCGAAGGCCGCGCCGAGGGCATCGCCGGCCGGGCCGCCGCTGCGCTCCGCGGATTCGTCAGCACCGTCGACGAACTCCGGACCCACCGGCAGGCGCCGCTCGGCAGCCTGTTCGAACGCCTCATCGATGCCGTCGGCTACGTCCGCTACCTCCGCGAAGGGGACGACGCCGACGAGCGGCTCGAAAACGTCCTCGAACTGCAGTCGCTGCTCGCCGAGTACGAAGAGGCCGCCGGGGAAGGCAACGACCTCGCGACCTTCCTGCAGGACGTCGCCCTCGTGACCGACCAGGACACCCTCGACGGCCGCGCGGCGGGGGTGACGCTCATCACCCTCCACGCAGCGAAAGGCCTCGAATTCCCGGTCGTCTTCCTCGTCGGGATGGAGGAAGGGCTCCTGCCCCACATCCGCTCGTTCGATGACCCGGCGCAGATGGCGGAGGAGCGCCGGCTTTGTTATGTCGGCATCACGCGCGCGATGGACCTGCTCTACCTCACGCGCGCTTACCGGCGGATGACCTTCGGCATGAGCTCAGCGAACCCTCCGTCCCGCTTCCTCGCCGACATCCCGGCAGACCTCCGCCGCCCGGCGGGGAGCGCCCCGCGCAGCTACACCGAGGCCGCAGCAGCCGCCCCGCCGCCCGAACTCGAACCGGCGCCAGGCGCAGCCTTCGCCCCCGGGACACGGGTCATCCACGCCAAATTCGGAACGGGGACGGTGACGGACGCCCGGACCAACGGCGGCGATGTCGAGTACGTCGTCGAATTCGACACCGCCGGGACGCGGCGGCTACTGCAGAGTTACGCCAAACTCGAGGCGCTATGAACAGCCCCATCCCCTTCCTCATCCCGACCACCGCCGAGGCCTGGGAGGAATGGCTCAGGGAGAACGGCGTCACCATCGTGGCGGTCATCGCCGGCCTGGTCATCCTCCGCATCGTGGTCCAGCGCGTGCTCAGCCGGCTCATCCGCTCCGCTTCGCTCCGGGCCGCGAAAGCGCGCGCCGAGGACCCGGAGGTGGTGGAGCGGCGGGTCGACACGCTGATGGCCACGCTCGGCTGGCTCTTCAATATCTTCCTCGCCTTCCTCGGCGCCGCCATCGTGCTCGACCAGCTCGGCGTGCAGGTCTCGGCGCTCATCGCCGGGGTCGGCGTTGCAGGCATCGCCATCGGCCTCGGCGCGCAGACGCTCATCAAAGACGTCATCAACGGCCTCTTCATCCTCGTCGAGGGCCAGTACGCGGTCGGCGACGTCGTGCGGGTGGCGGGCGTCAGCGGCCRGGTCATCGAGATTACGCCCCGGCGCACCGTCCTGCGGGACCTCGACGGGAACGTCCATGTCATCCCCAACAGCGCGATCACCGTCGCCACGAACATGACGCAGGGCTTCAGCCGCGTGAACCTGAACGTGCTGGTCGCCTACGAAGAAGACCTCGGCCGCGTCATCCCGGTCATCAACGAAGAGTGCGAGCGGCTGGCCGCCGACCGCCCGGACGATTTCCTCAGCACGCCGGCGGTGGTGCGCGTCGACCGGCTCGCAGAGGACGGCGTCGAACTGAAGGTGGTCGGCGACGTGAAGGTCTTCAAGCAGTGGGAGCTGGCAGGCGAACTGCGGCGCCGCATCAAAGACCGGTTCGACCGTGAGGGCATCGAAATCCCGTACCGCCACGAAGTCCAGGTGCCTCCCCGCGACCGGGCGACGGTCGCGCCGGCGAAACCCGCAGAGGAGTGATCCGGGTCAGTCCCCGGGGACCGCTGCAGCCCGGTTCCATTCCGCCCGGACCTGCCGGGGGTCGAGCGCGTCGCCGCAGCTTCCGCAGACGAGCTTCGCCCCCAGCGGGCTGCCGCACTCGTGGATGAGCGTCAGCGGCGGGCCTTCCGGCCCGGCCATCCACCTGTCGCCCCAGGACAGCATCGCGACGAGCACCGGGTACAGGTCGCGGCCCTTTTCCGTCAGCCGGTACTCGCAGCGCGGCGGCCGGTCCTGGTACTGGCGCCGCTCGAGGACGCCGTGTTCGACCAGCCGCTGCAGCCGGGCAGCCAGCACGTTCCGCGCGATGCCGAGCCGGCCCYGGAAGTCGTCGAACCGCCGCACGCCGTTGAAGGCTTCGCGAATGACGAGCATGGTCCACCATTCGCCGATGACCTCGAGCGTGCGGGCAACGGAACAGGGCATTTCGGCGAAGCTGGTGCGGCGCATGGCCCGAGCATACCACACGCCAGGAGCCGGGTTGCAGCGAACAACCGACCCCCTGGTCGAACGCGACCCGCGCGGGGAGTAAGCTTCGCGGTAAGAACGACTCTCCCCGGGAGCGCAGCATGACCTACGACCCACGAGCCCGCAGCCGCATCCTCGTCGATGGCCCCGGCCGGGCGCCCGCCCGTTCCTACTTCAAATCCGTCGGCTTCACGAGCGAGGATCTGCGGCGGCCGCTCGTCATGGTGGCGCACTCGTGGATCGGGACGATGCCGTGCAACTTCAACCACCGCGAGCTGGCGGCCGAAGTGATGGCCGGCGTCCGCGCTGCCGGCGGCACGCCGATGGAGGTGAACACCATCTCCATCTCCGACGGCATTTCGATGGGCACCGAGGGGATGAAGGCCTCGCTCGTCTCCCGCGAAATCATCGCCGACTCGATCGAGCTGGCTGCCGTCGGCTACTCCTTCGATGCCGCCGTCATCATCGTCGGCTGCGACAAGACGATTCCCGCGGCGGCGATGGCGCTCGCGCGGCTGAACATCCCGGGGCTCGTGCTCTACGGCGGCTCCATCGCCCCGGGCCGCTACAAGGGGCGCGACATCACCATCCAGGACGTCTTCGAAGGGGTGGGCCAGCAGGCCGCCGGGACGATCTCCGAGGAAGAGCTGGAAGAGATCGTCGATGCCGCCTGCCCGGGGGCCGGCGCCTGCGGCGCCCAGTACACCGCGAACACGATGGCGACGGCGCTCGAGTTCATGGGGCTCTCTCCGATGGGCAGCGCCACCGTCGGCGCGACCGACGCCCGCAAGCGGAAGGTCGCTTTCCGGGCCGGCGAACTCGTGATGAAGGTCCTCAACGAGGGCATCCTCCCCCGGCAGATCCTGACCCGCGAGTCGCTGGAGAACGGCATCATCTGCGCCGCCTCCACGGGCGGCTCGACGAACGTCGTCCTCCACCTCCTCGCCATCGCCCACGAGGCGGGCGTGCCGCTCGAGATCGACGATTTCGACCGCGTCTCGGAGCGGACGCCGCTCATCGGCGACATGCGGCCGGGCGGCCGTTATGTGGCGCTGGACATGGACCGGGCCGGCGGCACGCGGCTGCTCGCGAAGCGGCTCCTCGAGGCCGGCAAGCTCCACGGCGGCGTGCTCACCGTCACCGGCCGGACCATCGCCGAGGAAGCCGAGGAGGCCGTCGAGACGCCCGGCCAGGACGTCATCCTGCCGGTCGAGAAGGCGCTCAAGCCGACCGGCGGCCTCGTCATCCTCAAGGGCAACCTCGCGCCCGAGGGCTGCGTCATCAAAGTTGCCGGCCACGAGCGGATGTACCACGAAGGCCCGGCACGGGTCTTCGAATGCGAGGAAGACGCGTTCCAGGCCGTCACCAACCGGCAGATTCATGCCGGCGACGTCGTGGTCATCCGCAACGAAGGGCCGAAAGGCGGCCCGGGCATGCGCGAGATGCTCGGCGTCACCGCGGCGCTCGTCGGCGAAGGCCTCGGCGAATCGGTGGCGCTCCTCACCGACGGCCGCTTCAGCGGCGCCACGCGCGGCCTCATGGCCGGCCACGTTGCGCCCGAGGCCGCGGTCGGCGGGCCGATTGCGCTCGTGCAGGAGGGCGACATCATCAGCTTCGACGTAAAGAACCGGAAACTGACCCTCCACGTCGACGACGCCGAGCTCGAGCGCCGCCGCGCGGCCTGGACGCCGCGGCCGCCGAAATACCAGCGCGGGGTGTTCGCGAAGTACGCCGCCCAGGTCTCGAGCGCCTCGAAGGGCGCCGTTACCTCCTAGGCGCCGTCCGCCCGGCCCGGCGGGTCACCGCGCCTGCGCCCGGAGCTCCTGCGCGGCGGGCAGCACGGCCCCGGGGAACGCCCCCGGGTCGATTTCCGGCATGTCGTGGGCGAACACGCCGCCCGCCGTGGGCACGGTCCACACGTGCAGCTGCCACGGCGTGCGCGCCGTGAACGCCCCCGGGCACTGCTCGCGGCTGGCGACCGTCCGAACACCGCTGCCCACGAAGCAGAGGTTCTCGTGGTAGTGCCACGCATCGAGCGGGCCGAAGTACGACGGCGGCTCCTCGGTCACGCCTTCGGCGAGGAACATCGCGCCCACGAGCCGCCACGTCCCGTCGAGCCGCTTCGTGTAGAGCAGCACTTCCGGCCGCTCCGGGTCCATTTCACGGCCGTCGTTCCGGTAGTCGAGCCGGATGAAGTGCGCCGCGATGCCGGGGAGGTCCTGCGTGATCTGGAGGTAGCCGTCCGCCATGGCGCGGCGGATGTCCTCGTACGGGGCGATCGCCGTCCGGAGCCGGGCGACGAACGCCGCCGCCGCTTCGAGCTGCTCGGCAGTCACCGGGACCTCAGCGTGGTGGTGATGGGCCGAACCCTCACCCATCGCTGCGTCAGCGCCGAAAGAGCCTGCGGATGCGTGGGTGTGGCCGCCGCTCGATGCGACGAACCGGGCCGCAGTCTCGTTGCCAACCGCGCGGGCGAGCGGCAGGTCGAGGACGATAGCCTGCTGCGGGCCGTGGCTGTGGGACGCATCGTGAACGTGGCCGCTCGAATCGGCCCGGGACGCCAGCCAGATCGACCCGGCCGCCGCGATGCCGACCGCGGGCAGCCCGGCGCCGCGCAGCAGCCCGCCGAACGCGCCCTCGCCGCCGAAGCGGCGTTCGTTCATCCAGGTGACGGCGATGCCGAGCAGGCAGGCCGCCATGATCGCCGTGCCCGCCACGATCATCAGGTGCGACGGGTTCGCCAGCGACAGGACGTCTTCGCGCTGCGCGAGCGTCACGTCGCGCGAGTGGCGGTAGACGTCCCAGCCGAGCCCCGCCAGGTGCAGCGCGAGCCCGCTGATCGCTCCAGCCCACAACAGCCTGTAGTTCATCGGTCGACTCCTCGGCGGACAGCCTACGCGAACGGCGTTCACCCGGGTAGTTCGGCAGCGCGTTCGCTCCCGTCCAGCTATGCTTCGCCCACCAGCACCGACAGCGACGGGCCATGCCGATTCGCCGACTGTTCATCGCCAACCGCGGGGAGATTGCCCTGCGCATCATCCGCGCCGCGGCCGACCTCGCCATCGAAACCGCAGCCGCGGCGCCGGAGGACGACGCAGCGAGCCTCCACCTTCGACGCGCCGACCACGCGGCCCGGCTGCCGGGCGCCGGGGCTGCAGCGTACCTCAACATCGAGGCCGTGGTGCGCGCTGCGCGCGACACCGGCTGCGATGCCATCCACCCCGGCTACGGCTTCCTGAGCGAGCGCGCCGATTTCGCCTCGGCCTGCGAGGAGGCCGGCATCACCTTCGTCGGGCCGGGACCGGCGACCCTCGCCGCGCTGGGCGACAAGGTCGCGGCGCGCGGCCTTGCCATCGCCTGCGGCGTGCCGGTCATCCCGGGCTCGTCCGCGGCGCTCGACCTCGACGGCGCCCGCGCCTTTTTCGCCCGGCTCGACGGCGCGCCGATGCTGCTCAAGGCCGCAGCTGGCGGCGGCGGCCGCGGAGTCCGCGTCGTACGAACCGCGGACGAGCTCGAGGCCGCCTTCCAGCGCGCTTCGTCCGAAGCGGCGGCTGCGTTCGGCGACGGCTCCCTCTACGCCGAGCGGTTCATCGAACGGGCCCGCCACATCGAAGTGCAGGTCATCGGCGACGGGACCGGCGCCGTGACCCATGCCTGGGAGCGGGAGTGCAGCCTCCAGCGGCGCTTCCAGAAGGTGGTCGAAATCGCGCCCGCGCCGGAGCTGCCGCCGGGCCTCCGAAGCCAGCTCATCGACGCGGCGCTCGCCATGGCGCAGCGGCTGGCGTACCGCGGCCTCGGCACCTTCGAATTCCTCGTCGATGTCTCGAACGGCCTCGACGAGCGCGCGCCGTGGTTTTTCATCGAAGCCAACGCGCGCCTCCAGGTCGAACATACCGTGACCGAAGAGGTGACCGGCCTCGACCTGGTCGCGATCCAGCTGCAGATCGCCGGCGGGGCGACGCTCGCCGACCTCAGCCTCGCCGGCGGCCCGCCGCCCGCCCGCGGCTTCGCCATCCAGGCGCGCGTCAACGCCGAGCGGATGATGCCGACCGGGGTGGCGTACCCCGCGGCCGGGACGCTGCAGCGGTTCGTGCCCCCGGGCGGGCCGAACATCCGCGTCGACACCGCGGCCTATCCCGGCCTCGCCGTCAGCCCGGCCTACGATTCGCTCCTCGCGAAAGTCATCGTGCGCTCTCCCGGGCAGGATTTCGGCGCAGCGGTTCAGCGGCTCAAGCGGGCGCTCGCCGAGTTCGAGATCGCCGGGGTCGAGACGAACCTGGCGTTCCTGCGGGCCCTCGCAGAGCGCCCGGAGCTTCCCGCCGCGGACCTGCACACCCGGTTCATCGACGAGCACGCCGCGGCGCTGGCCGAGGCGGCAGCCCGCTTCGCCGCCGCGCCGGCCGATGCCGCAGCCCCCGGCGGCCCCGCCGGCCCGGCCATCGCGGGCGCCCGAATCGACACGAGCGACCCGCTGGCCGTGCTCGCCTACGGGAAGCAGCAGGCGCCGGCCCGCCCCCCGGCCGATGCCGCGCCGGTCGACGAAGGCCAGCAGGCCGTCCGGGCGCCGCTGCAGGGCACAATCATCTCCCTGGCGGTCGAGCCCGGCGCCGCCGTCAGGCCGGGCCAGGTGCTCGCAGTCATGGAGGCGATGAAGATGGAGCACGAGGTGACCGCGCCGTGCGCGGGCACCGTCGTCCGCGTCGAAGCAGCGCCCGGGCTCCCGGTCGTCGAAGGCGCCTTGCTGCTCACCATCGCCCCCGGCTCCGGCGGCGAAGGCAGCGAGTCCGTCGAGGAGGCCATCGACCTCGACGCCATCCGGCCCGACCTCGCCGAAGTCCTCGAACGCCGCGCGCGGACGCGGGACGAGCGGCGGCCGGACGCCGTCGCGAGGCGGCACGCGACCGGCCACCGCACCGCCCGGGAGAACATCGCCCATCTCTGCGACCCCGGGACGTTCATCGAATACGGGCCGCTCGTCCTCGCCGCCCAGCGCGCCCGCCGCTCGCTCGAGGAGCTCATCGAAAAAACCCCGGCCGACGGGCTCATCACCGGCGTCGGCAGCGTCAACGGTGCGCTCTTCGGCGACCCGGCCAGCCGCTGCGCCATCATGGCCTACGACTACACCGTCCTCGCCGGGACGCAGGGCGGCCAAAACCACCGGAAGACGGACCGCATCATCGACATCGCCGAGCAGGGCCGGATGCCGTTCATCCTCTTCGCCGAAGGCGGCGGCGGCCGGCCGGGCGATACGGACATCGTCGCGAGCGCCCTCTCGCCGCCCACCTTCACCCGCTTTGCTCAGCTCTCCGGCCACGTGCCGATGGTCGGCATCACGACGGGTCGGTGCTTTGCCGGCAACGCCGCGCTGCTCGGCTGCTGCGACGTCGTCATCGCCACCGAGGACGCCAACATCGGCATGGGCGGCCCGGCGATGATCGAAGGCGGCGGTCTCGGCATCTACGCGCCGGAGGAGATCGGCCCGACGTCGGTCCAGGTGCCCAATGGCGTCATCGACATCCTCGTGAAGGACGAGGCCGAGGCCGTCGAGGTGGCGAAGCAGTACCTCGCCTACTTCCAGGGGCCGCTCCCGCGCTGGGAGGCCGCCGATCAGCGGCTGCTCCGGCACGTCGTGCCGGAAAACCGGCTCCGCGTGTACGACGTGCGCAAGGCCATCCATCTGCTGTTCGACACCGGGTCGGTGCTCGAACTTCGGCCGAAGTTCGGCGTCGGGATGATCACCGCGCTCGCCCGGGTCGAAGGCCGGCCGGTCGGCGTCATCGCGAACAACCCGGCCCACCTCGGCGGCGCCATCGATTCTGACGGCGCCGACAAGGCGGCGCGCTTCATGCAGCTGTGCGACGCCTTCGACCTCCCGATCGTCTATTTCTGCGACACGCCGGGCATCATGGTCGGGCCGGAGGCTGAGAAGACGGCGCTCGTCCGCCACGCTGCCCGGGTGTTCCTGACCGGCGCGAACATCAGCGTGCCGACGTTCACGGTCATCCTCCGCAAGGCGTACGGGCTCGGCGCGATTGCGATGGCCGGCGGCACCTACCACCGCCCCTTCTTCACGGTGGCYYGGCCGACCGCCGAGTTCGGCGGCATGGGGCTGGAGGGTTCGGTGAAGCTCGGCTACCGCAACGAACTGGCCGCCATCGAAGACCCCGAGAAGCGCCGGCAGTTCTACGAGGAGATGGTGGCGCGCGCCTACGCGCGCGGGAAGGCGCTCAACCAGGCGTCGCTCTTCGAAGTCGACGATGCCATCGACCCGGCCGAGACGCGCGCGTGGCTCACGGCGCTGCTCGCGGCGATCCGTCCGCCGGTCCCCCGCGCCGGCAAGAAGCGGCCGAACATCGACAGCTGGTAGAACGGCCGCCGCAGCACAGGTGCCGCGGCTTTCATTCCCCGCTGCGTTCACGTAGCATTCCCGCATCTCCCGGCCGGGTGACGACGCCATGGAAGGCTGGATGGACCAGCTTCGCGCACTCCGGAGGCAGGTCCATCTCTCGCGGGAGGACCTTTCGGCGCGTGCCGGCATCTCCGCCGCCTCGATCAAGGCCTACGAAACGGGCGTCCGCCACCCCAGCCGCGAGGCGCTCATCGGGCTCCTCGACGCGCTCGATGCTGACGCGTTCGCTCGCCAGCAGGTGCTGAGCGGCGCGGGCTACGCCCCGGACTTCGCCTCGCCTGCCGACCGGCTCGAAGACGAATGGTTCACGCTGCGGAGCGCCGCCGAGGCGATCGCCGACCTGCCCCACCCGGCCTGCGTCACGACCGAACTGTTCGAAGTGGTGGCGGCGAACGCCGTCATCCAGCGCGTCTGGGAAGTCGACCTCCACCGCGAGCTGCAGGGGCCATTCCAGCGCGGCTTCCTCAGCATGCTCACCACCCCGCGGTTTGCCCGCCGGCTGCGCAACTGGTCGGAGGCGCTTTCCGTTGCGGTCTCCGTCGTCAAAGGGCACTACGGCGGCGACGCCGCCCTCGACCCGGCCCAGCATCCCTACCTCGCCGCCGCCGTCCAGTTCCTCATGAACGGCAGCCCGGAATACGTGCAGAAGTTTCTCGACCTCTGGAACACCGTCCCCGGCCGCGCCTACCGGGTCCGGCTGACGTACCCGGTCGTCTGGGCCAATGCCGAAGTGGGCGAGCTCCGCTTCATCTCCGTCACCGGCCCGGCCAACGACCCGCCGTCCATCTGGTTCAACGACTGGGTCGCTCTCGATGCGAGGACGGCGGAGGCCGTGCACCAGCTGCGCATCATGGAGGATGGGCGCCGTCCGTACTACGACCGGACCTGGCCGCGCATCCCGCCGCCCGGGGCGTGACCATTCCCCCCGGGGCGGGGGTACAAAATGTGTCATTTTCGGCATTGCTGCGCCGATTCGAGGGTCCGAGACTGCCCGCATCCTCGCCCAGGATGTGGCCCCCATGCCCAAGCGTTCCCCGAGCGGACCCCAGTTTCCAAAGCGGTCGCCCGCCCCAGACGCCGCGCCGCCTCCGCCCCAGGTCGCAGAAGCGCCGCCGGCCGGCAACTCCGCGCCAGCGCCTGACCTCCGCACCATCGACCTGAAACCGGCGCCGGCGCCGGCTGAAACGGCGGCGGCCGAGGCCCGGGATGCCCTTCTCCGGAACAGCGACCCCGCCATCTCCGGGCCCGCGGCCCGGGCTGCTGGACGTTCCGCGCCCGGCAGCGATGGCTCGAGCGGAAACGCCGCGGTCAGCGGCGTCGCCCCGGCGGCGTCCGCAGCGGCGGCGGTCCCGGACATCAGCAACCGAACCGGGAACCTCCGCGACGCCCTTGACCGTTCGGATGCGTCCTCCGAGGCCAGTGCCGCGGAGCGCGCCGTGCCCAGCGCCCTCCAGGACATCGCCAGGCCGTCGCTCGACGACCTCCAGGCCCGAGCCGGGGAAGCCGCGGGAGGGATGCCGGGGACCGACGGCCGGTACGGCATGCCGGGAGCGGAGACACCCTCGTTCGGCGACGCTCTTCGCGCGCCCGGGCTCAACCTCATCGGCGGGGCGGTCGCCGATCTCGATGCGGCCATCGCCGGCACCGCGCCCGGGACCGGCCTGCCGGGCGGCGGCAGCCCCGGCCACGGCAATAAGGCCTACCAGGGCATGGTCGAATCGGCCATGGCTGCGATGACCGGCGGCACGGGCAGCGACCCCTTCGCAGTGACCAGCGGACGCGGTGCCATGAGCGGCTCCGGTGAGCTGGGACTGATGCAAGGCGCACTCGATACGTTCTCCCAGAGCTTGGTTGGTCCTAGCGTCGAGAACGATGGAGACGGCCAGGGCGGAATCGAGCTTCTGAAACGGGCTATAGCTGAGGCCGAGGCAGAAGCCCGGGCCAAGGCTCCGGATACCGGCGACAGCAGTGCGAGCGGGCGAGCGTCCCAACCGGGCCAGGCAGGACAGGCAACAAACTCGGGCAACGCGGGGGCAGCTGCCGTCCCCGGCCAGGCGCCGAGCCAAGCGACCGAAGGTGGCAAGGCGGCCGGCGAGGGGGGGCTGCTCACGGAGGCGCTGAACTGGATGAGCTATAAGCTCTACAACAGACCATTTTTCGGAATCCCGGGCAAGCTCCCGATTGTCTTTACTGGAAACGTCAATGAAGCCGAGCAGCTCCGCGAAGTTGACGACAACATTGGGAGCTTCGGCTCCAACCAACCTCTTGGAAAGGTTTCAAAAGAAGCGGATGTTCCGAATCTCGAAACAGCACTGTTCAAGACATTTGGAAAAGCGAAAAAGAAACAAGAAGCGGAAGGACAGACAACCCCACCCGACGCAAAGCAGCCCATCGACGAGACCCCGGACAACCCGGCGCTGCGCGCGTGGATTTACGAGCACCACAAAGACCAGATCGATGCGATGCGCGCCGGGCGGCACGGCTGGGACGTCGACCCCGCAGACGGCGCGAGCGACGCTCCGCCCGCCGGCAATCTCAGCCTCGCCGAGACAGCCGCCCTCCAGAGAGGCATGACGAACTTCCTCATCGGCAACCCGGGCGACCCCGGCGTCCGCGGCGGCACCGGCGGCGGCAGCGTCAGCTTCGGCGTCCTGCCCGGCGACCGCGGGAACATCGACTACGGTCCCGACGCCGCCGGCCAGTGGACCGGCAGCGCCCGCACCGAGGACCCGGCCGATGCCCTCTCCGGCTTCGGCGGCTCCGGCCTCTCCATCGCCGATGCGCACGGCACTGCCGACGCGGCGCAGTCCGCCAGCTCGAGCGCATCCGACGACGACAGCGACAGCGCCGACACGGTCTAGACCCGGGAGGAATCGTTCGTGAGCGACCAGACCGTATCGCCCCTCGGCACCGCCGGCCCGCCCGTCGACCGGACCGGCGCCCCGCCGCCCAACCAGATGCCGACATCTCCGCCTGACAGCCAGGGCGGCGCCGCGGCAGCGGTGCCGGACCCCAACAGCTGGCAGCTCGTTGGCCCCGACGGCCTGCCGCCGCAGAGCCTCGGCGATGCCGGCACGCCGACCCACACGCCTCCCGAACTCGACCCGGTTTCGCAGCCCGCCGGCACGACGTCGTCGCGGCCGCAGCAGAGCCAGGGGGCCAGCGAGACCGCCGCCGCTGCCGACCTCGCGGCAGACGTAGCGACTGCCGACGCCGCGGGCACCGATGAAGGCGATCAGCCCGCCCAGTCTTCCACCGAAGGAGCACGACCAATGTCCAGCACCCCGAACTACGTTCCGCCGCCGATATCCGGAGGAAAGACGCCCGACAGCAGCTACAACCAGCCGCACGCTCACGGGTCAGGCGCCGCCGAACTGCCCGAGACGCCGCGGCCGCCGGCCCAGGGAAGCACGCCGGTCTACGACGTCCGGCCGCTCCCGGACGGGACCGGCAGCATGGACATCGACGGCGACGGCCGCCCGGACCTCCCGGCCTCGGCCGGCGGACCGCCCGGCGCGCCCGCCGTCATGCCGGACCCCCCGCCCGCCCAGGGGGGCACATCGTATGTCCCGCCGCCCTTCGACCGCTCGAACCAATCGTTCGAAGAAGCCATGGAAGACTCCAAACGGCTGCGGGAGACCGGGGATCTCGCCGAGCGGGCGGCGCGGGCCGAAAATGCCGGGGGAGGCGCCGGGTTCGGCGGACCAGCGACGACGTTCCCCTTCCCGCCGGCCGAGCAGCCGGTGGCTCCCGGAGAGCAGCCCCCACAGACTGCGCCCATCGACGACCGGATTCGCAATCTCGAACCCGGCGAGGGGGGGCGACCGGGCATCGTCTACGAACCGCCCTTCCCGAATGCTCCTCGAAGGGTCCCCGACGACGTGCCGCGGGGCGGAACCCCTGCTGCGCCCCCTGTTGAAGCTGACGAACCGCCAGCACCGCCGCGCAATGGAGAGGCTGGACGCCCGCCCGTCGACGAGCAGCCCGGCTACCAGGACCAGCCGCCACCGGCGTACGAACAGCCCGGTTACCAGGACCAGCCGCCGGCGTACGAACAGCCCGGTTACCAGGACCAGCCGCCACCGGCGTACGAACAGCCCGGCTACCAGGACCAGCCGCCACCGGCGTACGAACAGCCCGGTTACCAGGACCAGCCGCCGCCGGCCGACGAGCAGCCCGGCTACCAGGACCAGCCGCCGCCGGCCGACGAGCAGCCCGGCTACCAGGACCAGCCCCGCGAGGTCGCCGGCGAGGTCGCGCCGGACCCTGCCGACTCGGCCGCGCCCGTGCCCGTCGCATCGGCACCCTCCGGCTCGTCGCTCGACGTGTTCGAACCGGGCGGCAGCGGCACATCGTCGCAGCCGGGTGACGGCAGCAGCGCGGCCGCCGGGGAGGCTGAGCCCCGCGCAGCCTCGCCGGAACCCTCGCCGCCGCCGGCCGAGCCGGCGTGGACGCTGACTCGCGACGACGCCATCGCCCCGCCGCCGCAGCCCGCGGCCGCCACGGCCGGCCTCGAGCCGGTCGTCTTCGAAGCGCCGCTCCCCGCGGGCGGCCCGATTTCGGACGGCGGTGGCGGTATCCAGGAGTTCGACCCCGACGTGGCCCGCCTCATCGCCTGGGTCCGCGCCGCGGTCGCCGACGCCGCGGTGATGGGCGATGGCGCGGCCCTGGCGGACGAGCAGCGCGACGACGGCAACATCCTCGAGCGCATCCTCGACTGGATCCGCGACGCGCTGTTCCAGGGCGGGGACGACCCCTCAGACGCCGACATCGCCGCCCAGATCCAGGTGCTCGACGCGGAGGAGGTTGCTGAGCTGTACCGGCAGTCGCTTGCGATGGCGTCCGCCGACGACGGCGACCTGGACGACTGACCTCGATTCCGCGCCAGCGGACCGGGGCCGCGGCTTGCCGCCGCGGCCCCTCCTTCGCTCAACCGATGCTTCGGGCGTAGAGCGCTTCGTAGGCCCGCGTCATGGCATCGGCCGCTGCCCGGCCGAACCCGTCAAGGAGAGGGTCGGCGGCCCGGTCTCGCCAGCGGTCGATGGCCGCAACCGCATCCGCCAGGGACATCGGGACAGGGCCCGGCGCGCCGAGACGCTCGAGCAGCGCCTCGGCTTCGTCGCGGTCGGCGTCGCTGAACCTGGCGAGCCCCGTCGCCGCCAGGTGCGCCGCCTCGAGGAGACCGAGTTCCGGCGCGCTGGCAGCGAGGTCATCGAGCTCCGCCGCGAGCCGCGCCGCGGCGGCCGGGCTGGCCGTTGCATGCTGCCGGGCGATCTGCCGGCCGGCAGCGACCACGCTGCGGACGATCAGGAGGTGCGACCGCGCCCGGAGGCGGCGGTCGATCGCCTCGCGGACCGGACCGATGCCGGAAACTGCCTCGAGCATGCGGGCGAGGTCGCTCGACGACTGCACGCGGCCGTCGGCGACGGCCGCCACAGCCACCCGGAGTCCGAAGAGGCCGAATCGCCGCAGCAAGAGCTCGCGCAGCTCCTCCGTGAGCGGGCTCCGCTCGGGGTCCCGAAAGCGATCCACCGAAAGCAGCAGGGCCGCCGCCGCCGACGGGTCGGCAGCGAGGTCGCGGATGGCGCGGTACTCCGCTTCCGCGAGCGTCGACGCGGTCTCGGCGAGGAGCCCGGCAACCGGGATGACCTGGCCCGCGAGCGCCAACAGCCGCGGGTCGCGGCTGTAGCGGGCCGCGATGCGGCGGGCGCTCTCCATCGCATCCGGCCGCCCGCCGCCGATCTCGTCGGCACGAGAGAGGACGAGGACGGTCGTGACCGGGCTTCCCAGCGGCAGGCCGGCGTCCCGGAACCCCTCGAGGAAGGCCGTGTCCTCGCGGTGGACATGCCGAAGCAGATAGATCACGGCGTCGACGGCGCTGGCCCCGCCGGCTGCGCCCGTCAGCTCCTCCGTCTGCTCGCTCACGCCGGGGGTGAGCGACCCGAGCCCCGGGGTGTCGATGAGCTCGATCCCTTCGAGCTTCCGCGACGGCCAGCCGACTTCGACCTCTGCGATGTCGCCCGCGCCCGCCAGGTCGATGTCCAGGCCGCGCTCCCCGCGCCTGAACGAGAGCGGCTCCCGGGCGCCGCCGGGCCGCACCGCGGTGACACGGTACTGCCAGTCGTGCACGAAGCGGGTGACGAGGCGGGTGCATTCGCCCGAATCCGTCGCCGCGAGACGCTCGCCGAGGAGCGCGTTCAGGAGCGTCGATTTCCCGGCTTTGACGCGACCGGCGACGGCGATGCGAAGCGGGCCGTGCAGGCGGTCGGCAGCAGCGCGGAGTTCGGACGCCGCACCCGGGAGCTCGTCCGCGGCGCGGCGGAGAACCCGGTCGAGTCGCGCCGCGAGCGCTCCCCCCGCGGCCGCCGTCACGCTCGAACTCCTTCGAGTTCGTCGGCCCGCCGAAGCAGGCCGCGCGCCTGCTGGAGCCAGGCTGCCACCTGCTGCAGCCGCGCCTGGCGCTCGGCGTCGGATGCGCGGGCTGCCTCCTGGAGACGCTCCAGCGTTGCGACCCGCGCCTGGAGCTCTTCAGCGATGCGCTCGCTAACGCCGTCGCGAACCTTCCGCTGGAGTTCGCGCGCAGCATCGCGCATCGACTTGGCGATTTCACCGTTCGCGTCGTCGATGAACTGGCGGACCGCCAGCCGGGCCTTTTGGCGCCGCTGGGTGAGCTGCCGCTTCCGCTCTTCGAGCAGCTGCTTCCCCCCGAACAGCACCCCGATGCCGACGAGGGCCCCGGTCGTAAATGCCAGCCCGGCGAGCCCGGTGAGCATGCCGAACACGAGGATGCCGCCCTGCGCACCGCGCAGTGACGCCCACGCCGTCGCCGCTGATTCGCTCACGAGGCGCACCTCCGGCGCGCGGGCCGTCCAGAGACTGGTCAGGTCCACGGGCGCGTCTTCGCGGCGCGGGGGGCCGATGCCGAGCGCTTCTTCATGCAGCACCGCCGCGATGCGGTCGACGATAGCCGCGGTCCCGTCCTCGAGCGCGACGATGACGTTCACCGCCGCGTCGGCCATCCGGCTGCGCACCTCACTCGCGAGGTCGTCCCAGGTCTCGGCCGGGTCTTCTTCCTCGATGCGCGCCTCGATGTCGCGGGCGAGTGTCCGCAGCTCGACCCGGAGGCGATGCTCGACATCGGAAATCAGGTCGGCGAAACCGTCGCCGAGCATGACCTGCCAGCGGGCCGCGGCGCCCCGGAGCTCCTCCAGCCGCCGGCGCTCCCCGGCGAGGCGTTCGGCATGCTCGCGGCCGGCTGCCGGGTCAGTCAGCGCCTGGCTTTCGGCCAGGAGCGCCGCTTCGAACTGCCGCGCCGCCGCGCGGACGTCGCCAAGACAGCGGGCGGCGGCGCGTGCGCGGGATGGGTCGAGGATCTCCCCGGCGATGCCGTCGAGCAGCGCCGGGAAGCCGGACTCCATGTTCAACGCGGCATCGCCGCTGGACAGCGCAGCGGCGCGCAGGGCCGCCGACAGCGGGAACAGCTTCGTCCCGGGATCGCGGGCCTGCAGCAGGCCGGCGTCGCCGGCAGCGAGTTCTCGCCAGTCCGGGTAGAGGTCGACTTTGGAGATCGCAACGAGCACGTCGGGGCAGACGTTGCGCGCGCGGGCGAGGAACTCCAGCTCCGCCCGCGAGAGCGGCCCGCTCGCGTCGGTGACGAAGATGAGCCCATCGGCCGCGTGGAGATAGCCGAGCGCGAGCGTTTCGTAGCCGCCGGAGAGGCCGCCGCCGACGCCGGGCGTGTCGACCAGGATGACGCCGTGGGCGAGAAACGCGTTCTCGGCGCAGACCTCGAGGTACGCGTGCTGCATCGGGTCAGCGCCCGACGGTGCTTCGGTCGCAAGCCGGCCCAGCTCCGCGAGGTCCCCGGCGCGCTCGAGCTCGGTCCCGTCCGGGTTTCGAACGATGACACGCTCGGGCGTCCCGTGGCGGATGAGGACGAGCCGGGCGGTTGCAATGTCGTCGTCGACCGGGCAGAGCTCGCGGCCGAGGATGCCGTTGATGAGCGAACTCTTGCCCTTCTTGAACTCGCCGATGACGACGAGCACCGTCTCCGGGCGCGCCAGCCGGCCGCGCGACGCCAGCAGCACGGCGGCAAGGTCCTCCCGCCCCAGCGAGCGGGCGAGCCGCGCCGCATCGAGGGCAGCTTCCGAAATCGGGAGCGACATGTCGACCGCGGCAGAAGGGCTACTTTTTGTATCCATTTTTCGATGCACTTCGCAGGCGATAGCGTGCGGCAATTTATCGCGCGGCTAGAATAGCGAATCTTTTCGCGGGATGGTGGACAGGATCGCATGACCTACGCCCTCGGGGTCGACATCGGAACGAGCTACACGGCGGCGGCGGTATGGGAGGCCGGGCGGGTGGACATGCTCCAGCTCGGGACGAGGAGCGCGTCGATCCCCTCGGTCGTGCTGCTGCGCGACGACGGCACGGTGTTGACCGGCGAAGCGGCCGAACGGCGCGCCCCCGCCGAGCCGGCGCGCGTCGCGCGCGAATTCAAGCGGCGCATCGGCGACCCGACTCCGCTCATCCTCGGCGGCACGCCGTACGGCGCCGAAGCCCTCTGGGGCTGCCTCCTCCGGGCTGCTGTCGAAGAAGCCGCCCGCCAGCGCGGCGAGGCGCCGGCCGCCATCGTCGTCACCCACCCCGCGAGCTTCAGCCAGTACAAGCTCGACCTGCTCGACCACGCCGCCCGCGCGGCGGACCTCGGAACCATCCGGCTGCTCCCCGAGCCCATCGCGGCGGCCATCCACTACGCCAGCCAGGAGCGGGTCGAGCCGGGCGCTGTCCTCGCCGTGTACGACTTCGGCGGCGGGACGTTCGATGCCTCGGTGCTCCGGAAGACCCCTGACGGGTTCGAGCTGCTCGGGCAGCCGGAGGGACTCGAGCGGCTCGGCGGCATCGACTTCGACGAGGCCGTCTTCCGTCACGTGCTGAATTCGCTCGAGGGCGACTGGAACGGAACAGGGGACCCTTCCGCCCGCCCGGCGGTGCAGCGGCTCCGCGATGAATGCCGGGAAGCGAAGGAAGCGCTCTCCTACGACACGGAAGCGGTCGTCACCGCCGCGCTGCCGGGGCTCCACACCACGGTGCGCATCACCCGCGAGGAATTCGAAGGCGCCATCGGCCCGCGCATCCGCGAAACCGTGGCCGCGCTCGAGCGCTCTGTGCGCAGCGCAGGCCTCACGATGGACGGGGTCGACCGCATCCTGCTCGTGGGAGGCACTTCCCGCATCCCGCTCGTCGCAGCGACAGTCCGGGAGATGACCGGGCGGCCGGTCGCGGTGGATACCCACCCGAAGCACGCCGTAGCGCTCGGCGCGGCGCTCGAAGCGGGGAGCGCGCTCGCAGAACGCCCCGCCGCGTCAGCCGGCGCGACGCCGCAGCCGCCCGGCGAACCGGCAGCGGGCAGCCAGCCCCGGCCCGCACCCGAACCGCTGGCGCCGGCCGCGGGGCCGGCGCGCGTCCAGCTCGCCGCCGGGGGAGCGCCACCCGGGGAGGGAACCGCCGACGCCGTCGCCGCGGCCCGAGGGCGGCCGCGGGGCATCGTCTTCGCGGGCGCTGCGGTGGCCGCCGCGGCCGTTGCCGGGGCCGCGTTCCTCCTGTTCGGGCGCGGCGGGGACGAAGCTGCGGCGCCGCCGGCCGCTGCCGACCGCGCGACCGCCGCGGCCGCTACCGCCACGGGACCCGCAGCCGCCGCAGCGGCCACCCCGACCGCGGCGGCCACGACCGCGGCGACCGTTGCTGCGCCGACGCCCACCCCGACGCTCGCCGCGGGGACGGCGCGCATCACCGGCATCACGGTCAGCGGGAATCGCTACAGCGTCGCGTTCGAAACCGCCGGCTTCCAGCCCGCGCTGCCCGGCCAGCACGTCCACTTCTTCTTCGACAACGTGCCCCCGCAGCAGGCGGGCATCCCGGGCACCGGTCCGTGGTTCGTCTACGGCGGCGGCAGCCCGTTTACGGGCTACACCACGGCTGACCGGCCCGCCGCGGCCACTGCCATGTGCATCCTCGTCGCCAATCCCGACCACTCGGTGAAACAGGGGACCGGCAACTGCTTCCCGCTCCCGCGCTGAGCCGCCTCGCGCCGCTCCTCGCCAGGCAGTCGCCGCAGCGCCAGCGCATCAACGAGAACGGGCTCGACGTACGTCGAGCCCGGCTTTGATGTCCTGGTAGCGCGTAGGGGATTCGAACCCCTGATCTCCACCTTGAAAGGGTGGCGTCCTGGGCCTCTAGACGAACGCGCCGTTGCCGTCTGACGTTCAGGCTACCACGACCGGGCGGTTCGGGCACCTTTTCGCGGGTGGGGCCGCGCTGCGGCTCCCGGCCGCTACAGTCCCTGGTTGAAGTCCGCGAACGTGAAAAAGTCGTTCAGCGCCGTCAGGCGGCCGCTCACGAGCAGCACCCCGACGACGATGAGCATCAGGCCGCTGACGATTTCGATGACGGGACCGAACCGCTGCACGCGGCGGATGACCCGCTGGGCATCGGAAACCGCGAGCCCGGCGATGAGGAACGGGACCGCGAGCCCGGCCGCGTACCACGCGAGCAGATACGTCCCGCGCACCGCCTCCCCCGAGGTCGCGGCGAGCGTGAGGATCGACCCGAGGATCGGCCCCACACACGGTGTCCAGCCGAGCGCGAACGCCCCGCCGACGAACGCGGAGCGCAGATAGCCGACGCCGTGGTTCCGCGCGATCGGAACTTCGAACGAGCGCTGGAAGAACGCGAGCTGCACGTAGCCCGCGAACCGCAGCCACACGAGGAGGAGCACGACGCCGAGCGCCGCCAGCCGGAAACGGTCGTCCTGCAAGTTCCCGAGGTCGGCCAGCAGGATGAACACGGCGGTAAGCACGATGAGCAGGAGCGCCGAGAGCAGCGGCTCCGCGCGCCCGCGCGGCGGGATGATGAGCACGCCCATGAGGACGAGGAGCGAGCCGGCAATCTCCCCCAGCCGCTCCTGGTTGTCGACCAGCACGTAGGAGCCGAGGAGCCCYGCCGCTGCGCCGAGTGCGATGAAGACGAGCGAGAGGCCGGTGACGAATGCCACCGCATGGGTGAACGTCACCCGGCGACTCGCCACGACGCGGCCGTTCTCGATGCTCGCCCCGGAAATCTGGGCGAGGAAAATCGGCACCAGCGGGAGCACGCACGGCGAGACGAACGAGAGCACGCCGGCAGAAAACGCCACGAACGGCCCGCCGGGGCCGCGAAGGCTGAAGCTCGAACTGGTCAGCGGCCCAATCGCGAACGCCACGACCGGGATGGCGGCAAGGAGGAGGAGGAGCGCGTAGCCGGTGCTCCGGTTCCACCGCGGCCGCGACAACGTTCCCTGGCGTGCCATCTGTGTTCCATTGTAGGAACTTCGCGGTTCCGGGCGCGGGACCGTTCGGACCCTGCTCCGCCGGTCATCGGAACGGGTTGCGGTCCGGGTCCGCCCCGCCGGGGCCGGGCAGGTCGGCCTCCAGCCCGAGCAGCCGCCGGCGGGCCGCCTCCCAGCGCTCCTTCGCGCGGGCTTCGCGTCCGAGCAGCCCTTTCAGCTGGTCGGGCCGGATCGGCTCGCCTTCCAGAAACACCCGGTGGAGATGCTGGAGCTGCTTCTGCCAGGCATCCCAGGCCTCGCGGTAAGCGGCGATGGTTTCGTCGTCAGCGAATGGCATGGCGGCATCCCCCGGCCGGGTCGATGGTCACCGGTTCGCGCCCGGCGCCGCACGGCGATGCCAGCGGCGCCACCGGCGCGGGAACGAAAACGGGCCCGACGAACGTCGAGCCCGGCCTGCTGGCGTTGGTAGCGCATAGGGGATTCGAACCCCTGATCTCCGCCTTGAGAGGGCGGTGTCCTAGGCCACTAGACGAATGCGCCGTTTCTTCGAGGATAGCCAACGTGCGACGATTCGGGCAAGGTTCGCACCCCATGGCGCGCGCTCGATGGATGTTCGCTGCGGCACTCCTGTGCCTCGCGCTGGCGGCCCCGGCCTGCCGCGGCGGCGGCCCTGCTCGGCCTGAGACGGTGCCGCTGCCGGACGCGTACCGGTCGATGCTCGAGGAGGTCGCCGGGGTGCGCGGCCTCCCGCCGCCCGCGTCGCTGCGCATCGGGGTCGTCCGCCGCGAGGCACTGCCGGCGCTGCTCAGCGAAGCGGCGCATCCTGCGGATGTCGGCCGCGCCGCCGCGCTGGACACGGTCTACCGGCTGTTGGGCCTGCTCCCGCCGGGAGCCAGCCTGGCCGGCGCGGAGCAGGCGATGCTCGAAACCGCGGTCGGCGCGCTCTATCTGCCGGGCCGGCGCGAAGTGTGGCTCGTCCGTGACGGCGCCCTCCCGGCCTCGCCGCGCGACCTCGAACCGTGGGAGCAGCGGCTCCTCGCCCACGAATTCGTCCACGCGCTGCAGGACTACCACTTCGACATCCCCCGGCTCGAACGCGGGGCGGCAACGCTCGACGCCCGCCTCGCGCTCCGGGCGCTCCTCGAAGGCGACGCCTCCTGGACGGAGGGGCAGTGGACGGCCCGCTATCTCCTGCCCCGGCTCGCCCCGGGCGCCGCCGTCGAACCTCCGCCCGCCGCGGCCGCGCCCCCGCCAGCGCTCGCCCGCGAGGCGGCGTTCCAGTACACGACGGGAACGGAGTGGGTCAGCCTCCTCCGGGGAAGCGACCCGGGCGCCCTCGACCGGCTGTTCCGGGCCGGCGGACCGGGCGCGACGGCCCTGATCCTCCACCCGGACCTCACCCGGACCGGCTGGGCGCCGGGCGGCGCGATGCTGCCAGCCGCGCCGCCTGGGCCGGGCTGGACGCCCGCGGGGGCGGACACGCTCGGCGAATTCCTGCTGGCGAGCTACCTCCAAACCGGGCTCCCGGCGCTCGCGGCGCTGCAGGGGGCCGGCGGCTGGGCCGCGGACGCCGCCCAGGCCTACGCCGCGCCCGGCGGCGCCGCGCTCGCGCTCCGCGTCCGCTTCTCGGACGCCAAGGAGGCCGGGGAGTTCGCCGCACGCCACCGCGACCTCCTCGGCGCGCGGGCGCCAGCTGTCCTGGAAGAGCCCGGCCAGCTCGTCGCAACCCGCCGGGACGCCGTCACCGTCATCCAGCTCGAGCCCGACGGCGCCGCGGTGACGCTCGTCTTCGCCGACGCGGAGGCCGACGCGCGGGCGCTCGCCGCGTTCCTCCGGAACCGGTGACGCGCCCGCCGCTCGCCGCAGCGGCCGGGACGCGTAGAATCCCGGCCCATGGCAGATGACGTGACGCTTCCCCGGTTCGACCAACTCCCGGCGGTGGAGGGCGCACCGCCGAAATCCGCCTGGTGGCTCTTCGGCAGGGACGACCAGGTCGGCATGTTCAACCTCCAGACGCCCGAGCGCATCGCGAAGGCGGCCCGGCTCGTCCAGCGCGGGGCGATGTTCCCGCTCAACTGGAACATGGAGCTGCCGAATCCTCCGCTCTTCAACCGCGGCGCGGTCCGCCAGACGATCTTCGGCGGGGCCATCCACCACGACGACGTGCTCGACAACTTCTACCCGCAGGCGAGCAGCCAGTGGGACACGCTCGTCCACGTCGGCAATTCGCAGTACGGGTTCTACAACGGCATCCGGAAGGAGGAGGTGACCGGCAAGCCCGGCTCGAAGGGCGGCATCGACCACTGGGCGCGGCGCGGCATCGCCGGCCGGGCGGTGGTGCTGGATATCGGCCGCTACCTCGCCTCGCGCGGCGAGGAGATCGATTTCACGACCGACCGCCGGTTCTCGGTGGACGAGCTCGAAGCCTGCCGGCGGGCGCAGGGAGTCGAGTTCGAAGCCGGCGATGTCCTCCTGCTGCGGACCGGATGGACCGAGTGGTACGAGGGGCTCGACGAACGGGCGCGCACCGGGCTGGCGAACATGGCGGCATTCCGCGCGCCGGGCATCGCGGCCGGCGAACCGATGGCCGAATACCTCTGGAACCTGCACATCTGCGCCATCGCCAGCGACCTCCCGTCCGTCGAAGCGTGGCCGCCCCGCCGGGAGCACGGCGGATTCCTCCACGAATGGCTGCTCGGGCTCTTCGGGATCGCCATCGGCGAGCTGTGGGACCTCTCCCGGCTGGCCGCCGACTGCGCCGCAGACGGCCGCTACGAAGCGTTCCTCGTTTCCGCGCCGCTGAACAAGACGGGCGGGATCGGCTCGCCGCCGAACGCCATCGCGCTCAAGTAGCCGGGACGGTCAGCCGTCGACCTCGGCGAACACCGGGAAGCGCCGCGTCAGGTGCGAGATGAGCGCATCCTCCGCATGCCGGGCCGCGAGGTCGAGGTCGAAGCCCTCCGGGTCGAGCAGCCACTGGAACGCGATGCCGATGATGGTGCCGATGTGGTGGGCCGCAGCGGCCTCCGGGTCGACGTCGAGCCGGAAGGCGCCGCTCCGCTGGCCGTCGCGGATGGCGTTCGCCGTGCCGCGCCGGAAGTCGCGGTAGAGGTCGCGCAGGCGCTCAGCGAGCTGCGGTTCGCTGCGGGCGCTCGCCGTGAAGTGGAGGAAGACGTCGTACGTCAGCGCTTCCTTGCGCGCCATCAGGATCCCGGTCCGCGTCACCATGCGGAGGCGGTAGACCGGGTCCAGCCCCGGTCCGATGGAGACGGCGACGGTATCGACGAAGACCTCGCGGCAGCGTTCGAGCACACCGGCGAGGAGGGCCGCCTTGTCGCCGAAGTGGTAGGAGACGAGCCCGCGGCTGACGCCCGCGGCCTTGCTGATCTCATCGATCGAGGCTTCCTGCCAGCCCTTCTGCCCCATGACCCGGACGGTGGCATCGATGATCTGGCGGCGCCGCTCGGCCGTGACACTGGAACGTCCCATCTGCTGGACTCCGGGAGACAGGTACGCGCAAGGGGCCAGTCGCGTCCTGCGTCACTCTACCATTTCGTTCGAATCACCGAAATAGCGCGCGATGGCGCGTTTGACACCGCGTTCAGCCGGCCGTCCGCCGCCCGGCGACGGGCCGCCCCTCCTCGACCTCTTCGAAGAAACGGAGGACTTCGCGGGCGAACGCCTGCGGCGCCAGCACCGGCACGCCGTGGCCCGTCCCCCGGAACGTCACGACGCGGGCATCCGGGAGTTCGCCGGCCATCACCTCGGAGGCGCTCCGGACCGGGTCGTCGTCGCCGATGGCCACCATCACCGGCATCGTCAGCCGGCTCCGGAGGAGCGGGAGGAGGTCGGGCCGCTCGTTCCGCACCCGCGCGCAGCCGAGCCACCCCGCCGCCGAAAGCCGGGCGTACCGCTCGCGCACGCCGCGGGCGAGGAACGGGTCCGCGATGGAGGCGGCAGCGCGCTTCCCCAGCTCGGCCGTGCCAAATTTGCGGACGACCCCGGTCGCGGCGTCGATGCTGCGCTCCCGCTCCCAGTAGCGCTCGTCGTAGGCCGGGTGGCGGTAGGCCGCGGAGGTATCGCTGAGGACCAGCGCTGCGAGCCGCTCCGGCCACGTGACGGAGAACTGCAGCGCGATCATCCCGCCGAAGCTGCAGCCGATGAGCGCGCAGAGGTTCATTTCGAGGTGATCGAGCAGGGCGCGGACATCCGCGGCGAGCTCTTCCGCGGTGTAGGCATCGAGGTCGTCCGGCGCCGCGCTCTGCCCGTGGCCGCGCAGGTCCATGGCGACGACGAAGTACCGGCGCGCGAAATCGCCGATGACCGGGTGCCACATCCGGAGGTCGCTGGTGAAGCCGTGGAGGAGGACGACCGCCGGCAGGCCGGCGTCGCCGGCGGTTTCGTAGGCGAATTGCAGCCCGTCGCGTTCGAACGTCGGCACCGGCTGATGGAACACCGCCGGGCATGAAGGCGCAAGCGCCCGGGGCGCGCGCGTACAATCGGGGGCTACTTCGCCGCCGGGACACGCCATGGAACGGACCGTTTACGTCGTCCCCCACACCCACTGGGACCGCGAGTGGTATCAGCCGCACGAACTCTTCCGCTGGCGGCTCGTCCAGATGATCGACGAGCTGCTGGACCACATGGAGCGGCACCCGGAGTACCGCTGCTTCAACCTCGACGGGCAGAGCATCGTCATCGCGGATTACCTCGAGCTGCGGCCGGAGAACGAAGGCCGGCTGCGGGCGCTCATCGAAGCAGGGCGCGTCGTCATCGGGCCGTGGTGGGTGCAGCCGGATGAGTTCCTGCCCTCGGGCGAATCGCACATCCGGAGCTTCCAGCGCGGCATCCGGTTCGCCGAGCGGCTGGGCGGCAGCCTGCGCATCGGCCACTGCGCGGACCAGTTCGGCCACATCGCCCAGATGCCGCAGCTGATGCGGCAGCTCGGCCTCACGAGCGCCTGCCTCTGGCGCGGCGTGCCGGATGGCATCCCGGGCTGGAGCTTCTGGTGGGAGGCGCCGGACGGCACGCGCATCCCGGTGCTCTACCTCCGCAACAGCTACTCGAGCGGCTGGCGGCTCCCCGCCGACGTCGAGGACTTCCTCGAGCGGGTCCGCCGGCAGGAGCGCGACCTCCGGAAGGGACTGCCGGCGCTCTTGATGAACGGCACCGACCATTCGCGGATGGAGCCGCACGTCCCGGAGCTGCTGGCGCGGGCGGCCGGCCGCGGCTACCGGTTCGAGCTGGCGACGCTCGCGGAGTACGAGCGCGCGGTGCTCGCCGCCGGCATCGACGAGGTCGTCCACCGGGGCGAACTCCGCTCGCCCGACCGCTCGAACGTGCTCGCCGGCGTGCTCTCCTCCCGCATGGTCCTCAAGCAGCGCGATTTCGAGGTGGCGTGCGCGCTCGAACGGTACGCCGAGCCGCTCGAGCTGCTTGCGCACCTGCACGGCGGGCCGGACGGCTCGCCTGCTCTGCGGCACGCGTGGGGCCTCGCCCTCGAAAACACGCCGCACGACTCGATCTGCGGCTGCAGCGTCGACCAGGTCCACCGCGAGATGCTGCCCCGCTACGACCGGGCCGAGCAGCTCGCCATGCAGGTCGCGCGGGAATCAGCGGCCCACCTCATCCGGCGGATGGAAGTGCCGGCGCAGGGCGGCCTGGCCGTCTTCCGGCCGGTGCAGGGCGCGCCGGCTGCCATCGAGGCCGACGTTCCCGCCGCCTGGGCGGCGTTCGATGCCCTCCGCCTCCCCGGCGGCGAGGTCATCCCGTTCACGCTCGAACCGCTCGGGGGCGGCGCCGAACTCCTCCGCGAGGACGTCTCGCCGCGCGGCGCGCTGCGCCACCTCGACTTCCTCCGCGAGCAGCGGTACGACGTCCACGCGATCGAGGCGATGGACTGGGAGCTGGGGGACGGGCACCTCCGCGTCACCACCACGGTCGGGCCGGACATCACCGTCATCGACGACGAAGGCTTCCGCGCCGAGGTGCGCAGCATCGTGCGCGCGGGGCTCGCGGAGACCGCGGAGGTCGCCGTCCGCGAGAGCGAGCGCGCGCGCCTCACGGCGGTCCTCCCGCCCGCGCGCGCAGCCGGCCTCGAGCTCGCCGTCCCGATCCACGGCGCAGCGGCCGGGCTCGAGCCCGCACCCGGCGGCCGGCGCCTCCGCTCCGGCCGCTTCGACGTGCGGATGTCCGGCGCCTCGCTCCGCATCCGCGACCGGGAAACCGGCCTCGACCTCGACCCCGCGCTCGTGTTCATCTCCGAGGGCGACCGCGGTGACGAGTACAACGCGGACATCCTCGATGACGGCGTCGACGAGCCGGTCTCGGTCACGGTTCGCGGGACGAGGAGCACGCCGGCCTGGCAGGAGCTGCAGTACACGCTCGTCTACGACCTGCCGGCCAGGCTCGGACCGAAGCGGCGGCGGCGGTCGCGGCGGGAGCGGGTGCTGGAGCCGGTCGATGTCGCGGTGCGGCTCTGGCGCGGGCTGCCGCTCATCGAATTCCGGGTCACGGTCGACAACCTCGCGCAGGACCACCGGCTCCGGGCGCTGGTCCCGCTGCCGTTCGAACCGGAGCGCCTGCTGACCGAGAACCACTTCTACGTGGCCGAGCGGCCGCTGGCGCCGCCGCCGTGGAACGGCGAAAGCGCCGAGCAGCCGCCGACCACCTTTCCGCAGAAAACGTTCGCCGCTGTCGAAGCCGGCGGCCGCGGCCTCGCCCTGCTGAACCGCGGCCTGCCCGAGGGCGAACTCGCCGACTGGCGCGGCCGGAAGGCGCTGGCCCTCACGCTCCTGCGGTGCGTCGGCTGGCTGTCGCGGCCGGACCTCCGCAGCCGGCGCGGCGGCGCGGGGCCGACCGTGCAGACGTTCGACAGCCAGTGCCCGGGCCGCCACCGGTTCTCGTTTGCGCTGGCGCCGTACGCGGGCGGCTGGCATGCGGCCGGCATCGCTCCGCTTGCCCACGGCTGGGCATTCCCGCCCATCGGCTGGGCCACGAACGGGCACGAGGGCTCGCTCGGGAGCTGGCTGCCCCTCGCCGGGCTGGAGGGCGACGCCGCGCTGAGCGCCGCCTGCCGCAGCGGCGCCGACGGTGCGCCCCTGGTGCGCGTCTACGGCGGCCCCGCCGGCGGCCGGGTGACGGTCGACGTCCCGGCCGCGGGCTCGGCAGCTGCAGCCCGTGTCGACCTGCTGGAGCGCAACCCGGTGCCGCTGGCGGGGGAAGCCGGGAGCCGGGCGTTCGACCTGCGGCCGTGGGAGATTGCGACCATCCGCTTCGAGCCCGCCGAACGCCCGTAGCGGGGTGCCGCCGTAGCATGCGCGCATGGCGCCCGGCGCTGAAGGGAGGCGAACCGCGCGGTCCGCGGGCGGCGGGCTGGCGCTCGCCGCGGCCATCGTCGCCTTCGGCTTCGTCGGTTCGCGGCTGCTCGGCATCGTGCGGACGATCGTCATCGCGAACGCCTTCGGCGCGTCGCCGGAGCTCGATGCCTACAACGTCGCCTTCCGCATCCCCGACATGATCTTCCAGGTGCTCGCCGGGGCCACGCTCGGCAGCGCCTTCATCCCGGTTTTCGCCCGCAAATTCGAGCGGGAGGGCGCTGCCGAGGCCTGGCTGCTCGCGAGCCGGGTGCTCAACCTCGTCGTCCTCGCGACGGCGGCGCTCTGCGCGGCGGCGTTCTTCCTCGCGCCGCTGCTCGTGCCGGCCATCGCCCCAGGGCTCGGCGACGACATCGGGCGTTCGGAGGAGCTGACGGGCACGGCCGTCGAGCTGACCCGGGTGATGCTGGTCTCGACGCTGCTGTTCGCCGCCAGCGGGATGCTCACGGGCATGCTGAACGGGCGCGAGCGGTTCTTCCTGCCGGCGCTCGCCCCGATGCTCTACAACCTCGGCATCATCCTCGGCGCGGTGGTCTTCGCCGACCGGTGGGGCGTCAACGGCCTCGCCTTCGGCGTCGTCCTCGGGGCGGCGATGCACCTCGGCATCCAGGTGCCCGGGGTGGCGGCCGAAGGGTTCCGCTACCGGCCGTCACTGGGCTGGGGCGAACCGGGCGTGATGGAGGTCGGCCGCCTGATGGCGCCCCGGGTCGTGGGGCTCGCCGCGGCGCAGGTGAACTTCGTCGTGACGGGCTTCTTCGCCTCAAAGGTCGGCGCTTCCGCGATTTCGAACATGACGTACGCGTGGCTGCTGGCGGGCCTGCCGCTCGCGCTCTTCGGGATGGCGCTCTCGACGGCGGTCTTCCCGCGGCTCGCGGGACAGGTCGCCAGGGAGGAGCTGGACGAACTGAACCGGACAGTTTCGCGGGTCCTTCGGCTCATCATGTTCCTGACGGTCCCGGCAGCGCTCGGCCTGGCGATGCTGCGCGAGCCGGCAGCCATCACCCTCCTCGAACGGGGCGCGTTCACCCGCGCGGACTCGCTGATGACGGCCGCCGCGCTCGGCTGGTACTGCCTCGGCATCGTCCCCCAGGCCGGGATCGAAATTCACAGCCGCGGCTTCTACGCGCTTGGCGATACGCGCACGCCGGTGACGCTGGCCGTGCTTGCAGTCGGCGTGAACCTGCTCCTCGGGGCGCTCCTCTGGGAGCCGTTCGGCGTCAGCGGGCTCGCCTTCGCGGTCGGTGCCGCGTCATGGGCGGAGTGGCTGGGGCTGTACGTGCTCTTCCTGCGCCGGACCGGCTGGAACCCGGCGGAGGAGCTCGGCGCGATGGCGCGCGTCGCCGTGGCCGGCGGGCTGATGGCGGTCGCCCTCTCGGCCGCGACGGTGCTCCTCGATTCCGAGACCCGGACGCATGCCGCGGTGACGGCGGCGGCCGGCGTCGCGGCGGGCGCGCTCTGCTACGCCGCAGCCTGCCTGGCGCTCCGTGTTCCCGAGCTCGAGGATGTCACGGCCCGGCTGGCGGCGCGGCTTCGCCGGCGCCCGGCGCCGGAGTGAGCCCCGGCCGCTCGCCGCGCAGTCCGCGCAGCGCAAGGTCCACCCCGCCGAGCCGGCGGCCGCCCTTCGTCCGGGCTTCGCCCCGGTTCGCCATCATCACGAGGTAGTCCGAGAGCCCGGTATCGAGGAAGGCGCTGTACCCCATGAGGTCCTGCGCCCGGTTCGCGGCGGCCTTCGAGAGGCGCACGACGACCGGGTTGTTCTCGGCCACCCGGAGGGCGTAGCCGACGGTTTCGCGCTCGAGGTCCTCCGGTTCGAAGACGCGGTTGACGAAGCCGAGCTCCCGCGCCTCTTCGGCGGTGAGGAAGCGGCTTTCGAACATCAGCTCCTTCGCCTTGCGGACGCCGACGTCGTACGGCAGCGAGAAGTACTCCAGCATCGCGGGCAGGAAGAGCGCGTTCCGGGCGGCGAAGACGAGGTCGACGCAGGCGGCCATCATCCAGCCGGCGAAGATGCAGAACCCCTCGACCATCGCGATGGTCGGCTTCGGGGCATTGCGCCACTTCACGAGCAGGTCGAGGTTGTAGTGACGGAAGTTTTCGTAGAACTCGATGCCGGCCTCGCCGATGCCCCGGGCTTCGCGGTCGGCCGCCTGCTCGGGTGTGCCGAGGTCGTGGCCGCTGGAGAAGTTGCCGCCGGCGCCGCGCGTGATGATGACGCGCACCGCCGAGTCGGCCACGGCGAGGTCCATCGCGCGGTCGTACTCGTCGAGCAGCCGCCACGACTGCGCGTTGCGGTACTGGGGGCGGTTGAAGGTGATCCAGGCGATCGGGCCGTCGGTCCGGTAGTCGATATCGCGGAACTCCACGGGAGGCCTCCTCGGTGCGGTGGGCGGGAGTGTACCCGGCAGCGGCGCCGCCCCGCGAATTCACCGGGGGGGAACCAGCCCGTACCATGGACGGAAACGTTTCGAACCCGGAGCGCCCCATGGAGGCCTACAACATCACCGTCGTCGGCGCGAGCGGCATCGTCGGCCAGGAGTTCCTCAAGATCCTCGATGAGCGGCAGGTGCCGGTCGGCCGGCTGCGGCTGCTGGCGACGGCCCGCTCAGCCGGCAAGACGGTCGCCTTCCGCGGCGCCGAGGTCGTCATCGAGGAAACCACGCCGGCGAGCTTCACCCCGGACGACCATATCGTCTTCCTCTCCGCCTCCGGGGCTGCGTCCAGGCAGTACGCGCCCATCGCTGCGGCCAACGGCAGCTTCGTCATCGACGACTCCAGCGCCTTCCGGATGGACCCCGCGGTGCCCCTCGTCATCCCCGAAATCAACCCGGACGACCTCGAGTGGCACCGCGGCATCGTGAGCCAGCCGAACTGCACGACGACGCCGATGGTGCTCGCGCTGGCGCCGATTCACCGCGTGAATCCGCTCCGGCGCGTCATCGTCAGCACATACCAGGCCGTGGCCGGGGCCGGCGCCGCCGCCGTCGAAGGGCTGCGCAGGGAGACGGAAGCGGCGCTGTCCGGGCGCCGGGAGCCGAGCGGCACGCAGAAGCGCGACATCGCCTTCAACGCGGTCCCCCAGATCGACGTCTTCGCCGACGACGGCTACACGAAAGAAGAGCTGAAGATGGCGAACGAAACGCGGAAGATCCTCCACGCGCCGGACGTGGGAGTGAGCGCCACCTGCGTCCGCATCCCGACTTTCTTCGGCCATGCGATGAGCGTCTGGGCCGAATTCGAGCGGCCGGTGACCGTCGACGAAGCGCGGGCGCTGATGGCGGGCGCCCCCGGGGTGGAGCTGATGGACGACCCGGCGGCCGAGCAGTACCCGACGCCGATGGACGTCGCCGGCACCGACCGGGTGCTCGTCGGGCGGCTGCGGCCAGACCACTCGAATCCCGGGGGCATCGCCTTCTGGACGGTGACCGACAGCATCCGCAAGGGCGCTGCGACGAACGTCGTGCAGATCATCGAAGAAGCGGCCCGGCGCGGCCTCATCCGGCCGCGGGCCGGGGTTCGATAGCGGATTCAGCGGGCTCTCCTATAGGCCGGCGCTCTGCCATAATGCGGACCAATACCTTGGGAGTTCGCACATGGCATTCACGGTCAACCCCGACAAGTTCCGCTACCCGGCCGAGTTCGCCGCCGGGGTCAAAGGCAAGCGCGTCCTCATCTCGGGCGCGGGCAAGGATGGCGGCCTCGGCCAGTCGTTCGCGCTGGCGGCCGGCCTGAACGGCGCCGAGAGCGTCGCCGTCCACTTCCATTCTTCCTACGACGACGGGCTCGACCTCGTCGATTACCTCCGCAGCCAGGGCGTCAACGCCTTCCCGCTGCAGGCCGACGTGACCAACATGGGCGACCTCTGGGCGAGCCGCAGTTATGTCATAGAAAAGATGGGCGGCATCCCCAACCTCGTCATCTGCAACTCCGGCCTGACCGAGAAGGGGTATTCCTTCGGGCGGTCGCTCCGGGAGATCGAGGGCGAATCGATGGCCATGCGCCGCGCCCGCGTGCGGCAGGCGTTCATCAACAACCTGAATGAGACCCGGCTGGTGCTCGACACGAAGATCGACGGCTTCATGGCGATGACGCACCTCTGGTCGGGCGAGGCGGTGTACGCGAACGAGCCGATCCAGTTCGTCTACATCTCCTCGCGCCAGGCGATCGACCCGGGCGTGAGCGTCCCGGGCTACGCCATCGCCAACTGGGCGGTGCTCCAGCTGCCGAAGGTGCTCCAGGTGAACCTCGGGCGCAGCGCCGAGCTCGTCTCCGCGTACTCGGTGCTCTACCCGTTCGTGCGCACCGGGATGACCAATGAGTATGCCGAGAACCCGAAGGTGTTCGGCCGCTGGCAGCCGCGCATGCTCGAGACCTTCGAGGCGGCCGAAGGGTTCATGCAGCTCCTCGCCCAGCCGAAGGAGGTCACCAACCAGGGGATGTTCGAGGCCATCGTCGAGCCCCTACCCGAGCGCGGCGAACGGGCCGTCAAGTTCACGTGGAAACAGGTGAAGTTCGCCATCGAAGAAGAGCTGACGCCGTTCAGCGCCCAGCACCCGCTCGAGTTCGCCTGAGTCGACGATAACGGCCGCACGCCGGCGGCCGACATTCTGTCGACTTCGAACCGGGGGCCGGGCCGGCGTGTCAAATCTTCRTGAAGCCAGCGGCAAGCCGTCATAAGTTGCTTGGCCGGCGGCCGGCTGCCCCGCTACATTCCGGCCCGTTGGAGGCGGGGTGGTCGGGGGGGACGGCCGGCGCGGCGGGGTCCTCCCGCAGCCGCCGGTCCCGGGCCGGTGTCACGGCGCCGCCCCGGGAGCTGCCGGGCCGGCAGGCGCAGGGGCAACCCGGGCGCAGCAAAGGCCGGCAGCCCGAACGGCGACGCCCGCGCTGCGGGCGGGGCCGGCTCCCGATAGACGCGCTCCAACGCTTGCAAAGGGCCGCTCTCGCCTCCAGGGGGCGCGGGGCGGCCCCTTCGCACGCCTGCGGGAAGCCGCGCCCCGTGCGCACCCCGCGAAGCGGGCGCTAGGATGCGCAGCGAACTCTCGCAGGGGGCGCGCACATGGCGAGCGAATTGCCGTCGCCGATGACCGGCACCATCAAGGAAGTCCTGGCGCAGCCGGGCCAGCAGATCGCCCCGGGCCAGGAGCTCTTCATCGTCGAAGCGATGAAGATGGAGCTGCCCGTGGAGGCCGAGACCGGGGGCACCGTGGCGGAAGTGCTGGTGCGCGCCGGCGACCGCGTCGAACAGGGCCAGCCGCTCCTGCGCCTGGCGTGATTCCGCGTTTGCGCGTCGGCCGGGCCGGCGTAGCATGAGCGGTGGACTCGCCGCCGGCCCTCAGCATGCGCACTGCCAACCTCGTCTTCTCCATCATCTCCATCGTCCTCGGGGTCGTCCTGATCCTCTTCCTCCTCACGCAGGCGGTAGAGTGGAATATCGGGATGGCCATCGGCGTCGTTCTCATCCTGAACGGGGCCGTCCGCCTCTGGTTCGCCCAGGACGACCGCTGACCGGTGCGCAGCGCTGAAGGGGGAGTGGAAGCCTGATGGACACCTGGCAGACGTTCCTCGTCCCGGTCGCTTCCGACCGCGCCAGCATGGAGGCGATCGCCGTCGCGGCCGCCGCGGCGAAGGCCCGGCGGGGGCGGCTCCATCTGCTGCACGTCATCGAAGTTGGGCGGTCGATGCCGCTGAACGTGGAGCTGGACCAGGAGTCCCGCCGGGCGCAGCAGATCATCGAGAAGGCGGAGGCCGCCGCCGCGGAATTCGGCTGCCAGGGCGTCCGCTCCGTCGTCGTGCAGGCGCGCGAGGCGGGGCCGGCCATCGTCGAAGAAGCGCGGTCGCAAAAGGCTGACGTCATCGTCCTGGGGCTGCCGCCGTTCGAAGGCGAGGACCGGCCGTTCGCGCTCGGGCCGACTGCGGAGTACCTGCTTCGCCACGCGCCGTGCGAGGTCTGGCTCATCCGCAGGCCGATGCGCGATGCTTACCGGGGAGGAGGTCTCGAGACCCGATGAACGTCGTCATCATGGGCTGCGGCCGCCYGGGCTCCCGCATCGCGACGATGCTGGAGCGGCAGGGCCACGCCGTCACCATCATCGACATCACCGAGAGCGCGTTCCGCCGGCTCCCTGAAGGGTTCGGCGGCCGCCGCATCGTCGGCAACGGCATGGACCTCGCGACGCTCGAACGCGCCGGCATCCGCGAGGCGGACGCGTTCTTCGCGGTGACCCAGGGCGACAACCGGAACTACTTCGCGAGCCAGGTCGCCCGGGAGATCTTCGGCGTGCGCCGCGTCCTCTGCCGGGTGTACGACCCGGTGCGCGAGAGCATCTTCCGCGACCTCGGCCTCGAAACGTTCAGCCCGACCAGCTACGGCGCGCAGGTCATGGTCGATATGCTCCTGAACGAGCCTGCCCGGAGGTAGCGCGTGTACATCATCGTTGGCGGCGGCGGCAAAGTCGGTTTCCACCTCGCCCTCGAACTCATCCAGCAGGACCACGAAGTGCTCGTCATCGAGCAGGATGCGGGCCGCGTGGCGAACATCCGGGAGGAGCTGGCCGGCAACGTCCTCTTCGGCGACGCCTGCGAAGCGACCACGCTCGACGCCGCCGGCGTCAGCCGGGCCGACCTCGTGGCGGCCGTCACCGGCGACGACGAGGACAACCTCGTCATCTGCGATATCGCGCGCTACCGGGGCGTGAAGCGCACGATCGCCCGCATCAACAACCCCCGCAACGAGCTCATCTTCCGCAAACGCGGGATCGAAACCACCATCTCCGCGACGCAGGCCGTCCTCGCCCAGATCGAGCAGGAGCTCCCGACACAGGCGATGATCCCGCTGCTCCAGCTCCACTCCGGCCTCGAGCTCATCGAAGTGAAGCTGCCGGAAACGTCGCCCGTCGTCGGCCGGTCGGTCCGCGAAATCCTCCTCCCGGCGGAGTCGCTCATCTCGCTCGTCGTCGACCCGGGCGGGGTGCCGCGGATGCCGAGCGGCGACACCCGGCTCCACGCCGGCGACGCGCTCGTCGTGGTCGCGCCGAAGGAGAGCCTCGACATGCTCCGCGAGCAGCTCGTGGGCTCGACCCACGGGCTGGACACCTGACGGCGGCGCCGGCGTGACGCGGGTCGCCTACCTCGGGCCGCCGGGCACGTTCGGCGAACTCGCCGCGCTCCAGTACGACTCGAGCGCGGACCTCATGCCGTTCCCGTCCCACGCTGCCGTTGCCGCGGCCGTCGAATCCGGCATGGCCGACGTCGGCATCGTCGCCATCGAGAACCTCATCAACGGCTCGGTGCAGGAGACCCTCGACATCCTGATTCACGAGACGGACCTGAAGATCCAGGCGGAGCTCGTCGTCCCCGTGCGGCACAACCTGGTGGCGAAGCCGGGAACGCGCCCCGCGGACGTGCGGGTCATCTACTCCCACCCGCAGGCGCTCGGCCAGTGCCGGAAGTTCCTCGAGCGGTGTTTCCCCCGCGCGCAAGCGGAGGCCGCCCTTTCGACGACCGAAGCGGTGGAGCTCGCGCTCAAGCGGGAGGGCGACGCAGCAGCCATCGCGACCGAGCGCGCCGCGGAGCTGCTCGGCGCGGAGGTGCTGGCGCGCGACATCCAGGATTCGGAGAACAACGTCACGCGCTTCCTCGTCCTCGGCCGGGGCACGCCGCCGCCCACCGGCCGCGACCGGACCTCCATCGCGTTCACCTTCGCGGAGGACCGGCCCGGCGCGCTGGCCAGCGTGATGAACGCCTTCGCCGAGGCGAACATCAACTGCAACAAGATCGAGAGCCGGCCGACGAAGGCGACCTTCGGCGACTACGTCTTCCTCATCGATTTTGAAGGCCACCAGGACGACCCGGCGGTGAAGGCCGTCCTCGACCGCATCCGGCCGCTCTGCGCCGAATTGAAGGTCTTCGGCAGCTATCCGCGCGCCATCTGACCCGCCGCGGGCGCAGCGTTACGGGTAGTACTCTTCGCAGCTGATCGGCCAGGTGAAGACCGACCCGTTGCGGTAGCAGATGTCGTAGCCGCCGCCGCCGTTGAGCACGACCCAGAAGCCGGGGCCGCCGATGAGCACGTCGTCGCCGCCGCCGCCGTTGAGCGTGTCGTTGCCGCCGCCGCCCACGATGCAGTCGTTGCCGCCGTTGCCGTTCAGCGTCTCGCCGGCCGCCGTACCGAGCACGAGGTCGTTTCCGCCGCCGCCGGAGCCCGAGTAGACGATGGACGTCAGCGACATGTGGGCGCATTGCGGCGGCGCCAGCTGCATGATGCTGAGCGGGACGGTGTTCTGCCCGATGCGCGTCGGCGGCACGGTGTTCGTCGCAGCGGAGGCGGAGAGCGCTGCGAGCAGCGCCGCCACCGCAAGGCCCGCAACTGCCGCCCGCGCGATGCGCCCCGGCCTCACGCGGCCCGCTCCGTGCCGTACTCCGCCTGCTCCGGCGCGAACCGGTACACGGCGGCGCCGTCGCGGACGTAGCACACGTGGCGCCCCGGGCCGGCCTCCTGGAGGATGATGCCGCCGGTCCGCTCGGCAATGCGCTCGAGGTCGGCCATGGACGCCACGTCGATGACGTCCGCGGATTCGAACCGGCCGCTTCCGGCGATGCGAACCGCCGCAGCACCCGAGGCCGCGCTCGAGGGTTCGCCCCAGCCGCGCCGGGCTGCCGCTGCGACGAGCGCGCCAGCCGCGCCGAACGCGATGACCGCGCCGGCTGCGCCGGCGATGCGGGCCGCGAGCACGGGAACACGCACGAACCAGAGCTGCACGGCATTGCCGACCAACCGCTGCGCCGTGACGACGCTGGTTTCGGAGGGGCGCAGCAGCCCTTCGGGATCGGCGCTGTTCAGCCACAGGCGCGAGCGGTCGAGGGCGAGCGGGAGCGCGGCAGCTTCGAAGCCGCGTTCGAACGGCAGGCCGTCGAGCTCACCGCTGATGCGCACCTGCGGCTTGATGGTGACCGAGTAGCGGTCATTCACGACCCCGGATTGGGCCTCGAGCGCCGCGATCTGCTCGCGGACGGCGGCCAGGTCGAGCGTCCCCTTCGCCTGGAAGGCGGTGCCTTCGAACGTCCCCGGCTCTCCGATCGGGATGGTTCGCTTCCAGCCGCTGGCGTCGCCGAGTTCGGCGACGAGCTGGTAGCTGCCGGAGACYGCCGCCGGCCGGGAGGCCAGGAACTCATACGAAAATCCGAAGGTCACCCGGTCGCTCAGCCGGAGGTAGACCGGTTCGCCGGTCGTCGCCCGGCCGGCGTCGTAGATGCTGCCGTCCGCGGCGGCGGCGTCGTAGATGAACTCGCCGCGCTGGGTGTACTCGAGGTCGGCCGGGATCGACTTCTCGAGCCCGCGGCTGAAGCCGACCCACGCCAGCGCGCCAAAGGCCAGCCCAACGGCGAGCAGCAGCGCGAGGGCGTCCTGCCAGTTGCGGTAGATGGGAGCCATGGGATGTCCTCCTCCCCGTTGATGGTGGCGCCCGGCAGGGCGCGCGGCAGCGCGGCGCGTCCCTGCGGAGCCGCCCAGGAGCCCGGCGAACGCGACGAACAGCACCAGCCCGCCCCAGAGCGGGTCCCGGAGGTGCCAGAGCAGCCGCCCGGCGCCCGGCACCGTGAACCAGAGCCGGCCGACGACCTCGCCGCGGCCCGGGCGGTACGAATCCGTGAAGTCGTTGTTGTCGCCCTGCAGCGTGTACCGGCCGCCCTCTTCGTCGATGATGCGGTGGATGACGTGCCCGACCTCCGGGTGACGGTAGGTCACGACGTCGCCGGGCCGGTAGTCATCGGCGCGCCGGACGACGGCCAGGTCGCCCCGCTTCATCCCGGGCTCCATCGAGTTGCCGTTGACGATGACGTACGCCGTCTGTCCGCCGAGCTGCTGGGGCGCGAACAGGACCCAGCCAGCGGCGACCAGCAGGAACAAGATGGCTGTGGCGGCGGAGAACCCGGCAGCGGCCCGCGGGCTGACCTGCCGGCCAGTTCGGCCAGGGTGGCGAGGTGAAGTTCCGCTCATGGCGTCAGCTCCGCCCTACTGGGCCGCCACGACGCGCAGGCCCGTGATGGACGAGACCGATGCCGTCGATGTGCAGGTGATGCTCGAACCGGTGGTGCAGGGAGCCGTCCAGGTGGCGCCACCGTCCGTCGAAACGCGCACGGTCCCCCCGCCGGGCACCGCGGGCGAGATGGTGAACGTGATCGAGCTGAGCTGCTGCGGATTCAGCGTGTCGAGGTTGTAGTGGACGTTCGTCACCGTGTACCCGCTGACAGCGGCGGCTCCATCGCCGGCTCGGCTCGCGGGCACCGTATTGGCAGCGGCGAACCCGTATGCGGCCGAGGCCGTCAGCGCGAGGAGGGCTGCGAACGGAAGCCGGCGCGAGAGAAATGGCACGAGCCGGGGCATTGGTGTCCTCCCTGCTGGTGGACCGCCCGGGAGCGGACTCCCGGGCGGCGTCGGTGCGGTTCGCCCGGCGTGACCAGCGCCAGGCGTTTCGGGATTCACCCGGTCTTACTGAGCTGCGACGACCCGGAGGCTGGTGAAGGACGCGCCGATCGACTGGGGCGTCGTGAACGTGCAGGTGATCGTGGTGCCGGTCGAGCAGGCGTTCGACCAGGTGGTGCCGCCGTCGAACGACACATGCGCCGTGCCGCCGGACGGCAGCGCGGGCGAGATATCGAAGGTGACCGAGTTCGCGGTGGCCGGGTTCGAGGGGTTCAGGTTGTAGTGGACGTTGGTGATGGTGTAGCCCGAAACCGTGTTGCTGCCATCGCCGGCGTTGGTGGCCGGGACGGTGTTCGTCGCGGCGAAGCCGAGCGCCGAAACGGCGACGATGGAGAAGACCGCGATGGCGGCCAGCCGCCGCGGGCTCCTCAGGGAACGAAAGACCATGGTGCTCTCCTCCAGATGTGGTGACGGGGATACCCCGCACGGTTCGAGGCGTTTCTGCCTCTCACTCGCTGGAGTCGGACGTGCCTCTGCCCCGCAACAGCGCGGGGAACGCTATCATGACATATCGTCTTTCAATGCAGACATCTCCCGGTATCAAGATGCAGCTGCAGCGGCCGATATGGGCTCTGCACGCCGTCCGCGGGAAAACCCGAGGGAAAGCGTGAATGTGGCGCCACTTGCCGCCGGGCCGCGGCCCGGCGCAGGATCTGGTCCATGGACGCAGCGCTCTACCGGGAGATCGCGCGCGCGCTCGAAGCCGGGCAGCCGGTGGCGCTCGCCACGGTCACCCGGACGCGCGGGTCGACGCCCCGCAAGCCCGGGGCGAAGATGCTCATCCGGGCCGACGGGACTTTCACCGGGACGATCGGCGGCGGCTGCGGCGAGGCCGAGGTCTGGCAGGAAGCGATGGCGGCGCTCGAAGACGGCCGCCCGCGAACCGTCACCGTCGACCTCACGGAGCCGACCGACGGCGAAGACAAGATCTGCGGCGGCGTCATGGACGTATTCGTTGAGCGGCTGGGGCGCGCAGGTTCGTGAGGGTCGCACGCTCCGGCCGACGTGATAGCATCAGAGGAGCCGGCCCGGGCAGCCGGGCAGCAGGAAGAAGGTAGCTATGTTCGGTTCGCTCGGAGCCCCGGAGCTCATCATCATCGCCCTCGTCATCGTGCTCATCTTCGGGGTCGGCAAAATCTCTGGCCTCGGCCGGGAGCTGGGCACCTCGATCAAGGAATTCCGCCGCGCCGTGAAGGACGAGGATGAGGCCGCGCGGCAGCAGCAGACTGCGGCGCCCCCGCCCCAGTACCAGCAGACCGTGCAGGCGCCGCCCCCGCCGCCGCCGGTCGCCGCCCAGCCGCCTGCTGCGGCGCCGCCGAACAACGACCCGAACAAGCCGAATACGCCGAACGTCTTCTGACCCGGCTGCGAAGCACCGGGTTCGCGGCCCCCGCCCTTCAGCGGGGGCCGCTCGTTTCGGCGGCGAACGCGCACCGGCCGCGGAGGAGGCACTCACCGCAGCGCGGGGCGCGCTTCCGGCAACAGTGCTTCGCGTGGAGGACGATGAGCGCGTGCGCGCGGCCGAGGCGCTCGGCGCCGCGCCAGCGGGGGTCGGCCGCGGCCTCCGCGGCGAGCCAGCGCTGCCAGGCGTCGTAGCTGTCGGCCTCCGGCCCCAGGCCGAGCCTGCGGAACAGGCGGGCGGTGTACGCGTCGACGACCATCACCTCCCGGGCCGCGGCGTAGCAGAGGATGCAGTCGGCAGTCTCCGGGCCGATCCCCCAGGTTTGGAGGAGCCGCGCGCGGAGGTCGGCCGCCGGCAGGGCGAGCAGCGAATTCAGCCCGCCGGCAGCGCGGCACAGGTCGAGAAATGCGCGGAGCTTCTTCGCCTTCTGCCGGAACTGGCCGGCAGGCCGGATGAGCGCCTCGAGTTCGGCCGGCTCCAGCGCGGCCATCGCTGCCGGGTCGAGGGCGCCGGCCTGCCGCAGGCGGTCCAGCGCGCGCTCGGCGTTCGCCCAGGCGGTGTTCTGGACCAGGATGGCGCCGACGCACACCTCGAACGGGGCCGCGCCGGGGCGCCAGTGCCACGGCCTGCCGCCGTGCATCGCTTCGAGCGCGGCGAGCACCCCGGGGACGTCGGCGCTCATACGGCGTCGGCGGCGCCCGGCGCCGGGATCAGCGGCGGCCGGCTCCGCTCCGTGCGCCACGTCCGGTAGCTGACCGCGGCGATGATGATGGCGCCGCCGAGGACGGCCCACCAGCCGGGCGTTTCGCCGAGGACGAGGTACACCCAGACCGGGTTGAGGACCGGCTCGAGCATGCCGATGAGCGAGGCTTCGAGCGCCCCTACGGTCCGCATGGCGTAGCCGAACAGCAGGTACGCGAACCCGATCTGGACGACGCCGAGGAAGAGGAGCCCGGCGAGGTCGCGCAGGCCGGGGCTGAAGAGGCCGACCTCGCCCCGGGCGAGGTTGACCGGCGCGAGCGATACGACGAGCAGCGCGTTGCCGAGGAGCATCGCCAGCGGCCGCGTCTCCGGCGTGCAGCCCGGCGCGCGGAGGAGCAGGAACATCGCCGCCAGCGTGACGCCGGAGGCTGCGGCGAGCAGGTTGCCGCCCAGCGCGTCCCCTTCGAGGCGCCCGACGAAGAACAGGCTCATGCCGGCGAACGCCGCCGCGACGGTGACGGCATCGAGACGCGTCGCCCGTTCGCGCAGGACGAGGGGCCCGGCGAAGAGCAGGTACACCGGCGCGGTGTACTGGAGGAAGATGGCGTTCGCGGCCGTGGTGAGCTTGGTGGCAGCGACGAACATGACGAGCGTCAGCGCGTAGGCGACGGCGATCGACCACGTGAGGCGCGAGAGGCGCCACGGTGCAGCGGCGCGGGGCCGGACGAGGACGGCGATGGTGAGGCCCGCGAAAAGCGAACGCCACATCGTGACGCCGAGGGCATCCAGCGACACCGCCTTGATGAAGAGCCCGCCCGTGCTCCACAACACCGCTGCGGCGAGCATGGCGAGCAACCCGCGCTGGCGTGCCGAGAGCGCAGCGGCGCGGCCCCGGGCGGCGGCAACATCCACACCGGCAAGTGTGGGGTTCGCCGGCCCCGGTGCAAAGTCCGCGTGGACGCGCCTCTTGCGAATGGCTATGATCTTGATAGTGCAGCGAAAGGGCCGCCCGGCCCTGCCGCTGCCATCACGGAGGAGGTCGTCAGATGTCAGTGGAGCCCGGCGCGTCGGTCGCGCTCGTCAACATCACCGAACGCGCGGCGGAGAAGGCCCGCGCGCTGCTCGAAGCCCGCGAACTCCCGAACGGGGCGCTGCGCGTCTTCGTCGCCGGCGGCGGCTGCTCCGGCTACCAGTACGGCATGGCGCTCGCCCGCTCGTCCGAAGAAGACGACATCGTCATCGAGCAGTTCGGCGTGCGCATCCTCGTCGACCCCGAGAGCGCGCGCTACCTCGAGGGCGCCGAAATCGATTATGTCGACGACATCATGAAGAGCGGCTTCAGCATCTACAACCCGAACGCGGTGAAGAGCTGCGCCTGCGGCTCGAGCTTCCAGACCGCTGACGGGAGCGGCCAGCCGCGCGCCTGCTGCTAGGCCGGCCGGCTCGTTTCCGGTTCTCGACATGCCGCGGGGAGGCGTCATGACGCCTCCCCGCCGTTTTTCGTCCCGCCGGCGGGTACTCGCAGAAGGCGCTACATCAGCCGCCGGAGCAGGTTCGTCTCGGTCGTGAGGAAGACCATCGACGCGCGCGTCGCCGCCCGCAGGCGCGCGAACTCGGAATCTGTCACCGCCATCTCGTCGAATTTCTCGAGTTCGGCCAGCGAATCGAACTCCGCCACGATGGCAACGCCGCTCGTATGCCCCGTCATGGCGCTCCACACGCTGGTCGTCGCATCGATGCCGCGCTGCTTCTGGTAGTCGAGCGCGTGCGATACGGAGAGGACGAATTCGCGGTGGTGGCCAGGCTGGACTTCGCCGGTCAGCACCCGCATGAACTTGCGCGGGGCCGTCGCCTCCTCCGACGTCATGAGGCCTTCGGAGTGGTAGGCGAGCCGGTGGATGGACACCTTCACGTCGTCGTAGACCATGTGGGTGCGGACCGCCCGCCGCACCTGCGCGAACCGCGCGTCTTCAGCGGCCATGTCGGTCCAGCGCTCGAGGTCTTCGAGGGTGTTGAAGTCCGCGGCGATGAGTACGCCGTTATTGCGCCCCGTCATCGACCCCCAAACGGCCGTGCGGGCGCGGATGCCGCGTTCGAGCTGGTAGTCGGTGGCGATGCGCATCGCTTCCAGGAATTCTCGCGTTTTGCCCTGGGCGACGATGCCCGAGAGGATGCGTCGGTACATGGCATATCTCCGCGCGCCGCGGGTCACGGCCGGGCGCGCGGCAAGTCTACCAGAGGGACGGGATTCGGTCGGCGGACCGGTATAATGCCCGCCATGCCGCTCTACGTGGCCTACTTCACCTTCAAACCCGGCACGAACGTCCTGCGCGGCCTGGAGGCCTTCGAACGGCGGAAAACGTTCCAGCACCCGCGCGGCGCGAACGTCCTCGCGGAGCTGTGGGTCAACGCGCCCGAGGGCCTGCCGCAGGTCGTGCTCGCGTGGGAAGCTGACGATGAGGGCCCGGGCGACTACTACGAGGCTGCCTGGGGCGACATCTTCGACATCGCCATCGCGCAGGCGACGCGCCCGGTGACCGAGCTGCCGGCGGAACTTCCCGAGTCGCTCCAGCAGCGGCTCCAGTAGCCGATGGGCGCAAGGCAGCCGCCGGCCGGCCTGCTGGGCCGGCGGATCGTCATCTTCGGCCCGAGCTGTTCGGGCAAGTCGACCCTCGGGATGGAGCTGGCGCGGCGCCTCGACATCCCGTTCATCAAGCTCGACGCGCTGTTCTGGCAGGAAAACTGGGGCCGGCCCAGCGACGGCGATTTCTGCGCGCTGCTGCGCGGCGCGCACGGCGGGGAGGAGTGGGTGAGCGCCGGCAACTACCTCCGGCAGGCCCGCTTCGTCACCTGGCCATTGGCCGATACGTTCATCTGGCTCGACATCGGCCTGCCGACGACGACGTGGCGGATTCTCCGCCGGTCGTGGCGGCGCTGGCGAAGCCGCGAGCTCCTCTGGGGCGTCTGCCGCGAATCGTTCTGGCGGCAGCTGGCGCTCTGGAGCGAACACCGGTCGCTCATCCGCTACAACATCGCCCGCCGGCGGCCCAACCGCGCTGCGTTCGAAGCGGCGCAGCGCGACGCCGAAGCCGCAGGGAAGACGTTCCTGCGGCTCCGGTCACGGCGCGATGTCGAACTGCTGCTGGCCCGGCTCGACGGCCGGGCCGGAACCGGTGCTAGCGGCCCTTGAAGACAGGCTCGCGGCGCTCGGCGAAGGCGGCGAGGCCTTCCCGGAAGTCCTCGCTCTGGAAGAGCGGGAGAAGCTGCAGGTAGATGTGGTCGACCGCGGCCTCGAAGGTCTCCTCCATGCCGAGGCGCATCATGCGCTTGGTGGCCTGCACGCTGAGGGGCGCGTTGTTCGCGATCTTCGTGGCCCAGGCGCGCGCTTCGGTCATGAGCTGGTCGTGGGGCACGACTTTGTTGACGAGACCGAGCTCCAGCGAGCGCTGCGCGTCGAGGACATCGCCGAGGAAGGCGACTTCAGCAGCGCGCGCCCAGCCGAGCAGGCGGGGGAGATACCAGCAACCGCCGCTCTCCGGCAGGACGCCGCGCTTGGCGAAGACGGCGCCGAGCTTGGCGTGCTCGCTGGCGATGCGGATATCGCAGCCGAGCGCGAGGTCCATGCCGTAGCCGGCGGCGGCCCCATTGAGCGCGCAAATCATCGGCTTGTCCATCCGGTTGATGACGATCGGCGGCGAGTTGTGCAGGTCGAACAGCTGATAGCCGCCGCGGCCCGGCTGGATGGCGCCCTCGCCGCCGCCGTTCGACATCTGGTCTTTCAGGTCGAGGCCCGCGCAAAACCCGCGGCCGGCGCCGGTGAGGATCACGCACCGGACGTCGCGGGTGATGTTCGCTTCCTGGAGCGTCTTCGAGAGCGCGTTCAGCATCGGCCCGCTGATCGCGTTGAGGCGGTCGGGCCGGTTGAGAGTGATGGTGAGGATGTAGTCGCTGTGCTCGACGAGCAGCTCGGGCGTCGGAGAAGGTGAAATCACGGATGACTCCTGCAGGGGCGATTGGGTTGCTGCCGGAGTGTGGCACCCGCCGGAGCGGCCGGCAAGCGCCGCCGGTCAGCGCTGGAGGAGGTACTCCCGGAGCGTGAGGCCGGAGCGGTGAACGTCCGCCGCGACCTCCTTCCCGACGTAGCGGATGTGCCAGGGTTCGTAGGCGTACCCGGTGATGTGCTCCTTGCCGTCGGGGTAGCTCACGATGAAGCCGTACTTCCAGCTGTTGGCTTCGAGCCAGGCCGCTTCCGGCGTGCCGACGAAGTTTTCGAGCACGAGCCCGCGCGCGCCGACGTCGGCGGTCGTGCCGAGCTGGTGCTCGGAATGGCCCGGGCGCGCGCTGGTGCGGTCGGCATACTCCTGCCCGTACAGCTGCACCCACGTGGCGTAGGTCTGCGCCTGCACGTCGTAGCTCCGGTAGCTGCTGTTGACGACCAGGCTGAAGCCGTCGCGGCGGGCGGCCTCGAACAGCTCGAGCAGGGCGTCGAGCGCTTCGCGGCGCAGGTACTGCGCGCCGCCGAAGCTGATCTCGGCGGGGAGCTGGACGAGGTCCGGCGGCTCGCAGTCGGCGGGCAGCCGATGCTGTTTATCGAGCGGCGCGAGGATGTCGCCGCAGGCGACGACGATCGTGCCGTCGGCGCCGGGCGTGGGACGCTCCGTCGGCGCAGCCGTCGCAGCCGCGGTGGGCGAGGCACCGTTCCCGTTGCCCGGGGAGGGCGCCGGTGTTTCGACGGCGCCGCCCGGCGCGCCGCCCGGGGGCGGAGCGGCGTCACGGCCGAGGCTGTCGGCAGCGACGACGAGCAGGACGATGACGCTGACGATGACGGCGATGACGGAGGCGAAGAACACCGGCCGCCAGGGCTCGCCGCCACGGCGCTGGCCGACCGTCCGCTCGCTGCGCGCCGGGGTTCGCTTCCGCGTCCGCGACTCTGCCATCTGGGCTACCTTACCGCGGATGCCGCACAGGGCCTACCGGGGCCGCGCGTGTCACCGGAGGCGGGGGTCGGCTGCCACGTCGTCGAGGAAGGCGCGGAGGAGGGCGTTCGTCCGTTCGGGCTGTTCGAGCTGGAAGAAATGCCCGGTCCCCGGCAGCGGCTCCTGCCGGGCGAACTTCGTCATGTTGCGGAGCCAGGCCGGGTCGCCGAGGGGCCGCTCGGCCCAGATGGCCATGAACGGCTTCTCATCGGCGAGGCGGACGAGGTCGGGCAGCCGGCCGAGGACCTCCGGGGCATCTTCGAGCATGCCGGCGGCGACCTCCGGCGGGCAGCTGTACATCACCGTCTCGGCGTACTCGCGCGCGGCGGCCGGGGTCTCGTCCGTGAAGAACGTTTCGACGAGCGGCCGCAGCCCTTCCCGCGTGCCGAGGTCGCGGATGCGCTGGACGAGCGGGTTCGCGCCGCCGCCGCGGGGCTCGGAGATGGGCGAATCCCCGGTAACGATGCCGAGCACGAGGTCGGGCCGGAGTTCGTTCAGGACGAGCGCCGTGATGCCGCCGAGGCTGTGGCCGACGATGACGGACCGGCCGAGCCCCAGCCGGTCGATGAGCGCGGCGACGTCCTGCGCGGCCCGGGCGATGCCGAATGGCGGCTGGGCCGGGGTCTCGCCGCGTCCGCGGAGGTCGACGGCGATGCAGCGGTGGTCGCGGGAGAGGTCGTCGAACTGGGGCTGCCAGGCGCGCCGGTCGCAGCAGAGCCCGTGGATGAAGACGATCGGCGGGTCGCCGGCCCCGGCCGCGGCATGGGCGAGCGCGACGTCCATCGTCACGCCAGCCAGCCGAAGCGGCGGGATTTGCGGCGCCGGCCGGGCGCGGGCAGGAGGGCGAGCGCGCGGCGGGCGAGGCCGCGCTTTGCGGGGCGCCGCGCCGCAGGAGCGACGCGCTGCACGGTCCCGCGGAGGACCTCAGGAGCGTGGCGCCCGGTCTCGCCGAGCGCGGCGAGCGCTTCCGCGGCGGCAGCCCGGGCGCGCGCAAGGTCGACCTCGTCGATGGCGCGGCGGGCGCGCTTCGTCCCGCGCGCGCCGACGTCCGCGAGCCGCGCGACCGTCTCCGCAGCGCGGGCGCGCGCGAGCTCCAGGTCCACGGGAGGCAGCGGCGGGGCCGCCGTCTTCGCCGCCTCGGCGAGCCGCCGGACAGGCGCGCGGCGCTCGCGGCGGCGCTCCGACGCCTTGCGAACGGCGAATCCGATGCCCGCAAGGGCGATGACCGCCCCCGCGCCGGCGAGGATGAGCGTCAGCATGCCGGGTCCACGGCGGCGGGCAGCGGTCTGCTCTTCGACCAGCCGCTCGAGCGGTGGTTCGGCCGCTGCCGCGCGCGGCGGGAATTCGCCCCGCTCTACTTCGGCGAGGAAGCTGGCGACCGCCTCCGTGAAGGCGTCCGGGTTATCGCCGGGCACGCTGTGGCCGGCTCCCGGGATCGTCACGAGCCGGGCCGCGGGCATCTCCTGCACACAGCGCTCGGCGACCTCGGCTGAGAGGACGTCGCTCTCCGCGCCGCGGACGAGCAGGGTCGGGATGGCGATATTGCGGAAGAGCTGCCACAGTTCGTCGCTGCTCAGCCGCCAGCCGACGGTGAGGCCGCTGTCGGGCTGGCGGAACCGCTTGTCGAACTTCCACGTCCACTTTCCGCTTTCCGTCGGCTTCAGCCGGTGGCGCATCCGCTCCCGGATGTTCTCCAGCGTCCGCCGGGGGTTGAACCGGTGCGCCATCTGGACGAACTCTTCGAAGTCGAGCTCGTCCGGCCCGCGGGTGAAGCGGACGATGTTGTCGACACCTTCTTTCGACGACTCCGGCCCGACATCGACGAGCACGAGCGCGGTCGCGTGGCCGGGGTAGCGGTTCACGTAGGAGACGGCGTTGAGGCCGCCCATCGAATGGCCGATGAGGGCGAACTTCTCGAGGCCGAGCGCCTTGCGGAAGCCCTCGAGGTCCTCGACGAACGCCTCGCGGGAATAGTCGCCGGCCTCGGACCAGTCGCTGTCGCCGTGGCCGCGCTGGTCGAGCGCCAGGAGCCGGTAGCGGTCCTGCATGCGCTCGGCGAACTCATCGAACATGTGCCCGGAAACGCCGAAGCCGTGGAGCATCACGATCGGCGGAGCGTTCGGGTCGCCCCACTCCTGGTAGGCGAGCTTCAGCCCGTTGACGGTGACGGAGCGTTCGATATACCCGGCCGTTACCACAGGTCACCTCCCGGATGCGGCGCGCGGGGACACGCCCAAGGCGATGATACCACCCGGTGAAGGCCGAGACGGCGTTCAGGAGAGAGGCGGGAGGCCCTGCTGCTGGAGCAGCCGGTTGTACGTGCGCACGAGCGCATCCCCCTGGTAAGCGAAGCCGCCGCCGGGGTTGAAGGTGTCATCGTACGCGGCGCGGACGGCGTATTCGCCGGTGTAGCCGGCAGCCTGGACCTTTCGCCACGAGGCCGCGAGGCCGCGGGCCGCGCGGTCCGCATTCGCCTCGGGGTCGAAGCGGAGGTCGCCCATGCCGTGGCCGTAGCCCTGGTCGTGGAGCTGGAAGAGCCCGACGGAGTGGCCGCCGTCGCCGACCGCATCCGGGCGGCCGCCGCTCTCGATGAGCATGACCGCCTTGAGGAAGAGCGGGGGGACGCCGTACTTCTGGCCCAGCCGGTTCAGCAGCCCGTCCCAGCGGTCGGGGTCGGCGCTTTCCTGGGCCGAGACGATGGGCGTGTGGGGTTCGAACGCGCGCGAGGCCGCGGCGGTGCCGGGGCGGCTCGCCCGCGGGCCGGCGGGCGGCGGCTCAGCCGATGCAGCTTCGAGCGCGCGCGCGAAGCTGCCCTCGCGGAGGGCCCGGGCATGCTGGCCCGCCGCCGGCAGGCCGACGTGCAGCGGCGACGGCGCGCCGGCCGCGAGCGGGTCGATCGCCATGTTCCGATGGTAGTACGCTCGATGGACGCAGCCGCCGCGGGTTTCCCCTGACGCCGGCGCGGAACTCCCCCGGTTTCGAGGTGCCGCGATGGAACGACGCATCCCCGACCCCACGCTGATGGCCCGTCTGCAGCTCAGCGTGAAGGGGGTCGACTGGGCAGCCGGCCTGGYGCGCCGCTGGCAGCACGAGACGCCGCCAGGCGGGGGCTGGACGCCGCACCAGCACGTCGCGCACCTGCTCGCCGCCGAGCAGCACGTGTTCCATCTGCGCATCCCGCGCATCCTCGCGGAGGAGCGGCCGGCATTCGACAACTGGGACGAAGAAGCCCACATGGCGCGCGACTACCGGCCCGAGGGCGACATCGAGGAGCTGGCCGAGGCGTTCATGAAGGCCCGCGAGCAGACGGTGGGCTACTTCAAGGAGCTCACGCCGGAACAGTGGACCCGGACGGCCGTGTGGCCGGGCGCGGGCGAAGTCGACCTCGCATGGGTCGCCGAGCGGGCGCTCGCCCACGCGCTCGAACACTTCGTCGCGCTCCTCAACCTGCACCAGCAGTTCGACCGCCACCATGCGCGGGCGTGGCTCGGCGACGGCGGCTGAACCGCGGGGCAGGTCAGGAATCGAGCAGCACGGCCTCGTAGGCGCCGGCCCGGAGCGCATCGAGCAAGTCGCCGTCAGAGCTGACCGCCGCCGCGAACCGGGTGGCGGCCCGGCCGACCTCCGCTGCGGTGTGCGCATCCGAACCGCCGATGCCGGGCAGACGGAAGCCTTTCGCGAGGCCGGCCGCCGCGATGTTCTGGAGCCGGGAATCGGAGCCGTTCGCGGCTTCGACCGAGACGAAGTACTCGACCGTTTCGCGGGTGACCCGCAGGAGGCCGTCGCGGGCCGGGTGGGCCAGGTAGAGCAGCGCGCCGTGCCGTTCGGCCGCGGCCGCCAGCTCCCGCGCCTCGGCCGAGAATGCCGCCGCCGGGAGGCCGAAGGCGAGGACGTGGCCGAGGTCGGTCGTCAGTTCGGCCGCGCTGAAGACGGCGATCGGCGCTGCCCGGCGAAGCGCATCGAGCGCGTCCGCATCCCAGGCGCGGTCGTGCTCGGTGAGGCAGATGCCGCCGAGCCCGCGCTCGGCCGCCAGCCGCGCCAGCTCGAGCGGATCGAGCGCGCTGCAGGCCGAGAGCGGGAGCGTGTGGCAGTGGAGGTCGACGAGCACGGCTCAGCGCGGCAGCCGGACGCCGTAGATTTCGCCGAGGAGGTCGAGGAAGCCGGCCATCGGCCCCGACTGCGGCTTGTTCCGCCGGTACATCACCGCGATATCGCGCTGGACCGGCTCTGCGGACTCGATATGGACCTTGTGGAGCGTGCCGAGCCGGATTTCGCGCTCGACGGACACCTCCGGGAGGAGCGCGATGCCCAGGTTCGCCTCCACCATCTTCTTCGTCGCTTCGATGGAATCGAGCTGCATTTGCTGGTGGGGCACGACGCCGAGGTCGCGGAAGAGGCCCATGATCATGCCGTAGTAGCCGGAATCGCGGTCGAAGAGGATGAGCGAGTCTTCGGCCAGGTCTTCGACGCGGACCGAGCCTTTCTTGGCGTACCGGTGCTGGGCCGAGACGACGAGGACGAGCTCGTCGCGGTAGAGCACGACGGTGCGGACGTCCGGGTGATTGATGGGGCGGCCGAGGCCCACCTGCACGTCGTCATCGAGGACGAGCTGGAGGATTTCGTCGCTGTGGCCCGTGCGGACGAGGACGTCCACGCCGGGATGGGTGTCGCAGAACACCTTGAGGAGGCGGGGCAGGACGTAGGTGCCGACGGCCGGGGCGGTGCCGATGAGGAGGCGGCCGGCGGTGCCGTCGCGGGTGCCTTCGAGCATCATCAGGCCGTCGTTCAGGGTGCGCATGACCCGCTGGGCGTACGGCAGGAAGGCGCGGCCGGCATCCGTGAGCTTCACGCCGCGGCCCATCCGTTCGAAGAGCGGCTGGCCGACTTCGCGCTCGAGGGCCTGGATCCGGTTGCTGAGCGACGGCTGGGCGACGTTGAGCAGCTCGGCGGCGCGGCTGAAGCTGCCGCAATCCGCAGCGGTGATGAACGCTTCGAGCTGGGCGAGTTCCATATGGCTCTGCCCCTATCGATAGGGTGCGACTATGGATCGAGCATACGCTCCCCGCGAGCCATACGCGAGCCCCATGAATCCATCGATGGCGGGCAGAGGTGAACGCGCCGCCGCCGCTCAGTCGAAGTAGCGGCCCATCACCCAGTTGAGCACATCCCGCCCAGTGAGCATCCCGACCAGTTCGCCGTCGCGCACGACGGGGATGTGGCGGAAGCCGCCGACGCCCATCTTGTTGAGCGCGTAGGCCATCATGTCGTCGTCGCGGAGCACGACCGGGTCCGGCGTCATCACGGCATCCACCGGCCGGTCGAGCGCGGCGGGGTCCGGCGCGACCCTCCTGAGGACGTCGCGGTCCGTGAAGATGCCGGCAATCTCCCGCCCGCGGAGGACGACGACGGCGCCGCTCCGCTGCTCCTGCATGACGCGGATGGCTTCGCGGACACTGGTCCCTGCCTGGACGGTAATCGGCTTGCTCCAGCGGACGGCTGCAATCGGCAGGGTGAGGTCGGACTCTTTGAGCACCTGCGCCGCCTCCGGCACGTCGATGCTGCTGAGGTCCATGAGGCAGCGCTCGCAGTAGTCGGCGCCTTCGATGTTCTCGGCTCCGCAGCTGGGGCAGACGATGACGTTGGCGGGCTCGGTCGCCATAGCGCGTCCCTCCTCTGCAGGCCCCGGACATGGCGCCGGGGCCTCTCGCGAGACCCCGACGATAGCAGATTCCGCAGGACGTTGATGCAGTAGGGTGATGCTACTCGACGACCCAGGTCTCCCCGGCGCGGAGGGCGTCTTCGAGCGAGCCGCGGCCCTTCGCGATCGCCTCATCGACCTGCTGCTGGACGAGCTGGTCGAACGTCGGGGCATCGACATCGCGGAAGACGCCGACAGGCACGGGGAAATCCGGATAGTCCATGCCGACGAGGATGTTCGCGAGCGTGATGTTCTCGGCGTGGGCGTCGTGGACGAGGAGACCGTCGTCGCTTTCGGCGTTCTCGACGATTTCGGGCGTGAAGCCGTTCAGCCGAATGCCGTGCTCGTTGTTCTTGCCGAAGCGGAGCGGCTTGCCGTGCTCGAGGTAGATCATCCGCTCGGCGCGGACTTCCTTCTCGGCGAAGGCGGCGAAGGCGCCGTCATTGAAGATGTTGCAGTTCTGGTAGACCTCGACGAACGAGACGCCGCGGTGCTTCGCCGCCCGGTAGAGCATCTCCTCGAGGTGCTTCGTGTCGCGGTCGACGGCGCGGGCGACGAACGTGGCGCCGGCCGCCAGGGCGATGCGGATCGGGTTGAGCGGCCGCTCCGTCGTCCCGTACGGCGAGGACTTGGTGATCTTGCCGAACTCGGAGGTCGGCGAGTACTGGCCCTTGGTGAGGCCGTAGATGCGGTTGTTGAAGAGGATGATGTTGAGGTCGATGTTCCGGCGCATGGCGTGCAGGAGGTGGTTGCCGCCGATGCTGAGGCCGTCGCCGTCGCCCGTGATGACGAAGACGGTGAGCTCGGGCCGCGCCGTCTTCAGGCCCGTCGCGATGGTGGGCGCGCGGCCGTGGATGCTGTGGAAACCGTAGGTGTTGACGTAGTAGGGGAAGCGGCTCGAGCAGCCGATGCCGCTGATGAAGACGATGTTCTCGCGGGCGATGCCCAGCTCGGGGAGCATCTTCTGCATCTGGGCGAGGATCGAGTAGTCGCCGCAGCCGGGGCACCAGCGGACTTCCTGGTCGGTGACGAAGTCCTTCCGGGTGAGCACCGGGAGGTCGGGCGAGATGAGGCCGTCGTTGGATGCGGTCGGAGCGGTCATATCAGCCTCCACTGACCCCGGCACTGCGGGTGAATTCGAGGACGTACTCATCGCGGAGACCGAGCACTTCGTCGATCTTGCCCTCGATTTCCGCGATCTTGAACGGCTGGCCGGAGATTTTGTTGAAGCTGATCGCATCGACGAGGTAACGGCCGCGGATGAGCAGCGCGAGCTGGCCGGTGTTCAGCTCGGGGATGAGCACCTTTTTGTAGCGCTTCAAGACGTCGGGCAGGTTGGCCGGGAACGGGTTGAGGTAGCGCAGGTGGGCGGAGGCGACGCTGAGGCCCCGCTTCCGGGCGTTCTCGCAGGCGCTCGTGATGGAGCCGTAGGTCCCGCCCCAGCCGAGAACGAGGAGGTCGCCTTCCTCCGGGCCGGTGACCTGCAGGAGCGGGATGTCCTCCACGATGCGGTCGACCTTCGCCTTGCGGGCGAGCGTCATCTCGTGGTGGTTGCGCGGGTCGTAGCTGATGTCGCCAGTCTCGCCGGACTTCTCGAGACCGCCGATGCGGTGCTCGAGCCCTTTCTGGCCGGGCACCGCCCACGGCCGGGCGAGCGTCTTCGGGTCGCGCAGGTAGGGATTGAACTTCCCCTCCTGCGGCTCGGCGTACTTCCACTCGATGCGCGGCAGCTCGGAGATATCGGGGATGCGCCACGGCTCGGAGCCGTTGCCGAGGTAGCCGTCGGAGAGGAACACGACCGGCACCATGTGCTTGAGCGCGATGCGGAACGCCTCGATCGCCATGATGAAGCAGTCCGACGGGGTGCACGGGGCGACGATGGCGACGTAGCTGTCGCCGTTGCGCCCGAACATCGCCTGCAGGAGGTCGGCCTGCTCGGTCTTGGTCGGCATGCCGGTCGAAGGGCCGGCGCGCTGGACGTCGATGACGACGAGGGGCAGCTCCGTCATGACGGCGAGGTTGAGCGCCTCGCTCTTGAGCGCGAGGCCGGGGCCGCTCGTGCCGGTGAGGCCGAGGTGGCCGCCGTAGGCCGCGCCGATTGCCGCGCCGATCGCCGCGATCTCGTCCTCGGCCTGGAAGGTCTTGATGCCGAAGTTCTTCAGCTTCGAGAGCTCGTGGAGGATGTCGCTGGCGGGGGTAATCGGGTAGCTGCCGTAGAAGAGCGGCAGCCCGCTGAGGACCGAGGCCGCGACGAAGCCGAGGGCCGTCGCTTCGTTGCCGCTGATGTGGCGGTACGTGCCGGGCGGCACCTTGGCCGGCGGGACGCGGTACTGGACGCGGAAGAGTTCGGTGGTCTCGCCGAAGTTGTAGCCGGCGCGGAGGGCGCGCAGGTTCGCTTCGAGGATGTCGGGCCGGCGCTTGAACTGCTCGGTGGCCCACTTGATGGTCGTATCGAGGGTGCGGCCGTAGAGCCAGAGGATGAGCCCGAGGGCGTAGAAGTTGCGGCAGCGGAACTTGTCCTTGGCGCTCAGGGGCAGGCCCTCGAGGGCGAGTTCGTTTTGCCGCGTGATGGAGATCGGGACGACCTGGTAGCCGGCGAGCGAGCCGTCTTCGAGCGGGTTCGACTCGTAGGCCGCTTTCTTCAGGTTGGTGGGCTCGAACTCATCCTTGTCGACGATGAGGAGGCCGCCCGGCTTGAGGTCGCCGAGGTTCGTCTTCAGGGCGGCAGGGTTCATCGCCACGAGGACATCGGGGCGGTCGCCCGGGGTGTAGATTTCGGTGCTGGCGAAGGAGATCTGGAAGCCGGAGACGCCCGGGAGCGAGCCGGCGGGCGCGCGGATCTCGGCGGGGAAATCGGGAAGCGTCGCGAGGTCGTTGCCGAAGACGGCGGCGGTGCGGGTGAACTGCGTCCCGGTGAGCTGCATGCCGTCGCCGGAGTCGCCGGCGAAGCGGATGGTGACGCGTTCGAGCTCCTCGACGTGGTGTTCAGGCTTGAGCTGCGTTTCGGTAGTCATGAATCTCTGCTTCTATCCACCCTCTGGTTGCTCCATCACCTGGTGAGGGCGAGGAGGCAGGTTCAGGACGTCTTCGGGGTAGGCCTCTGCGAGGTCCCGCAGGAGGTCGCCGAGCCGCAACACCCCAACCACGCGGCCGCCCTCCACCACGGGCAGGTTCCGGTAGTGATGCTGCTGCATCAGGGCGATTGCTTCGGCCACCGTCCCTGTGGAGGCAATCACCCGGGGCTGCTTCGTGAGCACCGAAGCATCGAGCGGCTGGTCCCAATCGAACCCATCCACCATGCATTTCGAAAGGACGTCGCGCTCCGTGAAGATGCCGCGCAGCTCGCCCTGCTCCACAGCGAGCACGCAGGTGGTGCCGAAACGGTTCATCGCGTCGACGGCCTGGCGAACGGGGATGAATGGCGAAACGGTGGCTGGCTCGCTGAGGGTCAGCTCGGAGAGGCGTTGATTGACGAACCGGCTGAGCCGGGTGCGGTCCATCTGCGCTGTCGTTCGCCTGGATGGGATGATGCGGACCGGCGGGCGCAAAGGCACACCGTGCGCGTTACCCAAAGTGTACGCCCTTTCGCAAAGTCGTGCAGGCGCGGGGCGGCCCGGCCCGCTGCCGGCTCTCCCGATGCGGCCTACGACGCTTCCCTATTTCCCGCGCCCGTCACCCCGCAGTCCCTGCACGTCCACAGGACCAGGGCCGATATTCCGAATACGCCCTGCTACCTGCGGGATACGGGGAATCATGGCTTCCAAGGCGCAGATCCAGACGGTCAAGGCGGACTTTCTCGATCCGTCGCTGTACGAAGACACCGGGCTCTCGGGGGTGCCCCGCCTCAGCCGCGGCGCGGTGCTCGGGGCGCTCAGCCGGGCCTTCGACCTCGCCGAGGGGCGGAAGCCGGGCCATGCGCAGCGCGTCGCCTACATCGGCGTCTACCTCGCGAGCGACCTCGGCCTCGAGCCTGCGCGGATCGAGGAGGTCTACTTCGGCTGCCTGCTGCACGACATCGGCATGGCGGTGATGGAGCCGGTCGCGCTCCCGGCGGTGCGGCCCGCCCGCCGCTGGGCCGCCGATGGCCGCCGCACGGCGGCACCGGAGCGCCCGCCGCAGGGCGGCTGGTCGGAAATCATCGGCGCCATCGCGCGGCACTGTGAAACGGGCGCGGACGTTGCCCGCCGCATGGGCTTCTCCGAGGCGGTCGCGCGCGCTGTCCTCGGCCACCACGACTGCTGGGACGGCTCCGGCCGGCCGGGCGCCGTCCCCGGGCCGGAGACGCCGCTCGTCAGCCGCATCGTCGCTCTCGCGGACCGGTTCGAGACGCTGCTCGATGCCGAGGCGCCGCCGCTCGCGCTGCGCCGGAGCGGCCCTTCCCTCCTGCGGGACATGGCCGGTCAGGAGCTCGACCCCGACCTCGCCGAGCGGATGGCTGTCATCGCTTCGCGCGATGATTTCTGGCTCGGCCTGTACGACAACGACCTCGGGTCGGGGCTCATGGCGCTCAACTACGGCGGCGTCCTCGGCCGCGATGAGCTGTTCGAGCTGCTCGGCGTCCTCGCCGATGTCATCGACGTGCGCAACGGGCGCGCGGAGGGCGCCGGCCGGCGGGTGGCCGACCTCGCGCGCAGGGTCGCGCTGCACTGCGATATGACGGAGCGCCGCGCCGACCTGCTGAAGGTGGCGACGCTGCTCCACGACATCGGCACGCTCGGTGTGCCGGCCCGCTTCCTGCGCAAGCCCGACATCCTGAGCGTCGAAGAGATGTCCGCGGTGCAAATGCACCCGATGTACGCCCGCGACATCCTCGGCGAAATCCCCGGCCTGGGGGCCGCCGCGTGGTGGGTCGGCTGCCATCACGAGCGAATCGACGGGAAAGGCTACCCCGGCATGCTCGAAGGGAGCGAAGTCCCGGTCGAAGCGCAGATCATCGGCATGTGCGAGACCTTTGATGCGCTGACGAACGACCGGCCCTACCGCCGGGCGCTGCCCCGCTCGGAGGCCTTCGAAATCATGCGGGGGCTGGCCGGCAACCGGTTCGACCCCTACCTGCTCGCGCGCTTCGAGAGCGTCGCGGGCCCGTTCGACGCCTGAGACGGGCGCCAACCCGTCCGCAACGGCACCTCCCGCGGGACCGGGGCCGGCGATTTGCCGGCCCCGGTTCACGTTCACCTGCGGTGCTGGCAGCCGGCGCTACAATGCCGGCGGCGAACACTTTCGCGGAGCGCGCGCATGGCGACGCGGGTCATCTCCATCTCGCGGCAGGTCGGGACGGCGGGTGAGGAAGTCGCCCGGGCCGTCGCCGACCGGCTCGGGTTCCGGTACGTCGACTACCAGGTCATCCAGGAAGCGGCGGCAGAGGCGGGCGTCTCGCCCGAGACGGTTTCGGAAGCCGAGCACACGCCGTCGCTCCTGACGCGCATCCTCGAAGCGCTCGCGCGGAACCCGGCGATGCCGGCCGCGGGCTGGGCGGACCCGGTCCCGCTCACCACGAGCCCGCTCTACACCTCGGCTGATTACCGGCGGTTCCTCGAACAGGTGATCCGCGACCTCGCCGACGGGGGCGAGTGCGTCATCGTCGGCCACGCAGCCCAGGTCATCCTGCGGGACCGCGCGGATACGGTTCGCGCGCTCATCACGGGCTCGCCCAAATACCGCGCCCGGCGCATCATGACCGGGATGGGCGTCGACGAGAAGGAAGCGCTCAAGATCATCGAAAGGACCGACAACGAGCGGCTGGAGTACTTCCGCCGCTTCTACGACACCGGATGGCTGACTCCGAGCACCTACGACCTGTGCATCAACACCGACCGCCTCTCGCCCGGGCAGGCGGCCGAGGTCATCGTGCAGTTCGCCTCGCTGCCGCGGGCCTTCTCCTGATCGCCGCCGGGGCCGCGACGGCCTGCGGCGGGGGCAAGGGCGGGGACGCCGCGACCCCGACGGCAGCCGCCGCCGCGACCGCCGCCGACCTCGTCCCCGACCTCTCCGGCGAGGGGTTCCGCCTCGAGGCGAGCGGCAAGCTGCCCTCGCTCACCCCGGAGCAGGACGCTTTCATCGCGATTTTTTCCGGGTCGAAGCCGGGCGTCTCGAGCGTCCGCATCGAAGTGAACCTGCTGCCGGCCGCCGATGCCGCCTGGGCGCAGTTCGGCGCCATCGCCGACGCGCTCCGCAACCCGCCGCCCGACCTGTTCGGGCCCGGCACCGTGCAGGCCGAAGGCCAGCCCGTCTACCAGGCCGATGAAGCGCGGAGCTACGTCACGGCGAAGCCGGACGCCCAGGGCAATCTCGTGTACTCCGACGCCTACCGGATGGGCCGCGCGATCGTCATCGTCTACACACTCGGGAACGACCCGGCAGCGGTGAAAGCGGCCCGGGAGCTGGTCGCGAAGGCGATCGACGGCCGGGCACCCCGCTAGCCTGCAGGCCGCCGCGCGGCGGTGCTAGGATGCCGCGCATGTCTCACCCGCTCGAATCCCGCGGCCGCCGCCTCCCCTTTTCGTTCACTACGCTCGACCCCGCCACCCGGCGCGAGGCCGTCTACCTCGAAGCGAGCGACACCGCGCAGAGCTTCGGCATCCTCTACCTTCCGCCCCGGCACGAGCCGCGCACGGCCGTCTACCTCATGCACCCGCGGGGCGAATTCACCCGGCATTATGTCGTGCCGGGGCTCACCGCCCGCGGCTACGCGGTGTTCGGCCAGAACAGCCGCTACCTGAACAACGACACCGACATGGTGCACGAGCGGCTGCTGCTCGACATCGCCGCCGGGATGCGCTGGCTGCGAGAGCGCGGCTTTGAACGCATCGTGCTGCTCGGGAATTCCGGCGGCGGCTCGCTGCTCGCCTTCTACCAGTCGCAGGCCTCGCGCCCCGCGGCCGAGCGCCTTTCGTCGACGCCTTCCGTCGAGCCGATCGACCTCGCATCGGAGCAGATGCCGCCGGGCGACCTCTACATCGCCGTCGCCGCCCACCTCGGCGAGGGCCGCTTCATGCTGAACGTCCTCGACCCCAGCATCACGAACGAATCCGACCCGGCGAGCTACGACCCCGCATGGGACATGTACAACCCGGAGAACGGCTACCGGCCCTACCCGGAGCCGAGCCGCTACGACCCGGCGTGGCTGGCCGAGTACCGCCGCCGCCAGCGCGAGCGGAGCCTGCGGCTGGACGCCATCGCCCGCGAGTATCTCGCCGAGCACGCCTACTTCCGGGGCGAACTCCGCTCCGAGCGGTTCGCGGCGCTTCCGCCGGCCGCCCGCGGGCTGGTCGCGCGGCGGGCGCGGCTCGGCCGGTACATGGTCATCTACCGCACGCTGGCGAACCCGGCCTACCTCGACCCGTCGATCGACCCGAGCCGGCGGCCGCTCGGCAGCATCTTTTCGCCCGGCGACCCGATCATCGGGAACTACGGCTACGGGGGGCTCGCCCGCGTGATGACGCCGCGCGGCTGGCTGAGCACCTGGAGCGGCACCAGCTCCCAGGCCGACCTCCCGGACACCATCCGGCACGTGACAGTGCCGACGCTCATCGTCTTCGCCGACGGCGACTGCGACATCTTCCCCTCTGAGCAGCAGGAGATCCTCGAGAAGAGCGGCGCCGCCGATAAGCAGCTGGTGACGCTCGAATGGGCGGACCACTACCTCAACCCGGTCGGCGAGGAGGGCCGAAAGCTCGCCGACCCGCGGGAGCGGCTCCTCGACCTGCTCGTGCCCTGGATCGAAGCGCGCATCGGCGAGCCGTAGCCTCGCGGCGTCATCCGCCCGGCCCGCATTGCCCCGGCGGACGTTCGTCTGCCGGCCGCCCGCTCGCCCGGGGCGAAACAGTTCGCTCACCCCTGCGGGCTCCCGTCCCCGGCTGTCGCCGCGCCGCGGTCCGCATCGTCGCGGAGGGCAGCGGCAGCGATGCTCGTCTCGATGAGCTCTTCGAACCCGAAGATGAGCCCTGCGGCTATCGCGACGGGCGACTGGAACGCCCAGCCGAGGCCGACGGCGAGCAGGGCTGCGCCCTGGGTGAGCCGCCGTATGCCCCGCATGAGCAGCCAGTTGCCGCGCGGCGCCGGGATACTGGCCAGCCGAAGCCCGTCGCGGCCGAGGCCCAGGCCAGTCACGAGCAGCCACGCGCCCCCTGCTGCCAGCAGCGTGGCAGGAACGTACCGGAGCGGCGATGTCCATAAGTCGTCCATGGCCCTACGATCGTCTCCTCCGTGCGGCCGATGGAAGGGCCACTTCGCGGGACAGGGGTGGAGCCATGGACGTCGTCATCGACCTCCCGGAGCTGCCCGGCCAGCCCGCCTACGTTCGGCTCGCCGAGGGTCTGCGGCGGGCGATTCTCGACGGCCGGTTCCAGCCGGGCGAGCGGCTGCCAGCCACCCGCGCGGTCGCGCGGGCGCTCGGCATCGCGCGCAACACCGTCCTCGAGGCTTACGACCAGCTCACCGCCGAAGGTTACCTCGTGGCGCGGCACGGTTCGGGGACGTTCGTCGCACCCGAACTCCCGGACCGGGCGTTCCGCGCCCGGCGCCCGGGGACGGGGTCGCCGCCGCCGGGCGCGCCGCTCCCCGCGCAGCCGGCGAAGTTCTCCGCGTTCGCCCGGCGGCTCCCCCCAGAAGACCCGGTGCCGCCGATGGGGCACGGCCGCCTGCCGTTCGACTTCCGCTACGGCACGCCGTCGTTCGCCGAGTTCCCGCTCGCAGAGTGGCGCTCGCTGACGCGCCGCATTCTCGACTACCCCCCGGCCGAGCTGCTCGGCTATGGCCCGGCGGAAGGGCTGCCGGCGCTGCGCAGCGCGCTCGCCCGCTACCTCCAGCGCAGCCGCGGCGTGCGCTGCTCGGCCGAGGACCTCGTCATCGTGAACGGCTCGCAGCAGGCGCTCGACCTCGCGGCGCGGGTGCTCCTCGACCCCGGCGACGCGGTAGCGATGGAGGAGCCCGGCTACTCCGGCGCGCGCACTGTCTTCGAAGCCGCGGGCGCCGAGATCGTACCGGTCCGCGTCGACGAGGAGGGCATCGTGGTCGCTGAACTGCCCGAGCGGGCGCGGGTGGTTTATGTCACGCCTTCGCACCAGTTCCCGACCGGGGCGGTGCTCTCGGCAGCCCGGCGGATGGAGCTGCTCGCGTGGGCGTGGCGGACAGGCGCCACCATCATCGAGGACGACTACGACAGCGAGTTCCGATACGCCGGCCGCCCGCTCGCAGCGCTCCAGGGGCTCGATGAAGCCGGCCGGGTGGTCTACACCGGCACGATGTCGAAAGTGCTGCTGCCGGCGCTGCGGCTCGGCTACCTCGTCCCGCCGCCCTCCCTGAAGGCGGCCATCGCACGGGCGAAGTGGCTCACCGACCGGCACGTCGCACTGCTCTACCAGGCCGTGCTTGCCGCGTTCATCGAGGAGGGGCACTTCGAGCGCCACCTGAGGCGGATGCGGCGTGTGTACGCCCGCCGCCGCGAGCGCCTGCTGTCCGCCATCGAGCGCCACCTCGGGAGCCGGGCAGCCGTGCGGGGAACGGAGAGCGGCATCCACGTGATGCTGGAGCTGCCGGGGGTGGACGACAGCCGCGCCGTCGTCGAAGCCGCGCGTGCGGCGGGCGTCGGCCTCCACAGCGCGCACATCTACTACGCGGGCCCGCCGCCCTCCAGCGCGTCGTTCGTGCTCGGGTATTCGAGCCTCGACGAGCCCGCCATCGAGGAGGGGGTCGCGCGGCTCGGCCGCGTCGTCGAGGCATACTGCCGCCTCCGGGGCAGTTGACCCCGGGCCCGCGGGGCTGGCTACAATCCGCCGATGCTCGCCCGCGTCCTGAGCTGTGCGGTCGTCGGGCTCGATGGCGAGCTCGTCGAGGTCGAAATCGACATCACCCGCGCCCAGCTGCCGGCGATGACGGTCGTCGGCCTGCCAGATGCCGCGGTGCAGGAATCGCGCGAGCGCGTTCGGGCGGCCATCCGGAACAGCGGGCTCGCATGGCCGGCGAACAACCGCATCACGGTGAATCTCGCGCCGGCCGACCTGCGGAAGGAAGGCCCCGCGTACGACCTGCCCATCGCCGTCGGCATCCTGCTCGCCTCGGGTCAGCTCGCAGCCGAGCCGGCGGACGCCGTGTTCCTCGGCGAACTGGCGCTGACGGGCGACGTGCGGCCGGTCCGCGGCGTGCTGCCGATGGCGATGACCGCCGCCGCGCGGGGCATGCGCCGCGCCTTCGTCCCGGTCGAGAACGCCGCCGAGGCTGCGCTCGTCGAGGGGCTCGCGGTCTATCCCGTTCCGTCGCTCGCCGCCCTCGCTGCGCATCTCAACGGCGCGACAGGGCTGGAGCGGTTCGCAGGCTCCGCTCGCGGCGAAGAAGACCCGTTCGCGTCGGCCGTGACCGACTTCGCCGACATCGTCGGCCAGGAGCACGTGAAGCGCGCGCTCGAAGTCGCGGCGGCGGGCGGTCACAATCTCGTGATGAAGGGGCCGCCGGGCAGCGGCAAGACGCTGCTCGCGCGGGCGGTGCCGGGCATCCTCCCGCCGCTCACGGCAGCCGAGGCGATGGAGGTGACCCGCATTTACAGCGTCGCCGGGCTCCTGCCGCCCGGAACGGGCCTCGTGAGGAGCCGGCCGTTCCGGTCGCCCCATCACACCATCTCGAACGCCGGCCTCGTCGGCGGAGGTTCGGTGCCGCGGCCCGGGGAGATCACCCTTGCCCACCGAGGGGTGCTGTTCCTCGACGAGCTGCTGGAGTTCGACCCGCACGTGCTGGAGATGCTGCGTCAGCCGCTCGAGGACAAATCGGTGACGATCAGCCGGGCAAAGCAGGCTGTGACCTTCCCGGCGAGCTTCATGCTCTGCGCGGCGCTGAATCCCTGCCCCTGCGGCTACCTCGGCGACCCGGAGCGCCCCTGCACCTGTCCGCCGGCCGTCGTCGGCCGGTATCAGCGCCGCCTGAGCGGCCCGCTCATGGACCGCATCGACATCTTCGCGGACGTGCCGCGGGTGCCGCTCGAGAAGCTGACGGCTGCCGCGCGGGGCGAGCCGTCGTGGGCGGTGCGGGCGCGCGTGGCCGCGGCGCGCGACGTGCAGGCGGAGCGGTTCGCGGGGACGCGGACAGCGACGAACGGCGAGATGTCGCCGGCGCAGGTGCGCGATTTCGCGCAGGGAGCGCTGGAGCCGGCAGCCGCCGAGCTGCTGAAGCGGGCAGTGGAGCGCCTCAACCTCTCGGCGCGGGCATTCCACCGGGTGTTGAAGGTGGCGCGCACGGTCGCCGACCTCGCCGGTTCGGAGCAGATCGGGCCGGCCCACATGGCGGAGAGCATCCAGTACCGGGCTCGGCTGGATTAGGCCTGCGGCGGCCGCTTCCCCGGGGGCGCAGCGAACGCCTCCATGAACCGCTGGAACGCCTCCGGGCTGGCCCACGCGAACGGCGCCTCGCGGGCGCGCTGCAGCCATGCCTCGAACTCTCCTGCCGCGTCGGCCGCCAGTTCGCCGAGGCGCACGTTCGCCTCGACGAGGGCGCTCGCGGCGGCGAACAGCTCGGCCCAGCGCTGGAGGACGAGGGCGTACTGCCGGCCGAATTCGAGGGCAGCGTCCGAAGGAGCGAGGAACGGCGAGCGGGCGCGCGGCATGGGCGGGAGTATACGCCAGCTGCCCGGCGCGACACCTGCTGACGTTTTTCGAACATTTGTGTTGACACCAGCACATCCGTTCGCCTAGGCTGTCGCCACCTCCCGAACGGATGTGCGCATCATGGTCAACCCGGTCCTCACCGTCCTCGTCGACCTCGTCCTCATCGGCTCGGCGCTCGCCATCCTCAGCGCCATGGTTGCCGAGGCATGGGTCGACCGCCGGCCGCGCGTCGGCGCAAAGCGGCTTCGTCCGCAACGGCTGCCGCCGGCGCGGCGGGACCGCGGCCTTCAGCTGACGGTCGGAAGTCGGCGTGTCGCCTGAATCAGGGCGCCGTGCGGCGGAGCTGGACGGGGGCTTCCTCGRGGAGCGGCTTCCGCCGGCGCTCCTGGACGCGCTCCACGGAGCGGACGCCGCGGACGATTTCGATGCGCGCGAGGAGGCGCGAGAGCTGTTCGATGCCGGTCGTCTCAAGCGTGGTGGTGATGGTGACCGAGCCATCGCCGTTCTCGATGGTCCGCACGCCGACCATGTTGACCTTCTCGTCGGTCACGACCGTGGTGATGTCGCGGAGCAGGCCCACCCGGTCCCACGCCTCGATGCGGATCGAGACCGGGTAGGTGCGCGTCACCGTGCCCCACTCGACTTCGACGATCCGCTCCCGCTCGGCTTCGTTGAGGATGTTGAGGCAATCGGCGCGGTGGACGGTGACCCCGCGCGCGCGGGTGACGTAGCCGACGATCTGGTCGCCGGGGACGGGGTTGCAGCAGCGGGCCATGGTGGTGAGGAGGTTGCCGACGCCGAGCACCCGCATGCCCGGGCCGCCGAGCTTCGCGGCCTCCTGCTTCTGGGGCAGCTGGGGCGGCTCTTCGGCCTCCGCCTCCTCCCGCTCGATAACGGCGGCCACCTTGCGGGCGATGCTGTTCGTGCTGACGCCCCCGTAGCCGATGGCGGCGAGGAAGTCCTCCCAGCTGGTGTAGTTGAACAGCTGGAGGAGCTGCTCCTGCCGCTCGGCGACGTCCCAGCCGAGCCGCTTCAGCTCCTTCTCGAGCATCTCGCGGCCGCGCTCGATGTTTTCCGCCCGCTCCTGCTTGCGGAACCATTGCCGGATCTTCTCCCGGGAGTGCGCCGTCCGGATGTAGCCGAGGTTCTGGTTCAGCCAGTCGCGCGAAGGCCCTTTGCTCGTCCGGCTGCGGAGGATTTCGACCACGTCGCCGGTCTTCAGCGGCGAGTTGAGAGCCACCATGCGGCCGTTCACTTTCGCGCCGACCGTCTGGTGGCCGAGGTCGGTGTGGATGCGGTAGGCGAAATCGAGCGGCGTCGCGCCGGCGGGGAGGTCGAGCACGTCGCCCTTGGGGGTGTAGACGAAGACCTGGTCGTGGAAGATGTCGGTCTTGACTGATTCGACGAATTCGTCGGCACCCGCGAGGTCGCGCTGCCATTCAATGAGCTGCCGCAGCCACGCGATCCGCTCTTCGTCGCGGCCGGCCTGTTTCCCGCCCTCCTTGTACCGCCAGTGGGCCGCCACGCCGTATTCCGCAACCCGGTGCATCTCCCACGTTCGGATCTGGATTTCGAGCGGCCTCCCGCCGGGGCCGACGACGGTGGTGTGGAGCGACTGGTACATCGAGTCCTTCGGGTTCCCGATGTAGTCGTCGAACTGGCCGGGAATCGGCCGCCAGAGCGCGTGGATGACGCCGAGGGCGTGGTAGCACTCGGAGACGGTATCGACGAACACGCGCATCGCGAGGAGGTCGTAGATCTGGTCGAAGCTCTTCGACTGCGCTGAATAGCGCCGCATCTTCTGGTAGATGCTGTAGATGTGCTTCGCTCGGCCGGTCACCTCGGCCTTGATGCCGGCGGCCTCGAGGTGCTCCTTGAGGATGACCGACGCTTCAGCGATGACCCGCTCGCGGGTAACGCGCTTGGAGGCGAGCAGTTCGGCGATTTCGCGGTACTTCTCCGGTTCGAGGTAGCGGAAGGCGAGGTCTTCGAGCTCCCACTTGATTTGCCACACGCCCAGGCGGCTGGCGAGCGGCGCGAAAATCTCCTGCGTTTCGAGCGCGATGCGCCGCTGCTTTTCGGGCGGGAACGCCCAGAGCGTCCGCATGTTGTGCAGCCGGTCGCACAGCTTGATGAGGACGACGCTCAGGTCCTCGGCCATCGCGAGGAACATCTTCCGGAGGTTCTGGGCCTGCGTGGTGCCGCGCATCGGGTCCAGGTCGGCCACGTTCATCGGCAGCTTGTCGAGCTTGGTGAGCGCGTCGACCAGCTTCGCGACCCGCGGGCCGAACCGCTCGGCGATCTCCTCGTTGCGGACACCGCAGTCTTCCTGGACGTCGTGCAGCAGCGCGGCGGCGATGGCGAGGTGGTCGAGTTCGAGGTTGGCGACGAGTTCAGCGACGGCGACGGGGTGGGTGATGTAGGGGTCGCCCGTCTTGCGGAATTGCCCCTCGTGGTGGCGGGCGGCGAAGTCGAAGGCGTCGCGGATGATGTCGAGGCGTTCGGCCGGGAGGTACTGGCTGGCGCGCGCGAGCAGGGCGTCGATGCTGACGCTGGCTACGGCGGGCTCTCCAGGGCTCACGGACATGGGCGGCGGCCTCTTTGCCGGGGCAATCCTTCTTCTTATCCTAACATGCTGTCACCCCCGCTCGTCAGGACGGCCCCATGCCCCGTTTCCAGGCCCCCCGCGGCACGCAGGACGTGCTGCCCGCGATGCAGCCTTACTGGCAGGCTGTGCTCGATGCCGTGCGCGAGGTGGCCCGGCTCCACGGCTTCCAGCGCATCGACACGCCGATGTTCGAAGTCGCCGGCGTCTTCGAAAAAGGCAGCGGAGATACGACGGACATCGTGGAAAAGGAGATGTACGTCTTCGAAGACCGCGGGGGCGATCGGCTCGCGCTGACCCCGGAGGGCACCCCGGCGATCGTCCGCGCCTACCTCGAACACGGGATGAGCAGCTGGCCGCAGCCGGTCCGGCTGTACACCACCCATCCGATGTTCCGGTACGACCGGCCGCAGAAAGGGCGCTACCGCCAGCACACGCAGTTCGACGCTGAGGTGCTCGGCTCGGCGGACCCGCTCGTCGACGCCGAAGTCATCACCATGCTCTGGCGGCTGTACGGGATGCTCGGCATCCGCGGCATCACCGTCCGGCTCGGCTCGCTCGACGACCTCGAACCGCGCCGCACCTACGTCGAGCGGCTGAAAGACTATTACCGCCCGTTCCTCGACCGGCTGTCCGAGGACAGCCGGCGCCGGTTCGAGCGGAACCCGCTGCGGCTCCTCGACAGCAAAGACGAGCGGGACATCCCGTTCAAGGAGGGCGCGCCGAAGCTGGTCGACCAGCTCAGCCCCGCCGCGCGCGAGCACCACGACGCGGTCCAGGCGGCCCTCGCGGCGGCCGGCGTCAAGTTCGCGGTCGACCCGCTGCTGGTGCGGGGTCTCGACTACTACAACCGGACCGTCTTCGAAGTCGTCCCGGACGATGACGAGCGGGCGCAGGGCACGATCGGCGGCGGCGGCCGCTACGACGGGCTCGTGGAGCTCCTTGGCGGGCCGCCCACCCCGGGCATCGGGTTCGGCACCGGCATCGAGCGCATCATCCTCGAGATGCAGAAGAACGGCGTCGTCTTCGAACCGGCGCCCGCGGCCGAGGTGTTCATCGTGCACCGCGGCGAAGGGTCCGCGCCCGCGGCCGTCCGGCTCGCAGCGGCGCTCCGGGACCGCGGCATCGCCGCCGTCATCGGCGAAGGCGGCCGCTCGTTCAAAGCGCAGCTGCGCTCGGCGAACGCGGCCGGCGCGCGGCTCGCGCTGATCATCGGCGAGGACGAGCTGGCGCAGGGCATCGCCACGCTGAAGCCGCTCGAGGGCGAGGGCGAGCAAGCCGGGGTGCCGCTGGAGCAGGCGGCCGAGGCGGCGCGCGCCCGCCTCCGGGCCGGCTGACCGCCCCTTTCCGTTCCGCTTTACCGCCGGGGCGGTACGATCGAGCAATGCCGGGGGAGAACGACGGGGGCCAGCCCGACTGGTACGAAGTGCTCGAGGTTTCGCCGAACGCGAGCCGCGAGGTGATCGAAGCCGCCTACCGCAGCCTTTCGGCGAGATACGCAGCCGACCCCGACCCCGCCGTCCGGGAGCGCCGGCGCCTGCTCGAAGCGGCGTGGGACGTCCTCGGCGATGCGAAGCGGCGCGCAGAGTACGACGCGCGCCGGAACGGCGGCCCGGTCCTCACGGCGCCGGCCCCGGCCGCTGGCGCGCCGCCGCCCGGCACGGTCGTGACGTGCCCGCGCGACCCCGGCGTCGAAACGGCGCTGCGCTGCAGCCGGTGCGGCACGCCCATCTGCCCGCGCTGCCTCGTTCAGACGCCCGTCGGGGCGCGCTGCCGCGATTGCGCGAGAATCGCGAAGAACCCGATCTACACCCTCACCGCCGGGGGCATGGCGCGCGCCGCCGCCGCGTCGCTCATCGGCGGCGTGGTCATGGGGCTCATCTGGGGGCTCGTGCTGCTGCCCTTCACCTTCGGGTTCTTTGCCATCTTCGTCGGCGCCGGGCTCGGCTACGCATTCACGCGGATGCTGGAATTCGCGACCGGGCGGAAGCGCGGCCCCGCCGTCGTCAGCTTCGCTATCGCGGGCATCCTCGTCGCGTGGGGTGTGATGGCCGTCCTCGTGCCGCAGGTCTGGCTGTACGGGGCGCTCCCGGCGGGCATCGCCGCGTACCTCGCCTACGCGAGCCTGCGCTGAGCGGCGAACAGGGCGAATCGACCGGGTTTACTGGACGACGAAGCTCATCACCCCGATGAAACCGAGGCTGATGAGGCCGACGACGAGGATGCCGAGGAGGTCGCGGCGGACGTAGCTGTAGTCCCGCGTGACGTGGTGGGCGCGCGGCTGGGGGTGATGCGGCTGAGGCCGGCGGGCCGCCGGCGCTGCCACACCCGCAGGCGCAGCCGCCGGGCGCGGGAGCGAGGAAGCCGGGGCATCGACCCGGCGACGTCGGCGGGGGCGTTCGGTGCTCACAGGCGGATGCTACCCCCGGCGGCGCCAACGCTCTAGCCGGCGTCAGACCTCTTTGATGGCGATGTCGATGTTGAACTCGCCGAACGAGACGACGAGCGGGACGACCAGGCGCGTCAGGTTGAGCGTGGCGATGCTGCTCCCCTTCCCGAGCAGGAGGACCGGGGGCGACATGTCGCTGGGGAAGCCGTTCTTCTCCAGGGCGATGCCGGCCTGGCCGGTGATCATGTTCGCGAGCTCGGCGATCGCGCTCTGCGGCAGGGCATCGAACTCCCGCACGGGCTCACCGATCATGCGGGAAGCGAACTCCTTCGCCGTCTGCTCGGACATCGAGTAGATCACGAGCCCGGCGACGCCGCCGGTGATGGCGATCAGCACCGACACTTCGTTCGAGGTCTGCGGCGACCGGACGCGGTGGAGCTGGCCGCGGGTCACCCGCTCGCCGCATTCCTGCTGGATGACGMGCGCGGCGGCTTCGACGAACGGGGCGATGAGCTCGACCCGGGCCTTCTCCCCGGCTTCGGCGGCCGCCTGGGCGGCCTCGGCGACGGTGATCCTTGCGTGCATGGAATCCTCCTGGCGATGCGCCGAACAGGGTGGGAACGGTGCCGGCGCCCTCAGCCGACCTGGAGCGTCCGCCCGAGGTCCGATGCGTAGGCGCCGAAATCGTCGATGTCCCGGGACGTGATGGTCACGGTAGCCGGGAGCATGCCGTACTCTTCGAGGCGCATCGCCAGCTCCCACCGCGCCCACGTCTTCAGGAGGGTCGTCTTTTCGACGGGCGCGAAGCGGGCGCGGGCCATCTGCTGCACGATCTTCCGGTGCGCATCCTGGGAGATGAGGACGGTTACCGTGCTCATGCCCGCGCGGCCGCCGTCGACCTTGAAGACGAGCCGGTGGAACCCGGACCCGCCGTTCATGATCTCCGAGGACATGAGCACCGCGCGGATCGGGATCGTGCTAGCCATTGGCGACATCCTCGAACGGTCTCACCCAACCATCATCGTCAACCATGCCCGTCACCTGTAGCGCCAGCCGCCGCCCATGCGTCCCGGGCACGCCGGCGAAGCGCTCGCAATTGCCGACCATCAGCCGCAGCGGCTCGTCGATCTCCCGGTCCAGGACGATGATGTCGCCGGGCTCGAGACGGGCGAGGTCCACCGCCGGGACGCGGGCCGAGCCGAGGATGGCGCGGAGGAGAACGCTCATGGGCAGCACCTGCTCCTCGCGGACGCGTTCGTCCTCCTTCGCTTTTCGCGCCGGGCGGTTGTCGAAGAGGCTCTGGCCGGTCAGCTTGGGCAGGATCTGTTCGAGGATGGTGAGCGGGAAGCAGAGCGAAATCCCGCCCGTCTGCTCGGCGAGCCGGATTTCGTACCAGGCGGTGATGACGAACTCGGAGGGCGGGATGGCGTGCATCACCTGCGGCCCGAGCGCCAGCTCCGAGACATCCGGCGTCAGCTCGACGATGCGCGCCCACGGCTCGATGAGCGACCGCGCGACGTCCATCCCGATGTGGCGGATGAGGGCGATCTCGATATCGGTGAGGTCGCGGTTGAGCACCCGCGGCGCCCGCTTCCCTTTGCCGCCGAGGAGCCGGTCGATGATGCCGAAGGCGACATCGAGCCCGAAGGCGGTGACCGCGTACCCCTGGAGCGGGGACATATCGATGATGATGACGACGGACTGGGTGCCGAGCTGGCTGACGTACTCCTCGTAAATGCCGCGTTCGAGGGCGCTGAGCCGGGATTCCACCGGGGCGCGCAGCCTGGCCGAGAAGTTCGCCGCCATCGAGCCGGCGACGCCCTGCTGGATGATCTGGAGGCCGCGGAGCTGCTCCTTGGAGAGCTTCTCCGGGTGGCGGAAATCGTACGGCTTCACGCGGCGGCCGCCATCCTTCCGCGCAGGGGGCGGCATGGCGACGATGGTGTCCGCGTCGAGCTGGCTCACATCGGCGCTGAGGAGCGCGTCGATTTCGCGCTGGGTGAGGACGGCGTTGTCGGATGCCATCGGCGGCCTGTCTCCTCCCGCAGTGTCCCTGTAGTGACTATCGGCACGAAATCCGCGGAAACCCTAGGCCCGCAGTGACGATTCCCCCACGGGGCGGGGACGGGTTAGGGGAGATCCGGGGGCGCATCGGGGGAGCCGCGGATGCCCGCGCTTCCCCGGCGGTTCGTAGCTTTTTCTAGCGCCCCGGCGGAGAGCCGGGATTCACGAGGAGGACCGACCGTGGCCAGGTTCGAAGCTGCCCCTGAATCGACTGCGCTCCCCGCCAGCGAGGAGCATGTCGTCATCTTCAAGCTCGCCGATGAGTACTACGCGCTCGATATCCAGGCGGTGCAGGAGATCGTCCGGATGCAGACGATCACCAGCATCCCCGGCGCCGATTTCTGGGTGGAGGGCATCACGAACCTCCGCGGCAGGGTCGTGCCCGTCATCGACCTGCGGAAGCGGTGCGGCGTCCCGGCCAGCGAGTACACCCCGGAAACCCGCATCGTCGTCGTCAGCAGCTCGACCGGCATGGTCGGGCTCATCGTCGATGCGGTGAGCGAAGTGATGCGCATCCCCGGCGACCAGGTGGAGCCGCCGAGCGCCATCGTCGCCGGGCCGGAGAACGGCTACCTCCGCGGCGTCGCGAAGCTCGAAGACCGCCTCGTCTCGCTGGTCGACCTCGAAGGGGTGCTGCCCGCCTCCGCGGATGACTACGGCAGCTTCTCCCGGGCGGCCTGACCGGGCGCGGCAGCAGCGCCGCGGGACGGACCGACGGATTTCGATTCCTTGATTGCGAGGAGTGCCGCCGCATGGCCAGCACGAAAGGAACCCCGCTCCAGTTCGACCTCGACGACGAGGACCTGAAGCTCTTCCTCGAAGAGGCGGAGGAGCAAATCGAACTGCTCGACCAGTCGCTCGTCCAGCTCGAGGGCGAACCCGACCCCGCGCTCGTCCAGCGCATCTTCCGGGCGGCGCACACCCTGAAAGGTTCGAGCGCGACGATCGGCCACAAGAAGATGGCCTCGCTCACCCACGCGATGGAAACGGTGCTCGACGCGGTGCGGCAGGGCCGGCGGGCGCCGACGTCCGACGTGGTCGATGCGCTGCTGGCGGGGCTCGACGCGCTCCGCGTGCTCGCCAACGAAGTCGTCACCCGGGTCGATTCGGGCATCGAGACCGAACGCCTCGAGGCCGACTTGATGGCCGTGCTCGAAGGCGACGGCCCGGCCGTGGCGCTGCCAGAAGCCCATGACGCACCGGTCTACCAGGTGCCGGCGGGCGCGCTCGAGTGCTGCTGGGAGGACGTCGAGCAGGGCCAGGGCATCTACTTCGTCGACGTGACCATCGCGTCCGATTGCCAGCTGCCGTCCATCCGCTGCTACCAGGTGCTCCAGGAGATGGAGAGCATCGGCAAGGTGGCGGCCTGCTGGCCGGAGCGCGACGTCATCGAGGCTGGCGGCGGCGAGTACCGGATGGCGAGCCTCCTGGTGACGCGCCAGACTGACGAGCAGGTCGCGGCCGCGCTGAAAGCAGTGAGCGACGTCGCCGCCGTGCGGCTCCGGCAGGTGCCGCCCGCAGAAGCCACCGGCCCCATCGAAGGTTTCCGCGACGAGCCGCAGCAGCCCGCGGCAGCCCGGCCGGAGGCCGGCGAAGCGCGGGAAGACGCCCCGGCGGAGACGCAGCGGGGCGCAAACGGCCGCAAGGCCTCCCAGTCCGTCCGCATCGATGTCGAGCGGCTGGACGGGCTGATGAACCTCGTCGGCGAGCTGGTCATCGACCGCACCCGCCTCCAGCAGGTGCGCGAACAGCTCAGCTCCGTGCTCCGCGACGCCAGCCTGAGCGAGCTGATGGACAACTTCGAAGAGACGACCTCACACCTCGCCCGCGTGACCGACGAGCTCCAGGAGCAGATCATGCGCAGCCGCATGCTGCCGGTCCGCTCGGTGCTTTCGCGGCTGCCGCGCCTCGTGCGGGACGTCGCCGTGAAGTGCGGGAAGAAAGTCGACCTCGTCACCGCCGGCGAAGAGACGGAGCTGGACCGCTCCGTCATCGAAGAGATTTCCGACCCGCTCGTGCACATCCTCCGCAACGCCGTGGACCACGGGATCGAATCGCCCGAGGAGCGGCGCGCGGCCGGCAAGCCCGAGACCGGGACCATCTCGGTCACCGCCTGGAACCAGGAGACCTACATCTACCTCGCCGTGCGCGATGACGGCCGCGGGATCGACACCTCCGCGCTGCGGCGAAAGGTGGTGGAAAAGGGGCTGATGACACGCGAAGCTGCCGAGGCGTCGACCGACGACCAGGTCGTCCAGTGGATCTTCATGCCGGGGCTTTCCACCGCGAAGCAGATCACCGACGTCTCGGGCCGGGGCGTCGGCATGGACATCGTCCGGACCAACATCGAGCGGCTGAACGGCCAGATCACCGTGAGCAGCGTGCCCGGCAAGGGGACGGAAGTCATCATCCAGCTGCCGCTCACGCTGGCGACGACGAAGGCGCTCATGGTCTCCGCCAACGGCACCGTCTATGCCATCCCCCTCGTCTCGGTCACGGAGGCACTCGCCGACCACGAGGCCGACATCCACACCGTCGGCGGCCGCAAGACGCTGCGGCTGCGGCACCGGCTGCTGCCGATGATCGACCTCGCGGCCGCGCTCGGCGACACCCGCCCGCGGATGCTGCCGACGGACGGCTACTTCGTCGTCGCCGCGCGCCACGGCGACCGCCAGGCGGCGTTCATCGTCGACCGGCTGCTCGGCGAACAGGACGTCGTCGTCAAATCCCTCGGCGACATGCTCGGGACCCGGAAGGGTCTCACCGGGGCGACCATCCTCGGCGACGGCACCCTCGGCCTCATCGTCGATATCGCCAGCCTCGTGACCGAACAGGCCGCCGTCGCGGTCCCGGCGTAGCGCCGCCCGGACCCTCACCCCCCACCCACGCAGGGAGCATGCAGATGGCCGTTGATGAGCTGATTCCCACCCTGGCTGCAGTTGCCGCGGACGGCGCGGTGCGCGCCGGCAGGGGCCTGAGCGGGCTGATGGGCCAGGAGATTTCCATCCACGTCCCGAACATCCGCACCGGGACGAAGAACGACGCCTGCGATGCCGTCGGCGGCGAGGAGACGGTCGTCATCGGCTCCTACCTCTCGATTTCGGGGGACATCACGGGGCACGTGATGCTGCTCTTCCCGGAGCCGCGGGCGCTGGAATGCGTCGACCTCATGATGGGGCAGGAGCCGGGCACCACGACCGGCCCGGACGAGATGGCCTGCTCCGCGATTTCGGAGCTGGGCAACATCGTCGGCTCCGCGTTCGTCAACGCCCTGGCCGACCACCTGAACCTGGTGCTCCACCCGAGCCCGCCGCAAGTGCTCCACGACATGGCCATTGCGCTGGTCGAGTCCGTCTATGCGGAGGTGCTGTCGCAGGGCAGCGACGTCGTCATGATGGATGCCGTCTTCGAGGACCAGAAGGGGCGCACCGCGGGCCTGCTCATCGTCGCGCCGGACCCGGCATCGCTCGGGGCGCTCCAGAGGGTAGCGGCATGACGACCACGACCGCCGAGGCCCGGCGCATCTCCGTGGGCATCGGCCAGCTCGCCCTCAGCCGCGACCCGCATGACATCCTCGTGGCCTACGGCCTCGGCTCGTGCGTCGGCATCGCCTGTTACGACCCGGAGGCGAAAGTGGCGGCCCTCGCGCACATCCTCCTGCCGTCTTCCGAGGGGAAGCGGGTGGATGACCGCGAGCCCGCGCGCTTCGCCGATACGGGCATCGACCTGCTGCTCCAGCGCCTCGCTGAGGCCGGCGCCGTCAAGCGGCGGCTCATCGTGAAGGTCGCAGGCGGCGCCGCAGTCCTCGGGGCTGCGAACGCCGAGAAATTCAAGATCGGCGTCCGGAATGCCGAAGCCATAACCGAACGGTTGAAGCACCACGGGATCCGCGTGACCGCCGCCGACCTCGGCGGGACCAAAGGGCGCACGATGGAGCTCCACGTGGCGACGGGCAAGACCTTCGTCCGAACGGCCGCTTCACCGGCCAGCGAACTGTAGGAGACACACGATGGCAACCATTCTCGTTGTCGACGATGCCGCCTTCATGCGCATGAGGATGTCCAAGATCCTCACGGAGGCCGGGTACGAAGTCATCCAGGCCGAGAACGGCCTCGAGGCGGTCGAAAAGTACCAGGCGGCGAAGCCCGATGCGGTCCTGATGGACATCACCATGCCGGAGATGGACGGGCTCACCGCCCTCAAGGAGATCCGGAAGGTGGACCCGAACGCGAAAGTGGCCATGGTCACGGCGCTCGGCCAGCAGCAGATCGTCCTCGAAGCCGTCAAGAGCGGGGCGAAGGACTTCCTCGTCAAGCCGGCCGAGGCCGACCGCGTGCTCGCCGCCGTCAGCAAGCTCTGCAACTGAGCGGGGAGGCGCGGCGGTGGCATACCCGGCCCAGTCCCCGGCGCGCCCGTTGCGCGTCCTCATCGTCGACGATTCGGCGTTCATGCGGCGCGCGATCGAGCGCCTGCTCACGGCCCACCCCGGCGTCACCGTCGTCGGCCAGGCCGCCGACGGCATGGAGGCCGTCCAGAAGGCGCTGCAGCTCCGCCCGGACGTCATCACCATGGACGTCGAGATGCCCCGCATGGACGGCGTCTCGGCTGTCGCCGAGATCATGCAGACGGTGCCGACACCGATCGTGATGGTCTCGACCCTCACGCACGAAGGCACGTCGACCGCCATCCGCGCGCTCGAAGCGGGCGCCGTCGAATGCGTCGGCAAGCCGTCCGGCCTTAGCGCCGACCTCGTCAACGTCGGCGAAAAGCTCTTCGAAGCGGTCCAGCGGGCGAGCCAGGCGCGGCTGACGCGGCGGCGGCCGGCGGCGCCGGCTCCCCCCGTCGTGCGGCTGCCCGAGCGCCCGCGCCTCACGGGCAGCCAGCAGCCCGCCAAATACGCGGTGGTCATCGGCTCCTCCACGGGCGGGCCGCCGGCCCTCACGCAGGTCGTGCCCCACCTTCCGGCCGGCCTCAACGCGGCGGTGTTGGTGGTGCAGCACATGCCGCCCGGTTTCACGGGCGCGCTGGCCCGCCGGCTGGACGGGCTCTCGCCGCTACCTGTCGCGGAGGCGCAGGAGGGCGACCTCCTCCTCCCCGGGCGGGTGCTCATCGCGCCCGGCGATTTCCACCTCATCATCGGGCGGGACCGGCGGGTCCGGCTCGACCGCGGCCCGACCGTCCACGGCGTGCGCCCGAGCGTCGATGTCACCCTGTTCTCGGCCGCGGAGGTGTTCGGCAGCGCCGTCAGCGTCGCCATCCTCACGGGGATGGGCCGGGACGGGGCCGACGGCGCCGCCCGGGTCGAGGCCGCCGGGGGACAGGTGTTCGCCCAGGACGAAGCGACCAGCGTGGTCTACGGCATGCCGCGCGTCACCGTCGAACGGACGAAGTCGGCGCGGCAGCTGCCCATCGACCGCATCGCCGCGGCGCTCGCCGCGAGCGTTCCCGGGAGGCAGGCATGACGATGCAGGAGACCGGTTCCGACCCCCAGTGGCTCTCGTTCCGGCGCGCGCTGGAGGCCGCCATCGGCGTCCCGCTCGGCCAGTACAAGGAGCCCCAGATGAAGCGGCGGCTCGGGAGCCTGATGACCCGCCGCGGCATCAGCTCGTGGACGGCGTTCTCGCGCGCCATCGCCACCGACCCGAAGCTGCTCGACGAAGTGCGGGACACGCTCACCATCAACGTCAGCGAGTTCTTCCGCCAGCCCGAGCGGTTCCGCGAACTGGAGACGCGCTGGTTCCCCCAGCTCCTGAAGGAGCGCCGCAGCCTGAAGATCTGGAGCGCCGGCTGCTCCATCGGCTGCGAGCCCTACACCATCGCGATGATCCTCGACCGGATCGACCCGCAGGGCCGCCACAGCATCCTCGCCACCGACGTCGACATGCCGATTCTCTCGCGCGCGAAGGACGGCGCCGGCTACCTGCCCTCCGAAGTGCGCTCCGTGCCGCCGGACTACCTGAAGCGGTACTTCATCCACGAAGACGGGACGTACCGGGTGGTCGACGAGATTCGGCGGAAGGTGACCTTCCGGCGGCACGACCTCCTGAAGGACCCGTACCCCTCCGATCTCGACCTCATCGCCTGCCGCAACGTCGTCATCTACTTCACCGATGAGGCGAAGGCCCACATCTACGCCGGCTTCAGCAAGGCGCTGCGGCCGGGCGGCGTCCTCTTCGTCGGCGGGAGCGAGATGATCATGCGCTCCGGCGAAATCGGCCTCAAAACCGCGGGCGTGAACCTGTATCAGCGGGCTGCATAGCCGGCTCCGGGAGCTCCGGCGCGAAGCGGCTGGCGGCCAGCCATGCAGCGAATGCGCAGGCAACGCCCACCAGCAGGTCGGACACGTAGTGCTCGCCGAGGTACACCAGCGACAGCGCCATCACCGCCGAGTAGCCGAGGAGCCACGGGGCGAGCGCCGGGATGTGGCGCCGCGCCCAAAGGTACATCGCGAACGTGACCGCCATGTGGATCGACGGCATCGCCGCGACGGAGTTCGGCTCGCCGAGCGCGGCGTACAGCGACGAGTAGGCGCTGCCGTGGATGGAGCCGCCGACGTAATCCATGACCCGGCGCACGCCGGCGAGCGCGCCGAGTTCGCCGGCGAACCACGGCGGCGCGGTGGGAACGACGAAGAACAGCGCCAGCCCGAGCCACATCGTCCCGACCATCAGCAGCGCGAAGCGCGGGAAGTGGCGCCGGTCCACCAGGAAGACGCCGACGGCGAGGGCGTGCGGCGCGATGAAGAACGACCAGTGGGTCGCCACCGCAGCGTAGTCGACGAACCCGATGCGGCGGGGGTCGAACAACTCCCGCTGAAGCCAGAGCGTCGGGTCCGTGCCGAGGAAGAGCCAGCGGTCGAAGCGGATGGGGTATTCGATGCGGACCGGCACGCCAGTCTCATCGGCGTAGGCGCGGAGCAGCGTGTAGACGAAGATTCCGCCGACGTAGACGAACCACCAGCGGCGGATGCGCCGCTGCCGAATCTCCGGCGCCCAGAGGAGCGCGGCGACGCCGACGAGGAGGAAACCGACCCAGAGGTGGTCCTGCCACGTGCGGGTCGCGACCGACGCGGTCATCGCGAGCAGGATGCCCGCCTGTGCGGCGAGGAGGAGGCGGCCCCGCCGGGTGGCCGGGGGCTCCGGCAGGGGCGGGAGCCGCAGGCGGCTCCATCCGCGCGGGCGGCCGGATTCGGCAATCACCGACACGCCTTCCAGCGTAGCCCGGCCGTTTCCCTTGGGGAAGGCTTGTGGCACGCTGTTGGGGAAGGGACTGGGCAGTGATCCGTTCGCTTGCCAGGTCGGCGCCCGGGTTCGTCGTCACCGCCGCATCGGTGGCGCTCCTGTGGCAGCTCATCCCGTGGACGCCCACGGTCGCCTCGCTGCGCACCGCCGACCCGCTGTTCGTCGCCCTCGCCATCGCCTGCCTCGTGGCTTCGCTGGTCGCCAAGACGGTCCGCTGGCGGCTGCTCCTGCCCGAATCGGCGCCCGTCACCACGCGCCGGCTCTACCGCATCCTCCATATCAGCTTTTTGCTGAACAACGTGCTGCCGGCGCGCCTCGGCGATGTGGCCCGCGTCGCCATGACGACCCGCCAGCCGGGCATTCGGCTCGGGCACGTCCTTTCTTCGATGCTCACCGAGCGGGTGACGGACACGGTCACGCTGCTGCTCTGCTTCCTCGCCGTGAGTCCGTTCCTGCCCGTGCCGGCGCGGTACGAAGGATGGAAGACGGCTGCATGGGTCATCGTGGCGGCGCTCGCCGCGGCCGTGGCGCTGGGCGCGCTGTTCCGCGGCCGGCTCCGGTCGGTGGCGCGCTCCGAGCGGCTGCACCGCCGGCTGCCCGCCAACCAGCGCATCCGCGCCGAGGCCTCCTCGTTCGCGGACGGCCTGGGCCGGCTCTTCCGGCGCGAGCGCGTCGTCCACATCTGGGGCTGGTCGTGGACGGCGTGGGTCGGCGCATTCGCGATCAACTATCTGCTGATGCGGGCACTCGCGATCGATGCCCCGCTCGCCGTCGCGGTCCTCCTCACCTGCACCACCAACCTCGCCATGCTGCTCCCGAGTTCGCCGGGCGCGATTGGCGTCTTCCACATCGCCGCGACGGCCTCGCTGCTGCCCTTCGGGGTGCCCGAGGCGCGGGCGCTCAGCTTCGCCATCCTGGCGCACCTCGTGAACGTCGTGCCCGTGAGCCTCATCGGCGCCGCGCTGCTGCTCGCCAGCCGGGACCGGCTTTCGCCCGCGCTGCTGCGCCGCGAGGCGAGCCCCGCGGCGCAGGCGCTGGGCGACGACTGAAGGCGGAGCCTCAGCCCCAGAGCTCCTTCGCTTCCCGGCGCAGCTCCGCCCGGAAATCCGGGTGGGCGATGGAGATGAGCTCCTCGGCGCGCTGGCGGTGGTTCTTGTCCAGCAGCCGCGCGACCCCGTACTCCGTGATGATCGTGTCCGCGAGGTAGCGGGGGATGGTCACGAGCGTGCCGGCCTCGTGCTTCGCCACGACCTTCGAAATCGTGCCGTCCATCGCCGTCGAGCGCATCACCGTGATGGCGCGGCCGTTTTTGCACATCGCCGCCGCCATGTGGGTATCGGGCTGACCGCCGGTGCCGTTCACCATATGGCCGCCGAACCGGTCCTCGCTCGCGATTTGGCCGAGGAGGTCGACCGCGATGGCGCTGTTGATCGACGTCATCTGGTGGTTCTGGGACATGAAGGCCGGGTTCAGCACGATGTCGTGCTGGTGCAGCTCGAACGCCGGGTTATCGGCGATGATCTTCAGGTCTTCGCCATCGCAGCCGGTCCAGGCGACGGCGATGCACTTGCCGGGGAAGAGCGTCTTCTTCGAGCCGTCGATGATGCCGCGCGCCCAGAGCTTCGCCAGCCCGGGCGAGCCGAGCTCGGTGTGGACGCCGAGGTGCTTCGCGTCATCGAAGGCGCCGGCGAGGAACATCAGCTGGCTGGGCTGGCCCACGCCGACCTGGATGGTGTCGCCGTCGCGGATGATCTGGCGGAGGTTGTCGGCGATCGCCTGGGCCGCCGGGTCGACCTCCTGGATGCCGAGCGCGGCCCCGAGGAGCGACGGCGGGAAGGTGTGGAACGTGTGCTCCACGAGCGCCAGCTGGTCCGGCGTGGCCCGCTTCATGATGTCGAGCAGCGCCTGCCGGTCCTCCTCCTTCGCCTGCGTGCGGACGCGCTCCTCCATCGCCGGGATGTCGACGGGCTTCATCACGCCGTCGATGAACGTCTCGATTTCGGAGACGTGCATCCAGACGTCGCCGTGGACCGGCGTGATGTTCGGGTCGACGATGGCGATGGTGTGCTTGCACCGCTTGGCGTAGCTCTTCCGCTGCCACATGTGGGGGCCGAAGTGCACGTAGCCGTGCTCGTTCGGCGGGCTGCAGGGCGTGAGGAAGACGTCCGGGATGCGGGCCTCAGGCCGGCCGTTGTCGAACGCCTTCATGCCGAGCATGAACGTGTTCGGCAGGTAGGTCGCAATCTTGGCGTCGTGCGCGGGGCGCATCGCATCGCCGATGAACAGCTCGATTTCGCGCTCGCCCTTGAAGAGTTCGGTGTTGAACAGGTCCGGGTAGTTCGGCGCCAGCGTGCGGACCGAGACGTTGCCGAGCTGCTTCGCGCGCTCGATGAACGCCTGCACGAGCGGGGCGGGGCAGAGGATGGTGACGCCGACGAGGTCGCCTTCCTTGATGACCTGCATCGCCTCGGCGAGGGACTTCTGCCGGGATTTGTACTCGTCGCGCCAGTTCTGGTAGCGGATGGCCATGGGCACACCTCCGTGGGGGATGGCCGGGCAGCTCGCCCGGCAGGCTGACGGGGGATTCTACATTCCTGAATCGAAAGGGGCAGTTCACCGCCTTCGCGGCCTCTGGTAGAGTTCCGCGGTGCCGCAGGGCAGGCGGCACGAGCAGGAGGTGGGACGAATGCAGGCGCTGGATGACGTCCGCGTCCTCGACCTGACGCACCATATCGCGGGCCCCTACGCAACGCGGCTGCTCGCCGACCTCGGGGCCGACGTCATCAAAATCGAAAAGCCCGGCGGCGACATCGCCCGCCAGCTGCCGCCTTTCAAAGGCGGCGTGCCGCACCCGGAGCGCAGCGGCCTCTTCTTCTACCTCAACTGCAACAAGCGCTCCGTCGTGCTCGACCTGCGCGAGCCGGCGGGCAAAGCCGCGCTCGAAGCGCTGGCGAAAACGGCGCACGTCGTCGTCGAGAACTTTGCGCCGGGCACGCTCGACCGGCTCGGCGTGGGCGTCGACTTCTTCCGGCGCATCAACCTCGCCCTGCCCGTCGTCTCTATCTCGAACTTCGGGCAAACCGGGCCCTACCGCGACTATCGCCTGAGCGAGCTGACCCTGTACGGCTTCGCCGGCGAGATGTACTCCATGGGCCTCACCGAGCGCGAGCCGGTGAAGATGGCCGGCACCGCGGCCCTCTTCGAATCGGGCGCGGCCGCGTCCGTCGCCATCATGGGCGCGCTCTGGGCGGCGAAGCGGTTCGGCATCGGCCAGCACGTCGACGTTTCGCTCGCCGAGACCCATTTCGGCGGCGTCGACCGGCGCCACGCGACGGCCATCGCCTACCAGTTCAGCGGCCGGAAGACGATCCGCGCGGCGGGCGGCGGCGCGGGCATGCCGCAGGGCATCTACCCCTGCGCCGACGGGTACGTGGAGTTCACGAACGCCGCCCTCCGGCCGGACCGCGTCGACGACATGCTCGGGCACCCGGAATGGAACCAGGACCCGCGCTTCAACGACCCCGTCCAGCGGCTCGACCCCGCGGTCATCGAAGAGTGGAACGTCTACTTCCTCACCTGGTGCCTCGAGCGCACGAAGCGGGAGATCTGGGCCGAGGCCCGGCGCGCCAAGGTGCTCTGCGGGCCGCTCTTCAGCATGGAAGACCTCTTCGAGGACGACCACTTCCGGGACCGCGGCTTCTGGGCGCGGGCCGAGCATCCCGAGCTGGGCGAAGTCGAATTCCCCGGGCGCCCGTTCCTCATGGGCAAGGGCGGCTGGCAGCTCCGCCGGGTCGCCCCGCTGCTGGGCCAGCACACCGGGGAAGTGCTCCGCGAGGCCGGCGTCGATGACGCCACGATCAGCCAGGTGCTCGCTGGGGGAGGTGCGCGGTGACTCACAAACCCCTCGAAGGCATCCGCGTCATCGATCTCTGCGTCGTCTGGGCCGGGCCGTTCGCCACGATGCTGCTCGGCGACCTCGGCGCGGAGGTCATCAAGCCGGAAAACCCGTTCGTATTCCAGCCGATGACCCGCGGCGCGATGGCGCGCCCGCCGCAAATCCTGCTGGAGCGGAGCATCGCCTGGAGCGGCGGCCTGCCGCGCAACGAAGTCGGCCCGCGGCCGTGGAACTACAACCCCACCTTCGTCAGCCTCTACCGGAACAAGAAGAGCTTCACCGTCGACCTCCGGCGGCCCGAAGGAAAGGACATCCTCCGCCGCCTCGTCGCGATCTCCGATGTCGTCTACGAGAACAACGCCGTAGGCACGCTCGAAAAGCTCGGCATCACCGAAGCGTGGCTCCGCGAAGCGAACCCCGCCATCATCCTCGTCCGCGTGCCGGCCTACGGGCTGACGGGCCCCTACCACAACGCCCGCGCCCTCGGGGTGCACCTCGAGGCGGTGATGGGGCACACCCTTCTTCGCGGCTACGACGATGCCGACCCCTCGGCCAACACCGCGATCTACTCCGGCGACTACATGGCCGGGGCGCAAGGGGCGCTCGCCGTGATGGCCGCGCTCTGGTATCGCGAGCGGACGGGCGAGGGCCAGACGATCGAAATCGCCCAGGCGGAGAACGCCGCCGCGATGTTCACCCACGCCATCATGGACTACTCGCTCAACCGGAACGTGCAGGGCGCCATCGGCAACCGCGACGTCCACGGCCGCGCTCCCTGCGGCGTCTACCCGGCAAAATCCCCCGGCACGGCGGCCACGATGGATGACCGCTGGATCGCCATCCACATCGAAAACGATGCCCAGTGGCAGCGGCTCGTCGAGGCGATGGGCTCGCCCGAGTGGGCGCGGGACCCGCGCTTCGCCACGAACGAGGGCCGCGCTGCGCACCACCGCGAAATCGACGAGGGCATCGCAGCCTGGACGCGCGAGCGCGACGACTACGAGCTGATGCACCAGCTGCAGGCGCTCGGCATCGCCGCGGCCCCGGTCCTCGAAGCCTCGCGGATGTTCGACGACCCCCACCTGCGGGCGCGGGACTTCTTCAAAACGCAGACCGTCCGCGATGCGGGGACCCACGAGTACGTCGGGCCGCTCTGGAAGTTCGAGAAGACGCCGGTCGAGTTCTACCAGCCGCCCGTCTGTTTCGGCGAACACAACGAGTACGTATACCGCGAGCTGCTCAAGGTCAGCGATGAGGAGTACGCCGCGCTCCGGGCGGGCGGCCACATCGCCGAAGAGTACGACCCGAGTGTGCCCTGACCGGCGGATTTCGCGCCCGGCCGCGGGTAGAATGCGCGGCAACACCTGAGCCCCTGCACTGGAGGATGTGGCATGGCCGACGTTGGCCTCCCTGTCGACGAGCGGTACGACCCGCCGGCGCACGCCCGCGAAGGCGCGCTCGTCGCCGATATGGACACCTACCGCGAGCTGTACCGCCGGAGCGTCGAGGACCGCGACAACTTCTGGCGGGAGATGGCGGACCGGTTCCTCACGTTCTCGAAGCCGTTCGAACGGGTCGTCGAAGAGGATTTGCGGGCGGGCAAGATCGCCTGGTTCATCGGCGGGAAGCTGAACGCCTCCGTGAACTGCGTCGACCGGCACCTCGCCGCCCGTGGCGACAAGACCGCCATTCTCTGGGAGGGTGACGAGCCCGGCACGAACCGCCGCGTCACCTACCGCGAACTCTCCGCCATGGTGAATCAGCTCGCCAACGCCCTCCGCCGCAAGGGCGTGAAGAAGGGCGACCGGGTCGCCATCTACATGGGCATGGTGCCCGAGCTGGCCGCTGCGATGCTCGCCTGCGCCCGCATCGGCGCCATCCACTCGGTCATCTTCGGCGGCTTCTCCCCGCGCTCTATCCGCGACCGCGTGGACGACTCCAGCTGCAAGGCGATCATCACCCAGGACGAAGGGCGCCGCGGCGGCCGGCCCGTCCCGCTCAAGGCGAACGTCGATGAGGCGCTCGCCGAGCCCGGCCACACCGTCGAGTTCGTTATCGTGTACCGCCACACCGGRACGCCGGTGAACATGGTTCCCGGCCGCGACACATGGTGGCACGACGAAGTCGCCGGGGAATCAGCCGAGTGCCCGCCGGAGGAGATGGACAGCGAAGACCCGCTCTTCATCCTCTACACGTCAGGCTCGACCGGGAAGCCGAAGGGCGTCCTCCATACCCACGCCGGCTACCTGCTCCACGTGATGGCCAGCCACCGGTACGTCTTCGACGTGCGGGAGGAGGACGTCTACTGCTGCGCGGCCGACGTCGGCTGGATCACCGGCCACAGCTACATCGTCTACGGCCCGCTCGGCAACGGCGCGACGACCGTCATGTTCGAATCGGTGCCGACGTACCCGGATGCCGGCCGCTACTGGGACATGGTCGACCGCCTCGGCATCAACGTGTTCTACACCGCGCCGACGGCCATCCGCGCCATCGCCCGCGAAGGAAACGAGTATGTCACGAAGTATCGCCGCACCTCGCTGCGCGTCCTCGGGACCGTCGGCGAGCCGATCAACCCGGAAGCGTGGCGCTGGTACTTCAACGTCGTCGGCGAAGGCCGCTGCTCCATCGTCGATACCTACTGGCAGACGGAAACGGGCGGCCACATGATCACCGGCCTCGCCGGCTGCACGCCGATGAAGCCCGGTTCCGGCTCGCTGCCGTTCTTCGGCGTCCAGCCGTGCGTCGTCGACGAAAACGGCAATGAGCTCGAAGGGAACGGCGTCACCGGCCGGCTCTGCATGAAGGCCTCCTGGCCCGGCATGATGCGGACGGTCTACGGCGACCACGACCGGTTCGTCCAGACGTACCTGACGGCGTACCCCGGCAAGTACTTCACGGGCGACGGGTGCCACCGGGACCAGGACGGCTACTACTGGATCACCGGCCGCGTGGACGACGTCCTGAACGTCGCCGGGCACCGCCTCGGGACCGCGGAGATCGAAGGCGCGCTCGTCGGCCACCCCGCCGTCGCCGAGGCGGCCGTCGTCGGCTACCCGCACGACGTGAAAGGCACCGGGATTTACGCGTACGTGCTGCTGAAAGCCGGGTTCAGCGGCTCGCCGGAGCTGGCGAAAGAACTCCGCGACGCCGTCCGGAAGGAGATCAGCCCGATCGCGACGCCGGACCGCATCCAGTTCGTGGAGGGACTCCCGAAGACGCGCTCCGGGAAGATCATGCGCCGCATCCTCCGGAAGATTGCCGAAGGCGAGCCGGAGAACGTCGGCGACGTCACGACGCTGGCCGACCCGGCGGTGGTGCAGGAGATCATCGCCGGGGCTGCGAAGGCGGACTGAACGGGCCGCGGACCGGTTCGCACCCTGCGAAACATCCTGTTACAATCCGGCCCGCAACAGGATGCCGGCCCGAACCGGGTTCGGCAGGCCGCGCGGGACGCGGTCACGACACATCGAAAGGGACGCAGAACGAATGGACCTTGGCCTCAGCGAAGAACAGGAACTGCTGAAAAACTCCGCCCGCGAGTTCCTCGAGAAGGAGTGCCCGGAAGAGCACGTCCGCGCCATGGAGGACGATGAGAAGGGCTACAGCCCCGAGCTCTGGAAGAAGATGGCCGACCTCGGCTGGCAGGGGCTCATGATTCCCGAGGAGTACGGCGGGGCCGGCTTCTCCTTCCTCGACCTCTGCATCCTCGTCGAGGAGTTCGGCCGGGCGCTCGTGCCGGGTCCGTTCATCCCCAACGCCGTCTGCGCCGCTGAACTCATCCTCGCCGGCACCGAGGAGCAGAAGAAGAAGTACCTGCCGAACATCGCCAACGGCACCGCCATCCACACCTACGCCATCACCGAACCCTCCGGCCGCTGGGACCGCGAAGGCATCGAGATGAAGGCCACCCAGAGCGGCAGCGACTTCGTGCTCAACGGCACCAAGCTCTTCGTGCCGGACGCCCACGTCGCCGACTACCTCCACGTCGTCGCGTGGAAGCCGGACGGCCGCCTCAGCACCTTCATCGTGCCCCGCACCGCGGAAGGCATCAGCATCACCGTCCTGAAGACGATCGCCAGCGACAAGCAGTGCGAAGTCGTCTTCAAGGACGTGAAAGTGCCGGCCGCTGACGTCATCGACATGGACGACAAGACGGCCGCCCGCCTGCGCAATATGGCGACCTGCCTCGAGTGCGCTTACCTCGTCGGCCTTGCCCAGCGCGACTTCGAGATCTCGGTCAACTACGCCAAGGAGCGCGTCCAGTTCGGCCGCCCGATCGGCTCCTTCCAGGCCATCCAGCACAAGGCCGCCGACATGGTCACCGACGTCGACGGCATGCGGTTCATCATGTACAAGGCCGCCTGGGCCACCAGCGAGAACGAGGACTCGCAGGACATGGACACCGCCATGGCGAAGGCCTGGTGCAGCGACGCCAGCCGGCGGGTGGTCGCCCACGGCCAGCAGATCCACGGCGGCATCGGCTTCACCAAGGACTACATCATCCAGCTCTACTTCCGCCGCCAGAAGCGGGCGGAACTCTTCTGGGGCGACGGCGACTACCACCGCGAGCGCGTCGCCCAGATGCTGGAGATCTAATTCGGCTCCTGTTCTCGAACGGAAGCGGGGCCCGCGCGCGGGCCCCGCTTCATGTTGTGCATTTGCGCACACAACCAATCATCGAGATTCACCGCAGCGCGCCGAACATTTGCATATACCACCTACGGGGGTCACGATTGGCCCCGGCGGGAAGCAGCACAAGGAGAACACACAAATGCGATTTCATCGTTTCAAGCTCGGGGCGCTCCTGCTCCCCGCCGTGGTGGCCGCCGGCCTCCTCGGGGCGTGCGGCGGCGGTGGCGGTGGCGGCGGGACCGGCTCCGATGAGCAGTTCGTCGCTGACGTCTGCAAAGCCGGCGCCAAGTTCCAGGACGACCTGACCAAGCTCATCGCCAAGCTCGCGACCATCGAGAGCGAAGAGGAAGCGGCCAAGGAGGTCGCCAAGCCCTTCGAAGATTTCGCGGCCTCGTTCAAGAAGGCGAAGCCGCCGGCCGACCTGAAAGAGTGGCACACCGGGGCCGGCAAGTCGCTCGACCAGGCCGTTGCCGCGCTCAAGAAGGGTGACACCTCGACGTTCGACGGCGACCCGTTCCCCGAGCCGCCGTCCGGCGCAGCCGACCGCCTGAACAAGATCGCCGAGAAGAACGCCGACTGCCAAAAGGCGCAGCTCTTCTCGGAGTAGTCTTCCGGGCCAGTTCCCAGCCCGCCGCACGAGGGGGCCGGCCCGGCGCCGGCCCCTTTTCCGTTTTCGAACCGGTCCGCCCGCTCCCGTAGCACCGTTCGCGCCGGTCCGGCATAGTGTCCCGCATGCGGCGCGCCGGCCCGCCCCTGCATGCCCGGACGAGCCGGGCCCTCGCCTGGTCGGTCGCGGTCGCGCTCATCGTCCTGGCCGCGGTCGCGGCTCTGCCGGCGCCGGGGCAGCCGCCCGGGGCGTCCCCGCCCGCTGACGGCTACCGCGTCAGCATCCACGTGCTCACCTGGGACGGGAGCGACCCGGACCTCGAGCCGGTCCCCGACGCCGGCGCCGCCTTCAAGCTCAACCCAAACCGCTGGTCGCCCTCGGCGATGCCGGTACGGGTATGGCTCAACCCCGCGGGCGGGCCGTCCACCCTGCCGGTCGAGGACCTGGTCCGCAGCGCCGTCAGCCAGTGGAGCAGCATCGAGGGGTCGGCGTTCCGCTTCGAATACGCCGGCACGACGACCGCAGACGCCGGCGCCTGCAACTTCGCCAACCGGCAGCTCGACGGGCGCAACACCATTACCTTCACGACGGGGCTTCCCTCGACGACGCTGGGCGTCACCTGCAGCGTCTGGGGCGGCAGCGGCAACCTGCGGGAGTTCGACATCCAGCTGAACGCCAGCGTGAACTGGGGACCAAGCGGCAGCCTCGGCCCGGGGCAGTTCGATCTCGCCTCGACGATCCTCCACGAGCTGGGGCACGGGGCGGGCCTCGGCCACCCCTGCGAAAACACGGCCCGCTGCACCGACGACGAGCGGCAGGCCGTGATGTACCCTGCGCTCAGGCCGCGGGAGGAGCGCAACGTGCTCCAGCCCGATGACCGCGCGGCGATGGTCGAGGCCTACCCGGCACCGGGCGGACAGGGGGCCGGGTTCCGGCTGGTCTTGCCGGTCGTGAGCCGGGACTGACGGCGTTCAGTCGTCGCCGAGGTCGAGGTCATCCCAGCTGTGCGAGTGGGAATGACCGCCCGGCCCGTGGCTGTGCCCGTGCGAATGGCCGTGGCCATGCGAATGGCCGCCCCACTCGTGGCTGTGCCCGTGTCCGCCTTCCTCGCCGCCTTCGCCCCCGTCTTCCCAGGGCGCGGGGCCGTCTTCCACGCCGGGCTGCGCCCGGCCGACGAGGACGAAGCGGCCGAAGGACTTCTGCGCCTGTTTGCCACACTTCGGACAGGGGATGACCTGGAGAACGTCGGACATGGGCATCCGCTTTTCCGTGCGGGTGCCGCAGGAAGCACAGACGTATTCGTACAGCGCCATGGCCCGATCGTCCGCCGGCGGGCGGCGGCCGTCAACGCGGGGCGAGGTGCGGGCGGTAGGCCCAGGTGCGGAGCTCCCAGGGCTCGGGCGGCACCTCGGACCAGCCGGCCGGCAGCCCGGGAACGGACCACCCGGCCGGCGGCCGCCAGCGCGGCCATTCGCCGGCGAACACGCCGCTGCGGCGCTCGAGCTCGGCGAGCACGGCCGCAGCCTCGGCGCGCACGGCGGCGGCGAAGGGCTCCGTGAAGACCCCCTGCGCGGCCAGCGCCTCGAATTCGTCGAGGTCCTTCCACTCCCAGCGGAAATCGGGCCACACGACGATATCGAGCGCGTGGTCGTTCGTGTCGAAGCCGATGGGCGTCCGGCGGAACGGCTCTTCGAAGTTGACGTAGTACATCCGGAAGGCGCGGTCCGGGCCTTCCCACGAGCACCAGGTGGAGTGTGCGCGGCCCGGGAACATGAGCCGGAGCGTCTCGCGGCGCCACCGGGCCGGGCCGAGGCGCCGCGGCTCGCCCGGCGGCCGGTGCCAGGCCCGGTATTCGGCACCCTCGGGAATCCAGAGAGCGACCAGCTCGTCGTCGTCGCGCACGACGCGGGCGGGCCACGTCATGCCGACGGTGCTGTCCGCGCGGGTGATGTAGCGCAGCGCGACGGTTTCGCCGGGCTCGAAGCGGCGCATCCTGTCGGAGATCGTCCGCCCGGGCCCGCGCGGCCGCAAGCCGTCAGTAGGCGCGCGGCAGCGGCGTGGGCGTTGCCTTGGGCGGGATGGGCGTGCGGGTCGGCGTCGGGGTCCGCGTCGGCGTCGGCGTGATGGTCGGCGTCGGCGTCGGCGGCTCGGGGGTGGGCGTCGCCGTCGGCGGGCCGGGGTCGGGCGTGTTCGGCTCCGGCGCCGGGCTGCCGCCGCCGTCGCTGCGGGGTGCGCTGCCGCCGGGCCGCGGCGTGTTCGTCGGCGTCGGTTCGGGCGTCGGCGTGTCGTCGGGTTTCGGCGTGGGCGTCGGCGTCGGCGTCCACGGGATGACTTCGCGGCCCGGCACCTGGACGAAATCGGCCGGGTCGACCGGGACGCCGAGGTAGCGGATTTCGAAGTGCAGGAACCCGCCCGGCTCGCCGGCGCCGATGACGGTGGACTTGCTCACGAGGTTGCCCTTCGCGACGCGCAGGCCCYGGAGCCAGCCGTAGACGGTCTCGAACCCGCCGCCGCAGTCGATGACGACGTGCGTGCCGTACCGCTCGTCGCTGCCCGTCGCGGTCACCTCACCGTCGCAGGCCGACTGCACGGGGATGTTCTTGAGGCCGACGAGCGAGAAATCGACGCCGGCGTGGCGGAGGCCGTTGCCGCGGTCGGTTCCGAAGTAGTCTTCGACGCCGGCGTGGGCGGTGAGGGGCAGGGCGAACCGCTTGCCGCCAGCGATGAGGTATTCGCGGATGTCGGGCTTCGGCGGGTTCGCCGCGGGCCGGTAGGTGCCCTCCTCCATACCGCCCGCCCGCGACGACGGGTGGCGGGTCGGCGCCGGGGTGTTCGTGGGCGCCGATTCCGGCTTCCGATCCGGGCCGGCCGGCGATGCGCCGGGGTCGGCGGGCGGCGCCGGGTCGCCGCCGCCGGCCAGCAGCATCCCCACGGCCGCGAACACGGCCAGCACGGGGACGGCGGCGAGCAGGTAGAACGGCGCCATCCGGCGCTCGTTGCGCCGGGAGCGGAACTCCTTTCCGTAGAACCCGCGGCCGGGCGGCATGTGTCCTCCTCGTCGAACCGCTGCAGGCAGGGCGCGTCCCGCCGCCCGCGGCGTCTCCTGCAAGGAGAATCGGCCGGGCGGGCGGCCGCGGACAGGGGCCGGGCCCCCGGTAAAGCCCGGCGGCAACGCCGGGGCAAGACCGCGAGGCGGGCAGATTGCGCGGAGCGGCGCAGGCCGGGATAGTTCGGCCTCGAACGCGCACCTATCGGAGGGACCATGCCCCGGCAGCGCCCCGGCCTGGGCCAGGGCCTCGCAGCCCTCGTCGCCCCCGCCCGTCCGGGCCCATCCCCTATGCCGGCCGCCGCTGCCGGCCCCGCGTGGGAATACGCCGCCATCGTTCGCAAGCGGAAGCGGGTCGTCGTCGAGCTCGCCACCGGCGACCCGGTCCGCGGCTTCAGCCGCCGCCGGGTGCGGGGCATGCCGCTCGTCGCGCTGCTCGGCCTGCTGGGCGCCGCCGGCTGGGAGCTGGTCGCCGTCGAAGGCCGGCGGATGTTCCTGAAGCGGCCGGTGAGCCGGCAATAGCGCATACACGGGCCGTTTCCGCTACTATTTCGGCCGACGCTAAGGACCGCCCCGCAGGGCGGCGCAGCAGAGGGACAGCACCATGACGTACCGCCCCGCGCGCATGCGCTTCGGCATCTTCCTCGCCCCGTTCCACCGCCTCGGTGAAAACCCGACGGTGGCACTCCAGCGCGACCTCGAGCTGGTGGACCACCTCGACCGGCTCGACTACGACGAGGCGTGGTTCGGCGAGCACCACAGCGCCGGCTGGGAGCTCATCGCCTCGCCGGAGCTGATGATCGCTGCTTCGGCCCAGCGGACGAAGCACATCAAGCTCGGCACCGGCGTGAGCTCGCTCCCCTACCACCACCCGTTCATGCTCGCCGACCGGATGGTCCAGCTCGACCACATGACCCGCGGCCGCGCGATGTTCGGCGTCGGCCCCGGGGCGCTCACCTCGGACGCCTACATGCTCGGCATCGACGCGCTCACGCAGCGGGCGCGGATGGACGAGGCGCTCGGCGTCATCCTGCGCCTCTTCCGCGGCGAAACGGTCACGATGGAGACCGAGTGGTTCACCATGCGGGAAGCGCGCCTCCAGCTTGCGCCGTACACGCATCCCCACATGCCGGTCGCCGTCGCGAGCACGTTCTCGCCTGCGGGCCCGGTGACTGCCGGCAAGCACGGCGTGGGCATCCTGAGCGTCGCCGTTTCGCAGCCGGGCGGGCTCATCTCGCTCGCGAAGACGTGGGAGATGGCTGAAGAGGCGGCGGCGAAGGCCGGGAAGACGATCAGCCGCGACGACTGGCGGCTCGTCATGCCGATCCACCTGGCAGAGACCCGCGAACAGGCCTTCGCAGATGTCGCCGAGGGGATGCTCCGCTGGAACAAGGAGTACTTCGAGGAGACGCTCGGGCGCCCGGCCGACCCTTCGAACCCGGGCGACGTCGAATCGACGGTCGCGCGCGGGGGCGCCATCATCGGGACACCGGACGACGCCATCGAGGCGATCGAACGGCTGCTCGAGCTCTCCGGCGGCTTCGGCTGCCTGCTCGGCCTCGCCCACGAATGGACGACCTGGGAGAAGACCATCCACAGCTACGAGCTGTGGGCGCGGTACGTCGCCCCGCGGTTCCAGGGCCAGTACGAGCGCATCGCCGCCAGCCAGAAGTTCGTCTCGGACAACCGCACGACGATCTTCGGCCCGAACGCGGCGGCCATCGGCAAGGCGTTCATCGACGCCGGCGTGCAGCTGCCGGCCGAGATGATCAACCGCATGCAGCGGGGGAACGTCTGACCCGGCGGCGGCCGGCTTGCCCYGCCGCACCGCCCCCGCCAAGATGCCGGGTGTGATGGCCCGTCTCCCGTCCATCGTCCGGGGCCTGGCTGCAGCTGCCTTCGCGGCGGCCCTCCCACTGCTCATCGTGACCGGCACGGTGCGGTGGCTCGCCGGCGATATCGCCTACTACCGGCACGGCTTCCGCGCCTTCGACGCCGCCGGCCGGACCGGGCTGCCGCTTGCCGAGCTCGACCGCGCCGGGCAGGAGATCATCGACTACTTCGAAAACGACGCCGACACCCTCCGCATCGTCGTGACCAACAACGGCGCGGAAGAGCCGCTCTTCGGCGAGCGCGAAGTGGCGCACATGCGCGACGTGAAGACGCTGATGCGGGCGCTCTTCCGCGTCAACGAAGCCGCGCTCGTCGTCGTTCTCGGTTATGTCTCCCTCGCGGTCCTCTGGTCGGGGGAGCGGTCCGTCCGCGGGCTGGCGAAGCTGGCGCTGGCCGGGCTCGCCGCCGGCGCGGCGGCCGTCGGCATCATCGCCGTGTTCGCCGTCGCGGGTTTCGACCGCGCCTGGACGACGTTCCACGAGATCGCCTTCAGGAACGACCTCTGGCGGCTCGACCCCGCGACCGACCGGCTCATCCAGATGTTCCCCGAGCCGTTCTGGCAGGAGACGACCTACCTGGCCGGCGCGCTCATCGGCGCGCAGGCGGCCGTCATCGCTGCGGCGGCCGGGCTCTATCTCTACCGCTCGCGGCGAACGGGCAGCGAATCGGCGTCAGTTCGCTGAGGCGCAGGCGCAGCCGCCACCGCCGCAGCAGCCGCCGGCCGGCGCTTCGGCCACGGCTGCGCCTTTCGGCACCGCGAACATGGAGAGAACGCGCTCGGCGCGGTGGCCCCGGGCGCACGTCGCCGGTTCGCCGGCGCTCGACATCGGGCGGCGCTGTTCGAACTTCTCGCGGCAGGTCGGACAGTAGAACTCGTAGATCGCCATACCGGAAGTATACGGCGGAGGCCGTCGGCTCAGGCCGCCCGGCTGGCGCGGCGGCGGCGGACCCGCTGGGCCGTGCGGGTGACCGGCTGCTGGCGCGCATTGAGCGCGATGATGCTCGCTGTGCGGCGCTGCCGCCGGACCGGCGGCTCGATCGGCGGCAGGGTGATCGACGCAGGCGCCGTCAGCACCGCGCGGGTGATCGCATTCGACGGCTCCACCCAGGCGTCCTCGTGCGAACGCCGGAGGAGGGCGTCGATGAGCGACCGGAAGAGCCGAATGAGCCAGGCCATGGGAGCTAGACCATAACCGGGCCGTTCACCTAATGGCAACGGCTCATCTCCTCAGCAGTTTACCCGGAGGCGGAGGCGAGGAACTCCCCGACGGCGGCGTTCCACTCGGCCGCGCGTTCGAAGTAGCAAGAGTGGCCGGCCCCGGGGATGATGTGCACGCGCGCGCCGCGGACGAGCGCCGCCGCCTCGCGGATCATCGCCGGCGGGGTGATGGCATCGTGTTCGCCGACGATGTAGAGGATGGGGACCCCGAGCCCGGAGAGCAGCTCGTGCATCGAGCCCCGGTAGGTGGGCGGCGGCGGCCCGAGCAGCCCGCGCGGCCGGGGCGGATTGAGGGCGTTGATCTGGCGGTAGAGCAGCGCGAGCGCCGGCTCCTCGGCTTCGAAGCCCGGCGCAAGCGCCTGTTCGCGGAGGCTCGCGTCGCCCCGCTCGGCCCGCAGCGCGGCCTGCATCTCCCGGATGCGGTCGTTCGTCGCCCCGGCGGTCGTCCCGCTGAGGACGAGCGAGGCGATGCGGCCGGGGGCCAGCCGCGCGAGCCCGGCCACGGCCCGGCCGCCCATCGATTGCGCGGCGATGTGGGCCCTGCCGATGCCGAGGTGGTCGAGCAGCCCGAGCAGGTCCGTGCCGAGGGTCGTCCGGCCGACCGCCATCTCGCCGCGGGAGAGGCCCCAGCCGCGCGCGTCGTAGACCGTCACCCGGTAGTCCCGGGCGAAGTGCGCCGTCTGCTGCCACCAGGCGAGATGGTTGCCGCCTGCGCCGTGGATGAAGACGAGGTCCGGGCCGGCGCCATGCTGCCGGTAGTAGAGGCGGGCGCCGTTGACGGCGGCGTAGGGCATGGGCCGAAGTCTACCGCGCGGCCGCGCTTCACCGGAGCGCCCCGAATGCGTAGGCTGACCTGCCGGGAGAGGAGGTCGAACGGCATGAAGATCGGCATCGGTATCGGCATCACCGGCAGCGAAGGGCTCCCGGAGGTCATCCGGCAAATCCAGCGAGCGGAGGAGAGCGGGTTCGACGCCGCGTGGCTGCCGAACATCTTCGGGCTCGACGCCGTGACGACGCTGGCGCTCGCCGGGCGCGAAACGTCCCGCATCGAGCTGGGGACGTTCGTCGTCCCGACCTACCCGCGCCACCCGATGGCGCTCGCGCAGCAGGCGCTGACGGCCGCGGCGGCCGCGGGCGGCCGGTTCACGCTCGGCATCGGCCTGAGCCACCGGGTCGTCATCGAGGGGATGTTCGGGCTCGACTATTCGAAGCCGGTGCGGCACATGCGGGAGTACCTCTCGGTCCTCGTGCCGCTGCTCGAAGGGAAGCCCGTCCAGTTCCGCGGCGAGGAGTACCGGGTGCAGGGCCAGCTGACGGTGCCCGGCGCCGGCAGGGTGCCCGTCATCGTCGCCGCGCTCGGACCGCAGATGCTGAAGGTCGCCGGCCGGCTGGCCGACGGCACGGCCACGTGGATGGGCGGCCCGGCCTACCTGCGGGAGACGGCCATCCCCGCCATCCGGGCCGCAGCCGCCGAGGCCGGCCGGCCGGCGCCGCGCATCGTCTCCGGTTTTCCGGTGGCTGTCACCGCCGACGCTGCCGCAGCCCGGGCCTCGGCCGCGAAGGTCTTCGCCGTCTACGGCACGCTGCCCTCCTACCGGGCAGTGCTCGACGTGGAAGGCGCGGCCGGCCCGGCCGACGTCGCCATCGTCGGGTCAGAGAACGACGTCGCCGAACAGCTGCGGGCCCTCGCCGCCGCGGGGGTGACCGACTTCAACGCCTCGCCCTTCCCGGTGGAGGGCGACCCGGCCGCCGTCGGCCGGACCATCGAGTTCCTCGCCGGGTTCCGCCGCGCCGCGGGGGCCTGACGGGGGTTCGCCCGCCGCGGCGGCGTCCGATACGCTGGAATCGAATGAACGACCACACGCTGCGGGTTCTCGAATTCGACCGGGTGCTCGAGCTTTTGGCAGCGGAGGCGGCCTTCAGCCTCGGCGCGGAAAAGGCGCGCGCCCTGCGGCCTGCGGCTGACTTCGGCGCGGCGAAGCAGCTCGCCGCCGAAACGGCGGAGATGCGCCTGCTCGACCAGCTCGGCATCGATATCCCGTTTTCGGGGGCGCGCGACATCCGGGCACACCTCCGCGCTGCAGCCATCGGCCAGCTGCTGGAACCCGGGGCGCTGCTCGAATGCGCGCAGGTGCTGACCACGGCGCGGCGCGCCCGGCTGGTGCTCGAAAAAGTGCGCGACCGGGTGCCCGTCCTCGCTGCCATCGGCGACCGCATCGGCGACTTCCGCGCGTTCGCCGGCGACGTCGAGCAGGCGATCTCGCCGCGCGGCGAGGTGCTGGACAGCGCCAGCGAGCAGCTCGCGCTCGTGCGCCGCGAACTGCGCGCTGCTGAAGCGCGGCTCGAGCAGCGGGCGCAGGCCGCGCTCGCGGAGGCGCTCCGCCGCGGGGCCGCGCAGGAAGGGCTGCTGACCGAGCGGAACGGCCGCAAAGTCATCCCGGTCCGTTCCGACAGCCGGTCGCTCGTGCCCGGCATCGTCCACGACGTCTCATCGAGCGGCGCCACGCTCTTCATCGAGCCGTTCGCCGTCGTGGAAGCCGGCAACGCCGTCCGCGAGCTGCGGCTCGCAGAGGAGCGGGAGGTCCGCCGCGTGCTCCAGCGGCTCACGGACCAGCTCGGCAGCCGGGCCGACGAGGCGCTCCGCTCGCTCGACGCGCTGGCCGAGCTCGACCTCATCAGCGCCCGCGCGCGGCTCGCGCGCAAGATGCGGGCTGCCCTCCCGCCGGCCGGCGACGCCGAGAGCTGGCTCGGCCAGCAGGGGCCGACGCGGCTGGTGCGCGCCCGCCACCCCCTGCTCCGCGGCGAGGTCGTGCCCATCGACATCGAGGTCGGCGAATCGCCGCAGGGCATCCTCATCACCGGTCCGAACACCGGCGGCAAGACCGTGGCCCTCAAGACCGTCGGCCTGCTCACGCTGATGGCGCAGGCCGGGCTGGGCGTCCCCTGCGACGAGGGCAGCCGCATCCGCTTCTACCCGAAGGTCTACGCCGACATCGGCGACGAGCAGTCGATCGAACAGAGCCTCTCCACCTTCTCCTCGCACCTCCGCAACATCATCAGCATCCTCCGCGAAGCCGACCGTTCGACGCTGGTCCTGCTGGATGAGCTCGGAGCGGGGACCGACCCTGCGGAAGGGGCCGCCATCGCCCGCGCCGTCATCGAAGAGCTGCTCGACCGGGGCACGACGCTCGTCGCGACGACCCACCACGGCGAGCTGAAGGTGTTCGCGCACGGCGACTCCCGGCTGGCCAACGCCTCCGTCGAATTCGACCTCGAAACGCTGAGCCCGACCTACCACCTCGTCGTCGGGCTGCCGGGGCAATCGAACGCGCTCGCCATCGCGCGGCGGCTGGGCCTCGATGAGCGCGTCGTCGCGCGGGCAGCGGAGCAGCTGGCGCCCGGCCACTTCGAACTCGAATCGCTGCTCGAGGAGATCCGGGCGCAGCGGCGGGAGGCCGAGGCCGCCCGGGCTGCCGCCGAAGCCGCGCGGGCGGAGGCCGAGCGCACCCGGCGGGAACTCGCGATCGAACGGGAGCGCATCGAAGACGAGCGGGCGGCCGTGCTCGCCGAGGCGAAGCGCGAGGCCGAAGACACGCTCGCGCGCATGCGCCGGGAGATCGAGCAGCTCCGGCGGCGGAGCGCGGAGCGCCAGTTCGACCCGCAGGCGGCGCAGGAAGCCCTCCGGCAGGCCGAACGGGAGCGGGAGCGGCTCGCCCGGGCCGCCGTCCCGCGCCGGGCCGCGGCCGCAGCACCCGTCATCACCCGCGAGGTCGAGCCCGGCGACTTCGTCCACGTCCGCGATATCCCGCAGCTCGGCGAAGCCCTCACGGCCCCCGGCGAAGACGGCCGGCTGGAGGTGCAGTTCGGGAGCATCCGGATGAAAGTCAGCATCGACCGGGTCGACCGCATCGAGAAGCGGAAGGCCGGCGGCGGGGGCGCAACCGTCGTCGTGCCCGCCGGCCCGCCCGTCAGCCACGAAATCGACCTCCGGGGCCAGCGCGCCGAGGCCGCGCTGGAGCGGTTCGAGAGCTACCTCGACGCTGCCTTCCGGGCCGGGCTGCCGTACGTCCGCATCATCCACGGGAAGGGAACGGGCGCGCTCCGCGCGGCGATCCGGGAAGCGCTCGCCCGGCACCCGCTCGTCCGCGGCTACGAATCGGCGCCGGCGGCGGAGGGCGGCGACGGCGTCACCATCGCGCTGCTGGCGGGCTGACGGCGATGGCGGACGACGCCCTCCAGGCCGGGTTCGATTTCGGCGAGCCGCCGGCAGCTCCGCCCCCGCCCGATGCGCCGCTCGCCGCCCGCATGCGGCCGCGGTCGCTCGACGAGGTCATCGGGCAGGACGCCGCCGTCGGACCGGGGTCGATGCTCGGCGAACTGGCGCGGCGCGGCCGGCTGCCGTCGGTCATCCTCTGGGGCCCGCCGGGCTGCGGCAAGACGACCATCGCGCGGCTCCTCGCCGCAGCCGCCGGCGCGGCCTTCGTTCAGCTCTCGGCGGTCACCTCGGGCGTCGCCGACCTCCGCCGCGTCATCGGCGAAGCGGAGCGGGCGCGCCGGGCCGGCCGGCGGACCGTGGTGTTCATCGACGAGATTCACCGGTTCAACCGCGCCCAGCAGGACGTCGTTTTGCCCCACGTGGAGGAGGGAACGATCACGCTCATCGGCGCGACGACGGAGAACCCGTCGTTCGAAGTCGTGGCGCCGCTCCTCAGCCGCGTCCGCGTCGTGCGGCTCCAGCCGCTGGACGAGGCGGCCATCCAGAGGCTCGCCGAGCGGGCGCTCGCCGACGCCGAACGGGGGCTCGGCCGCCTCGGGCTCAGCCTCGAGCGCGAAGCGGCCAGCCTGCTCGCGCGGAGCGTCCACGGCGACGCCCGGGCGGCGCTCACCGCGCTCGAAATCGCCGCCGACCTCACCGCCGCCCGCGGCAGCGCACGCATCGAAGCGGGCGATATCGCAGCCGCCCTCCAGGACCGGCGGCCGTACTACGACCGCGCCGGCGACGCGCACTACGACACCATCTCGGCGTTCATCAAATCGGTGCGGGGCAGCGACCCCGACGCCGCGCTCTACTGGCTCGCGCGGATGGTGGAGGCCGGTGAAGACCCGCTCTTCATCGCCCGGCGGATGGTCATCCTCGCAGCGGAAGACATCGGGCTGGCCGACCCGCAGGCGCTGGTCCTCGCGACGGCCTGCCAGCAGGCGGTGCATCTCATCGGCATGCCCGAAGGCGCAATCCCGATGGCGGAGTGCGCCGTCTACCTCGCCCTCGCGCCGAAGAGCAACAGCGCGTACGCCGCGCTCGGGCGCGCGCTCGAAGACGCCCGCGCGACCGCCGGCGAACCCGTCCCGCTCCACCTGCGCAACGCCCCGACGGGGCTGATGGCCGCCTTCGGCTACGGCCAGGGCTACCGGTACGCACACGAGGAGCCGGGCCACATCGCCGCCGGGCAGGCGTATTTGCCCGAAGCGCTGGGAGACCGGGAGTATTACCGGGCAGGGGCGCTCGGCGCAGAGGCAGCGCTCGCGGCCCGCTGGAGGGCGGCGGTGGCAGCCGCGAAGGCCGCCGCCGGCAGCCCGGCATCCGATCGAGAGGAGGACGGCAGCGATGGCCGTGACGATTGAATTCCTGTATTCGAAGGCGACCGGCAGGAGCCCGGAGGCCGAGGAGGCGCTGCGGCTCGCGCTCGAAGCGACCGACCCCGCAATCCCGGTCGTCTACATCGAAATCGACGGGATGGAGGAGGCGCGCGAAAAGCGGTTCCTCGGCTCCCCGTCGATCCGCGTGAACGGCGTCGACGTCGAATACGGCGAGCGCGAGCCGGACGAGTACCAGAGCGGGACGCGCTACTACAACACGCCGCAGGGCTGGAAGCCGTACCCCCACGCGCGGCTCATCGCCAACGCCATCCTCGAGCAGCAGGCGCGGGAGGCGGCGAGGCAGGGCTGAGGCCCTGCGAGGGCGCTCAGCCGCGGTCCGCGAAGGTGGCGAGGCCGTCCAGGTGGCAGGTGTCGTTGTGGCGCGCGATGACGAGCCGCCCGCGCCCGTCGCGCACCACCTCGGTGAAGGAGCAGTTGCCGACGCGGAACGTGCCACGCCGGTGCAGGTCGGCGCCGAGCACGAGGTGGCAGACCGCAGCGACGACGCCGCCGTGGGTGACGGCGACGGTCGTGCCCTCGAGCCGCGTCAGCCGTTCGAGCGCGGAGCGCACGCGGGCAGCGAAGGCCTCCCGGCCTTCTTCGCCGGGGAAGCGGACGGGCTCCCCGCGGCGCTGCGCCTCCAGAACGCCCGGGAAGCGGGCGCGGATCTCGGCCGGGGTCAGCCCGCTCGGCGCGCCGATGTCGTACTCGGCGAGTTCCGGCAGCACCCCGGGCGCGGGGCCGGCCAGCGCGGAGACGATCCCGGCCGTCTCGAGGGCGCGCCTTTGCGGGCTCGAGACCAGCCGGTCGATGCCCATCGCTGCGAGACGGGCGGCCGCAGCTTCTGCCTGGAGCCGGCCGCGCGCGGTGAGCCCGTACTCGATGCGTCCCTGGAAGACGCCGGCGGCGTTCCCTTCGGATTCGCCGTGGCGGATGAGGATGAGCCGCACCGCTACTCCGTGAGCCGCCGGTAGAGCGTCGGCAGGCGGCTCGGCAGCGATTCGATGTCGGCGACGACCTCGTAGCCCATGTCTTCGCACATCGTCTTCAGGTAGTCGTGCCCGGCGCGGTCGACCGTCAGGGCGAAGGGCGTGATGCCCTCGCGCTTCGCTTCGTTGAGCGCCTGCTTGGTGTCGTGGATGGCGTACTCCTTCTCGGTGCGGTCGCGGCCGTACCCGTGGTCCTGCGGCCGGCCGTCGCTGAGGAGGAAGAGGATTTTCACCTTCGCGTCGGTCTGCATGAGCTTGAAGGTCGCGTGGCGGATGGCCGGGCCCATGCGCGTCGACCGGATCGGCGTGATCTTGTCGAGCCGGTTCTTGATCTTCTGGTCGAGCGTCTCGTCGAAGTCCTTGATGACGAAGAACTCGACGTTGTCGCGGCCGTAGCCGGAGAAGCCGTAGATGCCGTACTGGTCGCCGATGGTCTCGAGCGCGGTCATGAGGAGGACCGTGGACTCTTTCTCGAGGTCGATGATGCGCTTCGGCGGCGAGGTGAGCTCCTGCCGGCGCTTCGAAACCCACCAGCTGAGGTACTTCCGCGGGTCGTCGTCGTAATCGTCGTCGTCGTACTTCTTGTCCCGCTTGTTGATCTCCTCGTCGGTGCTCGCCGACATGTCGATGAGGAAGGCGACGGCGACGTCGCGCTCGATCTTATTCCGGCGCCAGTAGATTTTTTCAGTCGGGTTGGCCCCGGCGCGCTTTTCGACCATCCATTCGATGGCCGAGTCGAGGTCGAAGTCTTCGCCGTCGGGCAGCCGTTTGATCTTCCGGAACATCTCCGGCTTCATCAGCTCGAACTGCTTGCGGGTCTGGGCGACGAGGCCGGCGTGCTCCTTGAGCGCCTTCTCGTAGAAGCCCTCATCGCCCTCTTCGAGCTTCGCCTCTTTGACGGCGCACCAGCGGGGCTTGTAATCCTGCGCGCGGAAGTCCCACTCGTCGTAGTAGTAGACGGTGACGACGGGCTTGAGCGGCTCCTCGCCCTCGCCTTCGCCGGTCGAGTTGTCGCTGGTCGGCTGGCCGCCCTGGTCGCCCTTCTCGGAAGCGGGGGTGCCGGCCTCCTTCATGAGATTCGAGAGGAACATGCCCGTCGAAGCGTCGAGGTCGCCCTCGTCCATCGCGTCGAGATCGATTTCGACGCTCTTGGCGAGGAGCTCGGCGAGCTGCTCGGGGGTGAGCGGCATCGTCTGCTGCTGGCCGGCCTGGCCGCCCTGCGCGTTCTCGCGCAGCTTCATGAGGAGGTCGACGAGTTCCGGCTTGAAATCGCCGCGGAAGTCGATCTCCTGGGGGCTTTCGTACTCCTCGTCGCCTTCGCCGGCGCCGCCGAGCTGGGCCTGCGAGCCCTGCGCGCCGCCTTCGCCGGCCGCCTCCATCGGCATCGCCTGGCCTGCTTCCATCGGCTCCACGGCGTCCCACGAGCCGGGGTCCACGTCGTCGCGGATGTTGGGGATGGAGACGGCGATTTCGTAGAGGGCGAGGGCGGCCTCGGCCGCGTCTTCGACGGTCGCCCCAGGAGTCTGCACCGCCGAGAGGATGCCGAGCGCGCGGCTCATCGCCTCGGCGCGGTCCCGCGGCCAGCGGACGAGGTGGAGCCCGTCGAGACTCGCACGCACGAGGTTTTCGACGAACGCGTTGCGCAGCGGCATCATCTCGACGGGCGGCCTGCGCTCCAGCTCCTCCGCCTGCATCCGCACGAGGTGGCGGCGGATGCCGCCGTATTCGTCCTTCACGCGGGCGTCGATGCGCGCGTCTTCGGCGATGGTGAAGAGGTCGCTGGCGAGCTGACGGTCGGGGAAGAGGTCGAAGAACGCCTCCATGTCCGTCGTGGCGGGGCGTTCGCGGTCGCGGGCGAACGCGTGCCGCCGGGTCGGGAAGACGGCGCCGGGCCGGTCGAATGCGAACTGGAAGCTGCCAAATTCGATGTGGGCCGCCTGGTGGGTGGCGAACACCTTCATCGCCGCGAAGTTGTCGTCCTTGTTCGGGAAGCGCTCCATCAGTTCCGGGAGGAAGATTGTGGTCCCGTCCGTGCTGGCGCGGTGCTCGTCGACCCAGCCGATGCCCTTCTCGGCGAGCGATTCGGCGGTCTGGATGCTGACGTTGCGCCCCGTGAGCGCTTTGCAGTAGAGGCGGAGGACTTCGCCGACGCGGGAAAGTTCGACCCGGGAGGAGAGGTTCTCGAGGATGTCCTCGGCGCGGGTGGACTGGAGGCGGAAGTAGGCCTCGCCGCCCTCAGCCGAGGTCTGCAGGATGCGGAGGCCGGCCTGCTGCCACGACTCCAGCTCGTCGATGCGGATGCGCTGGAGCACCGTCGGCATCGCCGTGAGGAAGTCCATCGCTGCGAACGGCGAGTACGGCGCCAGCTGCTCGGCGAGCATGATGACCTGCTGGTGGTCGTCCGGGTCGACCTCGCCGAGCGCATTGGCGGCGTCTTCGAAGTACTGGTAGGCGGAGCGCTGGTGGTGGCCGCGGGCGGCCTGCGCGGCGAGGAGGAGGAACCGCTCGCGAAGCGACGAGTGCACTTTTTCGATGAGCGGCACGCCGCGGTCGAAGTAGAGCCGCGAATCGGCCCAGGAGGTCTGCGCGAGCTCGGTCGCGAACGTGATGAACGGCAGCCGGTCCTCCTCTTCGAGGCGGGCGAGGACGGACGGCGCCGAGGCGAGGCAGGCGCTCGCGAGTTCGTAGCTGTGCCTGGCGAGTTCATCGATGAAGATGACCAGCCGCGACGCCTGGCCGATGCGGAGCACGCGGAACAGCTCGGGGGCGACCTCGTAGAACTGGGCCGCGAGCGAGGAGCTCTTCCAGTTGCCCTTGTAGAGCCGGCGGCCGAGTTCCGCCCAGGCGTGGATGTTGGCCGGGCCGATCGCCTCCATCGCGCCCGGCGCGGCGCGGAGGAACGAGACGGCGAGCGGCGCGGATTCGGCCGCCATCTGGAGGGCATCGCGGCCGATCGTCTCGATGGCGTCCCAGGTCGCCTGCGGCGGGTAGTTCGCCCCCGCGCGGAAGTATTCGACAGCGGCCTCCCACGAGCGGAGGCTGAGCGCGGTCAGCTCGGCGCCCGTCTCGGCCCACGCCTGCAGCTGGGAGGGCGTGAGCCGGTTCGCGAGGGCGCGGAGCCCGGCTTCGAACTGCTGGCCGAGCGGCGCGGGGAAGCCGGAGAGGCGCTCCTGGTGGCGCGCGAGGAGTTCGGTCACGATGGACACAGGCATGGCGCGGCGGCGACCTCCTTGCCGTGGCGTGGCGCCGCAAGGGCGCGGATGGCGGTCGGCGGATGCGGGGCCCGGCTCACTGCTCCCCCGAATGTCGGACGAAGTGACGGGTCGGGTCGGGATAATCGTAGAAGACCACTTCCCCGGTTGTCGTGTCCCAGGTCGCGCAGGAGAGCTGGAAATCGTTCCGGTGGTCGCGCGGGTCGCCGGCCGACCCGGGGTTGATGACGAGCACGCGGCCGACGCGGAGCGCCATCTTGTAGTGCGTGTGGCCGACGATGAGCGCGTCGCAGTCGAGCTCGGCCGCGCGGCTCCAGATCGGCTCGTGAGGGTAGTGGTAGTCCTTCCAGGGCTCCCACGGCGAGCCGTGCGTCATCACCACCTTCTTCCCATCGACGACCCGCTCCACCCGGTACGGCTGCTGGCGGAGCCAGGCGACCAGCTCCTGGTCCACCTTCGGGTTCGAGAGCGCGCGCTGGCCGTCCGGGCCGAGGATCGTCTCTTCGTGATTGCCGAGGACGACGACGGCATCCAGCTCCCGCAGCCGGCGGACGACGTCGTTGGACCAGCGAAACTGGAAGACGCTGTCGCCGGCGCACCAGAGCTGGTCGAACGGCGCCATGAGGTCGAGCGCCCGTTCGAGGCCCTGGATGTTGCAGTGGATATCGGAGACGATGCCGAGGCGCACCCGCGCTCCCTATTCGAAGATGCTCGTCACCACCTCTTCGATGGAGCGCTGCACTTCGGAGTCGTCGGTGAGGGCCCAGGTGATGGCGACCTGGCAGGCGCGGCGGGCCGGGATGCCCTGCGCGATGAGGCGGCCGGCGTAGACGAGCAGGCGGGTGCTCACGCCCTCGCCGAGGCCGTGCTCCTTCAGGTTCCGCACCTTCTCGCCGAGGCGGGCGAGGTCCATCGCGGTGCGGTCATCGCAGCCGGATTCGTGGGCGATGATCTGCGCCTCCGCATCGCGCGGCGGGTAGTTGAATTCGATGGCGATGAACCGCTGCCGGGTCGAGTGCTTCAGGTCCTTGAGCGCGCTCTGGTAGCCCGGGTTGTAGCTGATGACGAGCAGGAAGCCGTCCGCCGCTTCGATGACCTGGCCAAGCTTCTCGATCGGCAGCAGGCGGCGGTAGTCAGTCAGCGGGTGGATGAGGACGGTCGTATCCTTCCGGGCTTCGACCACTTCGTCGAGGTAGCAGATGGCGCCGACCTTGACGGCGCGGGTGAGCGGGCCGTCGACCCAGCGGGTGCCGTCGGTATCGAGCAGGTAGCGGCCGACGAGGTCGCTGGCGGTCAGGTCTTCGTGGCAGGCGACGGTGATGAGCGGCATCCGATGCTCGACTTCCTCGCCCGTGCGGGACGAGACCTTCAGCATCGGGCGGCCGAGGCGGTAGGCCATGTACTCGACGAAGCGCGTCTTGCCGGCGCCGGTCGGGCCCTTGAGCAGGACCGGGATGCGCTGGCGGTACGCGGTTTCGAAGAGCTGGACCTCGTCCCCAATGGGGAGGTAGTAGGGCTCTTCGTGGACGCTGTATTCCTCGACGGCGTAGATGGTTGCGCCCTGGACGGACCCGTTCTCGGCCACTGGCTAGTTCCTCCCGGCTGCGGCCTGCAGCCGCTCTTGAAGTGCTTCCCAGGCCTGCTGGATGCGCGCGTGCAGCTCCTCCAGCGTGCCGTTGTTCTCGATGATGACGTGCCCGCGCCGGATGCGCTCCTCGTTGGAGAGCTGCGAGGCGATGCGGGCGCGCGCCGCCTCCGGGTCGAGCCCGTTCCGCGCCGCCAGCCGCTGGACGGCGACCTCCGGGTCGACGACGACGACCCAGATTTCATCTACGAGGTCTTCCCAGCCGGCTTCGAACAGGACCGCCGCTTCGAGCACGACGAGCTCGTTGCCGGCCGCCTCGAACCCGGCGAGCTGCTCGCTGGCGAGCCGGCGGATGCCGGGCCAGACGATATCCGTCAGCTTCTTGAGCTCCTCGGGCTTGCCGAAGACTTTGCCGCCGAGCACTTTCCGGTCGATCGTCCCGTCGGGCGCGACGACCTCCTGCCCGAACGTCTCGACGACCTTGCGGTAGGTTTCGGTGCCGGGGTCGTAGGTGCGGTGGCCGAGCACGTCGGCGTCGATGACGGGGATGCCGCGGTCGCGGAAGAACGTGGTCACGGTCGACTTGCCGCTGGCGATGCCGCCCGTCAGCCCGATTACGTGCACGAAGGACTCCGGCTGTGGTGGTCTGAACTTACAGTGTACGCCCGGCAGGGAAGGGTCACAAACCGGGCCCGCGCAAGGCGGAGGGAACCGGGCCGGGCTGCCGTCAGGAACGCCGGGGCGCGTAGCGGGCCTCGAGCCGGCCGGCTTCATCGAGGATGTGCCGGTAGCGGGCGTGCACCTCCCGGTCGGCGGCGAGCGCTGCGGCGCGGTCGCGCGGCGACAGCGCCCCGGCCGCCGCAAGCGCCTCGAACTCCTCCCGGTCCTCCTCGAGGAGGACGTCGCCGGGCAGCACCCACCAGTCGAGCGCGAGGTCGCGGTAGTTCACACGCTCCGGGCCGATGACGACGTCGGCAACGGCATCGAAGCGGTGAGCGAGGAGGGCGCCGTCCGGCCCGCGCCAGCGGTAGAGGTTGTACGGCCGGCTCTCCCAAAAGTAGCCCAGCGAAACGGAGCCGGGCGGCACCGCGATGGGGATATCGGGCGGGCCGCCGCCCCGCAGCATGCGGAATCGGACGAGCGCGAACCCCCGGCCGAGGTGGAGCAGCTCCGTCGGGTACTCCCGGACCGTCCCGTCCGGTTTCACTTTCTGTTCGAGGTAGACGTCCATCGCAGCGGCTGGCCCCGCGCGGTATTCTGCCGCCGAAATCCCGTTGGAGCCCGAGCCCATGAGTGAACCCGGCTACACGAACATCCGCTATGAGAAGCGCGATGCCATCGCCGTCATCACCATCGACCGCGAGCAGGCGCTCAACGCCATCGATGCGAAGACTTCCAGCGAGCTGTACCGCGCGTGGTGCGACTTCCGCGACGATGATGCGCTGCGGGTCGCCATCCTGACCGGCGTCGGCGAGAAGGCGTTTTCGACCGGGATGGACCTCGTCGCCACGGCGCGCGGCGAGAACCAGTTCGAAGGCGGCAAGCCGGTGCCGTTCGGCGGCTTCACCAAGCGGATGACGATCGACAAGCCGATCATCGCCGCCATCAACGGCTACTGCCTCGCCGGCGGGCTGGAGCTCGCCCTCGCCTGCGACATCCGCATTTGCACGCCGGAGGCGCGGTTCGGCCTGCCCGAAGTGCGCTGGGCGATCATGCCGGGCGCCGGCGGCACGCAGCGGCTCCCCCGCGCCATCCCGCAGGCGTGGGCGAACTACATGATTCTCACCGGCGAGCAGATCGACGCCGAGACGGCGCTGCGCATCGGGCTCGTCTCGCACATCGTGCCCCGCGAAGAGCTGATGGACCGCGCGCTGCAGATCGCCGGCGTCATCTGTGAGCGCGGCCCGCTCGCCGTCCGCGCGGCGAAGGAAGCGATCCGGCGCGGCCTCGATATGCCGCTGGAGCACGGGCTCGCGTTCGAAGACCTGCTGCTCGGCCGGCTGTTCGCCACCGAGGACGCGAAGGAAGGCCCGCGCGCCTTCGCCGAAAAGCGGAAACCGAACTACACAGGGAGGTAGCAGATGAGGCCGGCCGGCCGGCTCGCGGCGGTGCTGGGCGGCTGGCTCCTGCTCGTCCTGCTGCCGGCCTGCTCCGGCGAGCCCCGGCCGCCGTCCGCCCCCGCTGCCGCAGAGGCCCGCGCCGAGCGCATCCGGGAGAACGGCCTCGCCACCCTCCGGAGCCGCGTCACGGTGACGTTCGACCGCCCTGTCGAATTCGCCGAGTCCCGCATTCCGCTCGCTTCGCACTTCGAGCTTCGCATCGCCCTCGCCGAAGGCGGCAGCCGCCGCCAGCTCGTCGCCGCCGCCGAGCGGAGCACCGCGAACCGGCGGGAGGTGGTGCTCACGGTCGATGCCCTCGTGACCGAGGGGAGCGTGCTGGTCATCTCGCGCCGGGCGTTCGACCCGCGGGCGAGCGGCAGCTTCGACGTGCCGGTCGCGGCGGACCTCAGCCCTCTCGCCGCGCTCCTCGCCTCGAGCGCGCTGACGCCGGCAGACCCGGCCTTTTTCGACCCGCCGGAGGCGCGCGAGCCGGACCCGGCGGCCGATGACCCGGCAGCGATGCGGGACGCGCTCCGCCGGCACCTCGCGGTGCGGGGGTCGGATGCCGCGACGAGCGCCGACGCTCTCGCCGTCTTCGACGCCATCCCGGCGGCAGTCGTCCCTTCGCCGAAGATCCGCGCGGCGCTGGCGGCGCTGACGGGGACGTTCGCCGAGCCCGCGCTGGCCGACCTGCTCACGGCGGCGAACTGCACCRGCCTGCCGGCAGCGAGCATCGATTTCCGCGAGCCGCCGGGGATGGAGCGCCTGCTCGCGCGGGTGACCTACACGGGCACGGGCGCGCGGGTGGTCTCCATCCACCCGTCGCTGCGGGACGAGCGGTTCGAGCTGCTGATCCCGCTCCTCGCCCACGAAGCGGTGCACTGCGACCAGGCCGACAGCCGGGTCGAAGAGGTGGCCGCCACCGCGTTCGACACGCTCCTCTTCCTCCGGCTCGTCGCCGCAGACCCGACGCTCGCCGAAGAGCGGACGCGCGTGGCCCGGGAGCTGCGCATCGACGCCCTCGCGATGGTCAACAGCGGCGCGGTGCTGCCGGAGTCGGTCGGCGTGCTGCGGTCGCCCGGGTTGGAGGCGGCCCTCCCGGGGACGAATGCGCCCTACCGCTCCTTCGCCGAGCTGGTGGCAGCCGCGTACCCGTCGGTCACGGCGCTCCAGTCGCCGACCGAGCCGCTGGCCGCGGCCTACATGGCGGCGCTGGCGGCGGAGACGGGCGCCCCCGCCGGGGACCCGTTCGACCTGCGCTATCTCGACGGGCTGCTGGCGCAGGCGCTGGACGGCGCGAGCCTCGTCGCCGTCATCCGGGCCTTCGGGCTCGTGCCGGCTGATTGACGGGCGATCTTGCCGCGTTAGCCGCAGCGCGTGCTAGCATGTGAGGAAATCCCGCGAACGTGGCCGCTCGTATCGAGATGGGGTTGAGGGACCGGCCCGGTGAAACCCCGGCAACCTGCCCGGCGGGTAAGGTGCCAAATCCGGCCTCCCGGGAACATCCCGGGGGAAAGATGAGAGCGACTTCGCTCCGAAACACGGCCCACGCGGAACGAGGAGTTGCCGAGATGGTTGAGTTCCTGGGCCGAATGGTCATGCTCTAGCCCCTCACCCGAAGGGGCCTCCCGCATCGTCTTCGCCGCCTGTCCGCCCGCGCGCTGCCCGGCGCCCTGCGCCTGCGCGGGCCCACGCTCCGAAGGGAGGAAGAGCATGAGCTTTGCCAAGAATCTCCGCTGCCGCGAATGTCATCGCGAATACCCGCTCGAAGCGCGCCACGTGTGCGACTTCTGCTTCGGGCCCGTCGAAGTCACCTACGATTACGACGCCATCCGCAAGGCTGTCAGCCGCGAGCGCATCGAGCGCGGGCCGGCGTCGCTCTGGCGCTACCGCGACTACCTGCCCTGCGACGCCGAATCGGCCATCGACATCGGTGCCGGCTTCACGCCGCTCATCCGGGCGAAGAACCTCGGCAAGGCGCTGGGGCTGAACAACCTCTACATCAAGAACGACACCGTGAACCCCACCTGGTCGTTCAAGGACCGCGTCGTCGCGGTGGCGAGCAGCCGCGCGCGTGAGCTCGGCTACGACAAGCTCGCCTGCGCCAGCACGGGGAACCTCGCGAACAGCGTGAGCGCCCACGCCGCCGCCGCCGGGATGGAAGCCGTCGTCTTCATCCCGCACGACCTCGAGCTCGGGAAGGTGCTCGGCTCGAGCATCTACGGCCCGACGCTGGTGAAGGTGCGGGGCAACTACGACGCCGTGAACCGGCTCTGCGCCGAGCTCGCCGGCGCCTACAACTGGGCGTTCGTGAACGTGAACGTGCGGCCCTACTATTCCGAAGGCTCGAAGACCCTCGGCTTCGAGGTGGCCGAACAGCCTCGGCTGGCGCGCGCCCGACCACTGCGTGGTGCCCATCGCCTCCGGTTCGCTCTTCGTGAAGATCCGGAAAGGGCTGCAGGAGCTGTGGAAGACGGGGCTCATCGATGAGCCGAAAACCCGCATGAGCGGTGCGCAGGCCGCCGGCTGCTCGCCCGTGGCGACGGCCTGGCAGGAAGGCTCGATGAACTTCCGGCCCCAGCGGCCGAACACCATCGCCAAGTCGCTCGCCATCGGCAACCCGGCCGACGGCTACTACAGCCTCGTCCAGCTGCAGGAGACCGGCGGCGCCTGCGGCAGCGTCACCGACGACGAGATCGTCGCCGGGATGAAACTGCTGGCCGAGACGGAGGGCATCTTCGCCGAGACCGCCGGCGGCGTCACCGTCGCGTCGCTCAAGCAGCTCGCCGCGCAGGGCCGGATTCACCCGGATGAGCTGACGGTCGCCTTCATCACGGGCGCCGGGTTCAAGACCGTCGAAGCCGTCGCCGAGGCGCTCAACCCGCCGCTCGAAATCGACGCCACGATGGAGAGCTTCGAAGCGGCGTACAATGCCCGCGTGGCGCAGGGAGTCGCGTGATGGCCGTCAAACGCGTCCGCTTTACGTTTCCGGAGAACCTGATCCGCGAGCCGATCATCTACCGGCTCGGCCACGAATTCCRGGTCATCACCAACGTCCGCATGGCCGATGTCGACGAGAAGACCGGATGGGTCGTCCTCGAACTGGAAGGCGACCCGGACGAGATCGAGCGGAGCCTCGCCTGGGCGCAGGAGCGCGGCGTCCGCGTCGACCCCGTCACCGGCGACATCGTCGAAGGCTGAGCCTGCGCCTTCAGCACCGCTCCACCACCAACTTCGCAGAGGAAGGAACTGCCCACGTGCCTGTCAATGTCCGCATCCCGCAGCCGCTCCGCCCGCTCACAGGCAACCAGTCGACGGTGACCGCCGACGGCGCGACGCTCGAAGCGCTCGTCGCCAACCTGGAATCGGCCTACCCCGGCATCAAGGAGCGAATGGTCGACGAAGCCGGCCAGATTCGCCGGTTCGTCAACATTTATGTCAATGGAGACGACGTCCGCTTCCTCGACGGCATGCAGACGGCGCTCAAGGACGGCGATGAAGTGAGCATCGTGCCGGCGGTGGCCGGCGGCGCGTAGCCGCGGGCCCTCAGGCGTTCCGCACGGCCTCCTCGAGCCGGGCGGTCGCGTCCTGGTACGACGTGCCGGGTTCGAAGCGGATCGGCTCGCCGATGCTGACGCGGACGCGCGCCCGCGGGTGCGGCAGCCACTTGCCTTCGTAGAAGCCCGGCCGGAGGACATCGATCCGCATCGGCAGCACCGGCACGCCGGTCTCCACGGCGAGCAGGCCGGTGCCGGATTTGAAAGGCTGCATGGGGCCGATGACGGTCAGCTTGCCTTCGGGGAAGATGAGGACGTTCCAGCCCTCGCCGAGCATCTTCGCCACGTACTCGAGGCTTTCGCGCACGCCGGAGCCCTCCTTCGCGAACGGGAAGGCGTTCCCGAGCAGGCTGGCGAAGAACCCCCGCAGCCGGTTCCCGAAAATGTCGCTCGCGGCCGCCGCGATCGCCACGCGCCGGCGGAAGCCCGGCGGCATGCTCCGCAGCAGCATCGCCTGGTCCAGGTGCATGTTGTGGTTCGAGATGATGAGGCAGGGCTGCTGCACCGTCGCGAACCGCTCCCGTCCCCGGACTTCGACGCTGTAGCCGACCCGCAGGAGCGGGAAAACGAACCACGAGAGCAGCGCATGGCGCAGCCACTGGACCGTGCGCCAGCGCGGCCAGGTCGGGAACTTGCGGATGCGCACCTTCCGTTCGCCTTTGGCTACCATGCGCCGAAGCTCACCGATGGTAGTCTGCGGACCGACGTCGGCATCGTCTACGTAGACGCCGATATCATCTTCGATGGCCGAGAGCAGTTCGACCCGCGCGAGGGAATCGAGACCGAGGTCGGCGCCGAGGTTCGTCTCGTCGGTGAGCGGCGCGCCGGGCCGGGCGATGGCCGCGATGATGCGGAGCAGGGGGTCGCCGGTTTCGATGGTCTGCGCCGCAGGGGCCGGCTGCTGCTCGCGGAGCCACGCCTCGACGAGGGGCCGGCGCACCTTCAGCGTGTGCGTCCGCGGGAAATCCGGCTGCGGCCACGTGCTCCACGCGAGGATCTGCTGGCGTGCATCGAGCTGCCGGTTGGCGAGGCGGACCGCCTCGGCGGCCGACCCGGGCTCCGCCTCCGCGATGACGGCGTGGAGGACGACCTGCCCCTCCCGCTTCAGGCCGAGGACGACGGCGTCGGTCACGCCGGGCTGGCGGCGCAGCACCGCTTCGAGGTCCTCCGGGTAGACGTTCTGACCGTCGGCGAGGACGATGAGGTCTTTTTTCCGCCCCTTCAGGTAGAGATAGCCGTCCTGCAGGTAGCCGAGGTCGCCGGTGCGATACCAGCCGTCCTCGAACGAGGCGGCCGTCGCCTCCGGCGCTTCCCAGTAGCCGGCGAAGACGTTCTCGCCGCGGGTGAGGACTTCGCCGTCCTCGGCGATGCGGACCTGCTGGCCGGGGAGCGGCCGGCCGACGCTGCCGACGCGGCGGTCCTCCCGGGGGTTGATGGTGACGATGGGCGCGCACTCGGTGGTGCCGTAGCCCTCGACCACGGAGATGCCCATCGCCTCCCACTTCAGTTGCACCTCCGGGTCGATAGCCGCGCCGCCGCTGGCGACGAAGTCGAGCGCGCCGCCGAACCGGGAGAGCACCGGCCGGAAGAGCAGCCGCCGGGCGCGGGCGGGGAGCGGCTGTCCGACGGCCCGGAGGAAGCGGAGCAGGCCGAGCCGGTGCCGGGCTGCCGCCTCCCGCTCGATGCCGGCCATGAAAAGGCTCAGCACCTGCGGCACGCCGATGATGACCGTCGGCTTCCACTCCTGCATCGTCCGGCTCAGCGAGGCAGGCTGCCGGCTCGTGGGGTAACAGACCGCGGCGCCGGCTGCGATCGGCGCGAAACAGCCGGCAGTCTGCTCGAACATGTGGCTGAGCGGCAGCAGCGAGAGCATCCGCGTGCCGGGGCCGATATCGATGACCGCGAGCCCCGCCTCGACGTTCGCCACGATGTTCCGGTGGGTCAGCATCACGCCCTTCGGGTCGCCCGTCGTCCCTGACGTGAAGATGACCTCGGCGAGGTCGTCGCCGGTAAGCTGCGGCCCTTCGAAGCGGCCGTCGAGCGGCGGCCGGGCCTCCTCGAGCACGATGACCGGCACCTCCAGCGCGGCCAGCGCCTCTGCCTGCGAGCGGCCGGCGAACGCGAGCTTCGGCCGAACGCGCTCGACCACCCGGGCGGCGAACTCCGCTGAGCTGCGGACATCGAGCGGGACGAGGACGCCGCCGGCGATGAACGTCCCGAACATGGCGGCGACCCACTCCGGCTGGTTCGGCGCCCACGCGATGACCCGGTCGCCTTTTTCGATGCCCCGCGCCGCGAGGAGCCGCGCCCACGCATGCGCGCGCCGGGCGAGTTCGGCGTAGGTGTAGCGCGTCGTCCGGACGCCGAGCCGCATGGTGAGCGCGAGGCGGTCCGGGTGGCGCTCCGCCGACCGTTCCAGCAGGTCGACGAGCGTGTTCATGCGGGCAACGCGCGGGCAAACTCGCGCACGCGCAGGTCGGCATCGCGGACGATGGGGCGGAAGTGGCTGAAGCAGAGGGTGTCGAAGTCGAGCTCGGCGAGGCGGCGGATGGAGGCCGCGGCCTGCGCCATGTCCTGCGTGAACAGACGGTGGGGCAGCATCAGCCGGCCGAACCGGTACTGCATCGCATCGCCGACGATGAGCACCCCCCGCTGCGGGAAGTGGAGCGCAATCGAGCCGGGCGTGTGCCCCGGCACATGCACGATGCGCATCCCGCCGAGCGCCGGGAATTCGTCGCCGTCGCGCAGGTAGACGTCGATTCGCGCGCGGCCGGGGTCGACCCACTGCAGGTAGGGTTCGCAGATCCGCGCGAGGAGCGGGTGGGTGAAGGGGTTCGGCAGCGGGTCGTCGCTGTCGATGTGGTGCGCCTCGGCGAGGTGGATGCCGGCCCGTGCCGGAATCCGCCGCTGGAGCTCCGGCAGGCCGCCCACGTGGTCGAGATGGCCGTGCGTGATGATGATGTCAGACACGTCGTCCGGCGAGCGGCCGAGTTCGCGGATCGCCTCGAGGATGCGCTCGCCGGAGCCCGGGGCGCCGGTATCGATGACGGTGATGCGGTCTTCGACGGCGAGGTAGGCGCGGGATGCCCGCGTCCGGACCTGGTAGAGGCCGGGGACGACTTCGACGAAGGGGCGAAGCGGCTCGGGACGGAGCTCCTGCCACCGCTCGTGCCATGCGGCGCGGCGCGTCTCAGGCGGTCGGTTCATGGCCGGGGGACAGGATACCAGCAAGGGGGGCGGTGCGGTGGCCGGCCGGAGGGCAGATGGAAGCAGAGCAGTAGGAGAAGGGACAGAACCGAAAGCCGGCCACCGCACCCGGGTGGGACAATGTGAAGACTATCACGAGCGAACCGCGCTCGGGAAGACGGCCAGCCATCGAAGTTTCCGCGGGCCGCGATTGAGCGCGCGCTCACCAAATCCGAACGGAATTCGCTTGCAGGCCGGGGAGCCGTCCCCCACAATCGGTGCACACGGCAGCAGCCGAACGACCCGACAGCACGAAAAAGGAATCCGCATGGCCATCAATCTCGGCGACAACGAACGCGAAGCAGCGTGGCGCAAGGAAGTGCGCGAATTCATCGAAAAGGAGGCCCCGGCCGCGCTCCGCGCCGGCGGCGAAGGCGGCGAAGGCAGCCTCTTCGCCCGCATGGGGGCCATCAAAGAGTGGCGCGACAAGCTCGCCGCCAAGGGCTGGATTGCGCCGGCCTGGCCGAAGAAGTACGGCGGCGCCGACATGACCGTCGTCGAGCAGTTCATCATGAACGAGGAGTTCGCCGAGGCCGGCGTGCCCGCCAACGTCGGCGGCTTCGGCGTCATGATGATCGGTCCCACCCTCATCGAGCACGGGACCGAGGAGCAGAAGGAAGAGCACCTCGGCAAAATCCTGCGCGGCGAAGTCATCTGGTGCCRGGGCTATTCCGAGCCGGGCGCCGGCTCCGACCTTGCCAGCCTGCAAACCCGCGCCGTCCGCGACGGCGACGACTACGTCATCAACGGCCAGAAGATCTGGACCACCGGCGCCCAGTTCGCGGACTGGATGTACATGCTCGTCCGCACCGACCCGGACGCGCCCAAGCACCGCGGCATCACCTACCTGCTCGTCGACATGAAGTCGCCCGGCATCACGGTCCGGCCGCTCACGACGCTCGCCGGGACGCAGACCTTCAACGAAGTCTTCTTCGAGGACGTGCGCGTGCCGGTGAAGAACCGCGTCGGCGAGGAGAACCGCGGCTGGTACGTCGGCACGACGACGCTCGACTTCGAGCGCTCCTCCATCGGCTCGGCCGTCGGCATCCGGAAGCAGCTCGAAGGGCTGATGCGTCAGGCGAAGGAAGGCAAAGAGGCGAAGTTCCGCAGCGACACCGTCCGCCGCGAATTCGCCGACCGCTGGATCGAGGCCGAGGTCGCGAAGATGCTCAGCTACCGCGTGGTCTCGATGCAGGCTGCGGGGAAGATCCCGAACTACGAGGCGAGCATGTGCAAGCTCTTCACGAGCGAGCTGAGCCAGCGCATCGCCAACCTTTCGATGCACCTCTACGGCATGTACGGCAACGTCCGGAACCGGGCCTCGATGGGCTACATGCAGGCCGTCTCCGCGACCATCGCCGGCGGCACCACCGAGGTGCAGAAGAACATCATCGCCACCCGCGGCCTCGGCCTGCCGCGCGGCTGACGCGCACCGTTCGACTGCCATCGCGGGCCCCGGGCCGAGTGCCCGGGGCTCGCCGTCTTCGCGCGGCGCGTTCGACCACAGGGCTGGCCCGGGCATAATGGCCGGCGTGGCCATCCCGCTGCGCGCGCTCGGCCCGGCAATCCGCGCCGCTGAGGCAGCAGTCCTCGCCATCTCGGCATACCAGTCGGCGGTGACGCTGGCCGGCTACCTGAAGCGGCGCGAGCCGCCGCAGCCCCCGGCCGCATGGCGGCCCCGGTTCGCTCTCGTGGTGTGCGCGCGCGACGAAGAGGCTGTCGTCGGCCGGGTCGTCCGCGACCTCCTCGAGCAGGAATACCCGGCGGAGCTGCGGGACGTGCTCGTGGCGGCCCACAACTGCACGGACGGCACCGCCGCCGCAGCCCGCGCTGCCGGCGCGAAGGTCATCGAAACATCGTCCCCCGTCCCCGGGAAGGCCTGGGCCATCCGCGCCGCCCTCGATGCCATCGGCGAAGGGTACGACTACCTCGGCGTGTTCGACGCCGATGCGCGGGTCGAGCCCGGGATGCTGGCGGCGGTCGCCCGGCGCGGCCCCGGCGCGGGCTGCCTGCAAGTCGAAACGGTCCCGATCGGCGACCCCGAGTGGATTGCCGAGGGCTACGGCTTCGGCCGCCGCGCGCGCAACCTCTTCTGGTGGCGGCCGCGCGAGTCCCTCGGCCTCGGCACCACGATCAGCGGGTGCGGCTGGTTCATCCGGCCGGCGCTGCTGCGCGAGGAGCTGCCGCAGGTCACGACACTGACCGAAGACCTCGAGCTGACGGTGCGGCTGGCGCTCCGCGGCGTTCCCGTGACGTACGTTTCCGAGACGCGCGTGGCGGTGGGGGAGGCGCGGGACCTCGGGACGTCCGTCCGGCAGCGGCTCCGCTGGGTTCGGGGCCACCTGCTCGTCGTTCGCCGGCTGTGGCCCCGGCTCGCGCTGCGGGCGGCGCGCGGCGACGCGCGGGCGCTCGACCTGGCGCTGTACCTCATCGCGCCGACGCGGATGCTGACCCGGCTGGGCGCGAGCTTCGCCGCGCTGCACGCCCTGCTGCCCGTCCCGGCGGCGCTCCCGCGGGCCGCAGCGCTGCCCGTCGCCGCCGCAGAATGGACCGTCCCGGCCGTCATCGCCTGGCGCGAGCGGCTGCTGAGCTTCAACCGGCGGGGGTTCGACCTCGCACTGCGCCACAGCGTCCTCAGCCTGCTCTGGTTCCCCATCGGGCTGTGGGCCCTGCTGACCGCGCAGGTGCAGGCCTGGACGCCGACCCGCCGCACTACGCCGGAGGTGCCCCATGGCAAACCAGCGGCCGGCCGCTGACGGCGCGGGCGCCGCTTTTCCGCTGGCCCCGTGGCTGTTCAGCGGGTCCGTGCTCGTCCTCGCAGGCGTGCTGTTCTTCGGCATCGCGACCCGCGTCAGCCTGGCGAACGACATCGACATCGTCGCGCGGGCCGGCATCTCGCGCGTGCTGCGCGGCGGCATCCCGGACCTCGTCGACACGTTCCTGCTCATCCTCGTGATGTTCGCGGCCTACGCGGGGGCGCTGCGGGCGCTGTGGCTCGGGTTCCGGCACGCGTTCGCAGCGGCCGCGGCGGGCATCGTGCTCTGCAGCCTCGCGATGCTGCCGGCCATGCCGCTGACCTCCCCGGACGCCGTTCACCTCGCCGCTGATGTGCGCACGTTCTGGCTCCACGGCAAATGGCCGGCGGATTTCAGCGGCACACCGGACAAGGTGGATGACCCGGTGGCGAACGAGGTGCGCGTCTTCCGTTCGAACCCGAGCGGCTACGGGCCGCTGGCGTACATCATCGGCGGCGCCGCGCTGCCGTTCGTCGGCGATTCGTTCCGCGCGAACCTCGTCGGCCAGAAGGTCATCGCCGGCGTCTTCCTGCTCGGCACGGCGCTGGCGGCGGGCATCATCGCGCGGAGGTTCGGCGGCAAGGCGGCGTTCACAGCCGGCTTCATCGGCCTGAACCCGATGATGCTCTGGCAATACCCGGGCGACGGCCACAACGATTCGCTCATGGCTTTCTTCGGCGTCGCCGCGCTCGGCCTGGCGACGCTGCCGGGCTGGGGCGCGCGGGCGGGAGCCGCCCTCGCAGGGCTCGCCTCCGTCCTCTGCAAGTACGCGCTGCTCATTGCGGCGCCGCTGCTGGCGGCCTACTGGTTCCCGCGCTGGCGGCTCGCCGTCGCCGGGGCAGCGGCCGGCCTCGGGCTGGTCCTGCTGCTCGCCTATGCGTTCGGGCTCGGCCCCGTCCGCAACGGCACGCTCGGCCCGGCCACCGCCGTCGCGCCGTCGAACCCGTGGGGCGTCGTCGCCGGGCTGTTCTCCATCGAGGGCAGGGGCCAGGACCGGATGGTGTTCTTTGGTTACGTCATAGCGCTGGGCATTCTTGCCGCAGTCGCCGCGCGGCATCGCCTCGAGACAGGACGCGACCTCGCGCGGGCGGTCGCGCTGGTGATGGGCCTGTTCCTGTTCGCTGCCTTCCCGGGATTCCTGCCGTGGTATCTCATCTGGTTTCTCCCCTTCGCGGCCATCGGCGGCGACCGCCGGCAGCTCTGGTGGGCGGCCGCCTGGAGCGCAGCGGCCTTCCTGCCGGTGCTGGCGCTGAACTGGCAGCTCTCCATCAACCGCGCGTGGAACATCCCCGAGCCGGTCCGCTGGTCGGTCGTCCTGGCGTGGTCGCTGACGCTGCTCGCTGTTTGGCTGGGGCCGCGGCTCACGCCGGGGGCACCCCGGCTGCCCGCCCGGGCGGCAGGGCCGCGGCGCGCGCGGCGCCGGCGCAGCATCTCCGTGCGCGAGGCCGGCCGGCGAGCCTAAGCGCCGGGCCGCCGCACCAGCCGCGTCACTTCGCGGGCGAGCGCGGGGTAGCGCTCGAGGTCGGCCCGCCGCAGCCGCCAGAGGTCGCGCCCCGGCACCGGCGCGAGCCAGAGGAAGAGAGCGATGGCTGCGAAGCCGGAGACGAGGTAGCTCGCCGTCGTCGCCCAGGCCGCGCCCACGAAGCCGAGCCCCGGGATGAGCGCCAGGCCCAGCGCGACGCTGATGACGAGGGAAAGGAGCCCGAGCGCCAGTGCAAGGCTCGGCCGGCCCAGCTGGTTCGCAAAATAGTTGTTGAGCAGCGCCTGCGGCGCGTAGAGCAGCGTGCCGATGCAGAGGATGCGCAGCGGCAGCGCCGCCGGCCGGTAATCGGGCCCGAAGAGCAGGACCATGGCCCACGGGGCCGCCGCCGCGAGCAGCCCGGCGCCGGCCGTCACGATGAGGAGCGTGTGGCGCACCCCGGCGGCCGTGATCCGGGCCGCCTCCGCGCGGGACTCCGCCCCGACCCGTGCAAACGACGCCATCGCGATCGCCGACGAAAAGAGCCAGAGCGCCTCGGCGCCCGCGATGGCCGAAGCGTAGATGCCGGCCCCCTCGCGGCTGTCGAGCGTGACCACGAGGAGCAGGTCGATGCGGTAGTTGAGCAGGCCGACGGCGCCAGCGAGCCCGCTCACGGCGGTGAAGCGGAGCATGCCGCGCAGCAGCGCGCCGTCCGGGCGGTGGCGCAGCAGCCACGTCCACCACCCCTTCCCCCACGCGGCGAGCGGCAGAAGCCCGAGGTACTGCGCCACCGTCCACGCCGCCAGCGCCGCGAGAGCGGTGCGTTCGCCCGCGCCGAGCAGGACGCCGAGGAGCAGCGCGAACCCGATGACGACCGGGATGTTCGCCGAGAGGTTGAACGGCACGAGCTTGCCTTCGCCCAGCAGGACCCCGTTGAGCGTGTTGCGGATGATGTTCGGCGGCAGGAGCAGGCCCGCGATGAGGCCGAGCCGGCCCGGTTCGCCCGGCAGGAGCAGCCACGCGAGCGCGCCGCCCGCGGCGGCGAGGATGGACGCCGCAAGGGCGACGAGCAGCGCATTCCCGGCCACCTCGGCGGGGAGCCGCTTCCGGTTCGCGACGAAATAGCCGGTCGCCGCGCCGAGGCTCGTCACGCCGCCGACGGCTGAAGTGAAGACGACCGCCGACGCGTAGGCGCCCCGGTCCTCGACGGAGAGCGCGCGCGCAGTGAGCACGCCGATGACGGCCCACAGGAACGTCGCACCGAAGCGGAACGCGAGCGCGATGAGGCTGCCGGCGGCGATGCCCACGCCGGCATGGTAGCGCGGCCCCGGGTTACGCCATCGAGCGGTAGGCGTCGAGCAGCCGGCGGCCGACGGCCTCGACGGAGAAATCCGCTGCGCGGGCCGCGCCAGCGTCGCGCAGCCGCTCGGCGTGGCCGGCGTCCCCGAGCACGCCGGCGAGGGCGCGGGCGAGCGCCCCGGCGAAGTCCGGTTCCTCGAGCGGTACGATGACGGCGGCGCCGCCCGAGACTTCCGGCAGCGCGCCGCCGTCGCTGGCGACGACCGGAGCCGCATCTGCATCGCTTCGAGCACCGGATAGCCGAAACCCTCCGCGAGCGACGGCTGCGCCAGGACATCGCAGGCGGCATACAGCGGCACGAGCAGGGGGTCATCGACCGGGCCGACCTCGATGAGGCGGCCTTCGGCGGCGAGCCGCCGGACCAGGGGGAACCGCCGGGGGCTCAGCTTCGTCCCGGCGCGGACGAGGCAGGCACGCCGGAGCTCCGGCCGCTGCATGGCCTCGAGCAGCGCGGGGAGGTTCTTGTAGAAGCCGTCATGCCCCACGGAGAGGATGCGCGGGGCGGCCGGCAGCCGAATGCCCGCTTCCGCGAGGCGCGCCTCGGCCGCCCCGCGGGCGAGCGGCACGAAGGCTGGGTCGACCGGGTTGGGGATGACAGCCAGCCGGGAAGCGTCGATGCCCTGCCAGCCAGCTGCGCCGTTTGAGTTGAAGTTCGACGGCGCGACGACGAGATTCGCCGCCCGCAGACCTGACAGCGGCCTCCGAAGGAATTGCCGCCGCGCGAATCCCCTCAGGCCGTGGAAGTACCCGGGCATCGACATCGCCAGGACGTCGTGGACGGTCACCGCCACAGGTGTGCCGCGCCCGAACCGCCGGGCATGGTGCGCCAGGGGAACGTCGGCCAGGTGCACGACGTCGAAGCGCCCCTGGCGGGCTTCCGCGACCGCCTGCTCGCGCGCCCATGCCCAGGTCCCGGGGCGGAGCGGCGACGGGGGAAACCACGGCGCGGACACCCGGACCACTTCCGTACCAGACGAGCGGAGGGCGAGCGCGAGGCCGTCGGCGTAGCGGGTGATGCTGCGCCAGCGCTGCCCGGGGAACGGTTCGACGATGAGGACGCGCACGGGCCGCATGGTAGAGTGACGGCCCGCTGCGAACGAATGCCGGGGCTCTGGTAGGATGGCAGTGGCCCGGCAGCGGGCACCGAGCGGGCGGGCGTGGCGTAGTGGCAGCGCGCGACCCTTCCAAGGTTGAGGTGCGGGTTCGATTCCCGCCGCCCGCTCCAGTTCACCGGCGCGCCCGCACCCGGACCGCTCAGTACAGGCCCGGCACCAGCCGCCAGCGCACCCGGCTCGCGTAGCTTTCGTAATCGGCGGTCGCGCGGAGGACGCGCTCCTCGGCCTGGATGCGGAGCACCTGGAAGACGACTACCGTCACGAAGACGAGGCCGTTCCACCACCAGAGGTTGGCGAGCAGGAAGCCGGCCAGCGTGATGTTGTGGCCCAGGTAGATCGGGTGGCGCACCAGCCGGTAGGGGCCGTACGTCTTCAGGCCGCGGTTCGCGGCCACGACGCCAAAGCTCCGCCCGAGCGTGGCAAAGCTGACGATGACCCACGTCAGCCCGACGACCTGGAGGCCGATGCCGTACGCCTCGAGGATGCCGCCGCTGGGCATCGGCCGGGAGGCGAGCGCGAACCAGCCGCCGATCGTGGCGATCACCCAGTCGTAGACGCGGGTCGAGGTGTAGATGGGCCGCCGGCGGGTGAGGAAGATGCCGATGAGGAGCGCCTGTTCGATGGCAAAGAAGGCGCTGGCGGCGGAGTGGCCTTCGAGCGCCGAGCGGCCGTGCGCATAAAAGAAGAGGGCGCTCACGACGACGAGCGCGGCGTCCTGCGCCATGGAAACGCGCCGCTTCCACGGCGAAGGTGACAGGCTTTCGGCAGTCGCCCCGGCAGTCGGCATCGGCGTTCCCCCCTGCTGGCTGCAATTCGGGCAGCCGTCATTCCTAAGGTCGGCAGGGGAATCCGGGGGCAGCAGTCCCGGGGCGCGGCGGGCGGACGGGGGAACGAAGCAGTTGCACGTGGGTGACTGGTCTTTTGGGGCCCTGGGGTGCGGCCGAAGTTGCGAGTAGCTCCACCGATGGTGGCGCCCCGCCGGAAGGCGACCGACGCGACGGCCAAACCCGATGAGGGGTTCGCGGAGGTTCGACGGACGGCTCCGGGCCAGGCGGCCCGCAGGTCGGACGCTGACATCGAGGGCGAACACACCCGGGGCAGGGACCCCAAAGAGAGGTAGGAGAACCGACATGTCGAAGCTTCGCAACTGGGCCGTCAGCAAGGTCGCCGCGTGGCAGGCGCGCGACGAGGAAGGCCAGGGTCTCGCCGAATACGGCCTGATCCTCGCCCTCATCGCCATCGTCTGCATCGGCGCCCTCACGCTCCTCGGCGGCAACATCGCCAACGCGCTGAACAACGTCGCCGGCAGCATCTAGTCCGAATCGCCGGTAACCCCGGCGAGGCGGCCAGCAGCGAAGGGGTGGGGCACGGCAGTACCCCACCCCTTCTGCCATCAGACAGGAGTCTGCAGCCATGACCGAAGCGGCAGAGGAACCCCGCGGGGCGGGGATGGAAGAGCCGGGCGCGCCCCGGCGTTCGGCGTTGCGGCGGCTGCTGCGGCGCTTCCGGGAGACGGAGACCGGCCAGGCGCTCGTGGAATTCACGATGATCCTGCCGCTCTTCGTGCTCCTGTTCATGAGCATGGTGGAGTTTGGGCGGGCCTTCCACACCTGGCTGCTCATCACGAACGCCGCCCGCGAGGGCGCCCGCATCGCCGCGGTCCAGTCGGACCTTTCGACGGTGCAGACCCGCATCTACGACAGTTTCTGCGCGAACTACCCGAGCCAGTGCAACATCGATCCGTCACGCGTCACCATCACGACGGCGAACGTGCAGGGCTCGCGCGGCTCGATGGTGCAGGTGGATGTCGCCTACAACTTCCAGTGGGTGACGCCGATTGGGAACATCGTCAATCTCGTCTCGGGCGGGAACCTGGCGAACCTCACGATCCGTTCCCACGCGTCGATGCGGCTCGAATGACCGAAAGGTGACCAGGAAAAGGAGGCGAACGATGGCGCGTTCGCTCTGGAATCGGCTTCATCGCAGTGAGCGCGGGCAGGCGCTGCCGCTGTTCGCGCTGTTTTTGCTGATCTTTCTCGGCTTCGTGGCCATGAGCATCGATGTCGGCCGCTACGTCTGGGCGCGGACGCAGATGCAGGCGGCGGTCGACGCGGCTGCGCTCGCCGCCGCGCAGAGTATGCCCAGTGAGACCGACGCGGCGGCGAAAGCGACCGAATACTGGCTCGACAACTCCGGCTTCATCCGGAGCCAGGGCGAAAACGTGCAGTTCGCCGTCACGTACCCGGAGGGGAACAAGGCGGTCCGGGTGCAGGCCTCGGCGCGCATCCCGACCTGGTTCGCGCGGCTGTTCGGGGTCACGCACTGGAACGTTTCCGCCTCAGGCGACGCCGAATCGCAGGTGCTCGATATCGTGGTGGTGTTCGATATCTCGGGGTCGATGTGCTTCGACAGCTTCCGGCAGGTGGAATCGAGTGTCGCCTACCAGATGAGCCCGGGCCGGCTGACGCCCGCCGGCGGCTTCGCCTTCCCGCGGCTGGCGGAGAACATCAACGCGACGCAGACGACGATCCGCCTGAACGACGTCCGCATCTTCGCGAGCACGAACGCTTCGACGAACCGGGCGAACTTCGGCACCACCTTCAATTCGACGACGCCCTACTGGCAGCGGTCGGCTTCGGGACTCCGCGCCGGGATGATCATGATCGACAACGAAATCATGCGCATCACGAACGTGAACGTTGCCAACAACACGCTCACGGTGCAGCGCGGGCAGCGGAACGACGCGACCGGGGTGATGACGGCCGCAACCTCTCACGCGATGTACGCAGAAGTCTGGGCGAACCGCACCGGCTACTCCAACACGAACGACTACTGCGAGCTCGCGAGCTACCGGACACCGACGACGACCGTGAACGGGCCGCATGAGCCATTCGACTCGGCCATCGACGCGGCGAAGTACTTCACGACGCTGTTCGACAGCCAGTACGACAAGATCGGCGCGGTGCGGTATTCGACGACGGCGGCCATCAGCCAGAACCTGACCGCGAACTTCGCGAACGTGCGCGGCAGCCTCGACGCGATCCTCTGGCCGGCGGGCGCGACGAACATCGCTCACGGGCTCGCGGTAGGCCGCCAGGTGCTCGACGGCACCGGCAAACGGGCGAACGCCGTCCGCGTGCTCGTCCTCCTCACGGACGGCGTGGCGAACACGTACTGCGGCAGCGCGACCTACAACCCGAACGCGTACAACAGCACGAGCTGCACGACGGGCAACGGCGTGTCGCAGGCGGAACACCACGCGCGCCAGGAAGCGCAGCGCGCAAGGAACGGCGACATCCTCATCTTCACCATCGGGCTCGGGAACGACCTGAACACGGCGTTCCTGCAGGACATCGCCACCATCGGCGGCGGCCACTTCTACCACGCGCCGACGACGGCCCAGCTCGATGAGGCATTCCAGGCCGTCGCCGAGCAGACGCACATCGCGCTGGTGCGCTGACGCCCGGCTTCGGCACGCACACCGTGGCATCCCCGCCTCCCCGGCGGGGATGCCGCTTCCGGGGCGGATTCGACGGGCGGTCTGTAGGGGAACCGTATGACCGCCGATATAGCAAGGGGAGGAGTAGTCACGTGAACAGATCGATTGCGGCAGCCACCAGCGGTTCGAACCGGAACAAGGGCGTGCTCCTGCTCGCCTGCGCGTTCGGTCTCCTGAGCGCCCTGCTCGTCTTCGCGTTCCTGAACAGCCGCGGCGGCGGGGAAGACGTCAACAGCAAGATCTTCGCCGGCGAGGGCGCGGAAACCGTCGTCGTCCTGACGCGCGACGTGAACGTCGGCGAAAAGATCACGTCCGACATGCTGACGACGCGGACGATCCCGGCGACGGCGCTCCTGCCCGGCCGGGTGAAGGACAGCGACCTCTCGACGCTCGTCGGCAAGGTCGCCACCGCGCCGATGTACGCCGGCGAGCAGGTCATCGATGCCAAGGTGACGACGTACGTGGGGCAGGACACGCTCGCCTACAAGGTGCCGCAGGGCATGCGGGCGATTTCGCTGCAGGTGCCGCACGAGGCGTGGATTGCGGCGGGCCTGCCGCAGCCGGGCGACCGGGTCGACATCCTCGGCATCACGACGCTGAGCAAGGTCGACCCGCTGACGGGCGAGGAGAAGCCGAACGTGGTGGCGGGCTACATCGCGCAGGACGTCGAAGTCCTCGCCGTCGCCCAGGCGGTAGTGAAGACGGTCCCGAAGGTCGACGGCGCGAACGGCGGCGACGGCTCGAGCGCCGGCACGTCGGCCACGACGGCGGGCGCCGTGAAGCAGGAAGCCGCGACCTACGAGAAGGCGATCTCGATCACGCTGGCGCTTCCGCCGGACCTCGCGGCGAAAGTGGCGCTCATCGATGCGATGCGCGACGACGTGGGCCAGTACCGCATCCTGCCGCGGCAGAAGGGCGACACGGACCCGATCACCGGCAAGCAGGTGTGGACGTACGACGACCTGTTCCCGGTGCGGTGAGGCCGCGGGAGTGACGACAGCGCGGGCGCTGCCCCGGCGGCGCCCGCACCAGCGCAGGACGATGCAGGCCCCTGGTGGTCGCCGGGGTGCAGACGGTGGAGGAAACGACGACGATGGCACGAGTACCTCAGCTTCTCGTGGTTGACCCGGACCGGGAGAGCTCGGCGGAACTGGCGAAGACGCTCCAGATGCTGGGCTTCGGGATTCTCGGGACTGCCGGGTACGGGGTGGAGGCGTTCACCCTCTGCTTCCAGATGCGGCCCGACCTGGTGCTGATGCGGATCGAAGAGCCGCTCGTCCGCCCGGTGCAGACGCTCTCCCGCATCAACGACGGCCTGCCGGACCTGCCGATCATCGTGTTCTCGACGGAGGCGAACATCCGCCTGATGCGCCAGTCGATGGTCGGCGGCGCGTCGGACTACCTCGTCGAGCCGCTGGACCCGGAGGAGCTCGAGACGTCGATCATGAAGGTGCTCGAGAAGAAGGAGCGGGAGGCGATGCGGCGGCGCGGCGAACTGGCCGACCCGGTCGCCCAGGGCACGATCATCACCGTCTTCGGCGCGAAGGGCGGCATCGGGAAGACGACCATCGCATCGAACCTCGCCGTCGCGCTCGCCACTGAGGCTCACCAGACGGTGGCGCTGGTCGACATGGACACGCGCTTCGGCGACGTCGCCATCACGATGGATATCCCCGTCGAGCGGTCGATCGCCGACCTGGCGCGGAACCTCGACAACGTGGACCGGAACACGCTCCGCGAATACCTCGTCGAGCACGAGTCGGGCGTGCGCATTCTGCCGGCGCCGACGCGGCCGAGCGACTGGCGCAACCTCAGCTCCGCCCACATCCGGGATGTGGTGGACATCCTGTCACAGACCCACGACTTCGTGATTCTCGATACGCCCGGGACGTTCAACGAGATCGTCGCGGCGGCCATCGAGGTGGGCACGATGATCTTGCTGATCACCACCCTCGATATGGCGAGCATCAAGGACACGGTGCTCGCCCTGGAGATGCTGCACGAGCGGTTCGGCAACGACGACGAGCGGATCAAGGTGGTGCTGAACCGGGCGGGCGTCGACACCGGCGTCCGCGAGAAGGACGTCGAACGGACGCTCGACACGGACCTGTGGTGGAAGATTCCGCAGGACACCGAGGTGGTGAAGGCGGCGCAGCTGGGCCGGCCGATCGTGCTGAGCCGGCCGAACAGCCGCGTCGCGACCGAGATCCGGGAGATTGCGCGGGCGCTCGCGGGGATCCGGGCGCGGTCGAAGGCGAAGAAGAGCGGCGGCCTCGGCGGGCTGCTCGGGGGCCTGTTCAAGAAGAGCGCCTAGCGAATTCGAAAAACCAGGGGATTGAGCCATGCCGGATGACTTTCGCGAACGACGTGCAGCAGGCGGCGAAGAGCGCCCGGCATTCGGCTGGGGCGCGCGGCGGCGGCTGCTCCCGGGCGACCAGGGCGCCGGGCCGCGGCCGGAAGGCCAGCAGCCGCCGGCGAACCCCGGGCCGGCGCAGCCCATCGGCAATCCGGAGGCGCTGAAGCTCCGGCCCTCCGGCCAGCTCGGCCGGCCCTCCACCGGCAAGCCGTGGGGCCACATCGAGCCCGCCGCGCCGCCCCCGCCGCCCGGCATTCCCGGGCAGCAGCGCGCCGGGGGGCTCCTCCGGCCGTCCGCTGCGCAGCCTGCGCCTGCCGCTGCGCCCGATGCGCCGCAGGGAGCCCCGCTCCGCCCGGTGCGGCCAGTCCAGGTGGATGCCCCGGGCGGCCGGGCGCAGGGCGCCAACCCCGTCGCCGAGGCGACCAAGATCCGCCTCCATGAACTGCTCATCGAAGAGCTGGAGCACGGCGCGCTGGAAGGTCTCGCCCCGGAGCAGCAGCGCGAAGCGGTCATCAAGGCGGCGCGCGAACTGCTCGTGCAGGAGGGCCTCCAGCTCGGCGGCATGTCGCGCGACGAGCTGCTCGAGGCCGTGGCCGACGAGGCGCTCGGCCTCGGCCCGCTGGAGCCGCTCCTGCGCGACCCGTCCATTTCCGAAGTCATGGTCAACGACATCGACAAGGTCTACTTCGAGCGGGAGGGGCGCATCTTCCGGAGCCCGGTGCGGTTCCGCGACAAGCAGCACGTGATGCGCATCATCGAGCGGATCGTGGCGCCGCTCGGCCGGCGCATTGACGAATCGAGCCCGATGGTCGATGCCCGCCTCCCGGACGGCTCCCGCGTGAACATCACGATCCCGCCGGCCTCGCCGAAGGCGCCGACGATCACCATCCGGAAGTTCCGGGCGGACAAGATGCGGATGGCGGACCTGATTGCGGTCGGCGCGCTGAGCGAACAGACGGCCGAGTTCCTCGCGATGTGCGTCCGCGCGCACCTGAACATCATCATCTCCGGCGGTACGGGCACCGGGAAGACGACCATCTTGAACGCGCTCTCGGCCTTCATCCCGAACACGGAGCGGATCATCACCATCGAAGACCCGGCCGAACTCCGGCTCCAGCAGGACCACGTGATCACGCTGGAGGCGCGGCCCGCAAGCATCGAAGGGAAGAACCAGATCAAGCAGCGCGACCTGGTGCGGAACTGCCTCCGCATGCGCCCGGACCGCATCATCGTCGGCGAGGTCCGCGGCGAAGAGGCGTTCGACATGCTGCAGGCGATGAACACGGGCCACGACGGCTCGATTTCGACCATCCACGCGAACAACCCGCGCGAAGCGCTCTCCCGCCTGGAGAACATGGTGCTGATGGCGGGCATGGACCTGCCGTCGCGCGCCATCCGGGAGCAGATCGCCTCGGCGATTCATATCTTCATCCAGCTCAGCCGCCTCCAGGACGGTTCCCGCAAGGTGACCCACGTGACGGAGGTGAGCGGCATGGAGGGCGACACCATCACCCTGCAGGACATCTTCCTGTTCAAGCTGGATCGGGTGGACGAAGACGGGAAGGTGCACGGGTCGATGCGGCCGACGGGCATCCGGCCCGGCTTCGCGCACAAATTCGCCATCGCAGGCATCGAGCTGCCGAACAATCTGTTCGGCACCGGGGAAGGCTGGTGACCCTGATGCTGATCCTCGCAGCGATCTCGACGGGCATCTTCGCGACAGCGCTGGCGCTCTGGTTCTTCGGCTTCGGCGGGAGCAGCGTCGAGGCCTCGGCCCGGCTGAAGAAGCTGCGCGAGGCCGAAGCCCAGCTGCCGCAGGAGACGCGGGCCCGGCTTCGGCGGCGTGCGTCGGTGAACTTCGCCGGCATCACGCTCATCTCCGGGAATATCGCGGCGAACTGGTCGCGCGACCTGGAGCGGGCGGGGCTCACGCTGAACGCGAAGGAGTACTTCACGCTCCGGCTCGTCGTTGCGGTTCTGTTCGCGCTCGTGGGCGTCATGCTCCTGCCGCTGCCGATTTTCGGGCTGATGCTGGCGCCGCTCGGCTGGTTCCTCGTGGGCTTGTGGCTGAAACGGCGGATCGCCACGCGGTTGCACAAGATGGAGGGGCAGCTCATCGAGCTGCTGCAGATGCTCTCCAGCGGCCTCCGGGCGGGCTTCGGCCTGCTCCAGGCGATGGAGGCCTCGGCCGAGCAGATCCCGGCGCCGCTCTCGGTCGAAATCCGGCGCACCCTGCGCGATACCGCGATGGGCGCGAGCGTCGAGCAGGCGCTCGCGGCCCTCAACGACCGCGTCGGCAGCCCGGACTTCGACATCGTGATCACGGCGATCCTGATCCAGCGGAGCGTGGGCGGAAACCTGGCGGAGATCCTCGACAACGTCGCCCACACGATGCGCGAGCGCGAGCGCATCAAGGGCGAAATCCGGACGCTGACGTCGCAGCAGCGGATGACGGGTTACGTCATCGGCGGCATCCCGATCGGCCTGCTCATCATCTTCTACATGATCAGCCCGGACTTCACGGGGCTGCTGTTCACGGACCCCCTCGGGCGACTGATGCTGATGGGCGCGTTCGTCAGCGAGGTCATCGGCTACCTGATCATCCAGCGCATCGTGAATATCGAGGTGTAGCGCGATGGAGATGCTCATCGCCTTCAGCACGTTCCTGTTCATCACGCTCATGACCTACGGCCTGCTGTACCGGGGGGCGGGCAATTCGGCGATGGACGTCCGCCTCGGCGGCCTGCGGTACACGCGGCCGGCGCGGGAGGCGCTGCCGGACCCGGAGGCGGCCTTCACCCAGCGCGTGTTGAAGCCGCTCATCCAGAACGTGAACCGGCAGATCAACGCCATCCTGCCGTCGTCGATCGAAGAGCGGGTGGAGATGGCGCTCGTCCAGGCGGGCCTGCGGCTGAAGCCGGGGCAGTTCATCGCGCTCGTGGCGGTGTTCGCCGGGCTGTTCCCGCTGCTCGGCCTCGTCTACGCGATGGGCGCGGGGCTCGACGCGCAGCGCACACTGCTGGTGTTCGCGGTGCTCACCGGCCTGGGGCTGTATGCGCCGCGGATCTACCTGCTCGGCCGCATCCGCCGCCGCCAGAAGGAGATCTGGAAGTCGCTGCCGGACGCCTTCGACCTGATCACGGCTTCCGTCGAGGCGGGGCTCGGCATCGATGCGGCGTTCACGCGCGTCATCGAAAAGGTGAAGGGCCCGTTCGCGGAGGAGCTGACGCGGACGATGCGGGAGATCCAGATGGGCCGCTCGCGCCGGGACGCGTTCCTCGACATGGCGGACCGGACCGGCGTTGACGAGCTGCGGCAGCTGATCAACGCGATCGTGCAGGCGGAGGCGATGGGCATCTCCATCGGCGGCGTCATCCGCGTCCAGACCGGCGTCATCCGGACGAAGCGCCGGCAGCGGGCCGAGGAGGCGGCCTTCAAGGCGCCGATCAAGATGGTTTTCCCGCTGGTCTTCTTCATCTTCCCGGCCATCATGATCGTGATCGGCGGCCCGGCGATCATCCAGCTGAAGAACCTGTAGGGCCTCAGCCGCCGAGCGTATCGAACCGTTCGAACCAGAGGAGCACGACGACGGCCCCTGCCGCGAGGTAGGGGCCGTAGCTGTACGTCGAGCCCCGGCCGCGGAGGACGAGAAGGACGCCGGCGACGATGCCTGCGGCGACGATGCCGAGCAGGAGAGCGCTGAGCACCGCCGGCCAGCCGGTGAGCAGGCCGATGAGGAGGATGAGCTTGGCATCGCCGAGACCGAAGGCCGTCTCCCGCGAGCGGGCGGCAGCGCCGGCGAGCGCGCCGAGGAGGAGCAGGAGGACAGCCGCCGCAAGCGCCGCCGCACCGCCGGCGGCGATGCTGCCGATGGAGCGGTCGGGCCAGGCTGGCGCGGCGACGACCGCGGCGAGGATGCCGGGGTAGACGAGGACGTTCGGGATGCGCCGCCGATCGAAGTCCGTGGAGCTGATGGCGATAAGCAGCAGGCAGAACGCCGCCGTGAGCGCGGAGGCGAGGCCGCCGGGCTGCCCCGGCCGGAAGGCGAGGGCGGCGGCGAGGGCGCCGGCCGGCATCGCGAAGGCGCGCAGGGCGAACAGGCGCGCCCCGCGGGCCGGGGCTTCGCGGAACGCTGCTTCGCGATAGAGGCGGTGCTGCTGCGCGGGGAACCAGTACCCGAACAGCGCGCCCAGCAGGCCCGCGGCAGCCTCGAACGCCCAGTCCACGCGGGGACTATCGGCGCAGGGCGGATTACCGGCAATACGGAATCGGGTTTCAACCCGGGGGCGGTGCGAGTTCGGCGCGCATGGCTTCGAGGTCGGCCGGGCTGATCGGTTCGAACGCCCCGCCGAGGCGCTCGCTCCACCGGCGGGCGAAGCTGCGCACAGCGTCGTCCGGCGAAGGCGGCGCGCGCCGGGGGACCAGCGGCGAGACGCCGCGGCTGAGCGCGGCGAGGTCCGTCTCGCCGAGGAGGACGGCGACGGCGAGCCGGAGGTGCTCGAAGGTGATGACGGGCTCGAGGCGGTAGTCGGCGAGCGAGGACGCCATGGACAGCACGTCGGCGAGGCGGATGGGCGGCTCGTCGCCGGGCACAGTCAGATGTCCGGGTCTTCGACCTGGAGGTCCCGCTTGCGGCGGAGGGACCCGGATTCGACGAACCGCTCGACCGAACGGGCGAAGTCGTTGAGCTCGGCGGGGGACATGTGCTCCATGAGCCCGGCAGCATACTCGCGGAGCTCCTCGCGGAGGGATTCGACGACGGCGCGGCCGCGGGGTTCGAGCCAGATGCAGATGCTGCGCCGGTCGTTCGGGGCCACTTCGCGGCGGATGAAGCCGCCGCGCTCGAGCCGCTCGAGGAGCGCGGAGACGGAGGGCCGGGTGACGTAGAGGCGCTCGGCGAGCTCGGCGTTGCTGAGGCCCTCCTGCTCGGCGAGGTGGCCGAGGAGGCGCAGCTGGGTCACGGTGAGGTTTTCGCGGTCCCAGAGGGTGAGGCGGATCGGGTCGAGGAGTGCGCTCGCGCGGAACAGGGCGGTGATGGCCCGTTCGACTTCGGGGGTGCGTGGCTGGCGCTTCACGTGGCTTCTCCGGTACGTACGAATTCCGCCCGTGTCCCCGGGGTGGATTCTGCGGGTGCGGCTGAGGATGCGCAAATGCCGGGATGCGATGGCGCTGCCCGGGAGAAGTTCGCATTGCGCTAAGGGTTCTGTTAGACTCCGCCCGCAACAGGAGGGTTCGAATGAAGTTCGGAATTTTCTACGAGCACCAGCTCCCGCGGCCGTGGGACGACGGCGCCGAGCTGAAGCTCTTCCAGGACGCGCTGGACCAGGTGGAGCTCGCCGACCGGCTGGGCATCGACTTCGCCTGGGAGGTAGAGCACCACTTCCTCGAGGAGTACTCGCATTCGTCCTGCCCCGAGGTGTTCCTCGCGGCGGCGAGCCAGCGCACGAAACGCATCCGGCTCGGGCACGGCATCAAGCTGATGCCGCCGAACTACAACCCCCCGGCCCGCATCGCGGAGGAGATCGCGACGCTGGACCTCGTCTCGAACGGCCGCGTCGAGTTCGGCACGGGCGAATCGGCCTCCCGGGCAGAGCTGGAGGGCTTCAACATCAACCCGGCCGAGCGGCGGGCGATGTGGCTGGAGACGACCGAGCAGGTCTGCAACATGATGGCGATGGACCCGTACCCGGGCTACCAGGGGAAGTACTTCTCGATGCCCGTGCGGAACGTCGTTCCGAAGCCGGTGCAGAAGCCGCACCCGCCGCTCTGGGTGGCATGCTCGAACCGGGACACCATCCACCTCGCCGCGCAGCTCGGCATCGGCGCGCTGACGTTCGCGTTCGTCGACCCGGCGGAGGCGAAAAAGTGGGTGGACGACTACTACGAGACGTTCAAGCGGGAGTGTGTGCCGATCGGCCACACGGTGAACCCGAACATCGCGATGGTGACGAGCTTCTCGATCCACCACGACCGGGAGGAGGCGTTCCGGCGCGGCTTCGACGGCTTCAAGTTCTTCCAGTTCGGGCTCGGCCATCATTATGTCTTCGGCCATCACAAGCCGGGCCGGACGAACATCTGGGAGAACTATGAGCGCGTGAAGGCCGCGATGGGGGCGGAGCAGCTCGACTTCCTCGGCGGCGGCACGGACGGCATCGGGACGCCGGAGGACCTGCGGCAGCACCTGCGGAAGTTTGCGGAGGCCGGCGTGGACCAGACCGTGTTCATCCAGCAGGGCGGGAAGAACCGCCACGAGCACATCTGCGAGGCGCTGGAGCTGTTCGCAGCCGAGGTGATGCCGGAATTCAAGGAGGAAGAGGAGCGGCGCCAGCGGCAGAAGATGGACGAGCTGGCGCCGTACATCGAAAAGGCGCTCCAGCGGAAGCAGCGGATGCGGGAGCTGACCGACGACGAGATCCCGGTCTACGCGGCGTACGGCGCGATGATCGCCGAGGTCGACACGTCGAACCTGGAAGGCGCGGCGCGCATCCGGGCCGAGCGCTGGCGGAAGATGCGCGAGGTGCTGACGCAGGTCTGAGCCGTCCAGCCCGCTGGACACGGTGGTGGCCCTCCCCGCCCCGGGAGGGCCACGCTGCATGGCGGGCGAGCGTCAGCCTTCCGCGGGCTGCCGCTTCGGCGGGGGCGTGCCGAGGCCGCCCATCGGCACGAGCCGCGACATATCGATGTCGAGCAGCGCCGGGCCGCCCCGCTCGAGCGCCCGCTGGAGCGCGGCCCGAAAGCCCGCCGCCGAGTCGACAGCCTCGGCCGGGATGCCCATCGCCCCGGCGACGCGGACGAAATCAGGCGTGGCGAGGTCGACGCCGAACTGGCGGCCTTCGAAGGTGCGGCCTTCGATGGTGCGCAGGACGCCGTAGCCGCGGTCGTTGAAGACGCAGACGATGACCGGCACGGCGTATTGCGCAGCGGTGGCGAGTTCGCCGATGTTGAGCATGAAGCCGCCGTCGCCCTGGATGACGACGGCCGGCCGGCCGGCGCCGATGGCCGCCCCGAGGGCGAGCGGCAGCGCCGGCCCGATGGCCGCCGAAGTCGGGTAGATCGACGTCCGGGGCGAGAGGATGGGGAGGAGCCGGTTGCCCCAGAGGTAGGCCGGCACCGTCGCATCCCGGACGATGAGCGCGTCCCGCGGCGCGAGTTCGCGGATGGCGTCCATGATCGCGGCGTAGTCGGGGCCGATTTCGCGCCGGATCTGCTCGCGGGCGGCATCGCGGAGTTCGGCCGCGCGGGCGGCGTAGTCCGGGTCGGCGCGGTGCCCTTCGAGGTCGCGGAGGAGCGCCGCGAGGGCGAGCCGGGCATCGCCGACGACGGGGACGTCGGCCCGGTAGCTGCGGCCGATGACCGCCGGGTCGGCGTCGATGTGAATGAGCCGGCCGCCGAGCGGGAGCGTCCAGTTCCGGGTCGGGCCGGCCTGGAAGCGGGTGCCGACGGCGAGGACGGCCTCGGCGCGCTCGAACACCTCCTGCAGGCCGGGATGGGCGGAGAGCGGGCCGAGCGCGAGGGGGTGGTCCTCGGGGATGGCGCCGCGGCCGTTGGCGGAGGTGACGACGGGCGCGCCGAGCGATTCGGCGAGCTGCCGGAGTTCGGCCTCGGCGCCGGCCGCGAGGACGCCGCCGCCCGCCCAGAGCAGGATGCGGCGGGCGCTTTTCAGCACGTCGGCCGCGCGGCCGAGCGCTTCGCGCTGCGGCCGGACCCGGGGCCAGCCTTCGACGTGAGGCACGTCGACCTCTGCGCGGGCGTACTGGAGGTCGATCGGGATTTCGACCGCGCCCGGCGCGGGCCTGCCGGTCGAGATGTCGCGGGCGACGCTGACGATCGTCTCGGCGATGTCTTCGGTTCGGCGGACGGACTCGGCGCGGCGGGTGACGGTGCGGAGCATCGGGAGCTGGGCTTCGGCTTCGTGCAGGAAGCCCTTTCCCTTGCCGTAGAAGAGCGACTCGACCTGCCCGGTGATGAGGAGGACGCGGCTGGAAGCGAACTGCGCTTCGTAGAGGCCGGTCATGGCGTTGGTGGTGCCGGGGCCGGTGCTGGCGATGGCGACGCCGAGGCGGCCGGTGGCGCGCGCGTAGCCGTCGGCGGCGTGGAGCGCGCCCTGCTCGTGGCGGACAGCGACCGGGGTGATGCCGCCGAGCCGGTGGATGGCGTCGTAGATGGGGATGTTGTGGACGCTGACGATGCCGAAGACGTGTTCGACGCCGAGCGCACGGAGGGCGTGGTAGACGGCTTCGCCGCCGGTCATCTCCTGCACGGGTTCCTCCGGGATGGGGTGTGGCCGGGACGCTACCGGCGCCCCGGGAGGGGTGTCAAACGGGGATTGGCGCCCGGCCTACCAGCGGTACTGGCCGGCCTGCCATTCGGCTTCGTAGTAGGGCGAGACGTGGGTGCCGGGCCGGATGATGCGGTCGATCGCCCGGCGGTCGTCGTCGGTGATCGTCACGTCGAGCGCGCCGAGGTTGTCTTCGAGCTGCTCCATCGTGCGCGGGCCGATGATGGGGCTGGTGACGCCGGGCTGGTGCATGCACCACGCGAGCGCGAGGCGGGAGAGGGTGGTGCCTTTGTCCCGGGCGAGCTGCTCGAGCGGCTCGATGACGTCCCAGATGGCGTCGTTCATCCGGCGGCGGTACATCGGGTTCGCATCGAGGTTGGCGTAGCGGCTGTCTTCCGGCGGCGGCGCGTTGCGCGAGTACTTCCCGGTCAGCAGCCCGCCGGCCAGCGGACTCCACGGGATGATGCCGAAGCCGTAGGCCCGCGCGGCGGGCAGCACCTCGCGCTCGATGCGCCGGTCGAGGAGGTTGTAGGGCGGCTGCTCGCAGACGAACCGCTCGAGGCCGTACTCCTTCGAGACCCAGAGGCTTTCGACGAGCTGCCAGGCGGCGAAGGTGCTCGTCCCGATGTAGCGGACCTTCCCGGAGCGGACGAGGTCGTCCAGGGCGCGGAGGGTTTCGTCGATGGGCACGTCGGGCTGGGGCCGGTGGATTTGATAAAGGTCGATCCAGTCCGTCTTCAGCCGGCGCAGGCTGGCCTCGCACTGCTCGATGATGTGGCGGCGGGTGTTGCCCATGGCGTTGGGTCCATCGCCCATCCGGCCGTGGACCTTGGTGGCGAGGATCACATCGGCGCGGCGGCCGTTCCGATGGAGGGCGTCGCCGACGGCTTCTTCGCTGCGGCCCTGGTTGTAGACGTTGGCGGTGTCGATGAAGTTGATGCCGGCATCGAGGGCGCGGTCGATGATGGCGGCGGAATCGGCCGCGCTGGTCTTGCCGCCGAACATCATTGCGCCCAGGCAGAGCGGGCTGACGCGGATGCCGGTGCGCCCGAGCGGGCGGTACTCCATGGGTGCGACCTCCGGGTGGTGGATGCGGTGAGGGGAGCGTACGCCACCGGCGGCCGGTCTGCAGCCGGGTCAGCCGTGCCGCGGCGCGAGGCCGAACTCCCGCGCGAGCAGCTCGTAGCTCCGCTTCCGCGCCGCGGCGTCGTAGGTGATGGTCACGATAACGAGCTCTTCGGCGCCGGATTCGGCTGCGAGCTGGCGGAGCCGGCTTCCGACGGCGCCGGGGCTGCCGTAGATGGACGACTGGCGGAGGTAGGCGAGGTAGTCGAGCTCGGCTTCGGTGTAGTCGAACGCCATCGCGTCACGCGGGGAGGGGATGCCGGGCGGCTCGCCCGGCCGCGCGCGGGAGATGATGCGGGCGCCCCAGCGGCTCCACGAGAGGTGCTCGGCCTCCTCGTCGGTCTCGGCGCAGGTGACGGCGACGGCGAGCGCCGGCCGCGGCCGTTCGAGCCAGCGCGACGGGCGAAATCCGGCGGAATACCGGCGGAGCGTCTCCGCCGCGCCCTCTTCGGTGATGAAGTGGGCGAAGCAGAACGCCCAGCCGCGCTCGGCCGCCAGCGCGGCGCTCACACCGGAAGAGCCGAGGAGCCAGAGCTCCGGCATCGCCGGCCCGGCGGGCTGGGCGGTGACGCCCCGGTACGGGTGGCCGGCCGGGAGCTCGCCGGCGAGGAAGCCTTCGAGGTCGGCGAGCTGCTGCGGGTACGCTTCGAGGCCGGTGATGGCGCCGCCGCCGAGCGCGCGGGCGGTGCGGGTGTCGCTCCCCGGGGCGCGCCCGATGCCGAGGTCGACCCGCCCGGGGAACAGGGCCTCGAGCATGCGGAACTGCTCCGCGACCTTGAGCGGCGCGTAGTGCGGCAGCATGACGCCGCCGGAGCCGACGCGAATGCCGCTGGTGAGCGACGCGACGCGGGCGATGAGCACCTCCGGCGCGGCCGAGGCGAGCGAGCCTGCGCTGTGGTGCTCGGCGAGCCAGTAGCGGCGGTAGCCGAGCCGGTCGCAGAGCCGGGCGAGTTCGAGCGTCTCGCGGATGGCCTCCGCCGGGCTGCCGCCGCGGCGCACCGGCGACTGGTCGAGCACGGAGAGCGCGAGGTCAGCCACCGGCGGGGCTCCGCCCGGATTCGCGGGCGAGGGCGGCAAGCCACGCCAGCCGCCCCGGGTCGACCTGTTCCCATGCGAACCGCCACGTCCAGTTGCCCTCGGCCCGGCCCGGGTGATTCATCCGGTGTTCGCTGCCGAGCGCGAGAACGTCCTGCATCGGGATCACGGCCGTCTCTGCGACGGAGTGCATCGCCGCGCGGATCATGTCGTCGACGATAGCGGAGCCGTCGGTGCCGAGTTCGCGGCGCACGTTGTCGCGCTCCCATTCGGGCAGGTGCTGCCACCAGCCGAGGGTAGTGTCGTTGTCGTGGGTGCCGGTGTAGACCACCTGGTTGGCGCGGTGGTTGCGGGGGAGGTAGGGGTTGTGCGGGTCGCCGCCGAAGGCGAACTGGAGGACGGCCATGCCGGGGTAGCCGAGCTCGTCGCGGAGCGCGCGGACGTCGTCGGTGATGATGCCGAGGTCCTCGACGATGATGGGCAGGCGGCCGAGCCGGGCTTCGAGCGCATCGAAGAGCGACCGGCCGGGGCCGGGAACCCAGGCGCCGTTGACGGCGGTCGGCTCGTTCGCCGGGATATGCCAGGCGGCGACGAAGCCGCGGAAGTGGTCGACCCGGACCGCATCGAAGAGTTCGAGCGCGCGCTGGAAGCGGGCGACCCACCACGCGTAGCCGTCGGCGCGCATCGCATCCCAGTCGTAGAGGGGATTGCCCCAGCGCTGGCCGGTGTCGCTGAAGGCATCGGGCGGGACGCCGGCGACGACGGCAGGTTCGCCCCCCTCGCCGAGCAGGAAGAGGCCGCGGCGGGACCAGTGGTCGGCGCTGTCGCGGTCGACGAAGATGGGCATATCGCCGATGAGGAGGATGCCGCGGGCGCGGGCGGCGCTGCGCAGCTCCTGCCACTGGGCATCGAAGACGTACTGGAGGAAGCGGTGGAACTCGGCCTCCTCGGCGAGCGCGGTGCCGGGGAGCGGCCGGCGGGGCGGGTACTCCCGGAACTCGGCGGGCCATTCCCACCACGGCTGACCGGTCAGCTCGCGCAGCGCTTCGAAGAGCGCGTAGTCCTCGAGCCACGGCTGGCCCGCGGCGAAGGCGTCCAGCCGGTCGCGGCCGCCAGCGGCCATGAACCGGTCGAAGGCGCGGCGGAGGACGGGCGCCCGGAGTGCGCGGGCAGCAGCGAAGTCGGCGCGGTTGGCGGCGCCTGTTTGCGGGATGGCCGCCTCGGCGGCCGTGAGCCAGCCGCGCCGGCCGAGCCACTCGAGGTCGATGAGCCGGTCGTCGCCCGCAAAGGCGGAGCGGCCGGCATACGGCGAATCGTAGGGGCCGGGCGGGCACACCGGCAGCATCTGCCACGCGCCCGCGCCGGCCGCGCTGAGCAGGTCGAGGAAGCGCAGCGCAGGCTCGCCGAGGGTGCCGGGGTGCGGCAGCGATGTCGGGTGGAGGAGGACGCCTCCCAGCCGGCGGCCCATCATCGCGCGGCGGCCAGCGCTTCGAGCTCGGCGGGCGAGAGCCGGGCCACGCGCCGGCCGTGCTCGAGGAGAGCGGCGATATCGCCCCGCGCCTGCGCTGCTTCGAGCTGGCCGAAGGTGAAGGACTCGCCGGGGACGGGCACGTCGATCGCGGGCGGGTCTTCGACGACGAGGAAGACGCCGGTATCGGGGCCGCCCTTGTGGAGCTGGCCCGTCGAGTGGAGGTAGCGCGGCCCGAAGCCGACGGTGGTGGCGATGCGGAGGCGGTCGCGGAAGGCGTGGCGCGCCCGTTCGAGGCGGTCGGCCGTGGCGCGGTCGCGCGGGAGGTAGGCGAGGATGGCGAGGTAATCGCCGGGCCGAATCGAGCCCRGGACCTCCGCCGGGGGCGCAGCGGCCGGCTCGGGCGCGCCGCCTTCGAGCACCCGCCGGGCGTTCCGTTTCGATTCCTCGACGTTCGGCTGGTCGAACGGGTTGATGCCGAGGATATGGCCGGCGACGGCGGTGGCGAACTCCCAGCGGAAGAATTCGGCGCCGAGGTCGAGCGGGCCGATTTCGGGCAGGCGGATGACGGGATGCCCGGCGGCTTCGAGTTCGTCGAGCCCGTCGAGCGGGCCGTAGGCGACGAAAAGGCGGTCCTCGCCGTAGACGGCCGGCGGGCCGATGCGCTCGGCTTCGACGGGGAGGATGCCGCGGCCGCGCTTGCCGGTCGACTCGGCGACCAGCTGCTCGATCCAGTGGCCGAGCGCTTCGACGGCGTGGGGGAGGAAGAGGGTGAGCTTGTCGCAGCCGGCGAGGGCGGCCTCGGCGATGACGGCGCCAAGTCGTGCGCCGGGGTTCGCTTCGAGGCTGCGCCGCTCCTGGCACGCCTGGACCATCGGGCCGATGCGGCCGAACATCCCCGGCACGTCGGCGCCGCACAGGATGGCCGGCACGAGGCCGAAGAGCGAGAGCGCGGAGAACCGGCCGCCGATATCGGGCGGGTTGAGGAAGAGGTGGGGGATGCCGAGGCGGTGGGCGTCGGCCTCGAGCGGGGTGCCCGGGTCGGTGATGACGATGAAGCGGGCCGGGTTGCTGATGCGGTCGCGGAAGAGGGCGAACTGGCTGCGGGTCTCGATGGTGGTGCCGGATTTGCTGGAGACGGCGACGGCGGTGCGGCTGAGGTCGAGGCGGCCGAGCAGCGCTGCGACCTGCCGCGGGTCCGTGGAATCGAGCAGCTCGAAGCGGAGCGCTCCTTCAGCGGGGCCGAAGGAGGAGGTCATGACCTCCGGCGCGAGGCTGGAGCCGCCCATGCCGAGGAGGAGGAGGGTGTCGCAGCCCTCGGCCCGGAGCCGGTCGCGCAGCGCTGCGATAGCCGGGAGGCGGGCGAACATCTGCTGGTGGACGGTGAGCCAGCCGAGGCGGTCGGCGCACTCGGCGGGTTCGGGCTGCCAGACGGTGTGGTCGCGGGCCCAGGTGCGCCCGATGATGTCGGCGGCAGCCATCGCCTCGAGTCGGGCGCGGACCGCGGTCTGGAGCGGAGCCGGCAGCATGGAACCTCCGGCGCGGGTTTGCTGCTAACGATACCGGAGGCGAGGTGAACGGGCAGGAGCGGGCGCCGGGCGGACCGGCTGTTCGCCGGCGACGATGACGCGCTCGCGGGGGACGACGCCGGTGCGCGGCGGGAGCCGGTGGGGCAGGGGCCGGGGCCGGCGGAACGGCAGCGGCTCGGGCGAGGCGTACATCCCACCGACATTTTCGGCGGTCCGCATCCGGAAAACCCCGCGGGCGGCGTTGCGGGTTCGGTGGCGCCGGGTGACAGGCCGGTGGCGGCCGGAGGGCGCGAAATGGCCGCGGTTCCGCTCCCGGGGATGCGGGTTTTCATGGAGTGAACGGGAGGGGGCAAGTTGCCGAATATCGAATTAGCACCGGCGGCGCGTTGGACCGCCGCCCACCCGGGGAGGCTGCACCCATGCAGGGCCACATGCGCATCTGTCAGCACTGCGGGGCGCCGTACGACTGGCGCCGTTCGCCGAGCGCGTACCTGAAGATGACCTACTGCGGGAGCCTCTGCGAGAAGGCGGACCTCGGCTTCACCATCGAGACGCTGCTGCGCGAGGTCGAATTCGTGCGGGGCGAGTGGCGGGCGCTGCTCGCGGCCTGAGCCGGCGGCGGGGGCCGGTCAGCAGGTCGTAAGCGGCGCAGGGGTGCGTCGCTTTACGAAACGGACTGGCGGCCTCTACGCTGGAAGTGCACGGAAGCCGACCGCGAGGCGGCCAAGCCGGCAAAGGAGGCACCCACCATGGAAACGCCCATCGGCCCCGGCCCCACCGGGATGAACCTGAACAACATCCGGGTGTGCGCGCGGTGCGGCCTCCGCTACGACTGGCGGAAGTCGCCGAGCGGGATGAAGATGACGTACTGCTCGTCGCTCTGCGAGAAGGCGGACCTCGGCTTCACGGTCGAGGCGCTCATCCGCTGGGAACGCGAGCCGATCGCGAAGGAGCCGGTGGCCCCGGCCTCCGATTAACCCGGCCGTCGAATCCGAACAGCCCGGCGGGCCCGGCTCAGGTGAGCCGGGCCCGCCTGTTTTCCGCAGGGAGGCGCGGCCTGGTGCGGGCTACTCCAGCGTGAGCGGGGTATCGTCGCGGTTCGCCCAGTCGCGCATGGAGCCGTCGTAGACGCGGATGTCGTCGTAGCCGACGAGGGTCATCGCGAAGGCGGCGTGGGCAGCGCGGATGCCGCCCTGGCAGTAGGTGATGGTGGCGCGGCCGCGGGCGAACCCGGCTTCGGCGAGGAGCCGTTCGATCGCTTCGGCCGGGAGGAAGCGGCGGGTATCGGCAGTTTCGACGAAGCGGACCCATTCGAGGTGCTTTGCGCCGGGGACGCGGCCGACGCGCCGGTTGCCGCGGTCGTTGGTGCCGTCCCACTCGGCGTCCGTCCGCGCATCGAGGATTTGGCAGCCGGGGTCGCCGATGCGGGCCTTCAGGTACTCCGCGTCGGCGATGAGGTCCGGGTTGGGGCGGGCGGTGAAGGACGCGGATTTCGGCCGGGTGGCGTGGAAGGTGATGGGCCGCCCTTCGGTGAGCCAGCGGTGCCAGCCGCCGTTCAGCACCTTCACGTTCGTGTGGCCGTAGTAATTGAGCACCCACCAGAGCCGGGCCGCGACGAGGGCGTTGTTGTCGTCGTACGTGACCACGAGGGTGTCGTTCGAGACGCCGAGCCGGCCCATGAGCGCTTCGAATTCGGCGGGCGGCATGACGAAGGTGCCGTGGTCGGCGCCGGGCGGGCCGGCCTCTTTGATGTAGTAGTGGACGGGGAGGTGGACGGCCCCGGGGATGTGGGCCCGGCGGTACGCCTCGAGGACGGCGCAATCGATGATGCGGACGCCGGGGTCGTCGAGGTGCTGCTGGAGCCAGTCGGGTTCGGCGAGGAGTTCGGGGCGCGCGTAGCCCATGGGCGGCCTCCCGGGAGGGTTTGGCGCGGAGTGTACGCCCCCGGGCGGGCCGGGGTCAGGGTCAGGGCGGGGGCGTCGGGGTCGGCGTGGGCGTGAGCACGTTGTTCGGGATGCCGCCGAAGGGGGTCGGGGTGGCGCCGGGGAAGGGCGGCCCGCCGCGCCGGATGTTGATGTACACCTGCAGCGAGAGCCCCTTGCCGTCGTTCGTCGAAAGCCGGAGGGTGTAGACGCCGTCCTCGAGGCCATTCAGACGGATGGTGCCGAGGACGCCGTTCTCGACCTTCGCCGTGCCTTCGCCGATGGTCTTCCACTCGGCCGGGGTCGAGCCCTTGCCGAGCTCGAGCTTCCAGTTCTTCAGGTTCGGCGGGTTGACGGTGCCGATGACCTCGGTGTCGCCGGAGATGGTGCGGCCGGTGGTGATGTTGTTGATGGCGATGGCGGCGAGACCGGTGCTCTTCTCTTTCGGCGCGATCGGGATATTCCGCTTCTGGGCGAGCTCTTCCGCAAGCTCAGGTTTGAACGCCGGGAGTTTGACGAACTTTTGCATCTTGCGGAACTCGGCCGGCGTCTCGTCGGTGGCGAGGAGGCCGTTCCGGCTGTCGATCTCCTTCTCTTCGCACTCCGATTCGTAGGTGACGTCCGTCCGGACCCAGGCGGTGACGACCTGGTCGCAGTACTTGAAATCGGGGCCGAGGTTGCGGTCGGTCGCCGGAGTCTGGAACTCGCGCTGGGCGACGTTGCGCGGCTGGAGGTCGGAGAAGCCTTTGCCGATATCAGGGACGCCGCGGGCGGCGAGCGCCTCGTGGTAGTAGCCCATCCAGTTTTTCCAGAGGCGCACGGTGGTGTTGGCGGCCGCGAACTGGCGGTCGTTGACGAGTTCGTTGGTGGCGTTGCCGACCCAGACGGCGGTGGCGGCGTGGCGGCTGTAGCCGGTCATCCACGTCTCGAGGGTGTCGGCGGCGGAGGCGGGCCCCTGCTGGGTGCCGGTCTTCACGCCGGAGGGGATGCGCTGGCCGTTGGCGTAGAAATCGAGCCCGAGGTCGTTATTGCTCCCGCCGCAGCCCCAGATGATGAAGCGGGCGGTGCAGTCCGACATGATGGTGTGGAGGAGCCAGACGGAGCCGGCATCGACGACCTGGCGGGTTTCGGGCTCGCCCTGGCGGAAGATGACGTTGCCGTCTTTGTCGCGGACTTCGAGGATGACGACGGGATCGAGTTCGCGGGTGCCCTCGATGCGGATGTAGCCCTTCTCGAACAGGAGCTTCTGCTCGAGGGCGAGTTCGTAGTTGGCCCCCGTATCGAGCGCCGTGCTCTTGAGGTCCGAGACTTTGACGTAGCGGGCGAGGGTGGGGACGCCGACCATCTTCCCCATGTTGGCGATGACGGCGTCCATGTAGGCCATGTCGATGGCGCGGATGTTCGCGCCGCCGGTCGCGATCGACGCCCCGTAGGTGACGTCCGGGTGGGAGCGGAAGGTGGGGTCGAAGCGCTGTTCGAGGGTGGTGATGCCGAGCGCCTTGGCCATCTTGATGACGTTGTCGACGCCGGCTTCCTGCGCGGCGCGGAAGGCGGGCACGTTCTGCGAGCCGCCGAGGCCGGCGCGCGCGGAGATGAGGCCTTCGGACTTTTCGGCGTCGCGGCGCGGGTTCTCGATGGCGGTGCCCTCCACCGTGAGCGGGCTCGTGTCCCAGAAGGTGCTCATCGGCGCTTTGTTGAGGACGTCGAACCAGCTGAGGTAGACGGCCGGTTTGAACGAGGAGCCGGGCTGGTTGATTTCGACGAGCTGGTCGATTTCGCCGGCGACGCGGCGGTCGGAGCGGTAGGACGGGTCGCGGTTGGGCGCGTAGACGATGACCTGGCCGGTGGACGGCTCGATGGTCACGATGGCGGCGTTGTGGCATTCGCAGCCGGCTTCGAGCCCGGCGGCGATGAAGCCGCGCGCCATCTCCATCGCCTTCGCCGTCAGCTCCCAGTCGAGCGTCGACGTGACTTTGTAGCCGGCCATGTGGACGCTGGACTTGCAGTCGGGGGCGGAGGGGAGCTTCGGCAGGATGCCGGCTTCGCACATCCGGACGAGGCGGGGCTCGACCTGGTTGTCGACGAATGCCTCGGMGCGCTGCGGGTTGGAGCCGAGGTAGACGCGGACTTCCTCCGCCTTGGCGGCAGCCGCCTGCTCGGGGGTGATGCGGCCGTGGCGGACCATGAGGTCGAGCACGTCTCCCTGGCGGGCCTTCGCATCGCCGCCGACGATGCCCCGGCCGAGTTCATCGACGATGCAGTCGCCGCGGTCGTCTTTGAGGCAGTTGAGGCGCGGGTGGTAGGTGGTCGGCGCCTGGGGGATGCCTGCGAGGAGCGCGGCCTCGGCGAGGGTGAGGTCTTTGGCTGGCTTGCGGAAGTAGCCCTGGGCCGCGGCCTCGACGCCGATGTACCGGTCGGCGTAGCTGATCTGGTTCAGATACCAGGTGAGGATCTGCTCCTTGGAGTAGTCGCGCTCCAGCTCGATGGCGTAGGCGATTTCGCGGAGCTTGCGGTCGAGCGTTCGCTCGGCGGTGACGCAGGCGTTCCGGTTGTCGCCGTCTTCGGAGATCGAGGGGCAGATGTAGACGTTTTTGATGAGCTGCTGGGTGATCGAGGAGCCGCCGGTGCCGGCGCCGAAGTCGTTGAGGATGTAGTTCTCGTAGGCGGCGCGGACGAGGCCCTTGAGGTTGATGCCCGGGTGCGTCCAGAAGGAGTTGTCCTCGGTGGAGACCGTCGCTTCGATCATCCACGGCGAGATCTGGTCGAGCGTGACGGGGTTGAGGAGCTGGGCGTTCGGGTTCGAAAGGGTGGCGAGCAGGACGCCTCCGTCGGGGCCGCCGCGGTCGTAGATTTCCGTCGGCACGGAAGAGACTTCGAGCAGCTTCTGCTCGATGGGGACGTAGTCCTTGGCGTACGAGTTGTAGATGGTGAACAGCGCGCCGAGGGCAGCGGCGGCGGAAACGGCGCCGAGGCCGACGAGCGCGAGCAGCGCGATGAGCAGCGGGCGCGCGCGGCTCCCGCCGTCGCGGCGGCGTTCGCGGAGCCGCCGGCGTACGACCATGCTGGTCATGGACGGGCACCCCCTGTGCGCCCGGGGCGGATGCGCAGCATCGCACCCGAGGGTAACAGACCCGCGCGGCTGGCAACACGGCGGCAGGTAAGCCGGGCTTCCCCTATCCTTGACCGCATGGCGCTGACCCGTGATGACGTGTTGCACATCGCCCGGCTGGCCCGCATCGCACTCGACGAGGCGGAGGTGGAGCGGTTCCGGGCGCAGCTTTCGGGCATCCTCGACCACTTCCAGGCGCTCGCCGCCGTCGACACGGAAGGCGTCGAGCCGACAGCCCACCCGCTGCCGCTCGCGAACGTGATGCGGGAGGACGCGGTCCAGCCGTCGCTCCCGCGCGACGAGGTGCTGGCGAATGCGCCCCTGGCCGAGGACGGCTACTTCCGCGTGCGGGCGGTGCTGGAATGAGCGAGCTGTGGCGTCTGACGGCGCACGAAGCGCACGAAGGGCTCCGGCGGCGGGAGTTCACCAGCGTCGAGCTGACCCAATCGGTGCTGGAGCGGGTCGCGGAGGTGGAGCCGACGGTCAACGCGTACATCACCCTGACGGCCGACCTGGCGCTCGAGCAGGCAAAGGAGGCCGATGCGAAGCTGGCCGCGGGCGCCGCCACGCCGCTCACGGGCATCCCCGTCGGCGTGAAAGACCTCATCGTCACGAAAGGCGTGCGCACGACGGCGGGCTCGAAGATGCTCGAGAACTTCATCCCGCCCTATGACAGCCACGTCTACGAGAACTTACGCCGGGCCGGCGCGGTGATGATCGGCAAGTGCAACATGGACGAGTTCGCCATGGGCTCGTCGACGGAGCACTCGGCCTACGGCCCGACGCGGAACCCGTGGAACCCGGCGCTGGTGCCCGGCGGTTCCTCCGGCGGGTCGGCGGCGGCGGTGGCGGCGGGGGAATGCCTCGTCTCGCTGGGGAGCGACACGGGCGGGTCGATCCGCCAGCCGGCGGCGCTCTGCGGGCAGGTGGGGCTGGACCCGACCTACGGCCGGGTGAGCCGGTACGGCATCATCGCCTTCGGCAGCTCGCTGGACCAGGTCGGGCCGATCGGCCGGGACGTGGAAGACGTCGCGACGATGCTGGACTGCATCGGCGGGCACGACCCGCGCGACAGCACGACGAACCCGGAGCCGATGCCGGACCTGCGGCACTACCTCGGCCGCGACATCCGCGGCATGCGCATCGGCGTGCCGAAGGAGTACTTCATCAGCGGGATGGAGCCGGGGGTCGCGGCGCGGATCGAGGAGGCGCTCGGCGTGCTGGAAGGGCTCGGGGCCATCGTCGACCGGGACGTTTCGCTGCCGAGCACCGGGCACGCGCTGGCGGTCTACTACATCATCGCGCCGAGCGAGGCCTCGGCGAACCTCGCCCGCTACGACGGCGTGAAGTACGGGTTTAGCGACCGGTCGGCGCCCTCGATGTGGGAGAACATGGAGCAGACGCGGGCGAAGGGCTTCGGCAACGAGGTGAAACGGCGCATCATGCTCGGAACGTACGCGCTGAGCGCGGGCTACTACGACGCCTACTACCTGAAGGCGCAGAAGGTGCGCACGCTGATCAGCCGGGAGTTCGCGGAGGCGTTCGCGAGGTATGACGTGCTGGTCACGCCGACCTCGCCGACGGTGGCGTTCCCGATCGGGGCGAAGGTCGACGACCCGTTCGCGATGTACCTGAACGACATCTACACGCTGCCGGCCTCGGTGGCGGGGCTGCCGGCGATCAGCGTGCCCTGCGGGTTCAGCGAGGGGCTGCCCGTGGGGATGCAGATCATCGGGAACTTCTTCGATGAAGGGCGCATCCTGCAGGTGGCGCACGCGTACGAGCAGGCCAGCGGCTTCAAAAACCAGCTGGCGCCGCTGGCTGCCGGCTGAGGCAGGGCCCGGGGCGGCCTGCCCGGGGCAGGACCGGCGCGGGGGCTTCGGCCGGTGACGAAGCTCGGGGCCGCGCTCGCCGCGGCCGGGGCGGCGGCGGCATGGGCCGGGCCGGCGGGGCTCGCATGGGCCGGCTGGACGGCTGCCGCGGCGGGAGCGCTCCTGCTCGTCTACCGGGCCGCAGCGGCGCTGCGGCGCCGCGCAGTCCTGCGGACCCTCGAGGGCTTGCGGGGCCTTCCGCCGGCCGAGTTCGAAGCGCGCGTCGCGGCATGGCTGGAGCGGGACGGCTGGCGGGTCGAGCAAACCGGCGGGCCGGGCGACGGCGGCATCGACCTCATCGCAAAGAAGGGGCGTGACGTTGCGGCCGTCCAGTGCAAGCGGTTCGCGGGCGGGGCGGCGGTCGGCGCCTCGGCGGTGCGCGACCTCTACGGAGCTGCGACGGCGGCGGGCGCGACGCTCGCCGTGCTGGTGACGACGGGCCGGGTGACGGCGCCCGCTGCGGCGTGGGCCGCGGGGCTCAGGCAGGGGCCGAAGCTGGTGCTGGTGGATAGCGGCAGCGTGGCCGAGGCCGCGCGCGGCGGGCGGCTCTTCCGTTAGGCGAGGTCAGAGCGGCGGCATGCGCCGGCGCCAATCGGTTGCGCATTCGTAGGCGAACGCGGCGCGGAGCACCGCCGCCTCATCGAACGGGCGGCCGGCCACCTGGAGGCCAATCGGCAGCCCTTCCGCGGAGAAGCCGCAGGGGATGCTGATCGCCGGGATTCCCGCGAGGTTGAACGGCATGGTCAGCGAGGCGAAGGCCGCGCCGGTGCTCAGCTGCACGCCCTCGACTTCGACGGGGTCCTCGCCGATGCGGGAGGCCGGCCGCATGGTCGTCGGCGCGGCGAGCAGGTCGACGGTTTCGAGCACGCGGCGGACGCCCTCTTTGATTTCGTAGCTGGCGAGGTACGCCGCCGAGAGGTCGAGCGGCTCCGGGAGCGGCTGGAGGAGGACGTTCCGCAGCTCTTCGCTGTACGCCTCGGGCTGCTGCTCGAGCCACGGCGCGTGGTAGAGCCGGCCTTCGACGTTGACCAGCCGCCACGCGCTGATGACCTGCTCGCGGGTGAACCCGGCGTCGACATCCTCGACGGCGGCGCCGAGGCCGCGCAGCGTCTCGAGCGCTTCTTCCACGGCGACGAGGACTTCGGGGTCGAGGAGGCCGAAGAACTGGTCGCGGGGGACGCCGATGCGGAGGCCGCGGATGTCCGGGACGAGCGCGGCGGCGTAGTCGGGCACGGGCACCGGCACCGTGGCGAAATCGGCCGGGTCGTAGCCGGCGATGGCGCCGAGGAGGATGGCGGCGTCTTCGACCGTGCGGGTGATGGGCCCGGCGTGGTCGAACTGCCACGACATCGGGATGATGCCGGCGCGGCTGACCCGGCCGAAGGTCGGCTTGAGGCCGACGACGCCGCAGAGCGCGGCCGGGATGCGGATGCTGCCGCCGGTATCGGTGCCGAGAGCGGCGGGGCAGAGCCGGGCAGCGACCGCTGCGCCGGAGCCGCCGCTCGAGCCGCCGGGAATGCGGTCCGGCGCCCAGGGGTTGCGGGTCGGGCCGGTGTGCGGGTTGTTCGTCGTCGTGCCCCAGGCGAATTCGTGGGTGTTCGTCTTGCCGAGGATGACGGCGCCGGCCTCGCGGAGCCGGGCCACGGCGGCGGCATCGCGGCCCGGCACGCGGCCGCGGAGGACGGCGGAGCCGGCGGCCGTTTCGATGCCGGCTGTGTCGTAGAGGTCCTTCAGGCCGACAGGGATGCCGTGGAGCGGCCCGCGGTGCTGGCCCGCGAGGAGTTCGGCCTCGGCGCGGGCGGCCTCCTCGAGCGCGCGCTCCGGGACGACGGTGACGAAGGCGTTGAGCGCGGGGTTGCGCGCCTCGATGCGGGCAAGGCAGGCGCGGGTGAGCTCGAGGGGCGAGAGGTCGCGGCGGGCGATGGCGCGGGCGGCTTCGGCGACGGTCAGGTCTGCAGGGTCGGTCATCGGCGCACCTGGAAGTCGATCGTGTCCCGGGTCAGGCTTCGAGGTAGCCGCGGCGGGCGAGCCACTGGAGAGCGCCGGCGAGCGCGACCCGGGCGGTGGCGAAGGATACGCCCGCGGCGCGGACGGCGTCATCCTCGGCTCGGGGCGCGAGCTCTTCCACGATGAGGCGCGCCAGGTCATCGTGCGTGCGGGTGCCGTCGAGCCAGGGAAGCAGCGCGAGGGGGAGCGGCGGGACGTCGTAGACGGCGTGGGTGAGGGCGACGGGCATGGTGCCGTCGCGGCGCGCCTGGTCGCGGGCCATGGCGAAGGCCCGCGGCAGCGGCCCCGCCGCCGGGACGGGGCGGGCAGGTTCGGCTTCGAGCTGGAGGCCGCCGTGGAAGAAGAGGCGGAGCAGCTTCGGAGCGGTGCGCTGCCAGAAGCGGCGGGGGTCGACGGCGGCCGCCAGCTCCTCGGCCGGGACGGCAGCCGGCCGCCGGGCATCGAGGATGCGCACGGCCTCGAGGAGGTCCGGGTCGCGCAGCGCGAGGATGCCGCCGGGGTGGACGAGCTTCGGGAGCGCCGGGTCGTACCGCTCTTCGCCGGGGCCGATCAGGTCGCCGAGCAGGCGGAGCGCGAGCCCCCGGAGCCGGGCGGGCGCCGGCGGGCGTTCGACCGCAGCCCCGGCGCAGCAGAGCAGCGATTCGCGGAAGGTGCGGCCGTGGACGAAATCGAGCAGCTGTTCGCGTTCGACCTGGCCGGGGGCGAGCGATTCGAACTCAGCGGCGACGTCGCCCGCGAGGTCGGGCATCGCCATGCGGAGCGGCCAGGCATCGCCGACGTACTGCAGCCCGCGAGCGGCGGCGTGGGCGACGAAATCGGCGAAGTAGACGGGCGCGTTGGTCGGCTCGAGGTGCTCGTGGGCGACGTAGTCGTCCGGGCGGTCGGCGATGAATTCGAGCTCGCGGGCGAGAACGCGGGCGTAGAGCGGCCCGCCGGGGAGGCGGGCTTCGAGGTCGAGCGCCGTGCGGACCACGATCTCGGCCATGGCGCGAGCGTGGCCGACGAGCTGGCCGGGCGGCGCGTCGAGGTTGCGGGTGGCGAACACCATCAGCTCGCGGAGCGGCTGCCGGAGGTGCCAGCCCGGGTAGCAGTTGTAGCTGACGAACGCGATGCCGCCGGGCGCGAGGAGTTCGCCGCAGAGGCCGAGGAGGCGGTCGCGGACGGGCGCCTCCACCCAGGAGTACACGCCGTGGGCGATGATGTAGTCGAACTGGCCGAGCGCGGGGCCGGCCTCGGCGATGTCGAGCGGTTCGAAGCGGACGTTGCGGAGGCCGAGCCGGGCGGCCGTCTCGCGGGCGAGTTCGACCTGCCGGGGCGCATTGTCGATGCCGAGGCAGGTTGCGCCCGGGAGACCGGCTGCGATGGCGTTCAGGTTTTCGCCAATCGCGGAGCCGATTTCGAGAACCCGGGCCGAAGATGGCGGCGGAGTTTCGATGCCGAAGAGGCGGCCGAGGGCGGCGAGGCGCCGCGGGTGAGAGGCTTCGACGGCGGTGCCTTCGTAGGGGATGGCGTCGTAGCTGATGACGGGCACGTCGGCACCCAGTGTAGGCGCGCGGGGCGGGCCGAAGAAGCCGGGAAAGGCGCCGGAATGATCGGGGAACGCCCGGTATTGACGTTATGGGCGGCAGCCGTGAGAGTTAGCAGGCATGGTTCACACCACCACCCTCGCCGCGCTCCTCGCCGCTGCTGCCGCTGCGGCTGCGCGTGCGCGCCGGTAAGGGTGGCGGTCGGAACCGTACGTCGAGAACACCTGCAGGAAGGCCGCCCCCGGGGCGGCCTTTCCCGGTAGGAATGGCTGGCGGGGGCAACGAGGAGCAGCACCGATGACCGCTGACACGTCCACCCGCACCGAACCGGTCCGCTACGTTTCGCGGCGGATGCAGGCCGTTCCGCCGAGCGGCATCCGCCGGTTTTTCGACCTGCTCAGCACGATCGAGGACGTCATTTCGCTCGGCGTGGGCGAGCCGGATTATGTCACTCCAGAACCGTTCCGGCGGGCCGCCATCGCGAGCATCGAGCGCGGCGACACCCACTACACCTCGAACTACGGGCTGCTGGAGCTGCGCGAGCGGCTCGCCGCGCACCTTGAGCGGCTGTACGGCGTGCGGTACGACCCGCGGACCGAAATCGTCATCACCTCCGGCTCGAGCGAGGCGCTGGACATCGCGATGCGGGCCATGGTCGACCCGGGCGACGGCGTGCTGTGCGCCGACCCGAGCTACGTGGCCTACATGCCGGTCACGGTGATGGCCGGCGGGGAGTTTTTGCCCGTGCCGACGCGCGCGGCCGACGACTTTCGGCTGCTTCCGGCCGACCTCGAGGCGGCGGTGACGCCCTCGGCCCGGGTGCTGCTCCTCGGCTACCCGGCGAACCCGACGGGCGCGACGATGGACCGCGCCGACCTCGAAGCGGTGGCGGATGTCGTCGAGCGGCACGACCTCGCGGTCATCAGCGACGAGCTGTACGACCGGATGACCTACGCGGGCGAACACACCTGTTTCGCTTCGCTGCCCGGCATGCGCGAGCGGACGGTGCTGCTGGGCGGATTCAGCAAGGCGTACGCGATGACCGGGTGGCGGCTGGGCTGGGTGGCGGCCCCGGCGCCCATCGCCGAGGCGATCATGAAAGTCCACCAGTACGTGATGATGTCGGCGCCGACAGCCTCGCAGTACGCGGCCATCGCTGCGCTCGACGAGGGCGAGGCGTTCGTGGCCGAGATGGTGGCGGAGTACGACCGGCGGCGGCGGCTGATCGTCGACGGCTTCCGGGCGGTGGGGCTGCCGACGTTCGAGCCGCGCGGCGCGTTCTACGCGTTCCCGGAGATCCGGGTCACCGGCATGAGTAGCCTCGAGTTCAGCGAGCGGCTGCTGGCCGAAGAGCGGGTGGCCGTGGTGCCGGGGAGCGCCTTCGGCGCGTGCGGCGAAGGACACGTGCGCGCCTGCTACGCGAGCAGCTTCGAGCAGATCGAGCGGGCGCTCGAGCGGATCGGGCGGTTCGTCCAGCGGCACCGGACGGCCTGAGGTTTCGCGCGCGCCCGGGTGCGTTAGCGAGCGCCTCCTGAACTACTTTCCGCGGGATAGCCCCCGCTGATGGTAGGATTCGGCGCCATCGATAGCAGCGCTCAGGAGGTGGCATATGACCGGTGACCGGGGGGTTTGGCGGGCCGCGGCGCTTGCCGCGCTGGCGGCGGCGGGGATCACGCTGGCGGCGTGCGGCGGCGGTAACGGGGGCAACAAGAACGTGACCCTCGAGAACGTGAACCCGAACGTGAACGCGACGGAGGCGCCGCAGGAGCGGCCGGTGCAGGAGATCAGGGTCACCGACCAGGGCTGCGACCCGGCGAACGTGACCATCAAGGCACGGACGCGGGTCGTCTGGAAGTGGGAAAACACGTCGTCGCCGATCGCCATCATGCTCGCCGGCCAGAAGTCGCCCGAGCAAACGACCGGCGAGTACACCCGGGACTTCGACCAGGCGGGCCTGAGCTTCCCGTACCAGTGCGGGCCGATGACCGGCCGCATCGTGGTGGAGTAGCGGCCGCGGCCGGCTGGTTCACAGGCCGTACAGCTCCGGCCGGGTGCGGAGCCACTCGCCCACCATCTCGCCGATCATGATGCTGGTGAGGTTGGTGTTGGCGCGCGGGACGGTCGGCATGATGCTCGCATCGGCGACGGCGAGGCCCTCGACGCCATAGGCCCGGCCGTACTGGTCGACGACCGCGTGCGGGTCCGATGGCGGGCCCATGGGTGCAGTGGCGCAGGGGTGGTAGCCGCTGGCGGCGAGCTTCAGCAGCAGGGCGCCGATCGCCTCGTCGCTCAGCTCGCGGGCCGGGTCGGGGAAGATGACCCGGTCGACGAGGGCCGCGAGCGGACCGGCCGTGACGAAGCGGAGGGCGTCGCGGAAGCAGGCGGTGAGCCGCCGGCGGTCTTCCGGGTCTTCGCAGAACCGGTTTTCGATGACCGGGGCAGCGTGAGGGTCGGCGGAGGGCAGGCGGAGCGTGCCGGTGCCGTTCACCTGCTCGAGGACGGCGGCGACGGCGAACGCCTGCAGCGGGCCGGCGCCCCGCGGGGAGAAGGAGAACGCCTCGACCTGCAGGTCGTTGCGGTGGGGACTGTCCGGCGCCGTATAGCGGAGGATGGTCTGCACGATGGGCTGGTCCGGGTCGAGGATGCCGGGGTCGCGGACCGCCGCGACGACGGCGAGCGCCGGGTGGTCGGAGAGCCGCATGCCGACCGGGGCGGCCCGGACGGGCTCGATGCCGAGGCGGGCGAGCTCTTCCGCCGGGCCGATGCCCGAGCGGATGAGAATGGCCGGCGAATGGATGGCGCCGGCGGCARGGACGACGAGCCGGCCGCGGATGGTCTCCACGTCCCCGCCGCGTTCGACTTCGACGCCCGCAGCGCGGCCGGCTTCGAACAGGACGCGGCGGGCGAGCGTGTTCGGGAGGATGCGGAGGTTCGGGCGGGCGCGGGCGGGCGCGAGGTAGCCGACGGCAGTCGAGACCCGCAGCCGGCCGACCTTGTTCATCGGGTGGGGCCCGGCGCCCCAGCTGGCGGGGTCGTTGGCGTCCTCGCAGCGGGGGTAGCCGAGCTCGCCGGCGGTTTCGAGCCACGCCCGGTGGACGGGGGTGAGTTCGTCCCACGTGTAACGGCGGATGGTGATCGGGCCGGCGTCGCCGTGGTAGGGCCGGTCGCCGAAATCGAGGTCGCGCTCGAGGCGGCGGAAGGCGGGGAGCACACGCTCCCACGCCCATTCGGGATTGCCGGCGGCCGCCCAGCCGTCGTAGTCCTCCGGCATCCCGCGGAGCGCGATGGTGGTGTTCACGGCGCTGGAGCCGCCGGTGACGCGGCCGCGCGGGAAGGGTGCCGAACGGCCTGCCGCCGTCGGCCGGTAGCTGAGGCCCCAGTCGTGCGCGGTGTAGGAGTTGTTGTGGCTGTTGACGAGGTCGAACGGCAGCTGCGCGAGGTCGGGGTAATCGGGCCCGGCTTCGACGAGCAGGACGGAGCGGCGCGGGTCTTCGCTGGCGCGGGCGGCGATGACGGCCCCGGACGAGCCGGCGCCGACGACGATGACGTCGAAGGGTTCGTTCATAGCGGAGCCTCCCGGGGCGGGAATGTACCCGTCCCGGCGGTGGGACGCACGGGCGGGTTCCCGTACAATCCCGCCACACCACCCGTTTCCGCGAGGCATCCATGTCGTTCGAAGCAGTGCTCGCGCAGGCGCGCGCCGAGGGCCGCACCCTGCTGACCGAAGTCGAAGCGAAATCGCTCCTGCAGGAGGCGGGCGTCCCGGTGGCGGCGACGCTGCTCGCGCGCACCCGGGAGGAGGCGCAGGCCGCGGCCGACCAGGTCGGCTACCCCGTCGTGCTGAAGATCGTCTCGCCCGATATCGCGCACAAGTCCGACGTCGGCGGCGTGAAGCTCAACCTGCAGGACCGGGAGGCAGTCGGCGCGGCGTTCGATGAGGTCGTCGCGAACGCGCAGCGGGCGGTCCCCGGGGCGCGCATCACCGGCGTGGCGGTGCAGCACATGGCGCCGCAGGGCACGGAGGTGATCGTCGGGATGACGACCGACCCGCAGTTCGGGCCGGTGCTGATGTTCGGCCTCGGCGGCATCATGGTCGAAGTGCTGAAGGACGTGTCCTTCCGGCTGGTGCCGCTGGAGGAGAAGGACGCCCGGCAGATGATCGACGAGATCAAGGGTCGGCCGGTGCTCTCGGGGGTCCGCGGCCAGCCGCCGGCCGACATCGAGGCGCTGAAGCAGACGATCCTGAAGGTGTCCGAGTTCGTGCAGGCGCACCCGGAGGTGAAGGAGCTCGACCTGAACCCCGTGTTCGCCTACCCGGACGGCGCGCTGGCAGTCGACGCGCGCATCGTCATCGGCGAGGCGTAAGGCAGGGCGGCGGGCTTCCGCCGGGAGGGTAGCGAAATGGCAGTGCCCGGGCACCGGCTCGACCGGATGTTCAACCCGAAGGTCGTCGCAGTCATCGGCGACAAAGGCCCCGGCTACATGTGGCTGCACAACAACCTGCCGATCAGGGAACGGGGCGGCCGCCTGTACTCGGTGCAGCTCGACGAGAAGGAGATTCCCGGCATCGAGGCGCTCGGGGTGCAAAACTTCACGTCCGTGCTCGACGTGCCTGAGCCGATCGATTACGCGCTGGTGGCCGTGCCGCGGCAGGTCGCGCCGCACGTGTTGAAGGACCTCATCGCAGCCGGGGCTGCCGGCGCCGGCTTCTTCACTTCCGGGTTTGCGGAGACGGGCGAAGAACTGGGCATCCGGCTGCAGGCGCAGCTGACGGAGATGGCGCGCGAGGCGAGCTTCAACCTCGTCGGGCCGAACTGCATGGGGCTCTACCTGCCGAAGGCCGGCGTGCGGTTCAACGCCGATGCCCCGGTCACGGACGACGGCGAAATCGGCTTCCTCAGCCAGTCCGGCACGCACGGCATCATGTTCAGCCTCGTCGCGGCGGCGAACGGCATGTACATCAGCAAGTGCGCCTCCATCGGCAACGCGATCGTGCTCGACGTCTCGGACTATCTCGAATACCTGATGCTCGACGACGAGACGAAGGTCATCGGCATGTACGTCGAGGGGGTGAAGGACGGGCGGCGGTTCTTCGCGACGCTGAAGGAGGCCTGCCGGCGGAAGCCGGTCGTCGTCTGGAAGGGCGGCCAGACGGAGGCGGGCGCGCGCGCGACGATGTCGCACACCGGCTCACTGGCTGCGCCGCAGGCGGTGTGGGACGGGATGATGCGGCAGTGCGGCGCCATCACGACGAACAACCTCGACGAGACGGTCGACGCGATGAAGATGCTGCTCCGGGCAAAGCCGCCGCGGGGCGACGGGATGGCGCTGCTCGCGCAGACCGGCGGCCAGTCGGTCTCGATCACGGACGCCTTCGCGAAGGCGGGCCTGCGGGTGCCCCGCTTCGCAAATGAGACGTACGCCGCGCTTGGCGAGTTCTTCAACATCGTGGGCGGGAGCTACCAGAACCCGCTCGACATGGCGGGAACGATCCAGGGGAACATGGAAACGCTCGACCGGGTGCTGCGGATCGTAGACGCGGACCCGAACGTGGACGGCATGGCGATGGAGCTCTCGGCGATGTTCGCCGCGCGGCAGTGGAAAGCGAAGCCGGAAACGCTGGACGCGACGATAGCGACGCTCGCGGGGCACATCGCCCGGTCGGAGAAGCCGCTCGTCGTCATCCTCCACCCCGCGCACGAGGCGGAGTACGTGGCGAGCATCCAGCCGAAGTTCAACGCGGCCGGCGTGCCGGTCTTCCCGAGCTTCGAACAGGCGGCGGCGGCGTACCGCCGGGCGCTGGAGTTCGCGCGGGAGCGGGCGGGCTAGCTTTCGGCCGCGCCGCCCAGGTTGGAGAGGCTCCGCTCCGCTTCGTCGACACTTTCGAGTTTGACGATGCCGCGCTTGAGCGCGTAGCGGATGAGGTCGGTCCGCGAGCGGGCCTTGAGCTTCTCCATGATGTGGGCTTTGTGGGCCTCGACGGTCTTCACGCTGACCACGAGCTCGTCGGCGATCTGCTGGTTGGTGCGGCCCTCGGCGATGAGCTGGAGGACTTCGCGCTCGCGGGGCGTGAGGTTGTCGAGCGACGTCTTCTGCTCGGGCCGGCGCGCCTGGAGCTGGAGTTCGGCGATGTCGAACCCTTCGGAAAGCGCCGCCGAGTAGTACTGGTTGCCCCGGTGGACCGTCTGGATGGCGAGGATGAGTTCGGAGACGTCGGAGTTCTTGACGAGGTAGCCGGAGGCGCCGGCGCGGATGGCGCCGGTGATCTGCTCCTCATCGACGAAGCCGGAGAGGATGACGACCCTGGTAGACGCGGAGGCGCGCTTCACCTGCCGCGTCGCTTCGATGCCGTTCAGGCCGGGCATGACGACGTCCATGAGCACGACGTCGGGCCGGAGGCGTTCGACGGCGAGGAGCGCCTCACGGCCGTTCTCGCAGTCGGCGACGACTTCGATTTCGGGGCGGGATTCGAGCAGCATCCGGAGGCCCTGGCGGATCACGGCGTGGTCATCGACCACGAGCACGCGGATCGGCCGCGAACCGCTGGCGGGGCTCCCCCTCCCTAGCGAGCGGTTATTGCTCATGCAAGCTTCTCCCGCGGGGCGGAACGCACGCCCCGCTGTACGGGGCAGTCTACTCCTCCCGGCGCGCCTGCCAAGTGAATGTTTATGGCGAGCGGGGCCGCGCCGGGCAGGCAGCGCAGCGTTCGAAAGCCCGGTCTGGCGGGCGGGGCGCACAGCCGAACAGCTCCAGCAGCCGGTAGAGGGTCCAGAGCGGGAGGCCCATGACCCCGCAATAGCACCCTTCGAGCCGGGCGACGGGCCGGACGTCCTCGTGCTGGATGGCGTAGCCGCCGGCCTTGTCGAGCGTGCGCCCCGATGCGGCGTAGGCTTCGAGGACCGCGTCGGGCAGGTCGGCCATCACGACGGTCGAAATTTCGTGGTCGATGGCCGCTCCTTCGGGGGCGATGACGGCGACGGCGGTGACGACCTGGTGCGGCCGGCCGCGGAGCTCGCGGAGCATGGCGGCGGCCTCCGCGGTATCCGCCGGCTTGGCGTACAGGCGGAGGCCGCGGAACACCACGGTGTCGCAGCCGATGACGAGGGCTGCCGGGTAGCGGCGCGCGACGGCTTCGGCCTTGGCGTAGGCGAGCTGGCGCGCGCAATCCACGGCGTCGCCCTCGAGGTCCTCGGCGATATCGGCCGCATCGATGCCGAAATCATCGAGGAGGGCGGCGAGCAGCTCGCGGCGCCGGGGCGAGGCGGAGGCGAGGACGACGGGGCGGCTCACGGCTGCGGCCACTCCAGCCGGCTCACGCATTCGATGTGGCCCGTCTGCGGGAACATGTCGAGCGGCGTGACGTCCGTCAGCCGGTAGCCGCCGTCGACGAGGACGCGGAGGTCGCGCGCCAGCGTGGCCGGGTTGCAGGAGACGTACACGACGACCCGGGGGCGGAATTCGGTGATGGCGGCGAGCACCGGCGGCGCGCAGCCGGGCCGCGGCGGGTCGAGCACGATGGCATCGGGGTAGTCCTCGAACGTCGGCAGCACGTCCTCGACTTTGCCGATGCGGATGCGGGCGTTCGGGACCGGCTTCAGGTTCACTTTCGCGTCGCGCGCGGCGCTGTTCGATTCCTCGATGGCGACGACGGACTCGAAGCGGTCGGCAAAGATGCGGGCGAAGGTGCCGACCCCGGCGAAGGCATCGACGAGGAGGCGGCCGCGCGGCGGCAGCGCTTCGCCGACGAGGCGGACCATCTCCTCGGCCTGGGCGGTGTTGACCTGGAAGAACGCCGAGGCGCTGACGACGAAGTCGTGGCCGGCGAGCCGCTCGAGGTAGCTGGTCTGGCCGGTCGGAATCTCGGCCCCGGGGACGGCCGGGTTGATGAGGAAGGAGCCGGTGGCCGCGGAATGGCGCACTTGCACCTGGTGGAGACCGGCGCCGTGGCCCTGGAGCTTCGGCAGGACCTCGTTCACCCACGGGTCGGCGATGGGGCAGTGCTCGACCTTCAGGAGGCCGTGGCCGCGGCGGGAGATGAAGCCGACATCGCCGAATTTGCGGCCGGTGGAGAAGCGGATGTGGTTGCGGTAGCCCCACGGGTCGCGGGCGCCGACCATCGGCCGGACGACGCTCTCGTCGAGGCCGCCGATGCGGCGAAGCTGCTCGCGGACGACGGCCTCCTTCGCCCGGAGCTGCGCGGGGTAGGCCATGTGCTGGAGCTGGCAGCCGCCGCATTCGCCGAAGAGCGGGCAGCGCGGTTCGACCCGGTCGGGCGACGGCTCGAGCACGCGCGTGACCACGGCCTCGAGGTAGTCCGGGTATTCCTTTTCGACGGCGGCTTCGACGAGTTCGCCGGGGGCGGCGAAGCTGACGAAGACGACCCGGCCGTCGGGGGCGCGGGCGAGGGCGGCGCCGCCGAAGACGAGGCTTTCGGCGCGGAGCACGAGGGTGACGGGCTCGGCGGGGGTTTTCCAGGCGCGGCCGCGGCGGGGCATGCCCCCAGCGTAGGGGCCGGCACGGTCACGCGCGAGGGAGCGCGGGCCGGGTGGCGGCTTGCGGCCTGCGGGCGTATGCTATGCGCAGCGTGGGCGGTTAGCTCAGATGGTTAGAGCGCTGCGTTGACATCGCAGAGGTCACTGGTTCGAATCCAGTATCGCCCACCAGCCCACGCACACCGCACCGCCGGCGCCCATGCAGCCGGCGTTTTTCGTTTCGATGGGGGCAGCAGGTGCGCGGCCCGAAACGGCGGGCCGGGGTAGACTCTGGCTATGCGCCGCGTGTTCCTTCTCCTGGTGTTCGTGCTGCTGCCGGCCGCTGCGGCCGCTCCCTGGGCGGTCCCCGGGACCCGCGCCTCGGCCGAGAGCGGCCCCGTGAGCATGGTCATCGAGCCGCAGCTCGATGGCAGCCAGTTCGTCTATGTCGTCTTCCATACGCTCGACCGGGGCGGCTTTTGCCAGCCGCCGGCGGGCGCCGTGAGCCTCCACCCCGTCATCGATATGCCGGTCGATTTCATCATCGAAGCCGGCGAAGGGATCATCATCGAGACGAGCTCCGGCGGCCTGGCGCCGGGGCGGCAGGCGCTCGGCGTGCGGACGTTTTCGACGGCAGTCAACGCCGCATCCGGCAGCCCGGTGCGGAGCTTCCCGCCGCTCCGGGACGGCGTGACGGACGAATGCCAGGCGTGGGTGCGGATTTCCCAGAGCATCCCCGGGCCGCTGCGGGTGCTCGTGCTCGCCCCCGGCGACGGCGGCGGGCAGGTCGGCTGGGTGGCGGAAGCGGGCCGGGAAACGGCCGTCACCGTGCCGCTCCAGTTCCGCTGGACGCTGGTGACGTGGAGCGGCCCCTCGACGCCGGCGGCGCAAGCGCTGCAGGGCGTGCAGGGCGCGCAGGTGACGGCGGTCTACGGCTGGGACGCCGCCGCGCAGTCGTGGCTGGCGTACTTCCCGGCGGGCGCCGGCGTCCCCGGCGCGAACACGCTGGCGACGCTGGAGCCCGGGCAGGCGTACTGGGTGGCCATCGCCGGGCCGGCAGGCGGCTCCTGGCGGATGCCGGCCTCACCGTAGCCTTCTGACGGGCGTGGTACACTGCGGCGCCGCCAATCCGCGGCCAGGAGAGTGCCATGCCAGGGTGGGGTGTGATTCCCTCGCTGCGGTTCGCCGACCTCGAGGCGGCGGTCAGGTTCTACGTCGATGGGCTGGGGTTCGCGGTGCGCCGCGGCGAGCCGGCCGAAGGGAACGTCTCGGTCACGTTCGGCGATGCGCACCTGATGCTGGAAGCCGCCGCGGATTTCTACAGCGACGGCTACAACCGCGCCATCCGTGAGCGGCTGGGGACGGCCGGGCCGGCGGCGTACTACATCGAGGCGGAGGACCTGCGGGCGCTGTGGGAGCAGGTGCAGGCTGCGGGCGTCCGGGTGGTGGACCCGATCGCGCCGCGGCCCTGGGGGCAGGCCGAGTTCACGGTCGAAGACCCGGCGGGGAACTGGCTGACCTTCTGGCAGTCGCAGCAGGCGGGTTAGTCGAGCGCCYCAGGAAGCGAGAGCTGGGCGAAGGCGAACTCCGCCTCCTGGCGCGCGGCGCGCGCGACGGACCGCGCGAAGGCGCTGATGCGTTCGCGGTCGGCAAGGGCGGAGTCGCCGGAGCGCAGCAGCGTCCAGGCTTCGATGAGCACCCCGCGGAGGGCGGCTTCGACGGCGCGGCCGGCAGGCAGGAGGGAGGGGTCGAGCCCGCCGGGGCCGGGCTGGAGTTCGCGCGCGAGCGTATCGAGCCGGAACTCGACGGCAAGCGCGCAGTCGCGCACGGCGTCGCGAATGGCGCGGGGCTCGCGGGAGGATTCGAGCCGGCGGACCGCCCCCAGGAGCGACTCGACGATGCGCGGGGCGGAGCTTTCGATTGCGGCCATGGCAGCACCTCCGGGCGGGGGTGCCTCGATGCTAGCGAATCGCCGGGGGCGCCGGGGCATCGCAGGGCGCGCCCGGGGCAAAACGTAACGAAACTGGAACAGAAGCCTCGCGAGGAGCGAACGGGCCCGGCGCGCGCCGGGCCCGTCCGTCCTGTGGAGCCGGGTGCGCCGGGCTACTTCAGCAGGCCGCGCTCGGCGAGGAGGCGCTTCATCGTGGCGCCGATATCAGCCGGGGAATCGGAGACGACGGCGCCGGCGGCGCGGAGCGCGGCCTTCTTGTTCTCGGCTTTGCCGTCTTCGCCGGAGATGATGGCGCCGGCATGGCCCATGCGGCGGCCGGGCGGCGCGGTGGCGCCGGCGATGAAGGCGACCACCGGCTTCTTCACGTGCTCCTTGATGTAGGCCGCCGCTTCCTGCTCGGCCGAGCCGCCGATTTCGCCGACGAGGACAATGGCGTCGGTATCGGGGTCCTCGTTCAGCATGCGGACCGCTTCGACCTGCCGGGTGCCGATGATCGGGTCGCCGCCGACGCCGATGCAGGTGCTCTGGCCGATGCCCTCGGCGGTGAGCTGGGCGACGACTTCGTAGACGAGCGTGCCGGAGCGGCTGACGACGCCGACGCGGCCGGGCATGAAGACGTCGCCCGGCATGATGCCGACGCGGGTCTTCGTGCCGGGGGTGATGACGCCGGGGCAGTTCGGGCCGATGAGGATGCTGCCGGTGGACTGGAGCGCGGCTTTGACGCGGACCATATCGAGCACCGGGATGCCTTCGGTGATGCAGACGATGAGCGGGATTTTCGCGGCGGCTGCCTCGAGGATGGCGTCGGCGGCGCCGGGCGCGGGGACGAAGATGATGCTGACGTTGGCGCCGGTTTCGCGGACCGCCTGGTCGACGGTGGTGAAGATCGGCACGCCGTCCTGCTGTTCGCCGCCGCGCTTGGGATGGATGGCGGCGACGACGCTGGTGCCGTAGGCGATGGAGCGGCGCATGTGGTTCGCGCCTTCGGTGCCGATGCCCTGCACCAGGAGGCGGGTGTTCTGATCGACGAGCACAGCCATGTGGCGAATTCCCGGGTGACGCGATTTCCGATTTCCGCCCGGGCGCGGGGCCGCCCCGGCCGGGGTGGGTTCGGATGCCCGGGTGGGAAGGATACCGGCTCGGCCGGCTAGGAGCGATCGGCGGCCGGGCGCGCCCGCGCGGGGGCGGGCTCGAGCGGGCGCTGGGCTTCCATCAGGCGGAGGAGTTTCTTCCACTCGGGGCCGCCGAGCTGCCGGTACACCTGGGGGAATTTCGCCCGGAGCTCTTCGGCGTGGGCGCGGTAGCGCTCGGCGAGCATGCCCATGGCCATCAGCGTCGCCGGCTCGAGCCGGCGGCCGGAACTGGCAGCCAGCTCTTCGAGCATGTCGATCGCGACGTACGCATCCTGGTGAAGGCCGAGCAGGTCCTGGAGGGCCGTCACCCGGGCGCTGAATTCGAGCGCCGGTTTGCCGTAGATGCCGTTGCCGACGAACTCGAGCGCGTAGCGCAGCTTCTTCGCCTCGATGCGGAGGAGGTGGTAGGCCTCGGGCGGCGACGACTTCTTGATGCGGTCGCCGAGTTTGCGCACCTTCCGGTAGCGGCGCTCGACGAGGTCGGGCGCGACGGCGAGGACGGGCGTTCGGCCGGGCGCGAAGGAGCGGGGCGGGCCGGAGCGGAGGGCCGTCGCGAAGCGGGCGCAGAGCCGTTCGTAGCGGCGGGAATCGAGGACCTGCAGCATGCGGCGGCGCGCTGCCTCGCGGCGTTTGCGGAGCAGGCGTTCGATGCCGTCCAGGAGATGGGCGCGCTCGGCCGGGAATTCGGCCCGCCACTCGTCCATCCGTTCGAGCTGGACATCGAGGTCGCGGACTTCGCCGAGGGCGCGGGCCACCTGGCCGAATTCGTCGCGGAAGGCGAGCATGCGCGGGCTGAGGAAGGGGCGGAAGGTGGCCATCGCGGCGCGCAGCCGGCGGGTGGCGACGCGCATGTCGTGCAGGGCTTCGATGTCTTCGCCGAGGCGGGTGCCCGGCTCGTTCTGGAGGAAGACGCGGAACTGCTTGCGGAGCACGGCGTAGGCCACCTGCCCGGCAGTCATGGAGGGGTCGACGGTTTCGGGGCCGAAGGAGGGCGGCTCCGGGGGCCGCCGGCCGGTCGCGATGAGGGCGGCTTCGAACTTGGAGGTGCCCGCCGGGCCGAGGCTGCAGGCGGCGGCGAGGGCCTCGACGAACGGCCGCGCGCGGTCCAGCGCGGCGGCATCGACTTCGACTTCGACGCGGGCGAGGCGAACGGGTTCGTCGCCGGCGACGGGGATGGCGGTATCGTCGAGGGCGATTTCGCCGAGGGCGCCGGCGGCATCGGCGAGGCGAAAGCGCTGGCGGGTGGTGAGGAGGCGGAAGAGGGGCTCGAGCGGCTGGCGGCCGCAGAGTGCGCGGAGGGCGGCGCCGGCCTCGCCGGGTGCGGCGCGCGGGTCGGCCTCCGGGCCCGGCAGCGGGGCCGTGATCTCGCGGCGGCTGCGGATGCCCTCCTGCGGCTCGGCCATGGATTTCAGCGTCAGCTCGGCGCCGTCGGCCTTCGCCCGGACGCGGCAGGTGTAGCCGGCGCGGTGGATGCGCCAGTCGGGCGTATCGAGGTAGGTGTCATCGAGCGACTGGGCCGCGAGCGGCTCGACGGTGTAGCCGTCCGGCGCGCTGGACTGGAGCCAGCGGCCGACGGGCCGCGTATCGAGGGCGGCGAACTGCCATTCGACTTCGAGGGCCGGGGAGGTCACCGGCTCATCATACCTGTGCGGGGGCCGAGGCGCGTGCAGCGGCCGCTCAGGCGCGGCGGATGGTGAGGCCGCCGTCGACCGGGAGGGCGACCCCGGTGACGAACGAGGCGGCGGGCATCGCCAGCGAGAGCGTCAGGTGGGCCACTTCCTCGGGGAGGCCGTAGCGGCGGAGGGCGGTCCGCTGGCGGGCGTACTTCTCTTTCGCCTCCTCGGGGATCGCCTCCGTCATGCCGGTGCGGATCGGGCCGGGGCAGATGCAGTTGACGGTGATGCCCTCCCGGCCGAATTCGAGCGCGAGGGAGCGGGTCAGGCCGACGACGCCGTGCTTGGCGGCGGTGTAGGCGCTGTGGCCGGGGGTGGCGCCGAGGCCTTCCGTCGAGGCGATGTTGATGATGCGCGGGCTTTCGGACTTGCGGAGGTAAGGGAGGGCGGCGCGGATGGTGTAGGTGAGCGCGGTGAGGTCGACGGCGAGCGTGCGCGCCCACGTCTCGTCGTAGTTCTCCGCTTCGAGGGGGAGCGCGGCCGAGATGCCGGCGTTGTTCACGAGGATGTCGAGACCGCCGAACTCCGCCGCGACCTCCTCGATGAGGCGGTTGACGGCGGCGCGGTCGGCGACGTCGCAGGCCCATGCGCGGGCCGTGCCGCCGGCGGCGCGGATTTCGGACGCGACGGCTTCGACGGGGCCGGCGTTGACGTCGACGGCGGCGACCTTCGCGCCTTCGTCGGCGAAGAGGATGGCGGTGGCGCGGCCCATCCCGCTGCCCGCGCCGGTGACGAGCGCGACTTTGCCGGCGACGGAGCGGCTGAGCTGGCTGAGACGGGGCATCGGGGGACTCCTCTCGAGGGCGGCAGGTGTGGCGAGAGGTCTACCGCGCCGGGCCGGGCGATGCAAGCCGCGGTTGCGCGGCCGGGCGGGCGCCAGCATGCTACCGGCACAGAACTCGCCCCTGCAGGAGACGTTTCCCCCATGGTGATGGCACTCGACGGCATCAAGGTGCTCGACCTCTCCCGGCTGGCGCCGGGCCCCCACTGCTCGATGCTGCTGGCCGATTTCGGCGCGGACGTGACGCTGGTGGAAGCCGTGCCCGGCGCTTCCGCGAAGCTCGGCTCGACCGGCCTCAGGCGGAGCGAAGCCGCCGAGCGCGCCGCCGCCTACAACGCGCTCGGCCGCGGCAAGAAGTCCATCGCGCTGAACCTGAAGGAGGAGGAGGCGCGGAAGATCTTCTACCGGATGGTCGAGGGCGCGGACGTCGTCATCGAAGGGTTCCGGCCGGGCGTGGTGAAGCGGCTCGGCGTCGACTACGACACGCTCTCGCAAATCAACCCGCGCATCATCTGCTGTTCGATTTCGGGCTTCGGCCAGACCGGGCCTTACGCGAACCTCGTGGGCCACGACATCAACTACATCGCCGTCGGCGGCGCGCTGGGGGTGACGGGACGGCCGGGGCAGCCGCCGGCGATCCCGGTGAACCTGCTGGCGGATTTTGCCGGGGGCGGGCTCACGGCCGCCTTCGCTATCTGCCTCGCCATCATCGCCCGGGAGAAAACGGGCCGCGGCCAGAACATCGACGTCGGCATGAGCGACGGCGTGCTCTCGCTGATGACGAGCGCCTTCAGCCAGTACTTCTCGACCGGTCAGCCGATCCGCCCCGGGGAGTATCTCCTGAACGGCGCGGCGCCGTTCTACAACACGTACAAATGCAGCGACGGCCGGTGGTTCTCCATCGGGAGCATCGAGCCGCACTTCTGGGCGAACCTCTGCAAGGTGCTCGGCACCGAAGACCTGCTCCCGCACCAGTTCGACCAGGCGCGGTGGCCGGAGATGATCGAGCGGTTCGCCGGGATTTTCGCGACGAAGACGGCGGATGAGTGGATGGCCATCATGTCGCAGGACGACATCTGCGCGGCGCCGGTGCTCGAAATGGAGAACGTGGTGACGAACGAGCACAACCTGGCGCGCGGCATGGTGATCGAGCTCGATTCACCGGTGGGCAAGGTGAAGCAGATCGGGGTGGCGCCGAAGCTGAGCGAGACGCCGGGCCAGCCGCGCTCGACTGCGCCGCTCATCGGGCAGCACACCGACGAGATCCTCAGCGGGCTCGGGTACACAGCCGAGCAGATCGCAGACCTGCGCAGCCGCGGCGTCGTGGGCTGACGGTTCCGCGCGGCCCCGGAAACGACCGGAGGGGGTGCGCCRGGCGGCGCACCCCCTCGACGTTGTCGACGAGCCGGGGCGCTAGCAGCAGCGGGAGTCGGCGGCGGCCGGCTTCCGCGCGGTGACGGCGGCGGAGGCGAGGCCGCGCCCGCCGGGGTACTCGGAGGCGGCGGACTGGACATCCACGAAGCCGGCGGCGCGGATGTGGTCCAGGTATTCCGATTCGAGCAGGGCGCCGGCGATGCAGCCGGCCCACTTTTCCATGTCGCCGCGGACGTCGTCCGGGACGGGGCGCGTCCAGACGATATCGGAGACCTGGAGGCGGCCGCCCGGCTTCAGCACGCGGAACGCTTCGCGGAAGACCYGGGGCTTATCGGGCGAGAGGTTGATGACGCAGTTCGAGATGATGACGTCGACCGAAGCATCGGCGACGGGCAGGTGCTCGATTTCGCCGAGGCGGAACTCGACATTCGGGGCGCCGACCTTCTCGGCGTTCTTCCGGGCGAGGCGGATCATCTCCGGGGTCATGTCGACGCCGATGACGCGGCCGGAGGGGCCGACCATCTTCGCGGCGAGGAAGCAGTCGATGCCGCCGCCGGAGCCGAGGTCGAGCACGACCTGCCCGGGCTCGAGGGCGGCGATGGCGGTCGGGTTGCCGCAGCCGAAGGCGACGTCGGTCACCGTTGCGGGCAGGTCGGCGATGTCGGCGTCGCGGTAGAGCTCCGCGATTCGGGTGATGACGACCTCGTCGGCGGCCGGTTCGCTGCCGCAGCAGGAGTCGGCGGCGGGAGCGGCGGGCTCGCAGCAGCTCGCGCTCGCGGCCAGGGGAAGGAGCTCGACCGTCTCGGCGCGTTCGAGCACGGGCCGGACCCGGCTGGCGTAGGCGCGGGCGACTTCGTCGCGGATGGCGTCGGGCGTCGGTTCAGGCATCGGAGGCCTCCTCGGCGTGATGGCGTCATCGTAATTTTTCGATGGCTGCGCTGTCAACGAGCTGTTCGGACCGCAGGAAACGGGCGGCGAAGTCTCCGAGCCGCCGCCAGTCGTCGAGCTGGCGCTCGAGCGGGCGGCGGATGGCGGCGCGCGGGGAGGGATGGTAGAGCGGGATGAGCCAGCGGCCGCCCCAGGGCGCGGGCCGGCCGGCGTCGCGGGCGAGGACGAGGCGGTGGGGTTCGACGGCGGCCAGCGCGGCGAGCGCCACGGCCCCGAGGGCGATGACCGCTTCCGGCCGGGTCAGTTCGAGGACTGCCCTGAGGTAGCGGCCGCAGGCGCGGACCTCGGCAGGCTGCGGGCGGCGGTTCCGGCCGCGCTCATCGAGCGGCAGGCAGAGCACGGCGTTGGTCACGGCGGCGTCGGCGCGCGAGAGGCGGGCTTCGGCGAGCAGCCGTTCGAAGCGGGTCCCGGCGGCGTCGCCGCGGAACGGCACCCCGGTGCGGGCCGCGCCGAGCCGCCCCGGCGCTTCGCCGACGAACAGGAGCGGCCGGGGCCCGGACGGGAGGTCGAGCACGGCGGAACCGGGAACCATCCGCGGGCAGGCGCGGCAGGCGGCGGCGGAGCGCCGGAGGTCAGCGGCGGTGTGGCACCGTCCCTCGGGGCCGGCGTAGGATGCGCGCATCTCGACGGAGGGTACAGGAGTGGAGCCACGCATCGTCGCAACCGGGCTGGAGTTCCCGGAGGGGCCGGTTGCGCTGTCGAACGGCGACGTCATCGTGACGGAGATTGCGGCGGGTCGGCTGAGCCGCGTCAAGCCCGACGGGACGGTCGAGGTGCTGGCCGTCACGGGCGGGGGGCCGAACGGGGCAGCGCTCGGGCCGGACGGCGCGCTGTACGTGACGCAGAACGGCGGCTTCCAGTGGCACCGCCGGCCGCTGCCGGACGGCACGACGGGGCTCTTCCCCGGCGAACAGCCGGAGGATTACACCGGGGGCGCCATCCAGCGCGTCACCCTCGCGGGCGAGGTGAGCACGCTCTACACCGAATGCAACGGCATCCCGCTCAAGGGGCCGAACGACCTCGTCTTCGACCGCGAGGGAAACTTCTACTTCACCGACCTTGGCAAGAACCGGCCGCGCGAGAAGGACCGCACCGGCGTCTACTACGCCTCGCCGGATGGGAAGTTCATCCGCGAGATCATCTTCCCGATGGAGGGGCCGAACGGCATCGGCCTGAGCCCGGACGAGAAGACGCTCTACGTGGCGGAGACGCCCACCGGCCGGGTGTGGGCGTACGACATCCAGGCGCCGGGGCAGGTCGCGAACGGCCGGGTGATCGGCACCGTGCCGGGCGCGCCGCCATTCGGCTATTCGTTCTGCGACTCGATGTGCGTCGACGCCGAGGGCAACGTCATCGTCGCCACCATCCTGAACGGCGGGCTGACGATGTTCTCTCCCGACGGTTCGAAGGTGCAGCACTTCCCGTGCCCGGACCTGCTGACGACGAACGCCTGCTTCGCGCCAAACATGACGTCGCTTTATGTGACGCTGAGCGGGACCGGCCGGCTCGGGGTGTTCGACCAGTGGCCGACGAAGGGGCTGAAGCTGAACTTCGCGGCCTGATGGGAGCCGGTTCGCGAATTTTTCGCTGAGGCTACGTAACAGCCTCGCCGGGGGATGGCAGGTCGGGGAGAATGAGGATTCCCGCTGGAGGTGCCCATGCCCGCCGTCACCCTGCTTTCCCACACCCCCGACCCCATCCGCTCCCTCTACATGGCGTACCGCGTCTGCTACTCCAGCCTGACCCCGCAGCAAGTCGCCGAGCGCATCGAATCCGAGCGCATCACCCGGGAAGCCATGGAGGCCTTTGTCGCCGAGCGGCTGAAGACAGGCCACACCTCGCCGCTGGAACAGGTGGTCTTCGAATTCGCCATCTCCGGCGTCAGCCGCGCCTTCAGTCACCAGTTCGTCAGGCACCGGGTCGGAATCAGCTTCGAGCAGCAGTCGCAGCGCTACGTCACTTACCGGGACGGCACCTATCCCTACGTCACCCCCGAGAGCATCCGCAAGGCAGGGCTCGAAGCGGACTACGAGCGGCACCTTGCCGAAGCGGGGGCCCTCTACGCCCGCATGGTGGAGGCAGGGGTTCCCGCCGAAGACGCACGCTTCCTCCTGCCGAACGCTGCAGCCACCAATTTCAAAGTGACCGTCAATCTCCAGTCGCTGCTTCACATTTGCGACCTTCGCCTGTGCACCCGCGCACAGTGGGAATTCCGGAAAGTCGCAGCCCTCATGCGTGCCGAGGTGCTCAAGGTAGAGCCGATGCTTGGGCGGATGCTTCAGCCCAAGTGCGGCGAGCTGCGCCTTGGCTACTGCGACGAAGAGCGGAAAGCGTGGGAAGCGTGCCCCATCGGCAGGGTGCGCCCGCACAAAGACGTCCTGTTCGCCATCTACGACCAGTACCGCAAGGGAGAGCTGCAGCCCCTGCAGCCCGACCACTACGCCATCATCGAGGAGGCCGGGGAGGAGCTGGAGGCCTCGGGCGAGCCCGCACCCGGGGCCGGCGTCCCGGCCAGCTGACGGGGGATGGTGCGGGGGCGGCTGTTCGGGCGGTGGGGACCGCTGGTGCTCGGGCTGCTGGGGCTGGTCTCGGCCGGCGCGGGGGTCGCGCTCGGCCGGGAGGGGCTGGCGGTGATCGGGGCGGCAGCCGCTGCAGGGGCGGCCCTCGCCGCGCTCCCCCTGCGCCGGGACGGCGATGACGGGCCCCCCGGCCCGGCCTGAGGACGCCACCGCTCCGCCACGACGTTGTCACGACACCGGCCGGGCGGCGGGCCGCCGCGGTGCTCCACGCGGGAGCCGCGGCCGCCGAACCTGAATACGGGAGCACGCTCCCCGGGGGTTTCGCGTGGCAGCACTGGTGGCAGTGCCCGACCTCGGGCGGGAGATGGTCGGCGGGCTGGTTGCCGAGTGGTATCGGCCGGACGGCGCCGAAGTCGAGCCGGGCGAAGCAATCTGCCGGCTGGAGTGCGACTACATCGCCGTCGACATCGAAGCGGAGCGGGGCGGCATCCTTCGCCACCGGAAGCCGGCGGGCAGCATCGAGCGGAAAGGCGCGGTGCTCGGCGTCATCGTCGCGCGGGGCGAACCGCTCCCGGCGGAGGAGGAGCTGCGGGCGGCCGAACCGCCGCCCGGGGCCGCGCCTGTCGCTGACGACCGGCATGAAGGCGAGGCCGCGATCGCGCCGGCCGGCGAGGCGCGGCAGGAGCCGGTCGAAGCGCTGCCGGAGCCCGGCGGACCGGCTCCTGCGCCGGCGCCCGAGGGCACGGTCGTGCCCTTCCCGCGGCGCGCCGAGGCGGCAGAGCGGGCCGAGCCGCTGCCGGAGCCGGGAGGCGCCATCCCGGGCCTGCCGCTCTGGGAGGACGAGGAGCAGCGCGCGGCCGCCGATGCCGAGGCGGCCCCGGCCCAGGAGCCCCCGCCGGGGGACGAGCAGCCTGCCCGGTTCGCGCGCATCGCGCGGGAGGCCGCTGCGCAGGCCGAGGTGCTGAGCGCCCACGTCTGCGTCTCGTGGACCCGCGCCGCGGAGGCTGCCGAGGCGCTGGCGGACGAGTGGCACCCGTTCGGGCCGCGGCCGCGCATCGAAGACCTCGCGCTGCGGGCCATCGCGCGGGCGCTGGCCGAGGCGGGGGTCGAGCCGGGCCCCGCGGGCATGGTCATCGTCGAGCCGGAATCCGACCGCTCCTTCGCGGTGGAGGCACCGCTCGATGAGGAGTTCCGGCGGATGGTGCGAGCGCGCATCGAGGGGCAGGCGCCGTTCGAGCGGGCGGACTGGGTCGTGGTGTCGCTGCTGCCGCTGGGGGTGGAGCGGCTCGAGCCGCGGCTGGCGGGCGGGCGGCTGGCGTTCGGGCTCGGCGCTGGCCGCGACGGCAGCGGGACGATCACGATGCGCTACGACAGCACGATGTTCGGGGAAGGAGACGCCGGCCGTGTCCTTGCTCGGGTACGCTCACTGGTGGAAAACCCGTACCGGCTCTGGGGGTGACTGCGCGATGACGACGGGACCGGCCGACACCGGGCGCTCGGTGGCCGTCTACCACCTGGGGACGACGAGCTACGGCGAAGTGCACCGGCTGCAGCAGCGGCTCCAGGCGGCGCGCCGGGCCGGCTCTGGCGTCGATACGCTGCTGCTGACGGAGCACCGGCCAGTCTTCACCCTCGGGCGAAGCCACCCGTCGCCGAACCTGCGCGTGCCGGAGGAGACGGTCCGGCAGTACGGCATCGACATCGTGCCGACCGAGCGGGGCGGCGACATCACCTACCACGGCCCGGGGCAGCTCGTCGCCTACGGCATCATCGCGCTGAAGGGCTGGGGCCTGGGCGTGACGGAGTACGTCGCGGGGCTCGAGGAGACGGTCATCGGGGTGCTGGCCGACTGGGGCCTTCGCGGCGAACGCTCGGAGCGTGGCCGGGGCGTCTGGGTCGAGGGCCGGAAGATCGCCTCGCTGGGGCTGAACGTGCGCGGCTGGGTGACGATGCACGGGGTCGCGCTGAACGTGGACCCGGACCTCAGCCACTTCGAGCTCATCAACCCGTGCGGGATGAGCGATGTCGAGGTGACCACCATGGCGGCGGAGGTCGGCCGGCAGGTGGCGATGGACGAGGTCGTCGAGGCGTTCGTCTTCCACTTCGGGCGGGTATTCGAGTGCCGGGCGAAGCTGCAGCCAATCCCGGGCCGGGAGAAGGCGCGGCCCGCGCGCTGAGAGCCGCGGCGTAAGACAGGGCAAGCGCCAGTGTCTTCCCCCTGCGCAGGGGGGTTCCCCGATTCTCCGCCGGCGGAGGGGAACCCGGGCGGCGCCCCGTGCGTTCTTATGTGCAGGAGGTCGGCCATGGAACGGACGCTGAACGCGCTGGCGCTCTTCGCGACGCTGTACGCGGCGGTCGTACTGATGCGGTTTGCGGGCTGAGCCGGTCAGCCTGCGTAGGAGGCCACCGCTTCGTCGCTGAATTCCGCGTTGGAGTAGACGCGCTGGACGTCCTCGAGGTCTTCGAGGGCTTCGATGAGGCGGAGCACCTGGTGGGCGGTCTTCTCATCGACTTCGATGGTGGCCTTAGGAATCATCGCGAAGTCCGCGTTTTCGACCTGGAGGCCGGCGGTTTCGAGGTTTTTGCGGACGGCTTCGAGGTTTGCCGGGTCGGTGCGGACTTCGATGACGTCGCCCTGCACGTCGACGTCCTCCGCGCCGGCGTCGATGGCCTGCAGCGCGACCTCTTCGGGGTCGCGCCCTTCGAGGGGGATGGTGATGATGCCGCGCGGTTCGAACTGCCACGCGACGGAGCCGGTTTCGCCGAGGTTGCCGCCGGCGCGGCTGAACTGGTGGCGGACTTCGGAGACGGTGCGGTTGCGGTTGTCAGTGAGGGCGGAGACGAGGATGGCGATGCCGCCGGGGCCGTAGCCCTCGTAGGTGATTTCGTCGAGCTGGTCTTCCTGGGCGCCGCCGGTGGCTTTTGCGATGGCGCGCTCGATGTTGTCGTTCGGCATGTTGGCGGCGCGGGCGCGCTGGATGGCGAGGCGCAGCTTGAAGTTGCCGGCCGGGTCGCCGCCGCCCTGCTTCGCGGCCTGCATGATTTCGCGGGTGAGTTTGGTGAAGAGGGCGCCCCGCTTCTGGTCGTTGGCGCCCTTCTGGCGCTTGATCTGCGCCCACTTCGAATGGCCTGCCATCGGTCGTGCTCCGGTGGTGGGGTGACGTGGTGTGCCTCCGAGTGTACCGAGGGCGGCGCGTTGGGGTGAAATCCCGGCGGCGGGGCGCAGGTCAGATGGCGCGGATGCCGTCGACCGCGAACGACGCCGCGGCAACGACGGCGAACGCGGCGGAGAATCGCCCCAGCGCGTCGAACAGCTCGCGCGGGCGGCGGGGCGAGGCGCAGAGGGCGATGCCGGCAGCGGCCGAAGCCAGGCCGGCAGCAACAGCCGGGGCGGCCGATTCGCGGACGCTGACGACGATGACCGCGGCGAGCCCCGCCGGCGCGATGAGGAGCGGCAGGGCGAGCGGGACCAGCCCTTCGAGCGCCGAACGCCAGGCGGGCCGGTAGGCCGGCGCGCCGAAGACGAGGATGGCGGCCCCGGAAGCGGCGAGGATGACGCCGGCGGCAACGAGAAAGGATTCGGGCTCGACCGACAGCGCGTCGAGGATGCTGCCGGCGAACGCCCCGGCAAGCGCATAGGCTGCCCCGGCGGCCGCGCCCGCGGCGAGCATCACGGGGAGCGGCGGCCGGGGCGCGCCGGAGAGGCTGGCGGCGGCGGCGAAGGGGTTGACGGCGGCGGCGATGGCGAACACGGCGAGCCAGGCGTTCACGGCTGCTCCTTTCCGGAGAGGATGAGCGAGGCGAGGAGGAGCGCGGAGAGGGCGTGCTGCTGGTCGTCCATGCGGGTGACGCCGCCGGAGAACCAGGCGCCGGCGGCGCGTCCCGGGTTCGGCGCTGCTGCGGCTTCGGCGGGGGAGACCTGGCGGTCGGCGAGCATGCCGGCGACGCAGGCGAGGCGCTCTTCGATGGCGGGGCGGAGGTGCGCCAGGCGCGGCTCGGCGAGCGCGGCCCGGTGGAGGCCGGCGAGCCCTTCGCCCCATGTCGCGAGACCTGCGGCGCGCGCCTGGCGGCCCCGGAGGAGGCGGGAGAGTTCCGAACCGGTGCGGGCCGATTCGGCCCGGGTGAGCAGGCCGAAGCGGGCGGCGAGCGATTCGAGGTAGCGCACCTCGCTCTCCGCGAGCGGGCCCCAGGTGGCCATCTCGCCGAACCCGTAGGCGGCCCACTGGTCGGCCCACGGCGGGAAGGCGAGCCCTTCGACGCGGTCGCGGTCCTCGGCGAGGTAGCGGGCCGTGCGGCGGGCGGCACCGTCCCAGCCTTCACCGGGGAAGAACCGGTGCAGGAGCGCGAGCGCCCAGAACGCCTCGCCGGTGGCGTACTTCGAACGCTCTGCCGGGTCGGGGCGGAGCGCGGCGGTGTCCCAGCGGTTGAGGAAGGCGCCATCAGGCAGCTGGAGGACGAGCATGCCGCGCCCGAGTTCGCGCATGAGGCTGTCGTAGGCCGGCTCGCCGGTGGCGATGCGGCGGTGGAGCAGCCCCGCCAGCATGAGGGCGGTGGCGCCGAGCCGGACGCTGCCGTCCGCCGGGTCCTGGAGCGCCGCCCAATCGTCATGGCGGTAGAGGTTCCGCTCCATCCAGCGGAGGCCGCTGTCAGCCGCCGGGAGGTAGGCGGTTTCGCCGGCGGCGGCGAGCTGGTAGAGCGACATCGTGACGCCCGCATGGCGGACGACGTTGTAGCCGGGCAGGTCGACATCCTCCTCGATGTCGTATTCGTAGACGTAGGAGCCGTCCGGGTACTGGTTGGCATCGATCCAGGCGGCGGCGAGGCGCGCAGATTCGAGCGCGGCGGCAGGCGCAACGGCCGGGCAGTGCTGCGGAGCGGCGAGGGTGGCGCGGAGGACGACGAGGCCGACAGCCCAGGCGGAAAGGGTGGCGAGGAGGGGCCGCTTCATCGCGGGCGGAGCATACCCGCTCGGGCGGGCGCGAACATCATCGCCCGGCAGCCGCGGCGGCTTCGGCGGCGCGGCAGAGACGGTCCATGACGGGAAAGAGCCCGGCGCCGCGGGGAGAGAGCGTGTAGATCGACACGGGCGGGTAGGTGTGCTCGACCGTGCGGTCAACGAGGCCAGCCGCCTGGAGGTCCTTGAGCGCGAGCGCGAGGGCGCGCGGGGTGATGCCCGGGAGTTCATCCTCGATGCGGGAGTAGCGGTTCGCGCCGCGGCCGACGGCGGTGAGGACGAGCATCGGCCATTTCTTGAGGGCGAGGGGGACGAGGTCCATCGCGCGGACCGCATCCACGGCCTCGACGCAGGCGGAGCCGACGGCTTCGCCGGCCGGGGTGAGGGAGCAGACAGCCCCGCGCGGGGCGGGGGACCGGACGATGACGCCTGCGCGTTCGAGCCTCCGGAGGGTGTCGGCGAGGGTATCGCGGGCGGCGTCGAAGGCGCGCTGGAGGTCGGCGGCGCGCTGGGGGCCGTCGCGGAAGAGCCGCGCGACGGTCGGGACCGACCAGCGGTAGTGGAACATGTTGATGGCGGGAACGAGCGAGCTCACGATCACCCTGCGGGGAGGCTGTCGCCGGTGGTTTTCTACACCTGCTATACTCTACCTGCAAGGAGCCGCCGGGTGCAGGGTCGGGTGCTTGCCAATGCGGCGGAGCGGATTCATACTTAGACCTTGATCCGCTGCGGCGGATCGTTTTTGTGTTGGAATCCGCTGGGGTTCCCGGGAGGTATCGCCCGGGTGGCGCAACGGCAGCGCATCCGATTTGTAATCGGACGGTTAGGGGTTCGAATCCCCTCTCGGGCTCCAACACGACAACCCGGCCGCGCAAGCGGGCGGGACGGCACGGAGAGATGGCCGAGTGGTTAATGGCAGCAGACTGTAAATCTGCCGCGCTTCGCGCTTCGTAGGTTCGAATCCTACTCTCTCCACCACCCAGACCAAACCCGGCGGCGCTGCCGCCGCAACCGGCCCTCATAGCTCAGCAGGCAGAGCGCGTTCTTGGTAAGAACGAGGTCTCCGGTTCGAACCCGGATGAGGGCTCCAGTGTGGATTCCCGGCGGCGGGGCCGCCGTTCCAAACCAGGCCCGGAGGGCAGAAGGAACCCATGGCGAAGGCGAAGTTTGAGAGGACGAAACCGCACGTCAACGTTGGGACGATTGGGCATGTGGACCACGGGAAGACGTCGTTGACGGCGGCGATTACGAAGGTGCTGGCGCTGAAGGGCGAAGCGGAATACCGGCCGTTCGATTCGATCGACAACGCGCCGGAGGAGCGGGCGCGCGGCATCACGATTGCGATTGCGCACGTGGAGTACGAGACCGACAAGCGCCACTACGCGCACGTGGACTGCCCGGGGCATGCGGACTACATCAAGAACATGATCACGGGGGCGGCCCAGATGGACGGGGCGATCCTCGTGGTGGCCGCGCCGGAAGGGCCGATGCCGCAGACGCGGGAGCACGTGCTCCTGGCGCGGCAGGTGGAAGTGCCGGCGCTGGTGGTCTTCCTGAACAAGGTGGACATGATGGAGGACCCGGAGCTGCTCGAGCTGGTGGAGCTGGAGCTGCGCGAGCTGCTGAGCTCGCAGGGCTTCCCGGGCGATGAAGTGCCGATCATCCGCGGCTCGGCGCTCAAGGCGCTGGAGTCGACGTCGACCGACCCGAACGCGCCCGAGTACAAGTGCATCTGGGAGCTGATGGACGCGGTCGACAACTACATCCCGACGCCGGTGCGGCCGCTGGACAAGCCGTTCCTGATGCCAATCGAAGACGTGTTCGGCATCAAGGGGCGCGGCACGGTGGTGACGGGCCGGATCGAGCGCGGCGTCGTCAAGGTCGGCGATGAAGTCGAAATCGTCGGCCTGCGGGAGACGCGGAAGACGACCGTCACGGGCGTCGAGATGTTCAAGAAGCTGCTGGAGGAGGGCCAGGCGGGCGACAACGTCGGCTGCCTCCTGCGCGGCATCGAGCGGGATGACGTGGAGCGCGGGCAGGTGCTCGCCAAGCCGGGCAGCATCAAGCCGCACACGAAGTTCGAAGCCCAGGTTTACGTCCTCTCCAAGGAGGAAGGCGGCCGGCACACGCCGTTCTTCAACGGCTACCGGCCCCAGTTCTACGTCCGCACCACCGACGTCACCGGCGCCATCCAGCTGCCCGAGGGCGTCGAGATGGTCATGCCCGGCGACAACATCACCATGACCGTCGAACTCATCCAGCCCGTCGCCATCGAAGACGGCCTCCGCTTCGCYATCCGCGAAGGCGGCCGCACCGTCGGCGCCGGCGTCGTCACCAAAATCCTCGCCTGAGGTTTGCCTGCCCGGGCAGGAGGGAGAGAGCCATGGCCAGCAAGAAGGGGGACCGGATCATCATCCACCTCCAGAGCACGGAGGGGCCGGTGTACCGGTACACCACCCAGAAGAACCGCCGGAATGATTCCGGCCGGCTCGAGCTGAAGAAGTACCACCCGGGGCTGCGGAAGCACGTCCTCTTCCGGGAGACGCGGTAACGCCGATGGCACGTACACAACGCCGGCGCGCGGCGACTGCTGCGCCGGAGGGTTCCCAGCCGGCCGACGGGGTCCGCGCGCCCCGGGCTTCGCTGCCGCGTCCTTCGGCCCCTGCGGGGCCGATCGMGCGCCCGGAGGCCCCGAAGCGGAACCCGTTCGGGTTCCTGAAGCGGCTCCAGCCGCGGTTCGTCGCTGACGTGATCGCGGAGCTGCGGAAGGTGACGTGGCCCTCCTTCCAGGAGACGCGCTACCTCACCATCGTGGTCGCCATCGTGGCCGTGCTGATGGGCCTCTTCCTCGGCGCGGTCGACCTCGTCTTCGGCTGGACGATCGAGAGGCTGTTCTTCTAACGATGACTGACGAACCGAAGGCGATTACGGCGCTTTCCGATATCGGGCCCGACCAGAAGCCGAAGCGCGCGCCGCGGCGCCGCAAGGACGAGGACGCGCTCGAGCAGGAGCAGCTGACCGACGAGGAGATCAACGACCCGACCCGGCGCTGGTACTTCGTCCACACCTACAGCGGCCACGAGAACAAGGTCCGCAACGCGATCAAGGCCACCGTGGCGAAGGTGGACGCCAGCGACAAGATCTTCCACGTCATCGTCCCGACCGAGGACGAGATCGAAATCCGCGACGGCCAGCGCCGGACGGTGAAGCGGAAGCTCTACCCCGGCTACGTCCTGGTCCAGACGATCCCGCTCGACGCGATGAAGGACGCCGATGCGAAGGCGAGCGCGCGGGAAGCGGGAACGGACGAGCAGGAAGCGAAGAAGCGGCAGGAGGCGCTCGCGGTCTGGCAGCTCATCCGCAACACCACCGGGGTGACGGGCTTCGTCAGCTCGGGCACCGCGCCGGTTCCGCTTTCGAAGGAGGAGGTGAACCACATCCTCCGCGCGATGCGGATGGAGCAGCCGCGCGTCCGCGTCGCGTTCCAGCCGGGCCAGTCGGTGCGCATCGTCGATGGGCCGTTCGAGGACTTCGTCGGCACGGTGGACGAGATCAACACCGAAAAGGGCCGCGTCAAGGTCATCGTCAACATGTTCGGGCGCGAGACGCCCGTCGAGCTCGACTTCCTGCAGGTGGAGCGGGTCTGACGAGCGCGGGCTTGCTCTTCAGCCCAGGGCCCACCGTCCGATTGCAGCGCGCGAACGAAGCGCCCCGGCCGAACTGGCCGGGGCGCTTCGCGCTGTGATCAGTGTGATCGAAGAGCCGCGGTCGCCGTCAGAAGCCGGCGCGGCCGCCCCGGCCGCGGAGGCGCGGGTCGAGCACGTCGCGCAGGGCATCGCCTGCGAGGTTGAAGCCGAGGACGACGAAGGTGAGCGCCATGCCGACGATGAAGGCCATCCACGGGTTGGAGGGGCCGTTGCGGCGGCCTTCTTCGATCATCTTGCCCCAGGAGGGAACCGTCGGGTCGCCGAGCCCGAGGAAGGCGAGCGTCGCTTCGACGAGGATGTAGATGCCGATCGAGCTGGTGAACGTGACGATGATCGGCGCGGTGATGTTGGGGAAGATGTGGCGCATCATGATGCGGAGGTCGCTTGCGCCGAGTGTGCGCGCAGCGAGCACGTAGACTTCTTCGCGCACGGCAAGCACGGCGCTGCGGACGACCCGCGACGAACTCGCCGTGCCTAAGATGCCGAGGGCGATGGTGTTCACCGTCAGGGTGGGGTTGGCGACCACCTGGCCGAACAGCAGCAGCAGGACGAGCGGCGGGAAGGCCTGGAGCGTGTCGACGATCCGCTGGACGAAGAAGTCGACGAACCCGCCGAAGTAGGCGCTGGCGAGGCCGACGATGACGCCGCTGACCGTCGCGATGAGGGCGGCACCGAGGCCGACATAGAGGGCGGTGCGGGAGCCGTGGATGATGCGGGAGTAGAGATCGCGGCCGAGGCCGTCGGTGCCGAGCCAGTGGGCCGAGCTGGGACCGCCGAAACGGATCGGCAGGTCGTTCTTCTCCAGCTTCTCCGGCGGGTACTGGAGCCGGATGGTCGGGTCGGTGAGCGCTTTCTCGGCAAGCTCCGGGTCGTAGGCCGGGTTCGGCGCTTTGAAAATCTCTTCCGGGTCGTAGCGGTCGATGACGTCGGCGAAGATGGCGGCGAACACGCAGAGCCCGATGATGATGACGCCGAATCCGCCGAGCGGCTTGTAGCGGAAGAAGCGGCCGGTGTGGACCATCGCCCGGACGAGGACCGGGCGGTCGCTGAGGCTCCGCGGCACACCGAAGGTGCCGGGCCGTTCCATCACTGCCTGTTCCTGGGCCATGGCAGCTTCCTCCTAGGAGTACCGGATGCGCGGATCGAGCACGCCGTAGAGGAGGTCGATCGCGAGGTTGACGAAGACGACGAAGGTGGCGATGACGAGGACGAAGGCCTGCACCACCGGGACATCGCGGGCGACGATGGCGGCGAGGATGCGGCGGCCGACGCCCGGGATGGCGAAGATGTTCTCGAAGACGACATTGCCGGAGAGGAGACCGGCGAGCGTCAGCCCCAGGACGGTGACGACGGGAACGAGGGCATTCTTGAGCGCGTGGCGGATGATGATGACGCGCTCGCGCATGCCCTTCGCCCAGGCGGTCCGGATGTAGTCCTGGCGCAGGACTTCGAGCATCTGGGAGCGGAGGAGGCGCATGACGCCGGCGCCGGAGGCGAGGCCGCCGACGACGGCGGGGATGATGAAGAGGCGGATGCTGGCGCCCGGGTCCTCCCAGAGCAAGGGGGCGCTGGAGATTGGCACCTCCCACAGGCCCCAGCGGACCACGTACAGCACGGCCATGGTTGCCAGCCAGAAGTTCGGCATGGCGAGGACGAGGATGGCGAACACGCGCAAGACGTAGTCGATGAGGCTGTCCTGCCGGATGGCGGAGATGATGCCGATCGGCACGGAGGTGACGATGCCGATGATGAGGGACATGAGGGCGAGCTGGATGGAGTAGGGCAGGCCTTCCTTCATCCCTTCGAGGGCCGACTCGCGGGTCTGGTAAGAGATGCCGAAATCGCCGCGGAGGAGGTTCCCGAGGTAGATGAAGTAGCGCTGGACGACCGGCTTATCGAGGCCGAGGTCCTTGCGGACGGCGTCGATCTGGGCCTGGCGGGCGGCCGGGTCGCCGGATGTCGGGTCCTGGGCGGCGATGCGCTGGGCGACGAAGTCGCCCGGCAGGACGCTGGTCGCGAAGAAGACGAGTGTCGCGACCAGCCAGATGACCGGGATGTTCACGATTACCCGGCGCAGGATGTAGGTCCTCACGGTTGCTGTCCCCCTTGTCCCTTCGAACGTGCACTGCGGGCCGAGGGCGCATTCTAGCGCCTCCCGGCCCGCAGTGGATGGATGAGCTTACGCCGGCCGGCCCTGCCRGGTCGGGTCGTTCTGGTCGAACCAGAACTGGGTGCCGTACTGGTGCTGCTGGACGAAGGCGACGGCCTCCGGGTACTTGAGGTAGTTCCAGCGGAGGGAGGAGTTGACGGCGACCAGGTTGTAGGGGATGCCGGCGCCGTAGTTCTTCACCAGCTCGCGCATCACCTCCTTGGACAGCTCCTGCCGCTTGGCGATGTCGAACTCGGTGACGGCCTGGGCGGTGAGCTGGTCGACCTTATCGATCTTGACGCCGAACTGCTGGAACTGGGGCTGGGTCGAGTTGTACTGGAGGTAGTTGAGGAGCGTGGGCTCGGGGTCGGAGACCTCCGTGATCCAGCCGTACCAGATGTTGTTCTTCCCGTTGCCGTACTCCTGCTTGACGATCTTGTTGGTGATCGTGGCGTACGGCTCGATCTTCGCGATGAAGTTGTTGCCGAGGACGCGCTTCAGGTTGTTGGTGATGAGGGCGGCGCCGCCGGAGTAGAGGCCCTCCCAGATGTCCGGGATGTCGACGATGATGTCGCCGAGGGCCGGGCCGCCGCCGGCTTCCCACATCTTCTTCGCTTCGGCCTCGTCCTGGGCGCGGTCCTCGAGGTAGCCGGGGAAGGTGATGAGCTCCTTCTCGGTGATGGCGAAGGCGGCCTGCGTGGGCGGGACGTTGCCGGAAAGGACACCCTTGCCCTGGAGGAGCGACTGGATGAGGGCGCGGCGGTCGAGCGCGCGGAAGATGGCGCCGATGAGATTCGGGTTGTTCCACGGGGCGGCGCCGCCGTAGTAGGTGCCGGCCTGCGGGTTGCCGCCGAAGATCTTGACCTCATGGATCTTGCCTTCGTACCGCCGGAGCAGGTCCTGGATGACCTGGTTCTGGGTGGGCGTGAAGGCGTCGAGCTGCTTCTGTTCGAAGGCGGCCTGCTGGGCGGTCTGGTCCGTGAAGAGCGGGAGCCACTTCACGCCGTCCCAGTTGACCTGGGTGTAGAACTTCTCGTTGCGGACCCACTGGGAGTCGCCGTCGGCGCTCCACTTCTGGAGGACGAAGGCGCCGGTGCCGATGACGAGGTCCGCCTTCATGTTGGCGTAGTCTTTTTCGAAAGCGCGGACGGCTTCGGGAGCCTGGACCTTCGAGTAGGAGCCGGCGAGGGTGGTGAGGAAGAAGGGGTCCGGCTTGGTGAAGGTGACGCGGACGGTGCGGTTGTCGACGACTTCGACCTTGTCGACGTTCTGGTAGGCGGACTTGCGGTAGAAGTTGGGGTCGTCGGTGCCGTCGAGGAGCTTGCCGCTCTTGTTGCGGTTGATGAAGAAGGCGATGTCCTCGGCGTTGGCCTGGCGGCCGTTGACGGGCGGCTTATCGTGCCAGAAGAGGTTCTGGCGGACGGTGAAGACGATGGTGTTGGGGTCGGGCTGCTCCCACTTCTCGGCGAACGCGCCTTCGATTTCGGCCTTGGTGAAGCTCTTCCACTGGGTGACGCCGAGGTTCGTCATACCCATGAGCCACGCGACCGGGGAGAAGCGGGAGCGGTCGACGTCGAAGGTGTCCCAGGTGTTGTTGGCGGAGACGAAGCGGGCGGTTCCGCCCTTCTGGGGCGTTTGCGCGCCTGCCGTCGGGCTGGCGGCAGGGGTGCCGGAGCCGGCCGGGGTGGTGGCGGTGCCGCCGTTCTTGTTGTCGTCGCCCCCGCCGCATCCGACGAGGCCGAGGGCTGCCGCGCCGATGCCAGCGGTTGCGGCGCCGCCGAGGACACGGCGCCGGCTGATGCCCTGCCGGGCGAGTCGTTGCGTCCAGTAGTTCTCGGACATAGGTGATGAGGTCCCCCCATGCTGTGTTCGCCCCGTGTCAATGGAACCCATAGAACACGAGGGCGATTCGGGGAGTATACGCACGAGGCCGGTTCGGGGAAGTCATCTTTCCGGTAAATCGCCTTTTACCGGGCGCGAAAGGTTCGCCGGGGGCGAGAGACGCGCGGCAGGCCGGGCGGCGGGTTTGTCCCAGGCGGAGGAAGCGGCGATACTCAATAGTTGGCTCGCCCGATGCGGCGGGACTCGTGGAGGCGCGGGACGCCGCGCCGCTTGGACACAAGGAGACGACATTGGCGAAGAAAGTGAGGGCAGTGCTGACGCTGCAGCTGCCCGCCGGGAAAGCGAACCCGGCACCGCCGGTTGGCCCTGCGCTCGGCCAGCACGGCGTGAACATCATGGAGTTCTGCAAGGAATACAACGCCCGCACGCAGGACAAGATTGGGCTGATCATCCCCGCCCAGCTGACCGTCTACGAGGACCGCTCGTTCACGTTCGTCCTGAAGACGCCGCCGGCGGCCGACCTGCTCCGGCGGGCAGCCGGCATCGAGAAGGGGAGCGGGAACCCGCGCCTCAACAAAGTCGGCCGCGTGACGACTGAGGATATCCGGAAGATTGCCGAGACGAAGCTGCCCGACCTCAACGCGAACACCGTCGAAGAGGCGATGCGAATCATCGAGGGGACGGCGCGCAGCATGGGCATCGAGGTGGTGGACTGATGCCGAAGCACGGGAAGCGCTACCGGGAAGCTGCCGCGAAGGTCGACAAGTCGCGGCTCTACGGCGTGGACGAAGCGATCGCGCTCGCGAAGGAAATTCACCCCGCGAAGTTCGATGAGACGGTCGAACTCCACATCAAGACGGGCCTCGACCCGCGGCATGCGGAGCAGCAGATTCGCGGTTCGACGGTGCTGCCGCACGGGCTGGGCAAGGTGATGCGGGTGCTGGTGTTCGCCGAGGGCGACGCCGCCGCGGCCGCGCGCGAGGCCGGCGCCGATTTCGTCGGCAGCGATGACCTGATCAAGCAGATCGAGGGCGGCTTCCTCGACTTCGACGTCGCGATTGCGACGCGGGAGATGATGGGCAAGGTCGGCCGGCTCGGCCGCATCCTCGGCCCGCGCGGCCTGATGCCGAACCCCCGCTCGGGGACGGTCGTCGGCGCGGAGGACATCGCGAAGTCGGTCCAGGAGGCGAAGCAGGGCCGCGTCGAGTTCCGGCTCGACCGGCTGGCGAACATCCATGTGCCGCTCGGCAAGGTGAGCTTCGAGGACCGGAAGCTGAAGGAGAACATGGCGGCGCTCATCGAGGCGGTGAACGCGGCGAAGCCGAAGGAGGCGAAGGGCCAGTACATCCGCAGCGCGACGCTGACGACGACGATGGGGCCCGGCATCCACCTCGACCTGGCGCAGACGTTGTCGCTCAAGCTGACGTAGTCCGCAGGCTACCGCGGGAAGCAGCGAGCCCGGCTCTCTGGAGCCGGGCTCGTTCGTCCTGGTGCAGGTTGGGAAACGGGGCGGCGCGCCGTCAGTGCGCGGGGGCGTGGGCGTCGTGGCCGTGGCTGTCCCCGTGGCCGTGGCCGTCGGAATCTTCGGCGGGGAGGTCGCGCGAGCGCATGATGGAGATGGGCGCGACCCAGTCGGGGTTCTCCGGGAATCCGCCGACCTGCCGCTTGAGGAGGTAGAGGACGCCGAGACCGACGGCGAAGACGGCGACGCCGGCGAGCGACCAGAGAACGGTCTCCGTCACGTCCATGCCGCCGCCGCCGGACTGGACCATGGGGTCCGGCGACCCGTGGCCGTCGTCAGCGAAGGCTGGCGCGGCCAGCACGAGGGCGAGCAGGGCGGCGGCGATGGTGGCGGAGATGAGGCGCRTCTTCATCGGGCTCGAGTGTAGCAGCAGGCGGCGCGAGGAGCACCGCCGGGGGGCAAGAAAATAGGGCCGGTGGATGTGTGGAGCGGACACGACATCCAGCGCGACCCACTCAATATTTAGCACCTGCTCAGCAGGGAGCGCAAGGGGCTGAGAACGGAAATTTTCGAAGATAACGTTCTGTTGAGGTTCGGGCCGGCTGGCCGGCACGGGGTAGACCGAATGGCCGCTGGCGGCGCCGGGGCCCAGGGGCAGGATGCGGGAAACGGCTGGAGGTTCGGCGATGCGCGCACTGGTTCCGCTCGACGGGAGCACGACGGCGCTGGCGATCATGCCGGCGGTGCGGCGGCTCGTGGAGATGGCGCCGGGGATCGAGGTGCACCTGGCGACGGTGCTCGACCCGGGGGCGGTGCGCGGCAGGTCGGAGCACCCGGTGCGCGAGCCGCTCGGGGCGGCGTTCGGCACGACGGCGATCCGCATCCCGGCGCCGCGCCTCATCGAGAGCCACGGCGAAGCGATCGCCCGGAAGGCGACCGAGTGGCGGGAGAAGCTGGAGGACATCGCGAAGGCGGAGCTGCCGGGTGCGGCTGTGACGGTTCACGTCGAGTGGTCGCACCAGGCGGCGAAGGCGATCATCGAGCTGGCCAACGAGCTGGACGCGGACGTGATCGCGATGGCGACGCACGGCCGGTCCGGCCTTTCGCACCTGCTGGCGGGGAGTGTGGCGGAGGAGGTCATCCGGGCGAGCGGGCGGCCGGTGCTCGTGGTGCGGGGGGCGGGATAGCGGGCCGCCGTTCAGCCGGCCGCGCGGAGCAAGGCGGCAACGGCCGCGGCGGCTGCGATTGCGGCGATCGCCGGAGCGCGGAGCGTGAGCAGCAGCGCCGCCGCCGCGACGCCGGCTGCCCGCGCATCGAGCGCGAGCCGGCCGCCGTCAGCACCGGTGGAGGTCGCGACGAGGGCCGCAAGCAGCGCAGGAGCGAGCGCTTCGAGGAAGCGGTTGAGCCGCTCCCCGGGCGCGCGGCCGCCGAAGAACAGCGGGCCGGCGCCTTTCAGCAGGGCGGTGCCGAGGCCGACGAGCACGACGGCGGCCCAGGCGGCGCTCACGAGCGGCCCGCCCCGGTGAACGCCCCCAGCGCGGCGGCGATGATCGGGACGCCGGGCGGCGCCACGGGCGTGAGCGCGAGCGCGATGACGGCCCCCGCGGCGGCGGCCCGCCGGCCAGCCGGGCTGCGCAGCCGCGGCGCCAGGAGGCCGAGGAAGAGCGCGGGAAACGCCGCATCGAGGCCCAGCGCAGCGGGCGAGGCGACGGCGGCTCCTGCCGCGAGGCCGGCTGCTGTCCCGGCGACCCAGCCAAGATAGATCGCTCCGCCGGCGCCGAGCAGCCGCCGCGGCGCGATGCGGCCTGACGCCCCGGCGGCAATCGCCCACGATTCGTCGACGAGGAGCTGCGCAGCGAAGAAGCGGCGGGCGGGCCCGCCCCGGAGCGCAGGCGCCGCAGAGAGCCCGATCGGGCCGTAGCGGGCGTTGAGCAGGAGGGCGGCCGCGACAGCCGCGGCGAGGCTCCCGCCTTCGGCGAGGACGGAGACGGCAGCGAACTGCGCGGACCCGGCAAACGTGGTAGCCGACATGATGAGCGCCGCGGCGGGGCTGAAGCCGGCTGCCGGCGCGAGCACGCCGAAGGAGGCGCCGAACACAGCGACGACGAGCGCGATGGGCGCAGCCGCGCGGGCGCCGGAGAGGACCGCATCGGACGGGTCGGCGTCGCTCACGGGGGAAGGCTACGGCGGAGGGGGCGCCGGTGCGAGCGCACGGCTCAGACCGTGCTGATGGCGCGCTCGCGGTCGAAGGCGCGGACGGCAGTCTTCCAGAGCGCTGCGTCGACGAGGGCGAGCACCYCGGCGAACCCGCACCAGGTGAGGAGCGACGGCTCGATGGTGCGGGTGACGATGAGCAGGACGGGCAGCATGGAAGGCAGCAGGACGAGGCCGCTCAGGTGCTCGGCGACGCGCACGTCCTTCGACCGCGCGGAGAAGACGAGGCCGGTGAGCGTGGAGAAGAGCGCGAGCAGCGGCCCGGTCAGCAGCAGCCCGAACGGCCAGGTCCAGTCGAGCGCCGGCGCCCGGACGGGTTCGCTGACGATGGCGGCGACGGCCGCCATGTAGACGGCGTAGATGCCGAACGAGGCCGTGAGCGTGGGCAGCAGGATGGCGGCGACTTTCCCGGCCAGCAGCTCGCGGTCGCTCAGCGGGAGGGTCAGGAGCGGCTCGAGCGTGCCCTGGTCGCGCTCGCCGATGATGCCGTAGGCGGCCATGGTGGCGGGCATGATGACCGGGGTGAGGAAGAAGCAGAACATCGCCTGCCCCACGGCGAAATCGGGGCCGCCGATGGCGCGGGCCGGGTCGTAGAAGAGGAGGTTCGCAACCGGCAGGACGAGGAAGGCGACCGGGAGGATAGCAGCCGTGGCGACGATCATCCGATGGCGGCGGAGTTCGCGAAGCTCTTTGCGGGCGAGGGCGCGGACCGGCGGACGGGCGATGACGGCGTTCATGCGGCGAGACTCCCGGGGAGGGGCTGGCTCATCAGTTCGAGGTAGGCGCGCTCGAGGTCGCCAGCGGGCCGCACCGCGATGATGCGCGCGCCGGCGCTGACCAGCCGGGCGACGAGTTCGGGGGTATCGCGCTCGGCGTCGATGAGGCGGACGCGGATGGCCGAGGGCGCCCACCACGTCTCGCGGACCGCCGGGAACGATTCGACGGCGCGCCTGGCCGGGGCATCGACGATGCCCGCCAGCTCGACTTCGACGATGTGGCCGAGGAGGGCGGCGCGGACCTGCCGGGGCGTGCCGAGCCGCAGGAGGCGGCCTTCGCGGAGGATGGCGACGCGGTCGCAGAGGCGCTCGGCCTCGGCGAGGCGGTGCGTGTTGAGGAGGACGGTGGCGCCGTCGCGGGCGAGGTCGCGGATGAGGCCTTCCATGGCGGCGGCTGCCGAGGGATCGAGGCCGGAGGAGGGCTCATCGAGCAGGAGGACGGGCGGGCGGTGGACGATGGCGCGGGCGAGGGCGACGCGCTGCTTGAGCCCCTTCGAGAGGCTGCCGACCGGTTCGCGCCGGCGGTCTTCGAGCCCGACGAACCGCAGGGCTTCGCGCACAGCCCCGGCGGGGTCGGCGAGGCCGTGCGCCTCCGCCCAGAAGCTGACGTTCGCCTCGACGGTCTGGCGCTCGTAGAGGCTGGGGCGCTCGGGCATGACGCCGATGCGGCGGCGCACTTCCATGGCGTCGCGGACGACATCCCACTGGAGGACGCGGGCGGCGCCTTCGTGGGGCTGGAGCAGGGTCGCGAGGATGCGGAGCGTGGTCGTCTTGCCGGAGCCGTTCGGCCCGAGGAGGCCGAGGATTTCCCCGCGCTCGACGGCGAGGTCGAGCCGGTGGAGCGCGACGCGGTCGCCGAAGCGGCGGGCGACGGCGTCACATTCGATGGCCGGGCCCGCGCCTTTCACACGGAGAAGATCGGCAGCCTGTGCCGGCTTCTCCAGTCAGCRGGCCATGCGGCCGCCGTCGATCGGGATGATGGTGCCGGTGAGGTAGCTCGCATCGGGGCTGCAGAGGTAGGCGACGAGGGCCGCGACTTCCGCAGGTTCGCCGTAGCGGCCGAGAGGGTTCGTTGCGGCGAACTGCTGATGCACGGCTTCCGGCTCATCCGGGTTGATGCCCCGTTCGAGGGCGCGCATCATCCGCGTCTCGATCGGCGAGGGGCAGACGGCGCAGACGCGGATGCGCATCGGGGCGAGTTCGAGCGCGGCCGTCTTCGTCATGCCGACGACGGCGTGCTTGCTCGCGCCGTAAGCGATGATGCCCGGGGTGCCGCTCAGGCCGGCGACGGAGGCGGTGTTGACGATGCAGCCGCCGCCGTTCGCCGCCATGACGGGCGCGACGTACTTCATGCCGAGCCAGACGCCTTTCACGTTGACGGCGAGGACGCGGTCGAACTGGTCCTCCGGGTAGGCGAGCATCGGGCCGATCCAGCCTTCGATGCCGGCGTTGTTGAACAGGGCGTCGATGCGGCCGAAGCGGTCGCGGGCGGCAGCGGCATACCGTTCGACGTCGGCGGCGCGGGTGACGTCGGCGGGGACGGCGATGGCGTGGGCGCCGGCAGCCTCGGCGGCGGCGACGGCCTCATCCAGCGCGGTGCCGGGGAGGTCGACGGCGACGATGCTCGCGCCCTCCTGCGCGAAGCGCTCGACGGCGGCGCGGCCGATGCCGCCCGCCGCCCCGGTGATGACGGCGACCTTTCCTTCGAATCGGCGTTCCATGGCAATCTCCCTCGGGGATTAGTGGGCGGGGGTGTTCCCGCCGCCCGGGACGGGCACCTGCTCGGCGGCGATGACGGCGACGCGGCGCTGGCCGCGGAACAGGGACGCGATGACGGCGAACGAGGAGGCGACGCCGGCCGAGGCGAATGCGGCGCGCACGCCGTCGACGATGGCCGCATCCGGGAGGTCGGCCACGCGGGAGGCGGCGAAGCCGGCGGAGGCTGTCGCGACAGCGACGAGCACCGCGCTGGCGAGGGCGAGGCCGACCGCATTGCCGATGTTGCGCGCCGTGGCGACGCTGGCCGAGGCGGTGCCGAGGCGGTCGGGCGGGACGCTGTTCATGATGGTCGCGCTGTTAGGGGACATGAAGATGGAGGTCCCGATGCCGACGACGGCGAGCCGGGCGATGATGGCGGGGAGCGGCGTGTCCGCGGTGATGGTCGCGAGGGAGAGCAGGCCGAGGGCGACGAGCGCGATGCCGACCGTGGCCTGGTGGGCGAAGCCGTACCGGTCGCTCGCGCGGCCGCTGAGCGGCGAAAGGAGGAGCATCATCAGCGGCACGGTGGCGGCGACGAGGCCGACCTGCCCGGTCGAGTAGCCCTTCACCTCCTGCAGGTAGAAGGGCAGGAGGAACGTGACGGCCGACTGGCCGGCGAAGTTCAGCGCGAGACTGCTGACGCCGACGGTGTAGGCGCGCTCGCGGAAGAGGCTGAGGGCGACGACGGGGCTCGGCGAGCGGGATTCGACGCGGATGAAGGCGGCGAGCGAGGCTGCCGCGAGGGCGAAGAGGCCGAGGATGGCGGGAGACGTCCAGCCCCACGCCTGGCCGCGGTTCACCGCGAGGAGCGCGGCAGAGAGGGTGGCGAAGAGGGCGAAAGCGCCGGGGACGTCCATCCGCCGGCTGCCCGGGCCGCCGGCCGGCTGCGACGGGCGGATGACTGCCCACGCGAGGAGCATGGCGGCGAGCCCGATCGGCACCCGGAGCAGGAAGATGGCGTGCCACGAGAAGAATTGCAGGATGAGGCCGCCGAGGATCGGACCCGACATCAGGCCCGCGCCGACCACGGCGCCGGTGGTGCCGAGCGCCTGGCCGCGCTGCGCGGGCGGAAAGGCCTCGGTGACGATGGCGTTGCCGTTGGCGATCGCCAGCGCGACACCGACCGACTGGAGGAGGCGCATCGCGACGAGCTGTTCGAGGGTGGCCGCGAAGCTGGCGAGGAGCATGCCGGCGGTGAAGATGGCCCAGCCGGCGAGGTAGACCCGCTTCCGGCCGTAGAGGTCGCCGGCGCGGCCGGCGGTGAGCGTGAGGCCGGTCACGGCCAGGCTGGAGATGAGGGTCGCCCAGACGACCGCATCGGGGGAGCGGTCGAACTCCCGGGCCAGCGTCGGGAGCGCGACGTTGACGATGGAGAAGTCCATCGTGGCCATGTAGGTGCCGAAGGCCACGGCGGCGAGGGCGCGCCAGCGGTACTCCACGGCGGGAACTCTACGCGGGGCCGGCAGGGGCCTCAACGGCCGGTTCGAGCCGGGACGGGCATTCGCGCAGGGGGCAGCGGAGGCAGGCCGGCTTGCGGGCGCTGCAGGTGCGGCGGCCGTGCTTGATGAGGAGCATGTGGAACGGGTAGTAGTCGGCCGGGTCGACGAGCGCCTCGAGGAGGTCGTGGGCGCGGTCGGCAGCGGTCCGCTCAGGCACGAGGCCGAGGCGCTTCGCGACCCGTTCGACGTGCGTATCGACAGGGAGGGCCGGGAGGCCGAGCGAGAAGAGCAGGACGCAGGCTGCTGTCTTCGGCCCGACGCCGGGGAGCGAGCGGAGCCACGCCCGCGCTTCGCCGGGCGGCAGGCTGCGGAGGAATGCGAGGTCGAGGTCGGGCGAGCGGGCCTCGACGGCGCGGAGGACGGCCTGGATGCGGGGGGCCTTCTGGCGGGCGAGGCCGCCGGGCTGGATGGCGGCCTCGATTTCGCCGAGCGGGGCGTCGGCCATGGCGCGCCACGACGGAAATCGGCGCATGAGGGAGATGAACGCGCGGCCGCTGTTCGTATCGGAGGTGTTCTGGCTCAGGATGGTGAGGATGAGTTCCGCGAGCGGGTCGCCGCTCGGCTGGAGCACGGGCATGCCGTAGACAGGGGCGAGCAGGCGGATGAGCTGCTTCGGGTCGTACGTCATGCGTCCGCTCGGGCGAGCCGGCGGGCCGCGATGGCGGGGAGCAGCGGGACGCGCGACACCTCGCGCGCGTACGTCGATTCGCCGCGCTGGACGGCGAAGAACGCATCCCAGAGAAACGGGAGGGCGCGGGTCGCGCGCATCCAGGGGCCCGGACATCGGCCGAGCATGCCGTAGAACATGTGGGCGATGAGCCGGGCGGCGCGGAGCTCCGGCATCACCTCGCGGTCGATGTCGCGCTGGTAGGCGGCGAGCGGCCCGGCGCCCGCGAGCGCACGGAGGGCTGCGCGCGCGGCGATGCGGCCGGACTCGATGGCGTAGGAGATGCCCTCCTGCGTGAACTCGTCGGCGAGGCCGGCCGCGTCGCCGGCGAGCAGCACGCGGTCGGAGGCGATGCGCTCCGCGCCGCGGCGGAATCGAATCTTATGTCCCCTGGCGATGTCGGCCGGCGCGGCCTCGAGCCCCAGCCGGCGCAGGTACGCGGCCACCTGCTGTTTCATCGTCCCGGCCTGCCCGGGTGGAAGCACGATGCCGATCGAGAGCACCTCGGCCTTGGGGAAGAGCCACGCGTAGCCCCACGGCCGGTAGCCAAGCTCGATGAAGGCGGTGCCGCGGGCGGCGCGAAGCTGCGGACCGGGGGCGCGGACCTCGATTTCGTAGGCGGCGCACTCGGCGAGGTCCTGGCCGAGGCCGGCCATGCGGCCGACGGGCGAGTGGGCGCCGTCGGCGGCGATGAGGAACGCGGCGGACGCGGCGAACCCGTCTTCGGTCCGGGCGTGCACGCCGTGCGGCCCGGTTTCGAGGGCGCGGACTGCGCTGCCGGGGCGGAACTCCGCGCCGGCGCGGCGGGCATGCTCGAGGAGCAGGGCATCGAACCGGGAGCGCATGACCATGGCGGCGAACGGTTCGCCGGAATCGCGGACGAAGCGGTAGCGGCCGCGCCAGGCGATGTCGAGGAGGCTGACCTGGTCTTCGACCACCGGGTCGATGGGGAAGGGGAGCAGGCGTTCGGTGCGGCGGGGGATGCCGCCGCCGCAGGCCTTGTAGCGCGGGAAGCCGGCGCGGTCGAGCAGGAGCACGCGGGCTCCGGCGGCCGCGAGTTCGCGGGCGGCGGTGCTCCCGGCGGGGCCCGCGCCGGCGACGATGACGTCGAACTCAGGGGTCACGCCCCTGACTGTAGCGGGGCGGGGGCGCGGGATGAAGGCGGCCGCTTACTCGGGCGTGTTCTCCCAGTCCTTCCAGGAGCCGGCGCGCGCGCCCGTCTCGATGTAGTGGCCCTGGCCGAGTTTTTTCGCGGCCGGGGGCTGCTCGAGCCGCTTGAGCACGAGCCAGGTCGCGAAGCTGAGCGCGCCCATCACGGCGGCGAGGACGGCGAGGCGCTGGAGGCCGCGGGTGGAGGCGCCGTCCCACGCCGCGTACGCCTGGCGTGCGAGCTCGAGGGCGCGGGTGCCGTCGCCGGCGGCGAGCGCCTCTTCGGCGGCGGCGAGCTTCGCGTCCGGGTTTTCGAAGAGCATGCCGATGCGGCCGAAGAAGCCGGGGCTGAAGCTGTCGCGCTTCTCCTTCGCGAGGTCGATGAGCTTCTGGGCGGCGGAGGCGTTGACGCGGCCGGTGACGCCGGAGGCTGCGGCCGTCCGCGCGCCGGCGAAGTCGCCCTGCTCGAAGCGGGTGCGGGCCTCGCGGACGCCGTCGCGGAACCGCGAGTCCTCGGGCTCGCCGGCGAGCTCGCCCTCGGCGGACTGGATGGCGACGACGGCCTGCCGCATATCTTCGACGAGGCGCGCAGTCTCGGAGAGGCGCGCTTTGCCCCACGACACGGCGGCGGCATCGGGCACGCGCAGGCCCGCGCCGGCGGCGAGCGCTGAGGCGGAGCGGTACGCCGCGATGATGCGGTCGCCCTCGGCGACCTGGCCGGCGACGGGTTCGAACACCCAGGCGATGAGGTTGTTGTAGATGTCGGAGGGGATGCCGGAGCCGAGGCCGGCCTCGGCGGCGCGGTTCCGCAGGCCGCGGACGAGGTCGTGCGCGGCGCGGCGCTGCTCGAGGAGCGGCTTCGCGGTCTCGGGCACGAAGACCCATTCGAGGAAAAGCGTGTCGAGGTTGCGGTCGGAGAGGAACTCGCCCTGGTCCATGAACCAGCCCTCTTTGAGCGGCCAGAGCGCGGGTTCGTCGTCGACGCGGGAGAGGATGGTCGTCATGTTCTGGCGGCCGCCGATGGCGGCTTCGTAGGCGAACCAGAAATCCCCCGAGCGGCCGTACCAGTAGGCGGGCGAGCCGCCCGGGACGGCGCCCCACGAGGCGAGCGGGGAGGAGAAGCCGGCAGACTTCCAGTCGAGCGGCCGGACGGCGACGCCGAGCTGCGGCGCGATGACGCGGGTCGCCCACTCGGCGAGCCCCTCCCAGAGGAAGGGGCGGGCGAACTGGGTGGTGCCGGCCCACTGGTGGGCGAGTTCGTGGATGGTCACCTCGTCGTCGATGCCGCCGGTCTCGTGGGAGAGGAGCACCTGCCCGAGGCCGGAGAAGGCGACGCCGGCGATGCCGTAGTTCGCGATGTGGTAAGACTGGCGCATCGTGACGTCGGTGTAGGGGTACTTGAACCCGAACAGGGTTTCGAGGAGCGGGAAGGCCTGCTTCGCGATGGCGAACTGCCGCGCGGCCCAGTCGGCGTCGCGGCGGAAGAACTTCAGCGTCATCGCGACCTGCCGGCCGTCCGGCATAGTGACCGATTCGGTGAGGACGCCGCGGCGGGACTCATCGGTGACGGAGAGGGCGAAGGCGGAGAAGACGCCGGGGTCGAGGCGCTGGCGGCAGCGCTCATCGAGGGCAGCGCAGCGCTCGAGAACGGAGGGGTCATCGGCGGAGAGGGCGATGAGGAAGACGTTGCCGCAGACCCAGCGCTGGAGGCCGGCGCTCTTCACCTCCGAGGGCTGCTCTTTGCCGACGAGGCAGCCGGGGTCGAGGACGTTGTCGCCGCTCCTCGGGACATCGACGAAGACCCATGAGCCGGGGCCCTGCCCGATGAAGGGGACTTCGATGAGGCCGGGCTCGAGCGTCATGAGCGGGCCGGAGGAGGGTTCGAGCCGGTAGGAGGCTTCGAGGGTGACGCGGCGGTTCGGTTTCAGCGGCTCGGCGAGCGCGACGGTTGCGACGGCGGTGCGGCGGGCCGCTTCGTCGCCGGGCTGGAGGGTGAACTGGAGGGGCTTGCCGCCGCTCGCGACCGCGAGGTCGAGGGCGTGGGGCAGGACGTAGAGCGGGAGCTCGCGGAGGTCCTGCTGGGACTGGTTGAGGAACTCGGCGCGGATGGTGACGGCGACCTTCCCGGCGGGCGTATCGAGCCGGTAGGCCGTTTCGGAGGCGGAGACGAAGGCGGGGGCCTGCTGCGCGCGGGATGACGAGACGCCGCCGACCGCAGCGCCGGCGACGGCGAGCAGCGCGAACGCGAGGAGGGCGCGGGCCTTCACATCTGAAGGTTCGGCCGCCGGGCGGAGCCGGCGCAGGGGAGGGCGCGTCAGTTCACGAGGACGCCGCCGTCGACAGGCAGGACGACCCCGGTGACCCAGCGCGCTTCATCGGAGCAGAGGTAGACGGCGGCAGCCGCGATGTCCCATGCGGTTCCTTCGAGGCCGAGGGCGGTCGACTTGCGGCGCGCTTCGCGGACGGCGTCGGGCATGCCCCGCGCGGCGACCATCGGGGTGTAGGCCGGGCCGGGAGCGATCGCGTTGACGCGGATGCCCTCGCGGCCGTGGTCGGCGGCCATGGCGCGGGTGAGCGCTTCGACCGCGCCCTTCGAGGCGGCGTAGGGCGCGAGGCCGCGGCCCTTCTGGGAGGCGATCGACGAGATGTTGAGCACGGCGCCGCCGCCCGCTGAGGCGATCATGGCGGGGATGGCGTGCTTGCTGGCGAGGACCATGCTCGTCACGTTGACGCGCATCTGCAGCTCCCATTCCTCGAGCGCGACCTCCGTGACGCGCTTCGCGATGCCGATGCCGACGTTGTTGACGAGGATGTCGAGGCGGCCCCAGCGGCCGAGCGCGTATTCGACCATGGCGCGGCAGGCGGATTCGGAGGTGACGTCGGCTTCGAAGGGTTCGGCCGCGCCGCCCTCGGCGGCGATGAGGCTGGCGGTATGCTCGGCGGCCGGCAGGCGGCGGTCGACGAGGAGGACGCGGGCGCCTTCGCGGGCGAAGAGGACGGAGATGGCGCGGCCGTTGCCGATGCCCTCGTTTTGCGAGCCCGCGCCGGTGACGATCGCGACCTTGCCGGCGAGCCTGTCTCGCCATCCGCGGCCTCCGTTCGGCGGGATGCCGGATTGTAGCGCGGCGGGCCGGTTCCGTGGCCGGGAAGGGGCGGAGCCGGTACGGTACGGGCGTGCCGGAATTCACGTGCGAGCGCTGCGGGGGCAGGTTTTCGGTCGCGCCGGGGACGCTGGCGAAGTACCCGGGCTGGCGGCCGCGCCGCTGCATGCGCTGCCGGGATGCCGGGCGGAACGCCGGCGGAGCGGGCGAGGCCGCGGCGGCGCCAGGCGGCGCGAACGGGGAGGACGCTGACCCGCAGACGGGCATCTTCACGGACGGGTCGTGCCAGGGGAACCCGGGGCCGGGCGGCTGGGCCGCGGTCTACGTCCGCGACGGGCAGGTCGTCGAGGAGCGGCACGGCTTCGAGCCTTCGACGACGAACAACCGGATGGAGTGGACGGCGATGATCGCGGGCCTCGAGATGGCGCCGCCGGGGGAGCCGGTCACGGTCTATTCGGACAGCCAGCTGGTGGTGCGGACGCTGAACGAGTGGGCGAAGGGCTGGGAGGCGCGCGGGTGGAAGCGGAAGGACGGGCCGGTGATGAACCTGGACCTGGTGCAGCGGGCGTGGGCACTCAAGCAGCAGCGGCCGCTGGCGAGGGTGGCATGGGTGCGGGGACACGCCGCTTCACGGTGGAACGCGTACGCGGACCGGCTGGCGACGGCCCACCTGCGGACCGGCGAACGAGAGTGAGCGGCCCTGCATCGTCACCCGGCCGTCACGCTCGCGGCCCTGTGCCGTCCGGCGCCCGCGCCGCAGACTGGCATCGTGGCGAGCGACTGGCTGACGGACTCACCTGAAGGGCGGCAGGTGCTCCTCGACGTGGTCGCTGCGCTCGAAGCGGTCGTGGTGGCGCTGCAGGTGGCGCGGGCGGGTTCGGACCCGGACTACGCGCTCAGGGAGGCGGTGCGGCGGGTGGCGGCGGCGCGGCGGCGGGTCGACGGCGCGTCACGCGGGCGCGGCGGCTGAGGCGAGCAGTTCATCGGCGGCGGCGAGGTTGGCGGGCGTGACGCCGCCGAGCATGGAGGCGAGCTCGGCGCGGCGGTCCTCACCGGCGACTTCGCGCACCTCGGACCAGGTGCGGCGTCCGTCGGTCCGCTTCTCGACGACGCAGTGGGTATCGGCGAAGGCAGCGACCTGCGGCAGGTGGGTGATGCAGAGAACCTGGTGGCGGCGCGCCAGCCGGCGGAGCGCCCGGCCGACGACGGCGCCGGTTCGGCCGCCGACGCCTTCGTCGACTTCATCGAGGACTTCGAGTCGGCCTTCGCTCGCCTGGCCCAGCGCGACAGTGAGCGCGAGAAGGAAGCGGGACGTTTCGCCGCCGCTGGCGACGGCGGAAAGCGGGCGCGGGGGCTCGCCGGGATTGAACGAGGCGAGGAATTCGACGCGGTCGACGCCTGTTTCGGTGAAGGCGCGCGGGACGGGCTCGAGCTCCGCTTCGGGCCCAGGGCCCGTTTCGCCGGCGACGACGTCGAAGTCGGGGAGGGCGACGGCCGGGCCGGCCGGGTCATCTTCGCAGGTGAAGGCGACGGCGAGGCGCGCCCCGCCCATCGCGAGCCCCTGCAGCTCATCGGCGATGGCGGCGGCGAGGCGGCCGGCAGCGGCCCGCCGCGCGCGGGAGAGGGCGCCGGCCCGTTCGGCGAGCTCGGCGAGAAGGCGGGCCTCGGCGGCTTCGAGCTCGCTGGCGGAGGCCTCGGCGCCGGAGAGGTCGGCCAAGCGGGCGGCAGCCTCATCGCGGTAGGCGAGGACGGCCTCGATGGTGTCGCCATACTTCCGGAGGAGGCGCGCGATGCGGTCGAGCCGCTCGGCGACGAAGGCGAGCCGCTCGGGGTCTTCCTCGAGCGTATCGCGGTAGGCGCGGAGGGCGCGGCGGAGGTCGGCGGCAGCGGTTTCGAAGATGCCGGCGGCATCGGCGAGGTCGGCTGCGGAGGGGTCGCGGGCGGTGATGGCGCGGACGGCGGCGAGCGCCTCGCCGGCCGCCGGTTCGTCGAGAGCGGCAAGGGCGCGCTCGGCTTCTTCCCGCAGGCGGGCGGCGCTGCCGAGCCGCGCCTGCTCCGCGCGGAGGGCGTCGTCTTCGCCGGGGGTGAGCGCCGCCTCGTCGATTTCCGCGACTTCGAAGCCGAGGCGTTCGAGGAGCCGCTCGCGCTCGCGGGCGTCGGTGCGGAGGGCGTGGAGCCGGCGGCGGACGTCGCGCAGGTCGCGGACGATGGCGGCGAGAGCGGCGCGCTCGTCCTGCAGGCCGGCGAACGCGTCAAGGGCGGCGAGCTGGACGGCGGGCCGGAGGATGGCGAGCTGCTCGGACTGGCCGTGGATGTCGAGGAAGCCCTCGGCGAGGGCGCGGACGTCTTCGAGGCGGGCGGGCTCGCCGTCGATGCGGTAGGCGGAGCGGCCGGCGATGGTCAGGGTGCGTTCGACGGTGACGGCGCGGCCGCCGCGGGCGAGGCGGGCGCGGACGGTTGCCCGCTCGGCGCCGGCAGCGATGACGTCGCGGCCCATGCGGGCGCCGAAGACGAAGGCGATGGCGTCGACGATGAGCGATTTGCCGGCGCCGGTTTCGCCGGTGAAGACGGTAAGGCCGGGACGGAGGTCGAGCGCCACATCCCGCGCAACGGCGAAGGAGGAGATTTCGAGCCGTTCAAGCACTGGGGTTCATGGTGCTGGAGAGCTGCATTTCGAGCTTCTCGGCGAGCTCGGCGTAGAAGCTCGACGGCTCGCGGAAGCGGACGAAGCGGGTGACGTGGTCGCTCTGTCGGACGACGATGCGGACGCCGGCGGCGACGGGGTCATCGACCTGCCCGTCGATGCTGACGATGGCGCCCTGTTCGCTGGTGACGGCCATTTCGATGACCGAGTCCGGCTGGAGCACGAGCGAGCGCCCAAGGGCGAGGTGGGCGGAGACCGGCGTGAGGACGAGGTGGTGTTCGGTGGGCGCGAGGATCGGGCCGCCGGCGCTGAGGGAGTAGCCGGTGCTGCCGGTGGGCGTTGCAACGATGATGCCGTCGCAGCGGAAGATGGCGAGGCGGGCGCCGTCGATGCGGACGTCGACGTAGACGGGGCGGCCGGGGGATTTGCGCGAGACGACGATGTCGTTGAGGCCGTCGAAGGCGTGAATGGCGGCACCGTCGGCCATGACTTCGCCGTGGACCATGATGCGCTCTTCGATGCGCCAGTCGGCGGCGACGATGCGCTCGATGCAGGTGAAGAAGTCGCGCGGGCTCATATCGGTGAGGAAGCCGAGGCGGCCCATGTTGACGCCGAGGATGGGCGTGCCGTGGGGGATGGTGATGCGCGCCGTGCGGAGGACGGTGCCGTCGCCCCCGACGCAGACGATGAGGTCGGCGGCAGCGAGGTCGGCGGCGGGCGGTTCGGCCCATGCGTCGCAGACGGCGGCGGCGATGCCGCGCCGGCCGAATTCCTGCGCGACCTGCCGGCCGAAGGCGAGAGCGCCTTCGCTCCGGGGGGCGTGGAAGATGACGGCGCGGCGCAGCATTCAGGCGTCTCCGGCGGGCGGGGTGCGCAGGCAGACGAGGTACTCAGTGTTGCCGTCGCCCCCGCGGATGGGCGAAGGAATGATGCCACAGGTTTCCCAGCCGTGAGCAGCGGCCCACGCGAGGAAGCGCGCGCGGACGCGTTCGAGGACGGCCGGGTCGCGGATGACGCCGCCAGCCGGGACGTCGGCCGGCCCGGCTTCGAACTGGGGTTTGAGGAGCGCGATGACCGGCGTGCGCGGGGGCACGCGGGCAGCGGCGGCGGGGAGCACCTTTTCGAGGGAGATGAAGGAGAGGTCGGCAACGACGAGGTCCGCGGGCGGCAGCGGCGGGAGGCTGCGCGCGTTGACACCTTCGAGCAGCTCGACGCGGGGGTCGCCGCGGAGGCGCTGGTGGAGCTGGCCGCGGCCGACGTCGACGGCGATGACGCGGGCGGCGCCGTGCTGGAGGAGGCAATCGGTGAAGCCGCCGGTCGAAGCCCCGAGGTCGAGGCAGACGCGCCCTGCGGGGTCGATGCAGAACTCGCGGAGGGCGGCTTCGAGCTTGAGGCCGCCGCGGCTCACGTAGCGGAGGGGTTCGAGAACCTCGAGGGGCGCGGCCGGGTCCAGCGGCTCGGCCGGCTTGACGAGGGTCCGCGTGCCGGAGCGGACCTGCCCGGCCATGATGAGCTGGCGGGCCTGTTCGCGGGATTCGGCGAGGCCCCGCTGGACGAGAAGCAGGTCGGCGCGGACGCGGGCCATGGAACGAGGCTACACCGGGGGCGCGCCGGCGTGTACGGTGGGTGGCGGTTCCCGTAGAGTTGCCCGCACAACGGATTTCCGAGGATTGGGGAGGAGTTCCCGTGGCAGAGCTGACCGGTGCGCAGATCGTCGCGAAAGCCCTGAAGCAGCAGGGCGTGGAGTACATGTTCGGCGTGGTGGGCATCCCGGTGGTGCCGATCGCCGTCCACGCCCAGCGCGAGGGCATCAAGTTTTTCGGGTTCCGGAACGAGCAGGCGGCGAGCTACGCGGCGGCGGCGGTCGGCTACCTCACCGGCCGGCCGGGCGTCTGCCTCGCCGTGTCGGGGCCGGGGATGGTGCACGGCATCGCCGGGATGGCGAACGCGTGGGCGAACTGCTGGCCGATGATCCTCATCGGCGGGGCGAACGATTCGTACCAGAACGGGCAGGGAGCCTTCCAGGAAGCGCCGCAGATCGAGACGGCGCGGCCGTACGCCAAGTACGCCGCCCGCCCGGACAGCACGAAGCGCATCCCGTTTTTCGTCGAGCAGGCGGTGCGCGCGACCATCTACGGCCGGCCCGGGGCGGCGTACCTCGACCTGCCGGGCGACATCATCACCGGGACGGTCGACGAGAGCGAGGTGCACTTCCCGCCGCGCTGCCCGGACCCGCCGCGCTCGCTGGCGCCGTGGGAGAACATCGAACGGGCGCTCGAGGCGTTGAAATCGGCGGAGCGGCCGCTGGTCATCGTCGGGAAGGGCGCAGCGTACGCGCGCGCTGAGGAGGAGGTGCGGAAGTTCATCGATGCGACGCAGCTGCCGTTCCTGCCGACGCCGATGGGGAAGGGCGTGGTGCCGGATGACCACCCGCTGGCGATTTCGCCGGCGCGGTCGTACGCGCTGCAGAACTCGGACCTCGTCCTGCTGCTGGGGGCGCGGCTGAACTGGATCCTGCACTTCGGGCTGCCGCCGCGGTTCGACCCGAACGTGCGCGTCATCCAGGTAGACATCGCACCGGAGGAGATCGGGAACAACGTGCCGGCGGAGGTGGCGCTCGTCGGCGACGCGAAGGCGATCACGGCGCAACTGAACGAGGCGCTGGCGAAGTCGCCCTGGCAGTACCCGGCGGAGACGACCTGGTGGACCGGGCTGCGGAAGAAGATCGAAGAGAACGCGGCCACCGTGGCGGAGATGATGGCCGATGAATCGGTGCCGATGAGCTACTACCGGGTCTACCGCGACGTGCGGGAGTACATCCCGCGGGATGCGATCATCGTGAACGAGGGCGCGAGCACGATGGACATCGGCCGGACGCTGATGCCGAACTTCTTCGCGCGGCACCGGCTGGACGCCGGCTCCTTCGGGACGATGGGCGTCGGCGTGGGGCAGGCGATCGCCGCGGCGGCCGTGCACCCGGACAAGCGGGTGTTCTGCATCGAGGGGGACTCGGCCTTCGGCTTCAGCGGGATGGAGGTGGAGACGGCGGCGCGCTACGGGCTGAACAACATCGTGTTCATCATCATCAACAACAACGGCATCGGCGGCGGGCCGGACGAGCTGGACCCGGCGCGCGTGCCGCCGAGCGCGTACACGCCGAACGCGCGCTACGAGAAGATGGCCGAGATTTACGGCGGGAAGGGCTTCTTCGTGACCGAACCGGCGGAGCTGCGGCCGGCGCTCGAAGCGGCGCTCGCCTGCGACAAGCCGGCGATCGTCAACATCATGATCAGCGCGAAGAGCCAGCGGAAGCCGCAGCAGTTCGCGTGGCTGACGCGGTAGGGAGGCCCGGATGGGGAGCGACCTCGACCTCGTGCCGTGGGAGACGCTGACGCCGGGCGAGCTCGGCGAGGCGTGCCAGCGCGCGATCGATGCCTGCGAGGCGGGCGTCGCCGCCATCGTCTCGCTCGCGCCGGGTGTGCGGACGTACGCAAACACGATGCTGGCGCTGGAAGAGGCGCTGGAGCCGGTAGCTATCGCCTCCGGCGCGTACGCGTTCCTCGCCTACGTCTCGGCGGACGACGGGCTGCGGGCTGCGGCCCGGGAATGGGACGAGCGGCTGGACAAGTACCTCGTCGAGCTGTCGTTCCGGGAGGACCTGTACGAGGCGGTGCGCCAGTTCGCTGCGAGCGGCGAGGCGGCGTCGCTGACGGGGGAGGATGCGCGCTACCTCGCCTTCGAACTGCGGGACTACCGGCGGAACGGCTTCGAGCTGCCGAAGGAGCAGCGGGAGCGGCTGCGGGCGCTGATGGACGAGCTGGTCGCCATCGGCATCCAGTTCCGCAACAACATCGACGACTACGACGAAGGCATCGAGGTGACGCGGGAGCAGCTGGCCGGGATGCCGGAGGCGTGGGTCGAGCGGCTGCGCACCGTGGAGCGGGACGGCGTGACGTACTACCGGGTCTCGCTCGACTACCCGGAGATTCAGCCGTTCATGGCGAACTGCCCGGACGGGGAGCTGCGGCGGCAGCTGTTCGAAAAGGACCAGCGGAAGGGCGGCCGGCAGAACGTCGAGCTGCTGGAGCGGGCGCTCCGGCTTCGGCAGGAGGCAGCGGAGCTGCTGGGGTACGCCTCGTGGGCCGACTACCGGACGGAGACGCGGATGGCGGGGACGCGTCAGGCGGTGGAGGAGTTCCTCACCGACCTGCGGGCGAAGGTGGCGGTGAAGGCGGAGCGCGATTTCGCGGCGATGCGGGAATTTGCGCGGGCGCGGACGGGTTCGGACCGGGTCGACATCTGGGACTGGCGGTACTGGCACAACGAGCAGCTGAAGGCGGAGTACGCCGTCGATGAGTTCGAAGTGGCGCAGTACTTCCCGCTCGACGCGGTCATCGAAGGGCTCTTCAGCGTCTACCAGCAGGTGCTGGGCGTGCGGTTTACGGAGAGCCCCGACGCGCCGCGGTGGCACCCGGAGGTGCGGGCGTTCGACATCAGCGAGGCGGACGGCGGGCCGCCGTTCGCGCGGTTCTACATGGACCTCTTTCCGCGGCCAAACAAGTACGGGCACGCGGCGGCGTTTACCCTGCGGCGGGGGCGGCGGCTGCCGGACGGCAGCTACCAGAAGCCGGTGAGCGCCATCGTGGCGAACTTCACGAAGCCCTCGGCCAGCCAGCCGTCGCTGCTCCGGCACGGCGAGGTGGTGACGTTCTTCCACGAGTTCGGCCACATCATGCACCAGACGCTCACGCGGGCGGAGCGGGCGCGGTTCAGCGGCACGCAGACGGAGCGGGACTTCGTCGAGGCGCCGAGCCAGATGCTCGAGCACTGGTGCTGGGAGCCGGAGGTGCTCGCATCGTTCGCGCGGCACTGGCAGACGGGCGAGCCGATCCCGCGGCGGCTGGTCGATGCGATGGTGGCGGCGAAGAACCTGAACAGCGGCATCATGACGCTGCGGCAGCTGTTCTTCGCGACGCTCGACCTGCGGTATCACTCGCCGGGCTTCGACGGGGACTCGACGAAGCTGGTCGAGGAGCTGCACCCCATCACCGGGTTCCCCTATACGCCGGGGACGCACTTCCAGTCGGGCTTCGGGCACCTGTTCGGCTACGACGCGGGCTACTACGGCTACCTCTGGTCGCACGTCTTCGGCGACGACATGTACACGCTCTTCGAGGCGGCGGGGCCGCTGAGCGCAGAGGTCGGGCGGCGCTACCGGGCGACGATTCTCGAACGGGGCGGCTCGGTGGACGGCAACCAGCTGGTGCGCGACTTCCTCGGCCGGGAGCCGAACAGCGACGCCTTCCTGCGGGGGCTGGGGCTGACCGGTTAGGGCGGCGGCTGCCGGCGGGGCCGGTCGGCGGTGGCGAAGATGAGCGCGAGGCCGATGGCCATCCCGACCCAGCCGAGGAGCGCGAAGGCCGCGAACCACGGGGACCGGCGAGCCGCCCGCGCAGCGATGAGCAGCACGATGAGGGGCGGGAGGAAGAAGGCCGCCGCGCCGAGGTAGAACAGCGCTTCCTCCGGGCTCATCCCGGGTGGCCCGGCGCCGGCCGGCGGCTCGCCCGGTGGGCTGCCACCCAGTCGCGCGCGAGGAAGCGCAGGAAGACGGCGCCGAGCACCGAGGCCGCGATGGCGGTGTAGGCGACGTGGGTGGGCCAGTGTTCGGTGTCGGTGCCGGCGGCGATGCCGTGGACGACGCCCAAGGCGAGGGCGGCATAGCTGGCGCGGTGGATGAGGTGCCAGGCGCGGCGCGGCAGCCAGCCGGCTCCCCAGGTGGAGAGGACGACGGCCGCGACGAGCCAGGCGGCGATGACGCCGAGGCCGGTCGCGAGCGGGCGGTAGGGGGCCACGAAGGGCACGGCCGCATCCCACGGCGCGAACCGGATGTAGGGGTCGGCGACGAGCGCGACGGCATGGACGACGGTGAACGAGAGGGCGAGGGAGCCGGTAACGCGGTGGAGTTCCAGCGCCGGCACCTGGCCGGGAATGCCGGGGTGGTACTTGAGGGAGACGCCGACGCCGGTGAAGACGGCGGCCCAGAGCAGCGCGAGTGCGACCCAGGCCGACGCGCGGGCCGCGGACCAGGCGGTGGTGTCACCGCCCCACCCCTGCTGGCGGGCGACGATGACGGCCGCCGAGGCGGCAACGGCGACCAGGACGGCTGCGATGCGGCTCATCAGCTGGACCTCGAGCTCCGGGTGGGAGTCGCGGCAGGCGCGGAGGGCGGTTCGCCGGCGGCGGTCGGCGCCGGCGCTGCGGCGGTTGCGGAAGCCGCGGGCGGCGGTGGCGGCGGCGCGGAGTCGGTCGCCGAGTCGCGGCCGTAAAGCACCCAGCCGATGCCGAAAGCGGCGGCAGCGGCAGCGGAGAGGAGCAGCGTCAGCCAGTGCTGGCGCTCGCGGGCGAACGGGTTCGTTCGGCGGTGCAGCACGCGCGCATGATAGCCGGGCCCGCGCCGCGGGACGGCGGCCGAACGGCGGTGCCGCCCGGGGCCCTCCGCCCGCCGGTCAGCGGCCGGGGACCGAGACCGCCGCCGGCACCGGGCGTTCGCGCCCGGCAAGCCGGAGCACGCCGAGCCCGGCCACGGCGCCGGCCGTCAGGCCGTACATCGCGAGGACGAGGGGGTTCGCCGAATCGCTGCCCGCGAGCAGGCCGTGGAAGAGCGCGACGACGTACCCGGGAAAGGCGAGCCGGTGGAGGTTGAGCCAGGTCGCGTAGCGAAACCGGCCGCTGAAGGCCGTGGTGGCGACGACGATGGCGACGGCCCACGCGCCGGCAGCTCCGAGGAAGAGCGCGAACGGCCGGTAGGAGGCGGTCGCCCCGGCGAGGATGTCGATGAGGCGGAAATGAATCCACGGGTCGACGAGCACGCCGACGAGGTGGCTGGCCAGGAAGGCGGCGGCGAGGACGCCGGTGACGCGGTGCAGTTCGAACAGGGCGGAGGCGCGCACCCGCGGCACGGCGATCCGGAGGTAAAAGGCCATGCCAGACAGGCAGGAGACCCAGAACAGCAGATAGGTAACGAACCCGGCCGCCCGGAGGGCGTGCCAGGTATGGGCCGCCGCGCTGTCCCCGGAGGCGCGGACCAGCAGGACGGCAGCGACGGCGGCGAGACCGGAGGCGATGCCGAGACGCCACGATGTCATGAGCCGCGCGACCTCCGCTGGACGGGGGCGGTCGAGCTGCCGCGCTGGCTGCCGGTCGAGGGTGCGACGGTCGGCGGCGGGGCTGAGCCGGCAGCGGAGGATGACGAGGGCGTCGGCGAGGGTGTTGCGGCGGATTCGGGCACTGCACCGGTCGGCGGGGAAGCGGTATCGATTGATGTCACGGCGGCGAACGATTCGGGGTCGGCGTTCGCGGCGCTGTCGGAGGCGTACGACAGGGAGAAGGCGGTCCAGATCGACGCGAAGGTCGCGAGCGCGACCACTGCGGCGGCGATTTTCAGGAGAGGGTGGCGTTCGTTGGCGAAGCGGCGGTTTGGTGCAGCCATGGGTGAGCTCCTTCACACCGAGCATGGCGCGTGGACCGGTGAAGGTGCCGGACAGGCCGCGGGCGAAGGTAAAGGCCGGGGAACGGACCGCGCCGGGGCGCGCCCGGGTGCCGCCGGGCAGGGCTGGCGTACAATCCCGGCGTGGAGCTCGAACGGCACATCCGGACCATCCCGGATTTCCCGCGGCCGGGCATTTTGTTCCGCGACATCACGCCGCTTTTGGGTGAGCCGGCGGCGTTCCGGGCCGCGCTCGACGGGCTGACGGAGCGGGCGCAGGCGGCCGGGCCGGGGGCGGTCGTCGGCATCGAATCGCGGGGGTTCCTCTTTGGGGCGCCGATCGCCGACCGGCTGGGGCTCCCGTTCGTGCCCATCCGGAAGGAGGGGAAACTGCCGGCGGCGCGCCTGACGGTGGAGTACGCGCTCGAATATGGGGAGTCTCGGCTCGACATCCACCAGGACGCGCTCGCGCCGGGGACGGCGGCGTTCATCGTCGACGATGTGCTGGCGACCGGCGGGACGGCGCTCGCGGCGGCGAAGCTGGTGGAGCTGCTCGGCGCGAGGGTCGCCGGCATGGGGTTCCTCATCGAACTCGAAGGCCTCGGCGGGCGGGAGCGGCTCGGCGCGTACCGGGTCGATGCGCTCATCCGGTTTCGGGAGGGGTGAGATGGAGCCGCCTCTCGAGGTGATCCGGTTCGAACCGCCGGCGCTGCGGGTGCTCGACCAGTCGCGGCTGCCGCACGAGGAGCGGTGGCTCGATATCCGCGACATCGACCAGCTCGAGGAGGCCATCCGCGCGCTCCGCGTCCGGGGCGCGCCGCTGCTGGGGCTGTGCGGGGCCGCCGGGGTCGCCCTCGCCGCGGAGGCAGATGCCGCGGAGGCGCCGCTGCGGGCGGCGGCCGAGCGGATTGGCAGCGCGCGGCCGACGGCCGTCGAGCTGGCGACCGGGGCGGCGGCCTGCCGGGATGCTGCGCTTGCCGCGCCCGAGAGGGAGCGCGCGGCGGCTGCGTGGGCGTTCTGCGCGGCGTATCTGCGCCGGCGGCAGGCGGAGGACGGGGCGCTCGCCCGGCACGGCCTCAGCGCCGTGCCCCCGGGCGATGTGCTGACCCATTGCAACACGGGCACGCTCGCGACGGGCGGCGCCGGGACGGCGCTCGGGGTCGTGCGCGCGGCCCACGCCGCGGGGCGGCTCGAACGGTGTTACGTCACGGAGACCCGGCCGCTCCTGCAGGGCGCGCGGCTGACGGCGTGGGAGCTGCTGCAGTCCGGCATCCCGGCGGTGCTGCTGCCGGATACGGCGGCGGCTGCGCTCATCCTCTCGGGGAGCGTGGCGGCGGTCGTGACGGGCGCGGACCGCATCGCGGCGAACGGCGACACGGCGAACAAGGTGGGCACGCTCGGGCTGGCGCTCGCGGCAGCGCGGGCCGGCGTGCCGTTCTTCATCGCGGCGCCGACGAGCACGTTCGACCCTGCCTGCCGCTCGGGGGCGGAGATCCCGATCGAATTCCGCACCGCCGGGGAGGTCGGCGGCTACGGGGACGCGCGCTGGGCGCCGGCCGGCGTCGAGGCGTGGAACCCGGCGTTCGACGTCACCCCGGCCGACCTCATCACGGGCATCATCACGGAGCGGGGCGTCGTCCGCCCGCCGTACCCGGCAGCGATCGCAGCCCTGCTCCGGGAGCTGCAACTGGAGGCAGCGCAGCGATGAGCGAGTCCATCCCGCTGGCGGTCATCGGGGGCTCCGGCTTCTACGACATGCCGGGGCTGGAGGACGCCGAGGAGCTGGAGATTGCGACGCCGTTCGGGCCGCCGAGCGACCGCATCCGGGTCGGGACGCTTGGCGGGCGGCGGGTCGCGTTCCTCGCGCGGCACGGCCGTCACCACACCATCCTGCCCTCGGAGCTGCCGCAGCGGGCGAACTTCTGGGCGCTGAAGCAGCTGGGCGTCGAACGGGTGCTTTCGGTCTCGGCCGTCGGCAGCCTGCGGGAGGTGTACGCGCCGGGGCACCTCGTGGTGCCGTCGCAGCTCATCGACCGGACGTGGGGCCGGCCTTCGACGTTCTTCGGCGATGGGCTGGTCGGCCACATCAGCTTCGCCGAGCCGTTCTGTCCGCGGATGCGGCAGGCGGCGCTGGCGGCGGCCCGGTGCGCCGGCGCCACGGTGCACGAGGGCGGGACGTACGTCGTGATGCAGGGCCCGGCGTTTTCGACCCGGGCGGAGAGCGAACTGCACCGGGCGTGGGGCGCGGACCTCATCGGCATGACGGCGCTGCCGGAGGCGAAGCTCGCGCGCGAGGCGGAGCTCTGCTACGCGACGCTGGCGTGCGTGACGGATTACGATTGCTGGCATGAGACCGAAGCGGCGGTGGACGCCGCGACCGTGTTCGAGACACTGCGCCGGAACGTGGCGGTGAGCCAGGAGGCCGTGCGGCTGCTGGCGGGCGCGCTGCCGCCGCGCGAAGGGTGCGCCTGCGCGACGGCGCTCGATGCGGCGATCGTGGCGCCCCGGGCGGCAGTCCCGGCTGAGGTTCGGGAGCGGCTGGCGCCGATCCTCCGCCGCTGGCTGGAGGCTGGGACGTGAGCCTCCTCATCGCCGGCTGGGTGGCCATCGACGAAATCGAGACGCCGTTCGAGCGGCGCGAAGGGTCGCTCGGGGGCTCGGCGACGTGCGCAGCCCTGGCAGCCTCGCTGTTCACGGAGGTGCGGCTGCTCGCGGCCGTGGGCGAGGACTTCCCGGACGAGATGCGGCGGGCGCTGGAGCGGCCGGGCATCGACCTCGCCGGGCTCGAGGTCGTGCCGGGCGGCGAAACGAGCCGCTGGGGCGGCCGCTACCACTACGACATGAACAGCCGCGACACGCTCTACACGGTGCTCGGGGTGAATGCCGCCTGGGAGCCGAAGCTGCCGGCGGGCTGGGAGGATTCGAGCGGGCTGTTCGCCGCCGCCGGCGACCCAGTGTTGCAGCAGCGGCTGATGGCGATGGTGCCCGGGGCGCGCACGAGGATGGTGGACACCATCAAGTTCTTCATCGACGGGGCGCGCGATGAGCTGATGAAGGCCATCCGCGCGGCCGATGTGGTGTCTATCAACGAAAGCGAGGCGCGGGAGCTCGCGGGCGTGCCCAGCATCGCGCGGGCCGGCCGGAAGCTGCTCGAGGGGGGCACGAAGGCGGTGGTCATCAAGCTCGGCGAGTACGGCGCGGCCTACATCAGCGGGGAGGACTATTTCGTGGCGCCGGGCTACCCGCTCGAAGAGGTGGTGGACCCGACCGGCGCGGGGGATGCCTTCGCCGGCGGGTTCATGGGCTATCTCGATGCGGTGCCGGTGATCGACCAGCGCGAAATTCGGCGGGCGATCATCTACGGCTCGACGGTCGCCTCCTTCTGCGTGGAGGGGTTCGGGCCGTCCCGGCTGCTGACGCTGGAGCGGGACGAGGTGGAGCAGCGCKACCGGCAGTTCCGGGCGCTGACGCACTTCGAGGTCGGCGACTGATGGCGGAACGTGAGCTGCGGCTCGGCGGAATCCCGGCGCGGCGGCTCGATTATGTCGTCCGGCAGCTGCGCGACCCGGACGAAATCCGGCCGCTGCTGCGGGCGCGGGTCGAGTACACGGCTTATGCGCTCGGCCAGCTCGAGCCGGAGCTGTTCGCGCGGACGCGGTGGTTCCTCGCGCGGGGGACGACCGGCACCGGGCTCGTGCTGCACAGCCGGGGCGGCCTCGGCGACGCAACCTTCGTGATGGGCGACCCGGACGCCATCCATGCGGTCCTTTCCATTCACCCGGGAACGGCGCAGACGTACGCGACCTGCCAGCCGCAGCACGTGGAGGTGCTGAAGCGGGTGTACCGGCTGGCGACCCAGCAGCCGATGACGCGGATGGTGGTGACGCGCGAGACGTTCCGGCCGTCGCAGGTCTACGAAACGGTGCACCTCACGGGCGTCGACATCCGGAAGATCAACGCGCTCTACGGCAGTGAAAACGGGCCGAGCTACTACATCCCCGAGCACATCGACAGCGGCGTCTACCGGGGCGTGGTGCTGGAGGGGCGGCTCGTCGCCATCGCGGGCACGCACGTCGTCTCGCGGCAGGAGGGCGTGGCGGTCGTCGGCAACGTGTTCACGCACCCGGCCTACCGGGGCCGCGGGCTCGCGACGAGCGCGACGAGCGCGGTGACGGAGGCGCTGCTCGACTGCTGCGACTATGTGGTGCTGACGGTGGACCCGCGCAACACGCCGGCGGTCGCAGCGTACGCGCGGCTCGGCTACCGGGAGGCCTGCCAGCTGGTCGAGGCGAGCGCGACGCGGCGCGACCCCTCCGGCCTCGGCTCGACGCTGCGGCGGCTCCGTGCCGCTATCCGGGGCCGGAAGTATGATGGAGCCTTCGTAACCCTGCACGACTAGGCAGGGCGCTTCGAGACCGACCCAGGAGTCCCCGGTTTGTCGACCCCGTGTGACATCGCCAATCCACGCCTTGCGCCGGAAGGCGTCCGGCGCATCGAATGGGCCGCGCGCGAGATGCCCGTGCTGCGCCTCATCCGCGAGCGGTTCCAGCGCGAGCAGCCGCTCCGCGGCATCCGCATGACCGCCTGCCTGCACGTGACGACCGAGACGGCGAACCTCGCCATCACGCTGCGCGACGGCGGCGCCGAGCTGCGGCTGTGCGCGAGCAACCCGCTTTCGACGCAGGACGACGTCGCGGCGGCGCTGGTGGAGGAGTACGGCATCCCGGTCTTCGCCATCTGCGGGGAGGACAACGAGACGTACTACCGTCACATCCACCAGGCGCTGGAGCACGGCCCGCAGCTGACGATGGACGACGGCGCCGACGTGGTGGCGACGCTGCACAAGGACCGGCGCGACCTGCTCGCCGGCGTCGTCGGCGGCACGGAGGAGACGACGACGGGCGTCATCCGTCTGCGGGCGATGGCCGCTGCGGGCGCGCTCGGCTACCCCATCGTCGCGGTGAACGAGGCGGACACGAAGCACCTGTTCGACAACCGGTACGGGACGGGCCAGTCGACCGTCGACGGGATCGTCCGGGCGACGAACATCCTGCTCGCGGGGAAGACGTTCGTGGTGGCAGGGTACGGCTGGTGCGGCCGGGGCGTTGCGGCGCGGGCGCGCGGCATGGGCGCGCAGGTCATCGTGACCGAAGTCGACCCGGTGAAGGCGCTCGAGGCGGTGATGGACGGCTACCGGGTGATGCCGATGGCCGAGGCGGCGAAGCTGGGCGACATCTTCGTGACGCTCACCGGCGACATCAACGTCATCGACCGGCAGCACCTGGAGGCGATGAAGGACGGCGCGATTCTCGCGAACAGCGGCCACTTCGACAGCGAAATCAACCTGAAAGCGCTCCAGGCGATGAGCGAGGGGAAGCGGGCGGTCCGCGCCTCAGTCGATGAGTACCGGCTGCTCGACGGGCGGCGGCTGTACCTGCTGGGCGAAGGCCGGCTCGTGAACCTGGCGGCGGCTGAGGGCCACCCGGCGGCCGTGATGGACATGTCGTTCGCGAACCAGGCGCTCGGGGCGGAGTGGATCGCGCAGAACGCGCAGAAGCTCGAGAAGAAGGTCTACGAAATCCCGCACGAAGTGGACCAGGAGATCGCGCGCCTGAAGCTGCACGCGATGGGCATCCAGATCGACTACCTGACCGAGGAGCAGCAGCGCTACCTGGCGAGCTGGCAGGAAGGCACGTAGGCCGGCTCAGCCGGGCGGGAGCGCCCACGCGCCGCCGCCGATCGGCACGGCGAGGCCGTCGCGCTCGAGCGCGGCGAGGTAGCCGGCGAGGCGCGGCCGGTGGCCCGCCGGGAGCATGGCGCGGAGTTCGTCCTCGGCGGCGGGACCGGAGCGGAGCCGGTCGATGATGCGGCCGCGGGCGAAGCGGCTCGTCGCTTCGAAGCGGGGCGGCGCGGGCTTCGCCGCCGCCCGGGGCGGCGGCTGGCCTTCGCGCTGCCAGCGGCAGCCGGCTGCGAGAGGGCACGCGCCGCAGGCGGGGCTTCGCGCGGTGCAGACGAGCGCGCCGAGGTCCATGAGGGCGAGGTTGTGGTCGCGGGCTCCTTGGGCGGGAAGCAGCGCCGCGGCGGCGGCTTCGAGCTGCTTCGGCGGAAGCTCGCGGGGCAGCGCAGCGCCGGCCGCGACGCGGGCGACGACCCGGGCGATGTTGGTATCGAGTACGGGGACGGACTCATCCCGGACGAAGCAGCGGAGGGCCGCGGCGGTGTACGGCCCGACGCCGGGGAGCTTGCGGAGCGCGGCCGGCTCCCACGGGAATTCGCCGCCGTGGACGTCGACGACCTCGCGGGCGGCGGCGCGGAGGGCGAGGGCGCGGCGGTTGTAGCCGAGGCCGCGCCAGGCGGTGATGACATCGGCAGGAGCGGCGGCGGCGAGCGCGGCGAACGTCGGCCATCGTTGGAGCCAGCCGGCGTAGTACGGCAGCACCCGCTCGACCTGGGTCTGCTGGAGCATGACTTCGGAGACGAGGACGGCGTACGGGTCGCGGGTCCGGCGCCAGGGGAGGCCGTGGCGGCCGCGGGCGGCGTACCAGCCGGCGAGCGCGCTGCGGAGAGCCGCGAGGTCTGCCTCAGGCGTCGCGGATGTCGCGGTCATCGGTGTTCATGCGCGACATGCGTTCGAGGGCGTCATCGGAGAGCAGGAGGTCGAGGAACAGGGTGCGCTCGAGGGCGAGGCCGTCGGCCCGGCCTGCGGCGGCAGAGGCGCGGACGAGCCGCTTGATGTGGCCGACGGCGCGGGGCGGCAGCGACGCGAGCTCGGCGGCGAGTTCGTGCGCGCGGTCGAGGGCGCGGCCGGGCGGGACGAGTTCGTGGACGAGGCCGAGGTCGCGCGCTTCGGGGGGCGCGACGGTGCGGCCGCGGAGCGTCAGCTCGAGCGCGCGGGCGACGCCGACCAGCGCGGGCAGCTTCTGGGTGCCGCCGGCGCCGGGGAGGATGCCGAGGCGCACTTCGGGCAGGCCGAGTTCGTAGGGGCCTTCTTCGGCGATGCGGAGGTCGCAGCAGAGGGCGAGCTCGAAGCCGCCGCCCATGGCGAAGCCGTTGATGGCGGCGATGACCGGCTTCGGCATCTCTTCGAGGCGGCCGAAGACGCGGTCGATATCGCGCGGCGGCAGCGGCCGGGCCGGGTCGACGGCGATGCCGCGCTCGCGCAGCTGGCGGGCGAGGGCTTCGAGCTCGCGGACCGAGTAGTGACGGATGAAGACGCCGGGGACGCCGCCGGTGATGACGACAGCGCGGACGGCCTCGTCCCGCTCGAGGTCCGCCGTCGCGGCGTCGAGCTCGGCGACGGTCGCCGTGTCCATGTACCCGCGCGGCGGGTTGGTGATGGTGACGACGGCAACGTTCCCGGAACGTTCGACGGCGACCTGCGGCATCTCAGTCCTCCTCGCCGTCGTCGTCGTCCTCCTCGTCGTGGTCGTGGCCGCCGATGAGGGAGGGAACGAGCGCGACCTGGTTCGATTCGGAGCGCGCCTTGCGCGGCGCGGGGACGGCGCGGAGGCGCTCGTTGAGGCTGGCGATGTCGGCGGCGGAAGCGCCTTCCGGGGCGACGATGGCGACGGCGCCGGAATCGCGGAGCACGCGGAGGTCCGCGGCGGAGGCAGCCAGGTCGACGGTCACGACGAGGCCGGTGTTCGAAAACGAGGCGAGGCGGACGAGGCCGAGCTGTTCGGAGAGCTTCATGGGACCGTGGGCGCGCTGGACGAAGAGGCCGTCCAGGCCGAGCGGGCCGAGCGCGCGGAGGGTGTTGTCTTCGATGGATTCGCTGGCGACGACGAGGTGGCCCATCTTCTCGACATCGACGGCGGCGGAGTCGGTCGTTTCGAGCGGGCTGACGACGAAATCGCAGCCGGCATCGCGGAGTTTCTCGGCATCGGCGACCGAGAGGACCGGGAGGGAGACGCCGGCCGCGACTTTCGGGCCGGCGACGCCGCGGAGCTGTTCGGCGGCGAGGGCGGCGCTGCCGGCGAGGAAGAGGACCGCATCGGCGCCGGCATCGAGCGCGGCCCGGGCTGCCGCGGCATCGCGGACCGTCGCGAGGAGGGCCATCGCGCGGGGCTGCTCGCGCGGGACGCGGCCGAAGCCGATGGCCGGCCCTTCCCGGCGCTGGATGCGGGCGATGATCTTCTGGAGCTGGCTCATGAGGCCTCCGGTTGGTGCGCTTCGGGGATTCGGTCGACCACCATCTTGCCGCGGGCGAGCACTACGCGGATCGCCGCGGGGTCGGCGAGGGCCGCGATGTCGGCGAGCGGGTCGCGGGCGAGGAGGACGAGGTCGGCATCGAGGCCTTCGCGGATGCGGCCGGTGCGGTCGGCGAGGCGGAGGAGGTCGGCGGCCCAGGCGGTCGAGGCGAGGAGCGCCGCAGCCGGCGAGAGGCCGAGGCGGACCATGCGGGCGGGCTCCTGCGCATTCTCGCCGGGGCGGTTGAAGGGCGTGCCCTGGTCGGTGCCCATCGCGATGCGGACGCCGGCCCGGATGGCGGCGCGGAAGCTGGCTTCGTGGGATTCGAGCACCTGCCAGCCTTTTTCGACCATGTACCGGGGGACGCCGGCCTCGGCGCCCATGTGGGCGATCTGCCAGGGGGCCGTGAGGGTCGCGACGAGGCAGGTGCCGCGGGCGGCCATCATCTCGATGGCTTCATCATCGAGCCAGACGCCGTGCTCGATGGAGTCGACGCCGGCGAGGATAGCGTTCTTGATGCCTTCGGTGGCCTGGGCGTGGGCGCCGACGACGCGGAAGGCCTTGTGCGCCTCTTCGACGCCCGCGCGGAGCTCTTCGAGCGTGAAGCTGGGCGAGCGCGGGTCGACGCCGGGGGTCRYGACGCCGCCGCTGGCGAAGAGCTTGATGGCTGCGGCGCCGGCGCGGAGCTGTTCGCGAACGCGCTTGCGAACCTCGTCGGGGCCGTCGGCTTCGACGGCGATGAAGCCGTGGCCGTGGCCGCCGGTCATGGTGACCCCGTAGCCGGCGGCGAGGATGCGCGGGCCTTCGAGCAGACCGGATTCGACGGCGCGGGCGAGGTGGATGTTCAGGTGGTCGGCGGCGCCGAGGTCGCGGACGGTGGTGATGCCGGCGCGGACGGTGGCGGCGGCATTGCGGGCCGCCTTCCACGCGCGGAGGGGGAGGGGTTCGGCGCGCATGGCGCTGAGTTCGTCCGGGTCGCCGGCGGAGGTGAGGTGGACGTGGCAATCGATGAGGCCGGGGATGAGGAAGGCGCCGGCGGCATCAACCGGGCGGGTGTCGGCCGGGAGTTCGCCCGCGGCGCCGGCGGGGGCGATCCGTTCGATGCGGCCGTCGCGGCAGAGGACATCGAGGCCGGCGCGGAAGGTGCGGGCCTCGTCATCGAAGACGGAAGCGTTGCGGAAGAGGACGGGGCGCCGGTTCACGGCGGCCATTGTTCCACGGCGGGCGGCCGTTCGCGAACTGGCGCGGCGGAGGAGCGGCCGGTAGAGTCCAGCGGCGTGGAGGGTTGCCCATGAACATCCGGGTGCAGCTGGTCATCGACGAGTTCGCGCGGCACCGGCGGCAGTTCGCGCACCTGTGCCGGGCGCTGACGGCGAAGGAGCTGGCGGCCGTGGTGCCGGGGAGCCACTGGACGGTGAAGGACTACATCGCCCACCTGTGCACCATCGACGCGCTGATCGTCCCGCGGTGGGCGGCGATGGTCGGCCAGCAGGCGCCGCTGCCGGACACGCCGATCCCGAACCCGTTCGACATCGACGACTGGAACGAGGCGGCGGTCCAGTCGCGGCGGGACCGCTCGGTCGAGGAGCTCCTGGAGGAGGCGGAGGCGCACCGGGAGCGGCTGCTGCGGGCGGTAGCGGAGTTCACGGACGCGCACCTCGACCAGGAGATCCTGTACGGCGGGGACCGGAAGGTGTTGAACATCCCGCCGTCGAGGGTGCGGTTCGGAGGGCTGCTGTGGGGGGTGGCGATCCACGAGCCGACGCACACCCGCGACATCCTGCGGGCGCTCCCGAAGCGGGCGGAGGAGCCGTGGGTGCGCGAATGGCTGGCGAGCGTGAGCGATGCGCTGATTCCGCAGGGCGTCCGGGAGCAGCGGGTCTGAGCGCGGGCGCGGTTCAGCCGCAGAAGAACCGGTAGACGCCGGAAGCAGCGCGGGCGGCAGCGGACTCGAAGGTCGCGGCCAGGCTGGCGGCCACCATCGCGAGGACGATGGCCGCCAGCAGCGCGCGCTGCGCGAGGCTCCCGGGTTCAGGCCGCACGGCGGTCGACGGCCCTCGGGAGGGCGGCGGGGGCGGCGGCTTCGCCGCTGGCGCGGAAGGCGCCGACGCTCTTCGCGAGGGCTTCTGCGAGCTCGCGGAGCGCCGCGGATTCGCGGTCGAGCGAGGCAGCGCGGTCGCCGAGGGTCGTGGTGGAGGCGTTCAGCTCCTGGACGGTCGCAGCGGTCTCCGAGGAGCTCTGGGCGACCTGTTCGACCGAAGCGAGCACGGATTTGGAGGCGGCGGCGATATCCTCGGCCCCGGCCCCGGCGCCGGTGGCGGATTCGACGAGCGACCCGGCGGCCTCGACGACGGTGCTGGCGGAGCTGGCCAGCGCGCCGATCTGCTGGACGATGGCGTGCACGCGGTCGCCGGTGCGGCTGATGTTCGCGATGATTTCGCCGAGCGAGGCATCGACCCGGGCGGTGACTTCGCGGCCCTGCTGGACGTCGGCGACGCCGGTCTGCATGGCGGAGACGGCCTCGGTGGTGCGCTCCTGGATGCGGGCGATGAGGTCGGCGATTTCGCGGGTGCTGGCGCTGGAGCGCTCGGCGAGCTGGCGGACGTTTTCGGCGACGACCGCGAAGCCGCGGCCCTGCTCGCCGGCGCGGGCGGCTTCGATGGCGGCGTTGAGGGCGAGGAGGTTCGTCTGGGCGGCGATTTCGTCGATGACCGTCACGATGTTGCCGATCTGCTCGCCGTAGGCGCCGAGTTCGTTCACGGTGGCGGCGGCGCGCTCGACGGCGCCGGCGATGGCCTCCATCGAGGTGACGGCGAGGCGGACGGCGTCCTGGCCCTGGCGGGCGGCGTCGCTGCTGCCGCGGGTGGCGTCGTTCACGTCGCGGGCGAGGGCCGCGACCTCTTCCAGGCGGTGGTGGATGGCCGCGATTTCGTCGCGGGCTTCGCGGGCGGTCAGGGCGGTCTGGCGGGTGGCGTCCGCGACGTGGTCGGCTTCGCCGGTGGCGCGGCCGAGGTTCGCCTCGGCGGCGGCCGCGATGTCGGCCAGGCGGGCGGTGAGGTCGCCGATATCGGCCGAGGCCTGCGCGATCTGGCTGGCGGCGCTGGCGACGTCGGCCGCGGAGCTTTCGACGTTCGCTGCGGTGGCGAGGACGCGGCGGGCGTTGGCGGTGACCTCGTTGACGAGGCCGGCGAGGCTGGCGTTCATCTGGCTGGCCGAGCGGGCGATGGCGGCGAGCTGCTCCTGGAGGCGGTTGAACGCGCCGGCCATCGCACCGATTTCGTCGGAGCCGGAGGCGCTGACGGGGGCGACCTCGAAGGCGAGCGAGCAGGTCAGGTCGCCGCGGGCCGCGGCTTCGAACGCTTCCTGCATCGCCGGCAGCTGCCGGGCGGCGAGACGGTCGGCCGCGGCGCTTATGGCGGCTGTCGAGCGGCGGACGCGCTCGGCAACGTAGACGGTGACGGCGGTCTGGAGGACGACGAACGCGGCGTGCTTGATCACGATCGCGAGCGAGGCGCCGGAGTCGAACACGTAGTTCGGGAAGAGGTAGTTGCCGGCGAGGTGATGAACCGCGATGACCGCGGCGGCGACGAGGATGGGGAGCGCGTCGTAGTAGATGACGAGGAAGCTGAGGACGACGAAGACGTGGAAGTGGACGGCGATTTCGCCGCCGGAGGCCGCGATGAGCATGCCGGACATCGCCATGAGGGCGGCAGCGGCGACGACGCGGAATGCGCGCTGACTCGCAGCGAGGGCGTACGCGGCCCATGCGCCGACGGCGATGACGAGGCTGCCGACTGCGGCGGTGACGAGCGAGAGGTCGCCGACCATGACGGCGACGGCGATGACGACCGGGACATGGGCGGCGATGACCCCGAGGACGAGGCGATCGCGCGCGGCGAACGAAACTCCGGGCATGAGGCGGCTCCGAACCTGAGACTGGTAGCTACGGGGATCGTTCGGCCGGGCAGCCGGGGGCGGTATCGGGGAAACGCCTGAGCGGCCGCTAAGTTCAGGGTTCTGCCGTAGGGGGCGGGCTTCGTTCGAGCGGGTAAGGCGGCCGGGGGGTAGGCTGGGAACAGAACGAGGAGGTGCGGCGATGGCGAAAAAGTATGCAGCCCCGCCGGCGATGGCGATCGACCCGGCGAAGCAGTACCGGGCGACGATCGAGACGACGGCCGGCACGATGACGGTGGAATTCTTCCCGGCCGAGGCGCCGAAGACGGTGAACAACTTCGTCTTCCTCGCGCGGGAAGGGTTTTACGACGGGGTGATTTTCCACCGGGTCATCCGGGGATTCGTCATCCAGGGCGGCGACCCGACCGGGACGGGGCGGGGCGGGCCGGGCTACCGGTTCGAGGATGAGCCCGTCACCCGGCCGTACCTGCGCGGGACCATGGCGATGGCGAACGCCGGGCAGAACACGAACGGCAGCCAGTTCTTCATCATGCACGCGGACTACCCGCTGCCGCCGAACTACACGATTTTCGGGAAGCTGACCTCCGGCGAGGACGTGCTGGACGCCATCGCGACCGCCCCGACAGGGGCGCAGGACCGGCCGCTCGAGCCGGTGGCGATCACCCGGGTCACGATCGACGAGGCGTAGGGCGGCGCAGTCGGCTACCATCCCCGGCTGATGGAGCAGCCCGCGCTCGCACCGCGCCCCTGGACAGCCCGGCAGCTCATCCTGCCGCTTGCCGCGGCCGCGGCGGTCGTCGCGTGCCTTCTGGCGGTCATCGTGGCGGCCCGCCAGACGGGCGGGGGCGGCGCGCCGCCGGAGCCGGGGCCGATGGCGATGCCGGCCGGGGCGGGCTACGCGACGTTCACGGTCGAGCGGGCCGACGGGGGACGGCTCACGGTCTCGGGCGGGACGGGCGCCGGCGAGTTCGCGGTTCCGCCGGGAACGCGCGTGTGGGTGCTCGAACCCATCGGCCCGGGCGATCTTCGGCCCGGGATGCGGGCGGCCGTCGTCGGCGTGCCGAACGAGGTGCGCAATGCGGCCGTCCGCGCCATCGTCGTCGGCGAAGGCGGACCGGAGGGCGCGACCGCGGGGCCGTTCGCCGGGCACGAAGCCCTGGGGGAGGCGGCTGCGCTGCCGATCGTCACCGGGCGGGTCGAGCGGGTCGAGGCGGGGCGGATGGTGCTCCGGACGGCCGCGGGCGAGGCGTCCGTGTGGTTCGCAGAGGGGGCGCCGCTGTTCGCCGCGCGGGAGCGCACCTTCGACACGGTCGGGCCGGGCGACCGGGTCGGCGTGCTGCTGGACGCGGCCGGCCAGCCGGTCCCCGCGGCGGGGCTGCTGGTGCTGCCCGGCGAGTGACGGCGGCTATTCGGTCCGGAGCGCCTGCGCGTCGGAGGTGCGGGCGATGAGGCGGGCAGCGAAGAGCAGCGAGCCGGCGAAAACGATCGCGACCGCGGCGAGGCTGGCGCCGACCAGCATCCAGTCGGTCCGCAGCAGGTAGGAGGGTTCGGCGAGCCGGCCGGCTTCATCGACATCGAGGAAGGAAAGCATGCGCCCGGCGATGCCGCGGCCGAGCCACGTGCCGGCGGCGACGCCGACGATGGCGACGAAGGCGTATTCGACGGCGAGGACGCGGGCGACGCCGCCGCGGGAGAGGCCGAGCGAGCGGAGGACGGCGAACTCGGTCCGGCGGCGCTGGACGACGAGCCAGAGCGAGACGAGGAGCGCCGCCGTAACGAGCAGCAGGACGGCGCCGAAGGCGAGGTAGAGGATGCCGGCGCCGCCTGCGGAGATGAGCGGGTTCCGCTCGAGGCGGGCGAGTTCGCGGGAGCGGTCGGTGACGAGCCCGAAGTTGAACGGGTCGTTGCGGAGCACCTGTTCGATGGCCGGGATATCGGCCCCGGGCGGCGGTTCGAGCCAGGCTTCGTTCAAGACGGGCTGGTTCGAGGAGCCGGCGACGCCGAGCCACGACAGGAGGTGGTCGCGGTTGAAAACGACGCCGGGACCGGCGGCGGCTGGCAGCGTGGGGAAGGCAGCCACGTCGCCGACGACGCGGATGGGCACGGGCACGGCAGCGACGCTGACGGTGGCGACAGCCCCGACGGTGAGCCCCGTCGCGGCCAGGAAGGAGCGCGTCGCGATGACGGGCAGCGGCACGGCGGACTGCGCGCGCACGAGCCCCCAGAGCTCGGTGCTCTGGCCCGGGGCGCGGCGGATGCGGCCGGCCTGGCCGGAGACTGCCCCGTCGCGGGTGACGTCGAAGCTGTCCGGGAGGTTGAGGCGGGAGGGGATCGGCGTCCAGGCCGGGTCCAGGCGTTCGAAATCGTCGAGCACGGTCGTGACGCCGGCTGATGTCGATGCGGCGAGGTTATCCAGGAGGATCGTCAGTTCGAGCGTGTTGAAGCGGTTCGACGGCTCGGTGATGACGAGTGCGGCGAGGGTGAGCGGCTCGGGGAGCTGGCCTTCGAAGACGCGCGAGATTGGCGCCGTCATCGTCCGCCATTCGCCGGGTTCGATGGTGCCGAACTCGATCAGCTGGTGGTAGCCGGTGGCGTCGCGGACGCGGGCCCAGAGGGTCATCTGGTTGGGCGTCGCCGAGGCGCGGACGTCGATGCTGAGCGCCGCCGTGCCGCGGGGGAGTTCGATGCCGCGGAGCGGTTCCGGGGGGCCGAGGTCGGCCATGAGGTCGCGCAGGGGGCGCTCCGCGAAGTCGTCTCGCCACCAGAGGAGGAAGGGGGCGTCGTCGGGGTTCAGCCCGAGGGCCTGGAAGGTGCGACCGGTGGCGCCGGCCGCCGCGGGGGCGGCGGGCAGGCGGAGGACGGCGGAGGCGAGGGGCACCCCGGTCTCTTCGCGAAGGGCGGCATCGGCGGCAGCGCCATCGAGGCCGAGGTCGGCGCTGCCGGTCGTGACAGCGCGGATGGCGGCGCCGGACTGGAAGCGGGCGCGCTCCTCGAACGTCGCGGAGGCGGTGGTGGCGTAGCTGGCGGCGAAGGTGCCGACGGCGAGCGCGAGCGCGAGAAGGAGGGCGAGGCGGGCAGAATGGCCGGGGCTGCGGGAGACCTGCCAGAGGCCGAGCTGGACCGGGGGCGGCGCTTCCCGCGCGAAGAGCCGCGCGAGGAGGCGGGTCGCGATGGGGTAGAAGCGGAGGAGGAGCGCGGCAGCCGCCGCCGCGAGGATGGCGGGCGAGAGAAGCAGCAGCGGGTCGGAGGTGACGCCGCCGGTGGGCGACGGCCGGAAGACCGTTCCCCGCTCGCGCAGCTCCCAGAGGAGGAGGGCAGCGAAGGCCGCAAGCGCGAGGTCGAGGTAATAGCGCTGGAAGAGCGGGCGGCCCGGCCGGGCCTGTTCGCGGCGGCGTACGACGGCCGAGGAGCGCGCGGCGAGCAGCGCCGGCGCGAGCAGCGCAGCGATGGAGACGGCAACGCCGGCCGCTGCGTAGAGGAACGCTTCCGGCGGAAGCGAGACGGGCAAAAGGGCTCCGCCGTTCACGGGTTCGAAGGTCGGCGTGAGGCCGAGGAGCGCCGTCCCGGCGGCGGCGACGAGCGGGGCGACGAGCACGATCGGCGCGCCGAGGATGAGGCCCTCGGCGAGGGTGATGACGCCGACCTGCGCCACGGTCGCGCCCCGGCTGCGGAGCAGCGCGACCTCGTCGGCGAGGCGTTCGGTGAGGACGATGGAGACGAGGATGACGTAGAAGACGGCGACGGCCGCGATTTCGAGGAGGAGGATAGTGAGCGGCGCCTGCTGGTACTGCTGCGCGCGGCCGTAGTCGCGGAGGACGTTGGCGAGCGGGCTGAAGCTGGCGCCGCCGAGCGGCTCGAGGTCGTAGTAGAGCGCTGAGAGGTCGGCGCGCGCGCGGTCGAAGGTCTCGCGCGAGAGCGCTTCAGGGCGGGCGTAGGTGTGCCATGCCGTGCCCGCGCCGTAGGCCGGAAACTGCGCGGCGAAGGCCCCGAGGAGCGTCTCCTCGGGGACGAACATGGGGACGACCGGGCCGTTTTCGGGCAGGAGGCGGTACGGCGCGAAGAACCGCTCGGCGGGGAGCACCCAGAACGGGTCGTCGGCGCGAAGCGGGTCGATGATGGCCGCGACCACGGCCGCCAGGGTGAAGGTCACGCCGGCCGTCGGCGTGCAGGGCGGCGGGGGCGGGCGGTCCTCTCGCGGGATTTCGCGGGCGCAGGTGTCGACGTCTTCGACGAGGGCGAGCTGCTGGCCGACGGAGAGGCGGGCGGCGCGGGCGGCATCGCGCGAGACGGCGACCTCGATCGGCTGGCCGGGCGCAGCGGGCCGGGGCAGCTCGCCTTCGAGGACGGTGACGGCCGATTCGTAGCCGGTGACGGACTGGAGCTGCCCGATCGGCGCGAGGAGGGGCGGCATTTCGCCGGGCGGCGCGAGGAAGAACCGGGGGCCGATGAGCACGCGCGATTCGCCCTGCGCGAACCAGCCGATGCGCTCGGCGATGCGGCGCTCCACGGCGTCGCGGAGCGACTGGCCTTCCGGCGTGCCGAGCGGGACCGACGTGAAGCTGACGCGATTCCCCGGGGCTTCGCCGAGGCGGTCGCGGACGGTGAAGGTGAGGCCGAGGTCGGCCATCGTGCGCGCGTAGACCGGCGCGGCGGCGAGCAGCGCGGCGGCGATGAGCATGCCGAGGCCGAGGACGGCGAGCAGCCGCCAGTTCCGTTCGCTGCGGCGGGCGAAGAGGCGCCAGGTGGCGAGTGCGCTCCGCATCGGGCGCAACTGTACACGAGGGCGGCCGGGCCGGCGCGGCGGCTGCTTTGCCGGGCGGCCGCGACTCGGGTAGGTTTCGCGCGGGAAATGCGAACGGCGCTCGTGGTCCTCTCGATGGTGGTCCGGCGAAGCCTCGCCAACCGCCGCCTGCTCGCGACGGTGGCGGTCGGCGTCGTCATGGCGGCGGCGCTGATGGCCTCGGTGGTGCTCTACTCGGACGCGGTGCGCGACCTCGGGCTGCGGTACGCGCTGCGAAATGCCGAGCCGGCGGAGCGGAACGTCCGGGTCGTCATCTCCGGCCGGCCGGCGCTGGATGACTACCGGCAGCGGCGCGAGACGGTGGACGGCCTGCTCGGGCGCTACCTCGGCGGCGTGATCGGCGAGACGGCGCGGTTCGGGCGAACGGCGACGTTTTATGTCACTGCGCCCGGCGCGCCGGTGCCCGCCGACGCTGACCGTCCGCGGGGGCATTTCCAGTTCGCGGACCGGCTGGCGGACCACATCGAGGTGCTCGAAGGGCGCTGGCCGGCGGCGCCGCAGCCGGCCGCGGACGGCGCGGCCCCTGTGGTGGAGGCGGCCATCGGGAAGGAGGCCGCTGAGCGGATCGGGGTGCGGGTCGGCGATGCGTTCGACCTCCACCCGTTCTGGCGGGAGGACGCGCAGCCGGTCCGGGTGGTCGTGACCGGCATCATCGCGCCGCGGAACCTCGACGAGCCGTACTGGTTCGGGCGGCGGGACCGATTCGCGCTCGAAACGTCGTGGCCGACGTACCCGCTCTGGCTCGACGAGGCGGTCGTGCGGGAGCGCGTGGCCGCCTACCTGCCGGACATGGACAGCACGCTCGAGACGTACGCGTTCGTCGATATCGGCGCGATCGATGCGCGGAACGCGCGGCAGGTGGAGGCGAACACGCGGGTGCTGGCGGTGGCGCTGCGGGAGGCGGTGCCGAACGTGGTGGTGGAGACGCGTCTCGCCGAGGTGATCGCGAGCTACCAGACGAAGCTGTTTTTCACGCGGCTGCCGCTGTTCGCGCTGATGCTGCAGATCGTCGGCATCGCGCTGTACTACCTCGCGATGGTGTCGTCGATGCTGGTGGAGCGCCAGCACGGCGAGATTGCGCTGCTGCGGTCGCGCGGGGGGAGCCCGGGGCAGGTGGTGGCGGTGTACGCCATCGAAGGGCTGCTGATCTGCGGGGCCGGGGCGCTGGCGGGGCCGTTCATCGCGGCCGGGGCGATCAGCCTGCTCGGCTACACGCCGCCGTTCGCGCCGCTGAGCGGCGACGCTGCGCTGGCCGTGCCGATTTCGCGGATGGCGTTCCTCGCGGCCGGCGGCGGCGCGCTGCTCGCCTTTGCGGCGATGCTGGTGCCGGCGTGGCGCGCTTCGCGGTCAAGCACCATCGACTACAAGCACAGCCTCGCGCGGCCGCAGGCGCAGCCGATCTTCCTGCGCTACTACCTCGACCTCGGGCTCGTCGGGGTGGGCGCGTTTCTGTTCTACCAGCTGCGCGAGCGGGGCTCGCTCGTCACGGAGCGGCTGTTCGGCGGGCTCTCGGCCGACCCGCTGCTGCTGCTCTCGCCGACGCTGTTCATGGTGATGGTGGCGCTGGTCTTCCTGCGCGTGTTCCCGCTGGTGCTGGGGCTCATCGCGCGGGCCGGGCGGCGGTGGGAGAGCGCGACCGTGGCGCTCGGCCTGACGCGGATGACGCGGGCGCCGCTGCAGTACAACCGGCTCATCCTGCTCCTGCTGCTGGCGACGGCAGTCGGGATGTTCGCCGCGGGCTACCGGGCGACGCTGGAGCGGGGCTACGACGACCGTGCCGCCTACGAGGCGGGCGCGGCGTCGCGGCTCACCGACGTGCGGAACCCGGCCGCCGTGCCGGATGACGTGTTCACGGAGCGCATCCGGGCGGCGACCGGCGCGGAGGTGGTGTCGCCGGCGAGCCGGCAGACGGGCTCCTACAACATTTCGGCCTTCCAGGGCGTGAGCATCGAGGTGCTCGGCGTGGTGCCCGGCGAGTTCGAGCGGGTCGCGTTTTGGCGGGACGATTTCGCGGGGGCGGGCCTCGGCGAGCTGCTCGGGCGGCTGGAAGCCGACCTCTCCGGCRGCGCGCGCGGCGCGGAGGTGCCGGCCGGGGCGCGGTGGATCGGGCTCTGGGCGCGCTTTCCCTACGGCCCGAACCAGGCCCGGCTCGGGCTGCGCCTGCGGGACCCGAACGGCCTCTCCTGGGACTACACGCTCTTCCCGGTCGAGCAGGAGGTATCGAACGAGTGGCGGTTCTTCGCGGCCGACCTGGCGCAGCCCTCGCAGGCGCGGTTCGGGCAGGGCGCGCGCTACAACCCGGCGACGCCGAAGGAGCTCGACGCCGTCTACGTGCGGACCGCCGGGTCGGCCCCGCAGGTGGCGGAGCGGGCGATCGTGCTGGTGGACGACGTGGCGGTGAGCGGCAGCGCGCAGTGGGACGGCGGGGCGGGTGCGTGGATGGTGATCGAGCCGTTCGACGGCTTCGAGCGGTACGAGCTCATCACGGGGCAGGCGCTGGCGGACCCGGGGGCGGTATCGTTCGCGCCCGGCGCCGGGCTGGACGGCGGGAACGCGGCGCGCATCGCCTTCACCCGGGCGGCAGGGCAGGGGCCGCTCTTCGGCTTCCGGACGGCCCGGCCGGCGGCGGCGCTGCCCGTGCTGGCGGAGGAGCGGTTCCTCGAGACGGCCGGGCTCGAGCGCGGCGATGAGCTGACCATCTACGTGAACCGGCAGTACGCGCGGGCGCGCATCGCGGGGAGCTTCGCCTACTTCCCGGGGCACGACCCGCGCGGGAGCAGCTACCTGCTGGTGGCGGACCTGCGGGCGCTGCAGGTGCTCGGGGCGGCCGTGCCGGGGCTCGCCGACGCGGTGACGGCGAACGAGGCGTGGATGAGCCCGGCGGACCCGGCGGTGATGACGCGGGAGGCGCTGCTCGCGCGGGGCGTGCAGGCGGAGGGCATTTTCGACCGCCGGGCGATCCGGGCGGGGCAGGAGGCCGACCCGCTGGTGGCGGCGAGCTGGGAGGGCATCCTGTTCCTTTCGTTCGGGGCGGTCCTCATCCTCACCGGGCTGGGGTTCGCGGTGTACGCGACGATGGCCGCGCAGGCGCGCGCGCTGGAATTCGCCATCCTGCGGACGATGGGGTACTCGAGCCGGCAGGTGCTCGGGCTGGTGAGTTTCGAGCAGGCGTTCGTGATCGCGGCCGGCGTCGCGGTCGGGACGTTCCTCGGCTTTCCGCTGGGCCGGCTGATGATCGGGTATCTTGGCGTGACCGAATCGGGCAGCGAGCCGGTGCCGCCGCTGGTTTCGCAGGTGAGCTGGCCGGCGGTGTTGACGGTCTACCTGCTGCTGGCGGCGGTGTTCGCGGCGACCATCGCGGCGCTGGCGGCGGTCTACACGCGGCTGGCGGTGCACCGCGCGCTGCGGATTGGGGAGATCTAGATGCAGGCAGAGCCGAAGCCGACCCTCGACGGCGCAGCCGGCGATGACGAGCTGTACATCCGCTGTGAGGACCTGTTCAAGATTTACAAGACGTCGAACCTCGAGGTCGTGGCGCTTCGGGGTCTGGACCTGAAGGTGCGCCGCGGCGAGTTCATGGCGATCGTCGGGGCTTCGGGCTCAGGGAAGTCGACCCTGCTGAACATCCTCGCGGGGCTCGATACGCCGTCGGCGGGGCGGTGTTTCGTCGGCGGGCAGGACCTCCTGACGATGTCGGCGAAGGAGATGGTGCGCTACCGGCGGCGGCAGGTGGGGTTCGTCTGGCAGCAGACGGGGCGGAACCTCGTGCCGTACCTGACGGCGCTGCAGAACGTCGAGGTGCCGATGGTGCTGGACGGGGTGCCGCCGGGCGAGGCGCGGGCGCGGGCGCAGCGGCTGCTCGAGCTGGTGCTGCTCGGCCACCGGCTGCACCACCGGCCGGAGATGCTCTCGGGCGGGGAGCAGCAGCGCGTCTCGATCGCGGTCGCGCTGGCCAACGAGCCGCCGCTGCTGCTGGCCGACGAGCCGACCGGCGAGCTGGATTCCGTCGGGGCGGACACCGTGTACGAGGTGTTCCGGACGCTGAACAAGGAGCTGGGGACGACGATCGTCATCGTGACGCACGACCCGGACATCGCGGCGCGGGTGGACCGGGTGGTGGCGATCCGGGACGGCCGGACGAGCACCGAGATCTACCGGCGGGTGCGGTTCGAAGGGACGGAAGCGACGGTCGCCCACGAAGAGTACGTGCTGGTGGACGCGGCCGGCCGGCTGCAAATCCCGCGGGAGTACCTCGAGGCGCTGGACATCCGCGAGCGGGCGCGGGTGCTGCTCGGAGAAGGGCGGATCGAGGTGCTGCCGGATGGGAGCCGGCGCGTGCGGGCGAAGGGGACGCACTGGTGAGCGAGGGCGCTGCGGTCGAGCTGCGGTCCGTTTCGCGGAAGTTCCGCGCTGGCGGCGAGGACGTCTGGGCCGTGCGCGAGGTCTCGCTGAGCGTGCGGCCCGGCGAGTTCCTTGCGCTCGTGGGGCGGTCCGGTTCGGGCAAGACGACGCTGCTCAACCTGATCGCCGGGCTGGACCGCCCGACGAGCGGCGAAGTGCTCATCGACGGGGCGCGCGTGGACCGGATGAGCGACCGGGAGCTCGACCGGCTGCGGCGGCACACGCTGGGGTTCATCTTCCAGTCGTTCGGGCTGCTGCCGCTGCTCTCGGCGCGGGAGAACGTGGAGCTGCCGCTGCGGATTGCGGGGCTGGGGCACCGGGAGCGGCAGAAGCGGGTGGACGAGGCGCTGGCGTTCGTCGGCCTCGGGAAGCGGGCGGAGCACCGGCCGTACGAGCTTTCTGGCGGCGAGCAGCAGCGGGTGGCGATTGCGCGCGCGCTGGCGGCGCGGCCCCGGCTGATCCTCGCCGACGAGCCGACGGGCGAACTCGATTCCGCGACGGCGACGGCGGTCTTCAGCCTGCTGCGGGACCTGGCGCGGGTGGAGGGGATCACCATCATCGCCTGCACGCATGACCGGCTCGTGATGGAGATGGCGGGACGGGTCGAGGAGCTGGCCGACGGCCGGCTGGTGACGGGCGGGCGCAAAGAGGTGCTGGAGCGGACGCTGGCGCGCGAGCGGAGCCCGTTCGCGGCGGCGCGGGCCGCGCCCCCGGGCGAGGCGCCGGCGGCGACCGGGCTGTCGTCGCTCATCGGGGCGGACTATGCCCAGTTCCGGCGGCCGGGCGCGGCGGCGCCGGGCGCCGGCGAACGCCGTGACGACGCGCAGGGAGCCGACGAGGGCGCCCCCCGCAGCCCCTGAAGGACAGGCTCCAGCGATTCGTTCGGCCGGGGAAAACGGAGTGGCCCCGCCCGGCGACGGGGTGTGTAAGATGCCGGCCGCCTTTTCGGTCGAGGGGGCAGGGCGCATTGCGCCACGTTCGCTGGGAGGACCTCGATGTTCCGCCGGATTCGCACCGCACTCATCCGCGCCGGGCTCGCCGCTGCGGCCGGGGCGTTCGCCGCCAGCTCGGCCGCGTGCTGGCCCGGGGGAGGCGGAGGTGGAGGCGGCCAGCCGCAAGGGACGCCTACCTTTTCCGCGACCCCCATCAATCCGCAGTTCACCGTCGTGCCGCCCAAAGGCACGCCGACGCTGGTCGCGACGCCGATCAATCCGCAGGTCACGATCGTGCCGCCGAAGGGGACGCCGACGATGAGCGCGACGGTCATCAACCCGCAGGTCACGATTGTCCCGCCGAAGGGGACGCCGACGTTCAGCGCAACGCCGATCAACCCGCAGTTCACGCCGACACCGACGAACACCCCGACAGCGACGCCGACCAACACCCCGACGCCGACGCCGACCTTCACGCCGACGCCCACACCCACGTTCACGCCGACGGCGACGCCGACGAAGACCCCGACCCCGACACCGACCTTCACGCCCACGCCCACGCCGACCCCGACGCCGGCGAGCGGGACGCTCTGCATCCTGAAGTTCCTCGACCTCAACCAGAACGGGGTGCAGGACCCGAACGAGCCGAACCTCCAGGGGTGGCAGTTCACCATCACGCAGGGAGCGACGGTCGTCGCGACCGTGACGACGGGAACTGCGGGGCTGCCCGGGGTGTGCATCAGCCTGCCGAGCGGGACGTACACGGTGACCGAGGTGCTGCAGCCGAACTGGGTGCCTTCGACGCCGAATCCGCAGACGGCGACGGTGCCGGCGGGCTCGACGGTGACGCTGACGTTCGGCAACTACCGGCAGTAACGGGGCATGAGCCCGGGGGGGACCGCCTTCGCCGAAGGGCGGCCCGGCGGCCGCGGCCGGGCCGCCCCCCAACGCCCCCGCAAGAGTCTTCCACTGAAAGGAGCGCGCGATGCCTCGTTCGATCGTCCATCTTCGACTGGCGGCCGTTCTGCTGGCGGCCTGGCTCCTGGCCGGTTGTGCGGCGCAAGACGAAGGGGTTCCGGGCGCCTCACCTGCGGACGCGGACGCCGGGGGGACGGTGCCGGGGGCAGGCAGCGCCGCCGCGGGGTCGCCCCGTGCCGCGGCAACCGCCGCAACGCCGCCGGCGGCGGCGACGCCGACTGCGACGCCGCCATCGGCGCCGAGCCCGACCCCGACGTTCACGCCGGCCCCGACTCCGACGAACGGGAATCTCTGCATCCAGAAATTCTCAGACCTCGACCAGGACGGCATCCTCGATACGAAGGAGCCCCTGCTACCGGGGTGGGCCTTCACGATTTCGCAGGGGCAATCCCTGGTGATGACGGCGGTGACCACGTCGACGGGCGGCGTTTGCTTCCCCCTTCCGGTGGGCACCTATACGGTCGCGGAGGTGCTCCAGGCGGGCTGGGTCCCGACGACGCCGGCGTCGCAGACGGTGTTCATCCCCGGCGGCACGATGGTGTTCCTGACCTTTGGGAACCACCAGCTCACCGAGCAGGTGCCGAACCCGGGGCCGACGGCAACGGACTGAGAGGCGGCGCGCCCGCGGCTGCGGTTGCAGAACACATGTTCTATACTGGTGCGCGTGGCAGGCTATGCCGAGCTCCACGCGCACTCGTGCTGGTCGCTGCGGGAGGGCGCGAGCACGACGGACGAGCTGATCGACCGGGCGCTCGCGCTCGGCTACGCGGCGCTGGCGCTGACCGACCACGACAACCTGTACGGGGCGATGGAGTTCGCGCAGGCGGCGCGCCAGCGGGGGCTGAAGGCGATTACGGGGTGCGAGCTGACGATCCGGGCGGAAGGCGCGGGGGAGACCGCGCACCTGACGGTGCTGGCGGCCGACGCGGAGGGCTACCGGAACCTCTGCCGGCTGCTGAGCCGCGGCTACCGGGCGTACGGGAAGGACGCGCCGCAGGTGGAGGAGGAATGGCTCCTGGCGCAGGGGCAGGGCCTCATCGTGCTCTCCGGCTGCCGGGATTCGGCGCTGGCGCGGCTGGCCGCGGCCGGCGATGAGCAGGGCGCGAAGGCGCTCGCCGGCCGCTACCGGGATGTCTTCGGAGACCGCTATTACGTCGAGCTGCAGGACCACGACGTCTACGGCGACCGGCGGCGGAACGCGGCGCTGGCGCGGGCGGCGGATGCGTGCGGGGTGCCGGCCGTCGCGACGAACGACGTGCATTACCACGTGCGGACGCGGCACCGGCTGCATGACGTGCTGGTGGCGATTCGGCACCGGCTGACGCTGGATACGTCGCATGCGGTGCGGCGGCCGAATTCCGAATTCCTGATGAAGCCGCCGGAAGAGATGGCGCGGCGGTTCGCCTGGCGGCCGGATGCCGTCGCGAACACGGTGGCGATCGCGGAGCGGTGCCGCTTCGACCTGACGCGGGACCTGCCGTACCGGCTGCCGGACTACCCGGTGCCGGAAGGGGCGACGCTGGACAGTTTTTTGCGGGGGGTGTGCGAGCGGGCGTTCCGGCGGAAGTACCCGGACGGCGACCCGCACCGGCAGGAAGCGCGGGAGCGGCTGGAGCGGGAGCTGGCGCTCATCGCGCAGCACGGCCTCGCCGGCTTCTTCCTCGTGTACTGGGACATCCTGCAGCTGGTGAACGAGGTGGCAGTCGAGCTGCACGGGCGGGACCCGCGGCTGGCGCCGGACGAGCGGCCGGTCGCGCGGGGGCGAGGCTCCTCGGTGAGTTCGATCGTGTGCTACCTCATCGGGCTGTCACACATCGACCCGGTGCGGAACAACCTGTACCTCGAACGGTTCCTGAACGAAGAGCTGCATTCGCTGCCGGATATCGACCTCGATTTTCCGCGAGACATCCGGGACGAGCTGCTGCAGCGGATCTACGACCGGTACGGGCCGGAGCACGCAGCGCTGGTGGCGGCCTTCCCGACCTACCGGTTCCGGAGCGCGGTGCTCGATGTGGGGAAGGCGCTGGGGCTGCCGGGCCCGGTGCTGGCGAAGCTGAACCGGCTGGCGGGGCCGTTCGCCGATGCGAAGGGGCTGGCGGAGCAGATGCGGAAGGTGCCGGAGCTGCGGGAGCTGGTCGATGCGCCGATCTGGCGGGACCTCGTGGAGCTGGCGGGGCAGATTTCGGGGTTCCCGCGGCATATCGGCCAGCACGTGGGCGGCGTGGTCGTCTCGGCGGAGCCGATTTCCTCGGTGGTGCCGGTGGAGCCGGCGCGGATGGACGGCCGGTACGTCTGCCAGTGGGACAAGGACTCCATCGACGATGCGCGGTTCGTGAAGATCGACTTCCTCGCGCTGGGGATGCTCTCGGCGGTGAACGCCTGCCTCGACATCATCGAGGAGGAGCGGGGCGTGCGGGTGGACCTCGGGCGGATCCCGCACGACAGCCCGGAGATCTACGCCGCGATCCGGGAAGGGGACACGATGGGGGTGTTCCAGGTCGAAAGCCGGGCGCAGGTGCAGACGCTGCCGCGGACGCAGCCGCGGAACCTGGACGACCTCGCGGTGCAGGTGGCGATCATCCGGCCGGGGCCGATCATGGCGGGGGCGTTCCGGCCGTATATGGAGTACCGGGAGCGGCTGGCGCGGGGCGAAGCGATCGAGGTCGACTACGGCCACCCGGAGCTGGCGCCGCTGCTGGAGCACTGCCTCGGCGAGACGCTGGGCCACGTCCTCTACCAGGACCAGGTGCTGCAGATCGCGTGCGCGGTGGCGGGCTTCACGCCGGGACAGGCCGACCGGCTGCGGCGGGCGATGAGCCGGAAGCGCTCATCGGAGGCGATGCGGGCGCTGGAGGAGGAGTTCCTGGCGGGGGCGGCCCGGATGAGGGTGAGCCGGGAAGCGGCGCGCGTGGCCTTCGAGAAGATGGCGGCGTTCGCGGCCTTCGGCTTCCCGAAGAGCCATGCGGTGGCGTTCGCGCTGCTGGCCTACGAATCGACCTGGCTCCGATTCCACTACCCGGCGGAGTACTACTGCGCGCTCTTCGATGCGCAGCCGATGGGCTTCTACCCGGTCGAGGTGCTGGTGCAGGATGCGGAGCGGCACGGCATCCGGGTGCTGCCGCCCTGCGTGAACCGCTCGCGGGCGGGGGCCTGGCCGGAGGAGGGGAACATCCGGCTGGGGCTGCAGCAGGTAAACGGCATCGGCGGGGGCTGGCAGGACCGGCGGCAGCACCGGCACCTGCCGGGCTACCGGCCGCTGCCGGAGCGGATCGCGGCCGAGCGGGCGGCGAACGGGCCGTACCGGTCGCTGCGGGACCTGCTGGTGCGGACGGCGATGACGCGCGAGCAGGCGGAGATGCTCATCCGGGCGGGGGCGCTGGATTGCTTCGGGCTTGCGCGGCGGGAGCTGCTCTGGCAGCTGGGCCTGCTGACGGAGGCGCGGATGCCGCAGCCGCCGGCCCGCCCGGCCGGCCCGCCGCGCGCGCGGCAGCTGGCGCTGGCGCTGCCGACGGAGCAGGACATGGCAGCGCTGCCGCCGCTCGACCCGTGGGAGGAGCTGGCGTGGGACTTCGAACGGCTGGGGCTGAGCCCGGGCCGCCACCCGATGGCGCTCGTCCGGCCGCTGCTCCATGAGGGGCTGATCACGAGCCGGCACCTCGGCGGGGTGCGGAACCCGAACCGGCTGCCGCAGGGGATGACGGTGGAGCTGGCGGGGATGGTGGTCACCCGGCAGCGGCCGGTGACGGCGAGCGGGGTGATGTTCATGCTGCTCGAGGACGAGTTCGGGCTGGCGAACGTCGTGGTGCACCGGGGACTGCAGGAGCGGCAGGCCGAGCTGGTGCGGATGGAGCCGTTCGTGATCGTCCGGGGGCGGGTCGACAACGAGCAGAGCGGCTTCCCGAACATCGTGGCGGAGTCGTTCCGCCGGTGCCCGCTGCCGGGCTTCCTCGAGCGGCCGGAATCGCACGATTTCGGTTAGGAGCGCCGCCGCGCGGGCCGGGGTCAGGGAGAGAGGACCATCTGCGTCTGGGTGACGATGGCGATGAGCCGGCCCTCCGGGTTGCGGATGGAGGTTTGCCAGGTCTGGGTGCGGCGGCCGCGGTGGAGCGGAATGCACTCGCCGGTGATGGTGGTGCCGGCGACGCCGGGCGCGAAGAAGTTCGTCTTCGATTCGATGGTGGTGGTGCCGGCGCCTTCGGGCAGGTTGAGCACGGTGCCAACGGCGCCGAGGGTATCGGCGAAGGCCATGATGGCGCCGCCGTGGAGGACGCCGGGCACGGTGCAGAGCTCATCGCGGACGGTGAGCTCGGCGGTGACGCGGTCGGGTTCGGCGCCCGTGAGGCGGATGCCGAGGAGACCGGGGAAGAAGGGCTGGATGCGGGCCTGGAGAGCTTCGAGCTGGACGCTGGACACGGGCAAACCTCGCGAGGGGAGTCGAACTGGCAGGGCACAGTGTGCCCCGGGACGGCCCCGCGCGGGAGGGCGGCGGGCGGACTGCCGGGCGGTGCCGCGGGCTGCCCGGGAAGGGCGAGCGGGAGTAGGATGGGCGAAGATGGCGATTCCTTCGTTCACGCGGGCGCAGCTGGCGGCCGGCGCGCCGGGACCGGAGACGGCGCTGACGATCGGGGTGCTCGACGGCGTGCACCGCGGCCACCAGTGGCTGCTGGGCCGGCTGCGGGATGAGGCCCGGCGGCGGGCGCTTTCGCCGGGCGTGGTGACGCTCCACCCGCACCCTGTGACGGTGCTGCGGCCGGAAATCCCGCCGAGCTACCTCACCTCGCTGGAGGACCGGATGGAGCTGATCCGGGCAGCAGGGGCGGACTGGGTGATCCCGCTGACGTTCACGGGCGAGGTTTCGGAGGTGACGGCCGAGGAGCTGGCGGCGGCGTTCGTGGAGCTGCTCCGGATGCGGCTGATGGTGCTCGGGCCGGATGCCGCCTTCGGCCGGGGCGCGCCGAGGGACACGGTCGAGCGGATGCGCCGGCTGGGCGCGGAGCTGGGGTTCGAGGTCGTGCAGGTGGAGCCGCTGATGCACGACCACGAGCGGTACAGCTCGACCGCGGTGCGCGCGGCGCTGGCGGCTGGCGACATGGCGCGGGTGACGGCGCTGCTCGGCCGGCCGTACCGGCTTTCGGGGCCGGTGGTCCGCGGGTTCGAGCGGGGGCGCACCATCGGGTTCCCGACGGCGAATATTTCGGTGGCGGCCGACCGGGCGCTGCCGGCGCTCGGGGTGTATGCGACGCGGGCGAGCGTGGCGGGGCACCGGCTGATGGGTGCGACGAACATCGGGCGGCGGCCGACGTTCGATGCCGGACACGTCTCGATCGAGACGCACCTGCTGGATTTCGAAGGCGACATCTACGGCGAGCGGATGGACCTCGAGGTGGTGGCGCGCATCCGCGGCGAGGTGAAGTTCGATTCGGCCGATGCCCTCAAGGCGCAGATCGCGGAAGATGTTCGGGAGGCGCGGCGGCTGCTCGGCGGCGCCTGAACGATTTTCGCTGTTCCCGGGATGCGAACGGTATGACGAGGACGATGGCGCCAGTCGACGAACAGCTCGAAGTGCTCATGAGCGGCGTCGACTACGGCGACCCGCTCCTGAAGCGGCAGATGGAGCGGGAGCTGCGCGAGCGGCTGGAGGAGGACCGGCCGCTGCGGGTGTACCTCGGGGTGGACCCGACGGCGAGTTCGCTGACGCTCGGCCACTGCGTGCCCCTGCGGAAGCTGCGGCAGTTCCAGCAGTTCGGCCACCACTGCATCTTCCTCATCGGCGACTACACGGCGCTGGTGGGCGACCCGAGCGATAAGAACAAGCTGCGGCCGATGCTGACGCCGGAACAGATCCGGGCGAACGAGGCGACCTATGTGGAGCAGGCATCGCGCATCCTCGACCCGGCGACGATGGAAGTCCGGCACAACTCGGAGTGGCTGGGCAAGCTGACGCTGCCGGACATCATCCAGCTGATGTCGAAATTCACCGCGGCGGAGATGCTGCGGCGGGAGAACTTCCGGCTGCGGTGGGAGGCCGGCGACCCGGTCTACCTGCACGAGTTCCTCTATGCGCTGATGCAGGGGTACGACGCCTACGCGCTGGCGTGCGACGTGCAGGTCGGCGGGACGGAGCAGCTGTTCAATTTGATGGCCGGGCGGAAGATCCAGGAAGACGCCGGGCAGCGGCCGCACGTGCCGGTGACGCTGCCGATTCTCGTCGGGCTCGACGGCAAGGAGCGGATGTCGAAGTCGAAGGGCAACCACGTCGGCGTCGACGACCCGCCGGAGGTGCAGTTCGGGAAGGTGATGTCGATCCCGGACGAGGTGATCGAGCAGTTCTTCACGCTGGGGACGAACCTGCACCCGGCGGAGGTGCAGCGGATCATGGCGGCGATGCGCTCGGGCGAGCGGAGCCCGATGGAGACGAAGAAGCTGCTGGCGCGCACGATCGTAACGGAGTTCTGGGGCGCGGAAGCCGCCGAGCGGGCGCAGGAGCATTTCGAGCGGACGGTGCAGCGGAAGGAGGTGCCGGACGACGCGCCGGAGTACGCCGTCCGGGAGGGCGAGCTGCTGATCGATGTGGTGCTCGCGGCCGGCGCTGCGCCGTCGAAGCGGGAAGCGCGCCGGCTGTTCGAACAGAAGGCGGTGACGGTCGACGGGCTGGTCATGGAGCCGACGACGCCCGCGCGCCCCGGGACGGTCGTGCAGGTCGGCAAGCGGCGCTGGATTCGGCTGGTCTAACCCGCCGGGGGGGCCTCGCGGCGGCGCAGGGCCGCAAAGGCGAGGAGGAGCCCGACCACGATGAAGAAGACGCCGAACGCGATGCCGGCCATGGCGAAGCCGCGCTGGTAGCGGAACTTCGTGCCGAACTCGAGGACGGCATCGACGCCGGGGCTGCCGTCCTCGCGCAGGATGACGAAGATGAAGTCGCCGTTCTCGGCCTGCCAGGTGAGTTCGAGCGGGGCGCCGCCGGCGGCGCTGGCGGCCCAGGGGACGGCGGGGCCGGGCGGGCCGGGGAGGTCGCCGGCGCCGACAGCGGTGCGGCGGACTTCGAGCGGGTCGTAGCGGACGTCATCGAGGAGTTCGCGGCGGGCTGCGCCGAGGTAGGCGTCTGCCGCCTCGCGGGGGGCGATGCCGAGGAAGAGATTCTCGCCTTCGACCGCCCGGATGCGGACGGTCACCGCGCCGTCGCGGAGGCCGGAATCGCGGCCGGCGAGCTCTTTCGTGGCGCCGACGAAGCCGAAGGTCGAGGTGGTGAGCCGGGCGGGGCCGCTCAGCATGTAGTCGTCCGCATCGAGGGTGCGGAGGGAGGCGACGCCCGAGGCGGTGCAGGCCGCCCCGGCGATGAGCGCGGCGAAGCCGAGGATGAGGATGAGGACGCGCACGGGACAGGGTCATGCTAGGACCGTGGGGCCGTGGAGGCGAGGGGCCGGGGGGTCAGCGGTTGCGCCAGGCGGGCGGGCGCTTTTCGAGGAAGGAGCGCATGCCTTCTTGCGCGTCTTCGGACTGGGAGGCGCTAGCCATGAGTTCCACCGCGTAGGCGTAGGCGTCGTGCTGGCTCATCTCGACCTGGGTGTAGAAACCGAGCTTGCCGACGCCCTTGGAGAAGGCGGAGCCGCGGGTGGCGCGCTGGAGGAGGTCGAGCGTGGCGGATTCGAGCAGCTCGGCGGGGACGACGCGGTTGACGAGGCCCCACTGGAGCGCGGTGTGGGCGTCGATGGTGTCGCCCGTGAGCGCGAGTTCGAGCGCGTGTTTGCGGGCGATGCTGCGGCTGACGGCGACGAGCGGGGTATGGCAGAACCAGCCGCCTTTGCCGCCGGGGGTGGCGAAGGCGGCTTCTTCGGAGGCGACGGCGAGGTCGCAGGTGGCGACGAGCTGGCAGCCGGCGGCGGTGGCGAGGCCATGGACGCGGGCGATGACGACCTGCGGGATGCGCTGCATCGTCTCCATGAGGTCGGTGCAGGTCCAGAGGAGTTCGCGCATCTCCTTGAGGCCGGCGCCCGCCATCTCGGAGAAGTCGTGGCCGGCGGAGAAGACGGGGCCGTTGCCGGCGAGGATGACGCCGAGGGCGTCGGAGTCGCCGACGTCCCGGAAGGCGTCGCGGAGTTCGCGCAGGTGGCCGAGGGAGAGCGCGTTGCGTCGCTCCGGCCGGTTCATCGTGATGGTGACGTAGGGGCCGTCGCGGTCGACGAGGATGTACTGGCAGGACACCGCAGCACCTCCATGCGGGTAGTGCGGATGGTAGCGCGGCCGGGAAGAGGAGAGGTAGTGGTACCCCCGGCAGGAATCGAACCTGCGCACATGGTTTAGGAAACCACTGCTCTATCCGCTGAGCTACGGGGGCGTGCGAATGGCTGTGGGACCAGTTTCGCACGGGGGTGTCAATTTCGGGAACGGGCGCAGGCGGCGACATGGGATGTCGCGGTGCTGTCCCAACATCTGGCGGCGCGCTGCCACAGCGCGACGACTGCCCATCGAGGAGGTGTGCTCATGGTCGAACCGGCCGATGCGGCCCCGCAGCCTGGCGAGGCCCCGGGGCGCGTGAAAGTGCATGCCGCCGTCCGCGGCAACAACGTGGTCATCGAGATCCCGAAGGTGCAGGCGCTCGTCGATGCGATGCGGAGCCTGCCGGTGAAGCGGTACGACTGGAAGACGCGGCAGTGGACGGTGCCGCTGGCGCACGCGGCCGAGGCGTTCCGGGCGCTGGACGCGGCAGGGGCCGATGCCGGGGACCTCGCCAGGGCAGCCGGGCTGCACGCGCTGCGGGTGGTGGACGCGGAGGATGTGGCCTCGCGCTACCCGGACCTGTTCCCGCATCAGCGGGAGGGCGTCCGGTTCCTTGCGGCCTCGCGCGGGGCGATCCYGGCCGACGACATGGGACTCGGGAAGACGCGGCAGGCGATCATCGCCCTCGCCGAGCGGCGGCCGGAGGGCGAGCTGCTCGTCGTCTGCCCAGCCTCGCTGAAGCTGAACTGGCGGCGGGAGATCGCGCGGGTGTACCCCGGCGCGGAGGTGCGCATCATCAACGGCCCGGACGACGTGGTGCCGGCGCGGTGGACGATCGTGAACTACGACATCCTCGCGCGTAAGAAGCCGCAGCTGGTGAAGCACCGCTGGGCTGGCGTCATCCTCGATGAGGCGCACTACATCAAGAACCCGGAGGCGGCGCGGTCGAAGGCGGCGCTCGCCATCCTCGACCATGTCGAGGACCGGTATCTGCTGACCGGGACGCCGGTGATGAACCGGCCGATCGAGCTGTTCAACCTGCTGCGGGCGGTGGGCCACCCGCTGGGTGATGATTACGTCGAGTTCGGAAAGCGGTACTGCAACGGGTTCAAGGATGAGTACGGCTGGGACTTCACCGGCGCTTCGAACCTCGACGAGCTGAAGGCGCGGACGGAGGGGACGATCCTCGCGCGGAGGAAAGAGGATGTGCTCGACCTGCCGCCGAAGCTGCGGACCACCGTGCCGGTGGAGCTGGACCCGGCGCGCTACCAGGCGACGGTCGATGAGATCGTCGCGCTGGCCCGGCAGCAGACGGCGGAGAACAGCGGCCGGGTGCGCTGGAACGAGCTGCTGCCGGTGTTCTCGAAGCTGCGGCACGCCATCGCGAAGGACAAGGCGAAGCTGACGGCCACGCTCGTCGAGGATGCGGTGGCGAGCGGCGAGAAGGCGATCGTGTTCACGGGATTCAACGCCGTGGCGGATGCGCTGGAGCGCCACTTCGGCGATGCTGCGGTGCGGCTGACGGGCGACACGGCGCAGGCCGCCCGGCAGGAGGCGGTGGACCGGTTCCAGTCGGACCCGGCGGTGAAGGTGTTCGTCGGGAACATCCTCGCGGCCGGGACGGGCATCACGCTGACGGCGGCGACGCAGGTCTTCTTCAACGACCTCGACTGGGTGCCGGCGAACCACCTGCAGGCGGAAGACCGGGCGTACCGCATCGGGCAGCAGCGGATGGTGAACGTGTACTACGTGACGGCGCCGGGGACGCTGGACGATGTCGTCTGGGGTGTGCTGGAGCAGAAGCTGGCGGTGCTGGAGCAGCTCGATTATTCGAAGCGGGGCGCGGCCGAAACGGGCGGCGTCGATGAGGCGGTGCTGGAGCGGCTGCTCCGGGACTTCGCGGGGCCGCTCGACCCTGCGGCGCCGGCTGGCTGAAGCGCCGGTGGCGCATCGTAGGCCCGGAGAGATTCGAACTCTCGACCAATGGATTAAAAGTCCACTGCTCTACCGCTGAGCTACGGGCCCGGAGTCATTATCGCCGGGGAACGCGGGAGGGGCCACGCAGGCGCGCKGSCCCYYCCCTGGTCGCGGACTCGCCAGGTTCGGCTTATTCGATGACGGCGAGGACGTCGCCCTCCGAGACGCGCTGGCCTTCGCTGACGGGGATGTCTTTGACGGTGCCGTCGGCGGGGGCCTTGATTTCGTTCTCCATTTTCATCGCTTCGAGGATGAGGAGGACGTCGCCCTTTGCGACGGCCTGGCCGGCTGTGACGTTGATGCGGACGACTTTGCCGCTGATCTGGGCGGTGACGGCGCCTTTGACGGCGGCCTTCGCGCCGCCGCCGGCAGCCGGGGCGGCCGCGGCCCGTTCGCGCGGGGCTGGCCCGCCGCCGAGGCGGCCTTCCCATTCGACCTTGAAGGGGCGGTAATCGACCTGGACTTCCATGCCGCTCTGGCGCTGGTCGGGGGGCGGGAGCTGGACGCGGTAGGGGACGCCGCCAGCCGTGACGGTGACGTAGCCGGTCTCTTCGCGGACGGTGACGGGGTATTCGTGGCCGTCGACGATGACGCGATCGCCGCGGACTTCGACCTCGTAGGTGCGGCCTCCGATGGTGACCTTGGCCATGGCGGTTCCTCCTAGCGCATCTGGCGGAGGCGCCCGAAGGAGCGCCAGTTGCTGGTGTCGCCGTTGGGGATGATGGCCGGCGCGGGCGCCGCGGCGGCCTGCTGCTTCTTTTCGGAGATGGTCATGGCGCCGACGACGGCGGCGACGAGTTCGCGTTCGGGGCCGCCCCCTTCGCGCCGCCACTGGAAGAACTCGCGGGCGACCTGGGGGAACATGACGTAGCTGAGAACGTCGTCGATGTTCTCCGCAAGGTCGGCGATTTCGGCCTTCGCCTTCTCCATCTCGGGCTCGAGGTCGTCGGCGGGGCGGTGGTCGATGGGCTGCTCATCGCCGAGGAGCTGCTTCAGGATGTCGGGGGCGATCGGTACGGTGGTGCGGCCGTACATGCCCTTGGCGAGGTTGCGCGTTTCGCGGGTGACGGTGGCGTAGCGCTTGCCGGTGAGGACGTTGAGCACGGCCTGGGTGCCGACGATCTGGGAGCTGGGGGTGACGAGGGGCGGATAGCCGAGGTCGGCGCGGACGCGGGCGTTCTCTTCGAGCACTTCGGGGAGTTTGTGCTCGGCGCCCTGTTCACGGAGCTGGCCGACGAGGTTGGAGATCATGCCGCCCGGCACCTGGTGGGAGATGACGCCGGCATCGACGCCGAGGAGGCCGGATTCGAACTTCCAGTACTTGCGCCGGACGCCGCGGAAGTAGTCGGCGAGCTGGCGGAGCTTCTCCATGTCGAGGCCGGTGGCGTACTCGGGGAACTCGGCGAGGGAGGCGACGAGGGTTTCGGTGGCGGGCTGGCTGGTGCCGCCGGCGAGGGGCGAGATGGCGCAGTCGATCACATTCGCGCCGGCCTGCACCCCCATCAGGTAGGCCATTTCGGAGAAGCCGCTCGTATCGTGGCAGTGCATCTGGATGAGGATGGTGGGGTGCTTCTTCCGGATCGCCTCGACGATCTGCTTCGCCATCATCGGGCTGAGCAGGCCGGCCATGTCCTTGATGGCGATGGAGTCGGCGCCCATCGCGATCATGTCATCGGCGAGCTTCGCGAAGGAGTCGACCGTGTGGACGGGGGAGGTGGTGTAGCAGATGGCGCCCTGCACGTGGCCGCCGGCCTTTTTGACGGCGCGGAAGGCGGTCTCGAGGTTCCGGGTGTCGTTGAGGGCGTCGAAGATGCGGAAGATGTCCATGCCGTTCTGGACGGCGCGGTCGCAGAACTCGTAGATGACGTCGTCGGCGTAGTGACGGTAGCCGACAGCGTTCTGGCCGCGGAGGAGCATCTGGGTGGGCGTGTTCTTGAGGCGCTTCTTGATTTCGCGGAGCCGCTCCCACGGGTCTTCTTTGAGGAAGCGGAGGCAGGTATCGAAGGTGGCGCCGCCCCAGCATTCGATGGAGTGGTAGCCGATGGAATCCATGAGCTCGAGGACGGGGATCATGTCCTCGGTGCGCATGCGGGTCGCGAGGAGCGACTGGTGGCCATCGCGGATGGCCGTTTCCATGATGCCGACTTTGGCCATGTGTGCGTTCCGCGGGAGAGGTTTGGAGGCGTGAGCCCGGTGCGCTTTCAGGGTAGCGGGAGGGCGGGCTAGGCGCGATTGCTGCCCGTCCGGCGCGGGCCGCCGCGTGGGAGATGGGGTAGGCTTGCGCGGCGAATTCTTTCACGCGAACGGAGACGGGGGATGGATATCGGCAAGCTGTTCAGCCTCGAGGGCAAGGTCGCGCTGGTGACGGGCGGCAGCCGCGGCCTCGGCCGGGAGATGGTGCTGGCCTTCGCGCATGCGGGGGCGGACGTGATCATCGCGAGCCGGAAGCTCGAGTCGTGCGAGGCGCTGGCTGCGGAGGTCGTGCGGGAAACCGGCCGGCGGGCGCTGCCGGTGGCCTGCCATGTCGGCGAATGGGGGCAGGTCGAGGCGCTGGCGGAGCGGGCGTATGCGGAATTCGGGCGGGTCGACGTCCTCGTGAACAATGCGGGCATGTCGCCCATCTACGACCGCGTCGCAAACGTGACGGAGGCGCTCTACGACAAGGTGCTGGACGTGAACCTGAAGGGGCCGTTCCGGCTGACGGCGCTGGTCGGGACGCGGATGGCGGAGGGCGAGGGCGGCTCGATCATCATGGTCTCGAGCACGGGGTCGCTCCACCCGACGGCCGACATCATCCCGTACGCGGCGGCGAAGGCGGGGCTGAACGCGATGACCGTGGGGTTCGCGCGGGCGTTCGCCCCGAAGGTGCGGGTGAACTGCATCGTGCCCGGGCCGTTCCTGACGGACATTTCGAAGGCGTGGGACATGGAGGCGTTCAAGGAGCGGGCGCGGACGTCGATCCCGCTGGGCCGGGGCGGCGAGCCGCACGAAATCGTCGGCGCGGCGCTCTACTTCGCTTCGGAAGCATCGAGCTACACGACGGGGTCGCTGCTGGTGGTCTCCGGCGGGAGCGGCATCTAGCCGGCGGGGCGCCGCGCCAGCGCTTATGATGGGCGGGCTTCGCCGGGCTGCGGTGCTGCGCTCCCCGGCAATCCGCAGTTCGATTCGAAGGGAGACAGCAGACCGATGGCCGTAGATTTCGAGATCCCGGCGGAGGCGAAGGCGATCCGCCAGAAGGTGCGGGAATTCGTGCACGCGGAGTGCATCCCGGCGGAGAAGCGGCTGCTCGAGGGCGAGCCGTACCGGGACGTGCTGGCGGAGCTGCGCCAGAAGGCGCGCTCGCAGGGGCTCTGGTGCCCGTTCATCCCGAAGGAGTGGGGCGGGATGGGGCTGGGGCCGCTGGCCAACGCGCTCGTGCAGATGGAGCTGGGCGAAAGCTACCTCGGGGCGCTGGCGCTGAACACGCAGGGCCCGGATGACGCGACGATGCTGACCATCCTGACGCACGGGACGGACTACCAGAAGGAGAAGTTCCTGAAGCCCCTGCTCAACGGCGAGAAGCGGGTGTGCTACTCGATGACCGAGCGGGCGGCCGGCGCGGACGCCACGGGGATGAAGACGACGGCAGTCCGGGACGGCGACAACTGGGTCCTGAACGGCGAGAAGTGGTTTTCGAGCGCGGCGAGCGTGGCGGATATCGCGGTGGTGATGGCGAAGACGGACCCGGACGCGCCGCGCCACCAGCAGTTCAGCACGTTCATCGTCGAGCTGCCGAACCCGGGCTACCGGATCATCCGCGACATCCCGACGATGGCGATCGAAGGGCCGCTGACGCACATCCTCGGCGGCGGCCATGCGGAGGTGAAGATCGAGAACCTCGTGGTGCCGCACGAGAACCTGCTGGGCGGGCAGGGGAACGGCTTCAATATGGGCCAGCACCGGCTGGCCTACGGCCGGCTGCGGCACGGGATGCACAACGTGGCGATGGCGCAGCGGGCGCTCGACATGGCGACGGCGCGGGTGTGCGAGCGGGAGACGTTCGGGCGGCTGCTGGCGGACCGGCAGGGCGTCCAGTGGATGCTGGCTGATTGCGCGACGGAGCTGTACATCGCGCGGCTGATGCTGCTGCACATCGCGTGGAAGGCGGAGAAGGGGCTCGACATCCGGCAGGAGAACGGCATCGCGAAGGTCTTCCTCGCCAACATGGTGCACAAGGTGGTCGACACGGCGATCCAGCTCCACGGGGCGCTGGGCTACAGCCTCGATACGCCGCTGGCGCGCTGGTATACGTCGATCCGCTCGCAGCGGCTGGTGGACGGGCCGGACGAAGTGCACCGCTGGACGACCGGCCGGAACGTGATCAAGGCGTACCGGGAGCACGGGACGACGGCCGCGGCCTGCGGCGGCGACCTGCTCTAGGGGGCGCGCCGGCTCAGGGCGCGGCGAGGCGCTCGAGGAGGCCTTCGACCTGGACACCGGTGATGGGGCGGACGACCCGCCCCATCCCGGTCCAGTGGGGCCATTTCCAGTCGCCGGTCGCGCGCGGCTGCTGGACGGGAAACAGGACGGGCCGGTCCTTGCTGGCGAGCATGAGGTGGTAATGCTCGCCGAGGGGCACGGTTTCGTTGACGAGGCCGACCCAGCAGGTCATTTCGCCGCCCTCGGGCGCGAAGGTCGTGCCGAAGTAGCGGTAGTGGCCGCCGACGGGCCGGGAGGCGCTGGCGACGTAGCGCACGCCGGGGCCGAACCGCATGCGAAGGGCGGCGCCGATGAGGGCGTGGAGGCGGTTCGTGGTGAGGGCCTCATCGAGCGGGACCTCGCCGAGGCCGAGGATGTCTTCGAGGACGAACTGGCGGAACTGGGACGCGACGGGGTCCGGGTCGCCTTCGAGGGCTTCGACGACTTCGTACCAGGTGACGGGGGTCCACGGCGCGGGGACGTCTTCGCGCGGGAGGCCGAGCATCACGAACGCCGGCGGCTCGGCCCATTGGCGCGCGACGGCTTCCATGCCGGGCAGCTGCGACTCATCGGCGCCGGGTTCGACCTGGACTTCGACGAGGACGCGGCGGCCGCCTTCGTAGGTGAGCAGGAGGTCGGCGATGCCGGCATCGGCGAGGCGAGGCTGGACTTCGACGAGCGCGAGCGGTTCGCTGCCGACGCCCGCGGCCCCGGCGAAGAGGGCATTCAGCATGCGGTGGCTGGAGCGGAGGAAGTAGGCGAGGGCGCTCGTGCAGTAGTTTTCGAAGGGGCTGGCCTTGGAGCCCGGCCGGTAGGCCGAGAGCATGGTGAAGAGGTTTTCGGACATTTCTTCCAGTATGCACGGGGGCAGGGGGCGGGGGAACGCGCGGGGCGGGCCTCAGGCGCGGCGGTAGACCCGGACGTCGTCGCCGTCGACCTCGATGCGGTCGACGACGTCGCGCAGGGCGGCCTGCAGCTCGTCGAAGGGGAGCGCTTCCCATTCGCGGAGGAGGCGCTCGCGCTGCTGTTCGAGGTGGCGGCGGCGCTCGGCTTCGGTTTCGTGGGCGCGGATGCGGTCGCGGGCGGCGGCGAGCTCGGCCTGGAGCTGGCGGTGCTCCTCGGCGAGCTCGGCGCCGATGGCCTTGAGGCGCTCGATGGAGATGTGGCCGTGGGCGGCGTCGGCGACGAGCTCTTCGACCTGGCGGCGGTTCCGCTTGATGCGCGATTCGATGCGGTCGACCTGGGAGAGGAGTTCGAGGGCGTAGGAATCGACGTTGCCGGCCATGCGGACGCGCGGGCCGGGGTGCTGGCCGCTGGCGAGCTCTTCGCGGACGCGGGCTTCGAGGTCGGCGGCGCGGCGGGTGYTGTAGCCGCAGGCGGACTGGTTGGTACGGGATTCGCACTGGTAGTAGCGGTAGGTGGCGGAGCGGGATTCGCCGGAGCGGGTGAGCCACGACTGGCGCCGGCTGACGCCGATCATCTTGTTGCCGCAGCGGGCGCAGTAGACGAGCCCGGAGAGGAGGAACGGGGTCACGCTGCGCTGCCGGGCCGGGGCGTGGCGGGACTGGAGGCGGTCCTGCACGCGGCGGAAATCCTCGGGCGAGACGAGGGCGGGGTGGCTGCCGGTGACGGTGGTGCCGAAGCGGGAGTAGTGGCCGAGGTAGGCGCGGTTCCGGAGGATGTCGCGGACGGTGACCATGCTCCAGCGGCCGCCGCGGCGGGTGGGGATGTTCTCTTCGTTGAGGCGGCCGGCGATTTTGCGGATGCCGAGGTTTTCGCTGAGGTAGAGGCGGAAGATGTAGCGGACGACGACGGCCTCCTCGGGCACCAGTTCGAGGCGGCGGCGCGGGCCGACTCGGTAGCCGTAGGGCGGCCGGCCGAGGACTTCGCCGCGGACGGCTTTGCGGCGCATGGCCGAGCGGACGCGTTCGGAGATGGGCGTGCCTTCGCCGCGCTCGGCCCAGGTATCGACGAGCGCTTTGAAGGCTTCGCTGCCGTTGTGGGCGAGGAGGACGGTCGCGCCGCCGTGCTCCAGTTCGAGGAGGCGGAGGGCCGCCGCGCCGAGGTCCGGGCCGAGCGCGGAGAGGGTATCGATGACGACGACGGTGAAGGCCCGGCCGGGGCGCTGGAGGAACTCGAGGAGCTGGTCGAAGCCGGCGGAGGAGGCCTCATCCGGGTCGGCGAAGGTGGCGGCGATCTCGTAGCCGGAGCGCTGGCAGAAGTCGAGGAAGGCGCGGTTTTGCTCGCCGATGCTGCGCTTCTGGCCGTTGCGGCGGGCGGAGGCGGAGAAGTAGCCGATGGCCTGCACGGGCGACTACCCAACGTAGAGGATGCGTTCGCAGTTGGGGCACTGGGCGAGCGCTTCCGGGTCGAAGGTCTTCCGGCGGATGCTTTCGGGGATGGCGACGCGGCAGCCGGTGCAGCTGGAGCCCTGGATGCGGGCGACGGCGTGGCCGCGGCGGCGGCGGATGTCGTCGTAGAGGCGGAGCGAGGCCGGCGGGATGCGGGCCGCCTGGGCGTCGCGGCGGGCGCGGGCCGCAGCCATGCGGGCGGCAAGGTCCGCGCGCTTCGCTTCGAGGGCTTCGATGTCGGCGGCGCGGGCGCGGCGGGCGGCGGCGAGGTCGGCTTCGGCGGCGGCGCGGGCCGCAGACGCGGCTTCGAAGGTCTCCATCACCTCGAGGAGCCGGTCTTCGAGGCCGCTGCGCTGGCTCTTGAGGTGCTCGACCTCGTGCTGGATGGCGGTGAGCTCCTTGGGGTTGCGGACGGAGCCGTCGTAGAGGCGGGTCTCCTCCGGGACGATCTTGGCGGTGAGTGCGGCGATAGCGGCTTCGAGGTCGCGCTGGGCGCGGCGGACCTCCTGGAAGGCGGCATCGGCGGCGGCGAAGGCGGCCTCGGCGGCCTCCAGGGCCTCGGAGCGGGCGAGGCGGGCATCGACCTCGGCGAGGGAGGATTCGAGGGCGGCGACCTCGTCGTCGATTTCCTGGAGCGTGCGGACGTCGGTGATGAGCGACATGGGCCATCCGGGGCAGGCTAACCGTAACGGCAAAGCCCCGGGGCAACAGCCTAGGCTGGCCGCTGGCGCCGCTCAACGGGCGGGGCGGCATTTTGTCCGAATCATCACGAAAGTCGGCGAGTTATGGCGTGCGGGCGCCGCCCGCCGGCGCGAACCTACCGGGGCGCTGCGAAATGGGGTTCAATGGACAGAAGGACCACAGGAGGGGGCGGAGGGATGCGTTTCAACGTCGCGGGGCTGCTGAAGTCGGAAGTCGGCGCGAGCCGGCGGCATGTCATCGAGCCGGAGGACCCGGTCCACCGGGGCAAAGTCGAGCTGGTGCGGGTGCCGCGGGGCGTGCTGGTGCGGTGCCGGGCGGATGTGCTCATCGAGGCGCAGTGCAGCCGCTGCCTGGTCGCGTTCGCGTACCCGGAGACGGTGGCGTTCGAGGAGTTCTACCGGCAGCAGGTGGACCTGGTGGACGGGCACTGGGTGGAGCCGATCGAGGGGGAAGACGAGGAGACGTTCCTCATCGGGCTGGACAACGAGATCGACATTAGTGAGGCGGTCCGGCAATATACGGTGATGGCGGCTGCGATGCAGCCGCTGTGTCGGCCGGACTGCCCGGGGCTCTGCCCTGAATGCGGGACGGACCTCGGCATGGAAACCTGCCAGTGCGAGCGCGCACCGATCGACCCGCGATGGGCGGGGCTGCTCACACTGCAACCTCGGAAGCATGGGTAACGACCTGAAGGAGAGCCGCTATGCCGCCGCTGCCCAAGCGGAAATACGCAGCTTCGCGCCAGGGGAAGCGCCGCTCGCATCTGAAGATCCGGATGCCGCACATCATCGATTGTCCGCGGTGCAAGGCTCCCCGGCTGGCGCACCACGCGTGCCCGATTTGCGGGACCTACCGGGGGCGGGAAGTGATTCAGCTGCCCGAACCGGAGCTCGACTAACTTTCGGAGCGACGGCCCTGGAACCGTTCCTCATCTACAGCGACCCGGTTCGCAAGGACCGGGCGTTCGTGTTCCCGGGCCAGGGCGCCCAGGCCGTCGGCATGGGCAAAGACCTCTACGAGCAGTTCCCCTCGGTGCGCGAGCTGTACGACCGCGCCGACGAGATCCTCGGCTTCCGGCTGAGCCGGCTCTGCTTCGAGGGGCCGGAGGACGAGTTGCAGCAGACGAAGAACGCGCAGCCGGCCATCGCGGTCACGAGCCTGGCGCTGCTGAAAGTCGCCACCGAGGTTTCGCCGAAGCTGCTGGAGCGGCCGGCGTTCGTGGCCGGGCACTCGCTGGGCGAGTACTCGGCGCTCGTCGCCGCCGGGGCCCTGCCGTTCGACGAGGCGATTCGCCTGCTGCGGACGCGCGGCGAGCTGATGCAGGCCGCTGGGGAGAAAAACCCGGGCACCATGGCCGCCGTGCTGGGGCTGGACCTGACCGATTGCGAGGAGATCTGCCGGGAAGCGGGCGCGGAGGTTTGCAACGTCAATGCGCCGGGTCAGGTCGTCATCGGCGGGCGGCGCGAAGCGGTGGTGCGCGCGCTCGACTACGCGAAAGCGCGCGGCGCGGTGAAGGTCATCCCGCTGAGCGTGAGCGGTGCGTTCCACAGCTCGCTGATGCGGCCGGCGGCCGACGGGATGGTGCAGCCGGTCGCGACGGCCTCGCTGGCCGACCCCGCGGTGCCGGTCGTGCTGAACGTGACGGCGACGCCGACGCAGGATGAGCTGGCGATCCGGCACGAGCTGGTCGACCAAGTGTGCCGGCCGGTGCAGTGGAGCCGGACGGTCGAGTTCCTCGGCGAACAGGGCATCGAGACGTTCATCGAATTCGGGCCGGGGCGGGTGCTGACGGCGATCATCAAGCGGATGCTGCGGAAGTCGACCTGCATCAACGTCAACGATGCGGCGTCGGTGCGGGTGCAGCTGCCCGATGGGTGAGCTGGACGGCCGGGCGGCGCTGGTGACCGGCGGGAGCCGGGGCATCGGCCGGGCGATCTGCCTCGAACTGGGGCGGCGCGGCGCCCGGGTGGCGGTCAACTACCGCGCGAACGGCGCGCTCGCCGAAGAGGTGGCCGCGGAGATCCGCGCGATGGGAACCGACGCGTTCGCCGTCGGCGGCGATGTCGCGCACGCCGACGACGCGGCGGCGATGGTGAAGGCAGCGACAGAGCGGTTCGGCGGGCTCGACATCCTCGTGAACAACGCGGGCATCACGCGCGACGGCCTGCTGATGCGGATGAGCGACGACGACTGGGATGCGGTCCACCAGGTGAACCTGCGGGGAGCGTTCCTCGTGACGCGGGCGGCGATGCGGCCGCTCCTGCGTTCGAAGGCCGGGCGGATCATCAACATCACGAGCGTCGTGGGGGTGATGGGGAACGCGGGGCAGGCGAATTACGCGGCGGCGAAGGCGGGGCTCATCGGCTTCACGCGGGCGCTGGCGCGGGAGGTGGCCTCGCGGGGGGTGACGGTCAACGCCGTCGCGCCGGGATTCATCGAGACGGACATCATCCAGGGGATGACGGAGCAGGCGGTGGCGTGGGCGAAATCGCAGATTCCGCTGGGGCGGCTGGCGGGCCCGGAGGAGGTGGCGCCGCTCGTGGCATTCCTCGCGGGGGACGGCGCGGCGTACATCACGGGGCAGTGCATTCACGTGGACGGCGGTATGGTGATGGCGTGACCGCCGTCAGCCCGCACCGCGTCATCCGGCAGCTCACCCTCGAAGCGCTGTACGAAGGCGAAACCTCGGGCCATCCGCCGGAGGCRGCCTTCCGGCGGCGGCTGCGGGAGGAGCGGGAGAAACGGCCGGCGCTCCGCGGCGAGGAATGGGAGCGGCGGGGCCTGGCGGCCATCGCAGGGGTGCAGGCGATGCGGCCGGAGCTCGACCGGCAGATCCAGGCGGCTGCGCCGAAGTACCCGGTGAGCACGCTGGCCATCGTTGACCGCAACATCCTGCGGCTTGCAATATGGGAACTCGTCTCGGACGACGCTGCGCCGGTCGCTGCGGTCATCAACGAGGCGGTCGAACTCGCGCATCGCTACGGAGGCGACACCTCGCCGAGCTTCGTGAACGGCGTCCTGCGGACCATCAGCGAACGGCTCCGGGGACGGGCGGAGAGCCCGGACCGGGGCGGTGAGGAAGCAGCAGGCCGCGAGTCATCAACGACAACGGACCCTACCCAGCAATCGTAAATCCCGAGGAGAAACCAGCACCGTGGCAACCGTATTCGAACGTGTTCGGAAAATCGTGGTCGAGCAGCTCGGCGTCGAAGAGGACGAAGTCGTCCCCAGCGCGTCGTTCGTGGACGACCTGAACGCCGACTCGCTGGACCTGGTCGAGCTGATCATGTCGCTCGAGGAGGAGTTCGCGAACGACGTGAACGGGCTCGAGATCAGCGATGAAGACGCGGAAAAGATCGTGACCGTCCAGGACGCCGTAGACTACTTGAAGGACCACGGAGTCGAAGACAAGTAAGGCGCCCGCGCCGACCGGGGCGCGGGTCCGCCCCCCGGGGAGGGACGCGTGGAGTTCCYGGGCATCGGCTACCAGGAGTTGCTGCTCATCCTCGTCCTGCTGCTCGTGGTGGTGGGGCCGGAGCGGCTGCCGCAGATGGCGTACCAGATCGGGCGGGCGGTGCGGCAGATGCAGCTGTACGCGCGGGCAGTCCGGGATGAGTTCCGCGACGAGATCGATTACCTCGATGAGCAGTACCGGACGATGCGGGGCGAGATCGACCTGGCCCAGAAGACGCTGCGCGAAGAGCAGGCGAAGCTGAACCAGGGGCTCGCGGAGATTGATGCGAACTTCCGGGCTGCCGAGGCGAAAGCGAGCGGAGCGCTCGCCGCGCCGCAGCTGCCGGCGGCCCCGGCGGACGAGGTGCCGGCCGCGCAGCCTGCAAAAGCGGCCGGTGAGGCGCCCGGGCCGCCGCTGGTGTTCTGATCCCGATGGTTGCCGAACCGATTCGCGACCAGGGGGCTGCCGCGCCGCCCGCCGAGGCGGAGGGGTATACCGGCGGCCCGGAGATGACGCTCCTCGAGCACCTGAAGGAGCTCCGCTACCGGGTGATGGTGAGCGGCGTCGCGGTGCTCATCGGGGTCATCGTGTGCTTCTACTTCTGGGAGACGATTCTCGGGTGGATGGTGGCGCCGGCGCGGGACCGGGTGCCGGACTTCCGGGTTTCGAGCTTTTCGCCGACGGACCGCATCGGGATCATCGTGAAGATCGGCCTGTACGGCGGCGTCATCCTCGCGTCGCCCGTCGTCATCTACCAGCTGCTGGCGTTCATCGTGCCGGGGCTGACGCCGCGCGAACGGAAGATCCTGCTGCCGGGGATCATCGGGGCCGCGTTCTTCCTGCTCGCGGGGATGGCGTTCGCCTACTGGATCATCCTGCCGGCCTCGCTCGGCTTCCTGCTCGAACTCGGCAGCGACGAAATCGACAACGTCATCGGCATCCGGCAGTACGTCGACTTCGTGACGCGGATCATCTTCTGGGTCGGGATTTCGTTCGAGCTGCCGATGGTGCTGGCGATTGCCGCGCGGCTGGGGCTGGTGCGGGCGCGGCAGCTGCTGGGATTCTGGCGGTACGCGGTGGTGGTGGTGTTCATCATCGCAGCGGTCGTGACGCCGACGCCGGACCCGATCACGCAGACGTTCGTGGCCGGGCCGCTGCTGGGGCTGTACTTCGTCGGCATCCTGATGGCGTGGGCGGTCCAGCCGAAGCGGCCGAACCCGGGAGGGGCAGGGCCGTGAGCGCCCGCGGCCGGTGGTCGGCGCTGGCGGGGTTTTCTGGCGGGATGCTGAGCGGGCTGCTCGGCGGGGGCGGCGGCGCGGTGATGGTGCCGCTCATGACGGGACCGCTGCGGATGCGGCAGCACGTGGCGCACGGCACCTCGCTGGTGGTGATCACGGCGACGGCAGCGGTGGCGGCAGCGCTCTACGGCGCGGCGGGGCATTTCGACTGGCTGCTCTTCGGCGGGCTGGCGGCGGGCGCGATGGCCGGCGCGGTCGCCGGGGCGCGGATTGCGCTCCGGATCCCGGCGCTGCGGCTGCGGCAGCTGTTCGGGCTTTTCCTGCTCGCAGTCTCGCTGCGGCTGCTGTTCTTCGCGCCCTCCGGCGGGTGGCTGGAGCCGGGGGCCGGGGCCGAGCTGGCGATCGCTGCGGCGATCGGGCTGGCGGGCGGCCTCGCCAGCGGGGCGCTAGGCATCGGAGGCGGGGCAATCTTCGTGCCGGCGATGGTGCTCGTGCTCGGCACCGAGCAGCACGCGGCGCAGGGGATTTCGCTCGTCGTCATCGTGCTCGCCTCGGCGCTGGGCGCACTCACGCACTACCGGCAGGGCACGGTGGACACTGCGGCGGCGAAGTGGATTACGCCGGCGGCGATTCCGGGGGCGGTGGCAGGCGCGGGGCTGGCGACGCAGCTCAGCGGGCGCGGGCTGCAGGTCGTGTTCGCGGTGGTGCTCTCGGCCATCGGTGTCCAGATGCTGGTGACGGCGACGCGGCGGCTGCGGGGCGCGCTGCCGGCGCCGGCGGCTGAGGGAGTACGCCCGTGATTGCGGTTTCGAAAGAGGAGCGCGCGCGGGAGCTGTATGAGGTGATTCGCGCCTGCCGGATGTGTGCGCTGGCGGAGACGCGCACGCACGCGGTGCCCGGGGAGGGCCCGCTCGATGCCGAGGTGATGTTCATCGGCGAGGCGCCGGGGCTGAACGAAGACCGGCAGGGCCGGCCGTTCGTGGGCGCGGCTGGGCAGTTCCTCAGCGAACTCATCGCCGAGGCGGGCCTCCGCCGCGAGGACGTCTACATCTGCAACGTGCTGAAGTGCCGGCCGCCGGGGAACCGCGACCCGCTGCCGGGCGAAATCGAGGCCTGCGCCGAGTACCTCGACCTCCAGATCGACCTCGTGGACCCGCTGGTCATCGTGACGCTGGGCCGGTTTTCGATGGCGCGGTGGTTCCCGCAGCAGACGATTTCGCGCATCCACGGCCGGCCGAAAGAGGTCGACGGCCGGATCATCGTCCCGATGTACCACCCGGCGGCGGCGCTCCACCAGGGMGCGCTGCGGCAGGTGCTCATCGACGATTTCCGCGGGCTGCGCGCCATCCTCGAGCGGGCGCGCGCAGGGCTGACTGCGGCGGCTGCGCCGGCGGCGGACACTGCTGCCGCGGGAACGCCGCCCGAGAGGCCTTCAGCAACCCCGCCGGCTCAGCAGCCGGCAGCCCCGGCGCCGACTTCGCCTGCCGCGGCCGCCGCGCCGGGCGGCGGAAGCGGCGCGGCTCCGGCTGGTCCGCAGCAAATTCCCCTGTTCGAATAGGAACCCATGACTTCGAAAACGACGCTTCGCGTGATTCCCCTCGGCGGCCTGGGCGAAATCGGCCGCAACATGATGGTGCTCGAGTACGCCGACGACATCATCGTGATCGACGTCGGCCTGATGTTCCCCGAGGAAGAGATGCTCGGGGTCGACCTCGTCATCCCGGACTTCACGTACCTCCGCGAGCGGAAGGAGAAGGTGCGGGCGGTGTTCCTGACCCACGGGCACGAGGACCATGTGGGGGCCCTGCCGTACTTCCTGCGGGAGTTCGACGTGCCGGTCTACAGCACGCGGCTGACAGACGGGCTCATCCGGGTGAAGCTGCAGGAGCACCGGCTGGCGCAGAAGGCGAAGACCCATGTCGTCGAGCCGGGCCAGGTCATCGACGCGGGCGTGTTCCAGGTGGAGTTTTTCACGGTCGCCCACTCCATCCCGGACGCCTGCGGGCTCATCATCCGGACGCCGCTCGGGCCGGTGGTGCACACCGGCGACTTCAAGCTCGACCACACGCCGGTGATGGACCAGCACACGGACCTCATCCGTCTGGCGCAGATCGGTGCGGAAGGCTGCCTGCTGCTGATGGCGGATTCGACCTATGCCGAAGTCGACGGGTACACGCCGAGCGAGCAGCTCGTCGGCGAAGCGCTGAAGCAGATCATGGTGAATGCGCCGGGGCGGGTGATCGTGGCGACGTTCGCGTCGCTGATTTCGCGGGTGCAGCAGGTGATCGACGCGGCGGTGTTCACGAACCGGAAGGTGTTCGTGACCGGGCGGTCGATGATCGACAACGTGGCGATGGCGCGGCAGCTCGGCTACCTGCAGGCGCCGGAGGGCACGATCATCGGGGTCGACGAGATGCGGAATACGCCGCCGTCGAAGCTCGTCGTGGTGACGACAGGAAGCCAGGGCGAGCCGACGAGCGCGCTGACGCGGATGGCGAACGGCGACCACCGGCACATCCAGATCACGAAGGGCGATACGGTGGTGCTCTCCGCTTCGCCGATCCCCGGGAACGAGCAGGCGGTGTACCGGAACGTCGACAACCTGTTCCGGCTGGGCGCCGACGTGCTCTACAACCGGGTATCGAACATCCACGTCCGCGGGCACGCCAGCCGTGAGGAGCTGAAGATCATCCAGGGGCTGCTGCAGCCGGAGTACTTCGTGCCGATCCACGGCGAGTACCGGCATCTCGTGGTGCACGCGCGGCTGGCGGAATCGGTCGGGGTGCCGGCCGGGAATGCGTTCGTGCTGACCGACGGCGACGTGCTCGAAATCGATGAGGAGGCGGCATGGCTCGGCGACCGGGTGCCGGCCAGCTACGTCTACGTCGACGGGCTGGGCATCGGCGACGTCGACCAGCACATCCTGCGCGACCGGGCGCACCTCTCGACCGACGGTGTCGTGGTCGTCATCGTGGCAGTCGACAAGCAGACGGGCGCGCTGGAGCGGCCGGCGGAGATCCTCGCGCGGGGGTTCGTGGACCTCGAAGAGCGGGAGGACCTCGCGGAGCGGACGCGCGAGGTGGTCGCGAAGGCGCTGCAGGGGGCCGAGCACTACGCGGAGTTCGGCGACATCAACAACCGGATCAGGGACGGGGTCAGCAAGTTCCTTTATGATGAGACCCGCAGGCGCCCGATGGTGCTGACCGTGACAGTCGAGGTCTAGGTCGGCAAGATTCTGGGGGCGCGTGGCCGGGGCCAGCGGGGGGTTTCGGCCGGCAGCTGAGGAGTGCAGGTCGTATGGCGGCACGCACGACGAAGGGCCGGGCCCGCCCGGCGCGCACGCCGGCGAAGCGGAGCGCCCGCGCGGGCGCGCGGCGCAGCCAGTTCGCTCTCCTTCGGCGATGGTGGAAAGAAGCGGCGGCGGCCGCTGCGGCGGCAGCCTTCGCCGCCTGGATCGCGCTGTTCGACGGCGCAGCAGCGCTCGAGCGGGCGCGCGACGCCGTCCTCCGGGGCATCGGGTTCGGGCTCATCGTGCTGGCGGCGTGGGCGCTCTACGGCGCCGTCGTGACGTGGCGCGGGTGGTATCTCGACCGGCGGCTCCTCCTGCAGCGGACGGCCGGGGTGATCGCGCTGGGGCTGTTCACGTGGGGGCTGCTCGGGCTGAACGAGGCGCAGTGGCGCGTCGGCACGGTGGAGTTTGCGGAGGTGAGCCTCGGGGGCCGGTTCGGGCAGCTGCTGGTGGCGGGGCTGCTGGGGAAAATCGCCTGGCTGAGCCTGTTCGTCATCGCGGCGGCGCTGCTGGCGCCGGGGCCGACGCGGTGGGTGGCGGTGCACGTCCCGCTCTGGCTGCAGGAGGCGTGGGAACGGCGGCTGCCGCACCGGGCCGCGGCGGCGGCGGGGCGGTGGATCGCGTTCATCGTCCGCCGGCCGGAGCGGGAGGAGGAGATCGTCATCGGCGCGGCGGAGTACGGCCGCCTGCAGCCGGCCGGGCCCTCGCTGGAGCCGCCGCCGGTGGTGTTCCGGCCGCGCATCGACCCCGGCGCGCCGGCGTCGCCCGTCGGCGTCGGCGCTGCTGCGGCGTTCACGGAGGTGCCCGCGGAAGAGCCTGCCCCGCCGGCCGCCGAAGACGAGCTGCCTTCGGCGTTCGGACCGGACGGCAGCGCAGACGCGCCGGCGGACGAGGAGCCGGGCGAGCCGGAACAGCTCGGGCTGCCGCTGGAGAACCGGAGCGGCTGGCACCTGCCCGCGATGGAGCTGCTGAACCCGCCGCAGCCGAGCGCGAGCCGCCGGCACGACAACGCTGCCCGCGCACAGCTCATCGTCGATACGCTCGCGAGTTTCGGCGTCGATGCGACGGTGGTGGAGATCAACGAGGGGCCGACGGTGACCCAGTTCGGCGTCGAGCCGGGCTGGGAGGTGCGCTACAAGGACGTGCCGCTGCGGGACGAGAACGGCAAGCCGCTGCTCGGGCCGGACGGCCGCCCGCGGACGGAGCGGGTCGAGGTCTCGCGGACCCGGGTGCGGGTGAACAAGATCACGGCGCTGCAGAACGACCTCGCGCTGGCGCTGGCGGCCCCGAGCCTGCGCATCGAAGCGCCGGTGCCGGGCCGCGCGATCGTCGGCATCGAAGTGCCGAACGACAGCGCGACGGTGGTGACGCTGCGGTCGGTAATGGAAACGAAGGAGTTCGCGGAGGTCGCGCGGAAGTCGAAGCTGGCGATTGCGCTCGGGAAGGGTGTCGCGGGCGCGCCCGTGGTGGCCGACCTCGCGACGATGCCGCACCTGCTCATCGCCGGCGCGACGGGCTCGGGCAAGAGCGTCTGCATGAACGCGATCATCGCCTGCATCATGATGAACGCGACGCCGGACGACGTGCGGTTCGTGATGGTGGACCCGAAACGGGTGGAGCTGGTCGGGTATTCGGGCATCCCGCACATGGCCTTCAGCGAAGTCATCGTGGACATGGACAAGGTGGTCGGGGTGCTGCAGGCGGTCGTCGGGGAGATGGAGGCGCGCTACAAGAAGTTCGCCGAGCTCGGCGTGCGGAACATCGAGGGGTACAACAAGCACCCGCGGACGCTGAAGAAGCTGCCGTACTGGGTGGTGATCATCGACGAGCTGGCCGACCTGATGATGGCGGCGCCCTTCGAGGTGGAGAAGCTGATCTGCCGGCTGGCGCAGCTGGCGCGCGCGACGGGCATCCACCTCATCGTGGCGACGCAGCGGCCGTCGGTCGATGTCGTGACCGGCCTCATCAAGGCGAACTTCCCGACCCGGATCGCGTTCGCCGTGACGTCGCAGACGGACTCGCGGACGATTCTCGACATGGGCGGCGCGGAGAAGCTGCTGGGCCGGGGCGACATGCTCTACCTGCCGCGCGATGCCGGGAAGCCGATTCGCATCCAGGGCGTGTACCTGTCGGACGCGGAGGTGGAGCGGCTGGTGACGTTCTGGAAGGACGACCGGTTCCGGGCGCTGGCGCCGGAGACGGCCGACGCGCTGCTGGAGGAGGCGCTGGCGGCGCAGAACGGCGGCGATGCGGACATCGAAGTGGAGGAGGACGACCCGGCGGTCATCCAGGCGCGGGCGCTGGCAGCGAAGCACCAGCGGATTTCGCCGGCGCTGCTGCAGCGGCGGCTGCGGGTCGGCTACCTGAAGGCGGCGAAGATTCTCGAGCTGCTGGAAGCGGAGGGCATCGTGGGCCCGCGGGAGGAAGGCGATTCGCGGCGGGTGCTGGCGCGCGAAGGCGCGGACGACGAGGCCTGATAGACTGGAGCCAGCGTGAAAGGGATTCGAAGCATCCTGCGGCGGGGCGATGAGGCCCCCCGGAGCGAGCCGGAGCCGCAGCCGGAGCGGTGCCTTTCGTGCGGGGCGAACCTCGAAGGCTCGCGGCTGTACGAACGGTTCCGGGTGTGCCACGCCTGCGGGTTCCACTTCCACCTGACGGCGCAGGAGCGGCTGGCGACGCTGCTCGACCTCGGCACCTTCCACGAGGACGACCGCGCGGTCTCCGCGATCGACCCGCTGTCGTTCCCGGGGAGCAAGCGCTACTCCTACCGGACGCGGGTGATCCAGGAGCAGCGGCGGACGCGGCTGACCGAGGCCGCGGTCACGGGACGCGGCGCCATCGGCGGGCACGACGTCGTCATCGGCGTCGTCGATTTCGCGTTCCTCGGCGGGTCGATCGGCGTGGCGGCGGGCGAGCGGCTGGCGCGGGCGTTCGAGCGCGCGGCGTCGCGGCGGCTGCCCGTGGTGCTCGTCTGCTCGACTTCCGGGACGCGGATGCAGGAGGGGCTGCTCGCGCTGATGCAGGGGCCCCGGATTGCCGTGGCCATCGAACGGCACCGGAAGCAGGGGCTGCCGTACCTCTGCGTGCTGACGGACCCGACGACCGGGTCGGCGTACTCGGGCTTCATCAACCTGGCCGACGTGCTGATTGCCGAGCCGAACGCGCTCGTTGGGTACGCGGCGCTGCGCGCGCTGGAGGAGACGGCGAAGAACGGGCTGCCGGAGGGTGCGCACACGTCGGAGGCGCACCTGCGCCACGGGCTGATCGATGCGGTGGTGGCGCGGCCGCAGCTGCGGGACACGCTGGCCGGCCTGCTGGACCTGCTCGACCGGCAGAACGGCGCGAACGCCGCCGCGGGAGCTCGGCCGGGGCATGTGCACCACACGCCGCGGCCCGCATGGCAGCAGGTGCAGCTTTCGCGGCACGAGAACCGGCCGACCGCGCGGGAGTTCATCGCCCGGATGACCACCGCATTCTTCGAGCTGCACGGCGACCGGAGCGGAGCGGACGACCCGGCGATCGTCGCGGGGATCGGGGCGCTCGACGGCGAGGCAGCGGTGTTCGTCGGGCAGGTGCGGCCCCACGCCGGGCAGCAGAGCGGGCTCATCGGGCCGGCGGGATTCCGCAAGGCGGAGCGGGCGGTCCGCCTCGGCGGGCGGCTCGGCCTGCCGATCGTGACGCTGGTCGACACGGCGGGGGCGGACCCGTCGCTCGCCGCGGAAGAGGCGGGGCAGGGGGCCGCAATCGCCGGCTGCATGGCCGCGATGCTGACTGCGCCTTCGCCGACGATCGCCGTCATCACGGGCGAGGGGAACTCGGAGGCTGCGATGGCGATGGCCGCGGCCGACCGGGTGCTGATGCTCGACAACGCGGTGTACGAAGTCATCCGGCCGGAGGATGCTGCCGCGGTGCTGGAAGGCGGGCCGGCGGAGGTCGCGGAGCGGCTGCGGCTGACGTCGCACGATTGCCTGCGGCTGGGCATCGTCGACCACACCGTGCCGGAGCCGGGGGAAGGCGCGCACACCGACCACGCGGAGGCTGCTGCCCTGCTGCGGCGGGCGGTGGTGCGTGAACTCGCCCGCCTGCGGCGGATGCGGCCGAAGCGGCGGCTGGAGGCCCGGTACGCGCGGTATCGGGAGACGGGCTCGACGCGCGGCTGGCTGCGGGGCCGCATCGAGCGGCGGTGGGCGCACCTGCAGGACCGGCTGGGCGGGATGTTCGACCGCGCCCGGGGCCGGGCGTTCGGGCGGCGCGGCGAGTACGCCGACGAGGGCGGCATCCCGGTTTGAACGCCCGGTAGACCGGGGGGCGCGGAGGGGCGAAACTCGATCCAACGGATTCGCGAGGGACCGCCCTGGAGCCGACCGACCCTCTTCTCGTGCTGCTCGGGTTCGCCGTAGGTGCGTTCGGCACGCTGGTCGGAGCGGGCGGCGGGTTCGTTCTCGTGCCGGTCCTGCTCCTCGTTTACCCGGAAAAGGACCCGGAGCAGATCACGGCGATTTCGCTGCTGGTGGTGTGCGCCAACGCGGCATCGGGCTCGCTGGCCTACGGGCTGCAGAAGCGGATCGACTTCCGCTCGGCGTGGTGGTTCGTCATCGGCACGTTTCCGGGCGCGGTGGCGGGCGCGATTGCGGTGGGGTACGTGCCGCGGCGGCTGTTCGATGCGATTTTCGCCCTGCTGCTCGCGGGGGTGGGGCTCTACCTGCTCATCCGGCGGCACAACCAGGCGATCGTGCCGCCAGTGCAGGGCCGGGGCGTGGTGCGCCGGACCATCCGGGACATCCACGGCAACACGTTCACCTATTCGTACCACCTCTGGAAGGGCGTGCTGATCAGCACGGCGGTCGGGTTCATCAGCAGCCTGCTGGGCATCGGCGGCGGTATCATCCACGTGCCCATCATGGCGACGGTGCTGCACTTCCCGGTGCACATCGCGGCGGCCACCTCGCACTTCGTGCTGATGTTCATGGCGGCCGAGGGGACGGCGGTCCATTTCGCGCAGGGCGTGCTGGGCTGGGACCGGGCGCTGGCAGAGGCGCTGCTGCTGGCGACCGGGGCGATCCCGGGGGCGCAGGTGGGGGCGCGGCTGGCGCACCGGCTCCATGGCGGCATCATCCTCCGGGCGCTCGCGGCCTCCCTCATCCTCGTCGCGGTGCGGCTGGGGCTGAAGGCGGCTGGCGTGTAATGGGCGGGTTCGACATCCGGAATCTCCCCGGTTACCCGTTGCCCGGCCCGCGCCTATACTCGGGACGTGCCCATACGGCGGAGGGAAGTGCGTGACCGCCATCGCGACTGAGTACGAGGTCGTCATCGGCCTCGAAGTGCACTGCCAGCTGAAGACCGCCAGCAAGATGTTCTGCGGGTGCAGCGCGGACTACTCGGGCGCGGAGCCGAACACGCACGTGTGCCCCGTCTGCCTCGGGATGCCGGGGGTCCTGCCGGTCATCAACGAGAAGGCGATCGAAGACATCGTCCTGACGGGGCTGGCGCTGAACTGTTCGATCGCGCCGTTCAGCAAGTTCGACCGGAAGAACTACCACTACCCGGACCTGATGAAGGGCTACCAGATTTCGCAGTACGACCTGCCGATCTGCCGGGACGGCTGGCTCGAGGTGGAGGTCGAGGGCGAGCGGCGGCGAGTCGGCATCACGCGGGTGCACATGGAGGAGGACACGGCCCGGCTGCTCCACCGGGTGGACCCGGTGACGGGCGAGCCGTACAGCCTGATCGACGTCAACCGCTCCGGAACGCCGCTGATGGAGATCGTCAGCGAGCCGGACATCCGGAGCGCGGCCGAGGCGCGCGAGTACCTCGTCCGGCTGCGGCAGGTGCTCCGCTACATCGGGGTGAGCAACGCGAACATGGAGGAGGGCGACTTCCGCTGCGACGCGAACATCTCGGTTCGCCGGCGCGGCGACACCGCCTTCGGCACGAAGGTCGAAATCAAGAACATGAACAGCTTCCGCGCCGTCCACGACGCGCTGGTGTTCGAAGCGAAGCGGCAGATCGGGGTGCTGGAGGCGGGCGGGCGGATCGAGCAGGAAACCCGGGGCTGGTCGGACGAGCGGCAGGCGACGCTCAGCCAGCGGAGCAAGGAGCACGCGCACGACTACCGCTACTTCCCCGAGCCCGATTTGCCGCCGCTGCGGCTGAGCGCGGCGTTCGTGGAGCGGGTGCGGGCGCGGCTGCCGGAGCTGCCGGCGGCGAAGGTCGAGCGCTACCGGGCGCTCGGGCTGAGCGCCTACGAGGCTGCGACGCTGGCCGAAGAGCGGCCGCGGGCAGCGTACTTCGAGCAGCTGGTGGCGGCGTTGAGCGGCGACGAGGCGCGCCGGGCGAAGCTGGCGGCGAACTGGATGCTGGGCGAGGTGGCGCGCTGGCTGAACGCGAACCAGGCGGAGATCGACCGGTTCCCGCTCGAGCCGGCTGCGCTGGCGGGGCTGATCGAGCAGGTGGCCAGCGGCGCCGTGACGGCGCTCGTCGGCAAGGAGGTGTTCGACCAGATGGTCGCCTCCGGGGAAAGCGCGCAGGCGATCATCGAACGGCAGGGACTGGCCCAGATCAGCGGGCAGGATGAGCTGGCGGGGCTGGTCCGGAAGGCGATCGCGGCGAACCCGAAGGCGGTGGCGGACTACCACGCGGGGAAGGAGACAGCCGTCAAGTTCCTCATTGGCCAGGTGATGCGGGAGACGCGGGGGCGGGCGAACGCGCAGGTGGTGCAGGAGCTGCTGGAACGGGAGCTGAAGAAATGATCAACTGCCCGAACGATATCGACCCCCGGTGGTATACTTGCCGGCTATGACGTGGCGCAAGGTCCGGGACCACTCAGCGCTGAAGTGGCTCTACCCGGGCATGCACATCAAGCGGTGGCTGGTGCTGCTGCTCTTCGGCGTCGTGCTGATGGGGCTGGGCCTCGCCTACATGCTGCGGGAGGCGTACCTGCAGGCGCCGCTGCCGGGCATCTTCTACTACCTGACGCTGCAGTTCATCCCCCGGTGGATGCGCGGTTTGCTGTTCATCACGGCCTCGCTGGGGACGGTGAGCCTCGCGGTCTACAAGCTGAACCAGTCGCTGCTGTACGCCTTCGTCCGGCCGGACTGGCGGGACCAGAACCTCGCCGAGGCGATTTATGCCAAGCGCTTCCTGAGCCGGGGGCCGAAGATCGTGGCCATCGGCGGCGGCACCGGCCTCTCGACGCTGCTGCGGGGCCTGAAGAACTACACGAGCAACCTGACGGCCATCGTGACGGTGGCGGACGACGGCGGCAGCACGGGGCGGCTGCGGCAGGAGTTCGGGGTGGTGGCCCCGGGCGACCTCCGGCAGTGCATCGCCGCGCTGGCCGAAGCCGAGCCGCTGATGACGAAGCTGTTCCAGTACCGGTTCACGAACGGCGCAGGGCTGGAGGGCCACTCGTTCGGGAACCTGTTCATCGTCGCGATGTCGGAGGTGACCGGGAACTTCGAGGCGGCCATCCACGAGGCGAGCCGCGTCCTCAACGTGCGCGGGACGATCCTGCCGTCGACGCTGGAGGACGTGACGCTGAGCGCGCGGACGCATGAGAACGAGGTGGTCCACGGCGAGCACAACATCACGGAGCGGGGCGCGGCGATCCGGGAGGTGTACCTGAATCCGCCCGATGCGGAGGCCCACCCGGACGCGGTGCGGGCGATTCTCGACGCGGACATGGTGGTCATCGGGCCGGGCAGCCTGTACACGAGCGTGCTGCCGAACCTGCTGGTGGAGGGCATCCGGAAGGCGCTGCAGCAGACGTCGGCGCTGCGGGTGTTCGTCTGCAATGTGGCGACGCAGCACGGGGAGACGGACGGCTTCGGCGTGGCGGAGCACGTGGAAGCGCTCGAGCGGCACGCAGGGCAGGGGATCGTGCAGGTGGTGGTGGCGAACAACAACATCGCGCCGGCGCTGCCGGAGGCGTGGCACGCGGAGGCGGTGAAGGTCTCGAACGAGGCGCTGCGGGCGCACCCGGGGATACGGCTCGTGGAGGCGGACGTCGTCGCGGAAGAGAACCGTTACCGGCACGACCCGCACAAGCTCGCGGCTACGATCATGCGGCTGTACGATCAGCGCGATGCGTTGAACATCCCATCGCGGCGGGCGCTCCCGAAGGAGGAGCCGGTCGCGCTCACCCGGTAGGCTCCCATGCTGATGAACCTCTTCCAGATTTTCGTTTCGGCGCTGCTCATCCTCGTCGTGCTGCTGCAGGTGAAGGGAAGCGGCTTCGGCGCAGCGCTCGGCGGGATGTCGGGCGGCTCGGTGTACCGGACGAAGCGGGGGCTGGAGCGGACGCTCTTCCAGGCGACGATCCTGCTCGTCATCGTATTCATCTTCGTATCGTTCCTGAGCGTGCAGTGGCAGTAGGGGGCTGATGGAACCGAACGGTCGGGCGCCATCGCGCCTCGCGTTCGTGGCCATCGGGAGCATCGCCGCCGCGATGATCGCTGCGGCCGTCGCGCTCGGCCTTCGCGTCACGGGCAACGAATCGGTCGTCCTCCCGGGCGGCGTGACCTATACGGAGGCTGTCGCCGGCACCTGGCAGCGCGTGAACCCGCTCTTCGTGAACGCAAACGAGGTGGATGCCGACCTCTCGGCGCTGGTGTTCTCCGGGCTGGTGCGGGTTTCGAAGGACGGCAAGGTCATCCCGGACCTCGCGGCCGAGCTGCCGGAGGTTTCCGACGGCGGCGCCACCTACACCTTCCGCATCCGGGCGAATGCGCGCTGGCACGACGGCGAGCCGGTGACGAGCCGGGACGTGGCGTACACGGTGCGGCTGCTGCAGGACCCCGATTTCGACGATGCCGCGATGGCGGAGGGCTGGAACGGCGTGACCGTCGAGACGCCGGACCTGAGCACCGTGGTCATCCGGCTGCGGCAGCCGTCCGCGCCGTTCCTCGCGCGGAGCGCGACGGTCGGCATCCTGCCCGAGCACCTGCTGGGCGGCAAGGGCGCGCAGGCGCTGGAGAGCGACGCGTTCAACGCGCGCCCGGTGGGGAGCGGGCCCTACCGGCTGGAATCGCTGGAGGCGGGCAGCGCGACGCTCGCCGCGAACACGTCGTACTACCTCGGGCGGCCCGGCATCGACCGCATCATCCTGAAGTTCTACCCGGATGAGCCGCAGGCGATCCGCGCGTTCGCGGCGGGCGAAACCGACGGCATCTACCTGCGCGGGCCGCGGACGCCGGCGCAACTCGACGAGGTCCGCGGGGTCGGCGGGAAGACGTTTACGGCGGCAACCCGGCCGATGCTGGCGCTGCTTTACCTGAACAACGCGAACTCGCTCTTCCGGGACGAGCGGGTGCGTCAGGCGCTGTCCCTCGCGCTGGACCGGGACCGGCTCGTGGAGGAGGTCTTCCACGGCGTCGGACGCGCGACGGCCTCGCCGGTCGTGCCCGGGACGTGGGCGTACGCGGAGGAGTTCGACGCAAAGGCGCAGGACCTGAGCCGCGCGCGGCAGCTGCTGCAGGAGGCCGGCTGGCAGCCCCACCCCACGACGGGGATCCTCGTGCGCGAGGGGCAGGAGTTCCGCTTCACCATCCGGACGGACAACGCGCCGGAACGGGTCGCGCTGGCGAACGCCGCCGCAAAGCAGCTCGAGGCGCTCGGCATCCGGGCGACGGTCGCGAGCACGACGTTCTCGGTCCTGCGGCGCGACTTCCTGCAGGAGCGGAAGTACGAGGCGGCGGTCGTGATGTGGGACCAGGGGCCGGACCCGGATCTCTACTTCGGCTGGCACAGCTCGCAGCTCGGCGCGGCCGGCCTGAACCTCGCGAACTTCGAGGATGCGGTGGTCGATGACCTGATCGCGCGGGGGCGGACGTCGCCGGACCCGGAGGTGCGGCTGGACGCCTACCGGCAGCTGCAGGACGTCTGGCAGGGCATCCAGCCGAGCCTCGTGCTGGCGGCGGCCGGCGCGGTCGTGGTCCATCCCTCCTGGCTGCGGGACGCCGAGCCGGGGGTGCTGTTCACGAGCGCCAGCCGCTTCACGGACGTGCACCGGTGGCGGCGGTGAGGGGCCGGGTCGCGTTTTTCGGTTCGCCGGAGTTCGCGGTGCCGTCGCTGCGCGCGCTCGCCGCCGCGGGGTACGACATCGCGCTCGTCGTCACCCAGCCCGACCGGCCGGCTGGGCGCGGCGGCCGGATGACGCCGCCGGCGGTCAAGACGGCAGCCCTGGAGCTGGGACTGCCGCTGGCGCAGCCGGAGTCGGTGAAGACGCCGGAGTTCGCGGCGCAGCTCGCGGGGCTGGCGCTCGATGCGGCGGTCGTGGCGGCGTACGGGAAGATCCTGCCGCAGCGGCTGCTCGACATCCCGCGGCGGGGGTTCGTGAACGTCCATGCGTCGCTGCTGCCGCGGTGGCGGGGGGCATCGCCCATCACGGCGGCCATCCTCGCCGGTGATACGATCACCGGCGTGAGCATCATGCAGCTGGTCCTGAAGATGGACGCCGGCCCGGTGATTTCGCGCGCGGAGGAGCCGATCCGCCCGGATGACACGGCGGGAACGCTCGAGGCGCGGCTGGCGGAACTCGGCGCGCGCGAGCTCGTGCGGGTGCTGCCCGGCTGGCTCGATGGGACGCTGACGGCGGAGCCGCAGGACGAGGCGCAGGCGACGTACTGCGGGCTGGTGCGCAAGGAGGACGGCCGCCTCCGGGCAGCGATGACGGCCGCGGAAGCGGAGCGCGCCGTGCGGGCGTACGACCCGTGGCCCGGCGCGTTCGTCCTGTACCGCGGCGAGCCGCTGCGCATCTGGCGGGCGCGGGTCGCAGAAGGGCCGGCAGCGCCGGCAGGAACGATGCGGCTGCTCGACGGCGAGCCCGCGATCCGGTTCGCCGACGGGTGGGTGGTGCTGACGGAGGTGCAGCGGCCCGGGGGCAAGCGGATGCCGGGCCGCGCGTTCGCCGCCGGGGAGCGCGGCCGGCTCGAACCGACAGCGGGGCTCGCATGACTGCGCCGCAGGAGCGCGAATCGCTGTACGGGCTGCTGCCGGGCGAGCTGGAGACGCTGCTCGCGGAACTCGGCGCGCCCCGCTACCGCGCCGACCAGGTGCTGCACGCGGCCTACCGGGAATTCGCCGAATCGTTCGAGGCGATGCGGCAGCTGCCGGCAGGCCTGCGGACGGCGCTCGCCGGGCGGCTCGACCTCTCGCCGGCGCGCGAGGTGCGGCGGGTCGCGAGCGACGACGGATTGACCACCAAGCTGCTGCTCGCAATGGCGGACGGGACGCTCATCGAGACGGTGCTGATGCAGTACCCGCCGTCGAAGCCGGGCGGCCGGCGGCGTTCGACGGTCTGCGTTTCGACGCAGGCCGGCTGCGCGATGGGCTGCGTCTTCTGCGCGACCGGGCAGATGGGGTTCGAGCGGAACCTCGCGGCGGGCGAAATCGTGGCGCAGGCGGTGCACGTCGGCCGGCTGCTGCGGGAGCGCGGCGAGCACGTGACGAACATCGTCTTCATGGGGATGGGGGAGCCGCTGGCGAACTACGCGGCAACGGTGAAGGCGGTGCGCATCCTGACGGACCCGCGGTGTTTCGGCCTCGGGCAGCGGCACATCACGATTTCGACGGTGGGCGTCATCCGCGGCATCGACCGGCTGGCGGGGGAAGGGCTGCAGGTGGGGCTGGCGGTGTCGCTCCATGCGCCGAACGATGCGCTCCGCCGGCGGCTGGTGCCGACGGCCGGGCCGCACTCGGTGCGGGAGATCATGGCGGCGGCGAAGCGGTACTTCGAGCGGACCGGCCGGCGGGTCACATTCGAGTACGCGCTCATCGCGGGGGAGAACGACAGCGACGAGACGGCCGGCGAGCTGGCCCGGCTGGTCCGCGGCACCGGCGCGCATGTGAACCTGATCCCGGTCAATCCAACCGCGGGGGGCTTTCGCCGGCCGGCGCGGCAGCGGGTGCTCGCCTTCGAGCGGATCCTGCGGGAAGCGGGCGTAAACTGCACGGTGCGCGTCGAGAAGGGGGCGGAGATTTCCGCGGCCTGCGGTCAGCTCAGGACCGACGAGGCGGGGCGGGCGCTGATCGCGCCGGGCGAGATTCCGGTCAGGGAAGGAGCTTCCGCGCCAGCGCGCGGACTGCTTCGACGACGACCTTCCCCAGCACCATCCCGAAGCCGATAGCGACCGCCGAGCGGAGGTCGAGCAGCGTGTGGACGTCGCCGCGGACGACCGGGGAGGCGAGTATGCCGACCCGGACCTGGTCGACGGCGACGGAGCGGCCGACGATGACGCCGGCATCGGACTGGCGGATGGTGCCGCGGTCGAAGGCGGCGACGCCGACGGCGCTGCGCTGGATGTCGACCTGCTCAGCGGTGACGCGGCGGATGGCGCTCCGTTCGATGGCGAGGGTGGTTTCGCCGCCCCCGGCGTCGTCGGCCCCGGGCGGGATGGGGTCGATGGCCATGGGGGCACCGTAGATCGCTGGCGGTGAAGGCGCAATGCTGGAGTCATGCGGACGGACGATTTCGCCTATGAGCTGCCGCCGGAGCTGATTGCGCAGGAGCCGGCCGAGCCGCGGGACGCCGCGCGGCTGATGGTGCTCGACCGCGCCGCGGGACGCATCGAGCACCGGGTCGTGCGCGACCTGCCGGGGCTGCTGCGGCCGGGCGACCTGCTGGTCGTGAACGATACGCGGGTGATGGCGGCGCGGCTCTTCGGGCGGCGCGCGGATACGGGCGGGGCCGTCGAGATCCTGCTGGTGCGGCCGTTCACGGATACGCGCTGGGAGGCGCTGATGAAGCCCGCGCGCCGGGCGGCCGAGGGGCGCCGGTTCGTGTTCGCCACGCAGGAGGGCGAGGTCGACGCCGTGTGCGCGGGCAGGAGCGGCGAAATGGTGGTGCTGGAGTTCGCGCGGCCGTTCGACCCGGCACGGGTGGGCGAGGTGCCGCTGCCGCCCTACATCACGCAGTTCCGGGGCGACCCGGAGCGCTACCAGACGGTCTACAGCCGGGAGGCGCGGAGCGCGGCGGCGCCGACGGCCGGGCTGCATTTCACGCCGGAGCTGCTGGCGCGGCTGGAAGCCGCGGGCATCGAGCGGACGGCCGTCACGCTCGAGGTGGGGCCGGGAACGTTCAAGCCGGTGAACGTCGACGACCCGCGGGAGTTCGCCCTCCATGCCGAGCACATCACCGTCCCGGAGGAGGCGGCGCGGCAGGTCCAGCGGGCACGGGCCGAGGGGCGGCGGGTGGTCGCCGTCGGGACGACGGTGGTGCGGACGCTCGAGCACGTGGCGCGGGAGCGTGGCGGGATCGTGCCGTACGCCGGCTGGACGGCGCTGAAGATCCTGCCGGGGGATGAGTTCCTTGCAGTCGATGTGCTGATGACGAACTTCCACCTGCCGAAATCGACGCTGCTGATGCTGGTGTGCGCATTCGCCGGGTACGAGTTCGTCATGGCGGCGTACCGGGAAGCCGTGCGCGAGCGCTACCGGTTCTACAGCTTCGGCGACGCGATGCTGATCCTGTGAGACCGTGGGCAGCGGTGGAACGAAACGGGGCCCGGCAGAGCCGGGCCCCGCGGCTGCGCGCGATTGTCCGAACGGAAGAGCTACCTGATGGAAGCGAGGAGCGGCGCGAGGGCGGCGTCCGACGGGGCCGGCTCGCTGCCGGTCGACCAGCTGCGAACCTCGGCGAGGCCGCCCGCGAAGGGGACGTAGTAGACGGCCGCCCCTTCGGCCCGCTGGACAGCGATTTCGCGCCCATCGACGGTGAGGACCGCGCCGCCGGCGGGCGGGACGCCGGCGCCCGGCCGGTAGATGACCTGGACGCGCGGGCCGGCGTAGGCGGCGAGGGCCGCAGCGTCCTTCGGCGCCGGGCCGGCGTAGTAGTCGAGGACGAGCGTGCCGGCGGTGCTGCCGGGCGGGCCGGGCTCGAGAGCGACGGCCGCAGGGGCCAGGCCGTCGGGCGACGCCGGCAGCGCGACGTCGAGGCCGGCGCGGCTGGCGAGGTCGGCGAAGGCCTTGCCGATATCGGCGGAGCCGGCGAGCGCATGGTCGGGCACGGGGCGGGCTTCATCCGCGCCGCCGGTGCGAATGATGGCGAACACGACGCCGGCGACGATGGCGACCACCGCGGCGGCGGTCACGGCGAGGCCGCGGGGGCCGGGCAGCGGGAGGCCGCTGCGCTGGTTGAGGGTCGTGAGCTGGGACATCGAATTCCTCCGGGGGAAAACCAAGCCGGGATTTCGGCAGGTCGGCGGCGCCTCTCCCGGCTGAACAATTGAGACCAGTACCGGGCAATACGGCCGGAAGCTGGTCCTGAGCGAACTACGAGATACTGCGCACGCTGCCGGGAGCTTTTCGGTCTCCGAAGATCGCGACATTCATGCGCTTCATGGCCGCACCTCCATGGATGATGGTAGTCGTGCGCATCGAGCGGTTCAATGGTTTCTTAACCTTGCAACTGCTCAAATTTTTTGCGGCGGATGAACCGGGGCCGGCCGTCAGGCGATGAGTCCGTCGGCGCGAAACCGTTCGATGTCCGCGCCAGAGAAGCCGGCTTCGCGCAGGACCTCGGCGGTGTGCTCCCCGAGCGCAGGGGAGGCGCGCTGGATGCGGGTCGGGGTCGCCGACATCTGGACTACCGGCGCGGGGCCGCGCATCGGGCCGAGGAGGGAGTGCTCGTACTCGACGATGTAGCCGTTCGCCTGGACCTGCGGGTCATCGAAGAGTTCTTCGACGAAGCGGACGGGGCCGCAGGCGATATCGAACTGCTCGAGGTAGGCGAGCCACTCGTCGTTGGTCCGTTCGAGGAATTTCGCCTCGCAGCGGCGGACCAGCTCGGCGCCGACTTCGGCGAGTCGGGCAGGGTCGAAGCCGGGCTCGTAGCGGGGGTCGGTGATGCCGAGCGCCTCCCGAAAGCGCGCCCGCGGGCCGGGGCCGAGGCAGCCGACGACGAGGTAGGAGTCTTTCGTCTTGTACGGCCGGTAGTAGATGTTGCCGGCGAGTTCGGGGGCGAAGCGGCGGCGTTCGCGGATGATCTCCTCCATGGTCGCGCCGCGGGCGCGAGCCTCGGCGAGGTGGGCGAGTTTTTCGTAGCGGACGGGTTCGTCGATGGCCAGGACTTCGCGGGAGCCGGCCTGGAGCGCGAGGGCGGAGAGGAGGAGGCTCGAGTTGATGGCCTGGCCTTCGCCGGTGCGCTGGCGGTGGTAGAGGGCGGCGGTGATCGCCCAGGCGAGCGCGAACCCGGTCACGACGTCGGCGGGTGCGAAGGCGACGGGCATGGGGAGGCCGTTCTGGAGGTTGGGATTGGAGGTGCTGAGGCCGCTCATCGCCTGGGCGACGATGTCGTAGCCGCGGCGCATGGCGTCGGGGCCTTCCTTCCCGAAGGCGGTGTTCTCGGCGTAGATGATGGCCGGGTTGATGCGGCGGGCGGATTCGTAGTCGATGCCGAGGGCCTCGGGCACGCCGGGCCGGTAGTTGGTGATCAGCACATCGGCGCGGGCGATGAGGCGGTCGCGGATGGGGGCGACGCGGGGGTCTTTGAAGTTGAGGGCGAGGCCGCGCTTGCCGCGATTCTGGACGAGGAAGTTCTTGCTCTCCTTCGGAATGATCTCGGCCTGCAGGCGCCAGGGTTCGCCTTCGAGGGGTTCGACCTTGATGACGTCGGCGCCCATCTCGGAAAGCAGGGCGGCGGCGAGGGGGCCGGCGATGATCTGGGTGCAATCGAGGACGCGCACACCTTCGAGGGCTCCGGGCATAGAGCTGCTCCATGGGATGGATAAAGTGTGCGGATGATAAAGGAGTTGGGAGCTGGGAGCTGGGAGTTGGGAGCTGGGAGTTGGGAGTTGGGAGTTGGGAGTTGGGAGCGGGGAGTCGGGAGTTGGGAGCGGGGAGTTGGGAGTTGGGAGTTGGGAGTTGGGACAGGGGGATAATGGAGGCGTGGACGGGGACGAGCGAGCGCGGGCGGGCCTGTGCGCGGGGTGCGCGTGGGCGCAGCGCGTGGTGAGCGGGCGGGGTTCGGTGTTCTGGCTTTGCGGGCGGTCGCGGGTCGATGCGCGGTTTCGGAAGTACCCGCCGCTGCCGGTGCTCGCCTGCCCGGGCTTCGAACCGGGCGCGCCGGGCAGTGCCGGGGGCCGCGCGGGCGGAGCCGCGCCTGCCTGACTGACGGCTCGGCATCCCGGTTCGGCGGCGGGGAATCGACGAGCTGCGATAGGGGCGATTGCAGAAAACGTCTGGTCTTTTGCTTGACGGGTGTGTTACGTTACGCCTCCGGCTGAAAGCGGGGGAGCTACCGGCGGGGTAGCCGTCGCGGCAAAAGCCAGGGGCTCGATGCCATCTCCCATTGCACCGAGCCCCCGCTTCCCGAGAGGGGAGTGTCCTTCCGGGCTTTTGCGCGTTCGGTTAGGTAGTTCCCTCCTTTCAGCCCTTCTTTATTTAGAGGCGCGCAACGCGGCCGATGCCGTCGCGTTCCGCGTTGAGCGAGCGGATGTTCCGGCGGAGGAAGGCAGGCAGCTCCGCATCTTCCATGCTGTTGACGCCGGGGAGGTTGAAGTCGCGAAGCCGGCCGCGGCCCTCTTCGAGCGGGTCGCCGATGGTGGAGGCGCGGGGCGTGAAGCCGGTGGCGATGACGGTGATGTGGACTTCGTCGCCGACGCGCGGGTCGACGACGGTGCCGAAGATGATGTTGGCCGCAGGGTCGACCACCTCGGCGATGGTGCGGGCGGCGGCGTCGAGCTCGCGGAGGCCGAGCGCGCCGCTGTGGGTGACGTTGAAGAGGACGTTGTGGGCACCCTCGATGGACTGGTCGAGGATGGGGCTCTGGGTGGCGGAGCGGGCGGCTTCGACGGCGCGGTTTTCGCCGGAGCCCTTGCCGACGGCGAGGAGGGCAGGGCCGGCTTCGCTCATGATGGTGCGGACGTCGTTGAAATCGAGGTTGATGGAGCCGTTCTGGCTGATGATGTTGGAGATCGACTGGATGGCCTGGCGGAGGACGTCGTCGGCGGTCTCGAAGGCTTCCTCGACGGTGGCGTTTGGGGGGCAGATTTCGATGAGGCGGCCGTTGGGGATTGCGATGAGGGTATCGACCTTATCGCGGAGGCGGGCGATGCCTTCTTCGGCCTGCTTCATGCGGCGGGAGCCTTCCCAGGGGAACGGCTTGGTGACGACGCCGATGGTGAGGGCGCCGCACTCCTTGGCGATCTCGGCGACGATGGGTGCGGCGCCGGTGCCGGTGCCGCCGCCCATGCCGGCGGTGACGAAGACCATCTCGGTGCCGCGGAGCAGGTCGTAGATCTCGTCGCGGCTTTCATCGGCGGCGCGTTCGCCGCGGGCCGGGTCGCCGCCGACGCCGAGGCCCTTGGTGAGCTTTTCGCCGATCCGGAGGCGGGTCGGCGCTTCGGACGTGGCGAGCGCCTGGGCATCGGTGTTGCAGGCGATGAACTGGACGCCCGGGATCTTGGCGCGAACCATCCGGTTGACGGCGTTGCAGCCGCCGCCGCCGACGCCGACGACTTTGATATCCGGCAGCAGTTCGATGTCGTAGCGCATGCTCATATCGGTGTCCTTCCCTTCCAATCGAATGAGGCTGTGATGCGGCGAGGTTGGCGGTTCGCTGACCGGGCTGCTTACTGGGGGATGAGCGACCTCCCGATGCTGAGGATGCGGTCGAGCAGCCCGCGGCCTCTCCCATCGGACGCGGGTGCGGCGAATTCGCCGGGCCGTTCGCGGTTGGCGAGGGCGTAGCGAACGAGCCCGATGGAGGTGGCGAAGGCGGGGGTGCCGATGAGGTCGGAGAGGCCGCTGTAGCCGTGGGGGCGGCCGAGGCGGGCGGGGAGGTCGAGGCGGGATTCGGCGACTTCCGGCAGGCCGCGGAGCTGGCTGCTGCCGCCGGTGAGGACGAGCCCGGCGGCGATCCGATCGAGGTAGCCGACGCGCTTCAGTTCGACGCCGACCATCTCGAGGATCTCCTCGGTGCGGGCCTGGAGGATGGCGCAGACGTGCTCGAGCGGGACGTGCTTCGTCGATTGGGTGCCGAAGACCTGGAGTTCGACGGTTTCGCCGGCCATGGCGGGGTCGGCATAGGCGGCGCCGACGGTGCACTTCACGGTCTCGGCGCTCTCCCACGGGCAGCGGAGCACGCGGGCGAGGTCGGCCGTGAGGTGGGAGCCGGCGATCGGCAGGCAGGCGGTGTGGGCGACGGCGCCTTCATCGAAGACGGCGATGGAGGTGGTGCTGCCGCCGATATCGACGAGCGCGACGCCCTGCTGCTTCTCCTGCTCGGTGAGGACGCTCTCGGCGGAGGCGAGGCTTTCGAGGATGATGTCGTCGACCTGGACGCCGGCGCCTTCGACGCACTTGGTGAGGTTCTGGATGGCGGAGACGGCGCCGGAGACGATGTGCACCTCGGCATCGAGGCGTGAGCCGAACATGCCGACCGGGTCGGAGACGGGCTCGGTGCCTTCGACCCAGTAGGTGCGGGGGACGACGTGGATGACCTGCCGGTTGGTGGGGATGGCGACCTGCCCGGCGGCTTCGAGGACGCGGGCGCGGTCGTCGGCCGAGATGGGGCGGGTGCGGTCCGGGATGGCGACGATGCCGCGGTTGTTCTGGCTGGCGATGTGGCCGCCGGAGATGCCGACGACGGCGGAGAGGATGCGCATGCCGCACGCCTGCTCGGCCTTTTCGACGGCGATGGAGATGGCTTCGCGGGCGCTCTGGATGTTGTCGATGACGCCGCGGGAGAGGCCAGCGGCCGGGGCGACGCCAACGCCGAGGATGCGCGTCTCCCCGGTCTCGGAGATGTCGCCGACGACGACGGCGACCTTGGTGGATCCGACATCGATGGCGGCTACGGTGGAGCGTCGACGCATGGTTCCCCCTTTCCTCGCTTCCTCTACTGCAGCACCGGGCGGTTGCCGTAGCGCAGGTCGATGGTGGTGTAGGCGATGTGCCGCTGGCGGGCCTCGGCGGCGAGGGCGGCCCAGACGGCGAGCTTGTAGGCGATGGAGCTGGAATCGCCGAAGAGAGCGACCTGGCCGTCGGCCGTGGTCACCTGGACGCCTTTGCCTTTGATGAAGGCGACCTCTTCGACGGTGGTGCCGAGCTGGCGGGGCAGGAGCTCGTAGATTTCGGCGGCAGCATCGACGGCCTGGTAGTCGACGCGGTCTCCGACGAGGCGGGAGCCGGGCTCGGAGCTGCGGATGGCCGGGGCGCCGGCGGGCAGGCGCTCGCCGACGGCGATGACGACCCCCTCTCGGTCGATGAGGTAGTCGACGCCGGCCTGCTCCCACGTGCCCCACGGGCGGCGTTCTTCGACGATGATGCGGACGGTGGACGGCCAGTCGCGCTCGATGCGGACGGAGCTGACGAGCGGGAGCTGGTAGACGGCGCGCTGGGCGGCGGCGAGGTCGGCGGTGAGCATGCTGCGGCCGAGGAGGTCGGCGGCGGCGACGATGGTGCGGTCGGACATGCGCTGGGCGCCCTGCACTTCGACGGTCTCGACGCGGAAGTAGGGCGAGCGGTAGAGCCAGGCGGCACCGGCGACGAGCGCGGCGGCGAGGGCGAGGCCGCCCACGGCGGCGACGGCGCGCCGGCCCGGGAGCGCGGGCCGGAGCCGGCGGCGCGGCTGCGGCGGGACGACGCCCTCGCCGATGACGAGCGGCCGGCGGCGGACGATGGCCCGGCGCGGGCCGTTCCCGCCGACAGCGGGGCGGGTGCGCCGGACGATCTTCCGGACGACGCCGGGCTGCTGGCCGCGGTTCCTGCGGATGATCACGGCTGCGGCCTCCGGGCGTGGCGTTCGAAGGCGAGTTCGAGGATGCGGGTGAGCAGCTCGCGGTAGGGGAGGCCGGAAGCCTCCCAGAGCTTCGGGTACATGCTGATGCTGGTGAAGCCGGGGATGGTGTTGACTTCGTTGGCGATGACGCGGTCGCCGGCGGTGAGGAAGAAATCGACCCGGGCGTAGCCTTCGCAGCCCATGACGCGGTACATGCGGAGGGCGAGGTCGCGCACCTCGGCGGCGACGGCTTCGGTGACTGGGGCGGGGATGTACAGCTCGGTCTTCGACGCCGGGTCGTACTTCGAGGCGTAGTCGTAGAACTCGCGGTCGGGGACGATTTCGCCGACGGTGCTGGCCTCGGGCTGGTCGTTGCCGAGGACGGAGACTTCCAGCTCGCGGCCGCGGATGGCTTCTTCGACGACGGCCTTGGTGTCGTAGGCGAAGGCTGCCTCGAAGGCGCGCGGCAGGTCTTCGCGGGAGCGGACCTTCGTGATGCCCACGCTGGAGCCCCCGTTCGCCGGTTTGACGAAGCAGGGGTAGCCGATCGCCTCGTCGATGAGGGCCATAGACATATTTTGGTGAAGTGTATACTCCCGTGATCGGATGACGGAATACCGGGCCACGGGGATCCCGGCTTCGCGGAAGATCGCCTTCATGAGCGCCTTATCCATGCCGATGGCGGAGGCGGCGACGCCGGCCCCGGCGTAGGGGAGGCCGGCCATCTCGAGGAAGCCCTGGAGGGTGCCGTCTTCGCCGAAAGTGCCGTGGACGAGCGGGAAGGCGACATCGCAGCCGGCCAGCGCAGCGAGGGCGTCGTGCGCGCGCAGGAGGGGCTGGCCGAGGCCTGTGAAGGCGCGCGCGCCGGCCTCGAGCGCGGCGCGGGTTTCGGCCGGGCTCAGCCACTCGCCGGTGCGGGAGATGCCGATCGGCACGGGCTCCCAGCGCGCCGGGTCGAGCGCGGCCATGACGCTCCGGGCGGAGACGATGGAGACCTCGTGCTCGCCGGAGCGGCCCCCGAAGATGACGGCGACGCGCTGGCGGCTCATGTCCACGCCCCCACGAATTCGACTTCAGTTTCGAGGCGGATGCCGAAGCGGTCGAACACGCGCCGGCGGGCCTCTTCGATGAGCCAGCGGACGTCGGCCGCCGCGGCGTTCCCTTCATTGACGAAAAAGTTCGCGTGCTTCTCGGAGATGGCAGCGTCGCCGCGGCGCATACCGCGCATGCCGACGGCGTCGATGAGCTTCCACGCGGGCGCTTCGGGCGGGTTTTTGAAGGTGGAGCCGGCGCTGCGGCCGCGGGGCTGGGCAGCGAGCCGCTTCGCATCGAACGCTGCGGCGCGGCGGACGAGGTCGGCAGCGTCGCCGGGGAAGAGTTCGAGCTCGCATTCGAGGACAGCGCGGCCGCGGAGCTCGCCGCGCGTGAAGCGGCTGCCGCGGTAGACGAGGCGGAGGTCGGCGGCGTCGACCCACTCCGCGCGGCCGGAGGGCTCCTGGATGCGGACCCGGCGGAGGACATCGGCGAGACAGCCGCCGTAGGCGCCCGCGTTGTAGACGACGGCGCCGCCGAGCGTGCCGGGGATGCCGACCGCCCACGCGAGGCCGTCGAGGCCGCGCCGGCACATCCGGCGGGCGAAGGCGGCGAAGCTGGCGCCGCTTTCGACGCGGACCGTGAGGCCGTCGAGCTGTTCGGCGCGGGCGCGGTTGTCGATGACGAGGCCCCGGATGCCGGCGTCGGCGACGAGGATGTTGCTGCCCGAGCCGAGGATGAAGACCGGGACGCCGGCGTCGGCTGCGGCGGTGAGCGCGCGGCCGAGCGCCTCGCCGGAACGGACGGTCAGGAAGAGGTCGGCCGGCCCGCCGATCCCGAAGGTCGTGTGGCGGGCGAGCGGCTCGGCGCGGCGCAGCTCGCCGAGCGGTTCGAGGGCGGCAGCGAGGCGTTCGAGGGCGCTCACCGGAGGGCCTCCAGCAGCATGGGGCCGACCTCGTTCACGTCGCCGGCGCCGATGGTGATCACGACGTCCCCGGGGCGGACGACCTCCCGGGCGATGCGGACGGCCTCCGCGAAATCGGCCGCGTAGCGCGCAGGGGGGCGGGCGATGGCGGCAGCGAGGTCGCGGGCGGAGCGGCCGGCGGCCGGGTCTTCGCGCGCGGCGTAGGTCTCGACGATGAGCAGCTCGTCGAGGCCGTCGAAGCAGGCGAGCCAGTCGTCCCACAGGTAGGCGATGCGGCTGTAGGTGTGCGGCTGGTGGATGCCGATGAGCCGCCGGCCGGGGAAGGCGGCGCGCGCAGTGGCGACGAGGGCGCGGACCTCGGTCGGGTGGTGGGCGTAATCGTCCATGACGGTGACGCCGCCGGCTTCGCCGGTGAGTTCGAACCTGCGGCGGGCGCCGCGGAAGGCCCCGACGGCCTCCCGGACCGTTTCGAACGGGACGCCGAGGTGAAGCGCGGCAGCCGCGGCGGCGGTGGCGTTGCGGACGAAGTGGAGGCCGGGCACGCGGACGGTGAGCTGGCCGAGCGGTGTGCCGCCGCGCTCGAGGGTGAAGCTGCCGCCTGCCGGGCCGAGCTCGATGCCGGAAGCGCGCCAGTAGCGGACGCCGTCCGCGCCATACGTTTCGTGGCGGAGCGGTTCGTCGCCGAGGAGGTCGCTGACGCGGCGGGCGCCGGGGTCGTCGGCGCAGGCGAGGAGGAGGCCGCCGGGCCGGATGCGCCGGCCGAATGCGGCGAAGGCGGCTTCGTAGGCCTCGGGGGTGCCGAAATCGTCGAGGTGGTCGGGCTCGACGGTCGTGATGACGGCGACCGCGGGGGTGTATTCGAGGAAGGCGCGGCGGTATTCGTCGGCTTCGACGACGGCGATGTCGCCCTCGCCCCATGCGGCGTGGCCGCCGAGGTCGGGCGATTCGCCGCCGAGGAGGTACATCGGCTGAAGGCCGGCGCGCGCGAGGATGAAGGCGATGAGCGCGGAGGTCGTGGTCTTGCCGTGGGAGCCGGCGACGGCGATGAGCCGCTTCCCCTCGAGGAGGCGCGCGACCATCTCGGCGCGGAGGATGACCGGGATGCCGCGGCGGCGGGCTTCCTCGAGCTCGGGATTGTCCGGGCGGGCGGCGGCGGTGGCCACGACGAGCGCGGTGCCGGGGGGCAGATGGGCGGCGTCATGGCCTTCGAAGACCTGCGCGCCGAGCGCCTCGAGCCGGTCGGTGAGGTGCGAGCGGCGGAGGTCGCTGCCCGAGACGGCGATGCCGCGCTGGCGCAGCAGGATGCCGATGGCGGACATGTGGATGCCGCCGATGCCGACGAGATGGACGGGGCCGCGGATGTCGGCAGTCACCGGGCAGCCTCCATGACGAGGCGGGCGATGTCGGCGGCGGCAGATGGGCGGGCGAGGGCGCTGGCGGCGGCGCGCATCTGCTCGCGCCGGGCGTCGTCGGCGAGCAGGGCGAGGACGCGGTCGGCGAGCGCGGGCAGGTCCGCTTCGTCGAGGACTTCGGCGGCGCCCTGGGCGGCGAGCCATGCCGCGTTGCCGCGCTGGTGGCCGCCGGCGAAGGCGCCCGGCACCAGGATGGCGGGGAGGCCGGCGGCGGGCAGTTCGCCGAGGATGCTGGCGCCGGCGCGGAAGACGCCGAGGTCAGCCGCGACCATGACGGCCGGGAGGTCGGCCCGGAAGGGGGCGGGGTGGTAGCGGGCGGCCAGGCCGGCGGGGAGGGCGGCGCGGGTGCGCTCGGCGGCTTCGAGCCCGGCCTGGCCTGTCACGTGGACGACGGCGGCGGCCTCGACGAGCTCCGCCAGCCGGCCGAGGACGGCATCGTTGAGCGCGCGGGAGCCCTGCGAGGCGCCGGCGACGACGACGAGCCGTTCGCCGGGGCCGAGGCCGAGCCCGGCGCGGGCGGCCTCGCGGCTGAGGCTGAAGAACTCCGGCCGCACCGGGTAGCCGGTGACGGACGTCTTCGCCCGCGGCAGGTGGTTGAGCGCGGCCGGCGTCGAGGTCGCGAGGCGGGAGGCGAGCCGCTGCTCGACGCGCACGGCGAGGCCCGGCGCGACATCGGGCAGGAAGACGACGAGCGGCCGGCGGAGGAGCCAGGCCGCAAGGCTGACGGGGAAGCTGCCGTAGCCGCCGGTGCTGAAGACGGCCGCGGGGCGGTGCCGGCGGAGGAGGCGAACGGCGCGGGCGGTGCCCCGGGCGAGGGTCGCGAAGCTTCGCGCCAGGCCGAGCGGCGAGCGGCCGCGGATGGGCGCGGCGGGCACCTCCTCGAAGGGGAGGCCGGCGGCTTCGATGGTGGCGCGTTCGCCGCGGTTCGCCGGGCCGAGGAAGACGAGCGCCGGGGCCGGTTCGAGGGCGCGGAGAGCCGCCGCCACCGCGACGGCGGGGAAGAGATGGCCGCCGGTGCCGCCGCCGGTGAGGACGATGGAGGTCATCCGCCGGCCTCCCTGCGGACGATGGCGCCCTTCGGCCGGCGCTCGACGGGGTGCTGGTCGAGGTAGCCGCCGCGGTCGCTGCCGTAGCGTGAGATGCTGACGAGCACGCCCATCGCCAGCAGGAGCGCGGCGAGGGCGTTGCTCCCGAAGCTGAGGAACGGGAGCGGCACGCCGGTGAGCGGGATGACGCGGAGGATGCCGCCGATGTTGAGGAAGGCCTGCACGGCGACCCAGGTCGTGATGCCGGTCGCGACCAGCTGGCCGAACTCGTCGCGGGCGCGGCGGGCGACCTGGTAGCCGCGGACCATGAGCAGGAGATAGAGGAGGAGGATGGCGAGGCCGGCGAGCAGCCCGAGCTCCTCGCCGATGATGGCGAAGATGCCGTCGGTGTGAGATTCGGGGAGGTAGAAGAACTTCGCGCGGCTGGCGCCGAGGCCGAGGCCGGTGACGCCCCCGTTGCCGACGGCGATGAGCGCCTGGAGCGTCTGGAAGCCGATGCCGTCCGGGTCTTTCTCGGCGTGGAGGAAGGCGGTGACGCGCTCGGCGCGGTAGCCGGCCCCGAGAGCGAGCACGGTGATGGCGACGAGCCCGCTGCCGAGGAGCGCGACCATCTGGATGAGCGAGGCGCCGGCGACCCAGAACATCGTCACCGTGATGGCGAGGATGATGAGCGTCGTGCCGAGGTTCGGCTGGAGGAGGATGAGGGCGCTGACGGTGCCGATGATGAGCACGAACGGCACGAGGCCGTGTTCGAAGCTGCGCAGGCTGCCGCCGCGGGAGGCGAGCCAGGCGGCAAGGTAGATGATGACGGTGAGCTTGGCGAACTCCGCCGGCTGGAGGGTGAGTTCGCCGACGCCGATCCAGCGGCGCGCGCCGCCCCCTTCGACGCCGATCACGATCACGGCGACGAGGAGGACGATCGTGACCCCCATGAGCGGCACGGCGAGCGGCCGGAGCCGGCGGTAATCGAGCCGGGCCATGACGAACATGCCGACGGCCCCGCCGAGCGCCCAGACGGCCTGGCGGATGACGAAGTAGTACGGGTCGCCGAAATCGACCAGGCTGCGGACGAAGGAGGCGCTGTAGACGGCCACGAGCCCGAAGGCCGTGAGGATGCCGACGAGGGCGACGAGCATGTAATCAGGGCGGCCGGGGGTCCAGTCGCCGGTGCGTGCGGCAGCTATGGCGTCACCTCCTCGGTGAAGCCCGGGAGGGCGCGGACGAGCTGGCGGAAGTGCGCGCCGCGGGCTTCGAAGTTGGGATAGGCGTCGAAGCTCGTGCCCCCGGGCGAAAGGAGCACGACGTCGCCGGGGCGGGCGAGGCCGGACGCGGCGTCGACGGCAGCCTCGAGCGAGTCGACGAGGAGGGCGACATCGGCGAGGCCGCGGACGGCCTCGTGGAAGAGCGGCCCGGATTCGCCGAAGCAGACGACGGCGCGGCAGCGTTCGCGGACGGCCTCCTGCAGGAGGTCGAGCGGGAGGTGCTTGTCGCGGCCGCCGAGGAGGAGGACGACGGGCTCGGTGAACGAGCGCAGCCCGGCGACCGTCCGCTCGGGGCTGGTGGCGATCGAGTCGTTGACCCAGAGGGCGCCCCCGGCGCGGCCGACGACCTCGAGGCGGTGCGGCACACCGGCGAAGGTCCGGATGGCGCGGGCCATCGCGGTCACCGGCCAGCCAGCCTCGGCGGCGATGGCGCAGGCCATCACGGCGTTGGCGAGGTTGTGGCGGCCGCGGAGGCGGATTTCACCGACCGGGACGACTGGCGTCGTGCGGCCGGCGCGGCGGATGACGATCTCGCCGCCGTCGACGCAGGCGCCGTCCAGTTCGATGGGCCCTTCGATGGAGGTGACGGCGAGGCGGCCGCGGACAGCGGCCATGAACGCGCGGGTGACGGGGTTGTCGGCGTTGAGGACAGCGGCGTCGCCGCGGGACTGGTGGGCGATGTGGTTGCGCTTGAGGCCGACGTACTCATCCCACGAGAACTGGTCGAGGTGGTTGGGCGTCACGTTCGTGACGGCCGCGATGTTGGGCGAGCGGTCGGTGTACTGGAGCTGCGTATGGCTGATTTCGAGGATGACGGTGGTCCCGGGGCGAATCTCGCCGAGGCGCGCGAGCAGGGGCTCGCCGATGTTGCCGCCGAGGACGAATTCGATGCCCGCGGCGCGGGCCATCTCGCCGACGAGTGCGGTCGTGGTGGACTTGCCGCTCGAGCCGGTGATGCCGATCGTCCGGCCCGGGCAGAGCTGGAGGAAGAGACGCATTTGCGAGGTCACGGGGATGCCGAGCTCGCGGGCGCGGACGAGCGCCGGGTCGTAGCGGAGGATCGACTGGGAGACGGCGACGAGCCCGAACCCGGCGGGGTCGAGCAGGGGCTGACCGGTGACGACCCGTTCGACGCCCTCGGGCGGTTCGGCGCCGGCCGCGGCGAGCGCCGCCCCGGTGCGGGTATCGGAGATGGTGACGCGGGCGCCGCGGGCGATGAGCCAGCGGGCGAGGTCGCGCCCTTCGATGCCGAGAGAGTAGACGAGCACCGGCAGGCCTTCGAGCGGCGGGAGGGCGGCGGGTGCGGCGCTCATCGCTCCGGCACCTCCAGCGCGAGGGCGACGCCGAGCATGGCGGCGGCGATGGCGATGATCCAGAAGCGGGTGACGATCTGCGTCTCCGCCCAGCCGATGAGTTCGAGGTGATGGTGGAAGGGAGCGCGGCGGAAGATGCGGCGGCCGGTGAGCTTGTAGGAGCCGATCTGGAGGATGTTGGAGCCGGCTTCGACGACGAAGATGATGCCGATGAGCGGCAGGAGCAGCCACTGGCCGGTCATGAGCGAGACGACGGCGAGGGAGGAGCCGAGGGCGAGGGCGCCGGTATCGCCCATGATGACGCGCGCCGGGTGGGCGTTGTACCAGAGGTAGCCGAGGTTCGCGCCGGCGATGATGAAGGCGAAGGTGGCGACGAACTCCTGCCCCTGGATGAAGCCGATGATGCCGTAGGCGATGAAGGCGATGAGCGTGGTGCCGCCGACGAGCCCATCGAGGCCGTCGCTGACGGCGACGGCGCTGGTGGTGGCCACGATGATCGCGGCGGCGAGCGGAATGTAGAAGAGGCCGAGAGCGTAGCTGCCGACGTAGGGGATGTTGATGGATTCGACCTCGATGTAGCGGTAGAGGACGAAGGCGGCGCCGAGGGCGAAGACGGCCGTGAAGCCGAGCTTGAAGCGCCACGAGAGGCCGCCCTGCCGCCGATCCTGGAGCGTGCCGAGGTCGTCGACGAAGCCGGCCGCGGCGGTGACGGCGATCATGCCGAGGGGGAGGAGGATCGACTGGTGGTTCCACCAGTCGACGGCGACAGCGGTCACGATGAGCGTCGGCAGCCAGATGATGAAGCCGCCGAAGGTGGGCGTGCCGGCTTTCTTCTGGTGCTCGGGCAGGTATTCGGAGATCTGTTTGCCGATGCGCCGCCGGCGGAGGTAGCGGACGATCGGTTCGCCGAGGGCGAGCGCGAGGAGGAAGGTGGCGAAGCCGGAGAAGAGGGCGTGGATCACGGTTCGCCCTCCAGGAGCGGGATGATGGTCTCGAAGGCCTGCGAGCGGGAGGCCTTCAAGAGGACGGTATCGCCGGGGCCGAGGATGTCGCGGACGAAGCGCGCGGCGTCGTCCTTCTCGGCGAACCAGTGGACCTGGGCCATGCCGGCCTCGCGGGCGGCCTGCGCCATGACGCGGCACGTTTCGCCGACGGCGATGAGGATATCGGCGCACTCGGCGGCGAGCGCGCCTGCGGCCCGGTGCTCCTGCTCTTCGTAGTCGCCGAGCTCGGCCATCTTGCCGAGGAGGGCGATGCGCCGCCCTTCGGCGTCGCGGAGGAGACGGAGCGCGCCGGCGAGGGAGGCCGGGCTGGAGTTGTAGCGGTCGTCGAGGATGGCGGCGCCGGTATCGCTGCGGCGGACGGTGATGCGGCGGTCCGGGAGCTCGGCGGCGGCGACGGCGGCCGCCGCATCCTCGAACGGGAGGCCGAGGGCGATGCCGGCGGCGATGGTGAAGAGGGCGGCCGGGATGGTGTGGAGGCCGGGGACGGGCGATTCGACGCGCGCGGCGCGGCCCTCGTACGCAACGGTGAAGGAGGTGCCTTCGAGGCCGCGCGCGGCGGCATCGCGCACGACGAGCCCGGCGCCGGACCCGGGCGCGCCGAACCCGATGACGCGGCAGGGCAGGCGGGCCGCTTCGGGCGCGATGCGGGGGTCGTCCATGTTGAGGATGGCGGTGCCGGAGGCCGGCAGCGCGCGGACGAGGGAGAGCTTCTCCTCGGCGATGGCTTCGATGGAGCCGAGCTTTTCGATGTGGGTGAGGCCGATGTTGAGGACGCCGGCGATTTCGGGCAGCGCGATGGAGGCGAGGTAGGCGATTTCGCCGCGGCTGTCCATGGCGATTTCGAGGACGGCGACCTCGTCACCGCGGCGGAGGCCGAGGAGGGCGAGGGGAAGGCCTTCGCGGGAGTTGTAGTTGCCGCGGCGGCTGTAGACGCGGAAATGGCGGGAGAGTGCGGCGGCGCTCAGGTCTTTCGCCGTCGTCTTGCCGACAGTGCCGGTCACCCCGACGACGCGCGGGTTGCAGGCAAGGCGCCATGCGCGGGCGAGTTCGCCGACGGCCTTCGTCGTGTCGGGCGCGACGACGAGGGTGCGCCCCGGGGGCAGCTCGGCCGGCGGGCGGGAGCAGATGGCGGCGACGGCGCCGGCCCGGAAGGCGGCGGCAACGTAGGCGTCGCCGTGGGTGCGCTCCCCGGGGAAGGCGCAAAAGAGCTCGCCGGGGCGGACGGTGCGGGAATCGGCGGACCCGCCGGTGACCTCGGCGGAGCCGCCGAATTCGACGCGGTAGCCGCGGCGGGACATCTCTTCGGCGATGAAGTCGGTGGTGAGGTGGCCGGTCACGGGGCGGCCCTCCCGCCGCCTTTCTCGGGCGGCACACCGAGGTAGCGGAGCGCCTCGTCGACGTAGCGGGCGAAGATCGGGCCGGCGGCCTGCGTGCCAGTCAGCAGGTTCCGGTTCTGGTCGAGGCGGACGAGGACGAGGATGCGGGGGTTTTCGAGGGGCGCGAACCCCATGAAGGAGACGATCTGCTGGTCGTCGGTGTAGGTGCCCCAGACGGGGATGTTGGCGGTGCCGGACTTGCCGCCGGCGGTGTAGCGGGCCGGGTTGCGGCCCCAGCCGTCCGGGTCCTGGGTCACGACCTCGCCCATCATCCGGCGGACGGCGTCGCTGGCGGCTTGGGAGATGACGCGACGGACGACGGCGGGCTGGACTTCGATGCGGGAGCCGTCGGGCCGAATCCGGGCTTTGACGACGTGGGGGGTGATCAGGTTTCCGCCGTTGATGCAGGCAGCGATGGCTTGCATCATCTGGACCGGCGTCACGCTGATGGACTGGCCGAAGGACTGGGTGGCGACGTCGACGGGCGAGTAGCCGGGGTCTTCGGGGCGGCGGAAGAAGCCGCTGGCTTCGCCGGGGAGGTCGATGCCGGTCGGCTTCCCAAAACCGAACGCATCGAGGTAGGACTGGAAGAGGCGGGTGCCGAGCTTCTGCTGCATGAAGACGGCGCCGGAGTTGATGGAGTGCTGGAGCACGCCGGTCATCGTTTGCGTGCCGTAGACGCCGTCGTCCCAGTTCTTGAGGAGCACCCCCTCCACATCCACGACCCCATTATCCACGTAGGTGGTGTCCGGGGTGACGACGCCGGCATCGATGGCGGCGGCGGCGGTGACGACCTTCATCACGGAGCCGGGCTCGTAGGTATCGGTGACGGCGATGTTCTTGAAGGGGCTCTTCTCTTCGCTGGCGGATTCGAGGTCCTGCTCGAGGGTGGAAAACCGGACGGAGGGGAGCGTCGCGTTGGCGAGGATTTCGCCGTTCGCGGGGTCCATCACGATGATGCTGCCGCCGGAGGCGCGGTGCTCTTTGACGGCGGCGGCGAGCATCTCCTCGGCGAGGCGCTGGAGGTAGCGGTCGATGGTGAGGACGAGGTCGTCGCCGGGGACGGGTTCGGTGGCGACGTACTGGCCGTAGGGGATGGGGTCGCCGAGGGTGTCGCGCTCGTAGACGGCCTTGCCGGCTTTGCCCTGCAGGATGTCGTTGTAGAAGGCTTCGATGCCGGCGAGGCCGGTGTTGTCGAGGCCGGTGAAGCCGAGCACGGCGGCGGCGAGGTCGCCTTCGGGGTGGACGCGGGCGGTGTTGGGGAGGAGGACGACGCCGGGGAGGTCGGCCTCGATGAGCTGGCGGCCGAGCTCGAAGTCGAGGTCGATGGCGATGCGGGTTTCGACGGCGCCGCTGGCGGCGAGGCGCGCTTCGATGGCTGGCCGGGGAATGCGGGTGATGGCGCTGACTTTTTCGAGGACGGCGGCGCGCGTTTCCGGGGTGCGCCAGGCGCGGGTATTGAGGTAGACGTCCCAGGTATCGACGGAGGTGGCGAGGACGCCGCCGTTCCGGTCGAGGATGGCGCCGCGGCGGGCGTAGATGGTGGAGCTGCCGAGGAGTTCGCTGCGGGCCTGGGCGGCGTAGGCTTCGTGCTGGAGGACCTGGAGCTGGACGAGGCGCGCGGCGAGGACGGCCCCGAAGAGGCCGAGGAACAACGCGGGGAGCCAGACGCGGCGGCTGGGCCGCGCTTTCTGGATGGTCATCCGAACGCGCCTCCGGCCGCCGGGGTCCGACGGCGGGTGTGGTGCTGGCTACCAGGGACGCCAGCGGAGGAGGGACTTCCACCAGGAGTCGGCCGGCGCAGGTTCGGGCGCCGGCGGGGGGAGATACTCCGCGGGAAGTTTCGCCGGCGCGGGGCCGGGTTCCTGGACGGTGACGTAGATCGGGTCGCCGGCCTTGACGAGGCCGATCTCCTGGGCGCGCCGCTCGATGCGGGCCTGGGAGGTGAGGCGGGCGACATCGGCTTCGAGGAGGGAGATTTCGGAGCGGAGCCGCGCCTGCTGGCGCTGGGAAGCCTGGACATCGAAGCCCTGGCTGGTGACGAAGCTATTCTGGAGGACGGGCAGGAGCGCGGCGAAAAGGAGGAAGGCCACAGCGGCGGCGACGCCCCAGTTGATGCGAAACCCGGGGACCGGAAGCCCGAGCGGACGGCGGACGCCGCCGAGCGGGTGGTTGATGGCGGCCATGGCTACGCCCTCCGCTCGGCGGCCCGGAGGACGGCGCTGCGGGCGCGGGGGTTCCGGGCGATCTCCTCGGCCGAGGGCCGGACGGCCCGGCGGGTGAGGATGGTGAGCGTCGGCCGGTGGCCGCAGCGGCACTCGGGGAGGCCGGGAGGACAGATGCAGGCCGCGGCCTCGCGCTGGAAGTACCGCTTGACGATGCGGTCTTCGAGGGAGTGGAAACTGATGACCACGAGGCGCCCGGGCCGGCGGTCAGCGTTTCCAGGGTCGAGCAGGCCGTGGGCGAGCGGAAGCACCTGGTGAAGGCTGTCGAGTTCACCGTTCACCTGGATCCGGAGCGCCTGGAAGACTTTGGTGGCGGGGTGAATTGGGGTGCGTCTCCCGGCACCCCCCACGGCCTGCCCGACGACACTGGCGAGCTGGGTGGTCGTCCGCAGGGGCTGGCGGGCGCGCGCGGCGACGATGGCCCGCGCGATCCGCCGCGCCTGCCGCTCTTCGCCGTAGTCGAAGAAGAGCGCTGCGAGCGACGCTTCATCCCAGGTGTTCACGATGTCGGCGGCGGTGAGGCCGCCGGCCGATGGGTCCATGCGCATATCGAGGGGGCCTTCGAGCGAGAAGGCGAACCCGCGATGGGCGCTCTCGACCTGGAACGAGGAGAAGCCCAGGTCGAGAAGGATGCCATCGGCAGCCGTGACACCTGCTTCCGCTGCAACCCGGTCGAGTTCGCGGAAGTTCGCGTGGACGAAGCTGACCCGCCTCCCAAACGGTGCCAGCCTCGCGCGCGCGAACTCCAGCGCCTCGGCGTCCTGGTCGATGCAGAGGAGCCGGCCGCCGGGACCGAGCCGGCGGGCGATGGCTTCGGAATGGCCGCCGAGCCCGGCGGTGCAGTCGATGTAGGTGCCGTCCCCGCGAACGTCCAGGCAGCGGAGGACTTCTTCGAGGAGGACGGGCTGGTGGATGGGAAGGGAGGACGTCATGACGACCACGTTACGCTCCTCCCTGCGGTGCGGGCTGGGCCGCGGCGAAGCCGGCCGCGGCGATTTCGGCGCGGGCGCGTTTGCGCTCGGCTTCGCGGGCGGCGTAGACGGCGGCGTTCCAGATTTCGATCCGGCGGCCGACGCCGACGACTTTGACGTCGCGGGACTCCTGGCTGATGCCGGCGCGGCTGGCCAGGTCGTCACGGAGGTTGATGCGGCCCTGGCCGTCGAGCTGGGTCGGCCAGAAGTTCGCGTAGAAGTCGCGGCGGGCGTCCTCGGCGAGGGGGTCGCCCTCGGGGAGGTTGTCGAAGATGGCGGCCTGCCGTTCGAACTCTTCGAGGGTGTAGACGTGCAGGCACTGGTCGGCGCCGGCGCCGATGTAGCCGCCGGGCTTGAGGGCATCGCGGAAGGCCGGGGGGATCGGCACCCGGCCCCGGTCGTCCAGCGTGTAGTCGTAGGCGCCTGAGAAGCGCGTCTGCATGCCCTCATCACTTTCCGGGGGCGGGCGATGGAGCGTTCCCCATTTCCGGGGACCGGGGGCCTACAGGCTCCCCATTTCTCCCCACTTCACCCCCACGCGCATGGTAGGCTCCCCCGAAACGGCGTGTCAACCACTTTTTTCGGGCCGCGGCATGGCCGGGACGGTAGGATGGGGGCGTGGCGCGGATTGCCATCCTGACGGTTTCGGACCGGGGGGCCGCCGGCGAGCGGGAGGACCTCGGCGGGCCGCTGATCGCGGAGCTGGCGGCGGGAGCGGGCCACGAGGTCGTCGCCCGGGGCGTGGTGCCGGATGAGCGGTCGCTCATCGCGGAACGGCTGCGGGCGTGGGCCGATGCCGGGACGGCGGACGTCATCGTGACGACGGGCGGGACGGGGCTGACGCCGCGCGACGTGACGCCCGAGGCGACGCGCGAGGTGGCGGAGCGGGAGGCGCTGGGGATTGCGGTGGCGCTGGTGGTGAACGGGCTGCAGCACACGCCGTTCGCGGCGCTGACGCGCGGCCTGGCGGTGACGCGCGGGCGAACGCTGATCGTCAATTTGCCGGGCAACCCGAAGGCGGTCCGGCAGGGGATGGAGGTGCTGCTGCCGCTGCTGGATCACGTGGCGGAGCTGCTGGCCGGGCCGGTGGAGCACGGCAGCTAAGCGGCGGGGCTTGCCGCCGGGGGCAGCATGGCCGAACCTCGGGTGCAATGCGCATCGACGTGCTGACGCTCTTCCCCGAGGCGTTCCGCGGGCCGCTGGATGTATCGATCGTGAAACGCGCGCGCGAGGACGGCCTGCTCGACCTCCACATCTACGACATCCGGGAGCACGCGACCGACCGCCACCGGACGGTGGACGACTACCCGTTCGGCGGGGGGCAGGGGATGGTGATGCGGGTCGACGTGCTCGACCGGGCGCTGGAGTTCGTGCGGGGGCAGGCGCCGGAGCGGGGGCTCGTGGTCTACCTGACGCCGGCCGGCGAACGGCTGAACGACCGCATCGTGCGGGAGCTCGCCGCGGAGCCGCGGCTCATCCTCGTCTGCGGGCGGTACGAAGGCGTGGACGAGCGGTTCGTGGAGCACTTCGTCGACCGGGAGATTTCGATCGGCGACTACGTGCTGACGGGCGGGGAGCTGCCGGCGATGGTGCTGATCGATGCGGTGACGCGGCACATCCCGGGGGCGCTGGGCGATGCGGCCTCGCCGCAAGAGGAGTCATTCGCAGACGGGCTGCTGGAGCATCCGCAGTACACGCGGCCGGCGGAATACAAAGGATGGAGCGTGCCGGAGGTGCTGCTGAGCGGGCACCACGCGAAGATCGCGGCGTGGCGGCGGCAGCAGCGGCTGGAGCGGACTCGCCGGCGGCGGCCCGACCTGCTCGAAGGGAAGGACGACCCTGCCTGACGCCTCAGGCGCGGCGGAGGAGGTCGACGAACGCGCCGTTGGAGAGCGCGCCGGGACGGGCGGCGCGGATGGCCGCCAGCGCGCCGTCGGCGTCGAGGCCGAGACGGCGGAGCAGGAGGCCGGCGACGAGGCCGCTGCGGTTCATCCCGTGGGTGCACATGATGTAGACGCCGAGGGGCGCGCTTGCCGGCGCGGTGACGGCGGCCGCGAGCCGGTCGACGACGGGGAGGATATGGCGGGAGGGGAGGGCGAGCGCCTCGAGGTCGGCGAAGACGCAGGCGATGTGGAGGCCGGCGGCATCGCGGAACTGGCGCGGCATATCGCCGGCGCAGTCGACGAGCCAGGCGGCTTCGAGCGCAGCCGGGTGGAGGGGTTCGCCCCGCAGGCTGTGGGCGCCGCCCATCCAGATGGCGCTGCGGAGGCCGGGGAGCGCGCCGGGTTCGGCGACGAGGCTGGCGCGCGGCGGGAGGGCGTGGGCCGGGAAGTCGAGCGACGGGTCCTGGAGCACGGGTCGATGGTAACTGCCGGGGTGAGCGGGGTCACGCGCAAGCAAGCGCTTGCATGATACGCTGGCAGGAAATGGATGCCACGGTCGAACGGCTGCTGACCGCTGCGCGGGAGGTGTTCGACGAAGAGGGCTTCCGCGGGGCGACGACGCGGAAGATCGCCGCGCGCGCCGGCGTGAACGAAGTGACGCTCTTCCGCCACTTTGCTTCGAAGGAAGAGCTCATCGGGGCGGCGCTCGCGCGGGGGCATGCGGAGGCGGTCGCGCGGCTCGGGGCGGCGCCGCTCCCGGAAGAGCCGGCGGACCTCGACGCGGAGCTGCGGCCGTACCTGCGGATGGTGCTGCAGGCGTTCGCCGGGGCCGGGCGCGGCGTCCGGACGGCGCTCGCCGAGTGGGAGCACCTGCCGGCCTACCACGCCTGGCTGCTGGGGCCGAGCGAGGCCGTGATGGACCGGCTGCGGCGCTACCTCGCCGCGGCGGCGCGGGCCGGGCTCGTCCGCCCCGGCGCGGACCCGGACGCAGTGACGCATCTGCTCGTGGCGGCGCTCTTCTCCCACGGGCTGCTGCCGCCGATGATGCCCGGCCGCTTCCCCGGCGGCCCGGCGGCGTCGTTCGAGCGGTGCGTCGACATCATCCTCGACGGCATCCGACCGGAACCTGAGGAGGTATCGCGGTGATCGGTTTCCTGGAAATCCGGCGGCGGAAGCTGCAGTTCGCGCTGGTCGGGCTCATCGTCACGCTCATCAGCTACCTCGTGCTGATGATCAACGGGCTCGGCGTCGGACTGAACGAGCAGGCAGGGCGGGCGCTGCGCAACTTCGATGCCGACGCCATCGCCTATTCGGACCGTGCCGGCCTGAGCGTGATTCGGTCGGAGCTGAGCGCTGAGACGGTGGAGCGCATCGAAGCGGAGTCGGGCGCGCGGGAATCGGCACCGCTCGGGTACATGGCGGTGAACTACACGCGCAACGACGGGAAGGTGAAGTCAGCGGCGGTTCTGGGGTACGACCCGGGCACCATCGGCGAGCCGCCGGTGACGGAAGGCCGGCCGCTGACGCCGGCCGACGCGGACGGCCTGCTGGCCGACCGGCAGTTCCTCCGCGCTTCGGGGCTGAAGGTGGGCGACACGGTGCGGCTGGCGATCCGGCTCCAGGAGCGGGAGTTCACCATCGTCGGCGAACTGAACGAGGGCGCCTTCTTCTTCCAGCCCTCGGTCTACATGCTGCGGAGCACCTGGCAGGAGATGAAATACGGTACGAATGCGCCGGGGACGCCGGTCGCTTCGGTGGTGCTGCTGAAAGGCGACGGGCTCGCGGGGAAGCGCGGCGCCGGCTGGGAGGCCGTCTCGAAGAGCACCGCGTTTGCGAACATCGAGGGGGTGTCCGGCCAGCAGTCGACGGTGCAGGCGCTGCAGGTGTTCGGCTACCTGATCGGCGGGCTGGTGATCGGCGTGTTCTTCTACGTGCTGACGCTGCAGAAGACGCCGCAGATCGGCGTGCTGAAGGCGGTCGGGGCGACGACGGGCTTCATCTTCCGGCAGCTGCTGGTGCAGGCGCTGCTGGTCGCGCTGGGCGGCGTCGCGATCGCCGTTCCCCTGGCATGGCTGACGAACGAAGGCATCAAGCAGGTGCCGGACCCGGTGCCGATTGCCTTCACGACGGGAACGTTCGTCACGACGAGCGCGCTGCTGCTGCTGATGGCCGTCCTCGGCGTGCTGTTCTCCGGGCGGCAGGTGGCGAAGGTCGACCCGATCATCGCGCTCGGGCAGCAGCAGTAGTCCGCGGCGGGGAGAAAGGAGCAACGGGATGAGCATCCGGCTGAAGGTCGAGAACCTCGAGAAGATCTATGGCGAAGGCGAGCGGGCGGTGCATGCGGTGCGCGGCGTGAGCTTCGCGACGGAGCCCGGCGAGTTCGTGGCCATCGTCGGCCCGAGCGGCTCCGGCAAGACGACGATGCTGGCGATGATCGGCGGCCTGCTGACGCCGACGCGCGGCACGATCGAGGTGAATGGCCGGGACATCGCCCGGCTGCGGGGGAAGGAGCTGGCCGAATACCGGCGCCAGAAGGTCGGCTTCGTTTTCCAGGCGAACAACCTGCTGCCCTACCTGACGGCGCGGGAGAACCTGCTCGTGATGGCGCGCATCAACGGGAGCGATTTGAAGGCGGCGCGGGCGCGGGCCGACCAGCTGCTCGAAGAGCTGGGGCTGGCGGCGCGGCGGGACGCGCTCGCGACCGAGCTGAGCGGCGGCGAGCGGCAGCGCGTGGCCATCGCGCGGGCGCTGATGAACGACCCGGAGCTGGTGCTCGTGGACGAGCCGACAGCGAGCCTCGACTCGGCGCGCGGCAAGCAGGTCGTGGAGTCGCTCATCGCCGAGGTCAAAGGGCGCGACAAGCTCGGACTGATGGTGACGCACGACATGGCGATGGCGGAGATGGCGGACCGCGTGCTGGAGATGCACGACGGGCAGCTGGTGGCGCACACGGTGGCCGCCCGGGGCTGACCTCTGCCGCGCGCCGGCGTACCATGCGCAGCATGCCGCAGGCGATGCCGGTGATGACGCGTGTGGCTTGAGGTCGGGACGGCGCTCGCCGCCTTCGCGGTAGCGCTGCCGCTCACATGGCTGCTCCGCCTGCCGACGAAGCGGGGCCGCAAAGGGGAGCTGATGCCGCGCATCGGCGGGATCAGCATCCTCGCGGGGTTCGTGGCGGCGCCGTTCGTGGTGGCCGCGTTCTCCGATGCGGCGCGCGAGTTCGTGAGCGAAGACCGGCGGCAGTTCCTGATGCTCGGGGTCTGCGGCGGAATCGTCTGCGCGATGGGCGCGCGGGACGACTTCCGCGACCTCGACTGGCGGTTCAAGTTCGGCACGCACGTGCTCGCGGCCGTCGCGCTCTATCTCTCCGGCTTTCATGTGGACCGGATGACGCTCCCCGGCGGCGAGGCGGTCGCGCTTGGGCCGCTCGACCCGGTCGTGACGGTGGCGTGGATCGTGCTGGTCACGAACGCGGTGAACCTCGTCGACGGCAAGGACGGGGTGGCAGCGGGGATGGCGGCGATGGTCTCGGGCACGATGTCGTACATCGCATGGGACCTCGGCCACGACCTGATCGCGATGCTCTTCGCCGCCCTGTGCGGGGCGTCGCTCGGCTTCCTGCCGTTCAACATCGGGCGCGCACGGCGGTTCCTCGGCGATTCGGGGGCGTACTTCCTCGGGTTCACGATGGCCGGGCTGAGCGTCGCGGGGTCGCTCGACGAAACGGGGCGTGTGCCGCTGTACATCCCGCTCGTGGCGCTGGGCCTGCCGGTGCTGGATACGGCGGTCGCGTTCCTCCGGCGGTTCCTCGACGGGCGGCACCCGATGCATGCGGATTTCGACCACTTCCACGACCGGATCGAGCGGATGTTCGGCCTCTCGGGGGTGCGCGTGACGCTGGCGGTTTATGCGCTCACCGCCGTGTTCTGCGGCGGCGCGCTGCTGGCGCACACGTGGTACAAGAGCGTGGGCTCGGCGGTCGTGAGCGCCGGGGTGCTGGCGTTCGGCATCGGGCTGGTGCTGGCGCTCGGCTACGGGCGGACGATGTGGAACTCGGCGCGGGTGCTGGCGTGGCGCGGCCGGGAGCCCGCCGCCGGGAAAGGCGAGGCGCGGTGAACATCTTCTTCGACGTCGACCAGACGCTGGTGTTCATCGACCAGCACACGAACGCGCTCCGCCCGGGCGCGCGGGAGGCGATGCAGCGGCTGAAGGCGGCGGGCCACCGCGTGTACGTCTGGAGCGCGGCCGGGCTCGCCCACGTGGAGCGGGTGGTCCACCTCCACGGGCTCGCGGAGTGGGTGGACGGGATGTTCGACAAGGACCCGCACGTGGAGCCGCGGCCGGACTTCATCATCGACGACGACTGGTTCCTCGTGGAGAAGTACGGGGGCCACTGTGTCGCGCAGTACCGCGGGGTGGACCCGGAGGACCGGGAGATGGAGGCGGCGCTCCAGCGGCTGGCCGAACTGGGGCACCTGTAGGGCGGGATGCTGCGCGGGCTCTTCCTGCAGCCGTTCGACGGCGGCAGCCACCGGGCGTTCCTCGAGGGGCTGCTCCGGCACACCCGGTTCGACTGGACGGTGCTGGCGCTGCCGCCGGGCGAGTGGCGGAAGCGGATGCGGCGCGGCGCGGAGGAGCTGGCGGCGAAGCTGGACGGGGTGCCCGGGAGCTTCGATTTCCTGGTCGCGACGGACATGCTGGACCTCGCGGCGTTTCTCGCGCTGACGCGGCGGCGGCTGGGCGGGGTGCCGGCGATGGTGTACTTCCACGAGAACCAGGTCACCTACCCGCGGCTCCGGGGCACGAAGTTCAACTCCTGGTTCGGGCAAATCAACTACGCGAGCGCGCTGGCGGCCGATGCGGCGGTCTTCAACTCGGCGTTCCACCGGGATGACCTGGTCGGCGCGTTCCGCCAGCTGGAGCGGGAACCGAACAACTGGCTCACCGCGGCGGGCATCGATGCCATCGCGGCGAAGTCGGCGGTGCTGCCGCTGGGGCTCGATTTCGCGCACGTCGACGGGCCGGGGGAGCGGGACGCCGGGCCGCCGGTGCTGCTCTGGAATCACCGCTGGGAGTTCGACAAGGCGCCGGAGCTGTTCGAACGGGCGCTGCAGCGGCTGGCCGATGAGGGGCTCGCCTTCCGCGTCATCATCGCCGGGGAGCCGGGCGACAACCCGAGCCCGGCGATGTGGCGGCTGCGGGAGGCGCTCGGCGAGCGGGTGCTCCACTTCGGCTATGCGGAGGACCGGGCGGCGTACGGGCGGCTGCTCCGCCGGGCCGATATCGCGGTGAGCACGACGCGGCACGAGTTTTTCGGCATCGGGATGGCGGAGGCGATGGCGGCCGGCTGCATCCCCTGCGCGCCGCGGCGGTACGCCTACCCGGAGCTGGTGCCGCCGGAGTGGCACGGGCTGCTTTGGGAGGACGAAGCCGGGCTGATGGCGCGGCTGCGGGCGCTGCTGACCGCGCCGCTGCCGCCGCGCGAGCCGTTCCGGGCGGCGGCGCGGCGGTTCGCGTGGCCGGAGGTCGGGCCCCGGTGGCAGCGGGCGCTGGAGGAGCTGGCGGCCGGGCGGTTCCCCGGCGGGCGGGGCGGCGCCTAAGATGGGCCGGTGAAGGAACGCACACGGCGGGCGTGGCGGCAGATTCCCGGGCCGCTGCGCGCACCGTTCGAAGTGGTCGCGGCGGCCGTCCGCGGCTACGTGGACGACAACTGCCCGACCTACGCGGCGGCGATTGCGTACTACGCCATCTTCTCGGTCATCCCGCTGGCGCTCATCACCCTCTCGGTGTTCGGCCTCTTTGCGGACCGGCAGGCGATCGTCAACTGGGTGTTCGAGCAGGTGCCACTGCAGGAGACGGAGAGCGTGCGCGCGAACGTGGAGGAGATCGTGCGGCGGGCGCAGCAGTTCAGCCCGGCGAGCCTCGGCTTCGGCCTCGTGTTTCTCGTCTGGTCGTCGAGCGGCATCTTTGGGGCGGTGCGGAACGGCATCAACGCGACGGCGCACCTGAAGGGGAGCCGGCCGTTCTGGCGGGGGAAGCTGATCGACATCCTGCTCGTGGCGGTGCTCGGGGCGCTGGTGACGGTCTCGGTGGCGGCGACGGCGACGGCCCGGGTGGTGGTGGCGCGGGTGGACGGGAGCGCGCCGTTCCCGTTCGACCGGCAGGCGGCGACGGAGGTCGTCGGGCTGGTGCTGGCGCCGCTGGTGACCTTCACGATGTTCATCATCCTCTACCGGGTGGCGCCGGCGGCCCGGCCGGCGTGGCGGGATGCGCTGCCGGGGGCCGCGCTGGCGACGGTGCTCTTCGAGGCCGCGAAAAACGTGGTCGCTATCGTCGTCGCGCAGTCGAGCTTTTCCCGCGATACGGCGATTTACGCCGGCTTCGGGTCGGCGCTGGCGTTCCTGCTCTGGATGTACATCAACGGGTCGATCCTGCTGTTCGGGGCGGAGTTCGCGCGGGCGCTGCGGCTGCGGCGGCAGGCCGGGGACCGGGTGCCGGCGCCGGAGCTGGTGGCGGCGTGGAGCGGGCGGGGCGGTTCGGAACTTTCGCAACATTGAAGTTGCGAAAGTCATCCAAGTGGGCTACCGTGGAAGCATGCAGGGAACGCGCGACCGGATCCTCGCGTACATCGTGGAGCACCGCGGCGCCCGGGCCGAAGCGCTCGCCGAGGCGTTCGACATCAGCCCCGCAGCGGTGCGCCGGCACCTCGAAAACCTGCGCGCGGACGGGCTGGTGGAAGCCCGGGCGGTGAAGCAGGCGACGGGGCGGCCGTACTACGCCTATTTCCCGACGGAGAAGGCGTTCGGGACCATCCCGCCGGCGTATGCGGACCTGATGGCGCGGATGCTGCGGGGGCTCGAACAGCGGCCGGACGTGGTGGCGGAGGTGCTGGCGAACGTGGCCGAATCGCTGGCTTCGCGGCACCGGGACGAGATCCCGGACAGCGGCGCGGTGGAGGAGATCGTCGCCCGCGTGACGGAGGTGCTGCGGCGCGAGGGCATCCTCGAGGCGTGGCGGCTGGAGCCGGACGGCATCCACCTCATCAACTCGTCGTGCCCGTACCACGCGGCGGCGCAGATTTCGGACCTGCCCTGCGAGGCGGACCGGAAGGCGATCGAGCTGCTGCTCGGGCGCGATGTCGAACAGCTCAATCGCATCGTCGATGGAGCGCCATGTTGTGAGTACCTGGTCCGGGGGACGCCGGGCCAGCGGCACATCATCGAAACGGTCGAACTGCACTGACGACCAAAGGAGAAGAACACCGATGACCGCACTCCTGGAGATCCGCGACCTCCGGGCTTCGATCGGCGAGAAGGAGATCCTGAAAGGGCTCAACCTCGCCATCAACGCCGGGGAGATCCACGCCATCATGGGCCCGAACGGTTCGGGCAAGAGCACGCTGGCGAACGTGCTGATGGGGAACCCGGCCTACGAGGTGACGGGCGGGGACATCCTGTTCAAGGGCGAATCGATCCTCGAGATGTCGCCGGATGAGCGCGCGCGGAAGGGGCTGTTCCTCGCCTTCCAGTACCCGGTGCCGATCCCGGGGGTGACGCTGGTGAACTTCCTGCGGCAGGCCGTGAACGCCGTGCGCGGCGAGGAGGTGCCGATCCGGGAGTTCCGGGAGAAGCTCTTCAGCAAGATGGAGCTGCTGAAGGTGGACCAGGACTTCGCCCGGCGGTATGTGAACGACGGGTTCAGCGGCGGCGAGAAGAAGCGCGCCGAGATGCTGCAGATGGCCGTGCTGGAGCCGGCCATGGCGATCCTCGACGAGACCGACTCGGGCCTGGACATCGACGCGCTGCGGACGGTGGCGGAGGCGGTCAACAAACTGATGAACCCGAACATGGGGCTGCTGCTGATTACGCACTACCAGCGGCTGCTGAACCACATCCGGCCGCAGTTCGTCCATGTCCTGGTGGACGGGCGCATCGCCCGCTCGGGCGGGCCGGAGCTGGCGGAGTACCTCGAGGCGCGCGGCTACGACGAGTTCCTCGCCGAGCTGGCCCGCGCCTGAGCCCACTGCAGGGCGCCCGCGCGCCCTGCGCCGTAGCGAGAGGAGTCAGAGGGGAATGACGACGGCACCTGAAGCAATCGTTGGCGAGTACAAGTGGGGGTTCTACGACCCGGAGGAGGCGCTGTTCAAGGCGAACAAGGGCCTCAGCCGGGAGATCGTGAACATCATCTCGGACATGAAGGGCGAGCCGCAGTGGATGCGCGAGTTCCGGCTGCGGGCGCTCGAGATCTTCTGGCAGAAGCAGGACCCGCCCTGGGGCAGCCCGCAGCTGAAGGAGATCGACTTCGACGACATCCACTACTACGTGAAGGCGACGGACCGGGACGAGCGCTCCTGGGACGACGTGCCGGAGTACATCCGGCGGACGTTCGACCGGCTGGGCATCCCCGAGGCGGAGCGGAAGTACCTCGCGGGCGTCGGGGCGCAGTACGACTCGGAAGTCGTCTACCACAACATCCGCGAAGACCTCGAGAAGCAGGGCGTCATCTTCCTCGGCACCGACCAGGCGCTGAAGGAGCACGAGGACATCTTCAAAGAGTACTTCGGCACGGTGGTGCCGCCGGCCGACAACCGGTACGCGGCGCTGAACAGCGCGGTGTGGAGCGGCGGCTCGTTCATCTACGTGCCGAAGGGCGTGAAGGTGGAGATTCCGCTGCAGGCGTACTTCCGCATCAACACCCAGAACATGGGGCAGTTCGAGCGGACGCTGATCATCGCCGACGAAGGGAGCCAGGTGCACTACGTCGAAGGGTGCACGGCGCCGATTTACCGGAGCGATTCGCTCCACAGCGCGGTGGTCGAGATCATCGTCAAGCGCGGCGCGCGGGTCCGGTACACGACCATCCAGAACTGGTCGAACAACGTGTACAACCTCGTGACGAAGCGCGCGGTGGCCTACCAGGACGCGGTGATGGAGTGGGTGGACGGCAACCTCGGCTCGAAGCTGACGATGAAATACCCGAGCGTCTACCTGATGGAGCCGGGCGCCCACGGCGAGATCCTTTCGCTCGCGTTCGCGGGCAAGGGCCAGCACCAGGACGCGGGCGGCAAAATCGTCCACGCCGCATCGAACACGACGTCGACGATCATTTCGAAGTCGCTGAGCAAGGACGGCGGCCGCACGAGCTACCGGGGCCTGCTGAAGGTGTACGACGGCTGCGAGAACGTGAAGTCGACGGTGCGGTGCGACGCGCTCCTGCTGGATGAGGAGTCGCGCTCGGACACCTACCCGACGATGGAGATCGACGCGCCGGACGTGCACATCCAGCACGAGGCGTACGTGTCGAAGCTCGGCGAGGACCAGCTGTTCTACCTGATGAGCCGCGGGCTTTCGGAAGAGGCGGCGGCGAAGATGATCGTGAACGGCTTCGTGGAGCCGATCGTGAAGGAGCTCCCGATGGAGTACGCGGTCGAGCTGAACCGGCTGATCGAGCTGCAGATGGAGGGCGCCGTCGGCTGAGGCCGGCTGCCCTGTGAGCCCTGGTGCGAGCCCGGCGGAATCCGCCGGCGGAGGAGAGCTATGACATCGACCACCGAAGAACGGGTGAGGATTTCGGCTGTGAGCCGCGAGCTCGGCGCGCAGCTGGGCGACCCGGAGTGGCTGGCCCGGCTGCGGGGCGAGGCCGCCCGGCTCGCCGACGAGCTGGACTGGCCGAACAGCTACCAGTCGCGGCCGTGGAAGTACTACGACGCGCGGGGCATCGACCTCGCGCGCTACCCGGCGGAGCAGGACGAGGCGATCGCCGTGGAAGCGCCGGACGGCGTGACGGTGACGACGCTCGGCTTCGCCGAGGGGGCGACGGCGGAGCGGCTGGCGGGCGCGCTGGGGACGGCGGTCGCGCCGGGCATCGACCGGTTTACGGCGCTGCACTACGCCCTCCTGCGCGAGGCGGTCATCGTCGACGTGCCGGCCAACGCTGAGCCGGCTTCGCCGGTGCGCATCCGCCGAACAGTCGGCGGGCAGCAGTTCGCCGCGCCGCACACCGTCATCGTGACGGGCCCGAACAGCCGCGTCACGGTGGTCGAGGAGTACAGCTCCGACGGGGCGGACATCCTCGCCGTGCCGGCCGCCGAGGTCATCCCGGGGCCGGGCTCCGAGGTTCGTTATTATGTCGTTCACCGCTGGGGGCCGGCGACGCGCTCGTTCGGCTACCAGCGGATGCTGGGTGCGGAGCGCGACGCCGCCTTCCAGAACCTGCAGCTGGTGCTCAGCGGGCGGGTGGTGAAAGGGCAGATGGAGTCGTCGCTGATTGGCCGGGGGACGGGCTCGGAGCTGCTCGGGCTGGCCTACGGCCGCGGCGAGGAGTACGTCGACTTCTACACGCTGCAGGACCACATCGGGCCTGACACGCGGAGCGACCTGCTCTACAAGGCGGCGCTGCGGGATTCGGCGCGGTCGGTGTACTACGGGCTGACGCGCGTGGGGCTCGGGGCGAAGAACGCCGACGCGAACCAGGAGAACCGGAACCTGCTGCTGAGCAAGACGGCGCGGGCCGACAGCGACCCCGTGCTGGAGATTCTCACGAGCAATGTCATCCGCGCCTCGCACGGCGCCACGGCCGGGCCGGTCGATGAAGAGCAGCTGTTCTACCTGCAGACGCGCGGCATCCCGCGGCCGGCGGCCGAGGCGATGCTCGTCTGGGCCTTCCTCGAGGAAGTCGTGAGCCGGGTGCCGGACGCGGCGCTGCGGGAGGAGCTGCTCGGGCTGCTCGAGGCGAAGGTGAGGGGCGCCTGATGGGCTGGACGGCCACGCTCCGCGCGGAGGAGGTCGCGCCCGGGACGGCGCACGTCGTCGAAGCGGGCGGTCGCCGGATCGCCGTGTGCAATACGGGTGAGGGCTATTACGCCATCGACGACCTGTGCACGCACGACGGCGGGCCGCTCGACCAGGGCAGGCTCGACGGCCGGGAGATCGAATGCCCGCGGCACGGGGCGCGGTTCGACGTGACGACCGGCCGGGCGCTCTGCCTGCCGGCGGTGCGGCCGGTCCGAACCTACCCCGTCCGCATCGCCGACGGCGTGGTCGAAATCGACCTGCCCGCGTGACCGAAAGGGGCCGGCGGATGCTCGATATCGCACGGGTGCGCGAGGATTTCCCCATCCTGGGGCAGCAGGTGAACGGCCGGCGGCTCGTCTACCTCGACAACGCGGCGACGACGCAGAAGCCGCGGCAGGTGATCGAGGCGCTGGTGCGCTACTACGAAACCTCGAATGCCAATATCCATCGCGGCATCCACACGCTGGCGACGCGCGCGACCGAGCAGTACGAAGCGGCGCGCGCCCGCGTAGCCCGGTTCATCGGCGCTGCCGGTCCGCAGGAAGTCATCTTCACCCGGAACGCGACGGAGGCGATCAACCTCGTCGCGCGCGCCTGGGGCGACGCCTGCCTCACCGAGGGCGACGAGATCGTCCTGACGGTGATGGAGCACCATTCGAACATCGTGCCGTGGCAGCTGCTGGCGGCCCGGACGGGGGCGCGCCTCCGGTACGCTGGCATCACCGCGGACGGGAAGCTCGACCTCGACGGCCTGCGCCAGCTCATCGGGCCGCGGACGAAGCTCGTCGCGGTCACCCAGATGTCGAACGTGCTCGGCACGATCAACCCGGTGAGCGACATCGCGGAGATGGCGCGCGCCGCCGGCGCGCTCCTGCTCGTCGACGGGGCGCAGGGCGTGCCGCATCTGCCGGTTGACGTGAGCCGGCTCGGGGCGGACTTCCTCGCGTTCTCGGCGCACAAGATGCTCGGCCCGACGGGGGTCGGGGTGCTGTGGGCGCGGGAAGCGCTGCTGGCGGCGATGCCGCCGTTCCTCGGCGGCGGCGACATGATCGCCGTGGTGCAGGAGGAGATGTCCACCTGGGCCGACCTGCCGCACAAGTTCGAAGCCGGGACCCCCAATATCGCGGACGTCGTCGCGTTCGGCGCGGCGATCGCCTACCTCGAGGGCATCGGCATGGAGAACGTCCGCCGCCACGAAGAGGAGCTGACGGCGCTGGCGCTGGAGCGGCTCCGGCGGGTTCCGGGGCTGCGGGTGTTCGGGCCGGCGTCCGCGGCGGAGCGGGGCGGCGTGGTGAGCTTCGCGATGGAGGCGGCGCACCCGCACGACGTCGCCACCATCGCCGACGGCTACGGGGTCGCAATCCGCGCGGGGCACCATTGCGCCCAGCTGCTGATGCGCGCCCTGGGCGTGCCGGCGACGAGCCGGGCCAGTTTCAGCATCTACAACGGGGAAGACGACCTGGAGGCGCTCATCGAAGCGCTGGAGGGCGTCAACCGCGTCTTCGGAGAGGGCCGTGAGCGAGCCGCTGTTCGATGACCTCTACCGGGAGCTGATCCTGGACCACTACCGGCGGCCGCGGAACCGCGGGCCGCTCCCGGCGCCTACCCTGCAGGCCGAGGGGGTGAACCCCGTTTGCGGCGACGAAATCCACCTCGACCTCGACGTGCAGGACGGCGTCATCCGCGACCTCGGCTTTTGGGGGCAGGGGTGCTCGATCTCGCAGTCGAGCGCATCGATGCTGACGGAGCGCCTGAAAGGACGGCCGCTGGCCGAAGCGGAAGCGGTGACCGGGAAGGTACGATCGATGCTGGTGGAGGGTGCGCCGCCGGACCCGGAGCTCGGCGACCTCGCCGCGCTGGAGGGCGTGGCGAAGCTGCCGGTCCGGGTGAAATGCGCGCTGCTCGCGTGGAACGTGCTGCTCGAAGCGCTGCGGCAGGCGAAGCAGGCCGCACAGGAGGAACGACATGGCTGATACCGAAACGCCCCAGGCCCCGACCTATGAACAGCTGCGGGAAAAGCTCCGGGAAGTGAAGGACCCGGAGATCAACATGAGCATCGTGGACCTCGGGCTCGTGTACGACATCCAGTACGACAACGGGGACGTGCTGGTGACGATGACGCTGACGAGCCCGGGCTGCCCGCTGGGCCCCATCATCCGCGGCGAGGCGTACGCGAAGCTGCGGGAGCTGCCGGGCGTGAAGGACGTCGACGTCCAGATCGTCTGGAACCCGCCGTGGGACCCGCGGACGATGGCGAGCGAAGACGTGAAGATGGCGCTCGGGATCTGGTAGCCGGCCCGGCGCTCAGCGGCCCTTCCACTGCGGGTCGCGGTGCTCGAGGAAGGCGCGGACGCCTTCTTTGAAGTCCTCGCTGGCGAAAAGCCGGCTGATCGTCTCGGTGCTGTCGGCGAGGTGGTCCATTGGGTCGCGCGTGAGGCCGCGGTAGAGCAGGCGCTTCGTCTCGGCGGTGGCGATCGGCGAACCGCGGGAGACGGCGTGCGCGAACTTGAGCGCGCGCTCCATCAGCTCCGCATCGGGCACGATTTCGTGGACGTAGCCGATGTCGAGCGCGCGGGTCGCGGAGATGATTTCGCCGGAATAGAGCAGGTAGGCGGCGTTCTGGAGGCCGACGATGCGGGCGAGGAGCCACGTCCCGGCGGCGGTATCGGGCACGAGGCCGCGGTGGACGAACACCCAGCCGAAGCGGGCCGATTCGGCCGCGATGCGGAAGTCGCACTGGGACGTGAACTCGACGCCGACCCCGACGGCGACGCCGTTGACCGCCGCGATGGTCGGCTTGCCGATGGAGGCGAAGGTCCACGGCGCGGGGCGGGATTCGGCGTAGGCGCGGCCGTAGGATTCTGCGCGCCCGGCCGTGGGCGGCTGGCTGGAAAGCTGCTGGAGGTCGGTGCCGGCGCTGAATGCGCGGCCGGTGCCGGTGAGGACGAGCGCGCGGACGCGGTCGTCGGTGCCGGCCTGGCGGACAGCGTCTTCGATGGCCCCGAGCATTTCGTAGGTGATGGCGTTCATCTTTTCGGGGCGGTTGAGGCGCAGGACGGCGGTGGAGCCTTCGAGGGTGTACTCGATGTCCGGCACGGGCAGGGGCCTCCGCGGGTGGAATGCGGGGGGACGATACGGGATCGGCGGGCGGTTCGCGAGCGCTCGGGCTAGTTGCCCCCGGCGATAGCGACGGCCTCGGCAGATTCGGCCTCGGCGGCCGCCGGGGCGCGCGCCGGCAGGGCGCGGCTGCCCTTCTCGGCGACCCGGTAGACCAGCCCCTTGCCGGAGGCGAGCTTCCACTGGGCGTTGAGCGCGGGGAGGCTCGCGAAGAAGAAGGTGATGACAGCCATCAGCGGCCACATCAGCAGCCCGGTCGCGTAGACGGAGCGCGACACGTAGGCCGGCCGCGGGCCGCGCGTGCGGAGTTCGAACACGATCATGACGAGCAGCGGGAAGAGGCAGAGCGCGACGAGGATGCCCGGCAGGTTGAGCCACATCGTGGGCTCCAGGATGCCTTCCGGGCCGAGGCGGAACCAGCGCGAGGGCTCGAGGAAATGCTCCGGGTGCCAGCCCGTGCCGGGGACTTCGTACCGGTGCGTCCACCAGCCGGGGAGCGGCGCGCCGAGCTGGGCTGCGAACCGGGACGGCAGGAAGATGCCGAGGGTGACGATGTACCACTGAGCGGCCCAGAGGACGTGCACCTTGGTGACCGCGCCGGCGAGGAGCAGGCGGCGGCGCCACGACAGCGGCGACTTCGGGTGCATCGCGGCGCGCCACGCGTACGGGATGTCGCTGGCGCCCCAGGCATGGCGGACCGACTGGGCGTAGTGGGCCTTGAGCGTCTTCCAGTAGCCGTCGGCGAGCACGCAGTCGTTGCCGAGCGGGAGGAAGAGGGGCTCGACGTTCACGTCGTCGCCGAGGCTGTAGGAGCACTTGAGGTAGAGGTGCCAGTCCTCGGGGATGACCTCCTCGTCCCAGTAGTCGACCTCGTGGAGCATCTGCCAGGAGAGGGAGTAGCAGCTGGTGGGGAAGCGGACGCTGCCGGGGATGAGGAGGTTGGACGTGCGGTTGATGCCGGAAAGGCCGTCGGGGATGCGGAGCGGGGCCGGGATCTCCCAGATGTTGTTGGAATTGAAGATGGTGGGCTGCCAGAAGGTGCGGTAGGGCTTCTTCGCGGTGAGGAACAGGTAGTTGAGGGCGGCGAAGTGGGAAGGATGGAAGACGGCGTCAGCGTCGCAGCTGGTGACGGTGTAGCGGAGGAGGTCGTCGCCGCCGCGTTCGATGAGGCGGAGGTAGGCCTCGCGGGCACCCCAGGCCTCGTTGGAGCCCTTGCCGGGGGTTTCGCCGGGCAGGCCGGCCGGGTGGAAGGTGGCGAAGATGTCGGCGAAGACGCCGGGGTAACGGGCGACGAGGCGCGCAGCCTTTTCGCGGGCGCCGGCTTCGCGGTCCTCCATGGCGAGGACGACGACGAGCTGCTTCGCGACGGACTGGGCGGCCAGCGAGTCGATCGTGCGGGCGAGGCCTTCTTCGGATTCGCGGTAGTTCGGGATGATGACGAGGTGGCGGGGCCACGCCCAGCGGTCCGGCTGGCCGGAGCGGGCGACGTGCGCCTTGTACTTCGCGCGCCAGTCGGTCTGCTTCCAGCGCGCGATGCGGCGGAGGCCGATGGCGCAGGCGATGGCCACGGAGTAGCTGCGGAGGAGCCAGTAGACGAAGAAGGCCGTAGAGAGCACGGCGAAGAGGAGCGGCGCCTTGAACGGGCCCCAGAAGATGAAGCTGATGAGGAAGAGGGAGAGGAAGAGGGGCAGCGCGTTGCCGAGCCGCTCCCAGAACGCGGAGTGGGCGGTGACGGAGAGCTGCGGCAGCTCGCAGCTGCGCGGGGCAGGAGATGCGACGGGTGCGGAAGGCCTGGAGACCATGTGCGGGGTGGCCTCGAACTCGGTCTTCCTACGCCGCCGAGGTTAGCTGCCGGGCTGCGGCCGGAGATAGCCGCTCCGCCTTCGCCGACCCGTGATGCCGGGCGGCCGGGGCGGATTCGCCCCGAAAACTGGTTCCCCCGTTCTGCCCCGCGGGGCAGACTAGGCGCTGCGGCACACGGGCCGCAGATGCATCGTTCGCCCGGGAAGCGTAAGCGTCAAGGCCCGGAATGGAAGAACTTTTACGGGAAATCGAGGGTCGAGATGAAAGGGGAATTGCAGATTCGGGAATCGCTCTTCGGGGATATTCGCGAGGTGAATTTCTGGTTCAGGTGCGGCGGGGAGCTCGTGCCGGGGGTGGCATACCTGCCCGCCGGCGCCGGGGAGCCGATGCCGCTCGTGCTCATCCAGCACCCGGGCATGGGCTCGAAGGAGGACTACTGGGTGAGCGAAGTGGGCCAGCGGTGGGCGAAGCGGGGCTGGGTGTGCGCCGGGCTGGATGCGCCGCTGCACGGCGAGCGGCAGACGCACGACCCGATGGCGCTCTTCCGCCAGCCGGAGCGGTACGAAGCGGTGCGCGCCCAGTTCGCCGCGGAGGTGGCGCGGATGCTGGAGCTGCTGCCGGGCGCGCTCCCGATCGATACGGGCCGGCTGGGCTACGTCGGCTACTCGCTGGGGAGCATGATCGGGCTGGCAGCGGTGGCCCGCAGCGGCCGATTCCGGGCAGCGGCGTTCTGCCTCGTGGGCGAAGGCGGGCTCGCCGGGAGCGCGGCCGGCCCGGATTCGGACGCGGCGAAACTGGGGAGCGTGGCCGTGCGCATCGTCGGCAAGCTGAACGACGAGCTGATCCCGCGCGAGCGGACGGAAGCGCTGTTCGCGGCGCTGCCGGGCGAGAAGGACCTCCAGTGGCTGCCGGGCGGGCACTTCGAAATCGGGCCGGACGTGGTGCGGCTGGCAGAGGAGTGGATGGCCGCGAAGCTCTGAGCGCGAGCGGCGAGCGGGGCAGCCCCGTATACTCGCGGGCACTGCATCTTCCCCGACCCGGAGCACGCGATGGGCAACATGATCGACGGGGGCGAAATCATCGCCCGGATGATCAAGCAGGAGGGCGTGAGCCACATCTTCACGCTCTCCGGCGGGCACATCCAGAACATCTACGAGGGATGCCTCAACAACGGCATCGGCATCATCGATACCCGCCACGAGCAGTCGGCAGGGCACGCGGCGGACGGCTATTCGCGCATCACGTTCAAGCCGGGGGTGGCGGTCGTCACCGCCGGCCCGGGCGTGACCGACGTGGTCACGGCGGTGGCGAACGCGTACCAGGCCTCGAGCCCGATGGTGGTGATCGGCGGACGGTCGCCGCTGCGGCAGTACGACATGGGGTCGCTGCAGGATATCGAGCTGCTCGACGTGATGAAGCCGATCACGAAGTGGTCGCAGGCGGTCTACGAGACGCGGCGGCTTCCCTATTACATGGCGATGGCCTTCCGGGAGGCGATGACGGGACGCTACGGGCCGGCCTTCCTGCAGGTGCCCTCGGACGTGCTGTTCGGGCGCGTCGACGAGGACTCGCTCGAGTGGCCGAAGAACTACCGGGTGACGGGAGAAATCATGGGCGACCCGGCGCTGATCAAGCAGGCGGCGCAGCTCATCCGGGACGCGGAGAAGCCGATGGTGATGGCGGGCTCGGGGGTGTTCTGGCACCGCGCCCACCGGGAGCTCGCGGAGTTCGCGCGCGCAGCCGACGTGCCGGTGTACACGAACGCGATGGGCCGGGGCACGCTCCGGCAGGACAACCCGAATTTCTTCTCGCTCTCGCGGAAACCGGCGTTCGCCCAGGCGGACGTGATCGTCATCCTCGGGACGCCGATCGATTTCCGGCTGAAGTACGGGCGGGCGCCGGCCTGGAACCCCGCGGCGAAGGTCATCCAGATCGATATCGACCCGCGCGACATCGGCCGGAACCGGGATTTCACCATCGGCATCGAGGCGAACATCCGGCAGGCGCTGCTGCAGCTCACGTCGGAGATCGGGAGGGCGGAGCACCGGGAGTGGATGACCTACCTCCGGGGTCTCGAGAACCAGGCGGATGAGCAGCGGTCGTTTTTCATGAACTCGGATGCGGTGCCGATCCACCCGCTGCGGCTGTGCAAAGAGATCGCGGAGTTCGTGGACGACGACACGATCGTCGTCGGCGACGGCGGCGACATCGTGGCGCTGGCGGCGAGCGTGCTGCCGATCAACAACCCCGGGCAGTGGATGGACCCCGGCCCCTTCGGGACGCTCGGGGTGGGAACCGGCTTCTGCATGGCGGCGGCCGTCGCTGCGCCCGAGAAGAAGGTGCTGATGGTGAACGGCGACGGCACGTTCGGCCTGAACGGATTCGATTTCGACACGTTCGTGCGGTTCAAGATGCCGATCGTCTCCGTGGTCGGGAACGACCGCTGCTGGCACCAGATTTATGTCGGGCAGAAGGCGCAGTACGGCGAGGGCCGGACGCCGGCGACGGTGCTCGGGGACAACGCGCGCTACGACAAGGTCGTGGAAGGGCTCGGCGGCCACGGCGAGTACGTGGAGCACCCGGAACAGATCAAGGCCGCGATCGAGCGGGCGTTCGCCAGCGGCAAGCCGGCCTGCGTGAACGTCATCATGGACCCCGAACCCGCGGGGGTGAAGGGCGGCTACGAGTTCAAGTAGGCCCCCGGCGCGCCGGGAGTTGGAGGCAGGCCATGGAGCACATCCGCATCGACCGGGACGGGCGCGTCGCCGTCGTCACGCTGAACCGGCCGGAGGTGATGAATGCCCTCAACCGGCAGATGTACGCCGAGCTGGAGCAGGCGTTCCGCGACCTCCACCGCGACCCGGAGGCGTGGTGCATCGTGCTCACCGGCGCCGGCCGGGCGTTCTGTTCGGGTGACGACGTGAAGCAGATCATGCTGGGCGAACAGCGCGACGAGACGGTGACGCGGCTGCGGGAGGTGAAACCGCGCCCGACGCCTGCCGCCGCGGCCGTGCTCGAGTGCGACAAGCCGGTCATCGCGGCCGTCAACGGCCCGGCGGTCGGCTGGGGGATGGACCTGGCGCTGTTCTGCGACATCCGCATCGCCTCCGAGCAGGCGAAGTTCGGCGAGCTGTTCATCAAGCGCGGGCTGGTGGCCGACCTCGGCGGGCTGTGGCGGCTGCCGCAAGTGGTCGGGCCCTCGAAGGCGGCGGAGCTGCTGTTCACCGGCGACGTCATCAGCGCACAGGAGGCGCTGGAGATCGGGCTCGTTTCGAAGGTGGTGCCGCACGAGGAGCTGCTGCCGGCGGCGATGGCGCTGGCGACGAAGATCGCGGCGAATCCGCCGATCGCGATGCGCTACATGAAGGAAGGGCTGCGGCGATCGCGGCACGCGACGATGGCCGAGATGGGCGAGTACATCGGGAACGCGCTCGCTTACCTGTTCACGACGGAGGACCACCGGGAAGGCGCGCTCAGTTTCGTCGAGCGGCGGGAGCCGGTGTTCAAAGGCCGCTGACCGCGGCGTGCCCCGGGGCTGTCAGCTGAGGCGCCCGGTGATGTAGTCGGTCATCTGACGGATGTGGTCTTGCTGGTGCATGGTGACCCAGCGCATGAGGTCGCCGATGGAGATCATGCCGACGAGACGGCCGTCTTCGAGCACGGGCAGATGGCGGAAGCGGCGTGCCGTCATGAGCGCCATGGCCTCCTCGACGTGCCAATCCGGCGAGATGGTGACGGGCTCGCGGGTCATGACCTCCGCGACGCGGGTGAGCGCCGGGTCGCGGTCGGCATCGACGACGCGGCGGAGGACATCGCGCTCGGTGAAGATGCCGACCGGCCGATCGCCATCGACGACGAGGAGGGCGCCGATGCCCTTCTCGTTCATTTGGCGGACCGCCTCGGCGACGGTAGCGGACCGCTCGATGGTGTAAACGTGGCGGCCCTTCTCGGCGAGGACGCTGCTGACGAATCCGTACATGGGAACCTCCTTGCCGGTAGATTCCCAGTATATGTGGCTGTCAAGTCCCCGTTTGGCGCTCCCGGCGGAGGGCGGCGAGTTTGAAGTTGTCCCAGGTCACGACCTTTTCGGGGGTAAAGACGACCCAGCGCCAGTTGCGACCGCGGGCCGTGGATTCGTTGCGGCGGGGCTCGGCGGGTTCGCCGTGGCCGCCGGCGTACTTGCGGCCCATCTGCCAGCGAACCTCTTCGAGGTGGGGGTCGGCGGCCTCGGCGGCAGCGTCTTCGAGGACGCGGGCCGTGCCCTGGAACATCGCGCCCTGGAGCTCGGGGAAGCGCTCGTTGCGGTCGACGAGGATGGTGCAGGTAGGGTTGCGGCGGAGGTTTTCGACCTTCTGGCCGCGGCAGAAGGTGTAGATCTTGCCGCCGGCCCAGCCGAACCAGAGCGGCGTGAGGTTGATGCGGGTGCCGGGCCCGATGGTGGCGATGCGCATGTTCCAGGTCGAGAGCATGAGCTCATCGAGCTGTTCCGGGGTCAGGGAGAGTTCTTTGGGGATGGGCATGCAGGGGCACCTCGAAACTAACGTAGCGGGGTGCTACTCTACAGGAGGACGCGGGCGGGTGTGGTTCAATGGCAGAACGCGACCTTCCCAAGGTTGAGACGCGGGTTCGATTCCCGCCATCCGCTCCAACCGTTCGAACAGCATGACGCCGCCCGCCCGGGCGGCGTTTTTTCGTGCGGGGCGTCTGCCAGAGCCCGTCAGGGGCGAGGGAGCGAGCGAAGGGCGTCGCGGAGGATGCCGGCGCTCCGCGCGAGGGCGTCGGCTTCGTCATCGACGAGCGGCGGCAGGAGTTCGGCTTCGATGCCGCCGGCGCCGACGACGCGGGGCAGCGAAAGGGCGACGTCGCCATAGCTGGTCCCGGGCCGACCGACGGCGGAAACGGTGAGGACAGCGTGCTCGTCGTCGCGGATGGCGCGGAGGAGGCGGGCGACAGCGCCGGCGACGCCGTAGTAGGTCGCACCTTTGCCGGCGATGATGCGGTAGGCGGCGCGGCGTGCTGGGCCATCAGCGTCGCCGCCAGGTGGCGAAGGTCGTGCAGCCGCAGGCCGACGCCCGCCCGACGCGCCGTTCGCGTCCACCAGTGGGTGACGGAATCTGGCCTTGCCGGCTGCCCGCCGATGGTGAACACCCAATCGCCGCCCTGCCAGCCGGCGCCCGCGGCGAGCCGCTCCTCCAGCTGCGCCCGGCGCCATTCGCGCAGGGCTTCGACGGCCGGCGGGGCGACGGGAATCACGCGCTCGCCGGCGCGGGTCTTCGTCGGCCCTTCGACGACCATGCCCCGGTAGGTGGTGGTGCGGGTGCGCCGGATGGCGGCGGTGCCGCGGTCGAGGTCGAGGTCGGGCCACTGGAGGCCGCAGAGTTCGCCGCGGCGCATGCCGGTGTGGACGATGAGGAGCCCGGCGGCGCGCCACGGCTGCGGCTCGCCGCTCACGGCCTCGAGAACGCGGGCGAGAGTGTCCTGCTCGAGCCGCAGCTGATGCGGCTGGATGGACGGCACCTCGACGGCTTGTGTGACGGCGCGTCCGACGAGCTGGAGGCGGACGGCGTCGTTGAGGGCGCGGCCGAGGATGCGGTGGTGGCTGGCAACGGTGGCCGGCGCGAGGCCTTCGGCGAGCCAGCGGCCGTAGGCGGCCTGGACGTGGGCGGGCCGGAGCTGCTGGAGCTGGAGGCGCCCGAACGCCGGGATAAGCCGGCTCTCGACGCTGGCCCGGTAGCGCTCGAGCGTCGTCGGCCGGAGCTGTGGTGCGCGCTGGGCGAGCCACTGCCGCAGCCACTCAGCGACGGTGATGCGGCTCGGGTCGACGGCGAGGCCGGTTTCGTGCTCATGGATGAGCTGGGCGAGCCGCGCCTCCGCGTCGCGCTTCGTGCCGTGGAACGTCTCGGAGCGGCGCCGCCGGCGCCCCGTCATCGGGTCGCGGTCGAGCTCGATGGAGATGCGCCAGGTGAGGTTGCCGCGCTTCTGGATGCTGCCGCGCATGGTGCGCCTCCGCCGGGAGGAATGGCTGAGGCTTTATGATGCCGCGGCGGAGGCGCCAGCTGGTGTCGCGGGGGTTAGGATGCCGCCGCCCACGCTTCGGACAGGAGGGCGGCTTGCTCCAGCACCGTTTGCGTCGCCTTTTCCTGCTTGTCGGGCGGATACCCGTGTTTGCGCAGGATGCGCTTGACGAGCACGCGCAAGTTTGCCCGCACGTTCTCGCGCAGGGTCCAGTCGATGGTGACGTTGTTGCGGACAGTGGCAACGAGTTCACGCGCGATGGCACGCAGGGTTTCGTCGCCCAGGACCTTCACGGCACTGTCGTTCGTTTCTAGCGCGTCGTAGAACGCGAGCTCCTCTTCGGTCAGCCCCAGCGCCTCGCCGCGTGCGTCGGCTTCGCGCATCTCTTTCGCCAACGCGATCAGCTCTTCGATGACCTGCGCCGTTTCGATGGTACGGTTGTGATAGCGGCGGACCGTCGCCTCCAGCATCTCGGCGAAGGAACGAGCCTGGACGACATTCTTACGGCGGCGGGAGTTGATTTCTCCCTTAAGCAGTTTCTGCAGCAGCTCGACAGCGAGGTTTTTATGGGGCATGCCGCGGACCTCGGCCAGGAACTCCTCCGAGAGGACCGAGATGTCGGGTTTGGTAAGACCCGCGGCAGCGAAGATATCTATCACGCCCTCCGGCGCTACCGCCCGCGAGATGATCTGCCGCACGGCATGCTCGATCTCCTCCTCCGGCCGCGCATCACCAGGTGCTCGCTTCAGGAAACCAGCCTGCACGGCCTGGAAGAACGCCACGTCATCGCGGATAGCCAGCGCTTTTTCGTGCGGCACCGCCAGGGCGAAGGCCTGCGACAGCTCCCGGACCGCCCGCGTCAAGCGATCTTTGCCGTTCTCTTGAGCCAGGATGTGCTCCCGAGCAGCAGACAAAAGCGAGAGCCGCTCTGGTGGTGTCCCGGAAGTCCACGGGGACCAGTCGAACCCGTGGAACAGGCCGCGGCAGACCTCGTACTTCTCAAGCATCACGTTCACGGCTTCTTCCTGGGCTTGAGCCGCCTCGCCGGTGCCGCCGCTCTCGGTGTAGGTGGCGAGCGCGGCCTTGAGCTCGTGGGCGAGGCCCAGGTAGTCCACCACCAGCCCGCCCGGCTTGTCGCGAAAGACGCGGTTCACCCGCGCAATCGCCTGCATCAGGCTATGACCGCGCATCGGCTTGTCGAGGTACATCGTGTGCAGCGGCGGCGCATCGAACCCCGTGAGCCACATATCGCGGACGATGACGAGCTTGAAGGGGTCGTTTGGGTCGCGGAATCGATGCGCCAGCGCCTCGCGCCGCGGCTTGGTGCGAATATGCGGCTGCCACTCCGGGGGGTCCGAGGCCGAGCCCGTCATGACGATCTTGATTTCGCCGCGGGTGTCGTCTTCGTCGTGCCAACCCGGGCGCAGCTTGACGATCTCCTGGTACAGCTCGACACAGATACGGCGGCTCATGCAGACGACCATCGCCTTACCTTCGAGCGCCTCCAGCCGCGATTCGAAGTGCCGGACGATGTCCTCCGCAATCATCCGAACCCGCTGCTCCGCGCCGACGATGGCCTCGAGCTGCGCCCACTTCGTCTTCAGCTTCTCCTTCTTCTCGACTTCCTCGCCTTCGGTGACGTCCTCGAACTCCTCGTCGATCTGCGGCTTCAGCTCCGGCGGCAAATCGAGCTTGGCGAGCCTGCTTTCGTAGTAGATGGGCACGGTGGCGCCGTCCTCCACCGCCCGCCGGATGTCGTAGATGCTGATGTAGTCGCCAAACACCGCGCGCGTGTTCGCGTCCGTCTTCTCGATTGGCGTCCCGGTAAAGCCGATGAAGGAGGCGTTCGGCAGCGCGTCGCGCATGTGCCGCGCGAAGCCGTCGATGAAATCGTACTGGCTGCGGTGCGCCTCATCCGCGATCACCACGATGTTTCGCCGGTCGGAAAGCACCGGGTGGCGGTCGCCCTTCGCCCCGGGGAGAAACTTCTGGATGGTGGTGAACACCACGCCGCCGGCCTGTACAGAGAGCCGCTGGCGCAGGTCCTCGCGGCTTTGCGCCTGCACCGGCGGCTGGCGCAAAAGGTCCTGGCACCGCGCGAACGTGCCGAAGAGCTGGTCGTCGAGGTCGTTGCGGTCGGTGAGGACGACCACGGTCGGGTTCCCCATCGCCGGCTCGCGGATGATGCGGCCAGCGTAAAAGGCCATCGTCAGGCTCTTGCCTGAGCCCTGCGTGTGCCAGACCACGCCGATCCGCCGGTCGCCCGGCCTGCCCCCGGCCTGCCTCCCTGCGTCGTACCCGCCCCTCGTCTCCGCGGCCTCGCCGGCCCGCTGCAACGCTGCCGCCCGCAACGTCTCTTCAACCGCGACGCGGACCGCGTGGAACTGGTGGTAGCCCGCCATTTTCTTGCTGAGGCGGCCGCTGCCATCGTCGTCGAAGACGATGAAGTCGCGCACCAGGTCAAGGAAACGCCGCGGCGCGAACACCCCCGTGATCACGACCTCCAGCTCGGGCAGGTGGGCGTCCGCCAGCTGCTCGCCCGCAATCGTGCGCCAGGGCTTGAACCACTCGCGCCCGGCGCCGAGTGCGCCGACCCGCGCCGCGAGGCCATCAGAGATGACCAGCACCTCGTTGAACGCAAACAGCGAGGGGATGTCGGCCTGGTACGTCTGGAGCTGCTGCCAGGCCGTCCAAATGGTCGCCTCCTCGTCGATGGCGTTTTTCAGCTCGATCACCACGAGCGGCAGCCCATTCACGAAGAGCACCACGTCCGGCCGCCGCTCGTGCCTGTTCTCCACGACCGTGAACTGGTTCAGGGCCAGCCAGTCGTTGCTGCGGGGGTCGTCGAAGTCGATCACCCGCGCCTGTGCGCCGCGGATTTCGCCCTCGCGCGTGCGGTACTCCACAGGCACCCCGTTGACCAGCATGCCGTGGAAGGCCCGGTTCCGTTGCAGCAGGTCGGCGCCTTCGGGCCGCGTGAGTTTGCGAAACGCATCTTCCAGCGCCTCAGCGGGCAGGTCGGGGTTGAGCCGTTCGAGCGCGCCGCGCAGCCGCTGCTCCAGCACCGCGTCGCCGTAGCTGGCACGCTCTGCCGCCGGCCTGCCCGGCGCGAAGTCCGGGCCGCGCGCAATCTGCCAGCCGCTGGCTTTCAGCCAGGCCAGCGCGGTCTCCTCGACGTCGGCTTCGGTGAATCGGGAGCTCACGCCGACATTCCACCCCACCCGCGCCGGGACCCCGGAGGCGCTCTCTTAACCAAACACTTGCTCATAACGTTACACCTTAGCGATAGTCCGTGTAGCTCATCCACCATGCTGTGGAAGGAGTAACGGTGCCGTCCTTCACGGGCGGCACCATTCATTGCGAGTCTGCACCGCCGGTGACTCCCGCGCGGCCCTGAATTTGCAGCACACACTCCCGAATCTGCGCGACCCGGACATCGACATCGGAAGCGCGTGCCCGCATTAATCCGGCCGCTGGGGAGGGCTCATCGCCGCCGACCGCGCGGGCGACGCATTCCTCCAACAGGTCGGCGGCAAGGCCGATCGCCCCAGCGGCGCGCTCGACGGTGAAGTAGGCGTTGGCCCGTCCGGTCTCCACCCCCAGCGGGTGCGGGGCTGATGCGCTGCTGGTTTCACCGCTATGTATCGCACTGTTCCGGTCATCGAAGAGTTGCCTCAGACGCTTTTCCAGGACGGCTCGCTCGATCGCGAACGCCGTGGTGAGTACATCGAGAACGGCCCTGGCAGCCTTGCCCCGAAACGCCGAATCACCCCCCGCGCGAATTGCGACTGTTTTCGCAAACGACTCGATACATGCGGCGCTCGCGACTGCAGCGACCATCGACGCACGGGTTTCTCCAATTAATGCCTCTCCATACTGTCCGCCGGCCGCCTGCACGCGCGCGGCGTCCCCACGGCAGCGCAGTGCCTCCTGCATATGGGCAAGTGCGATGTCCAGCCAGTACAGCCAGAAGGGCGTCGACATCTTCACCGCGGGAGGCTCGGCACCACCAGCCACCCGCGCCGTCTCAGCCCGGATGGCAACGTCGTGGCGCGGCGGAACAGGTGCCTCGCTCACGTGAGGCCTGCCCGTTCGAGGAACCGCTCCGCATCTTTCACCCGCAGCTCACCGGAGATCAGCTTGGGCAGCAGCGCGTCACGTAGCGCGGCAAGAGTGCGGGACTGTGCCATGAGATCGAGGCGTTGGCTGAGGCCGAACATTTTTGCGAACTCAGCGGCGATCGAATCTGGCGGCACGGTCACGATGAAGCTGGCAAGCGCACTATGGACATCGAAATTCGGAAAGGCGGTACCCGTGCGGAACGACTGAAGCAGCCCATCTCGGTACGCCTGCCGCAACTGCATCCAGCAGATCACCGCCTGACTCCCGCTGCACACTGGATTGAGCCGCTTGCAGAAATTGCTGTAAATGACGGGCTTGCCGATCAGCGCCGAATAGTCCTGCCTCCAGATCATGCTTCTGCCGCAGAACGATCCTGAACCCTCGATCAAGATGGTTCCATCCAACAACTCGCGATCTGCAGCCTGCTTTGGCGAGACCCAACGCACGGGGACTTGAGGAATGCGTCCCTCTGCCAAGTCGTGACAGTCGATACCGCGCAGGCAACGTACCGCGATGCTGGCGCGAGTCGTCGCCGCATCATCTCCCCACGCACCTCCGAGACCAACTTCGAAAAAACGCCCCAGCGTCCCCACCTCCCACCCCTCGGGAATCTCGCCCAGCTCCGAATCCACCAGCCGCTCCGGGAAGAGGTCGTAGAGGTGGGCCGGCAGGCCCGGGAGCGATTCCCCGCGCCGCCAGCGCCCTTCCATCTTGGCCCGCACCGGCTCGAAATCCACGAACCACGCCTGGAAGAGCGCCCGCGCCATCGCCTCCAGCGTCTCGCTCATCCGCCGGTTCAGCTCGATCTTGTCATCCAACGTGCCGAGGATGTGCGCAATGGCGCGCTGTTCGGAAAGGGGAGGGACAGCTGTGTGGGTCGCTTTGAGGTCCCGAATCGTCACATGGCCCATCGTCGTCTTCTTGTTTTCTGCAAATCCTAGGAACGTGGGCATCTGTCCTTCGAGCAGATAGCGCAGAAATCTCTGGTCGATGCCCGGTCGAGCGACCACGCGGAATATGTGCTGATTTAGTGCAGCCGCTGGTCCTCGATACCTGAAGATCCCCACAGAGCCAGACCACGCGAAGAGCAAGTCACCGTCGCGGACCCAGTGCCTTTCCGCGACGGCATGCACTGGTATACGGTCAGTGCTTGGTGATATGCCACCGTTCAGTTCGGCGATCTTGATGACTGGAACCCCATAGCGCTGTACCTCGGACGGCCTCGTTGCCCTTCCATTGATGTAGTCCGCGACGTCGTAGAGGCTCCACACCTGCCAGCCGTCTGGCACCTCACCCCCCATAGCCCAGCTCCTCCAGGTTCCTCGCGATCGCGGCATCGAGCTTCGCCGCCTCGGCTTGCTGCTCGCGGAGCTGCGCCACGAGCCGCTGCATCTTCTCCGCGAACGGCTCGCCGTCGTCGTCTCTCGCCTCGGCGCCGACGTAGCGGCCGGGCGTGAGCACGTACCCGTGCGCACGGATCTCGTCGAGCGTGGCGCTCTTGCAGAAGCCCGGGACGTCCTCGTAGGCGCCCGCTTCCTGCTCACCCCGCCAGGCGTGGTAGGTGTTCGCAATACGGGCGATGTCCTCGTCGGTCAGCTCGCGGTGGGTGCGGTCCACCATGCGGCCCAGCTTGCGCGCGTCGATGAAGAGCACCTCGCCGCGGCGGTCGCGCAGGGGCTGGCCCCGGCCGGCTGGCGGACGACCGCTCTTGTCCCGCGCCAGGAACCAGAGGCACGCGGGGATCTGTGTCGAGTAGAAGAGCTGGCCCGGCAGCGCCACCATGCAGTCCACCAGGTCCGCCTCGATGATGTTCTTCCGGATTTCGCCCTCGCCGGACTGGCTGGAGGACATCGAGCCGTTGGCGAGCACGAATCCCGCGACCCCCGTGGGCGCCAGGTGGTAAATCATGTGCTGCACCCACGCGAAGTTCGCGTTGCCGGTTGGGGGCACGCCGTAGACCCAGCGCTTATCGTCGCGCAGCCGTTCGCCGCCCCAGTCGGAGACGTTGAACGGGGGATTGGCGAGGATGTAGTCCGCCTTCAGATCGGGGAACCGGTCGTTGTGGAAGGTATCGCCCTGCGCGAGCTGGCCATCGATGCCGCGGATGGCGAGGTTCATCTTGGCGAGCCGCCAGGTCGTGTAGTTCAGCTCCTGGCCGTAGATGGAGATATCGGCCTTCGCCCTGCCGCCGTTGCCGTTGCCCGATGCATGGGCGCGGATGAATTCGAACGACTGGACGAACATGCCCCCCGACCCGCAGCAGGGGTCGTACACGCGGCCGCGGTAGGGCTCGAGCATCTCCACGAGCAGCCGGACGATGCAGCGCGGGGTGTAGAACTCGCCGCCCTTCTTGCCCTCGGCGCTCGCAAACTGGCCGAGGAAGTACTCGTAGACGCGCCCAAGGACGTCGTGGTCGCGCGCCTGCGCATCGCCGACGCGGATGTTTGAGATGAGGTCGACCAGCTGGCCGAGGCGCTGCTTATCGAGCGCGGGGCGGGCGTAGTCCTTGGGCAGGACGCCCTTGAGCGCCGGGTTGTCGCGCTCGATGCCGGCCATCGCGTCGTCGATGAGCTGGCCGATGGTCGGCTGCTTTGCCTGGTGCTTCAGGTAGTCCCAGCGGGCTTCCGGCGGCACCCAGAAGACGTTGCGGGCGCGGTACTCGTCCGGGTCCTCCGGGTCTGCGCCTTCGTCACGCTCCGATTCAAGCCTCGCGTGCTGCTCCTCGAAGGCATCCGAGATGTACTTGAGGAAGATCAGGCCGAGGACGACGTGCTTGTATTCGGCCGCGTCCATGCTGCCGCGGAGTGCATCCGCCATCTTCCACAGCTCGGCCTCGTAGCCAAGCACGGCGCCGCCTTTCGCGGCGCTGGCAGCGTTACCCCCGCGTCGGCGGCCCCGCTTCGTTTCTGGCGCCTCCCCCGGCAATGATTCGACAGAGAACTGCGTCATCGCCACCTCCGTTCAGCTCGTGAGAACTTCCCCCGATCTTTACCATCAAGACGCGTCAGCCGCTGTCGCTTTCCCGATGCCGGGGCCCACACCGCGCCAACCCCTGACGTCATGCCGCACACCCCTCCCGGCTCGCCAAACCGGTCCGCTACCATGGCCTCACCTCGCTAGAACAGGTGTTCTGATCTATGGCGGAGCTGGTCGTCGTCGTCATCGAGACTCCCTCCCCCGGGACGCTCGCCCCCTGGCTCGCCCGCTGCCCGGGACGACTGGCGGCGGGCCCCCGGTCGCTGCCCTCTCCTCGCGAAGCCGAAGCAATCCTCGCGGTTCGCACGGCCCGGCGCCGCCTTCCGCCCACCACCTCCAGCCGGACGCTGCCGCCGCCCCGGCCGGCCCCGCTGGCCGCACCGTCGCTTCCAGTCCGCCGCGCGTCCGCCCGCCGCACCGCGGCTCCCGCCGCTGAACCGACTCGGTCACGGCGCGCAGTCTAGCACGCCCCGCTACCGCCGGGCCGCTGGGCCGCCGCCAGCCTCTGGCGCGAACGCGGCATCCCGCCCACCGTCCGCGAACTCGCCGAGCGCGCCGGCTTCCGCGGTTCGAGCACCGCCTACTACTGGCTCCACGAACTGCGCGACGAAGGCTACCTCGACTGGGACGACCGCACCTTCCGCTCGCTCCGGCTCACCCCGCGCGGGCTCGAACACCTGCAGCTGAAGGAGGCACGATGACCGCCGACACCGCCACCATCCAGCCCGCTCTCGCCGACGCGCCCGCCGCGCCGGCCCAGCCCCAGCCCGCCGCGCCGGCCCAGCCCCAGCCCGCCGCCGCCGACGCCGGCGCCCTCCTCGAACAGGTCATCGTCGGCGGCGACCTCGCCCGGCTCACGCCCGCCCAGCGGCTCGACTACTACCGCCGCGTCTGCGACTCGCTCGGCCTCAACCCGCTCACCAAGCCGTTGGACTACCTCCACCTCAACGGCCGCCTCGTCCTCTACGCCACCCGCACCGCCACCGACCAGCTTCGGGCGAACCGCGGCATCTCCGTTGAAATCACCAGCCGCGAAATGCTCGCCGAGGCCGGCCTCTACGTCGTCACCGCCCGCGCCGTCGACCGCACCGGCCGCAGCGACGAAGCCGTCGGCGCTGTCAGCATCGCCGGCCTCAAAGGCGAACCGCTCGCCAACGCCCTCATGAAGGCCGAGACGAAGGCGAAGCGCCGCGCCACCCTCTCCCTCGCCGGCCTCGGCTGGATGGACGAGACCGAAGCCGGCGACGTCCCCGGCGCCCGGCCAGCCCGCGTCGACCGGGAGACCGGCGAGCTGCTCGAACCGCACCCGCTGCCCGCAGCCGGCGCCGGCGAACCGCCCGTCCAGCTCGACCGCGGCCAGTGGGAGGCGCTCGGCCACGCCCTCCGCGCCAACGGCCTCACCAAACAGCAGCTCGTCGCCTACCTCGACGCCGAGCTCGGCCCGAACCGCCTCGGCCCGGCGGCGAAGGTGCGCGAATGGTTCCGGCGCAACCCGGAGGCCGACGTCATCACCCTCGTCGCCGAGGTCTACCGCTTCGAACAGGGGGACGGCGATGACGGCCCGGCAGCGTGACCGCCACGTCCACCGCTGGCGCATCGACGAGCCGAACGGCACGCCGTGGCTCGAAGGCCGCTGCGCTGCCTGCGGCGCCTGCCGCCGCTTCCCGGCCTCGCACGAGGCGTGGGTCGGCCAGGCCGCCGGACGGGGCATCAGCCGTGATCGCCTCTACCCGGCCATCTACCACACCGACCTCCCGTCTTACCTCCGGGTGCGCGAGTGGAGGGAATGGGCATGAACCGGTGGCCGCTTACCGCGAACTGGCTCCCGGCGCCCGGCTGCGACCTCGCTGCCGCCGGCCGGCGCGCCGGGGATTACGAATCCCGCTTCGGCTGGCTCTCGCCGGACGAAGAGCTGGTGATGGAGTGGGCCGTCGACCGGCGCGCGCCGCTGGCGGCCGCCCGCAGCCCGTACGCCCTCTGGCGCGGCGGCTGGCTCGACCTCCGCGCCGTCGCCTGGCTCGGGAGGAACTGACGCCATGCCCCACCTCCACGTCCGCATCCGCCGCGGCCGGTTCGTCATCGACGAGTACGTCGTCCCGCACGGCGACGAGCTCGCAGCTGCCGCCGGCGCGGCCGCTCTCCCCTGCGCGAACCCGGCCTGCGTGGTCGGGACATCGTTCTCGCTCCGGAGGTGCCGCGGATGAGCTGGGTCCGCCTCGACGACACGTTCGGCCATCACCCGAAGGTCGTCTCGCTCAGCGGCCGCGCCTTCCGGGTGCACGTCCTGGCGCTCTGCTACGCCTCCCAGCACGAGACGGACGGCTTCATCCCGGCCGGCGTCCTCCCCGTCATCCTCGGCTCGAAGCGGACCGCCGCCGAGCTCGAAGCCGCCGGCCTCTGGGAGCAGACCGCCGGCGGCTGGGTCATCCACGACTATCTTCTCTATAACCCGAGCCGCGCCGAGCTCGACGACGAGCGGAAGCGGCGGTCCGAGCGCGCCGGCGCCGCCGCCTCCGCCCGCTGGAGCCGGCGCCCGCGCGAAGCCGGTGAGTCGCCGCCGGCAGCAGCCGCGGCTGCCCCGCAGCAGGCGCCGGATCAGCAGCCGCCCGCATCGCCAGCCGATGCTCCCCGCATGCCGGACGGCATGCCAACCGCATGCCCGGCGCATGCCGCAGCCCATGCGCGGCGCATGCCCGACGGCATGCTCGACGCATGCTCCGAGCATGCCGAAGGCGATGCTCAGCCGATGCTCGAGGGATGCTCGAGCGATGCCACATCCCCTTTACGACCCCAGAGATGTGACGACTCCTCCCTTCGGTCGTCGTCGTCACATCCAGCGCGCAAAGCGCGCGACGACGACCTGAAATCCCTCCCCGAGCGCAGCCCGGCCGCTGCCGCCGGCGCCCTCGAGGAGGCCCCCGGCGGTCCATCCGCCGCCGACCCGCCGGCCGTCCGCGAAGTGCGCGACCTGGTGCTCGCGGCGCTCCCGCGGAAGTTCCAGGCCGACCCGCTCACGTTCGACGAAGCCGCCCAGCTCGGCCGCGACTTCGCCGGCGCCCACGAGGCCGTCGCCGCCGCCATCGCCGAATGCCGCCGGCGCAGCCAGCTCCCGTTCCCCTCCCGGGTCCGGGCCATCCTGCAGGAGGTGCAGCATGCGAACGCTCAAGGACGCCCTTGGGGCGCTGACGACCCCATCCTCGCCCAGCTCCGGGCAGCCGGCGCCCTCGTCGAATGAGCCGCGCCCCGGCTGGGGCGAGCTCCCCCGCTGCCCCGCCTGCGGCGCCGACGACGTCGAACCGCCCGACTGGCGCCACCGCTGCTGCGTCTGCCGCGATGGCGGCCGCATCCGCCGCGGCTGGCCCGCCGGCCACCCGATGTTCGGCCGCTCCGAACCCTGCCCCGCCTGCGCCGGCGCCGCCGCAATCACGCCCGCTCCCGGGAGCCAGCCCGCGCCGCCGCCCGAAGAGCGCATGCGCATCCCCGCCCGCTACCGGCCCGTCCGCATCGAGACCTGGCTGCCGCCGGACGGCAAGCCGCGCCTCGCCGCCGCAGCCTACGCCGCCAGCTGGCCGCCGCCGAAACCGGTGCTCTTCCTCACCGGCGAGCGCGGCACCGGCAAGACCCACCTCGCCTGCGGCATCCTCAGGCAGGTCTTCGAACAGCACGGCGTCCGCGGTCAGTTCTGGCCCGTCGTCGACCTCCTCGACCGGCTCCGCCGCGCCTCCGACCCCGACCGCGCCACCGAAACCGTCGACGACGTCCAGGAGCAGCTCCTCCGCGTCCCGCTCCTCGTCCTCGACGACCTCGGCGCCCACCGCGGCACCGAATGGGCCGAAGAACGGCTCTTCGCGCTCGTCGACGGCCGCTACCGCGACGCTCTGCCGATGGTCGTGACCTCGAACGTGACGCTGCAGGAGCTGGCGCCGCGCGTCCGCTCGCGGCTCGTCGACACCGCCTCGTCCGTGGTGGTCCAGGTCACCGGCCCGGACCGCCGGATGGGCGCGCCGAGGGACGCCGCATGATCGCCGCGCTCCGCCGCCAGTCCGTCCGCTGCGACGGCCGCGCGCTCGCCATCGAACCCGTGACGGACGCCGCCGGGCGGCCGCGGCTCCGGCTGGCGGTGGTGCTGAACCCGCATGCCGGCGGCTACCTGCGCGTCATCGCCGCCGAGCTGACGCCGCGGCAGGCGCACCAGCTCATCGCCGCCGTAGAGAACCTGCTCCTCGAGGAGGGCTTGCCCGATGAGTGACGTGGTGGAGTTCGAGGTGCCGCTGCCGCCGGCCGAGGYCKCSSSGAWYCKMSKSGYSWMMCKGMTSSMSCSKMYGYSSSSGYYSRSCSGCTMMCKSKKRSYCSKSYKYYMGYYCSCYCGSSRGGMKYYGWSYGGKSRRRCKTSRGMYRYSMKYCRCCKSCWSMRGSKCWSGSWYSRSYYWSRGSTYKSMSKSSSMWSSYSSSGMKKCGASKGSTGMWACCKSCCSGGCTGRYSCKGRMRAMKCMSWSSYMGCCRCYAWSYMGSWSRTSGWYKSRSTSMYCKMSSSSGGMYTSSWSKRGKRWRACAKSKGSMGSKWMCWCGAGCTSGRCACCKKSWCRRMGRMKKMCKSSRGYKWMMSYSSCSTCGCGSGKWYKSSWGSRGKSARMMSASKRWKSCSCRSWSYGMKGWSRWKSSGYTGRCKKSYRCWRRYYTYMSKCMMCTSGCGCRKSRTYSGMGYSSKSRMMYCYSGMGRYSSMRSWCSYSMKGRSSKCRKCRKGRYKCTKSTRCGSYKKSRRKSSSSYCGCGGRKRWTSRMSYGSYKRRASWGSKGMCGGCTSKSKGMGGSGMSSYMSKSSGMYMTCSRCSSYYKSRSYSCSCWSGMGSGGMKYCKMSSSGYSRMMSCWGCSMGMKMMKSYSSSSKCYMSGMSGCGARCYSSYSMKCSKYYSRGTCCCCTYGYKSGRWKWCGAGCGSYRRMACMSMGGWRGMCKMSSWMRMCSRRGSCGRMGCYTGMCGTCMSGSRSKYYSWGYYCSMKMSCRGGKRYYSGRSMGSYGRMRCCSGMRRMGSTSSYCSKSSCSGSKMCKCKMGMCYCGSGSSKRYTKCMSYSSSCTCGCGSGSMWWCSRSSGSWSMWWSSSWMRTWSGRYMYMGRSMMGSRKWCYKMMTCGSCACGGKYMRKYYYYRGTCCMCKYSCRSSRRKTCSAGSSSWKMARCGCCAGCSCKMMGMMGSCGRSSCSRWYSWYMWRSMWMWYCYYCRKYKYYMRYCYCMYMSSGKRRRKKSRWGSGKKKRWRSKSRSSWRYMKYWSCMTYKSAGSGTYYCRGTMKSGYCMCCKWCMKSTTWCAGTCCCCTCGCGGGGATTCGAGCGGTGAAACWTCCRSYASSSCGGCCKSRAYCAKGSSSMCMRMTKCMTRSRGTTTCAGTCCCCTCGCGGGGATTCGAGCGGTGAAACTTCAGMYGGMWKYKSMRSSMKACYRSGMGYRGMTSMMSGACGAGTMGTTTCAGTCCCCTCGCGGGGATTCGAGYGGTGAAACTCTMSTACGGKCKCGGCACRGMWYCTSSSYCGGYWCGSYCYRGTTTCAGTCCCCTCGCGGGGATTCGAGYGGTGAAACKSMKCSMSCCKCCGTSCSGSKCSARCSRYWYRSWKRWWSYCCGGTTTCAGTCCCCTCGCGGGGATTCGAGCKGTGAAACGCGGGAATCTCAGCACCTCGGAGGGTTTCGGTATGGCCACCTTCATGTTTCAGTCCCCTCGCGGGGATTCGAGCGGTGAAACTTCAGAYGGYAYSYSRRCSYKRMYSRGSSKGSCCACTMWSAWYSAYGRMGTTTCAGTCCCCTCGCGGGGATTCGAGYGGTGAAACKCCGGATKWSYMSGSRSRCSRCSAGCASCTCGGGTCACCGGTTMSSMSTRGTTTCAGTCCCCTCGCGGGGATTCGAGYGGTGAAACTCAGAYSMWSMSYSSGTCGYCGGTCCAGCYSSKCRSYSSKMKCCYSGTTTCAGTCCCCTCGCGGGGATTCGAGYGGTGAAACTTCAGCCATGCTTCACCTCCTSAARSCASYAKKGAYRMSSCWSRSSKKWYRKKCYMSKCGSSKGSMCGGTTCCCCCTCGCCTCGATTCTGCCCGCCCCCCGCTGCCGGCTGTCAACGGCTGGGGCCCGGCCCACGCGGAGCCTCGAGCAGCCACGCAGCCGAACCCGGCCGCGACCTTCGCCCCGACCCCGGCGAACGCCGCGAAGGCAGCCAGCGCGCTGGGCAGCCCGGCGTAGGGGCCGCTCCGTTCGCGCATCTCGAACTCGGCAGCGCCCACGAAGGCCGGGACGAGGCCACGCAGCTGGACAGCGACGCTCTGCAGCCGGTGCCGCCTCAGCGCGACCCGCGGGACGGCCTCATCGGCTCGCCGGCCCGAGGTCGACGGGCGACCATGCCCGCCACCGCTCGAGGAGGCTCCCGAACAGGGTCCAGTGGGGAACCGGGAGCGGCAGATAGTTCCCCGCCGACCGGAAGGTGGCAGGCGTCGAGGAAGCGCATCCGCACCACGCGCGCCGGGGGGATGGCGAGCAGTCCCTCGGCGACTTCTGCCCACCGCGCGCAGCGGAGGCCCGGGCGGGGGCGGTGGCCTCCCACCAGTGCGCGTTCAGCAGCACCCTGCCCCCCATGCGCTCAGCGATGCGGAGGACTGGTTCCGCAAGCGGACCGTAGCCTGCCACCACGAGTGTGGCGTCTTCGCCGTCTCTCGGCAGCGCGATGTGGAACGGTTTCTCCCCGTTCGCGTCGTGGATGTCCGTCCGCGAGCCGCTCGTCGAGCGCCGCAACGCTGCCCATACAGCCAGGCCTGGAGGGCCCGGCGCCGGGAAGTCCTCCGGGATGGCGCCGCCCGCCCAGCGGCCAGGGATTTCGATGCGGACCAGTTCACGGCTCACAGCTGGTCCACCCGGGTGAGCGCGACCCAGCCGAGCCCGGGGACCCAGCCGCCGTTGGTGTTCACCACCCGGCGGCCGGCCGGGAAGGCCGCAGGGTCGGGGGCCTTCGAGCGGGAAATCTTGTAGACCTGGAGCAGGTCGGCCATCAGCTGGCGGTCCCGCATCAGATGGCGCCCGACCGTCTTTGCCGTCCAGCCGGTGCCGAATCCGCAGCGCGGACGTAGGCATGTCGTACGGGCTGCCGGAGAGCGCCCCCTCGAAGGCGGAGGCCACCGCGGCGTCCCGCCGCCGCCAGTGGTCCACCTCGATCGACCGGAGGGCTTCACCCCAGCGTTTGAGAACGCCCAGGAGGTCGTCTCCCCAGAGCGAGCGGCGACCGCGGTCGAGCTCCCGCCACGGGGAGAAGCTGCCAGGCGCCAGGGTGAGCTCCGAGCGGAACGTGCTGCCGGGAGTGACGGCCTCGACCCACAGCGGGATCGCCTGGTCTCCCCGGCTGCCGCTGGAGCGCACCTGCACTTCCGCGGCGGCGAGCCACCGGGACCGCCGTCGAACGGAGCGTCGCTCATCCGCAGCCAGCGGTGTGGCGTCCCGGTTCGGGGAAGTCGCTGCCGGGCCGCGTGTTTGGCACCTTGACATCGAAGGCTGCCTGTTCCAGCTGCCGGGCGGCGGGCTCCCCGGATGCGCGGTCGCGCATCGGCCTGCGAACGGCCTGCACGGCGGCAAGCGGGCTGCCAGGCGACCCATGCATCGAGGAGAGCGGAGCGGAAAGCCCCCTTGAGCGTGCTGCCCGGCACGTACACGTTGCCGAGCCCATCGCGGATGAACGCGTGGATATCCTGCCCAACGCGGCGGGAACCACCAGCAGGGGAGCCAGACCTCGCGAGTCGCGGCGGCAGCGTGGCGGGCCGGGAGCTTCGCGGCGACCTGCCCATCGCGCACCTGCTCGAACTCCCGTTCATCGAGCAGCTCGAGCGCCCGGTCGACGTCGATGAGCCGGACGCGCTCCTGCGGCCCGGGCTCGACGCGGAAGTCGTAGTCGCGAAGGTATGTTTGGCCGGCGCCGATGTGGAGCGGTGTGCAAACCTTGAAGGTGAGCCGGAAACGCAGGAAGGGCGTGCTCACAGGGCGGCCTCCTCGAGGAACAGGCCGAAGCCGTACCGGTACACCGGGTGGGGCCCGCCGGCCTCGGGGGTGACGTCAGCCAGCGCCGCCGCCGGGGCCGTTCCCGCCACGGAGATAGGAGCCTTCGGCCACCATCGCGACCCGCCGGGAGCGTGCGTCCCTGCCATTCGGGCGATGCGATCCAGCCGCCCCGCTCGACGACGCGGTAGCCCCGGTCGGCGGGCAGCTCGAGCGCGCCGCTTGCGAGGTCGGCTGGCGTCGAGCCAGGCCAGCGAGAGCAGCGGCCACCGCGCCCGGGGAGCCGGAAACCGGAACGGGCGATGCCACCGGGTCCAGCGGCCGAAACCGGCCGAGGCCGGTCGAGCGCTCCCGCGCCGATCCCGGCCTCGCCGAGGACTTCGAAGCAGGTGAGGATGCGGTCGAGCGCCGCCTGGTCGGACGCGAGGGCGACTGATGCATCGGGCATGAGGCGGATGGCGCCGGTCCGGGCGAGCTGGGAAGTGCGCCGCCGCGGCTTCGAAGAGCGCCGAAGCTCCTGAGACGCGGTCGACGGTGACCCGGGGCCGCGAACTCAGCGCCCAGGGCTGGAGACGCGGCCCCGCCCGGCTCCCGCAGGGCCGCGGCCACTGCGGCGCCGGCGAGAACCTGCGCCAACGGCCTCGAGTTCGACTCCATCGTCCGCGAAGAGCCCCCGCCACGCTTCCCGGTCGATGAATCGGGTGTGCTTAAGCAGCTTCCGGTCGCCTTCGAGCTGCCGAACCGGGCGCCGGTAGGGAAGCGGCAGGAGCACCTGCGGCGCCGGGCCGTGCTCCAGGACCGGGAGCATCAGCTGCTGATGCGAAGCGGGGGGTCGCCTTCGCGGAAGCGCTCCAGCCAGGCCTCGAGTTCGGCGGTGCCCCACACCGCGCGGTAGGCCCAGCAGAGGGCCCCGAAGAGCGTGTCGGACGATGCCAGGGGCCGCGCACGGTCGAGGTCCTCCGCGTGCGCGCCGAGGTGGAATGGCGAGCCAGCGGCTCGAGCCTGATCAGCCAGGGGCCCGGTCGCCGGCCATCGTCAGCCCGCCGCCCAGGCGACCAGCTGGTCGAGGCCGCTGCGGAGGTCACCCACGGAAGGGGCAATTGTCCCATAGGCGGCGCGCTCGAGTCGGCCGCCCCGCACCCGGAGGCGCTGGAACGCGATGTCCCGGAAGGCGATCGCGGCCGGAACCTCGCGCCGTCGATGAGCCGAGCGCATCCGCTTCGAGGAGCTCCAGCCCGGCGACGAGCCAGTCGAGGCCCCGGGCCGGGTCGTCGCCTTCATAGATGAACAGCGCGATTTCGCACGGGCCGAATTCGGTGCCGGCTGGCACGCGCTCCATCGTGCGCGGCACTGCCGCCGACGGTGACCCGGTCGATCGCGGCTTCGGATTTGAGTTCGGTGTACGGCAAGTCGGTGTTCGCCCTGACGAGCCGCTCAGCGGATTCCGGGGTCATGAACACGTCGGAGAAGCGGAGGCGCGTCTGGCAAAGCCACCGCTCCCGCTCCGCTGCGCCGGGACGCCGAAGAGCTGGCACAGCGTGCAGGCGAGGTAGTCGTCCTCGTCCTTGCACACGTGCACGAGGACGCGGTCCCGCTGGATAGCCCAGTTCTGCTCGAGCTCCGTGGACGCGCTCGAGAAGGGAGCGCATCTTTCCTTTGATAGAAGAGCCCGGGACGTACGGCTGCCTCGTCAGCGGGTCGCGCACCACGGGGTTATCGACGCCGCCGATCGTCAGGGATGCTTCCTGTGCACCGATGCGGAGGCCGGTCCGGGCGCGGATGGTGCAGCTGAGCGTGCAGGATGCGGTCGATAGTGGCGGTCCTGGTCTGCGTGGCCATGTGCGCTTTTCTCCTTCCAGGTGCTACTTTTCCGGCATGTAGGCCACCACGGCCTCGAAGAACTCTGCGAACCGCCGGTACTTTGCCGGGCCCTGGGGGTCGGACGGCGCTGAGGCTCGGCGGAGGAGCGCCAGCAGCGCCTCCGCCACCTCGGTCAGATTCGTGTCGCGCTTGACCTGGTAGACCAGCCTAGCGGCTCGAGCAGCCGCGCCCGCCGGAGGGCCGTTGCCTCGTCCTGGTCCAGGAGGAAGTCGATGCCGGCGGGCCTCACCGTAGAGGCGCCGCACGCGACGTCCGGGTTGCCGGTTGCCGGAGGAACCGATTTGCTCGGCACTGAATTCGACGAGCGTTTGCGCATCGCCGCTTCGTCGATGAGTGCGCTTGGCCTGCTGTTCGTACTTTTCCGGTCGAAGCGCCCCAGCCCGTCCCGTCGGCGGCTGCGGCGCCCGGTTCCCGGTGTAATGCGGCCGCTGGCTCATATGACCTCCCTCATGATGATGACTTCCCGACCCCCGTGGCCGACGGTGCCGTCTGGAGTTCTCGCCAGCCGGGCGGCAAGGGCGACCGCCCGGCCGCCTGCCCCGCCGGGCTCCAGGGCCTGGCGCCGCAGGTCCGAAAGCAGCTGCCCTGCCTGCGGATAGTCCTTTGCGACGCGGCTGAACTGGTAGAACGACTTCCAGTGCAGGGGGCCGTACTGTCCCGGCCTCGCGCCTTCGAGCTGCTGCAGATGCACTGGAGCGCTCCCCGCGCCAGTCGGCGTCCGCCTTGCGTGTCGCTTTCGGCTCCCGCGAGGCTGGCGAGCTCGTCTGCGTGGCCATGTGCTGAGCACTCTCTTCAGTTCGTCCCATCCGAGCGTCACAGAGAGCAGGGTGACGGCGTTCTTCGTCTCCCCTCCGGGGCTTGGCGGTGCCCCTTCGCAAGCGCAAGGAACCGCTCCGCTTCCTCCATGCCCGACTGGACCGGCCGGTGAGGATGGCTGGCCGATACCCCTGCCGAGAAGTGGAGCCGCCCGTTCCCGGCAGTCCAGCGGCGAAAGTCGTCGCGGAGTCTCGACGATGAACGGCAGCACGTCGGTGAGGCCGGCCCGGCGACCGCGGCGTCGCATCGCCGTCCCGCTGAAGACGAGGTAAAGGTTCGGGAACTCGCGCGCTGCCAGCTGCGGCAAATAGGCCTCGAAGAACAGTGAGAGGGCGGTGCTGATAGCCAGGAACCGCGAGGGAGAGGAGGGGCGCACCGAGAAGTAGTCACCGAGGAACCGGCCGAGGTCGTCGACGTCGGCCTTCAGGGTCGCGATCGCCGGGCGCCCTCGGCCCGCCCGCGCGATGGCCTCGAAATCGAGCAGGCCGCTCGAACTCCGGGGAGCGTGCCGGGCCGTGGGGACGTAGCGGGCGCAAGGCACTGCCCCCAGCGCGGCGTCGTCCAGCGCAACGATGGCCTGCCCTCGACCGGGCCCGCGCCAAGCGCCTGGACCAGCTCGACGTCGTGACCGAGGGCGCGCATCACGCCGAGCCAGCCTCGCCGCCCCGCTCGGCCGCACCTGCTTCGCGGAGGACGAGGTAGGAGCTGTCGAGCAGCTCCCTCCCGAGCTCTTCCAGTGACGCGCACATCGCGCAAACGCGCCGCGCGACGCCGTCATCATCCTCCTCCCGTCCATCGCCGGCCTCCCGCCCGCAGGTTCGGCAGGCCCGGCCTGCCGCGACTACGGCCTGCGGCGCGAAGAGGTCGCCCGACCTCGCGAGGCTGCGGTAGCGCTGCCCCTTGCGGACCCCCAGGCGCTGCTGCAGCTCCTCATACACCGCGCGGAAGTTGCTGAGCGCGTCACCGCTTGCCGTGACCGCCGCCAGGCCGATGGAGAGCGTCGGGCCGTGCGCCTTCCAGAGGATGCGGTCCAGCTCCGCCTGCAGGGACTCGACCGCGCCGACGCTCGACGCCGGCACGGCCACCAGGAATCGGCCGCCGACCACGGAAAAGGCGCACCCGGCCGGCACCCCGCACTGCAGCGCCACCCACCGGGCCGCGACGAGCGAGAGCAGCTGAACATAGAACGACCGTGCCCGGAGCGCCCGCGCCGCCCTGCGTCTCCCCGTGTCGTGGATGAACTCCTGAATGCCCGAAACGTCGCCGGCGACGATCCCGACCGCGGCCGACGACGCGTCGCGTGGCGTCCGAGCGGTCGGCTGCGAGCGCCGCCGCGAACGCGCCGGCGAGATGGAGATGCGTGGCGAGCGGGATGTCGGCAACCGCCTTCGCAAAGGCTGAAGGCACGCCGATCCCTCCGCGGTACACGGCGCCGGTCAGGTGCTCGGCGAGCGCCGCCAGGCTCCCCCCAGCGCGGCTGCCCGCTTCCGCCAGGGCCTGGCGGAGCTCATCAACCACCGCGCCAAATGCAGTCCCGCGCTTCGCTTGCGGGGTCGGGGGAGCTCAGCTGTCACGAAGAAGAGCCCGGCCCCCAGCGGAGCGGGCCGCGTGTACACCTCGCCGCCGGCCAGCCGGGTTGAGTAAAGCCGGCACGCGGGGGAGTGTTGCCGGCGTCGTACTGCGTCGTCGCGTTCGCCGGCTGAGAGGTGGTCGCCAAGCACCACCCACCGCAAGAGGTCCGAAATCTCCGCGGCGTCGCGGCTGTGGTGATGGGCCGCGAGGCCTCGGCCAGGAAGGAATGCCCCGGGATGGTCGCCTGGAGCAAGTTGGCGCCAATCGGCCCGTGGGCATAACGATAGCGTTCTCGACAGCTCGGGCAGTCGGACGAACCGGACCTGGTGCCGCTCGGGCGTTTCGCACCCGTACTTCGAGGGCTCGACGCCGCGCCCCGGCACCTGCGCCCAGACCTTCCCGAGGTCGTGCACCAGGCCGCCGCAGTAGGCGCGGAATACCTCTTCCGAAATTCGCACGCCACTCGCCTGCGTCATTGGTGGGCGCAAATCCTAGCAGCCTGCCCCGATTGCTGGAAGAGGAGAAACGCGACAATTGAGCGACATTGTTGACAGGGCCGCGAAGGCGCTGGCAAAATCGCGCCGTGGTCACCGTGCTCCTCGCGACGATCGGGAAGCGCGACCCCGTCCGCGATGGGGAACCGACCGGCCCGCTCCGCGCAGCGCTCAAATGTTCGGCCGGATATCGCCGTCCTCCTGGCGGGGCAGGACGTCCGCAGCCAGGCCGATGCCACACGGGATGCCATCCAGGGCGCGCTCCCCGCGTGCGAGGTCCATCTCGAGTTCGCCGAGCAGCTCCGGCCGGGCGTGCCCAACCTCGTCGTCGATATCCAGGAGCTGCTGTACGTCGGGCGGGCTGTCGTCCACCGTCACCCGGAGCTCCGCGAGCCCGCTTCGCGCGTCGCCGTCTGCTTTTCTTCGGGCACGCCGCAGATGAGCGTCGCCATGACCCTCGTCGCCCGCTCCCTCATCCCGGGAGCGCAGCACTACCAGGCCCTCGACCCGGGCAACGCCCAGCCGGGGTCCGAACTCCTCCGGACGTTCGACCCCGATGCGCTGGTTCGGCTCGATGCGCGCAGCCGGGTGTTCGAGGCGCTTGCCCGGGGCGACGGCGCGGCCGCGCTCGCAGCCGGGGAACCGCTCCGCGCTGTCCATCCGCCTCCCTGGAACAAGAAGGCGCTGGAGTCCGCCCTCGCCGTCTCCCGGGCCCTCGAATGGGTCGCCGCCTACCAGCGGCAGCGCCTGCTTCACTTCCGCCTGCCCCAGGTGAAAGGCCTCGGAGAGGCCGCTGCTGACCTCACCGCCATCGAGGACTGGTTCAAACAGTGCCAGGCGAAACTCGAGGCGTGGGGCGCAGGAACTGGCAAAGGCGCAGGCGCTCCGCCTCGCCGCGCGGGAGGAAACCACGCGCGCCATCATCGCCGCTGCGGTCGCGGCCGAGGTGCTGGTCACTGCAGCGCTCGAGCGGAGCGGCCTCGACCCTGAAGATATCAAGGACCCCGGAGCCGTCCCGGAGGAGCTCCGGCAGGACCTGAAGGCGAGCGACGACCAGCGCAAGTATCGGCTCGAGGGAGCCCAAAGACGCAGCTAAGCTGCTCGCTGCCCGGGACCCGGGCTACCAGGCGGCCCTCGCCGAGGGACTCGAGCGCCAGCGCGAAGCGATTGCGCGGGCCCGGAACGTCGCCGTTCACCAGGGCAAGGCCCCGGACGCCGGACTCGTCGCAGAGATTCAGCCGTACCATCGACCGCCTCGCGGAGGTGACGAAGGCGCCCATCCCCTCCCGGCTGCCGACGGCTCCCCCTTCCCTCGCCCGCCTCGCACGGCTGCTCGAGGCCGCCCTCTGACCTTCATTCGAGGCGGCCTGCGTCGAATCTCGCAATGGGATGATTCCCATGCGGACGCTGCACATCGCCCTCCAGGGCGCGAGCCTCCGGCTTGCCGGCGAGCGGTTCGAAGTCTGGCACAAGAAGGGGCCCGCGTCTGCAGCCGCCTCAGCAAACATGCTCGAGGCGCTCGCCATCCACGGCGCCGCGCAACTGACGCCCGGCAGCGGTCAACCGATTGCTCGGGTCCGGGGTCTCGTGCGTCTTTCTCACCAGCGATGGCCGCCTGAAGGGGTGCCTCGAGCCCATCGGTCACCCCGCCGCCCGGCTGCGGCGCGCCGCAGGCGGCCCGCGCCGCCGACCCGGCCGGGCGGCTGCGCATCGCCAGGCTCGTGGCGCGGAACAAACTCCACGCCCAGGTGCGCGTCCTCGAGGCCATCGGGAGTCCCGCCGCCGGTCGCCTCGATGCGCTTCGGCGCCGCATCCTCGAAGCTGCGAGCCTCGACGAGGTGCGGGGGCTCGAAGGATGGGTCTCGCCGGCGCTACTTCGCGGCCTGGAGGGATGTGCTCGCGGCTTTCCGCCTGGCAGCGCCGAAGACGCCCTGCACCGGACCCGAGCCTGAACGCGCTCTTGAGCTACGCCTATGCGCTCCTTGCCCGCCCGGCCTGGCAGGCCGCCGCGGTCGTCGGGCTCGACCCGTACCAGGGGTTTCTCCACGAGCCTGCCCGGAGCCAGCCCGCGCTCATCCTCGACCTCATCGAGGAGTTCCGGGCGCCCATCGCCGACCTCCTGGCGTTCGATCTCTACCGCCGGCTCCGCGGAACTCCCGGGTGGTGGGAGTCAGCTCCCGGCGGCGCGGTCCGGCTCAGCGCGGAAACCCGGAAGCTGCTCATCGCGCGCCTTCGAATCCCGCCTGCTGCGGCGCACGCGATACCGGCCCACGCGGACCCGGGAGCAGGTCGGCCGGTTCTTCGAACTCCAGGCCCGCGCCCTCGCGCCGCGCCATCCAGTCGGGTGCGCCGTTCCGGCCGGCGTGGTGAACGATGAACGAGCGCTGGTACGCCGTGGTTTACGATATCCCGGACGACCGGCGGCGCGAGCGCCTCGCACACATGGCTGGAAGGGTGGGGCCAGCGTGTCCAAAAGAGCGTCTTCGAACTCGAACTGCGGCCGGGCGAATTCCAGCGCATGGTGCGTGGCATCTCGGAGCGCATCGACCGTGAGGTCGACAGTGTCCGCATCTACCACCTCGGCGAGCGGGGCTTCCGGCTCATCGAGGTCGTGGCGGGGGAGCCGGCGCGGCCCGCCTCGAGATTCCACATCGTCGGGTGAGGCGGGTCTTGCGCTGCCGGGAGTGATTCAGGCATAGTTTCCGGTATGGAAGCGACGCGCGGCGGACCCTTTATCACAGCGGGCCGGGGTTGTCAATAGAGTTTCACCGCTCGAATCCCCGCGAGGGGACTGAAACTGACATTTGGGTTGCCAAGCTCTGGTGCGTTGAACAGCGTCTTAAGTTTCACCGCTCGAATCCCCGCGAGGGGACTGAAACTCCCCGGCAGGGGCCTCCCGATCTGGGAACTCTACGATACGCGTTCGATCACCGCTCGAATCCCCGCGAGGGGACTGAAACTCCCGAGTGAGCACGAGCCGGGCCTCCTCATCGGGCAGCCGGCTGAGTTTCACCGCTCGAATCCCCGCGAGGGGACTGAAACCGCGGATTATGAGGATCCCGTTTGCCGCCTTGGGATTTTCGCCTAGTTTCACCGCTCGAATCCCCGCGAGGGGACTGAAACTACTCGGCCCACTGCCGGCGCTGCTCGCGCCGCCGATCCCGTTTCACCGCTCGAATCCCCGCGAGGGGACTGAAACACTCCGGCGTGCCGAGGCAGAACCCGTGCCGGGACCGGACGAGTTTCACCGCTCGAATCCCCGCGAGGGGACTGAAACTTGGCATCTGATCGAGTGAATGAATATCGAATCTGCCATGATAAAGGTTTCACCGCTCGAATCCCCGCGAGGGGACTGAAACTCCCGAGGAGCACGAGCCGGGCCTCCTCATCGGGCAGCCGGCTGAGTTTCACCGCTCGAATCCCCGCGAGGGGACTGAAACAAGATCGCCGCTCTCGATTGCGGCCATGATGTCGGAATCACTCAGGTTTCACCGCTCGAATCCCCGCGAGGGGACTGAAACTTGGCATCTGATCGAGTGAATGAATATCGAATCTGCCATGATAAAGGTTTCACCGCTCGAATCCCCGCGAGGGGACTGAAACTGACACTGGACATCCGCCGGGATGTCCAGAGCGAGCATAACCACAGTTTCACCGCTCGAATCCCCGCGAGGGGACTGAAACTCGAGGAGATCCTGCTGCTCGAATGTCTTCGCGGTGATCTTCGGGTTTCACCGCTCGAATCCCCGCGAGGGGGCTGAAACGCCCGAGGACATCCACCCCGTTCGGGAGTTCGACAACGAGACGCCGTTTCACCGCTCGAATCCCCGCGAGGGGACTGAAACCCGGACGAATGAGGACCAGCAGCGAACAGGAGGGAAGCGCAGGCAGTTTCACCGCTCGAATCCCCGCGAGGGGACTGAAACTCGAGGAGATCCTGCTGCTCGAATGTCTTCGCGGTGATCTTCGGGTTTCACCGCTCGAATCCCCGCGAGGGGGCTGAAACCACATGAGCGTCAGCACCGTCGACACCGTCTCCTCGCGAGCCTTGGTTTCACCGCTCGAATCCCCGCGAGGGGACTGAAACATGCTCCCGACTCTCGGCGCCGGCGCCGGCGACACCCTCACTCATGTTTCACCGCTCGAATCCCCGCGAGGGGACTGAAACTTGCCGAAACGCGAACGCGCCGCCGCCGCCGACGGCACCTTCGCAGGTTTCACCGCTCGAATCCCCGCGAGGGGACTGAAACATGCTCCCGACCGGCGCCGGCGCCGGCGACACCCTCATCACTGTTTCACCGCTCGAATCCCCGCGAGGGGACTGAAACTCGACTTTTACACGCGAAGCTGATGAACACGTATTCGTGTTCGCCAGTTTCACCGCTCGAATCCCCGCGAGGGGACTGAAACTGGCGGCAACCTCGCGCGGGAGGCTGATGTCGGCGTCGCGCTGTTTCACCGCTCGAATCCCCGCGAGGGGACTGAAACTCGTTTCGGTGCTAGGCTTCCGCGATTTCGACCTTGTCGAAGTTTCACCGCTCGAATCCCCGCGAGGGGACTGAAACCCGAAACGCGAACGCGCCGCCGCCGCCGACGGCACCTTCGCACGTTTCACCGCTCGAATCCCCGCGAGGGGACTGAAACGACACCGGCGCCGAGAACGTCACGCCCGACGGCGCGTCTGTCGTTTCACCGCTCGAATCCCCGCGAGGGGACTGAAACCATCGGCATGATGCGCGGGATGCCAGCCCCTTCCTGTTTGGTTTCACCGCTCGAATCCCCGCGAGGGGACTGAAACCCTATCGAAACTGCCGCTATACCGCTTGACGCTGACACTGGACAGTTTCACCGCTCGAATCCCCGCGAGGGGACTGAAACCTTTTACACGCGAAGCTGATGAACACGTATTCGTGTTCGCCAGTTTCACCGCTCGAATCCCCGCGAGGGGACTGAAACTGGCGGCAACCTCGCGCGGGAGGCTGATGTCGGCGTCGCGCTGTTTCACCGCTCGAATCCCCGCGAGGGGACTGAAACCTCTACTGCAGAACGATGGCGGTGACCGCCTTTTCGACGAGTTTCACCGCTCGAATCCCCGCGAGGGGACTGAAACCACTCAGCGCGCAGCCGCCATCGTGCGCTGGGGCGAGCGGCGCCTCGCGCAGCCCGGCGAACGAGCCGGCCCCGGCGTTCTCAACGCCGGGCATCGAGCCGTCGAGGCTTGAAAGCCGCCGCGCCGGATAGCCGCAGACCCCGCGAAGCCGCCTTCGCCCTGGTTACGAGATGCGGTTCGTTCTGCGGACCTCATCTTCGCAAGCGGTGTGCTCCATGGGGCCCGGGGCGGAGACGGGACGGCCGGGGAACGCCGAGGCGCTGAGCCAGGGTGCGCGTCCCGGCGCGCTCCTGCTGGTGAACGAGCCGGCGACTGGAGCGGAGCGAAGGGGCCAGGGGCCCGGTGGCGCGGCAGGGGGCCTTCCTCGCCCCAGCGCGGAGCGGCAGTCCGTCGGACCGGGCGGGGCCGCCTCGCGGGAGGCTGCGTGTGGCCCGGGCGCCGGAGCGGGCCGGTTCAGCGCGGCTCCCCGGTTGCGCCCGGGGGCCGCGCCGGGCGCTGCCCGGCACAGGGGTCCCTCAGCCGGCCGGCACCAGGACGGTGCGCGCCCAGGCGGGTATGCCGCCATAAGGGCGTCCATCGCGGCGGATGAGTCCAACGATTACCGGGACTGGCGGCGCGTCAATCGGCCATGGCGTGTCGCCGTCGGTGAGCAGGATGATCAATCCCGGCCTCGGGCGGCTCCGGAGGGCTGCCCGGATGCCCTCGACCATGTTCGTGCCGCCGCGGCCGGCCAGGCGCACCTGCCGGGCGCTCGCCGCCCGGGAGACGGCCTTCACCTTCGTGTCGACGGCGTACACGGTCGCGGGCTGCCGCCCGTTGGCCCGGAGGATGGCGTCTATTTCGCCGAGCGCCCGCGCCAGCTGGTCCTCCGACATGCTGGCCGAGGTGTCGACCACGATGGCCACCTCCGACCGGTGCGCCACCACCGACGGCAGGACGACCGGGCCGGCGACGCTCGCCCGCCGCGAAGGACGGCCGTAGCTGTAGTCCGATGCGCCGCTCGCGTGGGCGAAAACGGCCCGGATGGCCAGCGCCAGCTCCCGCCGCCAGTCGCGGCTCGGCTGGGCCGGCCAGCCCGCCCAGCGGCTCCAGCTGCCGAAGTGGCCGCTCCAACGATTCCTCAACTCGTCGGCGGCCGCCGCCGCAATCGACTCGAGCTCGATGGTGGAAAGCCACCAGCGATCTCCCCCGGGCCCGGCCTCCTGTGCCGGGTCGGCCGTCTCCCAGGGCGCCGGTTCGCCGGCCCCGGAGCCGCAGCTCCCGCCGCCGACTGTGACCCCCGCTTGCGGCGGCACCAGTTCGGGACGCTCTTTCAACAGGGCGAAGTACTCCTCCGCCAGGCCGCCGCTCTCCAACCCCAGGCGGGCCGGCGTCAGCGCGCCGGGAGGCAGCGGGAAATCGAGCGGCAGGTCATCGTTCACCTCCAGGTCGCAGGCGATGTTCCAGAGCTCCCCGGTCTCTCCCAGCCGTTCTCCGCGCAGATGGTGCAGCCGCAGGAGGTGGGACAATTCGTGGTAGACGACTGCCATGGCGGCGTTCACAGTCAGCTCTCCGAGCCAGCCGGGGTCGTAGAAGAGCCGTCCCCAGCGGTCGATCGTCGCGGTCCCGGCGCCGGTCACCGGGACGGCCTGGACCCGCAGGAGCAGGGCGCTGAAGAACGGCAGCCGGCGCCGAAGCGCGCGCTGGGCCCGCGTCATCGGGTCGGCGGAGGATTCCTGCCGCTCCCCGAACCGCTCCGCCAGCGCCAGCAGGGCAGCCGCCTCTTCGGCCCGCGCGGGCGGCATCGGCTCTCCCAGGCCCGCCAGCCATTCCTCTGCCTGCGCCACCTCTGGAGAGCCCGGCGGGAGCGCCTCTTCCAGCAGCCGCAGCCGCTCGCGCAGCTCCGCTTCGTGCAGGCTCGCCCCAGTCGCCAGCCGCCGGTAGGCGGCGAACGGCGCAGTGAGCGAACAGCCTCCTTTGATGTCGATATGCACGACGGTCCGGCCGATGACGAGCAGCCAGTCATTGGTCATCGACGAAACCCCGTTCCGGCGCCGCTGCCAGAAGATCGCCTTGAGGGCACCCCGCTGCAGACTCACGCCGGGCGCCGGGTCCGGCTCCGACGGGTCGCCGGCGCGCCGGCTCTCCCGTTCCGCGCCGTCGAGGTCGCGCCAACGCATGCCGATGCGTATGAACCGCCAGCGCCCGCTGCCGTTCATGCCCCGCCTCCCGCAGCCGCCGCAGCGTCCGCCGCCGCAGGCCCCAGGATGCGCGCCGCCTCGCGCGGGATGCCGTGTTCCCCTGCGCCCTGCTCCAGCAGCTGCAGTGCATGGTGGGCGACCCGGTCGCGCCCGAACTTCTGGCCGACCACTGCGAGGACCCTCCAGGCCCGGCTCCAGTCGTCCTTCTGGAGCGCCCGGCTGCACACGTCATCCAGCAGTCCCTCCAGCAGGTCGGGCTCCTCGGGGTATTCGTAGCCCTCCGGGCTCTGCAGTGCGGCAGCGGCATCCCAGAGCTCCCCCGTCCGCTGGACTTCGAAGAACTCCATGGCCCGGCCGCGGCCAACGAGCCCTTTGATGATGACCTCGATGTCTGCCGAGCGCAGCCGCGCCGCCCTCGCGGCCGCCAGCAGCCGCGCCGCCATCTCCCACGTCCGCGGCGAGGGCCACGGTCCGCTCCTCTGCTGTGCGTCAGCCGGGCACTCGATGAGGGCTTTCGGCCGCGCCGTGATGAACCGGGCGACCGCCTCCCGCGCTGCCGGCAGCTCGTTCTCCCAGTCCGCCGGCACGGCGGGCGGCTCCCACAGCTCCCAGCCCGATTGCAGCCCGGCCACCCAGTTTTTCGGGGAGGGCCGCCACTCCAGGTGCAGGAAGCGGTTCGCCAGCGGCGCGCTCAGCTCCCAGCCGCCCGCTGCCTGCTCCACCGGGTTCGCGGAGGCTACCACCGCCACCCCGGCCGGGAGTTCCAGGTCGCCCACCACCCGCTCCAGCACCACCCGCAGCAGCGCGGCCTGCACCGCCGGCGGCGCCGTCGAAATCTCGTCCAGGAACAAAAGGCCGCGGCCGGCCGCGGCCAGCCGGCGCGCCCAGGCCGGCGGGGCGAAGCGCACCTCGCCGTCCACCACGATCGGCAGCCCGGCGAAATCGCTCGGCTCCCGGATGGCGGCGATGACGACCTCCACCGGCAGCCCGAGCGCGACGCCCAGCTGCCGGATGAGCGACGATTTCCCCGTCCCGGGCGCGCCCCACAGCAGGACCGGCACGCCAGCCTGGACGGCGACGGACAGGACGTTGACGACGGGAGGTACAGGGAGTTTCGACATCTCGGCACGTCTCCTTCGCGCAGCTGCATCGGGAGAGGCGCCGGGTCACCCCGGCCGCGCTTCGGACACGCCGCTGCCTGCGGCACATGCCGCACAGAAACCGGGTCAGGGAGAGCGAGCCTGCATCGCGGCCTCCTCCATCCTTCGCTGCTGGCCGCATCGCTGCGGCCGCCGGAGGGGCCCACGCCGTTCGTTGCTCGACGTGAGCCGTATCGTCCCTGCCGAAGCAGGACCGGCTTTGGCACCCTGGCGGCGTCCACCGGGTTGCCGGGCGGTCATCGGGCCGGTGCCCTCGCGCCTCTCTCGATACGCAACGACGTTTATACCCCAGGCCCGACCAGGGCGCTACTCCTCGAAGGGTGACCGAATTTCATGCGGCCCCGCGGGGAAACCGAAACCAGGCCGGTGCCGAGCTCCAGCTCCCGCCATGACGCAGCGCAACATGGACCTTCAATCAACTGGCGGCGTCCTGGCTACCAACGCGTCGCCACAGGCGCCGTGGAGGCTCAAAACGCCCGGCGCAACGGCATGCTGACGTTGCCTCTTTTTCGCCGTGGCAAGATTCGGTAGGCATTGCTCGAAGATATGTGGCACGGCGGCTGCTGAGCAGTAACGCAACCTTCCCAAGGTTGAGACGCGGGTTCGATTCCCGCCATCCGCTCCAACCGTTCGAATAGCATGACGCCGCCCGCCCGGGCGGCGTTTTTCGTGCGGGGTGCCTGCCGGAGGCCGTCAGGGGCGCGGGAGCGAGCGGAGGGCATCCCGGAGGATGCCGGCGCTCCGCGCGAGGGCGTCGGCTTCGTCATCAGCGAGCGGCGGCAGGAGTTCGGCTTCGATGCCGCCGGCGCCGACGACGCGGGGCAGGGAAAGGGCGACGTCGCCATAGCTCGCCCCGGGCCGACCGACGGCGGAAACGGTGAGGACAGCGCGCTCGTCGTCGCGGATGGCGCGGAGGAGGCGGGCGACAGCGCCGGCGACGCCGTAGTAGGTCGCACCTTTGCCGGCGATGATGCGGTAGGCGGCGCGGCGGACGGCGTCGTCGATGCGCTGGCGGTCTTCCCGGGTGAGGGGCCGGCCGAGGTTCGCAGCGGCAGCATCGAGCGGCAGGCCGCCGACGGCGGCGCTCGACCAGAGGAGGACTTCGGAGTCGCCGTGTTCGCCGACGACGTAGGCATGGACGGACTGGGGCGCGACGCGCAGGTGGTCAGCGAGGAGGGCGCGGAAGCGGGCCGTATCGAGTGTGGTGCCGGAGCCGATGACGCGGCCGGCCGGCAGCCCTGAGGCTTCGAGCGCGACGCAGGTGAGGACGTCGACCGGGTTCGAGACGACGATGAGGATGGCGCCCGGCGCTGCCCGGACGACGCCGGGGACGACCTCGCGGAAGACGGCGGCGTTGCGGCCGAGGAGCTGCAGCCGGGTCTCGCCTGGCTGCTGGCTGACGCCGCAGGCGAGGACGACGGCCCGGGCGCCGGCGAGGTCGGCGAAATCGCCCGCGCGAACCCGCGCGTGGCCGGCGAAGGGGACGGCATGGAAGATGTCGTCGGCGTGGGCCTCGGCTTTCGCGCGGTCGATATCCACCAGCACGACCTCGCTGGCGGCGCGGAGAAGGACGGCCGCGAAGGCGGTGGTGGCGCCGACCATGCCGGCGCCGACGATGCCGACTTGCATGGCGCTGACTCCGGGGGTGATGCCGGGAATGAGGGTAGCGCACCAGCATTGCGGGCGGGTTATCGGCGGGGGCTGCGGAGGTCGAAGCTCAGGCGACGGCGGAGCGGGAGGCGCTGTCGGGGTGGGCGTGCTGGCCGCGGGTGCGGACGGCGGCGGCGAGGTGGGCGGCGGGCTCGTGGTTGCGGGCGCTCACGAGGTCGCGCTGGGCCCGGCGGAGGAAGTCGCGCACTTCGAGCTCGCCTTCGTAGCCGGTGAGGGAGACGACGGGCGTGAGCCGGGTGGCCTGGTCGTGGGGGATGCAGGAGGCGAGGGCGGGCAGCAGGGCGTCGGCCTTCATGGCGGCGGTCGCCATGCGGTCGTCGGCGATGATGGCGGCGAAGATGGGACCCTGGAGATGGGCGAGGAAGTCGCCTTCGCCGACGGCGTGCCGGAGCGCGCGGGCCGCGGCGGCGAGGAATTTGTCCTCCGCGCCTTTGAGGGCTTCGAAACCGGCGACGTCGGTGAGGGCGAGGGAGAAGCCGCGGCCATTCCTGACGGAGCGCATCATCTGGCGGCGGAGTTCGAAGACGAAATGGCGGCTGTTGGGGAGGCTGGTGACTTCGTCTTCGTAGATGCGGCCGCGGAGGCGGTCGAGAGCGCGGTGGAAGCGCCGGCCCTGCTCGGATTCTTCGTACCAGAACTGGAGGTGGACGGCGGCGAAGAGGAGGGTGGTGAAGCCGAGCACGAACCAGTTGGTGCCGCCGCCGCGGGCGATGACCGTCTGCGCCTGCACGCAGAAGACGAGGAGCCAGACGGCGAAGGACGCCGGCCGGAGGAGCCGGACGAGGAGCGGGGTTTCGACGGAGCCGAGGGCGGTGCTCTCCTGGGCCGGCAGGAGGAAGGCGTTGAGGACGGGAGGCTTGTTCATGGTCGACCCCGTGCGATCTCACCGGAAAGATCGAACGGGGCCGAACCGTTGCGCAGGGTCCGTTTGTAAACGGTGTGTAATTCGTGGCCGGCTCAGCGGCGCGGCGCGGGGAGCGTCATCAGGTACTCGTGGATGGCTTCGGCGGCGCGGCGGCCGTCGGCGAGGGCGGTGACGACGAGATCGGCGCCGTTGACGTTATCGCCGCCGGCGAACACGCCGGGCCGGGTGGTGCGGCCTTTTTCATCGACCTGAATGAGGGCTTTCCGGTCGGTGCGGATGCCGCTGGTGGTCTGGGGGACGACGGGGTCGGCGCCGTAGCCGATGGCGATGACGACGGCATCGGCGGGGATGATGAATTCGCTGCCTTTGACGGGGATGGGGCGGCGGCGGCCGGATTCGTCGGGCTCGCCGAGCTCCATGCGCTGGCATTCGACGGCGCGGACGCGGCCCTGCTCGTCGCCGAGGATGCGGGTCGGCAGGGTGAGCATTTCGAAGCGGACGCCTTCTTCGCGCGCGTTCTTGCGCTCTTCGGCGCGGCCGAGCATTTCGGCTTCGGTGCGGCGGTAGACGCAGGTGACGTTCTGAGCGCCGAGGCGGACGGCGGTGCGGACGCAGTCCATGGAGGTATCGCCGCCCCCGATGACGACGACGTCGTTCATCTTCGGGAGGGGGTCGCGGTAGCGCTCGGGGAGGAATTCAGGGGCGAGGTTGCCGCGGACGAGGAATTCGGTGGCGGTGTAGACGCCCTCGAGGTCTTCGCCTTCGATGCCCATTTCGTTGCCGACGCCGGCGCCGGTGCCGATGAAGACGGCGTGGAAGCCCTGCCGGAAGAGTTCATCGATGGTGATGTCGCGGCCGACGTAGGTGTTGCAGATGAACTGGACGCCCATGGCCTCGAGGTGGGCGATGTATTCGTCGACGATGTTCTTCCGCATCTTGAAGTTGGGGATGCCGTAGACGAGGACGCCGCCGGGCTCGGGCCAGTATTCGTAGACGGTGACGCTGTGGCCCTTATCGGCGAGCTGTTCGGCGACGGCGAGGCCGGCGGGCCCGGAGCCGATGACGGCGACTTTGAAGCCGGTGGGCTCGGGCATGTACCGGGGCATGGGGTAGCCGCCGAGCTGCTGGCGCTGGTAGTCGGTGCAGAAGGCTTCGAGCTTGCCGATGGTGACGGGGGGCTCGGATTTGCCGCCGGGGCGGATGGCGAAGCCGACGACGCAGGCGCCTTCGCAGAGCTTCTCCTGCGGGCAGAGGCGGCCGCACATCTCGGGGAGGTTCGAGGTTTCGCGGAATTTGTCGGCGGCGCCGAGGATGTCGCCGGCTTCGAGGAGCGCGAGAGCGCCGGGGATGTCGTTGTGGACGGGGCAGGCTTCCTGGCAGGGCGCCGAGGGGCACTGGATGCAGCGGGAAGCTTCGATGCGGGCCGCGTTGAGATCGAACCCGAGGTAGGTTTCTTCGAAGTTGCGCTTGCGCTCTTCGGGGTCCTGCTTCGGGACGGGCTGGACGCTGATGGCAAGGCGGCGGGCGACGTCGTTGGCCATGCTTCTCCGGTGCCGGCGCTGCGGCGATTTCCAGGGTGCTCCCGATCGTACCGGAGCGGGGCAGGGAAGTGAATGGCACGCGCCGGTGTTATGTCGAAAGGTCGGCAGCGCGGCGCTGCTGGAATTCGCGGTCGGCGCGCTTGCCGCGGTAGACGCGCATGTCGATGGCGCGGGTCACGCGGGGTTCGAGGCGGAAAAGCAGGCGGGGCTCGGTCTGCATGTTGGCGAAGAAGGCATCGACGGCGGCGGCGTTGGCCGGGTCGCCGCGGCCGACGTACTTCTCGGCGAGGAGACGGGAGATGGGCCAGATATCGAATCCGGGGAGTTCGAAGGGGGTGACGGTGCCGTCGAACTCGACGTGGCCGGTGAGCGGCGGGCCGGATTCGATGCAGAGGGAGGCGCGGGGGTCGCGGAGGAGGTGCTTGCACCAGACGCGGTTGTAGGTGCCGGTGATCCAGATGCCGTCGTCGCGGTGGAGCCACCAGACGGGGACCGTGTAAGGGGCGCCGTCGCGGCGGAGGGTGGCGATGACGCCGACGGTGGGCAGCTGGAGGAATTCGGCGAGCGTCTCAGGCGTCATCCGGGGCATGGGCGTCAGGCTCCTCTGCGGGGGGCGGCGCGGGCTCCGCGGGCGGCTCGCGGAAGGCGGCCATCAGGATGCGGTCATCGTAGCGTCCATCGACCCAGGTGTGCGCGCGCTGGCGGCCTTCGATGACGAACCCGGCAGCCTCGAAGCAGCGCCGGGCGCGTTCGTTCGAGGCGGGCACAGCGAGCCAGACCTTGCGCAGGTTGCGGAGGCGGAAGGCGTATTTGACGAGGAGGCGGACGACGTCGCGGCCGTATTTCCGGTTGATGTAGTCGCGGTCGCCGATGGTGATGCGGAGTTCGGCGGTGCGGGCGGCTTCGTCGATGTTGCGGAGCATGCAGTGGCCGATGATCTTGCCGCCCTGGACTTCGATGGCGAACCACGAGGGGCGGGGCGATTGGCCGGCGTAGAGGGTCTCGAAGCGCTCGGCGAGATGCTCGGGGGTGAGGGGAACGGGGACATCTTCGCCGCCGAGGAGCTGGAGTTCGACGTCGTTGTGGTATTCGAGGAGGCGCTCGAGGTACTCGCGGCGCATCGGCCGGAGGATGGTGCGTTCGCCCTTGAGCATGGCGGTCTCCGCGCGGGCAGGGGATTTGGGGTCCACCGGGAGGTATCGGCAGGGCGGGGGCCGGCGAGCAGGGCAGGCAGGAGCGACCGGAGCGGGGAAATCGGCGACACTTGCGGGGGTGCCGGGACATCCGATCCTTCCGAGGGGCCGCCTGCGCGCGGCGATTTTCCGGGCGGCGCGGCCGGATCTCCGCTTCCGGCTGCTGGTCTGGTTTTCGTGCGCCATCGCGACGCTCGGGCTCATCGGCGATTCAACGCCGGTCGTCATCGGGGCGATGCTGGTCGCGCCGCTGCTGGGGCCGATCATGGCGCTGGCGCTGGCGCTGCTGGGCGGAGCGCGCCGGGAGCCGCTGGCGCCGATGTGGGCGCTGGCGGAGGGGGTGGTGACGTCGGTCGCGCTCGCATTCGTGCTGGCGGAGCTGCTGCGGGCCTCGCCGTTCGCGGTCCTCGAGACGATCCCCGGTGAGGTGCAGGCGCGGACGCGGCCGAACCCGCTGGACCTGGGCATCGCGCTCGCCGGCGGTGCGATCGGCGCCTACGGGCTGGTGCGGCAGCGGGCGGCCGATGCGCTGCCCGGGGTGGCGATCGCGACGGCGCTGATGCCGCCGCTCTGCACGGTCGGGATCGGGCTTTCGCTGGGGGACCGCGGCGTCTGGGGCGGGGCGCTGCTGCTGTTCGTGACGAACCTGAGCGCGATCATGAGCGCGGCGGCGGTGGTGTTCCTGCTGAGCGGGATGCGGCATCATTCGCCGACGCACCCGGGGCCGCGGCTGGTGCTGGGTGCGGTGCCGGTCGTCGTGCTCGCGGTCGCGCTGGCCGGTCTGACGATGCGGGCCGTGCAGGAGGCGCGGGAGGAGGACCAGATCGCGGCAGCTGCCCGGGAGGCGGTCACCAACCTGTTCCCGAACGGCGCGGTGGAGCGGGTGACCCGGTCTTCCGGGGAGGACGGCAGCACGAAGGTCCGGGTCGAAGCGCAGGTGGACCGGGAGGCGACCATCCGGGATGCGGAGACGATCCAGGCGTTCGTGGCCCAGCGGACGGGGAAGCGCATTCAGCTCGTGCTGGTGACGACGCCGGTGCTGGTGCTCGACCCGCTGAACCCGCCTGCGCCGGAAATCCGGCTGTTGACGCCGACACCGACGCCGACGCCGACGCCAACGAGGACGCCGACGCCCACGCCCACGCCGACGCGGACGCCGACCCCGCCAGCCGGGGGCGCGAGCCCGGCGGCGACGGCCTCGCCGGCGGCTACCGCCGCAGGGAACTAGCGGGCGGCATCGGCGGCGGTGCCGATCAGTTCGTAGCGGGGCGGCTCCTTCCACTCGGCGGCGGGCGGGTTCTCCTGCCGGCGGAGCTCTTCGCGGCGCTTCTGCGTCTCGAGCTTGCGCGCCTTCTGGATGAGGAGGTCGCGCTGGCGGGCGTGCTCTTCGGCGCGGGCGATGGCGCGGGGGGAGGGCGGCCGGCGGGGGATGCCGGGGTACTCGCGGATGCGGCCTTCCTCGGCGAGCTGCTTGAGATGGGCGCGGACGTTGTTGTCGGCGGCGCGGCGGAGGCGGGGGTCGATATCGGGGTAGAGCTGGAGCATGATGTCCCAGCTGGAGAGGGCGCCGCCGCCTTCGAGCACCTGCAGGATCTGGCGTTCGCGCATGTTCCGGTGGTCGATGTACATCTGCAGGCGCTCGCGCGGGTCGCGGACGATGCGGCCGTGGCCGGGGCAGATGACGCGGAGGTTCGGGAGTTCGAGCAGGCGCTGGAGGGTGCGGCGGTAGCTGGCGAGGTCCCAGACGGTGGTCGTCGACGAGCCGAGGAGGGTATCGCCGGTGAAGAGCACGCCTTCTTCTTCGATGTAGTAGCAGAGCGAATCGACCGAATGGCCGGGGGTCGCGAGGACGCGGACGCGCACGCCGCCGTCGAGGTCGATGACGTCGCCGTCGCGGAGGGGCGTGACCTTCGCGGGGATGCGGCCCTTGAGGAGGGGCCTGCCGTTGGCGGGGATGGCGACCTCTGCGCCGAGGGCCTCTTTGGCCCATTTGAGGTTGCCGGAGTGGTCGCTGTGGTGGTGGGTGATGGCGGCGATAGCGACTTCTTCGCGCTCGACGGCGGCGAGGTAGCCTTTCAGGAACCAGCGGTAGCGGTCGATAGCTTCGCCGGAGTCGATGGTGAGCGACTGGCGGCCCTCTGCGCCGACGAGGTAGATGCAGGTGAATTCGGGATGCATCGGATTGTCGTCGGGGACGAGGGCGGCGCGGACGGAGGGCGAGATGCGCATGAGCGGAACCCGGGCGGGAGGTGGGGAGCAGTCTACGGCAGGGCTGGCGCCCCCGGCAGGATTCGAACCTGCGGCCAAGCGCTTAGAAGGCGCCTGCTCTGTCCACTGAGCTACGGGGGCCTGCAGGAGGCATTGTAGCCCGCGCGGGGATTCGGGCGGCTCGCGGGCGGGGCCGGAGGGGCGTAAGCTTCCGGGCCACCACGAATGAGGTTCGGGCGATGGGATTCGAACGGTACATGGCGGCGAAGCCGGAAGACATCGGCATCGACAGCGAGAAGCTGGAGGCGGTCTTCGCGCGGGCGAAGCGGGATGTGGACGACGGCACGCTGAAGAGCGCGCAGGTAGCGGTGGCGCGGCACGGGCGGCTGGCGGGCGTCCGGACGTTCGGGACGGTGCGCCACGAGGGCCGGGCGGAGGAGGTGCCGGCGACGAACGACACGCTTTACACGATCTTCAGCTGCACGAAGGCGATCGTCGGGGCGGCCACGTGGGCGCTGTGCGAGGAGGGGCTGCTGCGCATCGACGAACGGGTCGCGGAGATCATCCCGGAGTTCGGGACGAACGGGAAGGACGGCATCACGGTCGAGCAGGTGATGCTGCACATCGCCGGGTTCCCGTACGCGCCGTTTTCGCCGCTGGACTGGGATGACAGCGAGCGGCGGCTGCAGCGGTTCGCGAGCTGGCGGCTGAACTGGGCGCCGGGGACGCGGTTCGAATACCACGCGACCAGCGCGCACTGGGTGCTGGCGGAAATCATCGAGCGGCGGACGGGGAAGGACTTCCGGGCGTATGTGCGGGAGCGGATTCTCGCGCCGGCGGGAGTGGAAGGGCTGTACCTCGGGCTGCCGGCGGAGCTGAACGGGCGGGTGGCAGACGTGCGGCATCTCATCCCGCCGGTGCCGCCGCCGGGCGGCTGGGGCGAAGTGACGCCGGAGGCGATTTTGCAGTTCAACCGGCCGGAGGTGCGGGCGGTCGGGGTGCCGGGCGGCGGGGGGATCGGCGGGGCGGCGCAGCTCGCGCTCTTCTACCAGGCGCTGGTCAACGGCGGCGAAGGGCCGAGCGGCAAGCGCATCCTGCAGCCGGAGACGATCGCGTGGGCGACGGAGGTGCGGACGAAGGACTACCACCGCGTGCCGATTCTCGATTACCCGGTGAACCGCGCGCTAACCGTGGTGGTGGCGGGCGACGACGGGAACATGCACCTGCGGGGCTTCGGGCGGACCTGCTCGCCGCGGGCGTTCGGGCACGGCGGCGCCGGCGGGCAGATCGGCTGGTGCGACCCGGCGACGGGCATCTCCCTCGGCTACTGCACGGACGGGTTCCTCGACGAAATCCAGCAGGGGCGCCGGATAACGGCGATCAGTTCGCTGGCGGCGCAGTGCGCGGCGGGGTGACGGCGAGGAAGTCGGGCTCGCGCTTTTCGAGGAGGGCGGCCACGCCTTCGCGGAAGTCGGGGCCGCGGGTGAGCTCGTCGAGCAGGCGGCCGGCATCCTCGACGGAACTTCCGACGTCGCGGTGGAGGTCGGCGTAGACCTGGCGGCGCGTCACGCGCAGGGATGAAGGGGCGACGGTGCGGGCGAGCCGGCGGGCGTAGTCGAGCACGGCGGGCATCAGCTCTCCGGCGGGGAGGACACGGTGGACGAGGCCGAGCTGTTCCGCCTCCTCGGCGAGGAAGACGCGGCTGGAGAGCAGGAGCTCCATCGCCGCGGAGAGGCCGATGAGACGCGGGAGGAGCCAGGAAAGGCCATACTCGGCGGGCAGGCCGAGCCGGCCGTGGGCCGTGGTGAGCTTCGCGCCGGCGGCGGCGAAGCGAATGTCGCAGAAGCAGGCGAGGACCAGGCCGACGCCGGCAGCCGGGCCGTTGATGGCGGCGATGGTCGGCTTCGCGAGGCCGAAGTGGTAGGCGAAGTCGTGGTCGAACTCGGGCCGGACGCCGAAGCCGGGGGTGGGGAGCTCGGCGGGAGTGCCGGGGTCGTAGCCGCCTTTTTCGATGTGGCCTTCGAGGGCGCGGGCATCGGCGCCGGCGCAAAATCCGCGCCCGGCACCGGTGACGACGATGACGCGGACGGCCGGGTCGGCTTCGGCCTGCTGGAGGCACCAGCGGTATTCGGTGTGCATGCGGCCAGTCCAGGCGTTAAGCCGCTCGGGGCGGTGGAGCGTGATGACGGCGACGCCGTCGCCGGCCGTGTAGCGCGTGACTTTGAGCTCCATAGACATGGAAAGGATTGTAAACGGGCGGGTAGATGACGGCCGGGTACACTTGACAGCGATGGGGGATTCGAACGGGGCTGAGCGCGCGCGGAGCCTGCCGAGGGCGGCGAGCCTGCCGAGCTTCGGCGCGGTGCAGTACTGGGCGTGGCGGGCGGCCCGGGCGACGATCGGCCGGACGCCGGCGCCGGCGGCCTACCGGATCGCCGGGGGGCTCGGGCACGCGGCCTACTGGTGCTGGCCCCGCGGCCGCCGGGCGATGCGGGCGAACTTCGCTCGGGTGCTGGGGACGGCGGAGCGGGGGCTGGTCGACCGGGTCGGTCGGGCCTCGCTGGCGGGGTATTTCCGCTACCTGGTCGACTTCATGCGGCTCGACGGGGGGCGGTTCCGGCTGCCGCAGGTTGAAGGCGAGGCGGCGTTCGCCGCGCTGGACCGGCTGCTGGAGCGGGGCCGCGGCGCGGTCATCGTCTGCATGCACTACGGCAACTGGGATGCCGGGGCGGCGTTCGCGGCGGCGAAGGGGTATCCGCTGGCGGTGGTGGCGGAGGGGTTCGGCGACCCGCGGCTGGACGAGCTGGTGCTCGGGGCGCGGGAGCAGCTGGGCATGCAGGTGATCCGCCTGGAGCGCGCCGGGCCCTCGATGGTCCGGGCCCTGCGGCGGAACGGGCTGCTGGCGCTGCTCATCGACCGGCCGGTGCCGGGGGAGGGGGTGGAGGTGAGCTTTTTCGGCGAGCCGGTCGAGGTGCCGGCCGGGCCGGCGCGGCTCGCGCTGGCAACCGGGGCGGCGCTGGTGCCGGTGGCGTTCCGGCGCTCGGACCCGCTGGGCCGCCGGATGGAGGTGGTGGGCGACTTCTCCATCGTGCCGTGCGACGAGGCGAAGCCGGAGTGCGTGCGGACGCTGACGCAGCGGGTGATGACCGCGCACGAGCAGTTCATCCGGGAGCGGCCGGAGCAGTGGTACATGTTCCGGGAGCTTTGGCGGGGGAACGGCGCGCGGGCGGGCGCGGCGCCATGAGCGGCCGGGCACTCGCGATGAAGGCCGCCTACCACCTCGCAGGCCGCTGGCCGGGGCCGTTCTATGCCATCGCGCCGGGCGTCGCGCGGGTGACGTGGGCGCTGAACCCGGCGCTTCGCCGGCGGGTGACGCGGAATCTGCTGCCGCTGTGCGACGGCGACCGGGAGCGGGCGCGGCGGGAGGGGCGGCGGGCGCTCCAGCACGTGCTGGAGTACTACCTCGACCTCGCGACGCTGCCCCGGAGGGAGATGTCGCGGTTCGAGGCGGAGCACCTGGAGATTTACCACGACGAGCGGCTCGACCTGCTGCGGTCGAATGGGGCGGTGCTGCTGGTCAGCGCCCACACGGGGAACGCGGAGATGGCGATCCAGGCGCTGACGTTCCGGGGGCGGTCGTTCGTCGCCCTCGTGGAGCGGCTGGAGCCGCGCGACTGGGCGGAGTACATGCTGAAGCTGCGGTCATCGGCGGGCGGGACGTTCCTCGAGGCGAACTTCGCGGGGGTGCGGGCGTGCATCGAGGCGCTGCGGCGCGGGGGCGTCGTCGGCGTGATGGGGGACCGGGACATCCAGCACACCGGGGTGTGCGCGCGGCTGTTCGGGCGGGCCGTCCGGCTGCCGCGCGGGCCGTGGGAGCTGGCGCGGCGGACGGACGCGCTGGTCATCCCGATCTTTTCGAGCCGGAAACGGGGCGACCAGTTCCGGGTCGACGTGGAGGAGCCGTTCCGGGTGGCGGCGACGGAGGACGCGGAGGCGGACATCCGCCGCGCGGTGGAGCGGTTCGCGGGGCTGCTCGAGCGGCACCTGCGGCGGGACCCGGGCCAGTGGGCGGTGCTGGAAGATTTTTGGAAGGTGCACGGCTGTGGGGAAGGCTGACCTCCACCTGCACACGCGCGTGAGCGACGGCTTCGCTTCGGTGGAGCAGCTGCTGGCATGGGTGGAGCACTGCACCGACCTCGACGTCATCGCGGTGACGGACCACGAGGACGTGCGGGGCGGGCTGGCGGCGCGGGAGCTGGCGGCGAAGCGCGGCTACCGGTTCGAGGTCATCCCCGGGGCGGAGGTGACGATGCTGCAGGGGCACGTGCTGGCGCTGTTCATCGAGCGGGACGTGCCGAGCTTCCGGGGGGTAGAATCGACGCTCGCGATGATTCACGATGCCGGCGGGCTGGCGGTGGCTCCCCACCCGCTCAGCTGGCTGACGCGGTCGGTGGGGCAGCGGACGCTGGATGCGCTCTGGCAGCGGGGCGAGGCGGGGGTGGCGTTCGACGCGATCGAGCTGGCGAACCCGAGCCCGGCGGGCCGGCGGACCGGGCCGAAGGCGGCCCGGCTGAACGCGGAGCGGTGGGGGCTGCCGGCGACGGGGAGCTCGGACGCGCACCATCTCGAGCACGTGGGCAGCGGCTGGACGGAGTTCCCGGGGACGACGGCAGAGGAGCTGCGGCGGGCGATCGCCGCGGGGACGACGAAGGCGGCGATGACGCCGGCGGCGCCGGTGCCGCCCGCGAAGCTGGCGCTGGGGCTGGCGTGGGGATATTCGGCGACGCCGCGGAAGGTGGTGCGGATGCTGGGGGGGCGCCGGTGAAGATTGCGCTCGTGAGCCCGTACGACTGGTGCGTCGAGGGCGGCGTGAAGACGCACATCCGGCATCTCGCGGCCTCGTTCCGGGCGTGGGGGCACGAGGTCGTCATCTTCGCGCCGGCCTCGGAGCCCGGCCGCGTGCGGGATGAGGTGCACGTGATGGGGCGGCCGTTTTCGATGCGGGTGAGCGGGTCGGTGGCGCGCATCACCTTCGCGTGGAAGTCGCCGGAGGTGAAGCGCGTGCTGCAGGAGCACCGGTTCGACGTGGTGCACCTGCACGAGCCGCTGATGCCGCTCCTGCCGTACCACTTCCTGCGGTATTCGAAGGCGGTGAACGTCGGGACGTTCCACGCGGCGAAGGAGGGCGGCAACCGGTTCTACGGCTACACGACGCCGCTGACGCGGCGGTGGTTCCGGAAGATCGAAGGGAAGATTGCGGTGTCGCCGGCGGCGGTGAAGCTGGTGAGCCGGTACTTCCCGGGCTATTTCAACATCATCCCGAACGGCATCGACTACGAGCATTTCGCGGGCCCGGCGGAACCGTTCCCGGAGTTCATGGACGGGAAGAAGAACATCCTGTTCGTGGGCCGGCCGGAGAAGCGGAAGGGGCTGACCTACCTGCTGCGGGCGTACCTGCGCATCCGGCAGGCGGAGCCGGAGACGCGGCTGATCGTGGTCGGCGCGGGGGACTTCACGCGGTTCGAGCGGGTGATGGCGCCGTTCCCGGACGTGGTGTTCCGGCCGAACGTGCCGTACGCCGACCTGCCGCGCTACCACCGGAGCTGCACCGTCTTCTGCGCGCCGAACACCGGGAATGAAAGCCAGGGGTATGTCCTGCTGGAGGCGCTGGCGGCCGGCGATGCGGTGGTGGCGAGCAACATCGAAGGTTTCGCCGGCGTGATGACCCACGAGATGGAGGGGCTGCTCGTCCGGCCGAAGGACCCGGACGCGATAGCGGACGCCATCCTGCGCCTGCTGCGGAACCCGGCGCTGCGGGAAGCGCTGAGCGCCCGGGGGCGGGAGCTGGCGCGGCACTACAGCTGGGACAACGTGGCCCACCGGGTGATGTCGTACTACGAGCGGCTGCTGTACGAGCGAGAGCAGGTGGCGGAGACGCGGGCGCGGCGGGCGGCGCAGCTCGCGGGGCAGGGCCGCTGATGGGCGTGACGCTGCTGCCGACCCGCCTGCCGAAGGGCGTGCAGGACGCCATCGGGCGGAGCGTCGGCGGGCTGGGGATTACGCCGAACATGATCTCGATGGCCGGCGCGGCCGGTAACGCGGCGGCGGCGGTGCTGGTGGCGCGGGGGAGCCTGCTGGCGGCCGGCATCGTCTACCTCGTGTTCTCGGCGCTCGACCTCGTTGATGGCGCGGTGGCGCGGGCGACAGGGAAGGCGAGCCCGTTCGGCGCGGTGTTCGACGCGGTGCTGGACCGGGCGAGCGAGGCGATCGTGCTGGCCGCGTGCGCGTGGCACTTCGCGGCGCGGGGGGAGCACTGGCAGGTGGCGGCGGCCTACGCTGCGCTGCTCGGGAGCGTGGCGGTGAGCTACCTGCAGCGCGCGGGCGGAGGTGGAAGGGGTGCCGATGCGGGAAGGGCTGTTCCGGCGGCAGGAGCGGGTGGCGGTGCTGGGGATCGGGCTGCTGCTGGGCTGGCTGACGGCGGCGATGGTCATCCTCGCCGCGCTTTCGAACCTGACGGCGCTGCAGCGCGCGTGGATGCTGACGCGGGCGCTGAGGGCCGAAGGCGCGCGCTGAGCGGCTCGATCGTGGGGCCGGGGCGTGCGAGGATGCGGGTATGAACGAACTGCAGGTGCGCGCGCGCGAGCTTTCGGACCGGATCTCTGACCTCCTGGTGCGTCTTTGACCTCGCCAGGGATGAAGCTCGCGTAGCAGAACTCGAACGACAAACCCTCGAACCCGGCTTCTGGGACGATGCGGCCGCAGCGCGGAGGGTGATGCAGGAGCTCGCCGCGCGGCGGGAGCGCGTCGAAACGTGGCGCGGGCTGGAGCGCCGCTCCCGCGATGCGGCGGAGCTCATCGACCTCGCCCTGGCGGAAGGCGACGAGGCGACGGCTGCGGATGCGGCGCGGGAGCTCGATGCTATCGAGGAGGAGCTCGGGCGGCTCGAATTCCAGCTGCAGCTCTCCGGACCGTACGACATGCGGAACGCCATCCTCGCGGTGCACGCCGGCGCCGGCGGGACCGATTCGCAGGACTGGGCGGAGATGCTGCTCCGGATGTACCTCCGCTGGGCGGAGCGGAAGGGCTTCGAGGCCGAAATCCTCGACATGACCGAGGGCGAAGAGGCGGGCATCAAGAGCGCGACCATCGAAGTGCGGGGGCCGTACGCCTACGGCTACCTGAAGAGCGAGCGCGGGGTGCACCGGCTGGTGCGGCTTTCGCCGTTCAACTCGGCGGCCACGCGGCAGACGAGCTTCGCGAAGGTGGAGGTAATGCCGGAGGTCGACGAGGTCGGGGAGATCGAAATCAACCCGGACGACCTCCGGATCGACGTGTTTCGTTCGAGCGGGGCGGGCGGCCAGAACGTGCAGAAGAACTCGACGGCGGTGCGCATCACGCACATCCCGACCGGCATCGTGGTGACCTGCCAGAACGAGCGGTCGCAGGCGCAGAACAAAGAGAGCGCGATGAAGGTGCTCGAGGCGCGGCTGCTGGAGCTCGAGCTGAACCGTCAAGAAGAGGAAAAGGCGCGGCTGAAGGGCGAGCACGTGGATGTTTCGTTCGGGAGCCAGGTCCGCAATTATGTGCTGCACCCGTATAAGCTGGTGAAGGACCTGCGCACCGGGTACGAGACGTCGGACACGACGGCCGTGCTGGATGGGGAGATCGACCCGTTCATCGAGGCGTATCTGCGGGCGCAGGTCGGGCAGGAGGAGGCATGAGGCTGGCGGCGGCGGCCGCGATGACGCTGGTGGCGCTGGGGCTGCTCGGGCCGGGCGGCGCGCCGGCGCGGGCGGCGGCGGTCATCGAGTCGGTCAGCGTGGAGAACGGCTATCCGCGCGCCCTGACCTTCCGGGTGACGGCGCGGGCCGATACGGAGATCACCGACGCGACGCTGCACTACGCGATCAAAGGGCGCGGGACGCGGGCGCTGGATAAGCCGAAAGACCTCGCGCCGGCGCGCGCGCTGACGGCGGAAGTCGAGCTGCTCGTCAATACCGGGCAGAACTACATCCCGGTCGGGTCGGAGTTCACCTACTACTGGGAGGTGACGACGGCGGACGGGCAGGTCGCGCGGAGCGAGGAGCAGCAGTTCCTCTACCTGCCGCCGGACCGGCAGTGGCAATCGGTGGCGAACGACTTCATGGTGGTGTACTACCACGGCGACCGGGAGACGCTGGCGCGGGCCTACCTGAACGCCGGGGCGGACACGTACGAGCGGATCGGGCGGCAGCTGTACGGCATCGAGCTGACGACGCTGCCGGTGAAGGTCATCCTGTTCGCGAATGAGGCGGAGATGAACCCGGCCCGGCCGGGCCAGGGCGGGCGGTTCGATGCGGCGGTGACGACCTGCGGCACGAAGGTGACGAACGACATCCTCCTGATGATTCCGCTCGCGTGCGGCTCCCCGGACCGGACGGACACGCTGCGGCACGAGCTGGGGCACATCCTGAACGACGTGGCGGGCCAGGGCGCGCTGGCGAAGCTGCCGGCGTGGATGGATGAGGGCGCGGCGGTGCTCGCCCAGTCGTCGCCGGGCGACTACGAGGGGGCGTTCCGGGTGGCTGTCCGGGCCGACCGGCTCATCCCGTTCAACCAGATGGTGGTGCCGACGAGCAATCCGCAGCTGGTGGGCGTGTTCTACGGGCAGGCGTACTTCATGGTGAAGTTCCTCATCGACCGTGAGGGACCGGGGAAGTTCGCGGAGCTGATGCGGACGATCAAGGCCGGGACGCGGTACGACCAGGCGATCGAGCGGGTGTACGGGCTGACGATGGCGCAGTTCGAGGATGCGTTCCGGCAGGAGCACGGGCTGGCGCCGCGGTCGCAGCCGACTGCCGCGCCGACCGCTGCCCCGGCGCAGCGGCCGCAGCAGGCGGGGCCGACGGCGATCCCGACGCGGGCGCCGGCGCAGTCGGGCGGGGACGGGAGCGGTTCGGGCGGGCTGGACCGGGGGATGCTGGTGATCTTCGGGGTGGCGTTGCTGCTGGCGCTGGCGGCGGTCTTCAGCTGGCTGCTGGCGATGATGCTGGCGAACAACCGGCAGCGGGGCGGCGGCGGAGGCAGCGCCGGCCCGGGCTCCTGACGTCGCGCCCGGGAGTCAGGCGATCGCCGGCGGGCCTCGGCGGGCGGCGCGGGGTATTTCGCGTCGGCGATCGCGCGGGTCGGGGAGCAGCTCCTCGAGGTGGTCGAGGAGGTGGCTTTGGCTGAACTGTGCTTCGCGGCCGGCAGGCGAGAGCAGTGCGGGGTCGCCGGGGCGAAACGGGATCGCGGGAGACCGCACGCCGCGCTGCAGGACGGCGCGAAGCCGTGCGCAACTCTCGCGGTAGCGCCGAATGCATTCCGCGGGCGAAAGGTCGATGGCGAGGGCAGCGAGCCACGCATTGATGTCAGCTTCTGCGGCGGTGCGCCAGCGGCGGGCCGGAATCCCCATCACCTCGGCCGGGTTCCGACCTTCGAGCAATGCAGCGCAGGCGAGGTTCCAGTCCGCGAGGTGGGCGATGTGAACTTTGCGCGGCCAGCCGTTCGCGGCTGGCGCTTCGAGGAAGCGGGCAGGGAGCCGTTCGAAGGCGGCGATGGAACGGTCAACCGCCCTCCAGCATTGGGGTGAGGGTTCGACCGCGCCGTCAGAGTCCATCGCTACAGTACAAGGCAAGAGCGCGCCGCCTGAAAGGTCCACTTCAGGCAAGCCCGGGACGCGAAGCGGCCGCCCCAGGGATGGGGCGGCCGCTGCTGGTTCCGCGGGACGGGCGTCAGCCGCGGGGCAGGCCGAGGCCGCGGGTGGCGATGATGTTGCGCTGGATTTCGCTCGTGCCGCCTTCGATGGTGTTGGCGATGGAGCGGAGGTACATGTACTTGATGCGGCCGCGCATCGGGGGCTTCGGGCCGTCGGTCTTCGCATCGAGCTGGCCGTAGAGGCCGAGGACTTTCATGCCGGTGCGGTAGATGCGCTGGTTGAGCTCGGTGCCGTAGAGCTTGGCGACGGCGGCTTCGTGGCCGGGCGCGACGCCTTCCTTCGCCTGGATGGAGACGATCTTGAAGCTCATCATCTGGGCGACGCCGGCCTCGACGTAGCGCTCGACGAGTTCGTGGCGGACGGCCGGGTTGTGGGCGAGGGTGCTCTGGCCGTTGGCGGTGTTTTCGCGGGCGAACTTGATGAGGTCTTCGACGGCCTGGCGGGCGCCGACGGAGCCGCCGATGTTGGAGCGCTCGAAGGAGAGCGTCGTCTGGGCGAGATACCAGCCGCGGTTCTCCTCGCCGATGATGTTGGCGCGGGGAACGCGGACGTCTTCGAAGAAGACTTCGTTGAACTCGTGGGTGTAGGCGGCGTTGACGAGCGGCCGGACGGTGATGCCGGGGCTCTTCATATCGACGATGAAGTAGGTGATGCCGCGGTGCTTCGGCGCATCGGGGTCGGTGCGCGCGAGGAGGATCATGTACTTGGCGAGGTGGCCGCCGGAGGTCCAGATCTTCTGGCCGTTGATGATGTAGTCATCGCCGTCGCGGACGGCGCGGGTCTGGAGGGCGGCGAGGTCGGAGCCGGCGCCGGGTTCGGAGTAGCCCTGGCACCAGATGTCCTCGCCGGAGAGGATGCCGGGGAGGTACTTCTTTTTCTGCTCTTCGGTGCCGTGGACGATGAGGGTGGGGCCGGCGAAGCCGACGGCGATGCCGCCGGGGCGGGGGAGGCGGGCCTCGGCGAGCTCCCAGTTGAAGATGAACTGCTGCATGACGGAGAGGCCGGCGCCGCCGTACTCCTTCGGCCAGGCGGGGGCGACCCAGCCGCGGGCGGCGAGGGCCTTCGTCCATTCTTTGCTGCCGCCGTAGAAGGCGCGCTCGCCGTCGTCATCGCGCTGGCGGGCCTTGTGGCCCTCCTCTTCGATGAACTTGCGAACTTCGGCGCGGAACGCGGCCTCCTCCGGGGTGTCGCGGAAGTCCATGGAATACCTCACGTGTGGTAGTGGCTCGATTGTACACGCGCGTCGAAAAAGGGGCTGCGAGCCGGGAGGCGGCTGCGGTGCGCAGGGGGTAGGATCGGCGGCATGCCGACGACGTTTACTCCTCCGAACCGCATCCTGATGGGCCCCGGGCCGAGCGGGGCGCACCCGCGCGTGCTCGCGGCGATGACGAAGCCGCTGCTCGGCCACCTCGACCCGGACTTCCTCCGGGCGATGGACGAGTGCCGCGGGATGCTGCGGGAGGTGCTGCAGACCGAGAACGAGGTGACGCTGGCAACGCCGGGCACCGGGACGAGCGGGATGGAAGCGGCGGTGATGAACCTCGTGGAGCCGGGCGACCGGGTGGTCGTGGGGATTTGCGGGTACTTCGGCGAGCGGATTGCGCAGATGGCGGAGCGGGCCGGCGGGGAGGTCACGCGGGTGCAGTCGCCATGGGGCGAGCCGGCGGACGCGGCGGTGGTGGAGGCGGCGGTCCGGGCGGCGGGCAATGTGAAGCTGGTGGCGATCGTCCATGCGGAGACGTCGACGGGGGCGGAGACGCCGGTAGAGCCGTTCGCGCGCATCGCGCGGGAGGCCGGGGCGCTGCTGCTGGTCGACTGCGTGACGTCGCTCGGCGGGGTGCCGGTGCGGGCGGATGCGTGGGGTGCGGATGCGGTCTACTCGGGCACGCAGAAGTGCCTGAGTGCACCGCCGGGCGCCGCGCCGATTACGCTCTCGCCGCGGGCGTGGGATGCGGTGCGGCGGCGCGAGACGCCGTGCAACACGTGGTATCTCGACCTCCAGCTGCTCGAGGCGTACTGGGACGAGCGGCGGGTGTACCACCACACGGCGCCGATTTCGATGATCTACGCGCTGCACGAGGCGCTGCGGCTGGTGCTGGAGGAGGGGCTGGAGGCGCGCTGGGCGCGGCACGAACGGAACGGGCGGGCGCTGCAGGCGGGGCTGGAGGCGCTGGGGCTGACGCTGCACGCGAAGGCGGGCTACCGGCTGCCGGTGCTGACGACGGTGCGCATCCCGGACGGGGTGGAGGACGCGGCGGTGCGGGGCGCGCTGCTGCGGCGGTTCGGCATCGAGGTCGGCGGCGGGCTCGGCGAGCTGAAGGGGAAGGTGTGGCGCGTCGGCCTGATGGGCGAGAGTTCGACGCCGGGCAACGTGCTGTACTTCCTCAACGCGCTGGGCAAGCTGCTGCGGGAGCAGGGCTTCCCGGCCGACCTGAGGGCCGGGCTGGACGCCGCGGAGGCGCGGCTGAGTTCGGAGCCGGACTAGCTGGCGGGGGTCGGCGGGCGGCCGACGCCGAGGTAGCGCACGCCGGCGGCCTCGACGGCGGCGCGGTCGAGGGCGTTCCGGGCATCGACGACGACGGGAGCGATGCGCGCCCAGTCGAGGCCGGCGTAGGCGCGGTGGTAGCTGTGGACGATCGCGGCGTCGTAGCCGGCGAGGGGTTCGGCGGCGCGCGCGAAGCCGAGCGAGGCGATGCCCTCGGGAGTCAGGAGCGGGTCGTGGCCTTCGACGCGGGCGCCCAGCGCTTCGAGTTCGCGGCGGAGGTCGACGGCGTTGGTGTGGAAGGTGACGGCGACATCCGGGCGGAAGGTGAGGCCGAGGACGAGAACGCGGCGGCCTTCGAGCCCGCCGAGGAGGGCGGCGAGGCGGCGGACGACGTACCCCGGCATCGCATCGTTGACGGCGCGGCCGAGGGCGGAGAGTGCGGAGGGGCCTTCGCCCTGCATGAGGAAGCGGGGGTAGACGGGGATGCAGTGGCCGCCGACGCCGGTGCCGGGGACGTGGATGTGGGAGTAGGGCTGGGAGTTGGCGGCGCGGATGACCTCGGCGATGTCGAGGCCGTGGACGTCGGCGACCATGGCGAGTTCGTTGGCGAGCGCGATGTTGAGGTCGCGGTAGGCGCCTTCGGCGAGCTTGGAAAGCTCGGCGGCCTCGGCGGAGGAGAGGAGGAGAACCTCGCCGCCGAACGTCTGGCGGTAGAAGTCGGCGGCGAGCCGGCCGCCCTCGGGGTCGACGCCGCCGACGACCTTCGGGTACTTCGTCAGGTCTTCGATGACGCGGCCCATGAGGAGGCGTTCGGGGGAGAAGGCGACGTGGAGGTCCTCGCCGAGGCGGCGGCCGCCGCGTTCGAGGCGGGGCGCGAGGACGCGCCGGGTGGTTCCCACGGGCAGCGTGGTATCGAAGATGCAGAGGGCGCCGGGGGTGAGCGCGGGCGCGACGGTGTCGACGGCAGCGAGCAGGTGGCTGAGGTCGGCGCGGCCGTCGGCGTCGACGTCGACGCGGACCGCGAAGAGGATGACCGCGGCATCGCGGACGCCGGCTGCGGTATCGGTGGTGGCGCGGAAGGAGCCGTCGGCGATGGTGCGGGCGAGGAGGTCGCCGAGGCCGGCTTCATCGGGGAGGGGGTTTTCGGCGCGGTTGATGCGCGCGACGCGGTCGGCGTCGATATCGCAGCCGGTCACCCGGTGGCCGCGGGAGGCGATGGTGACGGCAAGGGGGAGGCCGATGCGGCCGATGCCGATGACGGCGACGTTCATGGGAGGGTGGCGACCTCGTCGAGGCTGACGGGGAGGCCGGTTTCGCCGGAGCGGACGAGGGCTTCGGCGATGGCGAGGGCGGCGATGCCGTCGGCGGCGGGAACCGGTGGCGGGCCGCCGGCGAGGATGGCATCGCGGAAGGCTTCGAGTTCGACGCGGAGGGGTTCGCGGTTCTGGATGGGGTAGCGGGTCATCGGCCCTTCGGTGACGGAGGCGTAGACGCCTTCTTTCGCGGCGGCCGCGTAGTTCTCGTAGAAGCAGAGGACCTGCGCGGCGTAGTCGACGGTGAACATGCCGCGTTCGCAGAGGACGGTAAGGGTGCGCTCCTTGGTGGGGGTGAGCCAGTTGATGTCGAGGAGACCCATGGCGCCGCCGCGGAAGCGGAGCATGCCGGCGAAGAGGTCTTCGTTGCCGGTGGCGATGTGGGAGCGGGACTCGGCGTAGACGCGCTCGACGTCGTCATCGAGGAGGTAGCGCATGATGTCGATATCGTGAGGGCCGAGGTCGTGGATGACGCCGACGTCGCGGATGCGGTGGGGGAAGGGGCCGACGCGGCGGGCGCGGACCTGGAGGACGCGGCCGCCCTGGCCCTCGGCGAGGCGGCGCTTCAGCTCGCGGACGGCGGGGTTGAACCGTTCGATGTGGCCGACGGTGAGGAGGAGGCCGGCGCGGTCGGCGGCGGCGGCGATTCGGCGGGCGGCCTCGAGCGTGGCGGCGATCGGCTTTTCGACGAGGACGTGCGCGCCGGCCTCGATGCAGGCGAGGGCGACTTCCTCGTGGAGGCCGGTGGGGACGACGACGCTGACGAAATCGGGGCGCGTCTCGGCGAGGAGGGCCGCCGGGGAGGCGAAGCCGGGGATCGGACGGCCCTGGACGGCCTTGCGGACGCGCTCGGCATCGGGGTCGGCGACAGCGACGAGTTCGACGCCGGGGGTATCGGCGAGGACGCGGGCGTGGTTGGCGCCCATGGAGCCGAGACCGATGACGGCGGCGCGGAGCGTGCGGTTCACGGGTTCGAGGGTAGCGCGGACGGGTTCGTTGCGCACGGCGGTCAGCTGCGGAGGCGGTTCAGCGTGGCGGCGATGTACTCGATGTCCTCGGGTTCGAGGCCGGGGTGGACCGGCAGCGAGAGGACGTGCTCGGCGGCGGCCTCGGCGACGGGGAAGCTGCCATCGCCGAGCCCGAGCTGCTGGATGATCGGCTGGCGGTGGATGGGGACGGGGTAGTGGATGGCGCTGCCGATGCCGGCCTCGTGGAGCTGCTGCTGAAGGCGGTCGCGGCCGGAGGGCACGCGGATGGTGTACTGGTGGAAGACGTGGCGGTCGCCCTCGCGGACGCGCGGGGTTTCGAAGCCGCGGATGAGGCTGCTGAGGCGGGCGGCGTTGGCGATGCGGGCCCCGGTCCAGGCTTCGAGCTGCTCAAGCTGGGCGAGGCCGATGGCGGCGTTGAGGTCCTGCATGCGCCAGTTGAGGCCGAAGAGGTCGTGGCGGTAGCGGACCTCCTGGCCGTGGTTGCGGATGATGCGGGCGCGGCGGGCGATTTCGTCGTCGTTCGTGGTGATCATGCCGCCTTCGCCGGTGGTCATGTTCTTGGTGGGGTAGAAGCTGAAGCAGCCGGTGCCGAAGGTGCCGACGCGCTGTCCGGCGTGCTCGGCGCCGTGGGCCTGGGCGGCATCCTCGATGAGGGCGAGGGAGAAATCCTCGGCGAGTTCGGCGAGTTCGGCGATGCGGGCCGGGTGGCCGTAGAGGTGGACGGGCAGGATGGCGCGGGTGCGCTCGGTGATGGCGTCTTCGACCTTTTCGGGGTCGAGGTTCAGGTCGAACGGGTCGATATCGACGAAGACGGGGGTGGCGCCGCAGGCGATGATGCTGGTCGCGGTGGCGATGAAGCTGAACGGGGTGGTGATGACTTCGTGGCCGGGGCCGACGCCGTGGGCCTGGAGGGCGACGATGAGGGCGGCGGTGCCGGAGTTGACGGCGATGGCGTGCTTTGCGCCGACATAGGCGGCGAAGGCGCGCTCGAAGGCTTCGACGCGGGGGCCGGCGGCCAGCTGGCCCGAGTCGAGGACGTCCATGACGGCGCGCTTTTCGGCCTCGCCGACGTGCGGGCGGGCGACGGGGATGTACGGGCGGGGGACGGCAGTCATGCGGGCTCCGGGGAAGGGAGTGGTTCGAGGCGGGCGGGACTTTCGCCGGCGAGGCGGTAGCGGCGGCCGCACGCGGGGCAGGCGAGGGCGGCATCGAGCGGACGGGCGCAGGCGCAGGCCCAGCCGAGCTGGCGGGCCGGGTTGCCGGCGACGAGCGCGTAATCGGGGACGTCGCGGGTGACGACGGACCCGGCGGCGACGAGGGCCCAGCGGCCGATCGTGAGGCCGGGGAGGATGACCGAGCGGGCGCCGATGGCAGCCCCGTAGCGCACGAGAGAGCCGGAGAGGTCCCAGTCGGAGGCGGCTTTCAGGGTGCCGTCGGGGTTGATGGCGCGGGGGTAGCGGTCGTTGGTGAGGACGACTTCGGGGCCGATGAAGACGCCGTCCTCAAGGGTGTTGCCTTCGTAGACGCAGGAGTAGTTCTGGACCTTGCAGTTCGCGCCGATGCTGACATCGGCGCCGACGTAGACGCCTTTGCCGATGATGCAGCCGGGGCCGATGCTGGCGCGCTCACGAACCTGCGCGTGGTGCCAGATGGAGGCGCCGGGGCCGATGCTGGCGGCGGGCGAGACGTCGGCGGTGGGATGGATGCGGGGCCCGGTCACGAGGGGAGCGCCTCGCTTTCGGGGGTATCGGCGGCGGACTCGGCGGCTTCGCCGAGGGAGAAGCGGCGGGCGACGAGGTGGATGCGGCGGCGGACTTCTTCGGGGTCGCCCCACATGACGGTGCGGATTTCGTCGATGAGGCGGAGGATTTCGCGCTCGGAAACATCGACGGAGGCGGTGAGGCGCATGACCTTGGGGTGGGCGGTGGGCTGGAGGTGTTCGAAATCGGCGACGAGTTCTTCGCGGAGCTTTTCGCCGGGGCGCGGCCCGGTGAAGACGACCTCGATGTCTTCGCCGGGGCGGAGGCCGCGGAGGCGGATCATGCGCTCGGCGAGTTCGAGGATGTTGATCTCTTCGCCCATGTCGAGCATGTAGATATCGCCGCGGCCGCCGAACGTGCCGGCCTGGATGACGAGCGAGACGGCTTCAGGGATGGAGATGAAGTAGCGCTGCATTTCGGGGTGCATGACGGTGACGGGGCCGCCGCGCTCGATCTGCTTCATGAAGGTGGGGACGACGGAGCCGCGGGAGCCCATGACGTTGCCGAAGCGGACGGCGGCGAAGCGGGTGCGGGCTGATTCGCGGGCGAGGGCGATGACGAGCAGCTCGGCGATGCGCTTGGTGGCGCCCATCACGCTGCTGGGGCGGACGGCCTTATCGGTGGAGATGAGGACGAAGGTGCCGGTCTCCGCCTCGCGGGCGGCGGTGGCGCAGTAGAGGGTGCCGAGGACGTTGACGCGGAAGGCCTCGGCGGGGTGCTCCTCCATGAGGGGGACGTGCTTCAAGGCTGCCGCGTGGTAGACGAGGTCCGGCCGGGCGCGGCTGAAGATTTCGCGGACGCGCGGTTCATCGGCGACGCTGCCGACCCAGAGGCGGATGGCGGTCTCGGGGGAGACGCCGGCGAGTTCGAGCGAAAGGTCGTGCAGGCCGGTTTCGTTGTTGTCGAGGAGGTGGAGTTCGCGCGGGCGGAAGGTGAGCACCTGCCGGCAGAGTTCGGAGCCTATGGAGCCGGCGGCGCCGGTGACGAGCACGACTTTATCGCGGACGGACTGGCTGCAGGCGGCGAAATCGACCTGGACGGGTTCGCGGCCGAGGAGGTCGTCGAGGGTGATTTCGCGGAGGGTATCGTGGCCGTGGCCGAGCACCCAGTTATCCACGCCGGGGACCATGCGGACGGGGATGTTGCGGCGCTGGCAGGTGCCGACGATGTCGCGGACGAGGTGGCCGGCCGGGCGGTCGAGGGCGATGGCGACGATCTCGGCGTCCATCCGGTCGAGGACCTGCTCGAGGTCGGCGACGGTGCCGTGGACTTTGAGGCCGTGGATGCGGTGGTGGAGCTTTTTCGGGTCGTCGTCGACGAAGCCGACGGGCTGGTAGGGGAGGTCGGGGTTCGCCTGCAGTTCGCGGGCGAGGAGCTGGCCGGTGTGGCCGGCGCCGACGATGAGGAGGCGGCGTTCGCCGTTGTTCATCCACGGGAGGCGGATGAGGAGGCGGGTGCGCATCTTGACGACGGCCATGCCGGGGAAGACGAGCGCGCCGGTGATGAGAATGACGGAGAGAGGGAGGAGACGCTCTTCGAGCCAGAAGTTGATGCCGAAGAGAAGGATGGTGACGAGGAAGACGGGGCGGAAGAGGCCGATGATGTCGCCGAGCGAGCCGTAGGCCCAGACGGTGCGGTAGACGCCGAAGAGGAAGTTGCCGATGACGTAGGCGGCGGCGATGAGGGGGAAAACGCGGACGACGAACTCGGCGTTGCGGCGGGGGACGTCGGCATCGAACCGGAGGAGCATGGCGCAGGCGAGCGCGACGGCGACGACGGCGACGTCGAGCGCAATGGCGACGAGCGTCCCGAGCGGGTCGCCGGGGGCGAGGCGGCGGAGGGCGGCGAGGGGGCTCGAGCTGCGGTTCACCGGGCGCCGCTCCCTTTGATGACTGCGAGGAGAGTTTTCAGGAGGATGGCGATATCGCCGCGGAGGGAGTGGTCGTCCACGTACGCGAGATCGTAGGTAATCGTTTCGTCATAGGTCAAATCCGAACGGCCGTTGAGCTGGGCGAGGCCGGCGATGCCGGGGAGCACTTCGTGGCGGCGGTGGTAGTGCGGCGGGTACTGGGCGACGATTTCGGGAATTTCGGGCCGGGGGCCGACGAGGCTCATGTCGCCCTTGAGGACGTTGATGAGGTTCGGGAGCTCGTCGATGGAGGTCTTCCGCATGAAGGCGCCGAGGCGGGTGATGCGGGGGTTCGGCTTGCCGGGCGGCGAGAAGACGAAGGTCGTGAAGTCGTCGATGACGTAGCGGTCTTCTTTGCCGGGGCGGGCGTGGCGCATGGTGCGGAGCTTGATCATCGTGAACGGGCGGCCGTGCAGGCCGACGCGCTGCTGGAGGAAGAACGGGTTGCCGCCGAGGTCGATGGCGAGGAGCAGGGCGGCGATGAGCGTGACGGGAACCCAGAGCGGGGCTGTGAGCAGGACGAGGGTGACGTCGAAAAGGCGTTTGCCCACGCTTCCAGCCTAGCCCCGGGGACGGCTACGGGCACGACCCGGCGGGGAAGGGAAGGTTCAGCGGTAGAGCAGGACGACGGCGACGGCGGCCATCGCTTCGCCGCGGCCGACGGCGTCGAGGCCCTCGCCGGTCTTGGCTTTGACGCTGACGGCGGCAGGGTCGAGCCCGGCGATGGCGGCGATGCGCTCGCGGATGTGGGGGATGTAGGGCTCGAGGCGAGGCCGCTCCGCGCGGATGACGGCATCGATGTTGCCGGGGTGCCAGCCGGCGTCGCGCGCGAGGCGGAGCGCGGTGCGGAGGAAATCGGCGGAGTCGGCGTGGGCGTAGCGCGGGTCGCCGGGCGGGAAGTGCTGGCCGATATCGCCGAGGGCGGCTGCGCCAAGGACGGCGTCGGTGATGGCGTGGAGGAGGACGTCGGCGTCGCTGTGGCCGCGCAGGCCGGGGCCTTCTTCGATGATGACGCCGCCGAGGATGAGGTGGCGGGAGTCGTCGACGGGGTGGAGGTCTTCGCCGATGCCGACGCGGAAGAGTGCGCTCACGGGGCATCCCCCCGGGCGGCGAGGAGGCGCGCGGCGATTTCGAGGTCGAGCGGGCGGGTGACCTTGAGGTTGTCGTGGCTGCCCTCGACGACGGCGCATTCGAGGCCGAGCCGGCTGAGCATGGCGGCGTCGTCGGTCTCGTCGTTGTCGGACATGGCGGCGGCATCGAGCCAGGCCTGGCGGAGGACGACCTGGGGCGTCTGCGCGGCCCAGAGGAGAGCGCGGTCAGGGTGGCCGATGATGACGCCGCCGCGCACCTCTTTGATGGTGTCGGTGACGGGCACGGCGGCGATGGCGCCGGGGCGGCCCGCGGCGGCAGCGATGACCCGCTCGACGAGGGCGGGCGTCACGAGGGGGCGCGCGCCATCATGGATTGCGACGTAGCGGGAGGCGCAGGCGCGGAGGCCGGCTTCGACGCTGTCGCGGCGGCGGGCGCCCCCGGGGACGACCCGGAAGCAGGCGCGGGGACACCACTGCGCGGCGAGGGCCTCGAACTCGGCTTCGCGGCCGGGGGCAGCGACGATGACGAGGCAGCCGAGCCCGCTGACGGCTTCGAAAGCGGCGAGCGACCAGGCGATGAGGGGTCGGCCGGCGCAGTCGGCGGTCAGCTTGTCCGCGGCGCCGAAGCGGGTGGAGGCGCCGGCGGCGACGATGACGGCATCGGTGGGCACGCGGGCAGTATCGCGCAGGCGGGCGGCACGGTCAGCCCGGCTTGGGTGGGATGGGGCGCGGCTGCTACGATGGATGCTTGCCTGCAGTGTTTCTCACCCGCTGCGTGGAGGTGGCGGCATGCCGACGGTGACCATCGACGACCTGCTCCGGCGCGTTTCGAAGCCCTCGCGGTACACCGGGGGCGAATGGAACAGCGTGACGAAGGACTGGGCGGCTGCGGCGGTCCGCATCGCGCTGGCGTACCCGGATGCATACGACATCGGGATGTCGAACATGGGGCTCGGCATCCTGTACGACATCCTGAACCGGTATGAGGACGTCGCCTGCGAGCGCGTGTTCGCGCCGTGGGACGACATGGAGGCGGAGATGCGGCGGGAGGGCGTGCCGCTCTGGAGCCTCGAGACGCGGCACCCGCTGCGCGAGTTCGACATCGTCGGCTTCACGTTCCAGTACGAGATGACGTACACGAACGTGCTGAACATGCTTGACCTCGCCGGCATCCCGGTCCTGGCGCGCGAGCGCGGGGAAGACGACCCGATCGTGATCGCCGGCGGGAGCGGGGCGTTCAACCCGGAGCCGATGGCGCTGTTCATCGACGCGTTCGTGCTCGGCGAAGGGGAGGATGCCGTGGTGGAGCTCGCGGACCTCGTGCGGGCATGGAAGCGCGAGGGAACGCCGCGGGAGCAGCGGCTGCGCGACCTGCTGCGGATGCCGGGCGTCTACGTGCCGCGGTTCTACGAGGCGCGGTACGACGATGCGGGCCACTTCGCCGCGCTGGAGCCGCTCGTCCCGGAGGCGCCGGCGGTCATCCGGCGGCGAATCGTGGAGCAGCTGCCGCCGCCGCTGGTGAAGCCGATCGTGCCGTTCCTGCAGACGGTCCATGACCGGGCGGCGGTGGAGATCCAGCGCGGCTGCACGCAGGGCTGCCGCTTCTGCCAGGCGGGGATGATCTACCGGCCGACGCGGGAGCGTTCGCCGGCGGAGGTGGTGCAGGCGGCGGCGGACTTGATGGCGAACACCGGGTACGACGAGCTCTCGCTGCTTTCGCTGAGCACGACGGACCACAGCGAAATCGTGCCGATGGTGCAGGCGCTGACGGAGCGGTTCCCGAACCTGAAGGTGAGCCTGCCGAGCACGCGGGTGGACACGTTCTCGGTGGATGTGGCGAACGCGATTGCGAAGGGGAAGAAGCACACGCTGACGCTGGCGCCGGAGGCGGGATCGCAGCGGCTGCGGAACGCGATCAACAAGCTCGTGAGCGACGCCGACCTGCTCGGGGCGGCGGAGAACGCGTTCCAGCGTGGGTGGACGGGCATCAAGATGTACTTCATGGTCGGCCTGCCGACGGAGACGATGGAGGACGTGGCGGGGATCGTGGAGCTGGGCAAGCAGGTGAAGGCGATCGGGAAGAAGTACGTCGGCGGCCGGGCACGGGTCCGCGTGAGCACGAGCAACCTGGTGCCGAAGCCGCATACGCCCTTCCAGTGGGCGCGGCAGGACACGGCGGAGGAGCTGGAGCCGAAGCACTTCCTGCTGAAGGACGGCTGCCGGGCGGCAGGCGTGGAGTTCAGCTGGAACGACCCGCGGGACAGCTTCATCGAGGCGGTGCTCTCGCGCGGCGACCGGCGCGTTTCGGAGGCGGTGTACGAGGCGTGGCGCCGGGGCGCGAAGTTCGATGCCTGGAGCGAGCACTTCAGCTTCGAGACGTGGCAGGAGGCGTTCGCGGCGGCCGGGGTGGACCCGGCGTGGTTCGCGCACCGGGAATGGGACACGCGGGAGCCGCTGCCGTGGGACCACATCGACTGCGGGGTGACGAAGGCGTACCTGCGCGGCCAGTGGCAGGCGGTGCATTCGACGAAGACGGTGGGGGACTGTCACCACGGGGCCTGCAACGTGTGCGGAATGCAGAACTTCGACGCGCTGCGCGGGGAGAAGGGTGTGGCGGATTGCGTGGTGAAGGTGGGCAAGCTGGCGGAGCTGCGCCGGGGCGCGCGGAAGTACGAGGGCGAGCTGCTGGAGCTGGTGTAGGGGGCAGGGGGCTGCCGGGGGGCCGCGAGCGACGCAGCCGCAGCGGGCAAGACGAGAGGGAGGGGCCTTGCGGCCCCTCCCGTGTTTCGCTGGCGGCGTGCGGCGATGGGCGCGCGGCTAGTCTTCGTCGTCCTCGCCGTCCTGCGGGGCGCCGATGATCATGTCGTCGTCGTCCTCGTCGAAGTCGAGGTCGTCGTCTTCGTCGTCGAGGAGGCCGACGGAGGAGCGGCGCTGGCGGGAGCCGGCTTCGCGCTCGGCGAGGCGGCGCTCGAGTTCGAATTCTTCCTCGAGGAGGAGCGCCTCGGGCACGTCGAGGTCGCCGAAGGTTTCACGCTTTGGCACTTCGATTTCGGCGCGGGCCGGGATGAGCTTGCCGATGATGACGTTCTCCTTGAGGCCCTGGAGCCGGTCGACGGCGCCTTCGATGGCGGCGTTGGTGAGGACGCGGGTGGTCTCCTGGAAGGAGGCGGCGGCGAGCCAGCTGTCGGTGTTGAGCGAGGCCTTGGTGACGCCGAGGAGGACGGGGGTGGCGGTGGCCGGCTCGCCGCCCTCGGCGATGATCTGGTTGTTGATCTCGTCGAACTTGCGGCGGTCGACGAGGTCGCCGGGGAGGAGGCCGGTGTCGCCGGGGTGGTCGACTTTCACGCGGCGGAGCATCTGCCGGGTGATGACTTCGATGTGTTTGTCGTTGATGTTGACGCCCTGGGATTTGTAGACCTTCTGCACTTCCTCGACCATGTACTTCCGGACGGCGTCGCGGCCCTGGATGTGGAGGATGTGCTGGGGGTTCTTGGCGCCTTCGGTGAGCTGGTCGCCGGCGTAGACCATCTGGCCGTCCTCGACGAGGAGACGGGCGGCAGCGGGGATGGGGTACTCCCGCTCTTCGCGGTCTTCGTAGACAACCTGGACCTTGTTCTTGCCGACGACGCGGACGGTGCCGCCGATGCGGGAGATGATGGGCTGGGCGGGGAGCCCGGCCTCGGATTCGCCGGCGGGCTGGGCGATGGGCGCACCGGCGACGATGCGCTCGCCGTCCTTGACGAGGAGCTCGGCTTTGGCAGGGACGTCGTACTCTTCGACGAGGGTATCGACGTTGGTGACGCGGACGATGCGGCGGTCGTTTTCGACGTGGATTTCGACGATGCCGTCGGTCTCGCTGATGATGGCTTCGCCCTTGGGGGCGCGGGCTTCGAAGAGCTCTTCGACGCGCGGGAGGCCGCTGGTGATGTCGGTCTGGGATGCGACGCCGCCGGTGTGGAAGGTGCGCATCGTGAGCTGCGTGCCGGGCTCGCCGATGGACTGGGCGGCGATGATGCCGGTGGCGGTGCGGAGCTTCACGAGCTCGCCGCGGGCGAGGTCGCGGCCGTAGCAGAGCTGGCAGAGGCCGCGCTCGGCTTCGCAGGACATGGGGGTGCGGACGAAGACCCGGCGGATGCCGCGGCGGTCGATTTCATCGGCGACGGCCTCGTTGATTTCTTCGTTGCGGCGGCAGAGGAGTTCGCCGGTGGCTTCGTCGACGATGTCGATGGCGGCGTAGCGGCCGATGATGCGGGCGCGGAGCGGCTCGAGGTCGTCGCGCTCGTCCTGTTCAATCCAGAGGCCGGCGGTGGTGCCGCAGTCTTCTTCGAGGATGATGACGTCCTGGGCGACGTCGATGAGGCGGCGGGTGAGGTAGCCGGAGTCGGCGGTGCGGAGGGCCGTATCGGCGAGGCCTTTGCGGGCGCCGTGGGTGGAGATGAAGTATTCGAGGACGGAGAGCCCTTCGCGGAAGGAGCCGCGGATGGGGAGCTCGATGACTTTCCCGTTGGGGTCGGCCATGAGGCCGCGCATGCCGGCCATCTGGCGGATCTGGGTGATGTTGCCCTTGGTGCCGGAGGAGGCCATGTAGTGGAGGGAGCCGTATTCGTGCATGCGCTCTTTGATGGCGCGCTCGATTTGGCTCGTGGTCTCGGCCCAGATGGCGACGGTGCCTTCGTACCGCTCTTCCTCGGTGATGAGGCCCATCTGGTACTGCTCCATGAGGGCGTCGACTTTGCGGTCGGCCTCGGCGAGGAGCTCGGCCTTGTTCTTGGGCACCTGGATTTCGTGGACGGCGATGGTGACGCCGGAGCGGGTGGCGTAGTGGAAGCCGACGGCCTTGATGCGGTCGACGATTTCGCCGGTGCGCTCGCCGCCGAGGGCGCGGTAGCACATGGCGACGACCTTCCGGAGGTTGGGCCGGTCCATGTTCTGGTTCTGGAACGGGATCTCCTCGGGAAGGACTTCGTTGAAGATGATGCGGCCGACGGTGGTTTCGATGATGTGGGTGCCGCGGGTGCCGTCGGGCCGGGCGGGGGGCTCGGTGACGACGCCGCCGTCGCCCATCACGGCGCGGTCGGTGCGGACGCGGATGGGGGCGCGCATATCGATGATGCCGAGGTCGTAGGCGAGGCGCGCCTCTTCGAACGAGCCGTAGAGGCCCTGGACGGGCCGGCCGTTTTCCTCCCGGTAGGCGCCGCGGCCGTTGCGGTCGATGTCGGTCATGTAGTAACAGCCGAGAACCATGTCAAGCGAGGGCGCGACGATGGGGTCGCCGCTCGCGGGCGAGAGCAGGTTCTTGGTGGACATGAGGACCTGCTTGGCTTCGGCCACGGCTTCGCGGCTGAGGGGGACGTGGACGGCCATCTGGTCGCCGTCGAAGTCGGCGTTGAAGGCGGCGCAGACGAGCGGGTGGAGCTGGATGGCGGAGCCTTCGATGAGGACGGGCTGGAAGGCCTGGATGCCGAGGCGGTGGAGGGTCGGCGCGCGGTTGAGGAGCACCGGGCGGTCGCGGATGACTTCATCGAGGACGTCCCAGACTTCGGGGCGGGCGCGCTCGACGATGCGCTTGGCGCTCTTGATGTTGTGCGCGAGGCCCTTCGCGACGAGGGAGTGCATGACGAAGGGCTTGAAGAGTTCGAGGGCCATGCGCTTGGGCAGGCCGCACTGGTGGAGCTTGAGTTCGGGGCCGACGACGATGACGGAGCGGCCGGAGTAGTCGACGCGCTTGCCGAGGAGGTTCTGGCGGAAGCGGCCCTGCTTGCCCTTGAGCATGTCGGAGAGGCTCTTGAGCTTGTGGTTGCCGGAGCCTGAGACCGCGCGGCCGCGGCGGCCGTTGTCGATGAGGGAGTCGACGGCCTCCTGCAGCATGCGCTTTTCGTTGCGGATGATGATCTCGGGAGCGCCGAGGTCGAGGAGGCGCTTGAGGCGGTTGTTCCGGTTGATGACGCGGCGGTAGAGGTCGTTGAGGTCGCTGGTGGCGAAGCGGCCGCCATCGAGCTGGACCATCGGGCGGAGGTCCGGCGGGAGCACGGGGAGGACCTGGAAGATCATCCACTCGGGCTTGTTCCCGGAGTTCCGGAGAGCTTCGACGACGTTGAGCCGCTTGGTGGCCTTCTTCCGGCGCATGCCGGAGGCGACGAGGATCTCCTGCTTCAGCTTGGCGCGGAGGGCATCGAGGTCGAGCCGCTGGAGCACGTGCAGGACGGCCTCGGCGCCCATGGCGGCCTTGAACACGCCGGGGAAGGCATCGGAGAGCTCGCGGTAGCGGGTCTCGGTGAGGAGGACGATTTCGTCGTCGCGGACGGGGTCGCGGAGGGATTCGAGGTCGCGCAGGCGCTCTTTGAACTGGTCATCGATCTCGTTCCGCACCTGCTGTTCGCGCTGCTGGAGCGGATGGAGTTCGTCGTAGAGGGCCTGCTTGGCGTCCTCGAGGGCGGTATCGGCGACGAGGGCTTCCTGCTCCTTGAGCTTTTCGGTTTCCTTATCGAAGGCTTCGAGCTTCTTGCGGCCTTCGCGTTCGACCTTGCCGACCTGGGCGGCGGTGACTTTGACGCCGGCTTCGAGGATGACCTCGCCGAGGATCTCGATGGGGGCTTCGAGGGTGCCGCCCTTGGCCGCGGCGACCGTTTCGATGGCGCGCTGGATGGCGGCCTCGAGGGCGTCGCGGGAGATTTTCCGCTCGGCTTCGATCTGGGCCTGCTTTTCGAGGACTTTTTCCTGGAGGGCGCGGTTGGCTTCTTCGAGCTGCTGTTCGAGCTGCTGGCGGCGCGGTGCGATGTCGCCGAGGCGTTCGGCGAGGAGGTCTTCTTTCTCGCGCTGGAGGCGCTGGAGCTCGTAGTTGCGGGCGGCCTCGTCGACCTCCGTGATCATGTACTGGGCGAAGTAGAGGACGCGCTCGAGGTTGCGGGGGGAGATATCGAGGAGGAGGCCGAGCTTGGAGGGCGTGCCTTTGACGAACCAGATGTGGCTGACCGGGCTGGCGAGCTCGATGTGGCCCATGCGCTCGCGGCGGACCTTGGCGCGGGCGACTTCGACGCCGCACTTATCGCAGATGATGCCCTTGTAGCGGACGCGCTTGTACTTACCGCAGTAGCACTCGAAGTCCTTGGTGGGCCCGAAGATTTTTTCGCAGAAGAGGCCGTCTTTTTCCGGCTTCAGCGTGCGGTAGTTGATGGTTTCAGGCTTGGTGACTTCGCCGTAGCTCCAGGAGCGGATCTGCTCAGGGCTGGCGAGGGCGATCCGGACCTGGTTGAAATCATTGACCTCGAGCATTGAAGAAATCCTCCTCGCGTTCGAAACCGGTCAGGTTGAGGCCGAGCTCCGGCAGGTCGTTGGCGGAATCGTCGATGAAGGAGACGGAGCTGCCTTCGTCGTTGGAGACCTCGACGGCGAGGCCGAGGCTCTGGAGCTCTTTGACGAGGACCTTGAAGGACTCGGGGACGCCGGGCTCGAGGACGTCTTCGCCCTTGACGATGGCTTCGTAGGTTTTGACGCGGCCGACGACGTCGTCGGATTTGACGGTGAGGAGCTCCTGGAGGATGTGGGCAGCGCCGTAGGCTTCGAGGGCCCAGACTTCCATTTCGCCGAAGCGCTGGCCGCCGAACTGGGCCTTGCCGCCGAGGGGCTGCTGGGTGATGAGGCTGTAGGGCCCGGTGCTGCGGGCGTGGATTTTGTCCTCGACGAGGTGGATGAGCTTGAGCATGTAGATGTAGCCCACGGTGACCGGCTGGTCGAAGGGTTCGCCGGTGCGGCCGTCGTAGAGGCGCATCTTGCCGAAGAGCGGCGGCGGGACGTTGGTCTCGCGGTAGACCTGGTTGGCGAGGTCGTCGAGCTCTTCGCGGGTGTGGCGTCCGCGTTCGATGGGGGGCTGGCCGGTCTCGGCGCGGTGCCGGTTGAGCCAGATTTCGAGGCAGGCGCGGGCCGGGGCGCCGTCTTCAGGGTGGGTGAAGACGGCATCGGGGTCGTAGCCCTGCTCGGCGACCCAGGCCTTCAGGCGTTCGGGGTCGAAGCCGCGGTCGCGCGGGTCGACGTAGTAGTAGGCGCCGGCTTCGTGGGCCATCCAAGCGAGGGCGAGGGCGTCGTCGATTTCGTAGTCGCGGGCGCCGTCGAAGACGGGGCTGATGGCGCGGAAGCCGAGGGTGTTGGCGGCCCAGCCGAGATGCGTCTCGAGGACCTGGCCGATGTTCATGCGGCTGGGGACGCCGATGGGGTTGAGGATGATGTCGACCGGGGTGCCGTCTTCGAGGTAGGGCATGTCCTCGCGCGGGAGGATGCGGCTGATGACGCCCTTGTTGCCGTGGCGGCCGGCCATCTTGTCGCCTTCCGAGATCTTGCGGCGCTGGGCGATGGAGACGCGGACGAGCTTGTTGACGCCGGCGGGCAGGCTGTCGTGGTTGTCGCGGGTGAAGACTTTGACGTCGATGACTTTGCCGCGCTCGCCGTGGGGGACGCGGAGGGAGGTGTCCTTCGTTTCGCGGGCCTTTTCGCCGAAGATGGCGCGGAGCAGCTTTTCCTCGGCGGTGAGCTCGGTTTCGCCCTTGGGGGTGACTTTGCCGACGAGGATGTCGCCTTCGCGGACTTCGGCGCCGATGCGGATGATGCCGTCTTCGTCGAGCTGGCTGAGGGCGTCTTCGCCGACGTTGGGGATGTCGCGCGTGATTTCCTCGTCGCCGAGCTTAGTCTGGCGGGCTTCGACCTCGTGCTTCTCGATGTGGATGGAGGTGAACTTGTCTTCGCGGACGAGGTTTTCGGAGAGGATGATCGCGTCCTCGAAGTTGTAGCCCTCCCAGCTCATGAAGGCGCAGAGGATGTTCTGGCCGAGGGCGAGGTCGCCGCCCTGGGTGCTGGAGCTGTCGATGATGGGCTGGCCGGCGCGGACGCGTTCGCCGCGGAAGACGATGGGGCGCTGGTTGAGGCAGGTGCCCTGGTTGGAGCGGGTGAACTTGGTGAGGCGGTAGGTGCGGCTGGCGCCGCCGGCGTCGGTGTTGAGCGCCGGGTCGTCGTAGCGGATTTTGATGTGGGTCCCGGTGGCTTCGATCACCTCGCCGTCGCCTTCGGCGAGGAGGACGTGCCCGGAATCGACGGCGGCGCGGCGCTCCATGCCGGTGCCGACGAGGGGGACCTCGGGCCGGACGAGGGGCACGGCCTGGCGCTGCATGTTGGCGCCCATGAGGGCGCGGTTGGCGTCGTCGTGCTCGAGGAAGGGGATGAGGGCCGAGGCGACGGAGACCATCTGCTTCGGCGAGACGTCGATGTAGTCGACCTCGATGGGCGGGACGGTGAGGAAGTTTTCGAAGAGGCGGATTTCGACGCGCTCATCGATGAAGTGGCCGTCGGCGTCGATGCGGGTGTTGGCCTGCCCGACTTTGAACTTGTCCTCTTCGTCGGCGGTGAGGTAGACGATTTCGTTGGAGACCCAGGGCTGGATGGGAACGGAGCGGCCGGCCGCGGCCAGGCGCTCGGCGAGGGCGGCGTCGATGCGGGTGCCGCGGGGCGCGATGAGCGCACCTTCGGCGTCGAGGGCGTCTTCGCGGAGGATGCGGCCGATGAGGTTCGGGTCATCGGAGAGCATTTCGCGGTAAACGCGGCGGTACGGCGTCTCGATGAAGCCGAATTTGTTGAGCCGGGCGTACGTGGCGAGGGAGCCGATGAGGCCGATGTTCGGGCCTTCCGGCGTTTCGATGGGGCAGATGCGGCCGTAGTGGCTGTGGTGGACGTCGCGGACGTCGAAGCCGGCGCGGTCGCGGGAGAGGCCGCCGGGGCCGAGGGCGGAGAGGCGGCGCTTGTGGTTGAGCTCGGAGAGCGGGTTCGTCTGGTCCATGAACTGGGAGAGCTGGCTGCCGCCGAAGAACTCCTTCATGGCCGCGACGACGGGGCGGATGTTGATGAGGGCGCTGGGCGTCGCCTCTTCGGGGTCGGTGATGGTCATGCGCTCGCGGACGACGCGCTCCATGCGGAGGAGGCCGACCCGGAACTGCTGCTGGATGAGTTCGCCGACGGCGCGGACGCGGCGGTTGCCGAGGTGGTCGATGTCGTCATGATGGCCGCGGCCGTTGTTGATGTTGATCTGCTCGCGGACGATGGCGACGAGGTCGTAGGGGCGGAGCCAGCGCTGGTCGGTGGGGTCTTCGAGCTCGAGACGCTTGTTGACCTTGTGGCGGCCGACGCGGCCGAGGTCGTAGCGGCGGGGGTCGAAGAAAAGGGTCTTGAGGAGGTTGCGGGCGTTGTCCGCGGTCGGCGGGTCGCCGGGGCGGATCTTCCGGTAGAAGTCGAGCAGGGCCTCGTGCTTGTTTTCGACGCCGGGGTCGCGCGGTTCCTTGCTGATGGTGGTGGCGATGAACTGGCGGATATCGCTGGTGTCGACGGCTTCGAACATGGCGAGCAGGCGCTCGTTGGTGCCGAGCTCCTGTTCGAGTTCGCGAAGGGCCGCCTCGCGGGCGCGCTCGTCGCCGGCGTCGACGGCTTTCCAGTACTTTTCGAAGCGGGGGTTATCGCGGTCGCCGGGGACGAGACCGGGCACGTCGATGGCGCGGATGAAGGTGGTGACGGGGACTTTGCGCTTGCGGTCGACTTTGACGTAGAGGACGTCGCGGTTCGAGGTCTCGAATTCGAGCCAGGCCCCGCGTGCGGGGATGAGCTTGCCGTGGCAGAGGCGCTTGCCGGTGGCCTGGTCGGTTTCGATTGTGTAGTAGACGCCGGGGGAGCGGACGAGCTGGGAGACGACGACGCGCTCGGCACCGTTGATGATGAAGGTGCCGCGGTCCGTCATGAGGGGGAAATCGCCGAAGAAGAGGCGCTGTTCTTTGATTTCACCGGATTCTTTGACGCGGAGCTCGACATCGACGAAGAGCGGCGCGGCGTAGGTCATGTCGCGCTCGCGGCATTCGTCCATGGAGGCCTTGGGCTCGCGGAATTCGTAGTCGCCGAAGATCAGGTCCATCCGGTTGCCGGTGAAGTCCTGGATGGGGGAGAGCTCATCGAACAGCTCCCGGAGGCCTTCCCGCTTGAACCATTCGAAGGAATCGAGCTGGATGCGGATGAGGTTGGGCAGCTCGAGGACGTCGGGGATGCGGCCGTAGGTCTTGACTTCGAGCGGGGCAATGGTGCCCCCCGGGACCACGTGACGCGAGGTGGTCATCCTGTGGCAACTCCTTCAGGACTGATGGGGCGAATGGCACAGAGCGGCAGGGAGCCGCGGGACGGGGGAAGAGGGGAACGCAATGGGCATAGCGAGCCGTCTACCATCGTAGTGCGCTCGGGGAGATGGCGTCAACGGCGGGAGCTGGAGCAAACAGGACCCCTACCCACAGGCGGGAGTGTTCTGCGGGGGCGATCGCAGCGGTTGTCGTGGGGGAGTATTGGGTCGCGGCGCCAGCCGGTCAAGAGGCGCGGGGGAAAAACAGCGGCGGCCCCTCAGGTGAGGGGCCGCCGTGCGCTGCGCGGGAGCGGGGTCAGCCGACGGGCTGCGGCTCGCGGATCGGCTCGATCTTGAGCTGGCCGTCTTCGGCGTCGATGCGGATGGTATCGCCAGCGGCGAACTGCCCGGAGAGGAGCATCTCGCTGAGGCGGTCTTCGATGTTGTCCTGGATGACGCGGCGGAGCGGCCGGGCGCCGAAGACCGGGTCGTAGCCCTTTTCGCCGAGCCAGTCCTTGCCGGCGTCGGTGACTTCCATGCGGACGCCCTTCTGGTTGAGGGTCCGTTCGACCTTCTTGAGTTCGTTGTCGACGATCTTCCGGATGTCTTCCTTGGTGAGCGAGCGGAAGACGACGGTGCTGTCGATGCGGTTGAGGAACTCGGGCTTGAAGACGTTCTTCAGCTCGGCGAGCACCTTGTCTTTCATGCGCTGGTAGCGCTCTTCGTGGGTCTTGACCTCGTCGGTCGTGGTGGCGAAGCCGAGCGCGCTGTCCTTCTTGATGAGGTCGGACCCGACGTTCGAGGTCATGATGATGATGGTGTTGCGGAAGTCGACCTTCCGCCCCTTGGCATCGGCGAGGCGGCCCTCGTCGAAGATCTGGAGCAGGAGGTTGAAGACCTCGGGGTGCGCCTTCTCGATTTCGTCGAGGAGGATGAGGCAGTAGCTCTTGCGGCGGACGGTATCGGTGAGCTGGCCGCCGTCGTCGTAGCCGACGTAGCCGGGGGGCGCGCCGACGAGCCGCGAGACGGTGTGCTTCTCGCTGAACTCGCTCATATCGAGCTTAATCATGTTGTCCTGCGAGCCGAACATGAACTCGGCGAGGGCGCGGGCGAGCTCCGTCTTGCCGACGCCGGTGGGGCCGCAGAAGAGGAAGACGCCGATTGGGCGGCGCGGGTCTTTGAGGCCGGCGCGGGCGCGGCGGACGGCGCGGGCGATGGTTTCGATCGCTTCGTCCTGGCCGATGATGCGGCTGCGGAGCGCTTCCTCCATGCGGAGGAGGCGGGCGCTTTCTTCGCTGGCGATGCGGGCGACGGGGATGCCAGTCCACATCGAGACGACTTCGGCAACGTCCTCGTCGGTGACGACGGGGGTAGCGATGCCGGCTTCGCCCTCTTCCCATTCGCCCATCTCGCGGATCTTGTCCTGGAGCTTGACTTCGCGGTCGCGGAGCTCGGCGGCGTACTCGTACTGCTGGGCGGCGATGGCCTGCTCTTTTTCGCGGCGGAGGCTTTCGAGGCCTTTCATTGCCTCCTTGAGGGAGGGCGGGGTCGCGGCGCGCCGGATGCGGACGCGGCTGGCGGCCTCATCGATGAGGTCGATGGCCTTGTCGGGGAGGTAGCGGTCGCTGACGTAGCGGGCCGAGAGCTCGGCGGCAGCGACGAGAGCGGCGTCGCTGATCTTCAGCTTGTGGTGCTCTTCGTAGCGCGGGCGGATGCCCTTGAGGATTTCGATGGCTTCCTCGACGGTCGGCTCTTCGACCATGACGGGCTGGAAGCGGCGCTCGAGGGCGGCGTCGCGCTCGATGTGCTTGCGGTACTCGTCGAGGGTGGTGGCGCCGATGCACTGGAGTTCGCCGCGGGCGAGCGAGGGCTTGAGGATGTTGGCGGCATCGACGGCGCCTTCGGCGGCGCCGGCGCCGACGAGCATGTGGAGCTCATCGATGAAGAGGATGCAGTTGCCGGCGGCCTTGATCTCTTCGATGACCTTCTTGAGCCGCTCTTCGAATTCGCCGCGGTACTTCGTGCCGGCGACGAGGGAGCCGATGTCGAGGGTGAGGAGACGCTTGTTCTGGAGCGTCTCGGGGACGTCGCCGGAGACGATGCGCTGGGCGAGGAGCTCGGCGATGGCCGTCTTGCCGACGCCCGGTTCGCCGATGAGCACCGGGTTGTTTTTCGTGCGGCGGGAAAGGATCTGGACGACGCGCTCGAGCTCGTTGGAGCGGCCGATGACGGGGTCGAGCTGGCCGTTGCGTGCGGCAGCGGTCAGGTCGATGCCGAGCTGGTCGACGGTGGGGGTGCGGCTGGCCTGGCGGGCGCCAGAGCCGGAGGCGGCAGCCTGCGGGGCGCTCTGGCTGAGGATGCGGGTGGTCTCGGCGCGGACGCGCTCGAGGTTGACGCCGAGGCTTTCGAGGACGCCGGCAGCGATGCCTTCGCCTTCGCGGACGAGGCCGAGGAGCAGGTGCTCGGTGCCGATGTAGGAGTGATTGAGGCGGCGCGCCTCATCGACGGCGAGTTCGATGACCTTCTTGGCGCGCGGGGTGAGGCCGATTTCGCCGAGGACGGTGCGGTCGCCGCGGCCGATGATGAACTCGACGGCCGAGCGGACCTTGTTGAGTTCGACGCCGAGGTTGGCGAGGACTTTCGCTGCGACGCCGTCGCCTTCGCGGACGAGGCCCAGGAGGATGTGCTCGGTGCCGATGTAGTTGTGGTTGAAGCGGTGGGCTTCTTCCTGGGCGAGCGTGAGGACCCGCCGCGCCCGTTCTGTGAATTTGTCAAACCGATCGGCCATGGTGGTACTCCCTTCCCCTGGGTGCGCCCAAAGAACGTCTAGGAGCCGTCAGCAGTTTCCTCCTCTGTTGCGGCTGGTGCTTCGTGCGGGGCCTCGTCGGTCCCTTCACTGATATTGTGCGGCATTTCTTCGGGGGCCGTCGCCCCGGTAGAAACCCGAGTTTCCGCTTCGGCCTCCCCGGAAGCGGGGGCCTCGGCTGCTGCTTCGGCGGCCGGCGCCTCGGCTGCGGGAGCCGGGGCCTCGTCCTTCGGAGCAAGGCCGGCAGCCTGGGCGACCGTCTCGGCGAGGCCGTTGCCGGCTTCGGCGTTTTCGAGGGCCTGCGCGAAGGCAGCGGCGAAGGCGGACATCGGCTCCGGGTCGCGCGCCACGGCCTGCTCGATCGCCTCCTGCGCGGTGCGCGGCTCGCGGCGGGCAGGCTGGGCGGCGGTGTCGCGCGGAGGCAGGCCGAACTGTTCGCGGACGTCGTCCGGGTAGTCGATGACGGAGCCGTTGGCATCGAAGACGAAGCCCATCGCTTCCGCGTCGCTGCGGGCCTGGCGGAGGCTGAGCCCGAGCCGGTGGCGGTCCTTCTCGATGCGGACGAGCTTCACGGGCACGACGTCGCCCTCCTTCACCACGTCTTTCGGGTGCTGGATGCGGCGGTTCGAAAGCTCGGAGATGTGGATGAGGCCTTCCACGGGCCCATCGAGGCGGACGAAGGCGCCGAACGGCATGAGCTTCGTCACGCGGCCGATGAGGATCTGGCCGATGACGAAGCGGTCGACGGTGGTGTCCCAGCGCTCGGGCTGGGCGCGCTTGAGCGAGAGCGAGATTTTCTTGTTCTCGCGGTCGATCTTGAGGATGTAGGCCTGGACTTCGTCGCCGACCTGGAAGAGGTCCTTCGCCTTCTTGCCGCGCTCCCAGGTGAGCTCGGTCATGTGGGCGAGGCCGTCGGCGCCGCCGAGGTCGACGAAGACGCCGAAGTCGGTGATGGAGGAGATGCGGCCGGTGCGGATCTGGCCCTCCTGGAGCTCATCGAGGACGCGATCCTTCTGCTCCTTGCGAATTTCGGCCATGGCGGCGCGCTCGGAGAGGATGACGCGGTTCCGCTTCCGGTTGAGTTCGATGACCTTGAGCTTGATGACCTGGCCGACGAGCCCGGCGAGCTGGTTGGCGGCGTCGGGGTCGTCGCGGCGGACGGACTCGACCTGGGAGAGGGGGACGAAGGCGTTGACGCCATCGACGTTGACGAGGAGGCCGCCGCGGTTGTGGCCGGTGACCTGGGCGTCGAAGATTTCGCCGGATTCGAAGCGCTTCTGGAGGGTTTCCCAGCCTTCTTCGCCGCGGGCGCGGTCGAGCGAGACGATGGCGTGGCCTTCGGCAGTTGAGGGCTGGAGGACCATGACGCGGACGGTATCGCCGGCCTTGAGCTTGCTGGCGCCGTCGATGCCGAGGGAGAGCATCTCGTTCTGGGGGATGACGGCTTCCATCTTGGTGCCGACATCGACGATGAGGCCGTCGGGGGAGGCGCCCATCACCATGCCCTCGATGATTTCGCCGCGGCGAAGCTGGCCGCCCGACTGGGCGGCTTCGAGGTCGAGGAGGGCCCCCATATCCATTTCGGCTTCCGGGGGAGTGGTGGGCTGGGCGGTATCTGCTGACAAGTGTGGCTCCGTCTGGGGGCACGTGTCCCTTCTGCAGGGTGTACGCGCCGGGGTGAGTTGAGGGATTCTCGAACTGAATTGTACCAGCGGCCGATCGTTCGAGGAAACCGGACGCGGGACCGCGCGGGGCATGAGGAGAAACGTCCGCGGGGGCCGCGCGGTTACCGCGGGGAGCAGCAGCGGGGTCCGCCGCGGTGCTGCTGCGCCTTCCCGGAAATAAAGAAACCGCCTCGCGGCGGTTCTCGTGAGTACCCGGCGGCGGCCTATTTTCCCACCCGGTTGCCCGGGCAGTATCGTCAGCGCTGAGGCGTTTCACTTCCGTGTTCGGGATGGGAACGGGTGGGTCCACCTCGCTCTAGCCACCAGATGCTCTGATTATGGGCGCGGCTGCGCGTTGGCGCAAGCGGCGGTTGCGGAAAGCGGCCGGGGGCGGCACGCTCGCGGCATGCGGGTGCTGTTCGCGTTCGGGCTCGGGCTGCTCGCCGGGGCGGTCGCGGTTGTGCTGTGGTTCACGGTCGACCCCGATTTCGAGGCGCGGACGGAAGCGGTGGCGGGCGGGGGCAATATCACGGTGACGTTCGACGAGCGGGCGCTGGCGGCGATCATCGCGCGGGAGCTGCCGGCTATCCCCGGAGTGGGGGAACGCCCGGCGGTGGACGTCGAGGTGCTGCGGGAAGGGCTGGTGGGGGTGACCTTCAGCGTCGGCGCATGGGGGGTGGGAACGCGCGCTTCGGTCTTCCTGGACCCCGAGGTGGCAGACGGGCGGCTCGTGCTGCGGGTGGCGCGGGCGACGCTGGGCGGGCTGACGGCGCCGGAGGCGGTGGCGGCGCTCATCGAGCCGCCGCTGCAGCAGCGGCTGGACGAGGCGGCAGGGGAGCTGCCGTACCGGCTGGTGGCGATCCGGACGACGGACCGGCGGCTGGCGCTGGACCTGGCGCTCGAGTGAGCGGCGGGCGTCAGATGCCGGTGCTGACGCCGATGAGGCGGCCGATGCCGAAGGTGATGGCCGAGGCGGCGAGGCCGAAGGTGAGCATGCGGGCCCCGGAGAAGAGGACGCCGCGGCCGGTGTAGAGGGTGATGGCGGCGCCGACGGCGAAGAGGCCGAGGGCGCTGGCGGCGGCGCTGGCAGCCACCCCGGCGATGCCGGCGAGGAAGAGCCAGGGGATGACCGGGATGATGGCGCCGAAGCTGAAGGTGAGGAAGGAGGTGATGGCGGCGACCCACGGGTTGCCCGCCTCCTCTTCGGACATGCCGAGCTCTTCGCGGGCGAGCGTATCGAGGGCGGTTTCGCGGTTGGCGATGATGCGCTGCGCGGTGGCGCGGGCCTCTTCTTCGCCCAGCCCCTTCGCACGGTAGATAAGGACGAGCTCCTCCAGCTCTTCATCGGGCATGAGGTTGAGTTCGTCGCGTTCGATTTCGAGCTGGCGGGCGAACGCCTCGGCTGAGCTGCGGACGCTGATCCATTCGCCGAGGGCCATGGAGAGGGAGCCGGCGAGCAGGCCGGCGATGCCGGCGAGGATGACGACGTTTTGGCCGGGGTTCGCGCCGGCGACGCCCATGACGAGGGAGAGGTTCGAGACGAGGCCGTCGTTGGCGCCGAGGACGGCGGCGCGGAGGGCATTGCCGGTGCCGGCGCGGTGGCGGCCTTCGAGCCGGGCGATGTCGATGTCGACGGCGCGGCCGCGGGTCGAGCGGGCGAGTTCGCGGAAGAGGCGGGCGTGGGAGCGCTCGTCGCGGGGGAGGTCGGCGGCGATGGCCTCCGGCTGGTCGTCATACATCGTGTAGGCCGTCATCTCCATGCGGGTGACGATGGGACTGACGGAGGCGGTGCCGAAGCGGCGGGCGAGCCAGCCGAGGAAGCGGACGCGGAAGCCGGGGCGGTAATCGGGGACCTCGGCGCCGGCTTCGCGGAGCTTCTCTTCCCAAAGGGCGCGGTGGCGGTCTTCGCTCTCGGCGAGGCGCAGGAACACTTCGCGCAGGTTCGGGTCTTTCTCGGCGGCGGCGAGGTAGCGGTAGAGGGCGGCGCCGTCGACCTCGTCGCGGAGGTTGCGGCGGTAGCGCTCGATGTCGGCTGCAGTCGGGCTCATCTGAAGCGAGTCTAGGGCTGGACGCGGTATTCGCGCGCCTTGCGCGGCTTCAGGCGGGGAGAAGGCAGGGCTAATCGGCCGGGCGGGCGCCGGGTTTCCCGGGGCGCGGTCCGTTCGAGATACCAGCCCCACGTGCCGGCGCTCTTGTGCTCCGTGAACCGGAACCGGATGCCGCGGCGTGAAAGGTCTTCCATCTCCCGCGCGAGGTGCATGTGGAGGTCGTGGACCCAGAGCGCGCCGCCAGCGCGCACGGTTGTCGACGACCTCATAGCCGCGGGCACGGAAGCGGTCGAAGGCGGCGGTGAGCGGGTCCTGCGCTGAAGCGGCCGGGAAGGGGAGAACGCGGCCGCCGGTGCCGCCGTCCCCGGGGGGCTCCCCGGGCACGGCCGGAGCGGGCGGCGGCGGAGGCGCGGGGTCGTACGTGCCGGGCGCGGCGCGGAGGCGGCGGAGTTCACGCGTGAACCAGCGGTCGAGTTCGGTGACGCGCGCCCGGGGGATGCCGACCTGCCGCTCGATGGCGGCGAGGGACATGGCGGCGCGGATGCCGTAGAGGTGTTCGAGCGCAGCGCGCTCGTTCGGTTCGAGCATGGCGAGGAGACGTTCGCGCGGGTCGACGGCGGCGGCGTCGGCGGGCGGTTCCTCGGCATCGCTCCCGGAGTCGGGGTCCGCGCCCGATTCGTCGCCGAAGAACACCTTCCAGATTGCGTCGAACAGGGCCTCTTCGGCGCTCGACGGGAGCCGGGGGCCGGGGGCTGGCCCGGGGGACGCCGGGGTGCCGCTGCTCGCGGCGGGGGGCGCCTGCGCGGGGCGGGGCGCGCTGCCGGCTTCGACGCAGGAGGACGCCGGGCTCGATTGCGGCACCACTGCCGCGGCGCTGGGGCGGCCGTGAGCGGGACGGCCGGCAGCCCACGGTTCGAGGACGCGAATGACGTGCGGGGCCTGCAGTTTCTTCAGGGCTTTCGCTTCGACCTGGCGGATGCGTTCGCGCGTGACGCCGAAGACGGCGCCGATTTGCTCGAGCGTCTGCGGTTCGCCGTCGAAGCCGAAGCGGAGGCAGAGGACGCGGCGCTCGCGCGGCTTAAGGGTGGCGAGCGCCTTCGCGACGGCGGCGCGGAGGCCGCTGCGGAGCGCGACCGCCTCCGGGTCCTCAGACGACGGCGACGGGAGGAGGTCGCCGTACACGACGTCGCAGCCGAACGGGGAGACGCGGCCGGTGCCGCCGGGCGTGCAGGTCGTGTCCATGCGCAGGGGCGGCCGGATGGCGCAGCCTTTGAGGAATCCGACGTACGCGTCGATCGCGCGGTAGTCTTCGTCGCTGTACACGCGGCCTGCCCCGGCGGAATGCCGCCGAACCTTTCTCGGAATTTTACGCGGTTCGAGCGCGGCGTTGCGCGGGGAGGATGCGACCGTTTGGCGCCAATTCGTGACGCGTTCGACGGCGTTGGCGCCGCTCTCACGGGATTTTTACGCCTTGCGGTTGAAGGCGGCAGCGGCGGCTTCGACCCCCGAGGAGATGATGGTTTCGACGGCGTCGGCGGCGCGCTGGACGGCGGCCTCGAGCAGTTCGCGGTCGGCCGGCGCGGGGGGGCTGAGCACCCAGTCGGCGACGACGTCGGGGTCCCAGGAGGGTTCGCCGCCGACGGTGGGGCGGCCGATGCCGATGCGGACGCGGATGAAGTCGAGCCCGGCGTGCTGGGCGATGCTCTTGAGGCCGTTGTGGCCGCCGTGGCCGCCGCCAGCGCGGATGCGGAGCTGGCCGGGGGGCAGGTCGAGGTCGTCGTAGGCGATGATGGTGCGGGCGAGGCCGCAGCCGGTCCACTGGAGGGCCTGGGCGACGGCTTTGCCGCTGACGTTCATGAAGGTTTTCGGTTTGACGAGGGCGACGCGCTGGCCCTGGAGCGAGCCGACGCCGATGTGCATGAGGCTGCCGACGGCTTTCGGCTGCGCGCCGGCGCGCTTCGCGAGGGCGTTGACGACCCAAAAACCGACGTTATGACGCGTGCGCGCGTACGCTTCGCCGGGGTTGCCGAGGCCGACGACGAGCCAGTCGGCGGCGAAGCGGGGGCCGGCGGGTGCAGGCTTGCGGCGGAAGGGCATGGGGGGAGTGTGGCACGGGCGGGGCGTGCGCCCAACCGGCCGGGGCGGATGCCGGTAGAATCGTGGGCGTGCCGCTGGCGGAGTTCGCGGTGGATTTCGTCTTCGGGGGCCTGTACGGGGCGCTCGTGACGGTCATCGCGCTGCTGGCGGCGATCCCCTACGCGGCCTGGCAGGGCGTGCGCCGGCTCGGCCGCCGATTCGGAGGCAGGCAGGATGGCGACGCGCGACCAGGTGGATGAACTGCTGGCGAAGATGGCGGAGGAGCGGGCGAACCTCATCCGGGTGGCGGAGGGGCTGAGCCCGGAGGATGCGCTGCGGGTGCCCGTCGATGCAGAGGGCGAGGAGCAGTGGACGGCGCTGGAGCAGCTCGCGCACCTGTGCGAGATGGAGCGGACGTACGACGCGTGGGTGCGGGCGGCGCTGCGCGAGGAGAACCCGGACCTCGGCCGCATCCCGTGGCAGACGGTGCCGATCCCGATCGAAGAGGCGAACCGGTACGCAGTTGCGGACCTGCTGCGGCAGCTCGAGCTGGAGCGCAGGTACACGCTCGGGCTGATCGACGGGATGCGGCTCGAGGACTTCGACCGGGTGGCGACGAGCCCGATGTTCGGGACGCTGACGGTGCTGCAGTGGCTGCGCTCGTTTTACCGCCATGACCGGCAGCACACGGCGCAGATTCTCGGCCGGCAGAGCGAGTATCAGCCGAACTTCAAAGGGCGCGAGCCGAACCAGCGGAAAATGCGGCTGGAGATGGTCGCGCGACGGCAGGCCGGGCAGGCCTAGCGGCCGGGGCGGTCAGGCGGATTCGCGAAGGCGCGACGCCTGGCCCGGCAGCGGGGCGAGCTCGACCGGGATGACGGAGCGGCGGCCGCAGCGCGCGCACTCGCGGATGCGGATGGCGCGGGTGCGGACCTCGACGAGGTAGCGCCACTCGTGCTTGCAGGGGCTGTTCGTGCGTTCCATGCCCCGATCATGCCGGGACCGTGTGAACGGACGGTTTCGCGGCGCGGGTGCGCGGCCGGCGCCGGGGGAGGGGGCCGGCGGGGCGGATTGCCCGGGTGATAGAGGCGGCCCTATAGTACCGGGCAGCCCCATGCTCATCGACATCCACAGCCACACGTGGCCCCGTTCGCACGACAGCGTCCTGAACCCCGATGACCTGATCGTCCGCGCGAAGGCGGCGGGCCTCGACGCGATCGTGTTCACGGAGCACGACACGGTGTGGGATTACAAGGCGATCGAGGAGCTGCGCGCGAAGCACAACTTCCTCGTGCTGGCGGGGGTGGAAATTTCGACGGACGACGGCCACATCCTCGCGTTCGGCATCGACAAGTACGTCTTCGGGATGCACCGGTCGCGGGAGCTGGCGGCATACGTGGAGAAGGTGGGCGGAGCGCTCGTGGCAGCCCACCCGTACCGGCGGCAGATGCCGTGGTTTTCGCGGAATGACGACGAGTACCGGGCGGCGCTGGAGAAAGCGGCGCGGAACCCGGCCTACCAGTACGTGCAGGGGCTGGAGGAGATCAACGGGCGGGGCTCCGACAAGGAGAACGAGTTCTCGCAGCGGCTGTGCGAGATGATGCACCTGCCGGGGACGGGCGGGACGGACTCGCACGCCATCTCCGACATCGGGAAGTGCGCGACGTACTTCGAACGGGAGATTCGCGACGAGCGGGAGCTGATCGAGGAGATCCGGGCGGGCCGGTTTTACGCGGTCGATTTGCGGTCGGGGAAGCCGGTGGCGGTGCGCGAGGCGCGGCGGGAGCGGATGCGGGAGTAAGCCCCGGACGGGGCGTCATGAGGCCGATGCCGGGTTGGCGGCTCTTCTTCACAGAGGGAGGGGCCGAATAGTAGTATGCGAGACGCCCACGCGGCAGGAACGCAGCACCCCCGACGGGAGAGGAGCCCCGAATGGCCTACGTAATCACGGAACCCTGCATCGACGTCCAGGACCAGGCGTGCGTCGAGGTTTGCCCGGTCGACTGCATCCACTTCGACGAAGGCGAGGACCGGATGCTGTACATCAATCCCGATGAGTGCATCGACTGCGGTGCCTGCGAGCCGGCCTGCCCTGTGACGGCGATCTTCGCCGAGGACGACGTCCCGTCGGACCGGGCGGTTTTCAAGGAGATCAACGCCCTCTGGTACAGCGACAAGGCCGCCGCGCGGGCGAAGGTGGCGGAGATCAAGCCGGCCTGACGCTGGCGATTCGACGGTCGTGAACGGGAGCCGCTTTGCGGGCGGCTCCCGTTTTCTTGCGCGCAGGGCGGCTTGACCCTGCGCCGGGCTCGGCTAGATTGGACATGTTGCGCCACGTATGGAGCGTGGCCCAGAGGGTTGTGACATGGCAGAACGTGTGACGATCGAAGCGGCGCCGCGGACGGTGCTCGGCAAGCAGGTGCGGCACCTCCGGCGGGAGGGCCGGCTCCCGGCGAACGTGTACGGCAAGGCGATCGAATCCCGGGCGATCGAGATCGACGCGCGGGAGTTCGCGCGGACGATCAAGTCGGCCGGCCTGCGCGCGATGATCGAGCTGAAGGTCGCGGGCGAGACGGCGCCGCGGTACGTCATCCTGCGCGGCATCGCGCGGGCGCACGGCACAGGCGAGCCGATCCACGTCGATTTCTTCCAGGTGGACCCCGAGCGGCCGATCACGGCGAACGTTCCGCTGCGGCTCGTCGGCGAGGCGCCGGCGGTGCGCGACCTCGCGGGCACGCTGCTGCCGGGCATCGAAATCGTGTCGGTGCGCTGCCGGCCGCTGGACATCCCGGACACCATCCCGGTGGATATCGCACCGCTGAAGGGGTTCGACTCGGTGCTGACGGTCGGGGACATCACGCCGCCGCCGGGGGTGGAGATCCTGACGGACCCCTCGGTGGTGGTGGCCTCGGTGGCGAAGCCGCGCATCCGCGGCCAGCGCGGCGGGTAAGCTGCGGGAGCCGTGTCCGAACGAAGCTACCCGGCGGACCAGGCGGAGGCAGGCCTCCGCCTTTTCCTTGCCTGGTTCGGGCCGCACTACGCGCGGAGCACGTCGGTCGAGGACGCGGCCTCGGACGGGACGACGCTCCGGGGCACGGTGGTGGTCGGGCGACGGTGGACGCTGCGGACGACGGTGCTCAACACGTTCGGCCCGGACGCGACGGTCGCCTGGGAGGCCGGGCGGGCGGCGCTCGAGCGGCGGCTGGATGCCGCGGGCCGGGCAGTCGCGGTGTGGGTGCCGCGGGGGGCGGGATTCCCGACGGAGGAGCCGGGACTGTCGGAGTTCGCCGCGGCCCTGGATGAGGCGCGTAAGCTGGACGACGGGCGGCTGGAGTTTTGCCGGCCGGTCCGGCTGTACCTGCGGCGGGTGGCGACGACGGGCTCGGTCGTGACGGCGCTCGGCGGGCTGGCGGCCCACTGGGCGCAGTTCACGAACCGGGTGCCGGGGACGTTCCAGCTGAATTCGAACGAGCTGTTCCGGCTGCCGGCGAGCGAAGAGGCGCGGCAGGAGCTGGCCGAGCGCATCGTGATGGCGTCGCAGCAGCCGGAGGTGGACGAGTCGATCACGGTCGAGGCGCGGGACTGCTGGACGGCGAACGACCTCGGCGGCGGTGGAAGCTGCGTGCTGGGGACGCCCGCGCCGGAGAACGACGAGTGGAGCGCTTCGCTGCGGCGGAACCTGCGGCGGCTGCTCAAAGCGGCGAACGAGGCCGGGGCCGGCGAGCAGGCGGATGCGCGGGCGCTGGTCATCCTCGGGCCGGCGACGTACGCGGAAGAGGAGAAGCTCTCGTGGGCGCTGCGGGGGATGGACCCGTCGCTCTATGCGGGATACGACATCCTGGCGGTCATCGCGGACGGTGTGGTGAAGCCGGTGCTGCTGCCCGGGCGGTCGGTGCTGCCGTGGGACGCGCCGCTGCGCTGAGGCGCGAGCAGGGTTGACGGCCGCCCGGCACAATCCGGGCGATTCCAGCGCGGGAGGTGCGTGCGATGGCGATCGAACGGGTCGGGTTCATCGGGCTGGGCATCATGGGCGGGCCGATGGCGGCGAACCTATTGCGCGCGGGGTTCGCGGTGACGGTATGGAACCGGACGGCGGCGAAAGCGGAGCCGCTTGCGGAGCTGGGAGCGGCGGTCGCCGGTTCGCCTGCGGAGGTGGCTTCCCGCTCAGAGGTTACGTTCACCTGCGTGACGGCCTCGCGCGATGTGGAGGAGGTGGTGCTGGGACCGGGCGGGGTCATCGAGGGGGCGGCGGCGGGCAGCATCGTCATCGATTGTTCGACGGTCGCGCCCGCGACCGCGCGGCTGCTGTACGAGCGGCTCGCGGCGCGGGGCATCGGCTTCCTCGATGCGCCGGTTTCCGGAGGCGACGTCGGCGCGAAGGCGGGCACCCTCGCGATCATGGCCGGCGGGGACGCGGCGGTATTCGAGCGGGCGCTGCCCGCGCTGCAGGCGATGGGGAAGACGATCGTCCACGTGGGGCCGGCGGGCGCGGGGCAGGTCGTCAAGCTCTGCAACCAGGTCGCGGGCGGGCTCAACCTCCTCGCGATGGCGGAGGCGATCAGCCTCTGCCGGCGCTCGGGGGTGGACCCGGCGAAGATGCTGGAGGTGGTGTCGGCCGGTGCGGCGGGCTCGTGGATGCTGCAGCACTTGGGGCCGAGGGCAGTCGCGGGGGATTTCGCACCCGGGTTCATGGTCGACCTGATGCAGAAAGACCTCGGGCTGGTGCTGGAGGCAGCGCACGAGACGCACACGCCGCTGCCGGGCACGGCGCTGGTGCGGCAGCTGTTCGAGATGCTGCAGGCGCGGGACCGCGGGCGGGACGGGACGCAGGCGATCGTGGAGGCCCTGCGGCTGCTGGCGGGGGAGGCGTAGCGCGGGCGCTCAGGCGACGGAGGGGCCGTCGGTTTCGCCGCCGGGCCGGAGGAGGCTGAGCACGGCGGCCGTGCGGTGGCGGCCGGCGAGCTGGCGGTCGGCGGCGGCAAACAGGTCGGCAGGTTCGCAATCGACGCCGGTGGCGACGCCGAAGGCGAGCGTGACCGGGACGAGGTCGGCCCATTCGCCGAGGTTGCGCCGTTCGACCTCCTGGGCGATGCGGCGGGCGATGAGGCGGCCGACGGCGAGGTCGGCGCCGGGGAGGATGACGCCGAAGTCGTCGCCGCCGATGCGGGCGGCGAAGTCGCCGCCGCGGATGCTGTGGGCGATGGCGGAAGCGGCGCGGCGGAGCATGTCGTCGCCGACGTCGTGGCCGTGGGCCTGGTTGACGAGGCGGGTGCCGACGAGGTCGGCGAGGATGAGGGTGACCGGTTCGCGGGTGCCGCGGCGGGCGGCGCAGTCATCGCGGAGGCGCTCATCGAAGGCGTGCCGGTTGTACAGGCCGGTGAGGTGGTCGGTGCGGGCTTCGCGCTCGAGCCAGCGGACCATGGTGTCGCGCCGGCGGAGGGTGCGGTTTTCTTCGACGGCTGCGACCAGGCGGAGGGCGAGCTGGGCGGCGTCGAACTGGCCGACCGTGAGGAAATCATGCGCGCCGAGCTTGAGGGAGGGCACCGCTTCGAGGTCGGGCTGGCCATCGAGCAGGAGGACGACGGCGATGTCAGGCCGGCGTTCGCGCAGGAGGCCGGCAAGCGGCGACGCGGGGTCGAGCCAGGTGCGGGCTGCGACGAGGGCGACATCGAAGGGGCCGTCGGCGAGGAGGCTCTCGGCTTCCTGGGCGCCGCGGGCTGCGTGGGCGTGGAAGCGCGGCGAAGATTCGAGGAGCTGGCGCACAGCGCGGATCCGTTCGACGTCCTCGTCGATGATGAGGACGCGGAGGGTGCGCGGCTGAGCGGGCGGCGTCGCCGTTCGGAGGGTCATGCTGTGGTCCCTGTTCTGAGTATCGGCCGGGACTCGACAGAAGATGAGGCCCGCCGCGGGAATTCGCGGCGGGCCACGGGTGGCTGAGGGCGCCAGGCAGGGCGGGCTAGAAATCGCGGCCCGGGATTTTGATGTCGTCGGCGGGCGGCGCGGGGTTGGCGATGCCGGCCATGAGCTGGGTGGGCACGAGCATGCGGAGCTCATCGAGCGTCCACTTGCCGTGTTTGTAGATGTTGCGGAAGGGCGGGTAGAGGTCGGCGAGGAGGCCGATGTGGCCGCCGGCGACCTGGAAGATGCGCCCGTTGATGTTCCACGCCTCGTCGAGGAGGAGGTAGATGGTCATCGGGGCGACCATATCGGGGGTGCGCATGGCGGCGGCCTCTTCGGCGGCGCGGTTGGCGGCCGCCTGCGGCGGGCCGCCTGCAGCGGCGATGCCGCGCTGAGCGCGGAGTTCGCGGGCGGCCTGGGGGACGGTGGCGGTGAGGCGGGTGGCGGCGCCGGGCGCGATGCAGTTGACGGTGACGCCGTAGCGGCCGAGGTCGCGGGCGGCGACGCGGGTGAGCCCGGCGACGCCCGCCTTGGCGGCGCCGTAGTTCGCCTGGCCGGAGTTGCCCTGGAGGCCGGAGACGGAGCTGAAGTTGACGATGCGGCCGTAGCGCTGCTGCCGCATGAGGACAGAGGCGGGCTTGATGGTGGTGAAGTGGCCCTTGAGGTCGACGCGGATGACGTCGTCCCACTCTTCTTCAGTGAGATTGAAGATCATCCGGTCGCGGAGGATGGCGGCGAGGTTGATGAGGCCGTCGAGGCGGCCCCAGGTGTCGAGGGCGGTGCGGATGACGCTTTCGCCGCCTTCCATCGTGGAGACGTCGGCGAAGTTGGCGACGGCTTCGCCGCCCATCTTTTTGATTTCTTCGACGACCTGGGCGGCGGGGCCGTCATCGTGGCCGGAGCCGTCTGGATTGACGCCGGGGTCGTTGACGACGACGCGGGCGCCTTCGGAAGCGGCGAGGAGGGCGCATTCGCGGCCGATGCCGCGGCCGGCGCCGGTCATAGCGATGACTTTGCCCTCGAGGAGGTTGCCCATGTTCGGCGGTCCTTTCTGCGGCGCTGGCTAGCTGTTGATGATGACGGTGGCGGAGCCGGGAGTGGTTTTCTTCCCTTCGGGGTTCTCGGTCCAGATTTCGAGGTCGACGAGCTTCTGGCCGTTTTCTTCGTACTTGCGGGTGACGATGCCCTTGCAGGTGATGTCCTGGTTGGGGAAGTCCATGCCGCGGTAGGAGCAGCCGAAGCGCTTGATCTTGCCGTTGCCGCCGAGCAAGTCGTGGAGGAGCTGGCCGAGGAAGGCGTGCTTGAGGGCGCCGTGGACGATGATGTCGCTGAGGCCGGTGCCCTTCGCGAAGTCCTTATCGTAGTGAATCTGGTAGAAGTCGCCGGAGCCCGCGGCCCAGAGGACGAGCTGCTGGGTGGAGCAGTTCTTCTTGAGCTCCGGGATGGCCATGCCTTCGGTGATCTCGTTCCATTTCGCTGCCATGGGGGTGCTCCTCGGGGTCAGTAGCGGATGCCGGTGCCGGTCATGATGGCGACGACCTTGCCGTCCTGGTTCTTGTAGACGGTTTTGGTGGTGGTGATGAGCATCTGGCCGATGCTGCCTTCGCGCTCTTCGTAGGAGGCGACGTGGGAGGTGGCGGTGAGGACGTCGCCGGCGCAGATGTCGTCGAAGTATTCGATTTCGGTGCCGCCGTTGAGGATGCGGGTGAGGGGGCGGCTCGGCTGGGGGCCCATGTCGCGGCCGCGGCGGGCAGCGGCGTTCGGGTTGAAGATGGGCGTGCCGAGGTAGCCGGGCGGTGCGACGAGGCTGCGGTAGCCGGCGGCCTTCGCGGCGGCTTCGTCGTAGAAGATGGGGTCGGTGTGGCCGACGGCGCGGGCGAACATGCGGATGGAGGTCTTATCGACCTCGAGGGTGTAAGGTTCGGATTCTTTGCCGACGTGGGCGCGCATCTCATCGGTGATGAGCGGCGTCTTCTCCTGGGTCACGGGGCCTACTCCGCGGGATGATTTGTGCGCGGGGAACGATACGCGAGCGGGGGCGGCGCGTAAACGGCGTTTTGCTGGAGGACGGCGGCGCATAGAATGCGCGCCATGGCGTTTCTTTCGTTTCCCGAGGGCTTCCAGTGGGGGGTCGCGACGGCCTCCTATCAGATCGAAGGGGCGGTGCAGGAGGACGACCGCGGCGTGACCATCTGGGACACGTTCGTGCGGCAGCCGGGGAAGGTGCAGAACGGCGACACGGGCGACGTCGCCTGCGACCACTATCACCGGTTCCGCGAGGACGTCGAACTGATGGCGAGCCTCGGCATCCAGACGTACCGGTTTTCGCTGGCGTGGGCGCGCATCTACCCGTTCGGCCGCGGGGCGGTGAACGAGAAGGGGCTCGCGTTCTACGACCGGCTGTTCGATGCGCTGCTGGAGAAGAACATCCAGCCAGCAGTCACGCTCTACCACTGGGACCTGCCGCAGGCGCTGCAGGACCTCGGGGGCTGGACGAACCGGGAGGTGGTGGAGGCATTCGCGGCCTACGCGAAGACGGCGTTCGACCGGTTCGGCGACCGGGTGACGCGGTGGATCACGCTGAATGAGCCGATCGTGTTCACGGAGATGGGCCACCGGACGGGCGTGATGGCGCCGGGGATGCGGGACATCGGCGCGTACAGCCGGGCGATTCACCATGCGCTGCTCGCGCACGGCCGGGCGGTGCAGGTCTTCCGCGAGGGCGGCTACCGGGGCGAGATCGGGATCACGAACGCGAACACGTTCTACGAGCCGGCGGACGATGCGCCGGAGACGGCGGCGGCGGTGGAGCGGGCGCGGGACTTCGATACCCGGCTGTTCCACGGGCCGGTCTTCGGGAAGGGCTACCCGGCGTCGGTGGTGAAGCATTTCGCGGAGCGCGGGGTGCCGCTGCCGATTCAGCCGGGCGACATGGAGGTCATCGCGACGCCGACGGACTTCCTCGGGGTGAACCTGTATTCGCGGGCGCTCATCCAGCCGGCGAACAACAGCGTCGGGTTCACGTATGCGCCGCCGCGGCTGCCGCTGCTGCCGATGGGGTACGAGGCCGCGCCGCACGCGCTCGGGGCGTTCGTGCGATGGGTTTCGAACGAGTACGGCCGGCCGCGCATCTACATCACGGAGAACGGCGTGTGCGACAACACGGAGCCGGACGCGAACGGAGTCATCGACGACGTGACGCGGCAGGAGCTGCTGCGCGGCTTCCTCGCGGGGCTGCACGGGGCGATCGCGGACGGCTGCGACGTGCGCGCGTACTACCAGTGGTCGCTGATGGACAATTTCGAGTGGGCGTTCGGCTACAGCAAGCGGTTCGGCATCGTCTATACGGACTACCGGACGCTGGCGCGCATCCCGAAAAAATCGGCGGAGATGTACGCCGACATCATCCGCCGAAACGGGCTGGAGGCCTGAGAAGGTTCAGAGGAGCTGTTCGATCGCTTCGATGACCTCGGGCGCATCGGGCGGGGTGCGCGGGTCGAACTTCGCCACGACGTTGCCGTCGCGGTCGACGAGGTACTTCTGGAAGTTCCAGAGGACGTCGCCGCCGATCGGCTCGGGCAGCGAGGTGAGGACGCGGTAGAGCGGGTGCATGCCTTCGCCCTTGACGGAGATCTTGGCGAAGAGGGGGAAGGTGACCCCGTAGTTGAGGTCGCAGAAGGCCGCAATCTCCTCGTTGGTGCCGGGCTCCTGGCCCATGAAGTCGTTGGCGGGGAAGCCGAGAATTTCGAAGCCGCGGCCGCGGTATTTCTCGTAGAGCGACTGGAGCGCGGCGTACTGGGGGGTGAGGCCGCATTTGCTGGCGACGTTGACGAGGAGGAGGACGTTGCCGCGGTAGCGTTCGAGCGGCTCTTCGGTGCCGTCGATGCGGGGCATGGTGAACTGCAGGACCAAGGGAACCTCCGTAGGGGCGAAAGGGTACGCAAACGATCGTAGCAGGGCGGGAGCGGGGAGGTGCGGGTCAGCCGCCGGCGAACCAGGAGACGACCCGGACGGGGACGAAGCGGAGGAGCGGCAGCCGTTCGAGCGCCATGGCGCGGTACTGGGGGTAGCGGAGGCGGAGGGCTGCGAGGGCTTCTGGCCAGGCGGCGCCGCGGGACAGGACTTCTGCGCCGCAATCGAGGCGGACCCAGGCGAGGCGGCTCCAGTCGGCGTCGTAGCGGTCGACGAGGATCGCGGCGCGGGGGTCGCGCTGGAGGTCGGCGATGCGGGCGAGCGCGGCGGTTCGCTTCGGTTTTTCGTCGACGGCGACGGCGAGGACGGGGCCGGCGGGCTCATCGAGGAGGGCGAAGCAGACGGGGACGAGCCGCGGCCGGCCGGAGGGGGCGATGGTCGCGAGCCGGGCGACGGGTTCGGCGAGGAGGAGCTCGCGTTCGCGCGGGCCGATGACGACGGGCACGGCAGAAAGGGTACGCGAAGTGCGGACCCGCGCGGGCATGCGCTAGAGTGCGAACGTATGGCGCGGACGGTGCTGGCAGCGGACCTCGGGGGGACGCACCTCCGGGCAGCGGTCGTCGACGAAGGCGGGGCGATCGGCTACCGGGCGGACCATCCGACGCCGGCGGAGGCGTCGCCGGGGGAGATGGTCCAGCTGGTGGTCGACCTGCTGGCCGAGGCGGTGCGGGCATCCGGGGAGCGGCCGGCGGCGGCCTGCATCGCGACGGCGGGGCTGGTGAACGCGAACGAGGGGCGGGTGATCTTCGCGCCGAACATCGCGGGGTTCCGGAACGTGGTGCTGACGACGCCGGTGGCGCAGCGGCTGGGCATCCCGGCCTTCATCGAGAACGACGCCTCGGCGGCGGCGCTCGGGGAGCACCGGTTCGGCGCAGGGCGGGGGACGCGGCACCTGCTGCATGCGACGCTGGGGACGGGCATCGGGGGCGGGCTGGTGATCGACGGGCGGCTGTACCGGGGCGCGCAGGGGCTGGCCGGCGAGATCGGCCACATCGTGATCGACCCGGGCGGGCCGCGGTGCGCGTGCGGCTCGCGGGGGTGCCTCGAGGCGCTCGTGAGCGGCGTGGCGTTCGCGGCGCGGGCGCGGAAGCTGCTGGAGCAGGGGAAGTCGCCGGTGCTGAAGGAAGTCGTGGGGTACGACGAGCCGACGGGCGCGCACCTGTTCGCGGCGGCGGCGAAGGGCGACCGGGCGAGCGAGGCGGAGATCCGGAACGGGGGCCACTACCTCGGGCTGGGGCTGGGGAGTCTCGTGAACGTGCTGAACCCGGATGCGGTGACGCTCTCCGGCGGGCTGCTGGCGATGGGCGAGATGCTGCTGGGCCCGATGCGGGAGGCGATGCGGTCGATGGCGTACGGCGCGGCCGGCAGCGCGCTGGTGCGGCTGAGCGAACTCGGGGAGAACACGGGCCTGCTGGGCGCGGCGGCGGTGGCGTTCGAGCGGCTGGAATCGGCGTGAGTCAGCGGCCCAGGTGGTCTGCGAAGAAGGCCGCGATGCGGCGCCAGCTGTCCTCGGCCGCGGCAGGGTCGTAGCCGACCTTCATCGGGCCCCAGGCGCCAAGCCGCGCGGCGATGCCTTCGTGGCGATTCATGAAGGAGTGCCCGGCGCGGGGGTAGACCACGACGTCGTGCGGCACCTCGAGCTGCTGCAGGTGTTGCTGGAGGCGGCGGCCCTGCGGCGCAAAGAGCCGGTCGCGGCCGCCGTAGCCGGCAACGACAGGGCAGACGCCTTCGAGCGCAGCGCGGTCCTTCGGCACGGCGCCGTAGAAGACGGCAGCGGCGCGAAGGGGTGCGCGGGCCGCCATGAGCAGGGCGAAGGAGCCGCCCATGCAGAAGCCGAGGACGCCAAGGCGGCTCCCATCGACGGCGGGGTGGGCAGTGAGCCACGCGCGGGCGGCGTCGAGGGCGTCGAAGGCGCGGCCCTCGCCGCGGGCGAGGTCGCGGAAGGCGCGGACGAGGCAGAGCGGGCGCGGGCCGAGAGCGCCGAGGAGGTCCGGCGCGAGGGCGGCGTAGCCGAGGCCGGCGACGCGGCGGGCCTGGGCGCGGATGTCATCGTTCAGGCCGAAGATTTCGTGGAGGACGAGGACGCCGGGCACCGGGGCCGCTTCTGCACCGGCCGGGAGGGCGAGGAAGGCGGGCGTGGCCCGGCCGCCGGGACCGGGGAAGGTGACGGAGCTTTCGGCGATTTCCACGGCGGGGATGGTGCCGCATCGCGCGGAAAGCCGCGAGCCGCCCCGGCGGGGCGGCTCGCGGAGTGCCCGGGCGGCGGGCTCCGTTAGATGCGGCCGGCCATGTTGCGGAGGCGGCGGATGCGCTCATCCAGCGGCGGGTGAGTGCTGAAGAGGTTGGCGAGGCCTTCGCCGCGGAAGGGGTTCGCGATGTACAGGGCGGAGACCGCCTCCTGGGCGGGGGTTGGCTCCATGGGCACGGCGGCGATGCCCATCTTCAGCTTCTCGAGGGCGCTGGCGAGCGCGAGCGGGTCGCGGGTAACGCGGGCGCCGGTTTCGTCGGCGGCGTATTCGCGGGAGCGGCTGATGCCGAGCTGGAGGAGCGTGGCGGCGATGGGCGCGAGGAGAATGACGGCGAGCGCCGCGAGGGGGTTGCGGTCGCGGTCGCCGCCGCCGAAGAGGCTGGTGAACATGAGCACCTGGGCGATCATGGAGATGGCGCCGGCGATGGTGGCGACGATGGAGCTGGTGAGGATGTCGCGGTTCTTGACGTGGCCCATCTCGTGGCCGATGACCGCGCGGAGTTCGCGCTCATCGAGCAGGCGGAGGATGCCGGTCGTGACGGCGACGACGGCGTGCTTCGGGTCGCGGCCGGTGGCGAAGGCGTTCGGCGAGGGGTTTTCCACGATGTAGACGCGGGGCATGGGCATGCCGGCGGCCCGGGCGACTTCACGGACCATCTGGAAGAGGCGCGGGTGGTCGGCTTCGGAGATCTGGCGGGCGCCGGCCATGGCGAGCGCGACGCGGTCGCTGAACCAGTAGGCAAAGAAGTTCATGATGCCGGCGAAGATGAGGAAGAGGATCGCGCCGCCGGTGCCGCCGATGAAGCCGCCGACGGCGACGAGCAGGCCGGTGAGGGCAGCGAGCAGGACGGTCGTTTTGAGGAAGTTCATGGCAACGTGGTGGCTAACCTCCTGAGGAAAAGTATAGGGCGCGTGCCGGCGGCCGGGGCGGAAAGACGGGGTAAGCGGGAAGAAAATACGTCTTTTCTTTCTGGGATCGATTTGGCACTGGATGTTCGTACCCCCTGTACCTGCCGGCCGGAAGCGGCGGCGGGAAGCTCACACCCAGGGGGTTCTCATGAAGGTCGTTCGATGGCGCACTGCGCTGCTGCTCGCGGGGGCGGCGTTCGCTTCGCTGGCGATGGTCGCCTGCGGCGGGGACGATGACGAGGCAGCGCCGACGCCCATCCCAACGGCACCGCCCGCGGCGAGCGGCGACATCATCGAGGTGGCGACGGCCGCCGGGAACTTCACGACGCTGGCGCGCGCCCTCGAAGCCGCCGGCCTGGTGGAGACGCTGAAGGGCGACGGCCCGTTCACCGTGTTCGCGCCGACGGATGAGGCGTTCGCGGCGCTGCCGGCGGGGACGCTGGACAGCCTGCTCGCCGATCGCGACCAGCTGACGAAGGTGCTGACCTACCACGTCGTGGCCGGGAAGGTGACCTCGGACCAGGTCGCCTCGCTGTCCGAGGCGACGACGGTGGAGGGTTCGGCGCTGAGCATCAAGGTCGAGAACGGGAGGGTGATGGTCGGCGACGCGACGGTCACCTCCGCGGACGTGGAGGCGACGAACGGCGTGATCCACGTGATCGACAGGGTGCTCATCCCCGAGTAGCTGGGCCGGGGCAACCCGGGAGCGAAAACGGGAAACGGGGGCCGGGAATCCGGCCCCCGTTTGGTTCGCGCGGCGCGAGCGCAATGTCAGCGGGCGAGGCCGTGGTATTCGGGGTTGGGGAGGACGCCGGCGCCGCTCATGAGCCGGTTGGTGAAGTTGAACATGGAGGCGACTTCGACGATGTCCCAGCAGTCCTCGTCGCTGAAGCCGACGGCGCGGAGTTCGTCGATGTCGTCTTCGGTGACGGTGACGGGGTCGAGGGTGAGCTTGACGGCGAAGTCGAGCATGGCCATGTGCTTTTCGGATAGGCCGGCTTTGCGGTAGTCGAGGGTGATGCGGTCGCCCTGGACGGGGTCTTTGAGGATGGCGCGGAGGGCGTAGCCGTGGCTGGTGAGGCAGTAGAGGCACTGGTTCTGCATGGAGACGACGACGGCGATCATTTCGCGCTCGGCCTTGCCGAGGCCGGGGGTCGGCTCCATGACGGCCTGGTAGTGGGCCCACCACTTGAGCATGCGGTCGCCCCGCCAGGCGAGCGCGCGGAAGACGTTGGGGACGAACCCCATGCGCTCCTCCATCTGGTCGAAGAGGGCGCGGGCTTCGTCGGAGAGCTGGTCGCGTTCGAGGACGGGGAACCAGGAGATGCGTTCGCTGCTCATGGGCGCAGGGTGCGCCGGGCGGGGCGCTGCGTCAACGGGCGGACGGGCGCGGGTCAGTTGACGCGCGGGTCGGCGGGGGCCCAGGCGAAGAGTTTGAGTTTGCCGGGCTGACGGAGGAGGACGCGGCGCCAGAGGGTGGCGGCGTCCGGGTCGAAGGCGTCGCCTTCCAGGGCGGGGACGACGAACCAGGCTTCTTCGGCGATTTCGCGGTCGAGCTGGCCGGCGCCCCAGCCGGCGTAGCCGGCGAAGACGCGGACGGATTCGAGGTCGGCCCGGTAGTCCTCGAGGGGGCGGGAGAGGTCGAGGAGGGCGGCGCGGCCGACGATGCGGTTGGCGGGGTCGGCGCCGGGCCGGAAGCGGCCGAGGGCGATGGCTGCGGTCGGCTCGACGGGGCCGCCTTTGAAAACGACGGCCGGCGGCGCGGCGAGGGCGGCGAACTGCGGGAGGTGGTCGGCGACGGGAGCCTGCTCGAGCGGGTGGTTGAGGACGAGGCCCATGGCGCCGTCTTCGTCGTGCATGCAGACGAGGACGACGGTGCGGAAGAAGTTGGGGTCGACGAGCGAGAGGGAAGCGATGAGGAGCTTCCCTGCGAGGGATTCGGTCACGGGAGGGATCTTCGCGCAGGGCGGCGGGAGCGGGAAGGGTCAGGCTGGCGCATGGGCCGGGTCGTGGATGCCGATGACGCCGCGGGCCGCGAGGTCGGCGAGGTCGGCTGCGGTGAGGCCGAGCTCGGCAGCGAGGACGCCGGCGGTGTGCTCGCCGAGGAGCGGCGCGCGCTGCAGTTCGACCTCGGAGTCGCTGAGGTGGATGGGCGGGGCGAGGAGCTGGAATTCGCCGACCGTGGGGTGCTGGATGGTGCGGACCATGTTGCGGGCGCGGAGGTGGCGGTTGGCGAGGAGGTCTTCGGTATCGAAGACGGCGCTGCAGGGGACGCCGGCCGCGGCGAGGTGCTCCATGGCTTCGAACTTGGTGCGCTGGCGGGTCCAGCTGGCGATGTACTCCCAGAGTTCGTCGCCGTGGGCGTGCCGGTCGCGGACGGTGGCGAAGCGGGGGTCCATGCCGAGCTCTGGCATGTCGATGGCGGCGATGAGGGCGTCCCACATGCGGGTGGTGACGACCATGATGTAGATGTAGTCGTTCGGGCCGCCCGGGGCGCAGGGGTAGAGGTCGGTGGGGACGACGGTGCGGTTGCCGCGGCGCTGGATGGGGCTGGAGCGCCATTCGCGCTGGGACATCGGTTCGCGCATGAAGTTGGCGATGACTTCCTGCATGGCGATTTCGACGACCTGGCCGCGGCCGGTGCGCTGCCGCTGGATGAAGGCGGCGAGGATGCCCAGGGCGGCATGCACGCCGGAGCCGGTATCGCCGAAGGTGGCGCCGGGGCGCATCGGCGGGCCGTCGGGGTCGCCGGTGACGCTGAAGGCGCCGCCCGCGGCCTGCGCGACCATATCGAAGCACTTGTAGCCGGCATACGGGCCGTGCGTGCCGAACCCCTTGATCGTGGCGTAGATGATGCCGGGGTTGATGGCGGAGAGGACGTCGTAGCCGAGGCCGAGCTTCTCCATGGTGCCGAGGGTGAAGTTTTCGACGACGACATCGAAGCGGGGAACGAGGCTGAGGAAGAGTTCGCGACCCTCGGGGGTGTCGAGGGCGATGGCGGCGCTCTTCTTGTTGTTATTGAAGGAGAGGAAGTAGTAGGAGTCGCGGCCCTTGCCGGCGACGTTGCGGCCGGGGTCCCCGACACCTGGGCGCTCGATTTTGATGACCTCGGCGCCGAGCCAGGCGAGGTACTGGGTGCAGGTGGTGCCGGCCTCGTACTGGGTGAGGTCGAGGACTTTCAGGCCGTCGAGCGCTGCCATCGTCGGGCCTCCGGGGCTGGATGGCGGGAGTGTAGCAGGGGCGCGCGGGGCCGGGGGAGGGCGTCAGGAGCGGGGTTTGCGGCGGCTGCGGCGTTCGCGGGCGCGTTTGACGGCGCGGGCGATGGCGGCGCCGAGCATGCCGACGCTGATGCCGGCGAGCCCGCCCAGGACCATCCAGGGGACGACGGAGCCGCCATCGCCTCCTTCCTGGACCTGGAGGGCAGCGGCGGACCGCGGCGGCGCAGGAGAACCGCCTGCGGCCGATGCGCCGGCGACGGCGGTCTCGACGGCGGCGGCGAAGACGTTGGGCTGGCCCGGCGTCGGGCGGAGCGTGACCGCCCAGTTCTCAGGGGCGGGTTCGGCGGCGGGGTCGCGGAGCCCAATCGTTTCACCGGCTTCGGGCGCCGGGGGCGGGGGGTCGAACACGTCCGCACGGGTGCCGAAGGAGACTTCGTCGATGGTGCGGCCGGCGGGGTCGCGGAGGCGGAGGACGTCGCCGGTGTTGCCGAGCCCGTTGCCGATGTCGCCGTCCGGGACGCGGACCGTGAGGACCTCGCCGGGAAGCGCGGCCGAGGCGCCGGCGATGACGGCGTAGCCGCCCGGCGGGATGACGGCCGCCGGCAGGACGTCGGCGGAGGAGGCATCGGCGATGACCCAGCCGGCGAGGTCGACGGGTTCGGTGCCGGTGTTGACGATTTCGACCCATTCGAAGGCGGCGTCGCGGCCGGGCTCGGGCGGGTCGCTCATGATCTCGGAGATGCGGAGCGCTGCCGGAGGGCCGGCGGCCGCCGCTTGCGGCGGGGCGGCGGGCCGGGACGAACTGCCGGCGCCCGAGGGGGCACGGGCAGGTGAGGGCGACGGAGCTGACTGGGGCGCACTCGAGCCTGCAGCCGGGGACGGGGACGGTTTCGGGGAGGGTGTCGGCGTCGGGGGCGGCGCGTCGACAGCATCGAACCAGGCGTCGTCGAAGCAGGCCGTGGCTGTGCCCGATGGGCGCAGCATGAGGCGAACGCGGGCAGACCGGGCGTCGACGGGTGCGCGGAACGGGCCGGCAGCGAGGGGTGCCCAGCCGCCGGAGACGGGTTCGCCATCGGCCTGGTCGGTTCCGGCGCCGCTGCCGTCGGCGGAGGTGTACCAGGTGATGCGGAGGAAGGCGTCGCCGCCGGTGGCGCTGGCCCAGGCGCGGGCTTCGTACCACTGGCCGGGTTCGACGGGCACGACCTGGTAGAGCCACTTCGTCGAGGACGTGTCGGAATCGAGGCAGGCGGCGTAGCGGCCTTCGTAGGCGTCGGCGGAGGCGCGGAGTTCGCCGCCGACTTTCGACCAGTACGCCGGGCGGCCGGACTGGACGACTTCGAAATCGCCGTTGCGGAGGAGGCCGCCGCTGGCTGAGCCGGGCGGGAGGGTCGGCGTGGCGGTTGGGGGCATGGTCGGGGTGCGGGCGGGGGTGCTGGCGCGGGGCGGCGTGGGCGTTTTCGTCGGCGTGGGGGTTCGGGTGGGCGTCGGTGTGCGCGTCGGGGTCGGGGTGCGCGTAGCGGCCGGGCCGTCTCCGGACACATCGGAGCCGCCGGGGCCCGGGAGGGTTGGGGTTGGGGTGCTGGTCGGCGTCGCCGTGGGCGTCGGGGTCGGGTTGCCGGCGGATTCGGTGAGGGAGGCCGCGGAGGGCCGGAGGATGGTGCCCGGGCTGCCGCGGACCTCGACGATGAAGGCGGCGAGCTGCGTGCCAGGGGGCGCCGAGGGGCTGGCCGTCGTGAGTGTGACGGGCATCTCGCCGATCATGGTGACGGGGCTGATGACGGTGGCGGCACTGATGGGGCCGGAGGTGTTCCAGAATTCGACCCGGAGCTGGGCGGAGAGGGTCGCGGAGGCTGCGAGGGTGACGCGGGCGTCGTAGCGGCTCCCGGGCGAGGCGGGAACGTATTGGGAGAAGAAGGCGAGGGTGCTGCCGAGTCGGAGACCGTCGGGGGTTTCTTCGAGCAGGGAGAGCCCCCAGGCGTCTTCGACGGGCGGAGCGAAGGAGGGGTTGTCGAGGAGATTATCGGAGGCGCTGGCGGGCGGGGAGGACGCTGCAAGGAGCGAGACTGCGGCTGCGAGGGTGGCGAGGAAGAGGAGTGCGGAGGGGACGCGCCGCCCGGGCCCCGCTCTGCGCTTCATGGGGCGGGATTGTGGTGAGGGCAGGGAGGGGCGTAAAGGGGGCCGGGGGAAAATTCATACATTTCCTGAATTATGTCGCTCGATCGCAAATTGTCCCAGGGCGCGGCGGCTTCACCGGGGCGGGAAGGGCGGGGTAGACTGCGGCGGCCGGGCGCGGGCGATGCGGCCCGGCGAGGAGGTCTTCGGCGATGGATATCCGCGGGGGCGTGGTCATCGTGACCGGCTCGGCGACGGGCGTGGGCGCGGCCTGCGCGAAACTGCTCGCCAGCAAGGGCTGCAACGTCGTGATCAACTACACGAAGTCGGAAGCGGAGGCGCGGGAGACGCAGGCGGCCTGCGAGGCGCTCGGCGTGGAGACGCTGCTCGTGCAGGCGGACGTGGCGAACGACGCGGACTGCCGGCGGATGGCGCAGGCGGCGGTCGACCGGTGGGGCCGCATCGACGGGCTCATCAACAACGCCGGGGCGACGAAGTTCGTGAACCACACGGACCTCGAGGGGCTGACGGCGGAGGACTTCCAGCGCATCTATGCAGTGAACGTCATTGGGCCGTATCAGATGACGCGGGCGGTGGCGCCGCAGATGAAGGCGCAGGGCCGCGGAGCGGTGGTCAACATTTCGTCGATCGCCGGGGTGATGGGCATCGGGAGTTCGATCGCGTATGCGGCCTCGAAGGGGGCGCTGAACACGATGACGCTCTCGCTGGCGCGGGCGCTGGGCCCGGAGATCCGGGTCAACGCCATCTGCCCGGGGTTCATCCAGGGGCGGTGGCTGCGCGGGGGGCTCGGGGACGCGGCGTACGAGGCGGCGCTGGCGCAGCAGGAGCGGACGACGCCGCTTCGGAAGGCCGGGACGCCGGAGGATATGGCGCAGGCGGCCGTCTGGTTCATCGAAGGGGCGGACCTCGTGACGGGCGAGCTGCTCATCGTCGACGCGGGGGCGCACCTCGGCGCCGCGCCGCTCATCGCGCGGTAGCGGGCCGAGGCCGCGCGGGTTGCGCGCGCGGGGGCGAAGGTGTGGAGTGGGGATGTGGCGCTGGAACGGCTGCAGAAGATTCTTTCGAACGCGGGCGTGGCATCCCGCCGCCAGGCGGAGGAGCTGATCCTCGCCGGGCGGGTGCAGGTGAACGGCCAGCCGGTGACGACGCTCGGTGCGCGGGCAGACCCGGAGACAGACGAGGTCCTCGTGGATGGCGAGCCGGTGCGGCGGGACCGCTACCGGTACTTCGTCCTGAACAAGCCGCGGGGGTTCCTGACGACAGCGCGGGACGACCGGGGCCGGGAGACGGTGCTCGACCTCGTGCCTATTGGCGACGTGCAGCTCCACCCGGTCGGGCGGCTGGACATGGACAGCGAGGGGCTCGTCATCATCACCAACGACGGGCACCTGACGGACCTGCTGACGCACCCGAAGTACGAAGTAGAAAAGGAATATCTCGTGGGGGTCGATGCCGCGCCGCCGCAGCGTGACCTGGAGCGGATGGTGCGCGGGATCGAGGTCGACGGCGAACGGCTGCGGGCGGCGGCGGTGCGGCTCGTCGAGCCGCCGGCGGATGCCGAGCCGGGCGGCGGCGCGGGGGCGTGGCTGCTGGTGACGCTGCGGCAGGGGAAGAACCGGGAGATCCGGCGGATGCTCGGCGCGCTGGGGCGGAAGGTGGTGCTGCTGCGGAGGCTGCGGGTCGGGCCGCTGCGGCTGGGAAACCTCGGGAGCGGCGCGTTCCGGGAGCTAACGGACGAGGAGGTGGCGGCGCTCTACCGGGCGGGGCGGGCGGCCGCCGCGGCCGGCGATGGGCCGGAACGGAAGGGTCGCGTACCATCGCGGCGATGAGACCGGATGGCTGCGTCCCCTGGCCGATTGCGATCGACGGGCCGGCGGCCTCGGGCAAGAGCTCGCTCGGGATGGCGCTGGCGGAGCGGTTCGGGTTCCTCTTCCTCGATACGGGACTGATGTACCGGGCGGTCACGCTGGCCGCGCTGGAGGCCGGGGTGCCGCCGGAGGACGAGGCGGCGGGCGCGTTCGCGCGGGCGCTCGATATCCGGGCGGAGGCCGGGGCGGAGACGCGCATCCTCGTCGACGGGAAGGACGTGACGGGCCGGCTGCGCGAGCCGGAGGTGGAGCATCACGTCAGCGCCTACAGCGCGCTGCCGTCGGTGCGGGCGGCGATGGTGGCGGCGCAGCGGGCGATTGCGGCGCGCGGGCCGGCGATCCTCGCGGGGCGGGATATCGGCACGGTGGTGCTGCCGGATGCGCCGGTGAAGCTCTTCCTCGAGGCCTCGCCGGAGGCGCGCGCGGCGCGGCGGAGCCTGCAGGCGCGGCAGTGGGGGCTGGCGCAGGAGGCGGCGGAGGCGCGCCGGGACATCGAGCAGCGGGACCGGCTGGACAGTTCGCGGGCGGCGAGCCCGCTGCGGCCGGCCGAGGATGCGGTGGTCATCGATACGACGGACCTCTCGCTCGAGGACGTCATCCGGTACGCGCTGGAGCTGCTGGGATGCAACTGAAGCTGCCGCGGCCGCGGTGGGAGTGGTTCGTGCCGGCGTTCTACTGGGGGTGCACGTACGCGCTGCGCGGGGCGCTCTGGCTGGTGACGCGCTGGGAGGTGCGGGGCCGCGAGCACGTGCCGCTCGAAGGCGGGCTGATTGTGGTCTCGAACCACCTGAACAATGCCGACCCGCCCATCGTCGGCGCGGGGGTGGCGAAGCGGCGCATCCGGTGGATGGCGAAGATCGAGCTGTTCCGCTACCCGTTCGGGGTCATCCCGCGGCTGTGGGGGGCGTTCCCGGTGCGGCGGTTCGAGGCGGACCTCGGGGCGATGCTCAACGCCGAGCGGATCCTGCGGCACGGGGGCGTGCTCGGCATGTTCCCGGAGGGGACGCGGTCCCGCACGGGCTACCTCGGCAAGCCGCACCCGGGCACGGCGCTCATCGCGCTCCGGACGGGGGTGCCGGTGCTCCCGTGTGCGGTGACCGGGACGGAGCGGTTCCGGAACCCGCTCGTGGTGCTGCGGCGGCCGCGCTTCACGGTCACCATCGGCGAGCCGATCCGCGTCGAAGCGGTGAAGCGGCCGACGGAGGAGCAGGTGAGCGCCCTGACGGAGCGGATTTTCGAGGCCATCAAGGCGCTCTTACCGCCGGAGTACGTGGCTCCCTATACTGGGAGTGACGGCGGTGCGCCGCAGGAGCACGATGGTCCAGATCATCCGCGCGAGTGACATGGGATTCTGCATGGGCGTGCGCCGCGCCGTGCAGATCATGGAAGCCGAGGCCTCGCCCGAGCGGCCGGTCTTCAGTGTTGGCGAAATCGTCCACAACCCGCACGTGGTGCGCTCGCTCGAACGGAGCGGCGTGGTGCAGCTGCCGGGCCCGGATGAGGTGGATGGGGACATCGGCAAGGCGACAGCGGAACGGGTGAAGCAGGGCCGGGTGGCGATTACCGCGCACGGGGTCGGCGAGCGGGTGGTGAAGGAGCTGGCCGCGAGCGGGCTGGAGATCATCGACACGACCTGCCCGATCGTGACGCGGGCGCAGCGGTACGGGCAGAAGTTCGCGCGCGAAGGCTGGCACGTGCTGATCTTCGGCGACCCGGGGCACAAGGAGGTGCGGGGCATCCTCGGCTGGACGAACGGCCCGGACGGTTCGCCGAACGCGACGGTGGTGCCGCAATCGGACCTCGCGAGTTTGCGGAAGGTCGTCGAGGAATTCCCGGGCGGGTTCCCGAACAAAATCGGGGTGATGGCGCAGACGACGCACAAGATGGAGGACTTCGCCCAGTTCGTGGCGAACCTCATGCTGCTGCGGCGGGACTACAACTTCGAGCTGCACGTGGTGAACACGCTCTGCCATGCGACGACGGGGCAGCAGGAGGCGGCGGCGGCGCTGGCGAAGCAGGTCGACGTGATGATCGTGGTCGGCGGGAAGAAGAGCGCGAACACGCGGCACCTGCGGGAGGTGGCGGAGGAGCAGGGGACGCGGGCGTACCACATCGAGGGCCCGGAGGAGCTGGAGGCGGGCTGGTTCGCGGGCGTCGAGCGGGTGGGGCTGACGGCCGGGGCTTCGACGCCGGATTTCTCGGTGGATGCGGTGGAAGCCCGGATCCGGGAGCTGGCGGGAGCAGCGGACGCCGGGGGCTGACGGACCCCGTGCCATAATCGAAAGCATGCGGAACGAACCGGCGCCGGGCGTGATCAGCGGGGTGCGGCCGGGCTCGCTGGCGGACCTCGCCGGGCTGGAGCCGGGCGACGCTGTGGTGCGGGTCAACGGGCGCGTCCCGCGCGACGTGGTGGATGTCCAGTTTTACTCCTCGGAGCCTGAGGTCGAGGTGCTGGTCAGGAAGGCGAATGGCCTCGACGACCTCATCGTGTTCGAGAAGGCGATCGACGAGGACATCGGTTGGGAATTCGAGCGGGCCACCTGGGACGACGTCATCCTCTGTAATAACAACTGTTTCTTCTGCTTCCTGAAGGGCCTGCCGAAGGGGATGCGGAAGACGCTGTACGTGAAGGACGACGACTACCGGCTGTCGTTCCTGCACGGGAACTTCGTGACGCTGACGAACCTGGCGGAGGAGGACTGGGCACGGCTGGAGGAGCAGCGGCTGAGTCCGCTGAACGTTTCGGTGCACGCGACGGAGCTGGCGCTGCGGCGGCGGATGCTGGCGAACCCGGAGGCGCCGGACATCATCGCGCAGCTTCGGCGGCTGGGGGAGCTGGGCATCCAGGCGCACACGCAGATCGTGCTTTGCCCGGGGGTGAACGACGGGGAGCACCTGCGGCGTTCGATTGCCGACCTCGGCGCGCTCTACCCCACGGTGCTGACCATCAGCGTGGTGCCGGTGGGCGCGAGCCCGCGGCTGGAGGAGTGGTCGCTGGAGCGGGACGGCATCCCGCTCGAACGGCCGACGCCGGACTACGCGCGGGAGGTCATCGGCCTGATTCGGCCGTTCCAGCGGGAGTTCCGGCGGCGGTACGGCGCGACGATCGTGCAGTGCAGCGACGAGTACTACGTGACGGCAGGGCTGCCGGTGCCGCCGGCGCGGGCGTATGACGGGTTCCCGCAGTACGAGAACGGGATCGGGATGGTGCGGCGGATGCTCGACGACTGGGCGCGGACGCGGCGGCGGCTGCGGGAGCGGGGCGTGCCGGCGGGCGTGGCCGGGCGGCGGGCGGTGGTCGGGACGGCGCGGCTGATGGCGCCGACGCTGGCCGGCATCGCGCGGGAGCTTTCGGAGCTGACGGGGGCGGAGGTCGAAGTGCAGGGGGTGACGAACCGGGTCTTCGGAGAGCGGGTGAACGTGAGCGGGCTGGTGTGCGGGGCGGATTACGTCGAGCAGGTGCGGCGGCCCGAGGCCCCGGACTGCTACATCCTGCCGCGGCCGAGCCTCGATTTCTTTGGGGAGAAGTTCCTCGATTCGATGACGGTGGAGGAGGCGGAGGCGGGGCTTGGGGCGCCGCTGGGGTTCGCGAGCGCGTGGTCGGAGGTGGTGCGGATTCTCGCTGAAGGGCCGCGCCGGCCGGGGCGGAACGCGCGGGAGAACGGGCGGTTCTGGTCGGAGCCGGCGGCGGCAGGGGCGGCCGGGGATTCGTGAATCGCCCGGGAGGGCGGAGGGTGCTATCTTCGCGATGGCGGCCCGCGCCCGGCCGGGACGGGCGGAGCGGGCTGAATTCCCCTACGGACCGAGGCCAGGATGACCGACCAGTTGACCGCTGAGCAGAAGCTCCAGCAGTTGATCGCCCTGAAGGAGGCTGCCGCGCTGGGCGGCGGCGAGAAGCGGATCGAGGCGCAGCATGCGCGCGGGAAGCTGACGGCGCGGGAGCGCATCGACCTGCTGCTGGACCCGGGGACGTTCGAAGAGCTGGACATGCTCATGCGGCCGCGGGGGTCGCTTGCGGGCGGGAATGTGGAGGCGGTCGTGACGGGCTGGGGGAAGGTCGACGGCCGCCCGGTCTACGTGTTTTCGTACGATTTCACGGTCGCGGGCGGGTCGCTGAGCGAGGCGGTGGCGGAAAAGATCCTGAAGGTGATGGACCTGGCGATGATGACGGGAGCGCCGATCATCGGGATCCAGGACTCGGGCGGGGCGCGCATCCAGGACGGGCCGGAGAGCCTGCGGGGCTTCGGCGAGATCTTTGCGATGAACACGCTGGCGAGCGGCGTGGTGCCCCAGATCAGCGTCATCATGGGGCCGTGCGCGGGCGGCGCCGTCTACAGCCCGGCCATCACGGACTTCGTGTTCATGGCCGAGGGGTCGAGCTACATGTTCATCACCGGGCCGGACGTGGTGAAGTCGGTGACGGGCGAGGAAGTGACGCAGGAGACGCTGGGCGGAGCGGACGTGCACGCCTCGCGCTCGGGCGTGGCGCACTTCGCGATCGCGGGCGAAGAGGCGACCCTGGCGGAGGTGCGCCGCCTGCTCTCCTTCCTGCCGTCGAACAACGCGGAAGACCCGCCCTTCGTGCCGACGAACGATGACGTGAACCGGACGGAGGAGGACCTGCTGACGATCGTGCCGGCGGAGCCGAACCGGCCGTACGACGTGCGGGATGTCATCGGCCGGATCGTGGACGACGGGGACTTCATGGAGGTGCAGGAAGCGTTCGCGCCGAACATCGTCGTGGGCTTCGGGCGGATGGGCGGCCGGAGCGTGGGGTTCGTGGCGAACCAGCCGATGCACCTCGCCGGGTCGCTGGACATCAACGCAAGCCGGAAGGCGGCGCGGTTCGTGCGCTTCTGCGACTGCTTCAACATCCCGATCGTGACGCTGGTGGACGTGCCGGGCTACCTCCCGGGGACATCGCAGGAGTACAACGGCATCATCACGCACGGGGCAAAGCTGCTCTATGCCTACAGCGAAGCCACGGTGCCGAAGGTGGCGGTGGTGCTGCGGAAGGCATACGGCGGGGCCTACCTCGTGATGTCGTCGAAGCATCTCCGCGGCGACATGAACTTCGCGTGGCCGACGGGCGAGATCGCCGTGATGGGGCCGGACGGCGCGGCGAACGTGGTCTACCGGGATGAGATTGCGAACGCCCCGGACCCGGAGGCGCGGCGGAAGGAGCTCATCGAGGAGTACCGGCAGAAGTTTGCGAACCCGTACATCCCGGCGGGCCGGGGCTTCATCGATGACGTCATCGACCCGCGGCAGACGCGGCCGAAGATCATCCGGGCGCTGGAGATGCTGCAGAACAAGGCCGACCGGAACCCGCCAAAGAAGCACGGGAACATCCCGCTGTAGGACCCGGTTGGGGTAGCTGCGCCGGGGAAAGCGGGGAACTCCCGGATGACCCGGGGACACAGGCGCGGCGACACTGTGGCGAGAACGCCTTCGCGGAGGAGGGGTGCGCCATGGGTGACAGCCAGCCGGCCGGGATCGACATCGTTGCCGCGATCGAGGCGCTGCCGCCGCTGCCGGCCGTGGCGCTGCGGGTGATGCAGGTCGCGCAGGACCCGAAGGCGTCGGCCTCGGACCTTGCGCTGGTGGTCTCGGCGGACCCGGGGCTGAGCAGCCGGATTTTGCGGGTCGTGAATTCGGCGGCGTACCGGCGCATGCGGGAGATTACGTCGGTGCAGCAGGCGCTGGTGACGCTGGGGTTCGTGCAGGCGCGGAACCTTGCGGTGAGCGGTGCGATCGCGGGGGCGTATGCGCCAGATGCCCTGCACGCGCTGTTCCGCATCGAAGTGTTCTGGCGGCATGCGATCGCGGTGGCGTTCAAGGCGGCGGAGTACGCGGGGCAGGGGCGGCGGGTGGACGTGCCGAGCGCGTTCACGGCGGGCATCGTGCACAACATGGGGCGGCTGGCGCTGTTCTACCGGGACCCGGCGCTGGTGGACCAGGCGGTCGCGCGGGCGATGGCGGAGGAGCGGACGCTGGAGGAGGTCGAGGCGGAGCTGGGGTTCGACCATGCCGCGGCGGGCGAGCTGCTGGCGCGGAAGTGGAAGCTGCCGGAACCGATCTGCGAGGCGATCGGCCGGCACCATGAGCCGCTGGATTCGCCGCACACGCTGGCGGGGTGCGTGGCGATGGCGGACCGGTACGTGGTGGGGAACGGGCTGCTGCCGGGGTACGTGCTGCCGCCGGCGCCGGGGACGCAGCGGATCCCCTCGCCGGACTTCGCGGGGCTGATGAAGCAGGTGGACGCGCTGATGGAGCTGGTGACGGGCGAGCCGGCCGGGGTGCGGGCAGCGTAAGGCGCGGAGCGATACGGCGGGGCGGGCCGAAGCATCGGCAGGTGCTATAGCTCGAGGTTCAGCTATTCACTTTTCGGAAGGCTTCCGCTAGGCTGGAGCGGTCAACTCTCCCAGTCGAGTGTGGAAGCAGCAGCCATGGCGATTTCCCCGGCACCCAGCAATGCGGGCAGCGCGATCATCGCGCGCGCTGCCGAGGTTCACCACAACCTGAGCGTCCCGGTCCTGTACGAGTACGCCGTCCGGCGGCGGGAAGGGAAGCTCCTGCAAGGCGGGACGTTCGCGGTATTCAGCGGCGAGCGGACGGGGCGGAGCCCGCAGGACAAGTTCGTGGTGAAGACGCCGGAGATTTCGGAGCACGTCTGGTGGGGCAAGCACAACCAGCCGCTCCCGGTGGAGACGTTCGAGCGGCTGCTGAGCAAGGCGATGCAGTACCTCGCCGGCCGGGAGATCTTCGTGCAGGACACGGTGGTGTCGCAGGACCCGGCGCACCGGAAGACGGTGCGCGTCATCACGGAGCAGGCGTACCACTCGCTGTTTGCGCGGACCATGTTCATCCCTTCGGAGAAGCGGCCGTTCGAGGAGAAGGCGGACCTCACGATCATCCACTGTCCGTTCCTGCACCTCGACGGGGCGGCGGACGGGGTGCGGAGCGACGCGGTGGTGGCGCTGAACCTGACGGAGGGCATCATCCTCATCGCCGGGACGGCATACGCCGGGGAGATGAAGAAAGCCGTCTTCACGGCGATGAACTACTACCTGCCGCTGGAAGGGACGCTCTCGCTGCACTCGGCGGCGAACGTCGACCCGCGGACGGGGAAGTCGGCGCTGTTCTTCGGGCTTTCGGGCACGGGGAAGACGACGCTGAGCACGGACCCGGAGCGGCTGCTGGTCGGGGACGATGAGCATGCGTGGACCGAGCGGGGCATCTTCAACATCGAGGGCGGCTGCTATGCGAAGACGATCCGTCTCTCGAAGGAGGCGGAGCCGGACATCTTCGAGCAGACGCACGAGTTCGGGACGATCCTCGAAAACGTGATCTTCGACGAAGACACGCGCGAGGTGGACCTGAACGACGACAGCATCACGGAGAACACGCGCGGCAGCTACCCGCTGGAATCGCTGAAGCATGTGTACCTCGAGCCGGTGGCGCCGCACCCGTCGCATGTCATCCTGCTGACGGCGGACGCGTTCGGGGTGATGCCGCCGGTGGCGCGGCTGACGCCGGAGCAGGCGCTCTACCACTTCCTGAGCGGGTACACCTGCAAGCTGGCGGGGACGGAAGTAGGGCTGACGGACCCGGAGGTGACGTTCAGCCCGTGCTACGGCGCGCCGTTCATGGCGCTGAACCCGACGGTCTACGCGGACCTGCTGGAGCAGCGGCTGCGGATGACGGGGGCGCAGACGTGGCTCATCAATACCGGCTGGACGGGCGGGAAGTACGGCATCGGGAAGCGCATCGCGATCCAGGAGACGCGGAAAATGGTGCGGGCGGTGCTGAACGACGCGCTGAACGGGGTGGAGTTCCGGAAGGACCCGGTGTTCGGGTTCGAAGTGCCGACCCGGTGCCCGGGGGTGGATTCGAAGCTGCTGGACCCGCGGGCGATGTGGGCGGACCCGGAGGAGTACGACCGGGTCTACCGGGGGCTGGCGGAGCGGTTCGCGGCGAACTTCGAGCAGTTCCGTCCTTTGGTGCGGCCGGAGGTCGCGGCCGCGGGGCCGTGAGGCGCGCCGGAGGTTCGACCGAGCCCCGGAGCGCCCGTAGAATCGTTCGCAGCGCCACTGCGGAGGACGTGTTCGCGTGACCGTGAAGCAGCTCAGCCAGCTTCGCCACCAGGGGACGGTGGCCGAAATCGCGAAGGTGAAGTTCCCGTACCCGAACGACGAATTCCCGGATTACGAGACGATCGTGAACGTCCCGAAGCCGCGGCTCGCGGTCGGCGAAGCGAATGGCCGGGAGCTGGTGCCGGACATCGTGGTGGTGCACAAGCCGGGCCTGTTCCTCCGGATGATGGCCGAGGTGGAGATGCCGGACACGCTGAACGACGAGTCGGCCGTGAACGACTGGCTGCCGATGTCGAAAATCGGGCCGCTCTACCTGTACGTGCCGGTGGGGACGGTGCCGGAGACGAAGAAGCTGCTCAAGAAGCACAAGATTTCGGTGGCCGGCATCCGGACGTGGCGGTTCCGGCCGGTGTGGGGGCTGGAGGTCGTCGAAGTCTAGGTTCGGAGCGCTCTGCCGCCCGCGACTGTGCGCCGGGGCTCACGCCCCGGCCTTTTCGTCGTGCGCCGCCCGGCGCTGGCGGAGGTAGAAGCGGAGGGCGAGGGCGAGGGTGATGACGGCGATGGCGGGGAGGATGAGGCCGAGCATGACCATGCTGTAGGCATCGAGCGCGTCGTGCCCGGAGGCATCGAGGAAGAGGTAGAGGGCGTAGGCGCCATAGAGGCCGAGGAAGAGCAGGCCGTTGGCGCGGGTGATGACGTAGCCGGTGAAGAAGATGGGGAGGGCCGCGACGGCGACGGCGAGCATCACCGGCAGGTCGAAGGCGACGGCAGACTCGGCGACGGGGATGCCGCCGCGCGAGACGGCCGCCGTTGCGCCGAGGACAGCCATGAGGTTGAACAGGTTGCTCCCGACGGCATTGCCGACGGCGATGTCGCGTTCGCCGCGGATGGCGGCGACGACGGAGGTGGCGAGTTCGGGCATCGAGGTGCCGGCCGCGACGATGGTGAGGCCGATGACGAGCTGAGAGACGCCGAGGAACTCGGCGATTTCGACGGCGCCGCTGGTGAACCACTCGGAGCCGAGGACGAGCATGCCGAGGCCGGCGACGACCAGCACGAGGTCGAGCGCGACGGTGCGCGGCGTCACGGGGCGGGCGGTGATGGCCGCCTCGTATTCGTCGTACTCAGACTGGACTTCGCGGGATTCGCTGCGGCTCTTGCGGATGGCCCAGGTGGTGTAGGCGATGACGCCGAGGAAGAGGATGACGCCTTCGTACCGCTGGATGTCGCCGTCGAGCGCGAAGAGGAGGACGAGGACGGAGACGGCGATCATGAGCGGGACTTCGAAGCGGACGAGCTGCTGGTGGACGATGAGGGGAGCGGCGACGGCGGACGCGCCGAGGATGACGAGGATGTTGAAGATGTTGCTGCCGACGACGTTGCCGATGGCGAGGTCGGGCTTGCCGCCGAACGAGGAGGAGACGCTGACGGCGAGCTCGGGGGAGCTGGTGCCGAAGGCGACGACCGTGAGGCCGACGACGAGCGGGGAGACGCCCATGGCGATGGCGAGGTGGCCCGCGCCGCGCACGAGGCCTTCGGCGCCGACGATGAGCAGGGCGATGCCGGCGATGAAGAGCACGAGGGAAAGGAGGTCCATCCGTGCCCCAGTATCCCGGAAGCGGTGGTGACGAAAAACCGCAGGCCGGCGCTCAGGAGGAGCGATACCGCCGGATGTCGCGGTGGCCATCCCAGAAGGGCGATGGCGCGGGTCCTTCGAGCCCCGGCCGGCGGAAGACCTCGGTCAGCTGCTGGACCCACGGGACCACGCCGCCGGCGAAGCCGGCGAGGAGGCGGCGCTGCAGGCCGCGCAGGGATGCGGCGTCGGCGGAGCTGAAGAGCGCATCGCGGTCGGCCGGGGCGAGCGCGTGGCCGAAGAGCTCGAGGAGGGCTTCGCGCGGGTCGGGCGAGGGCAGCGGCGGTCCCCAGCCGAACCAGAAGGCGGCGCGGCCGTTGCCGTAGAAACCCTCCTGCACGCGGGCGGCGATGACCGGGTAGCGCTCGACGGCCGGGCGGAATTGCGGTCCGAGGATCGCGTTCAGGCGTTCGATCACGACCGCGCTGGCGGCGTAGCGGGGGTCGAAGATGGCCGGGATGTCGACGGCGACGGTGCCGAGGGCGGGGCCGCCGGCGGCCTCCCAGCGCTGCCGCGCGGCCCCGGCGTCGGCATCCGGGTCGGCGGCGTAGCCGGGGAACGCCGCGAGGTCGGATTCGGGGAGGGCCGCGCCAGAGACGGGCGGAAGCGGCCCGGCTGGCCGGGCGCGGCCGGCGAAAAGCGCTTCCGCGAGCCAGCCGCGGTTGAGCGCGCCGGAGAGCGCTTCGAGCAGGCGGGCATCGGACCACGGCGGAGCGCTGACGGAGAACGTGGAGAGCACCGTCTCGCGCCAGGGGAGGGCGAACTCCTGGATTCCGGGCAGGCTGCGTGCGGCTGCGGCGTCGCGCGGGTCGAGGGCGGGGAATTCGTCGAGGTCGCCGGCGCGGTAGCGTGCGAGGGTATCGGTCGGCGGCGAGACGCTGAGCGCGTCGAGGAGCGGGACACGGTGGCCGGCGGTGTACGCTTCGAGGCGGGCTGTTTCGCGGTCGAACCCGGCGAAGCGCCAGGGGCCGCAGCCGGCGAGCAGCGCGGGGTCGAGGGGGTCGGCGTCGAAGCGGCTGGCAACCTCCGGAGGCTGGACGAGAGCGAACTCGGCGGCGAGAGCGGCTTCGAGGAGCGGCGACGGGCGGGCGAGCACGAGCCGGATCAGGCCCGGCGCGGGGAGTTCGACCCGGGCGACCTCGCGGAGGGGGCCGGTGCGCTGCACGAGCGGCGCGGTACCTTCGCGGGCGATGGCGAGCGCGCGCTCGAGGTGGAAGCGGACGTCGTCCCCCGTGACGGGGCGGCCGCCGAGGGGCGGGACGTCCTGCCAGCGGGCGCGGGCGTCGAGGCGGAGCAGCAGGGTGAGCGGGTCGGGCTGCTCCCGGGCGGCGGCGAGGTCAGGGCCGAGGCGGGCCCCGGCGGGGTCGTCCCACTGGAGGAGGCGCGCATGGACACGGCCGAGCAGCTCGACGGTCGACGGCTCGCCGGAGCGGAGGGCGTCGAAGGTATCGAAGTCGAAGCTGGAGGTCGCGGCGAGGCGGGCCGCGCCGCCCCGCGGGAGCGGGGTGGGCGTCGGCGGCGGGGAGGGCGAGGGTTCGCCGGCAGGGAGGGATGGCTCGTCCGATGGGCCGGGGGCGCGCCGGACGACGACGGCCGCAGCGGCAGCCGCGCCGCCCGCGCTGAGCGCGCCGGCGAGCAGGGCGCGGCGGGAGAGGCGCGTCATGAGCGGGCGGGTTCGTGGGCGTGGCCGGCGTCGAGCAGGGCGGCGTCGGGGCTCGAGCAGCATGCAATGGCCAGGTGGAGGGCCGGCGTCTCGGGCTGGAGCGTGACGTGGACGATGCCAAACCGTTCGCGGAAGAGCGCGGCGAGGTCGGTGAGGACATGCTCGGTGCAGCCGGCATCGGCGAGTTCGACGTGGGCGCTCAGGGCCGGGAAGGAGGGCGCGATGCTCCAGACGTGGACGTCGTGGAGGTCGAGGACGCCCTGGACATCGCGGGCGGCGGCCGCGATGGCGCGGGGGTCGAGCCCGGGCGGGGCGCTCTCGAGGAGGATGGCGCCGGCCTGGCGGAGGAGGTTGACGGCGCGGGGGAGGATGAGCGCGGCGATGAGGAGCGCGGCGATCGGGTCGAGGGCCGGGCTCGCGCCGAGGGCGATGGCAGCGGCGGAGACGATGACGAGGACGGAGCCGAGGGCGTCGGCCATAGCTTCGAGAACGGCGCCGCGGATGTTCAGGTTGTCGTGGCTGTGGCCGTGGAGGATGCGGAGGACGAGGAGGTTGACGCCGAGGCCGAGGGCAGCGGTGACGAGGACCGGGCCGGTGCGGATGGTGTGCGAGCCGTCGAGGCGGCCGAGGGACTCGTAGACGATGAAGGCGGCGATGCCGGCGAGCAGGGCGACGTGGAGGGGCACGGCGAGGACTTCGGCGCGGGCGTAGCCGAACGTGCGGCGCGCATCGGGAGGGCGCGCGGCGATGGTCGCGGCGAGGAAGGCGAGCCCGAGCCCCACGGCGTCGGTGAGCATGTGGCCGGCATCGGAGACGAGGGCGATGGAGCCGAAGGCGAGGCCGACGGCGGCCTGGGCGGCGGCGAAAGCGAGCGTGAGGCCGAGGCCAAGGAGGAGCTCGCGGCGATGGACGGGCGGATGCGCCACGCCGTGATCGTAGCACGGCGCCGCCCGCGCGATACCTGAGAGCAAATCTCAGTGATACGTCCTGGACATCGCGGCGGCGTGCGGGGCGCGCCGGGGCGATGGCGGAGGCGTGCTACCGGGCGGTAAAGTGGAGGGCGAGGCGGCTGCTGCCGCTGAGGGTTCGGACCTGGCTGGTGAACTCGCGGGCGTCACGGCCGCGGTCGCCGAGGAGCTGGCCCCGCTGCTGGCGCGCGGGGACGGCTGCGTGCGCCTTTCGGCGCCCGAGAGCGCGCGGGCGTACGTCGCGGCGGCGCTGGCGAGCGGGCACGCCGGGCCGCTTCTCGCGGCCGTGCCGACGGCCCTGGCCGCGCAGGCGCTGGCTGATGATCTCGAGCTCCTGAGCGACCGGCCGGTGATTCGCCTGCCGCAGCGGGATGCGCTGCCGTACGAGTTCACCCGGGACGATCCTTCGGCGGGGGTGGAGCGGGCGCGGGCGCTGCGGGCGCTCGGGGGCGAAGCGCCGGCGATCGTCGTGGGGACGTGGGCCGCGATCACCGAGCGCACGGCGCCGCCGGCCCCGGAGGCGGAGGACCTGCGGCTGGAGACCGGCGCAGCGGCGCGGCCGGGCGACGTACTGGCCTGGCTGGAGGGCGCGGGCTACGCCATCGAGCCGCTGGCCGACGCGCCGGGGACCGCGGCGCGCCGGGGCGGGCTCATCGATATCTTCCCGGCCGGGTTCGAACGGCCGGTGCGGGTGGAGTTTTTCGGCGACACGGTCGAGAGCATCCGGCTGGTCGACCTTGCGACGCAGCGGAGCGCGGGCCGGCTGGATGCCGTGCTCGTGCCGCCGGTGTCGACCTCGCTGGGCGCCGGCCGGGCGGCAGCGCGGGCGCTGGCGGAGCGGCTCACCGCGCAGGGCGATGAGGCGGAGGCGGTCGTCGAGCAGGTCGAGGCAGTCGCAGCGGGCGGGCGGACCGACTACCACCAGTTCCTCGAGCCGCTGCTGTACCGGGCGACGGCGCTGGACCACCTCGGAGGCGCGGCCGTCGTGGTCGTCTTCGACCCCGAAGACGGGCGGCAGGCGCTCGAGCAGGCGCTGGAGTTCGAACGGCGGGCTCGGGCGGAGATGGAAGCGCGGGGCGCGATCCCGGCCGGGCTGCCGGACCTGCGCGAGGAGCCGGGGGCGGCAGCGGCGGCGCTGCTGGGGCGGGCCGCCTACGTGCTGGAACGGTTCGGGACGGCCGAGCGCGGGGCGCGCGAGCTGCCGGTGCAGGCCGCGCCGGGGTTCGGCGGGCGGCTTCGCGTCGTGGCGCAGCAGGCGGAGGCGTGGCGGCGGGAGGGCCGGCGGGTCGTGGTCGCGTCGCTGCAGGCCCTGCGGCTGGCGGACGTTTTCGAGGCGGAGGGCACGCGGAGCGCGAAGACCCGCGCACTGGGCGGCGCGCCTCCGGGCGGGAGCGTGACGCTGGTGCCGGCGGCGGTGTCGAGCGGCATCGTCACGGCCGCGGGGACGGTAGTGCTGGCCGATGCGGAGGTCTTCGGGTTCCGGAAGCGGCGGAAGCCGACGCGGCCGCACCACGGCGTTCGGCCGGACCTCGTCGAAAGCCTCGAGGTCGGCGACTACGTGGTCCACGCGGACCACGGCATCGCGCGGTACGGCGGGCTGGTGCGGCGGTCGGTGGAGGGAGTCGAGCGGGAGTATCTCGAGCTGCAGTACGCGGAGGGCGACCGGCTGTACGTGCCGGCCGACCAGCTGGAGGCGCTGAGCCGGTACGTGGGGCCGAGCGATCACCCGCCGGCGCTGACGCGGCTCGGCACACAGGACTGGGCGCGCTCGAAGCGGCGGGTGAAGCAGGCGGTGGTGCAGATGGCGCGCGACCTGCTGGAGCTGTACGCGAAGCGGCAGCTGGTGCCCGGGCACGCCTTCCGGGAGGACACGCCGTGGCAGATGGAGATGGAGGCGTCATTCCCGTACGTCGAAACGCAGGACCAGCTGGCGGCGATTCTCGAGGTGAAGGCGGACATGGAGCGGCCGCGGCCGATGGACCGGCTCATCTGCGGGGATGTCGGCTACGGGAAAACGGAGGTCGAGGTGCGGGCCGCGTTCAAAGCTGTCATGGACGGGAAGCAGGTAGCGGTGCTGGTGCCGACGACGGTGCTCGCGGAGCAGCACGGGGAGACGTTCCGGGAGCGGACGGCCGGGTTTCCGGTGCGGGTGGAGGTGCTCTCGCGGTTCCGGTCGGCGGAGGAGCAGCGGCGGATTCTCGCGGACCTCGCGGCGGGGGAGGTGGACATCGTGGTGGGGACGCACCGGCTGCTGCAGAAGGACGTGGTGTTCAAGGACCTCGGGCTCGTGATCATCGACGAAGAGCAGCGGTTCGGGGTGAGCCACAAGGAGCGGCTGCGGCAGATGCGGGCGGAGGTGGACACGCTGACGCTCTCGGCGACGCCGATCCCGCGGACGCTGCAGATGTCGCTCGTGGGCATCCGCGACATGAGCACGATCATGACGCCGCCGGAGGAGCGGCAGCCGATTCGCACCTACGTGCTGGCGTGGGACGACGAAATTCTGCGGGAGGCGATCGAGCGCGAGCTGCAGCGGGGCGGGCAGGTGTTCTTCGTGCACAACCGGGTGCAGAACATCGAGCGGATTGCGAAGCGGGTGATGGAGCTCGCGCCCGGCGCGCGGGTGGCGATCGGGCACGGTCAGATGCCGGAGGAGCAGCTGGAGCGGGTGATGCTGGAGTTCCAGGCCGGGGAGCACGATGTGCTGGTCTGCACGACGATCATCGAGAGCGGGCTGGACATCCCGAACGCGAACACCATCATCATCAACGAGGCGAACCGGCTGGGGCTGGCGCAGCTGTACCAGCTCCGGGGCCGGGTGGGGCGGTCGGCGAACCGCGCGTACGCCTACCTGCTGTACGACAAGGACCGCGCGCTGAGCGAGGCGGCGCAGAAGCGGCTGGAAGCGATTTTCGAGGCCTCGGAGCTGGGGGCCGGCTTCCAGCTGGCGCTGCGCGACCTCGAAATCCGCGGCGCCGGGAACGTGCTCGGGACCGAACAGAGCGGGCACATCGCGGAGGTCGGGTTCGAGCTGTACACCAAACTGGTGGCGGAGGCGGTGGCGGCGCTGAAGCGGGGCATGGGCGAGGAGCTGCCGCGGGCGGCCGAGCCGGAGCCGCCGCCGCCAGTGGTGGACCTGCCGGTGAGCGCGCACATCCCGGAGAGCTACGTCGGCGACATCCACGCGCGGCTGAACCTGTATCAGCGGATTGCGCATCTCGGGACGGTCGAAGCGGTGGCGGAGATGCACGAGGAGCTGCGGGACCGGTTCGGGCCGGTTCCGCTGGCAGTCGAGAACCTGCTCTACGTGGCGCTGGTGCGGAACCTCGCGAAGCGGGCGGGCATCGAGGCGATCAAGACCGACGAGCAGATGTTCCACCTGTACGTGCGGGGCGGGACGACGCCGGAGCTGCGGGAGCGGGTGGCGCGGCTCGGGCTGGGGGAGCGGGTGGCGCGGCTCGGGCTGGGGGAGCTGGTGCTCACCGGGCCGAAGCAGGTGCGCATCGACCGGGTGGGCGCCGGCGAGGGCTGGATGCCGCTGCTCGTGCGGGTCCTTCGGGCGATGGGCGGAGGGCGGCCGGCAGCGGAAAGGGCGGGAAACGAGCGAGTGTGAAGGTTCGTTGACAGCCCTTTACGGGGGACGAACAATACGGTGCGGCGAGGCCCTGGCCCCGGGGCGCATTCGCCGTGAGCGGAACACCAGCCCGGGCAGGAATGAGAAGGAGGTCCAGGATTGGCAGAAGCGACAGCAACGCAGGGCGAAGTTCGCCCACTGGTGCCGCACCTGACGCTCGGTGAGACGCGCGATCAGGATTACCTGAACGGCTCCGTCTGCAAGAAGTGCGGGACGAAGTACGTCGGCCCGCGGCTCTTCTGCGGGGTGTGCAGCAGCGACGGCCCGTTCGAGACGATCCGGCTGGCGAACACCGGCACCGTGCACGTGTGGACGATCATCCACCAGGCGACGCCCTACGTGCAGGCGCCGTACATCGCGGCGGTCGTCGACCTGGACGGCGGCGGAAGCGTGAACACGAACATCGTGGGCATCGAGCCGAAGCCGGAGAACATGAAGTTCGGCATGCGGGTGAAGATGTTCACCGAGAAGGTGTCGGAGGACCGGGAAGGCAACTCGTACATCGCCTACCGGTTCACGCCGATCGAGGGCGAGAACTAAGGCCCGGGCGCGCGAAGGAGGTAAGGACAGTGCGCGAAGTAGCAATCGTTGGCATTTCGATGATCAAGTTCGGCCGCTATGCGGACCGGGACTTCGCCCAGCTTTCGGCGCAGGCGGTGCTCGAGGCGCTGAAGGATGCGGGCATGGAGATGAAGCAGATCGAGGCGCTGTACAGCGGCAACCTGTACCAGACCTCGGGCTCCGGGCAGCGGATTCTGCAGCAGATCGGCCAGACGGGCATCCCGGTCGTGAACGTGGCGAACGCCTGCGCGACGGGCTCGACGGCCTTCCGCGAGGCGTACTTCGCGGTCGCTTCGGGCGCGTACGACGTGGTGATGGCGGTCGGCTCGGAGCAGATGGGCAAGCAGGGCCTGCTGGGCTCGCGGGGCGACCCGGCGACGAGCCTCGAGGGCCGCGTCGGTTCGTACATGATGCCGGCGGTGTTCGGCATGGCGGGCATGGAGCATGCCCGGAAGTACGGGACGAAGCAGGAGCACTTCGCGCTGGCGAGCGTGAAGAACCACTGGCACAGCACGATGAACCCGCTGGCGCAGTACCAGAAGGAATCGCCGCTGGACGAAGTGCTGAACTCGCGGATGATCGCCTACCCGAACACGCTGCTGATGTGCTGCCCGACGGGCGACGGCGCGGCGGCGGCGATCCTGACCTCGATGGACAAGGCACGGCAGTTCACGACGCAGCCGATCAAGGTGGCGGCGAGCGTGCTGACGAGCGACCCGTTCACCGACCGGGACCTGACGCTGCCGGACATCAACACGCTGACCCGGAACGCGGCGAAGCTGGCGTACGAGCAGGCCGGCATCGGGCCGGAGGACCTCGACCAGGTCGAGCTGCATGACTGCTTCGCGACGGCGGAGCTGCTGCACTACGAGAACCTCGGCCTCTGCGGGGACGGCGAGGCGGCGATGCACGTGGCGAGCGGCGCGCCGTGGCTCGGGAACAAGATCCCGACGAAGTACGAGGAGGACGTCGCGCCGTTCCGCGACAAGACCTACCAGCCGAAGACGAAGGCGGTGGTGAACGCCTCCGGCGGCCTGCTCTCGAAGGGGCACCCGCTGGGCGCGACGGGCGTGGCGAACATCGCGGAGATCGTGTTCCACCTGCGCGGCCAGGCCGGCCAGCGGCAGGTGGAGGGCTCGAAGGTGGGCCTCGCGCACGTCATCGGCCTCTGCTCGGCCTGCACGATCCACATCCTGCAGAAGTAGCGCCGGCCGACAGGTCTCCCGCATTCCCGGCGCCCCTCCCACCACAGGGAGGGGCGCCGGTTCGCTTGGGCGGCGCGGAGAGTCGACGGCGCGGCCCGGGGACGGCACGATGGGGAGGTGGATGCGATGCGCGAGCCGCCGGCGGAGGTGCTGCGGGCGTTCGGCCTCGGGAGCGAGGAGCTGCGCCCGGGCAGCCCGGAGGGGCGGGCCTGGCTGGCGGGCCGCGCCGTGCTCAAACGGCGGCGGCTGCCGGGACCGGAGGCCGGGCTGCGGTGGGAGGCGGAGCTGCGCGAGGCCGCGGCGCGGGCCGGCTGGCCGACGGCGCGGGCGATCCCGGCAGCGGACGGTGTGCCGGCCATCGACAGCGGCGGCTGGGCCTGGACGTGCGAGGAGCGGCTGCCGGGCGCGCCGCGGGAACTGACGACGGTGGCGGCGTGGCGCATCGCCGGCCGGCTGCTCGGCCGGCTGCACCGCGACCTCGCGGCGGCGGACCCGGGCATCCAGCGGCCGGGGCTCGGGAAGGCCTGGGAGCTGGACGTGCTGACCGACTCGGCGGGCGCCGGGACGTTCAACCGGCTGGTGGCGGCCTTCGGGCGGGAGTACCCGGAGCTGGCGGCGGCCATCCGCCGGGAGCGCTACCGGAATCTGCGGGAGCTGGCGCGGCTGGGCTACCCGGAGCTGCCCGAGCAGCCGGTCCACGGGGATTTCTCGGCGAAGAACCTGCTCTGGGCGGAGGGCGAGCTGAGCGGGCTGGTCGACTGGGAGTTCGCGCGGCGGGATGCGGCGCTCTGCGACCTTGCGCCGCTGCTGATGCCGTTCGGGCCGCTGGAGCCGCACTACGCGCGGGCGCTGTTCGAGGGGTACGCCGCGGTGCGCCCGGTTTCGAACCAGGAGTTCGGGCTGCTGCCGGCCCTGGTGCGGGCGTCGCTGCTCTGGTGGGTCGCGGTGGAGCTGGTGCGGTGGCGGCTGGAGGGCGGCTCGCCGGAGCGCATCGCGCGGACGGTGCAGGTGCGCTTCCCGGCGTTCGAGCGGTATGCGCTGGAGCTGGGGTTCCTCCGGGAGAACGTCAGGGGATAGCTTCGTCCGGCTCGTCGGGTGCGAGGACCTGGGGCACCTGGTCGTCGGTAAAGCCGTTGGCGCGGCGTTCGAGGTAGTAGTCGAGGACGACGCGCCCGGCGGCGGCGGCCGGGAGGGCGAGGAGCACGCCGACGATGCCCATCAGCTCGGCGCCGGCGAGGACGGCAAGGAGAACGACGAGGGCAGGGAGGTTGAGCGTCTGGCCATAGATGCGGGGGACGAGGAGGCGGTCTTCGAACTGCTGGTAGATGAGGAGGGCGACGAGGACGATGACGGCCTGGGTGGGCGATTCCTGGTAGGCGGCGATGGTGGCAGGAACGACCGCGATGAAGGCGCCGACGAGGGGGATGATATCGGCGAAGGCGGCGAGGACGCCGAAGGCGACGGCATTCGGGACGCCGACGGCGAGGAGGACGACCATCGTATAGACGCCGATGATGAGCGACGTGATGAGCTGGCCGCGGACGTAGCCGCCGACGACGCGCTCGAGGGCGCGCAGGAAATGGTGGGCATCGGCTTCGCGGTCGGGCGGGATGAACCGGAAGAGGAAGGCGCGGAGCCGGTGGGTTTCGACGAGGAGGTAGGCGGTGATGACGGCGATGGTGAGGCCGGTGAGGATGCCGACGAGGACGCGCTGGCCGTAATCGACGACCTGGGAGCCGCTGATGATGCGGTTCCAGTCGATGTCAGCGGCGCGCTCGGGAAGGTCCCAGCGCTCGGTGTTGAAGCCGAGGTCGGCGGCGAAGGTTTCGAAGTCGGCGGCGTATTCGGGAAGGTTGCCCTGGAGGTCGCGGAACTCATCGACGACGGCAGGGGCCACGATGGCCACCATTGCGCCGAAGACGGCGAGAATGGCGAAGAGCATGAGCAGGACGGCGACGACGCGGTTGATGCCGTGGCGGACCATCCATTCGATGTAGGGCAGGAGGGCCGCCATGAAGATGAACGAGGTGGTGATGATGAGGACGAGCGGCCAGAGCTGGACGAAGAACCAGATGCCGGCAAGCGCGAGGGCGATGGCAAGGATGCCGCGGACCGAGAGCTCGAGCCGAATCATAGGACCGCCGTGGCGGGGGATGTAGCGTAGGATGGGGGCCCGGCGGCGCTGCTGACAATGCGGCGCGGGGGTGATGGCGATGTACCGTTCTATCGATGCGTTCCTCGCGTACTTCGAGGCGGTGAACCGGCGCGCGATGCGGGACATCGGCGCGCTGCCGCCGGAGGCGGACGGCTGGACCCCCGCGGTGGGCGAGGGCGAGGGTGCGTGGAGCATCAACAAGCTGGTGGGGCACATGTGCGGCTCGCGGCTGTATTTCGCGAGCGCGTACCTGGGCCGGGGCTGGGTGAGCCCGCCGCCGCCGGACGTGAGCCGGCGGGAGCTGTGGGTGCCGGCGCTGGCGGAGAGCTTCGAGCGGTTTTGCGACCTGCTGCGCGGGACGCCGGATGACTGGCTGGAGCGGAAGGTGGCGATGATCGACAGCGGCGGAGCGCTCTCGGGCTGGCGCATCCTGGCGATGATGGCGGAACACGACATCCACCACCGGAGCCAGATCGACACGTACGCGGGTTTGAACGGCTGGCCCGTGCCGCAGATTTTCGACCGGACGGCGGAGACGATCGGGGCGCTGCAGGCGCAGGAGCGGGCGAAGCACGGCCTCGCGGGCGGGGGCCACGGGCTGTAGGGACGGCGCGCGGCGAAAACGCGGCGGCGGGGCTCCCGAAGGGGGAACCCCGCCGCGGTTCGCTGCTCGCGGGCGGTCAGTCGCTGGAGAAGGGGAGGTCTCCCTCGACGCGGCGCCCCTGGGTCTGGTGGATGCGGGCGATGCGCTCGGGCTCGGGTTCGTGGACGGTGGTGGTCTTCGTGCCGCGGACCATGGCGATGCGGCCCGTGCGCGAGAGTTCGCGGATGCCGTAGGGCTCGCACATTTTGATGAGGCCGTCGATTTTGTCTTCGTCGCCGACGACCTGGAGGATGATGGAGTTGGTGGCGATGTCGACGACGTCGGCGCGGAAGACGTTGGCGATATCGAGGAGCTCGTGGCGGTTCACGTTGTTACAGCGGACCTTAATCATGGCGAGCTCGCGGGCGACGATGTCTTCCTGGCTGAGGTCGCTGACTTTGATGACGTCGATGAGCTTGTAGAGCTGCTTTTCGACCTGTTCGACGGGGGCGCTGTCTCCGTCGACGACGATGGTCATGCGGCTGAGGCCGGGCATTTCGGAGTGGCCGACGGTGAGGGATTCGATGTTGAAGCCGCGCCGGCGGAAGAGGCTGGCGACGCGCATGAGGACGCCGGGCTTGTCTTCGACGATGGCGACGACGGTGTGGTAGTTGGCGCGCTTACGGGGGTGGTGGCCGTTGAGGGAGGGGTTCACCGGGCGAGCTCCTCGGCGGGGGCTTCGATGGTTTCGGAGAGAGCGGCGCCGGCGGGGACCATCGGCCAGACGTTCTCTTCCTGGTCGATCATGAAGTCGATGAGGATGGGCCCCTTGTGGGCGCGGGCTTCGCGGATGGCGGGGGCGACTTCGGCCTTGGTTTCGACGCGGATGGCGCGGATGCCGTAGGCGTCGGCGATTTTGCAGAAGTCCGGCTGCGTCATGGCGACGGCGACGAAGTTGCGGTCGTAGAAGAGTTGCTGCCACTGGCGGACCATGCCGAGGTAGCCGTTGTTGAAGATGGCGATTTTGAGCGGCAGGTTTTCGTCGACGACGACGGCGAGCTCCTGCATGGTCATCTGGAAGCCGCCGTCGCCGCAGATGGCCCAGACTTCGGCGTCGGGGAGGGCGACCTGGGCGCCGATGGCGCCGGGGAGTTCGAACCCCATGGTACCGAGGCCGCCGGAGGAGATGAGCTGGCGGGGGCGCTTGTAGAAGTAGTGCTGACCGGCCCACATCTGGTGCTGGCCGACGCCGGTGACGATCGTGGCGTTGCCCTCGGTCTCTTCGTAGAGGGTGCGGACGACGTACTGCGGGAGCATGCGGCGGCTCTCGCGGATGTGGAGGCTGGGGTGCTCTTCGCGCACCTGGTCGATCCACTGGAGCCACTCGGTGTGCTTCGCCTCGCGGACGTGCTCGGTGAGGCGGGGGAGGACGTTCTTGGCGCTGCCGACGATGGGGACGGCGGTGGGGAAGTTCTTGCCGATCTCGGCCGGGTCGATGTCGATGTGGATGATTTTGACGCCGGGGTTGAAGTCCTTGAAGCGGCCCATGGCGCGGTCGTCGAAGCGCATGCCGACGCCGATGACGAGATCGGCGTTATCGGCGGCCATGTTGGCGTAGAACATGCCGTGCATGCCGAGCCAGCCGTAGGAGAGGCGGTGCGCTTCGGGGAAGGCGCCGATGCCGAGGAAGGTGGTGATGACGGGAATCTCGGCCTTTTCGGCGAGGGCGACGAGCTCGTCCTGGGCGTCGGACCAGATGACGCCGTGGCCGGCGATGATGATGGGCCGGCGGGCCTGGTCGATGAGTTCGGCGGCGCGGCGGATCATGCCGGCGTGGCCTTCGTAGGTGGGCCGATAGCCGCGGAGGTGGACCTGTTCGGGCCAGTCGAATTCGGCGGATTCCTGGAAGACGTCCTTCGGGATATCGACGAGGACGGGACCGGGGCGGCCGGTGCGGCAGATGTGCGCTGCTTCGCGGATGGTGAGGGGGATCTCCTCGGGGCGCATCACCAGGTAGTTATGTTTGGTGATGGAGTGAGTGATCCCGGTGATGTCCGCTTCCTGGAAGCCGTCTTTCCCGAGGAGGGTGCGGCTGACGTTGCCGGTGAGGGCGAAGACGGGGACGGAGTCCATCCAGGCGGTGCAGATGCCGGTGACGAGGTTGGTGGCGCCGGGGCCGGAGGTGCCGAGGCAGACGCCCATGCGGCCGCTGGCGCGGGCGTAGCCGTCGGCCATGTGGGCTGCGCCCTGTTCGTGCCGGACGAGGATGTGGCGGATGCCGGGATACTGGGGGAGGGTGTCGTAAAGGGGGAGGACGACGCCCCCGGGGTAGCCGAAGATGACTTCGACTCCTTCGCGCTGGAGGCCTTCCAGCACCATCTGTGCGCCTGTCATGCGCGCCATGAGGAACCCTTTCCGCGGAGCGAACGCTGGAGCCGGCGGAACCCGGTGAGGGGCGCCGGATGCCTGCCGCGCCGTGCGGTCGCGACTGCCCACAGGGGCGATGGCTGGAGGGGTGGCCGGTTAGCCGATTGCCCTCCGTTCGGTCCGCAGGGTTTCAGATTACGTCGATATTTCGGCGGAGGAAAGGCGGGCGAGGCGCTCGCGGATCGATTCGATTTCTGGAATCGGCGTCGGGTCGATGCCGCGGGCGATGGCGGCCTGCCAGGAGAGGGCGTCGACGGTGACCAGGGCGGCGAGGGCCTGCTCGAACGGGCTGGTGCCGGGGATGGGCAGGCGGAGGAAGGGGATGCCGCGGGACGCGGCGAGCTCTTCGATGACCTCGAGGTAGGGCGCGGCCGGGTCGCCTTCGGCGGCGAGCGCGAGGAGCGTCCAGCGGGCGGGGGCGAGGGCCGGGTCGAGGCCGACGACGAGGTTGTGCGCGGCTTCGGGGAGGGCAGCGGAGGCGGCGAGGAGCTTGGCGTTCTCGGCGAGCTGGTTGCGGGCGCGCTCGGCGAGCGGGACGAGCGGACCGCCGGCGAGGATGAGCGGGATGCGGCCGGCAGCGGCCCCGGCGGCCCGGGCTGCGCTGGAGCCGGCCGCCAGCTGCTCGGCGGCGAGGGCGGCGCACCGGGCTGCGGCCTGCTCGATATCCGGGGTCGTGACGAGGTAGAGGCCGAGGCGCTCGACGATGCGCAGGAGGGGCGCGAGGAGCGGGGCGACGGCCGCGCGGGGCGGGGCGTCGTAGTCGAACCGCCAGGCCGGGACGCCGTCGTCCTCGCAGCGGGCAGCGAGGCGGCCGCCGCGGGTGATGGCGATGAGGGGAGCATCCCGGCGCCAGGCGTCATCGTAGAGGGCGAGCGTCTCGGCGGTGTTGCCGGAGCAGGAGACGGCGACGACGAGGGTGCGTTCGCCGACGAAGTTCGGGAGTTCGCGGCCGCGGACGACGGTGATGGGAATCTCGCTGACCGGGGCGGCGAGCGCGGCGACGATATCGCCGGCGGCGGCGGAGCCCCCGGTGGCGGCGATGACGAGCTGGTCGGGCATGCGGCCGCTCGGGAGCGGCAGCTCGAGGTCGGCGGAGCGGCGCCATTCGCGCGCGAGGAGGTCGCCGAAGGCGGCGATGTGGCGCCACATGCCGGCGCGGTCGACCGCGGCTGCGGCGGGTTCCGGTTCGAAGGCGGGGCTCACCGGCGGACCCCGGCGATGGCGGCGCCGGCATCGAGCACGGGCCGGACGAGCGCCTCATCGGTGACTTCGGTGTAGATGCGGAGGAGGGGCTCGGTGCCGGAGAGGCGGAAGAGGAGCCAGCCGCCTTCGAAGAGGAAGCGCCAGCCGTCGGTGCGGTCGCTGTCGGTGACGGGCCGGCCGGCGATGTCGGCGGGAGCGGCGGCATCGAGGGCGCTGCGGATCGCGTCGCGCTGGCCGGGCTCGAGGTCGTAGTCGTCGCGGGCGTAGAAGTGCGGCCCGGTGATATCGAAGACCTGCTGGAGGAGTTCGGAGGGGGATTTGCCGGTGGCGGCGACATGGTCGAGGAGGAAGAGGCCGGCGAGGATGCCGTCGCGCTCGGGGAGGTGGCCGCGGAAGCCGTAGCCGCCGGATTCTTCGCCGCCGATGAGGGCGTCTTTCTCCATCATGAGGGGGCCGATGAATTTGAAGCCGACCGGGGTTTCGAAGCATTCGACGCCGTAGCGGGCGGCGAGGAGGTTGGCCATGCGGGTGGTGGTGATGGAGCGGACGATGGGGCCGCGGAGGCCGCGCTCGCCGAGGAGGTAGTTGATGAGGAGGGCGAAGGTGCGGAGCTGGTCGACGTAGCGGCCGCGCTCATCGACGAGGCCGACGCGGTCGGCGTCGCCGTCGTTGGCGATGCCGAGGTGGTAGCGGCCGCTGCCCATGAGGTCGAGGAATTCGCCGAGGTTGCTTTCGATCGGCTCGGGTGCGCGGATGCCGGGGAAGGCGGGATTTCGCTCGGCATGGATTTCGCGGACGGTGGTGGAGCCGCCAGACAGGAGTTCGGCGAAGAGGCCGGCGCCGGCGCCGTACATGGGGTCGACGGCGACGGCGAGGCCGGCGCTGCGGATGCGCTGGAGGTTGACCTGCCGGCCGAGGGCGGCGAGGTAGCCGGGGATGGGGTCGAAGATGGTGATGGCATCCGTGCCGGCCGGCGCCATGGGAACGCCGGCGGGGTTTTCGAGGATGGCGGGGACGCGCCGTTCGATGTCGGCGACGATCTCGGGGCTGGCGCTGCCGCCGTAGTGCGGTTTGACCTTGATGCCGTTCCAGTTGAAGGGGTTGTGGGAGCTGGTGACGACGACGCCGCCGGCGGCGCCGATTTCGATGATCCGGTAGCTGACGGCGGGCGTCGGGGCCGGCCGGCCGGCGAGCTGGACGGTGAAGCCGGCGGCGGCGAGCACGCGGGCGACGTCGCGGGCGAAGTGGTCGGAGAGGAAGCGGGTGTCGTAGCCGACGACGAGAGGGCGGGCGGTGCCGCCGCGCTCCGCGAAGTGGTCGGCAACGGCGCGGGCGCAGGCGCGGACGTTTTCGAAGGTGAAGGTATCGGCGATGATGGCGCGCCAGCCATCGGTGCCGAAACGAACGGGGTTATCCGGCATGGGGCTCATGATACTGGCCGTCTGCGTCAACGATCGTGCCCGGCGGGGGCGCTGCGCCGGGGCCGATGGTCGCGCCGGGGCCGATGACGCAGCCGCGCAGGCGGGCGCCGGGGCCGATGCGGGCGCCGTCGGCGGCGATGGTGTCGACGAGTTCGGCGGCTTCGCCCACGTGGACGCGCTCCCAGAGGACGGAGCCGCTCAGGCTGGCGCGCGGGCCGACGACGCTGCCTTCGCCAACGGCGGCGCCGGCGAGCGCGGCTGAGGGGTGAACGGAGGCGCCGGGGTGGATGGCAGCGCCTGCCCCGAGGAGGGCGCGGTGGAGGGCGAGGTAGCGGGCCGGGGTGCCGAGGTCGGCCCAGTGGCCTTCGAAGCGGTAGCCGAGGACGACCCGGCGGCGGGCGACGAGCGAGGGGAAGAGGGTCTCCTCGACGCGGACGGCGCCGGGCGGAATTTCGTCGACGAGGCGGCGCTCGAAGATCCACGCGCCGGCGTTGACGAGGCGGGAAGGGGCTTCGCCGGGGGGCGGCTTTTCGACGAAGCCGGTGACGAGGCCGTCCGGGTCACAGACCGCGACGCCGAAGCTGGAGGGGTCGTCGACTTCGTGGAGTGCAAGGGTGAGGTCGGCGGCGCGCTCGACGTGGGCCGCGAGGGCGGCGGCGAAATCGAAGTCGAGGTAGACGTCGCCGTTGAGGACGAGGAAGCGGTCGTCGATGCCGGCGGTCTCGACGGCGTTGCGGATGGCGCCGCCGGATTCGAGGCGGGCGGTTTCGATGATGGGGAGGATTTCGAGGCCGCGGTGCCGCCCGGCGGGGTAGCGGGCGGCGAGGTCTTCATTGGCGAGGCCGAGGGCGAGGATGGCGCGGCGGATGCCGGAGCGCTCGAGCCACGCGAAGAGGTAGTCGATGGCGGGCCGGTTGCAGACGGGGACGAGGCTCTTGTGGCGGCGGGCTGTGAGCGGGCGCAGCCGGGTGCCCTGGCCGCCGACGAGGAGGATGGCGTCCACGCGGGGGCGGCGGTCAGCGGCCGGCGGCGGCGCGGAGGTCGGCGGCCCGGGAGGTATCCTCCCAGGGGAGGTCGAGGTCGGTGCGGCCGAAGTGGCCGTAGGCGGCGGTCGGCCGGTAGATCGGCCGGCGGAGACCGAGGTCCTCGATGATGGCGCCGGGGCGGAGGTCGAAGAGGCGACGGACGGCGGCGAGGATGACGGAATCGGGGACGACGCCGGTGCCGAAGGTCTCGATGCCGATGGAGGTGGGCTCGGGGACGCCGATGGCGTAGGAGAGCATGAATTCGCAGCGGGTGGCGAGGCCGGCGGCGACGATGTTCTTGGCGACCCAGCGGGCGGCGTAAGCGCCGGAGCGGTCCACCTTCGTCGGGTCCTTGCCGGAGAAGGCGCCGCCGCCGTGGCGGGCGACGCCGCCGTAGGTATCGACGATGATCTTGCGGCCGGTGAGGCCGGCATCGCCGCGCGGGCCGCCGATGACGAAGCGGCCAGTGGGGTTGACGTGGATGGTGACGTCCTTGCTGAGGAGCGGGCCGACGACGGGTTCGATGACGTGCTTCGTGACCTGGGTGGTGATGAACTCCGGGTCTTCGACGTCGGGCGAGTGCTGGGTGGAGATGACGACGGTATCGACCTGGATGGGGTTCCAGTGCTCGTCGTATTCGACGGTGACCTGGGATTTGCCGTCGGGCCAGACCCAGGGGAGGGTGCCGGCTTTGCGGACTTCGGCGAGGCGGCGGGTGAGCCGGTGGGCGAGCGAGATGGTGAGAGGCATGTATTCGGGGGTTTCGCTGCAGGCGAAGCCCATCATCATGCCCTGGTCGCCGGCGCCGATGGAGCGGGGGTCGTTGTTGTTCACGCCGCGGGCGATGTCGGCCGATTGCTCGGCGATGGAGGTGATGACGCCGCAGGTGTGGCCGTCGAAGCCTTTTTCGGAGGAGTCGTAGCCGATATCGACGATGGTTTTGCGGACGAGCTTGTTGATATCGACGTAGCCGTGGGTGGTGATCTCACCCATGACGAGGACGAGGCCGTTGGTGGTGGCGGTTTCGCAGGCGACGCGGGAGGCGGGGTCCTGCTCGAGGAGGGCATCGAGGACGGCGTCGCTGATCTGGTCGCAGATCTTGTCGGGGTGGCCTTCGGTGACGGATTCGGAGGTGAGGAGCTTGCGTTCGGACACGTAGAGCCCTTTCGGTGGTGGAGTTGCCTTCGCGCGGGCATGAAAAATCCCCCCGTGCCGCTGGGGTGCGGCGGCGAGGGGCGGGCCTTCCCGCAAGCCCGCCTTTTGTTGCCCGGCGGCGGGGGCCGCAGGGCCGCGTCGGTTTGGCACCTTGGAGGCATAACCAGGTTGCCGGGCGGGGACGCCCTCTTGACGCTTGCAGTGAGGGTAGCAGGGGCGGGTGCGTGGCGGAAGATGGAGGCCGCGGGCCGTCAGGCGGCGGGGGCGAGGGCGACGACCTGGATGTCGCCCCAGGGGGTTTCCTGGAGGGCGTCGGCTTCGCCGGCGCGGAGGAGTTCGAGCACGGCGAGGAAGGAGACCACGACTTCGAGGCGGCTGGCGCATTCGAGGATGGCGCGCCGGAAGGAGAAGCGGCCCCGGCGGCGGAGGCGGTCGCGGAACTGCTCGAGCCGCTGGGCGAGGGTGATGGCGGTATCGCGGGGGAGGATGGCGCGGGGGGCCGGGTCGGCGGGCTTGCGCTGGAGGAGCCTGAGCATGAGAGCGTGAAGGCGCTCGATGCTGACGCCTTCGAGGGGCGAGGCTTCGGGGAGGTCGGGGGGCGGAGCGAGGCGGGTGTAGATGCGAAGGCCGGCGTCCTGGCGGGCTTCGAGGAGGTCGACGACCTGGAGGAAGCGGCGGTATTCGCGGAGGAGTTCGACGAGCTCCTGGCCGACGTCGTCGTCTTCGAGGGAGGGCGCCTCCTCCCCCTGCGGGCGGGGGAGGAGGGCGCGGGACTTGAGGTAGATGAGACGGGCGCCGATGGCGACGAACTCGGCGAGGGCGGAGGGGTCGAAGCCTTCGCCGGTGTGGATGGCGGCGAGGTACTGGTCGGTCACCGCGACGAGGGAGACGGCGGTGATATCGAGGTCGTCCTTCTCGATGAGGTGGAGAAGGAGGTCGAGCGGCCCCTGGAAGACGGGCAGCGAGATTTCTGCCATAGCTCCTGCCGGCGCGATGCCCCCCCGCTGAGGCGGCGCCGGCGCGGTCTTGCGACCGTGTGCGCTATCACGCGCTGGCAGGCGCCCACACCCCCGGGAGCGTCCGCTCGACTGCAGCGGCGATAGCGCCGACCGAGCGCATCATCCCGGCGAAGCGGTCGTATGTCAACGACTGGGCTCCATCGGAGAGCGCGTGGTCGGGGTTGTTGTGGACTTCGATCATGAGGCCGTCGGCGCCGGCGGCGATGGCGGCCATGGCGACCGGGGTGACGAGGGAGGCTTTGCCGGTGCCGTGGGAGGGGTCGGCGATGATGGGGAGGTGGCTGAGTTCGCGAACGAGCGGGATGGCGTTGACGTCGAACGTGTTGCGGTAGGCGGTTTCGAAGGTGCGGATGCCGCGCTCGCAGAGGATCACGTTGGGGTTGCCCTGGGCCATGATGTACTCGGCGGCGAGGAGCCATTCTTCGATCTGGCCGGAGAGGCCGCGCTTGAGCATGACGGGCTTCTTCACGCGGCCGACTTCATCGAGCAGGATGAAGTTCTGCATGTTGCGGGCGCCGATCTGGATGATGTCGGCGTATTCGCAGACGGCGTCGATGTCGCGGACGCTCATGAGTTCGGTGATGACGGGGAGGCCGTGGGCTTTGCCGGCGGCGTGGAGGTAGCGGAGGCCTTCTTCGCCGAGGCCGCGGAAGGTGTAGGGGGAGGTGCGGGGCTTGAAGGCGCCGCCGCGGAGGATGTTGGCGCCGGCGGCTTTGACGGCGCGGGCGGAATCGAAGATGTGCTCTTCGTTTTCGATGGAGCAGGGGCCGGCCATGATGGCGAGTTCGGTGCCGCCGACCTTGACGCCGTAGCCGACATCGATGACGGAGTCGGCGGGGCGGAAGTCGCGGGAGGCGAGCTTGTAGGGACGGGTGACGCGGTGGACGGATTCGACGCGGGGAAGGGCGAGGAACACGTCTTCGAGGCCGGGCTCATCGGAGCCGATGACGCCGATGATGGTGCGCTCCTGGCCGACGGAGAGGTGGGCCTGGCGGCCGGTTTCCTCGACGCGCTTGATGATGACGTCGAGGTCGTCCGGGGTGGCTTCCGGGGAAACGACGATGATCACGGGTTCTTTTGCTCCGTTTCGGGGTAGTTCAGGGGGTTGGGGAGGCGAGGTCGGGCCGCAGGCGGGCGGCCTCGCGCAGGTAGATGTGGCGGATTTCACTCTGGGCTTTGTCCGTGTTCCAGTGGAGGAGCACCCGGATGCAGAGGGGAAGCATGCCCGGGACGGACATTTCGTGGCTCTGCATGAGGGGAACCTGCGTCCAGCCGAGCTGGCGGGCGGCGACGGCCGGGAATTCGGCGTAGACGTCGGGGGTGGTGGTGAGCCAGGCGGAAGCGATGTCCTCGGTGCGGATCCCGTTGGCCTCGACCATGTGGATGAGGAGCTCGCGGGTGCGCTCGAGGATTTCTTCCTTCTGGTTGCGGTCGACAGTAGTCGCGCCGCGGACGCCGCGGACGGGCATACGCGCAGGTCCTCCTGGGTGTTCCGTGGGTGTGGTGGCAGTGCGCTCAGGATGGGCGGGCGCCAAAGGCCCCGGCCGGCGGACTGCCATATGCACGGCCCACAGGGGGACGCGGCCACGCCTGTTGAGGCGCAGCCGGCCGTCTGTGGGCCGCGATCACCTGTCCGCTACCGGCCGGAGACATCCTCCACGAACTCCCTGACGCTCTGCGCGCGGCGGTCTTCCGCCGCAGCGTCGATGGCGCTGATTATAGCAGAGCCGATGACTGCGGCATCGGCGATGGCGCGGACGGCCTCGGCCTGCTGGCGGGTGGTGATGCCGAAGCCGACGGCGAGCGGGAGGTTCGTCCGGGCACGCACGCGCTCGATGAAGGCGGGGAGGGCATCGAGGGCGACGTTGCCTTTGCCGGTGGTGCCGGTGACGCTGACGCAGTAGAGAAAGGCATCGGCGCAGGCTGCGATGCGGGGGATGCGCTCGTCGCGGGTCGTCGGGGCGACGAGGGGGACGAAGCTGAGGTCGTGGGCGCGGCAGGCGGCGAGGAAGCTGCCGGCTTCTTCGGGCGGGAGGTCGACGACGATCCAGCCGTCGGCGCCGGCGGCGGCGGCCTCGGCGCAGGCGCGGGCTTCGCCGCGGGCGAGAATCGGATTGTAGTAGCCCATGAGGATGACGGGGGCAGTGAGCCCCTGCGCGCGCGCCGCCCGGATGAAGTCGAAGCAATCGGCGAGGCAGACGCCCTGTTCGAGTGCGACCTGGTTGGCGTGCTGGATGGTGGCGCCGTCGGCCATGGGGTCCGAGAAGGGGACGCCGAGTTCGATGACGTCGGCGCCGCCGTCCTGCATGGCGAGGAGGATGGGGACGGTCTCGTCGCGCCGGGGGTAGCCGGCGGTGACGTAGCCGATGAAGAGCGAGCGGCCGGCTTCGCGGGCGCGGGCGAAGGTGTCGCGGAGACGCTGGGACATGGGGCGGTCAATACCTCGCGAGGAGCAGGATAAAGCTGAGGCCGTTGAAGAGCACATGGAAGGCGACGGCATCCCAGAGGCTGCCGGAGCGGTAGTACAGCCAGGCGATGAGGAGGCCGACGGCGAAGAAGGGGAGCAGGGTGGCGAGCTCCCGGTGGCTGAGCGCGAAGAGGGCCGAGCTGAAGGCTGCCGCTGGCCAGAAGCCCCAGCGGAGGGTGCCGGTGAAGGCGAGGCCGCGGTAGACGGCCTCTTCGCTGATGGGCGCGGCGACGACGGTGGCGAGGCCGTAGAGCCCCAGCGCGGCGGGATCGCGGAGGACGGGCTCGAGCCCCTCGGGGGAGGGGGAAGGGATGAGAGGGTCGAGGCCGAGGGCAGCAACAGCGGCGGCGTAGAGGCCCGTGAGCGGGTAGGCGACGGCAACGCAGAGGGCGGGGAGCCAGAGCCGGCCGGCATCGAAGCGGTCGAGGCCGACGGCGCGGAGCACGTCGCGGAGCGGGCGGCGAGGGGCGAGGAGGGCGACCGCGACGAAGAGGGCCGAGCTGACGAGGGCCATGCCCCAGGCAACGCGCGCGGCGATCGGGTCGCCGAGCAGGCGCGGGGGGTCGGGGAGGGGGTTGCCGGCGGCGGCGCGCGCGAGCGCGAGGTCGGCGTAGCTGGCGATGCGGGCAGCCTTTTCGAAGGCGTCGCCGGCGTCGCGGAAGCCGGCCTGCGCGCCGAACAGGTTCGCAACCGGCTGGATGAGGAGGAACGGGATGGCGTACGCGAGGACGGCCAGCCAGAGCCCCGCGAGGACGTGGAGTTCGTTCCATGGCGCGGGGCGAAGGCTGCCGTTCATCCGAACGCGAGGATGGTAAAGCTGACGGCGTTGAAGGCGAAGTGGAAGAGGATGGGATACCAGAGGGTGCCGCTCCTCTGGTAGAGCCAGGCGAGGGCGACGCCGATGGCGAAGAAGGGCACGACGCTGCCCGGGTCGAAGTGCACGAGCGAGAACAGGAGGCCGGAGAGGAGGGCGGCGGGCCAGAAGCCCCAGCGGCTGAAGCCGCCGAAGACGAGACCGCGGAAGAAGAGCTCTTCGGTGACGGGGGCGCCGACGAGCGTGACGGCGGCGGCGATGCTGAGGGTGAGGTCGTCGCGGGTGATTTCGATGGGGACGGTGCTGCGGGGTTCGAGCCAGGCCAGGCCGAGGGCATCGACGAGCTGGACCCAGGCGAAGGTGCCGACGTAGGCGGCGAAGACGGCCGCGAGCGGGAGCCAGGCGCCGCCCAGCGGGAAGCGGCGGAGGCCGAGGGCGCGGACGAGTTCGCGGCCGGTGAGGCCGGTGATGATGCCGGTGATGGCGATGATGGCGGCCTGGGAGACCGCCGTGACGAGAAAGAGGATCTGGAGGCTCGCCTGGTCGGCGAGGAGTTCGGGCGGCTCGGGGAGGGGGGCGCCGTCCCGGGCGGCTGCGAGCCGCTCGGCGGCATACCGGGCGATGCGGGCGGCTTTTTCGAAGGTGTCGCCGACATCGCGCGCGCGGAATTCGTGCCCGGCGGCGACGGCGATGGCGAGCGCGGCGACGTTGGTGAGGACGAGGAGGCCGACGAAGGCGGCGATGCCGGAGGCGGCCTGGCGGGGCCCCCAGGGGACGAGCGGGCGCTGCGCCGGAGCGCTCAGAGGGTCACCCCGAGGGCGGCAGCGACGGTGTGCATGTCTTTGTCGCCGCGGCCGGAGAGTCCGACGAGGATATCCTTGCCGGGGCCGAGTTCGCGGGCGAGCTGGATGGCGTGGTAGATGGCGTGGCTCGGCTCGAGGGCGGGGATGATGCCTTCGGTGCGGGTGAGCGCCTGGAAGCCTTCGAGCGCCTGGCGGTCATCGACGGCGACGTATTCGGCGCGCTCGCTGGTCTTGAGCCAGGAGTGTTCGGGGCCGACGCCGGGGTAGTCGAGGCCGGCAGAGATGCTGTGGGTTTCGAGGACCTGGCCGTTCGGATCCTGGAGGAGGTAAGTCCGGGTGCCGTGGAGGACGCCGGGGCGGCCGGCGACGAGGGTGGCGGAGTGTTTGCCGGTGCCGACGCCGTCGCCGCCGGCTTCGACGCCGACGAGGCGGACGGGGTCATCGAGGAAGGGGTGGAAGAGGCCGATGGCGTTCGACCCGCCGCCGACGCAGGCGACAGCGGCATCGGGGAGGCGGCCGGCCTGCTCGAGCATCTGCGCGCGGGCCTCGCGGCCGATGACGGACTGGAAGTCGCGCACGATGGTGGGGAAGGGGTGGGGGCCGATGGCGGAGCCGATGATGTAGTGGGTCGTGCGGACGTTGGTGACCCAGTCGCGCATGGCTTCGTTGATGGCGTCTTTGAGGGTCTTCGAGCCGGAATCGACGGGGACGAGGGTGGCGCCGAGCATCTTCATGCGGAAGGCGTTGAGCGACTGGCGGCGGACGTCTTCGGAGCCCATGTAGACGACGCATTCGAGGCCGAGCATGGCGCAGACGGTGGCGGTGGCGACGCCGTGCTGGCCGGCGCCGGTCTCGGCGATGATGCGGGTCTTGCCGAGGCGCCGGGCGAGGAGAGCCTGGCCGAGCGCGTTGTTGATCTTGTGGGCGCCGGTGTGGGCGAGGTCCTCGCGCTTGAGCCAGATGCGGGCGCCGCCGACTTCGCGGCTGAGGCGCTCGGCGAAGTAGAGCGGGGTGGGGCGGCCGACGTAGTGGCGGAGGAGGTGGTCGAGCTCCTGCTGGAAGGCAGGGTCGCTGCGGGCTTCGAGGTAGGCGGCTTCGAGGTCTTCGTGAGCGGCGACGAGGGTTTCGGGGATGTAGCGGCCGCCGAACTCGCCGAAGCGCGGGGGGAGCGGAGAGGCAGTCTCAACGGTCACGGCTGGCACCTTTCGCGGCGCGGATGAACGCGCGGATTTTCTCGGGGTCTTTGGCGGCGCCGGTTTCGACGCCGGAGGAGACATCGACGGCCCAGGGACGGACGGTGCGGACGGCCTCGCCGACGTTTTCGGGCGTGAGGCCGCCGGCGAGGACGACCGGGAAGCGGGCGGCGACGTCTTCGGCGAGGGTCCAGTCGAAGGCGGTGCCGGTGCCGCCGAGGGCACCGGGCACGGCCGTATCGAGAAGCGTCGCGGCGGCGAGGCCGGGGATGATGCGCTCGGTGATGTCGGCGGCGTCGTCGCCGTCGCGGACGTGGATGGTGCGGAGGACGGGGCGCTGCACCGCGCGGACGAAGGCATCGTCTTCGCCGCCGGAGAGCTGGACGAGGTCGAGGCGGGCAGCCTCGGCGATGTCGTTGACTTCGGCGGGGGTCATGCGGGCGAAGACGCCGACGAGGAGGGGCCGGGCGCGGGCGAGGGCGAGTTCGATGGCGTCGGCCCAGGCGGGAAACCATGAGCGGGCGGAGACTTCGCCGCGGGCAGGCCCGCCGAGGTCGGCCGGCGGCGGCGCGAGGCGGCGGCGCTCAGCGAGGGCTTCGACGATGTCGTGGCAGGCCTGCGGGGTGACCTGGCGGCGCGATTCGGCGAAGACGAGGCCGATGAAGTCGGCGCCGGCCTCGGCGGCGGCGATGGCCGTCGCGGCATCGCGGATGCCGCAGATTTTGACGAGGGTCACGGGGCGCTCCCGGGGGCGGCGGCGGGAACGCCGCGGAGTTCGCGGACTTTTGCGGCGGGGTCGGGCGCGACCATGAGGGCCTCGCCGACGAGGACGGCCGCGGCGCCGACGGCGGTGAAGCGCTCGACATCGGCGCGGGTGCTGATGCCGCTGAGCGCGGCGAGGAGGGCGCCGGGGGGCGCGAGGCTGGCGAGGCGGTCAGTGGTGGCGAGGTCGACCCGGAAGCTGCGGAGGTCGCGGTTGTTGATGCCGACGAGACCGGCGCCGAGCTCGGCGGCGCGGGCCATTTCGTCGGCGCTGTTGACTTCGACGAGCGCCTGCATGCCGAGGGCGCGGGCGCCGTCGTGGAGGCGGCGCAGCGCGGCGTCGTCGAGGGCGGCGACGATGAGGAGGACGGCGTCGGCGCCATGGACGCGGGCTTCGAGGAGCTGGTACTCGTCGATGATGAAGTCTTTGCGGAGGATGGCGGGCCGGGCCGGGCCGAGGGCGTCGACGGCGGCGCGGGCGGCGGCCATGTCGGCGAGGGTGCCCTTGAACCAGGTCGGCTCGGTGAGGATGGAGACAGCGCTGGCGCCGCCGCGGGCGTAGCGGAGGGCCTGCTCGGCTGCATCGAGGCCGGGGGCGATGTCTCCTTTGCTGGGGGAGGCGCGCTTGACCTCGGCGATGACGGCGAGGGGGGCGTCGCGGCGGAGGCGGGCGGCGAAGTCGATGACGGGCGGCGCATCGGCGAGCTGCGCTTCGAGGGCCGCGGCGGGCACCGCCGCCTTCGCCGCGGCGACATCCTCCCGGCGGCGGGCGACGATGGTGTCGAGGATGGTGGGGCTACCCACCGGCGGCCTCGCGGGAGAGGGCGACGTAGGCATCGAGAACCTCGCGGGCGCGGCCGCTGGCGATGGCGTCGCGGGCGAGCGCGGCGCCTTCGCGGAAGTCGGCGGCGCGGCCGGCGACGACGAGCGCTGCGGCGGCGTTCATGACGGTGAAGTCGGTCTTCGGGCCTTCGGCGCCGTCGAGGATGGCGAGGATGTCGCCGGCGTTGGCGGCCGCGTCGCCGCCGGCGACGGCCTCGAGGGTGCCGGGCAGGACGCCGAAGTCCGCCGGTGTGATGACGCGCTCGGCGACCGCGCCGTCGCCGACGACCCAGGCGAGGGTCGGCGCGGCGGGGCTGATCTCGTCGAGGCCGTCTTCAGAGTGGACGACGAGAGCGCGTTCGATGCCGCGGAGTGCGAGGGTTTCGGCGACGAGCGGGCCGAGGGCGCGCGCGCCGACGCCGACGAGCTGGCGCGCGGGTTGAGCGGGGTTCGAGAGCGGGCCGAGGATGTTGAAGGCGGTGCGGATGCCGATTTCGCGGCGGGCGCCGCCGACGTGGCGCATAGCGGGGTGCATCCGCTGGGCGAAGAGGAAGCAGAAGCCGCAGGCGTCGATGATGCGGGCGATGGCGGCGCCGTCCAGGTCGATGCGGGCGCCGAGGGCTTCGAGGACGTCGGCGCTGCCGCATTTGGAGCTGGCGGCGCGGTTGCCGTGCTTGGCGACGCGGACGCCGCAGGCGGCGACGATGAAGCCGGCGGCGGTGGAGACGTTGATGGTGTCGATGCCGTCGCCGCCGGTGCCGCAGATGTCGATGGTGCCGGGGGCGCGGACGGGCTCGGCGTGGCGGAGCATGACCTCGAGGCAGGCGGCGATGGCCGCGGGGGATTCGCCGCGGAGGCGCCAGGCGGTGAGGAAGGCGCCGACCTGGGCCGGGGTCGCGGCGCCGGTCATGAGTTCTTCGAGGGCGGCGGCGGCGAGCGGCGGCGGGAGGTCGCCGGCATCGACGAGGGTTTTGATTGCTTCCTGGACGGCCATCAGCGGGCGCTCCGGCGCGGGGTGTGGGAACCAGTGTGGCGAATCAGGCGGGCCATTCGCCACCTTCCATGCGGAGGAAGTTCGCGAGGAGCTCTTTGCCGTGCTCGGTGGCGATGGATTCGGGGTGGAACTGGACGCCTTCGACCGTGTAGCGGCGGTGGCGCACGCCCATGATGATGCCGGATTCGGAGCGGGCGGTGACTTCGAGCTCGGGCGGCAGGGTATCGGGAGTGCCGCAGAGGGAGTGGTAGCGGACGGCCTCGAAGGGGGATGGGATGCCTTCGAAAACGCCGCGGCCGTCGTGGGTGATCTGCGAGGTCTTGCCGTGCTTGATTTCGCCGGCGCCCGCGACGGTGCCGCCGTAGACGTCGTAGATGCACTGGTGGCCGAGGCAGACGCCGAGGACGGGGACCTTGCCGGCGAAGGCGCGGATGACGTCGCGGGAGATGCCGGCGTCGTCGGGGTCGCCGGGGCCGGGGGAGATGACGACGTGGTCGGGCTGGAGCGCCAGGCACTCCTCGAGGGTGACCTGGTCGTTCCGGTAGACGCGGACGTCGGCGCCGAGTTCGCAGAGGTACTGGTAGAGGTTGTAGGTGAAGGAGTCGTAGTTATCGATGAGCAGGGTGGTCACTGGTCGAGCGCTTCCTCCCGGGAGAGATCTTCGGCGATGAGGGCGAGGACGGCTGCGAGCTCTTCGGGGGTGTAGCCGAAGCCGCGCCGGTCGAGGCGGAACTTGGCGGCGAGGTAGGCGGGGTCGAGCGAGGCTGGCGAACGGAGGTCGAGCGGATAGGCGGTGCCGGGCTCGCCGATGAGGGCGACGAGGAAGTAGCCGTCGCCAGCGGAGCGGGTGAGCGAGGCGGACTCGGCGAGGAGCGGGACGAGGGCGAGTTCGACGCCGCCGGAGCGGTAGAAGCGGACGGCGACGTGGGCGATGTGCTTCTGGAGGAGGGCGCTCATCGGCCGAACCCCTGTTCGACGACGAGTTCGAGGACGGCGCCGGGGGTGCGGGCGGTGAAATCGGGGACGGCCTCGAGGAGGGCCTCCGCGTCGACCGTGCCCCAGAGGGCGGCGATGGAGCGGACTCCCGCGTTCCGGGCGGCCCAGACGTCGGCGGGGCTGTCGCCGACGAAGGCGACGCGGCCGGGGTGGTCGGCGAGGAGGCGGTCGAGGGCGGCGTAGACGGGCTCAGGGTCGGGCTTGTGGCGTTCGGTATCGTCGAAGCCGATGACGGCCTGGAAGTACTGGAGGAGGCCTGCGGCTTCGAGTTCTTCGGTGGCGCCGTAGCTCACCTTCGAGGTGACGACGGCCATCGGGATGCCGGCCGCGTGGAGGGAGCGGAGGACCGGTTCGATGCCGTCGAAGGGGCGGATGGCGCGGTCGCGGCCGTAGTAGTGCTCGCGGTAGACGCGAGCGAAGCGCTGGTAGCCGTCGCCGACGAGGCGGCGGGCGAGGTCTTCGAGGGTCCCGCCGCGGTTGGAGCGCCAGAGTTCGATCGGGTCCACGGGCTGGCCGAGGACGACCTGGTGGGCGTAGGCGAGCGACTCCATCCGGGCGGGGAGGGTGTTCAGGAGGGTGTCATCGAGGTCCCAGAGGATGGCGCTCACGGGGCAGGCTCCTGCCGGGATGGGCGGGGGATACCGCGACTGGCGAAGACGTCTTCCATGACGGCCCAGGCTTCGAGGGCGGCGGGGAAGCCGGCGTAGATGGCGACCATGCGGAGGACTTCGACGACCTGGTCCGGGCTGGCGCCGTGGTTGAGAGCGCCCTCGAGGTGGGTGCGGAGGGGAGCGCCGGTGCGGCCCTGCGCGGCGAGCATGGCGACGACGAGGAGGCTGCGGGTGCGGCGGTCGAGCTGCGGGCCGGTCCAGAAGCGGGCCAGGGCGAACTCGATGATGTCGTCGGCGAGCTCGGGGGAGGAGCGGCGGAGGGCAGCCCCGGCGGCCGGGTCGCCGCCGGTGAGGGTGCGGAGGACATCGAGGCCCGCCTCGCGGGCGGAGGCGGGAGGCGGCGCGGGCCGGACGGCGGCCTCGAGTTCGGCGCCGAGGGCGGCGAGGATGTCGGCGGAGCGGTCGGGCGGCTGGTCGAGGCCGAAGGCCTCGCGGATGGCGCGGCGGACGCCGGGGTGGAGGTCGATGGCGTCGAGCTCGTCGAGGGTGAACCAGCCGCTGCCGACACCGGGGGGCGGGGCCGGTTCGCCCTGCCAGCCGGTGGGGGCGTAGAGGTTGTAGACGACCTGGCCGTCCTCGGCGGGGAAGTAGTGGGTCTGGAGGAAGTCCTCTTCGACGGCGGGCGCTTCGATGCCGAGCCGCTGGAGGATGCGGTCCATCTCCTCGTCGACGTCGTGGACGTCGGGGGGGAGGGGGCCGGAGGGGAGTTCCCAGGGCGCGGCCGGGGCGGGGCGGACGAGGAAGATGCGCCCGCCGCGCTCGAGGATGGCGGCCATGGTGATGTGCTGCTTCATGTGGTCTTGATGGCGATCGTATCGAGAACGGAAAGGAGGAGGATGCGGAGGGAGGGGGAGAGACCGGCGGCGAGAACGTCATCGCGGGAGAGCCAGCGGCCGGCGCCGGGGGCCGGGTCGGGCTGCCACTGCCAGACGGTGTAGAAGCCGGAGAACCAGGGCCGGTCTTCGGCGGGGTCCTGGTAGTCGAAGGCGCCCTGGGCCCAGATGGCGGAGGCCTCGATGCCGAGCTGGTCCCAGAGGTGGGCGCGGAGTTCGACTTTGCGGTCCTCGGCGAGGGGGCGGAAGATGCCGCCCGGGAGACCGAGCCGGCCGCCGACGTCGCGCAGGAAGACCTCGCCGGGCCGGACGAGGATGCCGTAGACGCGGTCGGGGCGGCGGTCGGTCACTGGGGTGCCCCCGGGGAGGTCAGCCGTAGCCGATGCTGCCGGTTTTCAGCTCGGCGGCGGCGACTTCGGCCTGGTCGATGGCGCGCATGAGGGCGCGCATCTTGTTGACGGTTTCCATGTATTCAGTTTCGGGGACGGAGTCGTAGACGATGCCGCCGCCGGCCTGGAGGTAGGCCACGCCGTCTTTGACGACCATGGTGCGGATGGCGATGCAGGTATCGAGGCTGCCGGCGAAGGAGGCGTAGCCGACGGCGCCGCCGTAGATGCCGCGGCGGCTGGGCTCGAGCTCGGCGATGATCTCCATGGCCCGGACCTTGGGAGCGCCGGAGAGGGTGCCGGCGGGGAAGACGGAGCGGAAGGCGTCGAACGGCGTCCTGTCGTCGGCGAGGCGGCCGGAGACGTTGGAGACGATGTGCATAACGTGGGAGTACTTCTCGATGTGCATCAGGCTGTCGACGCGGACGGTGCCGGGGCGGGCGACGCGGCCGATGTCGTTGCGGCCGAGGTCGACGAGCATGATGTGCTCGGCGCGCTCTTTTTCGTCGGCGAGGAGTTCGGCGGCGAGGCGTTCGTCTTCTTCGGGCGTGGCGCCGCGGGGGCGGGTGCCGGCGATGGGGTGGGTGGTGACGACGCCGTCTTCGACGCGGACGAGGAGCTCGGGGGAGGCGCCGACGACCTGGAAGTCGCCGAGGTCGAGGTAGAACATGTAGGGCGATGGATTGATGGTGCGGAGCTGGCGGTAGATGTTGAAAGGGTGGACGGCGGTGGGCCGGCGGAGCCGCTGGGAGGGGACGACCTGGATGCAATCGCCGGCGACGATGTACTCCTTGATCTTCTCGACCATGAGCTCGTAGCCTTCGCGGCCGACGTTGGATTCGGCCTGGCCGTTGGTGCGGAGGACGGCGGCGATGTCCTGGTGCGGGAGGCGGACGGTGGGGCTGTTCAGCCGTTCGACGATGGCGTCGACCTGGAAGGCGGCTTGCCGGTAGGCGGCGTCGATGTCGCCGTCGAGGCGGCAGTGGGCGATGACTTTGATGGTGTGGCGGAGGTGGTCGAAGACGACCATGGCATCGGTGAAGAGCCACATCGCCTCGGGGATGCCGAGTTCGTCGGCCTCGGGCGGGCGGACGCGGGGCTCGAAGTGGCGGACAGCGTCGTAGGCGACGTAGCCGATGGCGCCGCCGGTGAAGGCGGGGATGCCGGGCGTCATGATTTGGCGGAAGCGGGAGAGCTCCTGCTCGACGGGAACGAGGGGGTCGCCCTCCCATTCGCGGCCCGGCCCGGTGCGGAGGACGCGGTAGGGCTGGGTGCCGATGAAGGAGTAGCGCGCGAGCCGCTCGCCGCCTTCGACGGATTCGAGGAGGAAGCTGTAGGGGCCCGTGGCGACTTTGAGGTAGGCGGAGACCGGCGTCTCGAGGTCGGCGGTGACCTCGCGGTAGACGGCGACGAGGTTGCCCTGTCCGGATGCTGCGAGCTGGCGGACCTCTTCGAGGGTGGGGCGAAGCATCAGTATTTCTCGAGGTAATTGAGGTCGAGGGCGTCGTGGACCATGTCCATGGTCTCGCGGGCGATGCGGCGCATGCGTTCGGAGCCGGACGCGAGGGCATCGCGGACGAGGCGCATGCGGGCTTCGTAGTAGGCGCGGCGTTCGCGGAAGGGGTCGAGGAGGTCGTTGAGGACCTTCGTGAGGCGGTCTTTGAGGACTTTGTTGGGGACGCCGCGGGTTTCGTACTCGTGTTCGAGCTGGCGGAGGCCCTCGGTGTCGGGGTCGAAGGCGCGCAGGTAGAGGAAGATCGGGTTTTCGTCGCAGCGGCCGGGTTCGTTGGCGCCGCGGGGCGGGCCGCCGTACATGCTGCGGACCTTGCGGGCGACGGTCTCGGCGTCGTCCTTGAGGTCGATGGTGTTGCCGCGGGACTTGCTCATCTTGGCATTGCCGTCGATGCCGACGAGGCGGGGGACGCGGCCGACGAGGGCTTCGGGCTCGGGGAAGACTTCTTTGAAGCGTCGGTTGAAGCGGCGGGCGGTCTCGCGGGTGAGTTCGATGTGGGGAAGCTGGTCCTCGCCGACGGGGACGAGGTGGGCCCGGGGCATAAGGATGTTGGCCACCTGCATGACGGGGTAGGTGTAGAAGGCGACCGGCACGGACTTGCGCTCGGTGGAGCCGTCTTCGGGGTTCTCCATCGCCGCCATCTCGGACTTGAGGGTGGGGTTGCGCTCGAGCATGGAGACCGGGAGGAACCAGCCGAGGAGGGTGGTGAGTTCGGCGTGCTCGGGAACGAGCGATTCGATGACGAAGGCGGAGCCCTCCGGGTCGAGGCCGACGGCGAGCCAGTCGAGGGCGACTTCCCAGACGGCCTCGCGGACGCGGGGGATGTCGTCGGCGTAATCAGAGACCTGGTAATCCGCGATGAGGAAGTAGCACTCGTAGTCGTGCTGAAGGCGGACCCAGTTTTCGAGGGCGCCGGCGTAGTGGCCGAGGTGGAGGGCGCCGGTGGGGCGGATGCCGGTGAGGATGCGTTTGCGTTCGCTCACCGGGGGCCTCCCTGGAGGCGGCCGGGGCCGCGGCCGGGCGCGGGCGGCGGGCCGGCGGGGCGGGGCGGGGCGGGGCGGCCGGGGGCGGCGCCGGGGCCGGCCGCGCGCTCGGCGGCGCGGAGGCGGGGGCGGCGGGCGGGCGGGGCGGGGCGGGGCGGGGCGGCCGGGGGCGGCGCCGGGGCCGGCCGCGCGCTCGGCGGCGCGGAGGTAGGCGTTGATCTGCTTGCCGGCCTGGTCGATGAGGTCGAGCTCGGCCGAGAAGACGGACTCGGGCTCGTTGATGAGGGCGGCGAGGACGTGGAGCCAGGAGCGGCAGGCGGCGAGGGCGCCGCGGGCCTCGCGGAGGATGGCGGCCTGGGCCTGGCCTTCGCGGGCGCCGGCCTCGGCGATGCGGGCTGCGGCTTCGAGCCGGACGGCCTGGAAGGCGCGGTCCTGCGCCTCCTGGGAGGCGCGGAGGTTGGACGGCACTTTGAGGCGCCCGATGGACGCGGCGAGCCGGATGGCCGTGTTCCAGGCCTCGATCTCGGTGTGGTCGGTGCCGGGCATCTCAGTGCAGCGGCCGCGTAGCAGCCGTCGAGGAAGGCGAGGAGGCGGTCGCAGGCGGTATCGACGGCGCGAGATGACGGCGTCTTGCATCGGTGCGAGGCCTCGGCGATGGCCTCCATCTCGGCGCCGGAGCTGGGCGATATCGGCGACGAGGTGGACGGAGAAGAATTCGAACTGCTTCGGTTCGAAGCCGTAGAACTCGGTGAGGCCTTTGATTTTCTGCCAGGCGATGCCGGGGACCTGGCCTTCGTAGGCGAAGAGGGTGCCGAGCGCCTCGGCGACGGGGGCTTCGTTCGCCATGCGGCGGAAGTGGTCGACGAGGGCGCGGGTCTCCGGGCGGAGCTCGGCGTTGACGACCTCCTCGGGTTCGACGCCGACGGCGCGGGCGAATTCGAGCCAGAGCGCGGGGTGGTTCCGCTCGCCGTGGCCTCTTCGTCCCAGAGGTTATCGAGGATGAGCTGGCGGATGTTGGCGCTCTCGGTGCGGGTGTGGATGGCCGAGAGGAAGCGGGGGAAGGCGAGCTTCGAAGTGGTAGTACTGGCGGGCGTACTCCTGCATCTTGTGCATGGGGAGGGTGCCCTGCGTCCATTCGACGTAGAAGGGGTGCTTGAGCATCGACTTCGCCTCGAGGCACGGCCTTGATGGCGGGCTTCGAACTGGGTGGAGACGGTGAGCATCGACATCGGGGTACTCCGCGCTGTGGTGATTTCAGGATAGCCGGGGCACGGCTTAGATGACGGGGAGGTCCTTCATCGCTTCGCGGACCTTTTCTTCGGGGTAGAAGTCATCGATGAGCTTGCCGGCGAGGTAGTCGTCGTAGGCCTGGAGGTCGAGGAGGCCGTGGCCGGAGAGGTTGAAGAGGATGACGCGGCTGCGGCCTTCTTCGCGGGCCTGGATGGCTTCGTCGATGGCGGCGCGGATGGCGTGGGAGCTTTCGGGCGCGGGGACGATGCCTTCGGTGCGGGCGAAGAGCGTGGCGGCTTCGAAACAGGGGTTCTGGGGGTAGGCGCGGGCTTCGATGTAACCCTGGTCGTAGAGGTGGCAGAGGAGGGGCGCCATGGCGTGGTAGCGGAGGCCGCCGGCGTGGATGCCGGGGGGCATGAAGGTATGGCCGAGGGTGTACATCTTGAGGAGGGGCGTGAGGCCGGCGGTATCGCCGAAGTCGTAGCGGTATTCGCCTTTGGTGAGGGAGGGGCAGGAGGCGGGCTCGACGGCGAGGAAGCGGGTGTTCGTCTTGCCGGCGAGGCGGTCCTTCATGAAGGGGAAGATGAGGCCTGCGGTCCGTTGGAGCCGCCGCCGGCGCAGGCCGATGACGACGTCGGGGTATTCGCCGGCCATCTCCATCTGGGCGATGGCTTCCTGGCCGATGACGGTCTGGTGGAGGAGGACGTGGTTGAGGACGCTGCCGAGGGAGTACTTGGTGTCGTCGCGCATGGCGGCGTCTTCGACGGCCTCGGAGATGGCGATGCCGAGGGAGCCGGAGTTTTCGTGGGTCTTCAGCGAGGATTTTGCGGCCGGCTTCGGTGTCGGGGCTGGGGCTGGGGACGACGGTGCCGCCCCAGACCTGCATGAGGGAGCGGCGGTAGGGCTTCTGGTTGTAGGAGACGCGGACCATGTAGACCTTGCATTCGATGCCGAAGAGCTGGCAGGCGAAAGCAAGGGAGGAGCCCCACTGGCCGGCGCCGGTTTCGGTGGCGATGCGCTTCACGCCTTCCTGTTTGTTGTAGTAGGCCTGGGCGACGGCGGTGTTGGGCTTGTGGGCAGCCGGAGGGGGTAGACGCCTTCGTACTTGTAGTAGATGTGGGCGGGCGTCTGGAGGGCCTGTTCGAGGAAGGTGGCGCGGATGAGCGGGGAGGGCCGCCAGATGCTGTAGATGCGGCGGACTTCTTCGGGGATTTCGATGTAGCGCTCGGTGCTGACTTCCTGCTTGATGAGCTCCATGGGGAAGAGCGGGGCGAGCGCTTCGGGGCCGATGGGCTGGTGGGTGGCGGGGTGGAGGGGCGGCAGGCGGCGGGGTGGGGAGGTCGGCCGCGGATGTTGTACCAGTGGGTGGGCAGCCGGTCGTCGGTGAGGAGGAATTTGCGGGTTGCCATGGGTGATGCCCTCCGTTGGGTCGCGATAGGCGCAGGCGGATGCTGCGAAGCAAAGCGACCCCTCGTCAGCCAAAGGACGAGGGGTCGCTCGCGGTGCCACCGCAACTTTGTTCCCCGGGGCTCGGGGGTTCGCCTGCGGGGCACTCTTCAGCCGCCGCGGGCGGGAATGCCCGCGAGGGCCCTGGCTGTGATAACGGTGCCACTCCGCCGCAACCTACTGCCCCGGGGTGCGGGGGTTGGGCTGCGGGGCTCCCGGGCCCATTCGCCTGCAGCGCTGCCGCCGGTTTTCAGCTGCGCCCGGCTCTCTGGGGGCTCGCTTAGCAGGGTACTCTTCCCGTTCGTCGCCGTGCGTCTTCAGTTGAGGGGCTCAAGGTAGGGCGCGACCGGGGAGCGTGTCAATGGGCGCGCGGCTCAGCGGTGCTCGGCGAGGAACGATTCGAGCGCTTTGCGGGCCTCCGGTTCGATGAGGAGCGGGGCGTGGCCGACGCCGGGGACTTCGACGAGGCGGGCGCGGGGGTTGGCCTCGAGCATCTTGCGGGCCGTCTCGGCGGAGAGGACGTCGCTCTGGGCGCCGCGGATGATGAGGATGGGGCATTCCATGGCGTTGAAGGCGTCCCACGGGTCGAGGGCGGGCGGCTTCGGGGGCGCGGTGCGGACGGCGGGGTCCATCTTCCAGACGTAGACGCCGGCATCGGAGTCGGCGAACGTTGTAGCGGGCGAATTCGGCGAGCTGGTCTTCGGTGGAGGTGGGCGAGCATGGGGGCGTAGTGTTCGCGGTAGTAGCGGACGACGGCCTTGAGGTCGGCGAACATTTCGGGCGCGCCCTGGACGTAGTCGAGGATGCGCATGGAGGTGCCGGCGGGATCGATTTCGGGACCGATGTCGTTGAGGACGGCGGCGGCGACGCGCTCCGTGTGGCGGGGCGCGTACTGCATGGTGATGAGGCCGCCCATGGAGGTGCCGACGAGGGCGAAGCGCTGGAGGCCGAGGGCTTCGCGGACGGCCTCGAGGTCTTCGACGTAGGTATCGATGGTGTGGGACTGGTCGGGCGGACCCCATTCGGTTTCGCCGCGGCCGCGGACATCGAGGCAGTAGACGTGGTAGCGTGGCGGCGGAGGACGTTGGCGATGGCGTCGAAGGTGTGGGCCTGGCCGGCGAGGCCGTGAATCATGAGAACGACCGGGGGTCGCCGGGGGCGCCGCGGGCGAGGAGGTGGTGGCGGAGGCCGTTGGCCTGGACGAAGATGTCGCGGACAGGGAAGACGGCGGACATGGCGAGCGCTCCCGCGGGAGGTTGGCGGGGATTATAGGGCGCGGCGGCGGCGGCGTCAGAGCGGCTGATGCGGCCGGCGAAGCCGGCATCGAGGTCGATGCCACCAGGCGATGGTGGGTTCGCCGAGCTGATAGCAGAGGTAGACGATGCGGCTGCCGCGGCGGTGGGGGAAATCGATGAGGCCGCGGGCGGGGTCTTTGAGTTCGATGCCCTGCTGTTCGAGGGCCTGGACGGCGGCGCGGACGGCATCGCGCAGGGGTTCGGCGGGGTCGAAGTCTTCGGCGGCGGCGAACAGGGGCAGCGAGGTCGTGGCCGTCGGCGGTGGCGCCGCGGGCGGCGAAGCGGCGCGGGCAGCTTCGATGGCGCGGAGTTCGAGGTAGGCCTGCCGGAGCCGTTCGAGCACGGGCACGACGGAGGGCAGGAGGGCGCGGGCTTCCTCGAGAGTGAAGAGGCGCGGAGCGGGGCCCATCAGACGAAGAGGTGGAGCGGGATGTGGGTGGGGTGGACGGAGGCGCCGGATTCGAGCTCATCGCGGTCGGCGAGCTCTTCGTGGACGCCGGGGCCGACGACGACGTTGCGGCCGATGCGGAGGCCGGGGGGAATGGTGGCGCGCTTGCCGATGATGGAGATGCCGGTATTGACGATGTCCGGGCGTTCGAAGTTGGGGATGTTCGGGTCGCCGGTGCCGATGATGCAGCCGGCGCCGACGGTCACTTCCTTGTCGAGCGGTAGATGCAGCGGTCGATGACGGCGCCGGAGCGGATGACGCATGCGGTGCTGGATGATGGATTCGCGGACGACGGCGCCGGGTTCGATGACGACGCCGGGGGAGATGACGGAGCGGTAGACCTCGCCGTCGATGCGCGCGGAGGGGGAGATGAGGGATTCGGTGACGCGGGCGCTGGCGCCGAAGCGGGCGGGCGGGGGGATGGAGCCGGCGGTGCGGAGCTTGAGGTCCGGGTCTTCGAGGTCGAGGGGCGGGTTGGGCTGGAGGAGGTCCATGTGGGCGGCCCAGTAGGACTCGATGGTGCCGACATCGCGCCAGTAGTCGTGGTACTGGTAGCCGAAGACGCGGTGGGTTCGGAACATGCGGGGGATGATGTCCTTGCCGAAGTCGTGGGAGCTGGCTTCGCCGAGGTCGGCATCGGCCTGGAGCTGTTCGACGAGGACGTCTTTGTTGAAGACGTAGATGCCCATGGAGATCCAGGAGCCGCGAGGTTCTTTGGGCTTTTCCTGGAAGTCGATGACGCGGCCGGTGGAGTCGAGGTCGATGTGGACGCCGAAGCGGATGTGGGCTTCGCTGACGGGGGACGCTGTAAACGGCGACGGTGGCATCGGCGCCCTGGGAGCGGTGGTAGGCGATGAGGTTGCGGTAGCTGAGGTGAGGTAGATGTGGTCGCCGGCGAGGATGAGGACTTCGCGGACGCGGGAGTTCTTCGATGACGTAGAGGTTCTGGTAGACGGCGTCGGCGGTGCCCTGGTACCAGTCGGCATCGGCTTTGCCGAGGTAGGGCTGGAGGATCTGGATGCCGCCTTCGGGGGTGTCGTAGCCCCAGGGGCGGCCGGCGCCGAGGTGGTTGAAGAGGGAGCGGGGGCGGTACTGGGTGAGGACGGCGAGCTTGCTGATGTCGCTGTTGGCGCAATTGGAGAGGACGAAGTCGATGATGCGGTAGTTGCCGCCGAAGACGACGGCGGGCTTGGCGCGCTGTTCGGAGAGGATGGAGAGGCGGTCGCCCTGGCCGCCTGCGAGGATCATCGCGAGGACGTCGTTCATGGGCTGCCTCCTGCCTGGCTGCGGCGCGCTCGTGGGGATGGCGTCATTCTAGACGGCGCCGCCGGCCCCCGCTGGTAAACCGGGGGCCGGCGGCATGGCGGAGAACCGGGACTAGCTGGCGCGGCGCAGCGCGTGCGGCCTCGGAGCGGAGGACCATGGCGAACGCGCAATCTCGACAAATCACGGTCGCGTAGCTGGTCTTCCGGGCGCCGACGGGTTCGACGTCGGCGATGAGGATGCGCGAGATGCGCGCGGGTGTGGCGCCCGCAGAGCGGGCAGGGGCTGAAGGATGTGGTGGTTCGAGTCATCTCCCTACCTCGAAACCCCGCCGATGGGAGGATGGCAGACCGCGGGAGGCGCGGGAATCGGGCGGGATGCCTCGAGGCGAAACCCCGATGGGAGCCTGTGGGGCGGGGCGGGCCTATACTCGCGGCGAGGAGGCGACGATGAGGCTGGTGCGCCTTGGGCTGGCGCAGATCGACGGACGACGGTGGGCGACCTCGAGGGGAACGCCCGGAAGATCCGCGAGCTGCTGGCCGCGGCGCGCGATGCGGGCTGCGATATCGCCGCGTTCCCGGAGCTGGCGGACTGACGGGCTACCCGCCGGAGGACTTGCTGCTGCGCCGGGCGTTTTGCGAGGCCTCGCGGGAGGCGACGGCGGCGCTGGCGGAGGCGACGCGGGGGATGGCGGCGGTGGTCGGGTTCGTCGACTGGCGGGACGATGATGCCTACAACGCGGGCCGGCGGTCTTCGCGGACGGGCGGTGGGTGGACACGTACGACAAGCAGCGGCTGCCGAACTACGGCGTGTTCGACGAGGAGCGGTACTTCCGGGCCGGGCGGCGGACGCTTCGGTGTACCACCGGGGCAGGCGCGGGTGCGCTTCGGGGTGAGCATCTGCGAGGACATCTGGTATCCCGGGGCGCCGCTCGATGCGATGGCGCTGGCCGGGGCAGAGCGTGTGCGTGAACATCAATGCTTCGCCGTACCACCGGGGGAAGGCGCGGGAGCGGGAGCGGATGCTCGCGTACGCGCGCGGCGGACAACGGGATTGCGGTGGCGTACCTGAACGCCGTGGGCGGCGGCAGGACGAGCTGGTGTTCGACGGCGCCTCGGTGGTCGTGGATGCGGAGGGGCGGGTGATCGCGCGGGCGCGGCAGTTCGCGGAGGAGCTGCTGGTGGCGGACGTGGACCTCGATGAGGTGGCGCAGCGGCGGCTGCACGACCCGCGCCGGCGGGTGGAGCTGCGGGCGCGCGATTGGGTGACGGGCGCCGAGGCCGTGGAGCTGGGGTTCGCGCTGGAGACGAGCCGGGAGCCGGCGCGGGCAGGCGGCGCCGGTCGCGCCGCTGATGGCTGAGGAGGAGGAGGTGTGGTCGGCGCTGGTGCTGGCGACGCGGGATTACCTCGGCAAGACGGGGTTCCGGGAGGCGATCATCGGGCTTTCGGGCGGAGATCGATTCGGCGGTCGTTGCGGCGGTGGCGGTGGACGCGATCGGCGCGGAGCGCGTCATCGGGGTGTCGATGGCCGAGCCGGTATTCGAGCGAACACAGCAAGGAGGACGCGCGGGAGCTGGCGGAGAACCTCGGCATCCGGTTCCTGACGATCGGGATCGAACCGGCGCACGGCGGCGATGCTGGAGATGATGGCGGAGGTGTTCGCGGGCGGCGAGCCGGGGACGGCGGAGGAGAACCTGCAGGCGCGGCAGCGCGGCAACGTGCTGATGACGATTTCGAACCGGACGGGGGCCATCGTGCTGACGACCGGGAACAAGAGCGAGATGGCAACCGGCTACGCGGAACGCTCTACGGGGACATGGCGGGCGGGTATGCGGTGCTGAAGGACGTGCCGAAGACGCTGGTGTACCGGCTGGCGCGGTGGCGGAACGCGCAGGCCGGGCGGCCGTGGATCCCGACCGAACGGTCCATCACGAAGCCGCCGAGCGCGGAGCTGCGGCCGGGGCAGCTGGACCAGGACTCGCTGCCGTCCGGTACGAGGTGCTGGACCCGATCCTCGAGGCGTATGTGGAGGACGACCGGACGGTCGACGAGATCGTGGCGATGGGGTTCGAGCGGGAGACCGTGGAGCGGGTGGTGCGGATGGTGGACCGGAACGAGTACAAGCGGCGGCAGGCGGCGCCGGGGGTGAAGATTACCCCGCGGGCGTTCGGGCGGGACCGGCGGCTGCCGCTTGCCGACCGAAGTCATCGCTAGCGGGACGGGCGGCGATCACGTCACGGGCGGGCGCGGGCGTGGTAGGATCGTGGGGCAACGGCTTGTATACAATCCGCGGGTTCCGCGGCGAGGGAGTAGGCACGTGACCGAAGTCATCGCACGGGGGCTGGAGGGCGTCAACGTCACAGCGACGAAGCTGTGCCGGATCGACGGCCAGAAAGGCGGAGCTGATCTACGCCGGGTACAACATCTTCGACCTGGCGGAGCACTCGACGTTCGAGGAGACTGTGTTCCTGCTGTGGAACCTGCGGCTGCCGACGAAGGCGGAACTGGAGCAGCTGAAGGCGGACCTGCGCCGGGAGCGGCCGCTTTCGGACCTGAACTCGCGGGTGCAGCGGGAGATCGTCGGGAAGATCCGGCCGATGCGGGCGCTGGAGATCTCGGTCATCATCGCCGGGGCGCTGGACCCGAAGTCGAGCGACCTCTCGCAGGAGCAGCTGAAGAAGACGGCGGCGCTGCTGACGGCGCGGATGCCGACGGTGCTGGCGAACTTCCACCGGCTGCAGGCAGGGGCTGGAGCCGGTGCCGCCGCGGGATGACCTCGGGTCATGCGGCGAACTTCCTCTGGATGCTGAAGGGGGAGGAGCCGAACGAGCTCGAGGCGCGCGTCTTCGACGTGGCGATGATCCTGCACGCCGAGCACGAGATGAACGCCTCGACGGGTTCTCGGCGCTGGTCACGGCCTCGACGCTGAGCGACATGGTACTCGGCGATCGCGTCGGCGGCATCGGGACGCTCAAGGGGCCGCTGCACGGGGGCGCGAACGAGGCGGTCTACCGGACGCTGGAGGCGATCGGGACGGAGGAGAACATCCCGGCGTACGTGGACGACCTGCTGGCGCGCGGCGAGCGGGTGATGGGCATCGGGCACCGGGTATACAAGACGACGGACCCGCGGGCGATCATCCTCGAGCAGCTGGGCCACAAGCTGGCGGAGACGTCGCCGGACCGGAAGTACTTCGACCTCTCGCTGAAACTGCGGGATTACCTGGCGAAGAAGCTGGAGGGGAAGCCGCTCTACCCGAACGTGGATTTCTTCAGCGCCTCGGTCTACAAGATGCTGGGCATCCCGAGCGACGCTGTACACGCCGATATTCGCGATGTCGCGCATCGCGGGCTGGACGGCGCACCTGCTGGAGCAGTACGCGGACAACCGGCTGGTGCGGCCGAACGCGCTGTACGAAGGCGCGGATCTGCGGCCGTACGTGCCGCTGGAGCAGCGGTAGCTCCGGCCTACGGGGCAGGCTTAACGTTCGATGCGGGCCGGCCCGGCGGGGCCGGCCCCGCTGTTTGCGGCGGAGCGGGCCGGGTCAGGATTCGTGCTGGAGGCGCTGGCGGTAGCCTTCGTCGCCTTCGAGGCGCCGGAGTTCGGCCTCGCGGGCTTCGCGCTCGAGGCGTGCCTCGCGCTCTTCGGGTAGGTCTCGGTGACGAGGGCGCCGTGTTCGTCGACGGTGACGACGGCTTCGAGGAGGTCGCTGACGACGGCGTAGTGGCGGCCGCCGATGTAGGTGAGCGGCGACTTCTCGCGGGACTGGAGGAGCCAGCGGCCGGCGTAGGCCTCGTCGTCCGCCTGGACTTTGACGGGGTCGGCGACGAAGAGGGTATGGTCGCCGATTTTGATGGCGTCTTCGACGAGGCATTCGATCCAGGCGAGGCAGCCGTCGATGAGGGGCGCGTCGATGAAGAGGGGACGGAAGGTTTCGAGGCCGGCGGCTTCGAGCTTGTTCGTTTCGAGGCCGGAGAGCGAGCCGAGGAAGGCGGTGTGCTTGAGGAGGGCGGGGCCGGGGATGTTCACGGCGAAGGCGCCGCTGAAGCGAATCATGGCAGCGGTGTGGCGCTCCGGGGCGATGGCGGCGCCGATGCGGGGCGGGTCGATGGAGAGGGGGGTCATCCAGGCGATGGGCGCGGCGTTGACGTTGCCGCGCCAGGCGGTGGTGATGATGCCGACGGGGCCGGGGTTCAGGAGGCGGCGGGCATCGGCGGGGTCGCAGAGGCGGCGCATGGAGGAGCCTCGCATTGCGTGGATTCGGGAAATGGAACAGCCGGGCTGCTGGAGCCCGGCTGGAACGGTACCGCGGAACGGCGCGGAGGTCAGTGGCGGCCGGCGCCGTTGCTGGACATGCGGCGCCAGCGGAGGAAGTTCCAGTACTGGAGCAGCTCGGGGAGGTCTTCGGGGTGCCGCTCGAGCTCCTGGATGAGATTGGCGATTTCGCTGTCCTTGACGTAGAGCATTTCGCCGTCGTCGCCGAGGAAGTAGTGGAGCGGGCGGTTGAGGATGCGGGCGCACGTTGAGGAGCATGTCGATGCCGACAGAGCGCTGGCCGGCTTCGTAGAGGGAGATGGCGACTCTGGGTGGTGTTGAGTGCCTGGGCGAGCTGGCCCTGGCTCATGCCGGCGATCGCGGCGGGCGGCGCGGATGCGGCTGCCCAGTGAGGCGGACACGGGGGGCTTACCGGTTTCGGTCGGGGTTCTCATCATGCCTGCGGGACTCCGTGTAGGGACGGTGAGATTGGGGGCGCCGCGGACGGTGGCCGAGCTGGCGATTGCAAGGACAAGTTAGCCAGCGGCTACCTACTGGTCAATCGCGGGTATGAGGTTGCGCAAGTTGGGGCGGTGTGATGGTATCGGAGGCGGAATAGGGCGTTAGCGCGGGGCTGCCTATACTGGAGGCATGGGATCGGACGAGCTGGCGATCGAACTGGCGTCATCGAGCGAGGAGGAGACGCGGGCGCTCGGCGAACGGCTGGGGCGGGAGCTGCGGCGGGGTGATGTCGTGCTGCTGAGCGGCGACCTCGAGCAGCGGGAAGACGTGCCTGACGCAGGGGATCGGGCGGGGGCTCGGGTGCCGCGGGCAGGTGAACAGCCCCTCGTTCGTGCTGATGAACGAATACACCGGCCGGGAAGTGCTGTACCACGTGGACCTCTACCGCATCGAGGACGTGGAGGAGCTGGACGAGCTCGGGCTCTGGGACTACGCCGAGAAGGGCGTGCTGGTGATCGAGTGGCCGGAGCGCGGCGCAGAGCTGCTGCCCGGGGACGGGCTGATCGTGGAGCTGCGGCCGGGCGAGCAGGGGCCGCGGACGCGGCGGCTGCGGTTCATCGCGCGCGGGGCGCGGGGGCGAGAACTCGCGGCGATCGAGGCGCTGCAGGGCAGCGTGAGCGCGATCCTCGTCATCGACACGGCATCGGACCGGGTTCGCGGTTGGGGTGGACCGTGACGGCGAGCGGTCGGCTGTCGTCGCTGAAGAGGAGCGGACGCATACGACCGGGCTGCTCGCGGACGATCGAGGCGCTGCTGGGCGGCGAGCGGCCGGCGGGGATCATCGTGGTGACGGGCCCGGGGTCGTACGCCGGGCTGCGCGTTGGCATCGCGACGGCGCAGGGGCTGTCGCTGGCGACGGGCGCGCCGCTCTACGGGGTGCGGACGTTCGAGGCGGTGGCCCTCGCTGCCGGCGCAGCGGCGGTGACGGCGATCCACCCGGCGCGGTCGGCGGCGAGTTTGGAGCTGCAGCGGTGGGCCGCGCGGGAAGGCCGACGGGCGACATCGTGCTGACGGCCGAGCTGCCTGGGCGATGAGCTGCTGGCGAGGAGAGGGCGCAGGGGCGCGGGGGGGCATCGAAATCGGGCCGCGCGAGCGGGCGGCGGCGCTGCTGGAGCAGCTGGCCCCGGCAGCCCGGGAAGGCCGGCTCGAGTCCGGGGCGGAGCCGTACTACCTGGCGCGAACCGGCAATCACGATCTCCCGGCGGCAGCGCGCGGCCGGGTAGCGAGGAGGAACGCTTGGAATTACGACGGAGCGCACGCTGTTCCTGGTGAAGCCCGATGCGATGCAGCGGGGGCTCGCCGGGGAGATCATCGCGCGGCTGGAGCGCCGCGGCCTGAAAATCGTCGGGATGAAGCTGCTGCGGGTGACGCGGGAGCTGGCGGAGCGGCATTACGCCGAGCACGCGGGGAAGCCGTTCTTCCCGGGGCTTGTCGAGTTCATCACGAGCGCGCCGGTGATCGGCGATCGCGTGGGAAGGCAAGGACGCGATCCGGGTGGTGCGGGCGACCATCGGGGCGACGAACCCGGTCGAGGCGGCGCCCGGCACGGTGCGGGCCGACTTCGGGCTCGATAAGGGGCGAAACCTGCGTCCACGCGAGCGACGGCCCGGAGAGCGCGGCGCGGGAGCTTGCGCTCTTCTTCGAACCGGGGGAGCTCGTGACGCTGGGACCGGGATGCCGACCGGTGGGTCGCTGATGGTAGCGGCGGCGCGCCCGCCGTCGCGGTCTTCTGCGGTTCGCGTTCGGGCGCGCGCCGGCGCTACCTCGAGGCGGCGCGGGCGGCCGGGCGGCTGCTCGCCGCGCGCGGCGTGACGGTGGTCTACGGCGGGGCAACGGTCGGGCTGATGGGAGCGCTGGCAGACGCGTGCCTGGCAGCGGGCGGGCGCGTCATCGGCGTGATGCCCGCGGCTGCTGGTCGACCTCGAGCTGGCCCACACCGGGGTCACCGAACTCCACGTCGTGGAGACCATGGCGGAGCGGAAGGCGCTGATGGCCGGGCTGGCGCAGGGGTTCCTCGCGCTGCCGGGAGCGTACGGCACGCTGGACGAGCGCGTTCGAGATGGTCGACCTGGCGGCAGCTGGGGCTGCACGCCGGGCCGCTGGTGTTTGCGAACGTGGGCGGCTACTTCGACGGGCTGCGGGCGTTCCTCGACCGGGCGGAGGAGGACGGGCTGCTGAGCCGGGAGAACCGCGCGCTCGCGGTGTTCGAACCGGGGGTCGAAGCAGCGGTAGAGCGGCTGCTGGCGGAGATGACGGCCTAGCGCCAGAGGAAGCGCGTCGACGACCCGGGCGGCGAATTCGACGCCGAGCGGGAGGGCGTCTTCGTCGATGACGAAGCCGGGGTCGTGGTGGCGGCCGGCGATGCCCTTCCGTTCGTTGCGGGCGCCGAGCCAGAAGTAGCAGCCGGGGCGGGCTTCGAGGAAGACGGACATATCTTCGGCGCCCATGGTGGGCACGCCGATGACGCGGCCCGGTCCGAAGTAGATCCCGCGCGAGGTCGAGCACCTCGGCCGTGACGGCAGGGTCGTTGACGAGCGGCGGGCGAGGAGGTCTCGTGGCGGAGTTCGAAGGCGGCGCCGAAGGCCGCGCAGACGCCGGCGAGGATCTCTTCGGTGCGGCGGAGCATGAGGTCGCGGACGGCATTCGAATAGGAGCGGATCGTCCCGGACATGACGGCGGATTCGGCGATGACGTTGCCGCGGAAGCCGCCCTGGACCTTGCCGATGGTGAGGACCGCCTGTTCGGAGGGCGGCAGGGAGCGGCTAACGACTGTCTGGAGGGCGGTGACGGCGTGGGCGGCGACGACGATGGCGTCGACGGCCTGGTGAGGTGCGGCGGCGTGCCCGCCGCCGGCCCGTGATTTCGATGCGGAGCGCGGTGGGCGCGGCGAAGAAGGGGCCGGGGGCGAGGTTGATGGCCCCGATGGGGATGTCGGCGCTGATGTGCCGAGGCCGAGCGCAACATCGACGCGGGGGTTTTCGAGGACGCCGTCGGCGCATGCAGGCGGCTGCGCCGCCCGCGGCTTCTTCGGCGGGCTGGAAGACGAAGCGGATGGCGCCCGTGGAGGTCGGCGCGGTGCTGCCGGGCCCAGGCGGCGAGGCCGAGGGCGATGGCCATGTGGGTATCGTGGCCGCAGGCGTGCATGACGCCCTCGTTGACGGAAGCGAAGGGGAGGCCGCTCTTTTCCGGGACCGGGAGGGCGTCGATGTCGGCGCGCCAGAGGACGCAGGGGCCGGGGCGGGCGCCTTCGACGAGGGCGGTGGCGCCCGTCCGGGCGATGGGGCGGACGTCGGCGAGGCCGAGCTCGGCGATGGCGCTGGAGCAGGTAGCGCTGGGTTTCGTGCTCCTGCCAGGAGAGTTCGGGGTGCTGGTGGAGGTGGCGGCGGTCGGCGATGAGCTGGCTGGCGAGGGCGCGGATGGCGGGGCGGACGGGCGGGAGCTCGGGGCTGGCCATGGCGGGAGCTTAGCAGGAAGCTGCGGCTCAGCGGCCGGCCGCGGCCGAGCCCTCGGGGGCGGGGGAGCGGGAGAGCGGAAGCCGAGATGACGCCCTGGACCAGGAGGACGCCGGCGAGGACGACGGCGAGGCCGGCGAGGAGGTTCCACCCGAGCGGTTCGCCGAGGAGCGCCCAGCCGAGCAGGACGCCCCATCGGCGGGATGAGGTAGGTGACGAGCGTCGAGCGGACGGCGCCGATCTGCTGGATGAGGCCCATGTAGAGCACGACGGCGGCGCCCGCCAGCCGAGCACGCCGAGGGTCCGCAGCGGCGCCGAGGACGCCGGGACCCCAATCGGCGCCGGCGAAGGCGCCAGTGCCGAGAGCGAGCGGCGCAAGGACGGCGGCGGCAGCGGCGACTTGCCCGAACGCGACCAGCGCCGGGGGGAGACCGCCGAGGGTGCGCCGGATGACGATCGCCGAGGAGGAGTAGCTGAGGGTGGAGAGGAGCATGAGGCTCACGGCCGAGCGCTTCGCCGGAAAGGTGCCCGACCGAGGCGGGGCCGGCGAGGAGAGACGATGCCGGTGAAGCCGAGGGCGAGGCCGAGGGATTTCTGGAGCGTGAGCGGCTCGTCGCGGAGGAAGGCGACGGCAAGGACGGCCGCCCAGAGCGGCGCGGTGGCGTTGGCGATGGAAGCCATGCCGGCTCGAGATGTGGTGCTCAGCGACGGCGACGAGCGTCCACGGGAGGGCGAAGTTGGTCAGCCCGAGCGCGGCGAGGAGGGCGGCCTGCCGGGGCGTGGGCCGGGCCGCGCGGGCGAGCGGCGACGGGACGAACGGGGCGAGCGCTGCCGCGCCGAGGAGGGTGCGGAGGCTGGCGACGCCGAGGGGTTCCAGACCGGCATCGAGCTGGACCTTGATGAAGAGGAAGGAGGCTCCCCACGTCACGGAGAGCAGGAAGAGGATGAACAGGTGGCGGCTGGACATGGATGCGGCGGGCTCACCTTCGAGGGTAGGGCACAGCGGCGGGACGAGGACAGTGCCGGGTTCAGGCGAGGTTGCGCTGGAGGTGGTCGGTTTCTTCGAGGAGCGCGAGCCAGTCGTCATCCGTGAGCGGCGCGCCGGTAAAGCCGGGACACTGTTCGTGACCGAGGAGCAGGGGCACGACGGGGCCCGCGGCGGCGGCGTCGGCGAGCGGCGGCGGGTCGGCGTAGACGGGCCGGGCGGTTTCGAGGTTCCAGTAGACGACGAAGTGGGGATAGAGGCGGCAGGCAGTCGGACGGGCCTCGTAGGCGCCGCAGCGGTGGCGCGGCTGGAGGAAGCGGCAGCGGCCGTCCATCGCGCGCGAGCAGGTAGGGCTGCGCGAGCGGGAGGCGGATCGGTTCGCCGTTTTCGAGCTCGAGGAACTGGACGGGCTGGAGGCCGGAGACGCGCGCGAAGCGGTCGACGTCGCGGTCGTGCATGGCGACGGAGAAGACGCGGCAGCAGGCGGCTTCGCAGTCATCGACCTTGCAGACGAAGGCGGGGGCGCCGGGGAGGATGAGGTGGTAGGCGCCGAAGCGCGGGGCTGCCTCGGCCCAGGCGCGGGCCATGCGGTCGGCGAGGGCGCCGGGGTCGACGGATGCGAGGGAGCCGGGCAGGGCCATGGCATGATGGTACGGCGGCGGCCGACGGGGCGCTGCGGATTGCTCGAGCGGGGCGCCGGCCGTATCCTTTCCGCTGTCGCTGGGCGGCCGCTGGCAGAAAGCGACGGAAGATGACGAACGAAACGAACCTCGACGAGATGACGCCCGAGGAGCGGGCGAAGCTGAAGAAGCAACTGACGGAGCAGGCGGTCAAGCTGGCGGTCAACTGGCCGCTGGCAGGAAGCCGTGCAGGTGAACCGGGAGTACACGCGGCTCTTCGCGAACGAAGCGGAAGGGTACAACCGGCTGGGGAAGGCCGCTGAGCGAGCTGGGGCAGGTGCAGGAGGCGCTGGACGCCTACCAGAAGGCGCTCGACCTCGACCCGACGAACCAGATCGCGCGGCGCAACATCGATCGGCTGGCGGCCCTGCGCGATGCGCCGGTGAGCAGCGCCGCCGACGCAGGTGGATACGCGGCGTGTTCGTCGAGGAGACGGGCAGCGCGGCGGTGGCGGCGCTGCAGGCGGTCGACTCGAAGGTGGCGGCAGTGCTCGACGCGGGCGACATCGTGCAGCTCGAAGTGCAGGGCAACGCGGTGAACGTGCTCACGGTCCGGGGCGACGTTCAAGCACGTGGGGATGATCGAACCGCGGATCGGGCTGCGGCTGGCGCGGATGATGAAGGCGGGGAACCGGTACAGCGCGGCGATGGTGAGCACGGGCGAGCAGCCGAAGGTGATCCTGCGGGAGACGTTCAAGCACCCGTCGATGATCGACAAGGTGAGCTTCCCGCAGTCGCGGCTGTCGGAGATCCGCGCCGTGGTACACGCGGCGGGGGCTGCTCCGGCGGGACGAGGACGAGGAGTGGGGCTACGACGAGGACGAGGAGCTGGAAGAGGAGACGGAAGAGGGCTGGAGCGAGACCGGCATGAGGACATCGATTCGACGCCGGACGTGGACGTCGAGGCGGAGGACGAAAGCTACGAGTAGTGGATCCCCGCGACCGGGGCGAACCGGCCGTTGCGGCGCGGGCCGGGGGGCCGCACGCTACGCGCGACCTTTTCATGAGGAGATGACCGCATGATTTCGAAACAGGAGCTGGCCGAGGGCATCCGGTTCGCCGGCCGGCGCGCAGCTGCGGCCGCGGAGCGGACGAAGGACTGGGATTACCAGCTGGGCCACCAGTGGACGAGCGGGGATGCCTTCCGGCACATCGCGGCGGTGGCCGGCGCGGCGCCGCGGCTCTACCCGCTGCTCGGCGCGTAGGCGTGCTGGACAGCGTCACGGCGGCGGCTGCGGCGCAGAACAACGCGGCGGCGATCGCATCGCTGAAGGAGAAGAGCCGCGAGGAGGTCATCCAGGCGATCCTCGAGGGGCAGGAGGCCTCGGCGAAGTTCGTCGAGGGGCTCGACGAGGCGGACCTTGCGACCGTCGCTGAAGCTGGGCGGCTACGAGATGGAGAAGGCCGAGCTGGTGGCCCAGATCTGGATCCACCATCCGATTGTCGCACGCACCTATGAGGCGAGCGCGCGCTGGCCGATCACCTGACGGTCCGGCCGGGACCACGCGACGCTGCAGGGCGCGCCGAACGGACGGCGCGCCCTGTTCGTTTCGGCGTAGACTTCGCCCATCGCACATCGATGGAGGACGCACCCATGCAGGTTTCGCCGGTGCCGACGCTGGACCCGGAGACCAACCAGATCCGGGAGGCGACGGCGAACATCGTCAACCGGTACATCATCCCGAACGAGGACCGGCTGGGGGACTACCGGAACCCGGAGACCCAGCGGCTGCGCCATGAGATCCAGGAGCACGTGAAGGCGGCCGGGCTGTGGGCGCCGCACCTGCCGAAGGACGGTACGGCGGGATGGGGATCGGGTTGCATGAAGCACGCCTACATGAACGAGATCCTCGCGTGGAGCCCGTATTCGAACCCGCTGTTCGGGGTGGTGGCGCCGGATTCGGGGAACCAGACCATCCTGCTGAAGTACGGGACGGAGGAGCAGAAGAAGAAGTGGCTGGAGCCGCTCATCCGGGGCGAGATCCGCTCGTGCTTCTCGATGACGGAGCCGGACGCGCCGGGTTCGGACCCGTACGCCATCCAGACGCGGGCGGTGCGGGACGGCGATGAGTGGGTGATCAACGGCCGGAAGTGGTTCACGACGGGCGCAGACGGGGCGGCGTTCGCGATCGTGATGTGCCGGACGGAGGAGCCGGACGGGGCCGGCGGCCAGAAGGAGAAGATGACCCAGATCATCGTGCCGACGGACACCCCGGGCTTCCGGATCGTCCGGAAGATCAAGGTCTGGGGCATCGAATCGAACCACTGCGAGGTGGAGTACGCGGAACGTCCGGGTGCCGGTGACGAACCAGCTCGGCCGGACGGGGAGCGGCCACCAGGCGGCGCAGGACCGGCTGGGCGCGGGGCGCGTGTTCCACTGCATGAACAGACCGTGGGGCAGATGTGGCGGGCGTTCGACCTCATGGTGCGGCGCTCGATGGACCGCGAGGTGCGCGAGCGGGAAGCTGGAGACGAAGCAGTTCATCCAGGGGTTCATCGCGGATTCGTACATCGACATCGTGCACGGCGCGGCTGATGACGATTCACACGGCGGAGGTGATCGACAGCGGGCTGGACCCGCGGACGCTGCGGATCTCGGCGCTGAAGGTGTACGTGCCGGCAGCGCACGAGCGCGTGGTGGACCGCGCCATCCAGGTGCACGGCGCGATGGGCGTCTCGGGCGATACGCCGCTGGCGGGGATGTACACGGGGGCGCGGACGCTGCGGATCGCGGACGGGCCGGACGAGGTGCACCGGATCCTGATCGCGAAGAACGTGCTCAAGGTGTACCACGACGGCGCGAGCTGGGACTTCGGCGTGGCCTGAGGCCCGGCCCGGCACGTTGCGATGCATGGGCCCCGGCGGCGCGCGCCGGGGCCCCGGTCTGCCGGTCAGCCGTCGCCGGGCTCGACGGACGGTTCGAGGATGTAGGTGCAGCGCGGGTCGCCGTGCGGCCGGTAGGCATCCCGTTCGAGGCGGGCGCCCGGGAAGGCGGCGGCGAGGCAGCGGGCTTCGGCCTCGCAGAGGAGTTCGCGCCGGCGGGGGGCATCGGCGATCGGGCAGTGGTGGAGGGTGATGGCGATGCCGGCGGGGGTTTCGCGGACTTCGGGGAGGTAGCCGGCCTCCTCGAAGACAGCAACGGCGCCGCGGAGCGGGGAGCCGCGGCCGTGGGTTTCGAAGGCGGGCCGGTAGCGGCTGATGGTGCCCTCGACGGAGGCGGCGCAGGAGGCGCTCGCGGACGTCGGGGGGTTCCTGTTCGACGGCTTCGAGGAGGGTATCGAGCGCTTCGTGGTCGAGCCTGGGGAAGAGGGCCTCGCCCGCCGGGGTGAGGAGGTAGCGGTGGCGGGGCCGGCCGGGGCCGCGGCGCAGGGGTTCGTGGGCGACGATGCCTTGCGCCTCGAGCGATTGGAGATGCTGGCGGGCGGCGCCGACGGAGAGGAAGCAGTGGGAGGCGACCTCTTCGGCGGTCGCGCCGCCGAGGCGGCGGAGGGCGACGAGGAGCGCGCGGCGGGTCGGGTCGAGAAGGTCGAGGCAGGTCGTCGGGGGCATGGATGCGGAAGTGTGCGGGAAGTTGAAGCGATCGTTGAAGCGTCAACGGCAGCTTAGCGGGTGCTCAGGGCATTTTGGTGCGGGAATGGCCGCGGAAGCGAGGGGCTGACAGCAGTTATGGGATGTTGTCGCGGCAAGCATCTTCGACATCACGGCAGAATGTTGAGACGGCGGCGGGGCCGGGGGGACGCGCGAGAATGGACGCACTGGCCGGGGAGCTGGAAGCGCGGGTGAAGGCGGTCTGCCGGGAGGCGGGCTTCCCGCTTGTCGGCATTGCGCGGGCGGAGCCGGCGGCGCGGGGCGCGGAGGGCTGCGCTGGGCGCACTGGACGCGGGGCTGTTCGGCGAGATGCGGTGGATGGACGCGGACTGTGGTGGAGCGGGCAACGGACCCGGGGCGGTTCCTCGCGGGGGCGTCGGAGCCTCGTAGTGGGATGGCGCTGCCGGCGCGGGGGCGTGACCCGGCGCCGCCCGGGGACGGGCGAGGCCCGGGGCGTCGTCGCGCGGTACGCGCGGGGGCGCGATTACCACCGGGTGTTCGAGTCGCGGCTGAGGAAGGCGGCTGCTGGCGGCTGCGGGAGGAGTTCGGCTGCTGCGGCGCGGGCGACGGTGGACTACGGGCCGCTGCTGGAGCGGCCGTACGCGGCGGCGGCGGGGCTGGGCTGGCTGGGGTAAGTCGACGATGCTGCTGGCGCCGGGGTTCGGGCCGATGGGTGCGTGCTGGGGGTCATCGCGACGACGCTGGAGCTGGACCCGGACCCGCCGCTGAAGAAGACGTGCGAGCGCCTGCCGGCGGTGCATCGCCGCCTGCCCGACCGGGGCGATTGCGGAGGACGGGGGCCGGTGGTGGATGCGCGGCGGTGCATCAGCTACCTGACGATCGAGCTGCGGGGGCCGGTGCCGCGCGACCTCCGGGCTGCGATGGGGATGCGGGTGTTCGGTTGCGACGATTGCCTCGACGCGTGTCCGGTGGGGGCGGGGCGGTGGCGAGGCCGACCCGGAACTGGCGGCTGCGGACGTTGACCGGGCGTGGCCGCTGCTGCGGCAGTTCATCGAGATGGACGAGGCTGGCGTTCGCCGACGCGCTACCGGGGCACGGCGCTGATGCGGGCGAAGCGGGAAGGCATGGCGCGGAACGCGTGCATCGCGCTGGGGAACGGGGGCAGCGCAGGGGACCTGCCGGTGCTGGCGCTGGCGCTGGAGGACGCGTCGGCGCTGGTGCGGGGGCACGCGGCGTGGGCGCTGGGGCGGCTTGGCGCGCGGACGGGCGCGCCCGTGCGCCATGTCCTCGAAGCACGCTTGCGGGTCGAAGCGGATGCGCGAGTGCGGGAGGAGATTGGGCTGGCGCTGGAGGAGGCTGACGCGGAAACGGGGAGCGGGTAGGCTATCGGCGCGAAGTTTCGGCCCCGCGGCTGCGGGGGAAAGGAGTCGAGACCGATGGGAGAGATGGTGACCTTCGGTCCGCCAACGGCGGGTACGTGCAGCGGCTACCTTGCGAAGCCGGCCTCCGGGTCCGGCAAGGGCGTCATCGTGATCCAGGAGTGGTGGGGGCTCAACGACAACATCAAAGGCATCGCGGACCGGTTCGCGAACGAGGGGTTCGTCGCGCTGGCGCCGGACCTGTACCACGGGGTGGTCACGAAGGAGCCGGACGAGGCCGGGAAGCTGCTGATGGCGCTGAACATCCAGCGGGCGGAGGCGGACCTGAAGGGGGCGGTGGCCTACCTGAAGGAGCTGACCGGCGGCCCGGTCTGGGACGGTGGGGTTCTGCATGGGCGGGGCGCTGTCGCTGTTCGCGGCGTGCAACAGCGACGGGGATGTGGGCGCGTGCGTGGACTTCTACGGCGGGCACCCGATGGTGAAGTACAACTGGGACGGGCTAACGGCGCCGGTGCTGGGCATTTGGGCGGAGCACGACGACTTCGTGAACCCGAACATCCCGACGTACAAGGCGGAGCTGGAGAAGCGGGGCATCACGCACGAGTTCATCACCTACCCGGGGACGCAGGCACGCGTTCTTCAACGATGAGCACCCGGAGCCGCAGTACAACCCGGCGGCGGCGAAGGATGCGTGGGAGAAGACGCTCGCCTGGTTCCGGAAGTACCTCTAGGCGGCGGATTCGAAGGCAGGCGGCCCCGGCGGATGCGCCGGGGCCGTTTCGTGAGCAGCGCAGGAGGTTCGGACGATGGGTTCGCTGGAGGGCAGGGTCGCGATCGTCACGGGGGGAGCCTCGGGCATCGGCAAGGCGATCGTGGAGGCGTTCGTGCGCGAGGGAGCGCGGGTCATCGTGGGGGATGTGGACCCGGCGGGAATCGCCCGGCTGATCGGGGAGCTGGGCCACAACCAGGTGGACGGGGCGGAGGTCGACGTCCGGGACGAGGCAGCGGTGGCGCGGATGGTGGCGCAGGCGGTGCGGAGGTTCGGGCGGCTGGACATCGCGGTGAACAACGCGGGCGTGGGCGGCTTCTCGCCGATCCAGGCGTACCCGCTGGCCGACTGGGAGCGGGTGATCGGGATTTCGCTGACGGGGACGTTCCTGTGCATCAAGCACGAGGCGGCGCAGATGATTGCGCAGGGGCAGGAGCGGCAGCATCATCAACATCGCGAGCCTGAACGCGATTCAGCCGACGGAGGGGTTCGCGGCCTACTGCTCGGCGAAGGCGGGGGTGGCGATGCTGACGAAGGTGGCGGCGCTGGAGCTGGGCCGGCACGGGATCCGCGTGAACGCGATCGGGCCGGGGCTCATCCACACGCCGGCGACGGCGCCGATGACGGCCGTGCCGGGGCTGGAGGCGGCGTTCATCGCGGAGACGGCGCTGGGGCGGGCGGGCGAGCCCGAGGATGTGGCGGGGCTGGCGCTCTACCTGGCCTCGGACGTGTCGTCGCTGATGACCGGGCAGACGCTGTACATCGACGGCGGCGCGAGCCTGAAGAAGTACCCCGAGCTGTTCTCGTTCTTCGGCGCGGCGGGTCAGGCGGGGGCTGAGCCGGGGCCCGCTGCGCCGGGTTCGGCGGCATCGCCGGGCTTGCGGAAGACGCGGTCGACGATCTCCATCCACTGCTGGTGGGCGACTTCCCAGGGGAAGTCGGGGTCGTCGGTGTGGGGCGGGTCGTAGCGGACCTGGTCCCAGCTAGCCGTCGCCGTGGGGGAAGGGTCGGGCAAAACGGGCGGCGAGCTCGCGGGCTTCGGGGGAGATATCGACCGTATCGGCGGCGTCGGCGGTGGAGAGGCGGGTGGCGCACGACGGGCGAGCCGTATGCCAGGGTGGAACGGGCGGTAGGCGGCGGCGCCGAGGAGTCCGGAGACCGGTCGCGTGTCCATCGAATGCTCCCGCCCCCGCGCGGAGCGGAGGGGCTTCGATCAGGTTTTCGCCCTAGGGGGAAACCCCTACGGGTGCATCTCGGGGGAAGGGAGGTTGCAGCGCGGGGACGTTTCAGCCGGCGTATTCGAGGAGCTGCATGGCGACGCCGCCGAGTTCGGCCGCGGGGATGGTCGTCCGGCGGGTGCCGGGGATGACGCCGGGCGATGGGGGCGGGCAGGAGAAGCCGCGCTCGCGGGCGAGGGCGGCCGCGGCGTCGAGCGGGCCGGCTACCATCCCAGGCGCAGCGACGGGCAGGAGCGCTGCAGGCCGGCCGGCGAGCGGGCTGGCATCGCCGACGGGCGGCGAGGTCGAGTTCGATGACGGCATCGCCGCAGCGGAGCTGGCGGATGACCATGCCGGGCGCAGCGATTTCGCCGGCGACGGCGAGCCCCAGGAGCGTCGACCCAGGTGCGGGTCGCGGCGTCGAGGTCGGGGGCGAGGACGGCGAGGTGGTCGAGCCGCGCGAGCGGGAACCGGTGGTCGAAGCGGCCGAGGCTGCGGGAGCGTTCGAAGCGGGCGTCGAGGCCGCCGGGGTAATCGACGAGGAGGATGGGGAAGGGGATGGCGGGGATGCCGGCGGCGAGGGCGGCGTCGACGACGAGACTGGCCGTCGTCGGCAGCGGACCGGCCGAGCGGTCGATGGCGCTGCGCCGGCGGCCGCGAGCGGCGGGAGGGCCGCATCGAGGGGGCGGTCGGCGGTGAAGGCGATCGCGGCGAGGCCGCCGCTGGTGCCGCGACGTCAGCGTACCGGGCGCGGCGTGAGGGCGGGAGCTGCGCTGGGGTACGCCTCGACGGCGAGGAGCTCGAGGTAGACGAAATCGGCGGCAGAGCGGCCGACAAAGGCGGCGCGGTTGGCGGTGCCGCGCCCGGCGTGGACCGTGCGCGGCGTGAGGGCGAGGCCGAGGCGCCCGTACGCTTCGGCGGCAGCATCGAGGGAGGGGACGGGCGCGACGAGGTGGTCGATCCGCTGGAGCATTTGGGCAGTTTACCGGCGGAGTTGGTCCGGGGCGCGGGCGTCGGGGAAACTGGAAGGGCCGGCCGCGCGTTCCGTGACCGGCGCAGGAGGTGCGATGACCCGGGCTACGGCTTCGCGCGCGGAACGTTCCGCGGTGCTCACGGGCGACCCGCTCTGGTACAAGGACGCGGTCATCTACGAGCTGCATGTGCGGGCGTTCCACGACGGGAACGGCGACGGCATCGGGGATTTCGCCGGCCTGACGGCGAAGCTGGACTACCTGCAGGAGCTGGGCGTGACGGCGGTGTGGCTGCTGCCGTTCTACGAATCGCCGCTGCGGGACGACGGGTACGACATCGCCGATTACCGGAAGATTCACCCGGCCTACGGGACGCTGGCGGAGTTCAAGACGTTCCTGCGGGAGGCGCACGCGCGGGGGCTGCGGGTGATCACGGAGCTGCCGTGATCAACCACACGAGCGACCAGCACCCGTGGTTCCAGCGGGACGCGGCGGGCGCCGAAGGGGAGCGCGTACCGGAATTATTATGTCTGGAGCGACACCGCGACGGAGTACGGTGACGCCCGGATCATCTTCAAGGATTTCGAGCGGTCGAACTGGACGTGGGACCCGGTAGCGGGCCAGTACTACTGGCACCGCTATTTATTCGCACCAGCCGGATTTGAACTTCGAGAACCCGCGGGTCCGGCGGGAGATCATGGAGGTGGCGGATTTCTGGCTGGAGATGGGCGTGGACGGGTTCCGGCTGGACGCGGTGCCGTACCTGTTCGAGGCGGAGGGAACGACCTGTGAGAACCTGCCGCGGACGCACGCCTTCCTGAAGGAGCTGCGGGCGCACGTCGACGCGAAGTTCCCGGGGCGCATGCTGCTGGCGGAGGCGAACCAGTGGCCGGAGGATGCGGTGGCGTACTTCGGCGATCCCGGGGACGAGTGCCACATGGCGTTCCACTTCCCGCTGATGCCGCGGCTCTTCATGTCGGTGCGGATGGAGGACCGGTTCCCAACGACGGAGATCCTGGAGCAGACGCCGCCGATCCCGGAGACGTGCCAGTGGGCGCTGTTCCTGCGGAACCACGACGAGCTGACGCTGGAGATGGTGACGGACGAGGAGCGGGACTACATGTACCGGGTGTACGCGGCGGAGGACCGGGCGCGGGTGAACGAGCTCGGCATCCGGCGGCGGCTGGCGCCGCTCCTCGCGAACAACCGGCGGCTCATCGAGCTCCTCAATGCGCTGCTGTTCTCGCTGAACGGGACGCCGGTGATCTACTACGGCGACGAGATCGGGATGGGGGACAACATCTACCTCGGCGACCGGGACAGCGTGCGGACGCCGATGCAGTGGAGCGCGGACCGGAACGCGGGGTTTTCGCGGGCGAACCCGCAGAAACTGTACCTGCCGGTGATCATCGACCCGGAGTACCACTACGAGTCGGTGAACGTGGATGCGCAGCAGGCGAACCCGTCGTCGCTGCTGTGGTGGATGCGGCGGCTCATCGGGCTGCGGCGGCGGCATCCGGCCTTCGCGCGGGGGAGCCTGCAGTTCGTGGAGTGCGACAACCACCGGGTGCTGGCGTTCGTGCGGGAGTACGCGGGGCGAGCGGCTGCTGGTGGTGGCGAACCTGTCGCGGTTCGCGCAGGCGGCGCACCTCGCGCTGGGGGCGTACGCCGGGCGCGGAGCCGGTGGAGCTGTTCGGGCACGGGCGGTTCCCGCGGGTGGCGAGTGCGGAGCCGTACTTCCTCTCGCTGCGGGCCGCACTCGTTCTACTGGTTCGAACTGGCGGCGCCGGGCGCGGACGTGGTTCGGCGGGCGGAGCCCATCTTGCCGGAGATCACGGGTCGATGCGAGTCCGGAGGAGGTCTTCGACGGGCTGGCGCCGCCGACCTCGACGCGGTGCTGCTGGCGGAGTACGTGCCGGCGCGGCGGACTGGTTCGGCGGGCTGACGCGGCGGCCGCCGGCGGGTGCGGGTCGCGGACCGGGTGCCGCTGCGGGCGCGGGGGCTGCCGCCGACGGTGTTCGCGGTGGTGCTGGTGGAGTACGAGCAGGGGGAGCCGGACCAGTTCGGGCTGCTCCTCTCGGTGGTGCCGGAGGGGCGCAGGGCGCGGACGTGGAGGCGGCGGCCGGGTGGGCGGTGGCGGCGGAAGTGCGCAACGCTGCCGGGGAGCGGTGGCTGCTGGTGGACGGGCTGGCGCTGAGCCGGAGGTGTGCAGCGCGCTGCCGGGGCTGTTTACCCGGGCGCGGACGCGGCTCGCGGGCGAGCGCGGCGGGCTGGTGTTCGTGCCGGAGCCGGGCGTGCGGTTCAACGGGCTCGAAGCTGCGCCCATCCTGAGCCGGGCGGAGCAAAGCCGAACACGTCGAGTGCATTACCCGGGGCAGTACGTCTTCAAAGCGATCCGGCGGCTGGAGCCGGGGGTGCATCCGCAGGTGGAGCGTGGGCGAACTGCTGGCGAAGACGCCGGCCGCGGGCATGGGATGCCGCGGCTGGCCGGGTACGTGGAGTACGTGCGGGAGGGGATGCGGCCGGCGGTCGCCGGGGTGATCGAGGCGGCCGTGCCGCACCAGTACGATGCGTGGACTCGAGTTCGCGACGGAGCAGCTGGAGCGGATGCTGGAGGAGGTCGCGGCGGCGCGACTGGAAGCGCCGAAGGTGAGCGAGGCGGACCATCCGCTGGGGGTCGGGCCGGCGCCGGAGGGGCTGGCGGGGTTCGCGGGGGGATGGCTCGACGTTCGCGGCAGACGCTGGGGCGGCGGACGGCGGAGCTGCACGCGGCGCTCGCGGGCATCGCGCACCCGGATTTCGCGCCGGAGCGGTACACGCCGTTCTACCAGCGGGCGCTGGCGCAGGGGTTCCGGGTGCAGGCGCGACGCTCGCTGCGGGCGCTGCGGCGGTGCCTGCCGTCGCTGAGCGCGGAGGCGGTGGCGCTGGCGGGGCTGGTGCTGGAGAAGGAGCCGGCGCTGCTGGAGCGGCTGCAGCAGGTGGCCCGGCGGAAGCTGCGAGAGCCTGCGCATCCGGTGCCACGGCGACCTGCATCTCGGGCAGGTGCTGGTGAACGGGCGGGAGCCGGTGTTCATCGACTTCGAAGGCGAGCCGGCGCGGTCGCTGGGCGAGCGGCGGCTGCGGCGCTCGCCGCTGCGCGTACGTGGCCGGGATGGTCGCGGTCGTTCCACTATGCGGACAGCCGGGCGGGGCTGCGGCAGGTGGTCGAGGGGCACGCCGCGGGGACCGGGACAGACCTCGAACGGTGGGCGCTGGGCTGGTACCTCTGGACGACCGCCGGGCGTACCTCGACGGGTACTTCGCCGTGGCGCGGGCGAGCGGACTGCCGGGCGGCAGCGACGCAGGAGCACCGGTTCCTGCTGGATACGTTCGTGCTCGACAAGGCGTTTCTACGAGCTGGGGTATGAGCTGGACCACCGCCCGGACTGGGCGGAGATCCCGCTGCGGGGCCTGCTGCTCGCGGCGGCGCAGGAGGGACTGTGAGCAGGAGCGAGGGTGAAACGGCATTCGGGGAGCAGGACCTGTACCTGTTCAACGAGGGGAACCACGCGCGGCCTGTACCGGCTGATGGGGGCGCACCCGTGCGCACCTGGGGCGGGGTCGAAGGCGTCCGGTTCGCGGTCTGGGCGCCGAACGCGCGGGAAGTGGCGGTCGCCGGCGACTTCAACGGCTGGCAGCCGGCGGCCAACCCGCTGCGCTGTCTCGGCCCCTCCGGGGTCTGGGAGGGGTTCGCGCCTGGGGCGAAGCCGGGCGACCGGTACAAGTTCTGGCTGAAGAACCGGGACGACCGGGCGAGGAGCTGTGGAAGGCGGACCCGTTCGCATTCCAGGCGGAGGTGCCGCCGGCGACGGCCTCGGTGGTGGCAGAGCTGGAACTACACCTGGGGCGACGGCGACTGGATGCGGCGGCGGGGCGAGGTGAACCGGCACGACCGGCCGAGCTGGCGATCTACGAAGTGCACCTCGGGTCGTGGCGGCGGGGCCCGGGCGGGGAGATGCTGACGTACCGGGAGCTGGCGCCGCAGCTGGCGGAGGATACGCGGTTGCCCACGGGTTCACGCATGTCGAGCTGATGCCGGTGATGGAGCACCCCTTCTGACGGGTCGTGGGGATACCAGGTCGACGGGGTACTTCGCGCCGAGCAGCCGGTGGGGTTCGCCGCAGGAATTCATGTTCCTGGTGGATACGCTGCACCAGGCTGGCATCGGGGTCATCGCTCGACTGGGTGCCGTCGCACTTCCCGGATGACGCGTTTGCGCTGGCGCGGTTCGACGGGACACACCTCTTCGAGCACGCGGACCCGCGGCGGGGCTACCACCCGGACTGGGGCAGCCTGGTGTTCAACTACGGGCGGCACGAGGTGCGCTCGTTCCTGCTGAGCAGCGCGATGTTCTGGCTGAGACGGTGTACCACGCGGACGGGCTGCGGGTGGATGCGGTGGCTTCGATGCTGTACCTCGACTATTCGCGGAAGCCGACGGCGAGTGGGAGCCGAACGTCTTCGGCGGGCGGGAGGACCTCGACGCGATCTGGTTCCTGCGGCGGCTGAACGAGACGGTCTACCTGCTGGCGCCGGGGACGCAGACGGTGGCGGAGGAATCGACGGCGTGGCCGATGGTGTCGCGGCCGACGTCGATGGGGGGACTGGGGTTCGGGTTCAAGTGGGACATGGGGTGGATGCACGACACGCTGCTGTACTTCGGGCACGACCCGGTGCACCGGAAGTGGCACCACAACCTGCTGACGTTCCGGGCGCTGTACGGGTTCACGGAGAACTTCGTGCTGGCGCTTTCGCACGATGAGGTGGTGCACGGGAAGGGGTCGCTGCTGGGGAAGATGCCGGGCGAGCGACTGGCAGAAGTGTCGCGAACCTGCGGCTGCTGTTCGCCTACCAGTGGCACGCTGCCGGGGAAGAAGCTGCTCTTCATGGGGCAGGAGTTCGGGCAGTGGTCGGAGTGGAACCACGAGCAGGAGCTGGAGTGGCACCTCGCGGGGTACGAGCGGCACGCCGGGCTGGCGCGGCTGGTGGGGGACCTGAACCGGCTTTACCGCGAGCTGCCGGCGCTGCACAGCGACGGACCACGACCCGGCGGGGTTCGAGTGGATCGACTGCAACGACGCGGAGCAGAGCACGCTGAGCTTCCTGCGGACGGTCGCCGGACGGTCGGCGGGAGGTGGCGGTGGCGCTGAACTTTACGCCGGTGCCGCGGGTGAGCCACGTCATCGGCGTGCCGCACGGGGGCACATGGCGCGAGTGTGCTGAACACCGACGCCAAGGAGTACTGGGGGAGCGGTATGGGGAACCTCGGCGGGGTGGAGGCGGACGCGGGAAGCCGGCGCACGGGCGGCCGTATTCGCTGCGCATCGTGCTGCCGCCGCTGGGGGCGGTGGTGTTCGCCCACGACGCGTGAGCTTCGGACCGGTGGCGGCGCGGCCGAGCGTCTTCATCCAGGACGTTAACGTAGACTGGCGGGCCGATGGCCCGGGAAGCAGCCGCAGCAGGGGAAGTCACGGCGGCGGGGATTTCGCGGAACCCGTTCACGGTGGCGAAGTACCGGGCGTGGTGGTTCGCATCGGTCGCGGCAGGGATGGGCGTCGGCATCCAGGCCGTGACGGTCCCGCTGTTCATCCGGGACCGGGTGGCGGAGGACCAGCGGGCGGCGGCGATTGCGGCGGCGCTCATCTGCCAGACACTGCCGGGGGCGGCGCTGGCGCTGCTGGGCGGGGTGGTGGCGGACCGGGTGGAGCGGCGGCGGGTGCTGGTGCGGACGTACCAGATCGTGGCGGCGGCCGTGTCGCTGGTCTACGTGGCGCTGGCGGGACGCTGGAGGTGCGCGCGGTGTGGCCGGTGTTCCTGCTTGCGGCCGTCGTCGGGTCGGCAGGGGCGTTCACGAACCCGGCGCGGCAGGCGATGATGAACCGCAGATCCTGGCGCAGCCGCAGATCCAGAACGGAGCGATTTTCGGGACGCTGGCGTTCATGGCGACGCTGCAGTTCGGCGGGCCGACCTTCGGCGGGCTGGCGGCGGATTTCCTCGGGCTCACCGCGGCATTCGGCGCGGAAGTGGTGCTGCTGGCGCTGGCTGCGCTGTTGTTCTGGCGGATTGCGACGGACCGGCCGGTGCCGACGGGCCGGAGCGTGCGCGTCGGACCTCGCCGAGGGGCTGCGGTACGTGCGGCGGGAGCCGACCCTGCTGGGGATCCTGGCGCTGGGGACAGTGCCGGGCGTGCTCATCATGGGGCCGTTCGCGGTGACGATTGTCCTGATGGTGGAAGACGAGTTCCGGGCGGCGGACCGGTGGGTGGGGCTGCTGTGGGGAGCGTTCGGGGCGGGGATCGTTGCCGGGTCGCTGCTGCTGAGCGCGGTGCGGGTCGCGGCGGCGCGGACTGCTGCTGGCGAGCTCGCTGGTGTTGACGGGCCGGCGTTCACGCTGGCTTACGGGCTGGCGCCGAACCTGGGCGTCGCGATGGCGTGCCTGTTCGCGGCTGGCATCACGGGGCCGGCCGTCTTCATCAATTTCGCGGTGGCGCTGCTCCAGGAGCAGGCGGACCGGGCGATGATGGGCCGGGTGATGAGCATGTACGGGCTGGCGTTTACGGCGAGCGTGCCGGCGGGGTATCTGCAGGCTGGCATCCAGGCGAGCGCGTGGGGGCCGCGGGCGACGGTGGTTTCGAGCGTGGCGGTGTGCATCGTGATCGGTCTGCTGTCGATGGCGTTCCTGCGGCCGGTGACGCGGCTGCGGTGAGCGGCACACGTCAGGTGAAGTGAGCGGCGTTCGGCGGTTAGACTTGCCGAAACTATCGGTTCGATAGACCTTGACGATTGATCCGGGGATTTCCAGAATGCCGCAATCCCCGGGCCAGCCGGTGGGCCGGCTCCTACCGGGCGAGACGAGGCAGAGGGGCATGGGTCAGTACCTCGCGAAGCGCGTGCTGCTCGATAAGCCGCTCGTCGTCCTGTTCGTCATCAGCATCGTGGTCTTCACGGCGGTGCGGATGATCCCGGGGGACGTGTGCAAGATCGTGCTGAACACGGAGATCCGGACGTGGACGAGGCGCAGTGCCAGGCGATCCGGGAGGACCTGGGGCTCGATAAGCCGCTCGTGACCCAGTACCTCGTGTACATGGGCGGCGTGCTCACGGGGGACTGGGGCACCACGATCATCAGCAAGCGGGATCGTGTGGACGGAGCATCCGGACGCGGATTCCGCTGACGCTGGAGCTGACCATCCTGAGCACGGTGTTCGCGCTCATCGTGGCGATCCCGATCGGGGTAATCAGCGCGGTGCGGCAGGATTCGGCGCTCGATTACGTGCTGCGCGTGCTGTCGATCGGGCTGGCGCTGAGCATCCCGGGTTTCTGGCTGGGGACGATGCTGATCGTCTTCCCGGCGAAGTGGTGGGGGTACGCGCCGCCGGTCGGGTACGTCGACATCTGGGAGGACCCGCTGAAGAACCTCGAGCAGCTGTACCTGCCGGCGATTTCGCTCGGGCTGGCGCTGAGCGCGAGCCTGGCGCGGGTGACGCGGAGCTCGATGCTGGAGGTGTTCCGGCAGGACTACATCCGGACGGCGCGGGCGAAGGGGCTGCGGGAGCGGATGGTCGTGTTCCGGCACGCGCTGCAGAACGCGATGATCCCGGTGGTCACGCTGTTCGGGCTGCAGTTCGGGGTGCTACTGGGCGGGACGGTGGTGCTGGAAAACATCTACAGCCTGCCGGGGCTGGGGCTGCTGACCTTCACGTCGGTGACGATCAAGGACTACCCGCAGGTGCAGGGGCTGGTCCTGTTCTTCGCGGCTGTGCTGGTGACGATCAACCTGCTGGTCGACCTGAGCTACGCGTGGTTCGACCCGCGGATCAGGTACGTCGTGATGAGCGCGGAAGCGGTTTCGGCGGCGCCGGCGATCACGGGCGCGCTTCCGCGGCGGCCGGGGCGGCTGGCCCGGCTGTGGCGGATTGCGCGGCAGAAGCCGCTGGGGGCGGCGGCGGGGGTGGTGTGCATCCTGCTCATTCTCGTGATTGCCCTGGGCAGCGGATGTGCTGGCGCCGCAGGCGGCGGATGCGGTCGACCCGGTGAAGAACCCGCGGCTGCAGCCGCCGAGCCTGAGCCACCCGTTCGGGACCGACAACCTGTTCCGGGACATCTTCAGCCGGGTGATCATCGGGAGCCGGATTTCGCTGGGCATCGGGTTCGCGGCGGTGGCGATCGGGACGCTGCTGGTGGACGCTGCTGGGGATGGTGGCCATGGGGTTCTTCCGGGGGTGGGTGGACATGCTGGTGAGCCGGGCGATCGAGGTGGTGCTGGGGTTCCCGCCGCTGGTGCTGGCGATCTTCTTCCTGTCGATTTTCAACCCGGAGCGAGGCTACAGCCTGCGGCTCGTGCTCCTGATGGTGAGCCTCGCCATCGGGATCATCATCACCCCGACGACGGCGCGGATCGTGCTCGGGGGGGCGGTGCTGAGCATCCGGAACCTGCAGTACGTGGAGGCGGCGGAGTCGAGCTGGGGAACGGCCCCGTGCGGATCATGTGGCGGCACGTGCTCCCGAACGTCGCGGCGCCGATCATCGTCATCGCGAGCATCCAGGTGGGGAACGCCATCCTCGCGGAGGCGGCGCTGAGCTTCCTCGCGCTGGGCATCGCGGACGCGGCGCACCCGAGCTGGGGCGGGATGCTGCAGGAGATGCGGCAGGTGTGGCTGGAGGCGTGGTGGACGGCGGTGGTGCCGGGGGCGGCGATCAGCATCGCGGTGCTGGCGTTCAACCTGTTCGGAGACGCGCTGCCAGGGACGTGCTCGATCCAAGATTGCGTCAATCGTCGTAATAGAAATGGGGAATCGCAGCGCCCGCTGCTTCCAAACCAGGGGAAAGGACAGAACCATGGAGAAACGGGACAACTACTGGCTTCGGCGAAAGCTGAGCCGCCGGACCGCGCTGCGCGGGACGGCACTGGCCGGGGCGGGGGCCGCGACGATGGCGCTGGTGGGGTGCGGCGGCGGGGACGATGACGACAGCGGCAATGGCGGGAGCGGGCCGGGCCTGCTGCCGACGGCGGCGGCGACGCCGCACGCCGGCGAAGCAGCCGAAGCCGGGCGGGAGCCTGACGTTCCAGATCTCCTCCCAGCCGCCGAGCCTCGACCCCTACACGCAGACGTCGTTCGTTGCGGCGTACAACCACGGGCTGAGCTACTCGAAGCTGTTCCGGTTCAAGGCGGGCACGCCGGACGTGGCGCCGGCGGACAACTCGATGGAGCCGGACCTGGCGCAGGCGATGCCGGAGCAGCCGGACCAGCTGACCTTCGTCGTGAAGCTGAAGCCGAACGCGAAGTTCCACAACGTGGCGCCGGTGAACGGGCGGGCGGTCACCTCGAAGGACATCGCGTACGCCTTCGACCGGTACAAGAACTACGAGAAGTCGGTGCACAAGACGGGGCTGGCGTTCATCGACAAGGTGGAGACGCCGGACGACCAGACGGTGCGGATCACGACGAAGCAGCCGTACGCGGACTTCGTGTTCTACCTCGGCGGCAACCTCGGGGCGTGGATCTGCCCGCAGGAGTGGGCGGAATCGCAGGAGGTGGCCACGAAGATGATCGGTTCGGGGCCGTTCCTGCACACGGAGTTCAAGACGGGCGTGAGCCTGAGCTACAAGAAGAACCCGGACTACTTCGACAAGCCGTACCCGTACTTCGACGAGGTGACGGCGCTCATCGTCACGGACCAGGCGAAGCGGGTGGCGGACTTCTCGTCGAAGCAGGTGAACCTGACGATGGCTCTTCCTGCCGACGGAGCGCGACCAGCTGAAAGCGGCGCGGCCGGACGCAAAGTTCGAGGAGACGCAGGGCATCGGCGGGTACATCTACCTGCGGACGGACAAGCCGCCGTTCAACGACAAGCGGGTGCGGCAGGCCATTTCGATGGCGCTGAACCGGAAGGCGATCCGGGACGCGATCTCGAAGGGCGAGGGCGTACCGGAGCAGCTGTACCACGTGGGCTACCCGTGGGCGCGGCAGGTGAAGGACCTCCCGCAGGCGAAATACTGGGAGTACAACCTCGCGGAGGCGAAGAAGCTGCTCGCAGCGGCCATCGGCGAGGGGAAGACGATTGACACGACGTGGGAGCACGCGGACGCGGCGATCTACACGCAGGCGTACGTGGACACGGCGACGCTGGCGCAGGCGCAGCTGAAGCAGCTGGGCATCAACATCACGGACGTGACGAAGCCGTACGCGCAGTACATCTCGACGACCTACCAGCAGCGCGGGCAGTACGTAGGGGATGGGCCACAGCCCGCGGGCGGTGGCGTACTGGCTGGACTTCGTGACGGAACGGTTCACGATGAAGCCGCAGCGCGGCCGGATCAACCTCTCGTACGTGAACGACCCGAAGCTGGAAGAGCTGATGGACAAGCAGCGCGGGCAGTTCGTCTGGGAGGAGCGGCTGCAGACGGTGCGGCAGATCGAGGAGCACGTCGCGGAGGAGCAGTACGAGATTTACTTCTCGACGGACACGCTGGACGTACTTCTGGGATGCGAACATCGAGAACTACCGCCCGACGGCGTGGTTCCCGTACACGCACCTGATGAAGGCCTGGCGGGACGCCTGAGCCATGGCGACGGCCAGCGAGCCGTCACCACGCAGGGGAAGGGGGCGCCGGTGCCCCGGCGCCCCTTTTCGTGCGCCTGGCGCGGACCGGGCAAGCGACGCCGCTCAGGGGATCTGCGGGGCGGGGAGGGCGCCTTCGAGTTCGAGGAGCCGGCGCTTCATGGCGAGGCCGCCGGCGAAACCGTGGAGGGAGCCGTCGCGAGGCGACGACGCGGTGGCAGGGAAGCCAGAGGGGCACGGGGTTGGCGCCGATGATCGCCCCGGCCGCGCGGGCGTTGGCGCGGCCGAGCCCGGCGGCTTCGGCGAGCCACGCGTAGCTGCGGACTTCGCCGGCGGGAATGCTGCGGAGGGCGAGGAGGACGCGGCGGGACGTGCCGAGGAAGGTCCGGCGGGAGGTCCACGGGGAGGGCGGCGAGGGCGGCCGGGTCGCCGGCGGCGTAGGCGGCGAGGCGCTCGAGCGCGGCGGCGAGCACGGGCGGGCAGTCGGCCGGCGCAGCTTCGGCGGCGCCGAAGGCGGCGGAGCTCGCCGAGGCAGGCGTCGCGGGTGCGGTGGAAGAGGGTGGCTGCGGCGGATGCCGGCGGGGGTGACGGCGACACCGGCCCAGCCGAGGGGCGTCTCGATTGCGGCGGCGGGAAGGGCCGGCTCCGCTCACGGCGCGGGCTTTTTGCGGCCGAGGAGGCGGGCCGAGGAGCGCTGAGCGGAGGGTGCGGTAGGAGGCTGCGGCCTCGGCAGTCGTCGACGCGGTGCTGGTCCGGGCGGGCGTAGCGGGATTCTTCGTACGCCTGGCTGAGGCGGATGGCTGGCTCTTCGCGCTGGATGGTGCGCCCGAGGCGGCGGGACCATTCGCGCGGGGTCTCGGGGGCGCGCGGGCCGAGGCCTGCCCAGCCGGCGAGCCGCTGGGTGTGGGCCCAGAGGCGGGCGCGCTCATCGAGCCCGGCGAGGCCCCAGTTCCAGGCGACGCGGAGACCGACGGCCGCGGCGCGCGAGCAGGGCGAGCATGCTCAGCGGGATGATGACGAGGAGCCAGTTGAAGCGCTGGTTGATGACGGGGTCCTCGGCGAGGGCTTCCTGGACCGGGCCGGCGCCGCCCCTGGGGTCGAGGTAATCGGGGCCGAAGAGCTCTTCGAGCGAGGGCTCGACGAAGGGGTCGGAGGGAACGAGGGGCTGGCTGAGGCCGCCCGCGCCGCCTTCGCGGCCGGTCGGAGGTGGGATTGAATTCGACCCAGCCGTAGGAGGGAGAAGAAGACTTCGACCCAGGAGTAGGCGTCGCTCTTCCGGACGGTGTAGAGGGTCTCTTCGCCGGAGCCGGGGGTGAGGACGTAGCCGACGGCGACGCGGCAGGGGATGCCGGCGGTGCGGAGCATGACGCACATCGCGGAGGACTGGTAATCGAAGTAGCCGCGCTTGAGGTCGAAGAGGAGGAATTCGACGGCGTCGCGGCCGGGCGGCGGCGCCGGGACGCGCGCGAGGTCCCAGTAGGGGAAGGTGCGGAGGTAGGCTTCGAGCTGGCCTTCGCCTGCTGTGTAGGGGGTGCGGGCGCCGGATTCGGCGATGATGCGGCGGGTTTCATCGCGGACGGACTGGGGAAGGGAGCCGGGGAGCTGAAGGTAGCGCTCGAGGACCCAGTCGGGGTAGGTGGTGCCGGCGGCGTCGAGCTGGGCGGCGGTGGCGGTGGAGACGGACCCGAAGCTGTTGTAGGTGTCGTCCGGTGCCGAGGGCGACACGGCTGCGCATGCGCTCGATATCGCCGGCCTGGCCGGGGGCGGTGTCGACGCGGGTGTCGAGATTCGCCGCGAGGGGAACGCCGGGGGTGAGGATGGTGCTTTCGGAGGAGAGCAGCTTGACGCGGAGGATGGCGGTGGTGCGGGCTTCGTAGGTGGCGGAGCGGGCGTCGACGGCGAGTTCGCGGGCATCGACGCGGGCGGAGTCGCGGTCGCCGGCTTTCCAGCCGTTGCCGGTGTAGACCTCGTAGCTGGTGGCGCGGAGGAGGCCCGCCTGGGCGCTGTTTACTTCGAAGAGGCGTTTCGAGCCGAGGGTGACGTCGCCCTGGATGGGGAGGGTATTGCCGAAGGTGTGGAGGTTGAGCGCCGCGGCGCGAATCGATGTTGAGCTGGAAGAGGCGGAGCGAGCTGGTCGGACTGCGAGGTGAACGGGCGGACGAGGGTATCGAAGACGGATTCGGCGGCTTTGGCCTGGTTGCCGAGCGGGAGCCACCAGGCGAGCACGACGAGGGCGGCGGCGACCGCGACGGTGAGCTGGATGAGGCTGAGGGAGATGAACTCGGGGTAGTCGACGCCTTCGGCGCGCCAGCGGGCGAGGTGCTTCTGGAGGCTGGACGCGGCGAGATGAGGATGATGGCGCCGAAAAGGAAGATGACGAAGTCACCGGTGGGCTGGCCATCGAGGAAGGAGATGTTGGTGAGGAGGATGAAGCCGCCGGGGAGGAGGGCGAGCCACGCGTTGTGCCAGCGGAAGAGGCACCAGGCGGCGAGCGTAGGCGGCGAGCCAGGTGGTGCCCTGCACGAGGGTGACGAAGGGGAGGTTGTCGTTGGAGATGTCGCCGGCGCGGACGACGTGTGAACCATTCGACCATGCGGACGCGGAAGTCGGCGAGGACGGTCGGCGAGGGTGGGGCCGTCGGCGTAGGTCTGGGCGACGAGGACGACGACGGCGGCGCCGGCAAGGAGGCCGACGGGATGGATGGCGAGCGCGTGGAGGCGCGTGCGGGCCGTGAGCATGCCGATGGCGAGGCCGGCGACGGACGGTGGGGATGAAGGGAGGCATGCCGTCGACCCAGTTCGCCTGGTCGAGGGAGTGGCCGATGGCGGCGAAGGTAACGACGGCGGCGGCGAAGGTGAGCCAGTCCTCCCAGCTCATGACGATGCGCGGGAGGTTGAGGGCGACGGACCCGGCGCTGCGGACGGGGCCGCGCTCGATGGTCGGGTTCAGGCCTGCCATGCGCCACCTCCTGCGCCGGCCGGGCCGAGCGCGACGGAGAGACTTCATCGCCGCGGCGGACGACGTAGGTGAGGATATCGGATGCGGTGAGCTGCCCGTAGAGGAGGAGCGGCGAGCGATGCGCTGCGCGAAGGTGGAGGGGTCGACGAGGACGACGGCGGCGCGGACGCCGCGCTGGGTGAGCGACTGGATGGCCGTGAGCCAGTGGTCGTCCGTTGAAGCGGTAACGATCACCAGGGTGGTGTGGCGGCCGAAGCGGCGCTGCTCTTCGAGCAGGAGGGCGCCGAGGGGGGCATCGCCGACGGCGCTGGCGGTGGCGAGGGTCTCGAGGATGCGGGTGAGCTGGTTCTGGCCGCGCTCGGGCTCGAGGATGCGGAGGTCTCGGCCGAACTGCATGAGGCCCGCGGGGCGGTTGGCGACGATGTAGTGACGGGCGACGCTGGCGGCGATGCGGACGGCGTACTCCTCGGTGGAATCGTCGCCGGAGCCGGCGTGGACGGCGGCGTTCGAGGTCGAGGAGTGACCCAAATGTCTGAGGCGGGGTCGAGCTCGAACGTTTTGACCATGAGTTCGCCGGTGCGGGCGGTGGAGCGCCAATGGATGCGGTTGAAGGCATCGCCGGGGGCGTATTCACGGACGCCGGCGGCGTTCGGCGTGACGTAGTGGGTGCGGCGGCGGAAGCGGCCTTCGCCGGGGAGGTTGGCCGGGGGCGCCTGGAAGTGGGGGAGCTCGACGACGGGCGGGTAGACGAGGATTTGCTGGGCTTCGCCGAAGGTGCGGGTGCGGCGGAAGATGCCGAAGGGGTCGACGGCGGTGACGGTGAGCGGGCCCCATTCGTACAGGCCGCGGCGCAGGAGGGGCGTGGTCACCATCCAGTTGCGGGAGCGGCGCGGCGGGATGGTGACGATGCGGCGGGAGCCAGGTGGCCGGGCAGTCCGGAGGGGTCTTCGACTTCGAGCCAGACTTTCGGGAGGAAGGAGGTGTTGCGGATTTCGATGACTTCGAGGGCCTCCTGGCCGACCTGGGCGCGGGCCGTGCGGCGGTCGGCGGCGGCCTCCAGGTTGCGGGTGTTCCACCAGGTGTAGAGCCAGGCGAGCGGGAGGACGAGGGCGATGATGTAGACGAGGCGGAAGAGGAGCCAGAAGCCGGTGGCGAAGGCGACGAAGACGGAGACGGCGAGGATGGCGAGAACGAGGGCGAGGGTGCGCCGTTCGGGGGCGATGGCCGCGCCGATGAGCCGCCGCACGGTGCCGCCTCAGGCGCGGGCGCGAGCCCCGGGGACGGGGACGCGCTGGGCTAGACACTGGGCGATGACGTCGGCCTGCGATGACGCCTTTGACTTTGGCGCCGGGGCTCACGATGACGCGGTGAGCGAGGGTGAAGACGGCGAGGTCTTTGACGTCGTCGGGGATGACGAAGTCGACGCGGCCTTCGAGGAGGGCTTTGGCCTGGGCGGTGCGGAAGAGCGCGAGGGAGCCGCGGGGGCTGGCGCCGAGGTAGACGGCTTCGTGTTCGCGGGTCGCGTTGGCGAGCTGGACGATGTACTGCTTGATGAGGGGGTCGACGTAGATTTCGCGGAAGCCGGCGCGCTGGAGCTGGAGGATTTCGTTGGCGTCGGTGACCTGCTGGAGGGCTTCGATGGGGTGGCGGGTCTGCTGGTTATCGAGGACGAGCACCTCATCGGTGGGGGAGGGGTAGCCGAGGTACATGCGGATGAGGAGAGCGGTCGAGCTGGGCCTCGGGGAGGGGGAAAGTGCCCTCGTATTCGATCGGGTTCTGGGTGGCGAGGACCATGAAGGGCTGGGGCATGCGGTAGGTGACGCCGTCGACGGTGACCTGGCGCTCCTCCATGGCCTCGAGGAGGGCGGACTGGGTCTTCGGTGTGGCGCGGTTGACTTCGTCGGCGAGGACGACCTGGGCGAGGATGGGGCCGGGGCGGAACTCGAAGTCGCCGGTTTTCTGGTTGTAGATGGAGACGCCTGTGACGTCGGAGGGGAGGAGGTCCGGGGTGAACTGGATGCGGCGGAAGGTGCAGCCGGTGGAGACGGCGATCGGCGCGGGCGAGCATGGTCTTGCCGACGCCGGGGACGTCTTCGGATGAGCATGTGGCGCGCCGCAGATGAGGGCGGTGACGGCGAGGCGGATTTCGCGGGATTTGCCGACGATGACGTGTTCGACGTTCTGGATGATCCGCTCGGCGACGATCCTGGGGTCTTCCACGAGGCAGGCTCCGGAGAGGGCGACGTGGCGGGGCGGGGCGGCCCGCGGCGGTTGACGGGATTATAGCGCCGGGGAATAGGGGGCCGGTTAAGTCCCTTTCGCAGCGGGCCCGGGCGGCAGCCCGGCGCCGGGCGCGAGGAGGGCGCGGAGGACGAGGTCGACGAGGCTGCGCCGGAAGCGGTGCGGGAGGGGGCCAGGGCCGACGGCGAGGATGAGGAGAGGGTCGGCGGCGCCGGCGACGAAGAGGCGGGCCGCTTCCGGGTCGAGGTCGGGGCGGAAGACGCCGCGTTGGATGCGTCGCGTTCGATGGCGCGCTGGAGACGGGGCTCAGCGAACCAGCTGAGGACCTGGCTGCGGATGGTTTCGAAGGCGGGAGCGGCCATGAGGTCCATGGCAAGGGGGGCGGTGCGGGCGAAGGTCTCGGCGAGGACTTCGACGTACCGTGCGACGACTTCCACCGGGTCGTCGAGAGCGAGGACGTCGTCGAGGGCGGCGGAGGTTTCGTTGAGGATGTCGGCGGCGACGGCGGAGACGAGGTCGGATTTGGCGGGGAAGTTGCGGTAGACGGTGCCGATGCCGACGCCGGCGCGCTCGGCGAGCTGCCGCATCTCGACGGCGGTGCCGTGCTCGAGGAAGAGGACGCGGGCGGCATCGATGATGCGCTCGCGGTTCTGGCGGGCGTCGGAACGCTCGGCGCGGGACATGCGATAGAGATCTCCAAGGGTGAGGATAGCGGATTGGCCTCTTGATCGGAACCGGAGTTCCGTTTCACACTCGATTCTGTCCAATTCGCCGGGCGGCCGCGCCTTCGCGGCGCTGACCGGCGGCGATTTGCCGGCTGACCCCGGCAGGAGGGTGTGGCGATGTCTGGCCTGGAACGATGGGCAGCGGCTGACGTACCGGCGGCGGTGGTGGGTGCTGGGGGTATGGGTTCTCATCCTCGCGGTGATGGGCGGGCTGGCGCGCGGCATCGGCGGGGAGTTCCAAACGGAGTTCACGCTGCCGGGTTCGGAATCGCAGCGGGCAAACGACCTGCTCAAGGCGCGGTTCCCGGCGCAGGCGGGCGGCGAGGCGGACCTCGTGTTCGAGGTGCCGACCGGCATCGAGGGGGCGCGGGACCGACATCGAGGCGGTGCTGGCGCGGGTGCGGACCGAGATCCCGGACGCTGGCGGCCATCGAATCGCCGTTCGAGCGGCCGGGGCACATCTCGCCGGACGGGACGATTGCGCGGGCGGTGGTGCGGTTCCAGTTCGATGCCGACAAGGTGCCGCACGAGACGGCGGTGGCGCTCATCCGGCTCGCGGAGTCGGAGACCGGGCCGGGGTTCACGGTGGAGATCCGGGCGGCCGGGTGGTGCAGTTCAACGAGCAGACGGAGTTCGGTTCGGAGATTTACGGCCTCATCGCGGCGGTGTTCATCCTGCTCATCGCGTTCGGGTCGGTAGTGGCGATGGGCGTGCCGATCGGGGCGGCGCTGTTCGGGCTGGGGACGGGGCTGGCGATCATCACGGTGGCGGCGCGCTGGGTCGGCTTCCCCGGCTTCTCGTCGCAGTTCGCGGCGATGATCGGTGATCGGGGTCGGCATCGACTACAGCCTGCTGGTGGTGACGCGGTTCCGGGAGGCGATTCACGGCGGGCGGTCGGTGGAGGAGGGGGTCGTCGAGGCGGTGGTGACGTCGGTGCCGGTCGGTGATGTTCGCCGGCCGGTGGTGGTGGCGATCTGCGTTCCTCGGGCTGTTCGTGATGGGGCTGCCGTTCGTTGCGACGCTGGCGACGGCGGGGGCAGTGGTGGTGCTGGTGGCGGTGGCGATTGCGGTCTCGCTGACGCCGGCGCTGCTGGCGGTCTTCGGGAAGCGGGTCGATCGGCGCTGCGGGTGCCCTTCCTGCACCAGTCGGAGGGCATCGACCCGCGGAGCCCGTGGTTCCGGCTGAGCCGGGTCATCCAGCGGCACCCGTGGCCGTTCGCGATCGTGTACGGGCGGGCTGCGTCGTGGCGGCGGCATTGCCGATCTTCTCGATGCAGCTCGGGTTCACGGATGCGGGGAACCGGTCGCCGAGTTCGCATGCGCGGAGGGCGTACGACCTCATCGCGAAGGGGTTCGGGCCGGGGACGAACGGGCCGCTGCTCATCGTGGCGGACGTGCGGAACGGGAACGGCGGGCTGAGCCGGGCGGTGGAGCTGCTGCGGGAGACCCCGGGGGTTGCGGCCGTGACGGACGGCCGGTGATCAACCCGGCCGGCGATACGGCGGTGATTACGGTCATCCCGACGACGAAGCCGCAGGACCACGCGACGACGGACCTCGTGCACCGGCTGCGCGGCGACGTGCTGAAGCGGGCCGAGGACGAACGGCGACCGGTACTACGTGACCGGGGTGACGGCCGGGCAGATCGACGCGAGCGACCGGATTTCGTCGCGGATGCCGTACCTGTTCATCGGCGTCATCGGGTTGAGCTTCATCCTGCTGACGGCGATGTTCCGGTCGGTGGTCGTGGCGGCGAAGGCGGCGGTGATGAACCTGCTGTCGATCGGGGCGGCGTACGGGGTGGTCGTGGCGGTGTTCCAGTGGGGCTGGTTCGGCGAGCTGATCGGGGTGGGGGAAGGCCCGATCGAGGTCTTCCTCCCGATGATGATGTTCGCCATCCTGTTCGGGCTTTCGATGGACTATGTGAAGGTGTTCCTCATCAGCCGCATCCGGGAGGAGTACCTGCGGACAGGGGACACGGCGGAGGCGGTGGCGAACGGGCTGACGGCGACGGCGCGCGTCATCACCGCGGCGGCGGCGATCATGGTGACGGTGTTCCTGGCGTTCGTGCTCGGGCCGGAGCGGGTGATCAAGGAGTTCGGGCTGGGGCTGGCGACGGCGATCTTCGTCGACGCGACGCTGGTGCGGATATTCCTCGTGCCCTCGACGATGGAGCTGCTGGGCCGCTGGAACTGGTGGATGCCGGGCTGGCTGGACCGGCTGCTGCCGAACCTGCACCTCGAGGGGCCGCCGAGCGGGCGCGGGCGACCTCGCCGGTTCGCCGGCCCACGGGGGCCGCTGACCGGCGCGGGCAGCGCTCCACGGGTAGACTCGTCGGCATGGAGCCGGACCGGGATTGGGTCGCGCGGGCGCGCGAGCTGGCGGCGCGGTTCGCTGAGCGGGCGGCGGCGCACGACCGGGAGGGCTCGTTCCCGTTCGAGAACTTCGCGGAGCTGCGGGCGGCCGGGTTCTACGGGCTGACGGTGCCGGCGCGGTACGGCGGGGCGGAGGCGTCGCTGGCGACGTACCTCGGGGTGCTGGAGGCGCTGGCCCGGGGCGACGGGTCGACGGCGCTGGCGTTCATGATGCACCTGAAAACGTTCGGGCAGGAGCGGGAGGCGCCGAGCTACCCGGAGGTGTGGTTCGAGCGGTTCTGCCGGGGCGCGGTGGAGCGGGGCGAGCTGGTGAACACAGTCGCGACGGAGGAGGGACTGGGGAGCCCCTCGGGGGGCGGGCTGCCGGACACGGTCGCGCGGCGGGAGGGCGGCGGCTGGGTGCTGGAGGGGAGGAAGACGTTCACCACGCTGGCCCCGGTGCTGCACCACTTCATCGTGCTGGCGCGGGTCGAGGATGGCGGCAGCGGGCCGCGCGCGGGTGGGGAACTTCCTGGTGCTGCGGGGCGAACCGGGCCTGCGGGTGGTGGAGACGTGGGATGCGCTGGGGATGCGGGCGACGGGGAGCCACGACGTGGTGCTGGAGGGCGTGCGGCTGCCGGGTGACCGGCTGCTGAACGCGCGGGAGGCGGGTTCGCCGGACCCGCGGGCGGGCGCGGCGGATGGCGTGGTTGCCGGGCTGGGGCTGTGCGCGGTGACGATCGGGGTGGCGACGGCGGCGCGCGATTACGCGGTGGCCTTCGCGCGGGAGCGGACGGACCGAACAGCCAGCGGCCGATCCGGGAGATGCCGGGCGTCCGGATGCGGGTGGCGCGGATGGACCTGCTGCGTGCAGCGGAGCCGGCCGCGCTGATGTGGGATGCAGCGCGCGCGTGGACCGAGCAGCCGGTCGAAGGGATGCCTGCCATCGACCGGGTGGCGGCGGCGAAAGTGGAGACGCTGAACGCGTGCATCGAGGCGGCTGGAGCTGGCGATGCGGGTGGTTGGCGGGGTCTCCCTGCAGCGGGCAGCGGCCGCTGGAGCGGTACTTCCGGGACGTGCGGGCGCCGCTACACAACCCCCCGCTGGAGGACGCGGGCGCTGGAGCAGCTCGCGCGGCGGGCGCTCGACGGCGGGTTCGAGGCGCCAAAGGCCGCGGAGTAACCGGCGCGGCGAGCGGCGGCGTCAGGTGCCGGGGACTTTGAAGTCGCGGCCGATGGTGATGACGACGTCGGGCAGGGCGGTGTCGGTGGAGGGGACGACGACGATCTCGGACGGTCGGGATGCCGAGCCACTTTGCGATGTCCTCGGCGAGGACACGCCGGTCGACGTGGTAGAGCGTGATGGTGGTGCGGGGCTGCTGGGGCGCATCCGGGCCGTAATAGACGGTGGGGAGGCCTTTGACGTAGGCGAGGTAGCGGCCGAGGGCGGCGGCGCGGGCGGCGCCTTCGGGGCCGTAGCCGTTTTGGATTTCGACGTTGCTTTCGCTGTAGGCGGCCTTGGTGAAGACCTGGCTGAGCCAGTACTGGACGTTGTTCGGGGTTCCAGGCGAGGACGGCGGCGCCCCCGGCGGTGGTGAAGCCGGTGACGGTGGGGACACCATTGACGGGGTCGCCGAGGGAGTAGGTCTTCAGGCGGCCGTTGGTCGAGCGGAGGAGGTCGAGGTAGCCGGGGAACTTGGCGTAGGGGATATCGGTTTTGACGGTGGAGGCGTAGGCGTTCCAGAGACCGGCGGGGTCGCGGAGCATGTCGAGCTGGAACGCCTTGTTGAGGGCGGCCTGGAGGACGAGCTGCTGGCGTTTGACGCGCTTGAGGTCGGAGTCGTATTCGCGGTGGCGGCCGAAGGCGACGGCGTGGTAGCCGTCGAGGTGGTTGAGGGCACCGGGCGGGAATTCGACCCAGACGGCGTGGATGTCGTCGTTCGAGTAGTACCACGGGGGGACGGCGAGGTCCGGGGGGATATCGACGTCGACGCCGCCGAGGGCATCGACGAGGAGTTCGACACCTTCGAAATCGAGGATGACGTAGTGATCGATTTCGATGCCGAAGTTGAGCTTGAGGTCGGCTTTGAGTTCTTCGATGCCGCCTTTGATGGAGCCGGTGGCGCGGACGCCGTCGGGCCGAAGGACTGGTTGATGCGGCGCTGGCTCTCGGGGGCGCGGGGATTGGCGACGTCGATCCAGAGGTCGCGGGGGAAGCTGAGGACCGCGGACGTCTTCGCGACCGGGTCGATGGTGGCGACCATGATGGTGTCGGTGAGGTAGCCGCTGTTGGCGTTGTCTTCGAACTGGTAGCCGGGGCGCTTGTCGACGCCGAGGACGAGGAGGTTGATGCGCTTGCGGAGGACGCTGTCCTGGCCGGGGCTGGTGATGGCGACCAGGGGGGTGTTGAGGCTGGCGAGGGGGCGGATGATGCCGAGGTCGGTGAGGGAGCGGCCCGGGAAGAGGGCCGGGGTGACGCGCGCGAGCGAGGGCGAGCGCTGGAGTAGAACGAGGCGAGCGCGAAGGTGAACAGGGCGAGGGTGAAGAGCAGCCGCTGGGAGGGGGAGAGGAGGGTGCGCGCCGCTCGCGGGGGCCGGGCGACGGCGCGCGCGGGCTGGTAGGGAGAGCGCTCGACGCGGCCTGTCACGGGTTTCAAGCTACGCGCGGTCTGCGGGGAGGGTGCAAACCGGGGCTTTACCGGGGCCTTGCGCGGCGTCAGCCCATGCCGAGTGGTCATGGAGGCGGTCGTCGTCGATGCCGAAGTAGTGGCCGAGTTCGTGGAGGACGGTCTTGCGAACCTGTTCGCGGATTTCGTCGTCGGTCTCGCAGATGGCTTCGATGTGGTCCTGGTAGATGGAGATTTTGTCAGGGACGACGAGGTTGTAGTTGTCGCCGCGGCGGGTGAGGGGGATGCCGTGGTAGAGGCCGAGGAGGAGGTCGTTGGGGCCGATGCCGGCGGAAGAGCTTGCGGTCGCGGGCGGTGGGGCGGGATTCGATGACGATATCGACGTTGTGGACGCGGGCGAGCAGCTCCGGGGGGAGGCGCGCTGGCAGGCGCGTTCGAGGGCGACGAGCTCGGCGAGGGTGGCCACGGCTTCGCGGACGGAGCTGGCGGAAGGTCTTGCGATCGATGCGGCTCACCGGGGTGACGGGGAAGCGCTCCAGAGGGTGCGGAAGGAGGCGGCCGCCGAGGATGGCTTCGCGCTGGCAGGCGCGTTCGAGGGCGACGAGCTCGGCGAGGGCGGCTTCGGCATCGCGGACGGCGCCGGGGTGGCCGGAGGCGGCGAGGCGGGCGCGGGCGGCATCCCAGGCGCCGGTGCGGCCGAAGGAGGCGGCGAAGCGGGGCCAGAACACGGAGATGAGCTTGCGGGGTTCGCCGAGGCGCGGGCGGAGGCCGCGGAGGATGCTGGTAGCGGGCCTCGATCGATGGGAGGGGTTCGACGACGCGGACGAGCGGGGGGAGTCGACGGGGGTGGCGCGGAAGTCGAACAGGAGGCGCCGCGGGCACGGTCACGAACCGGGCGATGACGACATCGTGGCTGCGGAGAGGCGGCGATGATGTCATCGAGGTCAACGTTGAAGTCGTTGTCCACGTCCCGTGATTGTAGGGGGAGCGGAAGGGGCTGGCGAGTGACGGAGGGGTGACAGTCGGCGGGCAGGAGGGAGCGCGGGGGCGCCGGCTGCCGACGATCGGAGTGATGCTGCGGCGATGGCGAACCTGGGGAACGCGGACCGGCGGGTGGAGGAGCTGATCCGGGGCGGAGTCGGCGTTTCGGAGCGGACGTGGCGCGCTTCGCCCGGGCCGGGTGCGGCCGGGCTGGCGGCGGAGGTGGCGGCCTGGGCGCGGGAGGAGATGGCAGGGATGCGGCGGCCGTTCGGGGTGGACCAGGTGGCGCTGGCGCTGGCGTGGCGGGACGGACGCGGCCGGGTCTTCTGCAGCGCGAGCCTGGGGGTGATGCGCCCGGGCGCGTTCTACGACGGGACGGCGGCAGCAGCGGCTGGCGGAGGCGTTCGCAGGTGCGCTGGGGCTCGCGGGGGAGGAGGAGAGCGGAGGTGCTGGCGGCGCTGGTGCGGCTCGGCGACCTGGCGTTCGAGCTGCAGGGAGCGGCGCGGGCGGCCTAGGCAGCTTGCCGGTGGCGCGGGAGCGGGTACACTCGCGGTGATGATGAAGGTGGCCAACCCCGCACGGGCGAAAGAGCGCGATCCAGCGGCAGATCGACAAGATTGGGCGGCTGCGAGGCAGCGGCCCGAACCCGTTCGATCTACGACCTGTGGGACGACCGAACGGTCGAGATCCTGGCGGCCATCTACGGGGAAGAGCTCGTGCAGGAGCTGCAGCGGTACTACGAGGCGGCGGGCAAGCGGGGCCGGCTGCCGGGCGTCCGCGGACAGGCGGAGAACATGACGCTGAACATCCACGGGCCGTGGGGCATCCACGCGCGGCTGGAGCGGGCCGAGCGGGTGCTGAAGGAGCTCGTGCAGGAGCTGGAGCGGGCGGACGGCGCGGCTCAGGCGCGCTGAACGTCGTACGATCAGTTCGACGAAGGCATCGGTGACCTGGCGGACGCTGCGGAGCCGGAGCGGCGGCCGCGGTGATCGCGCGCGGGAGGAGGGGCGCGCCGCCGCCGAGCGTGACCGGGGCGACGGTGACGATGATTTCGTCGAGGAGGCCGGCATCCCAGAACTGTCCGACGAGGTCGCCGCCGCCGACGAGCCAGATGTCGCGGCCGGCCGCGGCGGCGGCCATCCCGGCGTGGACGGGGCGAACGTCGCCCTGGACGAAGCGGATATCGCCGCCGGGCGGAACGGGGAAGGTGCGGTGGGTGAAGACCCAGGTGGGCTGGCGGTAGGGCCAGGGCTTCGGGGCGGCGCCGGGGCGCATGATGTCGTTGTCCAGGACCCACCGGTAGGTGGTCGCGCCCATGGCGATGGCGCCGAGGCGGGCTTCGAAGGCTGCCCATTCGGCCGGTGTCGGGGTCGCCGAACTGGAAGAGCCAGTCGAGGGCGTTGTCGGCATCGGCGATGAAGCCGTCGAGGCTGACGGCGGTGTAGTAGACGGTCTTCACGGGGGAGTCCTTCCTGGGCGGAGGCCGGTCAGGCGGGCTGGACGGCGTCGAGGTGGCGGGCAGTGTAGCCGGCAGGGAACCGGAGCTGCGAGGTCGGCGCGGAGCCGTTCGAGCCGCTCGCGGTAGGGTGGGGAATCGAGCCGCTCGGTCGTCATGATGATGGCATCTTCGTGGTTGTCGGCGTAGTAGCGCTTGCGGATGCCGACCTCGTAAAAGCCGTAGCGGCGGTAGAGGGCGCGCGCGGCTTCGTTGGAGACGCGGACTTCGAGGGTGACGGACTCCATCGGCCGGCGGTCGCCGGCGGCGAGTTAGCCGACGAGGCCGTTGGAGGACGAGGCGGCCGAAACCGCGCCGCTGGCATTCGGGGCGAACGGCGATGGTGACGATGTGGGCCTGGTCGACCATGAGCCAGAGGCCGCCGAAGGTTCGAGCGACGGGCGGGGCGCCTGGCAGGCCGTCGCGGGCGACGAGGTAGCGGGCGAGGGCGTTGGCGGTGAGTTCGCGTTCGAAGGCGGTGGTGGGCCAGCTCGCTGGTGTAGGCGGCGCGCTCGATGGCGATGACCGCGGGGATATCGGCGGGGGTCATCGGTTCGAGCGACGGGAGGTGCATGGAGTGATGGTAGCGGGTTCGTGTGACAGCGGTGTGGAAGTGATGAATGGTTGTCGATAACCGGGGTGGGATGACGAGCTTTCCGGTGCCGGGAACGCCGGTGACGGTGGTGCTTCGCTCGGCGCAGCCGGCGCAGTGGCCGGGGGAGGTGGCTGCGGTGCGGGAAGGCGGCGACTGGCCGTGCGGATTGCGGGGGCGATGCCGGAGTGGGACCCGCGCGGCACGTACGTGCTGGTCGCACTCGATGGCAGCACGGGCGGGTGTCGCAGCCGGCGGCGTATATGGGCCATTCGGAGCGTGCGGTCGCGTTCCGGGCGCTGGGCCCGTGCAGCAGCCGGTCTGGACCGGCGGGCACACCCGCGAGTTCGCGGCGAACTACCGGGCGGAGGTGCGGTCGGTGCTGGGGAACTCGCGGCAGGACGGGCGGCTGGTGGACATTTCGATGGGGGGCATGGCGGTGCGGGTCGGGAGCCGGCCGGGCGGCCGGCAGGTGCAGGTGCGGGTCTGGGCCGGGCCGTTCAGCAGCGAGCTCCTCTGCATGGTGGTCGGGGCAGAGGAGGACGAGAGCGGGGTGGTGCTGCGGCTGCAGTACACCGACCTGCTGCCGGCGCAGCGGGCGTTCGTCCGGCAGGTGGTGGAGGGGCTGGCGGGTCCGGGGGCGGCGCAGGCGTCGTAGGAGGGACCCGGCTGGCACGGGGGCGGTCCAGCGCGGAGAATGCCCGCCATGGGGCTCGATGCGCGGGCGATCGCGGGATGGGAGGTTGCCGCTGAGGGCGGCGACGGCGCGCTGGCCGCGGCGCTGGAGCTGCGAGGCCGGAGCGGATGGCCGCCGGGCTGCAAAGCGGGACGGAGGGACAGGTGGCGTTCCGCGAGGACGCTGCGGTGCAGGCCGGCAGTTGCACGGTCGAGGCGGCGCCGTTCGCCGGGCGGGTCGTCATGCGCGGGCCGGGGCCTCCGCGAGCTGATGGACGGGGCGGCGTGGCTGGAGCGCGCGGCTGGGGGTGCTGGCGCCGCGGCCGGGGCTGGTCCGGCCGCCGGGCAGGCCCCGGGCGAGCTGTCCGAAGGCCGGTACGACGTGTTCAGCCGGCGTTCGCCGAGCGGGGCGTCGTGCTCGGCTGCGATGCGGCTGCACGCGGCGTGGCGCGACTTCGGCTGCCGTTCGCGCGCCGGAACGGGCTGACGACGGTGTTCTTCGCATGACACGCCGCCGAGCCGCTGGGAGGCGCGGGAGGGGGACGGCGCCGGGCAGCTGTTCGGCCTGTGGGACCGGGAGGGTACCGCAGATCGCGGCGGAGGCGCGGCGGCTGGGGTTGCGGCTGGAGTTCGGCGGGCACCATCTTTCGACGCTGCTGCCGCGGGAGGCGTTCGAACGGCACCCGGAGTGGTTCCCGCTGCGCGGCGGGGAGCGGCGGCGGCACAACCTGTGCGTTTCGGATGCGGGGGCGCGCGCGGCGCTGCAGGAGGGGGCAGCGCGGTTCTTCGCGCGGTTCCCCGGGTTCGCGGTGTACCACCTGTGGGCCGATGACCTGCGGGCGGGCGGCTGGTGCTGCGTGCAGCGGCTGTGCGGGGATGACGCCTTCGGACCAGGACGCTGGAGGCCGACGGAACCTGGAGCCTGCCGAGGTGCTGGAGCAGCTGGAGCCGGGCGCACGGGTGGCGCACCTCGCCTACCACGACACGCTGGACGGCGCCGGCAGCGCGTGCGCCCGCGGGAGAACGTGGACGCGCTCTGGGCGCCGCGGAACCTGGCTGCGTACGCGCATGCGCTGGACGACCCCGGATGCCGGCGGAACCTGGAGCACCTCGCGGGGCTGGAGCGGCTGGCGGCGTGGTTCGGCGCGCCCGAACGCGTGCGGGTGTTCGAGTACTACAGCGACGGCATCCTGTTCAAATGGATGGCGCCGCCGCTGCTGGAGGTGATTCCCCGGGACCTGGCGGCGTACGCGCGCCTGGGAGTCGGCGGGGTCTTCGACCTCGCGGTGGCGCCGCGCCCGTGGACGGGGCCGACGTGGCATGCGTGGTGGTTCGCGCGGTGCGCGTGGGATGGCGGCGGCGACCCGGCTGGCCGGGCTGGCAAGGAATTCACGCGGGGGTGTTTCGGCGAGCTCGCGGGGGCGTTCGGCGGCGATGTACCGGCGGCTGGATGCGGCCTGCGGGCTGCGTGCTGGAGCGGGGCGAGCTGGAGCCGGGGCCGCGGTTCGACGTGCTGGACTACGGGGACAGCCCGCTGGGCGGCAGCTGCGAGGAGGCGCTGGCCGGGCGGGCAAGGGAGGCGCTGGCCGGGTTCGCGGCGGCGGCCCAGGCGCTGCCGGTGGCGGTGGGCGCTGGGCTGCCGCTGGAGGCGGTCGACGAGCTGGCGGCGACGGCGGCGGCAGGAATGCACGTCGCGGAGCGGGTCATCGCGTGGGACGCGGCGCTGGACGGCCGGTGCGAGGAGGCGATGGCGCACCTGCGGATGGCCGACGTTCATCTCCGTGCGCTGGGGGACTGGTACCATGCACATGCGCGGCCGGCGCGGGAGACGCTGGGCGAGCCGATGCTGCGCGGCGCGCGCTGGCATACGGACCGGGTGCGGGCGCTGTGCGGCTGACCGAAACCTGAACGTTGACGTTCGCGTCAATGTGGTAGACTGGGGGCTGACATGACGGATTCGACCAGCCAGGAACGGTTCTTGCAGATTGGCGAGGCGGCGGAGCGCGCGCAGCTGACGCAGCGGACGCTGCGCTACTACGAAGAGAAGGAGGCTGCTCGCGCCGCCGACGCGGATGGCAGGGCGGGTTCCGGCTGTACTCGCCGGAAGACATGGAGCGGATCGAGCGAATCCGGCAGCTGAAGGAGCTGCTCGGGTTCTCGCTTGCCGAGATCAAGGAGATGCTGGACGCGGAAGACGTGCGGCTGCAGATCCGGGCGGGATGGCGGGCTGACGCGGATGCCGCGGAGAAGGCGGAGAAGCTGCGCCGGGCGCGCGAAGTGACGCTGCACCAGATCCAGCTCATCGACCAGAAGATGGCGAAGATGCGCGAGCATGCGGGACGAGCTGGCGGAGCGGACCTTCGGAAGTACGACGAGTGGCTCCTGAAGCACAGCGAGGCGGCGGCGGCCGGCGAAACCGCCCAGGGCGAAGGGACGGCGGCGGCGAGCTCCTGAGCGTTGATGCCGGCGCCAGCACGACGGCGCCGGATCGGCTACGCTGTGGGGCGATGACGCTCGAGGATCCGGCTGGGACGTCCGCTGCGGGACCTGCGGATTTCGGTCACGGACCGGTGCAACTTCCGGTGCGTCTACTGCATGCCGCGGGAGGTGTTCGGGCCGGACTACCAGTTCCTGCGGCGGGATGAGCTGCTGACGTACGAGGAGATTGCGCGGGTCGCGCGGGTGCTGGTGGGGCTGGGGGTGGAGAAGATCCGGATCACGGGCGGGGAGCGACGCTGGTCCGGCGGGACCTGGACGAGCTCATCCGGGGGCTGCGGGGGATCGAGGGGCTGCGGGACCTGACGCTGACGACGAACGGGAGCCTGCTGCGGGCGCAGGCGCGGCGGCTGGCCGAGGCGGGGCTGCAGCGCATCACGGTGTCGCTCGATTCGCTGGACGACGCGGTGTTCACGGGCGTATGAACGACGACCGGCGTCGGGGTGGACCACAGTGCTGGACGGCATCGCCGCGGCGCGGGAGGACCGGGCTCTGGCCGATCAAGGTGAACGCCGTGGTGAACGCGCGGGGTGAACGACCACAGCGGTGGTCGACCTGGCGCGGTACTTCCGGGGGACCGGGATCATCGTGCGGTTCATCGAGTTCATGGACGTGGGCGCGACGAACGGCTGGCTGGCTGGACCACGTGGTGACGGGCCGGGAGATCATCGAGCGGATCGGGCGGGAGTTCCCGCTGGAGCCGGCGGAGGCGAACTACCGGGGCGAAGTGGCGCAGCGGTGGCGGTACGTCGACGGCGCGGGGGAGATCGGCGTGATTACGTCGATTTCGCAGCCGTTCTGCGGCGACTGCACGCGGCTGCGGCTCTCGCCGGAGGGGGAGCTCTACACGTGCCTGTTCGGCGCGAAGGGGCACGACCTGCGGGCGGTGCTGCGGGGCGGGGCGCAGCGACGCCGAGCTGGCAGGAGTTCGTGGCACAGGTGTGGCGGGCGCGCGACGACCGGTACTCGGAGCTGCGGACGGAGGCGAACACGTCGGGGCTGCCGAAAGTCGAGATGTCGCACATCGGCGGGTGAGGGTTCGCTGGCGAACTCGATTCGAATAGCGTAGGCTGCCGCGCATCTTCGAAACGGAGGCGCGGTCATGACGATTCGGGAGGAGTTCGCGGCGACGGTCGCGGACGGGGTGATGGTGGGGCCGCTGCGGCGACGTCGGTGAACAACTCGGCGCAGGCGAAGGGGTCGATCCACGACGACGCGACGGCGACGAAGCTGGGGTTCCGCGGCGGGACGGTCGCGGGGTCGGCATTCACATGGAGCTGTTCCCGCCGCTGCTGCGGGCGGCGTGGGGGCGGCGGTGGTTCGAGCGGGGAACGCTCTCGATGTACTTCCTGAACGCGACGACGGACCGGGAGGCGGTGCGGGCGCACTTGCGGGTGCCGCCGGAGGGCGCAGCCGATGCGCAGGTGGACGCATGGGTGCTGCGGGAGGACGGCATGCAGGTGGCGCAGGGGACGGCGTCGGTGGGCGAGCCGGGGGTGCCGACGGCGCTGCTGGCGCGGCCGCTGGAGCGGTTCGAGCCGGGCGAGCTCCGCATCCTGGCGAGCGTCCAGAAGGGGCACCGGTTCGAGCCGGTGACGGTGCGCTGCGCGCCGGAGGAGCAGGAGCGGCGGCTGGCGGTGACGACGGAGCCGATGGACTGGTACCGGGGCGAGGGGTCACCGTGGGGCGGCGCCGCCGGTGATGATCGCGCCGCTCGTGCAGATGCTCTACGCGAAGAGCGTGGACGCAGGTGGCGGAGCGGCTTCGGGGCGGTCGGGCTGTTCGGCGCGATCGAAATCCGGAACGTGAACGGGCCGGCGCTCGTGGGCGAGGAGTACACGTGCACAGGCGAGGTCATCGCCGTGGGGCAGAGCCCGAAGACGGAGTACCTCTGGTTCGAGACGGGGCTGGACGACGCTGCAGGGAAGCGGGTGGCGGAGATGCGGATGCTGCTGCGGTTCATGAAGGCGTCGAGCAGCCTGTACCCGGAGCTGCAGCAGGGCTGACGACGGGGGAAAGGAACGGCCCCGGCCGGCGGAAGGAGGAACACCGGCCGCGGGCCCAGCCACGCCGAGGGGTTCGGCAGGCGTACCGTACCATTTCTGAGATGAGATATCAATAGGGTGATGCGCATCCTTCAGCTGGTTCCCTGGGAGCCGGGGGGAAAGCCAACGAGCATGTCGCGGTACGCGCAGCGGATGGCGGCGCTCTACCCGCCCTCCTGGTTCTCGGGCCGGGTAGCGGGCACCTATTTCAACATCCCTGCCGCACTCCGCCGGCGCATCCCGGGGCAGCGGAGCTACGAGCGGTTGCCCCGCCGACGCTCCTGGGGGGATTCGACCTCGTGCATTGCACCGACGGGTGGCAGGCTGTTCACAGGAGGCGGTTCCGCCGGCGTGCCGTTCGTCGTCACCGTCCACGACACCATTCCCCTGGAAGGGTACGCAGGCCGGGAGTGGCCCGGTGCGTGGATGTTCCGGTGCGCGCTGCGAGAAGCCGAGCGGTCGACGCTCGTGATTACGCCGTCAGTTCGCGGCGCGCGAGGCACTAACGCGACGGGCAGGTCGGTCGATCCAGGTCGGCCTGCGCGTCGTGCCGGTACCGTTACCCTGGGAGTTCGTCCCGGGGGCGGGCGCCATGGAGCGGCCGGGTTGGCTGCCGCCCGGGAAGGCCGTGCTCAGCGTCTGGCACCATCAGCGCCTACAAGAACCTGCCGCTGCTCATCGAGGCGATGGGTCGGCCGGAACTTCGCCATGCGCGGCTCATCCGAGTCGGCCAGCGATTCGACCAGGACCTCTCGGAATCTCGCCCGCCGACGCAGGGGTCGCCGACCGCGTCATCGAGCTCGGGAACGCGGATGAGGCGATGCTCCTCGACGCCTATCGCCATTGCGATGCGCTCGCGCAGCCGAGCTTCAACGAGGGCTTCGGGATGCCGGTGGCGGAAGCGCTGGGATGCGGGCTGCCGGTCGTGCTGAGCGACGGGGGAGCGCTCCCGGAAGTGGCCGGCGACGCGGGCGTCGTCGTCCCTCTCAGGCGGCGAACAGCCGGGACGTGCGACGCCGGGGATGTCGAGGCGTTCGCCGGAGCGCTCGCAACCGTCCTGGATGATGCTTCGGCACGCGCTCGAACCGCGACTCTTGGCCCGCAGGCGCGTCGCGCGCTTTCGGCCTGCGGCCGTCTGGGAGACGCTGCTCGGGGCATGACCGGGACGCGGAACGGCTGGGTCCCTGCTGCTGAAATGAGCGGTGCCCCGGTGCCGGGGCGGGCTACTGGCCGGCGACCGGCGAGGGAAGGGGGGCGCGGAGCGGGCGGACCGGCTCGTCGATGGGGACGGCGCGGCGCTCCGGCGGGAGCGGCTCTCGGATACCAGCGGTCTTCGAAGTCGTTGAACTTGTCGCTTGGAGGTTGGGCATGACCTTCTCGGCGAACATCTGTGTGTTGTAGACGGCGACGTCGCGGGGCATGGAGCCCATCTGGAGGAGGAGCATGAGGTGGCCGACGCGGAGGTTGTCGGCGAGCTCGTTGAGCTTCTCGGTGACGTAATCGGGGCCGCCGGCGATGACGTAGCCCTGTTCGACGAGGCCTTCCCAGCTGAGGCGGGCCTTGGCGTTCTGCTGGGCCTGTTCGAACTGGGATTTGATGCCGGCTTTCACGGTGCGGAGGGTGCGGTAGCCGGGGGCGTCGGCGAAGCCGGGGTAGACGTGGAGGCAGCGGTTGTAGAAGTAGTCGATGTGGGGCCAGTAGAGCTCCTTGGCCTCGGCGGCGTTGTCGGCGACGCAGACGACCTGGGCGAAGCCGGCGTGGTAGGGGTTGGGTTCAGACGCCCTTGTCGCGCATGCGGGCCCAGAAGCCGTCCATGATGGCCTGGGCGCGCTTGTAGCCGGAGTAGGAGAGGTAGGAGTAGAGGTAGCCCATATCGGCGCACCACTCCCAGGTTTCGATGGAGCCGCCGCCGGGGATCCAGATGGGCGGGTTGGGCTTCTGGAGGGGCGACGGGGCCAGGGGTTCATGTAGCGAATCTGGGTGTACTTGCCGTTGAAGTGGGTGACGCCCTCGTTGTGCCACGCCTGCATGATGAGGTCGTGGGCTTCGTAGTAGCGCTCCCGGAGCTGAGCGCCGGGGACCCCGTAGGCGAAGTTGGTGTCCATGCTGGTGCCGACGGGGAAGCCGGCGACGAGGCGGCCGCCGGAGAGGATATCGAGCATTTCGGCGAACTCTTCGGCGACGCGGAGGGGCGGGTTGTAGAGAGCGATGGAGTTGCCCATGACGACGATGGCGGCGCGGTTGGTGCGGCGGGTGAGGGTGGCCGCCATGATGTCGTCGGGCTGGGCATGAGGCCGTAGGCGTTGGCTGTGGTGTTCGTTGACGGCAGATGCCGTCGAAGCCGACTTTTTCGGCGAACTCGAGTTCATCGAGGTATTCGTGGTAGACGCCGTTCGCCTTTTCGGCGTCGAAGAGGCCGTAGTCGACATCGACCCAGACGGAGCGGTGCTTTTTCTGGAAGTCGTCCGGCAGGTAGGGCCAGGGCATGAGGTGGAACCAGTGGAACTTCACGGCAGGGGCCTCCTCGCGGGTGGACTGGACGGGCGGCCGGCATTTCGCCAGTCCCGAACGGTTCGGGGAGTATAGCAGGATGGGGGCGACGAAACGGCAAGGGTCGGAGCGGACCGTCAGGGGAGGGCGACGTTGATGACGACCAGCTGGGGCTGGCTGCCGACGGTGTAGCCGGAGGGGAAGTACTGGCCATCGACGAGAACGCCGATGACGGCGCCGATGCGGTTGGCGCAGTCTTCGCCGGCCGCATAGAAGTCGATGCCGAAGCCGCCGTCCGTATTCAAGCGCGASGGMSCGSSRMCRSMSTSRMMSSYGRYSRARMCKYCGRGSSTSCCGGCGGGARCRGGCGSWSSGCSKCGGGKKMGSGSSYSGGSKMSGSGMGCSGTSGGGWGGASGCYGGGGCCGASGGRGCYGGGCGKSSRGKWRRSGSKSGCGGYSGSCGKCGCGGMSGKSGKSGGCGTCGCGGTCACGCCGGGGGAGGCCGGCGGCGGGGCCGGGTCGCCGCCGCGGATGAGGAGCCAGGCGCCGACGGCGGCGAAAATGACGCCGAGGATGCCGAGGGCGGTCCAGCCGAGGGCCTGGCGTGCAGGGGTCGCGAAGAGGGACTGGAGCCAGCTCATCCGGCTACAGGGTACGGGAGCGAGGGCGCGGCGTCAGGGGGCGGCGGGCGATTCGGCCGCGAGCCAGTGGTCGATGGCGCGCGGGGCGGCGCTCGGGAAGGGAAGGGACACCCACGCGCCCCCGCGGCGGGCAGATTCGTAGGCGGCGCAGATGATTTCGAGGACGCGGAGGGCGTCGCGGCCGGGGAAGCGCGGTTCGGCGCGGCCGGCGGCGGCCTCGGCGAAGTGCTCGAGCTCCTGCGGGAAGCCGAACTGCCAGGCTTCTTCGTACATGACCCGCTGCCAGCCGGGGAGCTGGCCGGGCTCGGCGGACTCGGGTTCGCGGTAGAGGTCGATGGCGGGCGCATCGTCGAGGTTGGCGGTGAGGCGGCCGCGGGCGCCGACGATTTCGAGGAGGTCGGCGCCGCCGGGGAGGGCCCAGGAGGCTTCGACGGTTGCGAGGGCGCCGCCGGGGAAGCGGAGGTGGACGATGGCGTGGTCCTCGGCGGGCGTCCGGGCGGCGTGACGAAAGCGGCCGAGGACGGCAGCGACGGCCTCGGGCCACGCGTCGAGCTGGCGGCAGGCGAGGGCGATGCCGTGGCAGCCGATATCGATGAGGGCGCCGCCGCCAGCCCGGCTGACGTCCCAGAACCAGTCGGCATAGGGGCCGGCGTGGCCCTGCTGCTGGCGGAGGAGGTAGGGCTGGCCGATTTCGCCGCGGCGGACGAGGGCGCGGACGCGCTCGTACATCGGGGCGAAGAGCAGGTTTTCGGCGCAGAGGAGCAGGACGCCGGCGCGGCCGCAGGCCTCGACCATCTCGGCGGCGGCCGGGAGGCCGGGGGCGAGGGGTTTCTCGCAGAGGACGTGCTTGCCAGCGGCCGCCGCGGCGAGGGTGATGGGGAGGTGGAGGTCGTTGGGCGCAGCGATGACGACGGCATCGACCGGGGCATCGGCGATGAGGCGGCGCCAATCGTCGTACGCGGCCGGGATGCCCCAGCGGCCGGCGAAGGCGCGGGCAGAGCGGGGCGAGGCGACGGCGGCGATTTCGACCGCAGGCACGCGGCGGGCGGCGTGGGCGTACACGCCGGCGATGAAGCCGGCGCCGACGAGGCCGAGCCTGAGCGGCATGGGGGAATCGTGCCGCGGGCAGGTCCGGCTGTCGACGGGGCGTCAGGGGAGGATCGCGGCGAGGGCGCGGTCGAGGTCGGCGAACCCGGGGAGGACGGCGTCGGCGCCGGCGGCGCGGAGGTCGTGCGCGGTGTAGCGGCCGGTGGCGACGGCGACCGCGCGGGCGCCGGCGGCCCTCGCAGCGGCGACATCGAGCGGCGTATCGCCAATGACGACGGCAGAAGCGGGGTCCGGTGCTGCGCCGAGCGCGGCGGCGAGGGCGGCGATGCCGGCGCGGACGAGGTCGGCGCGGTCGGTGTGGTCGTCGCCGAAGCCGCCGGCGGCGAAGCGGTGCCAGAGGCCGAAGTGGCCGAGCTTGGCGCGGGCGCCAGCGCGGAGGTTGCCGGTGGCGAGACCGATGCCCGGCAGCTCGCGGGCGAGGGCATCGAGGAGCGGTTCGACGCCGGGGAGGATTTCGCCGCCCTTCTCGCGGAGGGCGCCGGGCAGCTCCGCGAGGTAGGCGTCGCGGACGTCCGGAAAGCGGGCCGCGGGGCTGCCGCAGCGCTGGAGGACTTCGGCGATGATGGCGCGGTCGGTGCGGCCGTCGAAGCGTACGCCGCCGGTGGCGGACGGGACGCCGACGACGCGTTCGAAGGCGCGGTCGAGAGCGAGGCGGCCGGCGCCGCTGGTGGCGATGAGCGTGAGGTCGATGTCGAAGAGGAGGAGCGGGGCCACGGGAGCAGTCTACGGAATGGCGGGCCGGGCGGCGGTGAGGCGGCGCGGCGCCGGGTGAATTTGCGGCAGCGGGGCTTTCGAACGCGGTTCGACTTTGTTAGCATGCGGCGAAGCAGCCGATGGAGGGACAGCGCCATGACGGATACGACGACGAATGAGGTGCCGCTCGGCATCGCCCTGACGCCCCTGAACCCGGAGTACCAGCGCGACCCGTTCAGCCTGCTCGACCGGGTGCGGGAGGCGGACCGTGTGGTGTGGGATGAGCAGTTCGGGCGGTGGCTGGTCGCGCGATTCGAGGACGTGCACGCCATCCTGAACGACCGGGACCTGCTGGTGGACCCGCGGAAGGCGAACGAGAAGTCGTTCAACGCGATGTTCCGGCAGCGGCTGCTGGGGGAGGACCGGGAGCCGAGCATGCTCTTCCAGGACCCGCCGGTGCATACCCGGCTGCGGGGGCTGGTTTCGAAGGCGTTCACGCCGCGGGCGATCGAGCGGATGCGCGGGCGGATCGAGGAGATTGCGAACGAGCTGTGCGACCGGGTGGAGGGTCAGGAGCGGTTCGACCTGATGGCGGCGTTCTGCCAGCCCTACCCGACGATCGTGATCGCGGAGATGCTCGGGGTGGACCCGAAGGACCAGGCGGATTTCAAGCGGTGGACGGACGACAGCGTTGCTGCCGGGTTCGACCCGTTCGCGAGCGAAGAGACGCGGCAGAAGGCGATGAAGGCGGGCGAGGAGCTGCAGGCGTACCTCCGGCGGGTCATCGCGGAGCGGCGGGCGGAGCCGCGGGACGACCTGATTACGGCGATGCTGAAGGCGGAGGACAACGGGGACTTCCTGAACGACGAGGAAGTGCTCTCGATGATCGGGCTGCTGCTGGCGGCGGGGAACGTGACGACGACGGACCTGCTCGGGAACGGGATGAAGAACCTGCTGCAGCACCCGGACCAGCGCGCAGCTGCTGCGGGAGCGGCCAGAACTGATCGAGAACGCGGTGGAGGAGATGCTCCGCTACGAGGGGCCGGTGACGTTCAGCGGGCGGATTCTGCCGGACGACCGGGTGGTGGCGGGCTGCCCGATGCACAAGGGCGATTCGATCACGGTGGCGCTGGGCGGAGCGAACTACGACCCGCGGCTGCACAAGGACCCGCACAAGTTCGACGTGACGCGGGAGGACATCGACCACGTAGCCTTCGGCGGCGGGCGGCGGTACTGCCTGGGCGCGCCGCTGGCGCGGCTCGAGGCGCAGATCGGGGTGCGGGTGCTGCTGAACCGGTTCCCGACGATGCGGCTGGCGCCGCAGGAGCTGAAGTGGAAGCGGGTGCCGGGCTTCCGCGGGCTCGAGGAGCTGTGGGTCGAGGTGTAGTCAGCCGACGCCGGGGTTGACCGGGGCGTCACCGATGACGCCCTCGCGGCGGAGTTCTTCGATTCGGTCATCATCGAGGCCGAGCAGGCCGCGGAGGATTTCGCTGTTGTGTTCGCCGAAGAGGGGCGCATGGCGGCGCGGCCAGGGGTCGGCCTCGCGCAGGCGCCACGCGGTGCGCGGCTGCTTCCACGGGTGCATGCGCGGGTGCGGGAGTTGGACCCAGAACCGCCGGGCGGCGAGGTGGGGGTCGTCGTGGATGGCGACGGTATCGAGGACGCGGCCCGCGGGGATGCCGGCGCGGGCGAGGAGTTCGAAGGCCTCCTGCGGGTCACGGCCGGCGAGCGCTTCGGCGAGGCGGGCGTCGATGACGTCGTGGTCGGATGGGCCGCCGGGGAGCGCCGGGTCGATGCCGAGGAGCGCGGCGGCGCGCTCCCATTCTTCGCGGGTGCGGAGGGTGATAGCGAGCCACTGCTCATCGCCGGCGCAGCGGTAGACGCCCTGGGCGAAGGCGCGCGGGTCGCGGTTGCCGCGGTGGACCGGAGTTTCGCCGCGGAGGGAGGCGGCGGCGAATGCTTCGCCGATGAGCGAGGAGAGGACTTCGCGCTGGGCGAGGTCGATGAAGCAGCCGCGGCCGGTGCGGCGGCGCTGGACGAGGGCGAGGGCGACGGCGGCAGCCGCGGCTTTGCCGGCGACGGGGTCGCCGTAGGAGATGCCGGTCTTGAAGGGGACGCCGTCGTCGCCGTAGCCGGTCATGGAAGCGAGGCCGCTCATCTGCTCGATGATCGGGCCGAAGCCGACGTGGCGGCGTTCGGGGCCGGTCTTCCCGTAGCCCGCCATCGAGACGAGGATGATGTCGGGCCGCGCCTCGCGGAGCACGCCGTAGCCGAGCCGGAGGTTATCGAGGACGTCGGCGCGGTAGTTTTCGATGACGACGTCGCAGTGCGGGACGAGCTGGAGGAAGGTTTCGCGGCCGAGGGGATGGGCGAGGTCGAGGGTGAGGGATTTCTTGTCGCGGTTGTAGTCGTTGAAGTAGTAGGAGGAGTTCCACGGCTCGTCGACGCCGGGCTGGGGGATGAGGGTGCGGATGTTGTCCCAGGCGCGGGGGGATTCGATCTTGATGACCTCGGCGCCCATCTCGGCGAGGATGCGGGTGGCGTAGGGGCCGGCCCACATCATGGTGAGGTCGGCGATGCGGATGCCTTCGAGGGGGAGGCGCTTCACGGGCGGGTGCTCCACGCGGCGAGGATGTCGGCGGCGGGGACCGGTTCGCTCAGCCGGCCGGGGCGCCAGGGGAGGCCGAGGAAGGGGCGGCCGGGGACGAGCGCGGTCCCGGCCGGGGTTTCGACGGCATCGAAGAAGCCGCGCTCGCGGAGGGAGGGGTTTTCGAGGAGTTCGAGCGGGGTGACGACGGCGCCGATGGGGACGCGGTGGCGGACGCCGAGCTCGAGGAGTTCGGCCTTCGTGCGCTCGCCGAACCAGGCGTAGAGCTTTGCCTGGAGTTCGTCGTCGTGGTTGGGGCGTTCGAGGGGGTCGCGGAAGCGCGGCTCCTCGAGCTCGGGGTCGCCGAGGAGGGCGAAGAGGGCAGGCACCTGCCGCTCGAGGGCGCAAACGCCGGCGTAGCCGTCGGCGCAGGGGTAGAGGCCCCAGACGGCGCGGACGTGGTTGCCGGAGCGGATGCTGACGGCGCCCTCATAGGCGCCGCGGGGGCCGTAGAGCTCGAGCATGCCGGCCATGGATTCCTGGAGCGAGATATCGACCCAGTCGCCTTCGCCGTGGAGGAGGGCGCCGAGATACGCGGTGATGGCGGCGCCGGCGGCATCGAGGCCGCCGAGGTAGAGCGCCTGCGAGCCGCCGGTGACGAGCGGTTCGCGCTGGTGCATGCCGGTGAGCGACATGATGCCGCCCATGGCGAAGGCGGTGATGTTCGTCGCCGGGAAGGGGGCGTATGGGCCGTCCTGGCCGTACGGGGTGATGGAGACGATGACGAGTTCCGGTCGGCCGGCGCGGAGACGGGCCGGGTCGAGGCCGCGCGCGGCGAGTGCGCCGGGCGGGCCGTCATCGATGATGATGTCGGCGGCCCGGGCGAGCGTGAGGAGGTCGCCGGCTGAGGCGCCGCGGACCCGGCGCTTGCCGGGGAGGAGGTAGACGGCCTCGTCGGGGGTGAGCATCTCGGGCTCGGGGTCGATGCGGACGACGTCGGCGCCGAAACCGGCGAGCCAGCGGGCGGCGAACGCGGCGGAGATGCCGCCGCCGATTTCGAGGACGCGGACGGATTCGAGGGGAAGGGGGTCGGCTGTCGGTGCTTCCATCGCCGGCGGATTCTACCGGGATGGACAGCGCGGGTCAGTCGAGGTAGACGTCGCCGAGGGGCTCGCGAGGGACGTCGTCGTTGGCGTTGATCATGTGGCGGGCGAGGACGGCGAGACGTTCGAAGATGGGGTCCTGGATGTCGCGGGGAACGCCGGCCTCGGTCCAGGCTTCGCGCATGAGGCGGAGCCAGCGGCCGGCTGCGCGTTCATCGATGACGAAGGGGAAGTGGCGGCGGCGGAGGCGGGGGTGGCCGTAGCGGTCGCTGTAGCTCGTGGGGCCGCCAAGCCACTGTTCGAAGAACCAGGCGAGCTTTTTCTTGCCGGGCTCGAGGTCGTCGGGGTAGAGGGGGCGGAGGATGTCGTCGGTTTCGACGCGGGCGTAGAAGGCCTCGACGATGCGCACGACGGTTTGGGCGCCGCCGACCTGCTGGTAGGGGGTCGCGGCGGAGGCTTCGGAGGGGTTCATGGGTTCGATGATAGCGGGGATGCAGGGCGGGGGAGCGGCCGAGGGGGTAAGATGGTGAGCGCCGGGCGGACGGCGAAGGTCATGGGCGCGCCCTCGTAGCTCAATCGGATAGAGCAGCTGACTTCGGATCAGCAGGTTGTGGGTTCGAGTCCTGCCGAGGGCGCCATCGCTGCTGCGGACCGGGGGCGGCCGCCGCATCGCGGCGCAGAGAAGAGCCGGTTTTCCCGAACGTGACGCATCTTCTCCACAGCGTCAGCGACGACGCGAAACTTCAGCGCGACAGATTGGCGACAACAGTATCGCAACTGCTGCGCGATGTTCTCCGCCGCAACAGGCGCGTATACTCCCGCGCATTCTTCGCGGGGAGGGCGAACGAGATGTCGCAGCAGGGCAGCCACTGGCCGCTGACATTGACGGTGTTGAGCGCGCTGGTCGTGCTCGGTTCGGTGGGGCCGTGGGCCTCGGTGCTGTTCGTCACGGTCAACGGCACGGAAGGGGACGGCGCATTCACGGCGGTTTTTGGCGGCGTGGGCATCCTGCTCGCTGCCTTGAGCTTCAAGAACCAGAGCCGGTTGAAGTACGGCGCGATTGCCGGGCTGGGCGGCATCTCGGCGGTGATTGGCGTCATCGACTGGGCGGACATCGCGAGCGAGCCGGAGGGCGAGCTGGGGATCGGCGTCCAGGTGGAATGGGGGCTCGTGCTGATGACGCTGGCAGCGATGGCGAAGACGGTCGCCGGCGGGGCGGCGTTCTGGGGTCTGCAGCGCAGCGCGGCCGCCGCAGCGCCGGGACTCGCCGGGGGACTCGACCGGACGGCGGGGTTCTCCGCCGTGATCGGCGGAGGGTCCGCCGGGGAACCCGCAGCGGAGCGGTCAACGCTGCAAAGCGGCGAGCATGGGGCCGATGACCGGTGGGAGCCGGAGACGCTCCCGGCACCGGAAGCGCCGGTGGCGAAGCCGGAGCGGCGGGACCCTTTCCGGCGCGCGTGACGGGCCGGGCAAGTCAGTCGCGGGACATGATGACCTGGCCGGCCTGGACGACGCGGTCGACGCGGATGAGGACCGCGATGCCGCGGCGCTCGGGGTCGCGGTCGAGTTCGGCCTGGATGGTGCGGTCCATGACTTGCTGGCGGAGGGGGCCATCGCGGTGGAGCTCAGCGGCGCCGAAGAACTTCCACGCGAGGCGGGTCTTCGCGTTGCGGTAGAGGAGGCAGACGCGGGGGTTGGCCTCGAGGTTGCGGAGGGTCTGGCCGTGGGCGCGCTCCCAGAAGGCGAGGTGCTCGGCATCGAAGACCATGGCGCTGCCTTTGAAGGCGATGTCGGGTTCCCCGATCGCGGGGTCGGCGGTCGCGACGATGACGGGGGCGCCATCGGCGAGGGCGGTTTCGAACGCCCGGCGCATGTCGTCGGTGAGGGCGATCATGGGCGGCTCCGGGGAAGGGGTGTGCGGGGGAGGCTAGCGGGCCGGGCCGGGGCTCACCAGCGCTCGTAGTGGACCAGCTCCTCGAGCGGGAGGCGCTTGCGGGCGACGGCCGGGGGCGGGCCGGCACGCTCGGGGTCGAGGTAGCCGAAGCCGATGACGCGGTTGATGGAGACGTCGGCGGGGATGCCGAGGAGGCCGCGCAGCGCTTCTTCGGGCAGGTGCGCGGGGCAGGAGCCGATGCCGTCGTTCCAGGCGGCGAGCATCATGTTCTGGGCGCAGCGGCCGGCATCGAAGGGGTGTTCGCGGACCTGGGTGATGACGATGACGACGGCGGCGTCGGCGAGCCAGCGGGCCATCGGGCTGAGGCCGGCGAGGGCCTGCTTGCCTTCGGGGGACTGGACGACGATGAAGCGGTTCGGCTCGGAGTTCTTCGAGGACGGGGTCATCCGGCCGGCCTGGAGGATGCGGCGGAGGGATTCAGCCGGGATGGGCTGGGGCAGGAAGGCGCGGCGGTCGCGCTTGGAGATGGTTCCGCGGTACAGGTCCATGGGCGGGATTGTACGCGAGGGCCGCGGGCCGCTGGTTGACGGACGGACGCAGGGCGGCAAGACTCTCGGGGCCCCTCATGCTGGCACCGGTGTGCCCGGGGGAGTTCGAGCGCGGGGAAGGAGCCATGGCGGAGACACCCCTCGGGGAGCTGATCGACCTGCCGGCGCTGGAGCGGTTCGTCAACGAGCACGTGCCGGGCGAGCCGGGCCCGATTTCGGTGGAGAAGCACGTCGCGGGCTTCTCGAACGAGACGTTTTATGTCACGCGCGGTTCGGAGCAGTGGGTGATGCGGCGGCCGCCGCGGGGGCCGCTGCTGCCCACGGCGCACGACGTCATCCGGGAGTACCGGTATATCGCGGCGCTGCACGGGAAGGCGCGGGTGCCGCGGCCGGTGGCGGTCTGCGAGGACCCGTCTGTCATCGGGGCGCCGTTCTACCTGATGGAGCGGCTGGATGGGACGGTGATCCGTTCGGAGGTGCCGGCGGCGTACGACACGCCGGAGGGACGGCGGCGGGTGGCGGAGGAGCTGGTCGACGCGCTCGTGGAGCTGCACGCGGTGGACTGGCAGGCGGCAGGGCTGACCGGCAAGGGGGAGACGTACCTGCCGCGGCAGGTGGAGCGGTGGGCGAAGCAGTGGGAGCTGACGCGGCCGCGGACGCGGGAGCTGCCGGGACTCGATGAGGCGACGGACTGGCTGCGGGCGCGCATCCCGGCGGAGGCGGACGTCGCGGTGGTGCACGGGGACTACAAGCTGGACAACGTGATCTTCGCGAACGGGGAACCGCGGCTGCTGGGCATCCTCGACTGGGAGATGGCGACGATGGGCGACCCGCTGGCGGACCTCGGCTGGCTGCTTTCGACGTGGGGCGACCAGGGGGACCCGCCGGGGACGCGGCAGCTGAACAACCGCTCGACCCTGACCGAGATGGAAGGCTTCCCGACGCGGGAGGAGATGGCGGCGCGGTACGAGGCGAAGAGCGGGCGCTCGATGAAGCATTTCGGGTTTTACCGCGTGCTCGCGGCATACAAGATGGCGGTCATCCTCGAGGGCCTGTACATGCATTACCTCGAGAAGACGGCCTCGAACCCTGGCGCTGCGGAGTTCGAGTGGTACGTCCCGGTCCTGATCGACCGGATGCATCGATTGATGGGGGAATCGAGCTAAATGGCTGAGAAGCGACTGTCACTCTCCGTGCCGCTGGACGGCGTGGGCCTGCGGGAGCACCCGGAGATCTGCCAGGAGGCGGAGCGGCTGGGCTACACGGACGCGTGGTCGTACGAGGTGGACGCGATCGACGCGTTCACGCCGCTGGCGGTGATCGGGCTGCATACGAACCTGCGGCTGGGCACGGCGATCGCGAACGTGTACACGCGCGGGCCGGCGACGCTGGCGGAGACGGCCGCCGGGGTGGCGGAGGTGGCGCCGGGGAGGTTCAACCTGGGCATCGGCTCAGGCTCGCAGCCGATCGTGGAGCTGTGGAACAGCGGGAAGTTCCGGAAGCCGGCGACGCGGGTGCGGGAGATGGCGCTCTTCCTGCGGCGGGCGTTCGCCGGGGAGCGGGTGGTGTTCGAAGGCGAGACGTTTCGGGTGGACGGCTTCCGGATGAGCAAGCCGCCGAGCCAGCCGATCCCGATTCACATCGCGGCGCTGCGGGAGGGGATGCTGCGGGTGGCAGGGGAAGTGGGCGACGGGGCCATCATCAACTGGCTCTCGGCGGAGGACGTGAAAAAGAGCGTCGGCGTGGTGCGGGAGGCAGCGCGGGCGGCGGGCCGGAACCCGGATGAGGTGGAGATCACGGCCCGGCTGATGGTGTGCATCGACCCGCTGACGCCGGAGGTGGGGCAGCTCCAGCGGCGGCACCTGAACGCCTACCTGAACGTGCCGGTATACAAGGAGTTCCACCGCTGGCTGGGGCGGGAGCGGCTGCTCGCGGCCATGTGGAGCGCGTGGGAGAGCGGCGACCGGAAGGGCGCGCTGGCGGCGGTGCCGGACGTGGTGGTGCAGGACCTGTTCGTGGCCGGGACGGCCGCCGAGCGGAACGCCCATGTGAAGCGGTACCTGGAGGCCGGCGTGGATACGGCGTTCCTGCAGTTCATCTCGTTCGACCCGGACCCGGCGGTGCGGCGGGAGCGGGTGCTGCAGGCGATGCGGGAGATGTCGCCGAAAGCGGCCGGGCTCTAGGGGACGGGCGCGGCCTCAGACGTTGAAGAGGATGTGCAGGACGTCGCCGTCCTGCACGACGTACTGCTTGCCTTCGGTGCGGAGAAGGCCGCGCTTCTTTGCTTCGGCTTCGCTGCCGGCGGCGAGGAGGTCTTCGCAGCGGATGACCTCGGCGCGGATGAATCCGCGCTGGAGGTCGGAGTGGATTTTGCCGGCGGCTTCGGGGGCGGTGGCGCCGGCGGGGATGGTCCACGCGCGGCACTCGTCGGGCCCGGCGGTGAGGAAGGAGATGAGGCCGAGGAGGCGGTAGCTGGCGCGGATGGCGCTGGCCATGCCGCTTTCGCTGACGCCGGCGGCGGCGCGGAATTCGGCGGCCTCTTCTTCGGAGAGTTCGTTGAGGTCCATTTCGAACTTGCCGGCCATGACGGCGACGTCGCGGCCGGGGCCGGAATACTTCGCGCGGAAGGCGGCTTCGAGCTCTTCGCGGCGGGGGAGGTCCTCTTCGCCGATGTTGATGAGGAGGAGGATGGACTTGGCGGTGAGGAACTGGGTGCCTTCGAGGAGCTGGCGGTCCTCGTCGGAGAGCTCCTGGGCGCGGATGGGGGTGTCGGCTTCGAGGCCCGTCTTGAGGCGTTCGAGGAGCGCCTTGAGGCGGAGGGGACGCTCGCGCTCGCCGGCCTTCATGGAGCGGATTTCGGTCTCGAGGCGCTGGAGGCGGCGTTCGATGATGGCGAGGTCGGCGAAGGCGAGTTCGAGGTCCATGACCTGGATGTCGCGGTCGGGGTCGACGGAGCCCTCCGGGTGGGGAACGGCGTCGTCGCGGAAGGCGCGGACGACGTGGATGAGGGCATCCATGCGGGCGAGGTCGTTGATGAACTTGCCGGCGGGGCCTTCGCCCTTGCCGAAGGATTCGCCCGCGGCGGGAAAATCGACGTACTGGATGGTCGCGTAGGTGACTTTTTTCGGCTTGAAGAGGCGGGCGAGCGCATCGACGCGGTCGTCGGGGACGCTGACGACGCCGATGTTGGGCTGGCTGGAGGAGGAGTAGGCGCCGACCTGGGCGGAGCCGCGGGTAACGGCGTTGAAGACGGTGGTCTTGCCCGAGCGGGCGAGTCCGATGATGCCGAGCTGCATGGGATTAGCGTGGGGCGGGATCGGCCAAGGGGGAAGGGGCGCGCGGCGCGGGGAGGCCGAGGGCGTCGAGCGCCTCGCGGAGGCGGTGGAGCCATTCGAGGCGCTCGCGGTGCCAGCGGGAGGCGAGGCCGCTGGAGCTGGGGATGACCCACGGGATGGTGGCGCCGATGCGCTCCGGCTGTTCGCCGTACGGCCGGCGCGCGAGCTCGCGCGGGGAGAGGCCGAGGGCGTGGCGGGCGAAGTGCTGGTAGATGCCGCGGCCGCTGAAGCAGACGATGGCCGGCTGGAATTGGCGCAGCTCGCGGTGGAGGCGGAGAGCGCCGGCGCGGATCTCCTCGGCGGTGAGGTGCTCGGCGCGGACGGTGGGCCGGCAGCAGAGGTCGGTGAAGCCGATGCCCGCTTCCGCCGGGAGGCGGCGGTCGTCCCCGGGGCTCACGGGGCGGCCGGCGATGCCGGACTGGCTGAGGTGGACCCAGAAGCGGTTGCCGGGGCGGGCGTAGTAGTGGCCGGCCTCGGCGGAGTAGATGGCGGGGTTGTAGCCGATGAAGACGAGCCGGAGTCCGGGCTGGAGGAGGTGGTCGAGGGAGCCGGGGTAGTCGCAGGGGACGCTCGTCATTCGAGGGCGAAGCGGACGCGGGGGTTGGCGAGGTGGAGGGCTTCGAGGCGGAGCGGGCGGGTGTCGGATTCCGGGCGCTCGACGACGAAGCGGAGCTCGACGGTGGAGGTTTTGCCGAGGGGCGGCGCGAAGCCGGGCTCGCCGTCGGTGGCGGCGCTGGCGGCTGGGAGCCAGTTTTCGATGCCGGCCACTTCGAGGGTCCAGTCGGCGAGGGTGGCGTCCCACGTTTTGTTGTTCGTGATGCGGAGGCGGATAGCGACGTCGCTGCGCTGCATGCCGGGCGAGGCCTCGCCGAGGGGCTCGGAGGCGATGCCGACGGCTTCGACGGTGATGACGCGGCCGTCGCCCTCGAAGGTTTCGCCGGCGGCGACCTTCGTTTCGCCGTAGATGCTCCGGAGGATGGGCGGGAGGGCGTAGAGGCCGACCATCATGCCGACGAGGACGCCGATGACGGCGCCGGCGGCGATGCAGCCGGCGCGCCCCTGTTTGTCGGGCGAGGGCTGCTCGAGGAGGACGCGGCGGCCGGGTTCCGATGCTGACACCTGCGACAACCGTACGGCGGCGGCGCGCATGCGTTCAACGGCGGTGCGCGTGGGAGGGGGCGCTCGTAGAATGCGGGGCCGTGACGGGCACGCTGAGCCGGGAGGAGATCCTCGCGCAGGCGTACGCCCTGGGGCTGGACCAGCCCGGGGGCACGCTGGCGACGACCCATGCGGAGGACGGGACGCCGTACGTGACGTTCGTGCTGTTTCACCTGCGGCCGAATGGGGAGGTGCTGTTCGGGAGCGGGACGCGGCCGCAGCACACCCGGAACATCCGGGCGACGCCGGAGGTGTCGTTCCTCATCGACAACCGTGAGGTGATCCGGTCGGACTGGACGGCGTTCCACCGCGCGGTGATCGAGGGGCGCGCGGAGGAGGTAGCGAAGGAGTCGGCGGATTACACGCCGCTGCTGCAGGAGTTGGAGACGAAAAACAAGATGGCGGCGGTGTTCACGGACCGGGGGATCCTGTTCCGGATTCGGCCGCGGCGGCTGATTCTGATGCGGGGCTTCGAGGCGGCGCGGCATATCGTGGATTTCGGGGCGGAGGACGCGGGCTGAGCCGGCGGGGCTAGAATCGGGGCGTGGATTACCGGGAAGCGATCGACTACCTGCTCTCGCTGAGCGATATGGAGCGGGGCTATCAGGCCTCGCCGAACCCGACGATGAGCCTCGCCTCGGTGCGCTCGCTGCTGGCGCGGCTGAACGACCCGCACCTCGGGCGGCCGACGGTGCACATCACGGGGTCGAAGGGCAAGGGGACGACGTCGGCGATGATTGCGGGCATCCTGCGGGAGGCCGGGTACGCGACGGCGCTCTACACGAGCCCGCACCTCCATTCGTTCACGGAGCGGATTGCCATCGGCGGCGAGCCGGTGAGCCCCGAGGAGTTCGCGGCCGGGATGACGGCGATCCTGCCGGCGGTGGAGGCGGAGCGGGAGAGCGTGCACGGGGACGTCTCGACGTTCGGGGTGCTGACGGCGCTGTTCTTCTGGCTGGTGCGGGCGCAGGTGCCGCGGGTCGACTGGCAGGTCGTGGAGGTCGGCCTCGGGGGGACGTTCGACGCGACGAACGTGTTCGAAGCGACGGAGGTGGCGGTCATCACCCCGATTTCGCTCGAGCACACGCAAATCCTCGGGAAGACGACGGTGGAGATTGCGCGGGACAAGTCGGGCATCATCAAACCGGGGACGACGGCGGTGGTGGCGAAGCAGCGGGACCCGGCGGTGCTGGACGTCATCCGGGAGCGGTGCGTGGAGGTCGGGGCCTCGATGGTCGACGTTGGGGGGTCGTACGCGGTCGAGGTGACGGAGAAGCACCCGTGGGGGCAGCGGCTGGAGGTGCGGCGGTCATCGGGCGAGGTCATCGCGCTGCGGACGCCGATGCTCGGGCGGCACCAGGCGGAGAATGCGATGACAGCGGTGGCGGTGGCGGATGCGATCCGGGCGCGGGGTTTCGCACTTTCGGACCATGCGATTGCGGAGGGGCTGGCGCGCGTGCGGGTGCCGGGCCGGCTGGAGGTGATGGGGCAGAAGCCGCTGATCGTGGCGGACGGGGCGCATAACGGCGAAAGCGCGGCGGCGCTGGCAGCCGCGCTGCGGGAGTACTTCACCTGGAAGCGGTGTTTTCTCGTCATCGGGGTGACGCGGGACAAGGACCTGCGGGCGATGGGGTTCGAGCTGGCGCGCCTCGCGGAGCTGATCGTGTGCGTCGGCTTCCGGAATCCGCGGTCGATGGACCCGTACGAGATGATTCAGCAGATCGGGTTCCTCGGGCCGGCGGCGGTAGCGGAGGAGACGGTGGCGGGGGGGATCGAAACGGCGCTGGCGCACGCGACCGCGGACGACCTGGTCTGCATCACGGGCTCGCTGTACGTGGTGGCGGAGGCGCGGGAGGCGGTGCTGGGGGAGAGCGTGGTGCGGGGATAGGGCGGGCAGGGCCGCGCGGAGAGCTGGCGGGCCATCCAGCCAGCGGGCGGCGGCGTATGGAAAGGTGACGGGCCCGTACCCATTGATCGCAGTGGCGTCTATCGGCAGGATAGGCAGGCCCCTGTTGATTGACTGCTCAACGCGGGCCCCGAAATTTCTGGAGGGGTACAGGAATCCCATGAGCTCCTACTGGGACAACTACTGGCGCCGGCGGAAGCTGAGCCGGCGCGGCGTCCTCGCCGGCGGCTCGGCGGCGACGCTCGGCATCGCGACGATGGCCATCGCGGGCTGCGGCGGCGGCGACGATGACGACAGCGGCAGCAACGGCGGCGGGACGCAGCTGACGCCGGTGGCGCCGACGCAGGACGCGACCGAGAAGCCGGTCGCGGGCGGGACGCTCCGCTTCATGGGCGGGCCGATCGGCTCGGTGATTGACATCCACCGGACGAACACGCCGTGGGAGTCGTCGTTCCTGTGGCACTGGTGCGGGAACTTCCTGATGCGCTTCCAGAAGACGGCGCCGTTCCTGCCGGAGCCGGATCTCGCGGCGGCGCAGCCGGAAATCGTCGATGGCGGCACGACGCTGATCTTCAAGCTGCGGCCTGAGGCGAAGTGGCAGAACAAGCCGCCGGTGAACGGCCGGCAGGTGACGGCTGAGGACGTGAAGGCGAGCTTCGACCGGATCAAGGCGCTCGGGCCGCTGTCGCCGCGGTCGGGCAACTACGCGATCGTCGATTCGATCGAGGCGGTCGACGCCACGACGGTGCGGTTCAAGCTGAAGGCGCCGAAGGCCGACCTGCTGAACGCGATGTCGGACCAGTACGACCTGGTCATCCCGAAGGAGATCGCGGACCGCGGCCAGGACGCGATTACCAAGCCCGAGGACGTGATCGGTTCGGGGCCGTACGAGATTGCGGCGTTCGAAGCCGGGCAGCGCATCGCGGTGAAGAAGCGGCCGGACGGTTACTGGAAGCCGAACACGGCATGGCTGGACGGCGCGGAGGTGGTGAACCAGACGGACAACCAGGCGCTGGTGAACGCCATCCGGGCGAACCAGGCGGACTCGGTCGGGCTGCCGGCCGACCTCGCGCGGCAGTTCGAGAACGACCAGAACTTCTACATCACGCGGGCGCCGAACCCGACGCGCGAGTGCCTGCTCATCAACCACACGAAGGAGCGGTACAAGGACGTCCGGGTGCGGCAGGCGCTGTGGCGGGCCGTGGACCGGAAGCAGGTCTACGACAACGTCTACGCCGGCGGCGGCGTGGCCGGCGGCGCGATGACGCCGGCGGCGGCCGGCTGGGTTCTCCCGGACGCGGAACTCGCCAAGCTGCCGGGCTTCGGCAAGCGGGAAGACGAGATCAAGGAGGCGAAGGCGCTGCTGGCGGCGGCCGGCTACCCGGACGGCTTCGACGAGACGATCATGACGGCCACCGCGTTCAACGCGAACCAGGTGACGGACGTCATCGTGTCGAACCTCCGCGAGGTCGGCATCCGGCTGACGATCGACAACGTCGGCACGGACTTCGCGACGATGCTGCGGCGGCAGGTCGCGGGCGACTACAACCTCGCGGGCACGCTGTTCCTTTCCGGGCCGTACCCGGATGCGCAGCTGCTCATCTACCACCACAGCGACCCGGCGAAGGGCTCGCGGAACTACGGGAAGTTCGCCGACCCGGAGATCGACCGGCTGCTGGACCAGCAGTCGGTGGAGTTCGACTACGAGAAGCGGAAGGCGATCGTCTTCGAGATCCAGCGGAAGCTGGCGGAGAACCCGGGGCCGGTGTGGATCGGGTCGCGGGTGCTGTTCAGCGTCATCAACAAGCGCGTGCGGAACGTGGTGGCGACGCCGTTCCTTGCCGGGTACGACGACGCCGAGGACGTGTGGATCAAGGCCTAATCGGCCGGGTCTCCTTCTGGTAGGATTCGGGGCCCCGGGGAGCACCTCCCCGGGGCCTTCTTGGGGGTTCGACGATGCAACAGATCATCGTTCGGCGGCTCCTGCTGTCGATTCCGACGCTGCTCATCGTGTCGTTCCTTATCTTCGGGATTTTGCGGCTGGACCCGGATGCTGCGGTGGCGGCGCGGCTGGGCGAGGGGTACACGCCGGCGGCAGCTGAGCAGCTCAAGGAGGAGCTGGGCCTGAACAACCCGATCGCGACGGAGTACGTGAAGTGGCTGGGCAACCTGCTCCGGGGCGACTGGGGGACGTCGATGTACAGCTACCGCCCGGTGCTGGAGGAGATCGGGCCGAAGATCGGCGTGACGCTGGAGCTGGCGCTGGTGGCGGTGGTGTTCGCGGTCATCATCGGGATTCCCATCGGCGTGGTCTCGGCGATGCGGCAGGACACGTGGCTGGACTACCTGCTGCGCGGTTTTTCGATCCTCGGGCTTTCGGTGCCGGGGTTCGTGATCGCGACGTTCGTCCTGGCGTTCCTGGCGATCCAGTTCAAGTGGATCCCGCCGACGCAGTACGCGGCGCCGTGGGAGGACCCGCTGAAGAACTTCCAGCAGTTCGCGCTGGCGGGCTTCATCCTCTCGCTCTCGACGGCGGCCTCGGTGATGCGGTACGCGCGGACGATGATGCTGGACGTGCTGCGGCAGGACTACATCCGGACGGCGTGGGCGAAGGGGCTCCGGGAGCGGGTGATCATCATGCGGCACGCGCTGAAGAACGTGCTGCTGCCGGTGGTGACGGTGATCGGCCTGACGATGGCGACGCTGGTGGGCGGGACGGTGATTTTCGAGACGCTGTTCACGCTGAACGGGGTGGGCCGGCTGCTCATCCGGGGCGTGTACGAGCGGGACTACCCGCTGGTGCAGGGGATCACGCTGCTGTTCGCCATCGCGGTGGTGGTGATCAACCTGGTGGTGGACATTTCGTATTCGCTGCTCGATCCGCGGGCGCGGGGGTGAGGTGACGCATGGCTGACGCTGCTGCGCAGGTGACGATTTCCGAGCCGCTGAGCCGGCCGGCGCCGAACGCGTTCGGGCGGACGGTCGGGTTCTTCCGGACGCTGATGCGGACGAAGCCGCTCGGCTTCATTTCACTCCTGATCATCATCGCGCTGGGCATCCTGGCGATTGCGCCGGGGGTGTTCGCGACGCACGAGCCGGCGGATACGCGGGCGGGGGTGCGGCTGCAGAAGTACTGCCTCGGGCCGCAGGACACGTTCCTCTGCCCGACGGTGGTCGAGCGGTCGGCGACGTTCGGGGACCGGACGGTGCCGGGGAAGCTTTCGAACCCGTTCGGGACGGACCAGCTGGGCCGGGACAACTACAGCCGGATCGTGTACGGGGCGCGGAACGCGTTCTACGTGGGCGTGGGCGCGGTGATCATCTCGTCGGCGCTGGCGCTGCTCATCGGGGTGACGTCCGGGTATTTCGGCGGCAAGTACGACGCGGTGGTCCAGCGGTTCGTGGACGCGGTGATGGCGCTGCCGGTGCTGGTGGTGCTGCTGGCGGCGACGACGATGCTGGGCGGGGCGAGCTTTGGGAAGCTGATCGTGCTGCTCGGGCTGCTCGGGGGCTTTGCGGGCTCGCGGGTGATCCGCTCGGCGGTCATCTCGGTGCGGTCGGCACAGTTCCTCGACGCGGCGCGGGTGCTGGGTGCGACGGACGCGCGGATCATGGTGCGGCACGTCATCCCGAACATTTTCGGGCCGCTGATGGTGCAGGCGACGATCGGGATCGGCGGCATCATCCTCGCGGAGGCGGCGCTGAGCTTCCTCGGCTTCGGGGTGGTGAACCCGGACCAGCCGACGTGGGGGCAGATGCTGCAGATTTCGCAGCAGATTGCGAGCATCCGGCCGGACCAGCTGGTGTGGCCGGGGCTGTTCATCGCGCTGGCGGTGTTCAGCTTCAACATGCTGGGGGATGCGCTGCGCGACCTGCTGGACCCGCGGCTGCGGGGGGCGCGAGGGAGCTTCGGCTGAGCGGGCTGGACGCTTCGCGGGAGGCGTCGGAATCTCTCGGTATGCGGTTTCTCGAACGGCTGGCGGCGAGTGAGTTCGCCGTCGCGCTCGAAATCACGCCGCCGCAGCGGCACCTGCCGAAGGTGCTGCTGCGGCGGGCGCGTTTGCTGGGGGATGCGGCCGATGCGGTGAACGTCATCCAGCGGCCGGACCGGCAATCGAGCCTCGAGGCGTCGCTGGAGCTGCTGGCGGCGGGCATCGACCCGGTGTGGCACCTCGCGGCGCGCGGCGAGACGCGCGAGTCGGTGGCCGCGGCCGCGGCGCGGGCGCGGGATGGGGGGATCGTGCAGGTGCTGTGCGTGGCGGGGGACCATGCCCCGGCCGGGGAGGGGCCTTCGCTGACGGTGCGGGAAGCGATCGCTGCGGTGCGGGCGGCGCACCCGGGGATGACGATTGGGGCGACGCTGAACCAGTACGCGCGCGACCCGGCGGCGGCGCGCCGCAACCTGCTGCCGAAGCTCCGGGCGGGGGCGAGCTACGTGCAAACGCAGCCGACGTTCGACGTGGGGGCGCTGGAGCGTGAACTGGCGGCGGTGCGGGCGCAAGCGCCCGTGGCGGCGGCGATTGCGATGGCGATGCCGCTGCTGACGGCCGAAGCCGGCGAGCGGATCTCGCGGCGGCTCGGGCTGGAGCTGCCGCCGCGGCTGCGGGATGTGCTGGCGGCCGGGGATGAGGAGGCAGCCTGGGCGTACTTCGCGGGGACGCTGGCGCGGCTGCGCGAATCGCCGGCGTTCCAGGGCGTTGCGATCATGACCTTCGAAATGGACCCGCTCCCGGCGGCCGGGGCGCGCATCGTGCAGGCGCTGGAGGCCGCAGGCATCCGGTGAACGGTGACGGGCTCCGCCTGCGCGCCGCGACGTGGAACATCCGGAACGTGGCGGACCGGTGGGCGGAGCGGAAACCGCTGCTCACGGCGGCCTTCCGGGAGCTGGCGCCGGACCTGTGCGGGCTGCAGGAGGTCGCGCTGACGGGCGATCGGCAGGACGACCTGCTGGCGGGGGTGCTGGGCGGCCACGTTCGGACGCTGGCAGCGGAGAGCCCGCGGTTCCCCGGGTTCGGGACGGCGATCATCGTTGCGCGGGGCGAGGTGCTCGCGCATGAGGTGCTGGACCTCGGGCAGGGACGGACGGCGCAGCGCGCGCTGGTCGCGCTGCCGGGCGGGCTGACGCTGTGGTTCGCGACCACGCACCTGCACCACCGGCCGGGCGAGGACGGGGTGCGGCAGGCGCAGGCAGAGCGGCTGGCGGCGTGGATGGACGACGCGCCGCGGGCAGATGCTGAGGTGGTCGCCGGGGACTTCAATGCGCGGCCGGGCGAGCCCGCCTGCCGGGTGATGGAGCGGGCCGGGTTCCGCTCCGCGCACCGGGAGGCGAACGGCGCGGAGCCGGGGCGGACGTGGCCTTCGGGAATCGTCGCGCCGGGGATGGATACCGAAGGGGAGCCGGGCTGCCTGGACTACCTGTGGCTTCGCGGCAGCGTCGCGGTCGAGCGGGCGTGGCTGGCGGGGACGGCGCCCGCAGCGGGCGACCCGGGGCTTTACCCGAGCGATCATTTCGCGGTGGCGGCCGACCTGCGGCTGGGGTGAGGGCGCGCGTCGGCCGCGCCGATGATGGTGGCATGGAACGGTGCGCCTGCTGCGAAGAGCGGCCCGCCGGCTGGGCCATTGCGGCGCAGCCGCTGCGGCGGTACCGGGGCTGGCGGCCGGTTGGCCCCGGGGAGCGCACCGGGGTGTGCGGCTGGTGCGCCCGGTGGCTGGCGCAGCTGGCGGCAGATGCGCGGAGCGGCGAGGGACGGCTGTTCGGTCAGCCGGGCGCGAACGGGCGGCATCTCGTGTTCGATGACCAGTGCGCGGTGTGCTGCGAATCGCCGGCGGAGCGGGCTGAGCGGACGGCCTGGCTGCGCGGCGGGCAGGCGGCCGGCGAACTGTTCCTGTGCGTGCCCTGCGCGCGGTGGCTGCTGGGCCTGGCGGGTTCCGGGCGGACGCTCCAGGGCTCGCGGGAGCGGCACCTGGACGGCGGCTACGGGGCCTGGCCGCATCCGCGGCTGCGGGGGATGCGCACCTGGAGCAGCGTGCGGGACCGGGGCGCGGCCGAGGTGATTGGCGCCGCTGCGGCAGCGATGGGGCTCGTCGAGGCGGGCTCAGCGGAGGAAGCGGACGCGGTGCTCATCGAGGCGGGGGCTGCCGCCGACCTCTGCCGGGAGCTCGGGCCGGGGGCGGGGCGCGTGATCGTGCTGGCGGGGCCAGGCGCGCAGGTCGAGACGGCGCGGGCGCTGGAGGCAGGGGCGTTCGGCTGGGTGACGGCGCCGTCGACGCCGCAGCAGCTCACGGCGATGCTGGCGCGGCTGGCGCGGGGCGAGCGGCGCGGGGGATGGGACCCGGCCACGTGCCTGCCGCTGCTGGAGCCGGGGCGCGGCGGCCGACCGTGGCTGTGGGTGGAGGTGCCGGGACCGGGGGAGGCCTGGGCCACGGCGTGGCTGGTGCGGCGGTTTTCGCGCGGGTACGACGCGATCGGCGCGGTCGACGGGGGCATCGGTGTCGTGCCGCTCGTGCCGCCGGGAGCGGTCGGGCGGGTCGCGGCGCGGCTGCGGCAGGCGGCCGCCGGCGCGCGGGTGGAAGTCCGCGGGGCGGAGGACCCTCCGCGGCGGCGGTTCGAGGCTGCGGGGTGAGCGGCCGGCTGCATCAGGGAGTGCCCTGAGCGCGGCGACGCGATGTTTGTGGCATGCTGCGGGGCATGTACACGGTCCGGGTGACGCCGGAGGGGCGCCTCGTCGCGGAGGTCAGCGGCCGGCTTTCGACAGAGGAAGCGCTGCGGCTCATTTCGCAGGGGTTTGCGCTGGCGGAAGCAGGCGCGATTACGGACCTGCTGGTCGACGTGCGCGGGGTCGAGCGGGGGCCCGGGCAGTGGCTGGTGCTGGGGGCGCTGCTGGCGAGCCGGATGGCCGACCCGATGCGGCTCGCGGTGGTGGCGGGGACGGCGCAGGAGCCCGCGGCGCGGCGGATTCTGCGGTATTCGGGCCTGCGGAACCGGGCGACGGTGGTCATGGACGAGCCGGCGGCGGCGCGGTGGTTCGCCGAGCGGTTCCGCGAGGGTGCGCGGGAGGGCAGCCGGGCGCGCCGGCGGGCGGCAGTCGAGCGGGAGCGCGCCGGGGAGGCCGCGGCGGAGGAGTTCAGGCCGAAGGCGGGATGACGACGGCTTCGCCTTCGACGACGGTCTTGCCGTCCTGGTTCGTCACGGTGGTCCGGAACTTCACCCACTTGCGCGGCTCGAGCTTTTCGATCGCTTCGACGCGGGCGGTGAGGGTATCGCCGAAGAAGACAGGGGCGCGGAAGTTGAGCGACTGGCTGACGTAGATCGTGCCCGGGCCGGGGAGCTTCATCGCGAGGACGGTGGAGATGAAGGAGCCGGTGAGCATGCCGTGGGCGATGCGCTGCTTGAACAAGCCCTGGGCGGCGGCGACAGCGTCGACGTGGGCGGGGTTGAGGTCGCCGGTGATGCCGGCGAAGAGGTAGACGTCGGATTCGGAGATGGTCTTGGTGAAGGCGGCGGAATCGCCGAGCTGGATGTCGTCGTACGTGGCCATGGGGGAAGGATGGGGCCGGGCGGCGTTGCGGGGAAGAGGTCAGGGGATGGGAAGGAAGAGCTGGTATTTGCCGGCGACGGGGGTGCCGCCGGCGAGGGGGGCATCGATGACGAGGGTGACCGGGCCGAGGTATTCGGTGAGGGTATTGCGGGCCGCCCCGACGAGGGTGACGTTGCGGCCCTGGCCCGAGCCGAGGACGAGTTCGGAGCGTGCGCCGAGGGTCGCGACGGCGGGGTACGACTGGCCGGCGGCGGCGATCACGGCGGTGCGGAGGTTGAGCTGACCGAACAGTTTCGAGCCGTTGGCCACCCAGAGGTCGATGAGGACGACATGGGTCATGCCGGCGGTTTCCTGTTTGCGGAGGGCGGTGGCGAGCTGGAGGGATTCGCTGCCGCCCGCGGCAACGAGGATGCACGTGAAGTAGTCGATGGGGTAGACGGCGGCGCGCGTGGCGCGGACGGAGATGCCGCTGATGGCCTGTTCGACGGAGAGGGCGACGGCGGTCTCGCGGAGGGTGCCGCACTGGGTGGGCTGGTCGAGGAGGGCGGGGTCGACCGTCGGCGACGACGCCGGGGTGGAGCGGGCGCCGGCGACGGCGGTTTCGGGCGCGGCCTCTGGGGTCGCGGGGGCGGGCGGTTCGGGGGTGGGGCTCGGCGGCGGAGTCGCGGGCGACGGCGTCGGCGAAGGCCGGACGGCTTCGACGCGGACATCGCTGCCGGCGCTCGTCTGGTGCGGGCCGGGCTGGACGACGACGGCGAGGAGTAGCGCGCCGATGACGACGGCCGCGGGGAGGAGGTAACCGGGCCGCAGGAGGCGGCCCAGGTAGGCGTTGGGGTCGAACACGGGGGCGGGACGATTGCGCGGTTCCACCGATGCCACGGTATGGCGGAAGGCCCGGGGGCCGGGATCCGGAAATCCCTTATTCCGCGGGCGGCGTACTTGGATTTGGAGGGAACGCCGCTCCAGGGGTGGTGGCGGGGCAGGCCGCGCGGGCCTCGGCGCGGCCATCGCACCCGTCCACAGCCGCGCGGGCCGTTTCCGGGGGAGCGAACCCGGGACGCCCGCGCGGCGTCATGTGGCGACAGTCCGTTCCTGGCCAACCGTTCACTATTGATCAACTGTTGCGCAGCGCTACACTTGCGCCGTGGTGTTCTTTCGGCCGGAGCGGCCGGGCTACGGCGATGACCCGTACCCGGAACTGGAGCGGCTGCGCGCGGCGGAGCCGGTGCACTGGAGCGCGAACCTCGGCGCGTGGGTGGTGACGGGATACGACGCGTGCGAGCAGGCGCTGCTGGACGCGGAGCGGTTCGGGGCGGACCCGGCGCTGGAGGCGGGGGCGGCGGGCGAACGGGTGGCGGCGCACCGCCGGCAGATGCCGTTCGGCGAGGCGCCGGTGCTGGGGCACATCGACGGCGCCGAGCACGCGCGGCTGCGGGGCGCGGTGGCCCGGGCGTTCGGCGCGCGGGCGATCGCGGGGCGGGAGGCGGACATCCGCGGGCTGATTGGGGAGCTGACGGGGCGCGCCGGCCCGGGAGCACCGTTCGAACTGATGGGCGGGCTGGCGCGGCCGCTGGCGGCGATGACGGCGCTGCGGCATTTCGGCATCGACCCGGCGCACTGGGAAGGCTTCCACGGCGCGGCGCTGGCGGTGATGCGGGCGCGGGTGGATGGGCTGGGCGACCCGGCGGCGGGCCCCGCAGCTGCGGCCGCCGGCGGCTTCATCCTCGAGGCGCTGGCCGCGGCCGCGGAGGACGGGGCGGAGGGCACGGTGGCGGCGGAGCTGGCCGGCGCGATCGACCGGGGGGAGGTGAGCGCGGCCGAGGCGATCATGCTGCTGGTGCACATCGGGCTGGCGGGCAACGGGCCGACGGCGATGGCGCTGGGGACGGCAGCATGGGCGCTGGCGCGCCACCCGGAAGCGATGGCGCGGTTCCTCGACGGCGAGGTGACGGCGGCGGACGTGCTGGAGGAGGCGCTGCGGTGGGACAGCCCTGCGCATTCGGTGCCGCGGTTCGCGCGGGAGGATGCGGAGCTGGGCGGGCGGCGCATCCGGCGCGGGCAGCGGCTGCTGGTGATGGTGGCGGCGGCGAACCGCGACCCGTCGCGGTTCGAGGAGCCGGACCGGTTCATCCCGGGCCGCGTGGGGCCGCGGCACCTGAGCTTCGGGGTCGGGCCGCACTACTGCCTCGGGGCGCCGCTGGCGCGGGCGGAGCTGGCGATCGCGCTGGAGGAGCTGGCGCGGCGGTTCGGCGCGTTCCGGGCGGCGGAGGGCCAGCGCGGGGGCACGCTGCAGGTGCGGGGGTTCGAGCGGCTGGTGATCGTGCCGGGCAGCCGGGAGGAGCTGGAAGGATAAGGATACACGCGTGACTCAGATCGGGCCGACCCGGCGGGCGCCCTGCAGGCCGATGCGGCCGAGCAGCGCGAGGGCCGTTTCGCCAAGCACCGGCAGGGGGCCATCCCAGACCTCGCTGAGCGGGGCGAGGACGAAGGCGCGCTCGGCGATGCGGGGGTGGGGGATGGTAAGGTCGGGGGTGTCGAGGCGGAGGCTGTCGTAGAAGAGGATGTCGAGGTCGATGGGGCGGGGGCCCCAGCGGCGGGCGGGCCGCCTGCCGAGCGCGCGCTCGATCTGTTTCAGGGCGGCGAGGAGTTCGGCGGGCGGGAGGCCGGTGGCGCCTGCGGCGGCGGCATTGAGGAAGGGCGGCTGGTCGGCGGGGACCGGCGGCGTCTCCCAGGCGAACGAGGTGCGTTGGACGGTGATGCCGGCATCTTCGAGCGCGGCCAGGGCGGCGCGGAGGTTCGCGCGGCGGTCGCCGAGGTTGGAGCCGAGGGCGAGGAGGACGGCGCTCATGCCGGGGGATGGTAGCGCCAGTTCGCGCGGACGACGGCATCGGCGACCCGTGCGACGCGGCGCATGGCGGCGACGTCGTGGACGCGGACGATATCGGCGCCGGCGGCGATGGCGAGGGCGACGGTGGCGGCGGTGCCTTCGAGCCGCTGGTCGACGGGGGCATCGAGGATGTAGCCGATGGTGGACTTGCGGGAGGTGCCGACGAGGAGCGGGAGTTCGAAGCGCCAGAATTCGGGCAGGCGGCGGAGCATCTCGAGGTTCTGCTCGGGGGTCCAGCCGAAGCCGAAGCCGGGGTCGAGGATGATGCGGTCGGCGGGGATGCCGGCGGCGGCGGCGATCTCGAGGGTGGCGTCGAAGCCGGCGGCGATATCGCCGGCGACGTCGCGGAACGTCCTGCCGCGCTGGTTGTGCATGGCGATGAGGTGCCCGCGGGCGCGGGCGACGACGGCGGCCATCTCCGGGTCGCGGCGGAGGCCCCAGATGTCGTTGACGGCATCTGCGCCGGCGTCGAGGGCGGCAGCGGCGACGGCGGCATGATAGGTATCGACGGAGATGGGGAGGGCCGTGGCTTCGCGGACGGCGCGGAGGGAGGGGAGGAGGCGGCGGAGCTCCTCGGCGGGATCGAGCTCTTCGGCGCCGGGGCGGGAGGATTCGGCGCCGATATCGAGGATGTCGGCGCCTTCGGCTTCGAAGCGGCGGGCGAGGGCGGCGGCGGCGGCCGGGTCGGGGTCGGCGCCGAGGCCGTCGCCGCTGAAGGAATCGGGGGTGACGTTGATGATGCCCATGACGAAGGTGCGTTCGCCCCAGCGGAATTCGCGGCCGCGGATGACGGCGGCAGGGGCGCGGAAGGCGCGCTGGGGCGGCCAGGGCATGCCGGGGTGTCGGGTCATCGGCGTTTCAGGGGAGGAGTTCGAATTCCTGCTCGACAGGCTGGCCGTCCTGGATGTACCAGACGCGGACTTCGGGGTTGGCGCGGTCGGCGACGCCGATGACGAAGTGGACGAAGGGCGGGCCGAAGAAGGGGCCCATCATCCGGATGTCCGTCGGGCTGGGGATGGCGGGTGAGCCGGTGTGGGAGTGGTAGAAGCCGGCGAGTTCGGCGCCAGCGGCGTCGATGGCCTCTTCGTGGCGGCGCGTTTCGAGGGGGTCGATGCTGAAGCGGTAGGGGCTCTGCTCGGCGTTGCGGGCGCGGCGGATTTCGGTGACGACGCCGCCGCGGGCGGCGATGAGGCCGCACGCTTCGATGGGGGCGTCTTCGAGGGCGTGGGCGACCATCTGGTCGAGCTGCGCCCGGGTGAGGCGGATGGCGATGGCCACGGCGTCTCCGTCGGTGGTGGGTGTGGCTCCATTGTAGGGAGGGTTCGGCGGAGAAGCGCGGAAGGGGCGCCGTGCGGGGGCGCCCCTTCCAGCCAGGGAGGGAGGACGGCTCAAGCGGCCGGGGTCAGGCGTTCTGCTCGCACCAGAGGGTGAAGACGCCCTTTTCCGCGTCGGGGACGGCCTGGCGGTTGGTGGAGAGGCTGACGCGGAGGTCGGGCGACGGTTCGTTGACGGGGACGGCGACAGACTTGAGGAGGTCGGCGACTTTGAAGTTGTCGTCTTCGACGACGAGGACGGTGACGAGGCCGAAGAAGCCGGCGGCGCTTTCGGCATGGCTGAGGACGTGGCAGTGGAAGGCCCAGAGGCCGGGTTCGAAGGCTTCGATGATGGTGTCGAAGCGGTTCCCGGGGGGCACGTCGATGGTGTCGCACTTCCACGGGTTGGCGAGCTTGTAGCCGTCGATAGCGACGACTTCCATGGCGAGGCCGTGGAGGTGCATGGGGTGGTACATCATGCCCTCGTTCATCCAGCGGACGAGGATGCGCTCGCCCTTGCGGGCGACGAGGGCGTCGGTGGCAGGGAAGCCTTTGCCGTTGAGGGTGTAGCCGAGGAGGGAGTCGTTGAGGATGAGGATGTATTCGCGGTCGTACTGGACGAACTCTTTGGGGTCGGCGGGGTCGACGATGAAGGCGCCGAGGAGGCCGCGGTTGACCTGGTCGGCGGAGTCGTGGTGGGAGTGGTACATGTGGGAGCCGGCGTTTTTGAGCGTGAACTCGTAGGTGAAGGTCTGGCCGGGCTCGATGGGGTCCTGGGTGAGGAAAGGGACGCCGTCCATGGTGTAGGGGAGGTGGATGCCGTGCCAGTGGACGGCGGTGCTTTCGGTGAGGTTGTTCTTGACGTTGATGCGGACGCGGTCGCCGACTTTGCCGCGGAGGATGGGGCCGGGGATCATGCCGTTGTAGCCGCGGGCTTTTTCGACCTGGCCGGGGGCGACTTCCCAGTCGACCTCGTCGACGGTGATGTCCCAGACCTTGACGCCGTTCTCGATGCGGGGTTCGAGGGGGACGTTGCCGCGGCCTTTGGTGATGGGGGCTTTCTGGTTGCGGAGGAAGTCGACGATGCCCTGCTTGTGGTCGGCGTCGATCTTGCGCCAGCGCTCCTGGCTGGCGGGGGCGCCGCCGGAGGCGGGGGTGGGCCCGGGTTTGACGTTGCCGGCGCCGACGCCCGGGGGTTCGGCCTTGCTGCCGGTCGGGTCTTCGTAGCAGGCGCTGGCGATGGCGCCCGCGGCGACGGGGATGGCGGCGCCGACGATGCCGGCCTTGCGGAGGAAGCGGCGGCGGTCGAGGCGGGCTGCGGTTTGCGCCAGGTGGTCGATGTGGACCGAGGGATCCGTCATGGGGCGATGCCTCCGTGCGACGATTCGCAGGGGTATCGTCGGTGCAGGCAGGGAAAACCGAGACGGCCGGGAGGTCCGAAAAGGGCGGGCCGGTGGATCATTCGTGAAAGAATTCGCAAGGGAGCGGCCGGGGCCGAAGATGGGGGCAGAAGGGCCCTCGCGCACTCGGCGCCGATGGTTCATGCTTGGGCAACCAGCGAGAAGGTGGTGCAACGATGGCAGAGAACGGACCGATCCTGATTCCGCTCGATGGTTCGAGCCTCGCAGAGCACGCGCTCGTGGACGCGGCGTGGCTGAAGCGGGTGACGGGGCTGCCGGTGCGGCTCATCCACGTGGTGGAGCACGACGGGTCACCAGAGCAGCGGCAGGAGACGGCGGAGCGGTTCCGGAAGTACGCGACGGAGCAGGCGGAGAAGCACGGGCTGGGCGAGCCGGTGTGCGATGTGGTGTACGGCTCGCCGGCGAAGGAGATTTTGCAGGCGGCGGAGACGGCTTCGTACGTCGTGATTGCGACCCACGGGCGGGGCGGGTTCCGGGCGATGGTGCTCGGGAGCGTGGCCGACAAGGTGATCCGCGGTTCGAAGGTGCCGGTGCTGGCGGAGCCGGGGACGGAGGCGCCGGAGCCGCCGGGGAACGGCCGGCCGGTGCTGGTGGCGGTCGACGGCTCGGAGGAGGCGGAGCGGGGCCTGGCGGTCGCGCGGGATCTTGCCGCCAAGGCAGGGCTGCCGATCGTGCTGCTGCGGGCGTACAGCGTGCCGCCGCCGGCGGGCATCGAATTTTCGTACTACCCGGCTGACCTTTCGGCGACGCTGGAGGCGGCCGCGAAGGAGTACCTGCAGGCGACGGCGAAGCCGGGCGAGCGCACGATCCTCGTGCAGGGGGATGCGGCCACGGCGATCCTCGAGTGCGCGGAGCAGGAGAACGCGAGCCTCATCGTCGTGACCTCGACGGGGAAGGGGTTCGCCAAGCGCCTGGCGCTGGGCAGCACGACGGACCGGGTGGTGCACGGCACGCACCGGGCGGTGCTCGTGGTGCCGACGCATCACGACTGACATCGGCTGAGCACATGGGCGCGGGGCGCGGGGAGACGCGGGACGGAGACCGGGTATACCCGCCGACGCGGCTCGAGCGGCGCGCCGCCGCGTGGGTCGAGGAAGGCGGGCTCGACGAGGCGACGTTCTTCGCGGCCTACGACCTGAACTCGGCGGGGCAGCTGCTCGGGAGCGCGCTGAACCAGGCGATGCAGCGCGCACTGGGGCTGACGTACGAGGCGTGGCGGATTTTGTGGCTGCTGCAGCTGGTGCCGAGCAGCGAGCCCCGGCGGCTGGCGCACACACTCTGGCTGAGCCGGCCGGCAGTGACGGCGGCGCTCCACCGGCTGGAGGAGGCGGGGTACGTGACGCGCCAGCGGGCGGCGAACGACCGCCGGCTGGTCGTGGTGGAGGCGACGGAAGCGGGACGGGCGGCGGCGGAGCGGGGGCGCGAGGCGTACGTCGACCTCATCCGGGCGCTGTTCGCGGGGTTCGGGGAGGAGGAGAAGGCGGCGCTTTCGCGGATGGCGCGGGCGTTCTGGTGGGCGAACTACGAGACGGCGCGGCGGGCCGGGATGGAGCCGAAGGTGCGGCCGGGGGTGACGGCGCTGCCGGCGGCGGATGACCCGGGCGAGCGCCGCGACGGGTAGGGCGGCTGGCGTACGTTCACGCAAAGGTTAGAATAGGCGCTCTGGAGGGACAGGTATGCCAACGGGACCGCTGCAGGGCGTAAAGGTGCTGGAGTTTTCGCAAATCATCGCGGGACCGTTCTGCGGGATGCATCTCGCGGACATGGGCGCGGAGGTCACGAAGTTCGAGCCGCTCGAGGGAGAGCCGTGGCGGGTGTTCGTGGAGCTGCTGCCGAAGGAGTCGCGGACGTTCGCGAGCCTGAACCGGGGGAAGCGCGGGGTAGCGATCGACCTCGCGCGGCCGGAGGCGCGCGAGGTGGTGCACCGGCTCGCGAAGAACGCCGACGTGGTGGTCATCAACTACCGGCCGGGCGTGGCGGAGGAGCTGGGAATCGACTACGAGACGCTCAGGGCGATCAACCCGCGGCTGATCTACTGCGAGAACACGGCCTACGGGCGGTACGGGCCGCTGGCGACGCGGGGCGGGTACGACCTCGTGGTGCAGGCGATGACGGGGCTGATGGCGGGCGAGGGAAAGATGCAGGGGGACGTGCCGACGTACATCTACCCTGCGGTTGCGGACTACGCGACGGGCATCCAGATGGCGAATGCGATTTGCGCGGCGCTCTACTACCGGGAGCGGACGGGCAAGGGACAGCGCATCGACTGCACGCTGATGGGGACGGCGATCGCGATGCAGACGAGCCAGTTCACGTGGATCCGGGCGTTCGATGAGCAGGTAATCCCGCCGATGCTGGAGGAGCTGAAGCAGGCGCGGGCAGAGATGCGGAGCTTCAGCGAGCAGGTGGCGGTGCACAACAAGTACCGCCCGGCTGCCGTGGGGAACATCTACTACCGGGTCTATCAGACGAAGGACGGGTTCATCGCGGTGGGCGCGCTGAGCCAGTCGCTGCGGCTGAAGGTGCTGGCGGCGACGGGGCTGCGGGACCCCCGGTTCAAGGAGGACGGGAGCTTCGAGGTGAACCCGCCGGGGTGGGCGGAGGAGGGCCCGAAGCTGGTGGCGGAGGCGGAGGCGCTCTTCCGGACGAAGACGACGGAGGAGTGGGCGCAGGTGCTGGAGCAGCACGGGGTGCCGGCAGGGCCGCTGTATTTCATCGAAGAGCTGTTCGATCACCCGCAGACGCTGGCGAACGGCCTGCAGGTAGAGCTCGACCACCCGCTGCTGGGACCGTACAAGATGGTCGGGCCGCCGTTCCAGATGTCGGAGGCGCCGCTGGCGGCGCAGGGGCCGAGCCCGATGCTGGGCGAACACACGGACGCAGTGCTCGCGGAGGCGGGGCTGAGCCCGGACGAGATCGAGCGCCTGCGCGCGGCGGGGGTGGTGCGGTAGGGCGGCGGCCGTTCGGACGCCCGGTCGGTCAGCCGGCGCGGAAGGCGTCGACGGTGCGGCGGATGCCCTCTTCGAACGTAACGAGCGGCTGCCAGCCGAGCGCGTCGCGCGCGCGGGTGCAATCGAGCCAGAAGTTGCGCACGTCGCCGGGGCGCGGGGGGCCGTGGCGCGGGGGGATCGTGTTGCCGGTGGCGTCGGAGAGGGTGCGCCAGATTTCGTTGACGGTGGTGCCGATGCCGGTGCCGATGTTGGCGACGAGGCCGTCGCCCGCTTCGAGGGCGAGGAGGTTGGCGCGGGCGATGTCGCCGACGTAGAGGTAGTCCTTGCGCTGTTCGCCGTCGCCGTCGATGGTGCAGGGCTGGCCGGCGAGCATGAGGCCGGTGAAGATGGCGACGACGCCGGCTTCGCCGTGGGGGTCCTGGCGGGGGCCGTAGGCGTTGCCGTAGCGGAAGGTGGTGAATTGGAGGCCGCCGGTGCGGCGGGCGAGTTCGACGTAGAGTTCGCCGACGTACTTGGAGGTGCCGTAGTTCGAGCGCGGCGCGATGGGGTGGTCTTCGGTGACGGGGAGGCGTTCGGGTTCGCCGTAGACGGTGCCGCCGGACGAGGCGTAGATGACCTTGCGGACGCCGTACTGGAGGGCGAGGGCGCAGACGCGAGCCGTGCCGCCGCCGTTGACTTCGAGGTCGTGGACGGGGTCGGCCTGGCCGACTTTCACGCTCGCCTGGGCGGCGTGGTGGTTGATCACTTCGGGGCGGAAGTCGGCGACGATGCGCTCGAACTCGCGGGCGTGGATATCGACTTCGTAGAGGCGGGCGTCGCGGTTGACGTTGCTGCGGCGGCCGGTCGAGAGGTTGTCGACGACGGCGACCTCATGGCCAGCTTCGAGGTAGGCGTCGACGATGTGGGAGCCGATGAAGCCGGCGCCGCCGGTGACGAGGATGCGCATAGGGCCCAGTGTGCGGGGAGGGTGCCAATGCGCAACGGGGCGGTTCAGGCGGGCTGACGGAGGCGGGCGATGCCCCAGGCGATGGCCGCGCAGGTGGCGCCGGCGACGACGCCGCCGATGAGGATGGGCGCGAGGAAGTCGGAGATGGGGGCGCCGGAGGCGACCTGGGCCCACTTGGCGATGCCGGCGTTGAGGGCGAAGCCGGCGGCGAAGCCCCATGCGGCCCAGTGGCGTTCGCGCGGGGTGCGGCCGAGCTCGAGTTCGGCGAGGACGCCGGCGAGGGGGCTGGCCTGGTCGAGCTTCGCGGCTTCGGCTTCGAGGGCGGCGACGAGTTCGTCGATGAGAGCGTCCGGGACCGTGTCGACGAGGTCGTCCGCGGGGGGCGGGGGAGCGGGGACGGGGGGCGCAGCGCGGCGCGCGGCGGCAGGGCGGGCGCACGGCTCGCAGAGCGGGCGGCCGCGGGTCCAGTCGGCGAAGGGGAGGGCCCGGCCGCAGGCGCTGCAGCGGGTGCGGTGAGCGGTCGCGGCCATCGCGCTATCCCTCCGTGGGCGGGGGCGTGGGGTTGCCGCCGCTGCCGCCGCCTTCCGTGGGCGGGCGCGGGGTCGGGGTGGGCGTGGGCGTGAGGGTCGGCGTCGGCGTGGCGGTCGGCGTCGGGGTCGCCGTGGGCGAGGGCGACGGGGTGGGAGTCGCCGTCGCGCCTTCGCCGGGCCGGGGGGTGGGCGTGGGAGAGCCGGGGCGCGGGGTCGGCGTCGGGGTGCCGGGGCGGGGCGTGGCGGTCGGGGTGGGGGTGGTGCGGTCGCCGGCGACGGTAGCGGTCACGGTCGGCGTCGCCGACGGGGCGGCCTTGCCGGGTTCGGCGTCCTGCGCGGCAAGAACTTCGTTCTGGGGGTGTTCGGAGAAGACTTCCATCCCGGCACCGGCGCCCTGGAGCTGGCTGAGCAGCTGGGGCAGGCGGGAGCCGCCGGACTGGCCGGGAGGGGCGGGCGTGGCGACCGTCCCTTCGGGCGCGTAGGCGAGGCAGCCGGCCGAGAGGAGGCCGGCGAGCGCCAGCAGGGAGGCGACGGAGGCCGTGCGGCGGAGGCCGGGCAGCATGGTTCGAAGGTAGGCGGCGGGGACGGCGCGGGGCATCGGGGGAGCGCCGATTCTGCCGGCGCGGGGGCCGTAGGTGCGAACCCGAAGGCGGCGGAAGGTCGGAGCGTGCATCGCGGGCCTACCTGATGGCGATGGTGGCGGTGGCGGCGCTGCGGTACTCATTCCCGCCGGCAGTGGCGAACGCTTCGATGGTGACCGTGGTATCGACGAAGCTGCGCCGGGCGACGCCGGTTATCGCCAGCTGCCAGGCCGTTCCGCCGGCGGAGGTCATGACGTTCTGGACGGGGTCGGTTTGCCAGGCCGCGGCCGCCGCGTTCCAGTACTTGTTGTCCCAACTCCGGCGGATGGTCAGTCGGACCTCGGCCGGGTTCAGCGTGCCGGAGTCGACCGCGAAGGTGAGGCGGCTGCGGGGGACGGGGCCGGTGACGGCGGGGAAGGCAAGCTGGCTGGTCGAGGCCGGCGGCGCCGCCGTGACATCGAAGGGTGCGCTCGTCGCGGAGGTGAGCGGCGGCGAGGAGGTGGCGAGCAGGGTGTAGCCGGTGCCGGCAGGCGTGACGGTGCAGCCGGAGAAGGCGGCGACCCCGGCTGAGACGGTCTTCGAAAGGCCGCCGGTGCAGGTGAGCGTCGCGCCGCCGGAGACGGAGAGGGTGACGACCGTGGCGTTGTCGGTGGTGACGGTGGCGCCGGCGGCCGTCTGGACGGCGACGACGGGCTGGACGGCGAGCGGGCTTCCGGCGGTGCCGTTGCCGGGCTGGGTGGTGAAGGCGAGCTTCGCCGCGGGCGCGGTGATGGTGAACGTTTGCGGGGCGGACGTCCCGCCGCCGGGGGCCGGGTTGTGGACGGTCACGGAGGCGGAGCCGGGCGCGGCGAGGAGGCCGGCGGGGACGGTGGCGGTGAGCGATGTGGAGGAGACGTAGGTCACGGCGGCGAGCGGCGAGCCGTTCCAGCGGACTTCGCTGGCGGCGATGAAGTTCGAGCCCGTGAGGGTGATCGTGAGCGCGCCGGAGCCGGCGGCGGCGGAGGCCGGCGAGATGGCGGCCAGGGTCGGCACGGGGTTCGACCCGCCGGGGACGTCGATGGTCAGCACGTTGGTGCCGCCGGTGTTGTAGCGGGCAGTGACGGTGTACGTGCCCGGCGCGGCGGGCGTGAAGGTGACGCCGGACTGGTTCGCGCCGCAGCCGGAGGCGGCCGCGGCGGTGACGCTGCCGCCGGGGCCGGTGACGGTGAAGTCGCTGAGCTGCAGGACGGCCTGGGCGGAGTTCGTGCCCTTCATGCGGGTGAGGTCGTTCGGCTGGGCGGCGCCGGCGGCGGCCGTGTTGGCGACATCAGCGGCGACGGCGGCGGTGCAGACAGTGACCGGGGAGCCGACGGCCGGGGCGCCCGAAGTGCGCTGGAGGCCGACCTCGTGGACGGTGATGCCCGGGAGCGGGACATCGACCCCGAGGGCGGCGGCGACGAGGCGGGGCGCGACGTCGTCGCCGCTGGCGGTGTCCTGGGGCAGGAGGTCGGCGGTGATGGTCAGGGTCTCTGTATCCGCCAGGTTCGCGCCGGCGCAGTTCGCCTGGGCGAAGCCGGCCGGCCCCGGAGTCCCGGACGAGCAGCTGATGGACTGGACGACCGCGCCGGGGAGCTGGAGGGATGCGTCGAAGGCGCCGGTGGCCGCGCCTGAGCTGTTGGTGAGCGTCGCGGTGTAGGTGACGGCGGCGCGCTCGAAAGTGGCGGCCGGGGAGGGCGTTCCGTTCGCCGTGAACATGGAGCCGGCGAAGACGGTGAGGGTGCCGGCCCCGGTGAAGCTGTCGTCACCGTCGGCGGCGGAGTCCGGGGCCCCGTCGGAGACGCCGGCCCGCATCACCGCCTGGGCTGCGGCGGTCGTCGCGGTGGACTGGATGGAGAAGGTCAGCGTCACGGGTGAGCGCGGGCCGGTGCCGACGACGCCGTAGTCACAGCGGACGATGCCGGGCGCGGGGACGTCGTTCGTGCAGGTGACGCCGGGGGGCGAGGAGCTGCCGGAGAGGAAGGTGAGGCCGGGCGGGTAATCGAAATCGAGCAGGAGCGGGACGACGCCGAGGCTGGCGTTCACGGTGGCCGTGACGGTGAACGTGACGTGGGACCCGACCTGGACGGTGGCGGGGGCTGCCGGGGACTGGGCCACGGCGAAGGCCACGTCCGTCTCGGCGAGGGCGCGCGCCGGGCGGGAGGTTCCGATGAGGAGGATGAGCAGGAAGGCGGCAGCAGCGAAGGCGGGGACAGGGAAACGGCGCCGGGCGAGCATGAGCCGGCTCCTAGTAGGTGTAGCTGATGGTGACGCCGCGAAGCTTCGACGCGGTGCCGCCGGTGAGGTCGACGACGAGGAAGTAGACGTTGGCGCCGTTATCGACCTGGTGGGCGTAGGCGGAGGCGGTTTGCGGCGACGGGCCGGCGCTGGAGCGAACTTCGGCGAGGATGTAGACCGCGCCGGGGGTGTCGCCGTTGGTGATCGGGGTGTAGTCGAGGCGGATTTTCACGGTGTCGCCGGTGCCTTCGAAGGCGGCGGTCATGGTTGTAATGGTCGCGCCGTGGGGCAGATGGACGGGGGCAAAGTAGCGCTGGGAAGCCGGGTCGGTGTTGAGCGGGTAGAGCTGGTTGAAGCTCTTTTCGTAGACGGCGAGATCGCTGGCGGGAACGAAGGTGCTGGCGGCGATGCTGAGTTTGCCCGAGCCGCCGGCGGGGACGGAGCCGGAGGGCGGTGCTCCGGTGTTGAATTCGCGGCCACTGCCGGTGTAGTGGACCCAGATGGCATCGCCGGGGTTGATCGTGGTGAGCGTGTTGACGAAGCCGGGGACACCGGGCGCGTAGAGCTGGTAGGCCTGGGTGGCCGGGTCCCAGCGGTAGACGGCGGTGTATTCCCCGGTAAGCGGGGCGAGGGCCTGCGCAGGGGGCGCGGCCTGGCCGAAGTAGGCGATGTTGTTCCAGCCGCGGAGGAGCTGGGCGGCGCTGGCCGCCCGGTCGCGGCCGAGGAAGGCGCCGGCGAGGAGGGCGAGGACGAGCGCGGGGATGAGGAGTGCGGCGAGGAGCCGGGTGCGCATGGCTGGACCTCCGGGAGCGGCTGCTCGGTACGGAGGTCATGGTAGGAAGGGCGCGGGGGTTCCCTTGATGGGCAAAGGCCCGATGGCGGGGAGGGGGCATGCCGCGTTCCCGGCGGTGAAAACCCTGATCCGGGGCGGCGGCGCGCCGGGGAGGGAGCGCGGGACTCCCGGAGGGGTTCGTGAGGGCGCGGCTACTCCCAGATGCGCTTCGCGACGACGACGTCGCGGCTGAGGTACTCGAGGCCGGTGGCGTCGAGTTCGCCGCCGCAGGTGATCAGAGTGATCCACTCGTCGTAGTCGGCCTTCTCGGGCGCCTCGATGATTTCGCCCATGGGGATGGTGTCGCGGTGGTAGCGCTTGTTCGAGAAGACCTCGTACTTGTAGGTGGTGCCGTCCTCCATCACGACGAGGACGATGTCGCCCGGCTGGCTCTTCGCGAGGTTGACGAAGGGCGCGGGTTTCGAGTGGTAGTAGACATGGGCGGAGAAGATTGCATTGCCGCCCCAGCCGGGCCGGTCGTAGATGGAATACCAGCCGACGGCGGTGTTCTCGGCCTTCGGGGTTTCGAGGGTGTTGGTCGAATCGACGCCGAGCTCTTCGATGGGGGCATCGACGCCGAAGCGGGGAATCTGGAGGCGGGCGACCTTGCCGGCGAAGGGGGTGGGGGTAGCGGTCGGGGTGGGCCGCGGCGTGGGCGTGGAGGTCGCCGCGAGCGTGGGCTCGGCGGAGGGCGACGGCGCGGCCGGCGCGGTGTCATCGCTGGCGCCGCTGGAGCTGCAGGCGGCGCCGACGACGAGGAGGGCGAGTCCGAGCAGGAAGACGGCAACGGCAGCGTTGCGGGCAAGCTTCACGGAGCGCTCCGGGATGGGCGGGGTTGCACGGGATACCGTATCGCAGGCGAGCGAAACGGGCTCGGCTGAGGAAACGCGCGGTTAGGGGGAGGAGTTACTGGACCCGGCGGGCGACGACGACGTCGCGGTCGAGGTATTCGCCGAGGCCGTTGGGCTGGGTGGCGACGAAGCGGCCGCCGCAGGTGATGAGGGTGATCCACTCTTCATCCTTCGGGCGGGCGCGGCCGCCGACGACGCCGGAGATGAGGTCGCCCATGGGGATGGAGTTGACGTCGTAGCGCTGGAAGTAGAAGACCTCGTAGACGTAGGCGGGGCCGTCGGCCATCTGGATGGTGATGCGGTCGCCGGGTTTGGCTTTGTAGAGGTTGACGAAGGGGCCGGGCTTGAAGTTGTAGTTGACGTGGGCGGCGAAGACGGCGTTCCCGCCGAAGCCGGGCTTGTCGTAGATGTAGTACCAGCCGACGTTGTTGACGCCGTCGTGCGGGGTATCGAGCTGGTTGTTGGGGAGGATGCCGATCTCTTCGATGGCGTGGTCGATGCCGAGGGATGGGGCGATCATGCGGGCGAGTTTGCCGTCGAAGGGGGTCGGGGTTGGCGTCGGGGAGGGGACCGCGGTGGGGCTGGCGGTTGGGGTCGGCGTCTCGGTGGGGCGGATGTCGAAGCCGACGACGGCGGGGGGAGCGGCCGGCGCCTCGGCGGGGGCGTAGTACCAGCCGACGGCGAGGAGGCTGACGCCAGCGACGAAGGTGAAGATGGCGAGGTAGGGCAGGATGCGCATGCGGCCGTACGGGGGCGCTATCGGCCCCTTTCGCTATGGTATACGACGGGCTGAGAAGGGCGGGTTAGTCCCCCGCCGGGCGCTTTCGGCGGAGGCGCAGCGCGGCGAGGCCGGCCGCGGCAGCGATGGCGGCGGCGGGGATGAGGAGCCACGGCCAGAAGGCGCCATCGGCGGGGGGCTGCGGCTGCTGCGATGGGCCGGCGGCGCTCCCGCCCGGGCCGCCGGGCTGGAGGCTGCCCGGCGGGGTCACGTCGTCGGTGGGCGGGGTGCCGGTGCGGAGCGGCGGAGGGGTCGGGGTCGCGGCACCGCCGGGCGGGGTCGGGGTGCTGGTGGGGAGGGGGATGGTGGTCGGCGAGCCGAGGCTCAGGTCGAGGCGGATGGGGCCGGGCTCCCAGGGGACGGACTGGAGGGCGGGGCGGCCGTCGATCGTGAAGGTGATGACGGCATCGCTGCGGCCGCAGCCGGGGCGCTGGGATTCGTGGAGGACGGTCACCACGTAGGCGGTGGCGGGGCCGTCGCGGAAGGCGGGGCGCTCGCCGGGAGCGGCCTGGGTGCAGTCGACCGGGCCGATGAAGGCGCGCACTTCGGTGCCTGTTGGCGCTGGCTGGCCGTCGATGGTGACGGAGCCGTAGACGGTCGCGGGGATTTGCGGCTGGGCCGCGGCGGCTGCGCTGCCGAGCGCGGCGAGCGCCGCTGCGGCGAGATGGACGGCACGCACAGGGGGATGGTACCGGCCGGGCCGGCGGCGACCAACCGGCGCGATTCGCCCGTTTGACAGTTGTCGCGTACTTTATGTTTCCCCCAGGGGAGGCACCGGAATGGCACGCATCGGGGATACGCTGCGGGAGGCGCGGGAGCGCCGGGGATTGAGCATCGAGCAGGCGGCGCAGGAGACGCGGATTTCGCCGCGCTTCCTGGAGGCGCTCGAGGCCGAGGAGTTCGATGTGCTGCCGGCGCCGGTGTACGTCCGGGGCTTCCTCCGGTCGTACGCGAACTATCTGAAGCTGGACCCGCAGCCGCTGCTCGACCAGCTCGTGGGCGGGGAGGTCGGCGGGCCGGCGGCGCCGCCGGCGGGGTACGTGGGCGGGCCGCGGGCGGCCGGGACGTCGCGGGCACCGCGCGAGCGCTCGGACCCGTTTCGGCGGCCGGGCGCGGGGGCGGCCGGGGGCGCGGGGGCGGCCGGCGGCGGATGGACCACGCCGGCCGAGGAGGCCGACGGCTGGGCGCCCGAGCCGCCGGGGCCGGCGGAGACGGTCCCCGGACGGGCGCCGATCGAGCCGCCCTCCTATTACGAGGAGGCGAACCCGGACCCGTACGGGTACGAGCGCGGGCCGGCACCGTACCGGCGGGCGGCCGGGGGCGTGCTGTTCGAACGGCCGGAGCGGCCGGGACAGGGCGGGGCGCCGCGCGGCATGCTGATCGCGCTGGCGGCGGGGTTCGTGTTCGTCGCGGCACTGGCGGCGGCGGTGCTGGTGCGGTCGGGCGGCGACGGCGGCAGCGGCACACCGGGCGCGCCCGGCGGAGAGCCGACGCGGGCGCTGACGCCGGCGGCGGTGGTGCCGGTGGGTTCGCCGACGCCGCGGCCGACAGGCGCCACGGAGACACCAGCGGGAACGCCCGGCGCGAGCCCGACGGCGGAGGGGACGGGAACGCCGGGCGCGACCGGAACGCCGGGGACGGCGACGCCGACGCCGCGGCCGGGTGCGACGCCGACGCCCACGGCAGGGGCGGCGCCGACGGCGACGCCGGTGCCGCCGACGGCCACGCCGACACCGTTCGTGCCGACGCCGACGCCGGTCCCGCTGCCGCCCATTCCTCTCGGGTTCGAGGAATGCGCCCCTGGCGAGACGGGGCCGGACTGCGGGAGCGGGCCAGTGCGGGTGGTTTGCGTGCCCCCATTCCCGGGTGACCCCGCCCAACGAGGTATCTACACCGGCTGGTTCGTCGACCTGCCGCCGTATTACCCCATTCAGCCCGGGTGGCGCGAAACGACCGTCTACCCCGGGTCGGGTTCGACATTGGCCAGCGCGATCCTCGCCGCGGGACGGATGGGCTGCGTCGGGAACTAAGACTTCAGCGTGGCAGGCGGTTGGGCAGCGCGGGTGTGAGTGAACGGGCAGTAGCGGGCGGGCGCNAGCGCGGGTGTGAGTGAACGGGCAGTAGCGGGCGGGCGCGCCGGGTAACGGCGCGGACACCCTTAGGGGTCGGGAGAATCCCTTAGGGGACGGGCGGGTGACAGCGTCCCAAGGCGTCACCGGGATGCCCTCTGCGTGTCCATGCGGTCCACCGGGGGGAGGGTCGAACCCCGATTTGAGACCCGGCGGGCAACCGCCGCAGGCATGGGTCTCCAGCGGGGTTCCCGATGGCAGGATTCGAGCTGGCCCGCCCGCGCGCGGTGGGCGTACGGGTTCGGGAGTGGCGGCCGGGGCGGTTCGCGCCGCTGTACGCGGCGGCGCTGCTGGCGGGCGCGGGGCTGGGCATCGGCTTCAACGTCATCGCGGGCGATGCCGAGCGGGCGGCGACGCGGCCGCTCGAGCTTGCGCCTGCGTGGAGCCCGGCCGATGGGGTGCTGGCGCCGCCGGTGGTGTTCGAAGCGCCGGCCGCGATTCCGGTGGAGCCGGCGGCGGGTTCGGCGGCCGACCCGGGCCCGGGAGCGCTGCCGCTGGAGTTCGAGCTGGCGCTGGGCCACTTCGGGGCGTGGGCGCGGGCATCGGAAGCGCCGCAGGCCGCGGCTGGCGGCGCGGATTCGGCCCCGGCAGCCCCTTCGGCCCCCGCGGCGCCCGCGCGGCCAGTCCCGCAGGCGGCGCCGGCACAGCCGCCGGCGCAGGCCGCCGCGCCGGCCGCGCCTGCTGCCCCGGCGAAGCCGAACTTCTACGTGCCGGCGGTGCCGGGCGGGCCGGCGACTGCGCTCGAGCTGCAGCTGTTCGAGCTGATCAACGCGGAGCGGGCGAAGGCGGGGCTGGCGCCGTACGTGCTCGACGCAGGGCTGACGAAGATCGCGCGGACGCGGTCGCAGCAGCTCATCGACCAGGGGTATTTCGGGCACGTGGACCCGTACGGGTATTCGATGTACGTGGAGCTGCTGGCGTATTTCGGCTACCGGAGCTACGCGTGGGCGGGCGAGAACCTGGCGATGAACAACTACCCGGCCGAGCAGGCGGCGGCGGTGGCGCTGGAGGGGCTGATGAACAGCCCGACGCACCGGGCGAACCTGCTGGCGGGGGACTTCAGCCGCATCGGCATCGGCGAAATCACTGACGCGCAGGGGCGGCACTACTTCACGATGATTTTCCTCGGCTGAGGCCGCCCGCGGGCCGCGGCTATTCGAGGCCGCCGGGCGGGGGCAGGTCGTCAGTATCGGACTGGCGGTTGCGGGCGAGGATGTAGCCCGCGCCGCCGCCGATGGCGGCGATGGCGCCGAGGACGAGGACGATGACGCCCCAGACGGGGAAACCGCCGCCATCGCCGCCGCTGCTGTTCTGCTGGCCGGGTGTGGCGCTGGTGACGCCGCCGCCGGTGACCGGGGAGCCGGCGCCGGGCGAGCCGGCGGGGATGGTGGCGACGGCGCCGCCCTGGCCGGGCGTGCCGTTGGCGCCGGGCGTGGACTGGCCGGGAGCGGGGGTGGCGTTTGGCTCAGGCGTGCGGGTGGGCGTGGGGGTGAAGGTGGGGATGGGCGCCGGGGTGGCGCTGCCGAAGGTGACATCCAGCTGGACGGGGCCGGCCTGCCAGCGGGCGACCTGGGGCGCGAAGCGGTCCCCGATCTTGATGCGGACCTCAGCGCCGGCGCGGCCGCAGCCGCGGATTTGGGAATCGGCGACGACGTCGACGACGTAGACGGTGACGCGGGCGGGGCCGTCGCCGGTGTACTCGGTCTTGCCGTCTTTGCCGCAGAGGGTATCGCCGATGTAGGCCTCGACGGGGAGGCCTTCGGGCACGGGGCCGGCCGAATCCGTCACCGACCCGAAGATGGTCGAGGGCGGGTCGAACTGGGCGGCGGCGGGCTGGACAGCGATGGCGGCGAAAGCGCCGGCAACGATGGCGGCGAGGAGCGCGCCCCGGGAGAAGCTCATGGTCACATCCTGGGAAGGGACTGACGGCCGCCACCGAGGGTACGGCAGGCGGCCGACAGGGTCATCAGCGGGGGAGGGTCAACGTAAACGGCTCGTTGACGTAGATCCAGACGGGGCGGCCGCCGCCGAGCTCGGTAAGGGTGTTGACCGCGCCGGGGGCACCGGGGATGTAGCGGAGCCACTCCTGGTTCGCAGCGTCCCAGGCGTAGATGACGGCGACTTTGGCGGCGTTGTCGCCGAGGGCGCTTTCGACGGCGACCACGCCCTGGCCGGTCGGCACGAGGTTCCACCCGGCGGCCAGGGGCACATCGAGCTCTTCGCCCCACGGGATGATGACGTCGACGACGAGTTCGCCTTCGGGGTCGGGCGGGAGAGGCGAGGGGATGAAGGGCTCCACGATTTGGCCGGTGCTGCAGAACGCGGTGGCGAGCGGAATGTCGTCCCAGGTGAGGGCGACGTAGTCGCCGGGGCCGAGGATGCGGTCGCCGGTGTTGCCGATCCAGCCGCGGGAGGAGGCGCCGGGACCGCCGAAGAAGGTCTTGCTCTGGCCGGGCTCGAGGATGCCGGAGAGGTCGAGGTGCTCGGCGATGCCGACCTGGCCGCCGGGGCTCTTGAGGCCGAAGCCGGCGAGGTTGACGGTGGAGCTGCCGCGGTTGGTGACGGTGATGGACTCCTGCCCGGTGCAGCTGAAGGCGGTGATGGTGACGTCACCGGGGATGGGCGCCGGCATGGCCGGGAACGTGACCATCACGTTCGTCGGCTTCATGAGCGAGTTGGTGACTTTGATCCAGGCCTGGCATTCGTCGTCCTCGAGGACGGGCTTCGCGATGTCGGTATTGATCGGGTTGCCGCGGGCGTCGCGGGTGTCGAATGTCGTCGCGGTGGCGAAGCGGCGGGTGCCGTTGATATCGACGGGGCGGTCGGCGGCTTCGAGGATGATGCCGGAGCCGGCATCGATGTCGAACCGGATGGGGATGCCGAGGACGTTGTTGAAGTTGGCGGCGTCGCAGAAGCCGTCGCGGTCCTTGAGGTGGGCGACGACGTACTTGAACTGGGGCGATTCGCCGTTGACGACGGTGACGCGCTTGTAGCCGGCCCAGCGCCAGGTGGTCTCGCCGATGTTGGAGGCGATGGCGGGGTGCTTGCCGCGGGTGGTGGGCTCAGGGTACTCGGCGACGGCGAAGTAGCGGCTGCGGCCGACGACCTGCTCCGGCTCGCAGTGGGGGTTGCCAGTGATGCGGTTCGCGGGGCATTCCTCGAAGGTGAGGTTGAAGTCGCCGTAGGTGGCGATGGTGGCCTGGCCCTGCCCGTCGGAGGGCTGGGAGTACATGCGGGGCTTCGCGAGGGAGCCGAGGACGGTCGGCACCTTCGTGTGGGGGTTCACGTTGGGGGAGAAGTCGGTCGGGTCATCCGGGACGAAGAAGCCGGAGGAGCCGTTCGTGACGCGCGGGTTGTAGGAGTTTCGGACGGGCTCGTTCTGCATCATGAAGGTGACGATGGCGGCAGGCATCTCGGGCGGGTCGGTGCGGAAGTCGGGGTCACCGCGGAGCCGCGACCAGTCGTCGGGGAGGACCCAGCGGTCGGCCGGGACGGTGCGGCCGTCAGGCTTGGTCTCGGCGGGGCGGCCGGAGGGGTTGGAGCCGACGAAGTAGCCGCGGAGGTTGGCAGTGACGCCGCCGAGGGTGGAGACGAACTGGTCGGGGGTGGCGTCGACGGTGATGTCTTCGAAGACGAGGTAGTAGATGACGTAGGCGATCTTGGTCCACGGGCGCCCGTCGATGAAGACTTCGATGTCGACCTCGCCGGGGACTTCGCTTTCGTAGCGGATGGTGGCGGAGCAGTTTGCGCCGAAGTCGGTGGATGCTGAGCCGGGGCCGTCGATGGTGATGCCGGGGGCCGGCAGGAAGGTGCCGGGCTGGCCGGAAGGGCGGGTGAAGCGGACCGTCTGGCCGGCGCAGGAGACGTTGGAAGCAAAGGCGTAGGTGATGGTCACGATCTGACCGGCCCAGGCGACGCGGATATCCTTCTGGCCGGGGAAGAACACGTACCGGATGGTGACGTGTTCGGTGACGCTGGCGGGCGTGGTTTGGCCGGGGTAGAAGACGTCGATTTCGAGGCGGGTGGTGGCGCTCGGGCCGCAGTTGGGGGCGTTGGTGGTGGAGATGCGGATGTCGTCGGGGTTGGCGTCAGTGTCGCCGAAGGCGGGCGCGAAGGGGTCCTGGCTGCCGTCGTTCAGTTCGAACCGGCCGCCGATTGAGATGCCGGTGACGACGGTCGGCTTGAGGAGCGTGTTGGGGACCTGGAAGTAGCCGCAGCCGATGATGCGCATCTCGAGGCGGGCGCCGTCGACGAGGAGGTTCGTGGTCTGCGGCGTGCCGGAGTTGAAGGAGCCGATGACCCATTCGGTGAGGTTCGCGCTGGCGAGGAAGGTGCCGTCGGCGACGTTGAAGCGGAGGGGGAGCTCGATCGTGCCGAAGGTCACGACGCCGGAGGTGGGCGTGCCGCCGGTGGTGATTTCGGTGCGATCGATGCGGACCCAGCGGGTGATGAGGGGACTCGCGGGGCCGGGCTGGACGATGCCATTGCCGTCGCCGTCGGTGTCGAAGAAGGCCGCGGTGAGGGCGCCGCCGTTGTTCGAGTCATTGAAGTAGGCGGCGACGGCGTGCTGGCCGGGTGCGTTCGAGGTGTAGGAGAAGCAGAGGGTGCCGTTGGGCACGGAGGAGCTGATGCCGGGCTCGTTCGCGGCGGACTTGTGGAAGACGGTGATGCCGGTGACGCCGGGCACGTCGGGGCCGCCGATGGGCGTGAAGACGATGTTGGAGGCGAGGAGGGAGTCAGCGGCGACGGTGCCGATGAGGCAGATGTAGTGCGTGGCGCCGATGACCATCGGGGAGGAGAGGGGGCGCGGCGGGGTGCGCCCATCGAGGGTCACGTGGCGCAGTTCGACGACGCGCTTGATTTCGACGAGGCGATTGGCGGGGAGCTGGAGGCTGGCCGGCTGGTCGTCGGCGTCTTTGTCGATGGTGACGACAGGGTTGCCGATATCGGCGCGGTTGTAGACGGCGTGGAAGTTGAACTGGACCTGGATGTTCGAGGAGTTGTTGGGCGCATCGATGCCGGCGCACCACTCGGGCCCGACCTGGCGGACGTAGGCGACAGTCGGCGTGGCGCCGGCGAAGGAGACGATCGAGAAGTCGGTGGTGGCAACGGCGTTGAGCGGGTCGGGCGGGTCCGTGAGCCCGTTGGGGATGAGCGGGCTGTTGACGCCGGAGACGGGGTTGGAGGAGGCGCCGGTGAGGAAGGTGCTGTCCCAGCCGGTGGTGCACACCTCGGCGGGGCCGCCGACGATGCCGTCGCCGATCTTGTCGAGGGTGACGGTGACGATGGCGATGTCGGGGAGGACGATGGGGTTCGGGACCGAGGCGGTGCCCTCCCAGTGCCAGGCGATGGAGAGGGTCTGGTAGCCGGGCGGTGCGTAGGCGACGACGCAGTAGACATCGTCGGAGGTATCGGCCGGGGTGCCGCCGTCGTAGTAGTCGGCGCCGGCCGCGGGGCCGACCGCGCCGTAGGCGTAGGTGCCGCTCGTTGGGACGGGGACGTTGACGGCGGGCGGGTCGGCGGGGTTGATGGGATTGGCGGCGGTGATGACGAAGCCGAGGGTGCCGATCGCGGCCGCGGTCACGCCGGGGACGTTGACATCGAGGCAGTAGCCGTTGCGGGTCTGGGCGTTGGCCGGGAGGCCGTGGGAGTTGGTGCCGGCGAGGAGCTTCGGCGGCTGGAAGACGGGGGCCGGGCTGCTCGACGTGTCGAAGGAGGAGAGAGGGTCCCACGCGGGGCCGGAGGGGTCGTAGGCGGCGCGCGCCGGGGTTTCGGACAAGCGGAGCTGGCCGACCGAGACGACGGCTGCGAGGAGGGCGAGGGCGGCAAAAACGAAAAACCGCCGTAAGGAACGCACCATGAAGTCCCCCTGGGACTCGTGGGCGCACCCCGCCGGCGCCGAGGGATTGGGCGGCAGCGGCACCGGCGTCTCGACCCACCGGTGGCTGCCGTGAGCTTGAAAAGTTATGGCCGAAGGCCGGCGTTAGCGTCAAGCCTCCGTCCGTAAAATCTGAACGTCCGAAGGGGGAAATAGTTACCCCGGGTGCGCCGGCCAACTGGCGCACCCGGGGTGCCTCCTGACCGAAGGCTCACACCAGGGGGCGGGACCGGCGGCGGGCGAGGAGGAGGAGTCCGCTGCCGGAGAGGAGGAGCAGGGAACCCGCGGCGAGGAGCGCCGGGAGCGGGGAGGGCGCGGCTGCCGCCGGGCTGTTGCCCGCGGCCGGCGGGAGCAGGCCGGGGCCGGGCTGGCGGACGCCGGCGACTTCGCTGAAGGGCGGCTCGGCGGGGGCGGGGACGGCATCGCCGATGATGCCGCTGCCCGCGCCGGGCACGATGGTATCGACCGGGATGATGACTTCGAGGCCCGCCGGGAGGTCGGGGCAGGGGACGATGGTGAAGCGGACGGTGACCGTGCTGGCGCCGAGGGTGACGGCGGCGACCGCGCCGGCCGGCTGGCTGACGGCGTAGAAGGCGCCGGGTGCGCAGGCGAGGGCGGTATCGGCGCCGAGCACCTGGCGGACGGCGTAGGCGCCGGCGGGCAGGCCTTCGGCGACGGCCGCGCCGAGCGGCGCGTCGCCGCTGGTGCTGGTCTGGAGCTCGGCAACGACCGCGCCCGCGGGGTCGATGACCTGGTAGCGCCAGGTGCGGGCGGCCGCATCGGGGCCGGCATCCAGGAGGGTTTCGACGCGGATGGCGCCGGCGGAGGCCGCGAAGGTGACGTTCGCGGACGCGAGGACCTGGCCGGCGAACGAGACCGAGAGGGTCGCGGTGCCGGGGGTGTCGCGGCGGACGAAGACGGTGCCTTCGGCGACGTTGGCGGCGACGGGAGTGGGCGCGAGCACGCCGACGAGGGTGCCGCCCTGCACGTCGTAGATGAAGCCCGGAAGCGCGGCGACCTGGCCCTCGACACGGACCGTGACGGCAGCCTGCTGGCCGGGCTGGACCGGCGCGGGAGCGACCGCGGAGACGGTGTATGGAACCTGGGCGGCGGCCGGCAGGGCGGCGAAGGCAGCGAACGCGGCCGCTGCGGCAGCGAGGAGAGCGACGATGCGGCGGGGCGTCATGGCGAACTTCCCTGCGGGCTGGCGGGCGGGACCGGGCTCGCTCCCCAACGAACCCGGGGGCTCCCGTGGGCCACCCGTTCGAACCGTGCTGTCCACCGCTCGACCACTTCAGTGAACGCATCGTGAAGATACCGCAGCGTGTCAAGGCGGGGCCATTAGAGCGGCGTTAGAAGTCCACCGTTCGGCCACCGGATGTGGCCCTGGCGGCAACCGGGCGAGGCGGGCGGGTGATACGCGGGGCCTGCTTTCGGCGTGCTAGAGTTGCGGCGCGATGATCAGGGTGCGGGCGGATGAGAACCGGCTGGTGGCGGAGGCTGCGAGCGCGGCCGACCGTGTCGTGCTGCGCTACTTTCCCGGGGCGCGGTGGCTGCCGCCGCGCCGGAGTTTTTCGCTGCCGCGGCAGATGGCGACGTACCGGCTGCTGGACCACCTGTTCGGGCCGGAGGGCTGGCAGCCGTCGGCTGACCTCGCGGAGGAGGTGGCGGCCGCGCGGGCGCTGCAGCAGGACCCGCCGATGGGGGAAGCTCACCTCGAAGTGCTGGAGCAGGAGTTCTCGGTGCAGTGTTCGTTCGCGGACCGGGAGCTGGTGAAGCGGGTGCCGGGATACCGGTGGATGCCGCAAGAGAAGCGCTGGCGGCTGCCGCGGGTGCCGGAGACGCTGCGGATTCTCGAGGATGGCTTCGGCGAGCTGCTGGTGCTGCCCGACGGCGGGGAGGTGCAACGGTGGCGGGAAGCGGAGGAGGCGCGCATCGCGGAGGAGCGCCGCCGGGCGGTGGCGCAGGACGCGGCGGAGGCGCAGAAGGCCGCAGAGACGGTGCGCGAGGAAGCAGCGACCGGCGACGCGGCGCCGACGGCGGACGGGGAAGGGACGGGGACTGCCGCGGCGGCTGACGCGCCGGCGGCGGCCGGGGGCCGCGTCCCGGCGGGATTCGAGGGACTGTATGAGCGGCTGGACCGGCTGGCCGCGGCGCTCGAGCGGCTCGTGGAGACCCTGCAGACCGGCGAATCGCGGGTCCGGGAGGTGACGTCCACGCCGGGAGGTGCGGACCAGACGGAAGAACCGGCGGCGCCGGACGGGGCCGCCTCGGTCTTCGACTGGGAATCGGAGCTGGAACGGCTGCGGAGCGAGCACGACGACGCGGCGCGGCAGGCGCTCGAGGCCCGGCTGGAGCGGGCGCGGGACGGCGAGCAGGCCGCCCTGCAGATGCTGCTGGGATACTGGTTCTTCCATAACCGGCGCTGGGCCGAGGCGCTGACGTGGTTCCGGCGGGCGCTGGCCGGCGACGCCGGGGCTGACGCAGACCTCGCGGCGGAAGCGGAGCGCGGGCTGAAGGCCGCGGGGTGGAAGGAGTTCGAGGCCGCGCTCGGGCTGAAGGGCGACCGGTTCGCCGATGCGTACGCGGCGCTCTGGCAGGAGGTCACCAACCGCGGCAGCGGCATCGCCGAGGACCGGTGGGAAGCCGGGAGGGAAGCGATCGCCGGGCTCGCGGAGGACCGGGAGATTGCGCGGCGGGAGCCGAGCCTCCACGGGCTGGTCCGGCTGGCGCAGTTCCTCGGGGCGATGCGGCGCGGGCAGCAGGTTTCCGAGCAGCGGCTGAGCGAGTTCGTGCGCGACGAGGCGGTCGCGGCGGACACGCGGGTGCTCGGGCTCGTGCTGCTCGCGAGCGTCCTGTACGAGGGCGAGGCAGTGGCGGACTGGGCGAGCGCATGGCCGAAGAAGACGACCGTCGCGGGAGATTTTTCGTGGGCGGCGCAGCTGGCCGTGGAGTTGCTGAAGGCTGCCGAGGAGCGCCACCCGGAGGTGGTGCCGGTCGGGGCGGTGTCGGCGCTGGCGATCGTTGCGCGCGGGCCGCGGGAGTGGGCATCGCGCGAGGTGCGCCGGCAGCTGCTGCGGCTCATCGGGAGCGAGGAACGGCTGCGGCGGTATGCCGAGTTCCTCGCCGCGTACCGGCTGGCGGCTGAGGGCGACGGAAAGGGGCTGGTGAAGGACTTCAAGGGGTATTTCGAGTACCTGAAGCAGGTGCGGCTGGACGACAGCTGGGAGCACCTGTCGGAGGTGCTGGCGCAGGACAGCGGCTACGTGACGGACGCGGTGATCGACGAGGTGCTGCCGGCTGCGCTGGAGGCGCGGGGCATCGGCAATGTGCAGAACCTGCTGGACGCGGCGGAGTTCGCGGCGGCGACGCAGCGGGGGGACAACACGCTGAACCGGATCGCGGACGGGGTGGAGGACGGGACGATCGCGGGGGCGGACGCGCTGGACGGTGAGCAGCGGCTCAAGCTGTTCCGGCTGGCGCTGGATGCTGCGCGGAAGAAGACGCACGACCAGGACGCGGAGCAGGCGTTCGTGCGGCTGGTGCGGGAGCTGCTGCGGCAGGGGAAGGACGACGAGGTGCCGAACCTCTGCGAGGAGTTCTCATCCCGGGAGGTGTTCGCCTCACTCCGCGAACGGGCGCTGCTGGCGGGGCTGGAGTGGGCGCTGGAGCGGGCGCTTCCGGTGGAGGGGCTCGTCCAGCGCGCCATCGAAGGCTTTCGCAAAGAATCGAGCCGCGTCGAGGATTTCCGGCTCATCGCGGCTTCATTTCCGGAGCTGCGCGACGCGGGCGGCGAGGAGCTCAAGCGACTGCTCGGTGAGCCCGTCGGCGTGCCGACGGACCCTGAACGGCTGCGGGGAAAGTCCGTGCTCATCGTGGGCGGTCATCCCAGTCTTCAGACCAAAGCCCAGCCGGAGCTGGAAGCTTTTGGCCTGAAGGTGGACTGGCTGGACCCGGAGTCGGCGAAGCAGGGCGGGCGCGCTGTGGACCGTGCTTCGGGTTCGGTCGACCTCGTGGTCGTGAACACGGGATACATCGGGCACGCCGCTTCGGGGCGAGTGACGAAGGCCGCGGACTCTGCCGGGAACCGGGTGGTGGCCCGGGCGTTTGCAGGTCCGAAGATGCTGATAGAGACGATCCGCCTGTGCCTCCTCAGCGAGGCGACGAGTGCCGGCGCCCTCCCGGCGCCGGGCAGTCCTCCGCGACCGGGCACCGGCGGCCGGGGCGTGCGGCGCTGAGCTCCGGCCGGTAGCCGCGGGGCTGGTACACTTTTCGGCACAACCCGCCAAGAACGAGACCGACCGCGGCAGGAGCCCTGTGAGCACACCGAAGACCATCATCCAGAAGATCTGGGAGCAGCACGTCGTGGCGAGCGAGCCGGGGAAGCCCGACCTGCTCTTCATCGACCTCCATCTCGTGCACGAAGTGACGTCGCCGCAGGCGTTCGAAGGGCTGCGGCTGGCCGGCCGGCGGGTGCGGCACCCGGAGCTGACGCTGGCGACGGTCGACCACAACGTGCCGACCATCGACCGGGACAAGCCGTGGTCGGACCCGCTTTCGGTGCAGCAGGTGGAGGCGCTGCGGAAGAACTGCGAGGAGTTCGGCATCCCGCTGTTTGGGGTGGGGGACATCCGGCAGGGGATCGTGCACGTGATCGGGCCGGAGCAGGGGCTGACGCAGCCGGGGATGACGATCGTCTGCGGGGACAGCCACACCTCGACGCACGGGGCGTTCGGCGCGCTCGCCTTCGGCATCGGCACGAGCGAGGTGGAGCACGTGCTCGCGACGCAGACGCTGCCGCAGGCGAAGCCGAAGACGATGTCGGTGGAGGTGACCGGCGAGCTGCACCCGGGTGTGACGGCGAAGGACGTGATCCTCGGGATCATCGCCAAGATCGGCGTCTCGGGCGGCGTCGGGCACGTCATCGAATACCGGGGCGAGGTCATCCGGAACCTTTCGATGGAAGGGCGGATGACCATTTGCAACATGTCGATCGAAGGCGGGGCGCGGGCCGGGCTGATCGCGCCCGATGACACGACGTTTGCCTACATGGAAGGGCGGCGGTTCGCGCCGAAGGGGGCTGACTGGGAGCGGGCGCTGGACTACTGGCGGTCGCTGCCGACCGACGAAGGGGCAGAATTCGACACGTACGTGACGCTCGACGGTGCGGAGATCGTGCCGACGGTGACGTGGGGGACGACGCCGGCGCAGAGCGTGCCGGTGACGGGCCGGGTGCCGGACCCCTCGGAGGCCCCGACGCCGCAGGCGCGGGAGCTGGCGGAGCGCGCGCTGCACTACATGGGGCTGGAGCCGGGCACGCCGATCCAGGAGATCCGGCTGGACCGGGTGTTCATCGGGTCGTGCACGAACAGCCGGATCGAAGACCTGCGGGCTGCGGCGGAGGTGGTGCGGGGCCGGAAGGTCGCGCCGCACGTGCGGGCGATGGTGGTGCCGGGCTCCGGGCTGGTGAAGCACCAGGCGGAGGAGGAGGGGCTCGACCGCATCTTCAAAGAGGCGGGGTTCGAGTGGCGGGAGGCCGGCTGCTCGATGTGCCTCGGGATGAACCCGGACATCCTGATGCCGGGCGAGCGCTGCGCGAGCACCTCGAACCGGAACTTCGAGGGCCGGCAGGGCCGCGGGGGCCGGACGCACCTCGTGAGCCCGCAGATGGCGGCCGCGGCGGCGATCGCAGGGCATTTCGTCGACATCCGGGAGTGGAAGTAGCGATGAAGAAGTTCGAGACGGTGCGCGGGCGGGTCATCCCGCTGAACCGGGCCGATGTGGACACGGACCAGATCATTTCGAAGGAGTTCCTGAAGCGGATCGAGCGGACGGGATTCGGGCCGTACGCGTTCGACGAATGGCGGAAGGACCCGGAGTTCGTACTGAACCGGCCGGTCTACCAGGGCGCGCCGATCATGGTGACGGGGCCGAACTTCGGCTGCGGGTCATCGCGCGAGCACGCGGTCTGGGCGCTGGACGACATGGGGCTGCGGGTGATCATCGCGCCGTCGTTCGCGGACATCTTCCGGAACAACTCGTCGAAGGTGGGGCTCTTGACGATCACGCTGCCGCAGGAGGACTGCGACTGGCTGGTGGCGCGGGCGGAGGAGCTGCCGGAGGCGGAGCTGGTGGTCGACCTGGAATCGCAGACGGTGGCGACGGCGGACGGGACGTGGGTCCGGCGGTTCGAGATTGACCCGTTCGTGAAGTATTGCCTGCTGAACGGGCTGGACGATATCGGGCTGACGCTGCAGCTGGAGGACCGGATTGCGGCGTATGAACAGGCCCGGCCGGCGTGGCTGCCGAAGACGGAGGCGCTGCTGGCGGGTTAGGCCGGCGGGCCGAGCCGGCGCTCGATGATAGCGGCGGCGCGGGCGGCAGCGGGAAGCGGCGGGGCGAGCGACAGGGCCTCGCGCGCTACGGTGCCCGTGGAGCGCGGCTGCGGCGCGGGGTAGGCTTTCGCGCATGGACGACGGCGACCTGACGGCCCGGCTGCAGGCGTGGGCCCGGGGGCGGTACTGGGAGCTGGTGGGGATCGAGACGGTCTCGGCGGCCCCGGGCCGGGTGGTGAACCGGGTGCGGCTGCGCGAGGAGCACCTGAATTACAACGACGTGGTGCACGGGGGCGTGATCTCGAGCCTGATCGATTCGTGCGCGGGCGGCGCCGTGCGGACGCTGCGGCAGGAGGCGGAGATCCGGGCGCGGCCGCACGCGACGAGCGACCTGCACGTTTCGTACCTCGCGCCGGCGCGGGGCACGGAGCTGGTGGCCGAGGCGCGGGTGGTGAAGATGGGTCGGACGGCGGCGTTCACGCAGGTAGAGGTGCGGGACGATGCGGGCCGGGTCGTGGCCCTCGGGCTGGTGACGTTCGTCATCGGGGGGCGGCGGGAGCCGGCGGGGTGAGCGGTGAGCGTGGTTCGGACCTCGCCGCGGTCGCGGTGCGGGACAGCGCGGGGCGGCCGTGCCCCATCCCGCTCGAGCTGCGCACGCGGGGGCCGGCGCTGCCGCTGCCCCGTGCGCGGTATTCGGTCCCCGGGCCGGAGGCGCTGGCCCGGGGGGATGAGACGGTCTACGTGCAGGGCGGCGAATTCACGCCGGAGATGATCGTGGCGGGCTACCGGCTGGGGTACTTCCCGTGGCCGCGGGGTGAGGAGGACGAGCTCTGGTGGTGCTCGCCGAACCCGCGGGCGATCCTGCCGGTGGAGACGTTCACCGTGCCGCGGCGGCTGGGGCGAACGATCCGGTCCGGGCGGTTCCGGGTGACGGTGGACGCAGCGTTCCACGAGGTCATCGTCTGCTGCAGCGAGCGGCGGGAGGGGACGTGGCTGACGCCGAATTTGATGGCGGCGTACCGGGAGCTGCATCGGCTCGGGTGGGCGCACAGCTTCGAGGTGTGGCTGGGTGAGACGCTGGCGGGCGGGCTGTACGGGCTGGCGGTGGGCGCGATGTTCGGGGCGGAATCGATGTTCACGCTGTACACGGATGCTTCGAAGGTTGCGGTGGCGGCGATGGTGCAGCACTGCCGGGCGCTCGGGGTGGAGCTGATCGACATCCAGGTGCTGAACCCGCACACGGCGCGGATCGGCGGGGTCGAGGTGCCGCGGCGGGAGTACCTGGCGCGGCTGGAGCGGGCGCTGCACCGGGAGGTGCGCTGGTTCAAAGGGGGAAGCGCGGGCCTTCCGGACGCGGCGCAGGGACACGGTTGACCCGCGACGCGGGGCAGGAATCGGCGCACACTGGAGGAGAAGACCGACAAGGAGGCGGATGATGACCGCGACCCGTCCCGTCCCGGTAGGACTGTACCACCTGCTGACCGACTACGAATGCCCGGCGGCGAGCGTCCGGGTGATCCGGATGAGCGGCGAGGGCGACGCCGTCGGCTCGCACGTGCACCGGCGGTCGATGCAGATGTACGTCGCGCTGGAGGGCAGCGTCGTGGTGGAGGTCGACGGGGTTGAGACGGTGCTGAAGCCGTACGAGGTGCTGGCGGTGTGGCCGGGGAGCGTGCACCGGGCGAGCCCTCTCGACGGGGAGGCCGTGGTGGCGAACATTTCGATTCCGCCGCTCGGCGCCGACGACCAGGTGCCGGTGACGGGTGCGGCGGAGCCGGCGGACCTGCGCCTGCCGCGCGGGGCAGACGCCGACATGGAGGACTGAGGGCCGGCGGACCTGATCGACGGTGAGGCCCCGGGCCGGGAGAATACGGGGCCATGGCTACGTTTCGCATCCTGGTGACGCCGGGCGACGGGATCGGCCCGGAGGTGATGGAAGAGGCGCTGAAGGTGCTGGGCCGCGTCGAGCGGCGCTTCGGGCACGAGTTCGTCTACGAGGAGGAGACGATCGGGGGCGCTGCGATCGACCGGTACGGCGTCGCGCTGCGGCCGGAGACGGTGGCGAAGGCGAAAGCCTCGCACGCGGTGCTGTTCGGGGCCGTCGGCGGGCCGAAGTGGGATGACCCGCGGGCGGCGGTGCGGCCCGAGGATGCGATCCTCGGGATGCGGAAGCAGCTGGGGCTGTTCGCGAACCTGCGGCCGGTGAAGATCGCGCCGGAGATGGTCGGGGAGAGCACGCTCAAGCCGGAGGTGCTCGAGGGCGTCGACATGGTCGTGATCCGGGAGCTGACCGGCGGGCTGTACTTCGGCAGGCCGAAGCGGCGGTGGGAGAGCGCGGAGGGCCGGCAGGCGGTGGATACGCTGCGGTACAGCGAGCGGGAGGTGGCGCGCGTGTGCCACGTCGCGTTCCAGCTCGCGCGGCAGCGGCGGAAGAAGGTCACGAGCGTGGACAAGGCGAACGTGCTGCGGACGGGTCAGCTGTGGCGGGAGGTGGCGACGGAGGTGGGGAAGCAGTACCCGGACGTGGAGCTGGAGCACATCCTCGTGGATGCGTGCGCGATGTACCTCGTGCGGCGGCCGGCGAGCTTCGACGTCATCGTGACGGAGAACATGTTCGGCGACATCCTGACGGACGAGGCGGCGATGCTGGCGGGTTCGATGGGGATGATGCCCTCGGCGAGCCTCGGGCGGCGGCGGAAGGACGGGACGGGCGTCGGGCTGTACGAGCCGATTCACGGGAGTGCGCCGGACATCGCGGGGCAGGGGAAGGCGAACCCGCTGGCGATGATCCTGAGCGCGGCGATGATGCTGCGGCTCTCGCTCGGGCTGGAGGCGGAGGCGCGGGCGGTGGAAGAGGCGGTGGATGCGGTCATCCGGGAGGGGCTGCGGACGCCGGACATCGCCGGGCCGGGGGCGAAGGTGGTGGATACGCGGACGATGGGGAGCGCGGTCGCCGAGCGGGTGTAGCAGCGCTCCCGGCCAGCAGTTCTCGATGACCCGGTAGGATTCAGGAGCCGGGCCGGGAGCGGCCCGCGGAGAAGGAGGAGCTGACGATGCCGGTTTCGAACACGTGCGTGAAGACGGGCGAGGGGCAGGTGGCGATGGCGCAGATCCCGTACCCGGATACGCCGGGGCCGGGACAGGCGCTCATCCGCACGCGGCTTTCGACGATTTGCGGGAGCGACATCCACGTGGTGGACCACCTGCCGGTGCCGGCGGGCGTGCCGATGGGGCACGAGGCGGTGGGGACGGTGGAGGCCGTCGGCGCAGGGGTGACGGCGTTCCGGCCGGGCGACCGGGTGGTGGTGAGCTGCCTGCTCTGCTGCGGCACCTGCCGGCGGTGCATGGAAGGCGAGCACCAAGTGTGCGAGACGTTCGGCGCGCCGGCGAACCTGCTCTTCGGGGCGCAGGGCGAGTTCTTCCTCGTGAACGGGGCGCAGACCTCGATGGCGAGGGTGCCGGACAGCCTCGAGGACGAGCAGGTGCTGTTCGTGACGGACATCATGTCGACGGGGTTCGCGGCGATCGAGCGGGCGGAGCTGAAGCCGGGGGACACGGTGGCGATTTTCGCGCAGGGGCCGGTGGGCCTGTGCGCGACGGCCGGGGCGCGGACGTACGGCGCGGGCCTCATCATCGCGGTCGAGGGCATCCCGGAGCGGGCGGCGATGGCGAAGCGGTTCGGCGCCGACGTGGTGGTGGACCCGGCGAATGCGGTGGCGGAGATCATGCGGCTGACGGGGAACCGCGGGGTGGACGTGGCGGTGGAGGCGCTGGGGCATGAGGTGACGTTCCAGAACGCGTGCGCGGTGGTGCGGAACGGCGGGACGGTCAGCTCGGTGGGCGTGTACGGCGGGTACAGCGAGCTGCGGCTGCCGACGGGCGGGTCGTTCATGCACCGGAAGGTGGTGACGACGCTCTGCCCGGTGGGGACGGCGCGGATGGAGCGGCTGATGGCGCTGGTGAAGGGCGGGAAGGTGGACCTCCGGCCGCTGCTGACGCACTCGCTGAAGCTGAGCGAGACGCCGGCGGGGTACGACCTCTTCCGGAAGCGGGAAGGCGGCGTCCTGAAGATCGCGCTCCGGCCGTGAGCGGCGCGGCGCCGCGGCGGCTGGTGTTCGTGTGCCGGCCGCCGCGGGAGTTCGTGGCGTGGGAGCTGGCGGCGTGGGCCGCGGAGGAGCTCGGCGACCTCAGCGGGGTCGTGGAGGTGGCGGTGCGGCATCCCGACCCGGAGATGGACGGCTCGTGCCGGTGGTGCGGGGCGCGCCGGGGCGAGGTGGTGCGGCTGGTGGACGGGCGGCTCGCGTAGCCCGGCCGGGCTGTGGTTGAATGCGCGGCGATGTTCGCAGCGGTGCTCGTGGCGAACCGGGGCGAGATCGCGGTCCGCATCATCCGCACGCTGCGGCGGCTGGGGGTGCGGGCCGTGCTCGCGGCGTCGCCGGCGGACCGGCTCTCGCTGGCGGCGCGGGAGGCGGATGCGGTGGCGCTGCTGCGGGGTTCGAGCGCGGCGGAGAGCTACCTCGACGGGGAGCAGCTCATCGCGGCGGCGCGGGCGCACGGCTGCGAGGCGGTGCACCCGGGCTACGGGTTCCTTGCGGAGTCGGCGGCGTTCGCGCGGGCGTGCGCGGCGGCGGGGCTGGTGTTCATCGGGCCGCCGCCGGGCGCGATGGAGCTGCTGGGGGACAAGGCGCGGGCGCGGCAGTTCGCGCAGGGGCTGGGCATCCCGGTTGTGCCGGGGTATGACGGGCCGGACGATGACGAGCAGCTGCTCGGGGCGGCGCCGGAAGTCGGGTTCCCGCTGCTGGTGAAGGCGCGGGCCGGGGGCGGCGGCCGGGGCATGCGGGCGGCGGCGTCGCTCGCGGAGCTGCGCGCGCTCATCCCCGGGGCGCGGCGCGAGGCGGAGGCGGCGTTCGGCGACGGCAGCCTGCTGCTCGAGCGGCTGGTGGAGCGGCCGCGCCACATCGAGGTGCAGGTGCTGGCGGACGGGCACGGCGCGGCGGTCCACCTCGGCGAGCGGGAGTGCTCGCTGCAGCGCCGCCGGCAGAAGCTGGTGGAGGAGGCACCGAGCCCGGCGGTGGACGCGGCGCTGCGGGCGGAGCTGACGGCGGCGGCGGTGCGGCTGGCGCAGGCGGCGGGGTACGTGAACGCCGGGACGGTCGAGTTCCTCGTGGGGGAGCCAGGCGCGAGCGGGCGGCGGCCGTGGTACTTCCTGGAGGTGAACCCGCGGCTGCAGGTGGAGCACCCGGTGACGGAGGTAGTGACGGGGCTCGACCTCGTCGAGCTGCAGGTGCGGATTGCGGCCGCCGAGCGGCTGCCGTTCGGGCAGGACGAAGTGCGGTTCGCGGGGCACGCCATCGAGTTCCGGGTGAATGCCGAGGACCCGGCGGCCGACTTCCAGCCGACCGGCGGCGAGGTGCGGTGGTGGCCGGGTGCGGGGGCTGCGGGCTGGCGGGTGGACGCGGGATACGGCGACGGCGACCGGGTGCCCGGGTTCTACGACTCGCTGCTGGCGAAGGTGGTGGTGCGCGGGCGGACGCGGGAGGAGGCGGTGTCGCTGCTGCGGGGGATTCCGCCGGGGCTCGTCGAGACGCCGCGGACGACGGCGCCGCTGGCGCAGGCGCTCGCCGATGACCCCGAGTTCATCCGCGGCGAGGTGCACACGGGGTGGCTGGAGGAGCGGCTGCCGGCGCTGCTGGAGCGGTCGGGCGCGCCGGCCGGCGCGTGGGCTGCGGCCGCAGCGGCGGCGGCGCAGCTTGCTGCAGGGGCGGGGGCGTTCGCCGGGCCTGCGTGGATCGGCGCGGGCACGCCGGCGCTCTGGCTGGACGATGGGCGGCGCACGGCGGATGCGCTGGCGTTCGGCGAGCCGGCGCCCGGGCTTCGGGCGCGGGCGGAGGCGGGGCGGCTCGTGGTGGAGGATGGCTCCGGGCGCTGCTGGACATTCCGCACAGCGCTGCCACCGGCGCCGCGACGCCGGGCTGCGGCCGACGAGGGCGGCGGAGGTGCGGCGGCGCTGGCGCCGCTGGCGGGGACGGTCGCAGCGGTGCCGGTCTCGGCAGGGCAAACGGTTCAGCCGGGGGACGTGCTGTGCGTGGTGCACGCGATGAAGATGGAGCACCCGGTGCGGGCGGACGCTGCGGGCGTCGTCACGGAGGTTTGCGTCGCACCGGGCGCGGCGGTGGCGGCGGGGGAGGTGCTGGTGCGCCTCGAACCGCGGGCCGGCTGACGCCGGGAGCGGCAGGACAACCGCCGCGGCGGTGGATGGAGCAGGGCAAACTGGAAACGGGGGAGCCGGCAGATGCGGCTCCCCCGTTCGCGCGCGGAACCGGGAAGCTGGCGTCAGTTCCCCTTATCGGGGGCGTCGGGCGCGGGGCGGGGCGGGACCGCGCCGCCGCCGGGCTGCTTCTCGAGCTTCTCGATGTCGAGGGCGGGGTCGAGGCTCTTCGCGACGGCGATCAGGTCGTCGCGGGAGACGGCGGGATTGATGCCCTTCGAGTAGGCGTTGACGTTGTAGCTGGTGCCGTCGGCGGTGACCCAGCCGATGCCGTAGTCGCTGATCCAGCCGAAGAATTCGCCGGAGGCGGAGGCACCGGGGCTGGCGTAGATGGCGACGTCGATGACGTCGGCGCCTTTTTCGAGCGTCCACGAGAGGCTGTAGCTGGCGGCGAACCCTTGCGGCCGCTGGCAGCCGGGGTCGATGTCCATGGCGAAGCTGGCCGACCGGGTCACGGTGTAGCCGGCGGGCGGGACGGGCGCGCGGAAGCCGAGCCGCTGGATGTCGGCCTCGGTGAGGGTGCGCTGGCGGACGAAGCAGGCGTCACTGAACGAGGGGTCGAGGGCTTTCGCGACGGCCCGGATGACGTCGGCGCTGCCGCTGCCGTCCTTCCCGCCGTACCAGACGGAGAACTGGAGACCGCGGGAGGCCCAGCTGGCGCTGTACTGGTCGATGTAGCCGGGGAAGGAGGCATCGGCGCCGGCGGGCAGGCCGGTCACGGAGACGCCGAAGATGTCGCCCTGGTCGGAGTTCCAGTAGGCGTAGAGGCCGAAGCCTTCGGTCGGCTTGACGGAGGTATCGCAGCCGGCCGCGGGCTCGCGGAAGGCGGTGATGTGGACTTCGGAGAGGGCGAGGCCGGAGGGGATGGCCGGGCGGGGGTCGCCGACGCTGAAGGCGGCGAGGGCCGACCAGTCGGCATCGGTAACGGTCCAGAAGCACTGCTGGTCGAAGCCGGGCGCGACCTTGCTGATGAGTTCGCGCAGGACTTCCGGCGCGCGCGGGTCGGGGCCGGAGGGGTAGGGCTTCGCGGTGTCGTAGGGGCGGACGGGGTAGCTGTTGACGTAGATGGAGAAGTGGTAGCCGAGGGCGGCGAAGACAGCCCCGTCGGAGCGAAGGACGGGGGCGAGGGGCTCGGACGAGGCTACCTGGGAGAGGTAGGCCTCGAGGCCGGTCGCGGTGTGGCGCCAGGACGTAGAGAGCATCGGCCGGGGGGTGCCGGTCGGCTGGCCCTGGTCGTCGCAGTCAGCAACAGCAGCGAGGCTGACGGCGATGAGTTCGAAGCCGTCGCGGGGGACGCGGGGCTGGATGCCGGCGGCCTCGAGGTCGACGGCGGAGATGCCGAGGGCCGAGGCCGGGAGCGGCGCCTGGCACTGGTACGGCATGCCATAGCCGAGCTTGGAGGAGGCGGCGTCCTCGCCGCCGGCGCCGCCGATGCCGGGGGAGCCCGCGGCGGCGGGGATGGCCGGGCGGCCGAACGGCGTGCGGGCCGGGAACGGGGCGGAGATGCCGGGCGAGGCGCCGCCGGCAGCGGGCGGGGCATCGCCGCCGCCATCGAAGAAGGCGCGGGCGGTGAGGGCGCCGGCGGCGAAGACGGCCGCGGCCGCGACGCCGGCGATAGCCCAGCCGAGCGGGCCGGAGAGCCGGATGGGCGGGTTCGAAGGCATGGTTCCTCCTGCGGGGGTGTTCCCCTTCGATGCAGGGAACGACGGCGGCGGACGAAATGTTCCCGCCGGTTCGCGCGTGTCTTACTGAATGATTCGGCTGGCGGGGGCGCCTACATGCGGAAAGTGCCGAACCTGGTCGGCTGGAGCGGCGCGCAGGCGGCGGCCTGGAGGCCGATGGCGAGGACGCGGCGGGTGTCGCGGGGGTCGATGACGCCGTCGTCCCAGAGGCGTGCGGTGGAGAAGTAGGGGGAGCCTTCGGCTTCGTAGCGGGCGATGGTGGGGGCTTTGAAGGCTTCCTGCTCCTCCGGGGTGAGGGTTTCGCCGCGGTCGAGGCGGACCTGGAGGAGAACGGAGGCGGCCTGTTCGCCGCCCATGACGGAGATGCGGGCGGAGGGCCACATCCAGAGCTGGCGGGGGCCGTAGGCGCGGCCGCACATGGCGTAGTTCCCGGCGCCGAAGCTGCCGCCGATGATGACGGTGAACTTCGGGACCTCGGCGCAGGCGACGGCGGTGACCATCTTGGCGCCGTCCTTTGCGATGCCGGCGTTTTCGTACTGGCGGCCGACCATGAAGCCGGTGATGTTCTGGAGGAAGACGAGCGGGATGCCGCGGGCGGCGCAAAGTTCGATGAAGTGGGCACCTTTGAGCGCGGACTCGGAGAAGAGGATGCCGTTGTTGGCGACGATGCCGACGGGGTGGCCTTCGATGCGGGCGAAGCCGCAGACGAGGGTGGTGCCGTAGCGGGCCTTGAATTCGTGGAAGCGGGAGCCGTCGACGACCCGGGCGATGACTTCGCGGACGTCGAAGGCGTGGCGGAGGTCGGCGGGCACGATGCCGAGGAGGTCGTCGGCGGGATAGGCCGGGGGTTCCGGCTCGGCGACGGGCCAGGGCGGCGGCGGAGGCGGCGGGAGGGTGGCGACGATCTCCCGGATGATGCGGAGGGCGTGGTGGTCGTCCTCGGCGAGGTGGTCGGCGACGCCGGAGATGCGGGTGTGGACATCGGCGCCGCCGAGCTCTTCGGGGGTGGTGATTTCGCCGGTGGCCGCGCGGACGAGGGGCGGGCCGCCGAGGAAGATGGTGCCGGTGCCGCGGACGATGACGGTTTCGTCACTCATGGCGGGGACGTAGGCGCCGCCGGCGGTGCAGGAGCCCATGACGGCGGCGACCTGGGCGATGCCGAGGGCGCTCATGCGGGCCTGGTTGTAGAAGATGCGGCCGAAGTGGTGCTTATCGGGGAAGACGTCGTGCTGGAGCGGGAGGAAGGCGCCGCCGGAATCGACGAGGTAGATGCAGGGGAGGCGGTTCTCTTCGGCGATTTCCTGGGCGCGGAGGTGCTTTTTGACGGTGAGAGGGTAATAGGTTCCGCCTTTGACGGTGGCGTCGTTGGCGATGACGACACAGGGGCGGCCGGCGACGACGCCGATGCCGGTGACGATGCCGGCAGAGGGGACATCGTCGTCGTAGACACCGTCGGCGGCCAGGGGGCTGAACTCGAGGAAGGCCGTCGCGGGGTCGATGAGGAGCTGGATGCGCTCGCGGGCGAGGAGCTTGCCGCGGGCGCGGTGGCGTTCGATGGCGGCGGGTTCGGCGGCGGATGCGACGCGGTCGAGGCGGGCGCGGAGGTCGGCGATGAGCGCGCGGTTGTGGGCGGCGTTCGCGCGGAAGGCCTCAGAGGCGGGGTCGATGCGGGATTCGAGGCGGGGGAGCTGGTGGGCGAAGGGGTCCATCGCGGGCTCCGGCGGGGTGATGGCGGCAGCTTACCGCGGGGCGCGGGAGGCGGGCAGGGGAGCCGCCCGGGGGCGAGACGTTGATCGGGGTGGGCAGCGGTGCTAGGTTGCGGGGCCATCCAACGCGTGAGGTGCCTGGAGCGATGACGACCACAGACGAGGCGCGGGCGAGCGAAGTCCGGCAGCGGGCCGAGCGGGTGGCGAATGCGGGCGACGCGGTGGCGCGGGCGCTGGGATACCCGACGGGGTTCCTCGCGGAGCGGTTCGCGTTCATGGACGACGCGCACGAGTGGCGGCGGCTGTTCGCGGAGGTGCTGGGGACGTTCTTCCTCGTGTTCGTGGCGGCGGGCGCGACGATGGTGGACGCGCGGTTCGGCGGCAACGTGGTGAGCCCGGCAACGCAGGTGACGGTGCCGGGGCTGATGGTGGCGGCGATCATCCTGTCGATGGGTTCGGTCTCCGGCGCGCATCTGAATCCCGTAGTGACGCTGGCATTTGCGCTGCGGTCGGATTTCCCGTGGCGGCGGGTGCCGCTGTACCTCGTGGCGCAGGCGGTGGGTGCGACGGCAGCGGCGGGGGCGCTCGCGGCGCTCGTCGGGGAGCAGGGGACGGCCGGGCTGACGCTGCCGGGCGAGGGGGTGAGCGCGCTGCGGGCGATGTGGTGGGAGGTGGTGCTGACGTTCGGGCTGGTGACGGTGATCCTGGGGACGGCCTCGGGAGCGCAGAACGTGGGGCCGCTGGGAGCGGGCGGGGTGGGCGGCTACATCGCGCTGGCGGGCCTCATCGGGTGGCCGATGAGCGGGGCGTCGATGAACCCGTTCCGGTCGCTGGGGCCGGCGCTGGTGCTGTGGGAGTGGAAGGACTGGTGGGTGTACCTTGCGGGGCCGCTGGCCGGGGCCCTGCTGGCGGTCGGGGCGGCGTGGGCGCTGCGCGGGCCGGGCGGCGGATTCTACGGCCGGAAGGCGGCGCAGGGCGGGCTGGGATGGCTGTGGCACCCGGGCCCGGTGACGTACCGCATCCCGGATGCGCCGGATGACCCGCCGCCGCCCCGGGGCGGGGCGCGGTAGCGATGCCCGGCAGGGGACGGCGGGAGCGGCGGGCGGTCATCGATATCGGCTCGGACACGGTCCACCTGATCATCGGGCGGCTGGTGCCGGGGCCGGGCGGCGAGCCGACGGTGGAGACGCTGGAGTCGCATTCGGAGCTGCTGGAGCTGGGGCTGGAGGTGGCGCGGTACGGGCGGATCGACCCGCGCGACCTGCGCGACCTGGAGGCGGTGGTCACGCGTTTCGCGGCGAAGGCGCGGCGGGAGGCGGGCCACCTCGTCATCGGGGCGACGGAGGCGAGCCGGCGGGCGGAGAACGGCGGGGAGGTGCTGGCGGAGCTGGCGCGGCGGGTGGGGGAACCGATCCGGCTGCTCTCCGGCGTGCGCGAGGCGCAGCTCGGCGTGCTCGGGGTGAGCATGCGCCTGGACGAACGGGGGGAGCAGCTGGTGGTCGACTCGGGGGGAGCCTCGACCGAGCTCTCGCTGACGTCGGGACGGGAGGTACGGGCCGCGGCGTCGCTGGGGGCCGGGGCGGCCGCGCTGCGGGGAGCGATGCCGGGCGACCCGCCAGGGCCGCTGACGTGGGCGCTCGCGGCGACGGCGGTGGGGGCGGCGCTGGCAGGGGCGCCGCCGGGCCGGCCGGCGAAAGCGTGGGCGACGGGCGGGACGGCGCACCACCTGGTGCGCCTCGAGCGGAAGACGCGGAACCGGAAGCCGGCAGGGCTGACGCTGGCGGAGATGGAGCGCTTGAGCGGGGAGCTGCTGCGGAAGCCGGCGGAGAAGCTGGGGCGGCAGCGGAAGCAGGACCCGCGGCGGGTGGCGCTGCTCGCGCCCGGGGTGCTCATCGTGGCGGCAGTGCTGCGGCGCTACGGGCTGGAGCGGTGCACGGTGCTGCCGGAAGGGGTGCGGGAAGGGATGCTGCTGGCGAGCGCGCTGGAGGGCGAGACGTGGTGGCAGGACCGGGCCGCGGAGGGCCGGGGCGGCGGCGAGGAGGAACGGAAGGCGGGAGGGGCCTAGACTGGGGCGAAATCCAGCCGGGGTGCAGGGCGATGGTCCTGAGCGATCGAACGATTCGGCGCGAACTGGAGGCGGGGAACATCGAAATCGACCCGCTGGGGCCGGATGCGATTCAGCCGGCGAGCGTGGACCTGCGGCTGGGGCACCTGTTCCGGGTGTTCCGGAATTCGCGGGTGCCGTTCATCGATGTGAAGCAGGAGTACCCGGACCTGACGGAGCTGGTGGAAGCGACGGCAGAGCAGCCGTTCATCCTCCACCCGGGGGAGTTCGCGCTGGCCGTGACGCTGGAGCGGGTGCGGCTGCCGGACTTCATCGTGGGGCGGCTGGAGGGGAAGTCGTCGCTGGGGCGGCTGGGGCTGCTGGTGCATTCGACCGCGGGGTACGTGGACCCGGGCTGGAACGGGGCGCTGACGCTGGAGCTTTCGAACGTGGCGAACCTGCCGATTGCGCTCTACCCGGGGATGAAGGTGTCGCAGATTTCGTTCCTCCGGCTGACGGAGCCGGCGGAGCACCCGTACGGGTCGAAAGAGGCGGGGAGCAAGTACCAGGGGCAGGAGGGGCCGACGCCGAGCAAGTACTACCTGAATTTCCGCGACCGGTAGGCCGTCACTCGAGAGGGAACGCCTCGCCCAGGGCGGGGATGCGGATGTCGGAGGGGACGCGGCCGCGGAGGGCGCCGGCAAGGGCCTCGGCGGCGGGCGGCTCGCCGTGGACGAGGAAGATGCGCTTCGGCGGTTCGGGCGCGGATTCGACCCAGCGCAGGAGTTCGTCGCGGTCGGCATGGGCGGAGAGGCCGTGGAGGCAGGTGACGCGGGCGCGGACGTCGACGTCGATGCCGAAGACGCGCACCGCGGGCGCGCCTTCGAGGAGGGCGCGGCCGCGGGTGCCGGCGGCCTGGTAGCCGACGAGGCAGATGAGGTTGCGCGGGTCGGGGGCGAGACGCTGGAGGTGGTGGAGGACCCGGCCGCCGGTGAGCATGCCACTGGCGGCGATGATGATGCGCGGCCCGGGGAGGTTGTTGAGCCTTTTGGAGTCCTCGATGGTCCGGTGGAAGCGGACGTTGCGCGGGAAGAGGGCGCCGGGCGCCGTGTGGGGGATATCGCGGTCGAGGTATTCGCTTTCGAGGTAGCGGGAGTAGAGGCCGGTGACGTCGTTCGCCATCGGGGAGTCGATGTGGATGGGGACGTCGGGGAAGCGGCCGGTTTCGATGGCGACGCGGAGGTGGTGGGTGACGAGCTGGGCGCGGGCGACGGCGAAGGCCGGGATGAGGACGGTGCCGCCGCGTTCGAGGGTGGGGAGGAGCTCGTCGCGGAGCTGGCTGACGATGGGCTCGTGGCTGTGGGCGCGGTCGCCGTAGGTGGATTCGAGCACGAGGGTGTCGCAGGCGGGGAGGGGGACGGGGTCGGTGTGGAGGGGCTGGCGGTAGCGGCCGAGGTCGCCGCTGAAGACGATGCGGTGGGCGCGGTCGTCGGCGAGGGGGACTTCGAGCTGGACGAAGGAGGAGCCGAGGATGTGGCCGGCGTTGCGGAAGGTGACGCGGAAGGTGCCGGCTTCGAAGCGTTCGCCGTAGGGCCGGGTACGGAGGTATTCGAGGGCGCGGAGGGCATCTTTGACGGTGTAGAGGGGCAGGGCGGGGTGGTGCTTGCTGAAGCCCTTCCGGTTGGCGAAGGCGGCGTCTTCTTCCTGGATTTCGGCGGCGTCGATGAGGAGGATGCGGGTCATCTCGGCGGTGGCCGGGGTGGCGTAGACGGGGCCGCGGTAGCCGAGGCGGACGAGGCGGGGGAGGTAGCCGGTGTGGTCGATGTGGGCGTGGGTGAGGACGATGGCGCGGGGCGCCTGGGGGTCGAAGCCGGGGCGCTGCCAGTTCTGGAGCCGGAGCTCTTTCAGGCCCTGGAAGAGGCCGCAATCGACGAGGACGGCATCCCGTCCGGCGGTGACGAGGAAGCGGGAGCCGGTGACGGTGCCGGCGCCGCCGTGGAAGGCGATGGAGGCAGCGGGCACGGGCTTACTGCCGGAGCCAGCTGGCGGCCGGGTCCTGGCCGCGGCGGAGCCATTCGAGGACGAAGGGGTTGTGCTGCTTTTCGAAGCCGATGGTGGTCTCCTGCATGTGGCCGGGGAGGACGATGGTCTCTTCGGGCAGGACGAGGAGGCGTTCGCAGATGGAGCGCATCTCCTGGTCGAAGTTGCCGCCGGGGAGGTCGGTCCGGCCGATGGAGCCGCGGAACAGGGTATCGCCGCTGAAGAGGAGGCCTTCTTCGGCGTAGTAGGAGACGGAGCCGGGGGTGTGGCCGGGGGTGGCGATGGTGCGGAGGCGGAGGCCGGCGACTTCGACGATGTCGCCGTGGGCGACGAAGGCGTCGGGGTCCGGGGGGCCTTTTTCGATGGGGATGCCGAAGCGGGCGGCGATGGACTTCCAGCCGTGGCGGAGGAGGTCGAGGTCGGCCTCGTGGAGGAGGAATTTTGCGCCGGTGGCGGCGTGGACGCCGGCGACGCCCATGACGTGGTCGACGTGGGCGTGGGAGTTGGCGATGTATTTGATGGTGACGCCCATGTCGCGGGCGAGGGCGAGGATCTCCTCGGGCTCGTCGCCGGGGTCGATGCAGATGGCTTCGCCGGTGCGGCGGTTCCCGATGACCCAGCAGTTCTCCTGGAACACGCCGACGACGATGCCGCGGACCATGAGTTCGTTGGCAACTTCCATGCGCGTAGGGTAGCGCGGCGGGGCGCGGCGCGCGTTGGCCGAAGGGGCGGCGCGTGCGATAAGGGGGCGATGGACCCGGTGACGGTGGGCATCGTGATGGCGCTGGCGGCGGTCGCGTCGATGATCCAGGCGCTTTCGGGGTTCGGGTTTTCGCTCTTCATCGTGCCGTTCCTGGCGATGGTGGTGGGGCCGAAGGAGACGGTGGCGCTGGCGAACCTGCTCGGGACGGCGGTGAACCTCACGCAGCTGCGGTCGGTGGGACGGGCGGCGGAGCGGGGGATGACGGCGCGGATGATCGCGGGCTGCTACGCGGGGATGCCGCTCGGGCTGGCGGTGCTGCTGGCGGCGGAGCCGCGGGCGCTGCAGGCGGGGATCGCGGTGTGTGTGCTGGCGTTCACGGGGGTGCTGGCGCGGGGGTGGCAGCTGCGGGGCCGGGGGCCGGCGTGGGATGTCGGGACGGGGTTCGCGAGCGGGATTTTGAATACGTCGACGAGCATGTCGGGGCCGCCGGTGGTGCTCTACCTGCAGGGGCGGCGGCTGGCGCCGCTGGCGTTCCGCGGGACGACGACGGTGTACTTCCTCGCGACCTCGGGCGGAGCGGCGGCGATGCTGCTCGCCTCGGGGGCGCTGACGGGCCGGGCGGCGGCGCTGGCGGCGGCGGCGTTCCCGGCGAGCCAGGCGGGCCGGCTGGCCGGCAACCGGCTGTTCCGGCGGTTCGATGAGCGGCGGTTCCGGCTGCTGGTGTTCGCGATTCTGCTGGCGAGCGCCTGTTCGGCGCTGGCGAACGCCCTGCTGTAGCGCAGGGGCGAACGGAACGGCGGCTGGCGCCGGCGGCAGCCGGGGCGCGAAGTGCGGCGGCTGGTATGATGCGCGCCGCGAAACTGCGCAGGGAGGGAGCGCGCGATGGCAGGTCCGCTGGAAGGCATCCGGGTGGTGGAGATGGGGGTGTGGGTGGCAGGGCCCTCGTGCGCGGCGATTCTCGCGGACTGGGGGGCTGATGTCGTGAAGCTGGAGCCGCCGGAGGGCGACCCCTTCCGGGGGCTGGGGGCGGCGTTCGGCGCGGTGATGAACCCGCCGTTCGAGCTGGACAACCGGGGCAAGCGGAGCGTGGCGGTGAATCTCGAAACGGCGGAGGGGCGCGCCATCGCGGAGGCGCTCATCGACCGGGCGGACGTGTTCGTGACGAACATGCGGCCCCGGGCGCTGGCGCGGCTGGGGATGGACTACGAGCGGCTGGCGGCGCGGAACCCGGGCCTCATCTACTGCCAGGTGACGGGGTACGGGCCGGATTCGCCGGAGGCGAACCGGGCGGCGTACGACGTGGGCGCGTTCTGGTCGCGGGCAGGCGTGGTGGCAGGGCTGACGCCGGCGGGGGCAGAGCCGCCGCTGCAGCGGGGCGGGATGGGCGACCACATGACGGGGGCGAACGCGGCGGGCGCGGTGGCGGCGGCGCTGTTCGCGCGGACGCGGACAGGGAAGGGGCAGCGGGTGAGCGTCTCGCTGACGCGCATCGGGGTCTACATGATGGGATGGGACACGAACACGCAGCTGCGGGCGAAGCTGCCGCCGACCCCGCCGCACGACCGGCGGCACGCGCCGAACCCGCTCATCAACCCGTACCGGGATGCGGAGGGGCGGTGGTTCTACCTGCTGCTGCTGCAGGGCGACCGGCACTGGCCGGACCTGCTGCGGGCGCTCGGGAATCCGCCGGAGCTGGCGGAGGACCCGCGGTTCGCGGACATCCCGGGACGGCGGGACAACGCGCCCGCGCTGGTCGAGGTGCTGGACCGCATCCTCGCGACGAAGACCCTGGCGGAGTGGGGGCCGATTTTCGACGCGAACGACGTCTGGTGGGCGCCGATCCTGAGCGTGGCGGAGGTGGTGCAGGACCCGGTGGTCCGGGCTGCGGGGGCGTTCGTGGAGCTGGAGTCGCCGGACGGGCCGGTGGAGCAGGTGAACACGCCGGCGGACTTCTTCGGCACCCCGGCGGAGCCGCGGGGCTGGGCGCCGGAGCTGGGGCAGCACACGGAGGAGGTGCTGCTGGAGCTGGGGTTCGACTGGGAGCGGATCGCGGAGCTGAAGGAGGCGGGGGCGATCCTGTAAGGCTCAGGCGCCGGGGGCCGTGCCCGGCGCCGTGGCGGCGGCGCGGTGGCGGCGGAGCGGTTCGGGCACGAGGAAGGCGAGCACGGCCGCGCCAGCGAGGCCGATGCCGCCGGTCACCACGGAGGCGGCAGCGAGCGAGCCGACGCCGATGATGGCGCTGACGAGGAGGGGGCCGCCGGCGGTTCCGAGGTCCGTGACGAGGCGCCAGGCGCCGAGGAATTCGCCGCGGCCGGCGGCGGGGGAGAAATCGGAGCCGAGGGTCATGTTGATGCCGCTGCCGAGGCCGTTGCCGAAGGAGACGAGGAGGCTCGCCAGCAGGAGCGTGAGGTAGGAGCCGGAGAGCGGCACGAGGAGCATGCCGAGGGCCATGAAGAGGAGGCAGGGGACGCCGGCGAACTTGCGGCCCCAGCGGTCCATGACGATGCCGACAGGGTAGAAGAGCGTCATATCGAGCGCGGAGGAGAGGCCGAAGATGACGGAGACCTGGGCGGCATCGAGGCCGATGCGGTCGCCCCAGAGGGGGATGACGGCCTGGCGGCTGGAGCGGAGGACCTGGATGGCGAGGGAGGCGAGGCCGGCGGTGGCGAAGATGCCGGCGTGGTCGCGGAGGACACCGAGGACGGGGTGGGCGGTAGCGGCGGGGGCGGTTTCGGCGCCGGTTTCGCGGACGACGGCGAAGATGAGAAGCGCGGCGGCGAGGGCGAGGAGCGCCTGCAGGTAGAAGGCGGCGTCGGTGCCGATGACGGCAGCAAGGGCGGCGCCGAGGAACGGGCCGGCGAAGTTGCCGATGCGGTTCGAGCCGCCGATGAGGGAGAGGACGCGGCCGCGCTGGTCGAGCGGCGAGACGTCGGTGGCGTAGGAGAGGCGGGCGAGCATCCAGATCGCCCAGGTGCAGCCCATGACGAAGACGAGCGGGGCGAGGACGAGGGGGTGCGGCGCGAGGGCGATGCCGACGGCGACGATGAAGAGGACGGCGGTGGCGATGAGCATCGTCCAGCGTTCGCCGAGGCGGGAAACCATGATGCCGGCGGGAATATCGAAGGCCATGGTGCCGATGCCGCGGAGGGCGACGAGGAAGCCGGCAAAGGCGGGCGAGGCGCCGAGCTCGATGGCGTAAAGCGGCATGACGGGAATGACGGCGCCCTGCCCGACGGCGAAGAGGAAGGTAGGAAGGTAGACGGAGACGGTGAGCGAACGGATGCGGAAGGGCTCCGGGCTGACGTTTCCGTTCACGTGAGCATCGTAGGGGCGGAGCGCCGGGCGGGCGAGCCGACGGCGGCCGGCGCGGCGGATGGCGTAGGCTTGAGGGCATGGAGTGGGCCGGGCTGCGGGAGGCGCTCCTGGCGCGGGACGCGGGAGCGCGGCTCCGGGAGCTGGACGCCGCGGGACGACTGACGGCGGCGCTGCCGGAGCTGGAGGCGGGGCGCGGGTTCGCGCAGCCGGAGCTGCACGCGTACGACGTGCTCGGGCACAGCCTGGCGGCGGTGGATGCGGTGGACGCGGTGTTCGCGGACGGCGCGGCGGGCCGGGAGTTCCGGGAGGCGATCGGGTGGGTCGATTTCGACCGCTGGCTGACGCGGGAGGTCGGCGGCGAGCCGCTGGCGGCGCTGGTGCGGCTCGGCGCGCTGCTCCACGATGTGGCGAAGCCGGCGACGGCGACCGTCGCCGACGGGCGGCTGCGGTTTCCGCGGCATGGACCGGCCGGCGCGGAGATGATGGCCGGGCGGCTGGCGGCGCTGGGGCTGAGCGCGGGGGCGGCAGCGCTCGTGACGCGGCTCATCCGGCACCACCTGCGGCCGCAGGAGCTGGTGCGGAACTGGCCGGCGACGGACCGGGCGGTGCGGCGGTTCGTGCGGGACCTGGACGGCGAGGTGCTGGCGCTGATGGTCGTGAACCTGGCGGACGGCTGGGCGACGCAGGGGCCGCGGTACACGCGGGAGCACTTCCGTCGGCATTGCGGGTTCGTGAATTACGTGCTGGCGCGGGCGTGGGCGGCATCGGAAGACGATGGCCCGGCGCCGCTGGTCACGGGGGATGACCTCATTACCGAGCTGGGCCTATCCGGTGGACGCTTGTTAGGGGCTGTCCTAACATCGGTTCGCCACGCCCAGCTCGAGGGGCACGTCCGGACGCGGGAGGAGGCTCTCGCACTGGCGCGGGACGTGCTGGGGCGCCCCGGGATGAACGCTTAGCAGGGCCGGGGCTGCCCGGGAGGAGTTTCCACCATGGCCGCTATGTGGAGCGTGATTTTCTACACCGGGCTGGCGGTTGCTGCCTTCTACTTCATCCTGCTGCAGCCGGTGCTGAAGGAGAAGAAAGAGCAGCGGAAGGCGGTCCAGCAGCTGAAAATCGGGGACGAGGTCATCACGACGGGCGGGCTCATCGGGGAAGTGAAGGACGTGGTGGTGCCGGCGGCGGGCCCGACGGAGATCATCCTCGAGCTTGCGCCGGGCGTCCGGGTGCGGGCGGTGACGGACGCGATTGCGCGGCGGCTGAGCACGCTGGAGACGAACGAATCGCAGCCCGCGGCCGAGGGGTCGACGGGCGAGGTGACACACTCGGGTGCGTAGTACTTCGACGGTTCTGCTGTTCCTGTTCGTGGTGGCGCTGACGACGTTCAGCATCATCGTCGTTTGGCCGAGCACGCCTTCGCGCTACCTGCCGGGGGATTTCTGGCCTGCGGGCCGGGGGATCAAGATCGGCAACTGGGAGCGGGAGACGATGCGGCTGGGGCTCGACCTGCGCGGGGGGGCCTACCTCGTGCTCGAAGCGGACCCACCGCCGGATTACCAGGGCGACATCGACCAGGCGCTGGAGAGCGCGAAGCAGGTGGTCGAGCGGCGCGTGAACGCGTTCGGCGTGAGCGAGGCGGAGATCACGCGGGCGAGCGGGAACCGGCTGAGCGTGCAGGTGCCCGGGATTTCGCTGACGGAGGCGCAGGACCTCATCGGCAAGACGGCGGCGCTCGAGTTCATGGTTTATGACGACCAGTACAACCTGGTGCCGGCGACGGGCGTGGTGAACGGGCAGACGCTGCAGATGACGGGCGCCTACCTGAAGAACAACACGTACCCGTCGCGGCTGGGCACGACGTTCGCGGTGAACTTCGAGACGACGGGCGTCGGCGCGCAGCTGATGGAGCAGATCACGACGCGGGCGCTGCAGTATCCGCCGGGCGACCCGCGGCGGCTGCTGGTCGTGATGCTGGACGGGCAGGTGCTGAGCGAGGCGGAGGTGCAGGCGGTCATCCGGGACGCGGGCCAGATCACGGGGCAGCCGACGTTCAGCGCGGCGAGCACGCTTTCGAAGCAGCTGAACTCGGGCGCGCTGCCGATCCCGCTGCGGACGGTGCAGGCGAGCGAGGTGAGCGCGACGCTGGGCGAGGATTCGGTGCTGGCGTCGGTGAAGGCGGGCCTCGTCGGGATGGCGGCCGTGATGATTTTCATGGTCCTGTACTACCGGCTGCCGGGGGTGCTGGCATCGGCTGCGCTGGTGGTCTACACGTCCGTCGTCCTGATGATTTTCAAGCTGGTGCCGGTGACGCTGACGCTCTCGGGCATCGCAGCGTTCGTGCTCTCGGTGGGCATGGCGGTCGACGCGAACGTGCTCATCTTCGAACGGCTGAAAGAAGAGCTGCGGCGGGGGCGGACGCTGAACGCGGCGATCGATATCGGGTTCCGCCGGGCGTGGCTTTCGATCCGCGACTCGAACGTCTCGACGCTGATTACCTGCGTAATCCTGTACTGGTTCGGCGACCAGTTCGGGGCGGCGCTGGTGAAGGGGTTCGCGCTGACGCTGGCGATCGGCGTGCTCGTGAGCATGTTCTCGGCGATCACGGTGACGCGGACGTTCCTGAAGATGATCCTCGGGACGCCGATGGCGAAGAGCGCGTTCCTGTTCAACGCGTCGGAGCGGCCGGCGCAGGAGCGGCCGCGGCGGCGGATGGCCGAGGCGGCGGGGGAGTAAGCCGATGCTGGACTTCGCTGGCAAGCGCTGGTGGTACCTCGGGTTCTCGGGCGTCTTCTTCGTCGCGGCGCTGGCCGCGCTCGCCATCTGGGGCCTGAAGCCGGGGATCGAGTTCACTTCGGGGTCGACCTTCACGGTCCAGTTCCTCGAGCGCCCCGTTTCGCAGGCGGAGCTGCGGCAAGCGATGCGGGAGCTGGGGCACCCGGAGGCGCGGGTGCAGGCCTCGGGCGACAACACGTACATCGTGCGGACGAGCGAACTGGAGAACGCGCCGAGCCTGACGGCGGGGGCCGGGCCGGTGCCGCCGGGCGAGATCGACGACATCGAGCGGGGGCTGCAGGAGCGGTTCGGCGCGCTGCAGCGGAAAGACTTTGCGACGGTGTCGGGTGCGGTCTCGGCGGAGATTGCGCGGTACGCAACGCTCGCGGTCATCGCAGCGGCGGCGGCGATTCTCGTCTACATCTGGCTGGCGTTCCGGCAGCTGCCGAAGCCGTGGCGGTACGGCGCGTGCGCGGTCATCGCGCTCGTGCACGATGCGGTGATCGTGATGGGGCTGTTCGCCATCCTCGGCGAGTTCCGCGGGGTGGAAGTGGACACGGCGTTCATCACGGCGATCCTGACGGTCATCGGATTCTCGGTGCACGACACGATCGTGGTGTTCGACCGGATTCGCGAGATGGTGACGCACGACCCGTACGTGCCGTTCGAAGAGGCGGTGAACGCGAGCCTGACGGAGACGCTGGCGCGGTCGATCAACACGTCGCTGGTGGTCGTGCTGACGATCGTGGCGATGCTGCTCATCGGCGGCGAGACGATCCGGAACTTCCTGCTGGTGCTGCTCGTCGGCATCGTGGCGGGGACGTATTCGAGCATCGGCGTGGCGTCGCAGGTGCTGGTGGCGTGGGAGAACCGGGACCTGGCGCGGTTCTGGCGGAAGATCCGCGGGCAGCAGGAGCTGGCGGCCGCCGAAGCGGCCTGAGGGACCGTCATTTCGGCGCTGCGTATGGCGGGGCCGGCGGCGCGGCGCGGGCGGCGAGACGAGGCAGCCGGGGCGCGGTTTGCTCGAGGCAGACCAGGAGGCGGGCGGCGATTTCGCCGTGGAGGAGCCTGCCGCGGGCGGTGAGGCGGACGCGCGGCGCGAGTTCGAGGAGGCCGGCTTCGGCAAGTTCCCGGAGGACGGAACCGGCAGCGGCTTCGAGCGGGACGGCCCAGCGGCGCTCGAACTCGGCGGGGGCGAAGCCTTCCAGCAGGCGGAGGCGGAGGGCGAGCCAATCGGCCACCTGCGCCGGGAGCGCGGGCGTGGTGACCCGGGCGAGCGCGGGGCGCGGCTGGCCGGGCGGGGCCGCCTCGACGGCGGCGATGTACGCGCGGGGGTGGGCGATGTTTTCGTACCGTTCGCCGGCGAGGTAGCCGTGCGCGCCTGCGCCGAGGGCGAGGTAGTCGCGGTCGGTCCAGTAGGCTCGGTTATGTCGTGATTCGTGGCCGGGGCGGGCCCAGTTCGAGAGTTCGTACTGCCGGAAGCCGGCTGCGTCGAGGAGCGCTGAGGCGGCTTCGTACATGTCGGCGGCGAGGTCCGGGTCGGGCGGCTCGACGTCGCCCCGCGCGATGCGGGCGGCGAGGGGGGTGCCGTCTTCGACGGTGAGGGCGTAGCAGGAGACGTGGTCGGGCTCGAGGCGCAGGGCGGCGCGGATGCTTTCGAGCCAGGCGCCGAGCGGCTGGCCGGGGAGGCCGTAGATGAGGTCGAGGCTGACGCTTTCGAACCCGGCATCGCGGGCGGCGGCGACGGCGGCGGCGGTCGCCTCCGGGGAGTGGATGCGGTCGAGGAAGGCGAGCTCGGCGGCGCGGAAGGACTGTGCGCCGATGGAGAGCCGGGTCACGCCGGCGGCGCGGAGGCCGCGGAGGTAGGGCGGTGACGAGGTGCCGGGGTTGACTTCGAGGGTGACCTCGGCGCCGGGCTCGAAGGGGGCGAGGTCACGCAGGCGCTCGAGGAGGGCGGCGATGTGCTGTGCCGGGAATTCGCCGGGGGTACCGCCGCCGAAGCCGACGGAGGCGATGGCGCGGCCGGCGAGGAGCGGACGGGCGGCGTCGGCTTCGCGGAGCAGGGCGCGGGCGTAGGCATCCTTCAGGGCATCCATGCCGGCGTAGGCGTTGAAGTCGCAGTAGCCGCACTTGATGGTGCAGAAGGGGATGTGGACGTAGACGGCGAGCGGTTCGGCCATGGTCAGTGGCGGAGGGCTTCGCGGAGCTCGGCGACGCGGTGGGTGGTGATGCCGTCGACGCCCCAGTCGGCGAGCTCCTGGGCGCGGTCGAGGTCGTCGACGGTCCAGGCGACGACGGCGAGGCCGCGGCGGCGGAGCTCCTCGACGATGGGGCGGGTGAGGAGGGTGTGGCGGCAGGAGATGCCGCGCGGGAGGGGGTCGCGCTCGGCGACGCTGAGGAAGAGGTCGAGCTTGGCGCGGACGTCGATGGAGTAGAGGAGGTCGATTGCCGGCAGGCGGTCGTGGAGGGCGCGGAGGATGGACCAGGACTGGGAGGAGGCGACGACCGGGGGGTGGTGCTCGAGCGCGGTGAGGAGGTCGCGGATGGCCTCGGCGGTGCCGTGGCCGCCGTCTTTGAGGTCGAGGAGGATGCCGGCGCCGGAGCCGGCGGCGAGGTCGAGCAGCTCTTCGAGGCCAAAGTGGGCGGAGGGGAGCCGTTTGAGGTACCAGTGTTTCGACGAGGAAAGGGAAGAAGCGGATGCGGCGCTCGTGGCGGGCTTCGAAGCGGCCGCGGTGGAGCCAGAGGTCGACTTCGAGGAGGTCGGCGCGGGCCTCGAGGGCGGCGGCGGCAGCGGCGGGGTGGTTGCCGCCGCCGTGGGCGATGAGGAGCGGGCGCGGGTGCTCCGGGGAGAGCGGGCTGGCTGCCGCGGAGGTCACCCTGCCATGGTACTGGCCGGCGCGTTCACGGGGTGGCGCGGGGAGACGGGGATTTCGCCGGCGGCGATGTCATCGAGGAGGTCTTCGTCTTCGATGCGGTAGCCATCGGGGATGGGGGAGATGGCGCCGAGGGTGACGAAGCGGGAGAGGAGGGCGGTGACAGTTTCGCGGCTGGTGCCGATCGTCTGGGCAAGCTCCTGGTGGGTGAGGCCGAGGCGGATGATGCCGTCTTCGCTGCGGGCGAGGAGGGTATCGGCGAGCCGGGCGGAGACGGGCTTGGAGACGATGTTCATGAAGGTGCGCTGCATGCCGGCGAGGCGGCGGGCCATGAGCTCCATCATGGCGAAGCCGAGGCGGGGGGACTGCTGGAGGAGGTGGGAGAAGTCTTCCCAGGTGATGGAGACGGCCATGGTCTCTTCGATGGCCTGCGCGGTGGCGGTGCGCTCGCCGTCTTCGACGATGGCCATATCGCCGACGACGTCCCCCTTGCCGACGACGTCGAGGATGATTTCTTTGCCGTTATCGGCGACCTGGAAGATTTTCACGCGGCCTTTGAGGATGAGGTAGACGCGCTCTGCGGGGTCGCCGGCGGCGAAGATGATTTGGCGCGGCTTGAAGCGGCGTTCGGTGAGGTGGGGGATGAGGCGCTCGAGCTCTTCGTCGGTGAGGACGTTGAGCACGCGGGAGAGCTGGCGCAGGTACCAGGCGATGGAGCGCTGGAGCGCCTGGCGGCCGCGGGGCTGGGCGTGGCGGGCTGGCGTTTCGATGGTCATCGCGATTCCCCCATGTTGCGATAGCGGATTCGGAGCTGGTCGAGCAGGCGGATGGCGCCGGGACTGGCGTCTTTTTCGGTGACGGAGACGTAGGTTTCGAGGTCGGGCAGGGCTTCGTCGAGGCGGCCGAGGCGGTAGCGGAGCATGCCGCGTTCGCCGATGAGGGCGACGTTCCACGGCGCGAGGCGGAGCTGGAGCTCGATGGTGTCGTGCCAGCGCTGGATATCGCGGCGGGTGCGGAAGATGACGTGGAGGTTGTTCAGCATGCGCTGGAGGATTTGGCGGCGGGTGACGGCGGCGAGGAAGGTCTCGGGGCGGGCGCCGCCGAGGTCGAGGCCGCGGAGCATGGCGAGGAGCTCGGTTTCATCGAGCCGGGCGCCCTGCTGGAAGGGGTCGACGTAGGCGTAGCTGCCGGGCCGGCCGTAGCGGACGATGAAGTGGCCGGGGAACCCGACGCCGTCGGCAGGGAGGCCAACGCGGCTGGCGACTTCGAGGTAGACGAGGGAGAGGGTGATGGGGATGCCGACCCGCCGTTCGAGCACGCGGTCGAGGTAAGAGTTTTCGGGGTCGTCGTAGTTTTCGAAGCTGCCGCGGAAGCCGCGGACCGCGAAGAGCTGGTTATCGATGGCGTGGGCGAGCGCCTCGTGGGAGGGGCGTTCGCCGGCCTCAGCGAGGACGTCTTCGGCGATGAGGTCGAGCGCGCGGGCGGCCGCGTGCGGGTCGACCGGGTGGCCGCCGAGCCGTGCGATGACCATGGCGGCGGAGAAAAGGTCAACCTCGTCGGGGTGACCGGCAACGGCGGCCTCGAAGGCGTCGAAGTCGGCGGTGTTCACTCCGATCCAGTATACGAGCGGGAGGCGAAATCCCGTCACCGCGGGCGGGCTCAGGGCATTTCGAGTCCGTGACGTTCGAGAAGGGCAGCGTCGGCGAGGAGGTCCGGGGTGGGGCCATCGGCGACGATGCGGCCCTCATCGAGGATGACGGTGCGCGGGAAGACCTCGGCGACGAGGCGCATGTCGTGGGTGGAGACGAGGAGGGTCTGGTCGAGGCTGCGGAGGAGGTTGATGAGCTCGCGGCGTCCGCGGGGGTCGAGGCCGGCGGAGGGTTCATCGAGGACGAGCAGTTGGGGAGACATGGAGAGGACGGTGGCGAGGGCGGCGCGCTTGCGCTGGCCGAGGGAGAGGTGGAAGGGCTGGCGGCGTTCGAGGCCGGCGAGGCCGACGGCTTCGAGGGCGCGGGCGACGCGCGCTTCGACCTCGTCTCTGGCGAGGCCCATGTGGATGGGGCCGAAGGCGACGTCGTCGTAGACGGTGGGGCTGAAGAGCTGGTCGTCCGGGTCCTGGAAGACAAGGCCGACGAGGGCGCGGATGCGGCCGAGGTTCTGGCGGGTGACGGGGATGCCGGCGATTGCGACCGACCCCTCGGCCGGGAGGTGGATGCCGTTGAGGTGGAGCATGAGGGTGCTCTTGCCGGCGCCGTTGGGGCCGATGAGGGCGAGCTTCTCGCCAGGGTCGATGCGGAGGTCGATGCCGTGGAGGGCCTGGTGGCCGTTGGGGTAGCGGAAGATGAGGCGCTCGACGAGGACGAGCGGCGCGGCGGCGGGTGCGCGGTCGCGGGCGGGGGCTTCGAGGGTCATCGGCGGGGCACCCAGGTGTGGGCGCTGAGTTCGAAAGCGGCGAGGCCCGCGAGGGCGAGGAGGAGGAGGGCGAGCTGGGGCCGGGGGAAGGGGCGGTCGTGGAGGTGGCGGAGGTGGCCGGCGTAGCCGCGGGACTGCATGGCGAGGTAGACGCGCTCGGAGCGTTCGTAGGCGCGGATGAAGAGAGCGCCGACCATGTTGCCGACGACGCGGCCCTGCCAGGTCCAGTGCGGCGGCTTGCGGCCGGGGGGCACGGCCGCGCGGGAGGCGCGGGCGCGCATCATGCGGGTGGCTTCGCCGGTAAGCACAGCGAGGTAACGGTACATGAGGGCGATGATGGCGACCATGAGCCGGGGAAGGCGGAGGCGTTCGAGGCCTTCGAGGAGGTCGTGGAAGGGCGTGGTGAAGACGAGGAGGGCGGCGGCCTGCACGGAGACCCAGCTCTTCAGGAGGATGGTTGCGAAGGCGATGAGGCCTTCGCCGCTCAGGGTGAGGGTGAAGAGGCCCAGGTCGACGTCGGCGATGGGGCGGCCGGGGCGGGTGAAGATGAGCGGGAAGGCGGCGATGGCGAAGGGGAGCGCGATGAAGGCGCCGCGGAGCATGGGGAGGGGGCCGATGCGGGCGAGGAGGGAGACGGCCGCGAGGGTGAGCCAGGCGGCAGCGAGGGCGAGGAAGGCGCCTTCGGGGAGGAGGCTGACTGCGAGGATGAAGGCGATGACGAGCACGAACTTCAGGCGCGCATCCGCCCGGTGGAGCGGGCTCTCGCGGGGGAGGTAGCGGTCGAGGTTCAGGTGCGGGCCCTCCGGGAGGCGCGGACCGCGGCGCCAAGGGCGAGGGTGGCGCCGAAGACGATGCCGACGCCGATGAGGCCGGCGAGGACGACGCTGAGCCATTCGTTATCGACGCCGGGGATGGTGTAGTCGGGCAGCCATTCGTAGGCAGGGTCCTTCCCTTTCTCGACGAACTCCTTGTCTTCGGCGACGCGGTCGAGGCCGTCGGGGTCGGACGAGGCGGCGGGCGCGAGGAAGACGACGACGAGGGCGGCGATGAGGAGGCCGGCGAGAACCCAGCCGTAGCGCTTCAGGAAGGAGCGGGAGTTCGGCGCGGTGGACATGGTCAGCTCCTAGGAGGAAGCGGGGGCGTCGCGGAGGGTGAGGAGGTCGGCGCGGGAGGCCTGAATGAAGGCGAGGGCGCCGACGGTAATGATGGCCTCGCCGATGCCGATGATGACGTGCCAGCCGACCATGGCGACGAGGGCGGCTTCGAGCGACGTGGTGCCGGAGACGGCGAGCTGGAAGGAGCAGACGACGGCGGCAGCGACGACGGAGAGCCAGGCGGCGACGGCAGCGGCCGGGAGGCGGCCCTTCGCTTCACCGCCGAGCGCGGCAGCGACCGCGCGGTAGACCGCGTAGCCGCCGAAGGTGCCGATGAGCCCCATGTTGAAGATGTTCACGCCGAGGACGACGAGGCCGCCGTCCTGGAAGACGATGGCCTGCACGGCGATGACACAGGCCATCACGATGGCGGCCGCGTAGGGGCCGAGGAGGACGGCCGCGAGGACGCCCCCGAGCAGGTGGCCGGAGGTGCCGCCGGGAATCTGGAAGTTGAACATCTGCCCGGCGAAGATGAAGGCGGCCATGACGCCCATGAGGGGGATGGCGCGGTCATCGAGCCGGGCGCTCACCTGCCGAAGCGAGACGGCGAGGGCGGCGGCGGTGATGACCCAGAAGACGATGCTGACGGGGACGGAGAAGAACCCGTCGGCGGCGTGGAGGAGGAAGATGGGGGTCATGGGTTCTCCCGGGTGCCTGCGTTCCGAACAGCAGTTTACCTGCAAACGGTTGCAGCTACGAGGGGCCGGCAACGGCAGCCGGCGGTAGCGGTCCGGGCGGGCTGGCCGGTATCGTTCGAGGCATGGACGAGCCGGTGCGCTACCGGGTGGGCGACCTCGATATTGCGGTCATCTGCGACGGGTACATCAAGCTGGACGCGGGCGCGGTGATGGGGCTCGTACCGCGGGTGATGTGGGAGCCGATCATCGGGCCGGAGAACATCGACCGCGAGCACCGGATGAAGCTTTCGCTGAACTGCATCGTGGTGCGGAGCGGCGACGAGATCCTGCTGGTGGATACGGGGATGGGCGACAAGGTGCAGGGCACGCCGCGGGAGCGGGGCTTCCCGGGGGAGTACGGCCGGCTGCTGGAGGGACTGCGGGCGCTGGGGCTCGGCCCGGAGGACATCACCGTCGTGGCGAACACCCACCTCCACGCGGACCACTGCGGCTGGAACACGCGGCGGACCGAGGACGGGAGGCTGGTGCCGACGTTCCCGCGGGCGCGGTATATCATCCAGGCGGGGGAGTTCGAAGCGGCGATGCACCCGAACGAGCGGACGCGGGGCACGTATTTCGAGGAGAACTTTGCCCCGCTGCAGGGGACCGGGCAGCTGGAGCTGGTGGAGGGGGAAACGGAGCTCATCCCGGGGGTGAAATTCTGGCCGACGCCGGGGCACACGGCGGACCACGCGTCGATCGTGCTGAGCTCGGGCGGGGAGACGGCGATCTACACGGGCGACCTCGTGCACCACGCGGTGCAGGTGGAGCGGCCGGCGTGGATCGCGGCATTCGATATCCTTCCGCTGATGTCGCTCGAATCGAAGAAGAAGCTGGCAGAGCGGGCGCTGCGGGAGCATGCGCTGCTCATCTGCGTGCACAATCCGTTCCCCGGGACGGGGCGGCTGACGGAGCGGGACGGCCGGCGGACGTTCGTGCCCGCATGAGCGAGACGGTGATGCGGCTGGCGCTTCGCGATGCGCACGCGGCGTTCGGGGCCGTCTTCGGGTTGCAGCGGGGCTGGGAGGTGCCGCTCCATTACGGCGAGCCGGCGGCTGAATACGGAGCGCTGCGGGGGAGCGCGGCAGCGTTCGACCTGAGCTTCCGGAGCCGGTTCATGGTGACAGGGCCGGATGCGGGGGAGGTGGTCGCATCGGCGCTCGCGGGCCATGCGGGGGAGCTGGAGGAAGGGCGCGCGGGGCGGTTCGCGCTGCTGGATGCGGAAGGGAACATCGCGGACCTCGTGCTGGCGGCGCGGACGGGCGGCGCGGCGTACCTGCTGAGCGGCGAGCCGGAGCGGCGGGAGGCGCTGGGCGCGGCGCTGGCGGCGGCTGTCGGTGAGGGATTCGAGGTGCGAATCGACGACCGGACGGCGACGACCTGCGCGGTGGGGCTGGCGGGGCCGGCCGCCGCGCCGGCGATGGCGCGGCACGTCGCGGAGGCGCTGCCCGGGCGGCTGGGGCCGCTGCACTGCGCGGCGTTCGAATTCCACGGCTTCCGGGCGCTGGCCGTGCGGGCGAGCGGCACCGGGGAGGACGGGTTCGAGCTGGTGCTGGCGCCGGCGGTCGCGAGCCACCTGCTGGGGACGCTGCGCGCGGCGGGGATCGCGCTGGCGGGGTGGGAGGCGATGGAGACAGCGCGGGTGGAGGCGTGCATCCCGGCGTGGGCGCCGGACGTGGAGCCGGGGCTTTCGCCGGCGGAGGCGGACCTCGACGTGCTGCTCGGCATCCCGGGCGGGCGCGAGGGGCGCATCCTCGCGGCGTTCTTGCTCGAAGGCGACCCCGTGCCGCCGGGGACGGCGGTGGTCGACGGCGAGGGCCGCCCGGTCGGGGAGGTGCGGTCGTGTCTGCGCGCGGGAGGATTGAAGGCCACGGCCGGGCTCGCGATCATTGAGGCGGCGGCGGCATACCCGGGGGCCGCGCTGCGGGCGGGCGGGGCGCAGCTGCTGGTCGTCGCGAAGCCGCTCTATCGACGAAGAACGGAGGGGAGTTCGCAGCGATGGTAGACCTCTCGGCGCTGGCCGCGTACGAACCCCGGTGGCCGGGGGTGGTAGAGCTGAACCTGCAGGACCAGTGGCGCGCCCGCTGGGTCGATGAGCAGGTGCTGCCGGCGAACGCGCCGGTGAACTACGCCTATGCGGTGGTGGTGGCGGGCGAGCGTGGCTACGTGCTCCGGCGGCCGGGCGAAGCGGCGTGGGGCATGGTGGAAGGGCCGACGGGCGACCGGCAGGCGCAGGTGTTCGTTGAGGAGGAGGTGCGGGCGCGGATGGGCATCGAGCCGGGGCTCGTCGAGCTCATCGGCTTCTTCGAGTGCAAGGCGACGCGGCACAACCGGGAGTACCCGCAGGGGACGCTGACGGTGCGGCCGCTCTACCTGGTGGTGGCGAAGGAGGTGGGCGATACGCCGGCGGGCTGGGAGCGGCGGCGGCTGCCGCTGAACGAGTTCATGGTGGCGCTGCGGTCGCGGTACCCGGAGCTCGACGAGTACCTGGGCAAGGCGGCGCTGCGGCACGCGGTGCTGCGGAAGGAAGGGAAGGGGTAGGGCCGGCGGCCCCGGCTATTCGCCGTAGATGCGGGCGAGCAGGTCGTAAAGCTGGGGGTCGTAGGAGCGGAGCCAGGCGCGGTCGCGGCGGCCGGCGAGGTCGGCGTGGAGGAAGTAGGCCTGGGTGCCCTCGGCGAAGTACTCGTTGGCGTTGGTGGCGGCGTAATCGCCGCGGTATTTGCCGGCGGCCATGGCGTCGGCGTAGTACTGGCGGACGTCGAAGTAGTCGGCCGGGGGAAGGGCCCAGCCCATGACGAGGTGGCCGAGTTCGTGGTAGAGGATGTTGAGGCCGCCGCACGGGCCTGAGCGCCGGCCGAGGAGGTCGTCTTCGTTCACGGTAACGACGGGGTAGTCGGCGGAGTCGGCGACGCCGCAGACGTGGTCGAAGAAGTCGCGCGCCTCCCGGTCATCGAGGCAGCGGAATTCGGGGAGATCGAGGACGCCCTGGCCGCTGGCGGCGACGATGACGTAGGCGCCGTCGGCGGCGAGGTTGGTTTCCAGGTCGTTGTTCGCGAAGAAGCGCTCGACGGTCTTCTTGGCGGCCTCGATGGCGCGGGGCGACACGCGCTCGTTGGCGACGATGGCGATGCCGGCGGCTTCGGCGATTTGCGTGTATTCGGGGGAGAAGCGGCGGGGCTGGCCGGGGTCGGGCATGCGGGCGACGCCCTGGCACACGTCGCCGGCGGCGGCGAGCGGCGTCGGGGTGGCCCGGGGGAGGGGCGTCTCGGCTGCGGGACGTGCCGGCGCGGGTGCGGCGTCGGAGGCCAAGCGCAGGACGACGCCGGCCGTCCCCGCGAGGGCGAGGATGGCGAGGAGGGTCGCGCCAGCGAGGGCTGCGGCAGTTTTCACGATGACAGCGTAGGGCGAGAGCGGCCGGGGCCGGAAGTGCGGCTTGACCCGGGGTTTCCGCTGGACGGGCCGGGGCTGCGCCGCGGCTTACCGTTCGAGGGCGAAGCGGACGGTGACGCTGACGGTCATGGTGGATTCGCCGGGCTCGATGGGGGTGCCCTCACCGGTCGCGGCGGCGCGCGGGACGGCGAGGGGCATCGGACTGCTGACGGCGGTTTCGCTGATGGCGATGACGCCGCCGAGGCGGACGCCGGCGGCCGCTGCGTAGGTCTCGGCGCGCTTTCGGGCATCGGCGACGGCGTTCTTCCGGGCGGTTTCGAGGAGAGCTTCGCGGTCGCTGACGCCGAACTGGAGGCCGTTGACCCGGACAGTGTCGCCGGCGGCGGCGATCGCGTCGTCGATGACACGGCTGAGGCGGTCGAGGTCGCGGACGCGGACGGTGAGGATGTTCGAGACGGTATAGCCGGTGATGACGGGCTGGCCGGGGCGGGAGTAGTCGTAGACGGGGTTGACGCCGACCTGCCGGGTCTGGATGTCGCGGTCGGCGACGCCGTTGGCCTTGACGCTGGCGATGAGGCTGGAGGCGGCGCGGGCCGCGCGGTCGCGCGCTTCGGCGACGGTGGGAGCGAAGGTTTCGATGCCGAGGTCGATGGTGGCCATATCGGGGGCGGCGGATGCTTCGCCGGTGCCGGAGACGGTGATGCCGGTTTCCATGGGGGCCTCCCCGGTGACGATGGTGGTGTCGCCGCCCGAGCAGGCGGCGGCGAGGGCGGCTGCGAGGAGGAGCATCGCTGCGAGCGGGAGCGTTCGAGTCATGGCTGGCGCCTCCGGGCGATTTCGAGGGCGGCAAGGCTGGCGAGGGCGAGCGCGGCGGCGGCGCCGGCGGCGCTGAAGAGCCAGCCGGGCGGGCCGGAGCGGCCGGGTTCGCGGGATTCGGCACCTGCGGCGGCGGGGGCGGCCTTGCCGGCTGGGGCGTCGTCCGCTGCGGCGGTCGTGCGGACCTCGCCGCCGGCGTCGCCGGCGGACGCGCCGGGCTCTGCTGCCGGGGCGGCGGGCTCGGGCGCGGGCTCCGGGCCGGGGGAGCGGTCGGAGCTCGAAGCGCCGGCGCCGCCGGTCGGCGGCGGCGCCAGCCCCGGCGTGGATTCCGGGGTGGCGGCGAAGGGCGCCATGGTGGCTGCGCCGCCGGCGATGTCGCCGCCGGGCGGCACGGCCATCGGCGCGGCGGCGTCTTCGGCGCGCTCGCGGGAGGCGAGCGAGGCGGAGTCGTCGCTGCCGGGAGCGGCCACCGTGAGGACGGCGAGGACCGCGAAGGCGGCGACCGCAGCGGCGGCGAGGCCAGCGCGCACCGAGCAGGAGCGGGCGGGGCACAGCTGCCCGGGGCGCCGTCCGCGGCCCCTCGAGCATGGCGGGGGTCAGGCGGAGGGAGCGGGAAGGCTGGCGCAGGGGCAGCGATTCGAGGGCGGCGCGGAGGGCCCGCTCCTCTCCGAGGCGGGCGCGGCAGGCTGCGCAGCGCGCGGCGTGGACCTCCAGACGGCGGAGGCTGGCGTCATCGGCGCGGCCGCTCACGGCGTCGGTGATGAGCGCATGCCAGGCGCGGTGGCGGCGGAGGAATCGGTCGATCATGCGTCCCCTCGGTCGTGAAGACGTCCTGAGCGCGGGAAAAGTTCCGGGTGGCGAGCGAGGATCTGGCGGAGGCGCTCGCGGCCGCGCGAGAGGCGGGATTTGACGGTGCCGATGGAGACGCCGGTGGCGGCGACGATTTCGTCGTACTGGAGGCCGTGGACGTCAGCGAGGAGGACGACTGCGCGCTGGTCTGCGGGGAGCTGCGCCAGGGCGCGTTCGAGGGCGTCGCTGAGGCTGCGGGCGTCGAGCGCGGCAGCGGGGTCGGCGGCGGGATCCGGGGGGTCGATGGCGGGTTCGCCGGGGTCGCTGGCTTCGAACGGGCGGGAGGGGACGCGGCGCATGCGGCGGCGGAGTTCGTCGCGGGACTGGTTGAGGGCGATGCGGAGGAGCCAGCTGCGGAAGCTGCCGCCCTTGAACTGGTCGAGGGCGCGGTAGGCGGCGAGGAAGGCTTCCTGGGCAGCGTCTTCGGCCGCGGTTCGTTCGCCGAGCTGGCGGTAGCAGACGGAGAACACGAGGGACTGGTAACGGTCGACGAGGCTGTTGAAGGCGTCGAGATTGCCGTCTTTTGACAGAGAGACCAGGTGCTCGTCCGGGGGTTCGAGCGTGTCGGTCATGTGGGCCGAGGGTAGGTCAATCGGCTGTAAAGGGCGAAGCGAAGGCCGCGCCCGGAGCAGCGGGGAGGCTATGGTACGCTGATGACGATGGACAATGGCGAGGGCCGCCCCCTCGATGAACTGGAATCTGGCCAGAAAGACCCGCAGGACTGGTACTTCGACCTGCCGAGCGATGCGTGGAAGCGGCAGGAGGAGAAGAACCGGCAGCTCCGCGAACGGGTGCGGAGCGGGGAGCAGGAACCGGAGGAGCGCCCGCGGCGCGACCCGTGGGTGTTGAACCGGCCGGCGCCGGAACCGCCGAAGAAGCGCGGTCTCTTCGGGCTCGGACGAAAGAAGCGGGAGAGCGATGCGGAGGAGCGCCGGCCGGCGCAGCAGCCGGCGTTCCGGGGGTGGCCGGCCGAGGCCGGCGACAGCGATGACGATGGCGAGTGGTCGACGGAGCGGCTCGATGCCGGGATGGCGTCAGCGCCGCTGCAGCTGAGACCGCGGGGCGGGCCGCCCGCGGGCGAGCCGGGCGACCCGGCGCGGGAGCCCGCAGGGATGGTCGAACCGCCGCCGCTGCGGCTCCGGCCGCGGCGCGAGCCGGGGGAAGGCTCGCGCCTCAACTGGGATTTCGGGCCGGGCGCATGGCCGGGACCTGAGCCGGCGGAGCCTGCCGGGGGACCGGCGGGGGAAACCCGGGACGACAGCGAAAGCTTCGTCTCGCAGATGCGCGCATGGGCGGAGCGCGGGCGCGACGAAGGACACCGCCAGTTCGGCGCCGGGTTCGAGGCCGCGCGGGACGACAGCGGCGAGCCTGCGCCCCGGCATGGGGATGCAGCAGGATTTCCGCCCGAACCGGCGGACGCGGCGCCGGCTGGAGGGATGGCCGCGGAAGACCGGGCTGCATTCGGAGGCGAGGCGCCGGAACCTTCGGCCGGGTGGCATGAGGAGCGCCGCGCGGCGGAAACGGCTGCGCCGCCGGGGCTGCCGCTCATCCGGCGGAGGCAGCCGGAGGAGAGCGAACCCGCCCGGGAGCCCGGCAAGAGCAGCAAGTGGGACGAGTTCTTCGGCCTGAACCGCGACGGCAGCGATGAGACGGGCGGCGCCGGCTTCTCCGAGGGGCTGGCCGCGATGCGCGAGTGGGCGAAGAAGAAGCCGCTCGGCGAGGACGTCCGCGACCTGAGCCAGGTGCCGGAGGAGTTCCTGAAGCCGTTCGACTGGGAGCTGGAGGAGCAGCAGCGGGCAGAGACAGCCGCAGCGCCGGCCGGGAGCCGGATGGACGGCGTGAACGGCCCGGCCGACGTCACGAAGGAAGCGGCAGACGAAAGCGAGCCGGGCGCGGCCGAGTTCGCGGCCGCGTGGTCCGACGCCAGCGACGAGCACGCGAATCCGTTCGCGGCGTTCGAAGCGGAGCCGGCGGCCCCCGGGTACGACGCGGCATTCGACAGCGCAGCTTCGCGGCCGATGACGTCGGACGCGGACCTGGCAGACGCATTCGCGGCGTTCACGCCGCAGGAGAGCGACGCCGGTGCGCCCGGCGGCGTATCCGACGCTGCCGCCGAATGGCGGGACCTCGAGGAGGGGGACCAGGCAGCGCCGCTCACAGCCTTCGCCGCGCACGAGCCAGGCACCGACCCGGCTCGCGAGCAGTTCGACACCCCGGCGGCCTGGCAGGAAACCGGCGACGGCAGGGGCGAGCCGTTCGCGGGGCGCGGCGGCGACGACGCGGGGGACGACGACCCGCTGGCCGGGCTGTTCCCGGTGCGCGAGCTGCCGGGCGCCGCGGGCCACGCGGCGGAACCGGCGAAGGAGAAACGCGGCCTCTTCGGCCGGCTCTTCGGGCGGAAGCGGCAGGAGGAGCCGGCCGACGTGGCCGGGCCGGGCACGGACTGGCGGGCCGCGTGGCAGTTCGATCAGGACAGCGCGGACGATGCCGGCCCGGGCGCATCCTTCGAGCCCGCGGGCACGCCGGGGGTCTTCGAGGGCAGCCGCCTGGTTGCAGATGCGGCACCGGTGAGCACGCCCGAGGGGTGGGGCGCCAACGCGGGCGAGGCGCTCGCGGACGACGTCGAGGCGGTGAGCGACTTCGCGGCGCAGGTGCAGTCGCTCGCGTGGCAGCTCGATGAGGGGGGCCGGGAGCCGGCCGCCGAGGCAGGCCTGACCCCGGCGGAGGAGTCGGCCGGGGCCGCTGACAGCGAGGGATGGGCGCCGGAGTTCCCGGCGGCGTTCGCGCCGGCGCAACCGGATGTCGCGGGCCAGCTGGACGCAGCAGACGCGGTCGACGACGAGTGNTCGCGCCGGCGCAACCGGATGTCGCGGGCCAGCTGGACGCAGCAGACGCGGTCGACGACGAGTGGTCGCCGGAGCCGGTGGAGCTGGGCGCGGGTGTCTTCGAGCCGGCGGAGTTCCTGCGGAGCTGGTCACGCGGAGCCCGCGCGGGGCGAGGCCGCGGCTGACAGGCGGTGACCAGGGCTGGGCTCCGGAGCCGGTCGAGCTGAGCCGCGTCGGCGTTCGAGGCGCCGCGGTGCAGGCGGCGCTGTGGGGCGACGGCGGGACCGGTCGAAGAGGCGGTCGCGAGCGCCACCGAGCCGGCCAGCCCCGCGGTCGAGCCGGCTGCCGAGGAGCCGCGGCCGTGGTGGGAGGCCAGCGAGGCCAAGGAAACGGTCGACGAGGCGGTCGCGAGCATCGCCGAGCCGGCGAGCCCCGCCGTCGAGCCGGCCGCCGAGGAGCCGCGGCCGTGGTGGGAAGCGAGCGAGGCCGAGGACGCGATCGAAGAAGCGGTCGCGAGTGCCGCTGAGCCGGCGAGCCCCGCGGTCGAGCCGGTAGACGAGGAGCCGCGGCCGTGGTGGGAGGCCAGCGAAGCCGAGGAGACGGTCGAAGAAGCGGTCGCGAAGATCAGCGAGCCGGCGAGCCCGGCGGTCGAGCCGGACGCCGCGAGCGAGGAGCCGCGGCCGTGGTGGGAGGCCAGCGAAGCCGAGGAGACGGTCGAAGAAGCGGTCGCGAGCGTCACCGAGCCGGCGAGCCCCGCCGTCGAGCCGGCTGCCGAGGAGCCGCGGCCGTGGTGGGAGGCCAGCGAAGCCGAGGACACGATCGAAGAGGCGGTCGCGAGCGCTGTCGAGCCGGTGAGCCCGGCGGTCGAGCCGGACGCCGCGAGCGAGGAGCCGCGGCCGTGGTGGGAGGCCAGCGAAGCCGAGGAGACGGTCGAAGAAGCGGTCGCGAGCGCCACCGAGCCGGCGAGCCCGGCGGTCGAGCCGCCTGCCGAGGAGCCGCGGCCGTGGTGGGAGACCAGCGAGGCCGAGGAAACCGTCGAAGAAGCGGTCGCGAGCATCAGCGAGCCGGCGAGCCCCGCCGTCGAGCCGCCTGCCGAGGAGCCGCGGCCGTGGTGGGAGGCCAGCGAAGCCGAGGAGACGGTCGAAGAAGCGGTCGCGAGCGCCGCCGAGCCGGCGAGCCCCGCGGTCGAGCCCGCGAGCGAGGAGCCGCGGCCGTGGTGGGAGGCCAGCGAAGCCGCGGAGACGGTCGAAGAAGCGGTCGCGAGCGCCGCTGAGCCCGTGAGCCCCGCGGTCGAGCCCGCGAGCGAGGAGCCGCGGCCGTGGTGGGAGGCCAGCGAAGCCGAGGAGACGGTCGAAGAAGCGGTCGCGAGTGCCGCTGAGCCGGCGAGCCCCGCCGTCGAGCCGGTAGACGAGGAGCCGCGGCCGTGGTGGGAGCGGCTCGGCGAACAGCCCGTGCCGGCGAACGATGAAGCCGCCGTTCCGGGCGGCACGCCCGCGGAGGCCCGCTTCGGCGGCGCGGAGGACCTGGCAGGCGATGACGAGGACATGTGGGGCGACATCGCCGAGACGGCGGAACTCGCCGTTTCGCTGCCCGGCGGCGAGGACGACCTCGACCTGGCGGCGAGCCTCGAGGCGCAGATGGATGCCGCCGACGAGCCGCCGTGGGCGCAGCCGTCGCCGGTCTACGACGATGAGGAGCCGGAGTTCGTTTCGACCGAGGACGAGGGCGACGTCATCCTGAAGGCGTTCGAGGCGCACGCGTCGACGCCGGAGCCTGAGCCGGCATCGCCGGAGGTGGACGCCGAGACGGCGGCGGCGCTAGAGGCGCTGTTCGGTTCGCAGGGCACGCAGATCGTGGAGGAGACCGGCGAGGAGCCGGCCGAGCGGCCGTTCATCCGGATGGCGGCCTGGGCGCCGCAGCGGAGCGCGCCGGCGGACGACGGGTGGGCGCCGGCCGAGGAGGTCGCGGCGGAGTTCGAGCGGCGGAACGCGCCGATCGGGTTCGAGCTCGACCCGCTGGCGGCAGCGCCGCCGTGGGCCTCGGAGCCGGCGGAAACGGACGGCCGCGCCGCCGAGCGGGCGCGGGGCGACGGCCGGCTGAAGGCGTGGATCCGCGAGGTGGTCGAAACGGTCATGCTCGCCGCGCTCGTGTTCCTCTCGGTGCGGGCGAGCTTCGGGAACTTCAAGGTCGACGGGAACTCGATGTACCCGACGCTGGAGAACGGGCAGTTCCTGATCGTGAACAAGCTGGTCTACTCGGAGGTCGACCTCGAGAAGCTGTCGACGTTCCTCCCGTTCATCAACCCGGGCGACGACCCGACGCGATACGTGTTCCACGGGCCGGAACGCGGCGACATCGTGGTGCTGCGCGACCCGCGCGACCCGAGCACAGACCTGATCAAGCGGGTCATCGGGCTGCCGGGTGAGACGATCGAGATCGTGAACGGCAAGGTGTACATCAACGACCGGCTGCTGGAAGAGCCGTACATCACGACGCCGTGGAATGACACGCTGCCGAAGATCCTGATCCCGCCGGATGAGTACTTCGTGATGGGCGACAACCGGAACAACAGCCTGGACAGCCGGAGCGCGCAGGTGGGGCTGGTGTCGAAGGACCTGATCATCGGGAAGGCGACGCTGAGCTACCTGCCGCTGAACCGGTTCGGGCTGGCGCCGAATCAGAAGGGCGTGCTGACCGACCAGAAGCCGGTGCTCACGACGAAGCGGCTCGGCGAGGACTGAGGGGGCTCCAGCGGGGCGAGACCCGCGACCGGAAGGCGGCGAGCGGGTACGCTCGCGGCATGACCGAACGGCACCTGACGCGCGACGAGGCGTGGGCGCTGCTCGAGGAGCGCGGGGCGCTGCTCCGCGGGCATTTCCAGTACGCGAGCGGGCGCCACGGCGAACTGTACATCGAGAAGTTCCGCATCCTGCAGTGGCCGGACGTGACGGAGCCGCTCTGCCGGCAGATCGCGGAGCGGTTCCGGGGCACGGCGACGGTGGTGGCGGGGCCGACTACGGGCGGGGTGATTCTCGCCTACGAGACGGCGCGGCAGCTCGGGCTGCGGGCGATCATCGCGGAGCGGAAGGAGGAGGGGAGCGAGGAGCGCGAGTTCCGGCGGGGGTTCGAACTCGGGCCGGGCGAGCGGGTGCTGGTGGTGGATGACGTGCTGACGACCGGGGGAAGCATCCGCGAGGTGCTGAAGGCGGTGGCCGCGCGGGGGGCGGAGGTCGCCGGCGTCGGCGTGCTGGTCGACCGGACGGCCGGGAAGGTGGGGTTCGGGGTGCCGTTCTTCGCCTGCCTCGACGTGCCGGCGGCATCGTGGGACCCGGCGGACTGCCGGCTGTGCCGGGAGGGTGTGCCGCTCGTCGTGACGTAGGCGCGGCCGTTACCGCGCGGGGCGGGCGCAGGGGCTAGAATCGGGGGCGTGCGTTACGTACCGGCGACGGCGGGGAGCGACCCTTCGTTCCTGCTGAAGGCGCTCGGCGAGGCGGCCGGGGAGCTGGCGCGGGCGTTCGGCAGTGTGCGCGAGCGGGATTTGCTGCGGCCGGCGGGCTGGCCCGATGAGGGGTGGTGCCTGCTGGCGGTGCCGTTCCACCTCGTGCAGGTGGAGCGCGGGGTGCAGGAACAGGCGGCGATCATCGCGATGCACCGGGGCCGGGAGGTGCCCGACATCCCGCACGTGGACTTCGACGACATCCCGTTCGAGGCCGACTACGCGGAGGCGGACCTCGAGCTGCTGCTGGACGAACTGCACTACCTGCGGCGGCGGACGAGCTATCTCCTGTGGGACCTTTCGGAGCGGGACTGGGAGCGGAAAGGGCTGCACCCGTACCGGGGCGAGGTGTCGATCGCGGAGATTGCGCGGGAGACGTACCAGCACGACCTCGAGCACCTGTGGCAGGTGCGGCGGATGGTCGATGCGCTGCAGGGGCGGCGCGGGTGAGGCCGTCGCTGCGGGTCGTGCCGCCCGGGTTCGGGATGACGGCGGCGGAGCCGGAGGCGCCGTTCGCGGCGCACTTCGCGGGCGACCGGGAGCGGCTGCAGGTGGCGACGAGCCAGCTCGGGCTGGGCATCGACCTGCGGGAGCCGGGCGAGGCGGTGGTGTGGGCGTCTCGCGCGATGCTCGGGCGGCTGGCGGAGGCGCTCGAAGGGCTGGGGTCGCCGCACGCGGCGCGGCTGCGGGCGCTGCTCGCGCCCGTGCGGGCGTGGCGGCTGCGGACGCGGGAGCTGCCGCTGGAGCGGCCGGTCGTCATGGGCATCCTGAACCTGACGGAGGATTCGTTCTCGGGCGACGGCGTGGGGCGGGATATCGGCGCGGCGCTGGCGGCCGCAGAGCGGCTGCGGGCGGCGGGGGCGGACATCATCGACGTCGGGGCGGAGAGCGCGCGGGCCGACCGGCCGGTGCTCGCTGCCGAGGAGGAGGCGGAGGTGGTCGGGGCGGCGGTGGCGGCGCTGGCGCGGGAGGGGCACATCGTCTCGAGCGATACGTACAAGCCGCTGGTGGCGCGGGCGGCGCTGGCGGCCGGCGCGGAGCTGGTGAACGACATCAGCGGGCTCACGCTGGGGACGGGCGCGGCGGAGGAGGCAGCGGCCGCGGGCGCCGGGTACGTGCTGAACTACAGCTACTCGGTGCCGAAGCGGCGGCCGGATGCGCCGCCGGTGTACGCGGACGTGGTGACGGAAACGGTGGCGTGGATGGAGCGGCGGCTGGAGGAACTGCTGGCGGCCGGTCTCGCCCGGGAGCAGGTGGCCGTCGACCCCGGGATTGCGTTCGGGAAGAGCCACGACGAGGACCTGCAGGTGCTGCGGCGGATTGGGGAGCTGGGCACGTTCGGGCTGCCGGTGCTGCTGGCCCACTCGCGGAAGAACTTCATCGGCAGCGTGGGCGGGCTGCCGCCGGCGGAGCGGGACCTCGAGACGCACGTGGTGAGCGCGCTGGCGTTCGCGCAGGGGGTGCGGATCTTCCGGGTGCACGACGTCGCGGGGGCGCGGCGGGCGCTGGAGATGGCGGAGGCGCTCGCGGCGCGGGGACCGGGCGCGTTTGCGCCGGGCGATGGGAGCTGGCCGTGGCGGGCCGGGGCTTCGGCGGCGCACATGACGCGGGCGGAGCCGGCGGTGCCGCCGCCGCCGGGCCAGCGGTGGTAGGAGGCGGTCAGTCGATTGGCGGCGGGGGCCAGGCGCGGCCGTCGGGGAAGCGCCAGGCGACGGCGCCGCCGACGACACCGGTCGCGAGGGTGCCGCGGACCCGGCCGTCGCGGGAGACGAGCCAGAGTTCGGCGCCGCGGCCGCGGGGCGGGTAGTAGGCGAAAGCGAGCCACTGGCTGTCGGGTGACCAGCCGACGAGGTTGGGCGGCCAATCGAGGCCGTCGAACGCGATGGTGCCGGTGACCTGGCCGTCGCGGATGAGGTCGAGGCGGGCGCCGTCGCGCTGGAAGATGCGGGTGCCGTCAGGCGCCGTGAAGTCGAGCATGGTGCGGGACTGGTCGATGGTGCGGCGCTCGAGTTCGCGGCCGGATTCGAGGTCGACGATGACGAGGTTGTTCGGGTAGGGGTTGGGCACGAGGTAGGCGATGCGGCGGTCGTCGAGGAAGTAGAGGAGCTGGGGGATGACGCCGGTGCAGTGGACCTGGCCGCGGGCTTCGCCGGAGGCGCGGGCGAGGACGATGCAGCTGGCTTCGTCGACGTAGAGGATATCGCCGGGGATGGCCGGGTTGGGGTTCTTCTCGAGCGAGGTCGGCGACGGGTCGGAGACGCCGATGCCGAGGAGGACGACGGCGGTCACGATGACGGCCGCGACGCCGCCGATGACGGCGATGGCGAACCAGCGGGCGGATGGCGAGGTCACGCGGCGCTCCCGCGGCGGAGGGACGGAGCGAGGCGGGCGAGGAGGAGGACGGCGCCGATGAGGAGGGCGCCGCTGATGATGAGGGCGACGGGGGCGCCGACCTGGTCGGAGAAGTTCTGGAAGATGGCGCGGACGAGGGCGACGAAGAGCAGGCCGACGCCGCACAGGACGTAGCCGAAGGAGCCGCGGTAGACGCCGAAGCCGAGGAGCGCGGCGGCGGCGACGAACGCGGGGATCTCCCACGGGGTGCCGCCATCGGAGAAGCCGGGCTGGTAGCTGCCGAGGGCGAGGAGGAGGCCGAAGGTGAGGCGGCTGGAATCGCGGGGGGCCATGAGGCCGACTTCGGCCAGGGCGATGCCGGCGAGGCCGAAGATGACGAGCGCACCGCCGGCAAGGCGGGCGGAGTACTGGTCGGGCCAGTTGCCGATAGCCTGGCCGAGGAAGAAGAGGCTGGCGCCGAGGGCGAGGACCTGGAAGGTCATCGGGTTGAGCGCCCAGAGGAGGAGGGCGAGCGCCGCGGCGGCGACGCCGACGATGAGCATCGCGGCCTGGTCGTCGTCGCGGGAGATGCCGAGGGGCTCGTACTCGTGGAGGACGACGGCGACGGTACCGGCGGCGAGGCCGACGGCCGCAGCCCAGGAGAACTGCGCGCCGCGCCGGTAGCCGGCTTCGCCGAGCGATTTGAGGAGACCGCCGGTGAGGAGGGCGAAGGCCGCCGGCACGCCAACGGCGAGCACGCGCGGGAAGGAGGCGAGGTTATCCCAGGCCTGGGCGATGAGGGCGAAGACGCCAACGGAGAGGACGGCGATCCCGAGGTAGAGGAGCACTTCGATGAGGCCGGGACGCTCCCCTGGCGGGACCTCGCCGGGCGCCCCGCGGGCCTGCTGGCGGCGGGCGGCTTCGAACTGGCGGATGCGCTCCGCGGTGGCTTCGTCGATGAGGCCGGCTTCCGCCCAGCGCCGGAGCGCCTCTTCCGCTTCCGTCATGGGCGAACGCTACGAAGGAACGGGGAAGTTGTAAAGCGTTGGGAGTTGGGAGTCGGGAGACGGGGAGCGGAGGCGGGAGGGGGGAGGCGGCAGGCAGGTCAGGCGAAGAGGGGGGCGAGGTAGGGGGAGAGGAAGCGCCCGGCGGGGTCGAGCTGGCGGCGGAGGGCGCAGAACGCTTCGAAGCGGGGGTACATGGCGGCGAGGTCGGCGCGCGCGCAGGTGTGGAACTTGCCCCAGTGGGGGCGGCCGCCGAAGTCGCGGAAGATGGGCTCGAGGTCGGTGAAGAACTCACGGTAGGGGCGCTCGGCGGCCTGGTGGACGGAGATGGTGACGGTGGGGCGGCCGAAGGCGGGGCTGAGCCAGGCGTCGTCGGCGGCGAGGGTGCGGTATTCGACGGGCCAGCCGACCTTCGGGTGGCGCTCGACCATGCGCTGGCGGACCGCTGCGAAGCAGGCAGGGCCTGCCTCTGCGGGGACGGCGTATTCCATCTCGTTGAAGCGGAGGTCGCGGGCGGAGGGATAGATGCGGTGGGACCAGCCGGTGCGCTCGCCGGGGCCGTCGAGCGGGGGCGGCTCTTCGCGCTCGGGGATTTCGTCGACCGGGTTGAGCGATTTGGATTCGGCGATGCCGGAGCGCGGGAACCAGAAGAACTCGTAGTGGTCGTTGGCGGCGATGTTCGCGGCGAGTTCTTCGAGACAGGCGTCGATGGGGTGCTGCCAGACGCGTTCGCGGAGGGCGTACCGCGGGACGCAGGCGAGGGTGATGCGGGTGAAGATGCCGAGGAGGCCGAGGGAAACCCGGAAGGCCGGGAGCAACGCCGGGTCGTCGACATCGAGCAGGGCGCCGTCGGCGGTGACGACGCGGGCGGCTGCGAGGCGGGTGGAGATGGAGCCGTAGGCGGGGCCGGTGCCGTGGGTGCCGGTGGCGATGGCGCCGGCGAGCGCCTGGGTATCGACGTCGCCCTGGTTGGGGAGGGCGAGGCCGCGCTCCCAGAGCAGGCGCGTGGCGTCGCGGAGTTTCGTGCCGGCGAAGAGGGTGGCGCGGCCGGAGGCGGGGTCGGCATCGAGCAGGCCGGCGAGAGCGTCGAGCGAGAGGATGACGTCATCGGCGGGGACGACGGGGACGAAGGAGTGGCCGGAGCCGGCGGCGCGGACCGAGCGGCCCGAGGCGGCCGCTTCGCGGACGATGGCGGCGACCTCTTCTTCGGACGCTGGGGAGCACAGCTGGCGCGGTGTCGCGGTGACGGAGCCTGACCAGTTGGTCCAGGTGGGCACGGCAGTTCCCCCGGCGGATGTCCCCGGAGGGTAGCGCACAGGCCGGGGCGGGGCGAGCGTTCAGGCGGCGCGGGGCTGGCCTGCGCGGCTGCGGATGGCGAGGAGCTCGGCGCGGATGCGGAGGAGGATGGGGGCGCTGAGGCTGCCGGCGCCCGGCCCGCGGAGGGCGTCGATGAGGCGGATGGCGTCGTCGATGCCGGCTTCGTAACCGGCCTGCCAGGAAGACCAGTCGGTGGCGGGCATGGTCGGCTCCTCGGGGTTCATACCGGGGTTATCGGACGAAGCGGGAAACGGCGCAGGTTCGCAGCCGGGGAAACCGAACATTCACTGAATCGTTCCGCGGCCGTTGCCGACAACCGCGGTGAGAGACGTCGAGGTGACGGAGATGGCTGCAGCGAACGGCGCACCGGGGACACCCCTGCGGGCGCTCCCGACTGAACACCCGGAGACCGCGGCGGTCGTCCAGGGGGCGATCGCGGCGGGCCTGCGGTACCGGCTGGCGATCGATTCGTTTTTCGGGGCGACGCACGCAATCCGGCCGAACGGGGCGAAGCACACGCACTCGTACCGCGTGCAGGCGGTGTTCGTGACGGAAGGGGTCGACGAGCAGGGGATGGTGGTGGGCTTCCGGGAAGTGGCGAACCTGCTGGAGGCCGAGGCGAAGCGGTTCGCGAACCGGTTCCTGAATGAGCTGCACCCGTTCACGGTCGTGCAGCCGACGGGGGAAAACCTTGCGGCGGTGATCTTCCGGAATCTCGAGGCGCGGCTCATCGAAGAGATGCCGGGCGGGCCGGAGCTGGTGAGCGTGACGCTGTGGGAGAACCCGACCGTCTCGGTGACGGTCGAAGCGCGGAGGGACGCGGCATGAAGCGGCTGGCGATGCTGGCAGCGGTGCTCACTGCGATAGCGGCGGGCCTTGGGGCGGGAGCCGGGGAGGCGCAGGTGCCGCCGGGGACGGCGACGCTCACGTTCCTCGCGGCGAGCTGCAGCGGGGACAGCGCGATCTACCAGGCGCGGGCGGGCGGGCTGGACCCGAAGGCGAGCGACAACGGCACGCCGCAGGCGGTGCCCTCGGACATCGCGGCGTACGGGTGCACGCCGGCGCTGGCGAAGGGGCTGTTCCTGCTCGGCGGCTCGACGGCGAACTCGCTGTTCCTCGACCCGCTCCTGCTCGTGCCGGTCGTGGCGTCCGGGTCGGGGAGCGGGTATACGCCAGGCGCGACGATCATCGCCACGGGGCAGACGGTGTACCTGAAGGGCGGCGCGGCGGCGACCCGGCGGTTTTCGGTGATTGACTTCCCGACGACGGTGGTGACAGCGGCGCCGCTGCCGTTCATCGACCTGCAGTGCTACACGGACGGGGTGAACAACGACAACGCAGACGGCGCTGGCTGGGATGCGCTGGCGATCCCGGCCGGGACGCAGGCGTACTGCATCCTGTACACGTGGGACGGTTCGAAGCCGACACCGAAGCCCACCCCGACGCCGACGGCCGCGCCGACGAAGACGCCGACACCAACGCCGACCCCGACGACGGGCGCTGCGACGGCCTCGCCGGGCGCTTCCCCGACGCCGACGAACACGCCGAGCCCGACAGCCACGCCGACCAACACACCGTCGGCCTCGGCGACGGCGGACCCGGTGAAGCCGGCGGCCTCGCTGGTGGTGCACAAGTTCGTGCCGGGCGAGAAGGGCGGCTGGCAGGCGGCGACGCCGCCGGGGCAGTGGGTCTTCCTGCTGGCGGATGCGAACAACACGGGGCTGCAGAAATTCGTCGATGAAGAGGTCGTGCCGCTGCTGCCGGGCGACTACCTCGTGACGGAGCTGGACCCGGCGACGGGCGGGCCGAACCCGCTGCTGTTCGACCTGGTGGCGTCGCCGAAAGGGCCGCAGGGGTGCCCGAAGGAGCCGAAGGGCGGGAACCTGGCGGCGAAGGTGTCGGTCCCGGACACCCCGACGTCCGCCGGGATGGTGTTCCACCTCTGCGCGTACAACAAGAAGCCGGGCGAGCTGCCAAAGGTGTCGGTGAAGAAGAGCTTCGTGAAGGAGGAGGCCGGCGTCGTGACCTGGCGGCTCGAGCCGACGGCTGCCGCGGACCTGCTGGTGTGGGACGCGAACGCGGCGAGCTGCCAGGAGTTCAACGGCGCGGCCTGCGGCGACATCGCGAACGGCGGCTACGGGAAGTTCTATGCGACGGCGCCGGGCCAGTACTTCCTCATCGAGCAGAAGTTCGAGCCGAAAGGGGAGGAGTGCGAGGTCAGCAACACGGTGGAGTGGGGGCTGGACCCGAACGGGCCGCGGGAGTCGCTGACGGTGACGTACCGGTGCTCGGGCGCGCCGACGATGGGCTGGCTGCTGCTGGGGCTGTTCGGGACATTCGCGGTCGGGGCCGCCTGGTGGGTGAACCGGAAGGCCGGGAAGGCGGCATGACGGCGCTCGCGTGGTTCGTGCCGGCGGTCATCGCCTGGGCGCTCGCGGTGCGGTTCTTCTGGAAAGCGGGGGCCTGGCTCCCGTATTTCCTCCTCGGGGCGGCGGGCGGCGCGGTGCTGGCAGTGGTGGCCGCGCGGGAGCTGCTGCCGGGCGAGCTGGCCATCCGGGTGGCAACGGCGCACGCGGTGCACGCGGTCTCGTGGCTGCTGGGCATCCGGACGGAGCTGTTCGATGACCGGGCGGGCGAGCTGCTGGTGATCGGGGTGCCGCACCACCAGGAGTGGACGCGGCTGAGCATCGGGATCGAGTGCTCCGGGCTGCTGGAGCTGGCGGCGCTGATGGGGCTGGTGGTGTTCTACCCGGCGCTGCCGAAGGGGAGGCGGCTGCTCGTGCTGCTGGCGGCGCTCGGGCTGACCTTCATCGCGAACGTGGTCCGGATGCTGGTGATCGTGGGCGCGGTGGCGTACGGCGGGCAGGACTGGCTGGACATCGCGCATGTGGTGTTCGGACGGGCGGTGTTCTTCGGCCTGGCGATCGGGATTTACTGGTTCGCGATTACGCGGCCGACGCTGCGCGTGGTGTACGCGCGGCTGCGGGAGGGGTGAGATGACGACCGACTGGTGGCTGCCGGCGCTGGGGTTCTGGGGGGTGTGGCTGTTCGTGCCGATCCTGGTGGACGGGTACCAGGCGTTCAACTACCTCGCGGCGACGATTCTCGGGCGGGCGAAGCGGCTGCCGATCCGGCCGGTGACCGAGGCGCCGCGCGGGAAGTGGCCGCGGGTGACGGTGATCGTGCCGGTGTACAACAGCCAGGAGCAGCTGGGGGCCTGCCTGCAATCGATCAAGCGGCAGAGCTACCCGCACGACCTGATCGAAGTGCTGGCGATCGACAACGGGAGCAAGGACGACTCGTACCGGGTGTTCTGCGAGGAGCAGCAGGCGGACTGGCCGGGGCAGATTCACTGGATGTCGACGTTCCACCAGGGGAAGACGTGGGCGCTGAACGCGGGCATCCACTATGCGCGCGGCGATTACATCATCAACGTGGACTCGGACGTGGTGCTGCACGAGGACGCGGTGGCGAACATGGTGGCGGCGTTCGAGCACGACGAGGACCTGGTCGCGGCGACGGGCGCGGTCGAGATCCGGCCGGAGGCGGGCGACAGGGGGTGGATGCGGCTGCTGCATGAGTGTGAATTCCAGGAGTACTACTTCAGCTTCAACGTGGGGCGGCGGTTCGAGACGATGTCGCGGCGGCTGTTCACGCTGGCGGGGGCGTTCAGCGCGTTCCGCCGGGAGGCGCTGCTGGCGACGCACCTGTACGACGCGAGCACGGTGGGCGAAGACACGTTCATGACGTTCGAGCTGCAGGAGCGGTTCCCGGGGAAGAAGGTGGGGGTGGTGCCGAGCGCGGTGTGCTACACGGACCCGATCCCGAGCCTGAAGGCGCTGTATTCGCAGCGGGTGCGCTGGCAGCGGGGGGAGATCGAGGTGATCGCGGCGCACCCGAAGCTGGCGAACCGGGGGCTGTTCTACAAGGGGTTCGCGCCCGTGCGGACGCTGCTGGTGGACCATACGCTGGCGTTCCCGCGGGTGGCGTGGACGTTCCTCCTGCCGGGGCTGGTGTTCTTCGGCTACTCGTGGTCGACGGTGTTCTGGGCGGGAGTGGCGCTCTACCTGGCGTACCTGGTGATCGAGGCGGCGACCTGGACGACGAGCGCGCTGCTGGTGGTGCACCCGAGCGCGCGGCGGCTCTGGCGCGGCTGGTGGGTGATCCCGTTCATGCCGGCGTACCGGTATCTCCTGTTCTGGATGCGCTTCGCGGGGACGCTGACGGTGATCACCGAGGCGCACCAGTGGCGGACGAAGGACCCGGTGACGGCCACCCGGGAGTACGCGCTGACGGTGGTGAAGGGGAAGGCGGTGCCGGCAGAGCGGGCGAAGGCGGCCTGACCGCCGAACGGGCCGGCGGCGGCGGGGCTTCGACCGGGAGCCGCCGGCGCGGCAGAATCGGGGGATGATGCTGCAAGGGAGCAGACGGTGATGGGCCGGCCGCTGGAGGGCGTGCGGGTGCTGGACCTGACGTGGGTGCTGGCGGGCCCGTTCGGCTCGATGATCCTGTGCGACCTCGGGGCGGAGGTGGTGAAGATCGAGCGGCCGCCGTACGGGGACATTTCGCGGACGACGGGGCCGTACCAGAACGGATGGAGCGGCTACTTCTTCTCGGTGAACCGGGGGAAGCGGAGCCTGGCGATCGACCTGAAGCGGCCGGAGGGGCGGGAGCTGTTCCTGCGGCTGGTGGAGCAGGCGGACGTGGTGATGGAGAACTTTACGCCCGGGACGCTGGAGAAGCTGGGGATCGACTACCCGGTGCTCTCGGCGCGGAATCCGCGGATCATCCTGGCGAGCATCAGCGGGTTCGGGCAGACGGGGCCGTACCGCGACCGGGCGGCGCTGGACATCGTGGTGCAGGCGATGGGCGGCGTGCTCTCGATCACGGGGGAGCCGGGCGGGCCGCCGATCCGGCCGGGGGTGTCGTACGGGGACGTGGTGGCGGGGATGTTCGCGGTCATCGGCATCCTGGCGGCGCTGCGGGAGCGCGACCGGAGCGGGCTCGGGCAGGCGATCGACATCAGCATGCTGGATTGCCAGGTGACGGTGATGGAGAACGCGATCATGCGGTACTTCGTCACCGGGGAGGTGCCGGGGCCGCTGGGGACGCGGCACCCGAGCGCCACGCCGTTCCAGGCGTTCCCGACGGCGGACGGGTGGATCGTCATTGCGCTCGGTTTCGGCGAGGAGAACCAGTGGAACCTGCTCTGCGCAATCCTCGGGGTGCCGGAACTGATTGATGACGAGCGCTTCCTGACGGGGCCGAAGCGGACGAAGAACCATGCGGAGCTGGAACCGCTGCTGGCGGCGGCGTTCCGGCAGCGGACGACGGCAGCGTGGCTCGAGGAGCTGCTGGCGGCGGGCATCCCGGCGGGGCCGGTGAACACGGTGCCGGACGTGGTGGCCGACCCTCAGGTGCAGGCGCGGGGAATGATCCGCGAGGTGAGCCACCCGGTGGCGGGGACGATCCCGATCGCGAACACGCCGGTGCGGATGTCGCGGAGCGAGACGGGCATCGCGGGGCCGCCGCCGGACCTCGGCGGGGATACAGCGGAGGTGCTGGGCGGCTGGCTGGGGCTGGGCGAAGAGGAGGTGCAGGCGCTGGCGGCGCAGGGCGTGCTGGCGCTGGAGAGCGCGCTGGACATCTCGGAAATTACGTGAGGCCGCTGCGGGGCGCGTAGTAGCCGCGCTCCGCGAGGATGGCGCGGACGGAGGGCGGGACGAGGTCGGGCAGGCGGCCGGCAGCGGCGAGGTCGCGGGCGAGCGTGGAGGACATGGCGGCGTGCTCGGCGTCGAGTTCGACGAGGATGACGCGGGCGGCGTAGTTGCGGGCGTTCTGGTGGAGCCACTCGGCGACAGCTTCGAGGGCGTGCGGGCCGCGGTTGGCGGCGATGATGCGGCGGCGTTCGAAGAAGGGGTCGAGCTCGGCGGCCATGTCGGTGTAGTAGCGGGGGTCGAAGAGCCGGACGAGCGTATCGAACCCGACGACGGGCGTGGGGTCGGCGGCGGGGAAGGCGGCTTCGAGGGCCGCGACCTGGTCGATGATGCGGGCGGCGTTGGCGGCGAGGACGGCGACCTCGTGGCCGTCGCGGCGGGCGGCGAGGAGCATTTCGACGCGGGCGGGGAGCGGCGCGCCGGTCACGGCTTTGTCGACGTTGCGGGTGGTGAGGACGGCGGCCGGGAGGGCTGCAGCGGCCTCGGCTGCGCACTGGAGGAGGCGGAGGTGGGCGAGCGTGGGCGGGTTGAAGGCGGCCGGGAGGAATGCGACAGGCCCGGCGAGCGGCTCGGGGCTGTCGAAGCGGCGGGCGAGGGGGTGCGGGGCGGCATCGAGGGCCGCGAGCGCCTCGGCGAGCTGGTCGGTCACAGGACCGATGGTAGCGCGCTCAGGCGGACAGGGGGTGCCGCTCGATGCGCCAGTCGACCTTCCAGAGTTCGTCCGGGCTGAGCCACTCGCTCATGATGCGGCGGCAGTGATGGACGCTGGCGTGGACGTTGTGGGTGACGAGCGTCCATGCCGGGTCGGGGTGGCCGGTCACGGCGTGGAGGCGGCGGGTGCGGGGGTCGTAGAAGATGCCAGCCATAGGTGTGCGCCTCGTACCACAAGTATCGGCTATGCATCGATAGTCTGAATAGATGGAAACCCGGAGATTTTCCCGGATCTTTGCGGCGGGAAGGGCAGCGTGAGCGGGACGGTTGCGGGACGGGCCGCCAGGCCGCGACGCTAGGAAGCGCCAGCGCAGGGCGGTTCGGCCGGGCGCGGGCGGGTGAGGCCCGGTTGGAGAGGATGGAGCAGCGACCCCGCACTTCGGCGATGCGGACGGGGCGGCTGGCGCGGACGGCAGTGCCGGCGCGGCTGGCGGGCGCGGCTGCGCTGCGCTGGCTGGGGACGTTCCGATACCGGGGCGCGCGCCGGGAAGAGAAGCGGAAGGAGGCGGTGCTGCGGACGGCGGAGGACGTGACGCGGGCGATGGGGGAGATGAAGGGCGCGGCGATGAAGGTGGGGCAGGTGCTCTCGATGCTGAGCGGGGTGGTGCCGCCGGAAATGGCGGAGGGGCTGGCGAGCCTGCAGTCGAATGCGCCGCCCATGGCGTACGGGCTGGTGGAGGAGGCGCTGGAGGCGGCGTACGGCCAGCCCGCTTCGCGGGTGTTCCGACGGTTCGAACGCGAGCCGTTCGCGGCAGCGTCCATCGGGCAGGTGCACCGCGCGGAGCTGCGGGACGGCGCGAACGTGGCGGTGAAGGTGCAGTACCCGGGGGTGCGGGAGGCGATCGAGCGGGACCTTGCGAACGTGGCGATCGTGCTGGGGCTGGGCGGGCTGGTGGCGAAGGGGCTCGACATCGAGACGCTGGTGCGCGACCTCGGGGAGGGCATCCGGGGCGAGCTGGATTACCGGCGGGAGGCGGCGTGGCAGCAGCGGTTCTTCGACGCGTTCGAGGGGCACGGGTTCGTTCGGGTGCCGCGGGTCTACCACGAGCTGACGACGGATACGGTGCTCGTGCAGGAGTGGCTGCCCGGGCGGCCGTTCCGCGAGGCGGTGAAGCTGCCGCAGGCGGAGCGAAACCGGCTTGGCGAGATGCTTTACCGGTTCTGCTTCGGGAGCATCTACCGGCACGGGCTGTTCAACGGGGACCCGCACCCGGGGAACTACCTGCTGCTCGAGGACGGGACGGTGGGGTTCGTGGATTACGGCTGCGTGGCGGAGTTCGACGAAGCGGTCATCGAGGGGTTCAAGCGGCTCATCCGGGCGCTGGACCGGGGCGACCGGGAGGGCTGGCGGGCAGCGACGGAGGCGATCGGGATCCTCCTGCCGAATGCGCCGTTCACCACGGACGAGCTGTACGAGCACATGCACTGGTACTGGGCGCCGATCCTCGAGGACGAGGTGGAGTTCACGCCGGAGCTGGCGGCGGAGATGGTGCGGCGGAATACGATGACGACGGGGCTCGGGGGACAGATCAACCGGCACTGCAACGTGCCGGAGGGGATGGTGTTCCTGACGCGGATCAACTTCGGGCTTGCGGGGCTGTTCGCGAGCCTGCGGGCGCGGGGACCGTGGCGGGCGATCGTGCGGGAGTACGTGGACGGGACGCCGCCGAGCACGGAGCTGGGACGGCTTTCGGCGGCGACGACGCGGGAGGGCGCGCCGATTTAGCAAGTCAGGGGGTTTCGCGGCCGAGGAGCCGCGCGCGGCCGGCGCGCAGGGCGTAGGAGACGGCGTGGAGGGCGAAGCGCAGGCCGATGCCGGCCGCAGTGACGGCGTGGAGGAGCGGGTTGCCGCGGAAGTGCTTCCGGTAGTAGCGCCACATGCCGCGGTGGTGCCCGGCCATGGCGCGGTAGACCGCCTTGCGGGAGCTGCCGCCGACGCGGTGGCGGACGGACGCCCCGGGGAAGTATTCGACGCGGAGACCGGCATCGTGGACGCGGCGGCAGAAGTCGACGTCTTCGATGCTGAAGAAGTAGCCGGGGTCGAAGGGGCCGACAGCCTCGAGCGCGCGGCGGTGGATGAGCATGAAGGCGCCGGAGACCCAGTCGACGGGGCGGATGTCGTCGTGGCTCCAGTCGGTCATGAGGTACTGGCGGGACCAGCGGTTGCGGGGGAAGAGCTTCGTGAGGAGGGAGTGGCGGTTGAAGAGGGCGTTCTTGTGCGACGGAAAGGCGCGGGCGGAGGGCTGGATGGAGCCGTCCGGATTGAGGATGCGGCCGCCGAGGACGCCGACGTCCGGGTGGGCCTCGAGGTAGTCGGCGGCTGCGAAGATGCCGTCGTCGAGGAGCTCGGCGTCGGGGTTGAGGAGGCAGACGACGTCGGCGCTCGGCAGGGCTTCGATGCCGCGGTTGACGGCGGCGGCGAAGCCGAGGTTGCGGCGGTGTTCGATGACGGTGACGGCGGGGAAGGCCGCACGGACGGCCTCGATGGTGCCGTCGAACGAGGCATTGTCGACGACGACGGTCGTCGGCAGGAGCGCCGGAGTGCGCGCTTCGAGCGAGCGGAGGGCGGCGAGGGCGAGCTCGCGGCAGCGGAAGGTGACGATGACGACGCCGATGGTCACGGGACGAGCTCGCGGTAGACGGATTCGGTGAGGTCGGCGGCGTTTGCCCAGGAGAAGCGGGCGGCGTGCTGCAGGGACTGGTGGGCGAGGTCGGCGCGGAAGGCGGGGTCGGCGAGGAGGCGGGAAACCGCGGCGGCGATGGCCTCCGGGGCGCGGAGCGGGACGAAGAGGGCGGCGCCGGCGAGGACTTCGGACATGGCCGGGGCGTCGGCGGCGATGACGGGGGTGCCGCAGGCCATCGCTTCGAGCGGCGGGAGCCCGAAGCCCTCGAAGAGCGAGGGGAAGACGAGGGCGACCGCGCCGGTCAGGAGGGCGGGGAGGTCGGCGTCGGGGACGTAGCCGAGCCAGCGGACGGCATCGGCGACGCCGAGGCGTGCGGCCTCGCGCTGGAGCGGGCCGAGGAGCGGGCCGGGGTTTCCGGCGAGCGCGAGGAGGACGCCGGGGTGGCGCTCGCGGATGGCGGGCAGGGCGCGGACGGCATCGACAGCGCGCTTGCCGGGCTCGGCGGTGCCGAGGCAGAGGAGGTAGGGGGCATCGCCGAGGGCGTACTTCGCGCGGGCGGCGGCGACGCGGGCAGGGTCGGCGGCGCGGAGACCGGCGCGCGGCGCCTCGGGGATCACGCGGATGCGCTCGGCCGGGAGGCCGAGGTAGCGGACCGCGTCCTGCGCAACCGCTGAGGAAGGCACGATGACGCGGTCGGCGAAGCGGGCAGTGTGGGCGATGAGGCGGTAGTACCAGCGGCGGGAGGGCGGGTAGCGGCGGGGGATGCGGAAGAAGGTGAGGTCGTGGAAGGTCGTGACGGCAGGAACGGGGAGGCGGCGGGGGGTGTAGAAGTGGAGGCCGTGGAGGAGATGCGCGCCGGAGCCGGCGACGGCGGGGCCGAGGGAGCGAAGCTGCCAGGCGAAGCGGCGGGCCGGGGAGCCGGCCGGGACGGGGCGATGGCAGCAGCCCGGGAGGGGGCGGGGCGCGAAGGCCGTGACCTCGAGCGAGGGGCGCGCGGCGAGCGCGGCGGCGAGTTCGAGCATGTAGACGCCGGCGCCGGCGGGGCGGGCGGGCAGGGCGGAGGCATCGAGGGCCACACGAAGCACGTTCGGCACCGGGCGATCTTAGGGTGATGGCTCCCTATAATCCGCGGGGATGAAGGGGATCGTGCTGGCGGGCGGCAAGGGGAGCCGGCTCCGACCGTTCACGTACTCGGGCGCGAAGCAGCTGGTGCCGATTGCGAACACGCCGGTGCTGCACTTCCCGGTGCGCCAGCTGGCGGAGGCGGGGGTGCGGGAGATCGCCCTGGTGGTGGGCGAGACGGAGGCGCAGGTCCGGGAGGCGATGGGCGACGGGAGCGCCTTCGGCGTGCGGTTCACGTACGTGCGGCAGGAAGCGCCGCTGGGCATCGCGCACGGCGCACTGGTCTGCCGGGAGTTCGTCGGCGACGAGCCGTTCGTGCTCTACCTCGGGGACAACGTGCTGATGGGCGGCATCGCCGGGTTCGTCGAGCGGTTCGCGCGGACCGGGGCCGACGGGGCAGTCATCCTCCGGGAAGTGGCGGACCCGCGCGCGTTCGGCGTCGCGCGGATGGACGGGGAGCGGCTGGCCGAGGTGGTCGAGAAGCCGGCGGAGCCGCCGTCGAACCTCGCGGTGATCGGGGTGTACGCGTTTCGGCCGGTGGTGTTCGATGTCATAGCCGGTCAGCGGCCGAGCGCGCGGGGAGAACTCGAAATTGCGGATGCGATCAACGGGCTTTTGGCGCGCGGGTGCCGGGTGGAGGTGGAGGTGACGCCGCGGGAGTGGATCGACACGGGGAAGATGGAGGACATCCTCGCGGCGAACCGGCTGCTGCTGGGCACGGTGGAGCGGCAGATTGCCCCGGGCGCCGCCGTGACCGGGAGCCGGGTGGAGGGCGCGGTGGTCATCGAAGCGGGGGCGCGGGTCGAGCGGAGCGAGCTCATCGGGCCGGCCGTCATCGGGGCCGGGGCGGAGATTGTCGAGAGCAGGGTGGGGCCGTACGCGGCCATCGGCGAACGGACGCGGGTGGTGCGGAGCCGGGTGGAGGACGCAATCGTGATGAGCGACAGCGAGGTGGAGGACTGCCCGGGGGTGGCGCATTCGATGCTGGGGCGGCACGTGCGGGTGGCGGGGGCGCCCGCCGGCGCGCGGCTGACGCTGGGAGACCATTCGCGGGTGGAGCGGGACGGGTGAGGGCGCTGGTCACCGGCGGGTGCGGGTTCATCGGGAGCCATGTCGTGCGGGGGCTGCTGGCGGACGGCTGGGAGGTGACGAACCTCGACAAGCTCACGTACGCAGCGAACCCGGCGAACCTGGCCGAGGCGGAGGGCCACCCGCGCTACCGGTTCGTGCAGGGGGATATCTGCGACCTGGCGCTGGTGCGGGAGCTGATGGACGGGGCGGACCTCGTGCTGAACTTCGCGGCGGAGACGCACGTGGACCGGTCGCTGCTGGAGCCGGGGGTGTTCGTGCGGACGGACGTGGAGGGGGTGGTGACGCTGCTGGAGGCGGCGCGGGCGCGGCCGGGGACGGCGCTGGTGCACATGTCGACCGACGAGGTGTTCGGGAGCATCCCGGCGCCGGGCGAGGCTGCCGAGGACGCGCCGTTCGCGCCGAGTTCGCCGTACGCGGCGAGCAAGGCGGCTGCGGAGCTGATGGTGCGGGCGTATGCGGAGACGTACGGGATGGCGGTGACGGTGCTGCGGTGCTGCAACGTCTATGGGCCGAACCAGCACGTGGAGAAGTTCATCCCGCTGTTCACGATGCGGGCGCTGGCGGGCGAGCCGATGCCGCTCTACGGGGACGGCATGCAGGAGCGGGAGTGGCTCTACGCGGGGGACTTCGTGGAGGCGCTGCGGGTGGTGCTTCGGGAGCTGCCGGCGGAGCCGGGGGTGCACGCGGTGCACATCGGGAGCGGCGAGCGGGTGCGGAACCGGGAGACGGCGGAGCTGATCTGCGAGCTGCTGGAACGGCCGCGCGAGCTGATCACGCCGGTGGCGGACCGCCCGGGCCACGACCGGCGGTATGCGCTCGACAGCTCGCGGCTGCGGGCGCGCGGGTGGCGGCCGCGGGTGCCGTTCCGGGAGGGTCTGGCAGCGACGGTGGCGTGGTACCGGGACCACGGCGCGGCCTGGGCGCAGACGGCGAGCGGGGAGTTCGCGCGGTACTTCGAGCGGCAGTACGGGGAGCGGCTGGCGCGGCGGTAGGTCCGGACAGCCGGGGATTGCCGCGCACCGCCGCTAGGGGGCGTGCTCCCAGTCGAGCATGATGCATTCGATTTCGTCGCCGGGGTTGGCGGCGGGGACGTCCTCGGGGATGACGGCGAGGGCGTTGGCGGCGCTCATCGAGGTGAGCATGCCGGAGCCCTGCGGGCCGGTGAGGTCGGCGTACCAGCGGCCGTCATCACCGCGGGAGACGATGCAGCGGGCGTAGAAGCGGCGGCCGTCGGGGTTCTTCACGTATTCGCGGGCGATGGCGCGGATGGTCGGGCGCTCCCAGTCGGCCCGGCCGAGCATGGTGAAGATGGCGGGGCGGCCGAACAGCTCGAACGAGACCATTGAGCTGACCGGGTTGCCGGGGAGGCCGAGATGCGGGACGCTGCGGCCGTCCGGGGCGGTGAAGGCGCCGAAGGCGAGCGGCTTGCCGGGGCGCATGCGGACGGTCCAGAAGTCGATGTTGCCTTCGCGGGCGAGGACGTCTTTGACGACGTCGAAGTCGCCGCGGGAGACGCCGGCCGAGGTGACGAGCATGTCGGCGTCGAGGCCCTGGCGGATTTTGGCGGTCAGGTCTTCGACGGTGTCGCGGGCGATGCCGAGGATGCGGGGGATGCCGCCGTACTTCCGGACGAGGGCGGCGATGCTGTAGGCGTTGGCGTCGTAGATGCGGCCGGGCTTGAGCGGTTCGCCGGGCGGGGTGATTTCGTCGCCGGTGGAGAGGATGGCGACGACGGGCCGGCGGATGACGGTGACGTGGGTGAGGCCGATAGAGGCGAGCACGCCGACTTCCGAGGGGCGGATGACGCGGCCGGCGGGGATGACGGCGGTGCCGCTGCGGACGTCTTCGCCGCGGCAGCGGATGTTGGCGCCGGGGCTGGCGGCTTTGAGGACGCCGACGAGGCCGGGTTTGCGGGCTGCCTCGTTGATGCCGCGAAGGGCTTCGTCGGTTTCTTCGAAGGGGACGATGGCGTCGGCGCCGGGAGGGATGGGCGCGCCGGTCATGATGCGGACGGCTTCGCCGGGGCCCACGGGGGTTTCGAGGACGTAGCCCGCGGCGAGGTCGGCGATGACGCGGAGCTCGACGGGGGAGGCTTCGCTGGCGCCGGCGGTATCGGCGGCGCGGACGGCGTAGCCGTCCATGGCGGTGTTATCGAGCGGGGGGATATCGAAGGGCGCGACGACATCCTCGGCGAGGACCTGGCCGAGGGCATCGAGGAGGGGTTTCCGTTCGGGTTCGAGGCGGGAGAAGTAGCTGAGGATGCGCTCGCGCGCTTCTTCGACGGGGATCATGCTGGTGACGGGGAGCATGGCCCAAGTGTAGCGAAGCGGCGCGAGCGCCGGGGCTTCAGGCGAGGCGCACGGCGAGGCAGGTGGTGGTGCGCTGGACGCCGTTCACCTTCTGGATGGCTTCGGTGATGGCGTTGCCGAGGGAGTCGAGGTCGTCGGCTTCGACCTGGGCGATGACGTCGAAGGGGCCGGTGACGGTGTCGACGTTGACGAGGCGGGCGCCGGGGTAGTTGAAGCCCTGGATGGCGGCGCTGACGGACTTGGCCTTGCCGACTTCGGTTTCGATGAGGATGTAGCCGCGGACGGCCATGGGCAGTCTCCTCCGGGAGGGATGCGGGGATGATACGCGATGGTCAGCGCTCGGGGAGCGGGAGGCTGAGGCGGGGTTCTGCAGCGGCGGCGCCGGGTTCGATGCGGACGGGGAGGCGGAATTCGATGCGGGCGATGAAGCAGAGGGCTTCCTGGCCCTCGCGGCAGTAGTAGGCGGAGAGGGCGGCGGTGAGGACGGCTTCGCCGGGGCGGAGGATGACCGGGACGGGGAAGGCGACGGCCGGCTCGTCGGATTGCCACTGGAGGCGGTGTTCGCCGAGTTCGAGGACGGCGGGGTTGCTGGACGCGAGCTCGAGCGTCGAGCGGCCGAGGGCGTTGAGGTGGTAGCCGGGCGGGGCGGCGACCTCGATGCGGAGGTTGGCAGCGCCGGGGGCGACGGTTTGGGCGGGGAGGTCGCGCGTTTCGAGAGCGCCGGCGGCGGGCGGCCGGAGGAGGGCGATGTTCGTGAGCGTGAGGGTGGCGACCTGGCCGGTTGCAGGGTCGAAGGTGCGGATGAGGTGGTTGGCGGTGTCGGCGATGTAGAGGAGGCCGTCGGCGAAGGCGAGGCCGGAGGGTTCGGCGAAGCGGGCCTCGCCGGCGACGCCGTCGGTCCAGCCGCGGGTGGAGCCGGCGGCGGTGCCGAGCTGGCGCGTGCGCGGGTCGAGGATGCGGATGCGATGGTTGTAGGTGTCGGCGATGTAGAGGAGGCCATCGGCGAGGGCGATGCCCTGGGCGTGCTGCAGCTGGCCCTGGCGGCCGATGCCGTCGCGGTCGCCGTAGTCGAAGAGGCCGGTGCCGACGAGGGTCGTCACCTCGCCGTCGCCGTCGAGGGGGACGGTGCGGACGGAGGAGCTTTCGGGGTCGACCCCGTAGAGGCTGGCGCTGTCGGCGGTGATGCCGGAGGGCTGAGCGAGGGTCGCCATTTCGCGCCGGGGGCCGTCGTCGATGCCTTCGCGGGAGGTGCCGGCGAAGACCTCGATGGTTCCGGCGCGCAGGTCGAGCACCCAGAGCTGGTGCACGCCCGCCATGGTGACGAAGAGGCGGGAACCGGCTTCGACGAGGCCCCAGGGGGAGGCGAGGTCGGTGGCGCGGGCGGGCTGGGGGCCGATGGGCAGGCGGGTGAGCTGGCGGCCGGTGCCGGCGATGGTGCGGGTTTCGCCGCTGGCGAGGTCGATGGCGCGGACGGCGTGGTTGCGGGTGTCGGCGACGTAGAGGGTGGCGCGGTCGGCGGAGAGGGCGAGGCCCTGGGGGTCGCGGAAGGCGGCTTCGCCGGGGGCGCCGTCGGCGAAGCCGGGCTGGCCGGTGCCGAAGACGCGGAGGACTTCGCCGCTGCGGGAGGTTTCGACGATGCGGTGGTTGCCGGCATCGGCGATGTAGAGGCGGTCGAGGCCGGGCGCGGCGGCGACGGCGGAGGGGTAGGCGAGGGCGGCGGCGGCGGCCGGCGCGCCGGGCGCGAGGACGGGCAGCGGGTCGTCGCGGAGGAGGCCGCGTTCGCCGAATTCGGCGGCGAGCGCGGTGAGGATGGGCTGGAAGAGGGGGTAGACGCCTTCGCCTTCGTGGTAGCCGACGAGGTTGCCGGCGGGGTCGATGAGGATGAGGGTGGGCCAGGCGCGGGCGCCGTAGGTAGTCCAGGTGCGGAAGTCGGCGTCGTTGATGACGGGGTGGGTGATACCGAGGCGGCGGATGGCCTCGAGGATGGTCTCGTCTTCGTGTTCTTCGGCGTATTTGCCGGAGTGGACGCCGATGACGACGAGGCGGTTGCCGAACTCGGCTTCGAGGCGGAGGAGGTCGGGGACGATGTGCTGGCAGTTGATGCAGCCGGCGGTCCAGAAGTCGAGGAGGACGATGCGGCCGCGGAGGTCCTCGAGGGTGAGGGGGCGCTGGACGTTGAACCAGGTGAGGCCGGGCGGGAAGGGGGGCGCCGGTTCGGAGCCGGCCCAGGATTTGCGGGCAGGCTGGTCAGCCACGTTCGACTCCCGGGTGAGCGGCGGTTCGCTGCGGCCGCCGGAGCAGGCTGCCGCAAAGAGCAGCAGGAACGGCAGGAGCAGGAGCCATGGGGGGATGATACGGGGTGGCGCGGCCGGCCGGGGCACGGGGCGATTGTAGGGGCCGGCAGGGGCACGGACGGTAAGGCGGCGGCTCCCTATACTTGGAGGCCCATGACGACCGAAACGGGGAGCCTCGCAGGCCTCGAAGCGGAGGCGCTGGCGGCGCTGGAGGCAGCGGCCGACGACGCGGCGCTGGACCGCTGGCGGGCCGAGTGGCTGGGCCGCCAGGACGGGCGCGTGACGGTGCTGCTGCGGGGCATCCGCGAGGTGGCGCCGGATGAGCGGGCCGCGTACGGCGCGGCGGTGAACGCGCTGAAGCAGGCGCTCGAGGCGCGGCTGGAGGCGCGGCGGCAGGCGCTGAAGCGGGCGGAGCTGGAGCGGCTGGCGCGCGAGGGCGCGATCGACGTGACGCTGCCGGGGCGGCCGCAGCCGCTGGGCCGGCTGCACCCGATCACGCGGACGCTGCGGGACTGCCTCGATGCGTTCCGGGCGATGGGGTTCCGGGTGGCGGAAGGGCCGGAGGTGGAGTGGGACCGGTACAACTTCGACGCGGCGCGCATCCCGGAGGACCACCCGGCCCGCGATATGTGGGACACCATCTGGGTGAACACGCTCATCGACGGGAAGCGGCGGATGCTGCTGCGGACACACACGACGCCGAACCAGATCCGGGTGATGGAGCGGACGCCGCAGCCGCCGGTGCGGGTGGTGGTGCCCGGGAAGTGCTACCGGCAGGAGGCGACAGACGCGACCCACGAGTGGATGCTGACCCAGATCGAGGGGCTGGCGGTGGACGAGGGCGTGCGGATGAGCGACCTGAAGGGAGTGCTCTACGAGTGGGCGCGGGCGATGTTCGGGACGGACCGGCGGATTATCTTCCACCATTCGTACTTCCCGTTCGTCGAGCCGGGGGTGGAGATGGCGATCGACTGCTTCATCTGCCGGGGGGACGGGCGGCAGTGCCACACCTGCCACGGGACGGGCTGGATCGAAATCCTCGGCGCGGGGATGGTGCACCCGGAGATCATCGACAACGCGGGGTATGACGCATCGCGGGTGACGGGGTTCGCCTTCGGCATCGGCGTGGAGCGGGTGGCGATGCTGCGCTGGGGGATCGAGGACATCCGGCACTTCTACAGCAACGACCTGCGGTTCCTGGGCCAGTTCTGAGCGAGGTGAGGGGATGAAGATTTCGCTGAACTGGCTGCGGGAGTACGTGGACGTGCGGCTGCCGATCGACGAGCTGGCGCGGCGCGTCACCGACGCGGTGGCGGAGGTGGAGGGGTGGCGCGTCATCGGCGAGATGTGGGACCCGGCGCTGGTGCGGGTGGCGAAGGTGGTGGCGGTCGACCCGCACCCGAACGCGGACCGGCTGCGGCTGGCGACGGTGGACACCGGCGAACGGACGGTGCAGGTCGTCTGCGGGGCGCCGAACCTGGCGGTGGGGCAGACGGTGGCGTTCGCGAGCGAGGGGGCGCGGCTGTTCGACGGGCACACGGGCGAGCCGACGACGTTGAAGCTGCGGCCGATCCGCGGGGTGGAGTCGGCCGGCATGGTGCTGAGCGAGCGGGAGCTGGGGCTGAGCGACGAACACGAGGGCATCCTCGTCCTGCCGGAGGGGACGCCGGTCGGCGTGCCGCTGGCGGACGTGCTCGGCGACGTGATTCTCGAGGTTTCGACGTGGGCGAACCGGGCGGACCTGCTGGGGATGGTCGGCTTCGCGCGGGAGGTGGCGGCGTTGACGGGCGGGGTGCTGCGGGAGCCATCGCGGGAGTTCACGGCGAGCGGGCCGGCGGTCGACGGGCTCGTTTCGGTGAGCATCGAGGCGCCGGACCTGTGCCGGCGGTTCACCGCGTCGGTCATCGAGGGGATCACGGTCGGCCCGTCGCCGGCGTGGATGCAGGAGCGGCTGCGGAAGGCGGGGATGCGGCCGATCAACAACGTCGTGGATATCACGAATTATGTCATGCTCGAGACGGGGCAGCCGCTGCACGCGTTCGACTACGACCTCGTGCGGGGGAAGCGGATCGTGGCGCGGCGGGCGAGGCCCGGGGAGCGGCTGGTGACGCTCGACGGGGTGGAGCGGGAGTTCGACGGGGAGATGCTGCTCATCTGCGACGGCGAGGGGCCGGTCGGCGTGGCGGGCGTGATGGGGGGCGGCAACAGCGAAGTGAACGAGGGGACGACGCGGGTGCTGCTGGAGGTGGCGAACTTCCGGGCGGGCTCGATTCGGCGGACCTCGACGCTGCTGAAGCTGCGGACGGAGGCGTCGCTGCGGTTCGAAAAGGGGCTGGGACCGGAGATGGCGATGTACGCGCAGCAGCGGGCGCTGCACCTGTTCGAGACGGTGTGCGGCGGGCGGATCGCGTCGGGCATCGTGGACGTCTACCCCGGGAAGGAGCCGCCACGGACGATCGTGCTGGAGGCGGCGCGGATTGCGCAGGTGCTGGGCATCGACGTGCCGGTGGAGGACGTGCGGCGGATCCTGGGGGACCTCGGGTTCCTGGTGCACCACGTGCCGCCGGCGAAGTACAGCGTGCAGGTGCCCTCGTGGCGGCCGGACGTGGAGATCCCGGACGACCTCGTGGAAGAGATCGGGCGCATCTACGGCTACGACCGGCTGCCGGCGACGATGCTGCGGGGCACGCTGCCTGCGCCGGAAGCGAACCCGGTGATGAGCCTGCGGGAGCGGCTGCGGGACCTCGCGGTGGCGCTCGGCTTCCAGGAAGTGATCAACTACACGCTCACGACGCGGGAGAAGCTGGCGCTGGTGACGGACCCGCTGGACACGGTCCGGCGGAATCCGCTGGGGGTGGTGAACCCGGTAGCGGCCCAGCACGCCTACCTGCGGACGAGCCTGCGGGCGTCGGTGCTGGAATCGTACGCGGCGAACCGGCGGCAGGCGGAAGGGCCGCTGCGGCTGTTCGAGATCGGTTTCGAATACCTGCCGGTGGAGGGCGACCTGCCGATCGAGCGGCCGGTGCTGTGCGCCGTGCTGGGGGGCAGCCGGGAGGGGCGGTGGCACGTGGGCGGCGGCGACGCGCTGGACTTCTTCGATGCGAAGGGCGCCGTGGAGGCAATGCTGGGGGCGCTGGGCGTCCGGGGGACGTTCACCGCGGCGGAGGAGCACGGGCTTTTGCCGGGCCACACGGCGAAGTTCGGGGTCGGGAGCGAGATGGCGGGCATCGTGGGGCAGGTGCACCCGGAGACGGCGGCGGCGTTCGACATCGAGGAGCCGGTGTTCCTGTTCGAGGTGTGGGTGGAGGACCTGGTGCGGCACCTGCCGGAGCGGCCGCCGTACCAGGCGCTCTCGCGGTACCCGGCGGTGCGGATGGACCTCGCGGTCGTGGTGGATGCCTCGGTGCCGGCCGGCGCGGTGCTCGAGCTGGCGCGCTCGCACCGGAGCCAGGGCGTGACGACGCGGGCGGAGCTGTTCGACGAGTACCGCGGGCCGGGCGTGCCGGAGGGGAAGAAGTCGCTGGCGCTGCGGCTGTGGTTCCGGGCGGATGACCGGACGCTGACGGATGAGGAGGCGCTGAAGGTGCGGCAGGGACTGCTGGCGCGGCTCGGGCGCGAGTTCGGCGCGGAGCTGCGCGGCTGAGGCCGCCGGCGCGAAAGGAGCCGCAGGATGGCGGAGCGCATCATCGGGGAGTTCCACCGGATCCTGGAGCCGGATTCGGCGTGGGAGATCGGAAGCTTCGCGCTGCCGGACGGGTCGCGCTGGGAGTACCGCGAGCCGAACGCGGTGGTGCTGGTGCGGAACGGCTGGCTGCAGGTCGCGGCGGTGCCGTACACGCGGAAGCACGACCGGGTGCAGATTCTCGACAACGCGAAGCACATGTATTTTTCGAAGGAGCGGTTCCTCGTGCCGGAGGGCGGGCGGATCACGTTCGAGATCCAGGTGGCGGCGCGGACCATCGGGACGCGACCAGGCGACCTCTACGACGGCTACGTGTCGTGGAACCTGCTGGATTTGGAGACCGGGTGGGCGTTCGACTTCTTCACGGGCGGCGACACGGTGGCGACGGTGTACGGGCGGCTGCCGTTCCCGGGGGCGCGGCTGCCGGAGACGGGGGAGGCGCGGGCGTTCTGCATTTTCCATGAGCTGCGCGACCTGCCGACCGCGCAGGGGCAGGTGCATGCCTACCGGATCACGTACGACCAGGGGGCTGGGACGGTGGAGTTCGAAGCGGACGGCCGGGTGGTGGACCGGTACGAGCGGGTGCCGGACCGGATTAGCGGCTTCACGGCGGCGCTAGGGCTGATGTCGGAGATCGACATCGAAGACGGGCGCTCGGTGAGCTGCCACGGGCAGGGGGTCATCGGGCGGTGGAGCCCGATGCGGGTGGTCACGGAGCCGTAGGGCCGGTCAGCTGCCGGCGAGGGCTTTGAGCCAGGTGTTCATATCGAAGTAGTCGCGCCACGCGCGGATGCGGTCGCCCCGGACTTCGAACGAGCCGGCGACGGGGAGTTCGACGATGCGTTCGCCGACGGCGAAGCGGTCGATGCGCTCGTTCATGACGAGGTTGCCGTCGGCGACCTGGCGGATGATCTCCCAGCCGGCGGGCCTGACCTGGGCGAGGAAGCCCTGGAAGACGGCGGCGATGGCCTGGGGGCCGGCGACGGGGGCGGCGGGGATGTTGTGGTAGACGGCGTCTTCGGTGAAGTAGGAGGCGAGGCGGGCGGGGTCGGGGTTCGGGTTTTGCCATTCGGCAATGAAGGCGGTGACGACTTCGGCCGGGGTGCGCATCGGGGCCTCCCTTGGGGCAGGTGCTGTCGGGTTAGAGCATACCGTGTTCTTCGCGGCCGCCTTCGAGGGGAGCGCCGGCGAGCGCGGGCGGCAGCCATTCGGCGAGGAGGCGGTCGATGTCGTCGCGGGCCTGGACGAGGGAGTGGCCGGCGTCAGCGTAGAGGGCGATGCGCTTGGGTTCGCGGGCGCGGCGGTAGATGTCCTCGCTGGCTTCGTGGGAGAGGACGGTATCGGCCATGCCGTGGATGAGGAGGAGGGGCCGGCCGAGGGTTTCGACGTCGGCGGTGCCGTAGAGCTGGGGCGACATGGCGACGACGCCGCGGACGGCGGGGTGGAGCTCGGCGGCTTTGATGACGACGGCGCCGCCGAAGCTGTGGCCGACGAGCGCGAGTTCTTCGGCGCCGATGCCGCGGAGGAAGGAGCAGCCGGCCAGGACATCGAGGACGCATTCTTCGAAGACGTTGGGCTGGCGGTAGTCGAGGCGGAGGACGGTGACGCGGGCAGTCTCGAGGACGGCGGGCAGGCGGGCGTAGAGGCGGTCGGCGGGGCCGTCCAGGCCGCCCATGGCGCCGCCGACGCAGACGAGGGCGGCGGTTCCGCCTTCGACGGGGTGGAGGAGGCCGTCGATGGTGCCGCGGGTGGTTTCGAGGCGAATGCGGAGGGTGCCGGGCTGGCTTTCGAGCGGCGCGGCGGCGACGCGGAGGATGCGGAGGTCGAGATCCTCGGGCTCTTCGGCGTCGTCCCACATGTTCCCGGGCATCGGATGGAGTATACGCTGTCGAAGGGTGCCGCGGATTTCATTCATGGGCCGCGAACTTCACCTAAAAGTAAAGGCTGCTACCATTCGGCCAAACGGAGTGCGCCGGGTGCGGGGAACGGCGCGATGGAGGCCGCCCGGGATGTGCGGGATTGCCGGCATGCTGGTTGCCCGCGGAGGCGAGGTGCCGCGCGAGGAGGTGCTCGCGATGGCGGCGACGCTGCGCCACCGGGGGCCGGACGGTGAGGGGAGCTATTTCGGCCCGGGGATCGGGTTTGGGCATACGCGGCTGGCGATCATCGACCTGAGCCATGCCTCGGACCAGCCGTTCGCGGACGAGGCGGCGGGGCTGGTGCTGGTCTTCAACGGGGAGATTTACAACTACGTGGAGCTGCGGCGGGAGCTGGAGGGGCTGGGCCACCGGTTCCGTTCGCAGGGGGACACGGAGGTGCTGCTGCGGGCGTTCGCGGAGTGGCGGACGGGGACGTTCGCGCGGCTGAACGGGATGTTCGCGTGCGCGATCTGGGACGAGCGGCGGCGGGAGCTGGTCCTGGCGCGGGACCGGTTCGGAGAGAAGCCGCTCTACCTGGCGCGGAACGGGCGGGAGCTGCTGTTCGCGAGCGAGATGAAGGCGATCCTCGCGGCGCGGCCGGGGCTGCGCGAGCCGAACCTGAAGGCGGTGTACCGGTACATCGCGCGGGGGGACCTCGACCAGGACGCGGAGAGCTTCTACGCGGGGATCGAGAGCCTGCCGGCGGGCCATTTCCTGGTGCTGGACGCGGAAGGGCGGGGGACGCCGAAACGGTACTGGCGCCCGCGCGCTGCGGAGACGCCGCGGCGGCACGAGGAGGCGGTCGAGGCGTTCCGGGCGCTGTTTTTCGATGCGGTGCGGCTGCGGCTGCGGAGCGATGTGCCGGTGGGAAGTTCGCTGAGCGGGGGCATCGACTCGTCGAGCATCGTGTGCGCGATCCATGCGCAGAGGGAGGCGGCGGGGCTGGGGGAGCAGCACACGTTCAGCGCGCGGTTTGCTTCTTCGGCGCACGATGAGGGGCGGTTCATCGACCTGGTGACGGCGCGGTGCGAGGCGCGGCGTCACGATACGTGGGTTGCGCCGGAAGCGTTCGAGGCGGAGTTCGCGGCGCTGCAGTACCACCAGGAGGAGCCGATCGCGAGCACGAGCCCGTTCGCGCAGTGGATGGTGATGCGGCTGGCGCGGGAGCACGGGACGACGGTGCTGCTGGACGGGCAGGGGGCGGACGAGCTGCTGGGGGGGTATACGCAGGCGCTGGGGATGTTCTTCGCGCACTGGCTGCGAACGGGGCGGGTGGACCGGGCGGGGCGGCTGCTGTGGAGCTCGTGGCGGCGGTACGGGTCGCTGCGGGAGCCGGCGCTGTTCGGGGCGTACTACCTGCTGCCGGCGCCGGTGCGCGACCGGCTGGCGGAGCGGTACTTCGGTTCGGGGGCGATCCTCGCGCGGGAGGTGCACGACCGGTATGCGCCGGCGCACGCGGCGACGATTGCCCCGTTCCGGGACCGGCTGCGGAACGAGCTGGTGCGGTGGCAGCTGACGACGCAGCTGCCGGAGTTCCTGCGGTATGCGGACCGGAACAGCATGGCCTTCAGCCGGGAGGTGCGGCTGCCGTTCCTCGACCACCGGCTGGCGGAGTTTTGCGCCGGGCTGCGGCCGGAATGGCTGCTGGAGGGGGCGACGACGAAGGCGATCCTGCGGCGCGCGATGGAGGGGATCGTGCCGGACCCGGTGCTGAAGCGGCGGGACAAGCTGGCGTATGCGCCGCCGCAGCGGAGCTGGGCGCGGGGGCCGCTCCGGGGCTGGATCCGGCAGCACCTCGAGGCGGCGGCGAAGCGGCGGGACGTGTTCGATGCCGAGGCGGTGCGGGCGGTGGCCGAGGCCTTCGAGGCGGGTGGGGACGACGTGCTGGCGTGGCGGGTGGCGAGCACCGAAGCATGGTTCGCGCAGATGGTGGACCGGGCGCCAGCCCTGCCGGCCGGGTACGAAGGACCGAATGCTGGTAACCTGCGCGGTTGAGACGGGCCGGGGCTGCCCCTGCTGCTTGCCGCTGCGCCCGAAAACCTGCATGAACTGAGAGGATTCCGATGGCAATTTCGTTCGAAGGTCAGGTCGCGGTCGTGACCGGCGCGGGCGCCGGGCTCGGCCGGGCGTATGCGCTGGACCTCGCGCGGCGCGGCGCGAAAGTGGTGGTGAACGACCTGGGCGGCGACCCGCACGGCCAGGGCGCGGATGCGGCGCCGGCGCGGAAGGTGTGCGATGAGATCATCGCGGCGGGCGGCCAGGCGGTGCCGAACTTCGACAGCGTGGCGACCTACGAAGGCGGCTACAACATCGTGAAGACGGCGCTGGACAACTTCGGCCGCCTGGACATCGTGATCTGCAACGCGGGCATCCTGCGGGATGTGGCGTTCCACAACATGAGCGAGGACGACTGGGACAAGGTCTTCGCGGTGCACGTGAAGGGGTCGTTCTCCGTGCTGCGGCATGCGTGGCCGGTGTTCCGCCAGCAGGCGTACGGCCGGGTGGTGCTCACGACGTCGTCGTCGGGCATCTACGGCCAGTTCGGCCAGGCGAACTACGGCGCGGCGAAGACGGCGATGCTGGGCCTGATGAACGTGCTGAAGCAGGAAGGCGCGAAGTACAACGTGATGGTGAACACGATCGCGCCGGTGGCGGGCACGCGGCTGACGCAGACGGTGATGCCGCCGGAGATGGTGGAGCGGCTGAAGCCGGAGTACGTGGTGCCGGCGGTCGTCTACATGGTCTCGAAGGAGTGCCAGGACAGCGGCCTGATCATCGAGGCGGGCGCGGGCAACTTCAACCGGGCGGCCATCGTGAAGGGGCCGGGCATCCAGCCGGGCCTGGGCGAGCTGAAGGACGCCGAGTGGGTCCAGGCGAACTGGGAGAAGATCTGCAGCCTCGAGGGCGCGGAGCCGATGTGGCGGACGGGCCAGACGCTGAAGGCGTACCTCGCGGAGAAGGCGGCGCAGAAGCAGGGCTGACGCCCGCGCGCAGCGCCGTTCGGGTGAACGGGCATGGGGGAGCCGGCCGGCTCCCCCGTGTTGCTGGCGTCGATGAGGCGCGGGCGGGGTGCGCGGCGGCCTGCTTCAGCCGGCGTGGCGGCTGCGGGAGCGGGCCTCGCGGTAGGCCTCGGCGAAGTCTTTCACGTCGCCGTCGGGGTAGTAGTCGCGGACGAGCTGCTGGCGCATGGCGCGGGGGTCGTGGGCGAGGGCGGAGCGCTGGGCGCGCGGCGGGCGGACGGCCTGGAGGATGAGGTCGCCGCCGGCCTGGGAGAGGAATTCGAGGGGGCCGCGGAAGCGCGCGGCGTCGTATTCGAGGGCGGTGACTTCGACGCCGACGTAGAGGGGCACCTTGAGGTGGGCGCTCGAGCGGACGGGGCGGTTGGAGACGGCGAGGGTGACGCGGTCGGTGTAGGCGGCGGCCTGGGCGCCGGTGCACTGGAGGAGGATGACGGCGAAGCGGGTTTCATCGAGGCGGGCGACGAAGTCGCTGGCGCGGGTGATGCGGACGAGCGTCTCGGCGACGTGTTCGACGGCCTGGCGGGCGGTGCCGGCGCCCCACGCGGTGCGGATGTCCTCGTACTGGGCGATGCGGACGACGGCGAGGGTGACGGGGTGGCGGTAGCGCTCGGCTCGGGCGATGTCGCGGGCGAGGGTATCGATGAGCTGCTGGCGGTTGGGGAGGCGGGTTTCGGGGTCGACGAGGTGGCGGTGGGCGTCGGGGTCTTCGGCCTGGACCGAGGCGGTCGCGAGGGCCTGGAGCCCGCGGTAGACGAAGGCGGCGAGGCCGGCGGTGGAGGCGATGAGGATGGCGCCGACGGTGCCGGAGTATTGCAGCGCGACGGCGAATTCGGCGACGAGGAGGATGAGGCCGAGGGCGATGGCGGCGCGGCGGGCGGCAGTCACGCGGCGGGGTTCGCCGGGGGGTGCAGCGAGGCGGGGGCGAATCCAGCGGCGCCAGATGCGGTTCAACGGAGGCCTTTCGTTCGCCGGTGCGGCGAATGGTTGTCGGTTGGATTATCGGCGGTGAACAGGCGGGCGGCGGTCGACAGGGGGTAGCTCCCGGGAACGGGCGGGTGACAGGTATGGAACAGGGGCGGCGGGGCCGGGGGTTGCGGGGGCGGCGGGGCCGGGGGTTGCGGGGGCGGCGGGGCCGGGGGTTGCGGGGGCGGCGGGGCCGGGCTAGGCTTGAGGGGACAATTCAAGACGCGCTGTTCGTGTTCGCTGGGGGTGCCCGGGAACGGGCTGAGATCAGACCCCTTGAACCTGACCACGTTCGGACGTGCGTAGGGAAAGCGAAACGGAGGCCGAGCGCCGCGCGGATGCGCAGGAGGCACGGAGTCCGGCTTTCCCGGGCTCCGTTTTCGTTTGCGGTGCAGCAGGGGAAGCGGGGCCGGGAGCGGGCACCCTTTCGGACCGGGCAGCGGAGAGGAGCCGCTGCATGATCGTCGAAATCGAATGCCTGCCGCGTCCCGCGGGGGAGCCGGGGGCGCCGTACTCGTTCGTGGAGGCGGCGATCCGGGTGATCCAGGCCTCCGGCCTGAACTACGAGGTCTCGGCGCTGGGGACGACGTTCGAGGGCGAGCCGGATGAGGTGTGGCGGGTGGTGCGGGAGGCGCACGAGGCCTGCCTCGCAGCCGGGGCGGAGAGCGTGCTCACGTTCGTGAAATTTTCGCAGAGCCGGCTGCCGAATCCGCCGACGATGGCCTCGCTGACGGCGAAGTTCCGGGACGGCGGGTCGTGAAGCTGGCGCTGGGGAGCGCAGCCGGCGCGCGGCGGCTGGCCGCGGCCTACGGGCCGTCGGCGGTGCTGCTGGCGCTGCTCGTGGCGGGGTGGGAGGCCTGGGTGCGGGTGTTCGACACCCGGCCGTACATCCTGCCGGCGCCCTCGCGCATCTGGCAGGGCTTCTGGGAGACGAAGCACCTGCTGCCGGAGCACATCCGGACGACGCTGGCGGAGGCGGTGCTGGGGCTGGGGTTTGGCGCGGCGGCCGGGGTGACGATCGCGGTCCTGGTGGCGGGGATTCCGCTGGTGCGGCGGGTGCTGATGCCGCTGCTGGTGGTGTCGCAAACCATCCCGATGGTGGTGCTGGCGCCGCTTCTCATCGTGTGGTTCGGCTTCGGGATGACGCCGAAGGTGGTGGTGGTGGCGCTCTGGGGCTTCTTCCCGGTGGCGGTTGCGACGGCCGACGGGCTGATGCACGCGGACCGGGAGATGGTGGGGCTGGTGCGGTCGATGGGCGCGAACCGGCTGCAGGTGCTGCGGTACATCGCGGTGCCGGCGGCGCTGCCCGCGTTCTTTTCGGGGCTGAAGATCGCCGCCGCCTACGCGGTGGGCGGGGCGGTGGTGGGGGAGTGGATTGGCGCGAGCTCCGGGCTGGGGCTCTACATCACCCGGGCGCAGACGTCGTTCCGGGTGGACCGGGTGTTCGTCGCGGTGGTGCTGATCGCGCTGCTGAGCATGCTGCTGTTCGCGGCGGTGCACGTGCTGGCGCGGCTGGCGACGCCGTGGATGTACGTCAGAACAGAGGAGGAAACGAGATGAAACGCTGGCTGCTGCTTGCGGCGGGGCTCGCCGCGGCGCTGTTCGCGGGCGCGCTGATGAGCGCCTGCGGCGGGGACGACGATGATGACGGGGGCGGCGGGCTGACGCCCGTGACGTTCATGCTGAACTGGACGCCGAACACGTACCACAGCGGGGTGTACATCGCGCTGGAGCGCGGCTGGTACCGGGAGGCAGGGCTCGATGTGAAGATCATCGAGCCGGCCGCGGGCGGCACCGCGCAGGTGCTGGCCGCCGGGAAAGCGGATTTCGGGGTGATGGCGCAGGAGGAGATCATCCCGGCGCGCGCGGAGGGGGTGCCAGTGGTGGCGCTGGCGGCGCTGATCCAGCACAACGACTCGTCGCTGTACTTCCTGAAGAGCGAAGGGATTACGCGGCCGCGCGACCTCGAGGGGAAGACCTACGGGGGCTTCGGCGGCGTGCTGGAGCGCCAGCTGATTTCGGAGCTGGTGAAATGTGACGGCGGCGACCCCTCCAAGGTGAAGTTCGTGGAGGTCGGGAACGTCGACTACCTGGCGGGGATGGAGTCGAACCGGTTCGATTTCGTCTGGGTGTTCGAGTTTTGGGACGTGCTGCGGGCGCGGGAGGTGGAGAAGAAGGACGTCGGGAGCCTGAAGTTCATCGACTACACGCACTGCATCCCGGACTGGTACACGCCGCTCATCGTGACGAGCGAGCAGCTCATCAAGGAGAAGCCGGACGTCGTGCGGAAGTTCATGGAGGCGACGGTGCGCGGCTACGAGGTGGCGATGCAGGACCCGCAGGCGGCGGCGGACGCGATCATGAAAGGCGCGCCGGAATCCGACCGGCGGCTGCTGGAGGTGAGCGCGGAGTATCTCTCGACGCGGTACGTGGACCCGGGCCGGCCGTGGGGGCTGCAGGACCGCGAGGTGTGGGTGACGTTCACGGAGTACCTGCGCCGGGCCGGTCTCATCGACAAGGAGATCGACGTGGACGCGGCGTTCACGAACGACTTCCTGCCGAAACGGTAATCGGGCGATGAGCGCGCCGGCGATCCGGGTCGAGGGGCTGGAGCACACCTTCCGCCAGAAGGGGCGGGAGGTGCGGGCAGTCGATGGGGTCGACCTGGAGGTCGGCGAGGGGGAGTTCGTTGCGCTGGTGGGGCCGAGCGGCTGCGGCAAGAGCACCCTGCTGCGGGTGCTGGCCGGGCTGCTCGTCCCCACCGGGGGAACCGCGGAGGTGGGCGGGGTGTCGGCGGTCGGGCGGCCGGGGCTCGTGGCGTTCATGCCGCAGAAGGATTTGCTGCTGCCGTGGCGGCGGGCGCTGGCGAACGCGGCGCTCGGCCTGGAGGTGCACGGCGTGCCGCGGAAGGAGGCGCGGGCGCGCGCGCGGGCGCTCTTCGGGGTGTTCGGGCTGGAGGGGTTCGAACAGGCGTGGCCGGCGCAGATGAGCGGCGGGATGCGGCAGCGGCTCGCGCTGCTGCGGACGTTCCTCGTGCCGTCGCGGGTGCTGCTGCTGGATGAGCCGTTCGGGGCGCTGGATGCGATTACGCGGCGGGGGATGCACGCGTGGCTGCAGGAGGTGCTGGCGATCGAGCCGCGGACGGTGCTGCTGGTGACGCACGACGTCGAGGAAGCGCTGGTGCTGGCGGACCGGGTGGTCGTGATGTCGCCGCGGCCCGGCCGCATCGTGGATGCCATCGCAGCGCCGTTTGCGCGGCCGCGGGAGCCGGGGATCGTCACGGAGGCGGCCTTCGTTGCGGCAAAGGCGCGCGTGCTGGCGGCGCTGGGCGAGGGCGATGACCCGGTGAGCGCGGGGGAGGAACGGACGGCGCCGGGGGCGTAGGATCGGCGCCATGCCGGTCCGCACCGAACGCCGCCAGCGCACCCTCCTGATCACGCTCGACCGCCCCGAGGCGATGAACAGCATCGACCCGGAGATGTACCGCCAGCTGGGCGAAGCGTGGGACGAGTTCGAGCGGGACGACGAGCTGCTGGTGGCGGTGGTGACGGGCGCGGGGGAGAGGGCGTTCTGCGCGGGGCGGGACCTCGTGAAGAGCGCGGAGGATGAGGCGAACGACTGGAGCCAGCAGCGGGGCGGCGGGCGGCTCACGCCGGAGGGCATCTGGAAACCGGTCATCGCGGCGATCAATGGGCATTGCCTCGCGGCGGGGCTGGCGCTGGCGCTGGGCTGCGACGTGCGGGTGGCGAGTCCGAACGCGACGTTCGGGACGATGGCGGCGAAGCGGGGCATCGTGGCGGGCGGCGGGCAGACGCAGCGGCTGGCGCGGTACATCCCGTTCGGGATTGCGATGGAGATGATCCTGTTCGCGGAGCGGATCAGTGCGGAGGACGCGCTGCGGTACGGGCTGGTGAACCGGGTCGTTCCGCAGGGCGAGCTGCTGGAGTTTGCGATGGGCTGGGCGGCGAAGCTGTGCGAGAACGCGCCGCTGGCGCTGCAGGCGATGAAGCGGGCAGCGTACGAAGGCGGCTGGGAGCTGCCGTTCCGCGAGGGGATGCGGCTGGAAGCGCGGCTGTACGCCGAGATCATGCAGACGCGGGACGCCGCGGAAGGCGGGCGTGCGTTCGCGGAGAAGCGGCCGCCGCGGTTCGAAGGGAGGTGAGCAGCGTGCGGGGCCCGCTGGAAGGCATCCGGGTGCTGGATTTCACGTGGGCGCTGGCAGGGCCGTTCGCGACGATGCAGCTCGCGGACATGGGGGCGGAGGTGGTGATGGTGGAGCATCCGCAGACGCACGAGAAGGAGCGGGGGTTCGGGCCGTACTACGAGGGCATCTCGACGTTCTTCTTCAGCCCGAACCGCGGGAAGAAGGGCATCGCGGTCGACCTGAAGACGGAGGCGGGGAAGGAGGTCATCCGCCGGCTGGCGGGGCAGGCGGATGTGCTGGTGGAGAACTTCCGGCCGGGGACGATGGACCGGCTGGGGCTGGGGTACGCGGCGCTGCGGGAGGTGAACCCGCGCCTCATCTACGCGGCGCTGAGCGGGTTCGGGCAAACGGGGCCGTACAGCCATCTGCCGGCGGTGGACGCGGTGGCGCAGGCGATGGGCGGCACGATGAGCCTGAACGGCTACCGCGACGGGCCGCCGCTGCGGGTGGGGGTGAGTATCGGCGACATGGTGGGCGGGCTGTACCTCGCGCTGGGCATCCTCGCGGCGCTGCGGGCGCGGGACGTGACGGGGGAGGGGCAGCTGCTGGACGTGGCACTGATGGAGGCGCAGATGGCGCTCTGCGAGAACGCCATCGTGCGGCACTCGGCGTTCGGGGAGGCGCCGACGCGGCAGGGGAGCCGGCACCCGCTGGTGGCGCCGTTCGGGCCGTTCGAGACGAAGGACGGCTGGATCGTCATCGCGAACGTGAAGGAGTGGGAGCTGTTCTGCGCGCTCATCGGGCGGGATGACCTCGCGGTCGACGAGCGGTTCGCGACGAACCGGGGGCGGCTGGAGCACGTGGAAGAGCTGGAGCGGGAGCTGAACGCGGCGCTCCGGGAGAAGACGACGGACGAGTGGTTCGCCGTGCTGGAGCCGGCGAACGTCTGCTCGATCGGGAAGGTGAACAGCATCGCGGACCTGTTCGACGACCCGCACGTGGCGGCGCGGGGGATGCTGGTGGACATCCCGCTGCCGTACGGGCTGCCGGGGTCGCTGAAGCTGCCGAATTCGCCAATCCACCTTTCGAAGACGCCGACGGTGGTGGGGAATCCGATGCCGGAGCACGGCGGAGACACGGATGACGTGCTGGCGCGGTGGATTGGGCTGAGCGCTGACGAGATTGGGGAGCTGCGGGCGGCCGGCGTCATCAAGTAGGGCCGGGTAGACTGGAGGAGCGCCCCGGGCCCAACGGCCCGGCGAGGGAGTCGCGGGGCGCGCTCCGGGCGGAAAGGGCACACCGCGCGCAGAGGTGCCCCGTGAGCGCTGACTGGAACCCGGACCGGTACGAACGATTCCGGAACGAGCGGAGCCAGCCGTTCTTCGACCTGCTGGAGCTGACGCGGCCGGTGCCCGGCGGCCGCGTCATCGACCTCGGCTGCGGGACGGGCGAGCTGACGCGGGCGCTGCACGAGCGGTCGCGGGCGGCGGAAACGCTGGGCATCGACAGCTCGCCGGCGATGCTGGCGCGGGCGGCGGGGTTCGCGGGGGGCGGGCTCCGGTTCGAGCTGGCGGATATCGCGGCGTTCGCGCCGGCGGGGCCGTTCGACCTCGTGTTATCGAACGCGGCGCTGCAGTGGCTGCCCGACCACGAGCGGCTGCTGGCCCGCATCGCGCGGTGGATCGCGCCGGGCGGGCAGCTGGCGTTCCAGGTGCCGGCGAATGCGGACCACCCGTCGCACACGGTCGCGCACGAGGTTGCGCGCGAGGAGCCGTTCGCCACGGCGATGAGCGGCTACGTGCGGGAGTGGCCGGTGCTGCCCCCGGAGCGGTACGCGGAGCTGCTGGATGGGCTGGGGTTCGAGCGGGTGCACGTGCGGCTGCAGGTGTACGCGCACCGCCTTGCCTCCACGGGGGACACCGTGGAGTGGGTGCGCGGGACGCTGCTGACCGACTACGAGCGGCGGCTCGGTCCCGAGCTGTACGGGGCGTACCTCGAACGGTACCGGGAGCGGCTGCTGGCCGAACTCGGGGATGGGGCGCCCTACCTGTACACGTTCAAGCGCATCCTCGCGGCCGGGACGCGAGCCGGGACATAGCGGGCTGCTATGATGGCAGCGATGGACGTGACGCGGGCCACGGTCGAGGAGTTCCTCGAGCTGCTCCGGAAGGACCCGGAGCTGCGGGAGCGTGCCCGCGAGATCATCGTGGCGGCGGAATGGGAGCGGGTGGACCGGGCGATTTGGAGCTGAGGGCGGGACCGTCGGTGTGGGATTCCGCTGAGTGGCTCATGAAAGGCCGTCTTTGGGACGACCCCGGAAAATACCTGGGAACGCGGTACCGCAAGGCGCGCAAAGTGCTCGTCTACGACTCGCCGGAGGTCGACGCGGCGATCGAGGCGGGAGTGCTGAGCGAAGAGGAGTACCAGGACGTGCTGCGGGCAGACGTGGTGGTGCGGGCGACGCCGCGCCGCGGGGAGGCGAGCGAGCGGGTCGTCGTCGTCGAGGCGTCGAAGGTCGTCGACCGGGGAGACGTGGAGCGGGCCGCGCGGCGGGCCGCGCTGCTCGGGCGCGTGTGGCCAGGAGCCGAGGGGGCGGTGTTCGGGTATGCGATAACGGCAGGGGCGCGGGAGCTGGGAGAAGCGAGCGGCGTCCGCGTGCTGGTCGAGCGCACCGCTGAGGAGGCTGCCGGGGAGGGCGCAGCCTAGCGGCCGCGGAGCGAGCGGAGCCCGGCCGGCAGGAGCAGGGTCATCGCGAGGTCGAGCGCGATCTGCCATGCGGCGGCGGGCGCGTTTGCGGCGTCGACATCACCGCCGGGCGGGCCGGGCGGCGCGGACTGGATGCCGAACACGCGGGCGAGTTCGCCGGTATCGAACCAGGTCGCGCGGCAGCCGGGACAGCGGTCGAGCGCGGCCGGGCCTGCCGGGAGCGGCTCCATGGGGCGGGTGCAGGAGGGGCAGGGGCGGCTTGCGGGGATGTCGGCGGCGGGCAGGGGGCCAGCTTCGCGGCCGGGCGCGCCGGCGGGAAGCTCGGCGAGGTCGAGGCCGGCGGCGAGAGCGGCATCGGGCACCCAGGCGCCGTGACACGCATCGCAGCACTGGATGGGCGGGGCCGCCGGGCTCCCGGCACGGCGGTAGGGGGTGAGCGGCGGGCGGCCGGGGCAGGACGGGCAGGCCGGGGCGCCCGCGGGGCGCGCTGCGCGCGGCGCTTCAGCGAGGGCGGCGAAGACCTCGCCCGGGGCGCGCTCCCAGGCGCCGGCAGCGGCCCGCTGCCGGGCCGCTGCCACCCAGGCAGCGTCGAGGTCTTCGAGCGACGGCATGGGGGAAAGTTCGACAGCTGAGCCCGGTTTCGGCAGGCATGCGCGGGGGCGGGGTCGGCCGTAGACTGCGGACGTGAGCTGTGAGAACGACATCGCGGAGACGCTCCGGCGGGCGGGGTATCGGCTGACGCCGCAGCGGCTGCTCATCGTGCAGGCGCTCCGGCACGGCGGCCGGCACATGAGCGCGGCCGAGATCGCGGAGGAGGTGCACAAGGTGCACCCCTACGTGGACTTGAGCACCGTGTACCGGACGCTGGACGTGCTGAAGCGGATGCGGCTGGTGACGTCGACCGACATGGGGTCGGGCGATGTGCTGTTCGAATGGGCGCCGGAGGCGCCGCACCACCACCTGATCTGCTCGGCCTGCGGCAACGTGGACGAGATCGGGCCGGAGTACTTCCGGCCGCTGGAGGAGCGGCTGCTGCGGGAGCTGGGGTTCGAGGCCGACATGCACCATTTCGCGGTGTTCGGGCTGTGCCGCGCATGCCGCGCATCAGCTGAGGCCGGCGATGACGACGAGGCGTGAGCTGCTGGCGGCCCTGCGGCGGGCCGTCGGCGACGGGGCCGTGGTGTGGCGGCCGGAGGACCTCGCGGCGTACGAGTTCGACGGGACGGTGGAGCGGGCAGTGCCGCACGCGGTGGTGCTGCCCTCGACGGCGGAGGAGGTGCGGGCTGCGGTGCGGGCGTGTCTCGACCTCGGGGTGCCGATCACGCCGCGCGGCGCAGGGACGGGGCTGAGCGGCGGCGCGGTGCCGCTGCGGCGGGGCGTCGTCATCTCGACGGCGCGTATGCGGCGCATCATCGAGATCGACCCGGCCGACCGGGTGGCCGTCGTGGAGCCGGGGGTGGCGAACCTGGAGCTTTCGCGGCAGGCGGCGCGGTACGGGCTGTTCTACCCGCCGGACCCAAGTTCGCAGGCCGCCTGCACCATCGGCGGGAACGTGGCGGAGAACGCCGGCGGGCCGCACTGCCTCGCGCTGGGGGTGACGCAAAACTTCGTGCTCGGCATCGAGGTCGTGACGGCGGGGGGCGATATCCGCTGGCTGGGCGGCCGGTCGCCGGACCCGTTCGGGTTCGACCTGCGCGGGGCGTTCATCGGGAGCGAGGGGACGCTGGGGATCGCGACGAAGGTGGCGGTGCGGCTGCTGCCGGTGCCGCCGGCAGTGGTCACGCTGCTCGCGGCGTTCCCGGAGGTGGCGCAGGCGTGCGAGGCGGTGTCGAGCATCATCGCGCGGGGCATCATCCCGTCGGCGATGGAGATGATGGACCGCCTGTGCATCGAAGCCGTGGAGGCGGGCTTCCGGGTGGGCTACCCGGAGGGAGCGGGCGCGGTGCTGCTGGTCGAGCTCGATGGCCTGGAGGGCGAAGTCCAGGCCGAGTCGGCGCGCGTGCGGGCCGAGTGCCTCGAGCGGGGCGCAACGGAGGTGCGGGTGGCGGCGAGCGAGGAGGAGCGGGCGCTGCTCTGGAAGGGGCGGAAGGGGGCCATCCCGGCGCTGGGGCGGCTGGCGCCGAACTACTACATCGTCGACGGCGTGGTGCCGCGGTCGCGGCTGGCAGCGGTGATGGAGCGGGTGGCGGCGGTTTCCGCGCGGTCGGGGCTGCGGATTGCGAACGTGTTCCACGCGGGGGATGGGAACCTGCACCCGCTCATCCTGTTCGACGAGCGGGAGCCGGGCGCGGGGGAACGGGTGCTGGCGACGGCGGCGGAGGTCATGCGGGTGTGCGTGGAGGAAGGCGGGACGCTGAGCGGCGAGCACGGCATCGGAGCGGAGAAACGGGAGTTCATGCCGTGGCTGTTCGGCAAGGAAGACCTCGCGACGATGGCGCGGCTGCGGGAGGTGTTCGGCGCCGACGGCGGGCTGTTCAACCCGTGCAAGGTGTTCCCGGGCGGCACCGGATGCGGGGAGATGGGTTCGCGCGCGGCAGCGGTGCGCGCGGCTGGGCCGGATGCGTATGTCTGAGGCGGGCGTGGTGGTGGCCGGGGCAGCGCCGGTCAGCGTGGAGCGGCCGGGAAGCCTCGCGGAGCTGGCGGCGCTCGTCCGGGGGAGCCGGGAGACGCTGGTGCCCGTCGGCGGGGGGACGGTGCTCGGCCTCGGGTATGCGCCGGCGGGGCCGTTCCGGCTGGTGGACGTGCGCGACGCGCTGGGCGGGGCCGTGGAGCACCAGCCGGACGACCTGACGGCGACGGTGCCGGCCGGCATGACGGTCGACGCGGCGAACGCCGTGCTGCGAGCGCGGGGCCAGGAGCTGAAGCTGGACCCGCCGCTCCCGTCGCGGGCGACCGTCGGCGGGACGCTGGCGGCGGCGATGGCCGGGCCGCAGCGGGGCCGGTACGGCGCGCCGCGGGACCAGGTGCTGGGGCTCACCTTCATCCGGGCGGACGGCGACGTCGTGCGGGCGGGCGGCCGCGTGGTGAAGAACGTCGCGGGGTTCGACCTCTCGCGGCTGCTGTGCGGGTCGTTCGGGAGCCTCGGCATCATCGTGGCGGCGACGCTCCGGACTTGGCCGGTCCGCGAGGCGGTCGATGTGGAATGGCAGGTCGGCGACATCGGGACGGGGCTCGACCTCGCGGCGCGGCTGACGGCTGCGGGGGCCCGGCCTGAGGTGCTGGACATCGTCGAGGACGGGCATGGGACCTGGCTGGCGGCGCGGCTCAGCCCGGCGGCGCTGCCGGCGGCGGAGCAGGTGCTCGGCGGCAGGGAGGCCCGGCCGTGGCCGCCGGGCCGGTTCGAGCAGCTGCGCGACGGCGGATTCCGGGACGACGACGTGCTCTCGGTGCGGGTGACGGCGCCGTGGTCGCTGCTCGCCCGCACGGCGGAGGTGCTGGAGCGGGCGCGGCCGGGGCTGCTGGTCGTGCGGCCGCTGGCGGGGATGGCCCGGGCGGCGGCGCGGCGGCAGGAGGGGGTCGCCTCGCGCGAGCTGCGGGGCATCGTGGAGGAGGTGCGCCGGCTGGTGCGCCCGGCCGGCGGATTCGCGGTCGCGGAGCGGATGCCGGACCGGTACCGGGCCGACGTCGACCCGTGGGGCGAGCCGCCGGAGAGCTTCGACCTGCTGCGGGCGGCGAAGGCGGCGTTCGACCCGGAGGGCCGGTTCAGCCGGGGGAGGTTCATCGGTGGCATCTGAGACGACTGCAGGGGCGCGCTGGCCGGACCCTGCGGAGGCGCCAGCGCCGGCCGACCTCGCGCGGTGCGTGCACTGCGGGCTCTGCCTGACGGCGTGCCCGACGTACCTCGTGACGGGGCTGGAGACGGAATCGCCGCGGGGGCGCATCCAGATGGCGCGGCTGATCGCGGATGGACGGGCGGACCTGACGCCGGCGATCCAGGCGCACTGGTCGCTCTGCCTGCAGTGCCGGGCGTGCGAGGCGGTCTGCCCGAGCGGGGTGCCGTACGGGCGGATCCAGGAGCATGCGCGGGCGCAGGTGCAGGCGCGGCCGGCAGCGGGGCGGTTGGCGCTCCGGCTGCGGCGGCTCGCGCTGCGGCAGGTGGCCGCCCGGCCGCGGGTGCTGGGCGCGGCGCTGGCGCCGGTTCGGCGGTTCGCGGGGTGGCGGCTGCGGGGCATCGCCGAGCGGCTGCTGCCGGGTCGGCTGCGGACGCTGGCGCGGCAGCTGCCTTCGAACCAGGGGGCGCCGCTGCGGCTGGAGGCGGCAGCCGCCGGCCCGGCGGAGGGCGAGCCGGTGCAGCTGTTCGCCGGGTGCGTGATGCGGGAGCTGTTTGGGGAGACGCACCGGGCGACGGTGCGGGTGCTGGCGCGGGCAGGTGCCCGGGTCGAAGCGCCGCCGGCGCAGGGGTGCTGCGGGGCGCTCCACGCGCACGAGGGCGACCTGGCGTTCGCGCGGCGGCTGGCGAAGGCGAACATCGCGGCGTTCGAAGGCGCGGAAGGCGCGATCGTCGTGAACTCGGCGGGCTGCGGCGCGGCGATGAAGGAGTACCCGCAGCTGCTGGCGGGCGAGCCGGGCTGGGCGGAGCGGGCAGCGGCCTTCGCGGCGCGGGTGCGGGACCTTTCGGAGTGGCTCGCCGCGCGGCCAGGGCTGCCGCGCGGGGCGTGGCGCGTGCGGGCGGCGTACCAGGACGCCTGCCACCTCGCGCACGTGCAGGGAATCCGGCGGGAGCCGCGGGCGCTGCTGGCAGCAGCCGGCTGCGACCTCATCGAGACCGAGGGCGCGGACACCTGCTGCGGGGCGGCCGGGCTCTACGGGCTGGTGCAGCCGGGGATGTCGGCCGAGCTGCGGCGGCGGAAGGCGGACGCCTTCGCGGCAGCACGGCCGGAGGTCATCGTGACGGGGAACCCGGGCTGCCACCTCCAGTACCTGGCGGCCGTCCGTGAGGCGGGGCTGGGCGCCGAGGTGCTGCACCTGGCGGAGGCGCTGGACCGGGCGTGGAGCGACAGCAGGGCGCCGCGACGCTGACGCGAGCGTCAGATTATCGGCGCGGATGCGCGGTGCTGGAGGGTTCGTTCCCGGGGCGTCACGGATTCGCCACTCACGGCGGTGACAGCCTGCGCCGAACTTCCCGGTAGAAGGTGAAACGGGAAGAGCGTCTCATGGGTTCGACCGACCCGGCGCTCCCGCAGGTGCCTGCTGAAGAGCGGGCGCGGCAGGACATGCACGTGATGGCGCTGCAGGGCGTCATCGCGGGCTTCTTCGTTGCGGGGGAGCTGCTGGGGTGGTTCGGGGACGACTCGGCGGCGAGCCGGGCAGCGGTGGCGTGGATTGCGGCCTACCACATCTTGCGGGTGGCCTACGTGGTGCGGCGGCGGGCGACGCACCGGCCGATCGCGGCCGTCGAGGCGCTCATCCCGCTGCTCGATGTGAGCTGCGTGTCGTCGGCGTGGGTGATTTTGAACGACCCGGGCTCGCCGTTCTGGGCGGTCTACCTGTACGCGCTGGTGGGGTACGCGCGGCGGATGCACGGGTGGGAGTACGCGCGCACAGCGGCCTTCATCCTCGCGAACATGGGCGCGGCGCAGGGCATCGTCAGCTGGCGGCACGGCGAGGGCTTCTTCACGGTCGACCAGGCGACCATGCTGCTGATCGCGGCAACGATGGCGTCGCTGGCGCACAAGGTCGGGGCGGGCTGGCGGGAAGCAGAGCGGCAGGCGCGGGTGCAGGCCGAGACGGACCCGCTGACGGGGCTGCCGAACCGGCGGCACTTCCTCGCGCAGCTGGAGCAGCGGGCGGCGGGCGATTTCCGGTACGCGCTGCTGATGATGGACATCGACGACTTCAAGCGGCTGAACGACGAGCACGGGCACCTGCACGGCGACGCGGTGCTGGAGCGCGTGGCGCGGGTGCTGCGGGCGAACATCCGCGAGGGGGACCTGCTCGCGCGGTACGGCGGCGAGGAGTTCGTGGTGGCGATGCCGGGAGCGGACCTCGAGCAGGCGCTGCAGGTGGCCGAGCGGCTGCGGCGGGCGGTCGAGCGGGATACGCCGTCGTCAGTCTCCATCGGGTGCGCGGTGCGGGAGCCGGGCGAATCGCTGGACGACGTGCTGCGGCGGGCGGACGACCTGCTGCTGTTCGCGAAGCGGACCGGGAAGAACGTCGTGCGGTGGGACGGGCTGCGGCGCTCCGCCTGAATCAGGCGGCGATGGGGCCGAGGCGGGCTTCGACGGCATCGCGGGCCCAGGGATGGACCTCGGCGAAGGCGCGGAGGAGGCCGAAGCAGCCGGCGATCATCATGTCGCCGAAGGGCGCGACGAACGTCGGGCGGAGGGGCGAGCCGGCGAGGCGGCCGCGCTGCGGGCCGGTGACCGCGACAACCGGCGGGAGGCCGGGCGCGACGAGGGAGCGGTCGAGGTGGAGCGCGCCGTGGCCCTTCGAGCCGAAGATTTCATCGTTGGTGAGGGAGCCGTCGGCGAGGCGGCGGGCGAAGGTTTCGACCTGCGCGTCGGTGACTTCGCCGGTGTGGTGTTCGAAGAGGGATGCGATGGTGCGGCCGCGGAGGTGGAAGCCGAGGAGGTGCATGTTGCCGAGGTTGAGGACGAGGCGCTCGGGGCTGGCGGCGACGCGCTCATCGTGGAGGGCGCCGAGGGCGGCAGCCGGGCCGGTATCCATGAAGGCGGCGGGGGCATCCGCCTGCGCGGCAGCGGCGATGGCGCGGGCGCGGGTGAGGTAGGGCGGGAGGCCCTCGGGGGCCATGGCGAAGGCGAGGAGGTCGTTGCGGCCGCGGACGACGCGGGCGAGGTGGTCGAAGCGGAAGATCCGGTCCGAGGTGCCGGGCGGCGCTTCGCCGTGATCGAGGCAGCCGACAGCGATGCCGTCGAAGTCGGCCGGGACTTCGAACGCGGCGAGAGCCGTGCGGATGGCGTCGAGGTCGAGGTCGCGGAGGATGACGCGGTCGGCATCGAGGCGGACGGCTTCGTCGTCGCTGACGAGAGTGACGCCGAGGGCGCGGACGCGGTCGAGGTCGTCGTCGAAGGTACGGGCGGCATCGGGCGTGGCGAAGGCGGGGAGGCCGGCCCGGAGATGGTCTTCGAGGGCCCATGCGCAGGGGCCGCCGCCGGCGATGGAGCCGGTGATGAGGAGCGGCCGGCAGGCGGCGGTGGCGCGGCGGATGCGGGCGGCGGCGATGGCGGTCGGCGACGGGAGGACGAGCTTGGGCGAGTTTTCAACCGGGCCGGCGCTGTCGAAGAGGAGGATGTCCTGCGTGCCGGTGCCGACGTCGATCGCGAGGATGCGCATGGGGCCAGTGTAGGGCTTTAGGGGAACCTTTGGCCGGGGATGTGCGTTTTCGATTGCGGTGATGGAGGCGCGTGCTAGACTCGCGGCCGTGCTGGGGAGCATGCCGTTCCGGCGGGGGGCGAAGCAGACTGCGGCGGAGCCGGGGCCGGATGAGGCGCCGGCGGATGAGGCTGCCCCCGGGCCCGGCGAGGCGGCTCCGCGCCGCCGGCTGACGTGGCGGCGGGCGCTCGGCGCTGGGCTGCTGCTCATGGCCGCGGCGGCCGGCGCGGCGTATCTCGAGAAGGACCGGATTGCGCCGGAGGTGGCCGACGGGCTGCGGGCGACGATCGGCGATGAGCGGACAGCGCGGGTGGAAAGCTGGTTCTTCGCGCTCGAGGACCGGGTGCAGAAGGTGAAGTACCGGCTGCTCGGCGGGGAGACGACGCCGTTCGCGACGGAGGAGGTGCGGGTCGCGTATGTCGCGAAGGAGCCGCCGCGGACGGTGGTGGTGTGGGCCGGGAAGCGGGGGCTGGATTCGGCGCCGAACCCGGACGCGTTCCTGCCGGTGCCGATGACGTTCCCGGCGACGCGGCAGCTGCGGCCGAACCCGGAGCCCGGCGAGGGGGCATGGACGACGGCGGGGCTGCCGCGCACGTCGCCGACGGACCCGCTGATGGCGAAGACCTTCTTCCGGCCGGACCCGTCCCGGCCGTACGCGCTCGTCGGGGTGCTGCTGGTGGATTCGCGGCGGGTGCGGCTGCACATGGTCGCGGGGACGGTGGACCCGGGCGGGAGCCGCGGGGTGAAGGGGCCGGGCGTGATCCCGAAGGAGGACATCGGGAAGCTGGTGGCAGCCTGGAACGGGGGCTTCAAGGGCGACCACGGGAATTTCGGGATGGTGGCGCACGGGCTGGAGTTCCAGCGGCTGCGGAACGGGCTCGCGACGGTGTGCACGAAGAAGGACGGGACGTTCGTGATGGGGGAGTACGGCCGGGACCTGGCGTGGGACCCGGCGACGATGGACGCCTGCCGGCAGAACGCGGTGCTGCTGGTGGACCGGGGCGAGGTGAGCAAGCGGACGGCGGAGGGGAACGATACGTGGGGCTACGTGCAGGTGAACTCGGCGGAGTTCATCACCTGGCGGTCGGCGATCGGCGTGACGAAGGAGGGGCACCTGCTGGTGGCGGCGGGGAATTCGCTGAGCGCGGAGACGCTGGCGAAGGCGCTCTGGGCAGCGGGCGCGGAGTACGCGATGCAGCTCGACATCAACAGCCCGTACGTGCTGACGGCGCTCTTCTTCCCGCAGCCGGACGGGACGGTGAAGCCCGAGCGGTTCATGGAGGCGATGCCGGATTCGCCGGGGCGCTTCCTGCGGGTGCAGGAGCGGGACTTCATGTACCTCGTGCTGGATGAGTCGCGGTACCGCTAGGGGAGCGGCAGGCCGGCGGAGCAAGACGAAGCGGCGTAGAGCCAGGCCGGCCGCTCGGGGGGAAAGACGGTGAGTGTGACGAGCGGTGGCGGCAGGGCGCGGGCCCAGCGGCGCCATGACGGGCCCTCGAAGACGTAGGCGGCCTCGAGGCAGGGGAGATCGGCGGCCGCGGCGGCGGGCTCGAGGCCGGGCAGGACGAGGAAGTTCCAGCCGGGTTCCAGGGCAACGCGGACGGGGCCGGCAGGCGGGGCGGCGGGGGCAGCCGGGTAGAGGGCGCGGATGCCGGCCCGGTCATCGGGGGCGAGGGCGCGGTTGATGCCCGTGTACTGGAAGTACATGACGGCGGCGATTTCTTCCGGGGTGCAGGGTCCCCAGGGTGCGGGACAGGAGTGTTCGAGGCCGGCCATGTGGCCGAGTTCGTGGAGGATAACGGTGCGCCAGTCGAGGACGGCATCGAGGCCGAGTTCGCGGAGGGCGTTGGGGTTGCTGTTGAGGAGCATGTCGACTTCGCGGGCCTCTTCCTTGCTGGTGAGGCCGAGGACGCAGCCGCGGTCGCAGGGGAGGTGGACCCACGAGATGACGTTTTCGCCATCGGGGCCGGCCTCGAGGATGGAGGCGGTGCGGTCGGTGATGCCGGCGTAGCGGAAACGGAAGCGGGAGCCTTCGACCGACGACCACGCATCGAGGCCGGCGATGACGGCCTGGGGCCCGGCTGCGGGCGGCGCGCCGGTGGGGTTGTAGGCGACGGGGACGGGCAGCTCGGCATCGGACCAGGCCCAGCCCCAGGGGCGCCATGCGGCGGAGGCGGCGGGCTCGCGCGGGGCGACGGGGAGCGCAGCGAGGGCTGCCGCGACGGCGCGCTCCGCCTCGGCGGGCGAACGGGCGGCGACGAGGAACTGGAGGAGGACGGGCGGCCCGCCGGGGCGGTCGGCCACGATGTCGAGGGTGAACGGCGCGGGCGCGGCGGCGCTGCGCTCGACGCTCGCCGGCAGCGCGAGCGCGAGGAGGGCGGCGAGGGCAGCGAGGATGCCGGGCAGGCGGCGGGCCATCGGGCGACTCCGGGGGCGCGGCGTCAGGGCTCGATGGCGATCGTGGCCGGGCCGCTGGCGAGGAACCAGTAGACGGCGCCCTTGCGGAGGATGGGGAGGTTGTTCAGGTAGGCCGGGGCGCCGGCGACGTACCGCCGCCACTGGCCCGTCCAGGGGTCGAATTCGTAGACGGCGCGGATGGCGGGCGCGCCCGCGAGGGCGACGGCAGGCGGGAGCTCGGCGCCGGGCCAGGCGAGGAGGTTCGCGCCGGGCACGATGGGGAGGGAGGGCGGCGGCACCGGGGTGGCGGAGGGGCGCGGGGTGGGGGTGCGCGTCGGGGTCGGCGTGAAGGTGGGCGTGGGGGTCGCGGAGGGGCTGCCCGCGACAGGCGGCGTCGGCGTGCGGGTGGGCGTCGGCGTGGCCGTCGGCGGCATGGTGGGCGGCGGGGTGGAGCTGCCGCCGCCGGGCGGCGCCGGGGGGGTCGGGGTGGGCGTGCTCGTGGGCGTGGGGGACGGGCTCGGGGATGGCGACGGGGACGGGGAAGCGGAGGGTGTGGGCGTCGGGGTGGGGGTGTTCGTCGGGGTGCTGGTCGGGGTGGGGCTCGGGCCGCCGACCTGGCCGTAGATCGCGTAGAGGCCGTCGAGGTCGTCCTGGGTGAGGGTGCGCTTCATCGAGCCCGACGCGTAGGAGGCGTACATGACGGCGGAGAAGTCGCTGGAGTGGTTGAGGCCGAGGGCGTGGCCGAATTCGTGAAGGGCGACGCTCTGGAGGTCGACCGAGACGGGCGAGCCGGTGGTCCAGTTCCAGTCGGGGTCGAACTGCATGTCGAATTCGACAGCGGCGCGGTACGGGCTGCCGGTGGTGGAGAACCAGGAGCAGGTGACGGCGAGGACGGAGCCGCTCTGGGGTGCCCAGCCGACGGTGTTCTGGCCGTCCATGCCGCCCCCGCCGCAGGCGCCGGTGCCGGCGGTGGTGGCGCCGCCGCCGGTGAACTGGAAGTTCGCGCCGGCGGAGGACCAGGTCTGGGCGGCGGCCTGCATCACGGACTGGGCCTGGACAGCGACGCCGGGATGGGCGCCGTCGCCGTTGTAGGCCCAGCTGGCGGAGCCCGACATCCACTTGAAGCCGCTCGTGACGTAGGCGGCGGAGGCCGAGCCGGGCGGGATTTCGTAGGCGCCGGGGAAGCGGGCGAGCATTTCGCGGCGGGCAGTATCGGCGGCCTGGGCGAAGCTGCCGGAGCCGTCGTCGTACATGAAGAAGCTGATTTTGACGGTGTACCACTGGCCGGCGTGGGGCACGAGGAAGACGGTTTCGACGTCGCGGAACCGGGGGGTGACCTCGGCGCGGGCGCCGGTGGAGCCGGCGAGGATGGCGGCCGCGAGGCCCCAGGCGAGGGCGGCGAGGGCGAGGAGTCCGACGGCGGTGCGCCAGGGGGCGCGCGTTCGAGGGGTTCGCTGCGCGTTCATGAGGCGGTCTCCGCGGGGCGACGAAGGTTCGCCATGGGCATCGGCATGCGAGGCGGCGGCGCGGAGTGGCAAACGGGGCGGGAAAACCCGGAAATCGGGGTGACGGACGGCAGGACGTGGCAGGATATGGGCGCAGGAGGTGATGCCGATGCGTGTCGGGACGGTCCGCGAACGGAAGGACGGCGAGCTGCGGGTCGGGCTGACGCCGGAAGGGGCGCACGCCCTCGTGCTGCGCGGGCACGACGTGCTGGTGGAGACGGGCGCCGGGGCGGGCTCCGGGCACAGCGACGCGGCGTATGCGGCCTCCGGGGCGCGGGTCGTGCCGACGGCGGAGGAGGTGTGGGGGAGCTGCGACCTCGTGGTGAAGGTGAAGGAGCCGGTGCCGAGCGAGTACGGCTACCTGCGGCCGGGGCTGACGCTGTTCACCTACCTCCACCTCGCGGCGGACCGGGCGCTGACGGAGCGGCTGGCGGCTTCGGGGACGACGGCGCTGGCGTACGAGCTGGTGCGGAAGGCGGACGGGAGCCTGCCGCTGCTGGCGCCGATGTCACAGGTGGCCGGGCGGATGGCTGCGGAGATTGGCGCGCACCTGTTGAAGCACCCCGGGCCGGGGCGCGGGAAGCTGCTGGGCGGCGTGGCGGGGGTGCCGCCGGGGCGGGTGGTCATCGTGGGGTCGGGGCAGGTGGCGACGGCCGCGGCGCGGGTGATGATGGGGCTCGATGCGCGGGTGATGGTGATGTCGCGCGACCTTTCGCGGCTGGCGTACCTGCAGGAGAACTTCGGCGGGCGGATTGGCACGCGGGTGTCGTCGCCGCAGGCGGTGGCGGAGGAGCTGGCGGGGGCCGACCTCGCGATCCTCGCGGTGCTGGTGCCTGGGCATGCGGCGCCGAAGGTGGTGACGCGGCAGATGGTGCGCTCGATGGGGGAGGGGGCGGTGCTGGTGGACGTGTCGATCGACCAGGGCGGGGCATCGGAGACGAGCCGGCCGACCTCGCACAGCGCGCCGACGTACGTGGAGGAGGGGGTGGTGCACTACTGCGTGACGAACATGCCGGGGGCGGTGCCGCAGACGAGCACGCAGGCGCTGACGAGCGCGACGCTGCCGTATGTGGAGGCGCTGGCGGATTACGGCATCGAGGGGGCGCTGCGGCGGGACCGGGCGCTGGCGGAGGCGCTGAGCACATACGGCGGCGCGCTCATCGCGGGGCCGGTGGCGGAGGATTTCGGGATGGCTGCGGTGCCGAACCCGTTCCTGCCGGGGTCGTAGGAGCTCAGGCCCGGCCGGCGGCCTCGGCGGCGCGGCGCTGGTAATCGGCGAGGAAGTCGGCCATGGTGCGCTGGGCATCCTCGGCGCAGGTGCGGCTGGCCTGGTAGGCGAGCCAGGTGCCGAGCGCCATCACGGCCGTGGTGGCGGAGAGCATCGCCCAGCGGAGGGCTTCGCCTTCGGCCATGCCGGCGCTGGCCTGGAGGAGTTCGGAAATCGCGCCGACGATGAGGGGCGCGGCCGCGGCGCCGAAGACGGCGAGGGCGAGACCGAAGGCAGAGAACGCCTGGGAGCGGATGCGCGGGGGCGAGACGGCGGCGACGATGGAGATGAGGCCGGGGGTGCCGAGCGAGGCGACGAGCGCGCCGAGGCAGAGGAAGAGGAGGCAGAGAGCAGCGTTCGGCATGAGGAAGGCGACCGACCAGGTGATGGTGAGGATGATGGTGGCGACGACGCCGACCCGGCCGAGGTAGCGGAAGCCGCGGGCGACGTTGCGGTCGGCGAAGGGACCGCCGTACCAGGTGCCGACGAACGCGGCGAGGGCGAGCGCCGCGAGTGCGCCGCCGGCGGCGGTGGTGGAGAAGCCGAACTCGCGCTCGAAGAGGGCGGGGATCCAGAAGGTGACGCCGAAGAGGGAGAAGCCGAAGGCGGCGTTGGTGAAGATGAGAAGGCGGAGGGAGCGGATGCGGAAGATTTTGCCGAGGCTCTGCCGGAAGCCGAGCTTGTCGGGCGGGTCCTGGAGGAAGGCGGCGAAGAGGGGGTCCTGCTTCGCGGCGGCGACGAGGTCGGCTTCGCCGCGGCGCGGTTCGCGGAGGCGGAGGGCGTAGATGCCGAGGAGGAGGCCGGGGAGGGCGGCGGCGGCGAAGCCCCAGCGCCACCCGACGGCGGCGACGATGGCGCCGCCGATGATGGCGCCGAGCACCTGGCCGAGGGGGTTGGCGGAGCGGTGGTAGCCGAGGGCGCGGCCCCGGACGCTCACGGGGTAGTAGTCGGAGAGGAGGCTGGCGTGGGTGGGGACGATGGTGCCCTGGCCGAATCCGAGGAGGGCGCGGGTGAGGAAGAGCTGGACGAAATTTTGCGAGGCAGCGGCGAGGAGGCCGGCGCCGCCCCAGATGACGGCGCCGCCGGAGAGGATGGAGACGCGGCGCCAGCGGTCGGCCCAGTTGCCGGCGGGGAGGGAGATGACGCCGGTGATGAAGACGACGGCGAGCGGGAGGAGGCCGACGGCCCAGTCGGCGAGGTCGAAGTCGCGGCGGATGTCTTCCATCGCGACGGCGAGGACGGCGCGGTCGAGCTCGTCGACGGCGTTGAGGATGAAGAGGATGACGAGCGGGGCGAGGCCGAAGTCGCGCAGGCGGGGCCGGGTGCCGGTCGGGGGGTCAGCCGGGGAGGTGGTAGCGGGTGAGCTCGCAGCCACGGCGGGGCTCCGGGGATGGAATAGGGGACAGGCTGAACCTGATTCGTGAATTCTGGGACATTCTGGATCTTGGAGCGAACGTCAACGGTCGGATAAGGTAGAAATGGCAGGATGGCAGCGGAGGCGGGTGCCCAAGAGCGCCTCCGCCAGGCCCGACGAGCGGGCCGCGCTCCCATATCCGCGCCCCGGCACCGGGCGACGGCGAGATGGACAACCGACGGCCGGCGAGGTTCGCCGGCCGCTCAGTTCGCTTGCGGGGAGGGCCATTTTGGGCCTGGTCGTAGCGATAGCTGCGGTCTTCCTTGCGGTGCCCCTGGCGCTGCTGCTGCCGGCGCGGCGCTGGCGGGGCCTGCTGCTGGCAGCGGTGCCCGCAGGCGTGTTCGCGTACTTCGTCAGCCTGCTGGACCGGGCGGCGGAGGGCCGGCCGCTGGCGTGGTCGGCGGAGTGGTTCCCGTCACTGGGGGTCGAGCTGGCCTTCCGGGCGGACGGGCTGGCGCTGCTGTTCGGCCTGCTCATCGCGGGCATCGGGGCGTTCATCCTCGTCTACGCCGAGGCGTACATGGCGGGGAAGCCGGGCGCCGGGCGGCTCGAGGCGACGCTGCTGGCGTTCATGGGCGCGATGCTCGGCGTGGTCCTGGCGGACGACGTCATCACGCTGTTCGTGGCGTGGGAGCTGACGAGCGTGACGTCGTTCCTGCTGATTTCGTTCGAGCAGGAGAAGCTGAAGGCGCGGAAGGCGGCGGTGCAGGCGCTGCTGGTGACGGGCGCGGGCGGGCTGGCGCTGCTGGCGGGGCTGGTCGTGCTGGGTCAGGCGGCGGGGACGTACCGGGTGTCGGCGATGAGCGCGGAGGCGGTGGCGGGGAGCTCGCTCGCGACGGGAGCACTGGTGCTCGTGCTGCTCGGCGCGTTCACGAAGTCGGCACAGGTGCCGTTCCATTTCTGGCTGCCGGGGGCGATGGCGGCGCCGACGCCGGTGAGCGCGTACCTCCACTCGGCGACGATGGTGAAGGCGGGGGTGTACCTGCTGGCGCGGCTGCACCCGGTGCTCGGCGACCTCGAGGGGTGGCGGCCGGCGGTGGTCTCGGCCGGAGCGGCGACGCTGGCCGTCGGGGCGTTCGTGGCGGTGCACGAGCGGGACCTCAAGCGGATTCTCGCCTTCACGACGGTGGGCGCGCTGGGGTTCCTGACGATGCTGCTGGGGCTCGGGACGGAGCTGGCGATCAAGGCGGCGATGGTGTTCGTCGCCGGGCATGCGCTGTACAAGGGTGCGCTGTTCATGGCGGCGGGGGCGATCGACCACGGGACGGGGACGCGGATGGTGGACGAGCTGGGCGGCCTGCGCCGGGCGATGCCGTGGACGTTCGCGGCGGTGGCAGCCGGCAGTATCGGCCTCGCGGGCTTCGGGCCGGTGCTGGCGTTCATCGGGAAGGAGGCGGCGCTGGAGGCGGGGCTGGAGGACGGGGGCGCAGCCGGGGGCTGGGCGCTGGCGGCGATCGTCTTCTCGGGGGCGCTGTTCACGGCAGCGGCGGTGGTGCTGCTGCGGCCGTTCTTCGGCGCTGAGCGGGCGCCGGGGCACCCGCACGAGGGGAGCGCCGGGCTGCTGGCGGGGCCGCTGGCGCTGGGGGCGCTTTCGTTCGGGCTGGCGCTCGCGCCGGGGGTGATCGAAGGGCGGCTGATCGCGCCGGCGGCGGCAGCGGTCGCGGGCGAGCCGGTGAAGGTGTCGCTGAAGCTGTGGCACGGGTTCAACACGGCGCTCGGGCTGAGCGCGCTGTCGGTCGGCGGCGGCGTGCTGCTGGGGTTCGCCGTACCGCGGGCGACGGCGCTCACGGGCCGGCTGATGGGGGCGCGGTGGTTCCCGTCGGGGCCGAAGGTGTACGACTGGCTGTACTACGGGATGCAGCGGCTGGCGCGGTTCCACACGGTGTGGATGCAGCGCGGCTATCTGCGGGGCTACATCGCGGTGGTGCTGCTGACGTTCGTGGGGCTGGCGTGGGCGGCGCTGGTGCGGTGGGGCGGGAGCATCGAGCGGGACTGGCTGACGCCGGCGTTCTACGAGGCGGCGGTGGCAGCGACGATCGTCGCGGGAGCGACGACGGCGATCGTCCACATGTCGCGGCTCGCTGCGGTGACGGCGCTGGGCGCGGTCGGGTTTGGGGTAGCGATCGTGTATGCGCTGTTCGGCGCTCCGGACCTCGCGCTGACGCAGATCGTGATGGAGACGCTGACGGTGATGCTGTTCGTGCTGGTGTTCTACCGGCTGCCGAAGCTGGTGGACCGGGGGCCGATGCGGCGCCGGCTGCGGGACGGGGCGATCGCCCTGGCGGTGGGCGTGACGATGACGGTGCTGGTGCTGGCATCGCTGGGGCACCAGCAGGGGCAGCCGATCTCGTCGTACTTCGGGGAGACGGCGTACCTCGAGGCGTTCGGGAAGAACGTGGTGAACGTCATCCTGGTGGACTTCCGGTCGCTGGATACGCTGGGCGAGATCGTGGTGCTGGGGACGGCGGCGTTCGGGGTGTTCGCGCTCCTGCGGGTGCGGAGGTGGTCGCGGTGAACTCGTCGATCCTGCGGACGATGGCGCGGCTGCTGGCGTCGCTGCTGCTGCTGGCCTCGCTCTACCTGCTCTGGCGCGGGCACAACGCGCCGGGCGGGGGGTTCAGCGGGGGGATCATGGCGGCGGCGGCGTTCGTGCTGATGGCGGTGGCGTTCGAGCCGATGGCGGGGTGGCGGGCGACGCGCGTTTCGCCGCTGGTGCTGATCCCACTGGGGCTGGGCATCGCGCTGGCGAGCGGGTTCGCCGGCGTGCTGGCGGGGGACGGGTTCATGGCGGGGCAGTGGGTGACGGTGGCGGTTGGCGACGGCGTGAAGCTCGGGACGCCGCTGCTGTTCGACATCGGCGTGTACCTGGTGGTCATCGGGGTCGCGCTGGCGGTGATCATCCCGCTGATGGGGGAGGAGGAGTAGGGTGGAGCTGCTGCTGGCGGTGACGGTCGGCTGGCTGTACGCGTGCGGGCTCTACCTGCTGCTGCGGCGGACGCTGGCGCAGGTGGTCATCGGGCTGGCGCTGCTGACGAACGGGACGAACCTGCTGATCTTCGTCGCGGCGGGGCTGGTGCGCGGGGAGCCGCCGCTCATCGGCGAGGGGCAGGAGGTGCTGGCGGCGGGGACGGCCGACCCGCTGCCGCAGGCGCTCATCCTGACGGCGATCGTGATCGGGTTCGCCATCCAGGCGTTCGCGATGGCGCTGGCGTACCGGGTGTACCGGTCGGTGGGCAGCGACGACATCGACGCGCTGACGACGACGGAGCCGCCGCCTCCGCCGGTTGCGGTGCAGACGGCGGAGGGCGAGCCGTGACGCTGCTGACCGCGCTGCCGGTGATCCTGCCGCTGGCGACGGCGGTGGCGGGGCTGCTGCTGCTCTCGCGGCCGCGGTGGCAGGCGCCGATCGGGCTCGCGGGGGCGCTGGCGCTGCTGGCGGCGGCGGCCGCGCTGCTCGTCCGCACGTGGCGGGACGGCATCCAGGTCATCGAGGTCGGCGGCTGGCCGGCGCCGTTCGGCATCGTGCTGGTCTCGGACATGCTCTCGGCGGTGATGGTGACGGTGGCGGCGGCGGTCGGGCTGGCGGCGACGGTGTACTCGTTCCGGGTGGTGGATGCCGGGCGGATCAGCGCCGGGTACTACGCGCTCATCCACGTGCTGCTGATGGGGGTGTGCGGGGCGTTCCTCTCGGGGGACATCTTCAACCTGTACGTGTGGTTCGAAGTGATGCTGATGGCCTCGTTCGTCCTGCTCGTGATCGGGGGCGAGCGGCCGCAGTTCGAGGCCGGGCTGAAGTACGTGGCGCTGAACCTGCTGGGGTCGGTCGGGTTCCTCTCGGGCGTGGGGCTGCTGTACGGGGCGGCGGGGACGCTGAACATGGCGGACCTCGCCGTGCGGGTCGGGGAGGCAGACGCGGATGCGCGCTACTACACGGTGGTGGCGATGCTGTTCCTCGTCGCGTTCGGGCTGAAGGCGGCCGTATTCCCGCTCTACTTCTGGCTGCCGGCCTCGTACCACACGGCGCCGGCGCCGGTGGCGGCGCTCTTCGCGGGCCTGCTGACGAAGGTCGGGGTGTATTCGCTGCTGCGGGTGTTCACGCTGATTTTCACGCAGGACACGGGGTACACGCGGGAGCTGCTGCTCTGGATTTCGGCGGCGACGATGGTGAGCGGGGTCCTGGGAGCGGCGGCGCACCAGGACATGAAGCGGATCCTCTCGTTCCACATCATCAGCCAGATCGGCTACATGACGATGGGGCTGGCGCTGGCGACGCCGCTGGCGCTCGGCGGGGCGCTCTTCTACATGGTGCACAACATCATCGCGAAGACGAACCTGTTCTTCGTGGCGGGAGTGGTGCGGCGGCTGCGGGGGAGCTACGAGCTGAAGGACCTCGGCGGGCTGGCGCGGGCGCACCCGTGGCTGGCGGCAGCGTTCTTCGTGTCGGCGTTCAGCCTCGCAGGGGTCCCGCCGCTTTCGGGGTTCTTCGCGAAGTTCATCATGGTGCGGGCGGCCATCGAGACGCGGGAGTACGCGGTAGCCGGGGTGATGCTCGGCGTGGGCCTTTTGACGCTCTTCTCGATGGTGAAGATCTGGACGGAGGCGTTCCTGAAGCCGAGCCCCGGCGGGGCGGTGAGCGAAGGGGCGGTTGGGGCGGCATCGTGGGTGCCGGTGATTGCGTTCGCGCTGCTGGCGATCGCGATGGGGGTGGGGGCGGAATGGTGGTGGCGGCCGATGGAGCTGGCCGGTCAGCAGCTGTTCGACCGCACGGGGTATATCGAAGCCGTGCTGGGAGGTGGCGCGCGATGAAGGGGCTGCTCTGGATCCTGCTGCTGGCGGGCGCGTGGGCCGCGCTGAGCGGGGCGGTCTCGGGGGTGCAGCTGGCGGTCGGGATGGCGCTCGGGCTCGGGGTGCTGATCTTCCTCGGCGGCGCGGGCACGGACTACCTGCGGAAGGCGCGGGTAGTGGCTTCGTTCGCAGTGTTCTTCGTGGTCGAGCTGGTGAAGGCGAACCTGCGGGTGACGCGGGACGTGCTCTCGCCGAAGCCGCCGATCGCGCCGGGGGTGGTGGGCATCCCGCTGGACCTCGAGGGCGACGGGCCGATTGCGCTGTTCGCCATCGTGATGACGCTGACGCCGGGGACGCTGGCGCTCGACGTTTCGGAGGACCGGAAGACGCTGTACGTCCACGGCATGTGGGTGCGGGACGCGGAAGCGTTCCGGAAGGAGCAGAAGGCCGGGTTCGAACGGCGGGTGAAGGAGCTGGTCGAATGACGGGGCTGCTGGCCGGCAACCCGGCAGAGATTTTCGCGGTCGCGCTGCTGTGCGCCGGGGTGGCGATGGCGGGCTACCGGCTGGTGCGGGGGCCGAGCCTGCCGGACCGGGTGGTGGCGCTGGACCTGCTGACGATCCAGGGGCTGGGGCTGCTGACCGTCTACGCGATTGCGGCGGGGCGGTCGGCGTACCTCGACGTCGGCATCGTGCTGACGCTGGTGACGTTCCTCGCGACGACGGCGTTCGCGTACTACATCGAGAAGGGGAGCCACCCGGAGGAGCGGCGGGATGGGTGACATCATCGTGGCCGTACTGCTGGTGGTCGGGTCGTCGCTGATGTTCGTGGCGGCGCTGGGGATTTTGCGGATGCCGGACCTGTTCACGCGGATGCAGGCGACGACGAAGGCGGCGACGCTGGGGGTGGGGCTGCTGCTGGCGGCGGCGGCGGTGGAGTTCGGGAACCTCGCGGTGACGACGCGCGTGATCGCGGCGGCGGTGTTCATCGCGATGACGGCGCCGGTGGCGGCGCACCTGCTGGGCCGGGCGGCGTACTTCCTCGGGGTGCCGCTCTGGGAGGGGTCGGTGCGGGATGAGCTGCGGGGCCGGTACAACGAGCGGGCGCACGCGCTGGCGTCGCTGGAGGAGGAGCTGGGGGAGGAGCGGTTGGCGCCGGGCCGGGCAACACGGAGAGGGATCGTTTCTGATGACTTTTCCGAAAGACCGAAACCGGGGGATTCTGCGGGCGCACCCGAGGGGACTTCCTGATACGCATCCCCGTCATTGCGGCTGAGATTCGAAAGGACGGGACGCGGCGGCAGACCGCGACCCCGGCCAGGGAGTCTCACGATGGGTTGGTTCACGAATTTGAAGGTGCAGGCGAAGCTGCTGGTTGCGTTCGGGGTGGTGCTGGCCCTGAACGCGGCGGTCGCCGTCATGGGGGTCCTCGAGCTGCAGCGGGCGGCCGACCGCTCGGCCTCGATGTACCGGGAGAACGTGCTGGGCGTGCAGTACGCGCTGCTGACGAACTACAACATGGCCGCGAGCGCGCGGGAGGAGAAGCGGGCGTTCCTCGAGCCGGACGCGGCGAAGCGGATCCCGCTCATCGAGCAGGGCCGGAAGGAGCTGGCGGCGGCCGAGCAGGCGATGGCGGATTACCACCAGACGTTCGCCTCGGAGGCGGACGCGCAGCAGTGGGCGGACGTCGAAGCGCTGGTGAAGCCGGTCATCGCCGAGCGGCGGAAGATCTTCGACCTGCTCGAGGCGGGGAAGGACAGCGAAGCGGCGCAGGCCGCGGCAGGGCTGAACGCCCGGATTGGGCCGATGAACGCGGCGCTCGAAGAATCGGGGCGGTTCAACGCGGCGATCGCGTCGGACTCAAAAGACGCTGCAGCCAGCGCGGCGTCCCGGGCGCGGCTGCTGCTGACCGGGCTGACGGTCGGCGCGGTGCTGGCGGGGCTGGGGCTGGCGACGTGGCTGGCGCGGTCGATGGCGCGGACGGCGCGGGAGGTGCGCGACGCGGCGCGCTCGATCGCGCGGGGCGACGTGAACGTCGCGGTTGCGGTGCGGTCGAAGGATGAGCTCGGCGAGGCAGCAGAGGCGTTCGGCGAAATGACCGTGTACCTGAAGGAGATGGCGGCAGCGGCAGCCGCCGTGGCGAACGGCGACCTGGCGGTCCGCGTGCAGCCGCGCGGCCACGACGATGCGCTGGGGAATGCGCTCCAGCGGATGGTGAGCAGCCTGCGCGAGCTGATCGGGCAGGTGCGGCAGCAGGCGGAGGGGATCCTCTCGGCGGCGGGCCAGCTCGGCGATGCGAGCGACCAGATGGCGGCGGCGACGGGCCAGATCGCGACGGCGATCAACGAGGTCACGCGCTCGGCCGTTGCGCTGAGCGGGCTTTCGCAGGAGAGCGCGCGGGAGGTGGAGCGGGTGGCGAGCGGCTCGCAGCAGGTGGCGGCGGGCGCGCAGGAGTCGGCGGCCTCGGCGGGGCAGTCGCGCGAGGAGGCGGAGCGGATGGGCCAGCGGATTCAGCTGGTGGCGCAGGCCTCGGGCGAGGTAGCCGAGGCGGCGGAGGAGTCGAAGCGGGCGGCGCTGCAGGGGCAGGAGGCGGTCGCGCAGGCGGTGGCCTCGATGGCGTCGATCGCAGCGGCGGTGGAGCGCGCCTCGAAGACGGTCGACATGCTGGGCGAATACGGGCAGCAGATTGGCGACATCGTGAAGGCGATCGACGAGATCGCGGCGCAGACGAACCTGCTCGCGCTGAACGCGGCGATCGAGGCCGCGCGCGCGGGCGAGCAGGGGCGCGGCTTCGCCGTCGTGGCCGAGAACGTGCGGTCGCTGGCCGAGCGGTCGAGCGCCTCGACGAAGGAGATCGCGGACCTCATCGCGAAGGTGCAGCAGGGCACGCAGGAGGCGGTCGAGGCGATGGCGGCCGGCGTGCGCGACGTCGAGGAAGGGCAGCGGATTACCGGCGAGGCCGGGGAGGCGCTGCAGGCGATCATCGCGACGGTGGCGCGCTCGGCGGACCGGATGAAGGAGATTGCGCGGGACGTGCAGGGGCTGGCGGCCGGCGCGGAGCGGATCGTGGCCTCGGCGGAGCAGATCGCGGCGCTGGCGAGCGAATCGGCGCAGGGCGCGAGCGAGATGGCGGCCGGCACGTCGAAGGTGACCGAGGCGATCCTGCAGGTCTCGGCGACGAGCGAGGAGACGAGCGCGTCGGCGGAGGAGGTGTCGGCCTCGACGGAGGAGCTTTCGGCACAGGCGCAGGAGCTGGCGGCGACGGCGAACCAGATGCGGGAGATGGCGAACGCGCTGGCGGCCGCGGCGGGGAGGTTCCGCCTGGCGTAGCCGGGAGCCGGGGGCTGGGGGCTGATCTGCGGCGGGGGCGGAAGGTTGCGCCCCCGCCGTTCGTTTCGGGCGGAAGAGTGGCACGGCTGGCGCCGCGCAGGATGGCTGGACGCCTTCGGCGTCGGCGCCGCCGGATGCCGCCGATCCGCGGCGGCGGAGGGGGGAGGCGGCACCGGGAGGTGGGAGTTGGGAGGTGGGAGGTGGGAGTGAGGCTACGGCGCGTCCGGGCGCCGTCAACCTCCAACCTCCAACCTCCAACCTCCAACCTCTAACCTTCAACCTCCGTCCGTAGCCGCGGGGCTCCGTCCCCGCGGGGCGCCATGCGCCCAACGGATGTCGCGGGAACCGGGAACCGGGAGGCGGGAGCCGGGAGGCGAGGCAGGGTGAATTCGAGCGGCCGGGGTGGGCCTCACCCGCCCTCCGCGGGCACGGAGGCCCGCGACGACGGGGTTGGGAGGCGGGAGTTGGGAGGTGGGAGCGAGGCTACGGCGCGTCCGGCGCGTTAACCTCCAACCTTCAACCTTCAACCTTCAACCTTCAACCTCCAACCTCCAACCTCCAACCTCCAACCTCCAACCTTCAACCTCCGACCGTAGCCGCGGGGCTCCGTCCCCGCGCGGCGCCATGCGCCCAACGGATGTCGCGGGAACCGGGAACCGGGAGACGGGAACCGGGAGGCGAGGCAGGGTGAATTCGAGCGGCCGGGTGGGCCTCCCGGCCCTCCGCGGGCACGGAGGCCCGCGACTACGGAACCGGGAGTTGGGAGGTGGGAGGTGGGAGCGAGCGTGTGGATGCGCCGGGCGGCGGCGACTCCCTGCTCCCTGCTCCCTCCTCCCTCCTCCCTCCTCCCTCTTCCCTTCTCCCGGTTCGCGCCGAGAGGGAGACGGGAGGCGGGGAGAGCGGGTAGGCTCGGAGACCGAGAGATTTCGCGCCGGGGAGTGGCATGAAGACGTCGTTCTACGAGGCGGACCCCTTCAGCGGGAGCAAGGGCGAGCACTACTGCACGATCGAGTCGGACTACCGCTGGGAGAAAGGGGACGAGGTGTGGATCGAGACGGGCGGGAAGCGGCTGAAGCTGCGCATCACGTGGGTGCACGTCACGGTGCATGCGGACGGGTCGGTGACGCGGGAGCTGCTGGGGCTGAAGCTGTAGGCGGGCGCGTCAGGCGTCGCCGGGCGGGGGAACGTCGGCGCGGGGGATTTCGCGGACGCCGGCGCGGTGGAGCGCGGTGAGCATGGCGTACCGCTCGGGGCCGGTGCGGACCCATTCCTCGGCGGCGGTGCCGGCGAGGGGGCGTTTGACCTCAGCGGGGACGCCGACGGCGAGCATGCCGCCCGGGATTTCGGTGCCGGGCGCGACGACGGCGCCGGCGGCGACGAGGGCGCCTTCGCCGACGACCGCGCCGTCGAGGACGATGGCGCCGTTCGCGATGAGGGCGCGGGCGCCGATGGTGGCGCCGTGGACGACGCACCCGTGGGCGATGGAGACCTCATCGCCGATGAGGGCCGGGTTGCCGGCGCGGCTGTGGACGACGGCGCCGTCCTGCACGTTCGCGCCGCGGCCGATGACGACGTAGCTGGTATCGCCGCGGACGACGGCGCCGTACCAGATCGAGGCGCCGGCGTGGATGGTGACGTCGCCGACGACGGAGGCGGTGGGGGCGATGAAGGCGGTGGGATGGATGCGCGGGACTTTGTCGCCGACGGCGTAGATGGGCACGAGGGGGATTCTCGGGCAGGCGGCGGGCAGTGTCGATGTGGCGGAGCGGGGCGGGTCGCCTACAATGCCGTGTCGGGCGCGCACCTGGCGGCCCGGGGAGGTTCGCATGGAGATCGCCGGGAAGGTCGCAGTGGTGAGCGGCGGGGGTTCGGGCATCGGCCGGGCGACGGTGCTCGAGCTGGCGCGGCGCGGGGCGCGGGTGATTGTCGCGGACATCGACGAAGCCGGGGCGCGGCAGACGGCGGACCTCGCGGCGGCTGCGGGCGGCATGGCGATCGCCCGGCGGTGCGATGTGACGCGGACGGAGGACCTCGCCGGGGCGATGGCGTGCGCGTTCGAGCACTGGGGCGCGCTCGACATCGTGTTCAACAACGCGGGCATCGGCGGGGAAGACCTGTTCGCGGACGACCCGGGGCCGTGGGAGCGGATCATCGAGATCAACCTGGTTGCGGTGATCGATGCGACGCGGATTGCGGTGCGGGAGATGCGGCGGAGCGGCAAGGGCGGCGTGATCATCAACACGGCGTCGATGGGCGGGCTGCTGCCGATGCCGGATTCGCCGGTGTACGCGGCCTCGAAGGCGGGCGTGGTGAACTTCACGCGGTCGCTGGCGCACCTCGCGGCGCAGGACCGCATCCGGGTGAACGCCATCTGTCCCTCGTTCACGGATACGCCGCTGGTGCGGCGGAGCGGCGACGCGCGGGTCGAAGAAGTGGCAAAGCTGGTGGGCGGCATTCTGCAGCCGGAGGACGTGGCGGCCGGGGTCATCGAGCTCATCGAGGACGATTCGCGGGCGGGGGCGATCATGCGGGTGACGGTGCGCGGGGGCCGGGACTTCGCCCGCGAGGTGCGGCCCTACTGATGGCGGAATACGAAACGCTGCTGGTGGAGCGGGACGCGGAGCTGCCGGGGCTCGTGACCGTGACGCTCCACCGGCCGGAGAAGCTGAACGCGATCAGCGGGCGGATGCACCGGGAGCTGCAGGAGGTCTGCCGGGAGCTGGCGGACGACGCGGAGGCGCGGGTGGTCATCCTGACGGGCGCGGGCCGGGCGTTTTCGGCGGGAGCGGACCTCGGGGGAAGCGCCTCGGACCCGAACCGGCTGCCGCTGGCGACGCTGCAGGCGGAGCGATCGCCGCTGCGGGAGCGGCTGCGGGCGAGCCAGGGGAACCGGACGGCTGCGGCGCTGGAGGGGCTGCCGCAGGTGACCATCGGGGCGGTGAACGGGCTGGCGATCGGGGGCGCGGTGGTGCTGCTGGCCTGCCTCGACCTGCGAATAGCGGCAGCGACGGCGTGGTTTTCGGTCCCGGAGGTGGACCTCGATATCCCCCTGACGTGGAACGCGCTGCCGCGGCTGATGCGGGAGCTGGGGCCGGCGCGGACGCGGGAGCTGGTGATGACCTGCGAGCGGTTCACGGCGGAGCAGGCGCTGGCGTGGGGATTCGTGAACCGGGTCGCGCCGGAGGGCGAGGCGCTGGCGGCGGCGCGGGAGCTGGCGGGCCAGCTGCTCGCGAAGGACCCGATGGCGCTGGCGCTGACCAAGAGCACGTGCGCGGCGCTGGCGGAGGCGATGGTGCCGGCCCATGTGACGCACAGCGACCCGGACTACCTCGTGCTGGCGCGGCTGCTGGCGCAGGAGCGGGGCGGCCGGGGTTCGACACGGGCGTAGGCTGCGGGGGAGAATTCGGGACGGTGCATCACGACCCCTACGCGGCCGATGCGGCGTTCTACGACGCCATCCACGACGGCTTCCGGGACGACATCGACCTCTGGCTCGCCTATGCGGGGCGGACGGACCGGCCGGTGCTGGAGGTCGGCTGCGGCACGGGGCGGATCGCCGTGGAGCTGGCGGCGCACGGCCACGAGGTGACGGGCATCGACCCGTCGCCAGCGATGCTGGCGCGGGCGCGGCGGCGCGCGGACGAGCGGGGGCTCGACGTGCGGTTCATCGAGGGGCGGGTGCTGGACCTCGCGCTCGAGCCGGGGCGCTACGGGTTTATCGTGGTGCCGCTCGATGTGTTCCTGTACTGCAAGGACGGCGAGGAGCAGCGGGCCACGCTGGAGCGGCTGGCGGAGGCGCTGACCTTCGACGGGACGCTGGCGCTGGACCTGCCGGGGCCGGGAAGCTGGCTGGACCCGGCGACGAACGGGCAGCCGGTGCTGGCGTTTTCGGGGGAGACGGACGACGGCGAGGGATTCGAGTGCTGGCATGTGCACGAGGACGACCTCGCGGAGCAGGTGCGGACGCTGCGGGTGGCGTATGAGACGGTCGGGGAGGATGGCACCGTCCGGCGGCGGGTGAGCGTGCACCGGCTGCGGTACGTGGGCCGGTGGGAGCTGGAGTACCTGCTGGAGGCGGCAGGGCTCGACCTCGTGGACCTGTTCGGGGATTACGACCTTTCGCCGCTGGAGGGCGGGAGCAGCCGGATGGTGGCAATCGCGCGGAGGAGGCCGGGATGACGACACCGCGAATCGTGCTGGATGCGATGGGGGGCGACAACGCGCCGGGCGAGCCGGTAGCCGGGGCGCTCATGGCGGCCGGGGTGCTCGGCGTGGAGCTCATCCTCGTCGGGCGGCGGGAGGCGATCGAGGCGGAGCTGCGGGGGACGGGCACCATCCGCGACGTGCGGGTGGTGGAGGCGCCGGACGTCATCGAAATGGAGGAGCACCCGACGGAGGCGGTGCGTTCGAAGCCGAAGAGCTCCATCGTGGTCGGCCTCGAGATGGTGAAGCGGGGGGAAGCGGACGCGTTCGTGACCGCCGGGAACACGGGGGCGACGATGGCGGCGGCGCTGCTGACGCTGGGGCGGGTGCGCGGCATCGGGCGGCCGGCGCTGGCGACGATTTTCCCGGCGGCGGACGGGAAGCTGACGATGCTGCTGGACGTGGGCGCGAACGCGGACTGCCGGCCCGTGCACCTGTTCCAGTTCGCGCATATGGGCGCGGCGTATATGGAGCGGATGTTCGGGGTGGCGCGGCCGCGGGTCGGGCTGCTGTCGATCGGCGAGGAGGAAAGCAAAGGGAACCAGCTGACGCTCGAGGTGCACCAGCTGCTGCGCGGGAGCCGGCTGAACTTCATCGGGAACGTCGAGGGGAAGGACCTGCCGAAGGGGATGGCGGACGTGGTGGTGATGGACGGGTTCACCGGGAACGTGGTGCTGAAGACGGCGGAGGGCATCGCAGAGCTGCTTTTCGGCGAGCTGCGGAAAGCGGTGGAGCTGACCCCGTGGAACAAGGCCGCCGGGCTGATCCTGATGTCGGAGCTGCGGAAGGTGAAGCGGCGGCTGGATTATGCCGAGTACGGCGGGGCGCAGCTCGTAGGGGTGGACGGGATCGTGGTCATCGGGCACGGGCGTTCGAACGCGCGGGCGATTTACAACGCGCTGAAGGCGGCGCGGGATGCGGTGCACAACGGCGTGCTGGAGACGATGCGCGCGGTGGGGAAGGAGATCCCGGCGCGGGGTCAGGGAGGTGCCGGGGAGGGCGCCGCCGGGGACAACGGGGAGGATTGACGGCGGCGCCCTCCGCCGGCGCTAGCCCGCCGGCTCGGCGGCGGCCCGGGACGGAGGGCGGGCCGGCGCCTGCCGGCGCGGGCGCACATACACGAGGCGCACGGTCAGCGCGCCGATGAGGAGCGACGAGGTGAGGAGGTAGAGCACCGCGACCGGAAGCGCGCCGGTATCGGTGCCGATGCGGATGCCGTGCCAGAGCGCGGCGAGATAGGCGACGAACGAGGCGCGGTGCACCCAGCGCCAGGTGGCGGGGCCGATGGCGCCCCGGAACCAGAAGCTGAAGGTGACGATGGCGAAGAGATAGAGGGCGATGGTGCCGAGGGCGGCATCGGCGCGCTCGTAATAGGATGCGAAGGGGATGAAGAGGTCGGCGGGGCCGAAATCGGTCCAGCCGTCGGGAATGAGGACGAGGGCGTGGACGAGGCCGAGCGCGAGGCCGGCGATGGCGAAGGCCTGGTGGGCGGCGAGGAGGCGCGCACGGTTGACCAGCCCATCGAACCAGGCGGATGACATGAGCAGGCCGCCTGCGAGGGAGAGCCAGAGGAAGAGGTAGGCGGAAATCCCGGCGGCGCGGGAGGCGTACCAGGCGCCGTGGCCTTCATCCGGGGGGAGCAAGGGGGCGAGGTAGCCCCGGCCCGCTGCCCCCGCGAGCAGCCCCGCCGCAGCGGCCCATGCGATGACGGTGTGGTAGCGCATCTCAGGACCCCTTGGATTTCTTTGGCGCGGTTGTGGGGGCGGGCTTCGGCGGGCTGGCCGGGGCTGCTGGTGCAGCGGCCGCGACGGGCGGCGCGGGTGAAGGGGGCGGCGCGGGCGCCGGCGCAGGCGGAGGGGCGGCCGGGAGTTCCGCGGGGGCCGGCGCGGGTATCGGGAGGGAGCCCGTTCCCGCGGCCGGCGCCGGCTGCCCGGCTGCCGGCGCGGGTAAGGCAGCCTGCGGCGATGGGGTCGGCGCGGCAGGTGACGGTGCGCCGGACCCCGCGCCGGCCGGCGCGGGAGCGGCCTGGACGATGTAGTAGATGGGCTGACGCTGGATGATGACCACCGGCCGGGCTGCCGAATCGGCGGCGGCCGCGGGGGCGAACTCGCCCGGGGCTTCCCCGTTTGCGGCGGAAGCCTGGTCAGGCTCAGCTGCGGCGCCGGGGAGCGAGACGGCAGCTGCCGCTTCGGCAGCGTCCTGGCGATGTTCGGCGATGGCGATGGCGTTCCAGGTGCTGACGAGCGTGGCGGCGGCTGAAGCGCCGATGCCCAGTCGCGTGAGGGCGAAGCGAACGGCGCCGCCTGGCTTAGTCGTCATCGTCGTCCTCGTGATCGTCGTCGTGGTGGCGGTCGTGGTCATCGTCATCGTGGCGGCGATCGTCATCATCGTCGTCGTGGTGGTGGCGGTCGTCGTCGTCGTGGTGGTGGCGGTCGTCGTCGTCATCGTCGCGACCGTACGACGGCGCTGGCGCGGGCGCTGGCGAGGACGGAGCCGGAGCGGTGACAGACGGAGCCGGCGTTGGGGTCGATGCGGGCCGGGCGGTCGGCGTGGCAGCCGGGGTCGAGGTCGATGGCGATGCCGGCGGGGACGATGGCGACGAGGCAGCGGAAGGCCGTGGCTCCTGGCCAGCGGGCGTGCTCGCGGGCTGGGGCACCGGGCTGCCGGAATCGGCGGGTGCCTGTTGGGCCTGCTGGTAGACGACGACGGGGGTTGCGTCCTGGTAGATGACGATGGGGTTTTCGGCTGCGATTGCGGCGGGCAGAGCGGGAGCCTGCTGGGCGGGGGCCTGCTCGGCGAGCGGGGCAGGTGCGGCGGGCTCGGCGCTGCCACCGAAATCGAACAGGCCCTGCGAGGCGGCGGTTGCGCCGACTGCGGCAGCCGAGAGGCCGGTGGTGATAGCTGCGGTGAGCAGCGAGGCAAGGCGATTCATGGCCGAAAACCTCCCGATGCGGTGTTCCGCGGAGTACATCGGGAGGTCCGGCCAGAAGGTGTCACGGGTCGGGGAGATCTTTACGCATCGTTTCCCTCGACCCTGCTCGAGCGGGGCGGCGGGGTCAGCGAGACGGAGCTTCCCGGCGCCAGCGGATGGTGGCGGGCGCGCTAGTCGTCGTCATCGTCGCGGGGGTCGTGGTCATCGTCCCGGTCATCGTCGCGGTCGTCGTGGTCATCGCCCCGGTCGTCGTCGCGGCCGTCGTTGCGGTCATCCCGGCCGTCCCGGTCGTCGTCGCGGCCATTGCGGTCGTCGCTGCGATCATCCCGGTTGCCGCGATCATCCCGGTTGTCCCGGTCGTCGTCGCGGCCGCTGGACGAAGAAGCCGACGGGCGCCGGTCGTCATCGTCGCGGCTGGCGGACGGGGCAGGTGAAGGGCCCCTGCCGACGCGGTCATCGTCGCGGGCAGCGGAGGGGCTGGCGGGCGACGGTCCGCGGTCGTCCCGGTCATCGCCGCTGCGCTGGCCGGGAGCGGGCGACGAGGCATCGAGGGTCACGATGCCGACGCCGGGGAGCTCGAGGGAAGGGACGGGGGAAGCGGCACCTGCGACGGCCGAGGCGGGGGCGGGCGCGGCGGTCCCGGACTCGCCGCCGAAGGCGCCCTGGCTGGAGGCGGCGGCGCCGACGGCTGCAACCGAGAGGCCGGTGGTTGCCGCGGCGGTGAGGATGGATGCGAGGCGGTTCATGGCTGGGTACCTCCCGAAGCTGAATTCGCGAGGTACATCGTGGCCGCGGGGAGAAAGGTGTCAGCCGGGGCCCGAAAATGTCGTCGTCTTTACCAGGGCCAGGCCGGGGAAGCTGCAGGACGGCCGGCATCGTCGAAGGCGAGTGCTGCGAGACCGCGGGCCGCAGCGAGCTCGAGGCCAGCCGGGCCGGCGATGAGGATGGCCTTGGCCCAGGTCTCGGCCTCGCGGCAGGCGGCGGCGAGGACGGAGACCTGGACGAACGGCGAGCGGGCGGGGAGCCCGGTGCGCGGGTCGATGAGGTGGTGGGCCTCGCCGCCGGCGGCGGTGCGCCAGCGGCGCTTGCGGGTGGTGGAGGTGGCAAGCGCGCCGGCGACGACGCCCGACCAGGCCGGCTCGCCGCCGGGGCCGTCGATGGCGAGCTGCCAGCCGCCGAGGCCGGGGGCCTCCTCGCCGACGCAGCGGATATCGCCGCCGGCGTTGACCATCGCGGGGGCGCCGGCAGCGGCGGCGAGGTGTTCGGCCGCGAGGTCGGCGGTCCAGCCTTTGACGATGCCGCCGAGGTCGAGCTGACCTTCGCGGAGGCGCCAGCCGGCGGGCAAGCGTTCGAGGGCGGCGCGGGGGTCGGGCGGCGGCAGGGGGCGGGGCTCGCCGCCGGCGACGTGTTCGAAGGAGCGGTCGTAGCCCGCGGCGGCGAGGGCCGGGAGGATGAGGGGATTGAAGAGGCCGCCGGTTGCTTCGAAGGCGGCGAGGGCGAGCGGGAGGATGGCATCGAGCCAGGGGTCGGCGACGATGTCGCCGCGGTTGAGGCGGCTGACGAGGCTGCCCGGGCGGAAGCGGGAGAAGCGGGCCTCCTGCTGTTCGAAGAGCAGGCGGGTTTCGAGGAAGGGGAGCGCAGGGCGTTCAGGGGCGACGACGAGGAGGTCGACCGTGGTGTTCATGGCGCGGAAGGATTCACTGTGCTCCACGTCTTCTCCCTTGGCGCTGAGCATAGGACGATCCCGGCATGGGCACGAACGACACGCCGCCGCTGGACCGACCGTTTTTCATCGTGAACCCGGCTTCGGGGGGAGGGAGGACGCGGAACCGCGTGGGCGCGCTGATCGACGCGATCGAGCGGGCGGGGCTCGAGGCGGATTGCGCCTTCACGACCCGGCCGGGCGAAGGCATCGACATCGCGCGGGAGGCAATTGGAGCGGGGCGGACCTTCCTCGTGGCCTGCGGCGGCGATGGAACGGTGAACGAGGTGGTGAACGGCGTCATGGCGGAAGGCGCGGCGGAGCGGGTGAAGGTGGGGACGATCGGGATGGGGACGGGGAAGGACATCGCGAAGTGCCTCGGCATCGGGCGGGGCGCGCGGGCGCTGCGGGCGATCGCGCAGGGGGAGGAGCGGCGGGTCGACATCGGCAAGGTGACGGCGATCGGCGAGGACGGGCAGGAGCAGGTGCGGTACTTCCTGCTGGAGGCGTCGGCCGGGTGGGTGCCGGAGATTTCACAATCGACGCCGCGGTGGCTGAAGCGGCTGGGGGATACCGCGCCGTACGTCATCATGACGGTGGTGAAGATGCTGGGGCCGATGGGGCGGAGCTTCACGCTGCGGATCGACGGGCGGGAGTTCGACGGGCGGTACAACACGATCAGTGTGCACAACATGGAGCTCTGGGGCGGCGACCTCGTGGCGGCGCCCGGGGCGGCGCCGGATGACGGGCTGTTCGACGTGATCCGGTGGGGGGACCTCGGGCGGCGCGAGGTGCTGCGGGCGGTCGACGGGCAGCGGAAGGGCGGCGTGCACCTCGAGATGGAGGGGGTCGACCGGCACCCGGCGCGGGTGGTGGAGCTGTCGTCGCCGAAGCCGACGCGGCTGGACCTCGATGGGGAGATGGGGGGCTACCTGCCGGCGCGGATCGAGATGCTCGCGGGGGCGATCCGGTTCGCGGCGCCGCCGGGCGGGCATGCGGGCGAACGGTAGCACCCTGCACGGGGTGGGCCTACACTGCGTAGCGAAAGTTCGTTCGAAACGAAAGGGCCCCTCATGCGTGAAGTCGTCATCGTCGATGCGGTTCGGACTCCGCTTGGCCGCCGGGGCGGCGTGCTGAGCAAGAACCACCCGGTGGAGACGTCGGCGCTGCTGCTGCAGGCGCTGGCGAAGCGGAACAACATGGACCCGGAGATCGTGGACGACGTGATCTACGGGTGCGTCTCGGAAGTCGGCGCGCAGTCGACGAACCTGGCGCGGAACATCGTGCTGACGGCGCGGTGGCCGTACACGATCCCGGGTGTGACGCTGGACCGGCAGTGCAGCTCGAGCCAGCAGGCGGTGCACTTCGCGGCGAACCAGATTGCGGCGGGCGTGCACGACGTGGTGGTGGCCGGCGGCACGGAGTGGATGTCGCAGATCCCGCTGGGCGCGAACATCGGCCAGGGGCTGGGCTTCCCGTTCACGGATGCGATGCGGGAGCAGTACGACCTGAGCAGCCAGGGCATCGCCGCGGAGCGGATTGCCGAGAAGTGGGGCATCAGCCGCGAGGAGGCGGACGAGTTCGCGGTGGAGAGCCAGGCGAAGGCGGCGAAGGCGCAGGCCGAGGGCCGCTTCAAGAACGAGATGGTGCCGGTGCCGGGCAAGAAGAAGATCAAGAAGGCGGACGGCACGGAGGAATGGGAGGACGCCATCATCGACTTCGATGAGGGCATCCGGCCGGGGACGACGGTGGAAGTACTGGCGCAGCTGAAGCCGAGCTTCAAGGAGAACGGCGTCCACCATGCGGGCAACTCGAGCCAGATCACGGACGGCTCGGCGGCGGTGCTGCTGACCCACCCGGAGAAGGCGAAGGAGATGGGCTGGAAGCCGCGGGCGCGGATCGTCTCGCAGGCGGTCGTGGGGTCGGACCCGGAGCTGATGCTGACGGGGCCGATCACGGCGACGCCGCTGGCGCTCCAGCGCGCGGGCCTGACGATGCGGGATATCGACCTGTTCGAGATCAACGAGGCGTTCGCGAGCGTCGTGCTTGCGTGGAAGCGCGAGCTGAACCCGGACATGTCGAAGGTGAACGTGAACGGCGGCGCGATCGCGCTGGGGCACCCGACGGGCTGCACCGGGGCGCGGCTGTTCGCGACGCTGATCAACGAGCTGGAGCGCACGGGCGGCCGCTACGGGCTGATCACGATGTGCGTCGGCGGCGGCATCGGCACGGCGACGGTGGTCGAGCGGCTGGACTAATCCCGGTCCCGGTTTCGCGATGACGCTGCGGGGCGGCCCGGATGGGCCGCCCCGCTTGTTCGCGTCAGTCCGTGCAGCGCGTCAGCGGGAGAGGGCGGGCTCGGGGCTGAGGAGGAAGCCTTCGTAGCCGTTGGCGGCGACTTCGGCGCATTTCTGGGCGTAGAGGCCAACGCCGCCGATGTACGGCATGAAGACGCGCGGTTTGCCGGGGACGTTGGCGCCGATGTACCAGGAGTTGGCGCGGGGGTAGAGGGTGAGGTCGGCGACCTGGTTGACGTGGTCGACCCAGGCGTCCTCGGCGGCGGGTGCGGCTTCGATGACGGCGAGGTCGCGCTCGCGGAGGTATTCGAGGCAGTCGGTGACCCAGTCCACGTGCTGCTCGATGGAGACGATCATGTTGCTGAGGACGGAGGGGCTGCCGGGGCCGGTGATGGTGAACATGTTGGGGAAGCCGGCGACCTGGAGGCCGAGGTAGGTGCGGGGGCCGTGCTCCCACTTGTCGCGGAGGGCGAGCCCGTTGCGGCCGCGGATGTCGATGCGGAGGAGGGCGCCGGTCATGGCATCGAAACCGGTCGCGTAGACGATGGCGTCGAATTCGTATTCGGTGCCGTCCTGGAGGCGGAGGCCCTTCGGGGTGATCTCGGCGATCGGGTTGTCGCGGATGGAGACGAGTTTGACGTTGGGGCGGTTGAAGGTCTCGTAGTAGCTGATGTCGACGCAGAGGCGCTTGGTGCCGAAGGGGTAGTCGCGCGGGCAGAGGGCTTCCGCGGTTTCGGGGTCGTTGACGATTTCGCGGATTTTGCTGCGGACGAATTCGGCGGCGGTTTCGTTGGCGTCGAGGTTGATGGCGATATCGTTGAAGGCGCCGCCGATGGCGAAGCCGCCGATGGCCCAGCGGCGCTCGAATTCGCGCCGGCGCTCTTCTTCGCTGACGGCGAGGGCGGAGACGTCATTGAGGGGAATGCCGAGGATGCCGGCGGAGGTGGTGCGGGCCTCGGCGCGGAGCTCGGCGATGCGGGCGGCGACCTCCTGCCACTGGGATTCGTCGAGCAGGGAGTTGTGGGCGGGGACGGAGAAGTTGGGGGTGCGCTGGAAGACGGTGAGGTGTTCGGCCTGGCGGGCGATGATGGGAATGGACTGGATGGCGGAGGAGCCGGTGCCGATGACGGCGACGCGCTTGCCGGTAAAGTCGACGCCGTCGTGGGGCCAGGCGCCGGTGTGGTAGGACTCGCCTTCGAAGGCGTCGATGCCGGGGACTTCGGGCGTCTTGGGGACGGAGAGGCAGCCGGTGGCCATGATAAGCCAGCGGCAGGTGAAGGCGTCGCCGCGGTCGGTGTGGACGGTCCAGCGGGCGGAGGCGTCGTCGTAGTGGGCGGCGGTGACGCGGGTGGAGAACTGGATGTCGCGGCGGAGGTCGTAGCGGTCGGCGACGAATTCGATGTAGCGGAGGATTTCGGGCTGGGTGGCGTAGCGCTCGGTCCAGCGCCATTCGCGGGCGAGGTCGGGGTCGAAGCCGTACTGGTACTGGAGCGATTCGATGTCGCAGCGGGCGCCGGGGTAGCGGTTCCAGTACCAGGTGCCGCCGACGTTGTCGCCGGCTTCGATGACGCGGGCGGAGAAGCCGGCGCGGCGGAGCCGGAGGAGCTGGTAGAGCCCGGCGAAGCCGGCTCCGACGATGATGCTGTCGAATTCGAGGGAGTGGTTCGAGGTCACGCTTCGGCCTCCGAGCAGGGGTGGGGGGATTCTTGCACCGGGGCAAAGGACTGTCCACGGGTGCGGGAAGCGGGGAGGTTTGGGAGGATCGGCGGGATGGCAGGGAAACCAGCGGGGCAGGTGACGCGGGGAAAGACGGCGCCGAACCGGCTGCGCCTCGTCGATACGTGGCTGCTGGTGGCGGAGCGGGCGCGGCTGCGGGCGCTCGCCGGCCCGGTGGTCGACCTCGGGTTCGGGGAGACGCCGGTGACGACGGCGGAGCTGTGGGCGCGGGTGCGCGCGGCGAACCCGCGGGCGGAGGTGGTGGGGGTGGAGATCGACCCGGAGCGGGCGGAGCGGGCGCGGGCGTGGGAGCGGGAGGGGCTGCGGTTCGCGCGGGGCGGGTTCAACCTGCCGCTGGCGGAGGGCGAGCGGGCCGGGCTGGTGCGGGCGTTCAACGTGCTGCGGCAGTACAGCGAGGCGGAGGTGCGGGCGGCGCTGGAGACGGTCGCGCTCAGGATGGCGCCCGGGGCGCTGCTCATCGAGGGGACGTGCGACCCGTGGGGGCGGCTGGCCTGCTGGTGGGCGTGGGAGCGGACGGGTGCGCAGCCGCGGCCGGGCGGGAGGTGGGAGGAGGCGCCGCTGCTGCGGCGGCGGCTGGTGTTCGGGCAGCGGCTGCGGTTCTTCGCCGAGGGGCCGCGGGCGTTCCAGCCGTACCTGCCGAAGGAGCTGATCCACCACGCGGAGCCGGGCGGCCCGCTCGACGGGTTCTTCGCGGCGTGGGAGCGGGCGTGGCTGGCGGCTGCAGGGCGGCCGCCGGCGGAGCGCTGGCGCGCTTCGGTGCTGGCGATGGCGGAAATCTGCCCGGCCGACCGGCGGCGGCGGGTGATCGACCGGGGGCTGGCGGCGTTCGGCTGCGACGCGGGGCCGATTGCGGAGGCGCTGGCCGCGGTCAGTTGACGCCGCCCGGGTCGCCGGGGCGGATGGGGTTGGTGAACTGGCGGCCGATGTCGGTGAGGTCGCCGGAGAGGTCGTCGCCGGCAGGCCGGACGCCGTCGCGGACCCAGCGGACGAGGTCGTCGAAGGCGGTGAGCAGCTCCTGGCTGGAAAACTGGCAGTGGCCGCCTGCGCGGATGGCGCGCTGGACGAGGAGGTCGGATTTGCCGGCGGCGCGGACCTTCTGGAGGTAGGACTGTTCGAGCGAGATGGGGACGAAGAGGTCGCCGGTGTTGTGGAGGGTGAGGAGCGGGGCGGAGAGGTTGCCGGTGGTGGGAACGGCGTCGGGGTGGGCATCGGCGTTGCGGGCGACAGGGTCGGGAGCGAAGCGGCGCACGCCGGCGTTCAGCTGGTCGGCGGTGAGGCCGAGGCCCGGGTCGATGGCGTAGACGTGGTCCTCGTTCGTCGCCGCGCGGGTGACGAGCAGCTGGCGCTCGGGGTCGACCATGGCGAGGCCGAAGTTGACGAGGTATTGCTCTGCGAAGCCCTCGGCGAAGAAGGGGCGGGGGCCGCCGGTGAGGTATTTGACGGCGGAGGCGAACCGGCGGCCGGCTTCGGTGGGGCGCTGGGGGGTGCCGAGGAGGACAGGGAGCCGGGTGAGGAAGATGCCGGTGAGGTCGGCGCCAGGTTCGCCGATGGGGAAGCGGAGGCCCGAGAGGTACTCGGCGAGGGCGACCCAGGAGACGAGGTAATCGATCTGCTCGATGCCGCCGAGGGCGCCGCAGAGGGCGAGGCCGCCATCGTATTCGCCGGCGTGGTGTTCGAGGGCGAGAGCGACGACGTTGCCGCCCATGGAGGCGCCGACGAGGTAGGTGCGGGCCGGGGCGCCGAATTCGGCTTCGAACTGGCGCTTGAGGGCGAGCGTGTCGTCGGCGCCGATGCCGGGGACGTAGCCGTTTTCGCTGTAGGAGCTGGCGGCCCAGGCGTAGCCGCGGTCGATGAGCGCCTGGCGGAGCTCGCGCGGCGGGTTCTGGACGCTGACTTCGGTGCCGAAGCCAGCGAAGCCGTGGGCGTAGAGGACGAGGTCGCCGTTCCATGCGTCGGGGATTTCGATGCGGTAGGCGGCGCGGCCGAGGATGCCGTAGCTGGCGCGGGCGCCGGGGAGGGGGTCGAAGGCGGGGTCGGCGGCGGTGGTGGGGATGCCGGCGCTGGTGCCGAGCGGCCGGTACTGGCGGGCGCCGGGGTCAGACGCCGGCGCGGGCGTCGGCGATGCAGCGGCCGCGGGAGAGGGGGACGGGGCCGGTGCCGGCGGGGCGGGGGCGGCGCTGGAGCAGGCGGCGATGATCCCTGCCAGCAGCGGGAGGAGGCCGAGGCGGAGGAGGCGGGACATGGCGGAAGGATACCGCTGCGCGCGGCCGGGGCGGGTCAAGCGGCGGGAAGGGCGCAGGTCAGCTTTCGCCGTAGCGGAAGGCGGGCTTCTCGAGGTACTGGCGGAGGCTCATGCCGTTCTGGTCGCGCTGGGACAGGACAGGCGTTTTGATCGGCCAGTCGACGCCGACGTCGGGGTCGTTCCAGGCGACGGTGCCTTCGGAAGGCGGGGAATAGAGGCCGGTGCACTTGTACTGGACTTCGGCGGCGTCGCTGAGGGTGAGGAAGGCGTGGCCGAAGCCGGGCGGCACCCAGAGCTGGCGCATGTTGTCGGCGGTGAGTTCGATGGCGAAGTACTTGCCGAAGGTGGGCGAGCCGACGCGGAGGTCGAGGGCGACATCGAGGATGGCGCCGAAGGTGCAGCGGACGAGCTTGCCCATGGGGGCCGTCATGTCCTGGTAGTGGAAGCCGCGGAGGACGGCCTTGCCGGAGCGGGAGTGGTTGTCCTGGACGAAGTTGGTGGGGAGGCCGTGCTCGCGGAAGCGCTGTTCGTGGTAGACCTCGATGAAGAAGCCGCGCTCATCGCGGAAGAAGTCGGTATCGATGATGAGGACGCCTTCGAGCGGGGTGGTCGAGACGCGGATATCCACGGTTGGTTACTCCTCGAAGGGTTCGAAGATGCGGTTGGAGGCCTGGTAGGCGGGGCGGACCTGCTCGAGGAGCTGCATCCAGGCGATGTTGTAGTACTTCGGGTGGCCGAGCTGTTCGACGGGGACGCTGCGGAAGGTTTCGACGAGTTCGGCGACGGCGTCGGCGGCGGTGGTCGGGAGCTGGAGGTTGAGGCGCTGCTTGAGTTTTTCGCCGGAGCAGCGGTAGTTGCGGACGAGGTTGGGGAGGGGGCCATCGACGAGGGCGACGGGCTGGCCGAGCTTGACGAGGGCGGCGGCGACGACTTCGGCGAGGTCGCGGATCTGGTAGTTGTCGCCGACGACGTTGAAGGTTTCGCCGGCGACGAGTTCGGAGGGGGCTTCGAGGACGGCGACGTGGGCGTCGGCGAGGTCCTGGACGCTGACGAGGGGGCGCCACATGCGGCCGCCGCCGTGGAGGATGAGGCGCTGGCGGACGAGGGCGTCTTTGACGAAGGTGTTGAGGACGAGGTCGAAGCGCATCCGGGGGCTGAGGCCGAAGACGGTGGCCTGGCGGAGGATGACGGGTTCGAAATCGGGGCCGGCGTGGGCGAGGAGGGCCTGTTCGGAGTAGTGCTTGGAGGTGGCGTAGGCGCCGCGGGGCGCGAGGGGGGAGGATTCGTCGAGGAGGGTTTCGACGTCAGGCGCGCCATCGTAAAGGGAGCAGGAGGAGCCGAAGACGAGGCGGCGGACGCCGGCGGCGATGCACTGGCGGGCGATGGTGTCGGTGGCGGATGCGTTCATCTGCCAGTTGGCTTCGGGGCTGAACTCGGCGGTCGGGTCGTTGGAGAAGCCGGCGAGGTGGTCGACGGCGTCGATGCCGTCGAAGACGCCCTCGGGTAGGCGGCGGATATCGGCGTTGACGAGTTCGACGCCGGGCTCATCGGCGTAGTGGGGGAGCCCCCAGAACATGCGGTCGACGACGCGGACCTGGTGGCCGCGGGCGAGGAGCTTGGGGACGAGGACGCTGCCGATGTAGCCGGCGCCGCCGGTGACGAGGATGCGCATGAGGCCTCCGACCGGGCCATGCCTGGCCCGCATGGTAGCGGATGGTACGGAAGATGGCGGATTCAGGACAGGGCGCCGTGCTTCTCGCGGAGGTAGCGTTCGAGGCCCTCGCGCCAGTGCCGGAGGCGGGGGACGCGGGCCGAGCCGAGGACGCTGTAGAGGGGACGGCGGACGGGACCGCCGAACTCGGCGGTGGTGGTCGGGGTGCACTCCGGCGCGAGGCCGCGGAGCTCGAAGATGGCGCGGGCGAAGGTGTACCAGGAGGTTTCGCCGCCGGCGGCGAGGTGGATGGTGCCGCGGAGGCCGTCGCGGAGGAGCGGGAGGAGGCCCTCGGCGATTTCCGCGGTGTTGGTGGGAGCGGTGACCTGGTCGGCGACGACGCGGATGGGCTGGCCTTCGCGGGCGAGGCGGAGCATCGTCTCCACGAAGTTGCCGCCTTTGCCGGCGGAGCCGGCGAGGCCGTAGAGCCCGGAAACGCGGACGATGAGGTGGTCCGGGTTGGCGATGCGGACGGCGTCTTCGGCGGCGATCTTGGCGGCGCCGTAGATGTTGAGGGCGCGGCGGGCGTCGGTTTCGAGGTAGGGGGTGCGCTTTTCGCCGTCGAAGACGTAGTCGGTGGAGAACTGGACGACGGCGGCGCCGGCCTCTCGTGCGGCGGCGGCGACGTTCCAGCCGCCGGCGACGTTGACGGTCATCGCGGTGACCGGGTCCTGTTCGCAGAGGGGGAGGTTGTGGAAGGCGGTGGTGTTGATGACGAGGCCGGGCCGGGTGCGTTCGACGAGGGCGCGGACGGCGGCGAGGTCGGTGACGTCGGCGTCGGCGCGGGTGGCCGGAACGAGTTCGATCCCGGGCTGGCCGGGCCAGAGGCGGGCGATATCGGAGCCGAGCTGGCCGTTGGCTCCGAGGAGGAGGATGCGCATGGCTCCCGATGCTAGCGCGGGGCGGCACCGGGAGCCAGCGCGCGGGGAGGTTCAGCCGCTGACCTGGACGTGCTCGGGCTGGATGCGGTAGATGACGCGCTGTTCGCCGGGCTGGCGGAAGGGGTAGCGGTCCTGGCCGAGGTACTTCTTCGCGAGTTTGTCGATATGAGCGTCGGCGCCCTCGTGCGTTCGGCTGACGACGCGGCCGCGGACCTGGATGTAGCGGTAAGGGTTCTGATGGTCGGCGACGGAGATGGCGACGCGGCCGTCGCGGTCGAGGTTGCGGGTTTTGACGCGGCCTTCGGCGGTGTTGAAGAGGATGGTGTCGCCTTCGATGTCGACCCAGACTGGGGTGACCTGCGGGGAGCCGTCGGGCATGAGGGTCGCGAGGTGGCCGAAGTTGGGCTTTTCGAAGAGGTCGCGGTGGGATGCGGGGATGGAGGCGGGCATGCGCGTTTCTCCTTACGATTCGTGAGCGGCTGAAGGTACGGTAGCACGGGGGAACCGCACCTGCCAGCGGCGCGGGCTCGCGCGGTGGGCCGGCGGAGGGTTGAATGAAGGCATGCGGGCGCTGGTCATCGCGCACGGGGAGCCGCCCTCGGCAGGGCTGCTGCGGGAGCTGGCGGCCGGGGCGGGGCTGGTGGTGGCGGCGGACGGCGGCGCGCTGGTGGCGCTGGATGCGGGGGTGATGCCGGACTGGGTGGTCGGCGACCTCGACACGATGGACCAGTTCCCGGCGGCGCCGATCCCGCGGGAGCGGTTCGTGCGGGACGCGGACCCGGAGACGACGGACCTGGAGAAGGCGATCCGGTTCGCGCTGGCGCGGGGGGCGGCAGGGGTGGACGTGGCGGCGGCGGGCGGCGGGCGGGGGGACCACGCGCTGGCGAACCTCTCGGTGCTGGTGCTGTTCGCGGAGCACGACGTCGTCCTCCACGACGACCTGTTCGCGGTGTGGCTGGTGCGGGGGCGGACGGAGGTGGCGGGCGAGCCGGGGACGGTGGTGTCGCTGATTGCGCCGGGCGGGTGCCGGGGGGTGACGACGCGGGGGCTGCGGTGGGAGCTGCGGGACGACGACCTGCCGTTCAGCCCGCGGGGGGTGCACAACGAGCTGGTGGGGGCGCGCGCGGAGGTCGAGGTGCGGGAAGGGGCGCTGCTGGTGTTCCGGGGGCGGTGGGTGGAGCGGCACCGGTAAAGGCGGCCTGACCGGCAGCGGAGCCGGCGCGTCACCCCCGGGCGGGGCGGCGCCATAGCAATGGTGAGCGGCGGGACGACCGCTGCATCATCCCCTCACCAGAGGAGCAGAAAGAGCCATGAAGTTCTCGATTCGAGACAGCCGGCTGGTTTCGGTGGGCGTGGCGAGCGTGATCGCGGTCAGCGTGATCGGCTTCGGCAGCGCGGCCTTCGCCCAGGACAGCGGCACCACGCCGACGCCTTCGGCGCAGACCGACGGCACGGCGCCGAAGGATTGCGACGGGCATGGGCACGGCATCGGCATCCGCGGGCTGCTGAAGAACACCGGGCTGACGGCGCAGGAGATCGCCGACGGGAAGGCCGCGGGGCTGACCTGGGGGCAGATCCTCGACCAGTACGGCGACGTGACGGCGGCACAGGCGAAGCAGCAGGCGCTGGACACGCTGAAGTCGAAGCTCGACCAGGCGGTGGCGAACGGCACGCTCACGCAGGAGCAGGCAGACCAGCGGCTGGCCGACGCCGGGGCGAAGATCGATGAGTTCCTGAACTCGAAGCCGGGCGACCATGCCGAGGGCAAGGGGCTCGGCCGAGGCTTCAAGGGCTTCGGCAGCCTGGAGACGGTTGCCGGGGTGCTGGGCATCGACGAGGCGACGCTCCGGCAGCGGCTGGCGGCCGGCGAGACGCTGGCGCAGATCGCGGGCGACAAGACGCAGGCCGTGATCGATGCGCTGACGGCCGAGGTAAACGCGAAGATCGACGAGGCCGTCGCGAACGGCAAGCTGACGGCCGATGAGGCGGCGGCGAAGAAGGCCGAGGCCGCGCAGCGGATCACGACGTGGGTGAACGAGGGCGGCCCGCTCAAGGGCCTGGGCAAGGGCTTCGGCCGCGGCCCGAAGGGCGCGGGCGCCCCGATGACGCCCTCGAGCACGCTGACCCCGGCCCAGTAGGAAGGCTGGTTCTCTCCCCCTGGAGTGCGCTCCCGCGCACGAAGCGGCCCCGGCATCACCGCCGGGGCCGCTTCGCGGTTCGAGGGCCGGGGCCAGGCCGCGCGTCAGTTCGGGATGGTGACGCCGGGGTCGGGATAGGTCTTCTGGTCGGCGTTGCCGGGGAAGGCGACGGTGGGCATGGTGGGCGCGATGTACTGGTCGAGGCAGACGTTCTGGTAGGTGACGCCGTAGCGGGTGGTGGTGCCGGAGCAGCGCGGGTCGCTGTGGCCCGAGACGATTTCGCCGAACTGGGTGGCGACGAAGGCGCCGCGGACGGGGTTGCGGAAGGCGTACCAGGCGGCTTCGAGGCGGCGGGTGTTGCCGGTTTCGCCGGTGGGGACCCAGGTGCTCATGTCGTAGGCGGTGGCGTTTTCGCCGGGGGTGTAGAGGGTGGTGGCGCCGCAGATGGTCCAGCCGAAGTCCCACGACCAGTCCGGTTCGCCGGGGGCGGAGTACCACTGTTCGCAGCCGATGCCCTGGGCGATGGAGGTGGCGTCGCAAACGGCGACGATGGGGCGCTGATCCTCAGCCGGCGTGGCGATGATGCGGCGCGGGACGCGGGAGCCGCCTTCGGAGGCGGGGCGGGGGTCGCCGGAGTTGTACCAGCCCTGCCAGAAGGAGACGTTGCCGGACGGGTCGCGGGCCCAGACCTGGTAGGAGTGGTAGCGGGCCATGCGGTCGAGCGGGTTGGAGGCGGCGTGGACGCGGAAGTAGATGTCGACGCCGTTGAGGCGGGTGGCGAAGCCCTTCATGGCGGCGTGCTTCTCCACGTTTTCGGAGGGTGAGGTGTTGAAGGGCCCGGAGAAGGAGACGGTGTAGCCGGCGGCGGCGATCCAGGCGGGCGGCTCATCGCCGTGTTCGTGGCCGGTGTAGCAGGGGCGGCCATCGGGGCCGGTGACGACGGGCGGGTGCCAGCGGTCCATCGGTTCGCCGCAGCGGCCGACGGCGCCGGCGGAAGGCGGCGGGGTGGCCGTGCGGCTCGGCGTCGGGGTGGCCGTCGGGGTGCGGGTGGGGGTCGCGGTCGCGGAGCGGGTCGGGGTTGGCGTCGCCGTCGGCCCGGTGCAGTCGAGGCGGAGTTCGCGGCTGGAGAGGCGGGTGGCGGTGAGGCGGGTTCCGCCTTCGCAGCGGACGGTGAGGCTGTCGCCGGGAGCGAGCGTGGCGGTGCTCGAACCGGCGAAGGCGAAGGAGAGGCCGAGCGACGAGGCGACGAGGGCCAGCGCGAGGATGGTGACCTTCCATGCGCTGGCGAAGGGGCGAACGAGGCGTGTCATCGGGTTCCTCCGTGGGGCGCATGTTCAGGTTCGACGGCGGTGCGTTGCGGTTCGACCGCGGGCGGGTAAATTCCCGGTGAAGCGGCGGGAAACTCCGTGACGGGAGGCCGGGACGCAGCGGGGGCGTAGAATGGAGGGACGCTCGAAGGAGGTGGCAGGATGGCCGAACCGGGACGTTTGCTGACGGCGATGGTGACGCCGTACGGGGAGGATGGGGCGGTGGACCTCGCGGGGGCGCGGCGGCTGGCGCGCCTGCTGGTGGAGAACGGGAATGACGGCGTCGTGGTGACGGGGACGACGGGAGAGGCGCCGCTCCTGAGCGATGACGAGAAGTACGCGCTCTGGGCGGAGGTGAAGCAGGAGCTGGGCGGAGCGACGGTGGTGGCCGGTGCCGGCACGAACGACACCCGCCATTCGGTGCACCTGGCGAAGCTGGCCGAGCGGGCCGGCGCGGACGCCATCCTGGCCGTGGTGCCGTACTACCTGAAGCCGTCGCAGGAGGGGATCTACCGGCACTTCAAGGCGATCGCCGAGAGCACGAGCCTGCCGGTCATCCTGTACAACGTGCCGGGCCGGGTGGGGACGGGGATGACGGTGGAGACGATTTTGCGGTGCGCGGAGCTGCCGAACGTCATCGGCAACAAAGAGGCGAACGGCGACCTGCGGCACACGGCGGCGGTGATGGAGGCGGCGCCGGGATTCAAAATCTGGAGCGGCAACGACAACGACAATTTCCACCTGTGGTGCATGGGGGCGTGGGGGGCGATCAGCGTGACGGCGCACATCGTGGCGCGGCAGCAGCGGGCGATGCTGGAGGCGGTGCTGGCCGGGCGGCTGCAGGAGGCGGCGGCGATTCACCTTGCGCTCTGCCGGGTGACGGATGCCTGCTTCCTCAACGGGAGCCCGAGCACGATCCGGTACGTGCTGCGGCAGCTGGGCTTCGCCATCGGGGCGCCGCGGCTCCCGGTGGTCGAACCGGACGAGGCGACCGGCGCGAAGGTGATGGCGGAGCTGCGGCGGCACCGGCTGGACGTGCCGGTGCCGGCCTGAGGCGGGACGGCGTTGTCCGGTGGGCCGTGGGCAGTGGCCTGGCGCGGGGCGACGGAGGTGGATGCGGAGCTGACCGCCGGACTCCTGCGCGCTGCCGGCATCGAGGCGCTGGTGGAGGGTTCGCAGACGCCCTACCGGGCGATGACGTTCCCGCTGGGCGGCACGTGGCTGGTGCGCGTGCGCGCGGAGCAGCTCGCGGCGGCGCAGGCGGTGCTGGAGGATGCGGGCGAAGGCGCGAACCTGGAGCGGGGGGAGCCGGAGGAGGGGGGCTTGCTGACCCGGGACCAGCGCGCGACGCTGAAGGCTGCCGGGCTGGGGCTGGCGGTGCTGGCCATCGTCGTCCTGGCACTTTTGCTTCGGGAGGCTGCGGGATGAGCAGGCTGGACTGGCGGGAGTATGTGGTTTCGGACGCTGCCGTGCTGGGCGGGCGGCCGGTGGTGAAGGGCACGCGGATCGCGGCGCAGGAGGTGCTGGACGCGGTGGACCGCGGCGAGGAGGTCGAGGCGATCCTGGCGACGTACCCGCAGCTGACGCGGGAGTCGGTGCTGGCAGTCATCCAGTTCCGGCTGGCGCAGCAGTACGCGCGGGACCGGAAGCACATGCAGCGGCGGGGGCCGATGGCGCCGGGGCCGGGCTGAGCCGGGCGGCTCAGTTGCGGGTCAGGCGGGAGAGGTCGGTGACGAAGAAGACGGCGGGGCCTTCGCGCACGGGGCTGCCGCCGGCGCGTTCGATCGTGACGACGGCGGTGTCGTAGCTGGTGATGCCTTCGGGGAGGCGGGTTTCGTAGCGGGCGAAGCCGGCATCATCGGGGGCGAAGGTGCCGAGGGAGTAGTAGCGGCCGCCGGAGTTGACCCAGAGCTGGTAGGTTTCGCCCGGGGGCAGCTGGCGGAGCTGGCTGGCGACGAACCAGACGCGCTTCTGGTCGTCATCCCAGACGAGGCGGCCGATGGAGCCGCGGCTAGGGTCGACGGAAACGACGGCGGCGACCTGGCTGCTGGGCGAGATTAGCGCGATGAAGAGCTCGGAGTCGGACTTCAGGGTTTCGCGGAGCTCGGCGGCGACGGCTTCCTGGTCTTCGAGTTTCTGGGTGAGGGCGGCGAGGGCGACTTTCTGGGAGAGCGCCTCGTCGATCTGGCGCTGGAGGTCGGCGTTCTGGGAGCGGAGGGCGTTGACCTGGGTGCGGAGGCCGAGCATGCCGGAGAAGGCGCCGGCGGCGACGATGATAGCGGCGAGGCCGGCGGCGGCCCGGCCGATGGTGAAGGCGCGCCAGGCGGGGCCGGGCTTGCGGATGCCGGCGGCGGTGAGGACGCGCTGGCGGAGGCGGGGGGAGGCGCGGCGGACAGGCTGGCTGACGGCGAGGAGGGCAGCGAGCCGCTCGGCGTCGCGGACGATGTCGCGGCAGGCGGGACACTCGGCGAGGTGGAGGGCGATGGCGCGCTCGAGCTCCGGTTCGAGGGAGCCGATGGCGTATTCGTCTGCCTGTTCCTCGGGTGAGATGTTCGCCAAGCATGGGGGGCGCTCTAGCGATGGCGTTCGAGGCCGCGGCGGAGCTTCTGCATGCCGAGGCGGATGCGCGTCTTGATGGTGCCGAGCGGCTCGTGGAGGTAGGCCGCGATCTCCTGCTGGGTGAGGCCGCCGAAGTAGGCGAGTTCGAGCGCGCGGCGCTGGTCGGCGGGGAGGGATTCGAGGGCGCGGCGGACGGCGGCGCGCTCTTCGGCGAGCTCAGCGGAGGCGGAGGGGTCGGGGTCGCCGGGGTGGAAGACGGGTTCGGCGGATTCGACGGGGTCGCCGAGGGGGCCGCCTTCGCGCTTCCAGCGGCGGCCGCGGGCGCGGAGCTCATCGAGCGCGCGGTGGCGGGTGACGCTCATGAGCCAGCTGATGAAGCGGCCGCGCTCGGCGATGAAGGTTTCGGGGCGGCGCCAGAGGCGGACGAAGACGTCCTGCACGGTGTCTTCGGCGAGGCCGGCGTCGCCGAGGATGCGGTACGCGGCGGAGTAGACGAGGTCGACGTAGCGGTCGTAGAGGACGGCGAAGGCGTGCTGGTCGCGTTCGAGGATGGCGAGCATGAGGGCCTCGTCGGTCCATTCGGTGCGGCCGGCGAGTTCGGCGCCAGCGGGGCGCGGGAATTCGACGGCTCGATCGAAGTTACGTATACCGGCGGGGGTTGGATTCCCATCCATCGCGGGGCGATGTCCCTTCGGGGAGGGATGATACACGGTTGCGTGATGGGGGCGAGGAGCTTAACCAGTGCAATCGAAAGGGCCCTTTGATCTTTACCGTGGGCTCCGGGGACGGCGGGGAGACTGGTGACAGTACCTGTGGGGTGACTCGGATGAACGTGAAGATGGTGCTGGCGGCGGGGGTGGCAGGACTCGCGCTGCTCGGCGGGGCGGCCTGTTCGGACGCGACGCCGGCGGGCCAGCAGGCCGCGACGGCGGGGAACGGGTCGGCGGCGACGGCGACGGTGACGCGGTCGCAGCCGACGTCGCTGCCGGCGGGCCAGATGACGACGGCGGAGCTGGTGCAGTATGCGGAGCCGGCGATCGTGCGGATCCAGACGAATTCGGGCGTGGGGTCGGGCTTCGTGGTCGACCCGGACGGCTACATCATCACGAACGCGCACGTGGTGACGGGGTCGACGGGGCGGCTGGCGAGCACGATCACGGTGACGACGAGCGACGGGGCCCAGTACCCGGCGCGCGTGGTCGGGGCCGATACGCGGGCGGATATCGCGCTGCTGAAGATCGATGCAAGCGGGCTGAAGGCGCTGCAGTTCGCGAACCTCGCGGACGTGCAGGTGGGGCAGGACGTGGTGGCGATGGGGTTCGCGCTGGATCTGCAGGGCGGCGAAGGCGGCAGCTTCAGCGTGACGCGGGGCATCATCAGCCAGAAGAACCGGGTCATCAACGAAGGGACGAACGCGGCAATCTTCGGTTCGGTGCAGACGGACGCGGCGATCAACCACGGGAACAGCGGCGGGCCGCTGCTGGACCTGACGGGGAAGGTCGTGGGGGTGAACACGGCGATTGCGCCGGACCCGACGACGGGCGAGCAGGCGCCGGGCATCGGGTTCGCGGTGGGTTCGGACATCGTGAAGGCGATTTATGAGCAGCTGAAGGCGCAGGGCCGGGTCAACCGCGGCTACCTCGGCATCCAGGGATTCGAGGCGCTGCGGCCGGCGGTGGCGCGGCAGCTGGGCATCCCGGAGAACGAGGGCGGCGTCGTCATCCGGACAGTGGTGCCCGGCGGGCCGGTGGCGCAGGCCGGGCTGCAGGCGCAGGACGTCATCGTGAAGATCGGGGGCATCGACGTGAACAACGAGGCGGACCTCGCCGTGGCGCTCATCAAGAACCAGGCGGGCCAGAAGGTGACGGTAGAGTTCTACCGCGACGGGAAGAAGATGAGCGCGGAGGTCACGCTGGGCGCGCCGCCGACGAGCTGAGCGACAACGCGGCGGCACCGTGACCCGGGAGGGGGCTGGCGTGGGCTGGCCCCCTCCGCGGCGTCTGCCGCTGGGCGATAATGGCGGGGATGCGCGTGGTGAGCCTCGTACCGAGCCTGACGGAGCTGGCCTGGGCGCTGGAGCCGGGAGCGCTCGCGGGGCGGACCCGGTTCTGCACGGAACCGCCGGAGATGGCGGCGCGGGTGCCGGCGTTCGGGGGAACGAAGGACCCGGATGTCGCGGCGATTGCAGCGCTGCGGCCAGACCTCGTGATTGCGAACCGGGAGGAGAACCGGCGGGAGGACGTCGAAGCGCTCGAGGCCTGCGGCCTGCGTGTGATGGTCACTGTGATCGATTCGGTGGAGGAGGCGCTGGCGGCGATCGCGGAAATCGGGCGGGCGCTCGGCCGCGAGGCGGAGGCGGCGGCGCTGGCGGCCGGGGTGCGGGAGGTGCTGGCGGAGCCGCTGCCCGTGGGGCCGGTGCGGGTCTTCGTGCCGATCTGGCGGACACCGCTGCTCGGGCTGGGCGGCAGGACGTACGGGAGTTCGATGCTGGAGGCGGCAGGCGCGGTGAACGTGCTCGCCGGGCGGGAGCGGTACCCGCAGGTGACGCTGGAGGAGGTCGCCGCGCTGCGGCCGGAGCTGGTGCTGCTGCCGGATGAGCCGTATCGGTTCCGGGAGGAGCACGCGGCGGAGTTTGCGAGCATCGCGCCGGCGCGGCTGGTGGATGGAAAGCTGCTCTGGTGGTACGGGCCGCGGATGGCGGCGAGCCTGCGGGAGCTGCGGCGGCTGCTGGCGGGGGCTCGGGCATGAGGGCGCGGCGGCTGTTCGGCCGGGCGCTGCTGGCCGGGGCGGCCGGCGGGGGAGCGCTGGCGGGGCTGGCGGCGGCCGACCGGCGGCGGTGGCGGCCGCCTGCGCCGCGCGGGTTCGTGCGGGAGGTGGATGGGGCGCGGCTGCACTACCTCGACGAGGGGAGCGGGCCGGCGCTGGTGCTCGTGCACGGCTTCGCCGGGAGCACGTTCAGCTGGCGGGCCGCGGTGCCGGAGCTGGCGAAGGAGTTCCGGGTCATCGCGGTCGACCTGCCGGGCTTCGGGCTGAGCGACCGGCGCCGGGGCATCGGCTACGGGCATGAGCGGCACGCGGCGCGGCTGCTGGCGCTGCTCGACCTGCTGGGCATCGAGCGGGCGGCGTTCGCGGGGCATTCGATGGGCGGCGCGGTGGTTCAGCGGCTGGCGGCCCGGGCGCCGGAACGGGCGGAGCGGCTGCTGCTCGTGGGCTCCGTTAGCGCGGGAGAGGACCTCGACATCCGCCGCCGGAGGCGGGCGAGCCGGGCTGTTTTCGGGCTCATCGGGCTGGCGGCGACCTCGCCGACGGTGATGTATGCGCTCGGCCGGCGCGGGCTGCGGCAGATGGTCGCAGACCCGGCGTTCGTGACGGACGAGGTGGTGCGGGGGTACATCGACCCGCTGCTCATCCCGGGCACGGTGCGGGCGGTGGGCGAGATGGCGCGCGAGCACGAGCAGGAGCCGCTGGTCGACCTTGCGGGGGTGGCGGCCCCGGCGCTGGTGGTCACGGGGGCGCAGGACGTGGTGGTGCCGCCGGCGCGGGCAGAGGCGCTCGCCGCGAGCCTGCCGGGGGCTCAGGATGCGGTGGTCATCGAACGGGCAGGGCACCTGCTGGCGGAGGAGCGGCCGGATGCGTTCCTGCGCGCAGTGCTGCCGTTTTTGCGGGCCGGGGCGGGCGCTCAGCCGCGGCGGTAGGCGATGACGCCGCGGCAGACCGTCGCCGCGACGGCGAGGTCGCGGTCGAGCAGGACGATGTCGGCATCGAAGCCGGGTTCGAGCTGGCCTTTGCGGTCCCCGGCGCCGGCGATGCGGGCGGGGTTGGTGCTGGCGAGGCGGAAGGCGGTCGGGAGGTCGATGCCGAGGTAATCGACGGCGTTGCGGAGATGCACATCGAAGGTGGCGACGCTGCCGACGATGGTGCCGTCGGGGCGCTGGGCGCGGGCGCCGCGGACGATGATGCGCTCGCCGGCGAACTGGTCGCCGGGGGCGGCGGTTCCGGCGAGGTGGAGGTTGTCGGTGACCATGACGGTGCGGTGCGGGCCGAGGAGGCGCCACGCGAGACGGAGGACGTCGGGCTCGACGTGAGCGCCGTCGAAGATGAGCTCGCAGGTGGCGGAGGGCTCTTCGAGGGCGGCGACGATGGGGCCGCCTTCGCGCTGGTGGAAGGGGCGCATGGCGTTGAAGAGGTGGGTGACGTGGCGGATGCCGGCTTCGAAGCCCTGGCGGCACTCGGTGATGGTGGCGTCGGTATGGCCCATGGCCGGGATGGCGCCGAGGCGGGCGATGGTGTGGATGAGGGGGAGCGCGCCGGGAAGCTCGGGGGCGATGGTGACCTGGCGGATGCGGCCGGCGGCGGCGGCGTGGAGGGCTTCGAATTCGGCGATGGAGGGCCGGCGGAGGTAATCGGGGGGGAAGGCGCCCCGGCGGGCCGGGCTGAGCCAGGGGCCTTCGAGGTGGTAGCCGAGGGGCTCGGCTGCGCCGGGCGGGGTTTCGAAGCCGGGCAAAAGGGCCGCGAGCCGGGCGGCGAGGGCGGCGTGGGAGGGGGCCGCGGTGGAGACGAGGAAGGCAGTGACGCCGCGGGCAGGCGCCCATGCGGCGTAGGCGCGCACGGCTTCCGGGGCGTCGGTGAAGAAGGAATGGCCGCCGCCGCCGTGGACGTGGACGTCGATGAAGCCGGGCCCGGCGGTGAGGCCGTCGGCATCGAGGAGGTCGGCGCCGGGCGCGTCGAGGTCGCGGCCGATGGCGACGATGCGGCCGCCGCGGCAGAGGATATCGGCGCGATGGGGGCCCGCCGGGTCGGCGAGAATGGCGTTGCGGATGAGGAGGGACATGGCGGCTTTACCCCGGGATGATGCTGACTTGACTGAGCGGTAGGGGGCGGAGAAGGTGAGGGGCAACCTCCCTGGAGGCTGGCGGGGGATTGAGCAGGCTGGTGACGCGGCGCCGGGGCGCCGTTGCCGGGATTGTGATCGGGTTCTGCGTGGCGGTCTACGCTGCCGTCTTCGTGCTGGGGCGGGTGGACCAGTACCTGTTCCCGGCGAACGAAGTCGCGGTGCCGGCAGTGCCGGCGTTCGTGCCGGGGACGGACATCGGGGTGAACGTGTCGCTCCCGGGGGTTTCGGCGCCCGGCCCGAAACCGTGGACGCCCGACGCGCGGCTGAACATCCTCGTGCTGGGCATCGACAAGCGGCCGGGGCAGCCGGAGGACGGGAGCTACCGGAGCGATACGATGTTCGTGGCGAGCATCGACAAGCACGCGGGGCGGCTGGAGCTGCTGGCGATCCCGCGGGACTACTGGGCGGAGATCCCGTACGGCAATACGCCGGGCGTGTGGGCGGAGAACAAGATCAACGCGGCGTATTCGTACGGGCAGTTCTACAAGTACCCGGGCGGGGGGCCGGCGGCGGCGGTGGCGGCGGTGCAGCATAACCTGAACATCACCATTCATCATTATGTCGTCATCGACTGGGAAGGGTTCGTCCGGCTGATCGATGCGCTGGGGGGCATCGACATCGAGGTGCCGGAGACGATTTCGGACTTCGGGACGGACGTGCTGGAGGTGTTCCCGAACAACACGGTGCAGGCGGGGCGGCAGCACATGGACGGGAAGCAGGCGCTGGGCTACTCGCGGGTGCGGGTGGACGGCGACCTGAAGCGGATCGAGCGGCAGCAGCTGGTAATCCGGGCGGTGGCGGACAAGGCGGTGAGCCTGGGCTACATCACGCGGATCCCGGAGCTGTGGAGCGCATACCGGGATGCGTTCCGGACGGACATCGACAATGCGCTCATCCCGGGGTATGCGCTGATGGCGCGGAGCATCGACCTCGGGAACATCCAGACGTTCTCACTCGGCAAGGCGATGTACGGCGGCGTCTCGGAGGACGGGCAGCTGATCCTGCTGCCGAACCGTGACCAGATGTACGCGATCATCGACGAGTTCCTGGCCGACCCGCAGGCGCGGGACGAGGCGCCGAAGGTGGCGTTGGTGGTGCCGCCGGGCGGGCAGGCGGCGGGGATGGCGGCGGTCGCACATCTCGAGACGTACGGCATCCCGCCGGCGTGGGTGACGGTGGTCGCGGGCGATGGCACGGGCGCGCCGGGGATTTATGACGTGACCGGGAAGCCGTACACGGCGGGGAAGCTGGCGGGGCTGTTCGACCTGAGGATGCAGAACCCGGACGGCAGCGAGCCGCCCGGGTTCGACGTGGTGATCCGGCTGGGCGAGGGCACGGCGCTCAGGACGCCGGGCTGACGCCCTAGGACGGGTCGACGGTGATGGTCGCCTTCATCTGGGGGTGGTAGTCGCAGGTGATCCGGTAGTTGCCGGGCTCCTGGAAAACCCAGGTGAAGACGTCGTTCTTCTTCATGTTGCCGGAGACGTTCTTGCCATCGACGTTGACGGTATGGAGGGCGGTTTCGCTGTTCTTGAAGTAGACGGTTTCGCCGACCTTGACGCGCAGCGTTTCGGGGATGAAGCGGAGCCTGTCCTGGTCGATGAACGGTGCGCCGGCGGGGATGCGGCTGTCGGAGCCGTCGGCGACGCCGGTGCTGCCGCTACTCGATGACGACCCGCCGCAGGCAGCGAGGGCGAGGGCGGCGATGCCGATGGCCGCGGCGAGGAGGCCGAGGCGCAGCGAACGGTGCATGGGTGGTTCCTCCTTCCCGGGGGTGCGTTGCAGGCCCGGGCCCTGTCGATTCCAGTGTGCCGCATCGGGATGCGGGCCAGCGGCCGGGGCGGCGTTCGTTTCGACAGGTTCGATGGTGCCATCGACGGCGCTTATGGTCGGGGCCGGGCGGGCCGGCGCGCGGGGGCCGAACGCCCGTGCGCCAGCGGGAGCGGCAAGGAGCGGGAAAGGGTGAGGCCCCGTTCACGGCGGGGCCTCGAAACGCGGGAGGCGGGGTGTGCGACCCGGGGTTCAGCGGTGTTCGCCCGTCATCGTGCGGTGAAATGCTGAAGCGGTCAAGCGGTTTCGCCGTTGCTTTCCCGTAGGCGCCGGGGGTGCTGAGATCGGCGGGATGGCGACGACAGGACTCCCGGTGCAGGTGTGCCCGCGGTGCGGCTCGGCGATGCTGGACATCAAAGGGTCGCGGCTGGCGGTGTGCCGGCGGTGCGGGTACAAGGACGACTGCTGCTAGCGCGGCAGCGCGTCAGGCGGCGCGGCCACGCTTCGGGCGGGGCGCATCGAACGCGGCGAGCTGGTCGCGCATGCGCTGGATGCGGCGGAGGCGGTAGGAGCTGGCGACGGGCATGGCGTCATCGAGATACACCGGCCCCTGGCAGCGGCCGCAGCGGATGTGCTCGGCGGGGTCGCGGCCGGGCGGGAGGGGGCGGAGGCCGGCGGCGGTGAGGGGCGCGCCCTTGGGCCCGACCCAGCGGCCGCTGCTGTGGCCGCAGTGGAGGCATTTGAGGTCGCCGATGACGAGCATGTGGATTCTCCCCCGTGTGGTGGGGGAAGTATTCGGCGGAGCGTGCGGCGGGGAGATTGGGGAAACCCCGAGTGAGCCGGGCCGCGAGCCCGGATGGGCGCGTGCGGAATCCCGCGATTCGAAGGCCGGGGCCTAAAGGTCGTGGATGATGGCGTCGATGCGGTAGCGCATGATGCCCTGCGGGGCTTCGACTTCGACCTCTTCGCCGACGCGGCGGCCGAGGAGGACGCGGCCGACGGGGGATTCGACGCTGATTTTCTTCTCGGCGGGGTTGGCCTCGCGCGGGCCGACGAGCTGGTAGGTGACCTGGATGTTGCGCTCGAGGAACGTGACCGTGACGCCGGAGCCGATGGCGGCGACGTCGTCATCGAGGTCGGAGCGGTCGGCGACGACGGCGCGCTTGAGGGATTCTTCGAGCTGGCGGCGGCGGTTCTCGGCGAAGGCGAGCGCTTCGCGGGCTGCGTGGTAGGGCGCGTTTTCGCGGAGGTCGCCGTCGGAGCGGGCGGTTTCGACGGCGCGGACGAGTTCGGGGATGCGGCGTTCGAGGTCGGCGAGTTCGCGCTTGAGGGCTTCGATGCCCTCGGCAGTCATTTCGATGGGGGCTTCGACGACGCGGGTGGCGGCGCCGGCGGTGCGGCCGTTCGACTTGGGCAGGCGGAGGCCGGTGCCGAGGTTCTTCTCGGTGTAGCTGCGGGTCTTGAGGAATTTGAACCAGGCCTTGAGGGCTTCGAGGCGGCGCTGGCCGTTCGGGTCGGTGGCGCGGAGGTTGCGCTCGCCGTACTGTTCGACGATGGCCGGGGTGAGGTCGGAGGTGAGCCGCTCGGGGCCGACGTCGTTGCAGAACTTTTCGACGTAGTTGGCGTAGTCGTTGGTGGAAGGTTTGAGGGTGGCGGAGAATTCGCGGAGGGCTTCGCGAAGGGGGATGGACCTGGGAGGAGCGCCCGCAGGCGTTTGCGTCATGATTCGAGTGTACCACCGGATGCGTGATCGTGCCGGGCGGGAGCGGCGGCATGAACGCGTGGGATGAGCTGGCGGAACTCTTCGCGGACGACGCAGGGGCGGTGGCGGCAGTCCCGCGGCTGGCGCGCCACTGGGAGCTCGCGCAGGGGAGCCCGGAGGCGGGGCGGCTGACGGCGGTCGAGGGCGCGGCAGCGGTGCGCCGCCAGTATGCGGAGTCGCTGGAGCTGCTGCGGCTGGCAGAGGGGTTCCTTGCGGAGGGGCACGCCGCAGTGCGGTACGCGGATATCGGGAGCGGCGGCGGCTGGCCGGGGCTCGTCGTCGCCTGCGCGCGGCCGGGGTGGGAGGTGCACCTGGTGGAGCCGCTGCAGAAGCGGGCGCGGTTCCTCGACACAGCGGCGCGGGAGCTGGGCTGCGGGAACGTGACGGTGCACGCGGCCCGGGCGGAAGAGGCGGGGCGGGGGCCGCTGCGGGAGACGTGTGCGCTGGTGACGGCGCGCGCGGTGGCCGAGCTGCGCGTGGTGCTGGAGTACACGGCGCCGCTCGCGGCCGTGGGCGGCATCATCGCGCTGCCGAAGGGAAGCCGGCTGGAGGACGAGCTGGCGGCGGCCGGGGCCGCGATGGCGGCGCTCGGGTGCGAGCTGGCAGGGGTGGCCCCGATGCGGCCCGCCGTCAGCGAGACGGTGCGGGTGGCTGTGTTCCGGAAGGCGGCGCCGTGCCCGGCGGCGTATCCGCGGCGCCCGGGGGTGCCGGAGCGGCGGCCGCTGGGGAGCTGAGAGCGGAATATTCGCGACATTCGCGAAGATAGGTGATCATTTCGTTCGCGTGTTGTCACAGGCGTGCTATAGTGCGCGCCAACTGCCGGAGGTGAGCTTCCTTACCTTCGTCAGAACGGCAGGCATGCAGGAGGCAGCATGGACCCGAACGTTATGGTGAATCACGTCCTGCGGCTGGTGCGGTTCGACACCAGCGTCTTCGATGAAGTGCGGGACAACGTCAACGAGCTGGTGCCGGCGCTGGTCGTGGCGGCGGTTGCGTCGCTGCTGGCGGGGCTGGGGGCGACGCTCTTCTGGGAGTTCAACTTCGACTTCGGCCCGGACAACCCGTGGCTGAACATGTTCATCCTCGGCGGCATTTTCACGGCGGCGCTGTACGCGGTGTGGGTGCTCATCGTGTACGTGATGCTGGCGCAGGTGTACAAGGCTTCGGCGGACGTGCAGTCGCTGTTCCGGACGATGGGATACGCGGCCTGGCCGCTGGCGCTCAGCCTGCTGATGTTCATCCCGGTGCTGTACCCGGTGTTCGCCATCGGGTCGATCGTGCTGCTGTTCGTGATGGCGATTTACGCGGCGCAATCGGTGACGAACGCGGATTCGACGCAGGTGGTGATGGCGAACCTGGCGGGGCTGGCGGTGTTCGTGCTGGTGCTGAGCATCATCGCGTTCTCGAGCGACACGACGATCATCGGCGCGGGGCTCTTCGCGATCCTGCAGCAGATTCCGTAACGGCCGACGCGGACGAAGGGTGCGGCGGCGCGGCGGGCTCCCAGCGGGCCTTCGCCGCGCCGTCGGCGTTTTCCGAAGGACGGGAGGCGGCGGGGGTGGGATGATAGCCGGTCATGACTCCCGAGCAGGCGGCGCGGCGGAACACGCGGCTGTACTACGGCTTCGTCTTCTTCAACGATTTCGGGCTCTGGTTCGGGATCTGGATCAAGTACCTGGTGGTCGAGCGGGGGCTGGAGCTGAAGTACATCCTGCTGATGGATGTGCCGTTCTGGCTGGCGGTGGCGAGCCTGGAGGCGCCGTTCGGTGCGCTGGCAGACCGGATCGGGCACAGCAAGGTGCTGGCGATCGGGGCGGGGGTGTATTCGCTGACGATCCTGGGCTTCGGGCTGACGACGAACTACTGGATGCTGTTTGCGGACTACATGCTGTGGGCGGTGGCGCAGGCGTGCCGGAGCGGCGCGGACCAGGCAATCGTGTTCGATTCGCTGAAGGCCGCGGGGCGCGAGGGCGAGTTTTCGCGCATCGCCGGGCGCGGGTTCGCGCTGACGATGTCGGCGGGGCTGGCGGGCATCGTGCTGGGCGGGTTCGTTGCGGCCTGGGCGGGGATGGCATTTACGGTGCAGGTGAGCGCGGTGACGCCGCTGGCGGCGATGGCGGTGGCGCTGCTGATGCGGGAGCCGAAGCTGGCGCACGAGCGGCGGGGCTACCTGGAGCAGGTGCGAAGCGGGTTTTCGTACGCGTGGTCGCACCGGCCGGTGCGGGCGTCGATGCTGCTGCTGACGGCGCTGATGATGGTGACGTTCGCGCCGGTGGTGCTGATGCAGCCGTTCCTGATCGTGCACGAGGTGCCGACGGGGTGGTTCGGGGTGTTCCAGGCGCCGGTCCGGCTGGCGGGGGTGGCGGCGGCGCTGCTGGCGTGGCGGGTGATTGGCCGCGCGGGCAGGGAGCGGGTGCTCGGGGCGGCCTCGCTGAGCGTGGTGGCGGCATTCGCCGGGCTGGCGGTGTGGGATTCGGTGGCGGCGTTTTCGCTGTTCGCGGTGCCCGCCGTGGTGCAGGGGCTCGTGCGCCCGGCGCTGGATTCGTTCATCAATGAGCAGACGCCGAGCGATCGCAGGGCGACGGTGCTGAGCGTGGTTTCGCTGGCGTTCAGCCTGCAGGTGGGCATCCTCGAGGCGACGCTCGGCTTCATCACGGACGACGTGGGCATCCGCGCAGCGTTCGGGTTCACGGCGGCGGTGTTCGCGGTGCTGCTGCCGGCGGTCTATCTGCCGTGGCGGCGGGCGTACCGGCAAACGAAGGCGGCCGGCGCGGCGGCGCCGGCCGCTGCAGGCTGAGCAGGGCGGGGCGGCTCAGGTGAGGGCCGCGCGGAGGGCTTCGCAGGCCTCGGCCATGCCCTTCTTGCCGCCGTCGAGCATGGCGGTGAGCTGCAGGAAGATGTGGGGCTGGTCCTGGTAGATGCTGAGCTTTGCGGGGACGCCGGCCTTCTGGAGGGCTTCGGCGTAGAGCTTCGAGTCATCGAGCAGAGGATCGAGCGTTCCGACGATGAGGTGGGCGGGCGGCAGGCCGGCGAGGTTGCCGTGGATGGGGAAGATGTAGGGGTCCTTCGGGTCGGCGCCGCCGGAGAGGTAGTGGCGGTAGAACCAGTCCATCGCCTGGCGGGTGAGGATTTTGCCCTCGGCGTTCTCGTGGACGGAGGGGAGGTCGTTGTTGCCGGTGAAGGCGCCGTAGAGGAGGAGCTGGAGGCGTGCCCGGGGGCCGCCTTCGTCGCGGAGGCGGAGGGCGGCGCAGGCGGCCAGGTTGCCGCCCGCGCTGTCGCCGGCGAGGGCGAAGCGGGAACCGTCGGCGTTCAGCTCGGCGGCGTGGTCGACCGCCCAGCGGACCGCGGCGACGCAATCATCGAGCTGCGCCGGCGGGGTGTGCTCGGGCGCGAGGCGGTAGTGGACGCTGACGACGACGGCGCCGGCGCCCTCGGCGAGTTCGGCGCAGAGTTTGGTGTGGGTGGCTGGCGAGCCGATGACCCAGCCGCCGCCGTGGAAGTAGACGACGAGGGGGAAGGGGCCGCTGCCGGCGGGGGTGAAGATTTTGACGGGGATGTCGCCCGCGGGGCCGGGGATGGCGCGGTCGGCGATGGCGACGGACTGGGGGAGCGGCTGGTTGAAGGCCTGGAAGGAGACCTCGGCGTTGGCGCGGGCGACGTGGGGTTCGAGTTCCCACAGGGGCGGGACGCCGGCCGCTTCGGCCTGGGCGGCCATCATCTGGAGCAGGGCTTCGACCTGGGGGTCCATCCGCACGGTCCTCCTCGGGAGAGCTGTCGGGGGGACTCTACGGGGACCGGGGAAGGGGGGCAAGGGGAACCGGGAGGCGGGAAGCGGGAGGCGGGAGGCGGGAAGCGGGAGGCGGGAAGCGGGAGGCGGGAACCGGAAGACGGGAGACGGGAGACGGGAGACGGGAGGCGGTAGGAGGAGTCAGGTGGGGCGGGCGGTGAGGAACATGAGGCCCTTGGCGAGGACTTCACCGACGAAGACGGCGCCCATGGCGATGTAGAGGAGGCCGGTGGCGCTCTGCATGGCGCGGATGCGCGTGGTCCGGTAGGCGAGGTAGGCGAGGATGATCGGGAAGATGAGGCCGACGCCGATGCGGAGGTAGAGGACCGGGTTCTGGAAGAGGCCGACCTCGACGGGGTTGGCGGGAAGCGGGACTTCGCGGACCGGCACGGCCAGGTTCACCGCCAGGACGACGACCTGCAGGGCGTGGGCGCCGAGGAGGATGAGGCAGAGGTCGCGCAGGGGCCAGGCAGGGAGGGCGCCTTCGGTGAGATACCAGTGCCCCCATGTCATGGCGACGGAGACGGCGCCGAGGGCGAGCGTGCCGGCGAAGAGCCCGAGGAAGATCGCCGGGTAACCCCAGGTCGGCGGGGCGAACATGATGGAGAGCAGGACGACGGCGGCGAGGCCGGCGAGGGAGCCGAGGATGCCGGCGATGCGCCCGACCGGGTCCCAGCCCATGAAGACGGCGAACATATAGACGGCGGCGGTGATCGTCACGATGAGCAGGGCAGTCCGGAAGCGGGGGAAGGGGCCAGGGTCGATGGGGTAGCCATCGACCTCGGGGCCGATGGCGAGCGAGGAGGCGGTCCAGAGGGCGAGGACGCCGGCGATGGCGATGCAGAGCGCCATGGTGAGGACGAAGCCGCGGGTGACGCCGCCGCGGAGGTCGCTCGCGAGGGTGACCCAGAGGCTGCCGATGGTGAGCTCGGTGAGGATGATGAGGAGGGTGTAGGGCAGGGCCTCGACGTTCACCGGTTCGAGTGTAGGGTGCGGCCTGCCAAGGGTCAGGTGCGGGCGCCGGCGAACTGCCGGCGGGCGACGTCGACCGCGCCGGGGAGGAGCGCGAGGACGGCGTCGATCTCGGCCCCGGTGGTGGCTTCGCCGAGGGAGAAGCGGATGCTGCCGACGGCGCGGCGGATAGGGACGCCCATCGCCATGAGGACGTGGCTGGGTTCCCAGGTGGAGCTGCTGCAGGCGCTGCCGGAACTGACAGCGACGCCGCGCTCATCGAGGGCGGCAACGAGGGCGTCGCTTTCGAGGCCGCCGAAGGCGACGTTGAGGATGCTGGGGAGGCAGTCGACCTGGCAGCCGTTGACCTGGACATCGGGGACGGCGGCCAGGATGCCGTCGCGGAGGCGGTTGCGGAGGGCGAGGACGCGGGCGGAGCGCTCGCGGGTGCCCGAGGCGGCGGCTTCCAGCGCGGCGGCGGCGCCGACGATGCCGGCGACGTTTTCGGTGCCGGCGCGCTTGTGCATCTCCTGGCCGCCGCCGAGGAGGAGGGGATGGAAGGGGGTGGCGCGCCGCAGGTAGAGGATGCCGGTGCCCTTGGGGCCGCCGAACTTGTGGGCGGAGAGGGAGAGGGCATCGACGCCGAGCGCTTCGACGTCGATGGGGAGCCAGGCCGGGGCCTGGACGGCGTCGGTATGGAGGACGATCCGGTGGCCGCCGGGGGCAGCGCGGCGGCGAAGGAGGTCGGCGATCTCGGCGATGGGCTGGATGGTGCCGACTTCGTTGTTGGCGAGCATGACGCTGACGAGGATGGTGCCGGGGCGGATGGCGCGTTCGAGCTCGCCGAGGGAGACGCGGCCGGCGGCGTCGCAGCCGATGGTGGTGACATCGAAGCCGAGCTCTTCGAGGAAAGCGGCGGCGTGGAGGCCGGCGTGGTGCTCGATGGCGCTCGTGATGATGTGGCTGCCGGCGCCGGCGCGGCGGAGCGCGTAGCTGATGCCGAAGAGGGCGGTGTTGATGCTTTCGGTGGCGCCGCTGGTGAAGATGATTTCGGAGGGGCGGGCGCCGAGGCAGGCGGCGACGGCGGCGCGGGCGTCATCGAGCGCCTGCTGGGCATCGCGGCCGATGGCGTAGAGGCCGCTGGGATTGCCGAAGCGGACATCGAGGAAGGGGGCCATCGCCTCGCGGGCGGCGGGCCGCAGCGGGCTGGTCGCGGCGTAGTCGAGGTAGATCATGCGGCGGCTTCCAGNGTAGCTGATGCCGAAGAGGGCGGTGTTGATGCTTTCGGTGGCGCCGCTGGTGAAGATGATTTCGGAGGGGCGGGCGCCGAGGCAGGCGGCGACGGCGGCGCGGGCGTCATCGACGCGCCTCGGCTGGGCATCGCGGCCGATGGCGTAGAGGCCGCTGGGATTGCCGAAGCGGACATCGAGGAAGGGGGCCATCGCCTCGCGGGCGGCGGGCCGCAGCGGGCTGGTCGCGGCGTAGTCGAGGTAGATCATGCGGCGGCTTCCAGCGTAGCAGAGGGCGGGGGCGATTGACGGGCGGGCGCGTGCGCGTGCAGGCTTTCGGCGATGCCGGAGGAATCGCTGCTGACGGATGCGGTGCGGGCGCTGGTGGGCCGGGAGACGCGGCTCGGCCGGGTGCAGGTGACGGCGCGGGCGTTCCGGCGGGCGCACGAGGTGTACGCGGGCGGGCCGCCGGCGCGGGTGCCGGCTCGGAGGGCGAGCCGGATGCCGGGGTATGTGATTACAGGGCTGGAGTCGGAATCGGAAGCACCGGCGTTCCCGGACCTGCTGCCGAATTCGCTGCTCATCGCGAACGAGTGGAGCTTCGAGCGCCCGCTGCGGATGGGCGAGTGGCTGGAGATGGTGCACCGGGTGACGGACGTGCGGGAGCGGTTCGGCGCGGCGGTTCGGGCCTACAGCATCGACGTGCTCTCGGAGACGGCGTTCTACGATGCCGCGGGGCGGCTGGCGGCTCGGAGCGGCCGGACGATGACGCAGTACTCGGCCGCAGAGGCGGTGCGGGAGGGGGCGAGGAGTGAGCGGGGAGCAGTTCGTCCGGGAGGGCGAGGAGCTGGGGCCCGTCGAGCTGCGGCCGGACCAGGGGCAGGTCATCCGGTACTGCGCGCTGGCAGTGGGCGTTCCCGCCGTTCTTCTATGACGAGGCGGCGGCGCGGGCGCACGGCATGCCGGGGACGATCGTGCCCGGGCCGCTGAAGGTGGGGCTGCTCTACCGGGCCGTCGAGGACTGGCTCGGAGCCGGGCGGGGGTGGGTGCGGCAGGTGCGGGCGGCGCACCGGCGGCCGGACCTCGTGGGGCGGCCGGTGGTCATCGCGGGCAGGGTCGTGCGGGTGTACGAGGAGAACGGCGCGCAGCGGGCCGACCTCGAGCTGGCAATCATCAACGAAGAGGGACAGCCGAGCGGTGCGCGGGTTCGCGGTGGTCGAGCGGGTGACGAGGGAGAAGGGAGAAGGGATGAGGGAGAAGGGAGAAGGGAGTGACCGGTGAGCGAATGGCGGAGCCGGGCCGGGCGGCGGAAGAGGGGCGGCGGCGGGTGAGGGAGGCGCTGGCGGGGTTCGCAAGATGTGGAGGAGCGGCTGAGCCACGGCGAGGCGGCGTGGTTCGTGCGGGGCGGGCGGCAGCTGGCGATGTGTCGCTGACCGGCACCACGACGACCGGGTCGCGGTGTGGATTGCGGCCGCTCCCGGGGCGCAGGAAGCGCTGACGGCCGGGCAGCCGGGACGATACTTCCGGCCGCCCTACGTGGGGCACCGGGGCTGGGTGGGGGCCTACGCTCGACGCGGATTGCGACTGGGAGGCGATCGGCGGGCTGCTGGCGCTGGCGGTGGAGCTGGCGCGGGGCAGGGGCCGCCGGCGCGCGTAGCGGGACCGTTTGGTCCGTTGGCGCGGTGATGGCGATAATGCCCGCGAAGTTCACGCCGGGGGGCGCCGGATGCACCGGGAAGACGCCTGGCAGATTTTGACCGAGTACGCGCAGGAGGAGCGGACCCGCAAGCACGGCATCGCCGTCGAGGCGGTGATGCAGGCCTACGCGCGGCTCCTGCACGAGGATGAGGAGAAGTGGGGCATCGTCGGGCTCGCTGCATGACTTCGACTGGGAGATCCACCCGACGGAGGAGCGTGCACCGCGATGGAGGGCTCGAAGCTGCTGGCGGCGCGGGCGTCGGGGTGCCGGAGGACATCCGGTACGCCATCCTGTGCCACGCGCCGTTCCTCGGGCTGGCGTACCGTTCGACGATGGACCGGGCGATTTACGCCTGCGACGAGCTGAGCGGGTTCGTCATCGCGTGCGCGCTGGTGAAGCCGGGGAAGTCGCTTTCGGAGGTGGGACCCGGCGTCGGTGCGGAAGAAGATGAAGGACAAGGCGTTCGCGCGGAGCGTGCGGCGCGAAGACCTCATCAACGAGGGCGCGATCGACCTCGGCGTCGAGCTGGACGAGCACATCCGGTTCGTGACGGAAGCGTTGAAACCGGTGGCACACAAGCTGGGGGTGAATCCATGAGGGCTGAACAGATCCCGGACCGGAACATCGGGATGGAGATGGTGCGCGTCACGGAGGCGGCGGCGCTGGCGGCGGCGCGCTGGATGGGGCGCGGCGACAAGAACGGCGCGGACAAGGCGGCGGTGGACGCGATGCGGCTGATGCTGGACACGGTGGCGATGGACGGCGTGATCGTCATGCGGTGGAAGGGCGAGAAGGACCATGCGCCGATGCTGTACAACGGCGAGCGGGTGGGGAACGGGAAAGGGCCGCAGATGGACGTGGCGGTGGACCCGCTGGAGGGGACGCGGCTGACGGCGATGGGGCGGCCGGGCGCGGTGAGCGTGATTGCCTGCGCGCCGCGGGGGACGCTCTACAGCCCGAAGGACATCTTCTATATGGAGAAGATCGCCGTCGGGCCAGAGGCGAAGGGGTGCATCGACCTTTCGGCGCCCGTGCAGTGGAACCTCGAGCAGGTGGCGAAGGCGAAGGGGATGCCGGTCGAGGAGCTGACGGTGATCATCCTGGACCGGGACCGGAACACGGAGATCGCGGACCAGGTGCGGGCCGCGGGCGACGCGGATCAAGTTCATCACGGACGGCGACGCGCCGGCGGCGATTTCGACGGGCATCGCGGGCTCGGGCGTGGACGTGATGCTGGGCATCGGCGGCTCGCCGGAGGGCGTGACGTCGCGGCGGATCGGCGCTGAAGTGCCTCGAGGGCGATTTCCAGGGCCGGCTGTGGGCGCGCGACGACGAGGACCTGCAAGCTGGCGAAGGAGCTGGGACTCGACCTCGACCGGGTGCTGACGATCGACGACCTCGTGCAGAGCGACGACGGTGTTCTTCGCGGCGACCGGCGTGACGCGGCGGGGAGCTGCTCGCGGGGGTGGAGTTCACGCCGCGGGGGGCCGTGAGCGAGTCGCTGGTGATGCGGTCGCGGTCGGGGACGATCCGGCGGATCCGCGCGGAGCACCACTGGCGGAAGCTGCAGGGGATGGGGAACGGCCGCTGAGGCCGGGCAACTCCGGGGCGGCGGAGAATTTTGCTGCCGCGGCGCCGAATGCGACAGCAGGTGACGCAGCGGGGGCGGAGACTGCGGCAGGTTTCGCCGGGGCCGGGCCGCGGCTGCGGCGGGCGCGGGGGAAGAACTGTTGAGGTGCTTACCCGATTCTTCCCCGCGTTAGCCGGTTTCGTGCGAGACTAGCCGCGTGAACGGGACGAAGCTCGTGCTGGTGATGGTCGGCGGCGCATGCGGCCATCGTGCTGGTCTTCCAGGCGCTCAACCAGTGGGGTTGAGGCGCGGGGAAGCCGCCGGCAAAAGTTACAGACCGTTTACACGGGGCCGGCCGGATAGCGCCGGAGAATTCGTTGACCCTATTTCTGCGCGATTCCTACATCTGCCGGGAGATGAGGAGATGCCATATGGAGCGTAGATCCCTTCGACGCATGGCGCCGTCGGGCTGGTGCTCGGGGCGCTGACGATCATCCCGGCGGCCTCGGCTTCGGCCGGGAGCATGCCGGGGCAGGGCCAGCAGGCAGTGGAGGGCCGCGGGTTCGACCACGTGGCGGTGCTGCCGGCGCTGCTGCCGAACAGCAAGGAGAACACCAGCACAGATCGCGCAGAACAACGGAACCGCCCGACGGCGACGATCGTGATGGACATCTACACGCCGGGCGGGGTGCTCATCCCGTCGGCGACGGTCGCCTACACGGGCAACGTGCCGCCGGGCGGCACGCGGGTGTTCGCGCAGGCGATCAACACGGGCCTGACGCCGGGCTTCCGCGGCGTGGGCGTGATTTCGAGCGACCAGCCGATCAACGCGCTGCTGGTGCGCGACATCGAGTCGAACGTCAACTACGCGAAGTCGTACTCGATTCACAACGCGTACGCGACGGGCGGCACGAAGGTGACGCTGCCGTACGTGGCGAATGCGCTGAACGGGCTGTACAACACGCGCTTCGCGATTGCGAACACGGGCAACGCGGAGGCGTGCGTCGGACGATTACGTATGCGTTCCCGGGGACGGCGCAGCCGCCGGTGGTGGATAGCGGCTCGGGCTCGCTGGCGTGCTCGGGCGGCGGCTACCGGATCCCGGTGGGCGGCCAGATTGCTTTCGCGCCGAACAGCGTGGACGGCGCCATCCCGTATGCCGGCTTCGACGCAGAACCGGCTGATGGCGGCGACGCTCCAGACCTCGAGCTCGACGAGTCACGGTGGCTGGTCGACGCCTACCTGAGCGGCGGGCTGCGGAAGCTGGCCTCGTACGACGGCTTCATCGTGGAGCCGGCGAGCGCGAGCGACCTGGGCACGCAGATTTCGATGCCGCTGGCGATCAAGCTGGACGGCTTCTACACGCCAGTACCTGCTTTCGAACCCAAGAACCCGACGGCGGCGACGGCGACGATCACGTACGTCGGCAACACGGGCACGTACACGGTGAACCTGAACATCCCGGCGAACGGGACGGCGAGCCACAGCGTCTACGAGACGGTGGGCGGCATCCCGGAGGGCTTCGTCGGCGCGGCGACGATCACGTCGAGCCAGCCGATCGCAGCGGTGCTGTTCCGCTCGAAGATGACGGCGCCCGGCAGCTTCGTGGATGAGGACCTGTACACGGCAGTGAACGGCATCCCGGTCAACAAGGCGACGACGACCGCGAAGCTGCCGCTCATCTTCCGCCGGGCGTACAAGACCGGGAGCTTCAGCGGCTACAACACGTGGGTGAGCGTGAGCGTGGCCGACGGCGGCACGGCGAACGTGACGATCACGGCCATCAACGACACCTCGAACACCGCGCCGGGCTGCAACGCCCCGGGCACCTACACCACGACGAAGACGATCACCGGGTCGTTCATCTTCTACCAGAACGCGGAGACGGATACGGGGCTCGGCCCGACGTCCGCCGGCCTGCTTCTGGGGCGGCATGACGATCACGTCGGACCGGCCGATCGTGGTCATCGCGAACGCTGGACGAACGACCTGAACCAGGGCGACAACGGACGGCCTGTACAACGCTTTCAGCAACTAGCCCCGGCTGAACCAGTGCCGATGACGCCGGCGCCCGCAGTGATGCGGGCGCCGGTTCGTTTTGGGGAACGGCGCGGGTTCGCCGGAGGCACGGGGCGGCCGTACCATGGGGTGCGGTGTCGATTGCGTTCGGCGGCATCGTTGCGCTGTTCTTCCGCGGGCTGAACCTGGTGGTGGCGCTGGGGCTGGTCGCGCTCTGCTCGTACGAGCTGGAGAAGGGCGACTACGGACGGTTCGTGCTGGGCCTGACGTTCGTGGGCATCGTGAACGCGGCGACGGGCGGGCTGACGGCGGCGACGGCGTACCAGGTGGCGAACCGCGCGGCGGCGGCCGGGTGAGGCGGCTGGCGAACGGCGGGGTGCTGGGCGGGGGGCTGGGGCTGCTGGCCATCGGCGGCGGGCTCGTCGCCGGGAGCTGGTTCGCCGGGGAGGCGCGGCAGGAAGCGCTGGCGGTGGGGACGGCCTGCGCGGCGGTGGTGGTGAACAGCGCGCTGGTGGCGGGGGTGTTCCTCGGGCGGGAGGCGTTCGTGCGGTACAACCTGGCGCTGGTCTTCCCGCCGCTGTTCGCGCTGGCGGCGATCGCGGCGGCGTTTTTCGTGTTCGGGCAGCGGACACCTTCGGCGGCGCTGTGGCGCGTACGCTGGCGGCTGGTGCTGGCGGCGATCGCGGTCTTGCTGCTCTCAGGCGGGGCGAGCGGGCTGTGGGGCGCGCGGCGGTCGAGGCGGCGATGGCGGCCGCGATCGGGCGTGTTCTGCGCTGCTGGCCGGGGTGGCGAGCGGGATTTCGTACCTGAACTACCGCGCGGACCTGTTCGTGGGCTGCGGCACTTCGGTAGGGCGAAGAGGGCGTGGCGGTGTACTCGCTCGCGGTGTACCTGGCGGAGTCGGTGTGGCAGGTGAGCGGGTCGCTGGCGCTGGCGACGTACGTCGCGGGTGGGGTCGCTTTCGCGGCCATGGCGTTTGCGTTCATGCTGGTGCCGCGGATGGGGGTGGACGCGGCGGCGCTGACGAGCGCGGGTGATGCGGCACACGGTGGTGCTGCTGGGGGTGATCTGCGGGGGGCTGTTCGCAGCGTCGTGGACGATCGAGGCGGTGGTGTTCCCGAAGTACGACGGGATGGCATCGGACCGCTGCGGTTCATCCTGCCGGGGGTGCTGCTGTACGGGCTGGCGCAGTCGTTCTCGGGGTTCTACACGTACCAGCGGGGGCTGCCGTGGGTGTCGGCGGTGGTGTGCGGGTGCCGGGCTGGCGCTGGACATGGCGTTTGCGTTCATGCTGGTGCCGCGGATGGGGGTGGACGGGGCGGCGCTGGCGAGCGCGCTGGCCTACAGCCGTGGCGATTCTCGGCGGGCTGGCCGTATTCATGCGGCAGGAGCGGATTGGGCCGGCGGGGGTGTTCGGGTTCGGCCGGGCCGAGCTCGAGGACTACCGCGCGCTGTTCAGCCGGATCCGCGGGGGGCTGGCGCGGGCGCAGGGGTAACGGCGGGGCAGAGGGCCGGGTCCGGCCGCGGGATGGGGATGGGGAGGCCGGTATCGGGGTCGGGCAGGACGAGCATGGGAACGCCGAAGGACGCGCTCGAGCGCTTCCGGGTCGAGGACGGCGGACGGGGGACCATTCGAAGGCGACCTGGCCGTCGCGGATGACGCGATGATGCGGCTGGTGAAGCGGCCGGCGAGGGCGAGGTCGTGGAGGACGGCGACGATGGTGATGCCGCGGGCGTTGAGCCGGCGGAGGAGGTGCATGACCTCGACCTGGTGCGCGACGTCGAGGAAGGTGGTCGGCTCATCGAGGAGGAGGATGACGGGGCTCCTGGGCGAGGGCCATGGCGATCCACGCGCGCTGGCGTTCGCCGCCGGAGAGGGCCGCGAGGGGGCGGTCGGCGAGGGCGAGGGCGTCGGTGGCTTCGAGGGCCCATTCGACGGCGTCGATATCGTGCCGGGTGACGCGCTGGAGGAAGCCCTGGTGGGGGTAGCGGCCGCGGAAGGCGAGTTCGCGGACGGTGAGGTCGAGGCCGGAGGACGGGGCCTGCGGGAGGATGGCGAGGACGGCGGGCGACGTGGCGGGAGTTCATCGCGCGGATGTCGCGGCCGTCGAGGAGGACGCGGCCGACTGCGCGGGGGGTGGAGGCGGGCCATGCCGCGGAGCCGAGGGTGCTCTTGCCGCTCCCGTTCGGGCCGAGGATGGCGACCATCTCGCCGGCGGCGATGTCGAAGGAGACGTCGCGGACGACATCGCGGCGGCCGTGGGCGAGGGTGAGGCGTTCGACGGCGAGGTTCATCGGAAGCGGACCAGGTAGAGGAGGAACGAGGGCGCCGATGTTGCGGCGGTGATGATGCCCATCGGCACTTCGGCGGGCTGGATGATGAGGCGGGCGCCGAGGTCGGCGAGGACGACGAGGATGGCGCCGTAGAGGGCGCTGAAGGGGATGACGAGGCGGTTGTCGTGGCCGATGGTGTAGCGGGCGATGTGCGGGCAAACGAGGCCGACGAAGCTGACGAGACCGGCGACGGAGACGGCGGCGGCGGTGAGGATGCCGACGCAGGCGAGGACGAGGAGGCGGGTCCGGTCGGTGAGGAGGCCGAGGCCGGCCGCGACGTCATCGCCGAGGGCGAGGATGTTCAGGCGGCCGGCGAGCGCCACGGCGCCGAGGATGCCGACGGCGAACCAGCAGGCAGGGCGGCCGCAGAGATCGCGCCATTCGGAGCCGTAAAGGCCGCCGGCGAGAAAGCCGAGCGCTCGTCTGCAGGAAGGTGCGGGAGCTGGCGAGGAGGCCGACGATGGCGGCGCCGAAGAAGGCGGAGCAGGGCGACGTTCCGGCCAGCGTCAGGCGGAGGGGCGAGACGGCGCCGCGCCAGGCGATCACGTAGAGAATGCACTGCACCGGCGAGGCCGCCGACGACGCAGGCGATGGCGATCGCCCACTGGGGCGACTGCGGGTCGTAGACGATGAGGCTGGCGCTGGCGAGGCCGCAGGCAGCGGTGACGCCGAGGATGGTGGGGTCGGCGAGGGGGTTGCGGGTGACGCCCTGGAGGAGCGCGCCGGCCACGGCGAGACCCGCCCCGACGATCATGGCATCGAGGAGGCGGGGGTAGCGGATCTGCCAGACGACGTTACGGGCGAATACGTCATCGGCGGAGGTGAGGCCGGACCAGACGTCGCCGGGGCTGAGGCGCACCGCGCCGAACATGAGGCTGGCATAGCCGGCAGCCGCGAGGACGAGGAGGCGCGACGGCGAGGATGGCGAGCGGGCGCCACGCCGTGCCCGGGAGCGCCCGCGGCGGAGGCGCTTCCCGGCGGAGCTTGCGGTGGGGGCGGCCATGTTCGCCATCGTACGGCGGCCGGGAGGCTGGCGCCCGCGGCGGCTACTGGCCCGAGACGGCCTTCGCGACGGCTTCGAAGGCGAGCTTCACGCGCGGCCCGGGCGCCTGGACGAAGAGTTCGACGTCGGAATCGACGACGTGGTTGCTGGTGACCGCCTTGAGGCCGCGGAAGGGCGGGATGGTCGGAATGAGGTTGGCGAGCCGCGGCGCGGGCGGCGGCGCGGGGGTGATGGCGAAGATGTAATCGGGGTTGAATTCGACGTAGCTTTTCGGGCCGGCGATGGTGGCGTAGCCGGGGAAGGGGCCAGCATCCGGCAGCGCGTCGGCGGGGTTGGTGATGCCGAGCTCTTTGAGGATGTCGCCGGTGTAGCTGGTGCTCTTGGCGGCGTAGAGGGTCTGGTCGCGGTCGGAGAGGATGGCGACGGCAGAGACGTTCTTGCCTTCGAGCGCTTTGCGGGCATCGGCGAGGGACTTTTCGTCATGTCGGCGATGACCTTGTCGGTGGTCGCGGTCGCGTTGAGGGCCGTGCCGACGAGGCGGAGGGCATCGAGCACCTGTTTGTAGCTGTTGGCGCCGGCGAAGATGACCGGCACGGGAAGGCCTTCGAGCGGCGTGGCGGGAGCGCCGGCTGGGCGTGAATGACGGAGTCGGCGATGACGAGGTCGGGCTTGAGGGCGAGGATGGCTTCGAGGTTGGGCTGGTAGGGCGGTGCCGACGGCCTGGGCGGACTGCGCCTCGGGCGGGTAGTTCGCGGTCGAGGGCCGGCCGGCGACGGTCTTGCCGGCGGCGTAGACGAGTTCGACGGCGGTCGGGCTCACGGCGACGATGGTCTTCGGTTCGGCCTTGATTTCGACCTTGCGGCCGAGCATGTCGGTCACGGTGACGGGGTAGGCCGCTGCCGGGGAGGGCGATGCGGGGGCGGCGGTCGCCGTTTCGCCCGCGGCGGGCGTGGCGGTGGCGGCGGTATCGTCATCGTCGCCGCCGCAGGCCGCGGCAAGCAGGGCGGTGGCGGCCAGGGATGCGGCGGCGCCGAGGAGCAGGAGGCGGTCGGAGGGAACCTTTCATTTCTTCAAGACCTTCCTCATTCGCTTGGCGTCGAAGAACTTTGAACCAGTATACCGAGCGTTGGCGTCCCGTCACGGGGCGGGAAAGGCGGAGCAGCGGAGCTGACGTGCGCGATGCGGGGGCGTGTGCGACGATGGATGCGATTTTCGAAGCTGGAGCTGTTCGTCGTGTCGCATCCGCCGCTGCCATCGTTGCCGGGTTCACCGAAGGAGCTTGAGGGCGTCGAGAAGGCGCTGCTGGCCGAGCTGTCGTACGGGGTTCACGTGATCGGGTCGCGGGCGGCGGACGGGACGCTGAACGCGATGCTGGCGGACTGGGTGATGCAGGTGTCGTTCCGGCCGCGGCTGCTCGCGGTCTTCGATTGAAAACGACGCGCGAACGGCTGCGGTTCATCCGGGAGACGGGCGCGTTCACGGTGAACCTGCTGCACGAGAAGGACGGGATTCACATCGCGCGGAAGGTCGTGATGCCGTCGGAGGCGAAGAAGGTGCGCGGGCGGCCGGAGGAGATGGCGAAGGCCAGGTCATCGATAAGCTCGCCGATATCCCGTACGGGCTGCACGAGAACGTCGCTGCCCGGCTGCTGGACCAGGCGCTCGGGTGGATCGCCTGCAACGCGGTGGAGTTCTTCCCGGTGGGCGACCACACGCTGGTCATCGGCGAGTGCGTGGACGGGGAGCGGCTGCGGCCGGGGGAGATGCTGATCGAGCGGGACCTTGGCTGGGAGTACGCCGGCTGAGCGCGCGGCGCATCGTCAGGGACCTGTCTCTGCGAAGAGGTCGGCGAGGGGGAGTTCGGAAGCCGGGGACGGGGAAGGCCGCGTCCTCGGACGTGAGCGTATCGCGGGCGCTGTAGGTGTGGGCGTCGCCGCCCGGCCGGTGCACGGTGACGCGTGCGGTTCCGGGGCCGGACAATCCAGACGCGCTCGGCGCCGCCATCGAGGTAGAGCTCGATTTTCCGCGCGAGACGTCCGCTTCCCGGTCCTCCGGCGACATGATCTCGATGGCGAGCCGTGGGCAGCGCCCTCGACGTAGCGGTCGGAAAGCGGGGCGTTCACGCGCTCGGGGGCGCGCCACGCGACATCGGGAGGGCGAGGACGGTATCCGGGCGAGGACGAGACGCGGAAGCCGGTTTCTACGTCGATGCGGCCGAGCCCGCGCGGTTTCACGAAGTTGCCGGATGACGCTGACGAGTTCGGCGGCGATGGCGCCGTGCCGCTCTCCGACAGGCATGTGCTCGACGACCCTCCCTTCGACCAGTTCGAGACGGCCGCCGTGGGGCGGGTCGGGAAGCTGCCAGAATTCGTCGGCCGTGTAGCAGGGCCGGCGCCGGGCCGGGCTGAGCCAGCTCATGCCGCGATGATACCAGCGGCTGACTCAGTCGCGCGGGAGGCCGAGGTCCGCGCTGGGCGATGATGTTCCGCGTGGATTTCGCTGGAGCCGCTGTAGATGGTCGGCGCGACGTTGACGAGGTGCCCTTTTTCGAACACGCCGTTGGCGACGGCGTACTTCGAATCGGGCTCGAGGGCGCCGGCGGGGCCGAAGATGTTGACGCCGAAGTTGGTGATGCGCTGCGCGAGCTCGGTGGCGAAGACCTTGATGACGGACGCCTCGTAGTTCGGAATGCGGCCGGCTTCCTGCATCCAGGCGATGCGGTAAGCGAGGAGGCGGCCGGTTTCGTTGGCGACCCAGAGGTCGGCGAGGCGGTGGCTGGAGGACGTCGCGGTAGGCTTCGCCGGTGCGGCGCTCGCGCCAGAGCTGGATGAGCAGTTCGAGCTGGCGCTGGTTGGCGGCGATGGAAGTCGACGTTCGAGTCGCTCGAAATCGAGGAGCGTCATCGCGACATACCAGCCGCGGTTCTCCTCGCCGACGCGGTTGCGGACGGGGNTCGGTGGCGAAGACCTTGATGACGGACGCCTCGTAGTTCGGAATGCGGCCGGCTTCCTGCATCCAGGCGATGCGGTAAGCGAGGAGGCGGCCGGTTTCGTTGGCGACCCAGAGGTCGGCGAGGCGGTGGCGGAGGACGTCGCGGTAGGCTTCGCCGGTGCGGCGCTCGCGCCAGAGCTGGATGAGCAGTTCGAGCTGGCGCTGGTTGGCGGCGATGGAAGCGACGTTCGAGCGCTCGAAATCGAGGAGCGTCATCGCGACATACCAGCCGCGGTTCTCCTCGCCGGTGACGCGGTTGCGGACGGGGACGCGGACGTCTTCGAAGAAGACTTCGTTGAATTCGTGGTAGCCGGCCATGTTGACGAGGGGGCGGACGGTGATGCCCGGCGTCTTCATGTCGACGAGGAGGAAGGAAATGCCCTTGTGCTTGGGGGCGTCGGGGTCGGTGCGGACGAGGAGGAAGCACCAGTCGGCGTGGGCCTGGGCGCCGGTGGTCCAGATTTTCTGGCCGTTGACGACGTAGTCGTCACCGTCGCGCACGGCGCGGGTCTGGAGGGAGGCGAGGTCGGAGCCGGCGCCGGGCTCGGAGTAGCCCTGGCACCAGATGACCTCGGCGTTGGTGATGCGCGGGAGGTGTTCGGCCTTCTGCTCGAAGGGGTGCCGTGGACGATGAGGGTGGGGCCGATCATGCCGACGTTGAAGACGCGGCCGGCATCGGGGGCGCCGGCGTAGCGAGAGCTCTTCGCTGAAGATCATCTGGTTGATGTGGCTCCAGCCGAGGCCGCCGTACTCCTTCGGTCCAGGCGGGTGCGATCCAGCCCTTCTTGGCGAGTTTCTTGCTGAAGGCGAGCTGTTCTTCCCAGTTCTCCTGCGAGGTCGGGCGGACGGGCCCGGTGCCGCGGTTGGGGAGGGCCTCGGCGAGGAAGTCGCGGACTTCCTTCCGAAGGGCTTCGTGCTCGGCGGTGAACTTAAATTCCATGGCGGCCTCCTCGCAGGCGAAGGGTTGCGGCCTTCAGATTACCGCAGGGTAGGGACTGGCGCAGGTGAGCGAATGGCGTAGGATTCGGCGGCGAATCGCGCGGAGGGCCTGGGCGAGTGAGCAACGCGGCGCGAGCGGCGCCTGAACGTGTTTTTCGACGTAGACAACACCATCATCACCTGGGACGTGAAGCTGCGGCCGGGGGTGCGGGAGGTGTTCGCGGCGCTGCGGGAGGACGGGCACACGGTCTACCTGTGGAGCGGGATGGGGCCGCGGTGGGAAGTGGTGCGGCGGTTTTCGCTGCACGAGCACATCGCGGATTGCTTCTGGAAACCGCTGACGGACCACCACAACCGGCTGCGGGAGCTCGGCGATCCCGACGTGTGGCCGGACTTCGTCATCGACGACCACCGGGAGGTGGTGGAGGCGTTCACGGGGGTGCAGGTGCCGGAGCCGCTGCTGCCGCTGGAGCGCGACCGGGAGATGTGGCGGGCTGCTGGAGGCGGTGCGGGCGTTCGCTGCCGGCGCGTGAGGCGCAGCATTTTGCCAGCGCTGCACCTGCGAAGTGCAGGCGCACTGCCAGCACGACGGTGGCATACTGACAGCATGGCAACGTTGACGATTCGGAACGTCCCCGACGAGCTGTATGCGGCGCTGAAGGAGCGCGCCCGGCGGAACCGGCGGAGCCTGAACCAGGAGGTGCTTGCGCTGACTGGAGGGCGAGTGCGGCGAGCCCGGTGAGCGCCGGCCGACGCGGGACGAGCTGCTGGCGAGTAGAGGTCGATGCGCTGCGGGCGCGGTGGGCAGCGAAACGGGCCGCAGGGCCACTCCCAACGGAGGAGGAGATTCGGGAGTGGATCCGGGCGCGGGCGAAGGTAGCCGCGGCGTGATCGTCGCTGACGCCTCGCTGCTGGTGTACCTGATGCTCCACCACCGCGGACCCCCGCCTGAACGAAGAGGCCCGCGAAGTGGCGCCAGCGCGATTCCGACTGGTGGGCTCCTCCGATCTGGCCGCTGGAGTTCCTGAATGCCGGCGCAGCGCTACCTGAGGCGCGGGCTGCTCTCGGGTGACGGAGCTCGAGGACCTCTTTCGGCGGGCTGCCGCGGCGGTAAGAGTCCACCAGCCCGACTATGCTCGCGTGGCCCGGGAACTCGAAGCGACGCGCTGCGACCGCCTACGACCTCGCGTACGTGGCGGCGGCGCGGGAGCTTGGGGTGCCGCTCGTGACGGGCGACCGGCAGGTGCTCGTCGGAGTTCACCGGGCGTGGCGGTGACGCCGGGCACCTGGCTGGAGGGCGCGGGCTGAGCGGCAGGAGACCGGAGGGGCCGTCACCCGTAGAATGCGGGCCACACCCTGCGCCGGAGCTGCACCGATGGAGTACACGTCGATCCTGTACGAGGTCGAGGACCGGGTCGCGACGATCACGCTGAACAAGCCGGAGCGGCTGAACGCCTTCGACGACGAGATGCTGGCGGAGTGGGCGCAGATGCCATCCGGCGGGCGGACCAGGACCGCGCCGTTGGCGCGATCATCATCACCGGGGCGGGGCGGGGCTTCTGCAGCGGGATGAACGTGGCGGCCGAGGCAGGCGGCCAGGGCGTGCTCCGGACGCAATCGACCGTGGCAGACCGGCGGCACAGCCTGCGTGCGACCGCGTGCACCCGATCCCGCTTCGCGCGCTGATCCAGCTGGAGAAACCGTACATCGCGGCCATCAACGGGGCAGCCGCGGGCGCGGGGATGGACATGGCGACGATGGCGGATATCCGGTTCGCGGCCTCGACGGCCCGGATGGGGATGACCTACGTGCGGATGGGGCTCATCCCGGGCGACGGCGGGGCCTACACGCTGCCGCGCATCGTCGGGGTGCAGCGGGCGCTCGACCTCATCTGGACGGGGCGGATGATCACGAGCGCATGGAGGCGCTGGATGATCGGCTACGTGCTGGCGGTGTACGAACCGGAGGAGCTCTTGCCGCGGGTGAAGGAGTACGCCCGGCAGATTGCGAAGGGGCCGGGGGTGGCGGTGCAGCTCTCGAAGAAGCTGGTCTACCGCTCCGCGAATATCTCCTTCGACGAGCACCTGGACATGGCGCAGATGGCGATGTTCATCGCGCAGTCGACGGAGGATGCGCGGGAGGGTCCGCGGGCGTTCGTGGAGAAGCGGGAGCCGCAGTTCAAGGGCTACTAGCGGCGGGGGCCGGCGGCTGCGCCGGCGGCTGCTCACCGGAGGTAGTTGAGCAGCGAGAGGTTCGACGTGCGGCCGATGCGCGCCGAGGGCAGCTTCGAGCGCGTTCTGGGCGGCGGTGAAGCGGACGATCGTCTCGGCGATGTCGATGTCTTCGACGCCGGCGCGGAGCTCCTGGAGGTTGGTATCGGTTTCGAGCGAACGGTAGTTCGTGGCTTCGAAACGGTTGGCAGGCGGGCGCCGACTTCGGCGCGGGCGCTCGAGGACGCGCTCGAGGCCGGCATCGATGTCGGCGATGAAGGGGCGGACCTGGGCGCCGGGTGCGCCGGACTGGAGCGCATCGCGGAGCTGGATGAGCTCCTGGAAGATCGAACCGAAGACGCGGTCGCCGATGACGTTGACGGGCACGACATCGCGGGCGGAGACGCGGCGGAGACGCTCGCCATAGTCGCCCTGCCAGGTGATGGCGGCAGGGGGGCTGCCGCCGACGGCGTAGGCGGGCGTGTTCGTCTGGTGGCCGCTGAAGATGTAGACGCCGCCGAAGCTGGTGTTGGCGACCTGGGCGAGCTGCTCGATGAGCTGGTTGACTTCGGCCGCGACGCCCTGCCGCTCGGCGGGGCCGAGGGTATCGTTGGCGGCCTGGACGGTGAGCTCGCGGGCGCGCTGGAGGAGGTCGGTGGCGCTGCTGAGCGCGGCCTCGGTGACGTTGAGGAAGGCAGTGCCGTTTTCGAGGTTGCGGCGCATCTGGGCTTGCCGAAGGCGATGGACTTGCGGTAATCCATGGCGAGCGCAGCGCCGGAGGGGTCATCGCTGGCGCGGTCGATGCGGCGGTTGGTGGCGAGCTGGCGCTGGACGCGGTCCATGCGCTCGGCGGCGGAGGTGAGGTAGGCAACCTGGTTCTGGACGCGGGACTGTTCGCTGAGTCGCATGTCGGGCTACCTCGTGACGCCGGTGCGGTTGATGAGGGTATCGAGCATGTCGTCGATGACGGTGATGACGCGGGCGGCGGCGTTGTAGGCGTGCTGGGCGGCCTGGAGGTTCGTCACTTCTTCATCGATGTTCACGCCGTGGGTGGCCTGGCGCATGGTGTCGAGGTGATCGACGAGGAGACCCTGGCGGACTGCTCCATGCCGAGCGCACGGTTGACGTCGGCGCCGAGGACGGCGACCAGGTTGGCGTAGAAGCAGTGCCGGGGGCGACGCATCGACGCGGATGGTGTCGTTGCCGGGGGCGGTGAGGTCGGCAACCTGCTGGGCGGCGGAGTAGGAGCCCGTCACGGCGACGTGGAGGGTGGCGACGACGTTCGAGCCGTTCATGAAGGTAATCGTCCCGCCGGGGCTGGAGATGGCGGCGGCGGTGTACGTGCCGATGGGGTTGGATCCGTTGTACTGGATGCTCGAGGGTGCGCGGAGGCGGGCGGGTTCTCGACGATGGTGTAGTTGCCGGGCTGAAGGGAGCCGGCGACGGTGAGGCCGGTGAGCGTGACGCCCGCTGAGAGCGTCTCGCCGGTGACGAGGTTGGCGGCAGGGATGCCCGCGGCCATGTTGGGCTGGAGTTCGAGGCCGGCGATGCGGAGGGCGATGCTGGCATCGCCGGGGGCGTTCGGGTTGGCGGCCGTGGCGATCTGGTGGGGGTTGGCGGCGAGGACGGGGTTGAGCTGGATATCGCCGGCGCCGTCGTGCCCTGGAGGAAATCGAGGCCGGTGGATGTTATCGAGGCCGTAGCCCTGGCGGTGGATGGTGTTGACGCCGTTGATGATGCCCGGGATGGCGAAGGCGTCGAGCTTGCGCATGAGGTCGGGCAGGGCCTGGTCGCGCGCATCGAGGACGCCCTTGAGCTTGCCGCCGTTGGACGACGCGGACGTCGAAGCCGTCGACCTGCCAGGTGAGCTTCGTCATGGTGGTGTCGGCCGGGTCGGGGCCGGCGACGATGGTGCGGGCCGTGGTGCCGAAGACGAGTTCGTGGGAGCCGAGGTAGACGGAAACTTCGCCGGTCTGGGATTCGCTGTACTGGATGCTGGCGACCTCGCTGAGCTTGTCGAGGAGGAGGTCGCGGCGGTCGCGGAGGTCATTGGCGCGTTCGCCGTTGAGTTCGACCTGCTTGATCTGGAGGTTGAGGCCGGCGATTTCGCGGGCGTAGGCGTTGATTTCGTCCGCGAGGGCGGTCACCTGCTGGTTGAGGTTGCGGCGCATGGAGGTCGATCTCGGCGTGGGCGGCCTGGACGCGGAGCGTGAACGTCTGGGCGGCGTGGACGAGAGGCGGTCGCGGGCGGCGGAGGATTCAGGCTCGTTGGCGACGTCGTGCCAGGCAGCCCAGAAGCGGGCGAGGAGGGGACGGAGAGGCCGTCGGTTCGGAGGGGTCGTTGAAGACCGCCTCGGCGTTGCGGAGCGGGGTGGAGAAGGCGGAGTGCTGGCCGCGGGCGGAGAGGGCCTGCCGCGCCTGGTAGTCCGATGAAGGCATCGCGGATGCGGTGGACGTCGCGGGCGTCGACGCCGAAGCCGGCGCGGCCGAGGAGACTGTCGCGGCTGGACCATGCGGAGCCTTCGAGGCCGATGGGGCGAAGGAGGACGCGCTGGCGGGAGAGGAGCCGGGCGTCTGGGCGTTGGCGATGTTGTGGGCAGCGACCGTTGTCGACGGCGAGCTGGTGCGCCCGGAGGGCTTTGACAGCGGTATCGAGGCCGATGGAGAGGGCCATGGCAGTGCCTCAGGCGGTCTTCGAGACGAAGCCGGGGCCCCCCTGACGTCGTGGCGGCCTGGCCGGTCGGGCTGTAGGTCGGGGAGGTGTGGCCGGCGAGGATGGCGGCCCAGCGATCGCGGACGCGCATGGCGTTCAGCACGAGACGGGCGTTGGCTTCCTGGACCTCGCGGAGTTCGAGGGCCCGGGCGGCGAGGCGCTCGCGGAGGTCGGCGAACCCGTCCACACCGAGGTTCTCGGCATGCGCGGCGAGGTCATCGAGGGTGTGGAAGGCGAGGCCAACGGTTCTGAGCAAATTCAAACGATCGGATTCGCGGGCCTCGATGCGGCGGACGGCCTCGAGCATCTGCTGGCTGACGGCTTCGACGCGGGTGCGGTAATCGGCGGCGATGAGGGCCCGCTGCTCTTCGCGCGCGAGGCCGACGAGCGCAGCGAGGAGCTGCTCTTCGTCGCGCAGGATGGCGAGCGCCTCGCGCAGGAGGGCGGCACTCATCCGAGGTCCCCGGCGATGCCGTTCGCGAGGAGGCGGGCGGCGATGTCGCGGGCGTTGGAGGTGTAGGTGCCGTTGGCGATGGCGGCCTTGAGGGCGGCGACCTTCTCAGCGCGGACGTCGCGGGCCTCGGAAACGGCGCGGGCGGCCTCGGCGATGACGCGGACGCGGGGGGAGAGGCTGAGGACGTCGTGGCTGCCGCGGGCGCCCGCCGCCTGGCCGGCCTCGAGCCAGTTCCGTTCGGCTGGCCTGCGGCGCCCGGGCCGCCGGCGGGATTGAGGTGCGCGCCGCCGAGGTTGAGCTCCGTCGATGCGTGCCATGGGGTGCCTCCTGGCGGGTGCTAGCGGGTGATGCGGGTGGCGAGCTCGAGCATGGCGTCGCCGACGGCGAAGGTCCTGGCGCAGGCGCTGTAGGCGCGCTGGGCGACGATCATGCTGACGAACTCCTGGGCCACATCGACATTGGAGCTTTCGAGCGTGCCGGGCCGCAATGGGGCGAATCCCTGATCGCCGGGGGTGCCGTACTCGGGTTCGCCGCTGTTGAGGGTGGGGCGGTAGAGGCCGCCGCCGAGGAGTTCGAGGCCCTCGGGGTTGGCGAAGCGGGCGAGCGGAAGGCGGGCGACCTCCCGGGGCTCGCCGTTCTCGTCGAGGGCGATGAGGGAGCCGGTGGGGTCGAGGAAGGGGGAGGTGAAGCCCTCCGGGAGACGGATGGGGTCGCCGTTGACGTCGGGAACGATGCGGCCGGCATAGTCCACGAGGGTGCCCTCGCCGTCGAGCAGGAAGCCGCCGTAGCGGGTGAAGAGAGCCTCGCCGCCGTCGCCGCGGATGATGAAGAAGGCGCCGTCCTGGAGGGCGGCGTGGAGCGGGGAGTCGCTCGCCGGAGGAGGGCGCCGGGCTGGAAGAGGAGGTCGCGGGTGGTGGCGGCGACGCCGAGCCGCGACGTCTCGGGGGCCGGTTCGGGGTCGGGGAGGACCCTGGTGGAGGGCGCGGAACGCTTTGAAGGCGCTGGTGTTGGCGTTGGCGAGGTTGTGGGACGACGGTATCGAGGACGTTCTGGTTGTGGATGAGGCCGATCTGGCGGACGGCGCCGAGGATGGTGGGCACGGGCGGGAACCTCCGGGTGGGGCTAGAGGCGGCCGAGTTCGCCGGCGGCCTGCTCGAGGGTGGTGTCGAGGCGGGCAAGAACGGCCTGTGCTGGCCTGGTAGACACGCTGGACGGCGAGGAGGGAGGTGAGTTCCTCGACGAGGTTGGCGTTCGAGGATTCGAGGAAGCCCTGGCGGAGACCGGGCCCGCCAACGGGCGGCTGGCCTTCGCCCGGCTGACCGAGGTCATCGGCGGAGGGCGCGGAAGTAGGCTTCGCCGGCGCGTTCGAGCTGGAGCGGCGCGAAATCGCGGATGCGGAGGGCGGCGATTGCGTTGCCGTTCGCGTCCTGGATGACGCCGTCGGGGGTGATGGTGACGGGGTCGAGCGGGAGGGTGATGGGCTGGCCGTCTTCGCCGAGGACGAAATAGCCGGCGGAGGTGACGAGGTTGCCGGCGGCGTCGCGCTGGAAGCGGCCGTCGCGGGTGTAGAAGACGTTGCCCTGGTCGTCGCGGATGGTGAAGAAGCCGGCGGAGAGGGCGAGGTCGAGTTCGAGGCCGGTCTGGCGGAGCATGCCCTGCTGGAAGTCGGTGACGAACTCGGCGACGAACTTGCCGGTGCCGATCTGGCCGACGACGGCCTGGATGCGGGCGGGGAGCGGCGCGGGGACGGGCGCCTGCTGGGAGAGGAGGACCTCCGGGAGCGGGCTGAGCGAGGCGATTTCGCTGCTTGAAGCCGATGGTGTTGGCGTTGGCGATGTTGTTGAGCGAGGACGTCCTGGTAGCGCCAGGCGGCTTCCATGCCGGTGAACGCGGAATAGAGCCCTTTGATCATGCGGAGTTCCTCCGGGCGAAGGATGAAGCGGAGCGCGACGAAGGCGAGGCCGCCGACGGCGAGCATGGTGAAGGCGGTGCGGGCGATGCGGGTGGTGAGGGATTCGGCGGGGCGTTCGCCGGTGTCGGGGAGGGGCTGCCGGGGCGGACGTCGCCGCGGGCGGCTGCTGCCGTCGTCGGCGATGACTTCGAAGCGGCCGGCGATGGCGAGATCGTGGCCGCGGAGCTGGCGTTTTCGGGCGCGGAGGCGGGCCGCGCGGACGACGACGAAGATGCGGTAGTCGTAGGAGGTGAGGCCCTGGATGGCGGGCATGTCGAGGACGCCGATGCCGTCGGGGCCGGTGGGGATGACGCCGACGCGGAAGGGGGCGGCCGCGCCGCCGGTGAGCCAGCCTTCGTAGACGTAGCCCTCGACGGGCGGCAGGATTGCTTCACATCGACGCGGGCGTAGGCTTCGGAGAAGGAGAATTCGAGGACGCCCTCGGCATCGCGGGGGCCGAAGTTGGAGATGCCCTCGAGGTAGGTGAGCTTGACGAGCTGGGGGACGCCGTTGGCGCGGGCGGGCTGGCCGGCGAAGAGCGCGGCGGCGAGCGCGATGCCGGCGAGGAGCACGCTGGCGAACGCAGCGCGGTTGTCCCGGTCGATGAGGCGATCCCCTGGCGGCGCAGGAGGAGGCGGACCTCTTCTTCGCTGCGGTGCATGCGGCGGGCGAGCTCGGCGACATCGACGCGGCCCTGGTCGGAGGGCGTCGGCGGGGTACGCGCGGAGCGGCCGTGTAGGCCGCCGCTGGCGGCGCGGCGGGCGGCTGCGCCCCGGACGGGGATGCCGGGCGCGGGGGCTTCGTCGGCGGGTTCGACGGCGGCGGACCGGGCGGGTCCCGGCGCGGAGCTGAACTGGACCTGGAGGTAGAGGTAGAAGAGCGCGCCGAGGGTGACGAGCTGGGAGATGGCGAGCAGGGCGATGACGTCGGTCATGGCGGGCCTCCGGGGTGCGGTCAGGGGTTGCGCTCGCGGGCGAGGCGGGCGCGAAGACGGCCGAGTGCGCGGCCGTGGAGCTGGCAGACGCGGGATTCGGAGATATCGAGGATCTGGGCGATTTCCTTCATGGTCATTTCAGTCGCGGTAGTAGAGGCTGATCGATGAGCCACTCGCGTTCGGGGAGGGTCTTGATGGCGGCGGTGAGGGCATCGAGGAGCTGGCGCTTTTCGAGGCGCTCGGTGAAGTCCTCTTCGTTGGGGTCGGCGGGGAGCTCGGTGGGCGCGGTGCCGTCTTCGTTGTTGTCGCGGTCGAGGAGGCCGTCGAGGGAGACGGTGACCCAGCTGGCATCGATGAGGGCCTGGTTGTACTGCTCGGGGGTGAGACCCATGAGCCGGGCGGCTTCTTCGTCGGTGGGTTCGCGGCCGTGCTCGCGCTCGAATTCGACGTGGATTTGCTCGAGGCGGCGGGCCTTCTGGCGGACGGAGCGGGGCAGGCGGTCGAGGGAGCGGAGGGCGTCGATGATGGCGCCGCGGATGCGGGAGATGGCGTAGGTTTCGAACTTGACGCCCTTGGAGCCGTCGAAGCGGTCGAGGGCTTCGATGAGGCCGATGGTGCCGTAGGAGAGGATGTCCTCGTAATCGAGGATGGCGGGGAGGCCGATGGCGAGGCGGCCGACGACGTATTTGACGAGGGGCGCGTACTGGCGGATGGCGGCTTCGCGGTCTTCGAAGAGGGGGGCGCTGGCGGCGACGTGCGGTGGCCATTGGTGCGGCTCCTCAGGGGTTACTCGTCGGGCTGGTCGGTGTCGTCCGGCTGGCGGTCGGCGGGAGGCGGCGGCTGGGGCCGGGGCGGGCTGGTGAGGACGATCGCCTCGGCGCCGAAGGCGACGGCCGTGACGAGGACGAAGGTGAAGATGGCCGGCGCATGAGGGCCTGGTCGAAGGGGTAGCCGGCGCGGGTGCCGAGCCATGCGGCGGCGACGGCCATGGCGTAGGGCGGCGTAAACGCCGTAGCGGGCGATGGTGTAGGGCGGGAGGGCGTTCACAGCTGGCCCCTCCGGCGCATTTCGATCTGGCGGCGCATGAGGTAGCGGGCGATGAGGTCGCGCTGGGCGCGGGGTCATCTCGAGGAATTCGCAGTGGAGGCGGCGCATGCGGTAGCCGCGCTCGGGTTCGCGGACGGAGACGATGCGGGCGCGGACGGCGATCGTCGCCGGCTTCGGGCAGGACGGCTTCGATGCCGAGGCGCTCGCCGGCAACGGCGAACACCTTGGAGGCGATGCAGCAGCCGCTTTCGGAGAGGTCGACGATGGTGCCGTCGAACTCCTGCTCGGCGGTCTCGTCGCCTTCGACGACGAGCCGGTAGATCGGCGGGAGGGTTTGCATGGCGACCTGGAGGCGGTAGTTGCGCCGGCGCTCGTGGCAGTCGATGAAGGGCGGGAGGCGAAGGTATTCGATGGCGCCGTCCGGAAGCTGTGGCCGATGACGGTCTCGGTGACGAAGCGCCAGCGCTTCTGGCGGTAGATGTAGACGGAGCGGACGAGGGTGCCGGCGGCGAGGGGGCGGGGCTTGAGGCCGCGCATGGGGACGAGGATGGCGACCCGCTCGGCGTCGACGTCTTCGATGCGGGTGGCGTAGGACTCGGTGCCCTCGCGGGTGGAGACTTCGATGCGGAGGGCGGTGCCGGGGAGGAGACCCTGGGCCATGAAGGGATTGTTAGGCCGCGGGGCCGGGGCGCCCGAATTCGACATCTCCCGTGATGGGGTCGATGGAGAGCCCTGATGCGCGCGTGAAGGCGGGAATGGCGGCGGTCACGGCTCTGCTCCTGCTTCGAAGGTAGGCCCGCGGCGCCCGGCACCGGGTGGCAGGGCGGTGACAGGGGGGCTGCGGGCGGGCGATGGTTCTATGGTTGCGGGGCGGGGATGCGGCACCCATCGGCGGGCTCTGGCCTGCCGGGGGCAGGGGAATCCCCTGATCGCGAGGCAGCGGGAGGCGCCGAGGCCGGCTCAGGCGGTCGCCGCGAGGCGAGGCGAGGCGGCGGGGAAGAGGCCGGCGGCGAGTGGCGGCCGGGTCGGCGACGGATGATGCCGGCGGCGATGTCGCGGCCGGCAGAGAGGAAGGCGAGGCCGAGGCCGGTCTCGGCGACGGAGTTCGAGGCCGGCGGCAAGAGAGGGAGCGAGGTCGGTCCCGGTGAGGACGGCGCCGGCGAAGCGGGCGAGGGGGAGGCCCTGGACGGCGGCGCGGGCGGCGCCCGGCTGCCAGTGGGCCGGGATGGCCAGATAGGCGAAGTGGGCCGCGCTGGGGATGGGCGGCGGCGCCCACGGGCCGGCGCGGCGTATCGACGAAGAGGCAGGCGCCGCGGGATCGGGCCCGGGTCGGCGGCGCGGACGAGTTCGCCGGGGCGTGAAGGCCTCGGCGAAGGGGAGGCCGAGAGCGTCGGCGCAGGCGCGGATGGCCGATCGCGTGCGCCGGCGCGGACGGGTGATATCGGCGGCGACGAGGAGGGCAGGCCGGCCGGCATCGGCGCAGTCGAGCGCCATCTTGAGGAGGGCGGTGGTGCGGCCGGAGCCCTCGGCGCCCTGGATGGTGACGAGAGCCGTCTGGCCATCCGGGGGGTAGGAGGCGACGGCGAGGCTGCGAGCCAGCGCTCGAGGGCGGCAGCGGGGGTGCGCTGCCCCGGGGGCCGCGTCGATGACAGCGCGGGCGGCGGCAGCATCCCAGCCGAGGCCGGCGAGCGCTTCGAGGATGCCGTCCTCCGGGCCGGGGAGGGGACCGGGAGCGGCGGGGCGGAGAGCGGGGCTCGAGGACAGGGGGCGGGGCCGGCTCCTCGGCGTGCGGCGAGCTCTTCGAGGTCCGCGACGGTGATGCCGGGGGCGGTTTCGACGCGGCGGAGCGCTTCTTCGAGGACGGCCTGCTGGAGGTGGAGCGGGAGCGATTCGGCAGGTTCGGCGGCGGGCGCGGCGATGATTTCGACGAGCGGCGGGGCGCCGTCGCGGTGGAGCGAGCGGGTGGAGAGGATGACGGCATCGGGCCCGAGGAGCTTCGCGGCGGATGCGGGCGAAGAGGCGCGTGGTGTCGTTACCGATGAAGCGCTTCGTTTCCAACGTTCACCTCGATGTTGCCGATGGCTTCGACGTGGGTTTGGGGGGTGATCTCGGCGAAGGAGAGGACGCACGACGTTCGGGAGGCGGCGCTCGAGGAGGCGCCGGAGGGCGAGGCGGATGCGGGAGGAGCAGAGGATGACCGAGGTCGCGGCCCGACGCGGCGACACGCTCGACTTCGGCAGCGACGACGCCGACGAGGCGCTGCACCTGCCAGGGGGCCATGGCGACCTGGCTGCCGCGGTCGGTCTGCTGAATGCTGGCGGCGATCTCCTCTGGTCGGTGCGGGGGCCGACGGTGATGACGCGGATGGTCCCGGTTTCGTCGGCGTACTGGCGGCTGATCTGGCGGGCGAGGGCGGCGCGGGCGTATTCGGTGAGGAGGTCGATATCGCGGGTGAGGCGGGCCTGGGTGGCGAGGGTTTCGCAGATGGTGACGAGGTCGCGGATGGAGACGCGCTCGGCGAGGAGGTTCTGGAGGACTTCCTGGACTTCGCCGACGGTGAGGGTGGAGGGGATGAGGTCGTCGACGAGGGCGGGGTACTCCTTGCGGAGGTTTTCGAGGAGGTCCTGGGTGTCCTGGCGGGAGAGGAGGTCGGGAGCGAAGCGGCGGACGAGTTCGGTGAGGTGGGTGGCGAGGACGGATTCGGCATCGACGACGGTATAGCCGAGGAGTTCGGCGCGTTCGCGGTAGGCAGGGGTGATCCAGCGGGCGGGCAGGCCGAAGGCGGGCTCGACGGTTTCGATGCCGGGGATGTCGCCTTCGGCGGTGCCGGGGTCCATGGCGAGGTAGTGGCCGGGCTGGAGGGTGCCGCGGGCGATTTCGACGCCGCGGAGCTTGACGACGTAGGCGTTCGGGGCGAGGCCGAGATTGTCACGGACGCGGACGGTGGGGAGGACGATGCCGAGTTCGAGGGCGAGCTGGCGGCGGATCTGGGTGATGCGGCGGAGGAGGGTGCCGCCGGCCTGTTCGTCGACGATGGGGATGAGGCCGTAGCCGACCTCGATTTCGAGGGGGTCGACGGTCATCATCTGGATGACCTGCTGGGGGCCGAGCTGTTCAGGCTCGGGGACCGGGTCGGGGCGGGCGGCGATGGCGGCGAGTTCGGCCTGGCGCTTCGAGCGGTCGATGAGGTAGCCGCCGGCGCCGACGGTGGCGAGCCACGAGGAGGAAGGGGAGGCGGGGGAGGCCGGGGAGGGCGGCGAAGAGGGCGAGCATGGCGGCGGCGACGTACATCGGCCGCGACTGCATGGTGATCTGGGAGAAGACCTGGGAGCCGAGGTTCGTCTCGCCGGCAGCGCGGGTGACGATGATGCCGGTGGCGGTGGAGATGAGGAGCGCGGGGAGCTGGGAGACGAGGCCGTCGCCGACGGTGAGCTTCGCGTAGAGGTTCAGGGCTTCGGCGGGGCCGACGCCCTGCTGGAGGATGCCGATGGAGAGGCCGCCGATGATGTTGACGAGGATGATGACGATGCCGGCGATGGCATCGCCTTTGACGAACTTGGAGGCGCCGTCCATGGCGCCGTAGAAATCGGAACTTCCTGGCCGATGGCTTTGCGGCGCTCGCGGGCTTCGGCCTCGTTGATGAGGCCGGCGTTGAGGTCGGCGTCGATCGCCATCTGCTTGCGCGGGCATGGCATCGAGGGTGAAGCGGGCGGCGACTTCGGCGACGCGGCCGGCGCCGTTGGTGATGACGACGAACTGGATGACGACGAGGATGAGGAAGACGACGAGGCCGACGACGAGGTTGCCGCCGACGACGAAGCTGCCGAACGAGTGGACGACTTCGCCGGCGTCTGGCCGTGGAGGAGGATGAGGCGGGAGGTGGAGACGTTGAGCGCGAGGCGGTAGAGGGTGGTGATGAGGAGGAGGGAGGGGAAGACGGAGAACTTGAGCGGCTCTTCGGTGTAGATGGCGACGAGGAGGATGACGACGCTGACGGCGAGGTTGACGGTGAGGAAGGGGACATCGAGGAGTGGCGCCGGCAGCGGGATGATCATCATCCCGACGATGGTGATGATGCCGGCGGCGAGGAGGATGTCGGTCTGGCCGAGGAGGCGGGTGAGGGAGGCGGACGCGGGGCGGGGCTGGGCCTGGACGGTCACCTGGCGGCTCCTGGGGCGGTGGTGCGGCGGCCGGCGCGGGCCGGCGCAGGGCGTAGACCCACGCGAGGACTTCGGCGACGGCGTGGAAGAGGCTGGCCGGGATGTACTGGCCGACCTGGACGCTGGCATGGAGGGCGCGGGCGAGCGGCGGCTCTTCGAGAACGGGGACGCCGGCTTCGCGGGCGACTCTCGCGGATGCGGAGGGCGAGGTAGTCCTGCCCCTTGGCGACGACCATGGGTGCGGGCATGGAGACGGCGTCGTATTTGAGGCGCGACGGCGTAGTGGGTCGGGTTGGTGACGACGCAACGTCGGCGGTTTTGACGGCGGCGATCATGCGGATTGAGGAGCTGCTGGCGCCGGCGGCTGGATGGCGGCTTTGATGTGGGGGTCGCCGTCGGTTTCCTTGAGCTCCTGCTTCACTTCGTGCTTCGTCATGCGGAGGCGCTTGAGGTGCTGGCGGCGCTGCCAGGCGTAATCGGCGAGGGCGAGGAGGAAGAGGACGCCGGCGGCGCGGAAGGCGATATCGAAGCCGAGGGAGGCAAGGCGGGCGGTGACCGCGGCGCCGATGCTGAGGGCGCCGAGGCCGGCGAGGTCGGCGAACTGGGCGCGGAGGGTGAGGCCGACGACGAGCGGCGATGCCATGACGAACTTGAGAAGGGATTTGGCGAGGCGGAAGAGGCCGTCAACGGAGACGATCCGCTTGAGGCCGGCGCCGGGGTTGACCCGCGAGAGCTGGGGCTTCAGCCGGCCTGGCCGGTGAACAGGGGGCCGACCTGGGCGACGTTGAGGGCGACGGCGGAGACGGCGGCGAGGCCGAGGAGGGGAAGGAGGGCGCGGACGGTCTGCCAGGCGGTCTCGCGGGCGAGCTGCTGGGCGGATTCGCGGGTGAGTTCGGGCACGGGCTGGCCGAGGCCCTGCGCGAGGATGGCGGCGAGGCTCGCCCAGAGGGCGGGGCCGAGCAGCTTCATGGCAAGCACCGCGAGGAGGAGGGCGCCGATGGAGACGACCTCATCGCTGCGGGCGACAGTCGCCTTTCTGGCGGGCATCGCGGAGGCGTTTTGGGGTTGGCGCTTCGGTGCGTTCGCCCGCCATCTAGGGAGCCCCTCCGCCGAGGAGGATGCGGCTCGAGCCGGCGAGGGAGGCGCCGAAGACGCCGTTCATCAGCTGCATGGTGACCGGGAGGGCGGCGCCGAGGACGAGGATGCCGACGCCGATCTTGACCGGGGCGCCGACGATCAGAATCTGCACCTGGGGGACGGTGCGAAGGCGACGATGCCCATGCCGACGTCGGTGAGGAGCAGGGCGGCCATGACGGGCATGGCGATGCGGACGGCGGTGACGGTGAGGCCGGCGACGAGGGAAGTGATGCCGGACGGCGCCAGGCTGAAGGGGTCGAACGTGCCGGGCGGGACGGCCTGGAGGGTTTCGGCGAGCGACTGGATGACGAGGTGGTGGCCGTTGATGGCGAAGAAAACGAGGGTGACGAGGAGGGCGTAGAACTGGTCGAAGACGCCGAATTCGGTGCCGGTGATGGGGTCGAAGACGGCGCCGAGCCCGAAACCGACCTGGAGGCCGATGACGCGGGAGGCCATCTGGAGGCCGATGAAGACGATGTTCATGGCGAGGGCCGAGGAGATACCGAGGCCGAAAAGGGTCTCGCGGAGGACGTCGTCGACGAGGCGGCCGAACGTCTCAGGCGGCTGGCCGCCGGGGAGCCTGGTGATTGGAGTGAGCACGAGGGCCGTGAAGACGGCGAAGCCGATTTTCGCCTGGGCGGGGATGCCGCGGTGGGAGAGGAGCGGCGAAGAGACGAGCATGGCGGAGGTGCGGATGAGGATGAGGAGGAAGGTGTAGGTCGTGACGGGGGAGAGGTCGAGGGCCATGGTCAGCGCCCGTACGCGGCCATGTTCGCGAAGATGCCGGCGGAGAAATCGAGGAGGGTGGACATCATCCAGAGGGCCATGCCGAAGAGGAGCATCGCGACGAAGACGGCGATGAGCTTGGGAACGAAGGTGAGGGTGGCTTCGTTGACCTGGGTGGCCGCCTGGATGATGGAGACGACCATGCCGACGACGAGGGTGGTGCCGAGGATGGGCGCGCCGACGAGCATGCCGACGGTGAGGGCTTCGCGCATGAGGCCGAGGATGACGCCTTCGTTCACGGGATGCTCCTAGGCAAAGCTCCCGACGAGGGAGCCGACGATGAGATACCAGCCATCGCACGAGGACGAAGAGGAGGATTTTGAAGGGGAGGGAGACGATGACGGGGGGCAGCATCATCATGCCCATGCTGAGGAGGGCGGAGGAGATGACGAGGTCGATAGATGAGGAAGGGGACGAACATGACGAAGCCCATCTGGAGCAGGCCGTCTTCAGTTCGCTGATGGGCTGAAGGCGGGGACGAGGACGTAGGTGGGGACGTCGTCGGGGCTGTTGGCGGCTTGGGGCTGCGCGGAGAGCTTGAGGAAGAGCGGCGAGGTCCTGCTCGCGGGTTTGCTTGAGCATGAACTGGCGGAGGGGGGCTTCGCCGCGCTCGAAGGCTTCCTGCTGGGAGATGGTGCCGGCGAGGTAGGGCTGGATGGCCTCGTCGTTGATGGTCTTCGACCTGCGGGGCCATGACGAAGGCGGTGAGGAAGAGGGCCATGCCGATGAGGACCTGGTTGGGCGGCAGCTGGGGCCGATGCCGATTGCGTTCCGGACGAGGGAGAGGACGACGATGATGCGGGTGAAGGAGGTGACCATCACGAGGATGGCAGGGGCGAGGGAGAGGACGGTGATGAGGACGAGGAGCTGGATGGCGGCGGAGACGTTGCGGGGGTCCTGGGCGAGCGCCGCCGGGTCCTGCGGAGCGGCCGGCTGACCGGGGGCGGCCGTCTGCTGGACGGCAGCCGGTGAGGAGGACGAGCGCGAGGCCGAGAAGAGCGAGGGCGGAGGAGGATGCGCCGTCGGCGGCGGGGTTTCTGGCGGTGCGCCACGCTGGCCCCCGGTGGGAAAGCCAGGTGAGGCGCCAGCGTATCGGCGGAAGGGGGCGGGCCTGAATCCGGAGAACCCCAGCGGGGCGGGGGCGGTTCCCTCACGGGCTGGGGGCGGGGAACCCTGATCCGGGGCCGGGGAGGCGCCTATGGCTGGCGGCGTGGCTCGGCGCCGATGACGGGTTCGCGGGCGGCGCGCTGCTCGGTGCGGCGGAGGGAGTCGACGGAGCTGGGCAGCGAAGTCGCCGAGGGGGAGCGGGTCGTTCTTCGCGTCGGCGGCGGCGAGCACGCGCGCGGCCTCCTCGGGAGTGAGGGCTTCGAGCATGGTGATCTGCTGGGGGGTGGCGCCGATGGCGATGACGCGGTCGCCAAGCGCCAGGAGGTGGCATAGTGCGGCCGCTGCTGATGGGGAGGGTGTCGACGACGCGGAGGAAGCCGGTGGTGCTGGCGGGCTGCGGCCATGCGGCGGGCCCACCAGCGGAGCCCGACGATGGAGCCGGCGATGATGAGGGCGACGAGGCCGAGCCGCCAGCCGAGGGAAACGAGGTCGCCTGGGGCCGGCAGGGAGAAGCCTGCTTCCGGGGCCGCCGCCGGGGCCGCGGAGTCGGCAGCCGCCCCGGGGTCGGCGGGGACGCAGCGTGGGGGAGGCCGGGCGGGGGGAGGGCGCCGCGAGGGAGACGAAGAGGATGGCGACGAGGAGCGCGCCGCAGATGGCGACGAGCCAGGTGAGGCGCTTCCGGGCCGCCGGGTCGCTCATGCGACGGGCTCGGGCTCTTCGACTTCGTGGCCGCGGCCTGGACGACCTCGACGACGCGGACGCCGAAGTTTTCATCGACGACGACGACTTCGCCGCGGGCGACGAGGCGGTCGTTGACGAGGATGTCGACGGGTTCGCCGGCGATGCGGTCGAGTTCGATGACGGAGCCGGGGCCGAGGCTGAGGACTTCGGCGACGGTGAGGCGGGTCCGGCCGAGTTCGACGGTGACGTTCATTTCGAGGCCGGCGAGGAGTTCGATGCCGGAGGTGTGCTCGGCCGGGCCGGGGTCGGGCAGCGGGGTGAAGCGCGCGCGCTGGGCGGTGACCGGCGGCTGCTCTTTCGGCGGGGGCGCGGCGCGGCGGGGGGCGGCAGGCTGCGGACGTCGGGCTGCTGCGGGACGGCCATGGGTTCCTCGATGCGCTGGAGTTCGACATCGAGGAGTTCGGCAGCTTCGAGGTCTTCCTGAGTGATCAGCGGGGTTTCAGCTGCGGCCGAGCTCGGCGAAAGCGCTGGCCATGGAGCCGGCGACGATATCGAGGAAGGTGCCGGGGAGGACGAGCGCAATGGGCAGCGCCTGCGCGGCGGAGAGGTTCGCGGTGAGGTAGAGGCAGGCGTCATCGAGGCCGCCGAGGGTGGCGGGCATCGTGTTGGCGGTGACGTCGTCGAAGGAGAGGATGAGGCCGAATTGGAGGAGCGGGCAAAGACGTCCTGGTTGAGGGCCTGGATGACCTGGCTCGAGGATGGTGGAGGCGACGACGAGCGTCTGCTGCTCCTGGTCTTCGGGGTTGTCGGCTTCGGTCTGGAGGTAGGCAGCGGCGGGGGCGGTGGGGAGGACGAGGTAGGCCGTCGCCGCCTGGTCGTTGTCGGTGGAGAGCTCGACGGGGACGGCGAGGTGGGGGTCGCCGAAGTCGCCCTGGATTTCGTCGGGCATGACGAGGCGGGCCTCGCCGAGCGACACTGCGGGCGCCTGGCCCTGGATGACCTGGAGCGCGCGGGCCGCGGCTTCCCAGGCGCGGCGGCCGACGGCATCGAGGGTGGCGGCCTGCTGAGGGGAGAGGAGCTGGGCGAGGACGTCGACGGGGTCGGCCATGGGGTGCGCTCCTACTGGACGATGAAGGTTTCGAAGTAGATTTTTTCGACTTTTTCGCCGTGGAGGTGGTGGTTGATGGCTTCAATGAGCTCTTCTTTGAGCTTTTCTTTGCCCTCGACGGTAGCGACTTCTTCGGCGGTATGGGAGCCGATGACGTTGGCGATGGCGTCGAGGATCTTGATGCATTTCGGGCTCGAGGTGATGGGGACGAACTCGGCGTTCTTGGCGGCGATCTGGTCGGTGGTGAGGCCGACCCAGAGGAGGTTGTCGGCGGGGCCGAATTCGAGCGCCATGATGACTTTGACGTAGCGCTGGGTGGTGCCGGAGGGCTTGAGGTTGAGGACGATGCCGTCGGGTGGCGTTGGTGGCCTTGCCGCCGTGGCCGCCGGCGGAGGCCTTGCCGATGAAGAGGGTGGGACGGGGCGCGTTGGCGATCTGCTCCGCGGTGTAGACGGGCGGGGGCTTGGGGTCCATGTAGTTGGGCTTGATGTAGAACCAGAAGGCGGCCACGAAGAGGACGGCGCCGCCGGCGAGGATTTTCTTGTCCTTGAACATGGGCGTTACCTCCGCTGGGCCCCGGAGAGGGCCTTCTGCAGGTCTTCGATGGTGGGGTAGAGGATGACGATGTCGGCCCGGCGGTTGAGGGCGCGGCCTTCCGGGGTGGCGTTGCTGGCGAGCGGGCGGGTATCGGCGTAGCCGGCGGCGCCTTAGAGCTTCGCCGGGTCGAGGCCGCCCTGTTCGACGAGGACGCGCAGCACGCGGGTGGCGCGGGCGGTGGAGAGCTCGTCCAGTTCGTGCGGGTAGTCGCGGCTGTTGGGCGGGATGTCGTCGGTGTGGCCTTCGATGCGGAGCTGGTTGGGGAGGCCCTTCAGGGCATCGGCGACCTGGAGGAGGACATCGACGCTGCCGGGGCGCAGGTCGGCGGAGCCGGAGGTCGAAGAGGAGGTTATCGGCGAGGGAGATGGTGATGGAGGTGGCGTCGGAGCGGAGCTGGATTTTGCCCTCGAGGCCGTTGGCGGCGGCGAATTCGGAGAGGGTGTCGTTCAGGCCCTGGAAGGTGTTGGAGCGGATTTCGCTGAGGGAGGGGGTGAGGCCGCCGCCCTGGTTGAGGACGGCGGAGGAGCCGTTGGAGCCCTGGAGGACGCTTCGATGGAGAGGATGCCTGTTCGATGGAGACGCGGACGGATCTGGAGCTTCTGGGGGTTGGCGTCGCTGGTGGCGTAGAGGGCGACGACGAAGAGGGCGAAGAGGAGCGTCACCATGTCGGCGTAGGAGACGATCCATCGTTCGTGGTTTTCGGGCTTTTCGGCTTCGGGGGCGCGCTTGCTCATGCGGCCTCCCGGCGGGCCTCGGCGTGGTCGTCCTTCTTGCCGCGGGCGGAGGGCGTGGAGGAAGCCTTCGAGCTTTTCGCGGACGATGCGGGGGTTATCGCCGGCCTGGATGGACATGAGGCCTTCGATGACGACGTCGAGGGCGTGGAGTTCGTGCTTGGAGTTGTTCTTGAGCTTGTTGGCGAGGGGGAGCCAGAGGTAACGTTGGCGGTGAAGACACCGTAGAACGTGGCGACGAAGGCGGTGGCGATGCCGGGGCCGATGTGGTCCGGCTCATCGAGGTGGGACATCGACGCCCATGAGGCCCATGACGGCGCCGAGGACGCCGATGGTGGGGGCGATGCCGCCCATGAATTCGAGGGCGGCGAAGTTGCCCTCGTGGCGGTGCTTCATGGATTCCCGCTCGATCTCCATGATTTCGCGGAGGAGTTCGGGGTCGGTGCCGTCGATCATGAGCTGCTGACCCCTTTGCGGGTGAAGGCTGGTCGTGGATTTTTTCGACGTCGGCTGTCGAGGGCGAGGAGGCCTTCGCGGCGGGCCTTGTCAGCCATCTGGACGAAGAGCTCGACGGTCTCGGCGGAGTTGTGCTGGGCGCCGCCGAAGAAGGCTTTGAGGATGAACTTGGGGAGCTGCCGATCATGACGGAGAGCGGCTGGGAGATCATGACGGCGCCGAGGGAGCCGAGGACGACGATGAAGAAGCCCGGGAGGTTGATGAGCTTCATGGGGTCGCCGCCCTCGAGGATGTTGCCGCCGATGATGCCGATGATGGCGACGCACGAGGCCGATGACGGTCGCCAGGTCCATCAGGCGGACCTCCGGATGGCGCCGATGCTCAGGCGGCGGAATTCGGCGATGCTGGTCGATGATGGTCTCAGGGGATTCCTGGCAGACGTAGCGGTGGCCGTTGGTGAGGGTGATGTGGGTATCGTGGGAGGCTTCCATGACCTCGAAGAGGTCCGGGTTGAGGTAGAACTCGGTGCCATCGATGCGGGTCAGCTTGATCGATGGCGATGCCCCGAGGCGTGGGTGCCTCCAGCGTAGGGGGCGGGTGTGGTGCGGCGGACGTGGGGAACTCCCTGAGGGACGGGGCGCGGGGTGCTGAGGTTGGGCGGGGGAATCCCTGATGGAGGTTGGAGGCTGGGGCGGATGCCGCGGCTGACGCCGCGGCGGCAGATGGCTGGCCGCCAGCGGCGGCGCCGCGGGATGTCGCCGCGGCGCGGCGACGCTGGAGTGGAGCACCGGAAGACCGACGAAGGAAGCGAACGAGCGGGGAGGGGGAGATTCAGGAGTCAGGAGCTTGCAGTCGGGAGGTGGGAGCTGGGCGCTGCGGAGGGGGAGGGTGGGGCGCGGTGGGGTATGCTTGGGGTATGGCGATGCGGAACCCGCGGAAGACGAAGGCGGATTTGGTCTACGAGGCGCTCCAGGCGGCGATCCTCTCCGGGAATTTGAAGGAGGGAGAGCACCTGCGGCAGGAGGAGATCGCGGCGCGCTGGGGGGTGAGCGTGGCAGACGCCGGTTCGGGAGGCGTTCCGCCGGCTGGAGAGCGAGGGGCTGGTGGAGCATGCGCCGAACCGCGGCGTGATCGTCCGCGGGCTGCCGTGGACGCCGCCGCCGGCGCCGCTGGATGTGATCCGGCGGCGGTGGGAGGAGCTGGTGCGCGACCCGGAGAGCATCCCGGGGAGCGACTTCCCGTAGGGCGGCGGCGTTGCCGCGGGATGCCGCCGCTCTGCGCGCGGCGCGGGGGCCAAACTCGACGCCGGCGAGCTGTGCGCCGGTAAGGACGGGGGTGGAACCCCGAACGGGGCCGTTGCGGGGGCCGACGCGGCCCGGGCTACCGGTCGCCGGTGCCGCGGAGGAAGTCTTCGACGTCCTTGAGGATGTCGTCGGCGGAGGGGAGTTCGCTGTCGCCGAAGGCTCCTCGTCGCTGGTGCCTTCGTCGTCGGTGTCGTCTTCGTACTGGGCGTTCGAGGGTGCGGACGTAGGGATGCCGACCTGGTCATCGCCGCGGGAGGCTTCGTTGACGCGGTCGATGAAGGCGGCGGCGCGGTCTTCGAGGTCGCCCTCGGGGACGGGGTAGCCGAGGACGGGTTCGAGGGCGCGGATGAGCGCGAGGGTGGCAGGCGGGTTTTCGTCGATGCTGAGGTAGTGGGGCACGCCGGCGGCGAGGCTGGGATGAGGTCGAGGCCGCGGGCGCGGAGGACGTCGTGGATGACGCCGATGATGCCGGTGGGGCCCTGGTAGAGGGAGCGGCCGAGGCCGTAGCGGGCGGCGAGGCGCGGGTCGGCGCTGGAGCCGGTGACCGGGATGGGCCGGGTGTGAGGGGTGGCCGCCGGGACGGGCGACGAGGGTGCAGACGAGCGGCGGGCTGGAGGGGAACGATCGCCTCGGCGAGGCGGGCGGCGAAGGTGCGCCAGCGGAGGTTCGGCTCGACGCCCCGGACGACGACGAGGTCGTGGCTGCCGAGGCCGGTGCGGACGGCGTAGGCGTGGTTTTCGGGCCAGTGGAGGCGGCGGACGCCGGATTCGTCGATGGAGACGGTGGGCCGGGTCTCGGTGAAGACGTAGTACTCCTCGGGGTCGACCTCGAGGAAGCGGTCCCCGCCGAAGGTTTCGACGAGGTGGGTGGCGGCGTCGGCGGTGACGGTGCCGGTATCTTGCTCCAGCCGGTGAAGGCCAGGATGACGATGGGGGAGCGGAGGGGCGGGTCGAGCGGGGGCCAGGGAAAAACGCGTCCACGACGCCATTGTACCGGCCCGGCGGCTACGGGCTTTCGGCGAGAGCGGGCGGCGCCGGCGCCGACGTGCACGGCAACGGGGACGCCGCCCGCGGGCAGGAAGGTGACGACCCAGCCGGGGGTGACCGCCTGGGCACAGGCGGCGGACCAGCGGGCGCGAGGCCGAGGCAGGCGGATGGCCAGGTTTCGGGGCGGGCGGAGAGGAGGTCGGCGCCGGCGAGGGCAGGGTGGGCGCCGCGGGCGAGGGCTTCGACCCCGTCGGGCAAGGGCGGCGGGGCCGTGCGCGGCAGCGAGCGCCGACGGCCGGGGCGGCCCCCGGCGGCGCGGCGGCGGGCTGATGGAGAGACGCCCGGGCCATGGCAGGTTCCGCTCGGCCCCACGCCAGCACGATGACGGGGAGGGTGCACCCGGCGAGCAGGCTGGCGAGACGCGCGAACCCGGGCGGATCCTGCACGGGAAGACGCCCGCAGCCGCGCGGAAGGTTCCCCGGGGCGCGGCTGACGGGGAGGAAGAGGAGCGGGTAGGCTGGGGCTTTCGGCGCGAGGAGGGCGACGCGATGACGTTCGAGGTGCGGGTCCCGGAGCAGGGGGAGCTGGAGGCGTTTTTCGGGGTGAACTCCATCGCCTTCGGGCGGCAGCTGAACCGCGGAGCGGGTAGAGGACGGGATGCGGTGCGCCGAGCGGGAGCGGCTGCTGGCCGCGTTCGAAAACGGCCGGTGCATCGGGTCGGTCCGGACGCGTTCCGGTTCGAGCTTTCGGTGCCGGGCGGTTCGCTGCCGTGCGCGGGGGTAACGTGGGTGGGGGTGCTGCCGACGGACCGGCTGGCGCGGCGTGCTGACGGCGCTGATGACGGAGCAGCTGCGGCGCGGTGCGGGAGTGGGGCTGAGCCGATCGCGGCGCTCTGGGCTTCTGAGGCGCCGATCTACGGGCTCGGGTTCGGCTACGGGCTGGCGACGGAGCATTTCGATGAGGTGCGGCTGGAGCGGGTCCACGGCCGCCTGCGCGGCCACCCGGCAGCGCGGGGGAAGGCCGCGGCTGGTGACGCGCCACGAGGCGCTGGCGGCATGGCCGGCGGTGTGGGACGCCGTGCGCGGGCAGCGCGCGGGGCTGCACACCCGCTCGGCGGCGTGGTGCGTGGAGGAGCGCGGCGTGCCGGCGCAGGAGCGGGAGGAAGCGGGCTGGAGCAAGGACTTCCTCGTGAGCCTCGAAGAGGACGGAGCGACCATCGGGTACGCGCGCTACCGCGTGCGGGGGGAGTGGGAGCACGGGCTGCCGGCGGGCGAGGTGGCGGTCCACGAGCTGCCCGGCATCGACGGCGGCGCCGAGGCGGCGCTCTGGGAGTACGTCCTCGGCGTGGACCTCGTCGACCGGGTGACGGCGCACCGGCGGCCGCTGGACGACACGCTGCTGCACCTCCTCGAGGACCCGCGGCGGGCGGTCCGGAGGCCTTCGGACGCGCTCTTCTGCCGGGTGCTGGACCCGGCGGCGGCGCTGGAAGGGCGGCGGTATGCCGGGGAGGGCCGGCTGGTGCTGGAGGCGGCGGACGACTTCGGCGGCTACGCGGCGGGGCGGTTCGCACTGGAGGCTGGGCCGGCCGGGGCGCGCTGCCGGGTGACGGGCGAATCCGCCGACCTCGAGCTCGGCGCGGAAGAGCTGGGCAGCCTGCTCTTTGGGCAGGTGAGCGCGCTCGACGCTCTGGCGGGCGATGGCCGCATCGTGGGGCAGCGAGGCCGGATCGGCCCGGGCGGCCGATGCGCTCTTCCGCTGGCGGCCGGAGCCGTGGGCCCCGGAGGTTTGGTAAGGACGGTCAGCCGAGGGCGGCTTCGATCTCGGCGTCGTCGACTCGCGCGAGGGGCCGACGACGGCGGCGTGGAGCTTCGCGCGGTCGAAGATGCGCCGGGCGACCCGCTGGATATCGTCGGCGGTGACGGCTTCGATGGCGGCGACGACCTCGTCGATGGCTTTCGACGCGGCCTTTCGTGAGGAGCAGCTCGCCGTTGCCTGCTGGCCGATGGAGAAGGCGGTCTCGAGGGAGAGGCGGAAGCGGCCGATGTTGTGGTCCTTGGCTTTGCGCAGCTCATCGGGCGGGACAGGCTCGGCGATGAGCTTCTCGGCCTCGGCGAGGCAGACTTCGATGGTTTCGCGGAGGCGGTCGCGGTTGACGCCGGCGGAGATGGTGAAGACGCCGGCATCGGAGAGGTAGCCGTAGCCGGAGGAGACGGAGTAGGCGAGGCCGCGGCGCTCGCGGACTTCGCGGAAGAGGCGGGAAGACATGCCGGCGCCGAGGACATCGTTGAGGATGACGGAGGATGTAGCGATCCGGGTCGTCGCGGCCGAAGATGACGGGGAGGCCGAGGTAGAGCGTGCACTGGTCGATGGGGCGGCTTTCGGTGACGACGCGCGGGCCGGTGATGGCGGGGTCGTAGGGCTGGACGGGGGGGATGGGGCCGGGCTCCATGCCGCCGAGGAGGGGGATGGCGAATTCGAGGACGCGCTCGTGGGTGACGTTGCCGGCGACGGAGAGGACGATGTTGCCGGGCTTATACGCACTCGCGGATGTGGCCGACGAAGTCGTCGCGCTTCCAGGTGGCGACGAGTTCGACGGTGCCGCCGACGTCCCAGCCGGCGGGCTGGGGGCCGTAGACGGCCTGGCCGATGAGGCGGCGCGGCCCAGGCGGCGGGGTTATCGTGGTTGCGCTTCAGCTCCTGCTGGACGACCGGGGTCTCGCGCTCGATCTCCTCCTGTTCGAGCTTCGAGTTGAGGAGCATGGATCGGCGGCGACGTCGATGGCGGTGGGGAAGCGGTCGAAGGGGACGATGTTCCAGTAGCAGGTGAACTCTTTGTTGGTGTAGGCGTTGAGGGTGCCGCCGGCGCCTTCGATTTCCTGGGCGATGAGGATGGCGTTGGGGCGCTTCTCGGTGCCCTTGAAGACCATGTGCTCGAGGAGAAGTGGGTGATGCTCGTTGAGGTGCTGCGGCTCGGAGCGGGAGCCGACGCCGACGAAGAGGTTGACCGAGACGGCCTGGGTGGACGGCATGGAGCGCCGTGATGACGCGGAGGCCGTTCGGGAGCGTAGTGACCTGGTACTCGAGACATTGCCGCCCTCCGTGCGGGTGAAGCCGCATTGTACGGTCCAGCGCCGAAGGCAAAAGGGGGCGGGCGGACGGCTCCGCGGGTGCGCCGCCGGTAGACTGGAGGGGATGGGACAGCGCATCGAAGGGCTCGGAGCTGGCGCCGAACTGGACGAGCGCGGCGGGGGCGCTGGAAGGCGTGCTCCGGCACGCGGGGATCGACCTGCCGCGGCACGCCGTGATGGGGCTGACGGGGCACGCGTTCCATTTCTGCCTCGGGGTGAAGGGCGGAGTGGCGGCGCTGCCGAGCGGGCTCCGGCGAGCTTCGACCGGGCGGCGATGGTGGCGCGGTACGCGCGACACGGGGCTCGAGCGGTTCGAGCGGTTCGCCGGCCCCGCAGGGCAACGCGGCGGGACAAGGCGGCGGAAGGGCGGCGTGGGCGATGGAGCGGCTGGACGCCGGCGTCCCGGTCATCGGCTGGGACCTGCACCTGCACGAGTTCGGCATCATCGACGGGTACGACCGGGAGCGGGGCGGCTTACTTCGTGCAGGACATCATCACGGAGGAGGTGGGGCCGTTCGTGGCGTGGGAGAACTGGGCCCCGCTGGGCGAAGTCGAGCTGTGGGCGCCGGTGGAGGCGGTGGAGGCGGGCCCTGAGGTCGTCACGGAGGCGCTGCGGACCGCGGCGGCGCTCCTGCGGGGGGAGGAGGACCCGGGCGACGGCCAGCCGCGGGGGACGGCGGGGCTGGAGGCGTGGGCGGCGTGCGCTGGAGGGGGATACGGAGGTGGACCGGGCGGGAAACGCCTACACGCTGGCGGTGCTGCAGGCTGCCCGGGCGGATGGCGCGCTCTTCCTGCGGGACGCATGGCGGCGGCGCTGCCGGCGGCCGGGGAAGCGCTCAGGAGGGCGCTGCGCGGGCGCTGGAGGAAGAGACGAAGGCGCTCTCGCCGCTGATCACGCTCTTTCCGTTCCCGGCGGGCGGGCACGGGAACGTGCAGGTGTACCGGGCCTGCGGCGGGCGGCGGCGATGGCGCTCCGGCGGGCGGCGGCGTGGGAGCGGGAGTGCCTCGCCGGCGCTCGAGGCGGCGCTCGAACGGCTCGACCGGGCGGGGTAAAGCCGGGGGCAACGCGGCCTGACCGGGCGGCGGAACGACGGTATGATTCGTGAAACAGGGACACGAACGGTGGCTGAGCTCGCGCTGTACCTGTACTGGACTGCGGTGGTGACGGCGCCGATTGCGGCGCTGCTGTACTGGGCGTACCTCGCGAGCGCCTCGCTGGCAGTGCCGCCGCGGTGGCGGCCCAGACGACCGCCGGGACCGATGAGCGTCAGCGTGCCGGCGGCGGGGCCGAACGCCGGGCTCGGGCGGCTGGCCACGACGTTCACGGTGCTGACGACGGTGTTCCTCGCGGGGTGAGTTCGCGGCGCGGTGGGCGGCGCGCGGCTATGCGCCGCTTTCGAACCTGTACGAGTTCACGACGGCGTTCGCGTTCGGGACGTGCGCGGCCTACCTCGCCTTCGAGGCGGTGTACCGGAACCGGCGGTACGGGGCGCTGGCGCTCCCGATCGTGGCTGGCGATGCTGGGCATCGCGGCGAACCCGTTCCCGAAGGAGATCGTGCCGCTCATCCCGGCGCTGCAGAACGGACCGCTCCTGACCATCCACGTCTCGGTGATGATGCTTTCCTACGCGGTGCTGACGGTGGCCTTCTGCGGGGCGGTGGTGTACCTGGCGCAGGGCGGCGAAGGGAAGCGGCGGTTCGCGGCCCTGCCCTCGGCCGATGCGGCAGGCGACCTCGCCCACAAGGCGGTGATGGTCGAGGCTTCCCGCTGCTGGGGCTGGGGATTGCGCTCGGCGCGTGGTGGGCGAACAGCGCGTGGGGGCGGTACTGGGGCTGGGACCCGAAGGAGACGAGCGCGCTGGTGACGTGGCTGAGCCTCGTGGCGTACTTCCACGCCCGGGCGGGGAGCGGGTCGGTGGCGGGGGCGCCGGGCATCCGGCGGCTGGTGCCGGACGCGGCTGCGGCGGGGCTGGCGGCCGGACCCGATGTGGTGGCTGGTGGTGATGTGGGGGCTCGTGATGTTCACCTATTTCGGTGTGAACCTCTGGATCAGCGGGCTGCACAGCTACGCCGGGGTGTGACCTCCCGGCGCGGGCGGCGGCGAGCGGCGGCCGTTCGAAGCCCCCGCAGCGGCGGGTTTCAGGCGCGGCGGCAGCTGTGCGACGGCGGCGACCGCTGCGGCGCCGATGGGGCCCTGTTCGTCGTAGAGGCGGCACTGCCCCATGGCGATGCCGTCGCTGGCGCCGTGGTCGGTCGATTCGAACCCGATCCATTCGCCGCACGGGTAGCGGTGGAGGTAGAGCGTGATATCGACGTTGATGTAGGCGAGGCCGGCGCTGCCGGAGTTGGCGAGAGGGCTGGCGAAATCGCAGGCGACGGCGACGCGCTGGAAGGGGGTGAGGGGCTGGCCGGCGATGAGGGGGCGGACTTCGCGCATCCAGGTGCGCTTCTGGGCGACGGCGCCGAAGGCGCGGCCCTGCGAGCGGCTCTCCCACATCGGCTGCCAGCCTTCGTTGGCGATCGGCGGGCGGGGGTCGGGGGCGAGCGCCGAGGGCGGCGGGAAGTCCCACGGGGGCGGCGCCCAGACCTCGCCGGCCGGCGTGTTCGCTTTCGCGGAGGAGGACGACGCTGGCGGCGGCCGATGCCGACTGGCCGGCAGCGAACGCCTCGGCGTCGATGATGCGGATGCGGCCTCCTTCGCGCTGGACGCGCGTCTCGACGGCGATGGGGGTGAAATCGGGGAGCCGCCAGAGGTCGACGGTCATGCGGGCGACGGCGGAGGCGCGGCTCGCCGGTGGCGGCGTTCGACTTCGGCGCCGAGGAGGCGTCGGCGACGACCTCGGCGGCGTGGAGGGAGTTCGGGCTCCAGGGGCCGCGGCAGATGGGCTGGGGGACGAAGGTGTCACCCTCGGGGATGAAGAAGGCGTCGGTGGTCATGGTGGGGCCATGATGACCGGCAGGGGGCGATGGTGCCAGCGGGTCAGCGGGGCGAGGTCATGACTTCGGGGCCCTGGGGGCGGTCGCCGGCGGCGCCGTCGGGCTCGAGGGTGACGAACATGCGGGTCATATCGCGGGGGAGCGAAGGCAGCCGGACGATGAGCTCGCCGCTTGCGCCTTCGAAGTCGGCGGCGGAGCGGGCGCCGTAGGGGCCTTCGCTCCAGATCTGGTAGTGGTGGCCTTCCGGGCGCCTCGGGGAGACCGACGATGCGGAGGATGGCGAAGGAGAAGTCGGAGGAGACGTAGACGGCGCCGCGGGCGCCGTCGACCGCTGAGCGGGAGTTCGATGGCGCGGCTGGCGAGCTGGGCGCGGAGGCTGTCGGCGTCGTCGCGCGCATCGAGGTAGGCGATGACGGCGGCAGCGAGGCCGACGGCGAGGACGAGGACAGCGCGCAGCCAGAGGCGAGGGCGATGGCGCGCCACGGGGTCCGGGCCGCCGGGGCAGGCGCGGGGAAGGGGATGGGGGCCGGCGGCTGGAGCCGGGCGCGGTGACGCCGGCGGCGATGCGGTCGGCGGCGCCGGCGGGGCAGGGGCGGACGTCGTCGTAGCCGTGGGCGAGGGCCTCCGCGGCCTGGAGGAAGGGCTGGAGTTCGGCGCGGAGGGCCGGGTCGGCGGCGAGGAGCCGTTCGACTTCGGCGGCCTCGGCGGGCTCGAGGAGGCCGAGGGCGTATTCGGGGAGCAGTTCGAGGGCCTGTTCTCGGTTCATGGTTCGAGGGCCTCTGCGGACGGGCGCGAGGGTATCGCGCAGTTTTGCCAGGGCGAGCCGGAGACGGCTGCAGGACGGTGCCTTCGGGAAGGCCGAGTTCTCGGGCGATATCGACAGGGCGCTGGCCCTGGTAGTAGGCGCGCACGATGACGTCCTGCTGTTCGGCTGGCAGTTCCTCCAGTGCCTGCCGCAGGCGCTCCCCGGTGAGGCTGGCGAGGACGGTCTGCCAGGTGATCGTCCGGGTCTCGCACTGCATATACGGCGGGGGCGTCGTCGATCGATCGTTCGAGGGCGCGGGCGCGCTTACGGAGGAGGTCGATGGCGGCGTTGCGGGCGCGATGGCGACGGATCCAGGAGCGTTCGCTGCCGCGGGACGGGTCGAACTGGCGGCCGCGCTGCCAGAGGCGGACGAAGGCGTCCTGGACGGCTTCCTCGGCGAGGGCGGGGTCGCGCAGGACCTGGACGGCGGCAGCGAAGGCGGGGCCGGTGTATTCGGCGACGATGGCATCGAAGGCGGCGGCATCGCCGGCGCGGAAGCGTTCGAAGTGGGTGGTCATGGGGCGCGGCCGGCGACGCTGGGCGGAGGTGTGATCGAAGTGTTGTCGAGGGTGCGTACATGGGGTGTACGCGGTTGACCGGCCGGCAGCCGCGCAGGAATCAACCCGGAGGAACGTTGGATGAACCTGGCACGGGCAGTCATGACCCGGTCGATGCTCCGACGTCGTGGCCGCGGCGCTGACGGCAGCGCTGGCTGCGGGGGTGATGCTGGCGCCGCAGGGCGCCGAGGCTGCAGGCGACGGGGCGCGTTCGCATCATGCACGCGAGCCCCGACACGCCGCCGGTGAGACATTTTTGTCGATGGACAGAAAGCTGTCACGGCGCTGGCCTTCCCGAACACCACGGGGTATGTGGCGCTGCCGGCTGGCGGCCGACAACGTGAAGGTGTTCGGCTTCTCGCCCTCGGACGGGACGGGGACGCCGGCGCTGCAGGCGACGCTGGAGATCGTGGCGGGGAAGGACATCACGGTGCTCGCGACGGGGCGCGTGGGCGACGGCTCGCTGGCGCTGACGCTGTTCGAAGATGACAACCGGACGCCGAGCGGGAACAACGCGCACATCCGCCTGATCCATGCCTCGCCGGACGCGCCGCCGGTGGACGAGATCGCGGTGGCCGGGACGGATACGAACGTGTTCCGCGGCGTGGCCTTCCGGAACGTGAGCCCCTACGTGCCGGTGCCGGCGGGGACGTACAGCCTCGACGTGAAGGTGAACGAGACGGGCGCGACGGTGCTGACCATCCCGAACCTTCAGCTGCAGGCGCGGACGGTGTACACGGCGGTGGCCGTGGGCCTGGCGGGCAACGGGACGCTGCGGGTGGTGCCGCTGGTGGATGCGCCGGCCCCGGCGCCGGCGCCGACGCCTGCGCCGCCGCGGACGGGCGAGACGGCGGCGGCGGCGAGCGGCGGCACGTGCGCTGTGGCTGCTGCTGGGGCCGCGGGCAGCGGCCCTGGTGACGGCCTCGGCCGGGCTGGCGGCGGTGAGCCGGCGGAGCCGGTAGACCGCGCGCAGGTTCGCCGATGAGTGAGGGGCGGCCCCGGTTCGGGAGGCCGCCCCTCTGCTGTCGTTCGGGGCCGGGCCCGGGAGCGGCTACTCGCCCTCGAAGCGGGTGATGCGTGCCGGCGTTGACGACGAAGCGGCCGGCGGCGCGGGTGTAGATGTCGCGGAGACGGTCGGGATGTCGGCGGTGGTGACGAGGGTCTGCTGGAAGGTATCGATGTATTCGAGGAGGGCGCGCCGGCGGCGGGCGTCGAGTTCGCTGAGGACGTCGTCGAGGGCCAGGACGACGGGGTCGTCGCCGAGAGCGCGGCGGAGGTAGCTGGCCTCGGCGAGCCGCATGGCGAGGGCGGCGGTGCGCTGCTGGGCGCGGGAGGCGAAGGCGTCGGCGGGCATCCCGTCGATGAGGACTTCGACGTCATCGCGGTGGGGACCGACGAGCGTGGCGCCGGCGGCGATTTCGCGCTGGCGGACGGCCTGGAGGGCCTTCAGCATGCGGCCGGTCCACTCGGCGTCGTCGATGGGGGCATCGTACTGGTCGAGGCCGCCGATGGAGGGGCGGTAGATGAGGGTGAGGGATTCGAGACCGTCGCTGAGCCGCTCCATCTGCTGTTCGGCCTGGATGGCGAGGTGGCCGAGGGCATCGGCGCGGGCCCAGTAGATGGTGCCGCCGTGCGTGGGCGAGCTCCTGGTCCCAGAAGGCGAGCTCGTGGGCCTGGGCTTCGCGCCGGCCTGGATGCGCTTGAGGAGGCTGTTCCGCTGCTGGAGGACGCGGGCGTACTTCTGCATCCGGCGCGGAGGTAGCCGCGGTCGACCTGCGAAATCATCATGTCGAGGTAGCGGCGGCGCATGAGAGGCGGGCCGGCGACGATGTCGATATCGAGGGTGGTGAAGAGGACGGCGCAGAGCTGGCCGACGGCGTCGGAGGCTTTGCGGGGGACGCCGTTGAGCGCGCGCACGCGCTTGCCGGCGCGGTGGGCCGGGTCGACGGTGCGGCCGACGATGGCGAGCTCGAGGGCGAGGTTGCCGGCGGAGCGTTCGAGCCCTGGCAGGCGAGGCGGGCGACGGGGAAGTCGGAGGGGAGGATATCCCGCCGGACGAGGTCGGAGTCCTGGCTGGCGCGGGAGGAGCGGAGCTGGTGGAGAGGAGGTAGATTGCCTCGAGGAGGTTGCTCTTGCCCTGGGCGTTATCGCCCACGAAGAGGTTGAGGCCGCGGTCGAGGCGGATGTGAGCGCGGACGTAGTTCCGGAAGTTGACGAGCTCGAGGTCGAAGATAAACACGGTGCATGCCTAGTATAGCCCGGTTTCGTTAGCTTTGGGCTTATTTTTTCCCGGTTCTTGACGGCGGGAGCGGCAGCGGCGCGGCTTCACCGGGTGGCCGCGGCGGAGGGCATACTTGGGAGACGTGCCCGGACGCGCGCCCCCTGCCGCGCCGGCCCTGCCGACATTCCACGTACGAACGGAACCGCCGATGCCACGTCACCCGAATGAAGTCCTTTTCGAAGGGGAGAAGCCGTTCCCCATCATCCCGACCTGATCGAGCCGATTTCGCGGGCGACGGAGGAGCGGATTGCGAAGGCGCTCGAGCTGCAGAACAAGATGGGCGGCGTCTTCGACATCACCATGGACTGCGAGGACGGCGCGCCGACCGGCCGCGAGCGGGAGCACGCGGAGATGGTGGTGCGGATGCAGAACAGCCCGCTGAACCAGCACAACATGGCGGGCGTGCGGATTCACGACTACACGCACGAGCACTGGAAGGCGGACGTCGACGATCATCGTGCCGGCCGCCGGTGAGCGCATCGCCTACATCACGATCCCGAAGACGGTGCGCGCGCGCGAGCGTGGCGGAGATGATCGACTACATCCGGAACACGGCGGCGCGCGCCGGCATTCGGCGGGAAATCCCGATCCACGCGCTCATCGAGACGCACGGGGCGCTGCGGGAGGTGTGGGAAATCGCGACGCTGCCGAACGTGCAGGTGCTGGACTTCGGGCTGATGGACTTCGTGAGCGCCCACCGACGGCGCGATCCCGTCGTATGCGATCGCGGTCGCCGCACCAGTTCGACCATGCGCTGCTGCGGCGGGCGAAGTCGGAGATGGTGGCGGCGGCCTTGGCAAACGGGGTGGTGCCGGCGCACAACGTGACGCTGGAGCTGAAGGACCAGGAGTTCATCTACAACGACGCTGCGGCGGGCGCGGATGGAGTTCGGCTTCCTGCGGCAATGGAGCATCTACCCGGCGCAGATCGAGCCGATTACGCGAGGCGATAGGCGCCCTCGCACGATGAGGTGGAGGAGGCGCAGGCGATTTTGCTGAAGGCGTACGCGGCCGACTGGGGGCCGATTCAGCACGAGGGGAACCTGCACGACCGGGCGACCTACCGGTACTACTGGGAGACGCTGCAGCGGGCGCGCATCCAGAACGTGCCGCTGAGCCCGGAGGTGATGCAGGCGTTCTTCCCGGAGGCCGTGACGGCCTAGGCCGGGCAGCGGCGCGGGGCCAGCAGGGGGCTCAGGCGCCGGGCTTCCACACCATGAGGAACCGGCGATGCCGACCGTGGTGAGCGGCCGAGGGCTGCACCGGTGAGCTGCGACGCGCCGGGCTGCGGCAGCGGTAGGCGCTGGGGAGGGCGCTGCCGTCGGGAACGCCTTCGAGCGTGCCGAGGGCGGCATTCACATTGGCGCGCTGGACGACGCTCGCGGTGAAAAATGCCGCGAGATACCAGATGATCGCGACTGCGAGCCACGCCGGCAGGTGGTCGCTGTAGCCGGTGCGGTCGTTGAAGATGAGGGCCAGCCCCATCAGAAAGATGATGCACCGCGCCGGGCAGGACGAGGCGGGTCTCGATGAGGTGCATGGTTCGGAGCACGAATCGGGTGGCTGGCACGCCCTGCCGTTCGGCTGCTGCATGAAGCAGCGGGAACGAAAAGGTGGCGCCGAGGGCAACGATGACGGCGGCGACGTGGACGAACAGCTCGATGCGATAGGCGGACACTGGCGGCTCCCTGACGCCCGATTGACGTCCGGCGGATGGTACGCGCGTGGGCGCGGCCTGTACAGGCGTGCGCCAGCGGGCTCTTCAGCGGGCGGCCGGTGCTGCCGACGTTACAGGTATCGTGGCCAGGTCCTTCGCACCCGCCGGGCGGCCGCCATGGCCGGGGGAGCGGACGCGGTGAGCCGTCCGCTGGGACTCCGGGGCCGTGTGCCGATGTGCGCGCTCTGGACGGGGCTGTTCGGGATGGCGGCGCTGGCGGGTCCGGCGACGGGCGCGATGCTGTTCGGCGGAGGCGCGCTCGAGGTGGCGGCGGAGCTGGGGGCGGCGGCAGCGGCGGGTGCGGGCGCGGCGCTGCTTGCCGACCGGGCTGTCCGGCGCCCGATCGGGTCGGTTCGCCAGCTGCTCCGGGAGGCGCGGGCGGGCGAGTTCGAGGCGCGGGCGCCGGGGGCGGTGGTGCGTGAGCTGCGATGAGCTGGAGGCTGACCTGAACCGCTTTCGCTCGCGGCGCTGCAGACGTCGACGGAGACGCTGATGTACCGGGCGTTCCACGACCCGCTGACGGAGCTGCCGAACCGGGCGATGTTCCTCGCGGCCTGTTCGCGCGCGCTGGCCGGGGAGCGGCGGCCGGACCGGGTGGCGGTGCTGTTCATGGACGTGGTACCGGTTCAAGTACCTGAACGACACGCTGGGCCACGGGGTGGGCGACCAGCTGCTCTCGGTGTTCTGCGCAGCGGCTGGTCGGGGCGGCAGAGGGTGCAGATGGTGGCGCGGCTGGGCGGCGATGGAGTTCACGGTGCTCATCTGCGGGCTGAGCGGGCGGGTTCGCTGGCGGTGCGGACGGCCCAGCGTGTGCTGCGAGGCGCTACCTGCGGCGGCCGTTTTCGATTGCGGGGCGGGAGATGTTCGTGAGCGTGAGCATCGGGATCGCGGTCAACGGGCCGTGAGGACCGGAGCACGACGGAGCTGCTGCGGAAGGCCGACGTGGCGCTCTACCGGGCGAAGGCGGAGGGCCGGGCGCGGTTCGTGGTCTTCTCGCCGGAGCTGGACGTCGGACCCGGCGGAACGGTTCGACCTCGACAATGCGCTGCGGCGGGCGGTCGAGCGGCAGGAGCTGGAGCTGCTGTACCAGCCGGTGGTGGACCTCGAGACGGGAGCGCTGGTCGGGATGGAGGCGCTCCTGCGCTGGAACCACCCGCACCGCGGCGTGCTTTCGCCCGCGACGTTCATTTCGATCGCGGAGGAGTCGGGCGAGATCGTGCGGATCGGGCAGTGGGTGCTGGAGCGAGGCGTGCCGGGAGGCGGCAGCGGGCGCAGAACCTGCGGCCGGGCGGCCGGCTGACGGTGAGCGTGAACGTCTCGGCGGCGGAGTTCCAGCAGCCGGACCTGACCGGCCAGCATCCGGAGCGGGTGCTCGAAGCGGCGGGGCTGGACCCGGCTGCGCTGCAGCTGGAGCTGACGGAGAGCGTGCTGATGCGCGACGTGCCGGCGGCGCTGGAGGTGCTGCAGGAGCTGACGCAGGCTCGGCGTGCGGCTCGTTCGCTGGTGACGACTTCGGCACCGGGTACTCGTCGCTGAGCTACCTGCAGCGGCGATGCCGATCGACACGCTGAAGGTGGACCAGGCGTTCGTGGGGCGGCTCGGGGTCGATGCCTCGTCCGGGCCGCTGGTGCGCGCCATCGTGGAGATGGGGGCTGCGCTGGGGATGGAGGTGGTCGCTGAGGGGATCGAGACGGAGTGGCAGCTGGCCTACCTGCGGGAGGTCGGGTGCGCGCGCGGGCAGGGGCACTACTTCGCGGGGCCGCTGACGGCGGAGCAGTTGCCGGCGGCTTGCAGGGTCGCGGCGCCCGGCGATGGCATGGGGGCCGCTGTTGGCGGCGGGCTAGGGCTCGGGTCCCTCGAGCAGGCCGGGCGGGAAGATGAGCCCGGGCCGCCGGAGGCCGAGGCCGTGCGCTTCGAACCAGCCGGCATTCACTTCGAGGACGTACCGGTACGGGTGCGATGGGCTCAGCACCGTCTCATCGAGCGGGGTGCCGCGGCGGACTTCGAGCACGGCGAAGTCGGACGCTGATGTAGGCGATATCGAGCGGGATATAGGTATTCCGCATCCAGAAGCCGGAGCGGCTGTCGGACGGGAAGATGAAGAGCATGCCGGCATCGGGGTCGAGCGCGGCGGCGGTACATGAGGCCCTGGGCGCGCTGGCCGGGGGTGACGGCGAGCTCGACGGTGACGGTGGCGCGGGCTTCGCCCTGTTCGATGGTGATGACGGGGCGGGCGGGGCCTTCCGCGTCGCGCGCGCACGCGACGATGAAGATGACGAAGACGAAGGGGAGGGCGATGCTGCGCAGGGGCTCGGCTCCGGGGCGTTTCGCGGCGTTCACAGGACGACGAGCGACGATACCAGTGACGCAGAGCAAGGTTCCAGCAAGGATGGCGCCGGGTGAGCCGCTCGCCGAGGAAGACGATGGAGAGGGGCAGGGCGCAGGAGCGGCGACGTGGGCAGGAGAGGATGGCCGTGCGGGCGGCGCCGGCGGTGACGACGGCGTAGACGTAGAGGAGGCTGCCGATGGTGGTGCCGACGAGGCCGGCGAGTGCGGCGATGGCGCCGAGGTGGGCCCTGCTGCGGAAGGGCGCGAGGAGCGCGGGCCGCTGGAAGGCGAAGGCGAAGCCGAGGAGGGCGACGGCGCCGGCGGGGGTGCGGATGGTGCCGGCGGCGATGGCGCCGAGGTCGCCGCTGGCGGCGGCGAGCCAGAGGGTGGCGGCCGCCCAGGTGACGCCGACGCCGCCGAGGAGGGCGTAGCCGGCGAGGCCGGGGGGCGGGAGGCGGACGGGCGGGGCGAGGGCGACCGGGCCGGCGTCCGGCGAGGGCGGCGGCGCGGGTTCGTTCGGCGGCGCGGGCGCGATGATGAACCAGGTGCCGGCGCCGATGAGGAGCGCGCCGATGGGGAGCCCCCAGGTGCTAACGGCTCGCCGAGGAGGAGGACGCCGAAGACGACGGTGAGGCCGATGTAGAGGGCCATCGAGACGGGGAAGGTGACGCTGCATGCCGAGCCGGTTGAGGGCGGCGATATAGAGGGTATCGCCGAGGCCGTAGCCGAGGGCGCCGGAGGCGACGACCTGGATGAGGGTGGCGGCCGGGGCCTGTCCGATGGTGCCGGTCTCGCCGCTGGCGAGGAGGATGAGGGGCATGGCGAGGGCGCCGAAGCCGAGACGGAGGCCGCTGAGGACGACCGGGGAGGTGCGGGCGGAGAGGGAGGTGAGGGCGACGCTGGTGGCGGACCAGGTGAGGGCGGCGAGGAGGGCGGCGAGTTCACCCATGGGGCCGGATGGTACGGGGCGGGGAGATTACGTTCTGCGCGAAACGAACGGGCCCCCGCGGGCCTGGCGGGGGCCCGGCAGGGGGACGCGGCGGGAGGAAGCTAGTTGCAGGTCTTCGCCGGGGGCGTCGAGGAGGGTGACCTGCTGGTTCGGGGCGCCGGGGCGCATTACCAGCACGACGCCGGAGAAGCCGGGGATGGTGGAGATGCCGCCGACGGCGGTGTTGTTCAGGTATTCAGGGTAATTGCCGGGGTTGCCGGGGCGGGTGTTGAAGTAGTGGAGCCACTTCTGGTTCGGGCCGTCCCAGATGTAGATGCCGATCCAGTCGGCAGCGGGAAGGCACTGGGTGAAGGTGGCGGGGCTGACGGGGGTCGGCTTGATGGTGCCGACGTAGTGGATGTTGCAGCCGGCGCTGCCGTTGCTGCAGACGCCGCCGACGGTGCTGGTGTGCTTGGCGAGGGCGATGCCGAGGGTGGCGCCGAGGATGGTGGCGACGCCGGCGCCGATGGCAACGACGAGCGATGCCGCTTTCCGGTGAATCCAGCTCATGGAACCTCCAGCAAGCAGCCCGGGAGGGCGGCGCTCCTGCGTGTTACCGTAGCAATCCGGGAAGGTACACGCACCGGAGGAAACGCGCGCCGGGCGCGGGGAGTTGCCAGCCGGCTGTAAAACGTTCGTAAAACCCGCCGCGGGCGGACCGTGGCGGCCGTGGGCGGCCCTTTTTCTAACGAAATTCTTCGGCTGCTGGACGCGGAGGCCGATCCGCCGATGGACGGCTGGTAGGATGCCGGGCGGAGGCGTCGATCATGTTGCCGTTGGGTCATTCAGCTGGGGAGCGTTCCTCGTCTACGTCTTCGCGCTGATGTTCATGACGGTGGGGGGCATCTGGGGGCTGGTGGAGAGCCGGCACCCGGCGTTCCTCATCCCGATCCTGATGGGGCTGTTCTACTCGTCTACCTCTGCTGGGAGGCGGTGGTGGAGGGCGAGGATGAGCAGGGGCCGCCCCCGCCGCCTTCGAAGAGCCAGGTGCTGACGGGGCTGACGGCGGGCTTACCGCGGAAGGCGTAGGGTAGAGCCATGCGGCTGCGACCGTTCCGCGCCGGGACGCTGCTCGGGATTCCGCTGATGGTGAACCCGCAGCTGGTTCTTGCTCGCGGGGCTGACGACGTGGTTCCTCGCGACGCAGTTCTACCCGGCGGCGTTCGAAGGAGCGCCGTGGTGGACGGCCACCTGGGGATGGCGGCGGCGAGCGTGGCCGCGTTCTTCGCCTCGATCGTGCTGCACGAGCTGGCGCACAGCCTGGTGGCGCGGCGGTTCCGCATCCCGGTGAAGAGCATCACGCTGTTCGTGTTCGGGGGCGTGGCCCAGATCACGCGGGAGGCGGCGCGGCCGCTGCAGGAGCTGCTGATGGCGCTGGCGGGGCCGCTCACGAGCATCGCGCTGGGCGCTGCCTTCGCGGGGCTCTGGCGGCTGCTGGGGGCGCAGGCCGATCGGCCGATCGACTACGTGCTGGTGTGGTTGGCAATCATGAACGCGGCGCTGGGCGTCTTCAACCTGCTGCCGGCGTTCCCGATGGACGGCGGACGGGTGTTCCGGGCGCTGGCGTGGATGGTGACGCGGGCTCCGGCACGGGCTGGCGACAGCGCTGGCGGCCTGGACCGGGCGGGCGTTCGCGTGGGGGCTGGCGCCGGCGCTGGGGCGTGCTGGCGATGCTCGGGCGGGACATGGTGCTCGCGAATTCGCTGGCAGGCGGCGCCTGGCTGGTGCTCATTGGGCTGTTCCTCGAGAACGCGGCGCCGGCAATCGCTGCTGCAAAACCGGCTGGTGCAGGAGCTTGCGCGCTACCGGGCGGAGGACGTGATGCTCGCCGATATCGGCCGGATGGTCGATGCGGAGCAGCCGGTGGGGCCGCTGGCGCGCGGGACGCTCGAGCTGAACCCGCGGGCGGTGTTCCTCGTGAGCGACGGCGACCGGCTGGCGGGTGTGCTTTCCGGCTACGACTTGCTCGACGTGCCGGTAGCGGCTGTGGGACGTGACGCCGGCTGGCTCGGTGATGGTGCCGCGGGAGATGCGCTGCGGGCGACGAGCGCGGACGACCGGCTGGTCTCGGACGTGCTGCTGGAGATGGAGATGGAGGACCTGCTCCACATGCCGGTGGTGGAGGCATGGGCGGGTCATCGGGGTGGTCGCGCGGGACCGGATCGTGGCGGCTGCTGCGGCAGGCGGGGCTGCTCGGCCCGGCCCGGGCGTAGCGGCGGGCGCTTCCGGTGCGCGGCGCGGCGACGGCTGATGATGAGGGCGTGAGGCGCGCGAGGACGGCCGCTGCGGTGGCGGCAGGGGCAAGCTGACGGATGGGCGGCGACGCGCGCGCTCCGGCAGGGCGGGGGGACGGCGCTGCCGGGGCTGGTGGCGCTGCGCTTCGACCCGGGAGTGGTGGCGGCGCTGGGGCGGCAGCTGGGCGGCGGCCGGGTGCTGGTGACCGGGACGAACGGGAAGACGACGGCGAGCCGGCTGCTCGCGGGGATGCTGGAAGCGGCGGGGCGGCCGCACCTGCACAACCGCGAAGGGAGCAACATGGTGCGCGGGTTCGCCAGCCTGCTGGTGCGGCGGGCAGACCTGCTCGGCCGGATCCCCGGCGCGGCGGACATGGCAGGGGTGTTCGAAACCGACGAGGCGACGTTCCCGGCGGCGGTCCGGGCGCTCGACCCGGACGTGATGGTGGTGACGAACCTGTTCCGCGACCAGCTGGACCTGGTACGGCGAAGTGGATACCGTGGCGGGGCTCTGGCGGGAGGGGCTGAGCTGCCGCGCGGCGCGATGCGGTGCTCGGTGCTGAACGCCGACGACCCTTCGGTGGCGGCGCTGGCGGACGGCTGGCCGGGCCGGGTGCACTGGTTCGGCATCGACGACCCGGCCTTCGCGCGTGAGGGGACCGGGGCGGCGGATGCGCGCTGGTGCGCCTGCGGCGGCGACTACGTCTATGAGCGGCGCTATTTCGCGCACGTCGGCTGGTGGCGGTGCGCGGCGTGCGGGCGTTCGCGGCCGGCGACAGATACGACGGCGCGGGCGATCCGGCTCGGGCTGGAGGGGGCGAGCTGGGAGATGCCGACGGCGCGGGGCGCGCCGAGATGCGGCTGACGGGGCTGTACAACGTGGCGAACGCGCTCGCAGCAGCGGGGGCGGCGCGGGTCCTTGGCATCGCCGAGGAGGCGGTCCGGCGCGGGCTCCGCGAGACGTCAGCGGCGTTCGGGCGGCAGGAGGTGGTGCGGCTGGAGGGGCGGGAGCTGTGGCTGCTGCTGGCGAAGAACCCGGCCGGGGCGAACCAGGTGCTGCTGCTGCTCGAGCAGGCGGGCGGGCCGGGGATGGCCGTCGCCGGCCTGCTGAACGACCGGTTCGCCGACGGGCAGGACGTCAGCTGGATTTGGGACGTGGAGTATGAGCTGCTGGCGGGGCGGGTGGCGCGCTGCTGGGCGGGCGGCGACCGGGCGGAGGACCTCGCGCTGCGGCTGGACTATGCCGGCTGGCCGCGGCCGCTCGCGGCGGCAGCAGAGCCCGGCGGCGCTGCTGGACGCGGTGCTGGCCGGGACATCGCCGGGCGAGCGGGTCTTCGTCATCCCGACGTATACGGCGATGCTGGACCTGCGGGCGGAGCTGGCGCGGCGGGGTGCGGTCAGGAGCGCGCTGGAGTAGCGCTGCGCCGGGCGCGGTAGTAGAGGGGCGCACCGGTGCCGCCGCGGCGGAGGAGGATCACCTCGGCGATGATGCTGATGGCGATCTCTTCCGGGGTTTCGGCGCCGATATCGAGGCCGATGGGCGTGCGGACGCGGTCGAGTTCGGCTTCGGGGAAGCCCTCGGCGCGGAGATGGTCGAGGACTGCCGTGGTGCGGCGGCGGGAGCCGATCATGCCGAGGTAGGCGGGCGCCGCGGCCGAGGCATGTGCGGAGCGAGAGCTCGTCCTGCTTGTGGCCGCGGGTGACGAGGACGATGGTGGTATCGGGCCCGATGGGAAAGCGCGCGAGTTCGGCTTCGAAGTCATGCCGCAGATGACCTCGTCGGCTTCGGGGATGAGCTGGGGGTCGGCGTAATCGGGGCGGTCATCGAGGACGGCGACGCGGTAGCCGAGGAAGCTGGCGACGGCGGGCGAGGGCGCGGCCGATGTGGCCGGCGCCGACGACGAGGAAGGTGGGCTGCGCGGCGACGACCTCGAGGTAGACGGCAGGGACGCCCTCGGCGGAGCGTTCGCGGAGCGCGCCCTCGACGAGGTAGCGCGTGTGCGCGGCCGGCCGGCGGGCGAAGAAGTCGGCGGCGACCGGCCCGCGGCGGCAGCGTCGAGGGCGGGCTCGCCGAGGGTGCCGAGGGTGCTGCCGCCGGGTTCGATGAGGAGGCGGGCGCCGGGCTGGAGGGGGAGGGCGCCGGGGTCGACGAGGACGGCGAGGAGGACGGGCTCGCCGCCTTCGGCGGCGGCGGCGAGGCGTTGTGTCAGCTCGAGCATAGCGAAAGTGTAGTCGAGAAGGGAGGAGGGAGGAGGGAGAAAGGGAGAAAGGGAGAAAGTGGAGAAAGGGAGAGAGGGAGAGAGGGAGAGAGGGAGAAAGGGAGAAAGGGAGCGGCCGGGGTGGGGTCGTTCCCGGCCGCGGCGGTTTTCGCAGGGCTATTCGAATTCGGGCGTCTTGTAGAAGGGGAAGAGGTCGGGCAGGTCCTTCGACACGGACATGGTGAAGTTGGGGCGGCGCTTCTCGAGGAGTTAGGAGGCGACGCCCTCTTTCACGTCGGGGCTGGCGCCCATGATGAGGATGCCGCGGGAATCCGCCATGTGGGCCTTCATCGGGTGGTCGGCGACGAGGCCGCGCCACATGAGCTGGCGGCTGAGGGCGACGGAGACGGCGGAGGTGTTGTCGGCGATTTCGCGGGCGAGCGCGTAGGCGGCGGGGAGGAGCTCCTCCGGGGGATGGACGGAGCGGACGAGGCGGCCGCGGAGGGCCTCCTGGGCATCGAAGACGCGGCCGGTGGCGACCCACTCCATGGCCTGCGTGGATGCCGACGGCGCGGGGGAGGAACCAGGAGCTGGCGGCCTCGGGGACGATGCCGCGGCGGGCGAAGACGAAGCCGAAGCGGGCGGTTTCGCTGGCGAGGCGGACATCCATGGCGAGGGTCATGGTGACGCCGACGCCGACCGCGGGGCCGTTGATGGCGGCGATGATGCGGCTTCTTCAGCTCGAAGATGCGGAGSSTGMSSMYGMSGCCRCCGTCGCGGYRSYSGCGSMKGTCGGYSGSGCGGCMGCGGGMGSCGSCRKCGRMRRYGGMRGSRSCGSCGGRGMGGYMGRYSCCSRCGYMSRRCRSSCGGCMGCSGSCRRKSRSSMSSMKGMSRMRGMSSSSMTCKYKGWYGYSKKCCKSRWSSWRGGCGKSGAYSAGMYSGSRCTGSAKGSKRKCGSYGMRSKCGKKKWSMYGKWSSSGRCGSYCRWSSRKSRKGRKGASGMTGCCGWMGSWGWKYKCSGKSGMGATGWSYTCGTMGGGCATGGCGSRRWYGTGGGACGGSGRMGGCRCGCTGKCGWWCGKSMWKSCGYKCKMSMSKRGSWTYRMSYCRKSTTSRMGRSRGSYSSMSGMGRWYGTSCYGGKRSSRRCSMGGGMSSYGGMSWWKYWGSYSSRYKWSGWKRYGRMSMRSCYSSCGSYTYYYYRSSRCKKKKMRGMYTGGGCGCYGRCGGKSRRGARCMGGACGTGAAGACKGACMWSSAYYKKCKRGASSRYKGSGYGMMSKTKSYGGTTSGGACGSCCGGCSSGGWGRYCGRCMWCRYCAASCKSRSSMCRYYSWCGMYGRCSRYSRYSSSRYYCGYSGYGCYGGMCGAAGCGRACCRGMWGCYGSMCMKCGGSKKCSSGCRGCGRCAKSSRCKMSMYSSYCSRGCMSGCKCSGAAGGAGCGGCAGACGGCGCTCTTCAGCGCGACGATGCCGGAGAGCATCGGCCGGCTGGTGTGGCGGTACATGCGGCGGGCCGAGCGGGTGGAGGTCGACCCGGAGCAGCGGACGGCGGAGGGCGTCGAGCAGTACTACTGCGAGGTGGCGGAGCGGGACAAGCTGCGGGCGCTGCAGTACCTCTACGAGATGCGGGGGCTGGGCCGGACGCTCATCTTCTGCAATACGAAGGTGATGGTGGACCGGCTGACGGCCCAGCTGAACGCGGCCGGCGTGCCGGCGCAGGCGATCCACGGCGACCTGCGGCAGTCGCAGCGCGACCGGGTGATGGCGGATTTCCGGGCCGGGCGGCTGGAGTTCCTCGTCGCGACGAACGTGGCGGCGCGGGGGCTGGACATCCCGGACATCGAAGACGTGGTGAACTACGACGTGCCGCAGAACCCGGAGGAGTACATCCACCGGATCGGGCGGACGGCGCGCGCGGGGCGGCGCGGCTGCTCGTACACGTTCGTGAGCGAGTGGGACGTGCCGGCGTGGGACGCGGTCGTGCGCGAGGTCGGCGAAGGCACGGTGCAGTACCTGCGCGTGCCGGCGCGGTGGGACATCGAAGAGCCGGAACCGGAGCCGGTGGCGGCCGGCGAGGCGGCGGGCGGCGGCCAGTAGCGGCGGCGGCTTGCGGGGCAGGCAGCGGCGCGGCAGGATGCGGGCGTGTACCGGGCGCTGTTCGAACGGTTCGGAGCGGAGTGCGTCGCGAAGATCTGGCGGGGCGAGCTCCTGACCGATGCGGAGCTGGCGGCGTTCCGGATGCTGCTCGATGCGCGGGAGGCCTCCGGGCGGCGGCTGCTCGGGAAGTACGCCGGGCCGGACCCGTGCATCGATACGGTGACCGGGCGCTGCGGGGTGCGGCCGCTGTTCCGCTGAGGCGCAGGGGCAGGGCCGTCAGGCGGCGGGCGGCTCTTCGAGGATGGTGACGGTGCCGGCGATGCCGTCGACGGCGACGAGGTCGCCGGTGCGGATGCGGGCGGTGCCCTGGCGGACGTTGACGACGGCGGGGAGGCCGTATTCGCGGGCGACGGTGCTGCCGTGGCTGAGGGCGCTGCCCATATCGACGACGAGGCCGGCGGCAAGGGCGAAGAGCGGCGTCCAGCCGGCATCGGTGACGGGCGCGACGAGGATTTCGCCGGGCTGCAGGGGACCGTCGGTCTTCGGGTCGAGGATGACGCGCGCGCGGCCGGTGACGCGGCCGGGGCTGACGGGCGTGCCTTTCAGGACATCGCCGGCGTGGCCGGCTTCGGCGGGCTGGAGCGGGACGGGCCGGCCGCGGAAGCGCTCGGGAAGGATGACGTGGCGGTTGCGCTCGAATTCGCGGCGGCGGGCGGTGACGCTGGCCGAGAGGTCGAGCCGGAGGCCGTTGCCGAGGACGCGGGAGACCTCTTCGTGGGAGAGAAAGAAGATGTCGTCCGGTTCGCGGATGACGCCGAGTTCGACGAGGCGGGCCTGGACGGCGGCGAGATGCCAGTCGCCGAGGCGGGCGGCGCGGACGAGGATGGATTTCGTGCGCTCGCGCAGCGCGACCCAGCCCTGGGCGCGGGGGAGGAGCCAGCGGAAGATGCGGCGCTGCGGCCACTTGAGGCGGGCGTCGATCTCGCGGGTGAGGGCGAGGCGTTCGGCCTCCTGGCGGGCGAGGACGGCGGGCGGCGCGTGCTCCGGGTCGATATCGAGGTACGAGGCGACCATCTCGACCACGGGAGCGGGGTCCCAGCGCCACGTTTTTGCGGCGGTCTCCATCTCGTTGAGGCCGCGGTGGCCGTGGCGTTCGATGAAGGCGGCGAAGCGCTCCTGCCACCGGGCGGGGAGGGCGGGGTCGCGGGGGTCGAAGCCGGGCTCGCGGAGGCGTTCGGCGATGCCGGTTTCGATGGCCGTGCGGGAGAGCTCCCAGAGGTCGAGGCTGATGCGTGCGCTTTCGACGCCGGGCAGGCCGGTGAAGAGCGTGGGCACGCGGCCTTCGGCTTCGTCGCCGAGGACGGGGCGGACGAGGGCGAGGATGGTGTCGTAGCCGGAGCCGGCGACGCCGGTGACGCGGAGGTGGACGCGGGAGATGCGGGCGGCGAAATCGAGGATGCGCTCGCGGTAGCGCTGGAGCTCGGCGGAGGAGAGGGTGAAGGGGTCGACGGCGCGGACCTTCTGCTCGGCATCGAAGACGGCGCGCTCGGCGCGGTCGGCCTGCTTCGAGAGCGTGGCCATGAGGCGGAGCATGCGGGGCGCGGTGAGGATGCGGTGGCGCCAGGTTTTGAGCCGCGGGAGCGGCGTGCGCCAGCCGTCTTCGATGGGGCCGCCGAGGTACTGCTGTTCGAGGGCGCCTTCGCGGAATCCGAGCACGCGGGAGGCGATGAGGCGGGTGGCTTCCATGTTGAGGAAGGCGCGGTTGTAGAAGCAGCCCATGAAGACGGGGTTCTCGTCAGCCGAGAGAAGGCCGAGTTCGTGGTAGTCCTCGGTGTAGGCGCGGGGGACGGTCTGGTTGAAGGTGGTGATGGTGAGCGGCGTGAGGAGGCCGGGGAGGATCTCCTGGACGTTGGCGGAGGTCCAGAGGTCGGCGTCGGAGGTGGGGGTATCGAACTCGGAGAACCAGCCGCCGAGGCCGTCGGGGCGCGGTGCAGATGCGGCGACGGAGGTAACCGGCCGCGACTGGAGGAGCCAGAGCTTGCCGCGGTCATCGGCGGCGAATTCGATGTCCTGCGGGCTGCCGAAGAGGTCTTCGGCGCGGAGGGCGGCGCGGACGACCGAAATGACGAGGTCGTCGGAGAGGACGGGGGCGGCGTGGGGGCGTTCGAGGATGGCGAGCGACTGGCGGTGGATGACGAAGCGCTGGCCTTCGGCCTGGCCGGAGACGAGGGCATCGCCGAGGCCGGCGACCGCCTCGACGACGACATGGTCGCGGCTGCCGGTGACGGGGTCGATGGAGAAGGCGACGCCGGCGGCGACGGCGGGGACCATGCGCTGGACGACGAGGGCCATGGCGGCTTCGGCGTCGGCGCCGACCGACTGGCGGTAGGCGCGGGCGGATTCGGCGTCGGCGGAGGCGAGGCAGCGGGCGACGGCGTCGATGAAGGCATCGCCGCCGGTGACGCCGAGGACCGTTTCGTGTTGGCCGGCGAAGGAGGCGGCGGCGCCGTCCTCATCGGCGGCGGAAGAGCGGACGGCGACCGGTTCGTAGGCGGGCACGAGGGCGGCGAGGCGGGCAAGCAGTTCGCGGCGGAGGTCGGCGGGCCAGGCGGCGGGTTCGCCGCGGAGGCGGGCGGCGACGTCGACGGGGATGATGAAGCCGTCGGGGACTTCGAAGCTGGCGCGGGCGAGGGCGGCGAGCGAGGCGCCTTTGCCGCCGTAGCGGGCGCGGTTGGCGGGGTCGGCCTCGCGGAGGGAGGGGAGGTGGGCTGTCATGGCCGGGATCGTAGCGTTAACGAGCGGGAGGTTCAGCAAGGCGGGCCGGGCTCGTTGCAGAGTTAGAACATTTGTTCTATCTTTCGAAGGACTCCGGTGACAGAGGAGGGTTGGCGATGCGGGTGCTGGTGCTGGCGATGCCGCGGCTTTCGGTGCAGCTGGCGCGGCGGGAGGCGCCGGGGCTGCGCGGGCGGCCGCTCGCGACGGTGCAGCCGCGGGGCTGCGGCCTGGTCGTCGCGTCCGCTTCGGCGGAGGCGTCGGCTGCCGGCGTGGCGCCCGGGATGGCGCTCGAGGCAGCGCGCGCCCGGTGCCCTGCGCTGGCGGCGGTCCCGGCGAAGCCCGCAGCGGAGCTGGACGAGCTCGAGCGGCTGACGGGAGTGTTGCGCGTGAAAGCGACACCGCATGTCGCGGCCGCGACGCGGGAGGCCGTGGCGGTCGACCTGGCCGGGCTGGAGGGTCGGTTCGCGCACGAGCTCGCGGCGGCGGAGGCGCTGGCGGGGCTGGCGCGGGCGTGGACGGGGCTCGATGTGCGGGCGGCAGTCGCCGACACATGGGAGGAGGCTGAGGCGGCGGCGCGCGCGGCGCGGCGGGCGGTGGTCTGCCCGGCGCGGGGCGCGCGCGGGCGCTGCCGCGGCGGGAGGGGCTGGCCGTGCGGGTGGCGGGGCCGGTGACGGGGAGCGGCTCGCGGCAGCGCTGGAGCGGCTGGGGCTGGTGCTCGCGGCGCACGGGGCGAGCTGCCGCGGGCTGGAGGTGGAAGTGACCGCGGCGGGCGGCGGGGTGCGGTGCTGGCGGCTTCGCGCGGCCGGGCCGCTGCACCGCGGGCACGAGCTGGCGGCGCTGGTGCGGCCGCTGGTCCCGGCGCTCGAGGGGGCGGCGGCGGCGGCGGCGCGGGTGCTCGGGGCGGGGCCGTCGGTGGAGGTGCCGGGAGGGCGGACGGCAGCGGCGCGCCAGCCTGCGAACACGCCGGCAGCGGCTCCAGCCCGGCAGCTGCCGCTGGCGAGCTGACGGCGCGTGGCCCGTGCGGGAGGCCGGAAGGGGCGGCCCTGCTACACTTGAGGGCCAGGCGCGCCGCGCCGCACCACTCTTTCGCCGCCAGGGTTTGCTTCGATGACGACTGAGACGCCGGGGCCCGTTTTGCCGCCTGCCTACGAACCGGCGAACGTCGAGGAACGCATCTACCGGATGTGGGAGGAGGCGGGCTACTTCAAGCCGCGCATCGACCCCGGGCGGGAGCCGTACTGCATCATCATGCCGCCGCCGAACGTGACCGGGGAGCTCCACCTCGGCCACGGGCTGGAGGATGCGATCACTGACGCGCTGGTGCGCTGGCACCGCATGCAGGGGGACCCGACGCTCTGGCTGCCCGGCGAGGACCACGCGGGCATCGCGACCCAGAACGTCATCGAGAAGGAGCTGGCGAAGGAAGGGCTGACCCGGCACGACCTCGGGCGGGAGGCGTTCATCGAGCGGACGTGGCAGTGGGTGCGGAAATACCGGAGCCGGATTGCCGACCAGCACCGGAAGCTCGGCGCGAGCGCGGACTGGACGCGGGACGTCTTCACGCTCGACCCGCAGATCGTGAAGGCGGTGCGCACCACCTTCGTGAACCTGTACCGGGACGGGCTGATCTACCGCGGGCTGCGGATGATCAACTGGTGTCCGCGCTGCGAAACGGCGCTAAGCGACCTCGAGGTGGACTACCTCGAAGTGGCCTCGAAGCTGTGGTACATCCGCTACCCGGTGGTCGGCGAAGGCGGGATGCCGCTCCCGGATTATGTCGTGGTCGCGACGACGCGGCCGGAGACGATGGTGGGCGACACGGGCGTGGCGGTGAACCCGGCGGACGAGCGGTACGAGGAGAAGATCGGGCGGATGCTGCTGCTGCCCCTCATCGGCCGGGAGATCCCGGTGGTGGCGGACGAGCACGTAAAGATGGAGTTCGGCACCGGCGCGGTGAAGGTGACGCCGGGCCACGACCCGAACGACTGGGAGATCGGGCAGCGGCACGACCTGCCGGTAGTGGTGGCGATCGACCTGAAGGGGCGGATGAACGAGGAGGCGGGGCCGTACGCGGGGATGACGGTCGACGAGGCGCGCGCGGCGATCCTGCGGGACCTCGAGGACGAGGGATTCCTCGACCGCGTGGAGGAGTACACGCACAGCGTGGGCCACTGCAGCCGGTGCAAGACGCCGGTGCAGCCGCTGCCGAGCGAGCAGTGGTTCGTGGCGGTGACGAAGGAGTATGCGCCGGGGCATTCGCTGGCGGGGGACGCCATCGCAGCGGTGACCGAGGGGCGGATCCGGATGGTGCCGCAGCGGTTCGAGAAGGTGTACCTGAACTGGATGGAGAACATCCGGGACTGGTGCATCAGCCGGCAGCTGTGGTGGGGCCACCAGATCCCGGTGTGGTACTGCGAGAACGGCCACACCATCTGCCAGGTGGAGGACCCGGCGGCCTGCCCGGAGTGCGGCGGTTCGCTCCGGCAGGACGAGGACGTGCTCGATACGTGGTTCAGCTCGGCGCTGGCGCCGCACGCGGACCTCGGCTGGCCGGACGACACGGAGGACCTGCGCTACTTCTACCCGACGACCGACATGCAGATGGGCTATGACATCATGTTCTTCTGGTGCGCCCGGATGATCATGTTCGGTCTCTACAACATGCGGCACCGGGGGCCGGAGGGCGCGGTGCCGTTCCGGACGGTGCTGTTCCACGGGCTGATCCGGGACCAGCATGGCGAGAAGATGACGAAGTCGCGCGGGAACGTGGTGGACCCGCTGGTGGCGGCGAAGACGTACGGGGCGGACGCGTTCCGGTTCGCGATCGTGACGGGGGCGACGCTGGGGCAGGACCAGCGGTACAGCGACGAGCGCATGGCGGCGGCGCGGAACTTCGCGAACAAGCTGTGGAACTCGGCGCGCTTCGTCCTGATGCGGGTGGGCGAGCGGAAGCTGAAGCGGCCGCATCCGCTGGACCGGGAGACGCTGGCGCTGGAGGACCGGTGGATCCTGTCGCGGCTGGAGCGGCTGGAGCGGGATGTGGATTCGCTGCTGCGGGCGTACCAGCTGGGCGAATGCGCGCGGCAGATCGAGGACTTCCTCTGGGGCGAGTTCTGCGACTGGTACATCGAGATGGTGAAGCCGCGGCTGCAGGCGGGCGATGAGCGGCCGCTGAAGGTGCTCGTGCACGTGCTGGACCACGGGCTGCGGCTGCTCCACCCGTTCATGCCGTTCGTGACGGAGGAGCTGTGGCAGGCGCTGCGGAGCCGGGTGGATGACGAGATGGCGCCGCAGCTGATCGTTGCCTGGTATCCGAAGAGCGGCGGGAACTGGGCCGACGACGCAGCGGAGGCGGCGATGGCGCACGTCATCGAGGTGAACCGGACCATCCGGAACATCCGGGCGGAGAAGCGGCTGGAGGCGAGCGCGCGGCCGCAGGCCGTCGTTCGCGCAGGGAGCTACGCGGCGGCGCTGCGGGAGACGGCGGCGGCGACGAACTTCACCTCGCGGGTGGAGCTGACGGTGCTGGGCGAGGGCGATGCGCTGCCGCCGGGCGAATGGGCGTTCGGCCGGGTGGCAGATACGGAGGTGGCGGTGGCGCTCCCGCAGGTGGACGTGGCAGCGGAGCGCGCGCGGCTGGAGAAGGAGCTGGCCGAGGCGCGGGCGCACCTCGAGCGGCTGGAGAAGCAGCTGGCGAACCCGGCGTTCCGGGCGAAGGCGCCGCAGCATGTGGTGCAGGGGATGGAGGCGGCGGCAGCGGAGACGCGGGAGCGGGCGGCGGGGCTCGAGGAGCGGCTGCGGGCGCTCGGGGCTTAACCAAATCTTTCCGGTACGCCGGCTTTTTCGTCCTGCCTATCCCCCGATGGGGGATACCGCCGGCGGTGCGGGGCGTGTAGGGTAGGGGCGCCCCGGAAGGAGGTGAGGAACGATGCCCCGGGCGGCGGTCCTGCTGGCCGCGTGGGTTGTTCTTGCCGGCGGGCTGGTCCTGGCGAGCGACGGGCCGCGAGCGGCACGCGCCGGGACGGGCTTCTGGAGTGACGGATGGCCCGCGTGCACGTGGTGGGGAGCGACGTGGTTCAGCTCGCCGACCGTTGGGTGGGCCCGGACTGAAGGGCCTTCGAGCTGCGTGGACCGCGCCGCCGTTCGTTTGCAGTGGTACGACGGGCGGACGTGGCAGGATACGCTGCTGCAGTACAGCGCCTGGGGCGTGAGCTGGATTCAGTACGGCGGGTCACCGGCGACACTGCTGGTGGGAACCCATCAGGTCTACGTGGCGGGCTGGGGGTATTCCCAGTGGGGCGGCACACAGGAGCCGTGAGCCGACGGCGCGGCGGGCGGCCAGGCCCGGGGTGTGGGCGGCTCGCGATGCAGGAGGAACACGATGATGCAACGAACGATGGTCGCCGTCAGTGTCCTGGCAGCGGCGGTTCTCGCTGCCGCCGGGTTTGCAACGTGGCGGGCGGCCTCCGGGTCGGCTGAGACGGGCACGCCATTGACGGACGCTGCCGTGCGGGCGGAGCCGGGGCGGGGCGGCGAGCCTGGCGGCGCAGCCGCACGGGAGGTGCCGGCGCCGGTGCTCGACCGGCTGCGCGCCTCGGCCGATGCGACGGTGCTGGCGATACTCGCCGACGGGGTCGTGACACGGGATGAGGTGGCGGGCGCGTTCGCTGCGGCCGATGCCTGCACGAGGTCGGCCGCCGCGGAGGTCGGTGGGGTCACCATCGGACCGGCCACCTTCACCGACCCCGACGGGGTGATCAGTTTCGGCGGCGCGTCGTCGGCGTCGAAGGAGGCGCTGGACCGTGTCGGGTCGGCGCACCTCGCCTGCGTCGAGCGGCTGTTCAGCCCGGTGCTGGAGGCCTGGCAGGCGGGGCCGGCGTACGCCGCGCACCAGGCAGCCTGGGACCGGATGGCCGAGTGCCTGGCGGCGAAGGGGTATGCGACCCGGCCGGGCATGGACCTGCGGCAGATGGCGGAGGCCGTCGGGCCGGGAGCGCCGGCCGGCGATGTTGCGGCCTGCCAGGCGGCGGCGCGGCAGTGAGGACAGATCCGGGAGCGATTCGGCCGGGCCGGCGGGAAGCGGCGGGCACGCCGCCGGCCCGGGGACAGCCAGGCCGGGGCGGCGGCGATGGCGGGCTGCAGGCTTTCAGCGCGTGAAGCGGAGGTGCTCGGGCTGGTCGCGGAGGGCCGGACCAACGCGGAGGTCGCGGCCATGCTCGGCATTTCGCCCGAAACGGTGAAGACGCACGTGAGCCGCATCCTTGCGAAGCTGGGCGTGCAGAGCCGGCACCAGGCTGCTGCCTGGTGGATGAAGCGGAGGCCCCGGGAGCCGGGCGGCGGGTCGCCGGCGGCGGGCAGTTGACGGCCGCGGCGGGGTCGGTGGTAGGGTGCGCGGGCGGAGGGATGCGCGATGGCCGAATGGGATGATGACAGCTACGTCGGAAAGTACCTCGGGCGGCACGAGTACCTCGCCGATGCGGCGATGGTGGCGCAGTACACGCGGGCGACGGGCGATGCGAACCCGTGGTACACGGGGCCGTCGCCGCTGGGCGGGCCGGTGGCGCCGGCACTCCTGCTGCACAGCGAGCAGTACGCCTTCCGGCTCCGGGACTGGTATCTGCCGAAGCTGTACGGGAACCTCCACATCAAGCAGGAGTGGGAGCTGTTCCGCGCGGTGCCCGTCGGCACCCGGCTCTGGACGCACGGGATGATCGTGGACCGGTATCTGCGGAAGGACCGGGACGTGGTGGTGCTGGAGTTTTGCGTGTTCGACGAGGGGGACGTGATGGTGTCGCGCGGGCGGTGCCACCAGTCGTTCCTGCGCGATGGGGCGGAAGGGGCGGAGGTGGTGGGGAAGGAGCAGGCGGCGCGGAAGGCCGCGCGGCCGGAGGAGCCGGCAGGCGAGCCGCTGGAGGTGCTCGAGCCGGTGCGGCGGGTGGCGGACCTCGACCTGTGCATGGCGTTCAGCGGGCCGAAGCGGAACTACCACAACGACCGCGAGGAGGCGCGGAAGCTGGGGTTCCCGGATGTGGTCGTGCAGGGGACGCTGAGCACGGTGTTCATCTCGGAGATGCTGACGAACCGGTTCGGGCTGGGCTGGCTGGCCGGCGGCCGGATGTCGCTGAACCTGATCAACGTGCTCTGGGGCGGCGAGGCGGTGACGGCGCGCGGCGCGGTGCGGGCGATCACGCCGGAGGGCCGGCGGCGGCGGGCGCACCTCGACGTGTGGACGGAGAAGGACGACGGGACGAAGACGATCGCGGGGACGGCGAGTGCGCTGCTCGCCTGAGCGGGGTTGCGGCTGCATCGCAATCTGCGGTGGCGGCAGATTTGGGAGTTGATCGGGCCGGCAGTCATGCGGCCTACTGAAAGGGTGACGGCCCGCGCCCAGCTCATCCTCGCCAACCGCGCGTTCCTCGACCACGAGGCGCCGCGGTGGGCAGATTCGCCGTCGACGGCGTCGAGCGGGGGGCTGCTCGCGGCGGTCCGCCCCGTCATCGCGCCGTGGGACGGGCATTCGGGCACGACGTGGATCGGCGTCGGGATGGGGCGGTTCGACCGCGAATGGGTGGACCCGCGGGGGTACGAGATTCTCGAGACGCCTCGGGGGCCGCTGCGGCACCGGCGGCTGTTCTTCGGGTCGGCGACGTGGCAGGGGCACTACGGCGAGGTAGCGAACAGCTTCACGTGGCCGCTGTTCCACCTCGTGCGGGTCGACCTGCCGCGGGCGACGCCGTACTACCCGGAGCCGCAGCCGCCTTCGGCGGCGGGCTGGCAATCGTTCGTTGTCGTGAACCGGGCGTTCGCGGAGGCAGCCTGCGAGGAGGACGGGGCGCAGAGCTGCTGGGTGCACGATTACCAGCTGGCGCTGGTCCCGGCGATGCTGCGGGAGCGGGAGTTCCGGGGGCCGATCGGCTTCTTCCTGCACATCCCGTTCCCGTCGCTGGCGGTCATTCGGCCGTACCTTTCGGGGGAGGTGCGGCAGCGGCTGGCGGAGATCGTGCGGGGGATGCTCGGCGCGGACCTTGCGGGCTTCCAGACGCCGGGCGACGCTGAGCGGTTTGCCGAGGCGGCGTGTGAGCTGGCGGGGGCGCGCCCGGCGGCGGGCGGGCTGGAGGTGGACGGGCGGCTGGTGCGGGTCGGGGCGTACCCGGTCGGCATCGACCCGGAGGAGGTGCTGGCGGCGGCGCGGCGGGCGAAGCCGGTGACGCGGGTGCGGGCAGCGCGGGAGCTGGGGCTGCCGGTAGTGGTCGGGCTGGAGCGCGGCGATTTCACGAAAGGCATCCCGGAGCGGCTGCGGGCGATCGCGGAGGCGTACCGGCAGGGGAAGCGGTTCGCCTACATCGGCATCGCCTCGCCGACGCGGGAGGGGGTGGAGGTGTACGGCGCGCTGGAAGCCGCCATCGAGCGGGAGGCGGCGCGGGCGCGGGAGGCGGCCTACTGGGTCGGCTGCCCGTTCACGCAGGTGCGGGCTGCAGTCGGCTGGGACGACGTGGTGGCGCTGCAGCGGGACGCGGACGTGGTGTTCACGTCGTCGCTGGCGGACGGGATGAACCTCGTGCCGCTGCAGGCGGCGATCGCGCAGTCGCTCCGGCCGACGGAGGAGCGGGCGGTGGTGCTGGCGGGGGTCGATGCCGGGGTGACGAAGGTGTACGGCGGGGACGGCAGGGACGGTCTGCGGGCGGTGGACCCGCTGGACCAGCAGTCGCTGCTGGAAGGGCTGACGGAGGGGCTGGAGGGACGGCCGGCGCGCATCAGCGACCGGTTCATCGCGCTGGTGCGGGAGCGGGACGCCCGCTCCTGGGGGGAGCGATTCCTCGACGACCTGGAGGGGACATGCTGACGATCGAGACCATCGAGCGCATCAAGGCGCTGGCCGCGGCGCGGGGGCCGCTGCTGGTCGCCTCGGACCTGGACGGGACGCTGGCGCCGATCGTGGCGAACGCCTCGGAGGCGCGCGTGCCGCCGGGGACGCTCGCGGTGCTGGACCGGCTGGCGCAGCGGGCGAAGGTGGCGGTGATCACGGGGCGCGACCTGAACACGGCGCGGCGGATGGTGCCGGTGGAGGGGGTGGATGTCGTCGGGAGCCACGGGCTGGAGGCGTCGTTCGATGACCCGCTCATCCCGGGGGTGAACCGGGTGGCGCTCAGCGCGGCGCTGGAGCAGGTGGAGCAGCAGGTGATCACGGCGGTGCCGAGTTCGTTCCTGCACATCGAGCGGAAGGCGGTCTCGACAGCGTTCCATTTCCGCAAGGCGCCGGACCTGGAGGCGCCGCTGCGGGCCGCGCTGGCGACGCTGCCCGAGGGGCTGCGGCTGCGCGAGGGGCGGATGGTGCTCGAGGTGCTGCCGAACGCGAACGCGGGGAAGGGGGTGGCGCTGACGGCGCTCATCCGGCGCTACCGGGCGAAGTCGCTCCTGGCGATGGGGGACGATGCGACGGACGTGGCGATGTTCAAGGCGGCGCTCGAGGCGGCGCGGGGGCAGGGGCTGCACGTGCTGCTGGTCGGCGTCTCGGGCGGGAAGGAGACGCCGCCGCAGATCCCGGAGCTGGCGGACGTCGTCGTGGGGTCGCCGGCGGAGGCGCTGGAGGTGCTGGAGACGCTCGCGCGGGCCATGGGCGTGTAGGAGTAAGGAGTTCGGAGCTGGGAGTTGGGAGGACAGAACAGGAACACGGCGGGGAAGGCTTCCCCGCCGTGTCGCGTGATGGGGTGCGGCGCCCCGACTAGGAGACGAGGGTGCCGAGGATGCGCTCGACCTCGTTGAGGCTGCCCTGGGGCATGGTAATGACGGGCAGGTCGACGCCGAGCTGGCGGCGCTCTTCGACGCCGGCGGCGACCGTTTCGATGTCGCCGAAGACGGCGGTTTCTTCGAGCATGCGGTCGCCCATGGCGGCCATGATTTCGGGCGTGGTGCCGAACGGCATCGGCTTGCTGGTCTCGGCGGCCTTGCGCATCGCGGCGACTTCTTCAGCGAAGCCGTTGCGGGCGAGCATCTCGTGGTAGAAGTCGCCCATGTTGGTGACGTACCAGGAGATGGGGCCGGCGGCCTGGACTTTCGCCTTTTCGATGTCGGGGTTGATGACGACGGTGAGCTGGGCGACGCATTCGACGGCGTCGGCGGGGCGGCCGGCGGCGACGGCGGCGCGGCTGATGAACTCCCTCGCCTCCTGGTACTTCGACTTGGGCCAGTAAATGGGCATCCAGCCGTCGGCGCAGGTGGCGAGCGATTCCATCGATTTCGGCGAGATGGAGGCGACGAAGATGGGGATGTGCTTGCGCGGGGGTTCGAAGAGGAGCTTGAAGCCGCGCTGGAGTTTGAAGATTTCGCCGTCGTAGAAGACTTTTTCGCCGCTGATGATCATGTTGATGATCTCGACGTATTCCTTCGTGCGGCGGATGGGCTTGGAGAACTTCTCGCCGTGCCAGTGTTCGATGACGCGGGAGCCGGAGGTGCCGAGGCCGATGATGACGCGGCCGCCGGAGAGCTCATCGAGCGTGGCGAAGGTCATGGCGAGGACGGCGGGGGAGCGGCCGTAGACGGGCGCGATGCCGGTGCCGATTTTGATCTTGCTGGTGTTGAGGGCGATCTGGGTGAGGAGGGAGAACTGGTCGCGGCCCCAGGTCTCGGCGGTGAAGACCGCTTCGACGCCGACTTCTTCGGCGACCTTGATTTTCTCGATGGTCTGGCGGTTTTGTTCGGGGCTGCCGGTGAAGCCGACACCGACGGCCAGGCGCCTTGGCATGGTAACCTCGTAGGGGGTGGCGTGTCCGTTGCGAAAAAGGACCGACGGCCAGTATGGCAAACGGGGGTGGGGGCGGCAATGCGGCCCGGCGGCGGGGGTGTAGGCTAGCGGGGATGGGGCACATCCCGCGGGTCTACGTGGCGGCGAAGCTGGGGCCGGGGCCGGTGGCGCTGACGGGGGAGACCGCGAGCCGGCTGGCGACGGTGCTGCGGGCGCGGCCGGGCGACGAGCTGCGGCTGTTCGGCGGCGAGGGGCACGAGTGGCAGGCGGTGGTGCGGGCGGCCGAGCGGGGGCGGGTGCTCGCCGAGGTGACGGGGATGGCGCGGCAGGAGCCGCCGCCGGAGCCGGTGGTGGAGGCGTGGCTGCCGATCATCCGGGCGCAGCGGCTGGAGTGGGCGGTGGAGAAGTGCACCGAGGCTGGCGCCGACATCATCCGGCTCGCGGCGATGGAGTTCGGGCAGCGGGGCGCGGAGCCCTCGGAGGCGAAGCTGGAGCGGCTCGAGCGGATCGCCATCGAAGCGAGCGAGCAGTGCGAGCGGCTCTACCTGCCGGTCATCGAACCGGGCGGGAGCCTCGAGCGGCTGCTCGGCGGATTCCGGGGCGCGGTGGTGGCGATGGAGCGGGAGGGGATGGGGCCGGCGGAGCTCGCGCCGCTGCTGCCGGCGCAGGGCCGGGTGGCGGTGGTGTGCGGCCCGGAGGGCGGCTTTTCGCAGCGGGAGCTCGATCTGCTCCGGCGGAAGGGGGCGCTGTTCCTGCGGGCCGGGCCGAACATCCTGCGCGCAGAGACGGCGGCCGTGGCCGGGGTGGTGCTGGTGCGCGCGCTGGCAGGGTGAGGCCGCCGGGGCGCGGTGGTATCGTGGAGGCGATGCCGAAATCCGTGATGGGGATCGGGCTGACCGGGCTCGGGTTCGCCGGGGCGTTCGCGCTCCACGTGGCCGCGGGGGCGCTCGGCTGGGCGTGGCTGTTCGGCGTTGCGGTGGCGCTCATCTATTTCTTCGCAGCGGGGTTCCCGGCGATTGCGCTCTGGCTGGGCGGGATGCGCTACCGGGAGAGCCGGGAGGCGCGGCTGACGTATACGGCGGGGACGGTGATCGGGATGGGGCTGACGCTGGGCGCGCTCTGGGCGGCGAACGGGCGGTCGTTCGGGACGTGGACGTTCGTCCTGACGCCGGTGCTCGTGTCGGTGGTGAGCGCGCTGCTGCTGACCATCCGGGCGTGGCAGGAGGGGGAGTTCCGGCGCGCGCGGGCCTGAGGCGCGGGAGCGGTCAGCGGCGGAGGCGCGGGTCCCAGATGTCGCGGAGGGAATCGCCGAGGAGGTTCGCGCCGAGGACGACGAGGCTGATGGCGATGCCGGGGAAGACGACGACGTGCCAGTAGCCGGTGCGGGCGATGGAAAGGTTCTGGCCGCTCATGTCGCGGCCCCATGAGACGACATCGGGGCCGAGGCCGAGGAAGGAGAGGGCGGATTCGGCGAGGATGGCGCCGCCGAGGGCGCCGCTCATGATGACGATGACGAGCGGGAGGACGTTGGGAACGACGTGGCGAATGAAGATGCGCCATTCGGAGCAGCCGATGGCGCGGGCGGCTTCGACGTAGGTTTGGCGGGCTTCGATGATGGTGGCGGAGCGGAGGACGCGGTTGCCGCCGAAGAGGGCGCCGATGGCGATGGCGGCGATGATGGCTTCGATGCCGGGGCCGAGCGCGGCGCGGAGCATGAAGTAGAGGACGAGCGAGGGGAAGGCGGCGAAGGCCTCGCCGGAGCGCTGGATGATGTAGTCGAGCCAGCGGCCGTAGTAGCCGCCGAGGATACCGAGGAAGGCGCCGGAGGCGGCGCCGATGAAGATGGCGGCGGAGGAGATGATGAGAGAGACGCGGGCGCCCGCGATGACGCGGCTGAACATGTCCTGGCCGTTCTGGTTGAGGCCGAAGGGGTGCTGGAGGGAGGGGCCTTCGAGCGGGCGGCCCACGCTCAGGGCGTCCGGGTCGTAGGGAGCGAGGGCGGGGCCGAAAATCCCGGTGAAGACGAACAGGACGAGAACGATGAACCCGAAAACGCCGGCGGGGTGCTGGCGGGCGGTGCGGCCCAGGCGGCGGAGGGGCCCCGGGCGGCGGTAGGCGGGCGCGAAATCGAGGCGGGAGGCGGCGGTGGTGGCGGCCATCAGGTGTACTTCACCCGGGGGTCAATGAGAGCGTAGGAGATATCGACGAGGAGGTTCATGCCCATGACGACGATGGCGGTGTAGAGGACGAGAGTCTGGATGACAGGGAAGTCGCCGGTGACGGAGGAGACGAGGAAGAACTGGCCGAGGCCGTTGATGGAGAAGACCTGTTCGAGGATGAGGGAGCCGAAGAAGAGCGCGGTGATCTGGCCGCCGATGAGGGTGACGATGGGGATGAGGGTGTTGCGGAGGCCGTGCTGGAGGACGACGGCCCGCCCGGGGAGGCCCTTGGCGCGGGCGGTGCGCATGTAGTCCTGGCGGAAGACTTCGAGGAGGGAGCTGCGCGTGAGGCGCATCATCGCGGCGGCGCCGCCGACGCCGAGCAGGATGGTGGGCGGGAGGTAGAGGCGGAGGTTTTCGAGCGGGTCCTGCGTGAAGGGGATGTGGCCGCCGACCGGCGGCGAGTAGTTCCACCAGATGGATGGCAGGACGATGAGGAGGATGAGGAGGAAGAAATCGGGGATGGACTGGCCGAAGACGGCGAAGAAGCGGAAGAGGTAGTCGATCGGCGTATTTTGCTTGACGGCGGTGATGACGCCGAAGGTGACGCCGAAGAGGGTGGAGAAGAAGATGGAGAGGATCAGGATTTCGAGCGTGACGGGAAGGCGGCGGGCGATTTCCTGCCAGACGGGCTGGCGGGAGCGGAAGGTTTCGCCGAGGTCGCCGCGCGCGACCTGGCCGAGCCAGATGAAGAACTGCTGGAGCGGCGGCTTATCGAGGCCGAGCTCGCGGCGGATCTCCTGTTCCTGTTCGAGCGTGGTGTTCTGGTTGACGTAGAGGGTGACGGGGTCGATCGCCCACGGCATCCGGAGGGTGAAGAAGGCGAGGACGGAGACGATCGCCATGATGAGCGGCACGTAGACGAGCCGCCGGAGGATGTACTGGCGCATGCCGCTCTCCCGGGGTTACTTGTCGATCCAGACCTTTCCGTTGAAGAGGCCGTAGCTGCCGCGGCCGACGACGCGGCCTTTGACGTAGGCCCAGGTGGCGGTGTTGGTGATGGCGATGAAGGTCGGGATGAAGGGCGCGCCGCGCTCCCAGGCTTTGCGCTGGATGTCCTGGACGGCGGCTTTGCGCTGGGCGTCGTCGAGGATGGTCTTCTGCTTTTGGACGAGCTGGTCCATCTCGTCGTTGCTGTAGCCGGCCCAGTTGGGGCGCCCGCCGATCTGCTTGGCGTAGCCGCCGATGTAGGAGGAAGGGTCGTCGTAGGCGAGGGAGGCGTAGACCATGAAGCCGTCGTACTGGGAGCCGTAGAGGGATTGCTGGAGCCAGCGGCCGAGGTCTTCGCCGACGAGTTTGATTTTGAGGCCGAGGTTCTTTTCGAGCTGGGAGCGGACGATCTGAGCGAACTGCTGGTTCCGGTCGCCGGGGGTGATGTACTTGATGCTGTATTCCTTCGAGGTATCGAAGGCGGTAGCGGCGAGGAGCTTTTTCGCCTCGGCGGGGTCGTACTTGCCCCAGGTGGCCTTGAGGTCGGCCTCGGGGAGGGCTTCGCCGAAGGCTGGCGGGACGGGGCCGCTGACCTTGCCTTCGCCGAAGTTCATGAGGTTGATGAGCTCCTGGCGGTCGATGGACATGGAGATGGCCTGGATGACGCGGGGGTCGGCCCACTGGCCGTCGCCGCGGGGGAGGACCGTCCAGACGGAGCGGGAGTCTTCGGCGTCGATGACGATTTTGTCGCCGTGGCGCTTGACGAGGTCATCGCGTTCGAGCTTGTTGTTGAGGGCGACCTGGTGGATTTCCTCGGCGGAGAAGGCGGCGAGGGCGGCCGCCTGTTCCTGGATGAGGCGGTATTCCTGGGCGGCGAGGTAGGGTTCGCCGGCGATCCGCCACTTGTCGAACCGCTTGAGCTTGAAGTTGGCGCCGTTTTCGTGGGAGACGAATTCGAAGCGGCCGGAGCCGATGAGGTCTTTGTCCATGAAGGAGGGGTCTTTGGCGATCTCCTCGGGGAGGATGGAGGAGCCGATCGGGCTGCCGCCGTTGGTGGACGAGAAGGTCCAGGCGTCGACCTGCTTGAGGGTGAAGTTGATGGTCGAGTCGTCGACGGCGACGACGTTGTCGAGGACCTGGGTCCACCAGGAGGAGTTGGAGATGCGGGTCTGCTGGCGGGCGGCCATGTAGGAGGCGGCGACGTCCTGGGCTTTGACGCGGCGGCCGTTGATGGGGGGTTTGTTGTGGAAGTAGGCCTCGCCGATCTTGACGGTGAAGTGGAGCGGGTCCGGCTGTTCGATGGAGGTGGCGAGGAAGTTTTCGCGGATGCCGGTATCGAGCGGGGTGTACCAGAGGTGGTCGAAGATGGTGAAGCCCCAGAGGAGGCCGCTGTCGAGGCCGCCGTAGGGGTTGATGGTGGCGAAGATGGCGCCCTGGCGGAGCTTGAGGGTGCCGTCTTTCTTGACGACTTCGCCGGGGGTGGTGGGCGTCGGCGCGGTGGGGGTGCCGGGGCGGACGCCGGCGGGGGTGGGTGTCGGCCCGGAGCCGCTGTCGCTGTCGCCGCCGCAGCCGGCGAGAGCCCACGCGGCGGCGCCGAGGCCGGCCGCGGCGCCGCCGGTGAGGAGGCGGCGGCGGCGGAAGCGGGTGGTCCAGTAGTTCTCGCGGTTCATGATGTCCCTTCCCCCATGTTTCGCGTGGCGCCGAAGGTTAGTTCGGCGCGAATGTGTGCCTTCTACTGCCCTGCATAGGCGCTGTCAATAGCGCCGATTTGCCGTTGGTACGTTTTCGGGGGTGTCGCGGATTGCGGTCCGCTCGCCCGCCGGGGGTATGGGAGGTTCGGATGGCTCCGGGGGGTGTGCAGGCGCCCCTACAAAGCCTGCACACCGCTCCCGGGCCCGCTTCGGACCACGCGCCCAACCCGACAGCAAAGATTAGACGCGTGTGTTTATCCGAAGGCGCTCAACCTACCGCGGGAGTGGTAGAGTTGTCAACGGCCTGCGTGCGAGAATTTTCGGCGGGCGAGGGAACGATGGGCGACGAGTTCGGTCTGCGAGGCTACCGGGTGCAGGACCCGGCGCGTGCGGAGGCCCGCCGGCGGGAGATCATGCGGGCGATGGCGGAGGTGGTGCTGGAGAAGGGGCTGCCCGATGCGACGCTGGAGGACGTGGCGGCGAAGATGGGCACGAGCCGGGCGGTGATCTACTACCAGTTCCGGAGCAAGGAGGACCTCTGGGTGGAGGTGGCGGTGGAAGCGGTGCGCACGGCGGAGCGGCGGCTGCGGGCGATCATCGCGGCGGCGCCGGGCCCGGAGGCAGCGCTCTTCAACGCGCTGCGGGACCTGCTCATCATGGGCGAGCACCATACGATCGTGCGGGCGAGCTACGTGGGCGGGCGCTCGCGGAACCTGTCGCCGGAAGGGCGGGAGCGGGTGCGGGAGGCGGACCGGGACTACGAGCATGCGCTGATGGACGTGGTGAAGTGGGGGGTCGACGCGGGGGTGTTCATCCCGCGCGATGCGCGGCTGGTGGCGTACACGCTGATGTTCGCGACGAACAACAACTTCTCGTGGCGGCGACCGGGCGGGCCGCTGACGTTCGAGTACATCCTGGCGGAGTTGCCGGCGATGCTGCTGAACTCGGTGCTGCTGGAGCCGCGGGTGTTCGAGCCGCACGGGCCGCACCCGCTGCCGCCGGTGATCGACCCGGGCGAGGTGTAGTCAGCGGCCGCGGTCGGCCTCTTCGAAGAGGAGAAGGCGGCCGCGAACCTTTTCCTGGAGCCGGTCGAAATCGTCGCGGCCGAGGGCGAGGGCGGTCTCGCGGGCGGCGAGCCGTTCGAGGCGGGCGTACTGGGCGTCGCTCATGGCGTGCTCGGCCTCCCAGGCGCGCCAGTTCGAGCCGCGGATGCGCACCCAGTCGTCGAGGAGCGGCCTGAGGCCGGCGAGGGCGTCGACGTAGCGGGCGCGGGCGTTGCGGGCGCCTTCGAGGACCTGCGGGTCGCCCGGGGCGGCGAAGGCGGCATCGATGGCGGCGAGGAGGTCGCGCATGAGCGGCATGAGCAGGGCGGCGGTGGTTTCGAAGTACTCGAGTTCGCGGTCGTAGGCGTCGAGGAGGGCGTCGATTTCGCGGGCGATGGCGTCGCTGGCGGGGTCGGACATGGCGGCAGTATGGCAGAGCGGCGGGCGGGCCGCGGGTCAGCCGGCGCGGACCCGGGGTTCGATGCGGTAGCGGCGGAGGCCGGGGAGGCGGGCGGCGACGATGGCGACGACGGCGAGCGTGCCGATGCCGCCGGAAACGACGGCGAAGGTGGCGTTTACCAGGCCGGCGACGAGGCCGGATTCGACAGCGCCGAGCTGGTTGGAGGCGCCGATGAAGAGCATGTTGACGCTCGAGACGCGGCCGCGGAGGTCGTCGGGTGTGGCGAGCTGGATGATGGTCTGGCGGAGGACGACCGAGACCTGGTCGGCCATGCCGATGGCGGCGTACGTGGCGACGGAGAGGTAGAAGTTGCGGGAGAGGCCGAAGAGGATGGTGCCGAGGCCGAAGAGGGCGACGGTGATGAGGAGGACGCGGCCGGCGGGCCGGATGGGCGGGAGGAAGATGAGGATGACGGACATGAGGAGGGCGCCGGCTTCGAGGGAGGCGGCGAGGATGCCGTAGCCGACGCCGCCGACGCCGAGGATGTCGGTAGCGTAGATGGGAAGGAGGGCCTGGGCGCCGCCGAAGATGACGGCGAACATGTCGAGCGTCATGGCGCCGACGATCGGCTGGCGGCGGATGACGAACTGAAGGCCTTCGCGGATGGCGGCGAGGGAGACGGCGCGGCGGGGGCCGGCGATGGGGCGGGGGCGCAGGAGCGCGGTGAGCCCGATGGTGAGCAGGACGAGCGCGGCGTGGACGGCGTAGGCGGCTTCGACGCCGGCGAGGGCGATGCAGAGGCCGGCGAGCGCCGGGCCGGTGACGAAACCGAGCGACTGGATGGTGGAGCTGACGACGATGGCGTTGGGGAAGGTCTCGGGCGTGACGAGCTGGGGCAGGAGGGCCTGGCGGGCGGGGTTTTCGAACGCGGCGGCGACGGCAACGGCGAGGACGAGGCCGTAGATGAGCGGCGCGCTCACGGTGCCGCCGGCCGTGGCGGCGAAGAGCGCTGCGGAGGCCGCCGCCGGGACGCAGAGCGCGGCCATGACGATGACCTTGCGGTTGCGGGCATCGGCGACGGCGCCGCCGACGAGCGTGAGGCCGAGCGAAGGCAGGAACCGCGCGAGGCCGATGAAGGCGAGCTGGAAGGCGGAGCCGGTGAGCTGGTAGACGTGGTAGAGGATGGCGGCGTTGAGCAGCGTCATCGCCACGGCGGAGGCGAGCCGGGCGGCGGCATAGGCCGCGAACGAGGGCTGCCGGAGCGCGGCGAGGGGGTCGTGGGTCACGGGGCGGGGGTCGGCGCGGGGCCGGCCGCCTCGTCGATGGCGTCCGCGGCCTTGCGGAAGAGCTCGACCCCGGTTTCGAAGGTCTGGGGGAGGAAGGCAAGGGTGAGGGGCGCCGCGTCGAGCAGGATACGGGCCGTGCGGGAGCCCTGGATGTCGTCGCGGAGGTCGGGGCTGGGGTAGCGGACGATGACGATGAGGATGGCCTGGGCGACGAGGGCGGCTTTGAGGATGCCGAAGAGGCCCCCGGCGAGGCGGTCGAGCCCGCCGAGGTTGAGCATCTCGGCGGTGCGCTTGAGGAGGTGGGCGGCGACGTTCCCGCCGATGATGACGCCGGCCATGATGGCGAGGAAGGAGATGACGGCGGAGAGGTCTTCGTTGTCGATGATGGGGTCGACCTTGGGGAACATCCGGGCGTAGAGGGCGCCGGCGATGGGAATGGCGAGGATGACGGAGACGAGGATGACGAGCTCGCGGATGAAGCCGTTGGCGTAGCCGCGCCAGGCGGAGAGCCCGATGGCCGCGATGAGGAGGAGGTCGAGCCAGTTCACGCCAGCGTATGGTCGGCGACCGGGGCGGAATGCGCCAAGGCGCACAGGCGGGCGGCGGGGTAGGATGTGGGCATGGAACGGCTGCTGCTGGAGATCTTGTGCTGCCCCGTCTGCCGGGGCGAGCTGGAGCTGCGCGACGCGGAGGAGGCGGAGGGGGAGATTATGTCGGGGACGCTGGTCTGCCTCGGGTGCGGGGAGCGCTACCCGATCACCGACGGCATTCCGAACATGCTGCCGCCGGACCAGCGGAATGGCGGCTGAGGGGATGGGCGGGGCACCCGGGGCTGACGCCTGCGGCCACGAGGAGGCGCGGGAGCCGCTGCTGACGGTGGGCGATGGGCCGCTGCTCTGGCGCGGCGCGGCGCTGGGCGGTCTGGCGGCGGTGCTGGGCGCGGGCGCGGTGAAGCTGGCGAAGGCGTCGGTGCTGCTGGCCCCTGGGGCGGCGGTGCTGGGGCTGGGGGCGGTGCTGGCCGGCTGGGCGGCGCTCGTGCACCTGACCGGCGGGGAGCGGTTCGACGACGGCGGCTGCGACTGAGCCGCACGCGCGCGTCGGCAAGCCCGGTTCGCGGGCGAACGAAGACGGCCCCGGTCGGTGACCGGGGCCGCGGTGCTGGTTCCCCTCAGCGGGTGATCAGTTGGTGTTGGAGACGGCCTGGCCTTCGACGACGCCCTGCGGCGTGATCTTGATCGAGCGGGCGCGGGCCTCGGGCTTCTTCGGAAGGACGAGGCGGAGCATGCCGTGCTCGAAGCTGGCGCTGGCCTTCTCGGCGTCGACGGTGGGCGGGAGGCGGAGCTGCCGCTGGAAGCTGCCGTAGCGGATTTCGCGGCGGAGGTAGTTCTCCTCGTTCGCCTCTTCCTTGTGGCTGAATTCGCCCTTGATGGTGAGGACGTCGTCTTCGACGGAGATATCGACGTCCTTCGGGTCGACGCCGGGCACGGCGGCCTTGATCACGAAGGAATCGGGCTGCTCGATGACGTCGAGGGCGAGGCTGATGGGGCCGAGGTCTTCACTGCCGTTGCGGAAGGCCGGGAAGCGGCCGAAGGACTGCTCGAAGAGGCGGTCCATGAGGTTCCGCATGGCGGTGATTTCCGCGGCGGGGTCCCAGCGAGTGAGCGCATTGGCCATCGGTGCACCTCCTTGGCTGTCGTGGTTTCGACCCTATTCTGCAAAGCACGCATCACGCTGTCAAGAGGTTTGAGCCATGCGTTATCAGGCTTTTCGTCAAAATCTTGCAAAGCCCGGCGGGAGGCGGTATGCTCAGGGGCATGGCAAAGGACTTCTATGAGGTGCTCGGCGTCAGCCGGACCGCCACCGAGAAGGAGATCAAGGCGGCCTACCGGAAGCTCGCCCGGAAGTACCACCCGGATGTGAACCCGGGAGACAAGGCGGCCGAAGCGCGCTTCAAGGAGATCAACCAGGCCTTCGAGGTGCTTTCGGACCCGGAGAAGCGGAAGAAGTACGACCGCTGGGGCGACCAGTGGGAGCTGGCCGACCAGTTCGAGGCGGCCGGCGCCCGGCCCGGCGGCGGCACTCCGTTCGGACGGGCCGGCGGCGCGCCCTTCGGGCGGGAGAACGGCGGCGACCCGTTCGGCGACTTCGGTTCGATCTTCGAGACGCTGTTCCGGCGGGAGCGCGGCGGGCCGCGGGGCATGGGCGCGAACCGCCGCGGCCAGGACGTCGAAACGCCGGTGGAGATCAGCCTCGAGGAGGCGTTCCACGGGACGACGCGGACGCTGAACCTGCAGACGCCGGAGGTGTGCCGGACCTGCGGCGGGACCGGGGAGATTGCGGGGGCGCTCTGCCACGCGTGCGAAGGGATGGGCACGGCGATGAAGCTGCGGCGGCTCGAAGTGCGCATCCCGCCGGGCGTGAAGACGGGCTCGCGGGTGCGGATCGCGGGCGAAGGCCGGCCGGGGACGGGCACGGGCGCGCCGGGCGACCTCTACCTGCTGGTGACGGTGCTGCCGCACGCGCGCTTCGAGCGGAAGGGCGACGACCTCTACGAGGAGGTCGACGTCCCGGTCATCGATGCGGTGCTCGGCGGCGAGGTGACGGTGCCGACGATCGACGGGCGGGTCGCGCTGCGCATCCCGGAGCTGACGCAGAACGGCAAGCAGTTCCGCCTCTCGGGCAAGGGGATGCCGGTGCTCGGCCAGGCGGGCAAACGGGGCGACCTGTACGTGAAGGTGCGGGCCGTGCTGCCGGACCGGCTGAGCGCGGAAGAGCGGAAGCACTGGGAGGCGCTGCGGGAGCTGCGCGGCGCCGGGGTTCGACCCTGAGGGAAGGAGGTGACCGATGGCGCAGGACGAAAAGAACGGCACGGGCCTCCCGGTCGACGATGACGAGCCGATGTACGTCATCTCCATCGCGGCGCGGCTGGTGGGGATGCACCAGCAGACGCTGCGGTACTACGAGAAGGTTGGCCTCATCCGCCCGAAGCGGACGGGCGGGAACATCCGGATGTATTCGAACGCGGACATCCAGCGGATCCGGACGGCGCAGCGGCTGATCGATGAGCTGGGCGTGAATCTCGCGGGGGTGGACATCATCCTGCGGATGAACGAGCAGATTCGGCGGCTGCAGGCCGAGCTGGAGGCGACGCGGGCGGAGCTGGACCGGCTGCGGGCGACGCGGCTGCCGGCGCCGTACCGGAACGGGCCCGCCTCCTAGGCGGAGCAGCGAAGTGGCGGGCGTGGGGCCAGGGGAACACGACGAGCGGCGCCCGGAACCCTGGGCATTCGAGCGAACGAGGAGACAGAAACGATGATGCGACAGGACAGGTTCACGGAGCAGGCGCAGGAGGTGCTGGCGGCCTCGCAGGAGCTGGTGCGGCAGAAGCGCAACAGCCAGTGGTCGGTGCCCCACGTCCTCTGGGCGCTGGTGAACCACAAGGGCGGGCTGGCGGAGCAGGTGCTGCAGAAGCTGAACGTGGATACCCGGCGGCTGAAGGACCGGGTGGCCCGGGCAGTCGATGCGCTGCCGACGCTGGCCTACGACGTGGTGCAGATCTACACGACGCCGGAAGTCGTGCGGATGCTGGAGGTGGCGAACGCCGAGGCGGAGCGGCTGAAGGATGAGTACGTGGGCGTGGAGCACCTGCTCATCGCCATCGCGGACAACGAAGAGAGCGGCGCGACCCGGCTGCTGGCGGAGTTCGGCGTCACCAAGGAAGGCATCTACCGGGCGCTGCAGGACATCCGCGGCAGGCAGCGGGTGACGAGCCAGACGGCGGAGAGCCGCTACCAGTCGCTGGAGAAGTATTCGACGGACCTGACGGAGCTGGCCCGGCAGGGGAAGCTCGACCCGGTCATCGGCCGCGAGGCGGAGATTCGCCGGGTGATGCAGATTTTGAACCGGCGGACGAAGAACAACCCGGTGATCATCGGCGAGGCGGGCGTCGGCAAGACGGCGATCGTCGAAGGGCTGGCGCAGCGGATCGTCGCCGGCGACGTGCCGGAGAACCTGCAGGGCAAGCGGCTGCTGGCGCTGGACATGGGCGCGCTGGTGGCGGGCTCGAAGTTCCGCGGCGAGTTCGAGGAGCGGCTGAAGGCCGTGATGGACGAGGTGAAGCAGGCCGAGGGGCAGGTGATCCTGTTCATCGATGAGCTGCACACGGTCATGGGCGCCGGCGGGGCGGAGGGCGCGATCGACGCCTCGAACCTGATGAAGCCGGCGCTGGCCCGCGGCGAGCTGCACGTCATCGGCGCGACGACGCTGGACGAGTACCGGGAGCGGATCGAGAAGGACCCGGCGCTGGAGCGGCGGTTCGCGCCCGTGTACGTGGAGGAGCCGAGCATCGACGACACGGTCGCGATCCTGAAGGGGCTGCGGCCGAAGTACGAGGCGCACCACAAGGTGGAGATCACGGACGACGCCATCGAGGCGGCGGCGCGGCTCTCGGCGCGGTACATCACCGAGCGGCGGCTGCCGGACAAGGCGATCGACCTGATCGACGAGGCGGCGAGCAAGCACGTCATCGAAGCGCAGTCGCTGCCGGATGAGCTGCGCGACCTCCAGGAGGAGCTGGAGGAGCTGGCGCTGGAGACGGAGGCGGCCGTCCAGCGGGAGGACTACGAAGCGGCGGCCCGGATCAAGCAGCGCATCCTGCAGCTCCAGGACGAGTACCAGCGGCGGAAGGCCGCATGGGAAGCGGAGCACCCGGAGATGGACCGCCGGGTGACGGCCGAGGACATCGCGAAGCTCGTGGCGGAGATGACGGGCATCCCGGTCTCGAAGCTGGAGGAAACGGAGCAGGAGAAGCTGCTCCACATGGAGGAGTTCCTGCACCAGCGGGTCATCGGGCAGGACCGGGCGATCAAAGCGGTCTCGGATGCGATCCGCCGGGCGCGGGCCGGGCTGAAGGACCCGAAGCGGCCGATCGGCTCGTTCATCTTCCTCGGGCCGACGGGCGTCGGGAAGACAGAGCTGGCGAAGGCGCTGGCCGAGTACCTGTTCGACACCGAGGACGCGATGGTGCGGATCGACATGTCGGAGTACCAGGAGCGGCACTCGGTGAGCCGGCTGATCGGTGCGCCGCCGGGCTACGTCGGCTATGAGGAGGGCGGCGCGCTCACGGAGGCGGTCCGGCGGCGGCCGTACCGGGTCATCCTGTTCGACGAGATCGAGAAGGCGCACCCGGACGTGTTCAACACGCTGCTGCAGGTGCTGGACGACGGCCGGCTGACGGACGGCCAGGGCCGGACGGTGGACTTCCGGAACACGGTCATCATCATGACGAGCAACCTGGGCACGAGCGCGCAGGAGCGGGCGACGTTCGGCTTCACGGTGCGGTCGGATGAGATGAGCGAGCAGGAGATCCTGCAGGGCTCGGTGGAGAAGGCGCTGCGGGAGTTCTTCCGGCCGGAGTTCCTGAACCGGATCGACGAGATCATCGTGTTCGAACCGCTGACGCAGGAGCAGCTGACGCAGATCGTGGACCTGCTGGCGAACGAGGTGCGGAAGCGTCTGTCGGAGCGGCGGATCGACTTCGAGCTGACGCCGGCCGCGAAGGCTGAGCTGGTGCGCGAGGGGTACGACCCGGTGTACGGCGCGCGGCCGCTGCGGCGGACGGTCCAGCGGCGGCTGGAGAACGAGCTGGCGCGCCGGATCCTCGCCGGCGAGTTCCGCGAGGGCCAGAAGGTGGTCGTCGACTTCGCCGACGGCGAATTCCGGTTCACGGCGGTCGACGCGGAGCCGGCGGGCCCGGCCGGCCGGGACAGCGACGGCGACGTCGTCGAAGGCGAGGTCATCGAAGCCGTCTGAGGCCGCCCGAGGTTCGAGAGAGCGCCGCCCCGGTAACCCCGGGGCGGCACGCTTTCGCGCCGGGCGCAGCGGGTGCGTTGAGCGCACGGAGCCCCTGCCGGTATAGTGGCGGTATGGGCGTGCTCGTCGCCTTCTGCCGGAGCCCCGGGCACGACTTTTCGAAACGCCCAATGCCGGAGGGCCGGCTCGTCGCCGGCATCGGGCTCGAGGGGGATGCCCACGCGGGCGCAACGGTGCAGCACCGTTCGCGCGTGATGCGGGACCCGCGGCAACCGAACCTCCGGCAGGTTCACCTGATCGCAGAGGAGCTGCTGGCGGACCTCCGGGCGCGGGGTTTCCGCGTGAAAGCGGGCAGCCTCGGGGAGAATTTCACGACTCGGGGCGTCAACCTGCTTGCGCTGCCGGCGGGAACGCTGCTGCGCATCGGCTGTGGGGCGGCGGTCCGGGTCACGGGGCTGCGGAACCCGTGCCGCCAGCTGGACGACTTCGCGCCGGGCCTCATGGCGGCGCTGCTGGAGCACCGGCCGGGCGGCGCGCTGCAGCGGCTCGCGGGCGTGATGGGTGTGGTGGAAGCTGGGGGCACTGTCCGCCCGGGTGACAGGGTGACGGTCGAGCTGCCGCCACTCCCGTGGCGCACGCTGGAGCCGGTCTGAGGAGCAAGCGAACAGAAGGGGCTCCCCGCCCGGGGAGCCCCCGTTCTTGCGGCGAACGTGCGGAACAGCCGGGCGGCTACTGGACGGGGAAGGGCGGCTCGAAGAGTTTGCTGTCGACGCTCTTCGAGAATGTCTTCAGCTCCATCTTGAGGCCGTCGCCCTCGACGAGGGTGACGACGGGGTCGCTCTTGGCGACGCAGAGGGTGGTGGTGCCGGGCTGGCTCTTGAGCGACGTCTCCCAGCAGCGGGAATCGATGCCGTTCACCTTGCGGTCGGCGACTTTCTTGTAGGTAGCCTGGAGGTCGACGTCACTGGCGATGTCGCCGGGGTCGAGGAGGTTGCCGCCCGTGCTGGACTTCGTGCAGGTGCCAGTCCCGCCGACCTTGAAGCAGGTGTAGGAATCCTTGCCGTCGAAGATGAAGACGAACTCGTTGCCTTCGATGGAGCCGGCGGCGTACTGCTTCGGCGGGTCCTGGACCATCTTGAGTTCGGTCTGCTGGCCGTCGGCCGTCATGGCGTAGGTAGCGGAGTACTTGAGCTTCTGCATCTGCTCAGAGACTTTCTTGAGCTCGGCGGGGAGGTCGTCGCTGCCGCCGCCGGAATCGGCGGCTTTCGTGGGGGTGGCGCCGGCGGCCTTCGTGGGGCTGGAGCCGGCTGGCGCGGTCGCGTCGCCGCTGCCGCCGGCGGGGGTGGTGGCGGATGCGCCGCCGCTGTCGTCTTTGCCGCTGCAGGCGGCGGCGAGGAGGGCGGCTGCGAGGCCGATGCTGAAGAAGGCGAGCGACGGCTTTTTGAGGGTTTCGAACATCGAGGCTCCTTGGCGGCGGGATGCCGCACAGGCATTGTCGACCGGGCTGTGCAATGGGAAAGTCCCCGCGATGCAATCTTTCCGTTTCGGCGGCGGTAAGCAGCGGGCCGGGAGTTTCGAAGCCGGTTCGGGAGGCGTAGAGTGCGCGGCACACGACTTCCATTGCATGGGGGAACCGCGATGGTGAACGAAGCGCTGAACGAGAAGGTGCACGCGCTGCTGCTCGAGCAGATTGCGCGGGGGACGCAGCTGGGGACGCAGGTGTGCGCGTACCTGGCCGGTGAGAAGATCGTCGACACGTGGGCAGGGCAGATGGGGCCGCGCGACCCGCGGCCGGTGGGGCCGGATACGCTCTTCAGCAGCTTTTCGACGACGAAGGGCGTGGCGGCGACGGCGCTCCATATCCTGGCCGACCGCGGCGTCATCGAGTACGAGCAGCCGGTGGCGCGGTACTGGGAGGCGTTCGGGCAGCAGGGGAAGGAGCGGGTGACAGTGGCGCAGGCGATGAGCCACCAGGCGGGGCTGCACGCGATGCCGATGACGCCGGAGGGCGCGGCGCCGCTGCTGGAATGGGAGAACGGGCTCCGGTACATCGAGGAAGGGGTGCCGGCGTGGACGCCGGGGACGGCGACGGGCTACCACGCCATCACCTACGGCTGGATTGCCGGCGGGATCATCCAGCACGCCGACGGGCGGCACATCCAGCAGGTGCTGGCGGACGAGATTGCGCGCCCGCTCGGGCTCGAAGGCGAGATGTACATCGGCATCCCGGAGGGGGTGGAGGAGCGGCTGGCGACGCTGCTGACGGCGGAGGAGCAGGCGGCGGCCGGCAGCCAGGGCCAGCAGCAGCAGGGCCGGGCGGCGATGTTCCAGCTGCCGCCGGACCACGACTTCTTCAAGGCGATGCCGCCGCGGCTGGGGTGGAACTTCAACGACATGCGGGTGCGGCGCGCCTGCCTGCCCGCGGCGAACGGGCACTTCACGGCCAGGGCGCTGGCGAAGATGTACGGCGCGCTGGCGAACGGCGGCGTCGTCGATGGGGTCCGGCTCGTCTCGAAGGAGCGCATCGGCCTGATGAGCGCCATCCAGACCGAGGAGCCGGACCGGGTGATCATGATGCCGCTGCCGAAGAGCATCGGCTTCTTCAACGGCGGCAAGGTGGCGGGCCAGCACGGGGCGACGGGGCCGCGCAAGACGGCGTTCGGGCACCCGGGCGCCGGCGGGTCGATCGCGTTCGCGGACCCGGAGGTGGGGCTGGCCGTGGCGGTCACGATCAACAAGATGCAGTCGACGCTGCAGGCGGAGGGGCCGACGTTCGAGATTTGCGAGCTGATCCGGCAGGAGCTGGGCCTGAACGGCTGACTGGCCCGCGGGGCCGCGGGACGGCAGGATCGGGGGCATGGGGACGCGGCCGCTGACGCCGGCTGAGGTGGAGCTCGTGCTCGCGAAGGAGCGCGTGGTGCGCGTGGCGTTCTTCGGCGCCGACGGGCACTTCCTCGTGCCGATGTTCTACGCCTGGGCGGAGGGCGCGCTCTGCGGGCTGACGACGCCGGGGCGCAAGGTGGAGATGGGGCGGGCGAACGGCCGCGTGGCGTTTCAGGTCGACAGCACGGCGACGACGGGGCCGTGGGAGTGGGCCTCCGTCTCGGGGCACGGGCAGTGGGTGGAGGTGGCGGACCCGCTGGAGTTCGGGGAGTTCGCGGCGGCGTTCTACCGGCGGCTGGCGGATGCGCCGGCGTGGGCGGTGAGCGCGCTGGAGGAGCGGTTCGGCCAGCGCGGCATCGTCGGCTGGCGGATCATCCCGGAGGCGCTGTCCGGCCGGGCGCACGGCCCGGAGGAGGACGACGGGTAGGCGGGGCTGCGGCTACACCGGCAGCCAGTAGAGCTGTTTGCCGCGCATCACCTTGGCGAGCCGGCCGAGCTCGAAGAGGTATTCGAGGTGGGCGAGGGTCTCGCCGACGGCGGCGCGCTGCATCCACGGTTCGAACTCTTCGAGCCTGCCGGTGGCCCACTTCACGCGGCCGGCGACTTCCCAGGCGGTGGAGCCGCCGCGGTCGACGCAGGCGAGCATCTCGTCGAGCCGGATCTCGTGGTGGTCTTTGATTTCCCGGATGCGCTTTTTGAGGTCCGTGATTTCGAACTCGTGGGCGGGCAGGACGAGCTGCACGTCGAGGTCGACGAGCGCTTCGAGGGAGCGCATGTAGTCGCCGAGGGGGCTGCCGTGCGTCTGGGCGTGGATGGAGACGTTGGGGGTGATGGTGGGGAGGATGTGGTCGCCGGTGAGGAGGATTTTGCGGTTCGGTTCGTAGAGGCAGATGTGGCCCGGGGAGTGGCCGGGAGTCCAGATGACTTCGAAGTCGAAGCTGCCCACCTTGAAGGTTTCGCCGCCTTTGAGCTGGGTATCGGGCGGGACGGCGGCGACGGCGCCGAGCATGCCCATGGAGCCCTGGGCCATCTGGGGCGTGGCCATGGGCGGGACGCCGTTCAGCTCCATGAAGCGGGCCATCTCGTCGGTGAGGGCGCGGGGGGCGAAGTAGCGGGTGGCGATGACGTCGGCGTCTTTTTCGTGGACGGCGACGTCGCAGGAGGAGAGCTGCTTGAGGCGGCCGGCCATGCCGTAGTGGTCGGGGTGGATGTGGGTGATGACGAGGCGCTGGATTTCGGCGGGGTGGCTGCCGTGCTCGCGCATGCCCTCTTCGAGAGCCTGGTAGGCGGAGTCGGTGTTCCAGCCGCAATCGACGAGGACGACGTCGCCGCCGTCCTTGAGGAGGTAGGGGAGCACGTAGGGGAGGCCCTTCGTGACGCGGGGGTGCTCCTGGAGCTGGCGGCGGAGGGCTTTCGCGTCGTCGATGGTGAACTGCGGGAACGGGGTAAGGAGCTGGTAGATGCCGTCGATGATGCGCATGCGGGTGCCCCGTGGGTGCTCGCCGCCCGGCGGGTCGGCGGCGAGGTCATCCTACGCAGGTGATTCGCGCGAGGCAAAAGGATGGGGGCGGGGTCACTCGAAACGGCGCGCGACCCGGCCGGGGTTGATGAAGCGGGTGAGGAGGAAGCTGACGATGCTGATGAGGATGGCGCCGAAGAAGGCGCTCCAGAAGCCGTCGATGGCGAAGCGGATGCTGTCGAATTTGCCGGCGATCCAGGCGGTGAGGGCGAGGAGGGCAGTGTTGATGAGGATGAGGACGAGGCCAAGGGAGAGGACGATGCCGGGGAGCGCGCTGATGACGAGGAGCGGCTTCAGGTAGGCGTTGAGGAGGCCGAGGATGAGCGCGACGGCGAGGGTGCTGCCGAGGCCGTCGAGGTGGATGCCGGGGACGAGGGCGGCGGCGACCCAGACGGCCGCGGCCGTGACGAGCCAGCGGACGATGAAGGCGGCGATGCGGCCGGCGGTGGAAGGTTCGCGGCTGGAGCTGCCGACGACGATGAAGGTGGTTGGCATGCGGGTAGTAGAGCACAGGCGGGGAGTTTTTGGGAGCGGCTGACACCTTTCGGCCGGCGGGGCCGATGTATCCTGTGGGACCGGTGACCCATCGGTTCCGCAATTTGCCGATGGTGGCCGTGTGACAGGATGGCAGACGATACCGGGGACCGCATCGAAGCAGCGCTCAGCGGGAGCGCCCCGCCGGACCGCGAGGCAGCGGAGCTGGCGGCGCTGGCGCGCGCCGTGAGCGGGCTGCGCGTGCCCGGCCCGGACCGGGACGCGATGGACCGGATGTGGGCGCGGTTCGAAGACCGGACGCGGCGCCGGCGCGGGGCGGCGGCGTGGCTGCTGGGCTGGGCAGGCATCGGGAGCGAGCGGCGGCCGCTGGTGCAGCGGCTGGCCGCCGGCGCGGTGCTGTTCGCGGCGGCAGTGGGCGGGGCGACGGCGGCCGGGGTGGATACCACGGCGGCGCTGCGCGGGGCGGGCGAATTCGTGGTGAACGCCGTCCGGAACCTGGCGCCCGGGGGGAGCGGGGAGACGGGCGGGGATGCCGCGGCACCGACGCCGACGCCGACCGGGGCGCCGGCGACGCCGACGGCCGGTCCGACGGGGACGCCCGGGACTGGGGCGGGCGCAGGGACGACGCCGACGCCGGCGGCGACAGCGGGCCAGGGCAGCGGCCCGGCGCCCGGGCAGACGGCGCCGGCGAATCCGAGCCCGGTGCCGGCGGCCCCAACCCCGGCAGCGACTGCGACCGCCACTTCGACGCCGGCGCCAGCCGCGACGCCGACGGCGGCTCCCACCCCGGCGCCCACGGCGCCGCCGACCCCGGCGCCCACGCTGCCGCCGACCCCGGCAGTGACGCCGCCGCCGACGCCGGGTCCGACGATCGCGCCGACACCGCCGCCGCCGTCGCCGACGCCGGACGACGATGACGACGACGATGACGACGATGAGGACGACTGAATGACCGCCGTCGTCCTGCGCTGGGGCGGCCTGGCGGCGGCGCTCGCCTCCGCGCCCCGGCGGGCACCGGGGGAGGAGGCGGCTGCGGGCGCGGCGGGAACGGCCCGCACGGAGGCCGGGCTGATCGAACGGCTGCGGCGGCGGGAGCCGGGGGCGTGGCGGGTGCTGTTCGAGCAGGAGATGCCGGCCATCTACCGCTATGCGTATTCGCGGGTGCCGTCGGCGGAAGACGCGGAGGACCTGGCGTCGCTGGTCTTCGAGCAGGCGTGGAAGAGCGCGGAGCACCTGCAGGACCGCGGGCTGCCGCCGCGGGCGTGGCTGTTCGGGATCGCGCGGCACGTGGTGACGGAGCACCGGCGGCGGCTGTTCCGGGCGCCGCCGGCGGTAGCGCTGGAGGCGTTCGATACGCCGCATGCAGGGCTCGAAGGCCATGCCGAGCAGATGGCGCTGGCGAAGGCGGTGGCGCAGCTGCCGCGGGCGGACGCGGAGGTGGTGACGCTCCGCTTTCTGCACGGGCTGTCGCTGGCGGAGACGGCGGAGGCGATGCGGGTGACGGTGGACGCGGTGAAGGCCCGCCAGGGGCGGGCCCTCAAGAAGCTGCGGGAGCTGCTGGGCGAGGAGTTCGCGCAGGGGCTTTGAGGCGCCGCCGGCCCGCGGCTCGGCTCAGGCGGCCTGGCCGCGGAGCATGGCGAGCATCGTCTGCTGGAACTTCACGCGCTTTTCGGGGTCGGTGATCTCGGCGCTGATCGCCTCGGCGAGGCGGGCGATGCCGTCGCGGGGGAAGTCCTGCCGGGTGTGCCCCATGGCGTCGAGGCAGTCGTCGATGATGATCTCGGCGAGGGGGCCGACGGCGGCGGCGACGGCGGTATGGAGGGCCTGGAAGAACTGGGGGCCGGCGAGGGCCCGCGCGGCCGGCGCGAGCTGCTGGGGCTTTTCGAGGTCGACGAGGCCGGCGAGCTTGAGGCGGTAGAGGCGGCGCATCGCTTCGAAGTCGTCGACGCCGAGGGCGGCGGCGAGGCCGGCGGCGGTGCGGGCGCCGTCGAGGAGGGCGATGACCTCCCAGTCGGCGGCGTCGATGGTGACGGTGGGGCCCGGCGCTTTGCGGGCGAGGCGCGGCACGACATCCATGGAGGGGACGACGCGGCGGATCGCCTCGCGTTCGCTGGCGACGCGGGCAGCCTCGGCGAGGAGCTGCTCGAGGGTGCGGGTGATGGTGCGCTCGGGGGCTTCTTCGCCGGGGATGAAGCGGAACTGGCCGTTGGGCCAGGTGACCAGCCGGGCGAAGGCGGGCTCGCCCCACTCGCCGGCGGCCTCGGCATGGACGAGCTGGCCGCGGTGGAGGTAGATATCGCCGAGGTCGAGGCCGGAGGAGAGCTCGAGGCGGCCGGTCTGACCCCCGGCGGCGAGCATCTTGAGGAGGTCGACGAGGGGAAGCTGGGCGAGGCTGCCGGTGAGTCCTTCTGGCATGGGTGTCCTCCCTGGGGCGCGGGCTGCGGCAGGCTACTGGCTGCGCTGGGCGATGACGTTCCAGCTGAGCCAGGAGCCCGGGTCGAGGGCGGTGCGGTTGACGAGCTGGGCGCGCTCGGAGCGGTGTTTCTGGAGCCGCTTCTGGGCGGCCGGGTCTTTCTTCCAGGCGGCGGTGACGACGTCGGCGGTCATGCGGACGATGGCCATGTCGACAGCGGGCTGGGCGATGACGAAGAGGACGGCGTCGCCGATATCCTGCGCGAGGAGGCGCCAGGAGTCGTAGGTGAGGTCGATGCGGCTGGCCTGGAAGCCGGCAGCCTGGAGGGCGACGAAGGCGCGGCCGATTTCACGGCCGATGGTGTTCATGGTGACGGTGGCGAGGACCGCGGGGTCGGAGCTGACGATGACGTCGCCGCGGTTATCGCAGAGGAAGGCGCCTTCGACGGCGGGAAGTGCGGTGAGTTGCTCGATCTCGCGCTCCATGGCTGGACTCCCTGGCGGGCCTGGTCAGGCGACGAACTCCTGGAACTCCTCCCGGAGACCGAACCGGTCGATGACGGCGGCGTGCCGTTCGCTGATGCCTTCGAGCGCGGCGCGGACGCGGGTTTCGAGGTCGGCGCGCTTGAGCTGGAAGGCGAGGCGGGAGACGGTATCGCCGAGGCAGTCTCCGAGGGCTTTGCTGAAATCTTCGGGCAGCGGGCCATGGAACTCGATGGTCCCGCCGGTGTATGCGAATTCGGCAGCGAAGGGATCGAGGAACGGGTAGGTGGCGGCGCGGTTGACGAGGGTCTCTTTGAAGGCGAGGGCGAAGCGGCCCGGCTTCGAGATGCCGTCGACGTACTGCTCGACGCGCTGGAGGACGTCGCCCCAGAAGGCGAGGAGGTCATGCCGGTAGGATTCGGCCTGGGGCGCCTGGCGGGGGAGGCCGATGGCAGCAGGGGCGCTCGCTTCGATGAAGACGTTGAAGGTGCCGCCGGCGGCGTTGACGGCGGCGACGATGGCGTTGAGCGCGTCCTGGCCGGACATGAGCGGGACGCGCGGGGCGGAGAAGACGGATTCGATCGGTTCGCCGTCCTGGAGGTAGATGACGCCGACGCCGGCATCGCCGGTGACGTGGACTTCGACGTAGCCGGTGACGGCATCGGTGCGGAGCTTGGCGATCAGGCGGTCGAGGCTGGTGAAGGCGCTGGTGAGGTCCTTGTAGAGGGGCCGGCTGTCCATCAGCCGGTTGATGAGGAGGACGACATCCGGGAAGGCCGTGGAGACGGTGATGGTCCCGTCGCGGCCGGTGGCGCGCTCGGCGATGCTGCGGATGGCGGCGGGGCCGGTGATGAGGTCGGGACCGGCGGAGACGACGCCGTTGAGGATTTCGCCTTCGGAGAGGATGAGGGTGCCGGTGTAGCCGGGGAAGGCGACTTCGACGTAGCCGGTGAGTTTGCGGCTGCGGCAGTCTTCGAGGAGGGCATCGAAGGCGGTGAAGGCGGTGTTGAGGTTGCTGTAAACGACGCGGTCGCGCGGGAACATCATGGCGGTCAACTCCTGGCGGACGGGGTAGCGCCGAAACGGCGGATGATGGGCTGGAGCGCGGCGGCGATGGCCTGGCCGCGGCCGGGCGCGTGGGTGATGCAGAGGTAGGCGCCCTGGAGGGGGAGGATGGCGGCCTCGGCGGGGCCGCCGGAGATGGCGGCCTGGAGGAAGCGGCTGCCGGCGAGCTGGCGGCCCATGCCGCGGAGGTCGCCGTCGGTGGGGAGGGCCTCGGCGCGGAGGGCGACGAAGCTGGCGAGCGCTGCGGCGCGGGCCGGGTCGGGCTCGTTGACGGCGGCGAGGGGCTGGCCTTCGGGGCCGCAGACGGTGACGCTGCGGACGCCTTCGACGTGGCGGACGGCCTGGGCGATGCGGCTGGCGGTTTCGCGGCTGAGCGGTTCGGCGGGCTGCATGGCCGGTCACCTCCCTCGTTGCGCTGGTGCGGTTAGGCGGCCTGCTGGCGGCGCTGGCGGAGCCGCTCGATAGCGGCACGGAGGCTCGTCTGCATGCGGCGGAGCGATTCGGCGAGACGGCCGATTTCGTTGTCGGATTCGACGTCGATGCGGGCATCGAGTTCGCCGAGGGAGATGCGGTCGGCGACCTCGGCGAGGTGCCGGACCGGCCGGGTGATGCTCATGGAGATGACGACGGCGAGGAGGAGCGCGAGGGCGACGCCGGCGACGGCAGCGCCGCCGAACATGTAGAACTGCTGGCGGGCATCGGCGGCGCGCTGGTCGAACTGGCGGTTGAGGGTTTCCTGGGCGGCGGCGAGGAGCTGGTTCGAGGTATCGATGGCGCTGCCGCCCATGTAGAAGAAGCCCTCGGCGGCGGTGTTGGAGAGGTTGCCGCTGATGAGCACCTGATTGCGCGTCATATCGAAGAAGGTCGAGCGGGCGGTGCCGGCGCGGCGGACGGCCGGGTCGAGGGTGTCGTTGAAGGTGCGGTTCTCGCTCATCGCCACCTGGAGCTGGCGGTCGAGGCTTTCGGCGTATTCCGTGGCGATGGCCAGCTGGGCGGAGAGGAACATCTTCTGGGCATCGGTGGCGGTGAGGTTCGCGCGGGTGAGCAGCGTTTCGGTGCCGGTCGCGCGGATGAGGGAGAGCGATTCCGTGAGCCGCGGGAGCGATTCGGTGAGGGCGGCGATGACGGCGCGGGTATCGAGGTCGGGGTCGAGGACGAGTTCGGAGCGGGTGGCGACGGTGGAGAGGAGGGGGAAGATGCCCTCCTGGATGAGGCGGGTGTGGGCGGCGTTGGCGGTCTCGGCCGAGCTGGTGGACGCTTTGACGGTCGCCCACTCCTGGTTGAGGAAGGCGACGAGGTCCTTCGTGCCGAACCGCGCGCCGTAGCGGGAGTCCATCTCGTTGATGGCGGCGAGGGCGTTCTCGGCGGCCCGCTCGGACTGCTTCATGGTTTCGACGGAGTTGACGTCGCCGGCGAGGACGCGGAGGGCGAGGCCGCGGTGGAGCTGGACTTCGCGGAGGAAGGGGATGACGGTGGAGATGTACTCGAGGCCGTCGCGCTCTTTCGCAGCCTGCTGCTGGGTCTCGCGCTGGGCGAAGAACTGGACGGCGAGCAGGGCGATGATGGGGATCGCCATGACGGCCACGATCAGGCCGAGTTTGTTGGCGATGTTCATGTTGCTGATGGCCGAGAAGCCGGGCAGGTGCGGACGACGCATGGTGCTCTCCATCGAGTCCCCAATCCTGGGGGCGTGATCGGGAATGCGATCGGGGAGGCGGCCGCTCACGGGGATGCGGCGATCCCTTCTCGTTTCCAAGTTCGACTCGGTTCTTCCACGCAAAAGGGGATCCCGGGTAGCTGATGGTTGCGGGCGGGCGCGGAGGGGGACAGGAGGGGAACGGCGCGGTGACGCGCGCCCGGGGAGCGCCGGGCGGGGGAGCGATGGGCGGTGCTGGGGTACACTCGGGAGTCGCCGGGGCGGGGCGCAGACCGCGAGGAGGCAACGATGGATTTCCGGCTTTCCCCCGAGACCGAGGCCTGGCGGGCCGAGCTGCGGGCGTTCCTGAAGGCGGAGCTGCCGCCGGAGTTCGAGGGCGACGACGACTTCTTCGACAACGAGGAGCAGATTGCGTTCGCGCGGGAGTTCACGAAGAAGCTCGGGGCGCGGCGCTGGTTCGCCCCGGCGTGGCCGGAGCAGTACGGCGGGATGGGGAAGACGGCGATCGAGCAGTTCATCCTGAACGAGGAGCTGGCCTACCACCGGGCGCCCTCGGGCGGGCGGCTGTTCACTATCGGCATCACCGGGCCGACGATGCTCGTGCACGGGACGGAGGAGCAGAAGGCCCGCTACCTGCCGAAGATGGCTTCGGGCGAGGAGTGGTACTGCCAGGGCTTCAGCGAGCCGGGCAGCGGGTCGGACCTGGCGAGCATGCAGACGCGGGCGGTGCGCGACGGCGACGACTACATCATCAACGGGCAGAAGATCTGGACCTCGAACGGGCACGTGGCGGACCGGATGCTGCTCTTGGCGCGGACGGACCCGGACCAGCCGAAGCACAAGGGGATCAGCGCCTTCATCGTGGATATGAAGACGCCGGGCATCACGGTCCAGGGCATCGACAACATCGCCTACCGGCACGATTTCAACCAGGTGTTCTTCGAAGACGTGCGGGTGCCGGCGCGCGACCTCCTGGGCGGGGAGAACAACGGCTGGTACGTGGCGACCACGACGCTGGATTTCGAACGCTCGAACATCGCCGCGATCTCCGGGGCGCGGCGGACGATCCACGACCTGGTGCGCTGGGCGAAGGAGCGGCACCCGGGCGGCCGGCCATGGGACAAACCGGAGGTGCGGGTGAAGCTGGCGGACCTGGCGGTGAAGGCGGAGGTGGGCCGGCTGGTCGCGTTCCGGACGGCCTGGCTGCAGGCGAAGGGGGAGGTGCCGAACTACGAGGCGAGCATCGGCAAGGTCTGGATGGCGATGCTCGGCATCGAAGTCGCGAACACGGGCGTGAACCTGCTCGGCGCGTACGGCGCGCTCCAGCCGGGTTCGAAGTGGGCGCAGCTCCGGGGCCGGGTATTGACGAGCTACTTGCTCGCGATGTCCGGGCCGATCGGCGGCGGGACGAGCGAGATCCAGAAGAACATCATCGCGCAGCGGGGGCTCGGGCTGCCGCGCGGGTGAGGGGGCGCGCGGCGGCTGGCCGCCTTCGGCGGCGGTGGCGCGGCTGGCGCCGCGGGGATGGCTGGCCGCCTTCGGCGGCGCCGCGGGATGCCGCCGCTCCGCGGCGGCGGTGGAGCAGGGAGGAGGGAGTTGGGAGCCGGGAGGGAGGACAACTCCCAACTCCCAACTCCCAACTCCCGGTTCCCGCCTCCCGGCCGGAGGCTTGCCCGGGGTGCGGGTTCCGCCTAGAGTCGGGGCATGCCGCTCTTCGGGGAGCCGGGCCAGCGCATCGCGTACGAGCGGTACCCGCACCCGGGAGGCGGCCCGCCGCTTTACCTGGTGCATGGCTTCACGGCGAGTGCGGCATCGTTCGCGGCAAACCTGGCGGCGCTGCGGGAGCACTTCACGGTCGTCACGGTCGAGCTGCTGGGGCACGGGGGTTCGGACGCCCCGGCGGACCCGGCGGCGTACGCGCCGGCGAAGGCGGTGGAGCGCATCCTCGGGCTGATGGACGCCCTGGGCGATGCGCGGGCGCTCCTCTGCGGGCATTCGCTCGGCGGCGCCGTGGCGGTGCAGTGCGCGCTGGCGGCGCCGGGACGGTTCGCGGGGCTGGTCATCATCAATTCGGCGTCGGCGGCGGGCACGCCGGCGTGGGCGGCGGCGGCGCGGGAGGGGATGCTGGCGCTGGCGGCGCGGGTGCGGGCCGAGGGGACGGCGTTCCTGAAGGCGACGCGGCTCTACCCGGCGCATGGCAGGCGGCTGGACGAGACGTCGCGGGCGCTGCTGGTGCGGGACTTCGACCGGCTGACGCCGGAGGGGCTGGCGGGCACGGCGGAGGGGCTCATCCCGGCGGTGAACGCATTCGAGCGGCTGCCGGAGCTGCGGGTGCCCGTGCTGGTCATCGCCGGGGAGCGCGACCGGGACTTCATGGAGGTGCTGCCGGGCTTTCTCGCGCAGCTGCCGCACGGGCTGGCGCGCGTCGTGCGGCTGCCGGGCGCGGGGCACGCGGCGAACCTGGAAGCTCCGCGGGAGTTCGAAGCCGCGGTCATCAATTTCGCGCGGGAGCTCGGAGTGCTCGCGCCGCCGGCCGCCGGGACGCGCGGGCCGGCGGGAACGAACGCCCTGAGCGTCGCCGGCGGGGTGCTGATCGCGGCGGGTCTCGGGATGCTGGCGGCGGCGCTGCTGGTCGGCAGCCTCGGCCGGGACAGCGGCGGACAGGTCTTCGTGGCGGAGCCGGAGCCGAGCCCGGCGGCGGGCTTCACGCCGGTGACCGCCGTGGCTGGCACGCGTACAGCGGTGCCCGTCGCGCCGGGGGCCGCCTCGACGCCGGCGAACCCGGGCGGGGGCGCGGCCACCCCCGGGGCGCCCGGGGCTTCGCCTACGCCTTCGCCAACCGCGACCGCGACACCAACCCGGGCGGCGGCCGCGCCCGCTGCGACCGCGACGGCGACGCCGACCGTTCCGCCGACGCCGACTCCGTCGAACACGCCCGTGCCGACGGCGACACCGACCCCGGCGGGGCCGTACGCGGCGATTGCCGGGCCGGTCCGGGTGGAGGCAGGGGCGAGCGCGACCTACTACGACGTCTCGAACCCGACGCCGCTGCGGGTGACGTGGATGACGCCCTCCGGGACGTTCCGGGACGTGCACGGGGTGACGGTGACCTTCGCGGCAGCGGGCTGCTACGGCATCACGATGGAAGCGATTTTCGCGGACGGGGTGACGCGCACGGCGGTGCTGAACGTTGCGGCCGGCGAGGCGAGCTGCGGCAGCTGACCTCGTTCGATGAACGGTTCGTGAACGCCCGGCTCGCGGCGATGGCGTAGCATGGGGGTATGCACGATACGACCCTCCCCCGCGACCTCGAAGGCGTCCACAATTTCCGGCCGGTCGGGCCGTACCGGGTGGCCGGGGGCCGGGTGCTCCAGCCGGGGAGGGTGTTCCGTTCGGGAGCGCTGGAGCCGATGACGGCGGCGGACCGGGAGGTGCTGGAGCGGGCGATCGGGGTGCGGACGATCCTCGACCTGCGGCACCCTGACGAGCTGGCGCTGGCGCAGGGGCCGCACCCGCTCAGCGACCGGGTGGTTCGGCTCTCGATCTTCCGCGAGGAGTGGCGGCAGGAGGAGCTGATCGCGGAGCTGAACGGCCTGTACGGGCCGGGGCCGTCGCCGCGGCGCTACCTGCACTACCTCGACATCGGGGGCGACCGGCTGGCGCGGGCCTTCGAACTGTTCGCCGAGGAGGGGCGCTACCCGTTCCTCGTGCACTGCACGGCGGGGAAGGACCGGACGGGCGTGCTCATCGGGATGATCATGGACGTGCTGGGGGCGGACCCGGCGGACATCGCGCACGAGTACGGGCTGAGCGACGCGAGCATCGACCGGCTGCTGGCCTACCTGCGGGCGAGCGGGCGGCAGCTGGAAGGGACGGAGGAGGAGATCCGGGCGCGGCTGGCGACGCCGCCGGAGCGGATGGCCGGGTTCATCGAGCTGCTGCACGAGCACCACGGCGGGGCAGAGGCGTTCTTCCGGAAGCAGGGCGTGAGCGCGGCGACGATCGACCGCGTGCGGGAGCTGCTCACGGCCTGAGCGGGCCGGCGGGCGTCACTCCGGCGCCGGCGCTTCGGCGGCGGCGAAGCGGGGCGTCTCGTTCGGCGCCGGGCCGAAGCGGTCGCGCGGCCACCAGGTGATGAGCGCCTTGCCGACGATGCGGTCGGCGGGAATGGGGCCAAGCACGCGGCTGTCCTGGCTGTGGTTCCGGTTGTCGCCCATCACGAAGTAGGCATCGGCAGGGATGCGAACCGGGGCCATGTCACCGACGGCGGGCTCGCCGCCCGCGAGGTAAGGCTCGACGAGGGCGCGGCCGTCGATGTAGACGGTGCCCTGGCGGATTTCGACCGTTTCGCCGGGGAGGCCGATGACGCGCTTGACGAGATCGCGGTGGACGCCAGAGGGGTGGTGGAAGACGACGATATCGCCGCGCTGGGGGCCGCCGAAGAGGTACCGCTCGGCGGGCGGGCCGGGCTCCCAGCCGGGGACCCAGCGGGCGAGGGCGGCGACATCGACGCGGCTGTAGGCGAGCGAGTTGACGAGCAGGAATTCGCCGTCTTCGAGCGTGGGCGCCATGGAGCTGCCGTCGACCCGGTAGTGCTGGATGCTGGCGCGGACGGCGAGGAAGACGAGCAGGGCGAGGAGGACGGTTTCGAGGATTTCGCGCGCCACGGCGCCAAGCCGGGCGCGGCGGCCCGCCGCTTCGGGCGCGGCGGCGGGCGGGCCGGCCGGCTCTGCGGGCCGGGGAAGCGGGAGCGGGGCCGGTGCGGGAGGGGGCTCGCGGCCGGCGGGGCCGTGCTGGGGCGCCCAGCGGCGCGGGTCGCGGAAGAGCCAGTCGAAGGAGGGGGGCGCCTCGCTGCCGGCCGGTTCGCGCTGGGCGGCGCCGGCGCGCCAGGTGCCTTCGGGGTCGGCCGCGTCCGGGACGCTGTCGTGGTCCGGGCTGAGGGCCGGCCAGGAGAGGCGCCGCTGGGGCTGCGGGGCTTCGCCCATGGTGAGATTACGCCACATCCGGGTGCCGGGGGCCACTGCCGGGGTCCAACCCCGGGCGGCCTGTCCTTTCACCCGGAGGTTCGGCCGGCGACGCGCCGCCGGACAGGTCGTTCAAACCTGAATGATCGAACCGGAGCCGTCAGCGGCCTTCGAGCCAGGCGTTGAAGCGGGGCGGGCGGCGTTCGCGGAAGGCGGCCACGCCCTCCGCCGCGTCGGGGTGGTGATCGCTGATGGCGGTGCGGGCAGCGATGTCTTCGAGGGCCTGGGCCCAGGTGCTCTCCGCGGCGAGGTAGAGGGAGCGCTTCAGGAGGCGCATGGCGACCTGCGGGCCGTCGGCGAGTTCGCGGGCGAGGGCCATGGCGCGGTCCATGAGGTCGGCCGGTTCGCAGACCTCGTGGACGAGGCCGAGCTCGAGGGCTTCGGCGGCGGAGACGATCCGTTTCCGCATGAGGAAGTCCATCGTCTTTGCGAGGCCGATGAGCTGGACGAGGAGGGCGTGACCGCCTTCATCGGGCAGGAGGCCGAAGCGGAGCGTGGCGCTGCCGAGGCGGGCATCGCTGGAGGCGATGCGGAAATCGCAGGCGAGGGCGAGGGAGAGGCCGGACTGAATGGCGACGCCGTTGATGGCAGCGATGCAGAGCTTATCGAGGCTGCGGACGGCGGTGTTGAGGGCCTGGGAGAGGACGCGGAGGCCGTTGTAGGTGCCGATCTCCTCGCGGTGGCCGGGGAAAATGTCAGGGACGAGGGCGGGGCCGCCGGGGAGCGGCCGGCCGGTGATGTCGTCGCCGGCGCAGAAGGCGCGGCCGCTGCCGGTGAAGACGAGCACGCGGACGCGGTCGTCCATCTGGGCCTGGGTGAGGACTTCGATGAGGTCGCGCTTGATGGGCTGGGCGAGGCCGTTGAGGCGGTCGGGCTGGTTGAAGGTGATGACCGCGATGCCGGGGGGTTCGAGCCGGATATCGAAGCCGCGGAAGGTGCCGGTGGGGAACATGGACGCCTCGAGAGCTGGGAGTTGGGAGTTGGGAGTTGGGAGAGTGTAGCGGGGTGGCGCGGCTGGCGCCGCGGGGGATGGCTGGCCGCCTTCGGCGGCGGCGCCGCGGGATGGCGCCGCTCCGCGGCGTCGGGGGGAGGGGAGTTGGGAGCTGGGAGTTGGGAGCTGGGAGGAGGGAGTTAGGAGCAGGGAGCTGGGAGACGGGAGGGAGGCTGACTTCTAGCCGTAGCCGCGGGGCTCCGTCCCCGCGGAGGGCCGGGAGGCCCACCCCGGTCGCCGAATCCTCCCGCCTCCCGGAGCATCCGTTGGGCGCATGGCGCCCCGCGGGGACGGAGCCCCGCGACTACGGAGTTGGAAGTTGGGAGTCGAGAGTTGGGAGGGAGCGTGATGCTGCCGGGGATGCCGTCAACCTCCAACCTCCAACCTCCCCGGCCAGCGCCGGCGCGGAGCGCCGGCATCCCGCGGCGATGCCGCCGGCAGGCGGCGAGCCATCCCGCGCCGCGGGCGGCCAGCCCGCGGCATCCCGCCGCTCCCCTCTCGGGCCGCCGCGCTCTACCCTGTAGGGCCATGACACGACAGCGGACGCGCATCCTGCTCACCCGGCACGGGCAAACCGTGGCAAACGTCGAGGGCCGCTTCTGCGGCCACAGCGAAACGCGCCTGACGCCGCTCGGCGAAGCCCAGGCGCGGGCCCTCGGCGCACGGCTGGCCGCGGTGGCCATCGACGCCTGCTACACGTCGGACCTCTCCCGGGCGGTCGAAACGGCCCGGCTGGCGCTCGGCGAGCGTGCCATCGCACCCGTCCGCCGGGCCGACCTCCGCGAGCGCCACTACGGCCAGTGGGAGATGGAGCGCGAGGACGACGTCCGCCGGCGCGACCCGGTTCGCTTCGCGCAGATGGAGGCCGAAGACCCGGCCTGGCAGCCGCCAGGCGGCGAATCGACCGCCGGCGTGCGGGCGCGGACGTTCGCAGCCCTGCAGGACATCGCCGCGGCGCACGCCGGCGAGACGGTCCTCGTCGTCGGGCACGGGACCGCGCTCAACTGCATGCTCTCGATGGTGCTCGGCATGCCGGAGACGCACGTCTTCCGGTTCGACGTGCGGCATTGCGCCCTGTTCGAAGTCGAGGCCGGGGACGGCCCGCTGACGGTGGTGCGGATGAACGATGCCGCCCACCTGGACGGGCTCGCGTGATCCCCGTCGGCGACAGCACGCGGCGGCATTCGACCCCCTGGGTCACGTACGCCATCCTGCTCGCGAACGTGGCCGTCTTCATCGCCATGCTGGGGATGGACGCGACGGTGCCGCGGGCGACGAGCTCGGCGACGCAGCGGTTCGCCGAGCAGACGGCAGGGGTGTGCTACGGCTTCCGCGCGCCGCCGAACGACCTGAACGAGTTCATCTGCCGGTGGGGCTTCCAGCCGAAGGAGTTCTTCGACACGCTGCGGGGGCAATCCGGGCTGACGGGCGCCGCCCGCTGGGAGGCGCTCCTCGCCATCGTCACGGCGCTGTTCATCCACGGCGGCTGGCTCCACATCCTCGGCAACATGCTGTTCCTCTGGGTGTTCGCGGACAATATCGAGGACCGGCTGGGGCATGCGGGGTTCCTCGTCTTCTACCTCGCCTCGGGCATCGCCGCCTCGCTCGTGCAGGGGCTGATGGACCCGCCGAGCGTGGTGCCGGTTGTCGGCGCGAGCGGCGCGGTGGCCGGCGTGCTGGGCGCGTACCTCGTCTGGTTCCCGCGCTCGACGGTGCACGTCGTCATCCCGTTCTTCATTCTCATCTTCATCCCGCTGCCGGTGCCGGCGTTCCTGATGATCGGGCTGTGGTTCCTGCAGAACCTGTTCGCGGGCTACGCGACGATCGTCGACACGGCCTCCACGGGCGGGGGCGTCGCGTGGTTCGCGCACATCGGCGGGTTCGTCTTCGGGGCGCTGCTGGCGATGACCGGCATCGGACGGCGGCGGCGCTAGCCCGGTATTTGCAGAAACGGGCCGAACTGCGAATAGTGAAGGCGGCTGTTTGCAGGAATGCAAACAGCGGAGGAGGCAGGCGTGCGGCGAACGACCGGCAGGTACGAACCGATTTCGTGGCGCGGGAAAGTCTTTCGCGGGTTCGTCCCCGACCCGTTGCCCCCCAACCCGCCTGTCGACCTCTCGGGTTCGCTGCATCAGCAGCTCGAGCGGGCGCTCCTCGCGCTCGGCCGCCTCGACGCGATCAGCGCCTTGCTCCCGAACCCGGAGCTCTTCCTCTACGGGTATGTGCGCAGGGAAGCGCTGCTTTCCAGCCAAATCGAAGGGACGCAGTCATCCTTCTCAGACCTGCTCCTTTTCGAAATCGATGAGGCGCCCGGGGTTCCCTTCGACGATGTGGTGGAGGTGTCGAGCTACGTCGCAGCGCTGGACTACGGGCTCGGCCAGCTCGCAGCCGGCTTCCCGCTCTCGAATCGCCTCGTTCGCGAGATTCACCGCATCCTCCTTTCGCGGGGACGCGGTGCGAACAAGCGCCCGGGCGAGTTCCGGGAGGAACCGGTCTGGATTGGGGGCCTGAGCCCTGAAACGGCCGAGTTCGTGCCCCCGGGTCCTGCCTTCGTCGAACCCTGCATGGCGGAGCTGGAGCGCTTCCTCCATTCCGAGGTCCCGGGCGGCGTGCTGATAAGGGCGGGGCTCGCACACGCGCAGTTCGAAGCGATCCACCCGTTCCTCGACGGCAACGGCCGAGCAGGCCGTCTGCTGATCTCGCTCATCCTCGCTGAGGCCGGGGTGCTCCGGCAGCCGCTCCTCTACCTGTCGCTCTACTTCAAGACCTACCGGTCGCAGTATTACCGGCTCCTCAACGCGACCCGGGAGGGCGGCGACTGGGAGGATTGGCTCGCGTTCTTCCTCGAAGGCGTGACCCAGACCGCGGGCTCGGCTGTCGAGACGGCGCATCGGCTCGTCGGCCTGTTCGAGCGGGACGCTGCCGCCGTCCGGGGCGTCGGCCGCCAGGCTGGCACGGCGCTGCGGGTGCTGGAAGCGTTTCGCCGGCGGCCGCTGCTGACGGTGAAGCGCGTCGCCAGCGACGCCGGGATGAGTTATGCCTCCGCCGACCGCGGGGTCCAGAAGCTGGTCGAACTCGGCATCGTGCGGGAAATCACGCAGCGGCGCCGTGACCGCCTTTTCGTCTACCGCGACTACCTCGACATCCTGAACGAGGGGGCCGAGCCCCTTTCCCGCTAGCCCCGGTTATTTGCAGAAACGGCCGGAACTGCGAATAGTGTAGGCGGCTGTTTGCAGGAATGCAAACAGCGGAGGAGGCAGGCCGCACCCCGGCGCACCTGTAAATTGTTGGTAAAGCGTTAGAACCTCGGCGGCCTGCGGGTTCCGCGTTCGCGGGGCGGGCGCTAGGGTGGAGGCGACACCGCGATGGCGCCGGCTTCCCCGCCGGCCGGGGGTGAGCATGCGACGACTCGTACTTGCGGCGGCCGGGCCGCTGCTCCTCGCCGGCGCCGTGCTCGGCTGGGGCCCCGGCGGCGGTTCGACACCGGCGCTCGCGCTGACGAACTGCTCGACGTCGACGCAGGCGCTCGATGCGGCGGAGCAGGAGCTGCTGCGGCTCATCAATGAGTTCCGGGCGCAGAACGGCGTCGCGCCGCTGAAGCCCTCGCCGAACCTCTCGCGGGCGGCGGCGTGGATGTCGGAGGACATGGCCGCGAAAGGGTACTTCGACCACACCGACAGCCTCGGGCGCAGCCCCTTCCAGCGCGTGCGCGATTGCGGCTATGCGAGTTCCGGCGCGGGCGAGAACCTCGCCATCGCCAGCAGCGCCCCGCAGGCGTTCAACCTCTTCGTCAACTCGCCGTACGGGCACCGCGAGAACATGCTGCGGACGATGTGGGTGGTCGCCGGCATCGGGCGCGCCGGCCCGTACTGGTCCGTGGTCTTCGGGAACGTGGACGATTCCGGGCAGGCGTGGGATACGCAGCCGCCGCCGCAGCCCACGGCGACGCCGACGCCGACGCCAACCGCGCCGCCAGCGAGCCCGTCGGCGCCGCCCGGGGGTTCGCCTCCTGCGCCGCCGGGTGCGGGCGGGGCCCAGCCGACGCCGACGATGGCGCCGACCGCAACCCCGACGCCGGCCGGCAGCGGCGCGCAGCCCTCGTCGAACCCGTTCCTCCCCCGGCGGGCGATTGCGCCGAACGTGACGGCGGAGGGGTAGGGGGAGGCGGCTGGCGCCGCCGGGGGATGGCTGGCCGCCTTCGGCGGCGGCGCCGCGGGATGCCGCCGCTCCGCGGCGGCGGTGGGGGCGGGAGCTGGGAGTTGGGAGTTGGGAGTTGGGAGTTGGGAGGAAGGATAACCCTCGACCTTCAACCTTCAACCTTCAACCTTCAACCTTCAACCTTCAACCTCCAACCTTCAACCTCTCATCGTAGTCGCGGGGCTCCGTCCCCGCGGGGCGCCATGCGCCCAACGGATGTTCCGGGAGCCGGGAACCGGGGGCGGGAACCGGGAAGCGGGTGGATGCGAACGGCCGGGCGGGCCTCGCCGGCCCTCCGCGGGGACGGAGCCCCGCGACTACGGAGTTGGGAGCAGGGAGTTGGGAGCAGGGAGGGAGAATAACCTCCAACCTCCAACCTCCAACCTCCAACCTCCAACCTCCAACCTCCAACCTCCAACCTCCAACCTCCAACCTCCAACCTCCGCCGGCGGTCGCTGCCTCCCGCTTCCCGCTTCCCGTCTCCCGCTTCCCCGCTAGCGGAGCGTGATGCCGCCGTCGACGGCGATCGCCTGGCCGGTGATGTTGCGCGCCGCGGGGCTGGCGAGAAAGGCGGCGAGTTCGCCGATATCCTCGGGCGTCTGTTCGCGGCCGAGGGGCACGCCGCTCTTCACCACCTCGAGGAAGATGTCGCGCGGCGATTTGCCGGCGAACTGGGGCACGGTGCGCTGCATCATCGCCGCCATGCCCTCCCACGCGCGCGTCCAGAGGAAGCCGGGGCAGATGGCGTTCACCCGGATATCGAACGGCGCGTATTCGAGCGCGCAGCTCTTCGTGAGGGAGATGACGCCGGCCTTGGCGGCGGCGTAGGCGGGGAGCGTGGGGGCGGCCTGCAGGCCGGCGATGCTGGCGATGTTGACGATGGCGCCGCCGCCCCGCTGCTTCAGGTAGGGCAGCGCGGCCTTCGTGCCCAGGAAGGTGCTGCGGAGGTTCTGGGCGAGCTGCTCGTCCCAGGCCTCGGGCGGCATGTGCTCGACCCGGCCGCCGGCGGCGGGCACCGAACCGATGGCCGCGAGGTCGACCGGGCCGCGGCCGGCGCCGGCGTTGTTGACCATGATGTCGAGCCCGCCGAACGCCTCGGCGACGCGGCGGACGGCATCCTGCAGCTCCGGCTCGACGATGACATCGCAGGCGAGGCCGAGGCCGGGGGTCGGGAGGGCGGCGGCGGTCGCGGCGGCCTGCTCGCCGTCGAGGTCGAGGATGGCGACGCGGGCGCCCTGGCGGGCCATGACGGCGGCGATGCCGGCGCCGATGCCGCGGGCGCCGCCGGTGACGATGGCGGTCTTGCCTTCGAGGGGCAGCATGGGGTGGTCCTTTCGTAGGGGGCGAAAGATTCAGCGGGGGAACTGTAGCAGAGGGGAGGGGGAGTACACTCCTGCCGCGATGCGCGTCGCCACCATCGGGTTCACGAAGAAATCGGCGCGGGAGTTCTTCGGCCTGCTCCAGCAGAGCGGAGCGCAGCGGCTCGTCGACGTCCGGCTGCACAACGTCTCCCAGCTGGCCGGGTTCGCCAAGCGGGACGACCTCGCCTACTTCCTCCAGGCGGTCTGCGGGATGGCGTACGCGGAGGAGCCGCTGCTCGCGCCGACGCCGGAGCTGCTGGACGGCTACCGGAAGGGCAAGCGCGGCTGGCCGTGGTACGAGCGCGAGTACCTCGCCCTGCTCGCGGCCCGGCGGGTGGAGGAGCGGGTGCCGCGCGAGCTCATCGACGGGGCGGTGCTGCTCTGCAGCGAAGCGACGCCGGAGCGCTGCCACCGCCGGCTGGCGGCCGAATACCTCGCCCGGGAGTGGGGCGGGCTGGACATCGTCCACCTGGTGTGAGCCCGCCCGGGGGACCGCTCAGCGGCCGGCGAAGCGGGGCTCGCGCTTCTCGAGGAAGGCGGCGACCGCCTCGCGGGAATCCGCGGAGAAGCCGGCGATGCGCATGTGGAGCGCCTCCTGGTCGAGCAGCTGTTCGAGGGTGGCCGTCTCGGCGAAGGCGAGATTCTCCTTCATCCGCGCGTAGGCGGCCGTCGGGCCCGCGGCGAGGCGGGCGCAGAAGGCGAGCCCTTCGGTCAGCAGCTCCTCATGGGGGAGCACGCGGTTGACGATGCGGAGGTCGAGCGCGCGAGCGGCATCGATGACCTCCGCCGTGAAGTAGAGCTCGCGGGCGATGCCGGCGCCGCAGAGCCGCTGGAGGAAGTACGAGCCGCCGAAATCGCCCGGGAGGCCGACGTTCCGGAAGGCGGCGCCGAAGCGGGCGCGGTCCGAGGCGAGCCGGATGTCGCAGGCGAGCGCGATGCTGAAGCCGGCGCCGACGGCCGGGCCGTTGACGAGCGCGACGACCGGCTTCGGCATGCGGTGGATGCGCAGCGTGATGGCGCGGTGGCGGTCGCGCAGCTCGGCCACGAGCCGGTCGAGCTCGGCGATGACGGCGCCGGGGCCCTCGCTCGCGGCGGCCGCCGCCATCCGGTCGTTCCGCTCCTGCATGCCGCGGATATCGCCGCCGGCGCAGAAGGCGCGGCCGGCGCCGGTGATGGCAATGCAGCGGACGGCGGGGTCGGCTTCGCACTCGGCGAGCGCCTCCGCAAGGCGCGGCACCAGCTCCCCGCCCATCGCGTTCAGCGTCTCGGGCCGGTTGAGGGTGACGAGGGCGACGCCGTCGCGGCGTTCGAGCAGGACATCGGACACGGCAGCACTCCGGAGATGGGGGTTGGGCGATCGTGGGGGAGCTCGGGCGCGGCCGCAATGCTTGCATCCATGAGTACATGGTTATAGAGTTACAGACATGCACGACCTGCCCGACGCGCTGCTCGACGAAGCCGCGACGCGCTTCCGCCTGCTGGGCGATGCGACGCGGCTGCGCATCCTCCGCTTCCTCGCCCGTGAGGGCGAAGCGCCGGTGGGCGAAATCGCGGCGGCGGCGGGCTGTTCGCAGGCGAACGTCAGCAAGCATTTGCGGCTCCTCCACGACGCGCGCATCGTGCGCCGCCGGGCGGAGGGGACGATGGCCTACTACCGGGTCATCGACCCGAGCGTGGCCGAGCTGTGCGGCATCGTCTGCGGCGGCATTCGGCAGCAGGTTGCGCGCGAAGCTGCGCTGATGGGCGTGACCCCGGGAGGGCAAGCATGAAGACGATCCAGTTCGTGGCCGAGGCGCTCGGCGATGCCTCCTACCTCGTGGTGTCGGGGCAGGAGGCTGCGGTCATCGACCCGCAGCGGGACATCCGGCCGTTCGTGAAGGCGGCGCGGGAGCACGGGGCGGAGATCCGGTACGTGGTGGAGACGCACGTCCACAACGACTATGTCTCGGGCGGCCGGGAGCTGGCGGCGCTCGGTGCGGAGGTCATCGCCCCGGCCGCGGGCAAGCTCGAATTCCCCCACCGGCCGGTCGGCGACGGCGACGTCATCAGCCTCGGCGATGCAAAGCTGCTGGTGACGGCCGCGCCGGGCCACACCTACGAACACCTCGCCTACCTCGGCGTCACGCCCTCGGGCGAGGTCCGCGGCGCCTTCACGGGCGGCGCGCTGCTGATGGCCGCGGCCGGGCGGACGGACCTGCTCGGGCCGGACCATACCGAAGCGCTCACCCGGCTCCAGTGGGAGACGGCGCAGAAGCTGCGGCGGCTGGTGCCGCCGAGCGCCGACGTGCTGCCCACCCACGGCGCCGGCTCGTTTTGCAGCGCGACCGGCACCGACCTCGGGCGCTGCGGGCCGATGGCGGCCGAGCTGCTGCGGAACCCGGCGCTCGCTTCGAAGAGCTACGAGGAGTTCCGGGCGCTCCACCTCGCATCCGAGATGCCGATCCCGGGCTACTACAAGTACATGGCCCCCATCAACCGGAAGGGGCCGAAGGTGTACGGCGAACCGCCCCGGCCGCGGCTGCTGAGCGAGGGCGAGCTGCTCGGCCTCGGCGCCGGCACGTGGGTCGTCGACGTCCGCCGCCGGGAGGACTACGCGGCCGGCCACCTGCCCGGTTCGCTCGAGATCGAAGAGAGCACCTCGATGCTCGCCTACGTCGGCTGGCTCATCCCGTTCGATGCGCCGATCGCGCTCGTCACCTACGACCGGCTGCAGGCGGAGCGGGTGACGGTCGCCCTCTTCCGCATCGGCTACGAGCACGTCGCCGGGTATGCGCCGGCGGCGGAGCTGCCGCTGACCGCCCGGACCGAGACCGCCAGCGCCGAGGAGATCGCGGAGGCGCTCCGGAGCGGCCGGGTGCCGGTGCTCGACGTCCGCTACGCGCAGGAGCTGCGGGACGAGCCGGTGCCGGGCGCGCGGCCGCTGCCGTTCGATGCCATGCCGGAGTGGGCGAGCGACGTCGAAGGCCCGGTGCTGGTGAGCTGCGCCAGCGGCCAGCGGGCGGCGATGGCGGCGAGCTACCTGGAGCGCCGGGGCATCGCCGCGCGGCCGTTCATCGCCGGGGGCGCCGCCGACGTGCGCCGGGCGCTGGGCGTGCCGGTGCGCTGAGGGACCCGGCCGCCGGGGCGCAGCCCCGCGCTAGCCCGCGAACCGGTAGCGCAGGATGGCGCCGACGCCGCCGTGGGCGCGCAGGCCGGCGTGCTCGCGGACGACTTCGACGCGGGCCCCGGTGCGGGCAGCCAGCTGCGCCAGTTCGTCGCGCGCCTCCGCCGGTTCGAACGCATCATCGATGACCACGACATCCGCGGCCCCGGCTTCGAGCGCGGCGCGGGTGCGCTCCAGCCCGCCGACGCCGAGGTCGCCCTCTTCAATTTCGCCGACGAGGATGTCGGCCGTCTCCTGCGACTGGTCGTCTTCCGTCTGGAGGAGGAACTCCTCGACGACCCGGCGGACGTGCTCGGCGCCGGCGCGGATGTCGATGTGGAAGCGGCCCTCGGCCACGCGCGCCGTGAGCTGGTGGGGCAGGGCCTGCTGGAGCAGGTGGAGCGCCGTCTCGTCGCCGGCGATCACGAGGCGGGTCGCGCCTTCGCGGTCGCAGAGCTGCTCGATGAGCTTCGCCGCCTCCTCGGCGAACTCGCGCCGGTGCTGTTCGACGTGCCGGCGGAAGCGGTGCTCGTTCATGCCGGAGGTCGAGCGCATCTGGTAGTTGTAGGGGTCCTCGTCCTTGCCCGGGACTTCGCGGATGCGTTCGCCGCGGACGACGAAGAGGCGCAGGGTGTTCGTATCGGCGACGGCGACGACTGCGGTCTCGTACTCATCGAGGAACCGCGCGAGCTGGTAGAGGCGCGGGTAGCGGTCGTAGACGACCTGGTTTTCGAAGGCGGCCGGCGCGGTCACGAGTTCGAACAGGCCGGCCGCGGAGCAGGCGAAGACGGCGACGCCCTGGGCGGCAGGGTCGAGCTCCGCGAGCGCGGCGTGGACGCGGTCGGCATCGGCGCGGAAGGATTCGAGCGCCGGGCCGCGCACCCCGAGGCTGGCTTCGATTTCGCGGAAGCGGTCCTTCAGGTGGATTTCGCCGGAGCGGACGCCCGGGCGCTCGCCTGTGGCCTGGGGCCGCCAGTCGAGGTAGGCGGAGAGGATGCCGGTGCCGGGCGGCGCTTCCCAGCGGGCGACGCGGCGGAGAGTTTCGGCGAGATGGGTTTCGAACGACGGCGCTTCGTTGGTCATGCTTCCAGTGTATGCCGCCGCGGCCCTCGCGCGCCGGGCGGATGGCGCACCGGCACAGGGTCGAACGGCTGCTGGCGCTGCGGGAACCGTGCCGCGGGGCTGCTACACTGTCGGCCATGACTTCGACAGTTTCACTTTTGCGGGAACGGGCGACGGCGGCCCGGCAGGCCTCCCGGGTGCTGGCGCGGATCTCGACGGCCGAGAAGAACGCTGCGCTGGAGCGGATCGCGGCTCTCCTTGAACAGGAGCAGGAGGCGGTGCTGGCGGCGAACGCGCAGGACCTCGCGGCGGCCCGGGAGGCGAACCTCGAAGATGCCTTCGTCGAGCGGCTCACCCTCACGCCCGAGCGGCTGCGCGGCATCGCCGCCGATACGCGCAGCGTCATGCAGCTGCCCGACCCGGTGGGCGAGGTGTTCGATTCGCGGACGCTGCCGAACGGCCTCTGGATCGGCCGGCGGCGGGTGCCGCTCGGCGTCGTGGCCTGCATCTACGAATCGCGGCCGAACGTCACGATCGACATCGCGGCGCTCGCTCTGAAAAGCGGCAACGCCGCCATCCTCCGCGGCGGCAAAGAGGCGCGGCACTCCAACGCGGCCCTCGGCGAGCTCATCCAGCGCGCGCTCGCCGGCTCCGCCGTCCCCGCCGCCGCCGTGCAGGTCATCAGCGACCCGGACCGCGCCCACGTGGATGAGCTTCTCGAGATGAACGACCTCGTCGACGTCATCGTCCCCCGCGGCGGGCCGCAGCTCATCGACTACGTCCGGCGGAAGGCGACGATGCCGGTCATCGCCCACGGCGACGCCGTCGTCCAAATTTATGTCGATGAGTTCACCGACCTCGACCTCGCCGAGACGGTCGTGAACAACGCGAAGACGCGCCGCTACAGCATCTGCAACGCCGTCGATACGCTCCTCGTCCACCGGGCCATCGCGGAGCCGTTCCTGCAGCGGATGGCGGCCCGCTGGGCGGGCAAGGTGACGTTCATCGCCGATGAGCGGGCCTACCCGGTGCTCGAAGCCGCGGGCGCGCCGGTCGAACGGGCGACGGAGGACACGTGGCGCACGGAGCACCTCGCCCTGCGCGTCGGGGTGCGGGTCGTCGATACGATGGAAGAGGCGACGGACCACATCGAGCGGTACGGGAGCCACCACAGCGACGCGATCCTGACGGAGAACTACACCCGCGCGCTGGAATTCCTCGATGTCGTGGATTCGGCGGCGGTGTACGTGAACGCGAGCACGCAGTTCACCGACGGCGCGCAGTTCGGGCTCGGCGCGGAGGTCGGGATTTCGACCCAGAAGATGCACGCCCGCGGGCCGATGGGCCTGCGGGAGCTGACGAGCTACAAGTGGACCATCATCGGCAGAGGGCAGGTGCGACCGCTGTGATTACGTTCGAACGCGAATGCCGGACTCCCCACTCGGAGTCGTACACCATCTTCGAAGACGGCAGCATCGTGGGGCGGGTAGACCTGCACTACCAGGGCACGAACGTCTATGCGACGCTCTGCACGACGGCCGACGCCAACGAGGACCGCATCCAGCAGCTCATCGATGCGACGGACGAGCAGCTGGTGATGACGGCGGACCCGTACCGGGAGGACTTCGTGGTCACGGTGTGGCGGGGCTCGCCGGCCGGCGTCTACAGCGACAACGAGCTGGACGACGACGAAGACGACGAGGACACGTTCCGGCTGAACTGAGGCGGGCCGGCGCGGGGCGCCCGCGCCGGGATTGCGGGGGAGCGAGTTCAGGCGCGCGTCCCGGGCCGGCCGCCGTCGGCGGTGACAGCGGCGGATACCTCGAAGCGGCGGGGCTTGGTAGACTTGGCGGTGGAGAGGTGTCCGAGTGGTTTATGGTGCCGCTCTCGAAAAGCGGTGTGGGGCAACCCACCGGGAGTTCGAATCTCCCCCTCTCCGCCAGGACGCACAGGTGATGCCGGCCCGGGGAGGGTTCCCCGGGCCGGCGAACGTCGCCGGGCAGGCGCGGGCGGGCGTCAGCGGCAGATGACCTCGCCTCCCTGGGCCATGCCGGTGGGCCGGGGGAACGGGGGCTCCGCCCACCCCGGCAAGGGCCGGCGGTACGGGGGCGTGAGCACGGGGCCGGGGCGCGCGGCCCGCTCCCGCGGGTCCAGGGGGATGGGGACAGCGCGCGCCCAGTCCGGGACGCCGTTGGCCTGGTAAGGGTGGACGTGGCCTTCGCCGACGACGCCGACGATCAGCGGGACGGGCGTCGGCTTCTCGGGCCAGGGCGTGAAGCCGTCGGTCAGGACGATGATGACGTTGGGACGGGGATTGGCGGCGAGGGCCGCCTCGATGCCGACGCGCATGTCGGTGCCGCCGCCGCCGCGCGGCGTGATGTTCGTGCCGGTGCGGGTGCGGATGGTGCCGTGAAGGGCGGCATCGACGAGGTGGACGTTGGCGCCGCGGCCGCCGTTGGCGCGGACGATGGCGCGGGTTTCGGCGAGGGCCTGGCCGAGCAGGTCCTCGCCCATGCTGCCGGACGTATCGATGACGATGCTGACTTCCGGCGCGGGGCTGCAGAGGCCGGGGAGGATGACGGGAGCGACAGCGGCTGCGCGGCGGGACGCCCGCCCGTAGGTGTAATCGGCCATGCCGGGGAGCCGGTCGAGGGCGCCGCGGACGGCGCGGGCGAGCTCCTGGCGCCAGTCGCGCCGGCTGGCGCGCAGCCGCTCGAAATGGCGGATCCAGCCGCGGGGGATGCTGCCCGGCGGCATGTCGCGCCGCCGCCAGTAGTAGGGCATGCGGTACTCGGCGGAGTGGTCGAGCGCGTCGGCGGCGGCCTGCGCCGCGATGTGCTCGATATCTAGGCGGCTGAGGCCGGGGTCGCCGCCGGTCTCGGGGGTGCCCGCGTCATCCCGGGGTGCGCCGCAGCCGGAGCCGCAGGGACGCCAGCCGGCGCCGCGCGCGATGTCGAGGTTCTTCCCGGCGCGGGCGCTGAGCCGCCGGTAGTACTCCTCGGCGGTGCGGCCGCGGGGCAGGCCGAACACGTCGGGCGCGATGGCGCCGGGCGGCAGGGCGAACTCGGCCGGGATGTCGTCGTTGATTTCGAGGTCGGCGGCGATGTTCCAGAGGTCGCCGGCGGCCCCGGCGCGCTCGGCGCGGTCGAAGTGGCGCCGCAGGAGATGGGCCATTTCGTGGTAGACGGCGCCGGCGGCTTCGGCCCGCGTGAGCGCCTCGAACCAGGCCGGGTTGGTCCGGAGCCGGCCGCGGATGTCGATGGCGGCGGTGGGGACCTCCGGGTCGGCGGTATGGCGGATGTGGTAGGCGAGGTAGGCGAAGAAGGGCAGCCGCTCGACGAGGTCGGCGCGGGCGCGCTCGAAGCGGTCGCCGCGGGGCGGCAGCTCCTGCAGGCCGGGGTCGATGCGTTCGAGGAAGCGGTTGACGTCGGCTGCGAGCTGCGGAGGCGCCGAGATGCCGCGGGCCCGGAGGTACTCCGCGACCAGTTCGAGGTCGGGGTCGCCGGGGACGACTTCTTCCGCGAGGAGGCGCTCGAGGGCGCGGCTGACCCGGACCCCCGCCCGGAGCCGGCGCATGGCGCCGAAGAGGGCATCGAACGGCTCGCCGGGGCGTTCGAAGACGCGGTTGATGACGACGACGACCGGGCCGATGACGTAGAGCCAGCGGGAGAATTCGCCGCGGAACGTGCAGGTGACCGTCCGTTCGAGGGACATGCGGATGGCAACCACGCTGCCCAGGCGGACCCACGGCCGGGTGAGCGGCGCCGTCCCCCGGGTGGCAGGATACGGCCGCGTGCGGCTCCACCCGGCGAGCGGGTCGGTATGTTTGGTGGTGAAGCCGTTCTGGATCAGCACGACGACGGGCATGACGGCGAACTCGGGCGCGTCGCGGAGGCGGGAGAGGTCAGGACGCATAGATCGCCTCCAGCAGCGGGCGGGCTTCGGCGGGGACGAGGAAGGCCTCGCTGCCGGCTTCGTGGAGGGCGATGGCGTGGGGCACGACGGCATCGACCCCCGCGGCGCTGGCCGCTTTGGCGAGGATCTGCCACGAGCGCTCCCACGCCTCTTCATCGGCCTTCGCGGCGAAGCGGGCGATGACGGCGCGGAGGAAGCCATCGAGGGCGTCCGGGGTCTCGGGGATGCGGACGGCATCGGGGCGCTTGAAGGCGGTGTCGAGGTCCCAGGCGGCGCCCCTCCGGAGGAGGGTGAAGTAATCGCGGGCAGCGGCGTTGCCGACGGCGCCGGCGAGCAGCAGCTCGACGACCTCGGCCGGCGCTTCGATGGCGCGCGCGGCAGTGAGGAGGCGCGCCGCCATCTCCCAGGTGCGCGGCGAGGGCCAGGCGCGGGAGGCGGCTTCAGCGTCGGCCGGCACGTTCAGGAGCGCGTCGGGGCGCTGGCGGATGTAGCCGGCGATTGTTTCGCGCGCAGCCGGGAGCCCGTCGGCCCAGCCGGCCGGGAGTTCCGGGACGTCGAGCTCCGCCCAGGAGGTGAGGAAACCGTCGGACCAGGCGAGGCCGTTGACCTGCCAGTCGAGGTGGAGGAAGCGGTTGGCGAGGGGCGCGCTCAGGTCCCAGCCGCCGGCAGCCTGCGCTGCCGGGTTCGCGGCGGCGACGATGGCCACGCCGGGCGGGAGCTCGATATCGCCGACGGTGCGTTCGAGGACGACGCGGAGGAGGGCGGCCTGGACGGCCGGGGGCGCGGTGGAGATTTCATCGAGGAAGAGGAGGCCGCTGCCGTGGTCGGCGAGGCGGACGGCCCAGTCGGGCGGGGCGAAGCGGACGCGGCCGTCGGTGACGACGGGGAGGCCGGCGAAGTCGGAGGGTTCGCGGATGGAGGCGATGACGGTCTCGACGGGGAGACCGAGCCGGCCGCCGAGCTGGCGGATGACCGAGGATTTGCCGGTGCCGGGCGCGCCCCAGAGGAGGACGGGGATGCGGGCCTGGATGGCGAGCGCGAGGGCGGTGAGGGTCGGGGACATGGGAACCTCCTGGGGAAACGGGTGGCCGGGCCGCTGCCGGGGGCAGCGGCGAGGGGGCGGTGCAGGTTCCGGGGCCGGGGCGGACCCGGCCGGGGCGGGAGGGGACTCTCGAGGGTGGGCTGACGGCGCGCGGGATCCTGCGCGCACCGCCGCGGGCGGCCGTGCACGGGCTGGCAGAAATGGGGTGGAACGGGGATGCGGGGCTGGAGCGGGCTTGGTGCGACCTCTCCTCAGGATGGGTGCGCGGGCGTGGTTTCGAAGCTGGCCGGGCGGCCGATCGGCGCTGCTCCGGCGGATGTGGGACTGCCCTGCGACATGACCAATTTTAGCAGGGTTTGACCGGGAGTGGGAGGGAATTTTCGCGACAGATCGTGACGAGTTTTGCCCGGATCGGGGGCCGGCCGGCGGCTCGCGCGAGGGCGACGGGAGCGGCGTTCCCGGGGCTCTGGAAGGCTGGCGCGGTCCGGTCCAGGGGCTCGCGGGCGACGCTGCCGGTCGCGCCGGGGCGGCCCGGCGGGCCGTCTACAATGCGCGCATGGAAGACGCGTGGCTGGTCGTGCTGGGGCTCGCGGGGCTCCTCGTGCTCATCGCGCTGAATGCGCTGTTCGTGGCGGCGGAGTTTGCTTTCGTCGGCGTCCGGCGGACGCGGGTGGAGCAGCTGGCGGCTTCGGGGCAGGCGCGGGCGCGCCTGCTGCTGGGGGCGCTGCGGCAGCTGGATGCGACGATCGCGGCGACGCAGCTCGGGATCACGATGTGCGGCCTGGCGCTCGGCTGGCTCGGCGAGCCGGTGCTGGCCGGGCTGCTGGAGCCGGCGCTGGCGGGGGCGCTCGCCTGGGCGCCGGCGCGGACGGCGGGCATCGCGGCGACGGCGATCGCCTTCCTGCTGGTGACGGCGCTCGTGATCATCTTCGCGGAGCTGGCGCCGAAGTCGGTGGCGCTGGCGCGGACGGAGCGGGTGGGGCTGTTCGTCGCGCCGCCGGTGCTGGTGTTTGCGAAGGTGTTCCGGCCGTTCGTCTGGTTCCTCCACCGGTCGGGCGCGCTGGTGGTGCGCGCGCTGGGCATCCGGGAGCGCTCCGAGGCAGAGCAATCGCTGGACCCGGAGGAGCTGGAGCTGGTGATCGAAGCCTCGGCGCGGGCGGGGCTGCTGTCGACGAGCGAGCTGATGCTGGCGCGGCGGGCGCTGGAGTTCAGCGCCATCCAGGCGGACCAGATCATGGTCCCGCGGACGGAGGTGGTGGCGGTGGAGGCGGGGGCATCGCTGGACGAGATCCTGGAGCTCGTGGAGCGTTACCACCATTCGCGCTACCCGGTCTACGAGGAGAGCCTCGACCATATCGTGGGCATCCTCGAGGTGAAGGACCTCGTGGCGCTGGTGCGGCGGGGGGAGTCGGCGTGGCGGCACCTCGTGCGGCCGGCGGTGGCGATCCCGGAGTCGGTGAGCGTGGAGGTGGCGGTGCAGGCGATGCGGGCGAAGCAGGTGCAGATCGTGGTGCTGGTGGACGAGCACGGCGGCACGAGCGGCATCCTGACGGCCGATGAGGTGCTGTACCGGCTGCTGGGGCGGTGGCTGGGCGGCCGGGCGCAGGGGGGCGATACGCTGCGGGCGCTGCCTTCCGGGAACTTCCTCGTCTCGGGGCTGGCGCTGATTGCGGACCTGGAGGATGCGACGGGGGCCGAGCTGGCGGACGAGGATTACGACACGGTGGGCGGCTTCATCATGGCGCGGCTCGGGCGCATCCCGCGGGTGGGCGACCGGGTGGAGGTGCCGGGCTACCAGTTCCGGGTGATGGCGATGGACGGCCGGCGGGTGGACCGGGTGCTCGTGGTGAAGCTGCAGGAGCCGGCGGGCAGCAGGGCTGAAGAGGCAGGAGCGGAGCGCCGAAACTCCCGGGTGTGAGCAGCGAGCCGGTCTCGGATGCCGCCTGGCAACAGGCGCTGACGCGCGTGCTGCGGGAGCCGGCGCACATCGCCCTCCACCGCCAGCCGATCGTGGACCTGGCGCGGGGCGTGCCGGCCGGGTTCGAGCTGCTGGCGCGATTCTCGGACCCGCTCGTGGCCGCGCCGCCGCATCACTGGTTCGGGGCTGCCTACCGGCTGGGGCTGGGGCCGGCGCTGGAGGCGGCGGTGATCCGGCAGGCGCTCCGGCTGCGGAGCGAGGCGCCGATGAACACGTTCCTGACGGTGAACCTGGACCCCTCGGCGCTGGAGCACGAGGAGGTGGCCCGCCAGCTGCTGGGCGAGCAGCACCTCGGCGGCTTCATCATCGAGCTGACGGAGCATACGCCGATTGCGGACCTCGGGCGGCTGAACGGGCTGCTCGAACGGCTCCGCGAACGGGGGGCGCTCATCGCCGTGGACGATACGGGCACGGGGTACGCGGACCTGAAGCGGCTGATCGACGTGCGGCCGGAGTTCGTGAAGGTGGACCAGGGGTTCGTGACGGGCATCGGCGGCGACCCGGTGAAGCAGGCGCTGCTGGAGCTGGTGGGGCACTTCGCTTCGCGGCTGGATGCGTGGGTGATCGCGGAGGGGATCGAGACGGAAGGCGACCTGCGGGAGGTGCTGCAGCTGGGGGTGCCGCTGGGGCAGGGGTTTTTCCTCAACCGGCCGGCGCCGGCGTTCGAACCGACGCCGCCGCCGGTGCGGGAGGCGATCGCGCGGCTGCGGCCGGGCGGCGGCGGGGAGCTGCGGGCGGCGGAGTTCGCCGAGCCGGTGGAGACGGCGCCGCTCGCAAGCGCGTTCGAGGTGCCCGGGGAGGGCACGCTCGTGCTGCTCGATGCCTGGGGGCGGCCGGCCCGGATGTGGCACCACGGGCGACGCTCCGAGCCGCTGCGCATCACTTCGAGCTGCGGCGCCGAAGACGTGCTCCGCCGGGCGCTGACGCGCCCGGCGCCGGAGCGGTTCGACCCGGTGGTGGTCACGGACGAGGACGGGCGCCCGCTCGGCCAGGTCCGGGTGGAGCGGCTGGTGCAGGCGCTGCTCGGGCGGGGGAAGACGGGCGGGCTGGCGGCCGCCTGACGCCGCGGGGCCGCGAGCACGGCGAACCGGGCCGGCGGGAGGCCGGCCCGGCGGGTGCCTGCGCTGGCGCGGGCCTCAGGCGGCGGGCTGGATTTTCTCCTTGACCTGGGCGATGAGCTGGGGCGGAATCTCGGTGAGGCCGTGGTCTTTGCGGGCGTGCTGGCCGACGGCTTCGAGGATCTTCTCCTCGCTTTCGAACCGGAAGCGGACGCTGCAGCCGGGGACGACGTCGCCGCAGTTGAACTGTTTCATGGTGACTTGCTCCTTCGTTCGAGGCTGAACGAAGTATCGGCAGGGCGCGCCGCGGCTTGAGGGGGAGCGGGCCGGACTGGCGGCTACTGGCCGGCGGCGGGCTGGGCGGCGCCGGCTCCGAAGACTTCGCCGCGGCGGCGGGAGGCGAACGCCTCGTCCTCGGAGACGCTGGCGGCGGCCTGGCGGGCCTGCTCCTGCTCGTAGGTCATCCGGTAGAGGTTGGCGTAGATGCCGCCGCGGGCGAGGAGCTCGTCGTGGGTGCCCATCTCGGCGATCTGGCCTTTTTCGAGGACGACGATGCGGCTGGCTTCGCGGATGGTGGAGAGCCGGTGAGCGATGACGAAGGAGGTGCGGTTCTTGAGGAGTTCGCGGAGGGCCTGCTGGATGATGACTTCGGTCTGCGTATCGACGTAGGCGGTGGCCTCATCGAGGATGAGGATGCGGGGGGCGGCGAGGATGGCGCGCGCGAAGCTGATGAGCTGCCGCTGGCCGACGGAGAGGTTTTGGCCGCGCTGCTGGAGGACGGTGTCGTAGCCCTTTTCGAGCCGCACGATGAAGTCGTGGGCGCCGACGGCCTTCGCGGCGCGCTCGATCTCCTCCTGGGTGGCATCGGGCCGGCCGTAGGCGATGTTCTCGCGGACGGTGCCGGAGAAGAGGTAGGGGTTCTGGAGGACGACGCCCATGTGGCGGGTGAGGGAGCGGCGGGTGACATCGCGGATGTCGTGGCCGTCGATCTTGATGACGCCGCTGGTGACGTCATAGCCGCGCATGAGGAGGGAGGTGATGGTCGTCTTGCCGGCGCCGGTGGCGCCGACGAGGGCGATGGTTTCGCCGGGTTCGACGTGGAGGGTGATGCCGCGGAGGATGGGGACGCCTTCGACGTAGTGGAAGTGGACGTCTTCGAAATCGACGCGGCCTTCGATGTCGTCGAGGTCGATGGCGCCGGGGCGGTCTTTGACGCGCGGTTCGGTATCGAGGACCTGGAAGATGCGTTCGCCGCCGGCCATGGCGCGCTGGAGCATGGTGTACTGGAGGACGAGGTCGCGGATCGGGTCGAAGAAGCGGCCGACGTAGAGGGTGAAGGAGGTGAGGACGAAGAAGAAGTGGGCGACATCGACGTCGGCGGCGTGGAGGGCGCGGATGCCGCCGACGATGACGACGGAGGCGGTGGCGATGGCGACGGAGAGTTCGATGACGGGCATGATGGCGGCGCTGAGCATGCCGGCCCAGATGTTGGCCCGACGGTTGTCCTGGTTGAGGCGGTCGAAGCGGCGGGCGTTTTCATCTTCGCGGGCCATGGACTGGACGGCTTTGACGCCGGAGACGTTCTCGGCGAGGGTGCCGTAGAGGGTGGAGACTTTGATGCGGACGTTGATGAAGGCTTTCCGGGCGTGGCGGGCCCAGAAGATCATGACGAGGACGAGCGGGGGGACGATGGCGAAGGTGACGAGGGCGAGGGTGAGGTCGATGTTGAGGAGGACGATGACGATGATGGTGAGGCCGATGATGTCGGCGAAGAAGGTGAGGGAGCCGGAGGTGAGGAGCTCCTGCATGACGGTGACGTCGCTGGTGAGGCGGGAGATCATGCGGCCGACTTCCATCTCGTCGTAGAAGCTGAGCGAGAGCCCCTGCATGTGGTCGTACATCTGGGTGCGCAGCTTCATGAGGATGCGGTTGCCCATCCAGGCGGTGGTGCGCTGCTGGCCGTAGGCAGCGAGCCACTGGACGACGGCGAGGCCGAGCATGACGCCGAGGAGGGTGAGGATGCGGCGGCTGTCGTGGTTGATGCCGGCCTGGACGGTGAGGCCGATGAGGAGGGGCTGGAAGAAGCTGGCGAGGGCGGAGAGGACCATGCAGGCGAGGGCGATGAAGGCCTGCAGCTTGTATTCGGCGAGGTAGGGGAGGATGCGGCGGACGACCCTGGCGTCGTAGACCTTGCCGAGGACTTCGTCGTCCCAGCCGTCGGCGCCGCGGCCCATCATGGCGCGGCCCATGGGGCCGCCGGGCTGCCCGCCGATGCCCGAGCTCCAGCCGCCTGCGCCGGCGCCGCCCCACATGCCCATCAGGCGCCTCCCCCGGCCTGGCCTTCGGCGAGGAGGCGGGCGCGGACGCGTTCGACGAGCTGCGGAGGGAGGCCGTCGGTATCGCCGCTGCGCACGCGCTCGCGGATGCGCTCGGCGAGGGCCGGGTCGGCGCCGGCAGGCGCGCGGGGGGTGGCGGCGCGGCCGAGCGCTTCTTCCTGGTCTTTGAGTTCGAGCTCGAAGATGCGGCGGTAGAGGCCTTCCTGCTGGAGGAGCTCCTGGTGGGTGCCGCGCTGGATGATGCGGCCCTGGTCGAGCACGATGATCTGGTCGGCGCGCATCACAGTGCGGAGGCGCTGGGCGATGACGAAGGTGGTGCGGCCCTTCATGAGCTCCTGGAGCGCCTGCTGGATGAGGAATTCGGTCTGGGTATCCACGCTGGCGGTGGAGTCATCGAAGATGAGGATCTTCGGGTCGAGCAGGAGGGTGCGGGCGATGGCGATGCGCTGTTTCTGGCCGCCGGAGAGGGTGACGCCGCGCTCGCCGACCCATTCGTCGTAGCCGTAGGGGAGGGAGACGATGAAGTCGTGGATGCGGGCGGCTTTTGCGGCGCGCTCGATCTCCTCCTGCGTGGCATCGGGCTTCCCGTAGGCGATGTTGTCGCGGATGGTGCCGATGAAGAGGAAGACGTCCTGCTGGACGATGCCGATGTTCTTGCGGAGCGATTCGATGGTGACGTCGCGGATGTCGACGCCGTCGATGAGGATGCGCCCTTCGGTGACGTCGTAGAAGCGGGGGATGAGGTTGACGATGGTGGACTTGCCGGAGCCGGTGGGGCCGAGGAGGGCGATGACCTGGCCGGGCTTCGCATCGATATCGACGCCGGAGAGGACGGGGCTGAGGTTGTCGTAGCTGAAGCTGACGTTCTCGAAGACGACGTGGCCTTTGACGTCGGTGAGGGGCAGTGCGCCGGGCTTCTCCTGCACGGCGGACTGGGCATCGATGAGTTCGAAGACGCGTTCGGCGGAGCTGATGGCGCGGGCGATGATGTTGATCATGAAGCCGATAGTGCGGATGGGGAGCTGGAGGAGGTTGAGCCAGAGGGTGAAGGTGAGGACGTCCTGCGCCTGGAGCGAGCCGCGGGAGACGAACCAGGCGCCGACGCCGACGGTGAGGCCGATCTGGGCGGCGGAGATGCCCTGGAGGAGCGGCTGGTTGTTCGCCTGGATCATCGCGGCCTGGTAGGAGAGGTCGGCCTGCTTCTTCGCGGCGTCGGCAAATTTCTTGCTCTCGAAGTCTTCGCGGGAGAAGGCTTTGACGACGCGGATGCCGGTGAGGGCTTCCTCGGCGACCTGCGTCATCTCCGCCTGGTTCTGCTGAATCTGGAGCCACATCGGGCGGAGACGGCGGCTGGTGACGATGGAACGCCAGGCGAGAATCGGGAGCGAGATGAACGAGACGAGGGCGAGCTGCCAGTTGATGATGAGCATCCCGACGATGGAGATGACGATCATCAGGATGATGTAGGAGAACCGCAGCAGGCCCATGGCGAAGAAGATGCGGATGTTCTCCACATCCTGGGTGGCGCGGCTCATGATCTGGCCGGTCTGCACCTTGTCGTGGTAGGCGAAGCTGAGCCGCTGGAGGTTGTCGTAGATCCGGTTGCGGATGTCGTAGGCGACGTTCTGGCCGATGGTTTCGCCGAGGTACTGCTGGCCGAATGCAGCGAGGCCGCGGGCGATGGCGAAGGCGACGATGGCAGCCGAGCCGAGGATGAGGAGCCGCTCGTTGCCTTCGAGGCCGGTGAGGCGCCCGTCGGCATCGCGGACGGGCTGGAGGCCGAACTCGATGGCGAACTTGATGAGGAGCGGGCTGACCATGACGAAAGCGCCCGCGAGGATGACGCACACCCAGGCGACGATGAACTGGCCGCGGTATTTGTTGACGTAGGGGATGAGGCGCAACAGCCAGCGCACGGGCGCGTCCCTCCTCGGATGGGACGCTATCATACGTTGACGCGAACGTCAAAGTAGGCTGGCTGACTGGTCAGGGGCGGCGGGCCGGCTTCGCCGGCGGTGGCGCGGCTGGCGCCGCCGGGGATGGCGGGCCGCCTTCGGCGGCGCGGCGGCGCGGCTAGCGCCGCGGGGATGGCTGGCCGCCTTCGGCGGCGGCGCCGCGGGATGCCGCCGCTCCGCGGCGGCGCGGGGCGGGGAGTTGGGAGTTGGGAGTTGGGAGCTGGGAGCTGGGAGCTGGGAGCTGGGAGCTGGGAGTTGGGAGCTGGGAGTTGGGAGTTGGGAGTTGGGAGTTGGGAGCTGGGAGTTGGGAGCTGGGAGTTGGGAGTTGGGAGTTGGAGCTGGAGCTGGAGCTGGAGCTGGGAGGGGGATAACCTCCAACCTCCAACCTCCAACCTCCAACCTCCAACCTCCAACCTCCAACCGTAGCCGCGGGGCTCCGTCCCCGCGGGGCGCCATGCGCCCAACGGATGCCCCCGGGAGGCGGGAGGAGGGAGACGGGAACCGGGAGGCGGGAGAAGGGAGGGCCGGGGTCTTCTCCCCCTCTCCCTTTCTCCCTTTCTCCCTTTCTCCCTTTCTCCCTTTCTCCCTACTCCCTTCTCCCTCGCTATACTCCGCGCGATGGCCGAGCCGGTGCTCTACGAGGAGCGGGACGGGATCGCGGTGGTGACGCTGAACCGCCCGGAGAAGCTGAACACGCTGAACGAGGCGGTCATCCAGGGCATCGCGGACGCGGTGGAGCGGGCGGCGGCCTCGGCGGCCGTCTCGGCGATCGTGCTGCGCGGCGCGGGGCGGGTGTTCACGGCGGGGTACGACCTGAACCCCGGCGCCGAGGGGGTGCCCTGGCCGCGCCGGTTCGATGCGCCGCACCCGGAGCCGCGGCCCGGCGCCTGGGACCCGGTGCGCGACCTCCAGTTCATGGGCCACAACATGCGGCGGTTCATGACGCTGTGGGAGTGCCCCAAACCGGTCATCGCGCAGGTCCACGGCTATGCGCTGGGCGGCGGGACGGACCTGCTCCTCTGCGCGGACCTGATCTTCATGGCGGAGGACGCGATCATCGGCTACCCGCCCTCGCGGATTTACGGCACGCCGACGACGATGCTGTGGGTCTACCGGCTGGGGCTGGAGCACGCGAAGCAGTTCCTGCTTTCGGGGGACCAGATCGACGCGGCGACAGCCTACCGGATCGGGCTGGTCTCGCACGTGTACCCGGCGGAGGAGCTGGCGGAGCGGACGGAGGCGTACGCGCGGCGGTTCCGGAATATCCCGGCGAACCAGCTGGCGCTGAACAAGCTGCTCATCAACCAGGCGTTCGAGAACATGGGCCTGCGCACGACGCAGCTGCTGGGGACGCTGTTCGACGGCATCACGCGGCATACGGAGGAGGCGCTCCGCTGGGTGGAGAGCTTCCGCGAGCTGGGCTTCCGGGAGACGATCCGGCGGCGGGATGCGCCGTTCGGCGACTACGGCGAGCGGCCGCGGGGCGAGCGGAGCTGAGGGCGGGCCGGCGGGTCAGTCGGCGAAGCGGACGACCGGGGAGGTTCGGCCCCAGAGCTCTTCGAGCCGGTAGTAGGCGCGCTGGTCGGCGGTGAACAGGTGGACGATGATGTCGCCGAAATCGAGGAGCACCCAGCCGCTCTCGGGCGAGCCTTCGCGGTGGCGGAGCGGGATGCCCTGCGGGCCGAGGTCGCGCTCGAGGTACTCCACGAGGGCGTCGAACTGGAGTGGCGACTGGGCGGTGGCGATGACAAAGTAGTTGGTGAAGGTCGCGGTCCGCGAGATGTCGATGAGGGCGATATCGAGCGCTTTATGCTCGGAAAGCACATCGACGGCGCGCTGCGCGAGGGTCTCGGGACTCAGACGCGAACTCCTGCCCGCCGCTGCGGGCGAAAGGTATGGTAGCACAGGTGACGCGACGCCCCCGGGTGGTGGTCGGGATGTCCGGCGGAGTGGACAGCTCCGTCGCGGCGGCGCTGCTCCTCGAGCAGGGCTACGAGGTGGTGGGCGTGACGATGCGGCTGTGGACGGAGGAGCGGCCGGAAGAGTACCGCGGGCATCAGCAGTGCTGCAGCATCGAGGACATCGACGATGCGCGGCGGGTCGCGGGGCAGCTGGGCATCCGGCACTACGTGATGAACTTCGAGCGGGAGTTCCGCGAGCACGTGGTGGAGCGGTTCGTGGCCGAGTACGCGGCGGGGCGGACGCCGAACCCGTGCGTGCGCTGCAACGAGCACATCAAATACCGGGCGCTGCTGGAGCGGCTGCCGGCGCTGGAGGCGGAGTACATCGCGACGGGGCACTATGCGCGGGTGGTGTTCGACGATGCCGCCGGGCAGTACCGGCTGCTGCGGGGCATCGACCCGGCGAAGGACCAGTCGTACGTGCTCTACATGCTGGGGCAGGAGCAGCTGCGCCGGCTGCTCCTCCCGGTTGGCGGGCTGACGAAGGAGGAGGTGCGGGCCCACGCGGCGCGGCTGGGGCTGGACGTGGCGGCGAAGCCGGACAGCGTGGAGATCTGCTTCGTGCCGGGGAATGACTACCGTGCATTCGTGGAGGCGCGGGTGCCGCAGGCCCCCGGGGAGCTGCGCGACGAGACGGGGCGGGTCATCGGGGAGCACCGGGGGATCGCGGCGTACACGATCGGGCAGCGGCGGGGGCTGGGCGTCGCGGCGGGCGAGCCGCGGTACGTGACGGGCATCGACGCCGCGCGGAACATCGTGACCATCGGGCCGGAGGAGGCGCTGTTCGCGGACACGGTGGAGGCAGGGGAGGTGACGTGGGTCGCCGGGGAGGCGCCGCCGCCGGGGACGCGGCTGGAGGCGAAGGCGCGCTACCGGGCGGAGCCGGCGGCGGCCGTGCTCGCGGAGGCCGGGCCGGGGCGGGCCGTGGTGCGGTTCGAGAAGCGGCAGCGGGCGCTCACGCCGGGGCAGGCGATCGCCTTTTACCGCGGGGAGGAGGTGCTGGGCGGGGGGACGATCGAGGGAGCAGGGAGTAGGGATTAGGGAGGAGGGAGAAAGGGAGAAAGGGAGAAAGGGAGAAGGGGAGAAGGGGAGAAGGGGAGAAAGGGAGAAAGGGAGAACGGGAGAAAGGGAGGAGGGAGGAGGGAGCAGGGAGCAACAATAACCTCCAGCCTCCGACCTCCTGTGGCGCGCGGCGCGGGCGGGCGCGAACGCCGTCTTGAAATTTTCATATCGCTGCGATACGGTCCGCGCATTCTGAACCGGGAGGCGCGCCGTGGATGAGCACGACATCGGCAGGCGGGTGAAAGAGGGCATCATCGGGGTCATCCGCGGGACGGGGGAGATCACCTCGGCGGCGGTGGAGACGGTTGCCGATACGGTCCAGACGATCGTCCGGGAGACGGGCGAGACCGGCGGGGCGGTTGCCAGCCTCGCCATCAACGCGACGAAGGGCGCCATCGACGCGGTCGGCGAGGTGGTCGGCAAGGCGGTGACGACGGCCTCGAAGACGCTTTCGACGACGGTCGAGGCGGCGAGTGTGACGGCGGCCTCGGTGGGACATGCGGCCAAAGCGGCCGTCATCGGGACGGTCCGGGGGACGTCGGAAGCCGGGACGGAGACGGTTTCGGCGATTTCGCTTTCGGCGCGGAGCGCGGTGAGCGAGGCGTCGAAAGTCGGGGCCGACGTAACGGCGGCGGCCGTGGGCGCTGTGGAAGGAGCCATCGAAGCTGCGAAGAGCGCGACGATCACGGCCGAGGAGGCGGCGAGCGCGGCGGCCACCGGCGCCGTCGAAGCGGCCGGCGAAATCAGCGAAGCGGCGGCAGTCCGCGTCCGGCGGGCGGTGGAAGGGACGATCCAGGGCGTGAAAGTCGTCGTGAAGACAGCTGTCGGCCGCGACAACGGCTCGAAGCCGGAGGGTGGCCAGCAGCAGTAGCAGGGCAGTGGAAGGGAAGAGTCCTTCCTCCTCCCTGCTCCCCGCTCCCGCCTGATACGCTGAGGGCTATGGAGCTGCGGGTGGCGCACCTCTACCCGGAGGTGATGAACCTGTACGGCGACCGCGGGAACGCGATCGCGATCCGGGCGCGGTGCGCGCGGCGGGGCATCCGCTGCGAGGTGCTGCCGGTGAACATCGGTGACCCGTTCGACCCGATGGAAGCGGACCTCGTCCTCATCGGCGGAGGGCAGGACCGGGAGCAGCGGCGGGTGGCGCCGGATTTGCTGGAGCGGGGGCCGGCGCTCCGCGAGGCCGTGGAGGGCGGGCTGCCGGTGCTGGCGGTTTGCGGGGGCTTCCAGCTCTTCGGGCACCGGTACATCGACCACGACGGGGGCGTCATCCCGGGCATCGGCGTGTTCGATGCGGAGACGCGGCACCCGGGGCCGGTGGCGGACCGGTGCATCGGCGACATCGTGGTGGAGACGCCCTTCGGTGAGGTGGCGGGGTTTGAGAACCACGGCGGGCGGACGTACCTCGCGCCGGGGCAGGCGCCGTTCGGGCGGGTCCGGCTCGGCTTCGGGAACAACGCGGAGGACGGCACGGAGGGAGCCATCCGGGGCAACGCGGTCGGCACCTACCTGCACGGGAGCCTGCTGCCGAAGAACCCGGCGCTGGCGGATGCGCTCATCCTCGCGGCCCTGCGGCGGCGGTACGGACCGGGCGCGGAGCTGCCGGCGCTCGATGACGCCGCCGAGGAGCGGGCGCACGCGGCAGCCGTCCGCGCGGCGGAGCGGCGGGCGCGGCGGCCGGCGCGCCAGGCCTGAACGCGGCCTTTCCGGGGAGCAGCCGGGCGGAACTATCGCGTGGGGGCGGCCGGCGCTACCCTGTGCGCAGCTATGGGCGCCATCTTCCTCCCGTTCCTCGCGATCGTCATCGACATCAATCCTGTGATGGCCGAGTTCGGGCCGTTCACGCTGACCTGGCACGGGCTGTTCACGGCGATCGGCATCCTCGCCGGGGTCACGCTCTCGGTCTGGCTGGCGAAGCGGGACGGCATCCCGGTGGAGGTGGCGCAGGAGATCGCGCTGGTGGGCGTCCCCTGCGCCATCGTCGGCGCGCGGCTGTTCTACGTGGTCGAGCACTGGGACCGCTTCCAGAACGACCTGCCGAGCATCGTGTTCGGCATCACGGAGGGCGGCATCACCCTCTACGGCGGGCTGGTGGGCGGCGTGCTCGGGGGGCTCATCTACGCCATCTGGCACAAATGGCCGATCGGCATCGGGCTGGATGCGGCGGCGCCGGGGATGATCCTCGGGCAGGGCATCGGCCGCATCGGCGACCTGATCAACGGCGAACACATCGCGAAGCGGACGGACCTGCCGTGGGGGGTGAAGTACCTCCACCCGGACAGCCCGCAGTACCAGTACAACCTGCTGAACCAGGACCCGAACAATCCGCTGCGGCCGCTCGATACGTATGCGGTGCACCCGGTGGCGGGCGGCTACGAGCTCATCGGGGATTTCATCATCCTCGGCATCCTGCTGTTCGTCTGCTACCGGGTGATCAAGGTGCCGGGCTGGGTGTTCTGCTCGTACGTGGCGATGTACGGCATCATGCGCTTCTTCCTTTCGTACTTCCGGGTGGACGAGCAGGTGATCGGCGGGGTGCCGGTGCCGCAGATCACGGCGGCGATTACGCTCGGCATCGCGGTCATCGCGGCGGGCATCCTCTACAAGAAGCCGGGGCCGATTACGCCGGAGTATGCGATGCGGGTCTGGGGCCGCCTGCCGGAGGACATCGCGCCGAAGGACGAGGGGCAGACCGGGGCCGGCGCCGAGGCCACCCGCGCCTGATCGGCCGGCAATGCTGCAGGTGACGCTCTACCGCGGCCGGGCGTGCGGCCTCTGCGACCGGGCCGAGGCGATGCTGGCGCGCATCGGGCAGCGGCTGCCGCTGGCGGTGGCGACGGTGGACATCGCGAGCGACCCGGAGCTGGAGGCGACGTACTTCCTCGACATCCCGGTCATCGAAGCGGAGGGGCGGGTGATCGCGCGGGGGCGCATCGCAGAGCCGGCGCTGGCGGCGGAGCTGGAGGCGCTGCTGGCGGAGCGCGGCGGGCCCTGAACGGCGAAGGGCGCCGGGACAGCGACTGGCCCGGCGCCCTTCGGGAATGCCGCACGCAGCAGGCGGCGGGTCAGCGCTTCGGCGGGCGGGCGGCGCAGGAGTTCGCGCCGAAGAAGTGGCCGCCCCAGAGCGGCGCCAGCGGGCAGAGGTTGAGCGCGCCGGTCAGGATGGGGACGAGGCCGAAGACTGCGAGGGCGATGCCCGCCGGGCCGCCGACCGCGAAGAGGCCGGCGCCGACGAGGGTTGCGCCGAGCGCGGCGCGGAGGAGGCGGCCCGGCTTCGAGGCGACGAGGCGGGGGAAGCGGCCGGGCCGGGGTTCGCTGACGGGTGCGGTGCGCTGCATGGCGGGGCTCCTTTCGCGGGTGCGGCGGTCAGTGGGCGAAGCGGACGTCGGGCAGGACGCGGTCGGCCCAGCGGGGCAGCCACCAGGCGCGGCGCCCGACCATGGACATGACGGCAGGGACGAGGACGAGCCGGACGATGAAGGCATCGACGAGGACGGCGGTGCCGAGGATGAGGCCCATCTCCTTCATCGGGAGGGTGCCGGCGAGGGCGAAGGTGTAGAAGACGGCGATCATGACGCCGGCGGCGGCGACGATGGGGCGGCCGGTGTGGGCGAGGGAGCCTTCGATCGCCTCGTCCGGGTCGTTCGAGCGCTCGAAGTGTTCGCGGGCCGAGGCGAGGAGGAAGACGGTGTAGTCCATCGAGATCGCGAACACGAGCGCGAAGAAGAAGAGCGGGGCCCAGGATGTCAGGTAGCCCTGGCTTTCGAAGCCGAGCGGGCCGGCGAGCCAGCCGTGCTGGAAGGCGAGGGCGCCGACGCCGAAGGCCGCGCCGACGGAGAGCAGGTTGAAGACGACGCCGGCGAAGGCGATGAAGACGGCCTGGAGGGCGAGGAGGAGGAGCAGGAAGCCGAGGACGAGGACGATGCCGATGACGAGCGGGGCCGTGGAGCGGAGCGCCTGGTCGAGGTCGTAGTTCTCGGCGACGGGGCCGCCGACGAGGACCTGCGAGGGCAGGCGGTCGCGCAGGGAGGCGACGACGCCCATGATCGCCTCGCTGGAGGGGTCGAAGGCGGTGACGGCGGTGATGAGGTGGGAGCCGCCGGCGCCGGGCTGGGGCGGGTAGGTCATGGCGACGCCGGGGGTGGCGGCGACGGCCTCCGCCACTGCGGCGGGGTCGCCGTCGGCGGGGACGATGACCTGGATCGGGCCGGGCGCGCCGGGGCCCATGCGGGTCGCAAGCGCTTCGTAGCCTTCGCGGGCCTGCTCATCCTTCGGGAGGACGGAGATGGAGGGCATGCCGGTTTCGAGCCGGAGCAGCGGCGCGGAGAGCCCGAGGAGGAGGGCGACGGAGGCGAGGGCGAGGACGCCGCGGCGGCGCTGGACGCGGCGGGCGAAGGCGGCCCACCACGGGCTGCGGTGCTCGCCGACGGAGTGCCAGGGCAGGGCGAGGCGGTTGATCCAGGGGCCGATGGCGGCGGGCAGCAGCGTGAGCGCGGCCAGCAGGACGAAGGCGACGGCGAGCATCATGCCCGCGGCCATCGAGCGGAAGGCCGGGATCGGCACGAGGAGGATGGCGGAGAGGCTGATGAGCACCGTCAGGCCGGAGAAGAGGACGGCCTTGCCGGCGGTATCCATCGTGACGGCGACGGCGAGGAGGCGGTCGTCCGGGGTCGCGTGGATAGCGCCGCGGAAGCGGGAGACGATGAAGAGCGCGTAATCGATGCCCAGGGCGAGGGCGAACATGATGGCGAAGTTGAGCGTCCAGATGGAGAGGTCGGTGACGCGGGTGATGCCGTAGAGGACGCCCATAGCGGAGATGAGGCCGGCGGCGGTGAGCATGAGCGGCAGGCCGGCGGCGGCGAGGGAGCCGAAGGCGACGACGAGGATCAGGGCCGTGACCGGCCAGGTGAGCATCTCGGCCTTCATCATCCCTTCGCGGTTGACGGCGTTGAAATCGGCCCAGAACGCGGGGGAGCCGGTGAGGGCGACGTGGACGTCCGGGTCATCGAGAGCGCCGATGTCGTCGGCGATGCGCTCGGCGGCGCGGACGGCCTCGGTGGGGCTGACGGCGGCCCCGGCCTGGATCATCACGGTGCGGCCGTCGGGGCCGGGCTGAGGGGGGAGGGCCTGCCCGAGGGCTGGTTCGCCGGCGAGGACGGCCTGGGCGGCGGCGATTTTCGCGGTGAAGGCCGGGTCATCGGCAGCCGCGGTATCGGACCAGATGACGACGACGGCGGACTGGGAGGAGAGGCCGCCGAATTCGCGCTCGATGACCTGGCGGGCGGCGAGGGAGTCGGAGCCTTCGACCTCCCACATGGCGCCGGAGAGGGCGTGCTCGAGCTTCGGGGCGAAGGCGCCGAGGGCTCCGGCGAGGAGGATCCAGGCGAGGATGACGGGGAGGCGGCGGGCGGCCATCCAGCGGCCGACCCGGCCGAGGGGGCCGGGCCGCCAGTGTACCGGTTCATGACGATGCAGCGATGGTTCGGGCAAGGGGATGCTCCTCCGCGGGCGGTGTGATGGGGGTTACGGGTCAGCGGGTCGTCGAGAAGGCCCGGGCCTCAGCTTCGGCCTGTTCGCGCAGGCGTCCGCAGACGAGGTCGCAGAGGGTGGTGAGCGTCGGGTCCGTGACGCGGTAGAAGGCGGCCGTTCCTTCAGCGCGGCGGGCGACGATGCCGGCATCAGCGAGGATTTTGAGGTGCTTGCTGATGTTGGCCTGGCTCATGTCGAGGCGTTCGACGAGCTGGGAAACGTTGAGTTCGCCTTCGAGCATGAGGGTCCGCAGGATGGCGAGGCGGGTGGCATCGCCGAGGATGCGGAAGCGTTCTGCGACGGGTTCGAGGAGGTGGGGCGGGACCATCTCGGCCATGCGTCAAACTCTATCGCCATAGAGCGATGAAGCGCAAGGGGGCGGGCGGCTGTCGAGGCAGTAATTGGTGGCCGAAACATCATGTGACGGAGGAGAACGATGCAGATGCTGCAGCCGGTGTTTAGCTACGGGAAGCGTGGGCTTGCGAAGTTCTGGTCGTGGCCATGGAAGGTCAAAGGGCCGGTGCTGGGGTTTGGGACGCTGTTCCTGCTGGTCGCGGCCACTTCGGGCGGTGCGCAGGAGCGGCAGTCAAACGCCGCGGCGGGCGGCCCGGCAGCCGCTGCGCCGGCTTCCCCTGACCCACTGGCTGACACCGCGTCGCCGGCGGCGATGACGGCGCCTTCGCCTTCGCCGACGGCCGCCCAGTCCACGCCGACGCCAACCCCAACCGCGACGTCGCTGCCGCCGACCCAGACGCCAACGCCAACCGCGACGCCGACAGCCACGGCACCCGCGACGCCGACTCGAGCTGCGGCCGCCACACCACCCCCGACAGCAACGCCGACCCGCCCGGCGCCGACGAACACCCCGGTCCCGGCGCCCGCGATGAGTTGCACCCTTTCGGCATCGGTGAGCGACCCGACTCCGCCGCAAAACGGGGACGTCACGCTGACGGCGGTCCTATCCTGCACGGGCGGGTCGCCCGCCGGTGCGACGGTCACCTCGAAGTGGCGGTTCAAGTCGACGACCTCCAGCTGCGATACGACGGCCGGACCCGACGGCATTGCCACGTGCACGCGGAGCATCGGGGCGGCGACGAAGGGCTACACCGTCGTGATTGATGTGACAGCCACGAAGAACGGCATGTCCTGGAAGGCTACTACCTCGTTCACGCCGCGCTGAGCCGGTCCCCCGGCGCATCGACAGGGCGGGGCGGGCGTGCCACGATGGCGGCATCCTGCGCGGGGAGGTGCGCGCCATGGCGGGCGACGTCCGTGAGCAGTTCGGGCAGGCGGCGGCCGCCTATGCGACGTTCTCCTACCACGCGAGCGGGCCGGACCTACCGGTCATCATCGAGGCGGCCGGGCTGACGGGCGCGGAGACGGTGCTCGACCTGGGGACCGGCGCGGGCCACACGGCGATGGCCTGCGCGCGGCACGCGGCCCGGGTGGTTGCGGTGGACGTCACGCCGGAGATGCTCGCGGCGGCGGCCGACCTCGCGGCGAGCCGGCGGATCGGGAACATCGAGTTCCAGGAGGCGGACGCGGCGCACCTGCCGTTCGAGGACGGGGTGTTCGATGCCGTGACCTGCCGGGTCGCGGCCCACCACTTCGCGGATGTCCGGCGCGTGATCGATGAGGTGCGGCGGGTGCTGCGGCCGGGCGGGCGTTTCGTCCTCGCCGATACGGTCGCGCCGGAGGATGCGAAGGCGGATACGTTCCTGAATACGATCGAGTACCTGCGCGACCCGTCGCACGTGCGGGACTACCGCGGCTCGGAGTGGCTGCGGATGCTGCGGGCAGCCGGCTTCGAGGCGGAGATGGTGTACCGCATGGTGCTGGCGCTGGACGGGGCGGACTGGGCGGCGCGGCAGCGGACGCCGCCGGAGAAGGTCGCGATGATTCGCCACCTGTTTGCCGAAGCGCCGCCGGCGCTGCGGGCCGCGTTCGAACTCCGGGATGCGCCGTGGGGGTTTTCGCAGCCGATCGCGGTCATCCGGGCGGTGCGCGCCTAGCGGCGCGGCGTCAGACGCCGAGGATGACGGCTGCCGTGGTGAAGTAGATGGCGAGGCCGGCGACGTCGGCAACGGTGGTGATGAGGGGGCTGGAGGCGACGGCCGGGTCGAGCCGGAGCCGGCTGAGCAGGAAGGGGAGGACGGCGCCGACGAGGTTCGCCGTGAGGACGATGAGGCACATGGCGATGCCGACGACGAGGCCGATCTCGGGCCCGCCGCGGAAGATGCCGAGAACGGAGGCAGCCGCGGCCATGCTGGCGCCGAGGGCGAGGCCGACGGCGAGTTCGCGGGCGAAGGCGCGAAGCCAGCCGCCGCGGTCGAATTCGCCGGTGGCGAGCGCGCGGACCACGAGCGTGGCGGATTGCGCGCCGGTGTTGCCGCCGCTGTCGATGAGCAGGGGGATGAAGAAGGCGAGGGCGATGGTGCTCGCGAGCACGTCTTCGTAGGCGGCGATGACGGTGGAGGAGGCGAGGTTGAGCACGACCAGGCCGACGAGCCAGGGCACCCGCTTCCGGTAGAGCTGGAGAAGGCTGGCATCGCGGTAGCGGGTATCGAGGGGAGCGACGCCGCCGACCTTGTGGAAGTCTTCGGTGGCTTCTTCGCTGGCGATATCGAGGACGTCGTCGATGGTGACGATGCCGACGAGGGTGTTGTCGGAATCGACGACGGGAAGCGCGTGCAGGTCGGACTGGCGCATCAGGCGGACGGCTTCTTCGCGGTCGGCGAAGGCAGAGATGGCGGCGTACTGGCCGTCCATGAGGTCGGCGACGCGCTGCTCGGGGCGGGCGGTGATGAAGCGGGCGAGTTCGAGCGCATCGAGCAGGCGCCACGACCGGTCGACGACGTAGATGACGTTGACGGTCTCGGCGCGGCGGGCCATGGCGCGGATGTGGGCGAGCGCTTCTTCGACGGTCCACTCGGGGCGGACGGCGACGTAATCGGGCGTCATGACGCGGCCGATGCTCTCCTCGGGGTAGCCGAGGAGGGCGCGGGCCTCGGCGAGGTCCTCGGCGGGGAGGAGATTGAGCAGGTGCTGGGTGAGGGGGCCGGGGAGCTCTTCGAGGAGCGCCGTGCGGTCATCCGGGCGGAGCGAGGCGAGGAGACGGCGGGTATCGCGGTCTTCGAGGCCTTCGATGAGGCGGCGGGCGCGGTGGACGCCGACCTGCGCGATGACGTTGGAGGCGCGGTCGCGGGGGAGGAGGCGGACGACGAGGGCCTGCTCGCGGGGGTCGAGTTCGTCGAGGAGGTCGGCGAGTTCGCCGGGGTTCCATCTTTCGAGCTCGGCGCGGAGGCCGAACCAGTCGCGGCGGTCGATCAGCCGGCGGACGTCGTCGATGGCGATGGCCTGGGTCATGGGGTTCCTCCTTGGGGGCTGGGGCGGCCGCGGACGGGGCCAGCTTCTCCCCGCGGAGGGAACCGGGCGTTATCGCCGGCGGGCGGAAAGGAGGCGGGCGGCCGCGGCAGCGCGGGCGGGACCGGTCAGCGCGGGACTGCCGTCGGGACTCATCGCGGGGCCTCCTTTCCGGGGGTTTCGCTTCCTGTGTTCGACGGTAGCGGCACGGGGGGAAACGGTCGACCCCTGCGGGAGGTTACCGGCCGGCCCGGTCCTCGAGGCGGAGGCGGAGGAGCTGGCGGGGCTGGCCGCCGAGCCGGCGCTTGTACTCCTCGTCGCCGCGGAGGAAATCGAACCGGCGGACGCCGCGCTCGATGGCGTCGCGGATGGCCCACGCTTTGCTGATGAGGCCGGGCGCGAGGTGGGCGAGGGCCGGGTCGTAGCCGCTGTTGTACAGGAAGACGGTGCCGCCGAATTCGAAGGTGAGGGTGACGCCGGCGGGCCGGCCGTCGAGGGTGGTGAGCCCGAGGGCGAGCTGGCCGCGCGGGGCGAATTCGCGGGCGAGCGCGCGGAAGAAGGTCTCCATCGCGGGGGTGAGGAAGGCGGCCTTGGCCGGGCTGCTGGCGCGCATCAGCTCGAACAGCAGACCGAGCCGGGCGGCGACGGCGTCGCCGGTGAGGCGTTCGAAGGCGGCGGCGCCGGCAGCCTCGAAGTTGCGCAGCTTGCGGCGGAGTTCGTGGCGGTCGTGCTTCGGGAGGCTGGCGATGAATGCTTCGAACGATGCCGGGAGGTCGACCCCCGGGCAGACGGCTTCCGGTTCGGCGGCGAAGCTCCAGCCCCAGCGTGCGGCGGCGGCTTCGAACGCGGCCGGCCACGGGCCGCCGGCGGGGATGCCCCAGGCGTCGAGGGCGCGGGTGAAGTCTTCGCGCAGCCATTCGAGGATGCCGGCGGCGACGGCCGGCGCTTCTCCGGGGATGGCGAGCGGCCCGGCGAGGTCGCGCACGTTGGGATCGCCGAGGTCGCGCAGCGCCGGCGGGCTGGAGGTCGAGCGCGGCGACGCCGATGAGCGTTTCGCCGCGGCGGATGGCGAGGACGACGGGTTCGGCCCCGGCGCCGAAGACGCTGAGCCAGGCGCGGTGCCAGGCCGGGAGGTGGAAGGGCGCGGCGCCGGGGACGGCGGCGGCGAGGGCCTCCCATTCGGGGGCGAGCGCGTCGAACTCCTCGGCGGTGATGAGGGGAAGGGGTTCGAAGCCGGGGGCGCCGTCCATCGGGTCAGCCGCGGAGGCCGTAGGTGCCGGAGCGGGGGCGCTCTTCCCAGAGGCCGCAGGCGGTTTCGGTGTCTTCGAGGAAGGGGCCGACGCATTCGCGGCCGTCGCGGATGATGTGGCGGCAGAGGTTGAGGAGGCCCCGGCCCTGGCGGAAGTCGCCCATGGTGACCTGGAGGTAGAGGCAGCGGGCGGCGAGGCGGAGCGGTTCGTGGCTTTCCGTCATCGCGTAAGACTTTACCGCCCGCGGCGGGGAGCGGGGAACGGCGGGGCTGGACCGGGACGCAGGGGCCGGGCGCCGCGTGTTGGGGAGGTTCCGGATGTCCTTGACGGGCGCGACTGCCGTTCGCTAGGGATAAGAGGGAAGTTCAGCAGGGAGGGAGGCCGATGGCGGACCCGGAACTGTTGACGCAGGAGATTGCGGGGCTGCGGGAGACGATCCGCGCGCACGACGGCTCGAACGTGGCGACGTGGGCCTTCGCGCGGAAGGTGGACCAGCTGATCAGCGATTTCTACGACGACATCGATGAGCTGACGGCGCTGCGGCTGGGCGACATCCTGGACCTGTTCCTGATCAAGGCGCTGTACGTGAACCGGCGGAGCCGGGACGCGGAGACGCTGACCTACCTGGGGCGGCTGCTGGAGCGGTATCTGCAGGCCTCGGAGCTTTCGCTGGGGCCCGGCCGGGGGTACATGCCGTACCTGGCGGACCTGGTGGAGGAGACGGCAAACCCGAGCGGGGCGTACCAGAACGCCTTCGAGGCGTACCGGAAGTACGGGGACAACGCGCTGTTCATCTCGGGGGTGTTCCCGGCGAGCCTGGGGCGAAAGCGGGCGGCCGGGCGGATGGGGGGCGCGCCGCACGTGGACCGGCAGTACTTCATCACGCTCGGGCGGCGGTACTACGAGATGGCGGCGCGGCACGACATGGCGGAGTGGGTGCGGCTCCGGTCGACGCTGGAGCGGCTGGCGCGCTTCTTCGAGGTGTACGTGGAGGCGCTGAACGAGATCTCGGACCGGTACGTGATGGGCATCGATATGCAGCTGATCGCGGACAAGATGCTGGATGCCTTCAACCGCTACCGGGTGACGAAGGACGAGCGGCACCTGGCGCTGGCGCGGAAGTACGCCGCGCTGCTCCGGCTGGATGCGCGGAACTGGCCGGCGCTGGCGCAGCTGGAGACGCGGGCGGACCCAGGCCCGGCCTATTACTGAGGCCGGGGATGCCGGGCGGGACGGCGAACGACGGGAGGGGCTGCCGCGATGGCAGCCCCTCCGCGCTGACGGCCGGGTGCGGGCCGGGGCCTAGGCCGGGCGGCCCTGCCAGGTCGGGTCGGTCTGGTCGAACCAGGCTTCGGTGACGGCCTGGTGGCTGGTGACGAAGGGGACGATCTCGCCGGTCTTGAAGTAGTTCCAGCGCATGATGCGGGAGACGCCGACGAGGGTGTAGGGGACGCCCGCGCCGTAGTTCTTGATGAGTTCGCGGACGACCTCCTTGTTCATCTCCTGGCGCTTGGCGATGTCGAACTCCTGCATGAGGGCGTCGGTGAGCTGGTCGACCTTGTCGATCTTGACGCCGAACTGCTGGAACTGCGGGTTCTTGGAGTTGTAGCTCAGGTAGTTGAGGAGGGATGGCTCGGGGTCGGTGATCTCGGTGATCCAGCCGTACCAGATGTTGTTCTTCCCGTTGCCGTACTCCTGCTTGACGATCTTGGTGGTGATGGTGGAGTAGGGCTCGATCTTGGCGGAGAACTTGTTGCCGAGGACCTTCTGGAGCTGGTTGGTGATGAGGGCCGCGCCGCCGGAGTAGAGGCCCTCCCAGATGTCCGGGATGTCGACGATGATTTCGCCGAGGGCCGGGCCGCCGCCGGCTTCCCACATCTTCTTGGCCTCGGCTTCTTCCTTGGCGCGGTCCTCGAGGTAGCCGGGGAAGGTGATGAGCTCCTTCTCGGTGATGGTGAAGGCGGCCTGCGTGGGCGGGACGTTGCCGGAGAGGACGGCGTTGCCCTGGAGGAGCGACTGGACGAGGGCGCGGCGGTCGAAGGCGCGGAAGATGGCGCCGATGAGGTTCGGGTTGTTCCACGGGGCGGCGCCGCCGTAGTAGGTGCCGGCCTGCGGGTTCGCCGAGAACTGCTTGTACTCGGTGATCTTGCCCTGGTAGCGCTTCAGGAGGTCATCGGCGACGGCGTTCTGGGTGGGCGTGAAGGAGTCGAGCTGCTTCTGTTCGAAGGCGGCGAGCTGGGCGGTCTGGTCGGTGAAGAGGTTCATGTACTTCACGCCGTCCCAGTTCACCTGCTTGTAGAACTTTTCGTTGCGGACGAGTTCGAGTTCGCCTTCGGACTTGAAGGACTTGAGGATGAAGCCGCCGGTGCCGATGACGAGTTCGGGCTTGAGGTTGGCGTAGTCCTTTTCGAAGGCGTCGATGGCCTCGGGGGCCTGGACCTTGGCGTAGGCGCCGGCGAGGGTGTTGAGGAAGAACGGGTTTGGGCTCTTGAGGGTGACCCGGACGGTCTTCTCGTCGACGACTTCGACCTTGTCGACGACCTGGAAGGCGGACTTGCGGTAGAAGTTCGGGTCGTCGGTGCCGTCGCGGAGCTTGCCGGCGACGTTGCGCTGGATGAACTTGGCGATGTCCTCGGCCTTGGCGGCGCGGCCGTTGACGGGCGGCTTGTCGTGCCAGAAGACGTTGGGCCGGAGGGTGAAGACGATGGTCTGCTTGTCGGGCTGTTCCCACTTCTCGGCGAGCGCGCCGCCGATTTCGCCCTTCGTGTAGCTGTCCCACTGGACGACGCCGAGGTTGGTCCAGCCGAAGAGCGTGGAGACCGGGGTGAAGCGGGAGCGGTCGATATCGAAGGTGTCCCAGGTGTTGCCGGCGGAGGTGAACTTGGCGACGCCGCCCTTCTGCTTGGCGACCTGCGTCGGGGAGGCGGCTGCGGTGGGCGAGGCGCCGCCGGCCGGGCGGGTGGCGGTGGGCTGGCCGCCGGTGTCGTCGTCATCGCCGCCGCCGCAGCCGACGAGGCCGAGCGCGGCAGCGCCGACGCCGGTCACGGCGGCGCTGCCGAGCAGGCGGCGCCGCGTGATGCCCTGGCGGGCGAGTCTGCGGGTCCAGTAGTTGTTGCTGTCAGGCACGTTGAGCAATCCCCCTCGTTCGTTCGGCGGGTTCTATAGCTGCCATAGAACCCGCCGTCGCGGAGTATACGCGCCATCGGGGTTTTGTCGATGCACCTGCTTAGCGCCTCCTTAATCATTCCGCTTCCCGGGCGAGCCAGCGCGCGAGGAACGGGTTGGCGGCGCGCTGGATGTCGAGGATGAGGCGGGCGGGCGAGCCGGGCGGGTAGATGGCGAGGTCATCTTCGGCGCGGCTGGCGAAGAGGGCGCCGGCGGCCTGGAGCCCGGCGTAGATGGCCGCGGCGGCGGCGCGGAGGAGGCGGGCGTCGTCGAGGAGCAGCGGGGCCGGCGAGACGACGGCGAGGGGGTCGGCGAGGCCGGGGCCGCGGACGGCCGGGCTGTGGCCGCGGGCGAGGCCCCAGTGGAGGTGCGGGCCGGTGCTGAGGCCGGTGGAGCCGCAGAGGCCGAGGCCGTCGCCGGCACGGACGGGCTGGCCGGGCAGGACGTCGACGCGGCTGAGGTGGGCGTAGAGGGTCCGCCAGCCGCCGGGGTGCCGGAGTTCGACGGCGTTGCCGAAGACGGGGTCGCCGCTGCGGGTTTCGAGCACGACGCCGGGGGCCGGCGCGCGGACCGGGGTGCCGGCGGGGGCGGCGATGTCGGCGCCGGTGTGGCCGCCGGCGTGCTCGGGGATGGTGCGGCTGCCGAATGTTGCCGTGATGGTCCCGGTCATCGGCAATCCGATATAGTTGGCGCGGTCGATGAGGGCTGGCCCGAAGGTGATCGTGTCCATGGCGGGAAGGCTGGCGGCCGGGAGGCGGACCGCGAAGGGGCCGCTGACACTGCGGTCTGATTGGGGAATTCCCTCATAGGCCCGGGCATGGGAGCATCCGACACTTCAGGGATGGGGGAGAGGGCGAACACGCGATGACGGGCCGAGGCCTCACATCCCGCGACCGGGCGGTCGTGCAGGAGCTCGCGGTGATCGCGGCGGGCGGCGGGCCGCTCCCGGAGCGGTTCGCGCGGTTTGCGGCGGTGCTGGGCGAGGCGGCCGGGTGCGCCCTCGCGACGCTGTTCGTGAGCGAGGGAAGCGGCGAGGCCGTGCGGGTGGCCGGGTCGTGGCCGGTGGAGCACGAGCCGGCGGTCATCGGCCGGGTGCTGCCGGCGGAGAGCGTGGGGCTGGACCTCGCGGGGCAGCTGGCGGCGGGGGCTGCGTTCGCCGCGGGTGAGGCGGCGGACCACCCGGCGGCGGTTTCGCTGGGGCGGCTGGGGTACGGCTCCGGCTGGGTGAGCCCGCTGTTCGAGCGGGGCGAGCCGGTGGGGCTGCTGGTCGCCGGCTGGCGGACGGCGGAGCTGCCGGGAGAGCGGGCGTGCGCGCTCCTCCGCGAGGCGGCGGCGCTGCTGGGCGCGGCAGCCGCGCGGGAGCGGGAGCTGCGGGCCGCAAACGCCGCGGCGGCGCGCGCCCGGGCTGCCGCGGAGCTGGGCGCGGCCCTCGCGCGCGGGGAATCGTTCGAGACGCTGTTTTCTTCGCTGGCCGGGCTGCTGCCGGAGGCGCTCCCGGTCGACTACACGGGGCTCGTCCTGCGCGGGCCGGGCGGCTTCGCGCTCGCCGGGGAGCACCCGCCGGGCGTGCACGCCGGCCTGCCGCCGACGGACGAGGGGAACGCGTATATCGAAGCGCTGGGCCGGCGCGGCGATGTCCTGCAGTTCCGGCCGGAGGCGGGGGCGAGCCCGGATGACGGGCTGGCGCTGGCCGGGTACGGCCGGGCGGCCGTCGGCATCCTGCGCGAGGGGAGCGAGACGGCCGGGCTGCTCATCGTGGCGCGGCGGGCGCACCGGCGGTTCGACGAGCAGGAGCTCGGCTTCATCGGGCTGCTGCGGGCGCTGCTGTCGCAGGCGCTGACCGCCGATGCGCGGCGGCGGCGGGAGGCGGTGGAGGCTTCGCGGGCGCGGGCGCTGAACGAGCTGGCGGCGCACCTCTCGGTCGGCACGCCGCTGGAGCAGGTGTTCGATGACCTGTGCGCGGTGCTGCCGCAGGCGCTGCGGTACGACTGGGTCGCGCTGGCGGCGGCCGAACCGGATGGCGAGCAGCTCCGCGTGGTCGGGACGCGGCCGGAGGGGCGGCTGCGGGCGGGGATGACGTTCCCGCGGGCGACGGCGCCGAGCATCCGGCTGCCGTTCGATGCCGACGGCATCTACCAGTACCGGACGGCCGAATCGCTGACGGAGTTCGGCCGGATGGTGGCGGCTGCCGGCTACCGGCGCGGGCTGGCGGCGCTGCTGCAGGACGGCGGGGAGCTGGTCGGAACCCTGCACCTTGCGCGGACCGCGGACGAGCCGTTCGACGCGCCGGACCGGGCGTTCGTGGCGACCCTGTGCCGGCTGCTGGCGGTGGGCGTGGGAAACCGGCGGCGGCTGCTCGATACGGCGCGCGCCTACGAGCGGGCGCGCATCCTGAACGAGCTGGCGCTGCTGCTGAACCGGGGCGAGGGCCCGGAGGCCTTCTTCGAGGCGCTCTCGACGCGGCTGCAGGCGACCGTCGATTTCGACGGCCTCGCGCTCTGGGTGACGGCCGGGCCGCGGCACCTGCGCGTGGTGGACAGCCTGCGGCGGCGGTCGACGCGGCCGGGGTATACGGCGCCGCGGGAGAGCTTCGGGGCGCTGCTGGAGCGGCTGCGGGAAACCCGCGTCATCGAGGCCCCCATCGAGGAGTTCGAAGGCCCAATCGCGGAGCGGAACCGGGCCGCGGGGGTGAAGCGCGTGGCGGCGGTGGCGCTGCGGCACGAGGGGGAGGAGGAGGGGCTGCTGCTGATGTCGCGGCTGACCGACCGGCCGCTGGACCCCGAGGCGATAGGGCACCTGGAGGCCGTGGCGGCGCTGCTCGGGCAGGCGCTGGCGAACCACCGGAAGGTGCGCGAGCGGGTCGGCGAGGCGGTGCGCCGGCAGGCGCTTTCCGAACTGACGGCGCTGCTGCAGGGCGGGCAGGACCTGCGGGAACAGTTCGAGGCGCTCTCGCGCATCCTGCTGCAGGGCGTGGGGTTCGACTGGCTGTCGATCACGTACCGCGACCCGCTGACCGGCGAGTACCGGCCGATCCGGTCGAAGCCGATGGACATCGATGCGGAGCCGAACTTCCGCGAGGCGAGCATCGGGGAGACGGCGCAGGCGGGCGGCATCGTGCAGTACCAGACGCGGAAGAACCCGAACCGGACGCCGCAGGCGCTGATGCGGGCGGGCTACCGTCGGGCAGCGACGGCGGTGATGACGTCGAACGAGGGGCCGGAGGGACTGCTGACGATCGGCCGGCTGGAGAACGAACGGTTCGACGAGCGGGAGCTGGAGTTCATCCAGCTGGTGGCGGCGCTCGTGGGGCAGGCCGCCGCGAACCACCGGGCGCAGCTGCGGCAGCAGCGGCGGACGCAGCAGGAGCACATCCTGAACGAGCTGGCGCTGTTCGTGAACGACGGGGCACCGATCGAGGCGCATTTCGCGCGGCTGAGCCGGCTGCTGCTGGCGGTGGAGGGCATCGACCTCGTGTCCATCGCGGCGCGGGAGCCGCTGGGGGAGCGCTACCGGCTGCTGCGGTCGAGCGATCCCGCGGGCGCGGCGCCGGTGTTCGTGGACGACGGCCGGGTCCGCCGGATGCTGGAGGCCGGGGTCCGGAGCGCGCAGCTGACCGCCGAAGAGGCGGCGCATGAGCCGGTCGTGCCGGCGGAGCTGTTCGAGGGGGGCATCGGGCGGATCGCGTGCGTGCTGCTGGAGGCGGGCGGCGAGCCGGAGGGGGTGCTGACGATCGGCAGGCGGGGGACGCAGCCGTTCGATGCCGACGAGCTGCGGTTCGCGGAGCTGGCGGGGGCGCTGCTGGCGTATGCGATTGCGAACCGGCGGCGGGTGGAGCAGAGCGCGGCGGAGGCGGAGGAGCAGCGGATCATCGCGCAGGCTGCGGCGGCGGTCGCGCGGGAGCAGGAGCCGCGGCGGCTGGCGGATGCGCTGACGGAGGCGGTCGGCGGGTTCATCCCCGGGCCGCTCGTGCGGATCGCGTTCCTGCGGGGCAGCGAGATGGAGGTGGTGCGGGAGCGGGACGACACGGTGCGCATCCCGATCGGCCCCGCGACGGCGCGGGCGCTCGAGACCGGGGAGCCGGCCGTGCTGGGGCCGGATGCGCCGGTGCTGTTCGAGGTCTCGCGGTCGGAGATGGAGAACTCGGGGATTGCGACGCGCATCGTGGCGCCGGCGCGGGCGGGCGGCGAGACGGCGGGGCTGCTGCTGGTGTTCAGCCGGGACGCGGCGTTCCGGGCGGGGGAGCGGGAGGCGCGGCTGGTGCGGCTCATCGCCGATATCGTGGGGCCCGCGCTGGCGAACCTGCTGGCGGAGGAGCGGCAGCGGCGGGAGGCGGAGGAGCAGCGGATCATCGGCGAGGCGGCCGCGGCGGTCGCGCGGGAGGTCGACGCGTACGGCATCATGCGGGGGCTGCAGCAGGTCGCGCGGGCGTTCCTGCCGAAGCCGTTCGCGGCGTTCGGGTTCACGCGGGAGGACCACATCTGGTTCCCCGGCGGGCCGCTGGGCGAGGTGCGGCTGCCGATCGGGCCGGCGTTCGCGCGGGCGCTGGCGGGCGAGACGCTGGTCCTCGCCGGCGGGCCGGCCGGGACGCCGGAGGCCGCGGCGCAGCTCGAACGGTTCGGGCTGCGGGCGCATGTCGTCGCGCCGGCGTATTCGCGCGGCGAAATCACCGGGCTACTGCTCCTCGGCACGCGGGACGCGGCGTTCACACCGGGGGAGCGGGAGGCCCGGCTGGCGCGGCTCATCGCCGACATCGTGGGGCCGGCGATGGCGAACGCGATGGCGGTGGAGCGGGAGCGGCAGGAGGCGGAGGACCAGGCGGTGGTGGCAGCGGCGGCAGCGGCCGTCGCGCGGGAGCTGGACCCGCTGGCGATCGCGCACGCCCTGCAGGCTGTGGCGCGGCGGTTCGTGCCGCAGCCGTACGTGGCGTTCGGCTTCCTCGACGGGGCGCAGGTGCAGTTCCCGAACCGGGCCGGGGGCGCGACGGCGGTCCAGCTCGGGCCGAACTTCCGGCAGGCGCTGGACGACGGTGCGGCGGTGGTGCCGCCGGCGGACCGGCGGACATCCCCGGCGGGGGCGCTGCCGGAGCTGGACTCGCTCGGCATCCAGGCGCACATCATCGCGGCGGCGAGCTCGGGCGGGGTGCCGGTCGGCCTGCTGGTCGTGGGCTCGCGCGACCCGGAGTTCGCGCCGGGGGAGCGGGAGCTGCGGCTGGCGCGGCTCATCGCCGACATCGTCGGGCCGGCGATGGCGAACGCGCGGGCGGCTGAGCGGGAGCGGCAGGACGCGGAGGACCAGCGGCTGCTGGCGGAGATCGCAGCGGTGGCGGCAAGGGAAGGCAGCCCGGACGCGATGGTGGTGGCGCTGCAGCGGCCGATGCGGCGGCTGGTGCCGCTGCCGATCGTGGCGTTTGGCCTGAAGGAGGGCGACCGCATTCTCTACCCGCTTGGCGACGGGACGGTGTTCGAGACGGCGCCGGACCAGTACGCCCGGCTGGCGGAGGAGGAGGGCCAGACCCACGCGGACCGGCTGCCGGGGGACCTCGACCCGCGGAGCCCGCTCTGGACGATGGGGGCGCGAGCAGCTTCGACGACGGCCGCGCGGGCCGGCGGGCGGACGATCGGCTATCTCGTGGTGGCCTCTCGGGACCCGGACTATACGTTCGGCGAGCGCGAGCTGCGGCTGCTGCGGCTCATCGCGCAGATCGTCGGGCCGGCGATGGAGAATGCGCGCGCTGCCCAGCGGGCGCGCGAGGATGCGGAGGAGCAGCGCTTCCTCGCGGACATCGCCGCGGTGGCGACCCGGGCGGCGACGGAGCAGGAGCTGGTGCAGCAGCTCGGGCGGGAGTTCCGCTGGCTGGTGCCGGCGGCGCGGCTGGACCTGCTGATTTTCGACGAGACCGGCGGCCTGGTGAGTTCCGTGAACCCGGAGGTGCGGCTGCCGGTGGGATTCGACTATGCGGATGCGCACGCGCTGGAGCCGGTGGTGCGGACCCCGGCGGAGGCGGTGACGGAGGCATCGCGGCAGCGGCAGCGGGAACTCGGCATCGTGCGGAGCGTGAACGCGCGGCTCGCCCCGGGCGGGGTGAGCATGGGGGTGCTCTGGCTGGGCACGAGCGACCCGGAGTTCCGGTTCACGGCGCGCCACCTGCGCGTGATCAAGCTGGCGGCGGACATCCTCGGGCCGGCGATGGCGAACCTGCGCGAGCGGCGGCGCCGCATCGAGGAGGCGGAGGAGCAGCGGTTCCTCGCCGATGCGGCCGCGGCGGCGGCGCGGGCGACGACCGACCGGGAGTTCGTCGAAGGGCTGGCCGCAACGTTCCGGCGGCTGGTGCCGCGGGCGATGGCGGGCTTCTTCTACGTCGAGGGCGAGCAGCTGCGGGATGCCGCGAGCGGGGAGGCGTGGCCGCTCGGGCCGGGCGTCCGGCGAGCGATCGAGGCCCGCCAGGCGGTCGATACGCTCGACTCGCCGGACATCCTGCCGGAGAACCGCGAGCGGATTGCGGCCGGGGGCCTGCGGCGGTGGGTGACGACGGCGGCCGCCTCGGAGGGCGAAGTCATCGGGGTGCTCATCGTCGGTACGGCCGACGAGGCCTACGCGTTCACGGAGCGCGACCTGCGCCTCTGCCGGCTGGTGGCAGACATCGCCGGGCCGGCGATGGCGAACTTCCGCGAGCGGCGCCGCCGGCTGGAGGAGGCCGAAGACGAGCGGATCGTCGCGAGCGTGGCCGCTGCTGCCGCCGCCGCTCGGACGGTCGGCGAGGTGGTCAACCACCTGCCGGCGGTCCTCGGGGAGCGCGTGCCGGGGGCGTATGCGATGTACGGCTTCGTCCGGGGCGATGCGATTGCCTACCAGGTCACGGACCCGGAGGGCCGGCGGGTCATCGGGCGGGACGAGCTCGTGATGCGGTTTTCGCCGGTCGGACGGGAGGCGCTGGCGGCGGGGCAGGGGGTAGGCAACCTGGAGCCGTACCGGGCGACGTTCTACGGCGAACTCGGGCTGTGCGCGTATGCGCTGACTTCGTACCACGCGGCCGGGGGCGTCTCGGGGATGCTGATGGTGGCGAGCCGCGACCCGGCGTTCCGGTTCGGACCGCGGGAGCTGGCGCTGCTGCGGCGGGTCACGGCGGTGGTGGGGCCGGTGGTGGAGACGGTGACGGCGCAGGCGGAACGGGACCGGCAGGCCGAGGAGCAGCGGATTCTCGCGGAGGTGAGCGCAACGGCGGCGACGGCGCAGGGGCCGACAGCAATCCTGCTGGGGATTACGCCGGCGCTGGAGCGGTTCGTGCCGAAGGCGTTCGCGGCGTACGGGCGGTTCGACGGCGACGAGCTGGCGTGGCCGCACCTGCTCGGCGGGGAGCTGCGGCTGCCGATGCTGCCGCACGAGTTCGAAGCGCGGTCGGTGGGGCAGGTGGTGGTGCCGGGCGAGGCGGTGCCAGCGTCGCACTTCGGGCCGAATTTCGGATTCACCTCGGTGAGCTACACGGCGACGTATTCGGCGGGCGCGGCGACGGGGCTGCTGCTGGTGGCGAGCCGGGAGCCGGGCTTCGCCTTCTCGGAGCGCGACCTCGCGCTCATCCGGCGGGTGGCGCAGGTGGTCGGCCCGGCGATCGAAGCGAGCATCGCGACACAGGAGCGGGAGCGGCAGGCGGCCGTCTACGGCCTCATCCTGCGGTCGCTCTCGGAGGCGGTCATCCTCTCGGACCGGACGGGGCGGCCGATCTTCGCGAACGCGCTGGGGCAGGAGATCGTGCAGGCGATCGACCCGGACAAGACGGCGAACGACATCGATGCCATCGCAGCGCGGCTGCCGGAGGGGCTGCGGGAGCCGTTCCGGCGGGCGTTCGAAGACGGCGTCGGCGCCCGCGGCCGGGCGGAACTGGCGATCGACGGCGAGAGCCGGCATTTCGACTACGAGTTCGTGCCGCTGGACGACCCGCAGATGCGGGTGCTGACGGTGGCGGCGGACGTGACGGACGAGGTGCGGCGGGAGGCGGAGGAGGCGGCGAACCGGGCGCGGATGGAGCGGGCGTCGCGGCTGGCGGCGCTCGGCGAGCTCATCGGCGGGGTGGCGCACGAGCTGAACAACCCGCTCACGGCGATCCTCGGGTTCGCGGAGGTGCTGGCGCTCTCCGATACGACGGGCCAGATGGGCGAGGAGCTGGCCATCATCCAGAAGGAGGCGCTGCGGGCGCGGAACATCGTGCGCGACCTGCTGTTCATCGCGCGGCCGGGGGCGGCGGAGCACGGCCGGGTGGCGGTCGCGGATGTGGTAGGCCATGTGCAGCGGCTGCGGGAGCGGCTCTGGCAGCAGGCCGGCATCGAGGTGCAGGTCCGGCTGGCGGACGGGCTCGCGGCGTGGGGCAACGAGCACCAGCTGACGCAGGTGCTGCTGAATCTCGTCACGAATGCGGAGCACGCGCTGGAGGGGCGGCCGGTGCGGCGGATCGTGATCGAGGGCGAGACGGACGAAGCGGGAAACGTGCGCATCGCGGTGAGCGATACGGGGACCGGGATGGACGAGGCAACGCGGGCGCGGATTTTCGAGCCGTTTTTCACGACGAAGCAGGGTGTGGGGACGGGCCTCGGCCTGCCGCTCAGCTACTCGATCATCCAGTCGCACCGGGGGACGATCGACTGCATTTCGACCCCGGGCACGGGGACGACGTTCGTGATAACGCTGCCGGCGCCGTCGGAGGGCGGCGCTGCGGATGCGGCGGTCGAGGCGCCGCCCCCCGCGCGGCAGGCGACGGTGCTGGTCATCGACGATGAGCCGAGCCTGCGGAAGGTGTGCCGGCGGCTGGTGGAGAGCCTCGGCCACCGGTGCCTCGATGCGGAGAACAGCGGGCGGGCGCTCGAGCTGGCGGCGGAGTTCGACCCGGACGTCATCCTCTGCGACTACCGGCTGGCGACCGAGACGGCCGACGCGGTATTCGAAGGGCTCGAGGCGCGCATGCCGCACCTCATCCCGCGGGCAATCATCGCGACGGGGGCGACGACGGACGCGGGGGTGACGGCGCTGGTGGAGCGGTACGGGCTGGAGCTGCTGGCGAAGCCGTACGGGGTGGAGGATATCGCGCGGGTCATCCGGGAGCGGGTGACCGGGGCGGAGGAGTCAGCCGGCGGGGCCGGTCAGGCCGGCAGTTCGGGCTGACACTGGCGGCAGAAGCTGGTGACGCGCTGGTTGGCGGTGATTTCGGTGATCGGCGTGCCGCAGCGGGGGCAGGGCTGGCCGCCGCGCCGGTGGACGCGGAGGAAGTCGCGCCGCTCTTCGTAGTCGAGGGTGCCGTCCTTCACCATGGCGGCGCGGGCGAGCGGTTCGGCCCAGGCCATGACGTCGCGGGCGGCGCGGAAGAGACGGCGGAGGTCGTCCTCGCTGAGCTTCGTGCGCGGGGTGTAGGGGTTGATGCGGGCTTCCCAGAGGATTTCGTCGCTGTAGGCGTTGCCGATGCCCTGGACGAAGGCGGCGTTGACGAGGATGTTCTTGATGCCGCCGCGGTACTTCGCGATGCGCTGGAGCCAGCCTTCCTCCGTAAGGGCGGGGTCGAGGAGGTCGGGACCGCCGTCGGTCCAGCCGGGGATGGCCCCGAGGCGGTCGCCGGGGAGGAGGTAGAGCTTCCCCATGAGGCGCTCGTCGGCGTAGCGGAGGGAGCGGCCGCCGTCGATGTCGAGGATGAGGCAGGTCTTCGCCGGGGGTTTGGCGGCGGGGTCGACGTACTGGAAGCGGCCGGTGAGCATGGGATTGACGGCGAGGACGCGGCCGGAGGCGAGGTCGAGGAGGAGGAATTTGCCGCGGCGGCGGAAGCCGGAGAAGCGGTCGCCGGGGAGCGTTTCGCGGAATTCGCTGGCGGGGGTGCGGAAGACGACGGGGATGCGGACGGCGGCGGCGGCGATGGCGCGGCCGGGGAGCTGCTCCTGGAAGAAGCCGCGGATGGCCTCGAGCTCGGGGATTTCGGGCACGGAGGGAGTATAGGCGGTGGGTGGCGCGGGAGGGCGGTGGGAGCGCGGTGGCGCGGCTGGCGCCGCGGGGGATGGCTGGCCGGCTTCGCCGGCGCGGTGGCGCGGCTGGCGCCGCGGGGGATGGCTGGCCGCCTTCGCCGGCGGCGCCGCGGGATGCCGCCGCTCCGCGCCGGCGGTGGAGGCGGGAGTGGGGAGGAGGGAGTTGGGAGCTGGGAGTCGGGAGCTGGGAGTCGGGAGTCGGGAGTCGGGAGCCGGGAGCCGGGAGCTGGGAGGTGGGAGCTGGGAGCTGGGAGCTGGGAGCTGGGAGCTGGGAGCTGGGAGCTGGGAGCTGGGAGGGAGGATAACCTCCAACCTCCAACCTCCAACCGTAGCCGCGGGGCTCCGTCCCCGCGGGGCGCCATGCGCCCAACGGATGTTCCGGGAGACGGGAGACGGGAACCGGGAGGCGGGAGGGCGCGCGGACGCGAACTCCCGGGTGGGCCTCACCGGCCCTCCGCGGGGACGGAGCCCCGCGGCGGAGGAGTTGGGAGATGGGAGTTGGGAGCTGGGAGTTCGGAGTTGGGAGTTGGGAGTCGGCGGGAACCGGTGGATGCGAGCGTGCGGGCGGGCCTCGCCGGCCCTCCGCGGGGACGGAGCCCCGCGGCGGAGGAGTTGGGAGTTGGGAGACGGGAGTTGGGAGTTGCGAGTCGGCGGGAACCGGTGGATGCGAACGTTCGGGCGGGCCTCGCCGGCCCTCCGCGGGGACGGAGCCCCGCGGCGGAGGAGTTGGGAGGTGGGAGTTCGGAGTTGGGAGGCGGCGGGAACCGGTGGATGCGAACGTTCGGGCGGGCCTCCCGGCCCTCCGCGGGGACGGAGCCCCGCGGCGGAGGAGTTGGGAGATGGGAGTTGGGAGTTGGGAGGGGCCTCGGGAGGAGAGTTCTCCCTTTCTCCCTTTCTCCCTTTCTCCCTTTCTCCCTTTCTCCCTTTCTCCCTTTCTCCCTTTCTCCCTTTCTCCCTTTCTCCCTTTCTCCCTAAAAGTCGCCGGCGAGGTCGCGTTTGCCCTGGCGGGAGGCGAGAGCGGCGTGGTTGAGGATGTTGCGGGCCATGGAGGAGGGCTGGAGCGCGGCGCGGGCGGCGTAGATCTCGGCGCGGAGGTCGTGGGCGGCGCGCGAGCCGGGTTCGGCGATGACGGCGTATTCGACGAGGTGGCAGGCGAGGCGGAGGTTGCCCTCGGCACGGAGGGCGGCGGCACGCTCGAGGACGCGGTCGAGGCCGCCGGCGAGGGCGACCCATTCGCGGGCCTGCTCGGCGCGGGGGGCGGGCAGGAGGTTATCGGGCTCGCCGTCGTACCAGCCGCCGTAGAGCCGCCAGACGTTGCGGACGAGGAACTGGGGGTCGTCGTAGACGGGCCGGAGGTAGGGCTTGTCGAGGAGGCGGGCGGGCACCTGAACTTCGTGGAGGATGCGGTCGAGGGTGCAGCCGGTGTTCATGAGGGCGAGGACCTGGTCCTCGATGGATTCGAGGAGTTCGGCGGCATCGAGGAGGGCCTGGCGGATGCGGTCGGCGCCGAAAATGGGGAGGCCGTGGCCGGGGAGGAGGAGTTCGGCGCCGAGGCTGGCCATTTCGCGGAGGCCGGCGGCCCATTCGCCGCAGTAGCGCTGGACTTTCTGGGGGTTGCCGGCGTTGGGGACGGCCCAGATGAAGAGGTCGCCGGGGGCGAGGAGTTTGCGCTCGGGAATCCAGGTCCAGGTGGCGTCTTCGGTCTCGCCGCGGGTGTGGCGGAGTTCGAAGGTGAGGCTGCCCTGGCGGAAGGTGAGCCGCCGGGTGTAGGTGACATCGGGCAGGCGGTACTGCCGGGGCCAGCTGAAGCCGGGGGCATCGATGGCGAACTGGCGGCGGTTGATGGCGGTGTTCCAGCCGAGGGTGCGCTGGTAGCGGGCGAAGTGCGATTCGAGCAGTTCGTGGCCGTAGACGATGGGCCGGGGCCAGCGGCGTTCGTCGGCCTCCTGTTCGAAGGGGCCGACGCCGAAGATGTGGTCGACGTGGTGGTGGGAGAAGACGGCGGCGCGGAGGGGCGCTTCGGGGCGCCAGCGGCGCACCTGCTCGTGGAGGGGGCGGGTATCGTTGACGGCGCCGGTATCGAGCATGACGAGGCCGTCGCCGGTATCGATGGTGTTGGCGCTGGCGATGCCTTTGTAGAAGAGCACGCCCTCGGCGATCTCTTCGGCTTCGGGGTGGCGCCAGCCGACGGGGTGGTAGTCGGCGGTGGTGATGTCGCCGTTCCAGAGGCGGTCGGCGAGGTCGCGGATGGTGGGCACGGGGCGTCTCCGGGGCGGGAAGGTCCGAGGAGTGTACGGAAGGCGGGGTAAAGGAGCGACGGGGCGGCGATTGACTCGAGAGGGGAGGGGGGTATCCTGCCGGGCAACGGAGGTGCACATGCGCAGGCTTCTGTTCGCGGGTGCCGCGGCCGTCCTCGGGGTTGCCGCGGCGGCGTGCGGGGGTTCGAACCCGGTGACGGTGACGGGCGGGCACGGGCCGGGCGACGGGCACATGTCGGCGATGGCCGCGCCGCCGGAGGGGGCGATCCGGGTGGGGCTGCGGAACTGGTCGGTGGACCCGGCGGTGACGAGTGCCCGCGCGGGGAAGGTGGTCTTCTGGGCGGTGCACGAGATGGACCACGCGCACGGGCACGATGAAGGCGGGCAGGTACACGACCTGCAGGTGCTGAAGAAGACGGGCGACGGGTCGTGGGAGCTCGCGGGGCAGGTGCGGAACCTCGGCATGGGGGAGGCGGCGCTGCTGGAGCTGAACCTCGAGCCGGGCGAGTACGAGCTCGCGTGCACGGTGGTGGAGGAGACGACGAGCGGAGTGGTTTCGCACTACGCGAAGGGTATGCGGACGCCGTTCACGGTGACGGGTTCGTAGCCGGCGGGCCGGCGGGTGGGCCGGGCGCGGATGATGTGGTAGGGTTGAACTCTCCGCAAACCTTGACGTGAGGGTAAAGCCCTGGCCGGGTGGTTCCGCCGGACGTTCTATGCGCTGGAGAACGGGCAGTTTCGGCTGCTGTGGATCGGCACGCTGTTTTCGTTCCTCGGCATGCAGATGCAGATCGTGGCGCGGGGCTACCTGGCGTTCGAGCTGACGGGGAAGAACACGGCGCTCGGCGGGGTGATGATCGCGTTCGGGGTGCCGCAGCTGCTGCTGGGGCTCTGGGGCGGCGTGCTGGCCGACCGGCTGCCGAAGCGGAACCTGCTCATCGCCTGCCAGGGGATCATCGCGCTGAACTCGCTGTGGGTCGCGACGATGATCAAGACCGGGCACATCGAGTACTGGATGCTGATCGCGGCGGGCGTGGTGCAGGGCGCCGGGTTCGCGTTCATCGGGCCGGCGCGGCAGGCGTTCATCGGCGACCTCGTGGGGCGGGACAGCATCGGGAATGCGGTGGTGCTGCAGCAGCTGAGCATGAACAGCACGCGGGTCATCGGGCCGTCGCTGGCGGGCGCGTTCATCGCGGTGGCGGTGATTGGGACGGGCGGGGTGTACCTGATGACGACGCTGGGCTTCTTCATCGCGATGGCGACGATGTTCCGGCTGCCGCCGGGGAACCCGAAGCCGCGGGCGACGCAGGTTTCGCCGCTGCGGGACCTCGCCGACGGGGTGCGGTACGTGCGGCGGCGGCCGTCGCTGGCGCTGCTCATCCTGACGAGCTTCGCGGTGATCATGGTCGGCTTCCCGTACCAGTCGTTCCTGCCGTCGGTGGCGGTCGACGTCTACCGTGCGGGGTCGGGCGGGCTGGGGCTGCTGCAGTCGTTCGGCGCGGTGGGCGCGGTCGCGGCGACGGTGCTGGTTGCGACGTTCGCGGAGAGCCGGCGGGCCTGGTTCTGGCAGCCGGTGCTGGCGATGGCGTTCGGGGCGTCGCTGATCCTGCTGGGGGCGACGACGAGTCTTTTGGTGGGGCTGGCGGCGATGGTGGCGGTGGGGGCGCTGGCGAGCGGGTTCCAGGGGCTGAACAACGCGCTGACGATGTCGAACACGGACCACGAGTACCACGGGCGGGTGCAGTCGATTTCGATGCTGAGCTGGAGCCTGTTCGGGCTGTTTGCGCTGCCCATCGGCATCGTGGCGGACCACATCGGGATCCGGGAGACGCTGATGCTGATGGGCGCGGTGGTGATCGGCTGTGTGGCGCTCCTGCAGCTGATGAGCCGCTCGGAGCGGGTGGCGGAGGACCGGCGGCGGGCGCTGGCCGCGCTGGAGGTGCGGCAGGAAGCGCGGGCGGCCGCCGGCGGGCAGTAGCGGGAGTTGGGAGTTGGGAGTTGGGAGTTGGGAGTTGGGAGTTGGGAGTGGGGAGTGGGGAGTTGGGAGTGGGGAGTTGGGAGGCGGGAGGCGGGAGACGGGAGCTTGACCTTCGAGCGTTCGGGTGGGCCTCGCCGGCCCTCCGCGGGGACGGAGCCCCGCGGCGACGGAGTTGGGAGTTGGGAGTTGGGAGTTGGGAGTTGGGAGAGCCTTCTCCCTTCTCCCTTCTCCCTTCTCCCTTCTCCCGCCTCCCGGTTCCCGTCTCCCGTCTCCCGCTATACTTGCCGAACGTTCCCGGGGGGTGGATGCGATGGCGCGGGTGAGCCGGCTGAACCATGCGGTGCTGTTCGTGCGCGATGCGGAGCGGGCGGCGGCGTTCTACCAGGAAGCGTTCGGCTTCGAGGTGGTGCAGAACGTGGGCGGGCGGGCCGTCTTCCTGCGGGCGGCGGGCTCGGCGAACCACCACGACCTGGGGCTGTTCGCGCTCGGCCCCGCTGCGCAGGGGCCGTTCACCGGGCAGGCGGTGGGGCTCTACCACCTCGCCTGGCAGGTGGACACCATCGAGGAGCTGGCGGAGATGCGGGTGACGCTGGCGAACCTCGGCGCGCTGACCGGGCAATCGGACCACGGCGCGACGAAGTCGCTCTACGGCCGCGACCCGGACGGGAACGAGTTCGAGGTGATGTGGCTCGTGCCGCGGGAGGCGTGGGGGCCGTACGACCGGGAAGCGGTGACGCGCCCGCTGGACCTGGAGCGGGAGCTGGCGCGGTTCGGGAGCGGCCGGGGGAGCTGAGCGCAGGCTCGCGGGATTGTTAACGGCCGCGTAGAGTTCCGGCCGATGGCCGCGAACGCTCTCGAGTCGCGCGATTTCCGGCTGCTGTTCGCCGGGTCGGTGCTGGTGAGCTTCGTGATGCCGATGCAGTTCCTGACGCAGGTCTTCTGGGTTCAGGAGCGCCACCCGGAGCGCGAGGTGCTGTTCGTCGGGCTACTGGGGGCGGCGCGGGGCTCGGCGATGATCGCCTTCGGGCTCATCGGGGGCGCGCTGGCGGACCGGCTGGAGCGGCGGCGGCTGCTCATCGGCTGCCAGGTGGCGGCGCTGGCGATCAACGGGGGCGTGGCGGCGCTGATGCTGGCAGAGCCGTTCGGCGCGGCGAACGTGGCAGTGCTGCTGGGGCTGACGTTCGCAGCGGCGGCGAACATGGCCGTCGACCAGCCGGCGCGGCAGGCGGCGACGCCGGCCATCGTGGGGATGGCAGCGCTCCCCTCGGCGATCACGCTGCAGATGGTGGCGCAGCAGGTGACGTTCCCGCTGGCGCTGCCGCTGGTCGGCTTCCTGAACAGCCGGATGGAGCCCGGCGAGGTGTACGCGCTGACGCTGCTGGCGTGGGCGGGGGTGCTGCCGCTGCTGTTCGCGCTGCGGTTCCGGTCGCGCGGGCAGGGCGGCGCGGGGGCCGGGGTGGTGCGGAACGCCTGGGCCGGGCTGCGGTACACGCGGGGCGAGCCGACGATTTTCGCGGTCATCGTGCTGGTGCTGGCGATTCAGCTGCTGGGGATGCCGGGGCCGGCTTCGCTGGGGCCGTCGTGGATGCGGAACGTGCTGGGGCTTTCGGAGACGCAGTTCGGCTTCATGGCGATGACGTGGGGGCTCGGCACGATGGCGGCCTCGGTGTTCTACTTCGTGCGGAACGACCTGCCGGGGCGGGGGCTGACGCTCTGGGGCGCGGGGGTCGGGTTCGGGCTGTGCGCGCTGGTGTTCGCCTATTCGCGGAGCGTGCCGCTGACGGCCGTTGCGAACTTCGGGCTGGGCTTCGCGCTGGTGAGCACGATGGTGTCGTCGTCGACGATTGCGCAGCAGCGGGTGGAGGAGGCGATGCGGGGGCGGGTGATGGGGCTCTTCCCGCTGGCGATGGGGCTCGCGATGCTGGCCGCCTTCCCGGTCGGGGCGGCGGCGCAGGCAGCGAGCATGGAGGCCGTCTTCCCGGTGATGGCGTGGGCGACGCTGGCGGCGGTGGCGGGGAGCATGGCACTCCAGCCGGGGCTGCGGCGGGTGGCGCCGCGCACGGCGTAACCGGGGCGGTGCGGCGCTTTCGCGTTCGCGGCCGGCGCGGTCTACTTACGGCGTGCGCTACCGGCGAATCGTGGCGAAGTTCGGCACGAGCCTGCTGACAGCCGGGTCGGACCGGCTGGACCTGGAGGCGATGTCGCGGCTCGTCGGGCAGGTCGTGCGGCTGCGGCAGGCGGGCTGCCAGGTGGCGGTGGTCTCGTCGGGGGCGCAGGCGGCGGGGCGGCACCGGCTGCGCGGCCGGGCGGAGACGGTGCGGGCGCTGAGCCGGCAGGCGATCGCCTCGGTGGGCCAGAGCCACCTGATGCAGAGCTGGGACGAGCTGTTCGACTGGCACGATACGGTGGTGGCGCAGGTGCTGCTCACGCGGCGCGACCTCGCGGACCGGCTGGCGTACCTGAATGCGCGCAATACGCTGCGCGACCTGCTGGATGCCGGGACGGTGCCCATCATCAACGAGAACGATGCCGTGGCGCTCGACCAGGTGCTGGCCACGCGCATCGGGGAGAACGACAGCCTCTCCGCCTATGTGGCGAACCTGATCGATGCGGACCTGCTGGTCATCCTGACGGATGTGGCCGGGCTGTACGATGCGGACCCGCGTTCGAACCCGGGCGCGCAGCTGATCCGGCGGGTGGAGCGGATCGACGCCCGGGTGGAGGCGCTGGGCGGCGGGGCGCACGGCCCCGGCACGGGCGGGATGGCGACGAAGCTGCGGGCGGCGCACATCGCGACACAGGCGGGGGTGGACGTGGTGATCTGCTCGGGGCGGGAGCCGGAGGCGCTGCTCGCGGCGGCGCGCGGCGACACGACGGGGACGTACTTCCCCGCGGCGGGCGACCGGCTGGAGAGCCGGAAGCGGTGGATCCTCGGGAGCATCACGCGCGGGGGGTGGATCACGGTGGATGCGGGGGCGGCGGAGGCGCTGCGGGCGCGGGGCCGGAGCCTGCTGCCGGCGGGGGTCGCCGGGGTGACGGGCACGTTCCAGCGCGGGGATTCGGTGGAGATTCGCGACCCGGAGGGGCACCGGGTGGCGGCCGGGCTGGTGAACTACGCGGCGGAGGAGCTGGAGAAGATCCGGGGGCTGCGGTCGGACCGGATCGCGGAGGCGCTGGGCTACAGCTACGGCGACGAGGTGGTGCACCGGGACAACCTGGTGCTGCTGTGACAGGGGTCTGCAGGGCCGGAGCGGGAGCGCGTGCTACGCTCGGGGCATGTCCAGCAAGAACCGCCACCTGCTCCCCTTCCGGTCGCCCGCGGTGCTCATCCTGTGGGCTGATGCGCTGTTCGAGGCCGTCCTCGCGGCGGCGTGCTTCGCGCTCGCTTCGAACCTGGCAGGGTGGTTCGGGCTGCCGCGCGAGACGTTCTGGGTGCTCGGCGGTGCGTTCGCGCTGGCGAGCGCCGGCCTGGGGTGGATGGCGTGGCAGCGGGCGATCGGCTGGCTGCCGGGCGTTGCGACGGCGAACGCGGCGACGGGCGCGGCGCTGTGGGGGCTGGCGCCGTTCGCGTGGGGCGGGTTCAGCCCGGAAGGGCGGTGGCTGGCATCGGCGGTGGCGAACGCCTGCCTGCTCATCGGGGTGACGCAGTGGCTGGCCTGGCGGCGGCCGTAGCGGTTCGGCGGCGGGTCAGGATCCCTTCGGGCAGGCGAGCGCGTCGCGGTAGACGGGGCTGTTGGGCGCCGGCGTTGCGCCTTCGAGCCGGGGCGGGTTGCCGGTGACGCGCGCTTCGCGGGCGGCGATGACCTCGCCGGCGAATTCGCGGAAGGCCACCACAGCGCGGTGGTCGCCCTGGCCGAGGGGGACGGCTTCGCCGTCGCGGGCGAGTTCGAGCTGGAAGCAGACGGTGCCGACGTAGCTGGTGGTGGCGCCGGCGGACCAGCGGGCGACGACGGCGCCGGTTTCATCGAGCAGCCAGAATTCGAAGCCGGCGCCGGGGTGGGTGCGGACCTGGAGGACGACCTGGATGCTGGGCTGGTCGTTTTCGAGGTGGGAGAAGGTGGCGAGGGAGAAGTGGAGCTCCCAGCCGGCGGGCGGGTCCTTTGGGGCGGGCGGAGTTTCGCCGGTGCGGAAGGCGACGTTGCCGATGGTGGTGCCGATGAGGGCGCGGAGCGAGGGCGAGGTGGCGTAGGACTTGTCTTTGATGCCGCAGGCAGTGAGGACGAGGACGGAAAGGAAGGCGAGCGCGGCGAGGCTGGTGAGACGCTTCACGAGTTCATTGTGCCGCGGCGGGGGCTAGCGCGCTGCGGGCGCGGCGGCAGGGCGGGGGACTGGCGCGGGGTCGCGGAGGATGAGCGTGCAGAGGACGGCGACGCCGTTGAGGGCGATGCCGAGCATGATCGGGAGGTCGTAGCTTTCGCGGGCGTCGTAGAGCGCGCCGGCGAGCGTGGGGCCGGCGAGGGCGCCGACGGCGGCGCTGGTGTAGATGAGGCCGAGGATGGCGCCGAAGCTGCGGCCGGCGAAGTAGTCGGCGGCGAGGGCCGGGATGAGCGCGACGAAGCCGCCGTAGGCGGCGCCGAAGGCGAGGGCGAAGAGGATGAGCGCCCACGCCTGCACGGCAGTGAGCCACCAGGCGAGGCAGAGGCCCATCGCGACGAAGGTGCCGGCCAGCGAGCGGCGGCGGCCGAGACGGTCGGCGGAGCTGCCGAGGAGGAGGCGGCCGGCGATGGATCCGATGCCGATGAAGCCGATGAGGAGGGCGCCGAAGGCATCGGAGTAGCCCTGGTCGCGGGCGTACGGGGTGAGGTGGGCGAAGGGGATGAAGATGCCGAGGCTGGTGGAGAGGCCCGCGCCGAAGAGGAGCCAGAAGGGAGCGGAGCGGATGGCCTGGCGCACCGCCGGGCCGCCGGCGGGGCCGAGCGCGGGCGGCGGCTGGCGGTCGCCGTCGGGGTAGAGGCCGCGGTCGGCGGGGTTCGGGACGATGGTGAGCACGGCGGGGATGCCGATGACGAGCGCGACGGCGGCGAGGATGACCCAGGAGGGCCGCCAGCCGAGGGCGTCGATGGAAGCGGCGGCGAGGAGCGGCATGACGAGGGTGCCGGCGCCGATGCCGGCGACGGCGAAGCCGGAAGCCATGCCGCGGCGGCGGATGAACCAGCGCTGGACGACGCCGACAGCCGGGACATAGACGAGCCCGACGCCCACGCCGACGCCGAGGGAGTAGGTGAGGTAGACCTGCCAGACGGCCTGCGCGAGCGAGGCGGCCGCCATGCCGGCGGCGATGCAGACGATGCCGGCGGCGATGACCCGCCGCGGCCCGAGCCGGTCGGCGAGGAGGCCGGTGACAGCGCCGAGGCCGAAGTAGAGGAAGCCGCTGAGGGCGAAGACGAGCGAGATATCGCTGCGGGTGGCGCCGAACTCGTCGCGGAGGGCGTTGAAGAAGGCGGCGAAGCTGTACGCCGCGCCGAAGGCGACGAAGAGCGCGCCGAAGACGGCGCCGACGACGACCCAGCCGTAGAAGAACCGCGCCCGGGGCGCTTCAGCCGGCATGGCCGGTGATTCTACGCCCCGGGCGCGGGCGACGGCGGGATCGGCCCGGGCTGGCAGCGGAAGGCTGCTCCCGGGGAACGCTAGGGGTTGGCGCGGGCCTCGGCGGGCCGGGCGCCGGTGAGGAGCATCCGGTTGAGGGCGTTCATGTAGGCCTTGGCGCTCGCGACGATGATGTCCGTATCGGCGGCGCGGCCGGTGTAGGTGCGGCCTTTCTCGTCCTCGATCCGGATGGTGACGTCGCCCTGGGCGTCGATGCCTTCGGTGACGCTCTTGACGGAGAACTCGGTGAGCTTCGGCGCGAGGCCGGTGATGCGGTTCATGGCGCGGTAGACGGCATCGACAGGGCCGGTGCCGACGGCGGCATCGACGCGGATGTTGCCCTCGGGGTCGATGAGGCGGAGGGTGGCCGTCGGGGCGGCGTGGTCGCCCGCGGAGACCTGGACGAGGTCGAGCCGCCAGCCGGCGGTTTCCATGGAGCGGAGGTTTTCGTTGACGAGGGCTTCGAGGTCGCGGTCGTCGACTTCGATTTTCTTGTCGGCGAGCTCTTTGAAGGCGGCGAAGACGCGGTTGAGCTCTTCGTCGGTGAGTTCGTAGCCGAGCTCGAGCATGTGCTCTTTGAAGGCGTGGCGGCCGGAGAGCTTGCCGAGGACGAGCTGGGTGCCCTGGGGGATGCCGATTTCGGCGGGGTCCATGATCTCCCAGGTTTCGCGGAGCTTGAGGATGCCGTCCTGGTGGATGCCGGAGCCGTGGCGGAAGGCGTTCTTGCCGACGATGGCCTTGTTCCACTGGACTGGCATGCCGGAATAGGTCTCCACCATCTTGGAGGTGCGGTAGATCTCGCGGGTGTTGATGTCGGTGTAGAAGGGGAGGAAGTCCTTGCGGGTCTTGATGGCCATGACGACTTCCTCGAGGGAGGTGTTGCCGGCGCGTTCGCCGATGCCGTTGATGGTGACTTCGACCTGACGGGCGCCGTTCTGGATGGCGGTGAGGGTGTTGGCGGTGCAGAGGCCGAGGTCGTTCTGGCCGTGGAAGGAGACGCGGGCCTTGTGGATGTTGGGGACGTTTTCGAAGAGGGCGCGGAAGAAGGCGCCGAGCTCTTCGGGGATGGCGTAGCCGACGGAGTCGGGGATGTTGATGGTGGTGGCGCCGGCATCGATGCAGCGGCGGACGATTTCGAAGACGAAGCGGGGGTCGGCCCGGGTGGCGTCCATCGGGCTGAACTCGACGTTGCTGGTGTACTTTGCGGCGTGCTTCACCATCTCCTCGGCCTGGGTGAGCACCTGCTCGCGGTCCTTCCGGAGCTGGTGGGCCATCTGGATGTCGCTGGAGTTGATGAAGACGTGGATGCGGGGTTCAGCGGCCTCCTTGACGGCCTCCCAGGCGGTATCGATATCGGCCGGCACGGCGCGGGCGAGGGCGCAGATGACGGGGCCGCGGACGCTGCGGGCGATAGCCTGCACGGCTTCGAGGTCGCCGGGGGTGGAGCAGGGGAAGCCGGCTTCGATGATATCGACGCCGAGTTTTTCGAGCTGGCGGGCGATTTCGAGCTTTTCGCCGGGGGTGAAGGCGACGCCGGCGGACTGCTCGCCATCGCGGAGGGTGGTATCGAAGATGTAGATCTTTTCGGGCATCGGGTCGTCTCCTCGTGCGGGGTGATGGGACGGGCGGCCGGCGCGGGTGCGCCGGGGCGAGTTTCTTACGGAATTCTTATGGGGAGTTTCGGCGAGAGGCGGGCGGGAGACCAGCATGCGCGCCGGTCGGGAGGACAACGCTGCGGTGCAGGTTCGAACGGGCCGCGTTCCGCCGCCGCGGCGCTAAAGGACGCGCCCCGGTGAGTCCGGGGCGTTCACGACCTCGCGTGGCAGTGCGTCGGGATGGCGCATCGAGGGAAAGGCTAGCAAATCGGAACAGGGGACGCCAGCGGGCGGCGTTTCGCTTGCGGCGAACGTTCTATTGGTGCGATATACTGCGCCAATCACGCACACCCCGGAGGTGCCCCTATGACGTCGCCTGCATTCGTGGACGTCCCCGGGCTGAATTTCGACTGGCTGAACCTGGATACGGAGCAGGGGATGCGCATCCAGGCGGGACGGAAGGGCCTGACGCTGGAGCAGATCAACGCGCTGACGTACGGGAACGCGGAGATCGACGCATCGGGGGCGCCGGTGTTCAAGCCGCGCGGCGCCTGGGCGGACCCGCGGTCGCCGCGGCACGCGCGGCAGTACCGTTCGAAGGCGGACGTCTGGTCGGAGAGCGCGATGCTGCTCTACGAGGAGGCGAATCAGCGGCAGTGGTCGAGCGCGGTGGACATCCCGTGGGAGACGATCCAGCCGCTGCCGGACGACCTGGAGTGGGCGATGTGCACGCTGTGCACGTTCCTCACGCAGGTGGAGTTCATCGCGGGGGACCTGCCGGGGCGGTTCATGGAGCAGGTGCACCCGGACCATTTCGAATCGCAGCTGTTCTTGGGCACGCAGATCATGGATGAAAGCCGGCACCTCGACGTGTTCCGGAAGCGGGCGCTGGTGAACGGCGGGGGGATGGTGGATGCGGGGTTCGGGGCGATCAACCTGCTCTCGGTGGACGATTTCACAGAGATGACGGCGCTGCTGCACCTGGTGGGCGAGGGGTTCGTGCAGACGCTCTTCCGGATGGGCGAGCTCATCGCGCAGAACGAAGCAGAGAAGAAGATCTTCCGCCTGGCGGCGCAGGATGAAAGCCGCCACCTGGCGTTCGGCGTCACGCACATGAAATACGTGATGGATACGGAGCCGTGGCGGAAGGAGGAGATGCACCACTACCTGGACATCCAGGAGGGGGCGCTGGCGCAAAGCCAGCAGGCGAGCCTGACGACGAACCCGACGACGGGCGAGGCGCTCGCCATCCTCGCCGGCGGCGGCATCGAGCATATCGACGAGGGCTACGCGAAGCTGATGCTGATGCGGAAGCGGCAGGTGAACGAGTACATGCACCGGCTCGAAGTGATCGGGCTGGGCGACCGGCGGGAGCGGATGGCGCCGGGCCTGCGCGAATTCCTCGACCCGGTGAACTGAGCCGGCCAGCCACCCCGAGCACACGAAGGACGGAACGATGCAGCTGAGCACCGCGACGAAGATCCGCGCCCGCGACCTGGGCTGGAGCGAGGAGACCATCGCCCGCATCGAGGCCTCGCCGCTGAAGGACGCGACGGTGGCGAACATCACGATGATGCGCATCCCGGAGGAGCGGATGCGGGGGTTCCTCGACCTCGTCGACCGGGACCCGGAGCGCATCCCGAACCTGACGTTCAACTTCATCCGGACGCGTTCGGAGCGGGGCGTCCGCGCGCAGCCCGGCGAGCGGGGCCTGCTGCTGAAGGACATCAACATCGGCACCTACGGACAGGTGCCGGATCACTGGCCGTACGAGAACGACACGCCGCGCGGCTCGCACCCCTCGCCGGACAACTACGCCCCGGGCAGCTACTACATCTATGACAAAGTCGAGGTCTGGGCGGAGGGGGTGGATGAGCTGTACGAGGACGCGATCCGGGACCGGTGGGTCCCGGCGACGGACCTCGACTGGACGAACGGGCTGAGCGAGCTGCCGGCGGAGATCGAGCGGGCCGTGTGCCAGCTGGCGACGCTGTACAGCGGGCACGGGCTGGTGGAGCAGAAGATCATCGCGAAGTGGCTGGAGCCGATCAGCTACGGCTTCCACGACGTGAAGCTGTTCCTCGGGACGCAGATTTACGACGCGGGGCACAAGGTGGAGGCGCTGCGGAAGCGGGCGCTTGCGAACGGCGGCGGGCTGGGGCAGGCGCCACTGGGCGCGCTCTACCGGGCGTGGTACGGGGCGCTGAAGTTCACCGAGATGATCACGGCGCTGGACGTGGTCTACAAGTCGTACGAACTGACGCTGTTCGAGGCATACGCGGACTTTGCGAAGACTGACGTGGAGCGGACGCTGTTCGGCAACCTTGCGCGGGATTCGCGGCGGCACCTGGAGTACGGGAAGCGCCACCTGCTCTGGTACATCCAGCACCACCCGCGGGGCCGGGAGAACGCGAAGTTCTGGCTGGGCCGTGCGGAGGCGGCGCTGAGCATCGAGCTGCGCTACAGCCACCCCGAGCGGGAGGCGCTGGCGCTGCTCTTCGCGGGCGACGTGGAGCGGATCCAGGCAGGCATCGAACGGCTCCGGAAGCTGCGCGAGAAGCAGCTGATGGACTACATCGGGCTGCTGGGCGAGGTGGGGATCGACCGCCTGCCGGACGTGAGCAAGCACCTGATGCAGATCGCGGAGGACCCGCTCGCGGTGTAGGCTTGGAGCGGTCGCTGCGGGGCGGCCGCGGGGGCTGACACCGGGAGATGACAGGTTCGAACCGGCTCGTGCTCGTCGCGCTGGACGCGATGGAGGTCTCGTGGCTGGAGCGGCGGGCGGCGGGCGGCGACCTCCCGAACCTGGCGGCGTTCATGCGGGAGAGCGCGGGGTTCCGCGTCCGCGGGCCCTGGGAGCTGCTCCACGGAAGCGTGTGGCCGACGTTCGCCTCCGGGGTCAACCCCGGCAGACACGGCCGGTATGCGTGGCTGCAGTGGCTGGGAGAAGAGGGGCGGTACGTGCGGGCTTCGCACCCGGCGCTGGCGTTCGAGCCGTTCTGGCGGGGGCTCGCCGCCGCCGGCGTGCGGTCGACGGTGGTCGACGTGCCGTATGTGCCGCTGGTCCGGGAGCCGGCCGCGGAGCAGGTCATCGGGTGGGGGACGGAGGACGAGGTTGAGCGGGAGAGCTGGCCGCCGGGGCTCCTGCGGGACATCCGGAGGGAGTTCGGGCGGCACCCGCTGGGGCTGGACACGCTCGAGTCGCTGTCGGGACAGGAGCGGGCTGCGATGGCGCGCGAACTTGCGCGCGGCGTGGCGATGCGGGCGCGGCTGCTCGAGCGGCTGGCCGGGGACCCAGCGCGCAGGTTCGCGGTCGTGCTGTTCGGCGAAACGCACAAGGCGGGGCACTACCTCGCGGAGGCGTGCGAGGTCGTGCCGGGGGTGACGAATCTCGACCTGGTCGCCCGGGTGCTCCGTCCGCTCGACGAGGCTTGGCCGCGGGTGCTCCAGGCTGCTGGCGAGGGGACGACTGTGGCGCTGTTCGCGCTGCACGGGATGCGGCACCAGGTGGATTTCAGCGAACTCGGGGTGCAGGTGCTCGCGCTGGCGCTGGGGAAGGAGCCGGCTGCAGCGGTGCCGCGGGCCGACCTGCTTCGCCGGCTGCGCGACGCCATCCCGGACCGGGTCCACAGGTTCGCCTGGAACCGGCTGCCGGCGCGGGTGCGGGCTGCGCGGCAGGCACAGCTCGATGGACGGGTCAGCGCGGCAGGCAGGGAGCCGGTCTTCCGGGTGACCCACGACATCGACCTGGCGCTGCGGCTGAACCTCGCGGGCCGTGAGCGCGACGGCAGCATCTCCCCGGCCGAAGGGGAGGCGCTGCTCGCGCGCGTCGAGGCAGCGGCAGCCGGCGTTCGCACCGGAGCGGGCGAGCCGGTGTACCGGGAGCTCTGGCGGACGGCCGAGCACTTCAGCGGGCCGCGCGCGCACCGGCTGCCGGATGCGCTGCTGGTGGGGAGCCCGGAGCTGGTGCGGGTGACGGAAGCGTTCGATGCGGCGGGGCGGCGGCTGGTGAACCCGATGCAGGAGCGGCGGAACGGGGTGCATACGGGGCGGGGCTTTTGCTACGTGCGGCCCGGTACCGGCGTTGGACTGGACGGGCGGGCGGAGATCGACGCGCGGGACTTCGCGCCGACGGCGTATGCGGTGCTCGGGGTGCCCGCGCCGCCGGGATTCGAAGGGAAGCCGTTCGCGGGGTGCGCGGCAGGTGGCTGAAGGCCGCATTCGCATCGGCGTCGCGGGCGCGGGGCGCGCCTTCGAACGGCTCTACCGGCCGGCGCTGCGGATGGTGCCGGCGCTGGAGCTCGCGGCCGTCGCAGACCCCCGGCCGGTGGAGGTCGATGGCGTCCGGCGGTGGCCGTCGCTGGAGGCGATGCTCGCGGCGGAGCCGCTGCAGGGCGTGCTGGTGCTGACGCCGCCGGCCTTCAACGGGGCTTTGGTTGCGGGGTCGCTGACGGCCGGGCTGCACGTGCTGTGCGAGAAGCCGGCAGCGGTGCGCCCGGCGGAGCTGGCGGACTGGCCGGCGGAGGGGCTGCACCGGTTTTCCGGGGCGTACACGCGGCGGGCGTGGCCGGCGCACCTGCGCGCGCGGCGGCGGGGCGGGAGGGCGTGGACCTTCGAACTCGAGACGAACGCCGCGGCGTGGGGCGCGGCGACGTGCGAAACGGTCTCACGCGACCTGCTGCCGCACGCGATCGACCTCGCGGAATGGGTGACGGGCGGGCGCATCGCGAGGGTGCGCGGGGTACGGGGTGACGGGCGGGCGCTCAGCGGCGTCTTCGAGCTGGAGGACGGCGCGGAGTTCCGGTGGCGGGTGGCCCATGGGGACCGCTATCGCGAACGGCTGGCCTGCGCGGGGCGGACCGCGGCCCGCCGGCCCGGCCGGCTGCACTGGCTGGAACGGTTCCAAACGCCGCGCGACGTCGCCGGGGTGCGGGAGGTGCTGCGGGCCTGGGCGCGCTTCGTCGCGGGGGGCGAACGGCCGGCGCTGCTGGCGGATGCGGCGACGGTGCGGCGGCACGCGGCGATCCTCGAAACGGTCGAACGGGAAGCGCACGGGGCATGAGCGCACGGACGGTCAGCGTCATCGTTCCGGTGAAGGACGACCCGCGGATTGCGGCGTGCCTCGCTTCATTGCGGGCGGACCGGCCGCCGGGGCTTGAGGTGGAGGTCATCGTCATCGACAACGGGTCCGCGCCGGGGTTCTCGGCCTGGCTCGAGGGCGCTGCCCGGGGCGATGGAGTGACGCTGCTGCGGGTTCCGGAGCCGGGCGTGTACGCGGCGCGGAACCGGGGAGTCGAGGCGGCGCGCGGCGACGCGGTGTTCTTCACCGACGCGGACTGCGTGGTGCGGCCGGGCTGGTTCGCGGCCGGGCTGGCGATGCTGGAGCGCGGGTTCGACCTCGCGCAGGGGTTTTCCGGGGCGCTGACGGGCGGGCGGACGGCGCAGCTGATCCAGGCGCGGTACGCGGCGCGGTTCCGGCGGCTGCGGGCCGGTTCGCCGACGGAGACGGACACACGGAACCTCGCGGTGCGGCGCGCGGTATTCGACCGGCTGCGCTTCAACGAAGCGTACCGGCGGGTGGGGGATACGGAGTTCGGGCTGCGGGCCGAGGCGGCGGGCTTCCGGGTGGGGTATGCGCCGGCGATGCGGGTGGAGCACGCGCACGACGAGGACCTGCGGGTGTTCGCGGCGAAGCAGTTCTGCCACGGCTGGGGCGCGCAGCGGCTGATGACGGAGACGCCGGGGCTGCCGTGGCGAGGGGCGCAGCTGCGGCGGTGGGAGCGGCACGGCGGGCGGATTCGCCGGCTGCCGGGGCGGCGGGCGCTCAGCCGGGGGCTGGCGCGGGGCGCGCTGCTGGCCGCAGGGGCGCTGGACCGGGCCGGCGAACGGCTGCCGTGGCCGGCGGCGTATGCGGCGGCAGCGGCGATCGACAAGGCGGCGCTGCTGGCCGGGCACCTGGCCTTCGAGCCGGGCGACCCGGAGCCGTCGCCGTCGGGGGTGCTGGGGCGGCGGCTGGCGCGCGATTAGCGGGCCGGGGCGGTTCAGGCGCCGGGCTTGGCGATCATCAGCCAGAGGAAGACGAGCCACAGCAGGGTGAGCGCGATGCCCGCGAGGCGGGCGCCGCCGTCGTTCAGCTTATCGCGGAGCTCAGCGGTGACGGGGCCGTTGCCGAGCGTGACGGCGACGTCGCGGGCAGCTTTGACCTTGCGGAGGTAGAAGCCGTGGTCGAGCGCGAGGGCGAGGATGATGAGGGTGTAGGCGGTGGAGATCCAGGCGTCGCCGAAGGAGTAGCCGGCTTCGTTCACGAGGAGCGAGCCGAAGACGATGGCGAGGATCGCCCCGATGGAGGTGACGATGCGCTCGGAGCGGAGCTGGAGGTCGAGCAGGGTGACGACGGTGTTGGCGGCAGTCGCGCGCCCGGCTGCGATGGCTGCGCCGGTGGTGAGGCCGGTGGCGGCGAGCAGGAAGAAGACACCGAGCAGGTGACCGAAGAGATACCACTCCTGGGTGGACACGCGTTCCTCCTCGAGGGATTCCGGGGCGAACGGTACCCTGCCGGGGGGATGGTTGTCACGATCGCAGGGCGGTAGGCTTGGGGCGTGCGCATCCAGTTCCTCGGCAGCGGGGCGGGCACGGACACGCCGCACCGGGCAGGGTCGTCGATCCTGCTGACGGGCGGGGGCGAATCGGTGCTGCTGGATTGCGGGCCGCGGGCGTACGACCGGCTGGTGATGGCGGGGGTTTCGCCGGCGAGCATTTCGCGCATCTTCCTGAGCCACCTCCACCCGGACCACGTGCTGGGGCTGGCGAGCTTCGTGCAGGCGATGACCTTCCCGTACGGGCACCTGCCGCTGGAAATCCAAGGGCCGCCCGGGACGGCGGCCTACGCGCGCCAGGCGGTCGGGACGGCGGCGCTGGTGACGGGGATGCCGGGCCGGGGCTGGGGCGAGCCGCTGGAGGTGCCGGTCGTCGAAATCCCGCCGGGCGACGTGCGGGAGGCGGGGCCGTTCACGGTGCGGACCGAGCAGGTGCCCCATGCGCCGAACCTCGTCTGCGAGGCGCGGCGGTTCGAAGCCGAGGGGAAGGCGGTGGTCTACAGCGGCGATACGACGGAGGCAGCGGAGGTGATGGTGCCGCTGGCGGAGGGCGCGGCGGCGCTCATCCACGAGTGCTATTCGCTGGCGGGCATCGCGCGGTGGACGGCGGCGTTCGACGAGCGGCGGGCCGCGGCGGTCCGGCGGGCGTTCGAACAGACGCACGCGGAAGTGGCGTACGTGGCGCGGGTGGCGAAGGAGGCGGGCGCGAAGCTGCTGGTGCTGACGCACCTGAACCCGGGCGAACGGGCGGACGAGCTGCTGGACACGGCGCGGGCGCATTACAGCGGGCCGGTGGTGATTGCGAGCGACGGGCTGAGCCTGGCGGTCTAAGCGGTCTCGGGGCGGTGGGCGCCCCACTGCTCCCAGGAGACGAGTTCATCGAGGGGGAGCCGCTGGCGGCCCTGGCTGAGCGGGTGCTTGAGATCGGGGTAGCCCATGGCGAGGACGGTGGCGACGGTGCAGTCGGCGGGAACGCCGAGGACGGCTCGGGCGCACTCCTGGCGGTGCATGGAGACGGGGCAGCTGGCGATGCCCTCGGCCCAGGCGGCGACCATGAGGTTCTGGGCGGCGCGGCCGGCATCGAAGGGGCCGCCGCCGGGGAGGAGGACGACCGCGATGGCGAGGGGGGCGGCCTTGAGGTGGTCGGCGTAGTCGCCGCAGCCGGCGAGGGCGGCGCGCCGCTCGGGCGCCTGGACGACGATCATGCGGACGGGCTGGGAGTTCTTGGAGCTGCCGGCCATCCGGCCGGCCTGCAGGACGCGGGTGAGCACATCCGGCGGCACGGGGTCGGGGAGGTAGTGGCGGGTGTCGCGCTTGGTGATGATGGCGCGGTAGGCGTCCATGGCGGGCCTCCGGGCGGAGGAGCTGAGGCGTGGGGGAATCCTACCGGATTGGGCGGAGGGCCGCAGTGCGACCGGGATCAGCACTCCCGCGGGACGGCGGTGCGGGCGCCCTCGCGGCTGGAGCACTGGCGCTCGCTGACGTTGACGATGAGGTAGCCGGCAGGGTCGATGGACGTCGGGTAGCGGTCGAGGTTCGGGCCGTCGGCGTCGAGGCGGACGCCGGTGAAGTCGTAGAGGGCGCCGTTGCAATCTTCGCGGAAGAGGAGGGTGGAGCCGCGGGCGGCGCTGCTCATGCGCTCTTTGTAGCGGTCGACGAGGCCGGGGAGGGCGGGGTCGGCGGAGGGGACAGGGTGGACGCGGCAGCGGCGGGCGGGGTTGGCGCGGTTGGCGGCATCGAGGTCGGCGAGGGCGAGGAAGCTGCCGTCGAGCAGGCGGGCGACGTAGAGGTTGCGCTGGCTGACGTACTGGACGGTGCCGGGGGCGTAGGCCTCGGCGAGTTCGAGGCGGATATCGCCGGTATCGGCGCCGGACTCCCAGTAGACGACGAGGCAGGAGCCGATGCCGAAGAGGAAGACGAGGACGGCGAGCGCGGTGAAGCAGCCGAGGAAGACGGGCGGCCGCGGCGAGGGGAGGTCGTCGTGCTCCATTGCGATCAGGGTAGCGGCGCCGGCGATTCGCCGGTGTCGGCGGCGCCGAGGAGGCGCAGTCGGCGGGCACGGGCAGCCGCCGGGTCGGCGAGGGCGCGTTCGATGGCGGCCTCCACGGCGGCGTCGAGGCCGGCGGGCGGGACGACAGCATCGACGATGCCCCAGCGGAGGGCATCGGCCGCGCCGATCGGTTCGCCGGTGAGGATCAGGTGGGCGGCGACGGCCGGCGGGGCGATGCGGGGGAGCATCTGGGTGCCGCCGGCGCTGGGGATGTAGGCGAGGGTGACCTCGGGGAGGGCGAGGCGGGCGTCGCCGCTGGCGATGCGGAGGTCGCAGAAGAGGGGGAGTTCGAGGCCGGCGCCGTAGCAGTAGCCGTGCATGCGGGCGATAGTGACGCAGGGGTGCGTGAGGAGCTGCCACCAGATGTCGCGGTCGTGGCGGGCGCGGCGGGCGGCCATGATGGACGGGGCAGTGCCGAACTCGGAGATGTCGGCGCCGGCGCTGAAGCAGGGACCTTCGCCGCGGAAGAGGATGACGCGGACCTCCGGGATGGCGGCGGCGGCGCCGAGGTACTCCCAGAGGAGGTCGCGCATCTGGAGATTGATGGCGTTGCGGCGCTCGGGGCGGTCGAGGGTGATGACGGCGACGCCGCGGTCATCGACGGCGAAGCGGACGGGTTCGGCCACGGCGGGCGCCCCGGGGGCTATTCGAGCCAGTCGGGCTTTCGGATTTGGCTGCGCTGGCGGCGGGCCATCTGCTGGGCGAAGTCTTCGTTGACCTTCTGGACGAGCTCGAGCATGTCGTCGCGGCCGGGGCGCATCTGCTTCGATCGCCAGTTCTTGAGCATGGCGCGGTCCTTGTCGGAGAGGCCGGCTTCGTCGGCGATGCGGTTGACGATGACGGTGAGGAGCTCGTTGACCTCTTCTTCGTTGAATTTGATGTCCACGGGGCTACCTCCGCACCGTTTCGTACCAGCCCTTGCTCTTGACGCGGCGGGTGAACTGGGCGTCGAGGTGGGCGTTGAGGGCTTTGTTGAGGGCCTCGGTGAGGTCGGCGAGGAGGGGGGAGCCTTCGCCGCGCTCGGAGCGCCAGCGGCGGATGGCTTCCTTGCCCTCGTCGGAGAGGTCGGCGTTATCGACCGCGACGGCGCTGATGAGCATCATGAGGGACCAGGCTTCGGGCTCGTCGAGCAACACGATCATCGGTCATTCACCTGTGAAGCTGGGGGTCCGTTTTTCGAGGAAGGCGCGGACACCTTCGGCCCGATCTTTGGTGGTTTGGAGGAGCATGGTCAAATCGGTCTCGAACCGCAAGGCCTGCTCGATCGGCTGCGGGAGGCCGCGCCAGACGGCTTCTTTGGCGAGTTCGAGGGCGATGGGGCCGCGGGCGAGGAGGACGCCGGCGAGACGGCGGGCCTCGGCTTCGGCGGCGCCTGGGGCCCGGAGGGCGGTGACGAGGCCAGCGTCGAAAAGTTCCTGCGCTGCGAGCCGCTCGCCGGCGGCGAGGCGGGGCGCAAGCGCCGGGGCGAGGAGGGCGGCGCGCTCGGACCACCCGGCTGGACCCCGGAAGGCCGCGCTTTCGGCGGCGACGCGGATGTCGGCGGCGAGGGCGAGGTCGAGCGCTGCGCCGGCGAGGTCGCGTTCGAACCAGGCGATGACGGGCAGGCGCCCGAGGACGAGGCGGCGGAGCGCGGCCGCGGGAGGGCAGGGCGCGCCGGCGAAGCGGTCGGCGGCGATGATGACGACGCGCGTGTCCCCGGGGAGGCGGTCGAGGGCGTCATCGAGCCAGGCGGCATCGGCGCCGGGCGGGGGCGGGGGGAGGTCGGCGAATGCGGGCATGGGAATTCGGAGTATAGCGGGAAGCGGGAAGCGGGAAATGCGAGGAGGGAGGAGGGAGAAGACAGGAGGGAAGGTGGTGGCGACCTTCAACCTTCAACCTCCAACCTTTAACCTCCGGGGCGGCCCGGGAGGGGCGGCTTACTGGAAGGCGATGCCGGTGAGGGTGTGGAGCCACTGCTCCTGGGGGATGCTGGTTGAGGCGAGGGCAGGGTAGCCCGAGTCATCGAGGTAGACGACGGTGCCGGCGGCGATATCGGCGGCGGGGTAGCGGATGACGCCGTAGCGGAGGTTGTCCATCCGGGTGCCCTGGATGGTGACGACCGCGCCGTCGGGTGCGGAGGCGCGCTTCGCGAGTTCGGCGAGGGGGACGCCGGTGTACTGCTTGCCGCCGACCGAGATGGTCGCGGTGGGGAGGGCGCGGAACTCCTCGCGGGTGGGGGTGAACTGGTTCGACCCGGCGACGACCTGGAGGACGGGGACGTCATCGGGGAGCGGGGTCGGGGTGGGGAGCGGCCGGTCCGGGGGCACGGGCTGCTCGAGGCCCTGGGCGACTTCGGTGCGGCGGGCGTCGGCTTCGCTGACGGTGGGGGTCGGGGAGGCGTCGGCGGAGTTCGCGTCATCCTTGCCGCCGCAGGCGGCGATGGCGGCAGGGGCGAGGAGGAGCAGGGCTGCGGCGAGGCGCAGTCGAAGCATGGGGTTTCTCCGTGGCGTCCTGGGGGTGAGATGGAGGGTAGGGAGGGGAGCCCGGAGGGGCAATCGGGAGGTCAAGCGCGGGTTCAGGGCCGCGGTGAGGGGGACGGTTCCGGGGTGGCGGTGTCCGCTTCTGCGGGCTGCGTCGTCGCCGCCGGCGCCGGGGTGGCGGTCTCGGCAGGCGGGGCCGTGGGCGAGGGCTCGGCCGTCGCCGTGGCGGAGGGCGAGGGCTCGGCGGTCGGCGTGGGCGACGGGACTGGCGCTGCGGTCGGTTCGGGCGTGGCGAGCGGGGTCACCGGGCCGAGCGCGGCGGTGACGGCGTCGTCGATGGCGGCCGCTGCAGCGGCGACCTTCTCGGGGTCGACATCGGGCCGGCTGCGGGCCTGCGAGATGACGGTGCTGCTTTGCTCGGCGAGGCTCTTGACGCGCGCCTTCTGGACGTCGGTGAGGCCGCCCTGCTTCTCGGCGAGGTCGGCGATGGCGCGGAGTTCGCGCTGGAGGCTTTCGAGGGAGGCGACGAGGTTGTCGTTGCGGGCGGCGAGCTGCTGGAGCTCGTAGACGCGGGCTTCGGCCTGCCGGAGCTGGACATCGATGCGGCCGTCGCCGCGGGAGAGGGTGTATTCGAGCCGTTCGTTGGCGAGCTTGAAGGCGTAGTTCCAGTCGCCGGGAACGGCGTCGCCGGCGGTGACGAAGCCGAGGGCGAGGACGCCGACGGCGGCCGCGCCGGAGAGGACGGCGATGCTGGCGGCCGCGGTGCGGACGGGCGAGTAGCCGGGCACGGGGAGGAAGAGCGGCTCGGCCGGGGTAGTGGGTTCGGCGGCGCGGGCGAGGAATTTCGCCTTGAGGGAGGCTTCGAAGTAGTAGCTGGCGGGTTCGGCGGCGTAGGCGTCGGTGATGGCGGCGGTCACGCGGAGCATGCCGGCGAGCCAGTCGGCGTCGTCGGGGAAGAGGGAGAGGACGAAATCCGGCTCGAGCCCGTCATCGATGAGGGCCTGGGCTTCGGCGAGGATTTCGGCCTGGGAGCCAGCCTTGCGTTCGAACAGGCGGCGGATCATTGCGGGGGCACCATGGTCTGGAGTTTGGCGATGGCTTTGTGCTGGAGGACTTTCACGTTGTTTTCGGTTTTGCCGAGGACCCGGGCGGTTTCGGCGACGGAGAGGCCGGCACCGAAGCGGAGTTCGATGACCTGCCGCTGGGCTTCGGGGAGCTTTGCGGCGGCGGCCCGGACGACTTCGAGGGCGAGGGCGGTGTGCACTTCCTCGGTGTGGTCGGGGGCCGGGTCGGGAATCGATTCCGTGAGCGGCGCTACCTGGGAGCGGACTTTGCGGCGGCGGACGAAGGTGACGACTTCGTTCCGTGCGATGCGGAAGACCCACGCGCCGAAGGGAAGGCCCCGGAAGGTGAAGGTGCGGAGGTTTTCGATGACCCGGAGGAAGATTTCCGTGGTCACGTCCTCGGCGTCTTCGGTGGTGGGGAGGCGGCTGGCGACGTAGCGGTAGACGCGGGGAAAGTAGTGGTCGTAGATGAGCGACAGGGCTTCCCGGTCTCCCTGCTGGGCCGCTTCGACGACTGCCTGTTCGTCGAATTCGGGTGCCAGTTCGTCGATCGCCGTCTCTGCCATCCAGCCCCCTGGGCCGCGCCGGGTACGGGCTACCGAGCGTCCTCCTTTCGAGCATACTCAGGCCGTTCGCCTGTGCACTAGAGATAACGCGGTGGGCCCGGGAAGGTTAATGGCGCGGGGCACGGGCGAGGTGACGCGAGCGGGCGGCTGCGCGACACTGGCAGCATGGTGAATCCGCGGCTGATCACGGCGCTGGCGATGCCGCTGTTCATGGTCGCGGGGGCGCTCGCCGTCTGGCTTTCGCGCGGCCAGGACGAGGATTCGCGCCCGAAGTGGCGGGACGATTCGCTCGACGACTGGTACCGGGAGCGGGAGGCGAAGGCGGAGGAGGAGCGCCGCCGGCGGCAGGAACGGGGCGACGACGAGTAACGCGCAGCGCGCGCGGTTTCGTACCATGCGCGCGTGCGAACGTGGACGTGCGTCGATGGCGCGTGGCGCGAGGGCGAGCTGGAGGGCGGCCCGCGCTGGTACGACCTGACGGGGGCGGACCGGGAGGCGCTGCTGGAGCTGGCTGAGCGGTACGGACTCCATCCGCTGGCAGTCGAGGATTGCCTTTCGCCGTACCTGCATACGCCGAAGATCGACGACTTCGGAAGCTACCTGTTCGTGGTGGCGCTGGCGATGAAGCCGGGGACGGTCGAGCCGGTGCTGGAGGAGCTCGACGTCTTCCTCGGGCGGGAGTTCCTGATCACCTACCGGGATGACCCGGCGACGGCGCCCGAGGTCGACGGGGTGGCGCGGGCGATTGCGCAAGGGCTCGCGCTGCGCCCGGGGACGGACGGGCTGTTCTACGAGGTGCTGGACCGGGTGGTGGACAGCTACCTGCCGCGGGTGTCGGCGATGAGCGAGGAGCTGGATGCGCTGGCGGACCTCATCCTCGAAGGGGACCGGAACGGGGGCATCAGCCAGCGGGTGCTGGAGGCGCGGCGGGCGGCGGGGACGGTGCGGCGGACGATGGCGCCGCTGCTGGCGGTCGTCCTGCGGTTCGGCCGGGGAGAGTTCGAGCTGGTGCAGCAGGGGAACGTGATCTACTTCCGGGACGTGTATGACCACCTGCTGCGGGTGGACCTCGCGCTCGAGGAGCTGCGGGAGGACGCGGAAGTGGCGCTGAGCACCTACCTGAGCACGCTGAACAACAAGATGAACGAGGTGATGAAGGTGCTGGCGGTGGTCGGCGCGCTGGCGCTGCCGGCGACGGTGATCACCGGGATTTTCGGCACGAACTTCGATTCGATCCCGGGGCTGCACAGCAACTACGGCTTTGCGGTGATGATGGCGGCGATGGCGGCGATGGCGGGTTCGATGGCGCTCTTTTTCCACCGGCGCGGCTGGTTCTGATGGCCGGGCTGGAGCGCGGCGCGTGACCATGGACGGCTTCGCGTTCGACCGGGAGGGGCTGCGGCTGGCCATCGCGCTGGGCATCGGGCTGCTGCTCGGGGCGGAGCGGGAGCGGCACAAGGGGGAAGGGCCGACGCGGGGGGCGGCGGGCATCCGGACCTTCGCGCTGGTGGCGCTGGCGGGCGGCATCGCGATGGCGGTGGGCGGCGGCGTGGTGCTCGCGGCGGCGCTCGGGTTCGTGGCCCTGGCGGTGCTGGCAGCGTACGTGCTGGGCGACCGGACAGACCCGGGGCTGACCACGGAGGTGGCGGTCGTGGTGGCCTTCCTGCTCGGGGCGCTGGCGCAGCGCGAGCCGCAGCTGGCGGCCGGGCTCGCCGTGGTGGTGACGATTCTGCTGGCGGCGCGGGAGCGGCTCCACCAGCTGGTGTCGCGGGCGCTGACGGAGCAGGAGGTGCACGACGGGCTGCTGTTCGCCGGGGCGGCGCTGGTGGTGCTGCCGCTCGTGCCGGATGAGCGCATCGGGCCGTACGGGGTGTTCAACCCGTTCGCCATCTGGCGGCTGGTCGTGATCGTGATGGCGATCGGGGGCGCGGGCTACGTCGCAGTGCGGCTCCTGGGGGCGCGGGTCGGGCTGCCGCTCTCCGGGCTGGCGGCGGGCTTCGTTTCGAGCTCGGCCACGATCGCGGCGATGGGGGCGAAGGCGCGGGCAACGCCGGGCCTGCGCACCCCGGCGGTCGCGGCGGCGGTCTTTTCGACGGTGGCGACCGTGGTGCAGATGGTGGTGGTGGTCGGCGCGACGGACCGGCGGACGCTGGGGGAGCTGTGGCCGGCGATGGCGCTGGCAGGGGTGGCGGCGGTGGCCTACGGCGCGGTCTTCGGGCTGCGGGCGCTGCGCGACGAGGCGGCAGACCACCACGAGCCGGGCGGCCGGGCGTTCGAACCGAAGACGGCGGTGGTGTTCGCGTCAACGGTGACGGTCATCCTGTTCGTCTCGGCGGCGCTGAACGACTGGCTGGGGAGCCGCGGCGTGCTGATCTCGGCGGCGGTGGCCGGCTTCGCGGATACGCACTCGGCGGCGATCGCGGTGGCGGGGCTGGCGGCGGCGGGCCGGCTCGAGCCGGCGGATGCGGTGGTGCCGATCCTCTCGGCGTTCTCGACGAATTCGGTGACGAAGATGGTGCTGGCGGCGGCGACGGGCGGGAAGGGGTTCGCGGCGGAGGTTTGGCCGGGCGTCATCGCGACGGCGGCCCTCGCGTGGGCGGGGTGGGGGCTCGGGGGGTAGGAGTTGGGAGATGGGAGATGGGAGTTGGGAGTTTGGAGTTTGGAGGCGGGAGACGGGAGGCGAGAAGCGGGAAGCGGGAGCCGGGGTGTGCTTCGACGTCGGCCCGTCAATGTCTCTCGTCTCCCATCTCGGGTCTCCCGTCTCCCTTCTCCCTCCTCCCTTATCCCCGACGACGGGTGACGCGGGGATGTGATAGGAAATGGGGCATGAAGCGGAAGCTGCTCTTCGGGGCGGCGGGACTGGTCGCGGCGTTGGGGCTGCTGGCGGGTTGCCGGGCGGCGGCGCAGCAGGGGGCACAGCGCCCCGGGCGTACGCGCCGATGCTGGCGGCCGATTCGGCGCCGACGCAGGCCGCGCCGGCGAACCTGGTCTCCTGCGTCGTCACGAACGTCGTTGATGGCGACACCATCGACGTGGGGAGCTGCGCGGATGCGGGCCGGGTGCGCTTCATCCTCGTCGATGCGCCGGAACTCTCCGGCGGGGCCCGCTGCTTCAGCAAGGAGGCGACGGACTACGTGGCGGCGCGGCTGCTCGGCCGGGTGGTCGGGCTGGAGCGGGACGTTTCGAACGTTGACCGGTTCGGCCGCTACCTGCGGTACGCATGGATCGACGGCGAGCTGTTCAACGAGCGGATGGTGCGCGACGGGTACGCGGCACTGGCCGTCTACCCGCCGGACGTGAAGTACCGGGACCGTATCGCGGCGGCCGAGGCGGAGGCGAAGGCGGCGAACCGCGGCCTCTGGGGCGCCTGCGGCGGGCTGAACGCGCCGGCGACGCCGACGCTCTCCAGCGGCGTCCCGACGGCAACGCCGACCCGCACGCCGACGCCCCCGGCGACGCCGACCCCGGGCGGGAGCTGCGCGGCGGCGACGGCACGGATCGTGTCGCTGAACAAGGCGGCCGAGGTGGTGGTCATCGAGGGGAGCGGCAACCTGACCGGCTGGTATCTCATCAGCGAGCGCGGAAACCAGCGGTTCGATTTCCCGCAGGGGTTCGTGCTGAACGGCCGCGTGGAGGTGTGGAGCGGCGTGCCGCAGTTCGCGAACACGGCGACGCGGCTCTGGTGGAGCGACCAGAACCTCTGGAACAACACGCAGGACGATGACGCGCTGCTGTACGACTGCACGGGTCGGCTGGTGCAGCGGTTCGACGACGGCGACTGAGGCGATTGAAACGACGTCTCATCCCGGCTAGGGTAGGAGGGACGTTGTCCGCTGGAGGTCCGGGATGCCGATGAACGTGCTGCGTCCGACCGAGGAGGAGGCGCTGGCCGCGTGGGCGGCGCTGGTGGCGGCTGATGCCGCGCAGGTTGCGCGGGTGCGGGAGCCGGAGCCGCCGGCGGACCACTACGGGGCGATTGCGCACCGCTTCCGGCCGGGGGCGCTGGAATCGCTGGAATGGCCGGTGCTGGACGCGCTCATCGCGCCGGGGGAGACGGTGCTGGACATCGGGGCGGGCGGCGGCCGGTTCGCGGTGCCGCTGGCGAAGAAAGGCTGCCGGGTCGTCGCCATCGAACCGAGCGAGGCGATGCGGCGGACGCTCGCAGGGGCGGCAGACGAGGCCGGGGTGGAGGTCGAGGTGCACAGCGTGCGCTGGCCGGCGGCCGACTGGCGCATCGATGCGGACGTCAGCCTCGCGGCGCACGCCTGCTACGACATCGCGGAGATCGGGCCGTTCCTCGATGCGATGGAGCGGCACACGCGGCGGCTGTGCATCGGGGTGTTCGCGCAGTTCGGGCGGGGCGCAGCGCTGGCGCCGCTGTTCGAAGCGGTGCACGGCGAGCCGATGCAGACGCTGCCGGCGCTGAAGGAGTTCACGGCGCTGCTGGGGGCGCGCAACCGGCGCTTCGAAGTGCGGACGGTGAGCAAGGGGGTGGAGGAGGAGCTGACGGACCGGGAGGAGGCGTTCGAGCTGGCGCGGCGGATGCTGTGGCTGGCGCCGGGCGGCGCGAAGGAGCAGCGGATGCGGGAGCTGATGGAGGCGTGGTGGGGCCGGCCGGAGGGGATCGCGCTGCCGGCGCAGCGGCGGTTCATCGGCATCGTGAGCTGGGAGCCGCCGCGGCGGGACTGAGCGCGGCGCGCGCCCGCGACCGGCTGCGCGGCAGCGTCAGATGTCGAGGTTGCGGACCTGGCTGGCGTTCGCCTGGATGAACCTGCGGCGGTGGGAGACGTCGTCGCCCATGAGTTCGTAAAAGAGGGCGTCGGCCGTGGCCGCGTCGTGGATGGTGACCTGCAGCAGGGTGCGGTTGGCGGGGTTCATGGTGGTTTCCCAGAGCTGTTCGGCGTTCATTTCGCCGAGGCCCTTGAACCGCTGGACGTTGAGGTTCGCCCGCCGGTTCTGCTTCCGGTACTCCTCGAGCTGCTGGTCGGTGTAGAAGTAGCGGACCTCTTTGCCGTGCTGGGCGCGGTAGAGCGGGGGCTGGGCGATGTAGAGGTGGCCGTTCTCGATGAGCTCGGGCATGTTGCGGAAGAAGAAGGTGAGGAGGAGGGTGCGGATGTGGGCGCCGTCGACGTCGGCGTCCGTCATGATGATGATCTTGTGGTAGCGGAGCTTCGCGAGGTCGAAGGTTTCGCGGATGCCGGTGCCGAGGGCGGAGATGATGAGGCGGATGGCCTCGTGGCCGAGCATCTTATCGGGCCGGGCTTTTTCGACGTTGAGGATCTTGCCGAAGAGGGGGAGGATGGCCTGGTAGCGGCGGTCGCGGCCCTGCTTGGCTGAGCCGCCGGCGGAGTCGCCCTCGACGATGAAGAGCTCGGACTCTTCGGGGTCGCGGGAGGAGCAGTCGGCGAGCTTGCCGGGGAGGGCGCCGCTTTCGAGGGCGCTCTTGCGCTGGACGAGGTCGCGCGCTTTTCGGGCGGCTTCGCGGGCGCGGCTGGCGATGAGGCACTTTTCGATGATGCGGCGGCCCTCGGAGGGGTGCTCTTCGAGGTAGACGGCGAGGGCTTCGCCGACGACAGCCTGCACCTGGCCGGCGACTTCCTGGTTGCCGAGGCGCGTCTTGGTCTGGCCTTCGAACTGGGGTTCGGGGAGTTTGACGGAGATGACGGCGACGAGGCCTTCGCGGACGTCGTCGCCGGTGAGGTTGGGGTCGTTTTCCTTGAGGATTTTCTGCTTGCGGGCGTAGTCGTTGAGGACGCGGGTGAGCGCCTGGCGGAAGCCGGTGAGGTGGGAGCCGCCGTCGATGGTGTTGATGGAGTTGGCGAAGGTGTAGACGGTTTCGTTGAAGCCGTCGTTGTACTGGATGGCGCACTCGATGAGGTTGCCGTCGACGTCGCGCTCGACGTAGATGGGGTCGGGGTTGAGGGCTTCGCGGTCGCGGTTGACGTAGCGGACGAAGCTCTTGATGCCGCCTTCGAAGTAGTAGTTGACCTCCTGGTCGGTGCGCTCGTCGAGGAGGCGGAACCAGACCTTCTTGGTGAGGAAGGCGTACATGCGGAGGCGTTCGGCTTCGATGCGGAATTCGAAGTCGACGCTTTCGAAGATGGCGGGGTCGGGCTTGAAGGAGACGGTGGTGCCGTGGCCGCGGGCGGGGTCTTCGAGGGGCCGCGGGGTGAGTTCGGTCAGGGGGCGGCCGCGCTGGTACTCCTGGCGGTAGACGCGGCCGGCCTTGTCGGGGCCCTGGGCGGCCGGGTCGGGGACGACTTCGACCCACATGGCTTCGCTGAGGGCGTTGACGACGGAGGCGCCGACGCCGTGGAGGCCGCCGGAGACTTTGTAGCCGCCGCCGCCGAATTTGCCGCCGGCGTGGAGGACGGTCATGACGGTTTCGACGGCGGACTTGCCGGTCTGTTTCTGGATGTCGACGGGAATGCCGCGGCCGTTGTCTTTGACGGTGCACCAGCCGTCGGCGTGGAAGATGACTTCGATACGGTCGCAGTAGCCGGCCATGGCTTCGTCGACGGCGTTGTCGACGAGCTCTTTGACGAGGTGGTGGAGGCCGGCCTTATCGGTGGTGCCGATGTACATGCCGGGCCGCTTGCGGACGGCTTCGAGGCCTTCGAGGACCTGGATGTTTTCAGCGGTATAGGTCGAGGTAGTCGCCTGGGTAGCCATCAGCGGGGGAAAGCCTCGCGGGGTGCGAGCCGGCGGGGGCGGCGGCCCGAAATTCGTTCGCTCACCTGCACATTTTAGCAGGGTTGCGGCTTCGGGGCGAGTTCAGGCGTGTCGGGTGACGGCGCTGCGCTCCGCTTCGATGACCTCGATGAGAAAGGCGGCGTGGCGCTCGACGGACTCGGCTTCGTAGCTGCCGCCGAAGTGGAAGCCGTCGGGCGCCAGCTCCGGCGTTTCGCCGCTGAGGTAGAGGGGCGCGCCGGCCCGGCGTAGGCGAAGTGGAGGTCGCGCGCGAGCCGTTCGAGGGCGGCGACGACGGCGGCCTGGCGGCGCTGCTCGGCGGCTGCCTGCGCGCGGGTGACGGACCAGCGGGAGCGGCCGAACGGGCCCCAGACGGCGAGGACGACGCCTTCCTGTCGGAGGATGCGGCGGATGGAGGCTTCGATGCGTGGGAGGACTTCCTCGGGCTCGAAGTGGTAATCGCCGCCGACGGTCCGGAGCAGGAGGTTGCGGGCAAGCCGGAACGGGCGGGACGGGCCGATGACGGGGTTGGCGGCGGCATCGAGGCCGAGCCGGGCGAGGCGGTCGCCGAGCGGGCCGAGCTTCCGGCGGAGGCGGAGCGGGACGCTCGGGTAGTTGAACCAGAAGGGGTTGATGCCGAGCCAGACGATGTCGGGGCGCTCTTCGTCGAGCCATTTGCCGACGATGGCGGGCATCCGATCGTTCGGCCAGGCGGTCTTGACGACCATTTCGACCGGTTCGCCGAAGCGGGCTTCGAGGACGCTGGCGATGAGGGCGGGGCGGCTGGTCGTTGCGCCCGGCGTCACATCGTTGCTGTTGGTGATGCGCAGGACCTTCAACTGGCCGCGGCTCCTGGCGAGAGATTCGCCAGCCAACCGGGGCTGCCTGGCGCCCGTATCGTAGGCGGGGCGGGTGGTGCGGGCTAGGCGCGGGGCCAGAGGACGGCCTGGGTGCAGCGGAAGACGGCGATGGTGCGGCCGGTTTCGAGGTGGGTGACGTCGGCATCCCAGACCTGGGTGGTGCGGCCGCCGTGGAGCATGCTCGCGCGGGCGGCGATGACGCCGTCGGTGGCGGTGCCGAGGAAGTTGGCCTTCAGTTCGATGGTGGTGAAGCCGGCGGCGCCTTCGGGCAGGTTGGCGGAGCAGCCGTAGCCGCAGAGCGTATCGGCGAGGGCGATGACGGTCGCGGCGTGGAGGAAGCCGTTGGGCGCGAGGAGGTCCGGGCGCACCGGAAGGCGCCCTTCGGCGAAGCGCTCGCCGATGGCCGTCACCTCGAGGCCGACGAGGCCGGGAAGCCGGCCCTGCGAGCGGGCGTTCCAGTCGGCGGCGCTGGCGCGGTCGCGGGCGGCATCGGGCATCGGACGGTCCCTCCCGGGAAGGCGGTGGCGCGTATGATGCCGAAGTTCGTTGCATGATGCAACTCAGTTGCCGCCGGGCGGGCCCCCGGGGGAGAATCCGGCTCCACCCCGGGGCTGGAGGAGCAAGATGGCAATCGACTGGCCGGCCGTGCACCGCGAGGCGCTCGACATCTTCGCGCGCTACCTGCAGATCGACACGACGAATCCGCCGGGCAACGAGAAACCGGCCGCGCGCTTCCTCGGGGCGATTTGCGAGGCCGAGGGCATCCCGGTCGAGTACATCGAGACGGCGCCGAACCGGGAGGTGCTGGTGGCGCGCCTGCGGGGCGACGGTTCGAAGCGGCCGATCATGCTCTGCAACCACACGGACGTGGTGCCGGTCGAGGAGCAGTACTGGTCGGTGCCGGCGTTCGCGGGGCTGGTGCAGGACGGGCGGGTGTACGGCCGGGGGGCGGTCGACATGAAGGGCTGCGGGGTGATGCAGCTGATGGCGCTCCTCCTGCTGAAACGCGAGGGGGTGCCGCTGCGGCGGGACGTCGTCTTCTGCGCAGTGCCGGACGAGGAGGCGGGGAGCGACTACGGGATGGCGTGGCTTTGCGAGCACCGGCCGGACGTGGTGGATGTGGAGTACGAGCTGAGCGAGGGGGCGGCGGGAACGACGCGGTTCGGGCGGCAGGAGACGCGGCTCTTCAGCGTGGCGACGAACGAGAAGGACATCTGCTGGCTGAAGCTGACCGCCGTCGGGCGGCCGGGCCACGGCAGCGTGCCGCACGCGGACAACTCGGCGGTCTACCTCGTCCGGGCGCTGCAGCGGCTGACGGACTGGGAGCGGCCGCTCATCTTCACGCCCGACACGGAGGCGTACCTCGACCGGCTGGCCGAGGCCGGATTGATGCCGCCGCGCTCGGACCGGAAGGCGGTGGAGGAGCGGATTCGCCGTTCGCCGGAGCTGCTGGCGATGTTCCAGAACACGCTCAACCTGACGATGCTGAACGCGGGCATCAAGGCGAACGTCATCCCGGCGCGGAGCGAGGCGGTGATCGACTGCCGCCTCCTGCCGGGGCAGTCGAAGCGGGAGTGGATTCGGCAGGTGCGCGAGCGGATCGGCGACGAGCGGGTGGAGGTGGAGCTGCTCTCGCCCGACCACGGCGAACCGGCGGCGGTGCCATGGGATACCGAGCTGTTTCGGACGATCACGTCGGTGGTGAAAGAAGCGATGGAGGATGCGGTGGTGGTGCCGGGGATGACGATCGGCGGGACGGACAACCGGTTCCTGCGGGAGCGGGGCATCCCGGCGTACGGGTTCATCCCGTGCCTCCTTTCGCCGGAGGAGCGGCGCGGCTTCCACGGGAACGACGAGTTCCTGACCGTGGAGAACCTGAACCTCGGCTGCGAGCTGATGTACGAGATCGTGCGGCGGATGGTGAGCTAACGGCGGAGCCGGGCGAGAATGGAAGGCGATGGGGCACCGGCGGCGCTGGCAGGCGGCAGGCATCGCCGGGGGAGCGTTGGCGGCGCTCGCCCTGCTCATCGGCCAGCTCTGGCTCACGCTCCATCTGCAATGGTCGAACCGGGAGCCGCCGGCAAACTCCGCCATCGGCTTCAACTTCAGCTGCGACCAGGCGGAGTACCTGCTGCTGGAGGAGCCCGGCGCCGGCCCGGACGGCCACGCTGACGACGGGCGGCCGGGCCGGGCGGCATGGTGCGGGGCGGTGCTGGCGCGGCTCATCGACCTGACGGGCGCGCGGCTCGTCCGCCTCAGCGTCAACTGGGACGAGGTGGAGCCGCGGGAGGGGGAGTTCGACTTCTCGGTCATCGAGGCGCAGCTGGATGCCGTGCGGGCGGCCGGCGCGACGGCGAACGTCTCGGTCGGGATGAAGGCGCAGCGGCACCCGGAGTTCTACATCCCGGCGTGGGCGCTCGAAGGCGTGGCGCTGCGCGACGGGATGGTGCTCTCGGACGAGCCGGCGCTGCGGGCGCGCGCGCTTCGGATGGTCGCTGCGGTGACGGCGCGGCTGGCCGGGCGGCCGGAGATCGATTCGTGGACGGCGGAGAACGAGGGGTACATCGCCTCGCACCGGGCGCGGAACTGGTCGCTTGGGCGCGACTACGTGGCGGAGGTGGCCGCGGCCATCCGCGCGAACGACCCGCTGGGGCGGCCGGTGGCGATCAACCATGCGCAGCACTACGTGATGGACCGGCGGTGGAAGGCGGCGCTCGCCGATGCGGACGTGCTGGCGCAGAGCCTCTATCCGCGGCGGAACTACGTCCTCGCGGGCCGGCATGTCGTCATCGACATCCTGCAGATCGGCTGGCTGATGCCGAACTACGCCTACCAGGCGCGCACAGCCCGGGCGGCGGGCAAGCAGTTCTGGGTGACGGAGCTGCAGGCGGAGCCGTGGACGGACGGCGACGCGCGCCTCATCAGCCCGGCGAACCCGTCGAAGAACCTCTCGCCCGCGACGATGCTGAAGAACGTGGACTACGCGCGGCGGACGGGGGCGGAGCGGGTCTACCTCTGGGGCGCGGAATGGTGGCTCTACCAGCTGGAGCGGTTCGGCGACGGGCGGTGGTTCGACGCGGCGCGGGAGGCCGTCGCCGGCGGCGGCTGAGCGGGGCGCGTCAGGCGGAGCGGCAGCGGTGGTCCGGGACGCGGGCGCGGGCGAGGCTCTGGCCGATGGCCCGGACGAGGTCGATGCCGTCGATGAGCATCGGGATATAGGCGGCAGCCCCGGCGCGTTCATACCGCTCGCGCTCCTCGGGCCGGGGGATGGCGGCGAGGATGATGACGGCGGCGCCGGCGCGGGTGAGTTCGTGGGCGCGCTCCGGGGGACAGTCGGCCGGGGTGGAGACGACGACGTCGCCGGGCTGGATGTTGGCGAAATCGAGGTCGCCCGCGGCGTGTTCGCGGAGCTCGGGGGCGCGTTCGAGGCGGGCGACGAGGGCGCGGCGCAGGGCGCCGTCCGCCGAGACGACGTGGATAGGGGTGCCCTCCATAGGGTCAGTTTCGAAAAGGGCCGGCGGGGCGGGTCAGGGCCGTTCGGGCCAACGGGCCGGGCCAAGCGGCCCGAAGCGCGAACCGGAGGGCGGCAGAGGTTGCGGGGGTAAGGAATGCGTTACCATTCGGCCTAATGGGGACTGCAGCGAATGGGCCGGCCACAGGGCCCGGGAGCTTCGAGCGCCTTTCGGAGATGGCCGTCACGAGCGAACTCCTCGCCTCGAGCGAGGACCTCTCGGACATCCTGCACCGGCTGGCGGAGCGGGCGCGGGAAGTGACGGGCGCGGAGTACGCGGCGATCTCGACGTTCGATGAGGAGGGCGTCCTGACCCGGTTCATCTATGCGGGGATCAGCGACGAGCAGGCGCGGCGGCTGGGCGACCCGCCGAAAGGGCGGGGGCTCCTCGGACACCTGGCGACGTGCGAGCGGCCGCTGCGGCTCGATGACCTGCGGGCGAGCCCGCACTTCACGGGCTGGCCGGCGGGCCACCCGGATATGACGCGCTTCCTCGGGGTGCCGATCCGGGCCGGCGGACGGACGATCGGGTCGCTGTACATGGCGCGGGGCGCCGATGCGCCGCCATTCACGGCGGAGGACGAGGTGGCGGCGGCGGTGCTGTCGCTGCAGGCGGCGGTGAGCGTTGCGTACGCGCTGGCGCGGGAGCGGCGGGGCCGGATTTTCCTGCTGGAGGAGCGGGAGCGGATCGCGCACGACCTGCACGACGGGACGATCCAGGCGCTCTATGCGCTGGGGCTCGAGTGCGATGCGATGGCGAACCAGGCAGATTACCCCGCCGAGGCGCGGGAGGCGCTGGCGAACGCGGTGAGCCGGATCAACGAGATCATCGCGGACATCCGGAGCTACATCACGATGCTCGAGGCGGGCACGCCGGTCGAGCAGCCGGAGCTGACGCGCGACCTGGCGTTCGTCATCCGCCAGCTGGTTCCTTCGAGCATCGCGACGGTGGTCAACATCTCGGCGGCGGCGCTGCAGGAGCTGACGACGCGCGAATCGGAGGACCTGCTCTACATCGCGCGGGAGGCCCTTTCGAACGCCGTGCGGCACGGGGCGCCGACGAAGATCGCGGTCGACCTGCGGCAGACGAACGACGCGACGGTGCTGACCATCCAGGACAACGGCGTCGGCTTCGACGAGGCGACCACGCGACGGGGGCTGGGCACGATCACGATGCGGACGCGCGCCGAGCGGCTGGGCGCGGAGCTGACCATCATCCCCATCCCCGGGATGGGGACCACGGTGCGGGTCGCGATCCCGCGGCACCGCGGCGACGAGGAGGAGCTATGACGGCGACGGCAGACGGCACGATCCACGTCCTGCTGGCGGACGACCACGACCTGGTCCGGCAGGGGCTGAAGGCGGCGCTGCGGGGGTATCCCGAGTTCTCGGTGGTCGGGGAGGCGCGCAACGGGATGGAGGCGGTGCGGGAGGCGAAGAAGACGAACCCGGACCTGGTGGTGATGGACGTGCGGATGCCGAAGCTGAACGGCATCGAGGCCTGCCGGGAGATCCGCTCGGCGGTGCCGGGAGCGAACGTGCTGATGCTCACTTCCTACAGCGATGAGGAGGCGGTGATGCAGGCGATCGTCGCCGGGGCGAGCGGCTTCCTGCTCAAGGACGTGCAGACGAACGACCTGATCGCGGCGATGCGGGTCGTCGGCCGGGGCGGGAAGACGCTCGACCCGGCGAGCTCGGCGGCGGTGATCGAGCAGATCCGGCGGGGGAACATCGTCACCGAGGAGGACCGGCTGGCCGCCCAGCTGACCGAGCGGGAGCTGAAGATCCTCGACCTCATCGCGGAGGGGCTGACGAACCGGGAGATCGGCGAGCAGCTGTACCTCTCGGAAAAGACGGTGAAGCACCACGTGAGCGACATCCTGAGCAAGCTCGGGATGACGCGGCGGGTCGAGGCGGCAGGCTTCGCCATCCGGCGGGCAGCGCGGCGGCCGCAGCAGTAGGCGGGCGGCGCGCCCGGGAGCGGCCTAGTAGCGGCCGCCGAGCTTCGCGTGGTCCCAGGAGTAGATGTCGACGGGGCGGACGCGCACGGTGACGCGCTTGGAGGCGACTTTGAGGGCGGCCTCCGGCGTCTCCATCGGCGCGGGGATGCCGTTGTACTTCTCGCCGACGAGGCCCATCACGCGGGCGGTGAAGGGCGTGTCTTCGATAATCTCGGCTTCGCCTTCGATGACGAGGCCCTTGAGCTCGTGGTAGAGCTTCCCGGATTCGAGCATGACGGTGATTTTCGGGTTGCGGCGGAGGTTGAGGACCTTCTGGCTCTTGGCGAAGGTGGTGAAGTGGATGAGCCCGTCGATGACGACGTACCACATGGCGACGAGGTGGGGGTAGCCCTTCGGGCCGATGGAGGCGACCTGGAGGGTCCAGCCTTCGTTGAGGAACTGCTCCTGCTCTTCGGGGGTGAGGGCGATTTCGGCGCGGCGGCTGGGCATCGGGGCGTGCCTCCGGGGGTGTAGAGTGTGCGCGGCCCAGTAGACCGCAGGAGGCGGCCATGGGGCAAGGAGGAGGGCGATGCCGTTCACGCATGGCGAGGGCGCCCGCGAGGTGCAGGACCGGTTCGATACCCGCCGGCTGGCGGACGCGATCACCGCGACGACGGTGCGGGATCAGCTCGGCGAGAACGACCGGGCGTTCATCGAACGGATGGACATGTTCTTCATCGCGACGCAGGGGGCGGACGGCCGTCTGGACTGTTCGTACAAGGGCGGCGAGCCGGGCTTCGTGCGGGTGCTGGATGAGCGGACGGTGGCGTTCCCGAGCTACGACGGGAACGGCCAGTTCATGACGGCGGGGAACATCGTCGAGACGGGGCGCGTCGGCATGCTGTTCATCGACTTCGCGAACCAGCGGCGGATGCGGCTGAACGGGACGGCCTCGATCGACTGGGCGGACCCGCTGACGGCGGAGTGGCCGGGTGCGCAGTTCACGGTGCGGGTGGCGGTGGAGGAGGTGTTCCCGAACTGCCCGCGCTACATCCACAAGATGCAGCTGGTGGAGCGGTCGGGATTCGTGCCGAGGGCGGGCTGCGAGGCGCCGGAGCCGGAATGGAAGGACCACTTCGAAGCAGCGCTGCCGGCAGAGCAGCGGGCGCGGCGAGCGGCCCGGCGTGCAGGGGGCCGGCCTGCGGGCGGATAATCGCCGGCATGAGCAACAGCCACGCCAGCGGTCATCACCAGCCCATCGTGTTTCCCCCGCATGCGCGGGTCGACTTGCGGAAGTTCGACCCGGCGGCGACGAACGGGGTCGAGAAGGAGGCGGCGGAGGCGGAACTGATCGGCCTCCGGGTGCGGCTGAACGAGCTGCAGAACCTGCTCTACGCGGATGCGCGGTACGCGATGCTGGTCGTGCTGCAAGGGATCGATACCGCCGGGAAGGACGGGACGATCAACTCGGTGTTCGAGCAGGTGGGGCCGATCGGCTGTTCGGTGGAGAGCTTCAAGGTGCCGACGCCGGAGGAGCTGGCGCACGATTACCTGTGGCGCTACCACAAGAAGATGCCGGAGCGGGGGCACATCACGATCTTCAACCGGTCGTACTACGAGGCCGTGCTGGTGGAGCGGGTGAAAGGGATCGTCCCAAAGGAGACCTGGGAGCAGCGGTATGAGGACATCAACCAGATGGAGGCGTACCTGCAGCGGAACGGGACGATCGTGATGAAGTTCTTCCTCGCGATTTCGAAGGACGAGCAGCGGGCCCGGCTGCAGGAGCGGATCGACAACCCGAAGAAGCAGTGGAAGTTCCGGCTGAGCGACCTCGAGGAGCGGAAGTACTGGGACGAGTACCTCGACGCGTTCGAGGATGCGCTGGAGCGGTGCAACACGAAGCATGCGCCATGGCACGTGGTGCCGGCAGACCGAAAGTGGTACCGGGACTACGTCGTGGCGCGTGCGCTGGTGGAGAAGCTGGAGTCGCTCAACCTGCGGTATCCGCCGGCGGCGCCGGAGGTGCTGGGGCTGAAGGTGGAGTAGCTGCCGGCCGGGGCTACCAGCCGAGGGCGGCTTCGATGCCCTCGACGGTGGCGGGGGCGCGGACGATGTCGGGCTGGCAGGCGGAGAGGGCGGTATCCGGGTCTTTGAGGCCGTGGCCGGTGAGGATGGCGACGGCGCGGCCGCCGCGGAGGCGCCCGGCGCGGCCGAGCTTCAGCAGGCCGGCGACGGAGGCGGCGCTGGCGGGTTCGACGAAGAGGCCCTCCCGGCGGGCGAGGAGGCGGTAGGCTTCGAGGATGTCGTCGTCGGTGACGGCTTCGATGAGGCCGCCGGATTCGTCGCGGGCGGCGATGGCGGTTTGCCAGCTGGCGGGGTTGCCGATGCGGATGGCAGTGGCGATGGTCTGAGGGTTGGCGACGGGCTGGCCGGAGACGAGCGGGGCGGCGCCGGCGGCCTGGAAGCCGCACATGCGGGGGTGGCGGCTGGCGAGGCCGCGCTCGGCGCATTCGGTGAAGCCGCGCCAGTAGGCGGTGATGTTGCCGGCGTTGCCGACGGGAATGGCGAGGACTTCAGGGGCATCGCCGAGGACGTCGCAGATTTCGTAGGCGGCGGTCTTCTGGCCTTCGATGCGGTGAGGATTGACGGAGTTGACGAGCGCGATGGGGTGGCGCTCGGTGAGGACACGCGCGGCGCGGAGGGCGTCGTCGAAGTTGCCGTCGATTTCGATGATGCGGGCGCCGTAGGCGGCCGCCTGCGCCATCTTGCCGGCGGCGACTTTGCCGCCGGGGACGAGGACGAGGCAGTCGATGCCGGTGTGGGCGGCGTAGGCGGCGGCGCTGGCGCTGGTGTTGCCGGTGGAGGCGCAGAGGATGGCGCGGGCGCCGGCTTCGAGGGCCTTGGCGACAGCGACGACCATGCCGCGGTCTTTGAAGGAGCCGGTGGGGTTGCAGGCTTCGAGCTTGAACCAGAGCTCGTCGAGGCCGCATTCGGCGGCGAGGGCGGCGGCGCGGACGAGGGGGGTTTCTCCTTCACCGAGGGAGATGCGGGGGGTCTGGTCGGTGAGGGGGAGCACCTCGGCCCAGCGGTAGAGGACGCCCCGGGGGCGGACGGTGGCGGCGGTCACGGTTCCTCCGGCGGCCGGAAGGCGTGGAATTTCATTTCGCGGAGCTCCTGCTCGAGGACCTGGATCTGCTTCCGGCGCTGTTTTTCGTACATGGCGTTGAACTTGGCGAACTCTTCGCGGACGTGGTCGACGACTTCGGCGATGTCGCGGCGCATGGTGGCGACGCGTTCGCCGAGGCCGGAGTGGCGCCCTTCGAGGAGGGTGATTTCGCCCTGGAGTTTATCGATGACGCCGACGAGGCGATCGGTGACCTCTTCGAGCTGGTTGAGGCGATTGTCGATGCGATGGTGCTCTTCGCGCCAGAGGGCGATCTCGTCGATGAGCTCCTGGCGGTAGTCGCGCTCGTGGGCGACGGTGCTGATGAGCTCTTCGTTGCGGCGGACCATTTCGCCGACGACCTGGAGGCGTTCGAAGACGACGTCGAAGCGGTCGTCGAGGTCGCCGAGGAGGACCTGCTTGATGCGCTCTTCGAGGTCGCGGTTGACTTCGATGGAGCGGTCGAGGCGGAGGCCGAACTGGTGGACCTGCTGTTCGACCTCGCGCTGGCGTTCGAGGAGGGCCTGGAGCTGCTGGGCGACCTGGGAGGTTTGCTGCTGGACCTGGGCGACGTCGGCGAGGACGAGGCCGAGCTGGTGGGCGGCGGAATCGACGCGGCGGATGACTTCGGAGCGCTCCTGGCGGTCGTATTCGGATTCGGCGCGGAGGAGGCGGAACTGGTTGTCGGCCTCGGCGCGGGTGGTGCTGACGGCCTGGCGGAGGTCTTCCATGGCCTGGTCGATGCTGTTGAGCTTTTCGGGGAGGCCGCGGAAGGGAAGGAAGCGCGGCTCGAATTCGCGCAGCTGGCGTTCGGCGGCGTCGAGCTGTTCGGAGAGGTCGTGGACTTCGCGGCGGAGCTGGTCGAGGTAGGCGATGTGGCGGGCCTGCTCTTCGCGGGTGGCGCGGAGCTGCTGTTCGAGCCAGGTGAGGAGCTCGGTGATGGCCTGGGCCTGGGGTTCGCCGGGCACGTCAGCCCTCCACGCGGAGGAAGCTGGAGACCTGGACGACGACGGGGAGGGTGGCGATGTCGCGGAGAGCGGCCTGGACGGCGCCTTCGCGGGCGCGGTGGGTCATGATGACGAGGTCGGCCGTCTGGGCGTCGGTGTCGGTTTCTTTCTGGCTGACGGCGGCGATGCTGACCTCGTGGTCGCCGAGGGTGCGGGCGATCTGGGCGAGGACGCCGGGCTTATCGGTGACCTTCACGCGGAGATAGTAGCGGGTTTCGAGGTGTTCGAGGCCGAGGACGGGGATATCGCCTTCGGGGCCCCAGTATTTGCGTTCGCGGGCGCCGAGGACGATGGCGTGGGCGAGGTCGAGGAGATCGGCGACGACGGCGGAGGCGGTGGGTTCAGAGCCGGCGCCGCGGCCCTGGAAGAGGACGGTGCCGGTGAGGTCGCCGTGGATTTGGACGGCGTTGTAGACGCCGTCGACGCGGGCGAGCGGCTCGTGGAGCGGGATGAAGGCGGGGGCGACGCGGGCGATGATGCCGCCGCTGGTGCGCTCGGCGATGGCGAGGAGTTTGATGGCGTAGCCGAGTTCGCGGGCGGCTTCGAAGTCGCTGGCGGAGAGGCGGGTGATGCCTTCGGTGTGGACCTGGGAGGGATGGACGCGGGTGCGGAAGCCGAGGGTGGCCATGATGGCGAGCTTGTAGGCGGCGTCGTACCCCTCGACGTCGTTAGTGGGGTCGGGCTCGGCGTAGCCGAGCTCCTGGGCGGCGCGGAGGGCTTCGGCGTACCCGCCGGGCGGGGGCTCGAGGCCCTGCCGGTGGAGGGCCTCGGCAACGGCGGCGTTGTTCGCCATGCTGGTGAGGATGTAGTTGGTGGTGCCGTTGATGATGGCGCGGATGGAGGTGATTTTGTTGGCGAGGAGGTCGCGCCGGAGGGGGGCGATGAGGGGGATGCCGCCGCCGACGCTGGCTTCGAACATGATGTCGAGGCCGCGGCGGTGGGCCTCGGCGAGGAGGGCGGGGCCGGACTTGGCGATCAGCTCTTTGTTGGCGGTGACGACGTGTTTGCCGGCCTCGATGGCGCGGCGGATGTAGGCGCCGGCCGGCTCTTCGCCGCCGATGACTTCGACGACGATGTCGATGTCCGGGTCGCCGAGGATGGCGTCGACGTCGGCCGTGATGGTGCCGGGGGGGAGGTCGACGGCGCGGGGCTTGGCGGTATCGCGGACGGCGGCGCGCCGGACGACGAGTTCGGCGCCGACCTGGCGGGCGAAGTAATCGCGGCGCTCGAGGAGGGCGCGGGCGACGCCGGAGCCGACGACGCCGAGGCCGATGAGGCCGACGCCGATCTGGTGGCGGCCGTCTTTAGTTGGCATGCTCCTCCGCCCAGCGGAAATCGCTGCTGGTGATGTTGCGCCGGATGGTGATGGCGGCGCGCTTCTCTTTGATGAGCTCGTCGATGCGGAGGTCGGCGAGCTGAGATTTCTGGGTGTCGGAGGGCGTGGCGTTGGGGTCGCGCTTTTCGATGCGGAGGATCCACCAGTCGCCGTTGGCGAGCTGAACGGGACCGATGACCTCGCTGCCGGCGGGCTTGCCTTCGATGGCGGCCTGGACGGCGGCCGGGAGGAGGGCGGGCGGCTCGGGGTCCATGATGCCGTCTTTCTGGCGGGAGTTGAGGTCCTTCGAGGCGGTCTGGGCGACGGTGCCCATGTCCTCGCCGGCCTGGATGCGGGCGAGCGCAGCCTTCGCCTCGTCTTCGGTGGTGGTGATGATGGTGCGAAGGGTGACCATCTCGGTGGTGTCGCCGATGTCGGCGAGGATGGCGTCCTTGAGCTTCTTGCGGTAGACCTGCGCTTCGACCCAGCGGCGGTAGTTGGCGTCGCTCATGGTGAGCGACTGGAGCCGCTGGCGGTAGAGGGTATCGAAGGTGGTGCCGGCGCCGCCGGCGGGGACGCCGAGCTGGCTGGCGATCTCGCTGGTGACGTCTTCAGGGGTGACGGTGATGCCGCGCTCGCGGGCGATGGCGTTGACGATGGCCTCGTTTTCGAGCTCGGTGAGGAGCTGCTGTTCGGCGAGGCTGAGGTTGATGCCGGAGCTGGCAACGGACTGGGCGTAGGGGAAGAGGCGGTCGGCGTAGTAGCTGAGCTTGAAGCGCTCATCACCGACCTGGAGGATGACTTTTTCGGGGACGCGGAAGTTCTGGTCGTACCACCGCCAGCCGAGGAGGCCGAGGACGATGACGAGGAGGAGGGAGGCGCCGCCGAGGATGAGGAGGCGAAGGGTCTCCTCGGTGGTAAGGAAGAAGCCGCGGGCGCCTGGCCGGGCTTCGCGGGGCCGCTGGCGGGGGAGGGCGGTGGTGCGTTCGCGTCGAGCCATGGCGTGCTCCGGTGGGGTCCGCGGGGTGCGGGGTTAGCCGCGGATGGGGAAGATGCCGGTCTTGCGGATGTGCTCGAGCGTGTAGGGCAGGAGCGCGAGGTGCCGGGCGCGCTTGATGGCGGTGGCGACGAGGCGCTGGTGCTTGAGGCAGGTGCCCGTCTTGCGCCGGGGCTCGATCTTGCCGCGGTCGGAGATGTACATGCGGAGGCGGGCGATGTCCTTGTAATCGACGCCGTCCATCTTTTCGACGCAGAAGCGGCAGACCTTGCGGCGGTTGGTGTAGCGGGGGCGCTGCTGGCGGGCGGGGCGCTCGCCTTCGGCGGCGGGTGCGGGGGTGGTGCGTTCTTCAGAGGTCATGGTCGTTCATCCTTCCCGATGGGTTCGTCTCCGCGGTGCGGGGACCGGGGTTTCGCGGCGAACCGGCCGCGGGCGGGCTGGCGATGCCAGCGGGCTGGGTCATTCGAAGGGGAGGTCGTCGACGTCGACGTCCTCGCGGGGGATGCTGCCGCCGCGCGGGCGGCCGAAGCCGGGCTCATCGACATCGCCGCGGGCGGCGAAGCGGGAGCGGCTGGAGCCGCCGGTCCCCCAGTCGTCGCCGGCGGGCTGGTCGCGGGGGCCGCCGAGGAGCTGGAGGGTCTGGGCGATGACTTCGGTGCGGTAGTGTTTTTGGCCCTGGTCATCTTCCCACGAGCGGGTCTGGACGCGCCCTTCGATGAAGAGCTGCTTGCCCTTGGTGATGTACTGGGAGACGCGCTCGGCGGTATCGCCCCAGACGACGATGTTGAACCATTCGGTCTGGTCTTCCCATTCGCCGGTCTGCTGGTTCTTGCGGCGGTTGTTGACGGCGAGGCTGAACTGGCACTGGGGGGTGCCGGTGGAGAGGTAGCGCAGCTCGGCATCGCGGCCGGCGTTGCCGATGAGGAGGATTTTGTTCAGTCCCGCCATGTGGGGGCCTCCGGGCTAGGATTCGGCCGATTCGCCGGCGGGCTCGTCGGCCGCGGCCGGAGTGTCGCTGGATTCGGCGACAGGGGCTGTCGCTTCGGGGGCGGGCGCCGCTTCAGCCGCAGGCGCGGGAGCGGGCGAAGGCGCTGCGGCGGGCGCGGGCGCAGCCTCGGCGCGAGGCTCGCGCGGTTCGCGCGGAGGCGGCGGGGCCGGCAGCTCGTCGGCGCGGACGATGAGGTGGCGGTAGACCTTCTCATCGATGCGGAGGGCGGTTTCGATGCCGCTGACGGCGGAGGGCTCGGCTTCGATGCGGCTGACGATGTAGTCGGCATCGATGGCATGGCGGATGGGGTAGGCCATGCGCCGCCGGCCCCAGTGGTCGAGCTTGAGGAGTTTGCCGCCGCGGGATTCGACGAGCTGCTTGAGGCGCTCTTCGCTGGCAGCGGGGCCGCCCGCTTCCTGGACGGCGAGGTCGTAGACGACCGTGAGTTCGTATTCCCTCATGGAACCTCAGCCCGGGCGATGGGATTGTCCTCCGCGGGGGAGAACCGGAACCCCGGGTCAACGGTCGAGGGTAGCACGGGCCTGCGCTAGGCGGTAGCCGCGGCCGGTGCGGCGTCGGTGATGCCGGGGACGGGATAGGCGCGGGCGAACTCGGCGACCTCGGCGCGGACGGCGTCGCGGACGCCTTCGCCGTCGGGGTCTTTGAGGACGCGGACGATCCAGCTGGCGACGCGGCGCATTTCGTCCTCCTTCATGCCGCGGCTGGTGAGGGCGGGGGTGCCGAGGCGGAGGCCGCTGGTGACGTAGGCGGAGCGCTGGTCGTAGGGGATGGTGTTGCGGTTGGTGACGATGCCGGCGCCCTGGAGGGCGTTCTGGGCCTTGAGGCCGCTGATGCCGACGGAGCCGCAATCGACGAGGATGAGGTGGTTATCGGTGCCGCCGGAGACGAGGCGGAGGCCGGCACGCTGGAGCTCTTCGGCGAGGACGGCGGCGTTGCGGACGACCTGGGCGGCGTAATCGCGGAATTCGGGCCGGAGGGCCTCGGCGAAGGCGACGGCCTTGGCGGCGATGCTGTGGAGGTGGGGGCCGCCCTGGGTGCCGGGGAAGACGCCGCGGTCGAGGGCGTCGGCGTGCTCGGCTTTGCAGAGGGCGAGGGCGCCGCGCGGCCCGCGGAGCGTCTTGTGGGTGGTGGTCGTCACGAGGTCGGCGTGGGGGACGGGGCTGGGGTGGGCGCCACCAGCGACGAGCCCGGCGATGTGGGACATATCGACCATGAGGAGGGCGCCGGTTTCGCGCGCGATCTCGGCGAAGGCGGCGAAGTCGATGCGGCGGGGGTAGGCCGTGGCGCCGGCGACGATGATGCGGGGCTTCGTTTCGCGGGCGAGGCGGCGGACTTCGGCCATGTCGATGGTTTCGGTTTCGCGGTCGACGGTGTAGGGGACGAAGCGGTAGAAGCGGCCGGAGAAGTTGACGGGGGAGCCGTGGGTGAGGTGGCCGCCCTGGGAGAGCTCCATGCCCATGATGGTGTCGCCGGGGTTCGCGAAGGCGAGGTAGGCGGCCATGTTGGCTTCGGCGCCGCTGGTGGGCTGGACGTTGGCGTGGTCGGCGCCGAAGAGCTGCTTCGCGCGGTCGATGGCGAGCTGTTCGAGGCGGTCGGAATGCTGGTTGCCGGCGTAGTAGCGCTTGCCAGGGTAGCCCTCGGCGTATTTGTTGGTGAAGACGGAGCCGGTGGCTTCGAGGACGGCGGCGGAGGCGTAGTTTTCGCTCGCGATCATCTCGAGCGATTCGACCTGGCGGGTGCGCTCAGCCTCGATGATGGCAGCGACTTCAGGGTCGGCGTGGCGGAGGACGGACATGGCGGCTCCCTGCGGCGTGGTGGGGGTGCGGTGGCTTCAAGGGTAGCAGGAGAAGGGGTTGGGAGGAGGGAGGAGGGAGAAAGGGAGAAAGGGAGAAAGGGAGAAAGGGAGAAAGGGAGAAAGGGAGAAGGGGAGAAGGGGAGAAGGGGAGGAAGGGAGAGGAGCGGATGGCGGGGTGAGATGCCATCGCCGCGGGGCACCGCCCCCGCGGGGCGCTTTGCGCCCAACGGATGTCCCGGGAAGCGGGAGGCGGGAAGCGGGAGCGCGCGGACGCGAACGTCCGGGTGGGCCTCACCGGCCCTCCGCGGGGACGGAGCCCCGCGGCTACGGGGTTGGGAGTTGGGAGTTGGGAGCAGGGAGCCGGGAGGCGGGAGTTGGGATAACCTCGAACCCTTCAACCTCCAACCTCCAACCTCCTTACTTCCCGGCGGGGCCGCGGACGGCTTCGAGGGCGCGGAGCATGAGCCGGTATTCGTGCCCGGCGCGGCGGGCGTGGCCGCGGGCGTTGACGTGGGTGAGGTCCGCCTGGAGTTCATCGCGGGACGGCGGCTCGCCGGGGCCGGGCGGCTGGTAGGCGACATAGAGGCGGCCGCAGATGTCGCTGACCCGGCGCTCGAAGTCGGCCAGGCGGGCGCGGGACTCGGCAGCGATCCGCGGCGGCAACGGGAGGCCGAGCGCCATCGGCCCGCGGACGCCGAGGGCGACCTCTTCGCGCCGGATGATGCGGCGGACGGCTTCTTCGACGCGCGCGGCGCACGCGGCGGGCTCGAAATGGTAGGCGCAGCCGACGGTGCCGAGGGCGGCTCTGCGGAGGGCGCGGAACGCGGCGTTGTGGGCGACGGCTGGGTGCCCCGCGGCCTGCAGGCCGAGCCTGCCGACAAGCGGCAGCCCGGTGAGCCGGGAGCGCTGGAGCCGCAAGGGCACGGACGGGAACGAGACCCAGAACGAGGCGACGGCGAGGAAGACGGCGTCCGGCTGCTCGCGTTCGACCCAGCGCTCGATGACGTCGGGGTAGGCATCGTTCGGCCAGGCGGATTTCAGGACGGTTTCGACCGGCTCGCCGAAGGCGGCAGCGAGCCGCTCCTGCACGATGTGCCAGGAGCGTTCTTCGTCGCGCAGGGGGCCGAAGACGTCGTCGGAGATGCCGATGCGGAGGAGCTTCACCCCCGAGACTCTACCGGGGCGGCAGGAACGGACAACGTCAGGCGCGGCGGAAGACGAAGAGCGCGTGGCCCTGTTCGCCGCGCTCATAGGCCTGGACGAGGTAGGCGACGAGGTCGAGCTGGCGGAGGTAGGTGCGGGTGCCGTAGCGCTCTTCGAAGTAGGGGCGGCGGCGGACGAGTTCGGCTTCGGCGGTGCGCCAGGTGTGGGCGGCCTCGGCTGAGAGAGGGCGGTGGGCGGCGAGCAGCCATCCGGCCTGCTCCCAGTCGTCGATGAAGGCATCGAGGCCGCCGCGAGCGTCGGAGGGGGCTTCGCAGCAGAGGCAGAGAGTGGCGCCGGGGGCGGCGATGCGGTTGAACTCGTGGTAGGCGACCTCGGTGTCGAGCGCCCAGATGCTGTCGATGGCGGCGTCGCGGAAGGGGAGGCGGCGGCTGTCGGCGGCGACCCACTGGACGGCGCGGCCGCCCGGGAGTTCGCGGCCGGCGGCGAGGAACTCGGGGTTCAGGTCGGCCGCGATGGCGCGGCAGCCGGTCTCGGCGGCGGCGAGGCGGGCGGCGGCGCCGACGAACGCGCCGGCATCGAGCATGACTTTGCCGGGCGCGAGCCCGGCGCGCTGGAGGAGCCAGCGGGTGGTTTCGAGGCCGCCGACGTGGTTGTGCTCGCCGAGGAGGTCGATCCACCAGGCGGCGTACGCATCGGCGAGGCGCTGGAGAGCGGGATGGGGGGCGGGCACGGTTCGAGGATATCGGAGGGGCCGGCTGGAGGGGAGGGAAGGCGGGCGATGGTGTAGGCTGGAGGCATGGCCGAGCAGTACGCAGCGCGGGATACGCGGACGGGGCTGGAGGTGGCGGTGACGGGCGAGTTCCCGCCCCACCCGGACGACCGGATCCGGATTGCGCGGACGACGACGCTGTTCACGCGGCTGATGTCGACGATCCTCTCGACGCCGAACGAATCGGAGCGGCGGGAGCGGTTCGTGGCGATCGAGACGCAGCTGGAGCTGGCCGATGCGCTCATCCGGCAGGACATGGAGGAAGTGCAGCGGCTGATGCGGCAGACGCTGGAGCGGATGGGGATCACGCCGGAGCAGATGGACGAGATGGCGCGGAAGATCCTCGAGCAGCTGCGGGAGCGGGGCGATTTCGATTTCCCGCCGCAGCTGGATCCGTAGCCGGCGCCGGCTCAGGGGAGGATGGCGGGGTCGTCCCAGCCGGGCGGGGCATCGGGCGTCCAGCTGATGCCGAGGAGGGAATCGCCGCGGGTGCGGTCGACGGGCCGGAAGAGCTCCCATTCTTCCGGGGCGGCTTCGATGTCGATGACGGGCCAGCCGATGGGCGCGCCGGTGCCGCGGCAGACGAACGTTTCGGGGTCGAAGTCGCGCGTGCCGTAGGCGGCGGCGATGGCGGCGCCGACGGCCTGCTGCCACGGGGTGGGGCGCATGCCGCGGCGGGGCACGACGGTCGGGTTGGCGGACATGGTGCGGAAGCTGGCGGGGTGGGCCATGCGGCCGGCGGAGAGCCAGCGGGGGGCGGCCGGGAGCTCGCGGGCGGAGAGGACGGCGTGCTCGAGGCGCCGGAAGAGGCCCTGGCGGCGGAAGGCGGGGTCGACGCAGCAGAGCCCGGCGAGCCGGACGGGCTGGGCGGGCAGCCGGGGGAGGTCGATGACGCGGGGCTCGCCGAGGGCGAAGCCGGCGGGGCGCCCCTCCGGGTCGCGGGCGATGGCGGCGAAGGCGAGCACATGGAGGGACTTCTCGAGGTAGGCGGCGTTCGCGTCGCGGTAGTTCTGGCGGAAGAGCGCGAGGATGGCATCGCGGTCGGCCGGCCCGAGGTCGGCAGTCGGCGCGACGGCGATGGAGAGGTCGGGGGGAGCGGTCATCGCGGCGGCGAGCGTAGAGCGGCGGCGGGGGCTCCGCAAGGGCGCGGGCCGGCGGTAGGATCGCCGGCTGGAGGTGTTCGAAGGATGACCGTGCGCTACGAGACCGAGGGGCCCATCGCCATCGTGACGATCGACCGGCCGGAGGTGCGGAACGCGGTGGACCGGGCGACGGCGGCAGCGCTGGCCGCGGCGTTTCGGCAGTTCGACGCCGATGACGCGCTGGCAGTCGCGGTATTGACCGGCGCGGGCGGGACGTTTTGCGCTGGGGCGGACCTGAAGGCGGTCGCGACCGGGCAGGGGAACGTCGTGCGTGAGGATGGCGACGGGCCGATGGGGCCGACGCGGATGCGGCTGTCGAAGCCCGTGATCGCGGCGGTGGAGGGGCACGCGGTGGCGGGCGGGCTGGAGCTGGCGCTCTGGTGCGACCTGCGGGTGGCGGCGCGCGATGCGGTGTTCGGGGTGTACTGCCGGCGCTGGGGCGTGCCGCTCATCGACGGGGGCACGGTGCGGCTGCCGCGGCTCATCGGGGAGAGCCACGCGATGGACCTCATCCTGACGGGGCGGGGCGTGAGCGGGGAGGAGGCGCGGATGATGGGGCTGGCGAACCGGCTGACGGAGCCGGGGGAGGCGCTGGCGGCGGCGAAGGAGCTGGCGCGGCAGCTGGCGGCGTTCCCCCAGGGCTGCCTGCGGAGCGACCGGCAATCGGCGCGGGAGCAGTGGGACCTGCCGTTCGAGGAGGCGATGCGGAACGAGACGCGGCTGGGGATGGCCGTCATCGCTTCCGGGGAGACGCAGGCCGGCGCCGCCCGGTTCGCTGGGGGCGCCGGGCGGCACGGCTCGTTTGCGGAGTTCGGCGGAGCGAGCGGCTGAGGCGCAGCCTCAGTCCTGCTTCACGAGTTCGAAGTCGGCGCTGATGCGGACCTCATCGCCGACGAGCCAGCCGCCGGCCTCGAGGGGCGCGTTCCAGGTGAGGCCGAAGTCCTTCCGGTTAATCTTGCCGGAAGCGCTGACGGCGACGACGGTCTTGCCGAAGGGGTTCTTCGCCGGGCCGTGGACCTCGGCGTCGAAGGTCACGGGGCGGACGGTGCCGCGGATGGCGAGGTCGCCGGTGATGCGGAACGCGCCGCGGCCGGCGGGCTCGATGGCGGTGGTGGTGAAGGTGAGGTAGGGGTGGTTCTCGGCGTCGAAGAAGTCAGCCGAGCGGAGGTGGTTGTCGCGGTCGGGCTGGCGGGTTTCGACGCTGGCGGCGTGGATGCGGACGGTGGCGCGGGAGCGGGCGAGGTCGGCCTCGTCGATGTCGAGGTCAGCCTCGAAGCGGGTGAAGGTGCCGCGCACGGTGGCGATGACCATGTGCTTGACGGCGAATTCGATGGAGGAGTGGGCCGGGTCGATGGCCCAGGCGGCGGCAGCGGGTGCGGAGGACATGTGCGGCTCCTCGAGCTTCAGGATGTGGTTGCGATCGCAACTATCATCCTAGCCAACCGGCCGCAAGCTGGCAACTATTCGTAAGCTCTTCGCGGCGGCGGGCGGAGGTGCCACAATGATCCGGATGACGACGCGGATTCACCCGCCGGACTTCTTCCGCGAGCCCTGGCCGTTCACCCCGCTGGCAGAGGAGTGCGACATCCACCTCGTGCCGATCGCGAGCGCGGCGGGCTGCGGGTACTGCCTCCGGTTCCTGGCGGGGGCGCCGCCGGGGCATGCGCTGCCGGAGGGGGTGCGGCTGGAGGAGCTGGAGCAGTGGCTGACGGCCCGGCGGTCGATGCCGGAGGAGCTGCTCTACCGGCGGATCGAGGAGCTGGTGGGCCGGCGAATCAGCCTGTCCGAGCTGGAGCACCCGGACGAGCTGCTGCAGGAGGCGCGGCTGCCGCGCAGGCGCGGCGGCCCATGGGCCGACTGGTAGCGGGCGCGGTGCGGCCCGGCTGCGCCGCGGGGGGCGAACCGCCGCGGGGCAGGCCGGGCCGGGGGAGGGGGCTGCCGGGCAGCCGGACAGCTACTTCTGGTTCTGGATGCGCTCTTCGCTGATCCAGGCGCCGTGGAAGCCGTAGGGCACGCGCTGGGGCAGGGGCACGCGCGCCACCGGCGGGGCCTCCATGTCCTGCGCGTTGATGATGACGAACTCGGAGCCGCCGGTGTTCCGGTCGTAGACGTAGGTGACCACGTAGCCGTCGTCCTCGGCGGTCGCGCCGGGGCGGGGGACGAAGACGCCTTCACCGCCGTAGCGGCCCTTGCCGTGGTAGTGGACCCAGTGGCGGCCGGTGTGGAGGTCGTACTTGATGATGGCGTCGGACTCGGGCATGCCGTTGCCGGCCTCGAAGCGGGCGGTGTAGCCGTAGCGGGCCTGGTAGGCGACGAGCGCGTCGTTGACGCGGGGGAAGTCGCTCACCTGGTCGTCGAGCGGCTCTTCTTTGACGGCGCCAGTCTTGAGGTTGAAGCGCCAGCGGTAGAGGACCTGGTTGGCGTCCTCGCGGATGAGGCGGCGGTCCTCCGGGGTGGGGGCGATTGAGGAGTCGAGGGAGCCGAGGTCGACGTCCTCCATGCGGCAGGCATCGAGGACGATCTCGTCGCCGTCTTCGAAGGCGTTGAGGGTGTGGAAGACATAGCAGGGCGGGGTTTCGAACCAGCGGATCTGGTCGCCGCCGGCGTGGCGGGGGAGGATGCCGAAGCGGGCGGGGAGGTCTTTGTTGAAGTAGAGGGGGGATTCGCCGGACATCGCCCGCTGCATATCGAAGACGAGCGGGAGGTCCATGAAGATGGAGTAGTGCTCCGAGACGGCGAAGTCGTGCATCATGACGCCGCGGGGGAGGTCGATGGGGGTGGTGAGGACGATTTCGCCCTCGGGGCTGACGACGGAGTACTGGAGGTAGGGCACCTTCGCGCCCTGCTTCGCCATATCGAAGCCCATCATGTTGTAGCCGAAGAAGAGCATTTCGCCGGTCTTTTCATCGACCTTGGGATGGGCGGTGAAGGCGTGGAGGAGGCGGCCGTTGTAGGTGTAGGTGCCGAGGGTTTCGAGGCCGGGGAGCTTGATGTGGTGGGGGTCGCCGGCTTCCCAGAGGGCGAAGAGGCGGCCGTCGTGCCAGACGAGGGCGGTGTTGCCGGTGTTGCCGCGGGAGGGGCCGTTCGGGTTATCGAATTCGGGCTGGCCGAGGCCGCTGCCCCAGAGCGCGCGGCCGGCCGCTTTTTCGCGCCGGTAGGCTTCGGTCTGGACGTAGCGGTTGCGGTAGGAGACGCGGCCGTCCTTGATGCGGACGCCGTGGAGCATGCCGTCGCCGCCGAACCAGTGGTAGTTCTTGATGACGTCGAACTGGGGGTTGGGACCGTTGCGGACGAACATGCCCTCGAGGCCATCGGGGAGTTCGCCGATGACGGGGAGGTTCTCGGCGGTGACTTCTTCGCGGACGGGGGCGAAGTTTCCTTCGAGGAAGGGGCTGGTGACGCGTTCTTCGGCCATGACCATGGGGTGAGCACCTCGCTGCCGGGCGGAATCCTATTCAAATGTTTGAACAGGCTGGCCGGAGTATACGGCACGGTGTCAAGGGCGGGGGGAAGAGCGCCGAGGGCAGGGTGCCCGTAGAATCGGCGGCACATTCGGCAACGGACAGGAGACTCGGACATGGGACTGGAAGGACGGGTTGCGCTCGTGACGGGCGGCGGCCGCGGCATCGGGCGGGCGATTTCGCTGGCGCTGGCGGCCGACGGGGCGGCGGTGGCGGTGAACTACCGGCGGGATGAGGAGGCGGCCCGGGAGACGGTGGCGGAGATCGAGCGGATGGGCGGCCGGGCGAAGATGTACATGGCCTCGGTGGACGATTTCGAGCAGGACCGAGCGATGGTGGAGCAGGTCATCGCCGATTTCGGGTACATCGACATCCTCGTGAACAACGCGGGCATCGCGAGCCGGGGGCTGAGCGTGGCGGATACGGACCCGGCGGAGATGGAGCGGGTAGTGCGGACGCACGCGTTCGGGCCGCACTACCTTTCGAAGCTGGTGCTGCCGAGCATGCGGACGCGGCCGCGGGGCGACATCATCATGATTTCGAGCGTGGCGGCGCGGATGCTGGGGCCGAACGGCGCGCCGTACAACATGGGCAAGGCGGCGATGGAGGCGCTCGCGATGACGCTTTACAAGGAGGAGCGGCGGTACAACATCCGGGTGAACATCGTGGCGCCGGGGCTGACGGAGACGGAGATGGGGAGCCGGCTGGCGCGGGCGACGCAGGGCGTCCAGAACCTGCGGGAGATCGACCAGCGGTCGCCGTTCGGCCGGGTGTGCCAGCCGGAGGACGTGGCGAAGGTGGTGCGGTTCCTCGTGAGCGACGATGCGTTCTACCTGACGGGGCAGCGGATCGAGGTGGACGGCGGGGGCACGGCGGCGCTGCCGAACCTGTTCTGACGAGGGGGCCGGGCGATGGCGGGCGTGCCGGAGCGGGTCCTCGCGACGATGCAGGAGGTGGGGGAGGACCTCTACCGGCTCGGGCTGGTCTCGAGCCACGGCGGCAACCTGAGCATCCGCGACGGCGCGGGGATGTGGATCACGGGCACGGGCACGATGCTCGGCCGGCTGCGCGAGCGGCACATCGCCTTCGTCCGGGCCGACGGGACCCACACGGGCCCGCCGCCTTCGAGCGATACGGTGCTCCACTCGACCATCTACGCGATGACGGGTGCGGGGGCCGCCGCTCATGCCCATCCGCGGTATGCGGTGGCGCTCAGCTTCGAGACGGAGCGGTTCGTACCGATCGATTTCGAGGGGCAGCACTTCCTGAAGGCGGTGCCGGTCATCCCGCAGGGGCCGAACCAGGCGGCGCAGCTGGCGGCGGCGCTGCAGGAGGCGGTGGTGGTGCTGCTGCGCGGCCACGGGGCGTATGCCCGCGGCGCGACGCTCTGGGAGGCGCTGCACTGGCTGACGGCGCTGGAGGAGAGCGCGCAGATCGCGTGGCTGGCGGGGCGGCGGGGGTAGGGGGCGGCGCGGTGGCGCGGCTGGCGCCGCGGGGATGGCTGGCCGGCTTCGCCGGCGGCGCCGCGGGATGCCGGCGCTCCGCGCCGGCGGTGGGGGCGGGGGAGGGAGTTGGGAGCTGGGAGCTGGGAGTTGGGAGTTGGGAGCCGGGAGTTGGGAGTTGGGAGTTAGGAGCCGGGAGCTGGAGCTGGGAGCCGGGAGCCGGGAGCCGGGAGCCGGGAGCCGGGAGCTGGGAGCCGGGAGCCGGGAGCCGGGAGCCGGGAGCCGGGAGCCGGGAGCCGGGAGCCGGGAGGGAGGATAACCTCCAACCTCCAACCTCCAACCTCCAACCTCCAACCTCCAACCTCCAACCTCCAACCTCCAACCGTAGCCGCGGGGCTCCGTCCCGCGGGGCGCCATGCGCCCAACGGATGTTCCGGGAGGCGGGAACTGGGAGGCGGGCGGCGGGAACCGGTGGATGCGAACGTTCGGGTGGGCCTCCCGGCCCTCCGCGGGGACGGAGCCCCGCGGCAACGGATGTTCCGGGAGGCGGGAACTGGGAGGCGGGCGGCGGGAACCGGTGGATGCGAACGTTCGGGTGGGCCTCCCGGCCCTCCGCGGGGACGGAGCCCCGCGGCGGCGGAGTTGGGAGTTCGGAGTTGGGAGCGGGGAGTCGGAAATGGGGAGCGGGCAGCAGGGAGGGAGCATTGGCCTCCAGCCTCCAGCCTCCAAACGGCGGGCGCAGAGCGCCCGCCCCCCGCGGCGACGCCGCCGAAAGGCGGCGAGCCATCCGCCGCCGCGGGCGGCGAGCCCGCGGCATCCCGCGACGGGGCGAGCGGGGGCGGCGGCTCGCTTACTGGCGGCGGACGGCCCCCGGGATGCCGCTGGGGTCGATGCGCATGCCGTAGAGCTCCTGGTTGTGGCTGTGGGCGAGCTGGTGGAGGTTGAAAACGGCGAGCATCGCCTGCCACTGGCCCTGCGCTTCGAGCGTCTGGTTGACGGCTTCCTTGGCGAGCTTGAGGGCGAAGGACGGCTTCTCGGCGATCTTCTTCGCGAGGTCGAGGGTGAAGTTCTCGAGTTCGTCGCGCGGGACGACGTGGTTCACCATGCCGAGGCGGTAGGCGTCCTGCGCGGTCACCCAGTCGGCGGTGAAGAGCATCTCCTTCGCCTTGCGGGCGCCGAGCTCCCAGGGGTGGGCGAAGTATTCGACGCCGCAGACGCCCATCTGGACGACGGGGTCGGAGAACATGGCGTCGTCGCTGGCGACGATGAGGTCGCAGACCCAGGCGAGCATGAGGCCGCCGGCGATGCACTTGCCCTGGACCTGGGCGATGGTGGGCTTGGGGATGTTCCGCCAGCGGCGGCACATGCCAAGGTAGATTTCTTCTTCGACGGCCATGTAGCCCTCGGCGCCCTTCTTGCCGAATTCGCGCCAGGTGCCGACGGTGGGGTAGCTGGAGAGGGGCGGGCCGCCGCCGCGGAGGTCGTGGCCGGCGGAGAAGTGGGGGCCGGCGCCGGCGAGGATGATGACCTTGACTGATTCGTCGGCGGCGGCGGCATCGAAGGCGGCGTTGAGGTCGTAGGTGAGCTGGTAGTTCTGGGCGTTGCGCGCTTCGGGGCGGTTCTGGGTGATGCGGGCGACGCCGGGCGCCGGGATTTCGTAGAGGACGGTTTCGAAGTCGGGCACGGGCTGCCTCCGGGCGTGAGCGTTGGCCCGGATTGTACCGGCCGTACAGGAATTCGGTCAGGCGACCGATGCCCAGGCCTGGAGCTTTTCGGCGAGGAGGCGGCGGACTTCGGCGGCGGCGCCGCCGGTGAAGGGCGCGAGCTCGGCGAGGCGGGCGTCGCCGTAGGCGAGGGCGGCGTCGATGCTCGTGACGTCGTCGTTTTCGGCGGCTTCGATGAAGAGGGCAGAGGCGAGGATGCCGGGGTCGGCGGCGACGGCCTGCCGCGCGGCATCCTCCGTTTCGAGGGGCCGCTGGTAGATGCGCGAGAGCTGGCGGAGGCGGGGGTCAGCGAGCATGGGGCCGGGCCTTGCCCCGGTGCGCGGCTGCCGTTACTGGCGGGCGACTTCTTCGCGCGGGGGCTTGAGTTTGCTGTAGCAGTTCGAGCAGTAGACGGGGCGCTCGCCGCGGGGGACGAAGGGGACCTCCGTCATCTGGCCGCACTCGGCGCAGGAGGCGGGGTGCATCTGCCGCGGGGTCTTGCCGCCGAAGCTGGCGAAGTTCCCGTAGCGGACGTAGCCGTCGGCCTGTTCGAGCGAGCTCTGGCTGGAGCGGCGGGCGGAGCGGCAGGAGGGGCAGCGGGTGGGCTCGTTCATGAGGCCCTTGTTCGCGTAGAACTCCTGCTCGCCTGCGGTGAAGACGAAGATGTTGCCGCAATCGCGGCAGCTGATCTGCTTATCGGCAAACGCCAAGAGGGACTCCTGAATTCCGCGCCATGCGGGTCTCGGATTCCATGGTAGCAGGTTGGCGGGCGGGTGATGGATGCCGCGGCTGTCGCCGCGGCGCGGGATGGCTCGCCTGCGGCGTCGCCGCGGGATGCCGGCGCGCCGCGCCGGCGCGGGAGGCGGGAAGCGAGAGACGGGAAGCGGGAGGCGGGAGGCGGGAAGCGGGAGACGGGAGGCGGGAAGCGGGAGACGGGAAGCGGTAGGCGGGAGTTGGGAAGGGGCGTACGCCGGGTCCCGGGTGGGTCAACCTCGGACGTGCGGCCCCGTCCTTCGACCGCGGGGCACGATGCGGCCGCATCTCGCGGCGATGCCGCCGGAGGGCGGCGCGCCATCCACCCCCGCGGGCGGCGAGCCCGCGGCATCGTGCCGGGCTAACCGCGGCCGGTGACGCCGGAGACGCGCTGGGGGTGGACGCGGATGATGACGCGGCCGTCGGCGCGGAGGCGCTCTTCGAAGCCGGGGGGCGGCTCCCAGGCGGGGTCGCGCCGCATGGCGCGGTTGATGAGGACGTGGCCCGGGACGAGGTCCTCCCGTTCGATCTCGGTGCGGCCTTCGACGGTGACGAAGCGGTGGGGCGCGCCTTCATCGAGCGCGGTGAGCGCGATACGGGGGTCGCGCGCCAGGGTGCGGGCTTTCAGGCGGTTGGCGGTGGTGCTGAAGATGAGCGTGTCGCCGTCGGCGGCGTAGAAGACGACGGACGAGGCAGGCGAGCCGTCGGCGCGGAGGGTGGTGACGACGGCCCACCGCCACTGGCGGAGGAGGGCATCCTGTTCGGGCGTTCCGATCACGGCAGGGCTCCTTTCGGCGGCGGCGGTCAGCCGGCGCGGGCGAGGAAATCGAGGACGAGGCGGTTGAAGGCGTCGGCCCGCTCGAAGTAGACGGAATGGCCGGCGGCGGGGACGAGGGCGAACTCGCCGCGGGGAAGGGCGCGGGCGAGCGCTTCGACGGCCGCGGGCGGGATGACGATGTCGTCCTCGCCCGCGAGGCAGAGGACGGGGATATCGAGCCGGGCGACGTCGGCCGGGGTGATGGCCCAGAGCTCGCCGAGCTGGCGGCGGAGCGCGTCCTTATCGAGCCCGGCCGCGAGGGCATCGATGCCGCGGTAGAGGAAGTGGAGGGCGGGCTGTTCGCGGGCCATCCGCTCGCCGGCGGCGGGATGGATGCCGCGGGCGAAGAGGTCCGCCTCGATGGTGGCGGGCTTTGCGGCCCAGGCGGCGGCCGCGGCGTCGGACCAGAAGCCGCCGTGGGTATCGCACATGACGAGGGCGCGGACCCGGCCGGGATGGGCGAGGGCCCAGGCGAGCGAGGTCCAGCCGCCCATCGACTGGGCGACGAGGCGGACGGGCTGGCCGGGCGCGGCGGCATCGAGGAGGGCGGCGAGGTCCTCGGCGAAGGCGCGGGCGCCCGGTTCGGGGGCGTCCTGGGTCGAGGGGGCGAAGCCGCGGTGGGCGAAGGTGAGGCAGCGGTAGCCGGCCGCGAGGAAGGAGGGAACCTGCTGCCACCAGGAGAGGTGGTTGCCGCCGAGCCCGTGGGCGAAGACGACGAGCGGCGCCTCGCCGGGGCCGTGGAGTTCGTAGTAGATGCGGGCGCCGGGACGTTCGAGCCAGGGCATGGCGCGGATTCTACGCCGGAAGGCGCATTGGGGCGGCAGGTCCTATGATGCTGCCGAAGTTCCCTGCGCCCGAGGTTGAGCCGCGTATGCCGTACGTTCCCACGCGCGACATCATCACCTACTACGAGGAGGCGGGCTCCGGCGAGCCGCTGGTGCTCATCCGGGGGCTGGGAAGCGACCTGCAGGCCTGGGCGCCGCAGCTGCCGCTGCTGGCGAAGCACTTCCGGGTCATCGTCTACGACAACCGGGGCGCGGGGCGGACGGGCGCGCCGGACAAGCCGTACAGCATCGCGGGGATGGCGGACGACCTCGCGGCGCTGCTGGACGAGCTGAAGGTGGAGAAAGCGCACGTCCTCGGCTATTCGATGGGCGGGATGATTGCGCAGGAGTTCGCGCTGCGGCACCCGGGGCGGCTGGAGAAGCTGATCCTGCTGGCGACGACGGCGAAGCCGGACGGGTATGTGCGGGCGGTGCTGCAGTCGTTCATCACGATCCGGCGGACGAACATTTCGCGCGAGGGATTCGTGCGGGCGCTGGCGCCGTACCTGTACACGGCGGGGCTGTTCGACGACGAGGAACGGTACGAGCGGGCGATCCTGGCGAGCGTGCAGAACCCGTACGCCCAGCAGGACCACGCGTTCATCCGGCAGGCGCAGGCGATCCTGGCGCACGACGCGAGCGGGCGGGTCGGCGGCATCAAGGCGGCGACGCTGGTGGTGACGAACCCGGGCGACATCCTCATTCCGCCGCGTCACGGCGAGGCGCTGGCGAAGGCGATCCCCGGCGCGCAGCTGCAGTCGCTGGACGGCGGCCACGCGGGGGTGACGGAGTACCCGGTGGAGCACTGCCAGGCGTTCCTCGAATTCCTCGGGGCGGCGGTCACGGCCTGACGGGCGCGGGCGGAGCGGGGGCGGCGCGCGCCGCGTAGAATGCGCGGCACGAATCGTTCGCTCGAGAGAAAGTGAGCCCCTGCCATGGTCTACCGCCCGCGCCGGATGAAGTTCGGCATCTTCCTCGCGCCCTTCCACCGCGTCGGTGAGAACCCGACGCTGGCGCTGAAGCGCGACCTCCAGCTGATCGAACACCTCGACTTCCTCGGTTTCGACGAGGCGTGGATCGGGGAACACCATTCGTACGCGCGGGAGCTCATCGCGGACCCGATGATCTTCATCGCGGCGGCGGCGCAGCGGACGCGGCGCATCAAGCTGGGGACTGGCGTCACATCGCTGCCGTACCACCACCCGTTCCTCGTGGCGGACCGGATGCTGCAGCTGGACCACATGACGGAGGGCCGGGCGATGCTGGGCTGCGGCCCCGGCGTGCTGACGAGCGACGCGTACATGATGGGCATCGACCCGCTGGTGCAGCGGCGGCGGATGGACGAGGCGCTGGGCGCCATCATGCAGCTGCTGCGGACGCGGGAGCCGGTGACGATGCAGACGGACTGGTTCACGCTCCGGGATGCGCGGCTGCAGATGGCGAACTTCAGCGACCCGCACCTGCACGTGGCGGTGGCGGCGAGCTTCACACCGGCCGGGCCGACGGCGGCGGGGAAGTACGGGACGGGGCTGCTCTCGGTGGCGGGCGTGAGCCACGAGGCGTTCGAACGGACGTGGGGCTGGGTGGAGGAGGCGGCGGCCGCATCGGGGCAGACGGTCTCGCGGGATGACTGGAAGGTGGTCATCCCGGTGCATCTTTCGGATTCGAAGCAGCAGGCGATCGAGGATGTGCGGGAGGGATACCGGCGGCAGGCGTACGTGGGCGACCGGCTGAACAACGACAGCCCCTCGGCGGCGCCGCCGTTCGCGGGGGGTGCGCCGGACATCGAGGGGGCGATGGCGCGGGACGGCGTGATCGTGGGCACGCCGGACGACGCGATCGCGGCCATCGAGCGGATCCAGGAGCGCTCGGGCGGGATCGGCGGGCTGCTCATCCTGGCGCACGAGTGGACGACGACGGAGAAGACGCTCCACAGCTATGAGCTGTTCGCGCGGTACGTGGCGCCGCGGTTCCAGGGCCAGCTGGAGGTGCTGGAGGAGAACCGGAACTGGATCGAAACGAACATGGGCGAGGTGTTCAAGGGGACGGCGAAGGCGCAGGTGCAGGCGTTCGCCGATGCGGGGAAGGAGCTGCCGGAGGAGATGCGGCGGGCGATGGAGCAGATGCGGCGGGCGCGGGAGTAGGCGCCGGGCGCGCCGGCGCGGGGGCGCATGTGTTGCAAGGTCCCGCGGAGTCGTCGTATCGTGAGGGTGCTGGAAGGGACGGCGCCACGCCGGGTGGCGTATTCCAGCTCCCCACACGTCCAGGCTTCAGCACGAGCCCACAGCGGAAGTCCAGCGACAGCCACCGCAGCGTCAGCCCACCACCTCGTTCCTCGGGCGCCATCAGACACGCACACGGGAAGACCCTTGCAAGAGACCGAAGCCAACGACCTGATCCCCACGACTGAAGCTCATGCCGCCGAAAACGGCCATGCGCCGGAAGCGCCGGCACCGCGCCGCCGTGCTGCGCGCGCCCGGAAGGCGGACCCGCCGCCGGAGGTGCTGGAGCAGGCCATCGACGTCGCCGCGGCGGCCGGCGGCGGCGCGGGTGCGAACCGGGCCGAGAGCGCCGGCGAGCCGGCGGACGCCCCCGCCCCGCGGCGCCGGGTGCGGAGCCGGGCGGCAGCGGCGGAGGAGCAGGGCGGCGGCGATGCGCCGGCGCAGGGTGACAAGGACAGCGGGGCGCCCGTTGCCGCCGCGAGCCCGGCAGCACCTGCTGCCGAAGAGCGGGGCGCGACGGCGGACGCGCCCGCCGCGGAGGCGCCGGCGGAGCCGCAGCGGACGCGCATCTTCCGGCGGGAGGCCGCGCCGGAGCGGCCGGCCGTGCCGGAGGTGATCACCCGGCGCGAGCCGGCTCCGCCGCAGCCGAGCCGGCAGGAGCGCGAAGCCGCGGCCCGGCGGGAGCGGCGCTGGCGCGACCGGGAGAACCGGAACGACCGCGGCTGGCGCGACCGGGAGTTCCGGGAACGGGACTTCGCCCGGGAGCGGCTGGAGCGCGAGCTCGAACGCGAGATCGCGCGGGAGGAGCGGGCGCAGGGCGGCGCGCCGCCGCTGAACATCGCCGAGCTGGAGCAGAAGAGCCGCGAAGAGCTCATCGCCATCGCGCAGGAGATGGGGCTGGAGGACGTCTACGCCCTGCGGAAGAACGACCTGATCTTCCGGCTGCTGCAGGCGCAGGCCGAGGCCCGCGGGAACGTCTTCAGCGGCGGCTTCCTCGAGGTGAGCGACGACGGGAACTACGGCTTCCTCCGGGGGCCGTCGATGCTGCCGGGCCCGAACGACATTTATGTCTCGCAGTCGCAGCTGCGGCGGTTCGCCCTGCGGCCCGGCGATTACGTGACGGGGCAGGTGCGGCACCCGAAGGACAACGAGAAGTACTACGGGCTGCTGAAGGTGGAGGCCGTGAACGGGATGGACCCGGAGACGGCGAAGCGGCGGCCGCACTTCGAGAACCTGACGGCGATCTTCCCGTACCAGCAGCTGAAGCTGGAGACGACGCCGGACAACCTGACGCACCGGATCATCGACCTGATCGCGCCGATCGGGCGGGGGCAGCGCGGGCTCATCGTTTCGCCGCCGAAGGCCGGCAAGACGATGCTACTGAAGAACATCGCGAACGGGATTTCGACGAACTACCCGGACGTGCACCTGATGGTGCTGCTCATCGGCGAACGGCCGGAAGAAGTGACCGACATGCAGCGGAGCGTCCGCGGCGAGGTGGTGAGCTCGACGTTCGACGAGCCGGTGGAGGACCACACGCGCGTGGCGGAGATGGCGCTCGAGCGGGCGAAGCGGCTCGTGGAGGGCGGGAAGGACGTCGTCATCCTGCTGGACTCCATCACGCGGCTGACGCGGGCGTACAACCTCGCGCTGCCGCCGAGCGGCCGGACGCTCTCGGGCGGCGTGGACCCGATCGCGCTCTACCCGCCGAAGCGGCTGTTCGGCGCGGCGCGGAAGTGCGAGGAGGGCGGTTCGCTGACGATCCTGGCGACGTGCCTGGTGGACACCGGGTCGCGGATGGACGAGGTGGTGTTCGAGGAGTTCAAGGGCACGGGGAACATGGAGCTGCGGCTGGACCGGCGGCTCGCGGAGCGGCGGTACTACCCGGCGATCGACATCCAGGCCTCGAGCACGCGGCGCGAAGAGCTGCTGCTGGATGAAAAAACGTTAAAGGGCGTCTGGCTCGTGCGCCGCATGACGGCTATGATTTCGCAGAACTCGCCGAACCAGCTCGAAGCGACCGAGAGGCTGCTCGAGCGGCTCGCGCGGACGAACAACAACGAGGAGTTTCTCGCCAGCCTGAAATCGGACCTGTAGGGGGAACCCGTAGGGGTCCGGCAGCCCGGCATTCAGAGGCCGCCGGGATAGCCAGGAAAGGAGGACGAGGAGCAGGCTTCGGCTGTGCTCAGCCCGCGCCGGCGGTTCGCTCCCGCGGCGCGCCAGCACAACGGCTTATGGGCATCGAAGGAACCCGCGCGCGTTCGCACGCGCACGCCAGGCGCCACGGGCGACTAACAGTCCACGCAGTGATCGTGGTGCTGGCGCTGCTCGCTGTCGTTTCCGCGGCACGATTCCCCACCCGCTCCTCGGCATCGGCACAGGCTCCCGTTCCACAGTTCAGCTTCTCCGGCGTCTCGACGGCGGCACAGCGGCCGGGGCAGGCCGTCTTCCGGCCGGCGGCCACGACACAGACGCTCGGCTCGGTCGTGGCGGTGGCGTCGCGGACGGAGACGCTTTCGACGCGGGCGGTCGGCGGGATATCGCCGGTGAATTCGCTCTCGGCCGGCGTGACGGCGGCTGCGGCAACCTCGGGCGAGGTCGGCGCGGGCATCAAGCCGCTGGCGGACATCATCGACCCGCGCAGCCCGATCGTGGAGTACGAGACGCAGGCGGGCGACACGGTCTCGGGCGTGGCGGCGAAGTTCGGGATTTCGATGCAGACGCTCCTCGACAACAACCCGACGGTGCGGAACCCGAACCTGCTGCCGAAGGGCCTCATCCTCATCGTTCCGCGGAAGGACGGCATCCTGCACAAGGTGGCGTACGGCGAGACGGTCGATTCGATCGTGAAGCAGTACGACAACATCACGGCGTCGACCGTGATCGAGTACAAGCCGAACAACATCACGGACCCGAACAACCTCGAGGCGGGGAAGGTGCTGCTGCTGGTGGGCGCGAAGATCAAGCCGCCGCCTCCGCCGCCCCCGCCGCCGCAGCGGCCGTCGAGCCCCTCGACGCCTTCCGGGCCGTCGGCTGGCGGCGCGCCGGCGCCGAGCTCGGGCGGGATCTTCAAGAACTTCCCGCTCGCGGCCTGGCGGGGCGTGAGCGACCCGTTCGGGACGCCGCGCGGCGGTTCGTCGTACCACACGGGCATCGACCTCGACCTGTACGGCTTCGGCCCCTCGCCGCTGTTCGCCGTGTGCGACGGCGTGGTGAGCCGGACGGAGTACCTGACGTACAGCTATGGCTACTACGTGGTGATCGACTGCGGCGGCGGCTGGACGGTGCTGTACGCGCACATGAGCCAGATCGACGTCGTGCCGGGGCAGGCAGTGAGCGCGGGCCAGACCATCGGCCTCACGGGCCTGACGGGCTTCACGACGGGCCACCACCTGCACTTCGAAATCCGGTACAACGGCGGCTACGTCGACCCTGCGCTCTACCTGAATTTCTGACGGTGCGGCTGCGCGGCTGACCTGACCGCGGCCAGCGGTTGCGGTAGGCTCAAGGCATGCCTGCCTATCAGCCCGAGGACCTGGACCCGGTCGAACGCGCGCTGCTGGGGGTGCTCTCCGTGGGGCTGCCGCCTTCGCGCGCCGCGGGGAGCGACACCTTCCGGGTGGACCATGTGACGGCGGTGGTGGTCAGCCTCGCGGCGACGGGCGAGCGCGGCGCGCACCTCGCGGAGGACGGGGTGCGGGTGACCGCCGAGTTCCGCGCGAGGCTGCGGGCGGCGGTGGAATCGCTGACCGCGAAGGGGCTGGTGATGCAGCAGGCGGCGGGGATGCCCGCCGCGGCCGGCGGCTACGAGTCGGGGCTGCGGCTGGACCTCGTAGACCCGGACGAACACCCGGTGGTGCTGGACCGCTACCTCTCGCAGCTGTGCATGGAGCACCTGTTCAACATCCCGGCGGTGTACCCGTACCTGATGGAGCGGTATTCCGCGAGCGGGGAGGTCTGGCGGCGCCTCCGCGCCGGCGGGTACGGGGAGTGAGGTGGCGGGAGGCGGGAACCGGGAGACGGGAACCGGGAGGCGGGAACCGGGAGACGGGAACCGGGAAGCGGGAGACGGGAAGCGGGAGACGGGAAGCGGGAGACGGGAAGCGGGAGGCGGGAACCGGGAAGGGGGAGGCGGGAACCGGGAGACGGGAACCGGGAGGCGGGAACCGGGAAGGGGTTCATAACCTCCAACCTCCAACCTCCAACCTCCAACCTCCAACCTCCAACCTCCAACCTCCAACCTCCAGCCTCCAGCCTCGCGGACGCGGATGGGCCGCGGGGTGGGTTCCCGCGGCCCGCAGTGCGATGCTGGTCGGCCGGGCGGAGCGGTGCGGCTACACGACCTGCAGCTCGCGCAGCTTTTCGTCGGTGACGACGCCGTTCTTCCAGCCGCGAACGCGGTAGTACTCCTCGAGCATCTGGTCGAGTTCGCAGACCTGGCCCATCGAGCCTTTGGAGTTCGAGGGCTCTTCGAGGAAGCGCTTCGGGAGGGTATCGGAGCCTTCGCGGAAGCCGGCGAGGTTGTTGTAGTAGCGCTCGAGGTTGTAGATGCGCTCGCCGGTGCGGAGGACGTCCTCGGGGCCGAAGCTGTCGAGGCCGGTCATGACGCGGTACTGCTCGGCGTACTCGTCGGGGCCTTCGGCGAAGGCGCTGAATTTGCAGAGGTCGAGCGAATCGCTGAAGGCGTGGATGTCCTGGAGGAGCTTGAGGAGTTCGCCCTTGCCCTGCCAGGCGAGGGGGTCGGCCTTGAGCGGGATGACGCCGAGTTCGGCGGCGGGGGTGTAGCCGCGGAGGTGGCAGGCGCCGCGGTTGGAGGTGGCGTAGCCGAGCCCCATGCCCTTGAGGCCGCGCGGGTCGTAGGCGGGGGTCGCCTGGCCTTTGACGGTCATGGCGATTTCGGGGTGGCCGATGGAGCGGGCGAACGGTTCGATGCCGTCGGCGAGGCGGGCGCCGATGCCTTCGCGGAAGGCGACCTGGCGCATGACTTCGATCATGCGGTCGCGGTCGCCCCAGGCGATGCCTTCGCCGGCGGGGATGTACTCGCGCTGGGTGGCTTCCATGAGGCAGGAGAGGGCCTGGCCGATTTCGATGGCGTCGTAGCCCCAGTCGTTGGCGCGGTCGATCATGTAGGCGACGGAGGCGACGTCGTCGTTGCCGCAGTTGGCGCCGAGGGACCAGGCGGGTTCGTACTCGACGGACTCCATCTTGACCTTGTAGGGGCCTTCGGTGATTTCGACTTCTTTTTTGCAGGCGACGGGGCAGGCGTGGCAGGTGGGGTCGTCGATGAGGTAGTGCTCTTTGACGTATTCGCCGGAGAGTTTTTCGGCGCCGTCGAAGTGGGTTTCCTGGCTGTTGCGGGCGCCGAGGGCGCCGATGGTGTTGGTGACGTTCATGAGCACGTTGGTGCCGTAGACGGAGAGGCCGCCCTTGCGGGGCGAGGTGATGTTGGCCTCATCCATGATTTTCTTGAGGGCGTTGCTGTGGGCGGCGCGCCAGGCTTCGCGGTCGGCGGCGCGGGGGTAGTTGCGGGCGGCTTTGATGACGATGGCCTTGAGCTTCTTGGCGCCGCCGACGCAGCCGGTGCCGCCCCGGCCGGAGGCGCGGTCGTGCTCGTTGATCCAGCTGGCGAAGCGGACGGTGTTTTCGCCGGCCTGGCCGATGGCGATGACGCTGAGGTCGTCTTCGCCGTGGCGTTCTTTGAGGAGCTGGATCGTCTCATGGACGCCCTTGCCCCAGAGGTCGGAGGCGTCGCGGAGTTCGACCATGCCGTCGTGGACGTAGGCGTAGACGGGGCGCGGGGAGATGCCTTTGAAGACGAGGCCGTCGAAGCCGGCCCAGCGGAGGCGGGCGGCGCTCCAGCCGCCCTGGTGGCTGTCGGTGACGGTGCCGGTGAGCGGGCTCTTGGTGACGATGGCGAGGCGTCCGCTCATGGAGGCTTCGGTGCCGGTGAGGGGGCCGTTCATGAAGCAGAGCACGTTGTCGGGGCCGAGCGGGTCGACGGTTGGGCCGGCTTCGAAGACGTAGCGGACGCCGAGCCCGCGGCCGCCGATGTACTTCCGGGCCCAGTCTTCGGGGATGGGCGCGTAGCTGACGGTGCCTGCGGTGAGGTCGACGGTGCCGACGCGGCCGGCGTAGCCTCCGAGTGCCATGGATAAACGCCTCCTATTGCTGCGATTCAGGCTGATGGGAGTATAGATCGGCCGCGCAAGGGGGCCGGTGATCCGCGCCGGGCCTCTTTACCCGGGCGTTCCCGGGGCGGCACACTGCGGGCATGGACTGGAAGCGGCTCTTCGGGCGCAGAGGCGGCGAGGCGTGGCAGCGGCCGCCGCCGCCGGCGGAGGTGACGCTGCGCGCGGTGGGCTCTGTGCGGAGCCCGGTGACGAAGCCGCGGCCGCACGGCTGGGCGAACGTCGAGAGCGCGATCGTGTTCGAACCGGAGCACGGTCGGCGGCTGGAGGGGCTGGAGCGGTTCAGCCACCTGATCGTGGTGTTCTACCTCGATGTGGCGGCGGATGCTCCCGAGAAGCCGGAGCAGCTGGAGCTGGCGGGCGGGCGGCTGGCGGGCATTTTCGCGACGCGAAGTCAGCTGCGCCCGAACCACCTCGGGGTATCGGCGGTGGAGCTGCTGGGCCGGGAGGGGCTGGAGGTGCGGGTGCGGGGCCTCGATGCGATCGACGGGACGCCGGTGCTCGATGTGAAGCCGTACCTCCCGGAGTACGACCGGCGGTAGGCGGGAGGCGGGAAGCGGGAGGCGGGAGTTGGGAGTTGGGAGTTGGGAGTTGGGAGTTGGGAGGGAGCGTCATGCTGCCCGGGATGCCGTCGACCTTCAACCTTCAACCTCCAACCGTAGCCGCGGGGCTCCGTCCCCGCGGGGCGCCATGCGCCCAACGGATGTCCCGGGAAGCGGGAGGCGGGAGTTGGGAGTTGGGAGGCGGGAGGCGGGAGGCGGGAGGCGGGAGGCGGGAAGCGGGCGGAGGCCAACGTGGGGGTGGGCCTCGCCGGCCCTCAGCGGGGACGGAGCCCCGCGGCTACGGAGGCGGGAGTTGGGAGTTGGGAGTTGGGAGTTGGAAGTTGGGAGTTGGGAGTTGGGAGTTGGGAGTTGGGAGTTGGAAGTTGGGAGTTGGGAGTTGGGAGGGAGCGTCATGCTGCCCGGGATGCCTTCAACCTCCGACCTTCAACCCTCAACCCTCAACCTTCAACCTTCAACCTTCAACCTTCAACCTTCAGCCTTCAACCTCCAACCTCCAACCTCCAACCGCCAACCTCCAACCTTCAACCTCCAACCGTAGCCGCGGGGCTCCGTCCCCGCGGGGCGCCATGCGCCCAACGGATGTCCCGGGAAGCGGGAAGCGGGAGGCGGGATGCGGGAAGCGGGAGGCGGGAAGCGGGAGGCGGGAAGCGGGCGGAGGGAGGCGGGAAGCGGGCGGAGGCGAACGTGGGGGTGGGCCTCGCCGGCCCTCCGCGGGGACGGAGCCCCGCGGCTACGGAGTTGGAAGTTGGGAGTTGGGAGTTGGGAGGGAGCGTCATGCTGCCCGGGATGCCGTCAACCTGCAACCTGCAACCTCCAACCTCGAACCTTCAACCTTCAACCGTAGCCGCGGGGCTCCGTCTCCGCGGGGCGCCATGCGCCCAACGAACGTCCCGGGAACCGGGAGGCGGGAGTTGGGAGTTGGGAGGCGGGAGGCGGGAGGCGGGAGGCGGGAGGCGGGAGGCGGGAGGGAGCGTCATGCTGCCCGGGATGTCGTCAACCTCCAACCCTCAACCCTCAACCCTCAACCCTCAACCCTCAACCTTTAACCTCCAACCTCCAACCTCCAACCTCCAACCTTCGACCATCAACCGTAGCCGCGGGGCTCCGTCCCCGCGGGGCGCCATGCGCCCAACGGATGTCCCGGGAAGCGGGAGGCGGGAGTTGGGAGTTGGGAGTTGGGAGTTGGGAGTTGGGAGTTGGGAGTTGGGAGGGAGCGTCATGCTGCCCGGGATGCCGTCAACCTCCAACCTTCAACCTTCAACCTCCAACCCTCAACCTCCAACCTCCAACCTCCGGAGGCGGGGTCAGGAGGCGGGGGTAGGGGACGGGGTTGGGGCGGCGGCGCCGGGCTGGGGGATGCGGAGCTCCTGGCCGGGGAAGATGAGGTCGGGGTCGGTGAGGCCATTGGCGGCGGCAAGCGCTTCGACGGTGACGCCGAAACGCTCCGCGATAGCGCCGAGGGTATCGCCATCCTGGACGGTGTAGGTGCCGGGATTCGGGGTCGGCGTGGGCGAGGCGGCAGGGCTCGGCGACGGGGCGGGCTGCTGGCCGGCAGGAGCCGTCCCTGCCGGGGAAGTCGGCGTGCCGGGCGTCGGCTCGTTGCCGCCGAAGGGGTTGCCGCCCGGGCCGCCGCCTCCGCCGCAGGCGGCCGCGAGGAGCGCGGCCAGGACGATGCCGGCGAGCGACGTGCGCATCGAACCCTCCATCAGGGCCCCCGCGGCGAAGCCTAGGCGATCGTGTGATGGGCTGTAAACCGGGGGCGGCGCGCGTCAGTCCGGGTGGGAGGCGGGCACATCGCCGCCGGGGTGTTCGCCCCAGCGGGCGGTCCACGCATCGATGGCGGCGACGATCCGCTCGAGCTCGCGCCCTTTTTCGGTGAGGCGGTATTCGATGCGGACGGGGTGGTCGGGGTAGACGGTGCGGCTGACGATGCCCTCGGCCTCGAGTTCGCGGAGGCGTTCGGCGAGGAGGCGGTCGGAGAGGCCGGGGACGGCGGCGAGGATGGCGGAGAAGCGGCTGGAGCCGGCCAGGAGGGAACGGATGATGGCGCCGGTCCAGCGCCGGCCGATGAGTTCGACGGTGTGCTGGAAGGCGGGGCAGTAGGGGCTGACGTCGGCGGCGCCGCGGGTGTCGGTGCTCACGTGTTCAGGATAGCACCGCGGCCGGGGGAGCTGGCCGCCTGCTCAGGTCGTGGTCAGGTCGGCGACGAGGTCGCGGAGCGCCTGGAGGTCGAACGGCTTGGCGAGGAAGCGGCGGCCCTCGCGGGCGAGGTCGTCGCGGGGGTAGCCGCTCATGATGGCGACGGGCGTGCCGGGGGCGAGGCGGTCGAGTTCGCGGAGGGTGCCTTCGCCGCCGATGCCGGGCATGGTGAGGTCGAGCAGGATGCAGGCGAACCGTTCGCCGGCTTCGAGGAGGCGGATGGCCGCTTCGCCCGAGGGGACGGCAACGGTGTCGTACTTCCAGAGCGCGAGGGCGCGCACGAGCATGCTGCGGACGGCGTCTTCGTCGTCGATGACGAGGATGCGCGGCGCGGGGGTGTCATCGGGAGGCATGACACTTCGAGTATGCCGCAATCGTAAAGGGTTGGCGACTGTCGAACGGCCGTTCCTTCGCGGTCAGGAGGTCATCCCGCCGAGGCCGACGAGGGCGCGGCCGTGTTCGACTTCGCCCATGTGGCGGAGGCCGTGCTGGTAGACGAAGCATTCGAGCACGTCGAGGCGGCGGAGGGGCGCGCCGGGGCCGATGACGAGGGCGCAGAAGATCTGCTGCATGTTGGGGGGCAGCTGGGGGAGGACGACCTCGGCGAGGCGGTCGGCGGTGAGGGTCTCGAGGACACGCGCGGTGCGGGCGATGACCTCGGCCTGGTACGCCTTCCATGCGTCGAGGTCGGCGATGCGCTGGTGCTCCATCTGTTCGACGGATTCTTCGCGGCCGAGGGCATCGACGGCGACGCCGGTTTTGGCGGCCCAGCTGCCCTGCTGCCAGAGCGGGGGTTCGCCGAGGAAGATGGCGCTGATGGACTGGTCCTGGGAGCGGAGGTAGTGGGTGAAGCTGAAGGCGATGGGGAGCACGCCGGGGCGCTCGTGGTGGTTGAGCTGCTCGAGGGTCATATCGCTGATGGCGCGCTCCCAGAGGAGGTTCATGGCGCGGACGCGGTTGCGGAGAGAGGCGACGAACATCTCTTCGTGGTTCACGGGGCGGCTCCGGTGACGGGGATGCGTTCGGTATCGCGGGCGACGCGGATGGGCCCGGCGAAGTGGTCGGCCATGCCGGAAATGAAGCGGTCGAGTTCGGGGCCGGCGTTCGGCACGGGCGGGATGAGGTGGTCGATGACGAGCTGGCGGACGCCGGCGCGGGCGGCGAGGCGGGCCACGTCGGCGACGTCGATGTGGTAGCTGGGGATGTCTTGGAAGAGGGAGGCCTGGAGGTCGCGGCCGACGGCGCGGAGGGCGCGGATGCGCTCTTCGAGCAGGCGGGTGTTGAGCGCTTCGCAGACGAGCATGTCGGCGCCCTCGGCGGCGTGGAGGAGGGCTTCGCAGAAGGCGGTATCGCCGGAGAGGACGGCGGTGCGGCCGTCGAAGCGCGCGCGGTAGCCGAGCGCGGGGACGACGGGGAAGTGGTCGACTTCGAACCGTTCGAGGACGAGGCCGCCGCGGTCGAAGAAGGGTGTCGGCCGGCTGGTGGCGCTGATTTCGGTGACTTCGACGAGGATGCCGTCGGGGTGGAGCTTGTCGCCGTGGTGGGCGATGCGGAAGCCGATGTCGCGGCGGAGGGCGTGGAGGAAGCCTTCGACCATCTCGCCGGTGCCTTCGGGGCCGTAGACGCGGAGGGGGGTGCGCGCACCGGAGGTCCACCGGAGGAAGATGAAATCGGGGAAGTCGGTGATGTGGTCGGAGTGCATGTGGGTGAAGATGGCGGTGTCGATGGCGGCAGGCATGACGCCGGCGGCGAGGATTTTGCGGGCGGCGCCCCAGCCGCAATCGACGAGGACGTGCTGGTCCCCGGCGACGAGGACGTGGCCGGCGCCGCAGCGGTCGGGGCTGGGGAGGGGGCTGCCGGTGCCGAGGAAGACGATGTCGAATTGCTGCACTATCTCGAATCTCCTTCGGATTCGTGGCACTGTAGCAGATATTCGGAAGGGGCGTCCATTAGCGGCCGCGCGGGTAGGATCGGCGGCATGAGCAGCAGATACCGGGCAGCGATTTTCGATATCGGCGGGGTGCTGACCCATTCGCCGGTGACGCGCATCAAGGAGTTTTGCCGGGAGTACGGCATCCCGGACGAGGTGCGGGTGGCGATTTTTGCGCCGGAGGATGGGCCGTGGTCGCGGTTCGAGCGGAGCGAGATTCCGCCGGAGGGATTCGCGGAGCTGTTCGACCGGCACATCGCGGGGCTGGAGACGCCGGCGAACGGGCGGCAGTTCCTCGAGTGGTTCTTCCAGGGCTTCGGCGAGCGGCCGGAAATGGTGGCGGTGGTGCGCTACCTGCGCGGCCGGGTGAAGCTGGGCAGCATTACGAACAACGTGGCGCGGGACGAGCCGGCGCAGCGGCGGACGAGCGGCATCGACGTGCACAGCCTGTTCGACGTCGTGGTGGAGTCGGCGATCGTGGGGGTGCGGAAGCCGGAGCCGCGGATCTACCAGATCGCCTGCGAGCAGCTGGGCATCGAGCCGCCGGAGGCGGTCTTCCTCGACGACCTCGGGGCGAACCTGAAGGGCGCGAAGGCGCTCGGGATGCACACGATCAAGGTGGACGAGACGACGCGCGCGATCGACGAGCTGGAGGAGGCGCTGGGCATCCCGCTGCCGCGGCTCTGAGGACGGGGACCGGCGCGGCGCGTACGATTGCGGGACATGGAGCCCGCATCGCGCTGGTACACCTCGCAGCGGCTGAAGCTGCACTACCTCGTCTGGGGCGACGAGGCGAACCCACCGCTCATCCTCATCCACGGGACGCGCGACCACGCGCGGTCGTGGGACCGGGTCGCGCGGGCGCTGGCGGACCGGTACTGCGTCTACGCGCCGGACTTGCGCGGCCACGGTGATTCGGACTGGGCGATCGGGGGCAACTACTCGATCATCGATTACGCGCTCGACATCCACGCGCTCGGGGAGGCGATCGGGCGGGCGCCGTACGTGATCATCGGCCACAGCCTCGGGGGCGGGGTGGCGCTGCAGTACGCGGGCGCCTTCCCGGAGAAGGTGACGCGGCTCGTCACGATCGAGGGGCTGGGCGGGCTCGGCTGGCAGCGGGAGCGGCGGCCGGCCCACAAGCGGATGCGGCAGTGGGTGGAGAGCATGCGGGAGCTGGAGCGGCGCCAGCTGCGCACGTACCCGACGATCGACGACGCGACGCGCCGGATGATGGAGGCGAACCGCCACCTTTCGCCGGAGCTGGCGCGGCACCTGACGGAGCACGGGGTGCGGCCCGCGGAATCGGGCTACACGTGGAAGTTCGACAACTACACCCACGCGGGGTCGCCGTACGAGTTCAACATGGAGGACGCGCGAGACCTCTGGAATCAGATCCGCTGCCCGATGCTGATCATCTGGGGACGGGAGAGCTGGGGGACGCGGCCGGGCGGCCCGCCGGACCTCTCAGCGTTCCACGAGTACCGGGCGGTGGAGGTGGAGGGCGCGGGGCACTGGGTGCACCACGACCAGTTCGAGACCTTCATGGAGCAGGTGAATGCTTTCCTGGATGCGTAGCGCCGCGCTCGGCGCGGGGGCGGCGGTGCTGGCTGCCGGGCTGGCCGCGGGGTGCGGCGGCGATGGCGATGCGCCCGGCGGGAGCGGCGGGCCCACGCCGACGGCCACGGCGCCGGCCGACCCGGCCGCCGCCCTCGAGGCGCGGGCGGTGCCGGCAGGGCTCGCGGACGGCGTGCGGCTGGGCCGCGCCGATGCGCCGCTGGTCATCGAGATGTACGCCGATTTCGGCTGCCCGCACTGCCTCGAGTTCACCGTGAACGTCGAGCCGCGGCTGGTGGAGGAGTACGTGGTGACGGGGAAGGCGGCGCTGGTGTACCGCTTCCTGCCGCTGCGGGATTTGACCGCCGGGCCGGCAATCGCCGCGTGGTGCGCGGCGCAGCAGAACCGGTTCTGGGAGTACCACAACCTGCTCTTCGCGGCGCAGGCGCGGGCGGCGAACGGCGGCCGGCCGTCGCTCGGGGAGTCGTTCATCTATGACGGGCTGCGGGCGATGGCGGAGCGCGCCGGGCTGGACATGGCCGCATGGGAGGCGTGCATCGGCACCTCGGCGCCGGTCGACGCCATCGTGGCGGACATGACGGAGGCGTCGAAGCTGGGCATCAACGGGACGCCGACGTTCGTCATCGATGGGACGGTGTACCAGAACCCGGGCACGTGGGCGGAATGGCAGAAGGTGCTCGCACAGGCGGGAAGGTAGGGGAGTTGGGAGATGGGAGTTGGGAGTTGGGAGATGGGAGTTGGGAGTTCGGAGTTGGGAGTTGGGAGTTGGGGGGGAGGGAGGAGCGACCTCCAGCCTTCGACCGCCAACCGGGGGCGGGGTAGTCGGTGACGGGGCGGCGGCCTACTCGCCGGGGGCAGCGGGGCGGACGATGATGACGCGGCCGCGGAGGAGGCTGCCGTTGAGGGCGATGACGGCGGCCTCAGCGGCGGCCGGGTCGTCGAACGGGACGATGGCGTAGCCGCGGGAGATGCCGGCCGCGTCGAGCGCGAGCTGCGGGGGCGCGGCGGGGCCGTAGGGCGCGAACAGGTCGCGCAGCTCGGCTGCGGTGGTGAGGTAGCTGAGGTTGCCGATGTAGAGGTCCACGGGTGCGCGCCGCCTTCCTTGCTGGCCGGCGCCGCGGGCGCGCCGCTGATAGTTCGCAGGTAACGAACGACTGTGTCGTCTGACCGTACCACGGGCGGGGCAGATGCACACCGGACGCGCGGGGGACTTTACCGGGGCTGCGCCGGGCGGCCTCCCGCGGCTCACACCTCGGCGTTGACGACCTCGGGCTCGGGCTCTTCGGGGAGGGGCGGGAGCTCCTTCGGGCTGCTGATGCCGAAGTGCTCGAGGAAACGGATGGTGGTGCGGTAGAGCTTGGGGCGGCCGGGGCCGTCGCCGATGCCGGCCTGCTCGATGAGGCCGCGCTGTTCGAGGATGGCGACGTGGCGGTCGCTGTTGACGCCGCGGATGGCTTCGACCTCGGCGCGGGAGCAGGGCTGGCGGTAAGCGATGATGGTGAGGGTTTCGAGCGCAGCGCGGCTGAGCCGCTGGCCTGGGCCGGCGCCGAGCAGAGCTTCGATGTAGGGCGCGTACTCGGGGGCGGCGCCGAGGCGGTACTTCTGCCCGTCTTCGATGAGCCGGAGGCCGCGGGCCTGGTAGTCGGCGGCGAGCTGGGCGAGGGCTTTGCGGGCCGCCGCTTCGCTGACGCCGGCGGCGCGGGCGAGGGCGCTGAGCGGCTGCGGCTCTTCGGCGACGAAGAGGAGCGCTTCAAGCACCCAGGGGAGTTCGTTGGCGGACGGCGCGCGGTTCGGCTGGCGGTCAGGCATCGGGCCGCTGCTCCGGGTCGGGCGATTCGGGCGGCTCGACGCCGCGCGCGGCGGGGAAGATGGGCGCGGGCGGCGCCGCCTGGCCGCCGCCCGCGGGCGGGGGCGGCGGCACCGGCGCGTACGCCGGCCGCGCGGGCGCCATGCCGGCAGGGCGGGCGGCGAGCTCGTCGTAGGTGATGCGGATGGCCGGGCGGCGGACGCTGGTCACGCCGACCTGCTCGCGGAGGACAGCGTGGACGGTATCGACCATGACTTTCGTGGCCATCGCGATGCTGACGCTCGGTTCGATGGTGGCATCGATGTGGCTTTCGACGGCGCCGGAGCGGACGTCGACGCGGGGTTCGGCGCGGCGCACTTCGGGCAGGGCCTGGAGGGCGTCGCGGAGGATGGCCTCGAGTGTGGCGGCCGAGATTTCGACCGTGCCGCCGTCCTCCTGCCGGAGGGCGAGGACGCCCCGCGAGCGGGGTGCGCCGCTGCGCCAGACGGCTGCGAGCAGGGAGAGGAAGGCGACGACGGCGACGGCCGCGAGGACGAGGCCGAAGACGAGCCGGGCGCCGTCGCTGGACACCACGAAGGCCTGGAGGTTGAAGTCGCCGACCTGGATGTCGAGCTTCTTGTCCTGGTTCCAGGCGAGGGCGAAGAGGCCGCCGCAGGCGGCGAGGAGGAGGACGCTGTAGACGGCGAGCAGGAGCCTTCGGACGGCGTTCATGGTGCCTCCGTGGGGAGGGTTCCCCGCACGCCGTCATGGTACACCTCGCAGAGTCGAACGGGCGTCACGCGGTTGCGGAGGTTCGCGCCCGGGGCGTAGACGGGGATGTAGTTGTCGGTGTGGCCGAACCACTCTCCGGCCTTTTCTTCTTCCCAGAGGACGGGGCGCGTGGCGCCCTGGTGGGCCCGGCGGAAGGCGAGGGAGAGCTCCCCGGCGAGGGCGAGGAGGCGGGCCATCCGCTCCTTCTTCACCTCCGGCGAGAGCTGGCCGGGCATGCGGGCGGCGGCGGTGCGGCTGCGCGGGGAGTAGGGGAAGGCGTGGATGCGGGCGAAGCCGACCTCGCGGCAGAGGGCGAGCGTCGCCTCGAAATCGGCCTCGGTTTCGCCGGGGAAGCCGGCGATGACGTCGGTGGTGATGGCGGCAGCCGGGACGGCGGCGCGGATGCGCTCGGCCGCGAGGAGGAAGTCGCGGGCGGTGTAGCGGCGGCGCATCGCGGCGAGGACGGTGTCGCTGCCGGACTGGAGGGCGAGGTGGAAGTGGGGCATCAGGCGGGGGTCCTGCCAGAGGGCGAGGAGCTCCGGCGTGATGTCCTGCGGCTGGAGGGAGCTGAAGCGGAGGCGGAGCACTTCGGTGCGCTCGAGGACGGCGGAGATGAGGTGGTGCGGGCGGAGCGGGGGGTCGAGATCGCGGCCCCAGGCGCCGAGCTGGGTGCCGGTGATGACGACTTCGCGGGCGCCGGCGTCGACGGCGCGCTGGACTTCGGCGGCGACCGCTTCGATCGAGCGGCTCTCTTCGCGGCCGCGCGTGCGGGGGACGATGCAGAAAGCGCAGACGTCGTTGCAGCCCTCCTGCGCTTTGACGAAGGCGCGCGTGAGGCCCGGCACGAGCGGCGCCGGTTCGAACGCGGGCGCGGCGGCGGGAGGGGGCGGCGCACCGGCGGCGAGGAACGACACGAGCGCGGCCTTGTCGGCGTCGCGGGTGCCGGCGACGAAGTCGGCGCCGAGGTCGCGGACGGCATCGAAGCCGGCGGACTGGGGGTAGCAGCCGGTGACGGCGACGCGGGCCGCGGGCGCGAGGCGGCGCATCGAGCGGATGAGCTTGCGGGACTTGGCGTCGGCGACGTGGGTGACGGAGCAGGTGTTGATGACGTAGGCGTCGGCCTCGCAAACGTGGTCGACGACGTCGTAGCCGGCGCGGCGGAGGCCGGCGGCGATTTCGCCGGAATCGGCGAGGTTGAGTTTGCAGCCGAGGGTGAGGACGGCGGCGAGCGGGCGGCGCATACGCTTCAGGGTACGGCATGGATGCGGCGGCGCGCCTCAGCCCGGGGCGTGCGAAACTCGGAGGCATGGCCCGCCTGCGCCCGAAGCCGAACAGCACGCCGGACGACGTTGCCTACGGGGTGAACGCGGTGGCGATGGCGCTGGAGACGGGGCACGCGAAATCGCTGCTGTACTACCGGGAGACGGCGAACGAGCGGGTGCTGGCGCTGGCGGAGCGGGCGCGGGAGGCCGGGCTGCGGGTGGAGGGGGTCGATGCCCGGCGGCTGGACGAGCTGAGCGGGGACGGCGTGCACCAGGGCGTGCTGGCGCGGGTTCGGCCGGTGGAGCCGGTGGACCTGAAGGCGGTGGCGAAGGCGGCCGGGCGGCAGTCGCTCGTGCTGCTGCTGGACCGGGTGACGGACCCGCAGAACGTGGGCGCGATCCTGCGGACGGCGGTGGCCGTGGGGGCAGATGCGATCGTGCTGCCGCTGCGGCGGGGCGCGCTGATCACGCCGGGGGTGCACCGGGCGAGCGCGGGGCTCAGCTTCGTCGCGCCGGTGGCCGCGCCGCAGAACCTCGCGCAGGCGGTGCGGACGCTGAAGGAGGCGAACTACTGGGTGGCGGCGGCGGATGCCGGGGAGGGGAGCGAGCCGGCGACGGCGTTCGACTGGCCGGGGCGGACGGCGCTCATCGTGGGGAGCGAGGGCGAAGGGGTGGGCCAGCTGCTGCTGCGGGAGAGCGATTTCCGGGTCGCGCTGCCGATGGACCCGCGAGTGGAATCGCTCAACGTGGCGGTGGCGACGGGCGCGCTGGCGTACCTGTGGCGGCGGCAGCACCCGTTCCCGGCGCCGGCGCCCGGGGGCTGAAGGCCGGCGGCCGGGCGAGGAGGAAGAGGCCGAGCGCGGCCGTGGAGGCTGCCGCCATGCCGCCGGCGAGCGTGGCCGGGCCGGGCTGGACGGCAGCGGAGAACGCGATGCTGGCGGCGGAGGCGAGCGCCATCTGGGTGAAGCCCATGACGGCGGAGGCGAGGCCGGCCATCTCCGGGAAGTCGGCGAGCGCGGTGGCCGTCGCGGCCGGCCGGGCCATGCCGTTCCCGGCGAGGATGACGAAGGCCGGGAGGACCGTCGCGGGGAGGGCTTCGATGCCGAGGAGGGCAAGGGCCGTCATCACGGCGGCCGCTGTCCAGCCCATCGCAGCCGCGAGGAGGACGATCCGGCCGGGCGGCCAGCGGCTCGAGAGCCGGCGGCAGACGGTCGCGCCGGCCATGATGCCGAAGGAGACGAAGCCGAAGCTGAGGCCGAAAACGAGCGGGCTCGCGCCGAGGTCGTCGACGAGAACGAAGGAGCTGGTGGAGATGAAGATGAGCTGCCCGGCGAACAGGAGGCCCAGGAGCAGGGCGGCGGTGACGAAGGTGCGGGAGCGGAAGAGGCGGCGGTAGTTCGCGGCCTGGCGGGAGAGCGCGAGAGCGGACGGGTCGGGGGAGCGGTTCGTTTCGGGGACGAGGGCGAGGAAGGCGGTGGCGAGGATGAGCCCGACGGCGGCCTGGAGGACGAAGACCACGCGCCAGGTGGCGTACTCCTGGATGAGGCCGCCGAAGACGGGCGCGATCATCGGGGCGAGGGCGATGGAGAGGGTGATGAGGGCGAGGATGCCGATGGCGCGCTCGCGGCGGTAGGTATCAATGACGACAGCGTTGGCGATGGCGGGGCCGGCGCCGCCGCCGAGGCCCTGGAGCACCCGGCCGGCGAGCAGGACGGGGATGCTCGGCGCAGCGAGGCAGAGGAGGCTGCCGGCGATGAAGAGCGCGAGCCCGGCGAGGAGGGCGGGCCGCCGGCCGGCGCGGTCGGAGAGCGGCCCCCAGAAGAGCTGGGCGCCAGCGAAGGCGAAGATGAAGAGCGTGACGGCGAGGGAGAGCGTGCCCGTGCTCGTGTCGAATTCGCGGGCCATCGCGGGCATCGAGGGAAGGAAGACGTCGACGGCGATAGGGGCGAGGGCGGCGATGCCGACGAGGACCGCGGTCGCGGCCGGGCGTTCGACCCGGGAAAGCGGCGGAGCAGGGGGCCGGGCCATGCGGGGCATCGTACGGGCGGGGCGCGGCTCGCGACAGGCAGGGGAACCTTTGGCGCGCCCGGGGCGTTTTCGGCAGAGGGAGATGTCCCCCGGGAGGCAGGGATGCGGCGGTTGGTGCTGGCAGCAGCAGGCGCGATGGCGGTCGCGGCGGCGGCCGCCTGCAGCGGGGGCGAGCGCGAACGGCCCGCGCAGCCCGGCGGCGCGGCGACGACGGAGACCCCCGCCGCGGCGCGGCCGCTGGCCGTCCTGGCCGTGCAGACGGGACATGAGGACACGCCGGGGCGGAGCTACCCGCTGCTGGAGGTCGTGAGCTTCGACGCCGTGACGGGGGAGGAGGCCGCGCGCTTCGAGGCCGGCGGCAGGGACGATTTCCTCACACCGGGGATGGTCTTCCTTGCCGGGCGGGAGGTGGTGACCGTGGGCGAGGGGCGGGTCGCGCGCCGGGCGCTCGATGGGCGGGAGCTCGGCGTCCTCGTCGACTGGCGGGAGGACCAGCGGCCGACGTCGGCGGCGCTCTCGCACGATGGGCGGCTGCTCGCGGTGGGCTGGGAGGACGCCGGGCTGCGGGACCGGGAGAACGGCGGGCTCATCGTGGTCGAAGTGGCGACCGGGCGGGTCGTCCGGGAGTGGGGGATGGACGTCTTCGGGCCTGCGGTCGGGGCCTGGCCGGCGCCGGCGGGCTGGCACGCGGACGACCGGGGGCTGGAGGTGTTCGGCTTTGCGCACCGCGGCGGGCCGGGGGTGTACGCCGCGGTGCGGCTGGACGGGAGCGTCGCGCGGCGGGGGCCGGTCGTGGCGGGCATCGAGCCCGGCGGACGGCTGATCGCCACGGCACCCGGCGGGTGGACGTGGGCGTGCATGGGCATCGCCATGGCGGCCCGGGAGCTGGTGTTCGCCGACCCGGTGAGCGGGCGCGAGGCGGGCCGGGCGGCGCTGGACGGCTTCGCGCTCTCGCCGCTGCGCTTCGCGCCCGGCGCGGACGCTGTGCTCATCGAGGCCTACCCGGTCCGCCCCGCGCCGGCGGGCGGCGGCGAATGCTACGCGTGGCAGGCGGGCCCCGAGGTGTACCTGTTCACGTTCGCCAGCGGGAAGCTGGAGCGGGTGCGCGACCCGGGCGCGGTCGCGGCGGCGTGGAACGACCCGGCGCTGCCGGTCATCGTGTGCGCCAGCGCCGCCGCGGAGGCGGGGCCGTGGGCGGAGGTGCGCGACCCGCGGTGGCCGGTCTTCTGCGAAGGAGGCGCCGAGGTGCGCCTCGGCGGGAAGGTCGCGCTGCGCGCAGAGCAGCTGCGGGTGCTGGGCATCGCGCCCGGGAACTGAGGCGGGAAGCGGGAAGCGGGAACCGGGAGACGGGAAGCGGGAGCAGGGAGGGAGGACAACCTCCAACCTCCAACCTCCAACCTCCACCGCGTATGATGCGCGCATGACGCAGCCGGGGCCTTCGCCATTTCCGGGTCCGGAGGAGCTGCTGAAGCAATTCCAGCAGCTGAACGAGCAGTTCCTCTCGGCATGGGGGAAGACGTACGAGAGCTTCATGGCTTCGGCGGCGGGCCAGGAGGCCTCGAAGGAGACGCAGCAGGCGTACGTGGCGACACGGGCGGCGCTCGCGCGGGCGGCGCGGGAGGCGTGGGGACCGCTCATCGAGGCGGCGGGCGCGGTGCCGCTGACGGAGTTCCAGCGGCTGGCGGACCAGGTGCAGCTTCTCCTCGAGCGGCTGGACGCAGTCGATGACCGGCTCGAGGAGATCGCCGGGATGCTGCGCGAGGCGGGGAAGGGCAAGGGGAAGAAGAAGGCGCAGGGGTAGGGGGATGCCGCGGGCGCGGCGCCCGCGGCGGGGGATAGCTGGCCGCCTTCGGCGGCGGCGCCGCGGGATGCCGCCGCTCCGCGGCGGCGGTGGCGGGGAGGAGGGAGCTGGGAGCTGGGAGCTGGGAGCTGGGAGCTGGGAGCTGGGAGCTGGGAGCTGGGAGCTGGGAGGGAGGATAACCTCCAACCTCCAACCTCCANCCTCCAACCTCCAACCTCCAACCTCCAACCTCCAACCTCCAACCTCCAACCTCCAACCTCCAACCTCCAACCGTAGTCGCGGGGCTCCGTCCCTGCGGGGCGCCATGCGCCCAACGGATGTTCCGCGATAGGGAAACCGGGAACCGGGAAGCGGGAAACGGGAGGCAGGAGGCGCGAGAGGTGGATGCCGACGTCGGGGTGGGCCTTGCCGGCCCTCCGCGGGGACGGAGCCCGCGGGCGATGGAGTTGGGAGGTTGAAGTTGGGAGTTGGGAGGGGCCTCGGGAGGAGAGTTCTCCCTTTCTCCCTTTCTCCCTTTCTCCCTTTCTCCCTTTCTCCCTTTCTCCCTTTCTCCCTTTCTGACGGAGCCCCGCGGCGATGGAGTTGGGAGGTTGAAGTTGGGAGTTGGGAGGGGCCTCGGGAGGAGATTTCTCCCTTTCTCCCTTTCTCCCTTTCTCCCTTCTCAGTCCTCGCTCCTCCCTGTCCCCTCCTTCGCCCATTTGAAGTGCATGCGGCCGTGGTCGGCGTTGGCGGCGAGGATGCCGCCGATGGTGCCGTCGGCCCAGGGGGCGCCGGGGATCGTCTGCTGGAGCTGGTCGTCGGTGAGGTCGGCGAGGAGGGCGAGTGTCTCGGCGCGGGCCGCGAGGCCGATGCGGGCGAGCTCGTCGAACGGTTTGCCGCGGTGCTCTTCGGCCCAGGCCTCGGTCCATGCGTGGATGCCGGCCATCACTTCATCGCGGGATTGCGGGGTGCCGTCGGCGCGGAGACGGCGGGGAAGGGCGGTTTCGCCGCGGAGGTGGCGCCGGATCATGTCGTTCCAGTTCCGTTCGATGAGGGTGGTGTGGATGAAGTGGTCGGCGTAGGACCACCACGTCTCCGGGTCGTGTTCGGAGCGGGTGCGCGGGGCGTGGAGTTCTTCCGGGCTCATGGCGGAGAGGGTTTCGAGGAGCCAGGCGCGGTCGCGGCTGAGCTTGATTTCGATGTCGATGCGGTTCACGGGGCCTCCGGCGATGTGGTCCGTCAGTTGTACGCCGCGCGGGCGGTGCCGGTCGAATCGCCGGAGCGGGCGGCTTCGACGGCGCGGGCTGCGGCGCCGGCGTAGTCGGCGGCGTACCGTTCGTGGACCGGGGTGGCCATGACGTGGATGCCGTCGGGGGCGGTGGTGCGGCCGGCGACCCAGCCTTCGCGGGCCATGGCGGCAGCGACGCGGCCCATGCTGACGCCTTCGGCGGCCCAGGCGAAGGCGTAGAGCGGGGGTTCGCCGTGGATACGGAGCCCGGGGATGCGCTCGCGGAGGCCGGCTTCGATGGCGGCGCGGGCGCGCATGCTGGCGGCGGCGAGGCCGCGGTAGCCTTCGCGGCCGAGGAACTGGAAGGCGGCCCACGCCGCCGCGATGGCGCCGCCGGGGCGGGTGCCGGTGAAGGTGAGGCCGCTGTACGTGCCGCTCGGCCAGTCGTCGAAGGTGTAGCGGGCGAATTCGCGGTGGGCTTCGGAGCGGAAGAGGAGGGCCGAGGCGGGCTTGGCGGCGAAGCCGGACTTGTGGAGGTCGGCGGAGACGGAGGTGACGCCCTCGCATTCGAAGGCGAAAGGCGGGACGGGGTAGCCGAGGTCGCGGACGAAGGGGCCGAGGATGCCGCCGACGCAGGCGTCGACGTGGAGCCAGAGGCCGCGGTCGGCGGCGAGGCGGGCGAGGTCGGCGATGGGGTCGATGACGCCGAGGGAGTAGGCGGGCGCGGAGGCGTAGAGGCCGACGGTGCGCGCATCGACGGCGGCGGCGATGGCGGCAGGGTCGGCGCGGTAATCGGGGCCGACGGGGACGCGGCGGACATCGAGGCCGAGGTAGTGGGCGGCCTTGTTGAGGGCGGGGTGGGCGGAATGGGGCGCGACGACGGCGGGCCGCTCGAGGCCGGGGCGGCTGGCGCGGGCCCATTCGCGCATGGCGTAGACGGCGAGGAAGATGCTTTCGGTGCCGCCGCTGGTGAAGATGCCGGGCGTCTCCGGGCCGCCGCCGAGGAGCGCGGCGACGGATTCGAGCACGTCGGCTTCCATGCGGGCGAGGCTGGGGAAGACGCGGATGCCGAGGCCGTTTTCGACGAGGAACATGCCGAAGGCGTCGCGGAGGACGTGTTCGAGCTCGTCGGAGGCGTACCAGACGTAGGCGCCGTGGCGGCCGCGGCGCCAGTCGAGGTCGCGGGCGCGGGCGGCCTCCATCTCGGCGGCGATCTCGGGCCATGGGCGGCCGCGCTCGGGGATGGGCATGGGCGGAGCTCCGGCCGGGTGGGCTGGGCTGGAGTCTACCCCGCCGGGGGCGGGGGTGCAGGGTCAGGCGGAATCGGCGTCGGCTTTTTCGAGTTCGAAGGCGGCGTGGAGGGCGCGGACGGCGTCGTGGACGCGGTCGGCGGCGATGATGCAGGTGAGCCGGATTTCGCTGGTGGAGATGAGTTCGATGTTGATGCCGGCGTCGTAGAGGGCGCGGAACATGCGGGCGGCGTAGCCCGGGGCGGTCTGGATGCCGACGCCGACGATGGAGACCTTGCCGAGGTTGGCGTTGGAGGTCCATTCGGGGGCGCCGACGCGGGCGCAGATCTCGGGCATGAGCTGCTCGGCGCGGCGGAGGTCGGCGCGGGAGACGGTGAAGGAGAGGTCGGTGAGGTTGGCTTCGGAGGCGTTCTGGACGATGGTGTCGACGCTGATGCCGGCCTCGGCGAGGGGTTCGAAGATGTTGGCGGCGATGCCGGGCCGGTCGGGGACGCGGCGGACGGTGATCTTGGCGACGTCGAGGTCGTGGGCGATGCCGCGGACGCGGTTGCGTTCTTCCAATTCTGCCTCCCCCCGGATGAGGGTGCCGGGTGCTTCGACCATGCTGGAGGTGACGAGGATGGGGACGTTGTAGACGGATGCGAGCTCGACGGCGCGGTTGTGCATAACCTGCGAGCCCTGCGTGGCGAGCTCGAGCATCTCTTCGTAGGCGATGTCTTTGAGCTTGCGGGCGGTGGGGACGATGCGCGGGTCGGCGGTGTAGATGCCTTCGACGTCTTTGCAGTTTTCGCAGCGGTCGGCGCCGAGGGCGATGGCGAGGGCGACGGCGGTGGTGTCGCTGGCGCCGCGGCCGAGGGTGAAGATCTCCTGGTGTTCGTTGACGCCCCAGTAGCCGGCGACGACGGGGACGCGGCCGGCGGCGAGCTCGGCGCGGACGCGGTCGGCTTCGACGCGGGAGATGCGGCCCTGGTAGTGGCGGCCCTGCGCGATGATGCCGGCCTGCTGCCCGGTGAGGCCGACGGCCTCCTGGCCGAGGGACTTGAGCGCCATGGCGAGGAGAGCGACGCTGACCTGTTCGCCGGTGGAGAGGAGCATATCGAGCTCGCGGGGGTCGGGGTCGGGCGCGACCTGGAGGGCGAGGTCGATGAGGTCGTCGGTGGCGGAGCCCATGGCGGAGACGACGGCGACGACCTGGTCGCCCTGGCGGACTCTGCGGATGATGCGGCCGGCGACGTGGCGGATCCGCTCCGCGTCGGCGACGGAGGTTCCGCCGTATTTCTGGACGACGAGCACGAAGGTAGCGTAGGGCGGGAGGCGGGAACGGGGAAGCGGGGAGGGGGAGAGCGGGAGAAGGGGAGAGAGGGAGAAGGGGAGAGAGGGAGAAGGGGAGAGGGAGAAGGGGAGAGAGGGGGAGAGTCCATGCTTTCCTCCTCACTCACCCTCTTTGTTTTTTGTGCTTCTCTGCTTTTCTCTTTGCGGTTTTTCTCCCTGTGTTCGCCCTTTCTCCCGCTCTCCCTCTCTCCCCTTCTCCCGCTCTCCCTCTACCGTGCCTTCGCGCTCAGTCGTGGGCGCGGAGCCAGTCGGCGAGGGCGGGCCAGACCTGGGCGCGGGCGCGGCGGCCGGCGATGACGCTGATGTGGCCGCCTTCGAGCTCGAGGAACTGTTTGTCGGCGCTGCCGACGGCATCGATGAGGGCGCAGGCGCTGGCGGCGGGGACGATGTCGTCTTTCGTGGCGCCGACGCAGAGGACGGGGGCGGTGATGCGGCGGAGGTCGATGGGCTGGCCCATGATGCGGAGTTCGCCGCGGATGAGTTCGTTGCGCTGGTAGAAGTGGCGGACCCAGTGGCGGAAGAACTGCTTCGGGAGCGGGATCCATTCGCTGGCCCAGCGGTTCATCGCTTTGTAGCCTTCGAGCCACTGGGGGTTGCCGGCGTTTTCGAGGAGGGCTTTCGCCTGCTGGAGGTCGCCGAGCGGGTTGAGCATTTTGAAGCCGCTGCGGATGAACTCGGCGGGCATGAGGTCGAAGGTTTCGATGATGGCGTCGACGTCGAAGCGGTCTTCGTCGGTGATGCGGGGGAATTCGCCGATGGAGAAGTCGATGGGGCCGACCATGGCGAGGTAGTTCTTCGCGGGGAGGGAGGGGTCGAAGGCGAGGGCGGAGGCCGTCATCGGGACGCCCATGCAGTAGCCGAAGACGGTGGCGGCCTCGGCGCGGGCGTGGCGGAGCGCCTGCCGGAGGAGGGAGGGGATCATGTCGGCGACGATGTCGTCGAGGCCGAGGTCGCGGTCCTCGGGGCCGAAGATGCCCCAGTCGACGAGGTAGAAGGGGATGCCCTCGGCGGCGAGGAACTCGGCGAAGGATTCGCCGGGGCGGAGGTCGAAGATGTAGGGCCGGGAGATGCCGAGGTAGGGGAAGAGGACCAGCGGCGTGCGGAGGCGGGGGCCGCCGAGCGGCGGGTAGTAGAAGAGCCGCGCCTTGCCGCGGAAGCCGGCGAGCACGCGGCGGGACTGGGCGACGGGCGCGGGGGCGCCGAGGGCGCTGCGGAGGCCCTGCGCGAGCCGGAGGAGCTCGCTATCGGATTCGAAGACGGGTGCCTGCGCCATGCGCGGGAGTATACGCCTCCCGCGCAAGGGGCATGACAGGGGTCAGAACTGGCACTCGGGAAGCGTCTGGAAGAGCTCGTCGAGGCCTTCGGGGTCGTACTGCTGGAGTTCGTCGAAGGTGGCGGCGGCGTCGCTGAAGAGCCGGTCGATGAGGGTGATGAGGCGGTCGGATTCGAGCTGGGCCTGCGCGACGGAGGTGAAGCTGACGGAGCGGGCTTCGCGGGTGAGGCGCTCCATGGCGGCGACGAGCTCGTCGCTCGCGGTGACGAAGACCTGGTGGATGGCCTGGCCGTCTTTGATGGGCGGCGGGTTGAGCTGGCCGATGCTGCGCTTCAGGGCGCGGGTATCGGTCAGGGCTTCTTCGAAGAAGTCGACCAGGATGCGCTCGACCTCGGCGACGGTGACGGCGCGGGCGACGTCGCGGTCGAGGCGGTCGGCGCCGTCGGTGAGCGCCTGGACCCAGGTGCCGAGGGCGGTGCAGATGCCGCTGACCCAGGCTTCGCTTTCGGGCTCGGCGGCGGCGTCGATGGTGAAGAGGGTGCGGGCGCAGGGCCGATCGGCCTCGATGGCGGCGATGAGGTCGTTGACTTTCGGGTGGTCTTTCGCGACGGCTTCGAGCTTCGGGCGGAAATCGGGCTGGCCGATATCGTCGGCGATTTTCAGGAACTCGGTGAGGAAGTCGGCGCGGTCGGGGATGGCGGCGACGCGCTTTTCGACGTCGTCGGTGCGCTTCGTGTTCTCGTCGAACTGCGTTTTGAACGCGTCCACGACCTGCTTGCCGCCGTCGATGTCGGGCTGGCCGAGGTCGGCGAAAGCGGAGCGGAAGGCTTTCTGGGCGTCCCGCTGCCTGGCGAGGGATTCGGCGAAGGCAGCCTTGGCGGCTTTCGTATCGGCGAGGTCGGCATCGATGAACGCTTCGCCGGCGGCCTCGGCGGCCTTGTCGTAGTCGGCGACGGCCTTGCAGAGGCCGTCGACCCACTGGTCGAGGGCGACTTTTTTCGTTGCATCGCCGCAGGCGGCGGCGACGAGGGCGAGGGGCAGGAGGAGCAGGGCGAGGGCTGGCGCAAACGAGCGGGACACGAAGCCTCCGGCGGCCGAATGGGGCCGTCGCCGTCATTTATCGTCGGGATGGCGCTACCGCTCAAGCAGCGGTGCGGAGGATGTCGCGCAAATTCTCACAGACGAAATCGACGTCGGCGTCCGTCATGGCGGGGAACATGGGCAGGCTGATGGCGCCGTCGAAGATGCGCTCGGACACGGGGAAATCGCCGGGCTGGTAGCCGAGCTTGCGGTAGGCGGTGTGGTAGTGGAGGGGGATGAAGTGGACGGAGGTGCCGATGCCGCGCTCGGCGAGGCGGCGGATGACGTCGTCGCGCTGGACGGGGGAGCGCTGGTTGTCGACGCGGACCATGAAGAGGTGCCAGGCGTGGCGGTTCGCCTCGTCGAAGGCGGGGAGGGTGAGGAGGGGCTCATCGCGGAGGTTGGCGACGTAGCGCATGGCGATGCGGGTGCGGGCTTCGGTGAGGCGGTCGAGTTTTGCGAGCTGGCGGCGGCCGAGGGCGGCGGCGAGGTCGGTGAGGTTGTCCTTGAAGCCGAATTCGACGATGTCGTAGCGCCAGCTGCCGCCGGCGTCGTACCGGTTCCAGGCGTCCTTCGTCATGCCGTGGAGGGTGAGGACGCGGACGCGGTCGGAGAGGGCCTGGTCGGCGGTGGCGAGGGCGCCGCCTTCGCCGGTGGTGATGTTCTTGGTGGCGTAGAAGCTGAAGGCGGTGGCATCGCCGATGCTGCCGATGGGGCGGCCGCGGTAGGCGGCGCCGATGGCGTGGGCGGCGTCTTCGAGGACGCGAATGCCGCGCGGGCGGGCGATGGCGAGGATGGCGTCCATATCGCACGGCTCGCCGGCGAAGTGGACAGGGATGACGGCCTTCGTGCGGGGCGTGATGGCGCGTTCGAAGGCTGCGGGGTCGAGGTTGGCGTCGCGCTCGCGGACGTCGACGAGGACGGGCCGGGCGCCGGTGTGGACGACGACAGTGGCGGTGGCGGAGAAGGTGTAGGCGGGGACGATGACTTCGTCGCCGGGGCCGATATCCCATGCCCGGAGGCAGAGGTGGAGGGCGGCGGTGCAGGAGTTGACGGCGTTGACGAAGGGAGCGCCGCAGGCGGCGGCGAGTTCGCGTTCGAACTCGCGGACGTTGGGGCCGGAGGTGAGCCAGCCGCTGCGCAGGGTCTCGGCGACGGCGGCGATGTCGTCGTCGTCGATGGCGGGGCGGAAGAAGGGGATGCGCAGTTCGGCCATGGGGGCAGTGTAGGATACGGGCCGGTAGCTACCAGCAGGGGAGGCGCGCGTGGCCGAGATCCGGCACCGGTTCATCGAAACGAACGGCATCCGCATGCACGTCGCGGAGGCGGGGGAGGGGTTCCCGGTGGTGTTCTGCCACGGGTTCCCGGAGCTGTGGTATTCGTGGCGGCACCAGCTGACGGCGCTGGCGGAGGCGGGCTACCGGGCGATTGCGCCGGACATGCGGGGGTACGGGGAGACGGACGCGCCGGCGGACCCGGCGCAGTACACGATGAAGGTGCTCTGCGCGGACATGGCGGGGCTGCTGGATGCGCTCGGGCTGGAGCGGGCGGTGTTCGTCGGGCACGACTGGGGTGGCGCGGTGGTGTGGCAGATGGGGCTGCGCTACCCGGGGCGGGTCGCCGCCATCGTGGGGCTGAACACGCCGTATGCGCCGCCTTCGAACCGGCGCACGACGGAGGCGCTGCGCGATTACCACGGGCTCACGGACGCGACGTTCTACATGCGGTACTTCCTGAAGCCGGGGGTCGCCGAGGCGGAGCTGGAGGCGGACATCGAGAAAACGTTCCACAAGGTGTTCATGGACTGGACCCGGGCGGAAGACTTCACGACGTTCATGACGGTGGGCGGCGACGGGAGCGGGGTGCTGGCGCGCATCCCGGATGACCGGCGGTCGTTCCTCTCGGAGGAGGAGATCGCCGTGTACGTGGGGGCATACCGGAAGACGGGCTTCCGGGGCGGGCTGAACTGGTACCGGGGAGCGGATCTGAACGCGGAGGAGGCGGACGCGCCGAAGGGCCCGCAGCTGCACGTGCCGGCGATGATGATCACGGCGGCGGACGACACGATTTTGAAGCCGGAGATGGCGGCGGCGATGCCGGCGCTCATCCCGGGCATCCGGATGGAGCACCTCGAGCGGTGCGGGCACTGGACGCAGCAGGAGCGGCCGGCGGAGGTGAACCGGCTGCTGCTGGAGTTTCTCGGGTCGCTCGGGCTGCCGCGGAGCTGACGGTCAGAGGCGGGGCCCGGCGAACGGGCGGCGGCGAAGGAACAGCCGGCGGCGGCGCCACCGCCGGAAGGGAAACAGGAACCGGAGCATGTGAACGCACCTCGCGCGAAGGGTTCGCCGGTTCCATGGCGCGGGGGCGGGGAAAGGTGACGGGGGCGCCCCCGGCTCAGGGGCAGCAGCGGGCATCGCCCTCCGGGGCCGGCTGGCCGGGCGGGCAGCAGAGGCCGTAGCAGAACGCCGCCAGCCAGCGGATGACCTCCGGGTCGAGGCAGTAGCAGGCGCCGGGGCCTTCGACTTCGCCGCGGACGATGCCGGCCTCCTTCAGGACTTTCAGGTGCTGGGAGACGGTGGACTGGGCGAGGGGGAGGGCGGCGACGAGGTCGCTGACGCAGGCGGCGCGGCGGGCGAGTTCGCTGACGATGGCGACCCGGGCAGGGTTGCCGAGGGCGCGGAAGATGGCGGCGGCGCGCTCTTCGTCGGTGGTGAGGGTGGGGATCGGCTTCATGGCGCGGGGATATCGTACCGCGGCGCGGCTGCTCAGCGGGGCCGGAGGAGCTGGAGCCGCTCGTCGATTTCCCGGAGGGGCGCGCCGCCACCGAACCGCTCGAGGACGCGGCGGCGGCCATCGAGGTTGAGGCCGAGCGCGCCGGCATCGTGGCGCTCGAGCAGGCGGCGGAGGGCGGCGCTGACGGCCTCGAAGCCGCTGGCCTGGATGGCGCCGGGCATCGGGTGGGTCCAGATGACGTAGCGGCCGCGGGCGAGGGCCTCGGCAGCCATGAACGACTGGCCGTCGTGGGTGGTGAGGCGGACGAGGACGCTGACCTCGCGGTAGAGGGCGTCCATGTCGTCGACCCAGCCGCGGGCTTCGAGGTTGGGCGGGAGCGGGCCGGGCAGCGTCTCCGGCGGCGAGGGGATGAGGAGGAAGCGGACGCCGGGGAAGGCGCCGGGCAGGCGCGCCATGGTGGCCCAGTCGAAGACTTCGCGGTCGAAGGCATCGACGGGGTAGTAGAGGAGGACAGTGAAGCGCGCCGGGAGGGGCGGGGGTTCGGCCTCGGGGACCGGGATGGGGAGGGGGACGTATTCGGCGCGGATGCCGGCCTGCCGGAGTTCGTCGGCGAGCCACGGGGCATCGCACCAGTGGATGGCGCGCTCGGCAAGGCGGGCGTCGGCGTTGCGGCGGCGGTGCTCGTCGAGGGCGATCTGGACATCGGTGCCGACCCAGTGGATGACGATGGGGCGGCGGCGGACCCGGGCGAGGCGGGCCTGGGGCGAGCCGCGGTCGAGCCGGCTGCCGATGAGGTAGACGATATCGGCGCGGGCGACGGCGGCGGCGACGCGGCCCCAGGCGGGGAGGCTGCGGCCGGGGTGGGGGAGGTAGTCGGCCCGCCAGCCGAGGGCGGCGAGGTCGGCGGCGAGCCGGCGGCCGAAGTAGGGGAGGCCGAGGACGAGGACCCGGCCGCGGGGGCCGCTCACGCGGGGGCTTCCCCGGCGCGGCGGGCGCGCGGCGCGAGGACGGTCGCGCCGGCGGGCACGTCGCGGTCGACGAGGGCATGGGCGCCGATGGTCGCGCATTCGCCGATGGTGACGCCGTGGAGGATGGTGGCGCCGATGCCGAGGTAGGCGCCGCGGCCGATGCGGACGGGCGCCTGCTGGCGCGGCCGGCGCTCGCGGAGGGGGCCGGGGCCGACATCGAGGTGGGTGATGATGCTGGCGCGCATGGCGAGGGTCGCCTCGTCCTCGATGGTAACGGCATCGGCGAGGTCGATGAGGACGTCAGTCCCAAGGTGGACGCGGGAGCCGATGCGGAGGTTCGAGAAATCGCGGCCGGCGTTGACGATGTGGATGGGGCCGTGGATGGAGACATCGCGACCGACGCGGGCGCCGAAGAGGCGGAGCAGCTCCTCGTGGTGGGCAACGGTGGTGCGGAGCTCCATGGCGATGCCGTCGATGCCGTCGCGGAGGTAGCGGGCGCGCCAGCGGGCGCGGCGGAGGGGCGCGAGGCCGGCGCGGAGGGGGCGGCCGACGGGGCGGAGGACATCGCGGAGGGTGCTGAAGGCCGGCATTGGAGGGCCTCGCGGGCGGGCTGTAAACTGTCCGTAAACAGTTCGGCGGCCCCCCGAAGGGCGGGGGGATTTGGCTTGCCTGCATAATCTTCGCCGCCTACGCTGCTAGCTGCGAGCGTATTCCCGCTCCCCAGTGAGGCGACATGAAACGAGCGATTCTCCCTGCGATTGGCGCTGTCGCGGTTGCGATGGCTGCGATTCCCGCGCTGGTGGCGGCCCAGGGTGCGCCGCCTTCGCCGCCGGCGACGTTTTACGGGTCGGTGCCCTCGGGCGTCGGCCCGGGCCAGGCGGTCCTTGCAATCGTGACGAGCGGCGGCAGCTCGCAGACCTGCGGCGTGGGGCAGACCATCGCCGACGGCTCGGGCGTGGTATACGTGGTGGACGTGATTGCGGACAGCCAGCTGGCGGGCTGCGGCGCCGCAGGCCGAACGGTGCAGTTCTACTTCGTGGGCAACCGCCAGATGGCGACGGACACGGCGACCTGGAGCGGCGCCGGGCCGGCGCAGCGGAACCTGACAGGGCTGGGGCCGCAGCTGACGCCGCGGAACATCGGCCCGCAGGTGGCGAAGGACGGCACGAACTAGCGATACTCTCGGCATGACCACACTGCGCCGCGGCAGGGCGCGCCGGCTGATGTTCTTTGCCGGGCTGCTCGCCGCGGCGCTGTCGTTCCCGGCAGCGACGGGGGCGCAGCAGCCGCCGGGGCCGCCGGATTTCGCGTGGCCGTACGGCATCGTGCAGGCCGATGGGGCGAACCTCGACCCGGCGGTCCAGCCGGTCATCGCGCTGGTGAACGGGAAGGCGTGCGGCGACGGGACGACGCAGGTGGCAGCGGCCGGGCCGGGCACGCCTGCCTCGGACGTGGGGAAGACGGTCTACGTGGTGGACGTGCTGGCGGACGGGAGCGGGCCGGGGCAGCGGCCGGGGTGCGGGGCGGCGGGGCTGCCGATCCGGCTGTGGTTCCCGGTTGCGCGGCGGTTCGCGCTGCAGGAGCCGATCTTCGCGCCGGGGGGCCAGCGATTCGATGTCGACCTCGGGCCGGTGCTGCCGTTCCGGCTGACGGCGCCGCAGGCGGCCTCGGACGGGGTGAACTGAGAGGGCGGCGGCGTTACGCCTCCCCGGTGAGGAAGCGGCGGGGGACGTCGCGGAGCATGGTGTCGATCGCGTCCTGCGGGACGCCGTCGCGGAGGAGGGCCGGGACGGCGACGGTCGAGACGAAGAGGTAGCGGGTTGGGCCCTGCGGCGGGGGCGGCTGCTGGCCTCTGACGATCGGCATGGGGGCGTAGTCGTGGCCGAGCATGAGCCGGCTGGCCCAGCCGCGGTCGATGAGCGCCTTGACGGTGGCGTTGCGCTGCTCCCACGAGGGGCGGCCGGGCGCGCCGGGGTAGCGGTCCATGGAGAGGAAGACGCCGCGCTGGAGGAGGCGTTCGAGGTAGTCGACGTCGGTGGTGTCGGCGCTGTGGCCGATGGCGACGCGGTCCATCTGGACGCCTTCGTCTTCGAAGATTTGCACCTGCTGCCAGCCGACCTCTTCGGGCGCCCACTGGTGGGTGCTGATGGGGATGCCGGTGCGTTTACAGGCGCGGGCGGCGCCGCGGAGGATGCGCTCGGCCTCGGGGGTGACGCCGCCCATGTCGTTGGCGACTTTGATGACGCCCGCGCGGATGTCGGTGGTGCCGATGCCGGTTTCGATTTCGTGCACGAAGATATCGGCGATTTCGTCGGGGTCGCGGGTCCAGAAGGAGCGGGGGATATCGCGCCAGATGCCGGTGGCGACGACGACGTTGATGCCGGCTTCGCGGGCGACATCGCGGACGAATGCGACATCGCGGCCGAGGTCGGGGGTGGTGAGGTCGATGATGGTGCCGATGCCGCCCTCGCGGGCTTCGCGGAGTTCGCGGATGGTGTTGGCGCGGGTGGCGTCCCAGTCGAACCGCCAGGGGTAGTGGTGGTTGTCTTCGCCCATGCCGACGAGGATGTGCTCGTGGCTCAGGGTGACGCCGAGGGTGCTGGCGTCGACGGGGCCGAGGACGGTCTGGACAGTCGCCATGGCGGGGATTGTGCCGCGGCTGGCGGCGGCTGTCGACGGCGGCGGCCTGACAGGCGGGGTGGAACCGGCTACACTCCCGGCCACACCGGGATGGCGCCGGCCGGCGCCATGTGCCCTGCCCTGGAGGTGACGCGATGCCTGAGTTTCCTTCGGTCGAGTGGTTCCGCGCGGCGGCGGACCTGTTGAACGCCTCGGACAGCTTCAAGCGGCTGGGGACGTGCGATGCGGAGATGGGGGTGCAGGTGGGCGACCGCTACTTCGAGATCGACTTCGAGGCGTTCGAGGTGAAGGACGTGAAGGAGATCGACGCGAAGCGGGCGGAGGAGCTGGATTTCGTGCTGGTGCAATCGCCGGAGGCGTGGCGGGCGATGATCGAGGACATCCAGCGGAACGGGCGGGCGACGCACGAGTACACGCTGAATTCGCTGGACCTGCGCAGCGCGGAGGAGTTCGCGCGCGGGAAGGATTACCACCGGCGGGATACGTTCTACCGCTTCAATCAGACGTTCCAGGAGTACTTCGACATGGCGGCGAAGATCCCGACGACGTTCCCGGCGGGGGTCGCGTAGGCCGCGGCGTGTGCGATGATGGCGGGGTGGATGGCCCGGTTTCGCTCGAACTGATCCGCTTTACGGCAGCGTTTCACGACTGGGCGAACGAGCGGATCCTGCGGGCGGCGGAGGCTGCGGGCGAGGAGGCGGCGGGGGCGCGCATCCCGGGGAGTTACGGCGACGGCTCGCTGCACGCGCTGCTGGCGCACCTCGTGGCCTCGGAGCGGCACTGGCTGCGGCGGTGGCTGGGCGACAGCGAGGCGAAGCTGGACGGGCCGGCGACGTGGCCGACGATCGCGGCAGTGCGGGAGGCGTGGGAGCGCCACCGGCCGGAGCGGGCGCGGTTTTTCGCGGAGCTCGACGAGGCGCGGCTGCTCTCGGTCTGCCGCTACCGGCGGAACCAGCCGCCGCTGCCGGACGAGCGGCCGCTCTGGCAGCTGATCCTGCACGTGTTCAACCATTCGACGCACCACCGGGCCGAGGCGGCGGCGATCCTGACGACGATCGGCCGCCCGCCGGAGAGCGTCGACATGATCGACTACATCCGGCGGGACGGCTGAGGGCGCGCGTCAGAGCAGGTCGGCGGGGAGGGCGGTGACGGAGAGGATGGGGGGCAGGGTGCCGGGGAGGCGGACCCAGGATTCGCCCCATTCGCGGCCGTACCAGACTTCGCCGTTGGTGGTGCCGAGGTAGACGCCTTCGGGGTCGATGCCGTCGGTATCCATGGCGTCGCGGTAAACGCTCTGGTAATCGTGGGGGCCGGGGAGGCCGCGGGTGAGGCGCTCCCAGGTGGCGCCGGCATCGGCAGTGCGGTAGACGGCGAACTGGCCGTTGACGACGCGGAAGTTGTCGGCCTCCATTTCGAGGGGGACGACGAACACGGCGTCGCGGCCCTGTTTCGTGACGGCGAGGGGAAAGCCGTGGAAGGAGGGGAGGCCTTTCGTGACGTCGTGCCACTGGCGCCCGGCGTTGTCGGAGCGGAAGACGCCGACGTGGGCCTGGCCCCAGAGCCGGTCGGGGTTTTTGGGGTCGATGCGGAGGCGGTGGAACTCGTTGGCGGCGAGGGGGTCGACGCCCTCCGGGGCGGGGAACTGCTCCTCCATTTCGGGGAACATCTCGGCGATCTTTTCGAACATCTCGCGGACTTCGGGCGTCGTGGCGATGGCGGTGTGCCAGCGGGGCTCCCACGTCCTGCCGCCGTCTTCGGAGCAGTAGCAGCCGCCGGTGGCGATGTTGATGAAGATGCGATCAGGCGTGCGGGGGTCGAGTTCGATGGCGGTGAGGGCGGACTGGCCGCCGCCGGTCATGTGCCAGAACTTGCGGTCCGGCAGGCGGTTGAGGTCGTCGACGGGCTGCCAGGATTCGCCCCAGTCGTCGGAGCGGAAGAGACCGGCGGGCTGGGTGCCGGCCCAGACGACGCCGGGCTGCGCCGGGTGGCCGGGGGTGATGCCCCAGACGTTGTCGATGGTGATGCCCATGTCCTGGGGGAAGCCGAGGCCGGGTGAGCGCTGGTCCCAGGTCTGGCCGCCATCGTCGCTGCGGGCGACGGAGCGGCCCCAGGCCCAGTGGTTGGCGGCGAGGAGGATGCGAGACGGCCGGCGGCGGGTGTCGACGGCGGCCTGGTAGACGGAGGTGCCCTTCAGCATCGGGGGCGAAAGCTCCCAGCGTTCGCGGGAAGCGTCGGAGCGGTAGATGAAGAAGGCTTTGCGGGTGCCGATGAGGAGCGCGGTGCCAGGCATGTGGTTCTCCTTCCTGCCCCGGCCGGGGCGCAGCGCAGTGTACGCGGTGAGGCTCAGGCCGCGGGCGAAACCTGCCCGCGGGCGGCGGCTTCGAGAGCAGCGATGTCGATCTTGACCATGCCGAGGACGGCGCCGAAGACGCGCTCGCGGACGGCCGGGTCGGGATGGGTGAGCCAGTGGTCCATGGGGCAGGCGATCTGCCAGGTGACGCCGAAGCGATCGGTCAGCCAGCCGCAGGCCTGGGCCTGGCCGCCTTCGAGGAGGGCGTTCCAGTACCGGTCGATCTCCTCCTGGGTCTCGAATTCGAGGAGGAAGGAGAAGGCGTTGTCGAGGCGGAAGCCGGGGCCGCCGTTGAGGAGCATGACAGGGTTGCCGTCGAGCTCCATGGTCACGGTGAGGACGGTGCCGGGCTCCTGGCCGTGGACCTCCCGGCCGACGCCCGGGTAGCGGGTGACGGAGGTGATGCGGGAGTTGGGGAAGATGCCGGTGTAGAAGGCAGCCGCCTCCTCGGCGCCGGATTCGAGCCAGAGGTGGGGGATGAAGCGAACGCCCATCGGCGGCTCCTGAAATGGCGATGGAGGGAAAGTATAGCAACAGTTTTTTGCCGTCAACTGTGCGGAACGTATACTGCCGGCATGGCCGGGGAGACGGCAATCGTGGACGCAGGCGGCATCGCGGTGCCGGTGACGAACCCGGGCAAGGTGTACTTCCCGGCGATTGGGCTGACGAAGCTGGAGCTGGTGCGGTACTACCTGGCCGTGGGCGAGGGGGCGCTGCGGGGGGTGGCGAACCGGCCGATGGTGCTGAAGCGGTTCGTGGACGGCGCCGGGGCGCCGCCGTTCTTCCAGAAGCGGGCGCCGCCGAAGCTGCCCCCGTACGTGCGGACGGCGAAGGTCACGTTCCCGAGCGGGCGGTCGGCGAACCTGCCGGTCATCGACAGCCTGGCCGGGATCGCCTGGGCGGTGAACCTCGGCTGCATCGACCTGAACCCGTGGCCGGTGCGCGCCGACGATGTGGAGCACCCGGACGAGCTGCGGTTCGACCTCGACCCGACGCCCGAGGCGGGGTTCGGGCAGGTGAAGGAGGCGGCCCTGCTGGTGGGCGAGCTGCTCCGCGAGTACGGGCTGGAGGGCTACCCGAAGACGTCGGGGAGCCGGGGCATCCACATCTACGTGCGCATCCTTCCGCGGTGGGAGTTCACGGCGGTGCGGCGCGCGGCGCTGGCGCTCGGCCGGGAGGCGGAGCGGCGGGCGCCGGGGCTGGTGACGACGGCCTGGTGGAAGGAGGAGCGGCACGGGGTGTTCATCGATTACAACCAGAACGCGCGCGACCGGACGGTGGCGTCGGCGTATTCGGTGCGGCCGACGCCGAACGCGCAGGTTTCGATGCCGCTGACGTGGGAGGAGCTGCCGGGCGCGGAGCTGGCCGAGTACACGGTGGCGACGGTGCCGGCGCGGTTCGCGGCGCGGGGGGACGCGATGGCGGGGCTCGATGCGCGGGCGTATTCGCTGGAGCCGCTGCTGGCGCTCTCGCGGGAGCAGGAGCGGGCGGGGCTGGGCGATGCGCCGTATCCGCCGCACTTCCCGAAGGCGCCGGGCGAACCGAAGCGGGTGCAGCCCTCGCGGGCGCGCAAGGAGGGGGACCGGTGAGCGGGGAGCGGGGGCGGCGGCTAGGCGCCGATGACGACGTGCCAGGGCTCGATGCGGTGGGCGGTGACGAGGCCGTTGAGGACGTAGGGGTCGCGCAGGACGAAGTCGGCGGCGGCGTCCGGGTCGCTGAAGACGATCAGGGCGCCGCGGACGGGTTCGCCGATCGCCCCGGCGAGGCGCAGGCGGCCGGCTTCGAAGTATTCGCGGATGAGCGCGAGGTGGGCCGGCCGGAACGGTTCGCGCCGCTCGAGGATATCGGGGACGTAGTCGTAGCTGAGGACGTGGAGCATCGCGGGCGCATGCTACCGCGCGGGGCGGCGGGCAGCTACGGGCTGGCTTCGCTCCACGGGTCGAGGCCCTCGGCTTCGGTCTGCCACATCTTGCGGCCGTCGTAGCTGCGGATGCGCTCGATATCGACGCGCAGGACGGCGCGCTCGGGGCTGTCGAAGCGGGCGAATTCGCGCTCGTAGACCTCGGGGGCGACGGCGCGGCGGCCGCCGGCGGTGATCAGCTCGCGGATGAAGCGGCGGACGGATTCGCGGTCGTGGAAGAAGGCGACGCGGCCGCGGATGGTGACCTGCTTGAACCAGTCGGCGGGGTCGTGGATGGAGAGGGAGATGGCCGGGTTGCGCTTCAGGGCGCGGTACTTGTCGCGGTTCGGGGTGGAGGTCAGCCAGATGTGGCCGTCGTACCAGCAGTACGACATCTGGGCGACGACGGGCTCGCCGGACTTCGTGACCCAGGCGACGGCGGCGCGGGTGGATTCGCGGACGATGCGCCAGAGCTCGTCGTCGTCGAGGGTGAAGGGTTCGATGTACTGGCGGCTCCACCATGCGGGGCGGGCGGCGCCGGTTCCGGGGTCGGCAGACATGGGCGGCCTCACGCAGGTTGGCCATGCGGCCAAGATGCTGGCCGGGATGGTGAAGCGCGTGGCGGGGCGTGTCAAGCGCGGGCGTCGAAGACGGCGCGGAGCTCGGCGGGGACGGGGGCCTCGAGCTGGCCGAAGGTGCACGAGCGGGGCTCGCGGTCGGGCCGCCAGCGCTGGAAGGTTGCGGCGTGGCGGAAACGCGGCCCCTGCATGTGGTCGAAGGTGACTTCGCAGACGAGGGCGGGGCGGAGCCGCTCCCAGGCGAGGTCTTTGCCGGCGGTCCAGCGGCTCTCGGCGCCGGGGGTGCGGCCCTTGCCGAAGCCCTCGGCGGGGTCGTCCGTGCGGTAAGGCGCGAGGAAGCCGGCGAGGTCGCGCCGCTGGGAGGCAGAGAAGCTGGAGGTGTGGCCGACGAAGTGGAGGATGCCGTCGTCGTCGTAGAGGCCGAGCAGGAGCGAGCCGACGGAGCGGCCTTCTTCGCCGCGGTTCCAGCGGAAGCCGCCGACGACGCACTCGGCGGTGCGGAGGTGCTTGATTTTCAGCATGGCGCGCTTGCCGGGCTGGTAGGGGGCATCGAGGGGCTTGGCGATGACGCCGTCGAAGCCGGCGCCTTCGAACCGCTCGAACCAGTCGCGGGCGACGGCGGGGTCGCGGGTGGCCGGGGTGAGGTACGCCGGGGGCCGGGCCCGGCCGAGGAGCCGCTCGAGCCGCTCCCTGCGCGCGGCGAACGGCGCGGCGATGAGGGAATCGCTGCCCTCGGCGAGCAGGTCGAAGGCGACGAAGGCGGCCGGCGTCTCGGCAGCGAGGCGGGCGATGCGGGAGGCGGCGGGGTGGATGCGCTGCTGGAGGGCATCGAAATCGAGGCCGCGCGGGGTCATGATGACGATTTCGCCATCGAGGACGGCGGGGCCGGGGAGGACGCGGCCGAGGCCGTCGACGAGTTCGGGGAAGTAGCGGTTCAGCGGCTTCCGGTCGCGCGACTGGAGGGAGAGGGCGGCGCCGTCGTGAAAGAGGATGCAGCGGAAGCCGTCCCACTTCGGCTCGAAGAGCCAGCCGGGCCCGGCGGGGATCTCCAGGGCGGCCTTCGCGAGCATCGGGTCGATGGGGCCGGGCGGGAGCATGGGCCGGATTGTGCGCCCCGGGCGCGGGGCCGTCGAGGGCCGCTGGAGGGGGCGGCTTACCGCGCGGTTCGCCCGGGGTGGCAGGTTCCGGTAGAATCGGCGGCCACAAGGGTGTCCCTACGTTTTTTCCATGGAGTCTGAATGAACACGATCGAGTTCCTGCAGATCACGTCGTCGGTCGTCCCGGACCGCGAGGCGCTGGTGGATTTCGATGGGAACGGGGGCGGCAAGCGGCTCACCTACGCCGAGATGTACCGGCAGGTGTGCAAGCTGGCGAACGCGTTCCAGGGCCTCGGGGTGGAGAAGGGCGACCACGTCGCCATCATGGCGGTGAACAGCGCGGACTTCGTCATCAGCTACTACGCGACGGCGATGGTGGGCGCGACCTTCGTGCCGCTGAACTACCGGGCGAAGGATGAAGAGCTCACCTACATGGTGAACGTGAGCGAGACGAAGCTGCTGCTCGTCTCCGACCGCTACCGGGACCTGGTGGAGCGGATCCGGCCGACGCTGACGACGGTCCAGCACTACGTGAGCCTCGGCGGGGCAGCGGACGGCTACCTGCGCTACGAGGAGCTGCTGGAGAGCGGGGCGGAGGACGAGGTCTGGACGGAGGTCGACGACAAGGACGCGACGATCATCATCTTCACGTCGGGGACGACGGCGCAGCCGAAGGGCGTGCAGCTCACGTTCCTCGATATGACGGCGTACGTGACGAACCAGCCGCCGGCGGACCCGGAGACGCACGAGAAGCTGCTGGTCTCGGCGCCGTTCTTCCACGTGGCGGGCGCGACGGCGATGATGCTGGGCGTCTGGATGGGGCGGACGCTGGTGATCCTGCCGCAGTTCCAGCCGGAGCTGTGGCTGCAGGCGGTGCAGCAGGAGCGGATTACGCATGCCTTCGTTGTGCCGACGATGCTGAAGCGGATCATGGAGGTGCCGGACTTCGACACGTACGACATCTCCTCGCTGAAGCAGATCACCTACGGCGCGGCGCCGATGCCGTATGAAGTCGTGCGGAAGGCGTGCGACATCTTCCCGCCAAAGGGCATCGGCCTGATCAACGCCTACGGGCAGACGGAATCGACGGCGACGCTGACGTTCCTCGGGCCGGAGGACCACGACCTGAGCACGGATACGGAGATCAAGGAGCAGCGGCTCCGCTCGGTGGGCAAGCCGATGCCGGACGTGGAGCTGGCGATCATGGACGAGCGGAACCGGCCGCTGCCGCCGGGCGAAGAGGGCGAAATCTGCGTCCGCTCGGACCGCGTGATGAAGGGCTATTACAAGCAGGAGGACGCCACCAGCGCGGCGATCATCGACGGCTGGCTGCACACGGGCGACGTGGGCAAGCTGGACGAGGGCGGCTACCTCTACATCACCGGCCGGAAGAAGGACCTGATCATCCGGGGCGGCGAGAACATCTCGCCCGGCGAAATCGAAAACGTGCTGGAGGAGCACCCGGCCATCGATGAGGCGGCCGTCATCGGCGTGCCGGACGTGGAATGGGGCGAGGTGGTGAAGGCGATCGTGGTGCTGAAGCCGGGCGCGACGATCACGCCGGAGGAGATCACGGCGTACGCGAAGTCGCGCCTCGCCTCGTTCAAGGCCCCGCAGTACGTGGCGGTCGTGGATGAGCTGCCGCGGAACGTGATGGGGAAGGTGCTGAAGACGGACCTGCGGAAGCTCTACGGGACGCCGACGAACGACATCCCGGCGGGCAAGGCGTAGGCCGCGCCGCCGCTGGCGACGACGATGCGCGCCCCGGCCGGCCGGCCGGGGCGCTTCGTTCGCGCGCGGAGCACCGGTGTCGGCCGGGTCACCTGTCGCGGCAGCGAATGGAGTTCGCGCCGAAGGGGTGGCTCGGGTAGGATGCGGCTACACTGTGCGGGCCGGGGCACCGCCGGCGCGCACCTTCGAAACCTGGTACGGGAACGCGTGGTATGACGAACAGTTCGATGACCGGCAGTGGGGGAGCAGGCCGGAAGGGCACGCGGCTGCGCGGGAGTTGGGGCGGCATCGTCGTCCCGATGGCAATCCTCGCGGCGATCTCGGCGATCGAGACGGCCCGGACGACGGACGCCTCGCGCGAGGTGTTCTTCAACATCAAGACGCCGTGGCTGATGTATTTCGTGTTCACCGTCTCGATGGCGGTGATCTTCGGCGCGCTCCTGCAGCGGATGCGGGTCTGGCGGCTCGGCAAGCCGCACCGGGTGAACCAGAGCCTGAGCGGCCGCATCACGAACATGCTGACGCTCGGCGCCGGCACGAGCCGGGTGAAGAACGACCGGTACGCGGGCGTCATGCACGGCTTCATCTACTCGAGCTTCGTCGTGCTGACGATCGTGACCATCCTGCTGGCGATCGATGACTACGCGCCGATCATCCTCGGGATGGACAAGGAGCACCTCTTCCTGACGGGCGGGACGTACCTCGTCTACTCGCTCGTCGGCGACGTGTTCGGCGTCATCGGGCTCATCGGCATCGGGATGGCGGTGTACCGGCGGTACATCTCGCCGCCGGCGAAGCTGAACTGGGACCGGCGCGGCACGGAGGACGCCATCATCGTCGGTCTGCTCGGCGTGGTGCTGTTCAGCGGCATCATCGTCGAGGGGCTGCGCATCGGCGGCGACGAGATCCCGGCGGGGAACGAGTCGTGGTCGAAGTGGTCGCCGGCGGGCTACGTGGTGGCGAAGCTGCTGGGCGGCGTTTCCCCGGATACGCTGCTGAACTTCCACGTCGGCTGGTGGTGGTTCCACGTGGTGGCGGCCTTCGCGCTGCTGACGCTGATGGCGCTGACGAAGTTCCGGCACATCGCGCTGGCGCCGGTGAACGCGTTCTTCAAGCGGCCGACGACGCCGCTCTACCTGGAGCCGATGGGCGACATCGAGAAGCTCATCGAGGAAGGCGCGGGCCTGGGCGCGGGCCGGCTGCAGGATTTCACATGGAAGACACTGTTCGACGCTGACACGTGCGTCCGCTGCGGCCGCTGCACCGAGGTGTGCCCGGCGTACACGGCGGGGCAGCCGCTCTCGCCGATGGCGCTCATCCAGGACATCAAAACCTACATGAACCACGCGGGCCCGCTCATCATCAAAGGGAAGAACCCGGAGGAGGAGCTGGAGCCGCTGGTGGGCGGCTACATCAAGGATGAGACGCTCTGGGCCTGCCGCACGTGCGGCGCCTGCATGCAGGAGTGCCCGGTGCTGGTGGAGCACGTGCCGCCGATCGTGGAGATGCGGCGCTATCTCGTGATGGAGCAGGCGCGGGTGCCGGCGACGGCGCAGGCGGCGCTCCAGAATCTCGAGCAGCGCGGCCACCCGTGGCGCGGCACCCAGCTGACGCGCGAGACGTGGATTGAGCAGCTGCGGGCGCAGGGCATCGACGTGCCGGTCTACGACGGCTCGCAGGATTACCTCTACTGGGTCGGCTGCTCGGGCGCCCTGGTGGAGCGGAACATCCCGATCACGCAGGCGGTGACGAAGCTGCTGCTCGAAGCGGGCGTGAGCTTCGGGGTGCTGGGGCAGGCGGAGACCTGCAACGGCGACCCGGCGCGGCGCCTTGGCAACGAGTTCCTCTTCGCGACGATGGCGCAGGCGAACGCGGATGCGCTGAACGAGATGGGCGTGAAGCGGGTGATCACGAGCTGCCCGCACTGCTTCAACACGTTCCGGAACGAGTACCCGGACTTCGGCGGGAAGTGGGAAGTGACCCACCACGCCGACTTCCTCCAGTTCCTGCTGGCGAAGGGCGACCTGAAGCCGAAGGAAGGCAACGGCGCGACCATCACGGTCCACGACAGCTGCTACCTCGGCCGCGGGAACGGCATCTACGACACGCCGCGGCAGGTCATCGAGGCGATCCCGGGCGCGAAGCTGGTGGAGATGCCGCGCTCCCGGGAGCGGGGCCTCTGCTGCGGCGCCGGCGGCGGCAACATGTGGCAGGAAGAGGCAGGCACGCGCGTCAACCACCTCCGCGCGGCGGAGGCGGCGAACACGGGCGCGAGCATCGTGGCGACGGCCTGCCCGTTCTGCATCCAGATGTTCGAGGACGGCATCCCGGCCGTGCAGCCGGACGAGGAGAAGCGCACCATCAAGGCGTTCGACATCGCCGAGCTGCTGGAGGTGAGCGTCCGGCCGACGGCCCGGCCGCTGCGCGACGGCGACGTCGAGGTGCCGCCGGGCGTCGTCTGAGGCGGCCTGGCAGGTTCGCAAGCGCCACGCGGCCCCGGGGAGCCTCCCCCGGGGCCGTTCGTCTTGGGCGGGCGCGCGGCGTTTCGAACGGGGCCTACGGCTCGTAGCGGACGATGGCGAGCGAGCTGTTCTGGCCGCCGAAGCCGAAGCTGTTCTTGAGCGCGGCGCGGACGGGCGCCTCGCGCGCGACGTTCGGGACGTAGTCGAGGTCGCAGTCGGGGTCGGGGTGGTGGAGGTTGATGGTGGGGTGGATGATGCCGGTCTCGATCGTCTTGATGGTGGCGACGGTTTCCATGCCGCCGGAGGCGCCGAGCCCGTGGCCGATGAGGGACTTGGTGGCGCTGATGGCGAGGCGGTAGGCGCCTTCGCCGAAGACGCGCTTGATGGCGCGGGTTTCGGCGGTATCGCCGAGGGGCGTGCTGGTGGCGTGGGCGTTGATGTAGTCGATGTCGCCGGGCTGGAGGCCGGCATCGCGGAGGGCTTCGGCCATGGCGCGGGCGGCGCCTTCGCCGTCATCGGGCGGGGCGGCGACGTGGAAAGCATCGTTGGTGCAGCCGAAGCCGGCGATCTCGGCATAGATGCGGGCGCCGCGGGCGCGGGCGTGGGCTTCGGATTCGAGGATGAGGGCGCCGGCGCCCTCGCAGGGGACGAAGCCGTCGCGGAGGGCGTCGAAGGGGCGGCTGGCCTCTTCGGGGGGGCCGTCGTAGCTGGTGAGGGCGCGCATGACGGAGAAGCCGGCGAGCCCGAGTTCGGAGATGCCGGCTTCGCAGCCGCCGGTGACGACGACCTCGGCGCGGCCGGAGCGGATGAGCATGGCGGCTTCGCCGATGGCCTGCGTGCCGGCGGCGCAGGCGGTGACGATGGTGCCGTTGTAGCCGCGGAGGCCGAACTGGAGCGAGACCTGGGCAGCGGCCATGTTGCCGAGGGAGCGGGCGAGGTAGAGGGGGTCGATGCGCATGCCGCCGCGTTCGAAGAGGGTGCGGGCGGCCTCCTGGATATCGGGGTAGCCGCCGCCGCCGTTGCCGATGAGGACGGCGAGACGGTCGCGGTCCTCGGCATCGAGGTCGAGCCCGGCGTCGTCGATGGCCTGCGCGGCGGCGGCGACCATGAACTGGCTGAAGCGGGCCATGCGGCGGGCGGCCTTTCGCTCGATGTAGCGGGTCGGGTCCCAGTCTTTGATTTCGCCCGCGAACTTGCAGGGGTAACCGGCCGGGTCGACCATCGTGAGGTGGCCGATGCCGGAGCGGCCGGCGACGAGGTTCTGCCAAAATTCTTCGACGGTCTGGCCGGCGGGAGTGATGGCGCCCAGGCCGGTGACGACGACGCGGGTTCGCGAGCGCAAGGTTTCGTTCATGGTGCGTATGGTACCGCGCCGGCGCCGGGAGGCGCGGGCGGGGGTTGCCGAGGATTTCGGCGGGAAAAATCGTTGCCGGGTGAATGTTCGGGAACTCCCCAATATCGCGCCGGAAACTGCTGTACGTACGATGCGGGGGCCTGCCGAGGGCGTTCCCGCCGGGGCGGTGAACCGCCGCGGCGCCGGGGGAATTCCATGGGGGAGACAGCGCCGGCCGGCTCGCCGGGTGAGGGCGGGCGGCCGGCTGACAGTTCGCTGCGGGCCTGGCGCGCCGGGGCCGCGGATGCCGGTTCGATCGAGGAGGAGCTGACGCGCTTCGCGGAGGCTGCCGCGCGGGCGCTGGGCGGCGAGTGCGGCTACGTCGCGCTCTCGCGGCGCGGGCGGCGCGCGTTCTGGTGGCCGCTCGACGGCGAGCATTCGCCGGGGCGGTGGCCGTTCGATCACCGGCAGAGCGATGCGGCCTTCAGCCGCCTGCTGGCTGATGAAGGCGGGGCCGTGTTCGAAGACACGCTCGCGATCCCGCGGCCAACGCCGGGGCAGCGGGCGGCGATCGCGGCAGGGATCCGCTCGACGGTGCGGCTGCCGCTGACGGACGAGCGGGGCCAGCCGATGGGGTTCGTGCTGGTCGGCTCGGTCGAACCGGGCCGGTTCTCGCGGGAGTCGCTGGGGCAGCTCTGGGAGGTGACGCAGGCGGCGATGCAGACGCTCCGGCCGCGGCTGCTGCTGGAGCGGATGGAGTTCGAGCGCGCGATCCGGGCGGCGGAGGCGGAGCTGCTGGCGATGGTGGCCTCGACGGAGGACGAGGCGGCGCTGCTCGCGGGGGCTGCCGAGGGGGTCCGCGCAGCCGTCGGCGCGGAAGCGGCGATCGTGATGGTCGAAGGCGGGCCGGGGGGCGACTGGACGTTCCGTTCGGCGCCGGCCGGGCTCCTGACGCCGGCGCTGTGGGCGGAGGCGCGGCGGGCGGCGCTGGACCCGGGCAATCGGCCGATGGGGGAGCGGGAAGGCAGCCCGGCGTGGGTGCGTGAATCGCTGGAATCGGCCGACGGGCTGCTGCCGGCGGAGCGGTTCGCGCGGGAACGGCTGGGGATGGGCTCCCTGGCTGCGGCGGTGCGGACCCACCGCTGGGGTGCGGGTCTCCGGCTGGCGCTGGTCGCGCTCCGGAAGGAGCCGTCGGCCTGGGCGGGCGAGGAGCGGGCGTTCCTCGCCCGGGTGGCACGGGTGCTCGAGATCGGGGTCGAACGGGTGCGGCGGGGCGAGCTGGCCGTTGCGCATGCGCTCACGCTCGAGCGGCAGGCCGAGCTGCTCACGGTGGGCGCTGAGCTGCTGGAGACGCTCTGGCAGGCGCGCGAGCTGGCGCCGGCCTGCCAGGCGATTGCGGAGCGGCTGCGGGCGTACTTCGGCGCGGACCACGTGGCGCTGGGCACGGTCGACCTCGACCGGCGGGTGCGCGAGGTGCTCGGGATGAGCTCGGCGGCGCTGCAGCCCGGGGACCTGCCGCCGGGGCTTTCGGACGAGGATGTCGCGGCGTACCGGGCGGCCCTGGAGGGCAAAGGCGAACCGGCGGGCGACGTCTTCGCGAGCCCGGCGGCGAACCCGGGGACGCGCATCGGGTACGAGCGGGGGCTGCGCTCCGGGATGCGGGTGCCGTTCGCGCTCTCGGACGGGACGGTCGGGCTGGTGACGGTGGGCAGCCGGGAGCCGGGCCGGTACACCCGGGCGGATGAAGAGCGACTGATGGAGCTGGCGCGGCCGATGGCCATCGCGATCGACCGGGTGCGGCTGCTGGCGCGGATGGCCGAAACGTCGGAGCTGCTGGAGGCGAAGACGCGGATGCTGCTGGCGCTGACGCCGGGGGCTTCGCTGCGGCAGGCGGGCGAGGTGTTCGTCCGCGAGGTCCGCCGGCTGTTCGGCGCCAGCCATGCGGTGGTCGTGACGACCGCGCCGGGGGATATCGCGACGCTCAGCTCGTCGACCGAGCACTTCGGGGATGAGGACCTGGAGCGGGTGGCGTCGCTGCTGCGGCAGCACCCGGTGGGCTGGCGGCGGCTGGTGGAGAGCGGCCCGGCGCTCATCGCCGACGCTTCGCTGGCGGAGGATGAACCGACGGCGTTTCTCGCGGCGCACGGGCTGCGGAGCGTGATGCGGGCGCCGATCCGGGACGGCGAGGGGGTGCCGCGCGGCATCGCCACGGTCGCGGCGGCGGCGCCGGGCCGCTGGAACGCGGGCGACCTCGAGCAGTTCGCCGAACTCGCCGCCACGCTGGGGACGGTGCTCGAGCGGGCGTTCCTGATGGACTCGGCGCGGGAGCAGGCCCGGCGGGCGCGGGCGATGCTGGAGGTGCTGAGCGCGCTCGGCTCGCACGAGCGGCTGGAAGAGCTGGCGGCCCACGCCGCGAGGGCGCTGCGGTCGCTCTACGGGGCGGACCACTGCGCCATCGGGGTCGTGGAGCAGGGGATGGTGCGGCTGGCAGGCATCGACTCGCCGGTCGGCGCATGGGCACCGGGGGCGGAGCTGCCCGTGGAGCAGGTGTTCGACGCCTGGCCGCCGGCGGGGCCCGTGGTCCATGTCTTCGAGGACCTGCAGGCGGCGCCGCGGCTGACGGCGACCTCGGAGGCGGCGCGGGCGGCGGGCATTCGCTCCAGCATGCGGGTGGCATTCATGGGCGGCGAAGGGGTGTGCGGCGTCGTGACGCTGGGGGCCCGCGAGCCCGGCCGGTTCGGGCGGTTCGATGCCGAGCAGCTGGCGGAAGCGGTGCAGCCGCTGGGGCTGGCAGTCCGGTACTTCCGCAGCCGGGAGGAGCAGGCGCGCCGCACGGCCCGGCTGGAGGCGACGACGCGCATCCTCGCGCGGCTGAACGCCGGCGGCACGTCGGAGCGGGTGGCGCAGCGGTTCCTCGCCGACTGCCGGGCGCTCTTCGGGGCGGATTTCGGCGTCGTGTTCGCGTTCGAACCGGGACAGCCGGCAGCGCGCCGGCTCGCGCTCGACAGTTCGCGGCCGCTGCCGCTGGACGCGTTCGCCGAGGAGGTGCCGGTCGGCCGGCTGCGGGGGGCTGCCCTGCAGCATGCGCCGCAGCCGGAGGTGGTCGCCGACGCGCGGGAAGAGACGCCGCTGCACCCCGGCCACCGGGCGCTGCTGGAGGCGGGCCTGCTCTCGGTCATCCGCGCGCCGCTCGTGGTGCACGAATCGGTGCGCGGCTCGGTCGCGCTCTGGGCGGAGGGCACCGACCGGTTCACGGCGGAGGATGCGGAGCTGCTGGGGACGCTGGCCCGGCCGCTGGCGCTGGCGCTGGAGAAGGCCTCGGCGCTGGAGTCCCTCGCCGAGAGCGAGCTGAAGTACCGCTCGCTGGTGGCGCAGGCGGAGGAGATGATCCTGACGGTCGATGCGGAGAGCCGGCGGATCCTCGATGCGAACCCGTTCGCGGCGCGGGTGCTCGGCTATGCGCAGCGCGAGCTGCACGGGCTGCGCCTCGATGACATTTCGATGGCGGACGAAGCGGAGCTGGCGTCGTTCATGGCGCGCATCCACGCTGATGGAGAGGTGCACCTCGCCGACGTGCGCTACCGGAAGCGGGACGGTTCGCCGCTGGATGTGGAGGTGGTGGCCTCGCTGGTGGCGTACGGCGGGCGCGAAGCGGTGCTTGTGCTCGCCCGCGATGTCTCCGAGCGGAAGGCTCTGATGGCGCAGCTGATGCAGAGTCAGAAGATGGAATCGCTCGGGACGATGGCGGGCGCGGTGGCGCACGATTTCAACAACCTGCTGACGACGATCCTCGGGTTCGCCGGCCTGCTGAAGCGGTCGCGCAACCTCGACGCGGACGAGCGCGAGAACGTCGCGCTCATCGAGGAAGCGGCGCGGAAGGCGGCGGACCTGACCGGGCGGCTGCTGGCGTTCAGCGCGCGGCGGGCTCGTGCGGTTCGGACAGGTGGACCTGCGGACGGTGGTCGAAGACACGCTGCAGCTGCTCGCGCCGGCGCTCCATTCGCGCATCGCGGTGACGGTGTCGCTGCCGGACGAGCCGCTGCTCGTGGAGGGCGATGCCGGGCAGCTGCAGCAGGCGCTGACGAACATTGTGCTCAACGCGCGGGATGTGATGCCGGAGGGCGGCCGGATCGCCATCCGCGCGGGGGCGACGGGCCCGCTGGCGTGGGTCGAAATTGCGGACACCGGCCCGGGGATGACTGAGGACGTGCGGATGCGGATCTTCGAACCGTTCTACACGACGAAGGCGCCCGGCTCCGGCACGGGCCTCGGCATGGCGATCACGTACGGCATCGTGCAGGGGCACCACGGCGATATCACGGTCGACAGCGAGCCGGGCCGCGGCACGACGTTCACCCTCAGCTTCCCGCTTCGGCAGGCCGGGGGCGAAAGCCAGGGCGACGCCTTCAGCGCCGGCGACGGGAACCTCATCCTCGTGGTGGACGACGATGCGATGGTGCGGCGGGCGCTGGCGGCGACGCTCGGCGAGCTCGGCTACAACGTGGTCGAAGCGCCGGGGGGCGCGACGGCGGTCGAAATCGTCCGTGCGCGGCCGGAGCGGTTCGCCGCGGTCATGCTGGACCTGGTGATGCCGGGAATGACCGGCTCGGAGACGTTCCGCGCCCTGACCGCGATTCGCCCGGACCTCCCGGTCATCGTCTGCACGGGCTACGCGGCGGATTCGCACATCGACACGGACGTGAAGCGGCGCATCGCCGGGCTGGTGCAGAAGCCGTTCACGGCGGAGCGCCTTGCGCGGGCGCTGGAGGCGGCCGGGGCGCGGCCGCCGCGGAAGTAGGCGGGAGCAGGCGGTTCAGAACGCCACGAAGGGCCCCGCCGGAGCAGGGCCCTTCGGTTCACCGCGGAGGGTGAGGGTTAGCGGGCGCGGCGGGCGACCGCCACACCGCCGATGCCGAAGGCGAGGATGCCGAGGCCGGCGATGGCGAGGAGCCAGCTGGCCGAGGCAGCGCCGCCGGCGGCGACGGTGTCGCCGGTGGCCGGCGGGCGCGGCGTCGCGGTAGGCGACGCGGTCGCGGTCGGCGTCGGGGTCGTGTAGGTGAGGTTCAGCTCATTGAGCTGGTAGTTCGCCCACGTGCCCGTCTCAGCGGCGCGCTTGCCGCCGATGTAGAAGGTGACGGTGGCGCCATCGACGCCGCAGTTCGGGGTTGCGCCGGGGTTCAGGGCCGGGACGTCGAGGACGTACCGGGACTGGTTGCCCTGCATGAACGTCTGGGTGACACCGCAGGCGGCATTCCCGATGCGGGCTTCGATGACGGTGCCGGCGGGAACCGGCTGGCCATCGACCGTGACCGTCCCGGCGAACCGGGCGGGCGGGCTCGGCGGCGATTCCGCGGAGACGGTGCCGGCGCCGAGGGTGCCGGCGGCCGCGAGGAGCGCGACGCCGAGGACCGCAGCGAGCCATCCGCCAGCGAGCACCTTGAGAACTTTCGTCATGGTTTGCTCCATTCCTGTCTGTTCGGCCACATCAACCGCCGGGGGCGGCGACCGCCCCTCCCGGAGGAGGGACGGCCGCCGGGGAACCCGGTGTTAGTTGATGTTGGTCGCGATAGTCCAGGTGACGGACGACGGACCGGTGATGGCGATCCAGTAGGCCTCGCCAGTCTTGAGGACGGTCAGGTCGTTCGCGCCGGGCACGTTGACGCCCGCCGGGAAGAACCCGAGCCACTGCTGGGCCGCAGCGTTCCAGCCGTAGATGGCGGTCACGCTGGCGGAGATGTCGTTGCCACCGGGGTTCTTGCCGGAGGAGCCGGTGCCCTTGATGGCATCCATCACCGGGATGTCGTTGGCGCCAGCCCAGGTGATGAGGCTCCAGCGGAAGGTGAGCGTGTAGCTCGTGGTGGTCGACAGGTCGATGACGCGGTCGAAGCCGATGTTGCCTTCGTCATCCTTGGCGATCGCGAGGACGTTGAGGATGCCGAGGAGGCTGTTCGAGACCTTGATCCAGGCCTGGCACTCATCGGTCTGGCCGGAGGCCGCGAGCGGGCTCAGCGGGAACTCCTTGATGCCGGTGACGGCCGGGTCGTTCGCCGCGACGGAGAAGGTGGTCACGCCGGTGGCGAAGCGCCGCCCATCGTTGATGGTGCCGCCGCCGGACTGGCCGACGATGATGCCCTCACCGCTGTCGATGAGGAAGTCGACGTTCTCGACCGGGTCGCCGTTGTAGCGGGCGCCGAGCGAGCTGAAGTCGTTGAGCGCATCCGCGCTGCTCAGGACCGGGTGGAGGCTGACCGCGCCGGCGGGCACGGAGCAGAAGCCATCGCGGTCGAGCGCGTGGAACACGATGTACTTGAACTGGTCGGTCTCACCGTCGTGGACGGTGACGTCCTTGTAGCCGCCCCAGGTCCAATCGACCGTGACTGCGTTGGAGAGCACCGGGAAGTGCTTGCCGCGGAAGTCCGGGTAATCGGCGGTGGCGGTGATGGTGGCGCGGCCGACGTTGTCGCCCGGCTTGCAGTGCTTGCCGCCGGCGAGGGCGTTGGTCGCGCACTGGCTGAGGTCGGTCTTGAAGTCGCCGTTCGCGGCAACCATGAACTCGCCGTGGTTGTCCGTGTAGACGACCAGGTCGCGGGCGATCGTGCTGTCGCCGTAGTAGGTGCGGATGAGCCCGAGCTCGGCCACGTCGGTTGCGTTGAGCGACGGGTCGCCGATGCCGGCGCTGTTCACGCCGATGCGAACCGGCGTCCAGAACGGGTACGGCCCCCTCGGGGCGCCATTGGTGCCCCAGCTATCCCACATGTAGCCGCCGCCAGCCGCGACTGCGCTGATGAACGGGCTCTCGGGGATCTCCGTCCAGTAGTACGGGTTCGGGTAGACCTGGCTGGCGGTGTTCGGCGTGCCGAGGTAGTAGACCTCGTCCTTCAGGACCATCTTGATGAAGCCGGTGCCGCGGAGCGCGACGCTGACCGGGGCCGGCGGCATCGGGGCATCCCACCAGTCGACGTCGCCGTCCTTCCAGGCGGTGTCCCGGACCGCGTACGGCGACAGCGTCGTCGGCGCGGTGGTGCCGAAGCCGAGCGCCGTCAGGCCGACGATGTCGAGCGCGCTGTACGGGCCGATGAACGGCGTGCCGGAGGCGATCAGCAGCGTCGTGCCGGCAGCCGGGGCCGAGGAGAGCGCCGGGGTGAAGACGAGCAGCCCGCTGGCGCAGGAGACGACCGTCCGCGACGTCGCCAGCGAGGCCGGGAAGTAGAAGACCTGGCCCGCCGGCAGGTACGCGCAGCTGGCGACCCGGACAGGCGAGGTCGCGGAGCCGACGCCGGTGTTGTTCGGGGCGACCACGGTCGCGACGGAGTACCCGAGACCGGACGGCGACGCCAGCGAGAAGCCGCCGACGTTGTTCGGGGCGATCATGATGTCGTAGTACGGCCGGAACTGCTCGGCCGTGCAAGACCGGGTCGCACGGTCAGGGTCGCCGGGCCCGCAGATCTCTTCGCCGTCGGGACCGCCCGCGAGCAGCGGCCAGTCGTTCGGCATGACCCAGCGGTTGGCCGGGAGGACGTTGAGCGGGTTGCTCGTATCGGCCGGGCGGCCGGACGGGTTGCTGTTGACGAACCAGCCGGAGACGCGGCCGCGGACGAGGATGTCCTTCGAGACGTTCCACTCGGTGGTGCCGTCGGCGTCATCCTTGGAGGCGTCCCACGGGTTGCCCGGGGCCCAGTCCGGCAGGCTGCTGCTGTTGTGGAGCGGCTTCGAGACCTGCGTGACCAGCGAGAGGTTCACGCGCTCGATCTTCATGTAGTAGATGACCCACGCGACCTTCGAGGCCGGGGCGCCCTGGGGGCCGCCCTCGCCAACGAAAGCGAGCCACGCCTCGACATCGACCTGGCCCTGGTCCTCCGACTCGTAGACGGCGACGGAGGTGCACGCCGGGTACGCGAAGCCTTCGACGGTCGCGCTGCCGCCGGCCGGAGCCGTCAGGCCAGCGAGCGCTTCGTCGCTGCCGATGATGCTGTAGACGGTGCCGCCGGGGATGAAGTTGCCGGGGCCGCCGCCCTTCACGTACTGAGCGCCGATTGCACCACTCTGCGTCGGGCAGGACTCCGCGGTGCTGCTGAGGCTGTTCGGGTTGAGCGCCCAGTTGTGCTCGAGGACGACGCGCTGGCCGGCCCAGGCGAGGAAGACGTGCTTCGCCGGGATCTGGGCGACGAAGGAGAAGGTGACGGTCTGGGTCACCGAGTTCGGCGTGCCGGAGCCGAGGGCGCCGGGCTCCGTGCCGGTGATGGTGATCGTCGCGGTGTTGCCCGGGGCGCACCCGGTCGGGTCGAAGGTGACGTTCGGCTGATTGTCGACGACGTGGGTGTTCGGGCCGGAGGCCGGGGTGCTGGTCAGCGTCGTCGTGCCGGAGCCGAGGCCGCTAGCGGAGCCGCAGCCGCTGAGGGTCGCGACCCAGTTGACGCCGGCGAGCGGCATCGGGCCTTCCTTCTGGCCGGCGCTGTTGGTGTGGCTGCCGTTGAAGACGTCGGTGATGGTCACCGTGCTGCCCGTGTACTGGCCGTTGAGCGGGTTGAGGACGAGCGGAACGGTGAGCGGCAGGTTCACGTTCGCGCCGGTCGCGGTGCCGGAGGCGCCGCCGGAGGCGCTGACGGTGCTCGTCTCGAGCCGGTTCCACTCCTTCACGACGCCCTGGGTGCCGCTGAACAGCACGTTGTACTGCTGGCTGCCGACCGTGTAGACGATGCTGATCGTCTGGTCGCCGGCGTCGAGCGAGCGCCAGATGATGCAGGTGGCGCCGTTCGGGCCGTTGGTGCCGTTGCCGACGAAGATCTGGACGTCGGTGAAGGTCGGGTCGGTGTCCGCCGTCGAGGCGTAGCCGCCGCCGTTGGTGACGACGATGTTCGAGAGCGTGATGCCGACGGGGAGGGCGAGGCCGGCGTTCGTGTTCGGGTCGACGGTGCAGACGGTGTGCTGCGAGCCGCGAACGTTGTTGTTGACTTCCTGCTGCGTGATGACCGAGCCGTCATCCGCGATGTGGCGGAGCTGCGGCAGGATGACGTTCACGGTGGCCGCCTGGCCGTTCGCCGCGCAGTCCGTCGTGACCGGGCTCGTTGCGAGGTGCGTGCGGAGGGCAACCGTGAACGAGCCAGTGAAGCCGGGGGCCGGCGCCACGGTCACGGTGACGACGTTCGGGTTGTTGTTGCCGTCCGTCGTCGCCGAGACGAAGGTCGCAGCGGTCGGCGGCGTGATGACCACGTCGGACGCGGTCGGGACGAACGAGCCCACGTCGGAGGCCGTGACCTCGCCGCAGACGTCGAGGCCCGCGGGGATGGTGAACGACACGGTGGCGTTCCCGCCGGCGGCAACGGTCGCGCCGGTAGCGGTGACGCCGTTGATGGTCAGGGTGCCGAGGCCCAGGCTCGGGGAGGCAGGGATCGGATTCTCCGGGCCGGCATCGTCGGCAGAAGCTGACGCCACCCCAACGGTGCCGGAGGCCGCAGCAGCGACGGTCACGGTCATGTTGCCGCTGGGAATGGCGGCCGTGAGGATGCCGCTGGACGTGCAGGTGAGCGTGCCACTGCCGGCGCCGGCTCCTGTCCAGGTGATACCCGCGCCGCCTGTGTTCGCCGGGGGACAAGTGACCGCGGACGTCGAGGTCTGAACGCCCGACGGCAGGGTGACCGTCAGAACGACGGCCCCCACCGTATTCGGCGCTGAGGTCTGGATGTTCAGGGTATAGGTGATGGTCGCGCCGGGGTTGATGCTGCCGGGGCTCGCCGGGGACTGGGACAATGCCAGCTGGGTGGTCGGCAGCGCCGCGTCGGACTTTCGCCACTGGGTGCCCAGGGCTGCCACGACGGCGAAGGCGGCGAGGAGCGCGAGGAGCCATGCGACGCGCTTGCCGCCTACGGTCTGAGCAAGTTCCTTACTCAAATTCTGTTACCTCTCCAGTCATGTGAGCGGTTTCGGTTCGTTCCCCGCCGGCGCCCCGGGCGGGGGTTCGGCGGGTGGCGGAGCGAAACGCTCCTGGCTGCTGGCGGGGGCGTGTGCCCCCCTTACGTGTTCAGGGTTGCTGGCGGGCGGCTCTGCACCCTGCGGGGGTGCCGGGCTGCCCTGTTCCGGATGCGCCCGGACTGCGGGCGATGGTGCACTTCGCTGCCGGCGGCGCCGGCTTCGGTTGCTGGCGAGGTCGCCCGCTCGTCTGCCGCGCCTGGCCTGGCGCAGGCCGTGGGCGGATCCGGGCATTCCCTCTGGTCGGTTCGTGTGTCGGATTTCGTTGGTGCGGAGCCTGGGTGCCACACGGGAGCGTCACGGCGTTCCCGGCGCCGGGCGCCCGGCTGCGCTCAGCGAAGCCCTCCTTTCGTGCCGAGTGTGGTAGCCCTGCCACCCCGCGGCCCGGCGTGGGGCGCGCGGAGGTTGGAGGAGAAGGAAGGGAAGCGGGAACCGGGACGCGGGAGCGCCGAAGCGGGTGCGGCAGCGGGGACGGCGCGGCCGGCGCGGGGCGCGCCGGGGAGCGGGGCCGTCGCGGTGCTGCGGGCGAAGGGCATGGCGCCTCCCGGGATCGACACGGAGTATCGCCGCGGGGCATGCCCCGGGCGAGGGTAAAGTCTTGCGAAAGGTACTGACCGGTGGCGCAAGGGTCAATCCTTTCGTCGGCGCGCGGGGAAGCGCGGGGTACGGCGAGCCCGCGGGGGTGCTCTCCGTCCGGGAGGTGTAACGCGCGAGGGGGAAGGGGGGTTAACGGGGGAGGGAGGTTGGAGGTTGAGAGGTTGGAGGTTGGAGGTTGGAGGTTGGAGGTTGGAGGTTGAGAGGTTGGAGGTTGAGAGGTTGGAGGTTGAGAGGTTGGAGGTTGAGAGGTTGGAGGTTGAGAGGTTGGAGGTTGAGAGGTTGGAGGTTGAGAGGTTGGAGGTTGAGAGGTTGGAGGTTGAGAGGTTGGAGGTTGAGAGGTTGGAGGTTGAGAGGTTGGAGGTTGGAGGTTGGAGGTTGGAGGTTGGAGGTTGAGAGGTTGGAGGTTGGAGGTTGAGAGGTTGGAGGTTGAGAGGTTGGAGGTTGAGAGGTTGCGTGCGAGTCTAGTCGCCCGCTGAGCGGAGCCGGTCGATGAGCGATGCAAGCATCGCGCTCACTTCCACAGCCCGACCGTGCAAGGCAACGTAGGTCGCATCTTCGATGAGTTGCCGCTCGGCAGCGAGGTACAGCCAGTAATCCAGTTCGAACACCGAACCGCGAGCCTTGGCAGCGAACCCCGCGTAGTCGTTCCGGGTTCGTCGTCCGCGCCCCTCAGCGATGTTCGCTGGCACCGAGGTCGCCGCCCGGCTCAACTGGTCACGGAGGAACGGCACCCTGCGAACCCGCGGCGTCTCCGCGAGGTCCAACACGTCCATCGCCAGCCGGTGCGCCTTCCGCCAGACCTCCAGCTCCCGGTACGGCAGGTCCACCCGCGCATCCTACACCAACCTCCAACCTTCAACCTCCAACCTCCAATCTCAGCCGACGATTTCGAGGCGGGCGGAGCCGCGGGCGGGGATGCCGTCGCAGCGGGGCTGGACGCGGCCGTTTTCGCGGCTGGCGGTATCGAGGGCGGCCCATTCGGGGACGGTGAAGGTCCAGCTGACGCGGCCGCCGGGGCCGGTGGGCGTCGGGCCGCCGCGCGCGAGTTCGTTGAGGGCGACGTCGTAGGCGGTGTAGCTGCAGCGGATGCCGGCGGGGCCGGGGACAGGGGTGCCGCCTTGGCCGGGGGGTTCCTGCACGATGATGGTGACGGTGACCTGCTGGCCGCGGCTGACGCGGATGGGGTCGACGTGGACGAGGAGTTCGAGCACGGGCCCGGGGGTCGGCGTGGGGGTGGGGCCGAAGGGCTGGGCGGGGTCGCAGTCGGCGCTCCCCGCGAGGGCGAAGCTGAGGACGGGGGCGAGTTCGATGCCGCTCGGGGCGCCGTCGGTGCCGGAGGGGCGGGGTTCGCCCCAGGCCGGGATGCCGGCGAGCACGGCGCGGCCGCCGAGGGGGCGCCACTGGCTGGCGGTGGGGACACCGCAGGCCTGGAGGAAGGCGACGCGGGCGGCTTCCATGGCGTCGCGGTCGGCCGGGCTGGCGCCGGCGGCGCATTCGGGGGAAGGGAAGCTGGCGCGCAGGAGGGGGCCGTCGGGACTGGTGGAGATGAGGAGTTCGACGCCGCCGCCGGGGGTGCGGATAGCGGCGCGGAGCCAGGCGTCGAGGGCGACGGCCTGTGTTTCGGTGCCGGGCTGGCGGGGGCTGGCAGAGGCCAGGCCGGCGGGCCGGTCGAGGGCGAGGAGGCCGCCGATGGAGCCGTTCGCGGGGGTGCGGTCGACGGCCGCCGCGGCAGGGTCGCTGAGGGTGCGAACGGGGCCACGGTAGCCGCAGGCGGCGCTGGCGGGGGTGCCGGTCGGCGCGGGGGTGGGGGTGGCGAAGGCGGAGCTGCCGGCGGCCGAATCGGCGGCGAGCGCGGGGAGGAGGAGGCGGTGGGGGAGGGAGGAGGCGGAAGTTTGGAGCTGGGAGTTGGGAGTTGGGAGCTGGGAGTTGGGAGTTTGGAGCTGGGAGTTGGGAGTTGGGAGCTGGGAGTTGGGAGCCTGGGCGGCGGCGATGGTGAGGAGGAGGGCGCCCGCGAGGGCGGGGAGGAGGGCGGCGAGACGTCGCATGGGTGACAGTTTCGCCGGGGAGCGGGGGTTGGGGGAACGGGGGCGGGTAAGGGGCGGGCAAATTTGCGGGGAAATCCCGGGGTTCGGCGTTCCGCGTTCGGGCCGGGGGGAGGACACTGGAGGGGTGCGCGGGATCGGGCTTCGCGAAGTGGTGGCGCTGCTGGCGCTCGCGGTGGTCGGGGTGATTTTCTGGCAGTTCCTCGGACCCGGCGGCGAGCGAGGGGGGCGGCCACGGGGGGGTTCGGCCGAGCCCGACGGTGAGCCGCGGGCTGCCGGCGCCGGAGCCGACGTCGACGCCTGCGCCGACGCCGACGCCGCTGCCGCCGCCGCAGGAGCTGGCGCGGCCGGCGCGCTTCCGGGTGGAGTTTTTCGATGACCGGCCGACGAGCGGGCACGTGAAGGTGGCGGACGGCGCGGTGGACGGCCTGGCGCTCTCGTACGCGGGGGCGCCGTTCGTGGACCTGGTGGACGACCGCTGGAGCCTGGTGGCGAGCGCGCAGGTGGAGCTGCCGGCGGAGGGGCGCTACCGGTTCGTGCTGGCGTACCGGGGGGAGCTTTCGGTGCGGGTGGACGGGGAGGAGGTGGCGCGGGCGGCGGGGCCGTCGGAGGCGGGGCGGCTGGAGGTGGTGTTCGCGCACGGCGGGGGGCCGGCGCAGCTGGAGATCGAGCTGCGGGACCGGGGCGGGGAAGCGGCGGTGAGCTGGGAGTGAGGAGTTGGGAGTTGGGAGTTGGGAGTTTGCGGTAGGAGGGGAGCGTTGGGTGTTCTAGGATTGCGCTGTGTCGGAGCTCCCCTACCGGAGGTTGCTCGCGTGGCAACGCGCCCACGCGCTCGCGCATGAGGTGCTCGACCTCGCCGAATCCGAACCTTTCGCGCGCCGGCCGTGGTTCCGGGACCAGGTCGCCCGCGCCGCGCTCTCAGTGTCGGCGAATATTGCCGAAGGGAGCGGACGCCACTCCCGGCGCGAGTTTGCTTCGCACGTCGCGATAGCCCGGGGATCGCTCTTCGAACTCGACAGCGCGTTGCTCCTGGCACGGGAGCGGGGCTGGCTCGAGCACGAACGGGGTCGCGAGCTGCAGTCGGCGATCCAGGAGCTCAGCGCCATCCTTTCCGGGTTGGGACAGTCGCTCAGAGACTCTTGACTCCCAACTCCCAACTCCCAGCTCCTCACTCCCAACTCGCGAAGCGAAGGTAGATGAGGCGCCAGGCGATGGTGAGGGAGGCGAGGAGGGCGACGAGGGCGAGGGCGAGGTAGCACTGGCCCAGGATGGCGCCGATGGCGAGGAGGAGGCTGCGGACGTCGCGGCTGGCGAGGCCGAAGATGCTGTCGAGGTTGCCGCCGCGGACGGCGCCGGGCAGGTCGGCTTCGATGCGGGCGCGGCTGTAGCTGATGATGAGGGAGGCGCCGAGGGCGAGCATGCCGACGAATTCGGGCCGGGGCCAGTCTTCGAAGCGGACGGCGTAGACCGTCATGCCGGCGATGATGGCGGCGTCGGCGTAGCGGTCGGTGACGGCATCGAAGATGGCGCCGAAGCGGGTGGCGGCGTTCTTGAGGCGGGCGAGTTCGCCGTCGACGCCGTCGATGACGGAGACGGCCTGGATGGCGATGCCGCCGGCGATGTTCCAGCCGGCGGCGAGCATGGCGCCGGCGGCGAGGGCGAGGAGCAGGGTGGCGGCGGTGACCTGGTTGGGGGTGACGGGCGTCGGGCGGAGCGCGCGGGCGGCGGGCCGGCTGAGCCGCCGGTTCAGGTGGCGGGAGACGAGGCCGTCGTAGGTCATTGGCGGGCGGCGAGGAGGGCTTCGGCAGCTTCGAGGTCGGCGCCGGTATCGATGTCGTACCAGTGGGCGCCGCCGATGTCGACGGCGCGGAGGGTTCGCCCGGCGGCGAGCCGGGCGAAGATGGCGGAGAGTTCGCAGCTTTCCGGGGCTGCATCGACGGCGCGCCACGCGGCGGGGTCGAGCAGGAAGGCGCCGGTATCGAGAGCGTCGTACGGTTCGATGCGCTTACCGATGGCGGTGACGAAGCGTTCGGGGTCGAGCGCGAGCCGGGTGGCTTCGTCGCGGTAGTCTTCGGGCCAGCGGGCGGGAGCGTCGGCGGCGACGAGGGAGACGCCGGCGGGCTGCGCTGCCCGGGCTTCGACGAGGCGCCGGAGGATGGGCGCGGAGAGGAGGTGGTCGGCCATGAGGAGGAGGAAGGGGTCGCTGCCGGCCCAGTGGCGGGCGGCGGCGAGGGAGAGGGAAGCGCCTTCGCGGAAGCGGGCGTTATATATGAAGGAAAGGGCGAGGCCGTGCGGGGCGGCGGCGAGGGCTTCGCCGAGCTGGGCGGCGCGGTAGCCGAGGATGACGGCGACGTCGCGGATGCCCGCGGCGGCGAGGGCTTCGAGGGTGTAGGCGATGATGGGACGGCCGGCGAGCTCGACGAGGGGCTTGGGCCGCTCGCGGGTGAGGTGGCCGAGCCGGCCGCCGTCGCCGGCGGCGAGGATGACCGCCTTCACCTGCTGCCCCGCGGTGCGCTGCGCATGGAGATATCGTAGCGGTTCGGCAGCGGCGTCGCGTGTGGGCGCGGGGGGAGTTACGATGAGGGCGCCGGGCGAAACGCGCCGGAGTCCAACGGGAGGGTGGACTGCCATGTGGCAGACGATTGGCTGGCTGACGCTGATCTGCGGCGTCTTCATCGGGATGCTGATCTCGCTGTCCATCATCGGACTCAAGGCCTGAGGCTGCCGGGCCGCACGGCAGCGGGCCCGTCGCAGGAATGAGGAAGGCGGCCAGCCGGAGGGAAAGGCTGGCCGCCTTTTCGTGCGCATCCCGCAGGGGGAGCTGCTCAGCGCCTGAGTAGTGTGCGCGGGGTGACGTTAGCCGATGGTTAACCGGGCGATCTTTCATTCCGGCCGCGTTTGCGTCAGGCTAGACGCGTGACGCAGGCGGCACAGGCTCCGCTCCCCGGGCTGCAGGAGGCGGCGCAGCTGCGCGGGCTCAGCTCCGCGGAGGCGATGGCGCGGGCTGCCGCCGGGCTGACGAACCGGGACGGGGGCCGCATCCGGAGCGACGCGGACGTCATCCGCGCGAACGTCCTCACCTTCTTCAACGTCATCCTCGGCTCGCTCATCATCGCGCTGCTGGCGATTGGGGAGTTCAAAGACGGCATCTTCGTCGGCCTCGTGGTCATCGCGAACGTGCTGGTGGCGACGCTGCAGGAGCTGAAGGCGACGCGGACCTTGCGGGAGCTGCGGGCGCTGACGGCGCCGCACGTGACGGTGGTGCGCGACGGGCAGGAGCTGGACATCGCGGCCGAGGACGTGGTGCAGGGCGACCTCATCCACCTGAAGAAGGGCGATCAGGTGGTGGCGGACGGCCGGGTGGTGGCGCGCGAGGCGGAGGTGGACGAATCGCTGCTGACGGGCGAGTCGGACTCGGTGAAGCGCGGCCCGGGCGATGAGCTGCGGAGCGGGAGCTTCTGCACGGCGGGCGACTGCTACTACCTCGCGGAGAAGGTGGGGCAGGAGGCCTACGCCATGCGGCTGACGGCCGACGCGCGGCAGCTGGTGAAGCGGCTGACGCCGCTGCAGATCCGCTTCAAGCGGATCCTGCGGGTGCTGCTGACGGCGACGGGCGTGCTGGCCGCGGCGCTGATGATCCAGTACCTGATGACGGGCCGCGAGCTGGCGGATGCCCTGAAGGCGACGACGGCGACAGTGACGACGGTGGTGCCGACGGGGCTCCTGCTCGGGATGACGGTGGCGTTCGCGGTCGGCGCGGTGCGCGTGTCGCGGTCCGGCGCCATCGTGCAGGACATCAATGCGGTGGAAGCGCTGAACTACACGGACGTCATCTGCCTCGACAAGACGGGGACGATCACGGCGAACCGGATGTCGCTGCGGGAGGTGCGGTGGCTGCCGGGCGCGGAGGGGTATGCCGGCTGGCTGGGGGCGTTCGCAGCGGCGAGCCGGGAGGAGAGCAAGACGGCGGAGGCGCTCGCGGAAGCGCTCGGGAACACGACGAACCTCGCGCGGCCGACGGGCTCGGTGCCGTTCAATTCGGAGCGGCGGTGGAGCGCGGTGCGGCTGGAGAAAGACGGCGAGGTGCGGGTGTTCGTCCTCGGGGCGCCGGAGACGGTGCTGCCGCGGTGCGCGAACGGCGCCGAGCTGGAGCCTGCCTACCGGGAGGCGGCGGAGCAGGGGCTCCGCGGGGTGGTCTTCGCCGAGGCGGAGCAGCTGCCGGGGCCGGGGACGGACCCGGGGCCGCTGCGCGCGCTGGCGCTGCTGACGCTCGGCGATGAGCTGCGGCCGGAGGTGCGGAACGCCTTCGCGATGATGGAGCAGCTGGGCATCGAGCCGAAGATCATCTCCGGCGACAACCCGGAGACGGTGCGGGCGCTGCTTGCGCAGCTCGGCATCCGGCTGAAGGGCGGGGTCGTCGCCGGGCCGGAGCTGGAGCCGCTGCAGGGGGAGGCGTTCCAGCGGGCCGTGGAGGAGCACAGCGTCTTCGGGCGCGTGACCCCGGCGCTGAAGGCGCGCATCGTGGAAGCGCTGAAGGAGAACGGGCACTTCGTGGCGATGGTGGGCGACGGCGCGAACGACGTGCAGGCGCTGCGCACGGCCGATGTGGCGGTGTCGATGGCGAGCGGGACCTCGATGACGCGGGCCGTGGCGGGCATCGTGCTCCTGAACGATTCGTTCCTCGCGCTCATCCGGGGGGCGAAGGAGGCGACGGCGGTCCTCGGGAACGCAGCCCGGCTGAGCAAGCTGTTCATCGCGAAGAGCCTGTACGCCTACCTGATCATCGTGGCCACGAACATGCTGGGGCTCGATTTCCCGTTCCTGCCGCGGCACGGTTCGCTGACGGCGCTGCTGACGCTGGGCATCCCGGCGGTCTTCATTTCGATCAGCGTGCCGCCGCCGGATGCGGGGCGCGATTTCACGCGGAACGTGCTCCGCTGGGCGCTGCCGGCTTCGGTGGCGCTGGCGGTGGCGGCGATTCTCGTCCACCTGCTGACCGAAGGGGTGCTGCGGCGGGACATCGCGGAGGCGCGGACGCTGGTCTCGCTGACGATGGGCATCACGGGGCTGTTCTTCATGGTGGAGGTGCTCGGGTTCCAGGGCGCCTCGTGGCGGAGCCTGACGCGGCCGGTGCTGACGAGCTTCCTCGGGCTGCTGCTGGTGGCCGGCTTCCTCGTGACGATCTACACGCCGCGGCTGCGGCAGTTCTTCGATTTCACCGAGGTCCACACGGGCGACTGGGTGATCGTGCTGACGGCGGTGGCGGGGGCGCTGCTCGGGCAGTACCTGCTGAGCCGGTACTGGCAGCAGTTCCTCGATTTCCTGACGGCGGCGCCGGGGAAGCAGGACCGGCTGCGCGGCCGGGCGGTCTGACGGAGGTGAAGGCGGGACTCGCTGCGATGGCGGCTATCGCGGCGCGGCAGCGGGTGGCGTAGACTTCCCCGAATTACCTCAACGGGGGATTGAGCACATGCGCGGACGCCTGCTCGTTGCCCTGCTGGCGGCGGCCGCGCTCGCGACGGCGGCCTGCGGCGGCGGGGACAGCAACGAAGATCCGACACCGACATCGGCAGCCACCTCGGCGGCGACGCCCGCGGTCATCGCGACGCTGACACCCCAGCAAATCGTCGAGAAGCTTTCGACGTCTGTGGTCCGCATCCGGGCCACCTACCCCGAGGGGGTGGGCGGCGGCTCGGGTGTCGTCTGGGAGGACGGCCGGCACATCCTGACGAACGCGCACGTGGTGCTCGGCGCGGGGGCCATCAAGGTGGTCGACCCGAAGGACGGGCGCGAACTGAGCGCGAAGGTGGTGGCGCTGAGCCCCTGCGACGACGTGGCGCTGCTCGAAGTGGACCGGGGGAACTTCACCCCGGCGCCGATCGGGGACAGCGACAAGGTGGAACCGGGCGAGGAGGTGGTGGCACTCGGCTACCCCGGCACGTTCACCGACCAGGGTTCGACCAAGCTGACCGTGACGCGCGGCATCGTGAGCAAGGTGCACGACACGTTCGACGGGCTGAACGACCTCATCCAGACGGACGCGGCGATCAACCCGGGCAACAGCGGCGGGCCGCTGGTGAACAACCGGGGCGAGGTGATCGGCATCAACACGCTCGGATTCCGCGGCAAGCAGGCGCAGAACTACGCCATTGCGGTAAACGAAGCGAAGTTCGTCGCCGACAAGCTGAAAGCCGGGAAGAACCTGAACTACATCGGCGTGCGGCTCGAGCAGAACTACCGGGGACTGGCGCAGGAGCTGGGCATCCAGCTGGCCTATATCGACGGGCTCGTCATCACCGGCGTCGACGCCGGCAGCCCGGCCGACCAGGCGGGGCTCGGCTATTCGGACCTCGTCTACTACGTCGATAACGTGTGGGTCGAGACGGTCGGCGAGTTCTGCGATGTGCTGCGGTCGCGGAAGCCGGGCGATACGGTGCGGGTCGACATCACGCGAACGTACCGGGACGGGACGTACGAGGACCTGTACGCGAACGTGACGCTGAAGTAGCGGCGCGCGGGCGGGGCCCGGCGGGGGTAGACTCCGGCGCGGATTCCTGCGCGGGAGGTGCTGCGATGCCGGGCACGGTGCTCTACGAACGGGACGGCCGGGTGGCAATCATCACGTACAACCGGCCGGAGGCGCTGAACGCCATCAATGCGGAGCTGCGCGCGGACCTCGATGCGGCGTGGGCGCGGTTCCGGGACGATGAGGAGGCGTGGGTCGCCATCGTGACCGGCGCGGGCCGGGCGTTCAGCGCGGGGGCGGACCTGCGCGGGAGCGCGCCGCCGCGGGGAGCGACCCACTGGGAGACGCCGAGCCTGACTTCGCTGGAGAACGGGCTGGAGGTGTGGAAGCCCGTCATCGCGGCGGTGAACGGCTACTGCCTCGGCTTCGCCTGCACGCTGGTGGCCGCGTGCGACTTCGTCATCGCGAGCGAGCGGGCGGAGTTCGGCTTCCCGGAGGTGCGGCTCGGGGTGCCGACCATCCAGGGGGCGGTGCGGATGCCGCAGCGCGTCGGCTGGCAGCATGCGATGGAGCTCCTGCTCATCGGCGAGCGGGTGGATGCGCAGCGGGCGAAGGAGATGGGACTCGTGTGGAAGGTGGTGCCGCACGAGCGGCTGATGGACGAGGCGCGGGCGCTGGCCGACCGGCTGCTGAAGTCGGCGCCGCTGGCAGTGCGGGCAACCAAGGAGGTTGCCTGGCGCGGCCAGCAGATGCCGTGGGTGGAGGCGATCCGGTTCGGCGAGACGATGCGGCGGGTGGCGCAGGCGACGGAGGACGCGCGGGAGGGGATGGCTGCGGCGCGCGAGCGGCGGGAGCCGCAGTGGCGGGGCCGCTGACTCCTCAGCGGACGGCGGCGAGCAGGATGTCGCGCGCGATGGGGCCGGCCTCGATGGATCCGGATTTGCCGTCATCGAGGACGACGGCGGCGATGGCGCGCGGCTGGCGGGCGGGCGTCATGGCGACGAAGAGGGCGTGGGATTGCTGGTTCGCGTCCTCCGCGGTGCCGGATTTGCCGGCGAAGTTCGTGTAGCCGGCGAGCGCGAAGGCGGCGGAGGCCGTGCCGGAGGGGCCGGTGACGAGTTCGAGGCCGCGCTGGAGGTGGGCGTGCTGCTCGGGCGTGAGGGGCAGCGTGCCGCGCACGATGGCCTCGGCCCCGGCGAGGAGCCGTGGCGTGCGCAGCTGGCCGGTGACGAAGGTGCTGTAGGCGTTGGCGAGCTGGAGCGGGGTGACCTGGAGGTCGCCCTGGCCGATGCTGAGGTTCACTTCGTCGCCGGGATACCAGGGCTGGCCCGTTGCGCGGCGCTTCCAGGCGGCATCGGGCACGAGGCCGGCTTCTTCGACCACGCCAACGGTGCCAGTCGGCGCGCCGAGGCCGAACTGGCGGGCCATCCCGGCGAGGGCGTCATCGAAGTTTTCGTAGAGGCGGAGGCCGATTTCGTAGAAGACCGGGTTGCAGGAGCGCATGAGCGCCTCGGCGATGGTGAGCATGCCCTGCGCGCCCTCCCAGTTGCGGCGGGGCGGGTCGACGCCGTACCAGGCGGCGCCGCATTCGAGCCGGTCGGTCGGCGTGAGGCCGAGGTAGACCATGCCGGCCGCCCCGGTGATGAGCTTGAAGGTGGAGCCCGGGGCGTAGAGGCCGGACGCCGCGCGGTTGGCGAGCGGTGCGCCGGGGGCGGCGGTGATGGCGGCGAGGGCGGCGGCATCGCCGCGTTCGAAGGCGTCCGGGTCGAACGAGGGGGAGCTGACGAGGGCGAGGATGTCGTTCGTGGCGGGGTCGATGACGACGGCGGCGCCGGCGCGGCCGCCGAGCCGCTCGTAGGCGCGCTGGAGGGTCGGCGCGTCGAGGGTGGTGCGGATATCCTCGCCCTGGCGGAAGGGGCGGGAGATGAGCACCTCGGCGACGGCGCCGTCGGGGGCGATGAGGCGGAGTTCGGCGCCGATGGCGCCGGCGAGGCGGTCATCGAGGAGGGCTTCGAGGCCGACCGCGCCGGTGCGGTCGCCGGGGCGGTAGCCCTGGCCTTTGCGGGCGGCGAGCTCCTCGGCGGTGTATTCGCGGGTGTAGCCGACGACGTGGGCGGCGGCCGGGCCGAGGGGGTGGACGCGCTGGGATTCGACGTAGATGACGATGCCCTGGAAGGGGCGGAGGAGCTGGTTGGCGAGTTCGACTTTGTCCTCCGGGATGGGGCCGACGCGGACGCGGTGGTTGAGGGGCGCGGGGGAGGCGAAGGCGGCATCGACCTGCTCGCGGGTGAAGCCGAACTGGAGGAGGGCGGCTTCGAGGGCGGCCCGGTCGGTGATGACGCTGCGGTTGAGGCCGACGTGGCGGATATCGCGGGTGACGGCGAGTTCGATGCCGTTGCGGTCGTAGATGGTGCCGCGGACCGGGCGCTGGATGATGGAGTTGAAGGTGTAGCCGCCGGCCATGCGGGGATGGATGGCGGAGGGGTCCCAGGCGGCTAGGTAACGGGCCGGTGCAGGGACGAGCTCGAGGTCGGTGGAGTATTCGAGGGTGCCGAAATAGGCTGTATCGAGGCGCACGTCGAGGCGGGCGCTGGCGCCGTCGACAGCGGCGACGCGGACGGCGGTGCCGGTGACGGTGAGCTGCTCTTCGAAGGTGCGGTAGGCATCGGCGAAGGCTTCGAAGGCGTAGGCGCGCTGGGAAGCCGGGGAGAGGAGCAGGTAGAGAGCCTGGTAATCGCCGGCGCTCCAGGCGGCGGCGAACTCGGCGGCGGCAGCGGCGGGCGAGCCGGGCTCGGGTTCGGCGGCAGCCTCGCCGGGGCCGCCGCGGGATGCGAGGAGGCGCGCGCCGGCGACGGCGCCGCCAGCGAGGAGGCCGATGATGATGGCTGCGATGAAGGCTGCGCGCACGGGCATGCGCCGCTCCTCGTGGTTCCCCGCCGGGTGGATTGTAGCAGCGGCGGCCGTCGCAGCTGCCCTGGTCTTGACCGGCTGCGGCGGCAGCGGCGGGAACGGCAGCGGGGAGACCGCGCCGGCGGGGCCGGGGCCGGCAGTGGAGCGGCCGGAGCCGGCGGGCGAGCCGCGCTCGCTGCTGCTGGGCTTCAGCTCGCTGCCGCCGGAGCTGACGAGCGCGGCGTACATCCAGGCGTTCGCGACGGCGGCGCAGTACGCGGACCTCATCCTCATCCAGCGGACGCCGCCGTGGGCCGATTTCCTGCCCGGCGGGAATATCTCGCAGGAGACGGCCGAGACGACGCGGCTGGAGACGGCGCTCCTGAAGCAGTATGGCAACCTGAAGCTGTACTTCGCGATCGACCCGACGGACGGGGCGGTGCAGCGAAGCCGGCTGGCGAACCTGCCGCCCTCGGTGGACGTGCAGGCGGGCTTCACGGACCCGGGCGTGCGCGCGGCGTTCGTGGCCTACGCGGCGTATGTGGCGAAGAACTACCGGCCGGCCTACATGGCGCTCGGGGTGGAAGTGAACATGATCTACGAGCGCGCGCCAGAGCAGTTCGAGGCCTTCGTCTCGCTCTACCAGGAGGCGTACGCGGTGGTGAAGGGGAACAGCCCGGAGACGAAGGTGTTCCCGACCTGGCAGCTGGAGGACCTGGAGGGGACGTTCGGGCAGGTGCACCCGCCGCGGTGGGAGCTGCTGGAGCGGTTCCGGGGGAAGATGGACGCGCTGGCGATCAGCACCTACCCGTTCCTCGGCGAGGTGCGGAGCGTGGCCGACATCCGGGAGGATTATTACCGGCAGCTGCGGAACCGGTGGGACGGCGAGATCCTCATCGCGGAGACGGGCTACCCCTCGGCGCCGGTGGAGGGGCGCGAAGCGGTGGGCACGGAGGCGGAACAGCGGGCCTACCTGCAGCGGCTGCTGACGGAGGCGGAGCAGCTCGGGTTCACGGGGGTGGTGTGGTTCGCGCCGCTGGACCCGGCGTTCGCGACGACGGGGCCGGCGGTGGCCTTCCGGGATATCGGCCTGCGCCGGGCGGACGGCTCGAACAAGCAGGCGTGGCCGCTCTGGGAGGAGTGGGCGCGTCGGCCGCTGGCCGCGGGGAAGTAGGCGCGGGGCCGGGCCGGCGGCCTCAGGGGATGGCGGTGGGGGCGGCGGGCCGTTCTTCGTCGACGGCGGGGTTGTTTTCGCCGAGGGATTCGGCGAGCTGGAGCCGCTCGAGGATTTCGCGGCGGGTGACGAGGCCCACCATGCGGCCGTCTTCGAGGACGGGCACCTGGTTGAGCGCTTTTTCGCCGAGCATGGTGAGGATTTCGACGGCCGGGGTGGACGCCTCGACGGTGATGACCCGCTCGCGCGGGGTCATGACGGCCTGGGCGGGGGTGTGCGCCCACTCGGCGCGGGGGACGCGGCGGACGTCGCTGACGGTGAGGATGCCGAGGACGGCGCCGCCGTTGGCGACCATCACGGCGCGTTCGCCGTGGCCGACCATGTAGTCGTCGACGACGGCGGAGAGGGGCATGCCGGGGACGACGGTCGGGAAGTCGGTGCGCATGAGGTCGCGCGCGGTGAGGCGGCGGAGGACGCCTTCGAGCTGGAGGTTGGAGGCTTCGCCGCGGGCGGCGCCGAGGAGGAACCAGCCGATGAACATGAGCCAGAGGCCATCGAGGAGGAAGCCGCCGAGGAGGATGAAGAAACCGATGCCGAGCAGGGTGTAGCCGAACAGTTCGCCGACGCCGGCGGCGGTGCGGGTCGCCTTGCGGAAGCTGCCGGAGCGCTTCCAGGCGATGGAGCGGAGGACGCGGCCTCCATCGAGGGGGAAGCCGGGCAGCATGTTGAAGACGCCGAGGAGGGCGTTGACGGCGGCGAGGTAGAAGAGGATGGCTTCGAGCTGCTGGTTCAGCGAACCGAGGAGGAGGCCGGCAGCGCCCGTGAGGGCGGCGATGACGAAGCTGGTGGCCGGCCCCGCAGCCGCAATCTGGAACTCTTCGCCGGCGGAGGATGGCTGGCGCGCGAGGTGGGAGACGCCGCCGAAGATGAACAGCGTGATGCGCGGCACGGGGAGGCCGCGCCGCTTCGCGACGAGGGCGTGCGCGAGTTCGTGCAGGAGGACGGTGAAGAAGAGGAGGAAGGCGGAGGCGGTGCCGACGGCCCAGTAGGTGCCGGTGCTCCAGTCGTTGTAACGGGCCGGGAAGAGCCCTTCGGAGAGGGAGTAGGAGAGGAAGGCGATGATGAGGAGCCAGGAGGGGTGGATTTCGATGTCGATGCCGAAGAGGCGGGCGACGCGGAAGGAGCCTCCGAACATGGCGCCTAGCATAGCGCAACGGCGGGAACGGAAGGGTCAGGCGTCGAGGAGGGCTTCGTAGGCGCGGCGGAGCTCGTCGACCGGGAGGTCGACCGGGCCGAAGCGGAAGCGGGGCTCGCGGGTGGTGCGGCCGAGGAAGGTGACCGGGACGCCGAGCTCTTCGCCGAGGTCGCGCAGGCGGGCGAGGCCGCCGCCCTGCCGGAAGACGTCGGCGGCGATGGTGACGACGATGCGGGACTGGGCTTCGCCGAAGAGGGCGGCATCGAGCCGGCCGGGGAGGTCGCGGACGCCGTCGAGGCCCCAGCCGCCGAGGATGCAGCCCTCGGCGAGGGCGACGGCGAGGCCGCCTTCGGAGCAGTCGTGCGCGCTGAGGAGGAGGCCTTCGGCGTGGGCGCGGAGGACGAGCTGGTGGAGGCGCTGTTCGAGTGCGAGGTCGATGGCGGGCATGCCGGCGACGCGGCCGTGCTCGGCTTCGAGGTATTCGGAGCCGCCGAGGGCGGCGGCCGGCTGTTCGAGGCCGGCGCCGAGGAGGACGACCTGGCAATCGGGGCCTTCGAACCCGGCGCGGAGGTGGTGGCTGACGTCCTCGAGGAGGCCGAGCATGCCGATGATCGGCGTGGGGTAGACCGGGCGGCCGCCGGCTTCGTTGTAGAGGCTGACGTTGCCGCTGACGACCGGGGTGCCGAGCTGGAGGCAGGCTTCGGCGATGCCGCGGATGGCCTGTTCGAGCGTGTAGTAGACATCCGGGCGCTCGGGGTTGCCGAAATTGAGGCAGTCGGTGACGGCGACGGGCGCGGCGCCGGTGCAGACGACGTTGCGGGCGGCCTCGGCGACGGCGATGGCGCCGCCGGTGTAGGGATCGAGGTAGACGAGGCGGGCGTTGCAGTCAGTCGAGACGGCGATGCCGCGGGTGGTGCCGGGGACCCGGAGGACGGCGGCGTCGCCGCCGGGCGGGACGACCGTGTTGGCGAGCACCTGGTGGTCGTACTGGCGGAAGACGCCGCGCTTGGAGGCGATGTTGGGGCGGGCGAGCATCCGCAGGAGGGCGGGCGCGGCGTCCGCCGGCGCGAGGTCGGGCAGGGTGCCCGGGTCGAAGGCGTTCAGCTCGGCGAGCTCGGCAGGGCGGACGCCGTCGCGGCGGTACTGGGGCGGGTCTGTGGCGATGTCGACGGGGACGCGGGCGACTTCGACGCCGTGCTCGCGGACGACGACGTCGCGGCCGGCAGTGACGACGCCGATGGGGGCGCAGTGGAGCTCCCAGCGCTCGAAGAGAGCGGTGACCTCGGCGACGTGCTCCTTCTTCGCGATGACGAGCATGCGCTCCTGGCTTTCAGAGAGCATGACCTCGTAGGGCGTCATGCCCTGCTCGCGGCGGGGGACGTTTTCGAGGTCGAGGATGGCGCCGGAGCCGCCCTTCGCGCAGCATTCGACGACGGAGGAGGTGAGGCCGGCGGCGCCGAGGTCCTGGAGGCCGACGACCCAGTCGCGGTGCTGGGAGGCGAGTTCGTAGCAGGCCTCCATGAGGAGCTTTTCGAGGAAGGGGTTGCCGACCTGGACGGCGGGGCGCATCTCTTCGAAGCGGGCCTCGGGGTCGGTGCGGGAGGCGAGGCCGCTGGCGCCGTGGATGCCGTCGCGGCCGGTATCGGCACCGACGAGGAGGAGGACGTTGCCTTCGCCCTGGGCGCGGGCGCTGAGGAGCTTGTCGATTTCGGCGATGCCGACGCACATGGCGTTGACGAGCGGCGTGCCGGCGTAGGCGGGGGCGAAGAAAACTTCGCCGCCGACGGTGGGGATGCCGAGGCAGTTGCCGTAGCCGCCGATGCCAGCGACGACGCCGTGGAAGAGGTAGCGGTCCTGCGGGTTGTCGAGCGGGCCGAAGCGGAGCGAATCGAGGATGGCGACGGGGTAGGCGCCCATGGCGAAGATGTCGCGCACGATGCCGCCGACGCCGGTGGCGGCGCCCTGGTAGGGTTCGATGGCCGACGGGTGGTTGTGCGATTCGATCTTCATGACGACGCAGCGGCCGTCGCCGATGTCGATGGCGCCGGCGTTTTCGGCGCCAACTTTGGTGAGGATGCGTTCGCCGCTGGAGGGGAGGAGGCGGAGGAGGGGCTTGCTGTTTTTGTAGCCGCAGTGCTCGCTCCAGAGGGAGCCGAACATGCCGAGTTCGACCTCGTTCGGCTCGCGGCCGAGGCGCTGGACGAGGAGGTCGTACTCCTCGCGGCTGAGGGCGACGGCATCGAGGGCGGCCTGGTCGACGGGCATGGGGCTATGGTACGCGGGCGCGTTCGTACGGGATAAGGTGCGGGAGGGGGCGGAGGCGGCGTCAGCTCATGCTGAAGGGCGGGTACTCATCGGTGAGGAGGAGCATGTAGGCGCCGACGCGGGTGTTCCAGCGGAGGTAGCCGGACACGAAGTCGTGGATGAAGCCGGGCAGGCGGCCGATGAAGATGCCGGCGACCCAGCCGATGAAAAGGAGGACGCTCGCCACGATCTGGAGGATGTAGAGGACGATGGCGTGGGGGATGACCATGAACAGGCGGAAGAAGACGGTGAGGCGGCTGCGGCCGTCGAGCTTCGCTTCGCCCCAGAAGCGGACGGGGTAGGCGGCATCGGGGCCCATGGCGAACGGCGGGTATTTGCCGGTGAGGAGGTAGATGTAGGCCTGCATGCGCACGGCCCAGTGGTAGACGTTGAGGACGAAGCTGGCGAACCCGCCGGGCAGCTTGCCGGTGATGACGATGATGAACCAGGCAAGGACGACGAGGATTTCGACGACGAGGCTGAGGATGCCGACGACGATGATGTGGGGGATGGCGAGGAGGTAGCGGAAGAAGATGGTGAGGCGGGATTGCGGGGCTGGCGGATCGATGTCGAGTCCGAAGGGATAGGAGGGTGCGGCTGCGACCATCGGGAGCGACTCCGTGCGGCCGGCCCTGTGGGCCCGCGCCGGCGGACGCGACACGAGCGCGCCGCATCCGCGCCGCGGATTCTGCGCGGTCGCATGTTGCCGTGTAAAGATTTGGTTGACGTGGCGATGATTCGCGCCGCGTTAGCTGACGGCGGCGAGGGCGGAGCGGATGACGGATTCCCAGATGCGGTTGCCGTCGTCGCCGCCGACGAGCGGTTCGCCGGCGCGCTCGGGGTGGGGCATCATGCCGAGGACGTTGCCGCGCGCGTTGATGATGCCGGCGATGTTGCGGGCGGAGCCGTTGGGGTTCGCCTCCGGGGTGACGTTGCCGGCGGCGTCGCAGTAGCGGAAGACGACGAGGCCGCTGGCTTCGAGCCGGTCGAGGGTTTCGGGGTCGGCGTAGTAGTTGCCTTCGCCGTGGCTGATGGGGATGCGGAGGACGGCGCCTTGCGGGATGGCATCGACCCAGGGGCTGGGGCCGCCTTCGCGCCGGAGGTAGACCCATTCGCAGCGGAACTGGAGGCTGGCGTTGCGGACGAGGGCGCCGGGCAGGAGGTGGCTTTCGCAGAGGACCTGGAAGCCGTTGCAGATGCCGATGACGGGCTTGCCGGCCTCGGCGAAGGCGGTGACAGCCTCCATGATGGGGGAGAAGCGGGCGATGGCGCCGCAGCGGAGGTAATCGCCGTAGGAGAAGCCGCCGGGGAGGACGACGGCATCGAAGCGGGCGAGGTCGGTCTCCCGGTGCCAGAGGATTTCGGCCTGCTGGCCGAGGATGTCGTGGAGGACGTGGTAGGTGTCGCGGTCGCTCCAGGTGCCGGGGAAGCGGACGATGGCGAAGCGCATACGGTGATTGTGGGGCCGGGCGGCGCGGTGTGTCGAACGGGCGCGGCGGTTCAGGGGCTGCGGACGGGGGTTTCGCCGCGGGCGACGGAGGCGAGCTCTTCCGGGGTGGGCTGCGGGTAGCGGACCCGCGGGTGGTAGACGGCGCGGAAGGTGGCTTTGAAGGTGCGGGCGATCGCCTGGAGGTCGCGCATCGTGATGTCGCACTCGTCGAACTGGCCTTCGGCGAGCCGCTCGGCGATGACGGCGTCGACAGACTGGTCGATGGCGGCCGGGTCGTGGTCGCCGGCGCGGATGACGGCTTCGCAGGAGTCGGCGAGCATGACGATGGCGGCTTCGCGGCTCTGGGGGCGCGGGCCTTCGTAGCGGAAGTCGGCCGGGTCCGGCTGGCGGCCTTCGCGGACGGCAGTGCGATAGAAGTAGGAGACGAGCCGCGTGCCGTGGTGCTGGGGGATGAAGTCGCGGATGACATCCGGCAGGCGGTGCTTGCGGGCGAGTTCGAGGCCGTTGGTGACGTGGGCGCGGATGATGCGGGCGCTCTCCTCGGGCGGGAGGCCGTCATGGGGGCTGGGCGCGCCTTCTTCGAGCATGTTTTCGATGTAGTAGCGGGGCATGGCGAGCTTGCCGATGTCGTGGTAGTAGGCGCCGACGCGGGCGAGGAGGGGGTCGGCGCCGATGGCGATGGCGGCGCGCTCGGCGAGGGAGCCGACGAGCATGCTGTGGTGGTAGGTGCCCGGGGCCTCCTCCTGCAGGCGGCGGAGGAGCGGGTGCTCGGGCTGGGCGAGTTCGAGCAGCTGGATGCGCGAGGTGATGCCGAGGGCGAAGGCGAGGAGGGCGAAGATGCCGAGCCCGAGGACGGCGCTGGCGGCGCCGTGGATGCCGGCGGCGAGGCCGATCCATGCGAGGTCGATGTTGGCGCGGGGCATTTCGAACAGCCAGAAGGAGGCCATCGCGGCGGCGGTGGCGAGGGCGGCGGCGATGCCGGCGAGGGCGTAGCGGTTGATGCGCTCGGCGCGGTTGATGGCGGCGGCGCCGGCGAGGCCGCCGGCCGTGGCGACCGTGGCGAATTCGAGCGACTGGAGCGGGCCGATGTAGGTGGAGCCGGCGACCTGCGGGAAGCTGCCGCCGATGAATGCGGCGAAGATGCCGACGGCCGCGGCAACGACGGCCGCGTAGGAGAGCCGGGCGAACGAGCCGACGACGATCGCCGCCGTGGAGACGGGGATGGCGTGGAGGAGGAAGGTCCGCTCGGCATCGGGCGTGAGGACGGGGAAGGCGACGCGCGCCCCGAGCAGGACGGCGAGGATGGTGAGGGCGGCGGCGATGAGGCGGCGGTTGGCGGGGCTTTCGAACGGCTGCAGGAGGTAGGCGTAGAGGCCGAGGAGGAGGCCGAAGCCGGCAGCGATGAGGGCCGCGCCGCCGAGGGTGTAGGGGTCGAGGCCGGAGCGGAGGGTGCCGGTGGCGCGGAGAGCTTCGATCTCCTGCGCGGTGATGCGCTGGCCTTCGGTGACGATGACCTGCCCGGCGGTGATGGTGCGGACGACCGGGCTGACGGCGTCGCGGGCCTGCTGGCGGGCGCGCTCGGTCGCGGCGGCATCGACGCGGAAGTTCGAGACGGCGAAGGCGCGCAGGAGGGTGGAGAGGGCCGCGCGCTCGCCTTCGGAGGCGGAGCCGCGCTGGGCGATGAGCTGTTCGACGGCGGCGGCGATGTCGCGCTGCTGCTCCTCGGGCGTGGCGCCGCGGCCGATGGGGCTGCTCATCAGCGCCCGGAGGAGGTCGGCGGCGCGGGATTCGAACAGGGCGAGGCCGGTCGAGTCGAGCGAGATGAGGTAGAGGCGGGTGGTGCTCCCGATGGTGCCGGGGGCCTCGAGCGCGGCGACCTGATCGGCTTTCTGCTGGGTGGAAAGGTCGGTGCGGGCGACGATGCTGCGGACGCTGGCGAGGTAGCGCTGGAGGGCGGCAACCCGGGCGTCGGTGAGGGCAGGGTCGGGCGGGAGGGGGACATCCTGAACGGCGGCAGCGGCCTGCTCGCGGGCGGCTTCGGTGAGGGCCTCGGAAACGAACTGGGCGTCGTGGGCGGCCTCGAAGGTGCGCGGCGCGTAATCGCCCTCGGCGAGGTCGGAGCGGAGGCCGGCGACGGGCGCGACGAGGAGGGCGGCCCCGGCGGCGAGGATGAGGCCGAAGGCGGCGGCGGCAACCCGCGTGACGGCGGGGGAGGGCGGGCGGAGCATGACGGTGATGTCAGGATACCAGAGCGGGATGGGCGGGCCCGGGGGCTCAGAAGCCGTACCGGGGCGAGAGGCCTTCACCGAGGAGGTCGGCGAGGCCGGCGAGCCGTTCGATGACGAGGTAGCCCGCGGCTTCGCGCTGGCGGCCGCGGCGGTCGAGCAGGACGGCGCGGAGCCCGGCGGCGCGCGCGCCGGCGATGTCGGTCGCGGGGGTATCGCCGACGAAGATCGCTTCGTGCGGTTCGAGGCCGAGGTCGGCGAGCGCGCGGCGGAACGGGGAGGGGCTGGGCTTGGCGAGCCCGACGTCGGCGGAGGAGACGACGGTCTCGAGGTAGCCGGCGAGGCCGAGGCTGTTGATGAGCGGGTGCCAGAAGGCCGCGGGGAAGATGGAGTTGCTGACGACGCCGAGGCGGTAGCCGCGGTATTTCAGGGAGGCGAGGATGGCGCGGGCGTCGTCGTAGACCTCCTGGCCGCGGCAGGCGGCCTCGAAGAAGAGGCGGGCGGCAGCTTCGACGTCGCCGGCGGCGGCGGGCCAGCCGAGCCAGGTGAAGGCCTGGCCGAGGATGGCGCAAATCTCGGGCGCGCGGCCGCCGGGGTGCGGCCCGCGGTTGGGCAGGACGGCATCGAAGGCGCGTTCGACATCGGCAGCGCGGGCTTCGACGCCGAGTTCGCGGGCGGCATAGGCGGCGACGGCGGCGCAGGCTTCGGGAACCCGGTCGGCGCCGGGGCGGGCGATGGTGCCGTCCCAATCGAAGAGGACGCCGCGGATGGCCATGGCGGGCCGCCTCAGCCGCCGAGCAGGCTGCGGACGATCTCGTTGATGGTGCGGCCGTCGGCGCGGCCGGCGAACTCCTTCGTGAGCACGGGCATGACCTTGCCGAGGTCGCGGGCGGAGCTGGCGCCGGTTTCGGCGATGACGCGGCGGGCGGCGGCTTCGATCTCCTCGCGGCTGGCCTGCTGCGGGAGATAGCTTTCGAGGACGGCGACTTCGGCAGATTCTTTGTCGACGAGGTCCTGGCGGCCGGCCTTCTGGAACTGCTCGATGCTCTCCTTCCGCTGTTTGATCTGCTTCTGGATGAGTGCGAGGACGGCGGCGTCATCGAGGACGAGGGGCGGGAGTTCGGCCATGCGGGCGAGCTCTTCGTCGCTGGCGCCGGAGGGCGGGGTGCGGATCTCGGCGTTCTTGATGGCGGAGAGGAGCATGCGGAGGGTGGATTTCCGGGTTTCGTCGCGGCTGCGCATGGCGTCGGCGAGGTCGGCCTGGATGCGGTCGCGGAGGGTGGACATGGCGGTGCTCCAGAACGGGATGGCCCGGCGAAGGTGCCGGGCCATCGGTGTCGGTGGTGGTGCTGCGAGGCGGCTCAGCGCCGGGCGGCGGCTCGGGCTTCGCTGCGAAGCTGCTTCTTGCGGAGTTTGCGAAGGCGCGCTGCTTCCTTCTTCTTGCGCTTGACGCTGGGCTTTTCGTAGTGCTCGCGGCGCCGCGCTTCGGAAAGGATGCCGTCCTGCTGGACGCGCTTGTTGAAGCGCTTGAGGGCTACCTCGAACGGCTCGCCTTCGGCAACGATGACTTCGGACAAGAGCTGCTCTCACCTCGCCTTCTGGGTGGGATGGAGGGTGCGCGCGGAGGCGCGTCCTTTACTGTAACACGGCCGAGCGCCGTCAGGCGAACAGGTGGCGGAGGGCCGCCGGGATGCGGCTGTCGAGGCGCTCGAGGTGGTACTCGACCCAGATGCCGGGGCGTTCGGTGCGGATGCCGGGGGCATCGAGGTTGAAGCGGTCCTGCTGGCGGCGGATGTCGCGGGCGAGCTGTTCGTACCGCTGGCGGGCGTGGAGGATGGCTAGGCGGTGGCCTTCCCAGTCGCCGGTGGCGGCGGCCTGCTCGCAGAGCCGGCGGTGGGCCTCATCGATGCCGGCGAGCCGTTCGAGGGCGGCTTCGATCTCGCGCGCGAGGTTGAGCCATTCGGGGAGGACGCCGGCGTTCTTGAGGATGTGGTGGCCGAGCCAGTTCGGGTCGTTTTCGTTGCCGTCGAATCGGAGCGGCTTGCCGGCGCCGGGGAGGTTGTCGAAGAGGCCGGCGGCCATGGCTTCCTGGATTTGCGATTCGATGGCTTTCTCGAGCGACATGCGGACCGGCGCCGAACGGGAATGGCCCGCCGGGCGGCGGGCCATTTCATGGTAGCGGACTGCGGGCCGCGGGGGCTGTCAGTCGGCCGAGGGGAGGACCTTCGGCTGGAGGAGCTCCATCGGGCGGCCGTCGACGTTGAGGGCGCACGGGCCGGGCTTGACGACGAGCACTTCGATGCCGGTCTGCTCGTCGCGGTAGCGCTTGCCGAGCTGGACGGTTTCCATGCCGGTGGTGTCGACGGTGACGCTCGGGTCTTCCTGGCCGCGGATTTGCATGGGGACATCGCCGCAGCGGAGTTCGCCGTTGCCCCCCTTGGTGACGATGAATTCGGCGACGCCGCCGGGCACGACGTAGCGCTTGCCAGTCTGGGCTGCTGCCATCCCTTCTTCCCCTGTCCTGTGGAAATGGGCGCCCGGCGCGGCCGGGCGCGGTGTTTGGCCGGATCCTACGGAGGCGGCGGGCCGGGGTCAAACCGAGAGGGGGCCCTGCGGCCCCCTTTCGTGCGCTGCCGGCGGGCGAGGGTTATTCCTCGACCCAGATGTAGGCGAGCATCGGCGGGTGGTAGTCGCAGGTGACTTTGAACTCGCCCGGGGTGTTCATGGTGATCTGGCGGGTATCGCCCTGGCGCAGGTCGGGCCCCTGCACCTGGCCATTGAAGACGATGTTGTGGAGGCCGACGATGGAGGTGAAGGTGATGGTGGTGCCGGGCTTCACCTTCACGCCGCCCTGGTTGGGCGGCTGCTGCTGGCCGTCGGCGATGACGGTCCAGTCGCTGGCGTGGGCATCGATCTTCACGTCCGTGCTGAAGTTCTCGGGCTTGGTGATGCTCACCGGGGTGCCGAGGCCGGGAAGCGTTTCGAACACGGCGTTCGGGATGGCGTACTGGACGCAGGCGGTGCCGGGGTTGATGGCGTCAGGCGGCGCGGTGCCCCAGGCCGAATCCGGCAGCTTCAGCGCCGTGCCGATGGCGAGGATGCTGTTCGCCTGGATGCCGTTGGCCTCGGCGAGGGTGGCGGCGGTGACGTTGGAGAAGCCGGCCGCGACTTCTTCGAGGTTTTGTCCTTTCACCGTATAGCGGTCGATGTTCGGCAGGCGGATGACGACGTCCTGGCTGAGCGGCGTGGCCGGGTCAGCGTTGTTGGCGCGGGCGAGGTCGGCCACGGTGGTCTTGTGGTCGTTGGCGACCGACTGCCAGGTATCGGCGAGCCCGACGATATAGCGGGTGCCGGCGGGCAGGCGGATCTCCTGCCCGGGGTTCACGACCGGCGAGGCCGGGTCGAGGTTGTTGAGGGTGGCGAGGGCGGCGACGTCGGTGATGCCGTGCAGCTCGGCGATCTCGGCGAGCGTCTGGCCTTCCTTCGCGACGTAGACGAGGTTGGGCAGGGTGAGCCGGCGCCGATGCTCGAGCTCGGCGGTGTCGGCCACGCCGTTGAAGATGTCGGGGTTGAGGCGGCGAAGATCGGCAACGGCGATGCCGTGCTGCTGCGCGATGGAGGACGGGGTATCGCCGGCGGCGATGATATAGGTCGCGCCCTCGGGGAGCCGGAGCGTCTCGCCGGGGAAGAGGCCCGCGCGGGGCTGGCCGTCGGCGGTGAGCAGCTGCATCGTGGCGATGCCGCGCTTCTCTTCGTAGGTGTACTTCAGCCCGTTGAGGTCGGCGATGATGACGGGACCGACGAACTGGGCATCAGCGATTTTCCGCAGCGTCTCGTTGTCCTTGTAAACGGTGTAGATGTACCCGTTCGGCATCGCGCTGAAGCCGGGAATGCGGACGCGGGTGTACTTCGGCAGGACCTCGTCGACGTTTCGATTGCCGTTGGCCGCAGAGATTTCCGCGTAGCCGATGCCGTGGCGTTGGGCGATGGTGGTGAGGGTATCGCCGCTGACGAGGGCGGTGAGCTCGGTGTTGAGGTTGTGGGCGAAGTGCTCGGCCTCGAGCCACCATTTGGAGGTAGGAACGCCGTTGACCTCGGTGTCCTCGGGCGCCGTGATGAGGTTGATGAGGTGCTCGATCTGGATGGCGTTGAGGGAGCCGCCGTTCGTGTTGAGCCAGGCGGGCATGCGGGTGCCGGCGCGGCCGCAGTAGAGGGTGCGGCGGAGCATCGCCTTGTTGGCGGCGAGGGCGAGGGGGTCCTGGTTCTTGAGCTCAGGCGTATCGAGCGGCAGGCCGACGCCGCCTTCGCCGCGGTTGCCGTGGCAGGTGCGGCAGTTGTTGGCATACAGGAGGGCGCCGCGCTCGCGCGACTGGTCGAGGGTCCAGGTCTGCTGGGATTCAGCGCGGACGGGGAGGTCGATGGCGGCGTAGGCGGCGCAGCCGCCGACGGCCATGAAGAGGAGGGCGACGATCAGGATGATCTGCTTTTGGGTGTTCAATCGAACCTCCTCTTCTCAGGCGTACGGGACTTCGCGCAGCGGGTTTTCGGAGGAGCCGCTGGTGATCTGGCCGGTGTTGACGTTGACGGAGCCGTCGGCGTTGACGGTGAGGCGCATGGTATCCATGGAACGCGGCGCAGGCCCGTAGACGCGGACGCCGGCCTTCGAATAGGTGGAGCCGTGGCAGGGGCAGCGGAACCAGCCGATGATGCCGGGGAAGTTGACCTGGGCGCCGTTGAAGGCCGGGTTCCACGGGACGGTGCAGCCGAGGTGAGGGCACTTCCAGTAGAGGGCGAGGAGGCCGCCGGTGCCGCCGACCTGGAGGACGTCGCCCTCCGGGCCGTTGAGGTTGACGAGCCAGAACTTGCCCTCGGGGATGCGGACGGGATCGGCGCCGGGCCGGGGGATGCGGTCGGCGGTGACGGTGACGGTGCCGCCGAAGCCGGTGGGCCGGCGGAGGTTGAAGAAGCCGAGGAAGCTGGCGAGGAGGCTCCCGGTGAAGAGGGTGAGGCCGGCGAAGGCGCTCACGCGGAGGAAGGAGCGGCGCGCAAGCTTCCGCGCTTCGATCTGGCGCGCGCGTTCGATGCGCCCGGTGGCGCGGGGTGCGGTTTCAGCTGCCATGTCAGTGTGCCTCCTGCCCCGGGATGCCTTCGCTCACCTTGAGCTGCCACGGGAGGACGAGCTCCTGGCCCTGGCCGCGGAAGGCGGTGCCGACGAGGGTGAGGACGCCGAAGACGACCACGAAGCCGGTGAAGAGCGCGAGGAGCGCATCGCGCCGGCTGACGACCCAGCCCATCCGCCAGAGGGTGTAGATGAGGAGGCTCGGCAGGCCGACGAGGGCGACGATGGGGATCGCCTGTTCGACGAGCCAGGCGGGGAGGTCGAGGTGCTGGAACGTCGTCGGGCCCCCGCGGCCGGTGCCGTCGAGGATGCGTAGCTCGAACGGAAGGTAGGTGATGCTGCGGGACCATTCGGGCCACGGCAGCTGGGACTGCATGGAGCGGACGTTTTCGAGGAAGCGGAGGGTATCGCCGCCGGAGAGGCCAAACCAGGCGTGGAGGAAGTAGGCGACCTTGCCGGTATCCCAGAGGATGAGGACCCAGGTGCCGACGAAGGCGACGATGCCGGAGGCGATGGTGATGCGCCAGGCATTTTCGGTGGCGAACCAGGCGCCCTGGCCTTCGTTATCGCGGTCGAAGTAGGGGAAGGCGGCGAGGAGGATGAGCCAGACGGTCGGCACGATGATGCCGGCCATCGCGGCGTTCATGTGGAGGAGGAGCTCCTGCAGGTTGAGGAGGTACCACGGCGCCTTGGAGGGGTTCGGCGTGACGTCGGGGTTCGCCTGGTCGAGCAGGGGCGCGTTCATGAACGTCGACAGGATGAGGAGGCCGACGGTGAAGACGAGCGCCGAGATGAATTCGATGAAGATGAGGTCGGGCCAGACGAGGACTTCTTCGTCGCGCGCGCGGGGCTGAGGCCGCGCGACGGGCCGGGCTACGACTGCGGTTGCCATGCGTTCCCCTCTCTCAACCTGGAGTGTGGCGGCGGCTTAGAGCGGCCGCGCGAGGCCGCCGTCGCGGCGGATGCGCCAGAAGTGCACGGCCATGAAGATGGCGGCGAGCAGCGGCAGGCCGATGACGTGGAGCGTGTAGAAGCGGATGAGGGCGTTGGGGCCGACTTCGAAGCCGCCGAGCATCCAGAAGCGGGTCTTCGGGCCGAGCACCGGGGCGGAGCCGGCGATTTCGGAACCGACGGTGATGGCCCAGAAGGCGAGCTGGTCCCACGGCAGGAGGTAGCCGGTGAAGCTGAGGAGGAAGGTGAGGACGAGGAGGATGACGCCGACCACCCAGTTGAATTCGCGCGGGGGTTTATAGGCGCCGGTATAGAAGACGCGCATCATGTGGAGGAAGACGAGGATGACCATGGCGTGGGCCATCCAGCGGTGCATGTTGCGCATCAGCTGGCCGAACTGGACGGTGGTGGTGATGTTCTGGATATCGAGGTACGCCCGCTCGACGGAGGGCACGTAGTAGAACATCAGCAGGATGCCCGTGACGGTGAGGCCGAGGAACATGAAGAAGGAGAGGCCGCCCAGGCAGTAGGTGTGGGTGATTTTGACGTGGGTGCGGTGGATGCGGGTGGGGTGGAGGTGGAGGAACACGTTCGTCGCAACGATGAGCATCTGGTTGCGCGGCGTGTTCGGGTAGCCGGTGCGGAAGATGGACTTCCAGACGTAGTTATGGAAGAGCTTGTCGTAGATCTTATCGGCGAGCGTTGGCTTGGGCGGTGCTTCGACGGCCATGTTCCTTCCTTACCTCTGCCACCACTGCCCGAAGAGCACGAGGATCCCGAGCATCGCGGTGATGGTGATCGCAACGATGACGAGTTCGAGGGGCTCTGCGAAGTCGTGCGGTAGATTAGCCCATTCCATGCGGCCGGCCTCCCCCTCCCCGGCTCCGGGGCGCAAGGAGCCCCGGTACGGAGACTTTGTGAATCCTGTAGCAAGGCTGAGTTATACCATCGGCCCCGTACCGGATCAAACCGGGAATGCCCGGATCGAGGCCGCGCTTACGTTCTCCGCGAAGGCGGCGCGGAACCGTCACGGCGGGGCCGCCCCGGACTGGCGGCGGCGCCGGAAGCGCATGCGGGCGAGCCCGCGGATGTCTTCGAGGGCGGTGCTGACGATCTTCACCTTCGTGTCCGGGTCTTCGACCCAGCGGACGGGGAGTTCGCAGATTTTGAGGCCGGCCTGCTGCGCGAGGATGAGCAGCTCGGTATCGAAGAACCACATCCGGTTTTCGATGTGGGGGACGACGAGCTGGACGGCGCGGCGGTTGAGGGCCTTGAAGCCGCACTGGGCGTCGGTGATGCGCAGGCGGGGGAAGGTGAGCCGGATGAGGGCGACGTAGCCGCGGCTGGTGATTTCGCGCTTGAGCTGGCGCTTCACTTTCGCGCCGCGGGCGAGCCGGGAGCCGATGGCGACGTCGCAGCCGCGCTCGGCGACCATGGCGATGAGCTCCGGCAGGTGGGCGAGGTCGGTCGAAAGGTCGACGTCCATGTAGCTGACGATGTCGGCGTCGCTCTGGAGCCACGCTTCGCGGAGGGCGAGGCCGCGGCCTTTGACATCGAGGACGAGGGCATGGACGCGCTCGTGCTCCGCGGCGAGCCGGCGGGCGAGCTCGGAGGTGCCGTCGGTGGAGCCGTTGTCGGCGATGACGAGCCGCCAGTCGTACTGGGGGTTCTGCGCGAAGAGGGCGAGCGTGGCGAGGGTGCTCTGCTCGAGGACTTTGACCTCGTTGTAGCAGGGGATGACGACGTCGACGCGGGGCCGCGGCGCGGTCATGGGGTGATTGTGGGGCCGGCCGGGCGGTGTGTCGATGCGCGGGAACCGGGAACCGGGAACCGGGAAGCGGGAGGCGGGAGGCGGGAAGCGGGAGGCGGGAACCGGGAGGAGGGAGGAGGGAGGAGGGAGCAGGGAGCAGGGAGCAGGGAGGGAGAATAACCTCCAACCTCCAACCTCCAACCTCCAACCTCCAACCTCCAACCTCCAACCTCCAACCTCCAACCTCCAACCTCCAGCCTCGAGCCGGGGCGGCGGGACCGGGCGCTGTTCCCGGATGTTTCCCTTCACGGCGGCGGCAGGCTGCCGACACTCATTGCGTGATGGGTAAGGATGCTGCCGCGCTGCTCTCGAGGATCGACGACCTGCCGCCGCTGCCCGCCGTGGCCGCGCGCGTCATGGGCATGGCCGAGGACGACCGGACGAGCGCGATGGACCTCGCGCAGGTGCTGGCGACGGACCAGGCGCTGACCGCGAAGCTGATCCGGATTTCGAACTCGGCCTACTACGGCTTCGCGCGGCGTGTTTCAACGGTGCGCGAAGCGGTGGTGCTGCTCGGCTTCAAGCAGGTGCGCCAGGTCGCCATCGGCGCGAGCCTGATGACGACCTTCCGCAAACTGCCGAACGAATCGTTCGACCTCGACCTCTTCTGGGGGCACAGCGTGGCCGTCGCGGTGGCCGGCGAGGCGCTCGCGAAGAAGTCGTTCACGGTGAAGCCGGAGGACGCCTTCACGGCGGGCATCCTGCACGATATCGGGCGGCTGGTGATCCGGCAGGTGATGCCGGCGGAGTTCGAGCAGGCGGTGCAGATGGCGCGCCGCGGCGAGGCGCCGCTCCACATCGCTGAGCTGATGACGACGGGCTACGCGCACGATGAGGTGGGCCGGGCGCTGGGCGAGCTGTGGAAGTTCCCCGGGCACCTGGTGGAGGCGGTGCAGTGCCACCACGACGAGACGTTGACCCCGGAGCACGACGGGCTCGCGGGAGTGGTGGCGCAGGCGAACCGGCTCGTGCTCCACTACGGCCTCTTCTGCGGGTACGACGTGGAGGGCGGCGAGGTGGCGCCGCTGCCGCCGGACCTGGCGGCGGTGGAGGCGGCCTGCGGCGGCATCGAGCGGGTGCTCAACCGGGCGTTCTCCTTCATCGAAGCGGCCTCCGGGACGCCCGAGAGCTGGTACGCGCGGGCGAGCTGACACGGGCCCGGCCGGGCGCGCTAGGATGCGCGCATGGAGCCTGCCACGCGGGAGGACAGGCGGAACCCCTGGCGGCTGTGGTTCGCGGCGAGCGTGGCGGCCTGCTGCACGAGTTTCGGCCTGCTCGCGTGGTCGATCTTCGACGCGGCGACCGGCGGCGGGGCGGGGCCGGCCTCCGGCGCGCCCGCGGATGGCCCATCGCCGACACCGGCCCCGGCGCTCCGCTACCGCGGCGCGCTCCCGGCCGGGGCGGCAGGGCTGGGGCTCGCGCCGGCAGGCCCGGCGGAGGCGGCCGACATCGCGTTCGAACCCGCGCAGCCGGGCGACGGCGTGCCCGTGCGGCTGTTCGTCGCTGCGGCGGCGCCGGGCGCGGGCATCGATGCGCTGCGCCGCGATGAGCTGGTCGCGGCCCTGCGCGGCGAGGCGGCGGGCTGGGCGGCGTTCGGCGGCTTCGACCGGCCGATCGAACCGGCGTTCGTCGGCGAGCCGGCGGAGGCGCAGGGCATCCTCGAGGGGCTCGGCGCGGGCAAGTTCGACCTCTCGCGGTTCCGCTTCTTCGCCACCGCCGACGACTTGCGGGCCGCGCTCACGCTCGAATCGGGGGTGCTCGCCATCCTGCCGTTCGACGGCCTGCGGCCGCCGATGGTGGCGCTCGCGGTCGATGGCGCGGACCCGGCGCGGGGGTACGGCGACCCGCGCGCGTGGCCGCTGGCGGAGCGCGTGGCCGTCCGGGCGCTGACGCCGGCAGGCGAGGAGGCGCGGGCGCGGGTGGAAGCGGCCATCGCGTGGGCACCGCCCCCGGTGACGCGGGTGGTCGCGACGGGCGACATCCTGATGTCGCGCTGCACGCTGACCGCCATCCGGGCGACGGGCGACTGGGCGAGCCCGCTCCGTTCGCCGGTGGGCGACTTCCTCGCGGCGGCGGACATCGCGGCGGGCTCGCTCGACGGCTCGATCCAGGACTACGCGGAACCGTACGGCTGCGTGAGCACGACGAACCTGACCTCGCCGCCGGAGGTGATCGCGGCGCTGACGCACGCCGGCTTCGACGTGCTGACGGTGGCGACGAACCACGTGTTCGACTGCGCGGACGGGGGCTGCGGCGCGAAGGCGATGCTGCGGACGATCGAGCTGCTGCGCGCTGCGGGCATCGCGACGGTCGGGGGCGGCCGGAACCTGGAGGAGGCGCTGGCGCCGGTGATCATCGAACGGAACGGGGTGCGCTTCGGCTTCCTCGGGTTCGACGACATCGCGGCGGAGGATATCGGCGCGACGGAGACGGAGCCGGGCACGGCGCCGCTGGACGATTCGTACGCGGACGAGAAGGCGACGCCGCCGCGCGAACCGGCCTTCTACAAGCCGGCGGAGATGCTCTCGCTGACGCGGTTCGAAGCGGCGATCCGGGCGCTGAAAGCGGAGGCCGACGTGGTCATCGTGCTGGTGCAGTCGGGCTACGAAGACACGCACGCGCCGAGTCCGCGCAGCATCAAGGCGCTGCGGGCGGCGGCCGATGCGGGCGCGGACCTCGTGGTCGGGAACCAGGCGCACTGGGTGCAGGCGGCGGAGGTGCGGGGCGGGACGTTCATCGCGTATGCGCTGGGGAACTTCATCTTCGACCAGCGGTGGACGCCGGAGCACACGCAGGGATACCTGCTGGAGGCCACCTTCCACGGCGCGAAGCTGGCGACGGTCCGGATGCTGCCGTACCAGATCGAAGGCCAGTACCGGCCGATGTTCGCCGAGGGCGCAACGCGGTTGAAGATCATCGGCGACGTCATCGGGACGCCGGTGGAGTGAGGCGGGAGGAGGGAGGCGGGAAGCGGGAACCGGGAGGCGGGAAGCGGGAACCGGGAGGCGGGAGAAGGGAGGAGGGAGGCGGGAGGCGGGAAGCGGGAACCGGGAGGAGAAAGGAGGGAGCTGGGAGTTGGGAGGGTGCTTGAATGCGAACGCGGGGGTGGGCCTCCCGGCCCTTCGCGGGGACGGAGCCCCGCGGCTACGGGAGTTGGGAGCTGGGAGCTGGGAGGAGGGAGGGTGCTTGAATGCGAACGCGGGGGGTGGGCCTCCCGGCCCTCCGCGGGGACGGAGCCCCGCGGCTACGGGAGTTGGGAGTTGGGAGTTGGGAGGAGAGAGGAGGGAGAAGGGAGCCGGGAGCCGGGAGCCGGGAGAGAAGAATGACCTCCAACCTCCAACCTCCAACCTCCAACTCACAACTCCCAACTCACAACTCACAACTCACAACTCACAACTCACAACTCACAACTCACAACTCCCAACCTCCAACCTCCAACCTCCAACCTCCAACCNGGAGCTGGGAGGAGGGAGGGTGCTTGAATGCGAACGCGGGGGGTGGGCCTCCCGGCCCTCCGCGGCGGACGGAGCCCCGGGAGGTGTTCGGCTACGGGAGTTGGGAGTTGGGAGTTGGGAGGAGAGAGGAGGGAGAAGGGAGCCGGGAGCCGGGAGCCGGGAGAGAAGAATGACCTCCAACCTCCAACCTCCAACCTCCAACCTCCAACCGCACAGGTGTTCTATACTGGGCAGCTGTGACGGCGACGGGCGCGGGTATCGAGCGGGCGCGGGCGGTGCTCCGGGAGGTGTTCGGCTACGGGAGCTTCCGGCCGGGGCAGGAGGCCGTCATCGCCGACGTGCTGGCGGGGCGGGATACGCTCGTGGTGATGCCGACGGGCGGTGGGAAGAGCATCTGCTACCAGGTGCCGGCGCTGGTCCTCGGCGAGGGGCTGACGCTGGTGGTCTCATGCCGCTGCTCGCGCTGATGAAGGACCAGGTCGACGGACATCCGCGCGATGGGCGTCGCGGCGGCGGCGATCAATTCGACCCAGGAGACGGACGCGGTTCAGCGCGCCGCCGCTGGCGGCGCTGCGCTGAGGGGCGGGTGCAGCTCCTCTACGTCGCGCCGTCGAGCGGTTCCAGTCGGGCAGCTTCATGGCGGCGCTGCGGGCGATCCGCATCGCGCGGCTGGCGGTGGACGAGGCGCACTGCATCAGCCAGTGGGGCCATGACTTCCGGCCGAGCTACCGCGACCTCGGCGGCGGTGCGGGAGCGGTTGGGTGCGCCGCGCGACGGTGGCGCTGACGGCGACGGCCGACCCGCTGGTGCGGCAGGACATCGTCGAGCGCGCTGCGGCTCCGTGAGCCGGCCATCCACGTGGCAGGGTTCGACCGGCCGACACCTGCGCTTCGAAACGGCGCGCGCGGGGAGCCTCGCGGAGAAGGCCGAGGCGGTGGCCGAGGAGCTGACGCCGCTGCGGGGCGCTTCGGCGATCGTCTACTGCGCGACGCGGAAGCGGACGGAGGATCTCGCGCGGGAGCTGCAGCGGCGGGGCGATCCGCTGCGCTGCCTACCATGCCGGGCTGCCGGACAGCGACCGGCGGCGCATCCAGGACGCCTTCGCGCGGGACGCCGTGCGGGTCATCGTGGCGACGAACGCCTTCGGGATGGGGATCGACAAACCAGACGTGCGGCTGGTCATCCACCACGACCTGCCGGATTCGCTGGAGTCGTACTACCAGGAGGCGGGGCGGGCCGGGCGGGACGGCGACCCGGCGCGCTGCCTGCTGCTGTTCAGCGCGCGGGACCGGCAGCTGCGCGAGTACTTCATCGAAATGGCGCACCCGAGCGCGGAGCGCGTGGTGGAGATCTACCGGGCGCTCGCTGCCGCGGAAGGGCGGCGCGTGCGGACGTGCGCGACCTGATGAAGGAGGAGGACGAGCCGGGGTTCAACGCGGCGGTGCAGGCGCTGCTGCGAATCGGGGCTGGCGGTCAAGCAGGGCTGGACGCTGGCAGCGACGCGGCCGGACGGCGATGGGGCGATCGACACCGCGATGCTGGAGGCGCACCGGGCGCATTCATTCAGGAAGCTCGACGCGATGGAGGCGTACGCGACGATCGCGGACCTGCCTGCGATCGCGCGGCTGCTGGCGTACTTCGGCTAGGCGCCGCCGGGGGCCTGCAGCATACTGCGGGCCCTGCCTGGCGGGGAGCCGGGGAGCGGCCGCAGAGGAGCGGCCGGCGCGCCGACGCAGGCAGCTCTTCCAGGAATTGCGCGCCGTCCGGCGGGCGTACGCCGAGGCGCGAGGGGGTGCCGCCGTACATCGTGGCCTCGGACGCGGTGCTGCGGGAGATGGCGCGCCGGAAGCCGCGCAACCGGGCGGAGATGCTCGCGGTCCCGGGCATGGGGCGGGCGAAGTTCGAGCGGTACGGCGAAGGGTTCCTCGCGCGCGATCCCGTCGCTGGCGGCGCAGGCAGCGCGGCCGGTCCCGGCCGGGCGGCGCGCCGAGGCCGCCGGCGCGCCGATGCGGCGGCGTTCGCGCCTGACGGTGCGGGAGACGCTCTCACTCTATACGGACGGGCTGCGGGACGTGGGGGAGATGGCGAAGGTGCGGTCGCTGGCGCCGGCGACGATCGTGAGCCACCTTGCGGAGCTGCTGGCGGCTGGCGCGATCCCGTCGCTCGAGGGGCTGGTGGCGCCGGGGAAGGTGGAGCTGGTGCGGGCCGCGGCGGGCGGCGCGATTCCGATCGGGAGTCTGAAGCCGCTCAAGGAGCGGCTGGGCGATGCGGTGCAGCTACGACGAGCTCCACCTCATCCGGGCGTGGCTCTCGCGGAGGTAAGGGAGGAGGGAGGAGGGAGTTGGGAGCTGGGAGTTAGGAGCTGGGAGCTGGGAGGAGGGAGTTGGGAGGAGGGCGTTGGGAGGAGGGAGGCGGGAGGCGGGAGGCGGGAGGGTGCGTGATTTCGAACGCGGGGGTGGGCCTCCCGGCCCTCCGCGGGGACGGAGCCCCGCGGCTACGCGAGTTGGGAGTTGGGAGAAGGGAGGCGGGAGGAGGGAGACGGGAGGCGGGAGGGTGCGTGATTTCGAACGCGGGGTGGGCCTTACCGGCCCTCCCGCGGGGACGGAGCCCCGCGGCTACGCGAGTTGGGAGTTGGGAGTTGGGAGTTGGGAGTTGGGAGGAGGGCGTTGGGAGGAGGGAGGCGGGAGGCGGGAGGCGGGAGGGTGCGTGATTTCGAACGCGGGGGTGGGCCTCCCGGCCCTCCGCGGGGACGGAGCCCCGCGGCTACGCGAGTTGGGAGTTGGGAGTTGGGAGTTGGGAGTTGGGAGTTGGGAGGAGGGCGTTGGGAGGAGGGAGGCGGGAGGCGGGAGGCGGGAGGGTGCGTGATTTCGAACGCGGGGGTGGGCCTCCCGGCCCTCCGCGGGGACGGAGCCCCGCGGCTACGCGAGTTGGGAGTTGGGAGAAGGGAGGAGGGAGCCGGGAGGCGGGAGGAGGGAGGCGGGAAGCGGGAGGCGGGAGGGTGCGTGATTTCGAACGCGGGGGTGGGCCTCCCCGCCCTCCGCGGGGACGGAGCCCCGCGGCTACGGGTTGGGCGGGAACCGGGAACCGGGAAGCGGGAGGAGGGAGGAGGGAGTTGGGAGGCGGGAAGCGGGAACCGGGAGAAGGGAGGAGGGAACCGGGAGAAGGGAGGAGGGAACCGGGAACCGGGAGGCGGGAGGGTGCGTGATTTCGAACGTGGGGGTGGGCCTCCCCGCCCTCCGCGGGGACGGAGCCCCGCGGCTACGCGAGTTGGGAGTTGGGAGGCGGGAGTTGGGAGGAGGGAGCTGGGAGCTGGGAGCTGGGAGCTGGGAGCTGGGAGCTGGGAGCTGGGAGCTGGGAGCTGGGAGCTGGGAGCTGGGAGGGAGGATAACCTCCAACCTTCAACCTCCAACCTCCAACCTCCAACCTCCAACCTCCAACCTCCAACCTCCAACCTCCAACCTTCAACCTCCAACCTCCAACCTTCAACCTTCAACCTCCCTCACCCCTCGCGGCGGTATTCTTCGACCATGCGGCGGCGGCGTTCGAGGACGTCGGCGAGGGTTTCGCCGAGGGCGGTTTCGAGGCGGGCGATGCGCTCGCGGTCGCGGTCGGCCCAGCGGAGGAGGTACCGTTCGAGGGTGACCGGTTCGCCGGCGAGCCGGCCGGTGCGGGCGAGGTGGCGGGGTTCGAGCGAGCGGACGATGGCGAGGGTGGACTGCCGGTGGAGGGCGAAATCGCCGAGCAGGTGCTCTTTGCGGTCGCGGCTGCGGTGGCGGTCGCGGAGCCAGGCAGCGCGGTCGAGCTCGTGCAGCTCGGGCGCGGGCTCGGCGAGGAGCCGTTCGAGGCCGGGCCGGAGCGCGAGCACCTCTTCATCGCGGAACCATGCGAGCCAGAGGCGCGGCGACCAGCCCTCCCGGTCGAGGTCGTCGAGCCGGTCGTCGCCGGCTTCGGCGACGAGGTGGGCGAGCACCGTCGGGGTGCTGGCGAGGGCGGCGAGGGCATCGGCGACGGGCGGCGGGAGGCTCATGAAGAGAGGGTAGCAGGAACGGGAGCGGGGGCCGGGCTAGACTGTTCGGTATGGACGAAGGGTTTCGAACGGACGCGCCCCGGGCGTTCCGCGTGGCCGGCGACGGGGTGGAGCTGCAGGCGTATGAGTGGCCAGGCGACGGGCCGACGGTGTTCTTCGCGCACGCGACGGGGTTCCACAGCGCTGCTGGGATGCGGTCATCCGGCGGCTGCCGGGGATGCGCGCGATCGCCGTCGACATGCGGGGCCACGGGCTGAGCGACAAGCCGGAGCCGCCCTACCGGTGGTCGCATTTCGGGCGCGACGTGGCGGCCGCGGCCCGGGCGCTGGGGCTGGAGGGCGCGCTCGGCGTCGGGCACTCGAAGGGCGGCCACGCGCTGGTGCGGGCCGCGGCGCTGGAGCCGGGCGCGTTCGGCGCGCTGCTGCTGCTGGACCCGGTCATCGGCCCGCGGGGCTTCCGGCGGGAGATGGCGGAGGATGAGCACTTCGCGGCGCGGCGGCGGAACGCATGGGCGTCGCCGGACGAGATGTTCGAACGGTTTCGCGGGCGGGAGCCGTTCTCGCGGTGGGACCCGGAGGTGCTGCGCGATTACTGCGCGCATGGGCTCGTGTCGAACCCGGCGGGCGAGGGGTACGTGCTGGCCTGCCCGCCGCGCATCGAGGCGGCGGTCTACGCGGGCGCGTACGCCGACCCGGAAGGGGACGACGTCTACCTCGCCATCGAAGCGGTGCAGGTGCCGGTGCGGGTGCTGCGGGCGCGGCAGCGGGCGGAGGATGCGCCGATGGACATGAGCGGCTCGCCGACGGCGCCGGACCTCGCGCGGCATTTCGCGCAGGGGAGGACGTGCCGGTGCCGCAGTATTCGCACTTCATCCCGATGGAGGACCCGGGGTTCGTGGCGGCGCAGGTGCGGGAGATGCTCGCGAAGCTGGCATAACGCGGCGGGGGCGGCCCGCACGGCGCGGGGAGGCTACAATCCGGGCGTGACCGAGCTTTCTGTAGTAATCAGCGGGACGGGCCGGATGGGCCGGCAGGTGGCCGCGGCGGTGCTCGCCGAGCCGGGGATGACGCCGGCGGCGTACATCGACGGGCTTGCGGAGCGGGGGCGATGGACGGCATCCCCGTCTTCCGGGAGGCCGGCGCGGGGCTCGATGAGGCGAAACCCCACGTCGTGGTCGATTTCACGAATGCCGCGTGGACGCCGGTCATCGCCAAGGCTGCGCTGGAGCGGGGCATCCCGATGGTGATCGGGACGACGGGGCTGCCGGCGGACTTCATGGGGTGGCTGGAGCGGGAGGCGGCGGCGCGGGGAGTCGGCGTGGTCGTGGCGGCGAATTTCGCCATCAGCGCGGTGCTGATGATGCATTTCGCGAAGCAGGCGGCGCGCTTCTTCGACTGGGCGGAGATCATCGAGCTGCACCACGAGGGGAAGGTGGACAGCCCCTCCGGGACGGCGAAGGCGACCGCGGAGGGGATGGTGGCGGCGCGGGGCGGCCGTTCGAGCACCGGGTGCCGGAGACGGAGACCGTCCCCGGCGCGCGGGGTGCGGAGCTGGGCGGGGTGGCGATCCACGCCGTGCGGCTGCCGGGGCTGGTCGCGCACCAGGAGGTCATCTTCGGCGGGCTGGGGCAGGTGCTGACCATCCGGCAGGACAGCACGGGGCGGGATTCGTTCATGCCGGGCGTGCTGCTGGCGATCCGCGAGGTGGTGGGACGGAAGGGGCTGGTCGTGGGACTGGAGCGGCTGCTCGGGCTCGAATGACGGTCAGCCGGCGGGCGGGCCGTAGCGGCCGTAGGCTTCGCCGGGGTGCAGGCCGAGGCGCTCGCGGGCGAGAGCGGACTGCCGGGCATGGAACCGGCTGCGGAGCACGGCGACGACGCGGGCGAGCTCACGGCAGGCGGCGCTTTCGGGGCTGGCGCAGAAGCGAAGGCGGATGACCCAGCCGCCGAACGGGTCCGGGTCGACGGTCACGAGTTCAGCCGGGACGGCGAGGGCCGCGCTGCCATCGGGGCCGCGCAGTTCGAGGACGAGGTCGTGCGCGGCAGCCGGGCGGCGGTCGGCGAGCAGGGCGGCGCCGCGGACCGAGATGTCGAGCAGGGTGCCGGCGGCGACAGGGCGGCCCGCCGCCAGCAGCCGGTAGGGCAGGCTGGCAGGGATGCGCGCGACCGCGCGCCGGGCCGCGCCGTCGAGCCGTTCCATATCGAAAGGATCGTCAGCGAAATTCCGGGGCTGAAGGGGGCGGCGTCAGTTCACCTGGCGCTCGCGGCCCTGCCAGTAGGGCGCCCGGAGTTCGCGCTTGAGGATTTTGCCGGAGGGTTGCGCGGGAGCGCCTCGGCGAAGTCGATGGACTTCGGGACTTTGTAGCCGGCGATGCGTTCGCGGGCGAAGGCGATGAGCTCCTCGGGCGTGACTTCGGCGCCGGGCTTTTTCACGACGATGGCCTTCACGGCTTCGCCCCACTTTTCATCCGGGACGCCGATGACGGCGACGTCGGCGACGGCAGGATGGCCGAAGAGGGCGGATTCGACCTCGGCCGGGTACACGTTCTCGCCGCCGGAGACGATCATGTCTTTGACGCGGTCGTGGATGTAGAGGTAGCCGTCTTCGTCGAGGTAGCCGGCGTCGCCGGTGTAGAACCAGCCGTTGCGGATGGCTTTGGCGGTTTCTTCGGGCAGGTTCCAGTAGCCCTTCATCACCTGCTTCGTGCGGCAGATGATTTCGCCGACCTGGCCGACGGGGACGTCGTTGCCCTCGGCATCGACGACGCGGATTTCGACGCCGGCGATGGGGCGGCCGCAGGAGCGCATGCGCTTGTTGCCGTTCGGGTCGTGGTCCTCGGGCGGGAGGTAGGTGACGGCGCCGGTGGTTTCGGTGAGGCCGTAGAGCTGGGCGAAATCGCACTTGAAGGTGGCGATGGAGTTTCGCAGCAGGTCGAGCGGGATGGGCGAGGCGCCGTAGGCGATGAATTTGAGGGTGGAGAAGTCGGTCTCCTGCACGCCGGGGGTCTGGAGGAGGAAGAGGAGGACGGCAGGGACGAAGAGGGCGCGGGTGACGCCGTACTGGGGGATGACTTTCAGAATCTCCGGCGGGATAACGTCGCGGAGGATGACGTCCTTCGCGCCGGCGTAGAGGCCGACGATGCCCCAGCCGCTGCCGGCGATGTGGAAGAGGGGCATGCAGACGAGGTTGACGTCGTCGGTGGACCAGCGGGGGCCCCATTCGCGGGTGGCGCCGGGGAGGAGGGCGAAGAAGTTGCCGTTGGTGAGCATGGCGCCCTTGGGGTGGCCCGTGGTGCCGGAGGTGTACATCTGGATGGCGACGTCGTCCTCGGCGACGGGGACGCGCGGGTCCTCGGCGGACTGGGCGTCGCGCCAGTCGGGGTAGTGCTCCCAGCCATCGCGCGGGGCATCGATGGCGATGACCTTCTTCACGGTGCGGAGTTCGGGGAGCACCTTTTCGATGACGGGGAAGAAGTCCTGGCCGACGAAGACGACTTCGGCCATGGCGTCGTTGATGACGTAGGCGACTTCGGGCGGGGCGAGGCGCCAGTTGACGGCGACCATGACCTGGTTGGCCTTGGCCGCGCCGAAGAGGACTTCGAAGAAGCGGTCGGAGTTCTTGTCGAGGTAGGCGATGCGGGCCTGGGGCTGGAGGCCGGCGGCGATGAGGCCGTTGGCGACGCGGGAGGCGCGCTCGTCGAGTTCGCGGTAGGTGGTTTCGCGGCCCTGGTAGACGAGGGCGACGGCGTTGGGGCGCTCGGCGGCGTGGACGCGGGTGATGTCGGCGAAGCTGGCGATGTCGATGTTGGCGGTCACGGCGGTGCTCCGGGAAGCTGCTGGCACGCGATCCTGCCACTCTGCTGGCCGGTTAGCAAGGAATCGGGGAGCGAAATGGGGCGAAGGCGCACAGAGGCCGCCCCGCGGGGAGGCGGGGCGGCCGGGGCGATGGTGCGACGGCGGGCGCAGGTCAGGCCCGGCGGCGGGCGAGGGCGAGGAGGCCGAGGCCGCTGCTGAGGGCGATGAGGCCGGCGGCGGCCGGGAGGAGACCGAACGGCTCACCGCTGGCAGCGCCGGTGCCGGTGGCGGGCGGGCGCGGCGTCGGGCCGAGGATGCCGCCGCTCACGCTCGTCACCGAAGGGCTGGGCGAGGCAGGCGCCGGGGTGGCCGGGGCGGTGGTGGGCGACGGCGAGGGCGTGGAGGTCGGGTTCTCGATCGGCGCAGGCGGCGCAGGCGTCGCCGGCGGCGTCGGCGTCGCAAACTCCGGCGGCTGGCAGCGCGGGTCCGCAGGGTCCACGCACGGCGGGTTGAACTCCCGGATGTTCAGGAACTCCACCGTCGCCGTGCTCCCGCCTTCCCGCGGCTGCACCTGCTGGCTCACGTACTGCGGCACCCAGCCCGCCTGCACCGTCTCCGTCACCGTGTAGCTGCAGCCGACGGCCGGCGGCAGCCCCGGGAATTCGACCACCCCGTTCGCGTCCGTGGTGCCGACGAGCGGCCCGACTCCGCACCCCTCGAGCGTGAACTCCCAGCCCGCGCCCGGCGAGCTGAAGCCAATCACACTCAGCGTCTTCACCACCCGGATGGTGACGGGGCAGAGGGCCGGGTCGCCTTTGAGGATGACGGAGGCGGAGGCTTCGAGGGTGACGTCGACGATTGGGTCCCACCGGTCATCGGTCATCCGGACGGCGACGGTGTTGGTGATGACTTGGTCCTCGCAGGTGCGCTGCGGCAGCGTCCTCGGCGCCACCCGGAATTCCATCGAGAGGCCATAGATGTCGGCCCCGATGGACTTACAGTCGCCCCAGGCAACCGGGGTCCCCAGCGGGCTGTCCAGGAGACCCTCGAAGTGACTCGCATACTGCGCCGGGGGCGGCGTGCCGCAGCTGACGTTGTTCAGAACCGGGCCGCTGACGAGGCTGACGTTCGGGTCGTAGAGGTCGATGTGCAGGGAATCGTGCTGGTTGTTGGGATAGCGGTAGTAACTGAACAGCGAGATGTCGAACTGGATGTCGGCGGGGTCATCGACGACGGCCTGGACGGGCGCCTTCTTCAGGACGAAGGGGCTTTCGGTGAGGGCGGCGCGGCCGTTGATGATGGTCACGGTGCAGGCCGGGTCGGGGATCTCTCCGCCGTCCCATCGCTCGAGCTTTTCGAGGGAGCAGGTGTTGGGGTAGAGGTAGAGCAGCAGGCCGGACGCCGGGAGCGGGGCGGGGCTGCTCGGCGAACCCTTGTACGGCTGATACGTGAACGAAGGGACGTAGCCAGCAGTATACGTCTCGGTGACCAGGACCACGGCCGGGGCATCGAATTCGAAAAGCTGACACTCCATGCCGTTGGGGCCCGGGCGTTCGATGACGGGATAGAAGTAGTGCGGAGCGGCGGTCTCCGGCGGGCTGGCGAGCTGGATCTCGAACTTCTCGGCGCCATCGAGGCCTTCCACGCCCTGGATCATCTTGCAAACTTTCAACACTGCGACGGCGGCCGACTGCTGGGCTTCGACGCCGCCGTCAGCCGGGACGCGGGCGCGGGCGCCGGTCGACCAGGCGAAGAACGCGGCCGCGGCGAGCGCGAGGAGGGCCAGCGCGGCGAACCCGCGCCGGGCGAGCGGGGGGTGGGACGTGTGGGAGCGCATCGCTGCGTTCCGACCTCCTGGAGCGTAGGGGTGGTGGCCGCCGACCGGGCGGCGCTGCGGGGTTGACCGCGGAAACGCTCCCATCCTTACACCCGCTGGCGACATCCGTGGTCGGCTGGTGAATCATCGGGGATTTCGCGGTGACGAATCCATAGGAAACGTGTGAAAACTGCGCGGCGGCGCGGTTGCCTGGCTCAGCGGCGGCGGACGGCGCACGCCAGCCCGAGGGCCGCGGCGAGCACGAGCGCCCCGGCGGCCGGGACGGGCGCGCCATCCCGGGAGGCCGCGGGGCCGGTACCGGTGGCCGGCGGGCGCGGCGTCGGGCCGAGGACGCCGCCGCTCACGCTCGTCTCCGAAGGGCTGGGCGAGGCAGGCGGCGGGGTGGCCGGGGCGGTGGTGGGCGACGGCGAGGGCGTGGACGTCGGGTTCTCGATCGGCGCAGGCGTCGCAGGCGTCGCCGGCGGCGTCGGCGTCGCAAACTCCGGCGGCTGGCAGCGCGGGTCCGCAGGGTCCACGCACGGCGGGTTGAACTCCCGGATGTTCAGGAACTCCACCGTCGCCGTGCTCCCGCCTTCCCGCGGCCGCACCTGCTGGCTCACGTACTGCGGCACCCAGCCCGCCTGCACCGTCTCCGTCACCGTGTAGCTGCAGCCCACCGCCGGCGGCAGCCTCGGGAATTCGACCACCCCGTTCGCGTCCGTGGTGCCGACGAGCGGCCCGACTCCGCACCCCTCGAGCGTGAACTCCCAGCCCGCGCCCGGCGAGCTGAAGCCAATCACGCTCAGCGTCTTCACCACCCGGATGGTGACGGTCTGGGCGGCCGCCGCCGGCGCCGCGGTGGCGGTGGGGGTCGGGGTCGGCGTTGGGGTCGGGCTGGGCGTCTCGGTTGGCGGCGGGCTGGGCGTCTCGGTTGGCGGCGGGCTTGGGGTCTCCGTTGGCGTTGGGGTTGGCGTCTCGGTTGGCGTCGGGGTGGGCGTCTCGGTTGGCGTCGGGGTTGGTGTTTCGGTCGGCGTCGGGGTTGGTGTTTCGGCCGGCGTCGGGGTTGGTGTTTCGGTCGGCGTCGGGGTTGGTGTTTCGGTCGGCGGCGGGGTGGGCGTTTCGGTCGGCGTCGGGGTTGGTGTTTCGGTCGGCGTTGGGGTGGGCGTTTCGGTCGGCGCCGGGGTGGGGGTCTCCGTTGGCGGCGGGGTGGGCGTTTCGGTCGGCGTCGGGGTGGGCGTCTCGGTGGGTGTTGGGGTGGGCGTCTCGGTGGGTGTTGGGGTCGGTGTTTCCGTTGGCGTCGGGGTTGGCGATTCGTACCGGACCAGCAGGCAGAGCACGGTGCGCTGCCCGGCGGTGACCTGGACCGCTGGCGACGGCACGGAGTAGCTCGAGGCAGCCGCGGGGCATTCGGGGCCCGCCCCGTACGAGCCGCTCGCCCAGCCGGTGATGCTCCAGCCTGGTCCGAGAGCGGGCGGGCCCACGGTGTACGCGCCGGGGCGAGGCCCATCGGCTGGCCGAACCCGTTCAGCGGCGCCTCCCAGCCGGGCGGGCTCGTGCTTGCATGCGAGAGGGCGCCGGAGAAGGCCGGCGTCCCGGGCGGAGCGTGCGAGGCCGGGTCGAGCTGCGCGCCGACGATGAGGACGCCGCCCCTGAAGGTGTTGCGGATGCAGATCTTGGCGTTGCCGTTGCCCGGGCTGACCGAGTTGATGGCCGGGTTGAGGGAGGTATCGGTCGAAAACCCGGACGTTCCGCAGGCCGCGGTGGAGGAAACGGACTTGTAGCCGCCGAGGGTCCAGCCGGACCACGCGGGCAGCGGGTCTTCGAAGACGGTGTGGGCGAGGTTGACGGAGACGGTGAAGTCGCGGGTGCGACTCGCGGTGGTCACGGACCATGCGGCGGATTGCCCGTTTGCGGGGACATTCGAGATGGTGCCGGTGAAGGTGCTTTCCGGGGCGATGCCGAAGTTATCGACGATGACTTTTCGATGCGGATGGTGCGGGTGGCGGTCTGCGCGCCGGCGAACGAGAGGACCGCGCCGAGCGCAAGGGCGAGCGCGCAGGAGAGCGCGAGGACGAAGCGGCGGAGGGCGGTTCGGCGTGCCACGGGCGCACTCCGGCGGGATTCCGCTCACGAGCCGGTCCGCCGCTCACGACCGAGTCACCATGCCCACCTGCGGGGCGCCTGCCCGGAAGCGGCGGGATTGTGGGCGTGGCGGCAGCGGGGTGTCAAGGGGTGGGTGCATCTTTACCCAAAAAGGCGGCCTCCGCCATCTTGACGACCTTCCCGCCAGTCCCCACTATTCCGCCAGCGACGTATGCCAGACCTTCACTTCACCGCGCACGGCAACCTGGTCAACATCCTCGGTACAAAACTCATCGACGAGCTGTCGGTGGCTGTCCTCGAACTCGTCAAGAACTCGTACGACGCCGACGCAACGCTCGCGGAAATCAAGCTCGAGAAGATCTTTGACCCCGAAGACGCCATCGTCATCGTCCATGACGACGGCAAAGGAATGACCCTTGACGACATTCAGAACCGCTGGCTCGTCGCAGGCTTTTCCGAAAAGGAAGGCCAGGTGCTCCGAAGAGAGCGAACACCCCGGGAAGGTTCCCGCTCGGACGCATGGGCATCGGCCGCTTTGCCGCCGCACGCCTTGGCCGGCGCCTCATCATGGTCACGCGGGCGAAGGGCCATCCTGAACTCCGGGTCGACATCGACTGGGACAGGATAGCCTCCACCTCGGACCTGTCAGCTGCACGTATTGCGGTTGTGACGCACAACGAACCCAAGATCTTCACGGGCGCCACCACGGGCACCCGCCTTGCAATTTCCTCACCCCAGCAACCCTGGACCCGGGCGGATCTTCAAGCCCTGCAGACGCAGCTTCGCCGCTTCATCTCGCCGCATACACGAGTTCCGGATTTCTCGGTTCGCCTGACTGTCCCGGCGGCTCCCGAATTCGAGAATCTCGACCGCTTTCGGGAGTCAACTCCAAGTCATTTCGCATGTAGCGCGGAAGTTCTTGACGACGGCACCGCCGTGCTTAGATGGGACAACTTCATCACGGGCGATTCCAGCGAGGATTACATCAACTTGTTTTCTTTTTCTCCGCATCGAAGCGCGGCAACCGTTCCCGACCGGAATGCGGGCCGTTCTCTGTGCAGCTTGTTGCGTGGAAAGGAACGAAAACTGATCTCAAAAAATCGGCATCGCCGATCCCGACCATCTCGATGAAATAACTGGTATCAGCATATTCCGCGATGGTTTTCGCGTTCTTCCTTATGGCGATCCCGGTCACGATTGGCTTGAGCTCAATCTGCGGCGTGTAAATTCTCCATCGGAAAGGTTTTCTACCAACCGTCTTCTAGGCTCTGTTCATATTACTTCAGAAAATAACCCAGGGCTCGTCGATCAGGCTAACCGGCTCGGACTCATTGAGAATCAGGCTTATTCAGACTTCAAAGAACTAACTCTTCAAGTAATCGGAGCGCTCGAGAAGCGAGTGCTTACCAAGCGTACGCGACTCACTCTTACGGCTAGAGAGACTCCTCAGTCTTCAAGGTCTTCTATAAATCGCGCCGATTATGATAACAAAAATCACTGAAAATTCATCGTTGGCGCCCCTTCGGCCGTTCGATTCTTATGATAACGACCATCGAACGACTGGGCGTCGGAATCGTTCCGAACCTGATTCGCGCACGATTATCTCAGATGAATATTCGAAATTTACTGACGACCCATTAGTTGCCGCGCTTTCTGAGCTTCTTCTCTCGTTCGAGAAAGTTATCGAGCTCGCTGGTTCTAATTCGCAGATTTACCAGAAGCTATCTCAAGCTCGAGATGCTGCAGCAGAAGCGTTCTCTCAGCTCGTGTCATAAGAACGCCACTCTCGGCGCAGTTCCGCATGTGTTTGATGTTGCCATAACATCCAAGATCGCCCAGTTGTACTCCTTCCACCGGGATTCTGGCAAGAGGGACGCTGCGAAGGCGTGGAACGCGCGGTCCCGCCGCGTGGAGTCGGTGACGGGGAAGCCGAACACCCGGCTGTAGAAGCGGACGACGTTCGCGTCCACGATTGCGACGCGCTCGCCGAAGGCGAAACATCTGACCGCGGATTCAACATAGTGCCCAACTCCCTGTGCTCCGCGGAGCCGCTCCGGCGTCTCCACGTCGGGCAGCGATCGGATCAACCGAATCAAGTTCTGAATCCGCCAGTTGAGACCGAGAGGCGCCAGCGCCTCAGCGAGTTCTGCGTCACTTGCGCGCCTCGCTTCGTCGAGCGTCGGCCAGCGCGAGATGAAGGCCGACCACACCGGCTCGACCTGAGCAGCGCGAGTGCGCTGGAGCATCATCTCCGCCATGAGCACCTGGTACGGGTCAGTGGTGCGCCGCCGGGAAAGTCGCGGCCGTTCCGGTCAAACCAGTCCAAGAGGCAGCTGTTCAGGCGGGACTTCTGCTCCGGTGTGACCGTCGGGTACCTCGGTTCCATCCTGTTCAAGATACGGCACGAGGGCCCGGCAATCTCCGCAACGACCGGAACGACGACGGAGTTGCCGAACTGGCGGTAGGCCTGGGTGTCCGATACGGGAATCTGGAACCAGTCGGGAAAGCCCATCAGCCGCCTGCACTCGTCGGGCGTCAGCCTTCTCGGCGGCTTCCCCTCCTGCGGGATGAGAATCTCCGACCCGTCCTTGTAGTAGCGGGCGCTCAGCGTTCGGGCGATGCCGTCGGGCGCAGCCAGCCCGAAACCGAAACCATTGCCCCGAGCCTGATGGCGTTTCGCGTACGCTTGCAGGTATTCCCAGAGGTGTTCGGACAGGGTGTACCGGTCAGGCACCGGTCCCGGCTCCAGAATATCGGCGAGGACGGGGTACCGACCCTCCGGTGTGAGTGTAACGGGGAATCTGAACTTCGGGCCGCCTCGAAGCCCGACGATGAATATCCGCACGCGCGACTGTGGCACGAACGGCCGGGCGCTAACGAGCTGCCAGTTGAGCACGTACCCTGCGGCCAGAAGGTGCCTGCGAATGACTTCAAAGGTGCGGCCGCGGTCGTGATTGAGCAGATGCTTCACATTCTCGAGCACGACAGCCCGCGGCCGCTTTGCCAGGAGGATTCTCTCTATTTCGAAAAAGAGCGTGCCCTGCGTTTCGTCCCGAAAGCCGTGGGGACGGTCGAGCGCGTTCTTCTTCGACACTCCAGCGATCGAAAACGGCTGACACGGGAACCCGGCGAGCAGCACATCGTGGTCGGGGACCGCTCGCTCATCGATCTTCCGGATGTCGCCCCGGGGAGCTCACCGAAGTTAGCGAGGTAGGTTGTTTGGGCCCAGCGGTCCCACTCGCTGGAAAAGACACACCGTCCGCCCGCCTCCTCGAAAGCGATGCGCATCCCCCGATGCCCGCAAACAGGTCGATGAAGGTGAAACGCTGGGGGGCAGGGGCGGCCGCGCCGGCGGGTCGGCTTGACCTCCTCGTCCATACGGGGCTTATATACCCCATTCCGCGGAGGAGCAACCCGATAGGCGAGACCGAGGTCCTGTACTTCGTCCTGCAGCCCAATGAGACCGGCCAAACGGGCAGTCATCAGACGGGCGAGGTCCACGTTCGCCGGGAGCAGGTCGGCGAGTTCCTGCCCCATCTCCGCCACTTCGGGAAGGAGACCCATAACCGGGTCTTCTGGGCATTTCATGCGCAGCGCGCCGAATGGGGCCAGGTGACCTACACGTGCTTCGGAGCCCGATACACGCCAGAGGAACGGCTGCGGCGATTCCCGCCGACGTGGCGGAGTGAGTTCGTCGCGGGGCGAGTTCTCGTCCTTGTCGCAATGGGCCCCGTCGCAATCCTCTACCTGCTCGACCCCGTCAACCCCGACTCGTGGCCGCCCGGATTGATCGAAGTGTGTAAGGTAGTCCGGGACAACGGCAGGACGTTCGGTCGCGTGAGGGTCACAGGACCGGACTTCGTCCCCGCTGATTGGCTCATAGCACATTTGTTCGCTCTCAGGTAGAACGCAGCCACCCATCGCGGGGAGCTGCGCGATGATTTCGCTTCGGGACCTTCGTACCGGGGACCTCGGGGACCTCGTCGCCGCCGCGGTGCTGGCGCCGACGGAGGACGGCGAGCCGGTGCCGGCGGCGTACCGGGGGTTTCGGCCCCGGAGGACCGGCGGCTCCCCGGCGTGCAGGACCTGGCCCGCGGCTTGGAATTCGCGGCCCGGCGGCGGGAGCAGGTGAACTGACGCCGCCGCGCCGAAACGGCGTATAGTTCGGGGCACACGAAGGTTCGGAGGCCCCTGCACCGATGCGTTTCCGCTATGACCCTGAAACCGAAGCCTTCCGCGAGGAGGTCCGCCAGTTCATCCGCGAGAACCTGCCCCCGGAAGAGGAGCGCCTCCGCCGCGGCTACGAGGGCGGCTTCCGTTCGAACGAGGAAGAAAAGGAATACACGATGGGCTTCCAGCGGAAGCTCGCGGCCCGCGGCTGGCTCGCGATGGCCTGGCCGAAGGAGTACGGCGGCGGCGGCGCTTCCCACCTCAAGCAGCTCGTCTACAACGAGGAGATGGCCTACGCGCAGGCCCCCGTCGGCAACATGGGCATCGCGTGGGTCGGCCCGAGCCTGATGCTCTACGGCACGGAGGAACAGAAGCGCACCTTCATCCCCCGCATCGCGCAGGCGCAGGACTGGTGGTGCACGCTCTACAGCGAGCCGGGCGCGGGTTCGGACCTGGCGGCCCTGCAGACGCGCGCGGTGAGGGACGGCGACGACTACATCATCAACGGCCAGAAGATCTGGACCTCCGGCGGCCACCTGGCGGACTGGGGCTGGCTGGCCGCGCGGACGGACCCGGATGCGCCGAAGCACAAGGGCATCACGATGTTCATGGTGAACATGAAAAGCCCGGGCATCACGGTCCGGCCGCTCATCAATATGGCGAACCGGCACGGCTTCAACGAGGTGTTTTTCGAAGACGTGCGGGTGCCGGCGACGCAGGTGGTGGGCGAGGTGAACCGGGGCTGGTACCACATGGCGGTGGCGCTCGATTTCGAACGGTCGGGCATCCAGGCGTACGCGGGCGGCCGGCGGTCGGTGGAGCGGCTGGTGGCGCTGGCGAAGGAGCACCCCGCGCTCACGCGGCAGCGGCCGAGCATCCGCCACGAGCTGGCAGAGCGGGCGGTGGAGGTGAACGTGGGGACGTTCCTCGCCTACCGGGTGGCGACGATGCAGGCGAAGGGGCTGGTGCCGAACACGGAGGCCTCGGCCTCGAAGCTGTTCGGGAGCGAGATGAGCCAGCGGATCGCGCTGACGGGGATGCACCTCCTGGGATGGCCGGGCAGCTCCGCGACGGCAGCCCGCATCAGCTCATCGACCAGGCGACGGCCTACCTGCAGGCGGTCAGCGCGACGATTGCGGCAGGGACGAGCGAGATCCAGCGCGGCATCATCGCGACGCGCGGGCTCGGGCTGCCGCGCGGGTAGGGGCATGCGCTACCGGCTCATCGCCATCGACCTCGATGGCACGCTGCTCGACCGAGCGGGCGGGCTTTCGCCGCGGACGGCCGCCGCGCTCCGGGCCGCCCACGAGGCGGGCATCGTGGTGGCGCCGGCGACGGCGCGCTGGTACCAGGCGGCGGTTCGCCCGTTCGAAGGGATCGGGCTGGCAGCGGCGGCGATCGCCTCGGCCGGGGCCGACGTGCGCGCGCCCGGCGGCGAACCGGTGGCCCAGCGGCCGCTGCCGGCCGAGTTCGCGCGGTTCGCGGCAGAGCTGTGCGACCGCGCCGGGTGGCCGGCAACGGTGGCGCTGCCGGGCTTCGCCTACCGGCGGGCGAACGAACTCCCGCCCTGGGCGGCGAACGCGCCGGAGTGGCTGCGGCCGGTGACCTCGCTCCGCGATGCCGACCTCACGGGGGCGCTGGCAGTGCTCGCCGAACCGGGGGCCGAGGACCCGCGGCTGGCGGAGCTCCGCGCCTGGTCCGACCGCGTGGAGCTGTTCGACGCGCTGGCGTTCACCGGCGACGGCATGGTCACGGTGACGGCGAAAGGCGTGGACAAGGGCCACGGGCTGCGGGCGCTGTGCGCTGCACTCGGCATCGACCCGTCCGAAGCCGTGGCGATCGGGGATTCGGAGGTGGACGTGCCGATGTTCCGCGCGGCCGGGCTCGCCGTGGCGGTGGAGACGGGGACGCCGGGGGCGAAGGCGGCCGCGGAGCGCTTCATCCCCGGCCCGGCCGAGGACGGGGTGGCGGTGTTCATCGAGGGGTTGCTGAGGGAGTAGGGAGGAGGGAGGAGGGAGACGGGAGGCGGGCGAATTCGGCGATTCGGCTGGGCCTCGCCGGCCCTCCGCGGGGACAGAGCCCCGCGACTACGGCTTCGGAGGGTTCGGAGGGAGGCGGGAACCGGGAAGCGGGAGGCGGGAGGCGGGAGACGAGAAGCGGGAGGCGGGAGACGGGAAGCGGGAGGCGGGAGGAGGGAGGCGGGAGGCGGGAGACGTAGTCGCGGGGCTCCGTCCCCGCGGGCGCCATGCGCCCAACGGATGTTCCGGGAGGCGAGAAGCGGGAGGAGGGAACCGGGAGGCGGGAGGAGGGAGTTGGGAGGCGGGAGACGGGTAGATTCGGCGATTCGGGTGGGCCTCGCCGGCCCTCCGCGGGGACGGAGCCCCGCGGCTACGAAGTTGGGAGTTGGGAGTTAGGAGTTGGGAGCTGGGAGCGAGAATAAACTCCAAACTCCAAACTCCAAACTCCAAACTCCAAACTCCAAACTCCAAACTCCAACCTCCAACCTCCAACCTCCCCGGTGCGCCTGGGGAGCGGTGGCGTTATGCTCAGGCGAGCATTTCGAGGAGTCGGCGCATGGTGCGGCGAGGGGCCTGGCTCGTGCTCGTGGTGCTGGGGGCGCTGGCAGCCGCGGCCTGCGGCGGCGGCGCGGCGGCGGGGCCGGCCGACCGGCCCGGGGAGATCGGCGGTTCGCTCATCCTCGCGACGACGACGAGCACGCAGGACAGCGGCCTGCTCGACGTGCTGGTGCCGCGCTTCGAGGCCGAAACCGGCACGCGCGTGAAGGTCATCGCCGTCGGCTCCGGCGCGGCGCTGGAGATGGCCAAGCGGGGCGACGCGGATGCGGTCCTGAGCCACGCGCCGGAGGCGGAGGCGCCGCTCGTCGCGTCTGGCGACCTGGTCGAAGGCCGGCGCGTGATGCACAACGATTTCGTGCTCGTGGGGCCGCCCTCGGACCCGGCGGGCGTGCGGGGCGCGGGGAGCATCGAGGACGCCATGCGGCGCATCGCGGCGGCCGGCACGTTCGTTTCGCGGGGCGACAACTCGGGCACGCACGCGAAGGAGCTGGCGCTCTGGCGGGCGGCGGGCCTCGACCCGGCGGCAGTCCGCCGGGAGGAGACGGGGCAGGGGATGGGCGCAACGCTGAATATCGCCGACCAGCGGCGGGCGTACACGCTCACGGACCGCGCGACCTACCTCGCGCTGCGCAGCCGGCTGGAGCTGACGGTGCTGTTCGCGGGCGACGCGGCGCTCCAGAACGTCTACCACGTCTACGTGGTGAATCCGGAGAAGCACCCGGGCGTGAAGGCCGCGCAGGCGCGGGCGTGGGCAGCCTTCCTCGTCTCGGACGAGGCGCAGCAGGTCATCGCGGCGTTTGGGCGGGACCGGTACGGCGAACCGCTCTTCTTCGCCGACGCCGCCGCGGGGGCCGCGGAGGGCAGCCGGTGAGCGACCTCTGGGCCGGGGTGCTCGAGGCGCTGCGGCTGGTCGCCGCGGGCGACCGCGAAGTGCGGGAGATCGCGCTCCGCACGATCTACGTCTCCGGGACTGCGACGCTGCTGGCGATGCTCGCGGGGGTGCCGGCGGGGTACGCGCTCGCGCGCCTGCGGTTCCCGGGCCGCACGCTCGTGCTGGGAGCGGTGAACACGGGGATGGGGATGCCGCCGGTGGTGGTGGGACTCGTCGTGTGGCTGCTCCTGGTGCGGTCCGGGCCGCTGGGCGGGCTGGAGCTGATCTACACGCGCGAGGCGATGATCCTCGCCCAGTTCCTGATTGCGACGCCGCTAGTCATCGGTTTCACGGCGGCGGCGGTGCAGGCGCTGCCGCCGGAGCTGCCGGAGCTGCTGCAGGTGCTGGGCGCCGGGCGCGCGCGGCGGCTCTGGCTCCTCGCGCGCGAGGCGCGGCTGGGGCTGCTCGCGGCCGTGATGGCCGGCTTCGGCGGCGTCGTTTCGGAAGTCGGGGCATCGATGGCCGTCGGCGGCAACCTGCAGGGGCAGACGCGCGTGCTGACGACCGCCATCGTGACCGAGACGAGCCGGGGGAACACCGAGCGGGCGCTGGCGCTCGGCATCATCCTGCTGGCGCTGGCGTTCGCGGTGAACCTCATCCTGACGCGCCGCAGCAGCGGTCCGGCTGATGGAGGTCCGTTTCGAGGACGTCGAGGTCCGCAAGGGCGGGCGGACGGTGCTGGAGGTGCCGGGGCTGACGCTCGGGCGGGCGGCCGTGACGGCGCTGCTCGGCCCGAACGGGTCGGGGAAGACGACGGCGCTGCGGCTCATGGCGGGGCTCGAACGGCCGGCGCGGGGCCGGGTGCTGCTCGATGGCGAGCCGGCGGAGCGGGCCGCAAGGAAGGCGGCCGCCTACGCCTTCCAGCGCGCGGTCTTCCTGCGGGGGACGGTGCGCGCGAACCTCGATCTGGCGCTCCGCCTGCGCGGGGTGCCGGCGGCCGAGCGGGCGAGGCGCATCGCGCGGGCAGCGGAGGCATGCGGCATCGGCCACCTGCTCGAACGGGACGCGCTGCGGCTTTCGGGCGGCGAGGCGCAGCGGGCGAACCTCGCGCGGGCGCTCGCGCTGGAGGCGGAGCTCGTCCTGCTGGATGAGCCGCTGAGCGGGCTCGACGGCCCCGGCCGGGCGGCGCTGCTGGCCGACCTCCCGGGGATGCTCGCTGCGGCGCGGGCGACGGTCGTCCTCGTCACCCACGACCGCGACGAAGCGCTGCTGCTTGCGCAGGAGCTCGTGCTGCTCATCGGCGGCCGGCCGGCGGCCCACGGCCCCGCCGGCGAGGTGTTCCGGCGGCCGCCGACACGGGAGGCGGCGGCCTTCCTCGGCTATACGCTCCTCGGGAGCGAGGCGATTCGGCCGGGCGCGCCACCGTCGGCCCGGGGAGCGGGAGTTCGCGCTCGCGGTCGAGCGGGTGGTCGACCTCGGGACGCACCTTGCGGCGGAAGGGCGAATCGCTGGCGCCCCGGCGCGGGCGGCGGTCCCGGGTGGGACGCCGGCACCCTCGCCGGGCAGCGAAGCGGCGGTCAGCGCGCCGGCGGCGGCGGTGGTGCGCTACCGCGACGACGGGCGGCTGGCGGAGTAGGCTGGAGCCGGATGTGCACGCAGCTCGTAGTCGATGGGGAGGAGATCCCGACCTCGCCCGGGTCGAAGGTGCCGGTGATGCTGCCGTTCAGCGAGCGGGCGCCGGCGCGCATCCCGCTTTCGAAGACGGCTTTCGCGCGCGAACTGCACCTCTGGCGGATGAAGGGAAGCTTCCGTGCGCGAGCGAGGCGGAGGCGTTCGAGGCCGCGAAGCAGAAGGTGACGACGAAGTACGGCGCGGCGCAGGTGATGTGGTTCCATTCAGGGTTCGCGAAGGGGTACATCGCCGGGGTGTCGCGGTTCGCGGAGCGAAACCCGGATTTCGACCCCTCGCGGAAGGCAAACGAGGAGACGAACCCGTTCTTCCTCTGGTTCGACGCGCCGGAGGGGCTCATCGTGCCGGTCGTGCTGAGCGTGGATACGTACCGGTGGAACCCGAAGAAGCAGGAAGGGCTGCGGGTGGTGGCGAACATCGTGACGCGGGACGCGGGCGTCATCGTTCCGCCGGAGATCCACGGGCGGGAGCCGTACTTCATGCGGGCGGAGGACTGGCTGGGGGATGCGCCGCTGCCGAAGCCGGCTGCGCGGGGCGAAGTGTGAAAATTCGTTGACAGGCGGATCTGCGAACGCGTAGGGTGCGGGCGTATGGATGTTCTCGCGGGCATCCACCGACCGTAACGGCGGCGCCGAAAGGTGCCGCCGTTTGTGCTTCTCGAAGGAGGGGTGAACCATGCAGTCGAGCCTCATCGGCAAGATCGAGAAGGCGAAGGTCTATGCGCAGGAGCGGCACCGGATGCAGGTGGACAACCTGCACGTGGCGTTCCACGGGGAGAACAGCGACCACGAGGTGTCGCTGGTCGACGGGCGGTGGCACTGCAATTGCGACTTCTTCGCGCAGTGGTCGGTGTGCAGCCACACGATGGCGCTGGAGCGGATCCTGGAGGGGATGGTGCCGCGGCAGGAGCTGCCGGAGCTGGCGGGGGCGTAGCCGGCCGGCGGCGCCTCAGGGGAGGCCGAGCCCCTCGAGGTGGGAGGTGTCGTTGACAGCGCCGAGGGTGACGCGGCCGCTGCGCCCGAAGGTGAGCCGCGTGACGCTGGTGTTGGCGACGGCGAACGCCCAGGTGCGGTCGACGGGCATGCCGAGCAGCTCGGCGAGGAGGGCTGCGATGGCGTTGCCGTGGGAGACGACGACGAGCCGGCCGCCCTGGTAGCGGTCGACGAGGTCGCGGAGGGCGGCGGCGGTGCGCTCGCGGAGCTGCTGGACGGTTTCGCCGCCGGGCGCGGCCTGGCGCCGGCCGGTGAAGAATTCGCGCAGGAGGTCGGCCTGCGTCTTCGCGATGTCGCTCGCGGGGAGGCCTTCCCATTCGCCGTAGTGCATCTCGCGGAGGCGGGGTCGGGGACGGGGTCGAGCGGCGAGGGGTGGTGCTCGAGGGCGTGGCGGGCGGTGAGGAGCGCGCGGGTGAGGTCGGAGGCGGCCGCCGCATCGAACTGCTGCCCGCGGAGGCGGAGGCCGAGCGCGCGCGCCGGGCGATGCCGCGCGGCGTCAGGTCAGTCTCGGAGTGGCCGCAGAAGCGGCCTTCGATGTTGCCGTAGGTCTCGGCGTGGCGGATGAGGAGGACGTCGGTGGGCACGAAGGTAAGGATAGGGCGCGCGCGGCTTGCGGGCGTCAGCGGGCGGCGGCGGCCCGCCACTCGGCGGCGGAGGGGACGGCCTTCGTGCCGCGCGCGAGGTCGACGGCGCGGAGGACGGCGGCTTCGACGGCCGCGGCAGTGAGCGCGCCGAGGAGGAGGAGGTCGTCCGGCCGGGCGGGAAGGTCGCCGGCGGAAAGCGCGAACGCGATGTCGCCGTCGCCGCGGGTGTGGGCGGGGACGACGCAGCGGGCGAACCCGTCGTGGGCGTGGACGGCGAGCCGCTGGAGTTCGTGCGGTTCGAGGCGGGCGTTCGTGGCGACGCAGAGGAGCGTGGTGTTCTCGAGGTCGCCCGGGGCCGCGGCGGCGCCGGCGGCCGCGGCAGGCTGGAGGGCGTCCATGGCGGCAGTGCGGCGCTCGAGGGCGGCGGGGATGGAGAGGATTTCGCCGGGTTCGTCGCCGCGCGGGCCGGCGCGGCATTCGCCGGTGGCCGGGTCGCAGATGCTGCCGACGGCGTTGACGACGGCGAGGGCGCCGACCATGAGGCCGCCGGGGGCGGCGAGGCTGGCGGTGCCGAGGCCGCCCTTGAGGGCGCGCCGGGGCCGAGCAGCTTCGCGACCGTGGCGCCGGTGCCGGCCCCGACGGAGCCCTCGGCGACGGCCCCGCGGCGGGCGCGGACGGCGGCGAGGTAGCCTTCCTGCGGGCCGGGGAAGGCGAGCGGGTCGCCGAGGGCGAGGTCGTAGATAACGGCGGCGGAGACGATCGGCACCTTCCGCTTCGCGGTCGGAACGCCGATGTCGTGCTCGGCGCACCAGCGCATCACGCCGTCGGCGGCGGCGAGGCCGAAGGCGCTGCCGCCGGCGAAGAGGACGGCGTGGCAGGTGCGGACGAGGTTGGCGAGGCCGAGGACGTCGGTTTCGCGGGTGCCGGGAGCGCCGCCGCGGGCGTCGACGGCGGCGGCGTGGGCGCCGGGGCAGAGGATGACGGTGCAGCCGGTGGCGGCGCGGCGGTCGGTGTAGTGGCCGACGCGGATGCCGGGGATATCGGTGATGGCGTTGCGGGGGCCGGGGCGCCAGGCGCTCATGCTCAGGAGGGGCCTCCCGGCGGTGCGGCGGCCGGCGACGTAGGAGAGGAGGAAGCCGCGGGCGACGCCGGCGAGGTCGGCGGTGAGGTCGGCGAGGGTGGTGGCGCTCGCCTCATCGGCGCCGAAGGAGGAGGCGAGCGGCTCGCCATCGGCGCTCACGCCGGCGAACCAGATGGTCTCGGCGACTTTGCGTCGGGCGAGGTCGGGGATGAGGAGCATGGGGTTGCCGGTCTCGGCGGCGGCGACGAGCCCGGTCAGGTCGGCGAGGTCCGGCCGGCCGCGGAGGAGGCGCGCCCACTCGAGGGCGTCGTCGCCGATGCTGAGGTGGCGGATGACCTGCTCGGGCGAGAGGACGGCGACATCCTGGACGAACTGCTTCCACTCGGCGGCGCCGGGCAGCGGCTCAAGCAGGCGCCGGGCGACGGGATGGGTGCGGTCGGCGAGGGCGCGGTAGACGGCGACGAGGCGGCGGCAGGCCTCGGCGAGCTCCTGGGCGATGAGGCCGGCGAGGATGGCGCGGTCGCCGGCCTCGGCGAAGACGAGCCGGCTGAGCGCGGCATCGGCCGCGGCTTCGGGCTTCTTCAGGGCGGAGCGGGCGTAGGCCTCGACGAAATCGAGCTCGGCGAGGCCCCCGGGGTAGGCGGCAGCGCGGGGTGCGGTGGACATGGCGGCATCGTAGGACATCGGCCGGGCGGGCGGGAGCGGCGGGCTCACGCCCCGGGGCCGCGGGCGCACATCCGGAGCGTGACTTCCCAGAGCATCCGGCAGTTGAGGGTGAACGCTTCGATGCTGACGCGCTCGTTGTGGCCGTGGACGCCGCGGGCGACCTCGGGCGTGGTGAGGCCGCCGGAGAAGCCGTAGGAGATGATGCCGCGGTTGCGGGTCTCGGCGCTGTCGGTGAAGCCGAGGGTCATGCCGGGGACCACGACGGCGTCTTCGGTGAAGTCGCGGATGACCTCTTCGATGCAGCGGAAGAGTTCGGTGTCGAAGGGGCTGGTATCGGAGGCGCGGACGTGGACGGGTTCGACCCGGACGCGGGGGTCGTCGATGACGCGCTCGAGTTCGGCCTGGAACTCGGCAGGGTCGACGCCGGGGAGGAGGCGGATATCGAGGGTCGCCTCGGCGCGGGCGGGGATGACGTTGTGCTTGATGCCGGCGCGCGCGGTGGTGGTGCTGATGGTGTTGGTGAGCATGGCGCGGATGCGCGGGTCCTCGGCGGCGCGGGCGGCGAGGCCCTCGGGGGTGGGGTCGCCGCGGTAGATGCCGGCGCGGGCGAGGCGGCGGAAGTACTCTTCGAGGACGGGCGCGACGGTGAGCGGCCGCTCCCACTGCTGGATGCGCCAGAGCGCGCGGACGAGCCGGTCGAGCGCGTTGTCGTCGTGGGGGACGGAGCCGTGGCCGGGCATGCCTTCGGCGACGAGGCGGAGCCAGAGGGGGCCTTTTTCGGCGACGGCGATGGAGTAGACGGGCCGTTCGACGCCGAACAGTTCGGTGGTGCCGCCGCCGCCTTCGTTGATGATGTACTCGGCGTCCATGGTTTCCGGGTGTTCGCGGAGGATGAAGCGCATGCCGTATTCGCTGCCGGCCTCCTCATCGGCCTGGGCGAAGAAGACGACGTCGCGGGCGAGCGGGATGCCGAGGCGGCGGAGCGTGAGGAAGGTCATGAGCTGGGCGATGCCGAGGCCCTTCATATCGAGGGCGCCGCGGCCCCAGATGTAGCCGTCGCGGACGATGCCGGCGAAGGGGTCGACATCCCAGAATTCGCGCTCGACTGGGACGACGTCGGTGTGGTTGAGGAGCATGAAGGGCCGCTTCGAGCCGTCGCCGGGGAGGACGGCGCGGAGGGAGACGCGGCCGCCGCCGGCGTCGTAGGTGTCGAAGGGGATGCCTTCGGCCTGGAGGAGGCCGCCGAGGAAGGCGCAGGCGAGGTATTCGTTGCCGGGCGGGTTCGAGGTGTCGATGCGGATGAAGCGGCAGAGGAGGTCGATCGCTTCATCGGCGAAGGCGTCCCAGTCGATCGGCGGGGCGGCTTGTGGCGGCATGGGCGGATGGTAGAGGATCGCGGCACGCGCCGCAGGGCGCGGAGACAGCAGCGAACGAACGAAGGATGGCCCCTGTGGAACGGTATGACGTGATCATCGTCGGCGGCGGCATCGCCGGGAGCGGGCTGGCGACGGTGCTTGCCCGGGCCGGGCGCTCGGTGCTCGTGCTGGAGCGGACGGAGCAGTTCCGGGACGTGGTGCGCGGGGAGTGGATTGCGCCGTGGGGCGTGGTCGAAGCGCGGCGGACGGGCCTGTACGACGTGCTGGCCGGGGTGAGCCAGCATCACCTGCCGTACCACGTGGAGTACGGCGAAGGGATCGACCCGGGGAGGCGGACGCGCAGAAGCTGGACCTCCGGGCGTTCCTGCCGGGGGTGCCGGGGCCGCTCGCAATCGGGCACCCGAACGCCTGCCAGGCGCTGTTCGATGCGGCCGTCGCGGCGGGCGCGACGGCCATCCGCGGGGTGACGCGGTTCGAGGTGCGCACGGGCGCCGCGCCGTCGGTGGCGTGGGAGGCCGGCGGGCAGGCGTTCGAAGCGGCGGCGCGGCTGGTGGTGGGGGCCGACGGTCGGAATTCGCAGGTGCGGAAGCAGCTGGGCATCGAGCTCCACGAGGACGAGCCGCACCACCTCTTCGCGGGCCTGCTGGTGGAGGATGTGCCGGACTGGCCGGCGGAGGTGCAGAGCATGGGGACGGAGGCGAACGTGCAGTACTTCGTCTTCCCGCAGGGGGCGGCCGGCACCGGCTCTACCTGAGCTACGGCTACGACCAGAAGGGGCGGTTCAGCGGTGAAGGAGCGGCGGCGCGGTTCCTCGAGGCGTTCCGGCTGCCCTCGGTGCCGGGCAGCGCGGCGATTGCGGCGGGCACGATCGCGGGGCCGTGCCATTCGGTGCCGAACCAGAGCACGTGGGTCGATTCGCCGGTGCGCGACGGGGCCGTGCTCATCGGCGACGCGGCGGGGTTCAACGACCCGATCGTGGGGCAGGGGCTGAGCATCTCGCTCCGCGACGTGCGCATCGTGGGCGAGCTGCTGCTGGGGAGCGACGACTGGGGGCCGGCGCTGTTCGCGCCGTACGCGGAGGAGCGGGCCGAGCGGATGCGGCGGCTCCGGTTCGCCGCCCGGCTCGATGCAGTGATCCACGCGGAGTTCGGGCCGGAGGCGACGGCGCGGAAGCTGCGGTTCCGCGAGGCGCGGGCGAAGAACCCGCTGCTCGGGCTGGCGGCGGCGGCGGTGATGGTCGGGCCGGAGCTGGTGCCGGCAGAGGCCTTCACGGACGAGGCGTGGGCGGAGCTGATGGCGGTGTAAGCACCGCAGTTGATGAGAAGATTGGAAGGTTGCATGATGCGCGGGTCATGGGCGACCTCCGAATGGCGGCGTGGCGCGCGTTCCTCGAGGCGCACGCCCGGGTGACGACGCTGCTCGAGGAGGACCTGCAGCGCGAGCGGGGCTTTCGCTCGCGTGGTACGACGTGCTGGTGCAGCTGGAGGAGGCGGAGGGGAACCGGCTGCGGATGACCGAGCTGGCGCGGCGGGTGGTGATCAGCAAGAGCGGGCTGACGCGGCTGGTGGACCGCATGGTCGAGGCGGGGCTCGTGACCCGCTGCCCGGACGACGCCGACCGGCGTGGCCGGTGGGTGGAGATGACGCCGGCGGGGTTCGAGCGCCTGCGGGACGCGGCGCCGCGCCACCTGCGCGGGGTGCGCCAGTACTTCACGAGCGAGCTGGACGAGCCGAGCGCCGGGGTGCTCGCCCACGTGCTGGGGCGGATCGCGGCGAAGGCCGCGGCCGAGCTGGCGGCGCGGGAGAGCCGGCGGGGGCGGTAGGCGCATCGCCCGTTGGCGCGGCGGGCCGTACGCTCGTGGCGATGCGGCTGACGGTGGAGGCCGAGGGCGCGCCGGCGCAGCGGTTCGTGCCGCCGGGCAATGGGGCGGCGCTGGCCGCGTTCTGCTCCTTCGCGGCGATGCGGGGCTTCGGCGCCGTCCACCCGCTCATCGTGCTCGCCGAACGGCTGCAGGAATCCGGGGTGCGCATGGGACCGCTGACGATGTTCTACGACGAAGCCGCAGAGGACGCGGAGGACCTGGAGAAGCTGGAGCTCGCCTGGCAGGACCGGGCGGGGCGCGGATGGTGTACCGGCTATGATGCGGCGCCGGCGGGCCGTCATCGCGGCGCGGGAGCGCTGGCCCGGCGTGACCGGGCGGTGGCGCTGGCTCGCCTGGCAGGCGGCCGGCTCCCAGGCCGGGCAGGCGCTGCTGACGCCGGCGCGCGGGCCGGGTGCTCGAGCTGCTGGAGCTCCGGCGCGGGCAGGCGCTACCTCGATATCGGNAGCGCTGGCTGACCGGGCGGTGGCGCTGGCTCGCGCAGGCGGCCGGCTCCCAGGCCGGGCAGGCGCTGCTGACGCCGCGCGCGGGCCGGGTGCTCGAGCTGCTGGAGCTCCGGCCGGGCAGGCGCTACCTCGATATCGGCTGCGGGACGGCCGCCTATGCCCACCTGCTCGCGGCGCGCGCGGGCTGCGACGAGCCGCCGGTCTGCATGGACATCGCGCACGGGCCGGGGCCGGTGGACCTCATCGGCTGGCCGGAGAAGCTCCCCTTCCCGGACGCGGCGTTCGACTGCATCACGAGCTTCTACTTCCTGCGGCGGTTCGACGACGACGTGGTGCACGCCTTTGCGCGGGAGCTGGCGCGGGTGCTGGCGCCGGGCGGGCGGGCGCTCGTGCTGGAGATTGCGCCGGTGGTGAATCCGCTGCTCAACCGGCTGCATGCGAAGCTCGTCTCCGGCGGCTGCCCGGCGGTAGACCTCCGGGGCTGGGGCCGGCTGGCGGCGACCTTCAGCGAGGCGGGGTACGACGCCATCGACCTCGTGAACGCGGGCCCCTTCCTCGTGCCGCCCATCCCCCGGGTCGGGCTGCTGCTGCGGAAGGCGCCGGCCGAAGCGGGCTGAGGCGCCGGGCTACCACCAGAGGATATCGTCGAGGGGGTCATCGTCGGCGCCGTTGGGGGCAGGGTCGCCGTCGGCCGACCAGAGGTCGGTGCCGAGGTACTTCCAGCCGCCGTCGGCGAAGATGACGAGGATGTTGCCGCGCTGGAGCCGGGAGGCGGCGCGCATGGCGGCGTGGAGGACGGCGCCGGAGGAGATGCCGCCGAAGAGGCCCTCGGCGAGCATGGCGCGGCGGGCGTGGGAGAACGCGTGGCGGTTGCCGACGAGGATGCGGCCATCGAGGACGGATTCGTCGAGGATCGGGGGGATGAAACCGTCGTCGAGTGATTTGAGGCCCTGGACGTGGACGCCGAGGCGGGGTTCGACGCCGAGGACCTTGCAGGCGGGGTTCGCCTCCTTGAGGCGGCGGCCGACGCCGGTGATGGTGCCGCCGGTGCCGATGCCGGCGACGAAGACATCGACGCCGCCGACGGCGGCCATGTCGGCGAGGATCTCCGCGGCAGTCCATTCTTCGTGGGCGCGGACGTTCTCGTCGCTGTCGAACTGGCCGAAGTAGTGGGCGCCGGTTTCGGCGGCGATGGCGCGGGCGGCTTCGCGGGCGGACTTGATGCCGGCCTGGCGGGGGACGCGGCGGACGCGCGCGCCGTAGACGGCAAGGAGCTGTTCGATTTCGGGGTAGACGGATTCGGGGACGCAGACTTCGACCGGGTGGCCGAGGAGGCGGCCCCAGAGGGCGAGGGCGACGCCGGTGTTGCCGGTGGAGGCTTCGATGATCGGCTGGCCGGGCGTCAGCTGGCCCGCCGCGCGGGCGGCCTCGAGGATGCGGATGACGATGCGGTCTTTGATGGAGCCGGTCGGGTTCTGGCCTTCGAGCTTGGCGAAGATGCGGACGCCGGGGCGCGGCGCGAGGGATCGGAGCTCGACGATGGGGGTATCGCCGGCGAGGGCGCGGACGGAGTCGTAGCGGGGCACGGTTCGATTATGCAGCGAACGGCCCCGGCGGGCTGGCCGGGACCGCTGCGGTGCGGGCAGGAGCGCGGCGGGCGCTACTCCTCTTCGTAGTATTCGAGGCCGAGGTGGGTGATCTGCTCTTCGCCCATGAGCCAGCGGAGGGTGTTCTTCAGCTTGGTCTGCTGGATGAAGAGGTCGTGCTCGGGGTAGACGCTGGGCGCGTGCTGGGGGCTCTTGAAGTAGAAGCTGAGCCACTCCTGGATGCCCTTCATGCCGGCGCGCTGGGCGAGGTCGAAGAAGAGGGCGAGGTCGAGCACGAGGGGCGCGGCGAGGATGGAATCGCGGCAGAGGAAGTCGATCTTGATCTGCATCGGGTAGCCGAGCCACCCGAAGATGTCGATGTTGTCCCAGCCTTCTTTGTTGTCGCCGCGGGGCGGGTAGTAGTTGATGCGGACCTTGTGGTAGATGTTGCCGTAGAGCTGGGGGTAGAGGTCGGGCTGGAGGATGTATTCGAGGACGCCGAGCTTCGATTCTTCCTTGGTCTTGAAGCTTTCGGGGTCATCGAGGACTTCGCCGTCGCGGTTGCCGAGGATGTTGGTGGAGTACCAGCCGGCGACGCCGAGCATGCGGGCTTTGAGCATGGGGGCGATGACCGTCTTGACGAGGGTCTGGCCGGTCTTGAAGTCCTTGCCGCCGATGGGGACGCCGCGGTCGTTTGCGAGTTTGACGAGGGCGGGGATGTCGACGGTGAGGTTGGGGGCGCCGTTGGCGAAGGGGACGCCCTCCATGAGGGCGGCGTAGCCGTAGATCATGGAGGGGGCGATGGCGTCGGAGTTGGCTTCGAGAGCGGCTTCGAAGGCTTCGAGGTTGGCGTGCTCGGCCGACTGCTCCATGAAGACTTCGGTGGAGGCGCACCAGATCATGACGAGGCGGTCGCAGCCGTTGCGGGCCTTGAAGTCGCGGATGTCCTGGCGGATGGCTTCAGCGAGGGCCATCTTGGTGGGGGCGGATTTGACGTTGGTGCCGTGGAGGCGCTTGACGTAGCGCTGGTCGAAGACGGCAGGCATCGGTTCGATGCCGCGGAGGAAATCGGCGATGGGGTCGAGGTGCTCGTGGCGGTCGAGGACGCCGGCCTTGAGGGCGGCGTCGTAGGCGTTGTCGGGGATCGGGTCCCAGGCGCCGAAGACGAGGTCGTCGAGGCTGGCGAGGGGGACGAACTCTTTGATGAGCGGGGAGCGCTTTTCGGTGCGCTTGCCGAGGCGGATGGTGCCCATCTGGGTGAGGGAGCCGATGGGGAGGGCGCCGCGGGAGCGGGCGTTTTCGACGCCGGCGATGAAGGTGGTGGCGACGGCGCCGAGGCCGACGAGGAGGACGCCGAGTTTGCCGGAGGCGGGCTCGATGGTCCGGGGCTGGGGCTGGACGAAATCTTTGGGTTCCAGGATGACACCTCGCTGGCGGGCGAGCGACATGAGGGCGCCGTGCCATTGGGCCGGGATGCGCCCCGTCTTCGCCCAGTGTTGGACGGTGCTCTGGCGCCTGCCGAGGAGGGCGGCGAGGGCGCTCTGGCCGCCGAACCGGCGGATGATCCGTTCGGCGGGGTTGAGCTGGTCGTCCACGGGAGACAGTGTAACGAAAAATTCGTTACCGGTCGAGGAACGAACGGCCCGGCGAGGCTGGCCGGGTCGGACGTCGCGGCCTGATCAGGGGGTGGACAGGATGCGTATGATCGCGGCGGCGGCAGGGAATGCCGCACCGATGGAGGGACAGGATGGCACTCGCACGGTTCATGGCTTCGACGGCGGGGCGGCTGCTCCGCATCGCCCTGGGCATCGCCCTCATCGTCATCGGGCTGCTGGTCGGCGGCCCGGCGGGCTGGGTGATCGCGGTCATCGGGCTGGTGCCGATCGCTGCCGGCGCGGCGAACGTCTGCCTCATCGGGCCGGTCATCGGGGCGCCGTTCAAGGGGTCGGAGCTGCGGCGGTAGGCGGGCTCAGCGGTCGCTGATGCGGGCGAGGAAGGCGAGGTACTCCTCGCGGCGGCCGGCGAGCGCGGCGAGCAGCAGCCCGAGCAGGACGAAGGGCACGCGCAGCAGGAACCCGGCAGCGTACGCGAGCAGCGGGCCGAGGATGACCCATGCCATGGCATAGAGAACGGCGCCGCTGAGGACGAACCAGCCGAGGCCGCCGAGCCAGATGATGACCATCAGGCAGCCGCCGAGGATGTGGGCGATGCCGGCGATCCAGGCGGCGGCCGCGAGGACGGCGTCGCGCATGCGCTTCCCCCCGGATGACGGGCCGGGCGGCCCGGGATGCGGGCGCAGCATGGCAGGAGGGCGCGACAGCTGACGTCGCGGCGCGCCGGGGCGCAGGTCAGAGGCCGAGCGGTTCGCGGAGGTCGGCGAGGTGGGCGAGGACGCGGTCGGGGAGGGCGGGGGCATCCTCGCCGAGTTCGAGCCGGTCGCGGTGGATCCAGGCGGCGTGGATGCCGGCGCGGCGGGCGCCGCCGATATCGGCGTAGAGGTTGTCGCCGATGTGCCAGGCTTCTTCCGGCCGCGCGCCGGTGCGCTCGAGGGCGTGGGCGAAGACTGCCGGGTCGGGCTTGCCGCGGCCGAATTCGCCTTCGATGACGATGACATCGAAGTGCGCTTCGATGGGGAAGCGGCTGAGCTTCCAGCGCTGCATCTCGGCGGGGCCGTTGGTGAGGAGGCCGAGCCGGAAGCCGGCGTCCCGGAGGCGCTGGAGGGTTTCGAGGCTGTCGTCGAAGAGGCGCATGCGGGCGGCCTGCTCGTCCCAGTAGCGGTCGGCGAGGCGGGGCGCGGCGGCCGGGTCGAGGCCGAGCCGTTCGAGGGCGAGCGCGACGTTGTGGCGGCGGGCGTCGTGGAGGCGGGTGCGCCAGTGTTCGACCGCGGCTTCATCCTTCCAGAAGGTCATGAGCTGCTCGCGGATGGCCTGCTGGAGCGGTTCCGGCTCGATGCCGAGCTCGGGGGCGAAGGCGGCGCAGGTCGATTTCCAGGCTTCCTGCACGCCGCCGGAGGTATCGAGCAGGGTGTCGTCGAGGTCGAAGAAGATGGCGCGGGGGGTCACGATCCCATCGTAGGCGCCGCGCGGGCGGGGTGTCGACGCGGGGCGGGTCAGCCGCCGCTGGCGATGACGGCGGCCTCCCACGCTTCGGGGGCGAAGGGCCGGCCGGCCGGCGGTTCGTGGCGGGCGAAGCGGGCCAGGGCGGCATCGTAGACGTCGGCGATGCGGAGGCCGACGGTGCTCCAGCGGAAGCGCTCGACGCTGGCGCGGGCGGCGCGGCCGAAGTTGGCGCGCAGCTCGGGGTTGGCGAGGAGGACGTCGAGCTTCTCGGTGAACGGTTCGGGGCAGCGCCAGGGGATGAGGTAGCCGGTGACGCCGTCGATGACGGTGGACTGGAGGCCGCCGACGCGGGAGGCGACGACCGGGGTGCCGCAGGCCATGGCTTCGACGGCGACGAGGCCGAAGCTTTCGTAGAAGCTGGGCACGACGCAGACATCGGCGGCGCTGTAGTAGCGGGGGAGTTCGGCGTGGTCGACGGCGCCGGTGAAGCGGACGCGGTCGGCAAGGCCGAGGCGGGCAGCCTGTGCTTCGAGTTCGGCGCGGAGGGGCGCGGCGCGGTCGTCGCCGCCGAGGATGAGGAGGAGGGCGTCGCGGCGTTCGAGCCCGGCGACGGCATCGAGGAGGATTTCGAGGCCTTTGAGCTTCTCGAGGCGGCCGACCCAGAGGAGGACGGGGCGGTCGAGCGGGAGGCCGAGGCTGGCGCGGCATGTTTCGCGCGGGAGGGGCTGGAAGAGGTCGAGGTCGATGCCGCAGGGGACGGTGTGCATGCGGGCCGGGTCGGCGCCGTAGTAGCGTTCGAGGAGCTGGCGTTCGTGGCCGCTGGCGGTGACGATGGCGTCGGCGCGCCGGGCGATGGTGCGCTCGTGGCGGATGCGGAGGGTGGGCTCGGCCTCGCCGAAGCGGGCGCGGTTTTTGACTTCGCCGAGGGTGTGGAACATGACGACGTGGGGCAGGCGGAGGCGGCGGGCGAGGATGGTGCCGGCCCAGCCGGACTGCCAGTAGTGGGAGTGGATGAGGTCGTAGCCGGGGGCGTCGCAGGCGAAGGCGTGGAGGTTGCGGACGAACTCGGGGAGGTGGCCGATGATGGCTTCTTTTTCGATGGGGGCGGGCGGGCCGGCGTCGATGCGGACGAGGCGGAGGCGGGGCGCGATGGGTTCGACGGCGGGCAGGAGGCCGTCGCGGCGGGTGAAGATGTCGACCTCGTAGCCGAGGCTGGCGAGTTCGCGGGAGAGTTCGAGGACGTAGACGTTCATGCCCCCGGTTTCGCGGCCGCCGAGGGGCGCGAGGGGGCTGGTGTGGGCGGAGACCATGGCGATGCGCATGCACGGTCCATTGTGCCGGATCGGGGGCGGGGGCGGGTGGTATGCGTTGCGATGCGAACACCTGTGCGCAACAATGCGCGGGCACAGGAGGCCCAGGATGTCGAATGCCACAGTCCGCGCGCGCCTGTCGGACGGCCTGTTCCCCTCGGAGGTGGCGGCGATCATCGAGGATATCGACGGGCAGCAGATCGGCTTCATCGCCTCGGCTGACCTCGTTGTCGACCGTCACAACGGGAGCGGGCGGGTGACGGTCCGCGTGCTCGAGAAGCGGGGCGACCATGCGCTAATCGAAGTCCCTGGCGACGTCTACGGGGCGGTGCGGTACGCGGTCGTGCCGCTAAGCAGCCTCTCCAGTGAGCAGCCAGGGTGATCCTCAGCGACGCCGCGATCATCGAGGCGCTCCGGGACGGCCGGCTGGTCATCGAGCCACGGCCGGCACTCCCCTCTCCCAACAGCGCGGGGGCGTTCGACCCGACATCAGTGAACCTGCGGCTCGGGCGGGTGCTCCGCGTGCCTGCGAAGGATGTCAGCGTGACGTTCGACCCGACCGTCGGCCGCGTTGCCGCCACGCTGGACCGGCTCTACGACCGGGTGGAGATCGCAGACGAGGGGTTCGTGCTCGACCCGGGCCGGTTCGTGCTGGGGATGACAGAAGAGCAGATTCGTCTCCCGCTTCCGCCTGAGCTTTCGGAGGAGGCGGGGGAGCGGGGCTGCCTCGCGGCGCGGGTGGAGGGGAAGAGTTCGCTTGCCCGTCTCGGGCTGCTCATCCACTTCACAGCGCCGACGATCCACGCCGGCTTTCGCGGCACGATTGCGCTCGAGATGATGAATCTCGGGCCGGCAGGCATTCGCCTCAGGGCCGGGATGCCCATCTGCCAGCTCATCCTCGAGCCGGTCGTGGGGCTTCCCCTCGGCGCCGGAGGCCAGTTCCTCGGCCAGGCGGACCCTGCAGGCCGGCCATAATCTCCGCGGGAGGTACCCATGCAGCCGTTCAGGGTTGGGCTTTGCCAGGTGCCGGCGCACCCGCTGGAGCGCGCCGAGGAGAACTGGGCCGCGATCATGGAGGCGCTCGATGAGGCCGGGCGGCAGGGTGCGCAGCTCGTCGGCCTGCCGGAGTGCTCCTACCCCGCCTACTACGTCCGCGACCAGCGGCCGTACGACCGGCCCGGGGTGCGGCCGTTCGCCGAGGTGACAGCGGCGCTGGCCGGGAAATGCCGCCAGTGGGGCTACTGGCTGGCGGCGGGGCTCGCCGTGCCGCACGACGACGGCAGCCTGACAAACAGCGGGCTCGTCTTCGACCCCGCGGGCGAGGTGCGCGGGCGGTACGACAAGAGCTTCCTCTGGCATTTCGATGCGCGCTGGTTCCGGCGCGGTCAGGCGTTCCCGGTGTGGGATGCGGGGTTCGCGCGGTTCGGCATCCTCATCTGCGCGGATGCGCGCCAGCCAGAGGTGGCGCGGGCGCTGGCGGTCAATGGGGCCGAGGTAATCCTCGACCTCACGGCGTGGGTCTCGTGGGGCCGGACGATGGCGGAGCTTTCGACCACGCAGTGCGAGTACCTCGTGCCGGTGCGGGCGTTCGAGAACGGCGTGTGGATCGCCGCCGCGGACAAGTTCGGCCCGGAGGGCAGCTCGCTGGTGTACGCCGGGCGCTCGTCGGTCTACGACCCCGCCGGGGTGACCCGGTTCTGCGCGCCGGCGGACAGCGGCGCGGTGGTGACGTTCGATATCGAGCCGATGGCGGCCGAGCGGCCGCGCCGGCGGCCTGCGCTCTACGGCCGGCTGGTGGAGCCGACGGCGGGGCTGCCGGCGATGCAGGCGCTGGCGGAGCCGGTGGTGCCGGCGCAGCTCAGCCGGCGGGTGGCGGCGGCGCCGTCGCGGCCGGCGTGGGACGCCGACGGGCTGCTCGCGCTCTACCTCGACCAGCGCGAACAGGACGCGGACCTCATCGTGGCCGGCGGCGCCGCGGCGCCCGCGGGCTGGGAGGCGGCGCTGCCGCGGCTCGAGGCGGCGGTGCGGGAGCGCGGCGGGAGCCTGCTCTTCGGCGCGCGCGAGGATGGAGCGCATCCGCGCGAACTGGCGGTCCTGGTCACGCCGTCGGCGACGATCGTCCACGCGGCCTCGCACGGGCGGGGTATCGAAACGGGCGAATCGCTGCCGCCGGTGGTGGAGACGCCGGCGGGCCGGGTCGGCATCCTCTGCGGCGAGGAGGGGTTCGTGCCGGAGGTGGCGCGCATCCTCATGCTCGAAGGAGCCGAGGTGCTGGCGTGGACGGCGTTCGCGGAGGAGCCGATGACGGAGCGGGTCGCGCGGGCGCGGAGCGACGAGAACCGGGTCTACACCGCCGTTGCGGGGCCGGAGACGGCGATCATCACCGCCCCGAACGGTGCGCCGCTGACCATTGCGCCGTACGGGAGCGGGCTGGCGATGGCCGCGCAGGTGAACCCGGCGATGGCGCGCTGGAAGGACATGGCGCCGGGCACGAACGCGCTCCTCGACCGCATCCCGGGGGCGTACGGGGATTTGGTGAGGGAGTAGGGAGGAGGGAGGAGGGAGAAGGGGAGAAGGGGAGAAGGGGAGAAGGGGAGAAGGGGAGAGAGGGAGCGAGGGAGAAAGGGAACGGGGAGGCGGGAGAGGAAGTGACCTTCAACCTCCAACCTTCAACCTTCAACCTCCAACCTCCAACCTTCAACCTCCAACCTTCAACCTCCAACCTCCAACCTCCAACCTCCAACCTCCAACCTCCAACCTCCAACCTTCAACCTTCAACCTTCAACCTTCAACCTCCAACCTCCTAGTCGAAGCCGGCGGCGATGGCGAGGACGTTGGCGATGTACTGTTCGGTCTCGGCGAAGATGCCGAACTGTTCGATGCTCCACCAGCCCTGGTAGTAGAAGGCGAGCGCGGTTTCGACGTCGTAGCCGGCCTGCCAGAGCATGTGGGCGAAGATGGCGGTGCCGAGCCGGATGTTGTCGGCGGGGTCGGTGCGCCAGTTCACGGCACCGGGCGCGAGGTACTCGAGCCCCCATTCGGCGGTTGCGGGCATGATCTGCATGATCCCGACGGCGCCGGCGGGGCTGACCATCGCCTGGTTCCAGCCGCTTTCGAGCCAGGCGAGCCCGAGGAGGAGGGGCGGCCAGATGCCGTACTCCGCCGCGGCCTGCCGGAGCAGGGCTTCGACCGCGGGCCGCGTCCAGCTCGCCGCCGCCGGGGCGCGGTCCGGCACGGGCAGCGTGAGCAGTTGACCGGCGAAGATGCGGTCGCGGTCGTCGATGCCGTTCGCCTCGGCGATGGCGTGGACGGTGGTCCCGTGGGCGAGCGCGATCGAGGAGAGCGTATCGCCGGGCTGGACGAGGTAGAGCCGTTCGCGCGGCGGGGCGACGGCGCCCCCGGGCGGCGGGACGGCGGGCGATGATTCGGCGATGGTGAGCACCTGGCCGGCGAAGATGAGGTCCGGGTTGGCGATGCCGTTGGCGGCGGCGAGCCGGTCGAGGTCGACGCCGTGGCGGAGGGCGATCGCGGAGAGCGTATCGCCGGGCTGGACTTCGTAGGTGAGGGCGTGGGCGAACGCGGCGGGCGCCGCGGCGACCGCCGCCAGCGCGCCGAGGAGGGCGCGGCGGAGGATGCGCGGCCGGTTCGCCGCCGCCTGCGGGGTGAGCGGCAGCATAGGGCGTTGATATTCGCCCAATCGTTATGACGAACGCAAGGGGTGCGCGGCCGGCGCCTTTACCGGAGTGGGCCGGTCGGCACGGGATTCGCGCGGTCGAGGACGCCCTGGAAGCGCTGCTGGACAGCCTGCCAGATGTACTCCTGCATCGGGAAGATGTAGAAGGTGTCGTTCTTGATGGCGTCGACGACCTGGGCGGCGACTTCGGCCGGGGGGAAGCCCTGGCGGAGGAGCTGCTCGACCATCGCGCGGCCCTGCTGCACCTCCGCGGGGAGCTGCGAGCGGTCGCGGGCGGGGCCGAACTCGGCGGGGCGGTTCCGCTCGGCGTCGAGGATGTTCGTGTTCACCCATCCGGGGCAGAGGACGGAGGCGGAGAGCGGCAGGTTCATGAGTTTGAACTGCTTGTAGAGGCCTTCGGTGAGGCAGACGACGGCGTGCTTCGAAATCGAGTAGGCATCGGCGCCGGTGAGCAGGCCGGCGGCGGAAGCGGTGTTCACGATGTGGCCTTCTTCGCCGCCGGCGATCATGCGGGGGACGAAGGCGCGGATGCCGCGGAGGACGCCGTGGAAGTTGACGCCGAAGACCCAGTCGAAGTCCGCCTGCGGGGCTTCCCAGATGGGGAGGCCGGCGCCGCCGGAGACGCCGGCGTTGTTGCAGAGGATGTGGACGGCGCCGAAGGTGCGGTAGGCGGCCTCGGCGAGGGCTTCGACATCGCTGTCGGACAGGACGCTGGCGCGGACCGCGAGGGTGCGGGCGCCTTTGTCGCGGAGGCCGGCCTCGGCGATGGCGAGCGGCTCGGCTTCGATGTCGGCGAGGACGACGGCGGCCCCTTCTTCGGCGAAACGGGTGGCGAGCGCGAGACCGATGCCGCTCGCGGCGCCGGTGACGACGGCGACTTTGCCCTCGAGGCTCTGCATGGGCGAATCTCCTTCGGGTTTGGCGAAGGACTCTACGGGAGGCGTGCGGGGGCGGCAAGGCGGCGGGGAAGGGACGGGGCGGGAAGGGGGAGATATGACGTGGCGGAGAGGGTGGGATTCGAACCCACGGTACCTTGCGGTACACACGCTTTCCAGGCGTGCCTGATCGTCCACTCCAGCACCTCTCCGCGCGGGCAGGCGGTGGACCCGGCCTTTGATGGTAACAGGTTGCGGCGTGTGCGCCTCGCGTGCGGAGCGGCCTGCGGGGTTCGCCGGCGGTTTACGCGGGGGTTACCCGCTGGTCATTTGCGCCGGGAGCAGGCATGATGCGGAGCATGGCAGGAAAAGCCCCGCTCCTGCTGGCCGCGTTCCTGTTCGGGATCGGCGCGAGCGGCCTCTTCCTCCTCACGTTCGGAGAGCGGGCGGCGTGGGGCCCGTTCCAGCCCCGGGTCGCAGCGCCGCCGCCGCAGCGGGTGATCGTCATCGACGCCGGCACGCCGTTCAGCCCGCCCGCACTCGAGGAGCTGTTCACGAGCGGATTCGGCAGCCGGGCCGAGGCGCTGGCCGCGGCTTCGCCAGCTGCGGCGCCCGGGAGCGGGAGCGATGCTTCGGCAGCAGCCCAGCCGACGGCGACGCCGACGCCGATCCCGCCCATCCGCATCCACGGGGTGGCTGCCGATGACGGCGTCTCGGCGGCCGGCGCGACGCCGACGCCTCCGCCGCCGGTGCGCATCATCAACGTGGCTTCGGGCGCGGGCGAGGAGGTGACCCCCGGGCCCGGCGACGGCGGCGAATAACTGCGCCGGCGAGAGCGCCGCCGCGGTACACTGCGCCGCATGGCCCTCGAGAACGTCCGCGCGCTCGTCTTCGATGTCTTCGGGACGGTGGTCGACTGGCGCTCGTCGGTGATGCGCGAGCTCGCAGCCGCCGGCGCCCGCCACGGCGTGGAGGCGGACTGGGGCGCGTTCGCCGACGCGTGGCGGTACGAGGGGTACCTCGGCGGCATCGCGAAGGTGAACCGCGGCGAGTGGCCGTTCATGACGACGGACGAGCTGCACCGGCGGAAACTCGAGGAGCTGCTGCCGCAGTACGGGCTCGGCGGGCTTTCGGCGGAAGAGCGGGAGGACCTGAACCGGGCGTGGCACCGGCTGGACCCGTGGCCGGACAGCGTGCCGGGCCTCTGGCGGCTGAAGCAGCGGTTCGTGATTTCGACGCTCTCGAACGGGAACGTGGCGCTGCTGGTGGCGATGGCGAAGCGCGCCGGCCTGCCGTGGGACTGCGTGCTGGGGGCGGACGTGCTGGGGGCCTTCAAGCCGAAGCCGGAAGCGTACCTCGCGGGGGCGCGGGTGCTCGGGCTCGAACCGGGGCAGGTGATGCTGGTGGCGGCGCACAAGGTGGACCTGCGGGCGGCGCAGGCGGCAGGCCTGCGGGCGGCGTTCATCCCGCGGCCGAAGGAGGCCGGCCCCAACGTGCAGCCGGACCTCGCGCCGGACCCGGCGTTCGATATCAACGCGGCGGACTTCCTCGAGCTCGCGCGGATGCTGGGGGTGTAGGAAGGAGGAGGGAGAAGGGGAGAGAGGGAGAAAGGGAGAAGGGGAGAGGGGGAGAAGGGGAGAGGGGGAGAAGGGGAGAAGGGGAGAGGGGGAGAAGGGGAACGCGGAGGCGGGAACCGGGAAGTGGCGTGACCTCCAACCGTAGTCGCGGGGCTCCGTCCCCGCGGGGCGCCATGCGCCCAACGGATGTCCCGGGGTCCGGGAGGCGGGAGGCGGGAGGCGGGAGGCGGGAGGCGGGAGGCGGGAGGCGGGAGGCGGGAGGGAGTGTGCGCCGGAGCGCGCAGCAGTCAACCTTCAACCTCCAACCTTCAACCTCCAACCGGGGCGGCGAGGCGAGGGGAGGGCCCGGGACGGGCTACGGGAGCCAGCGGGGGACGTCGCCGCCGGCCGGGAGCGGGGTCCGCTGGCCGGTTTCGAGGTCGAGGACGATCGTGGTGAACTGCTGGGCGGTCTGCACCGTGTAGACGATGGCGCGGCCGCCGGGGGCGAGGTCCCAGTGGAGGACGAGGTCGGTGCCGGCGGCGAGGGCGATGGCGCGCACCTGCCGCCCATCGCGGACTGATTCGAACACGAGGTCGGTGCCGGTGCGCTGGGGGCCGATGACGCGGCGGAGAGTGGCGACGACGTCGCTGTCGATGAAGCGGGGCGCGGAGCGGATTTCGCCCTCGCGGCCGAGGGTGAGGTCGACGGCGCCGTCGAGGCTCACGACGCGGACGGGCTGGGGCGGGAGGGCGCCGCTGGCCGAGCGCGGCACGCTTTCGAAGGCGACGATGCGGGAATCGGGCGACCACGCCGCCGCGCCGCCGCGCGGCTGGCCGAGGTCGCGCCGCTCGCCGGTGGCGAGATTGACGACGATGAGCCGGGCATCGCTCGGCGAAACGTAGGCGAGGTGCTGGCCATCGGGCGACCAGCCGGGGTAGAGCGAGGGCAGCCCGTCGGGGTCGAGCGTGGTGACGAATTCGCCGCTGAGGCGGACGAGCCATGCGCGCGGCACGCCTTCGCCCCCGCCGGGCAGCTCATCGCGGCGGACGACGGCGAGGGTGGCGCCATCGGGCGACCAGGCGACGCCGCCGATGTTGATGGCGGGGTCGAAGACGAGCGACCGGCCGGCGCCGTCGCTGACCTGCACGAGCGCGAGGCTGCCGCGGCCGCCGGCATCGGCGGCGACGACAGCGACCTGTGCGCCATCCGGCGAAACGGCGTAGTCGATGATGCGGGGCGCGCGGGCGAGGATGCGCGGCTCCTGGCCATCGCGGAGTTCGACGAGCCGCTCTTCGGCCCGGCCGGGGGCGACCTGGATGACGGCGACGCCGGGTTCGCGGACGGCGAAGCGGTGTTCGAACGGCTCGCGCAGGGGTTCGCCGGCGCGCCCGAGGCTGCCGGGGGCGAGCCGGACGGTGTACTGCCCGGGTTCGAGGACGGCGCCGGGCAGGAAGACGAGCGTCCGGCCGCGCCAGCGGATGGCGCCTTCGAGGGGCGGCTCGAAGCTGAGCGCGGCCTCGACGGCCTCGCGGGAGGGTTCGCGGTCGAAGGTGAGGGTGATTTCGCGCAGGGTGACGGGCGCGGGGACGGCGGCGTCGGGCTGGGCGAGGACGACGGCGATGCGGCGCTGGTCGCCGAGGAGGAATACGGCGGCGAGCGCGCCGAGGACGATGGCCGTCACGGCGCCGAGGGCAGCGAGGGCGGGGCGTTCGTCACGGATAAATGTACGGATTTTGCGGCGCCTCGATGGGAGTTACGCTGGCGGCGAGCACGACCGGCTCGCCATCGGGGTCGATGCCGACGCGGCCTTCGACGCGGACCCACTGGTCGTTCGCGAGCGCGCTGGCCTCCTTCCAGGCGACGGGCAGGGTGAACCCCTGCGCATCGGCGATGCAGCAGGCGACGACGAAGCGGGCGACGCGGAGGCGGTCGGGCGGGTCGCTGTCTTTGCGGAAGACGAAGCCGATGACGTCGACCGGCTGGCCGGCGATGGCGGCCGGGTCGGCGGTTTCGAATTCGTAGGCCCACTGGTAGATGTTGCGGCGGGCCGGGTCGGCGGCGCTGGCGGAGGCGCCGAACTGGCGGGCGGCCGTCGCCGCGAGGTCGAGGTTCGTCGAGGCGAGCGGGCGGGGGGTGTAGACGGCGCCGAGCACGAGCGGGAGACCGATGAAGGCCGCGGCGAGGGCACCGGCGGCGGTGGGACGGGCGCCGTCGCGCCGGCCGCGCCGGAGGGCATCGGCGAGGGTCCACGCCCCGAGCAGGAGGAGGCCGGCGGCGGTGGCCCAGAGCACGGGGACGTACCAGCCCTGGACGAGGTTGCGGACGCTGCCGTCGGCGAGCCGCCAGGCGATGAGGAGGCCGAGGGCCGCCGCCGCGCCGCCGAAGGCGAGCCGCCTCACCATGCCCGCAGCTCCGCGATGGCAGCGCCAGCGAAGGCGACCTGCGCGCAAATGACGACCAGCAGGACGACGGCCGGGCCGGAGAAGAGGCGCAGGTACATCGGGATCGATTTCAGGTTGACGAGCGGGCCGAAGACGAGGAAGCCGAGCGCCGGTCCGAGCCCGATCGCGCCGCCCAGGCCGGCGACCACGAAGGCATCGACGCTCGAGCAGATGCTGAGGAGGAAGGCGAGGAACATCATCGCGGCGATGGAGAGGAAGACGCCGCGGGCGGAGAGGAACTCCTCCTGGTCGGCGAAGACCTGGATGGCGGCGGCGAGGGCGGCGCCGACGACGAGGAACTGGAAGAGCTCGAAAAACTCTTCCAGGATGCGCGGCGCCCAGGTCCCGGGGCCGGACGCCGCATGGCCTTCGCCGCCGGGTTCTCCGGGCGCGGCCTCGAGCGGCAGGGCGATATCGCGCCGCAGTCGGGAGACGACGATGGCGACCGCCACGGCGGCGAGGACCGTCAGCAGCAGGCGGAGGATGACGAGCTCGGCGCTGCGGAAGGCGAGCCAGGTGGTAACGATGACGATCGGGTTGATGACCGGGGCGGCGACGAGGAAGGCGAGGGCGAATTCGCGGCGGCCGGCGAGCGCGAGCCGGTGGGCGAGCGGCCGGTTGCCGCAATCGCACATGGGGAGGACGAGGCCGGCCGAGGCGCCGGCCGCCACAGCGGCGGCGGGGTTGCGGAGCGCGGCCGTCGCGAGGACGCGCTCGACGAGCGGCCCGGCGACGACGGAGATGACGACGCCAGCGAGGAGGAAGGGGGTGGCCTCGAAGAGGAGCGCGAGGAAGATGTTGGCGAAGTCGCTCACGGGGACATGGTAGCGGGAAGCGGGAACCGGGAAGCGGGAGGAGGGAGGAGGGAGGAGGGAGGAGGGAGCAGGGAGGGAGAATAACCTCCAACCTCTAACCTCCAACCTCTAACCTCCAACCTCTAACCTCCAACCTCTAACCTCTAACCTCCAACCTCTAACCTCCAACCTCTAACCTCCAACCTCTAACCTCCAACCTCTAACCTCCAACCTCTAACCTCCAACCTCTAACCTCCAACCTCTAACCTCCAACCTCTAACCTCCAACCTCTAACCTCCAACCTCCAACCTCCAACCTCCAACCTCTAACCTCCAACCTCTAACCTCCAACCTCCAACCTCCCCGCCCCCTTGGCGCGCTTCGCCGCCTGGGCTAGAGTCCGCGGCATGCCGACGGCTGCGGGTTCGCCGGGGGCGGCTGCAACCTACGAGACCGACGTGCTGGTGGTCGGCGGGGGCATCGCGGGCCTCTCGGCGGCGCTCGCCGCGCGGCAGGCGGGCGCGCGGGTGATCCTCATCGAGAAGGCGCCGCGGGAGCACCGCGGCGGCAACACCCGCTTCGCGGATGCGCAGATGCGGTTCCCCCATGAGCCGGACGAGTTCGGACACCGCGGCTACACGGCCGACGAGATGTTCGACGACCTGATGCGGATTTCGCGCGGCCGGGCGAACCCTGAGCTGGTGCGGACGCTCTGCGAGAACGCAGCGGATGCGGCGGAGTGGCTGACGGGCTTCGGGCTGGAGTGGGAGCCGGGCTACCCGCACACGGCGGGCTACCGGCGGAGTCCGAAGGCCGGCGGGCAGGGGCTGATCGACCTGCTCTACCGGCGGCTGGACGGGCTCGGCGGCATCGTCAGCTACGAAACGGCGGCGCTCGACCTGCTGCTGCACCCCTCGGGCGCCGTCGCGGGCGTGCGCGCGCGGGGTCCGGAGGGCGTCATCGACCTGGAAGCGCGGGGCGGGACGGTGCTGGCCTGCGGCGGCTTCCAAGCGAACGTGGAGATGCGGGTGCGGTACCTGGGCCGCTTCGCCGACGGGCTCATCCTCCGCGGGAGCCGGTACAACACGGGCGAAGGGCTGCTGATGGCGATCGCGGCCGGGGCGCGGCCGGCCGGGCAGTGGGGCGATTACCACTCGGCGGTCCTCGATGCGCGCTCGCCCCGCATCGAATGCGGCGTCACGGCGCTCTACAACTACCAGATGGGCATCTTTGTCGACCGCGAGGGCCGGCGGTTCCTCGACGAGGGCGAGGATTTCCGCGACCACACGTACGTGAAGTTTTCGAAACAGATCGTGGAGCAGGCGGGCGGCGAGGCGTGGTGCATCTTCGACCAGAAGGCGTACGGCCGGGAGGAGTTCGCCCGCGCGTGGCGGCCGGTGGGCCCGCCGCTCGAATCGCCGACGCTGGAAGGGCTGGCCCGGCAGATGGGCGTGCCGGCGGAGAACTTCCTCGAGACGGTGGCGGCCTTCAACGCGGCGGTGCAGCCCGGCGAGTACGACCTCGACCGGCTGGACGGGAAGCGGACGGCCGGCATTTGGCCGCCGAAGAGCAATTGGGCGCTGCCGATCGATGCGCCGCCGTACCTCGCCATCCCGGTGACGGGCGGGATCACGTTCACCTTCGGCGGGCTGGCGTGCGACACCTCGGCGCGGGTGCTGGATACGCGGGGCCAGCCGATGCCCGGCCTCTACGCGGCCGGCGAGCCGATGGGCGAGCTCTTCTACTACAACTACCCGGGGGCGTCGTCGGTCATCCGCGGCTGCGTTTTCGGGCGGATTGCGGGCGGGCACGCGGCGGCGCGCGCGGCGGGCAGCTGAGCCGCACCTGTTGCCGCCGGGCAGGCGGCCGATATTCGAAGCATGAAGCACCTGTGGACGTGGGCGTTCTGCGCGCCGGCCCTGCTGCTGGCGGCGGCCTGCCTCGCGGCGGGCTGGCAGGGGGCGTTCGAACCCCCGCTGGCGTGGACGGGCGCGGCGTTCTTCGCCGTCATCGCCGAGGTCGCCTCGCGGCTCGCCCGGCGCGCGCGGCGGCGCGAGCAGAAGAAGCAGGCGGCGATCGAGGCGCTCGCGGCGACGGCCCTCCTGCGCGAACAGCTGCGTTCGGCCCACCAGCACCGCCGCGCGGCCTGAGGAGCGGGGCCGCACCTTTCCTGCGGAGTCCCGGGCGGCTACGCTACGCGGCGATGACGAAGCCGGGGTGGACGTTCCTCACCAACCACGGGCACGTGCTCCTCTGCATCGCGAACGACCCCGGCATCCGGCTGCGCGACGTGGCGGAGCGGGTCGGGATTACGGAGCGGGCGGCGCAGCGGATCGTGGCGGACCTCGTCGAGGCGGGGTACATCACCCGGAAGCGGGTCGGGCGGCGGAACGTCTACGAGATTCACCCGGAGCGGCCGCTGCGCCACCCGGTGGAGCAGGCGCATTCGGTCGGCGAGCTGTTCCGCCTGATCGAGCCCCGGGAGTAGGGGAAGCGGGAGGCGGGAAGCGGGAAGCGGGAGGCGGGAGAAGGGAGGCGGGAGTAGGGAGGGAGAATAACCTCCAACCTCCAACCTCCAACCTCCAACCTTCAACCTCCAACCTCCAACCTCCAACCTCCAACCTCCAACCTTCAACCTTCAACCTCCCCCCGACGGCCGCGCACCGGCTTCTGCTACGGTAGGAGGAGGAGGTGATTGCGATGACGGCAACGGTCGAACAGCTGGCATTCGGGCTGCGGAAGGAGACGGGCCTGCCGTTCCACCAGGCGGTGGAGGCAGTCCGCGAGGCGCTCAAGGCGCAGGGCTTCGGCGTGCTGACGGAGATCGACGTGCAGGCGACGCTGAAGGCGAAGCTSGGSGCGRRSMTGCSGCGSCKRCSYSRYYYYYGGKKYSKSSRRSCSSSCGSKGRCGMWSCGGSSGKKGMCGSCGCMRSSCRGMSGKCSGSSKSCKGSYSCSGKKYMRYRKSSKGSYKCGMRACMSKSGSCGCGGCAKCKYKKYGSMRRSGWYSGMSSCRKYGGSKKCGATGRGCAKCSKRSRGSRMYSGSWKSTKSSMGRGSKRKSSWMGGCSGCGCGSGMGRMGMTCKWGSYSGMRSKGKCSSMGCKSRMRWMGSWGSYKAGKYSGCGGYCGSCSMCKKCKRKSCGCYGSCYMYSSRSSMSSRGSGKSRCCKSSSSCKKSMSGAKGYTGRSYGSSMCKMSKKWGMMKYSGCMGSKGRSSSKGCTKCAGCSCTGSSCGRKCKKSKGSRGCGKYKYYCGCATTTCGCGGTAGACCTTCTTCTTCGTAGCTGAGACAGCAGAGGAGGCGGCCGCAGAGGCCGGAGATCTTCTGGGGATTGAGCGGGAGCTCCTGCTCGCTTGGCCATGCGGATGGAGATGGAGGGGAAGGTCTCGAGCCAGCTGGCGCAGCAGAGTTCGCGGCCGCAGATGCCGTAGCCGCCGGCAAGGCGGGCGCGGTCGCGGGCGCCCATCTGGTGCATTTCGATTTTGACGTGGAACTGCTGAGCGGCGCGGCGGGCGAATTCGCGGTAATCGAGGCGCTCTTCGCTGGTGAAGGAGAACGTCAGCCGCTTTCCGTCGAGGGTGAAGGAGGCGGCGTCGATGCGGGCGGGAAACCCGGTCTCCTCGCCGAGGCGGCGCGCCTCGGGGAGGAGTTCCTGTGCCCTCCGGTGGAGTTCATCGGCCCGGCGGAGGTCGGCCTCGGTCGCGAGGCGGAGGATCGGCTTGAGCTCGTCGCGGGGGAGCTCATCGACGACGACCTGGTCGGGTGCGATGGACGACGCGCGCGACTTCGGGGCCGCGCACGGTTTCGACGACGACGTATTCGCCCGGTTCGAGGCGAAGGCCGGCCGCGTGGAAATAGAAGATCTTGCCGGCGTTTCGGAAGAGCTCCCGCACGCCGGCGACGCGCGGTAATCGTTCAGGCATGGGCCGGGAGTTCTTCCTCGGTGCTGGAAACCAGTGTACCGCGCGGGAAGCGGAGGAGCATGAGGTCGAACGCGGGGCGGGCCTGGACGCTGGCGAGGAGGTGCTCGCGGACGTCGGCGATGGCGCGGAGGGCTTCGAGGGCGCCGGCGATGGCGGGCCGGTCGCCGCGGGCCGCGGCGGCGCGGAGGCCGGCCTCCCAGTAGGCTTCCCAGCATTCGAGTTCGAAGCGGACGGGCGGCCTGGTCGCCGCGCCAGCGCTCGGCGAGCGGAGCGGGCGTAATCGAAGCGGGCGGGCAGGCCGGCAGCAGCGACCTCGGCGCAGCGTTCGAGGATGCGGCCGCGGGCGCCGAGGAGGTCGGGTTCGGCGACGAAGGCGAGGGCGCGGCCCGGGCGGCCGCGGGCAGCGGCGGCAGCCTCGGCCGCGGCGCGCGGGTTCGACCCCGCGCTGGAGGAGCCCTGCTTCGATTTCGCCGCGGGGCACGGGCCGGACGTCGATGCGGCGGCAGCGTGGAGATGATCGTCTCCAGCAGCCGCTCGGTAAGCGCGGCGGTGAGGAGGCAGAAGACGGTGTGGCCCGGGGGCTCTTCGAGCGTCTTCAGGAGGGCGGGCGCGGCGTAGAGCGCCAGCCGGTCCGCCGGGTCGATGATGATGACGCGGGTGCGGGCTTCGAACGGGTAGCGGGCGACGAGGTCGGTGATGCCGCGGACCTGGCAGATGCGGATGTCGGCGGAGTCGGGGTGGGCCGGGTGGGATTCGCCGTCGCGCGGCTTGCAGAGGGCATCGCCGGGCCCGACGGTGATGACATCGGGATGGGCGCCTTCGGCGATGAGGCGGCAGGGCCGGCAGGCGCCGCACGGCTCGCCCGGGGCTGCCGCGGACGCCGCGGGCGGGAGGTCGTCGCCGAAAAGGGAGGCGCCGGCGGGCGGCGCGGGGTGGAGGGCTTCGCAGTTGAGGAGCATGGCGAGGTAGCGCGCCAGCAGCGCTCTGCCGGTGCTTTCGGGGCCGGCGAAGAGGAGGGCGTGCGGCGGCTCGGGGGAGGCGGCGAGGGCCGCGAGCTCGCGGCGGAGGGCGGCGTGGCCGATGAGCGGCTCCACACTGGCAGCGGTACCGCGGCCGGGTGGCGGGCGGAACCGGCCCCCGCGGACGCGGCAGCGGCGGCCGGCGCGGCAGCCGGGGGCAGCCGGCGAGGTTTGCGCAGAAAGTTCACCATAACTTTTTCAGGGATGATGCGTTGTAAACAGCGAACCCCGCCGAATGTCTTATCGGAGGGTTCCTCCCCGGCAGCGTCCCGCAGGGGATGTCCCGCCCGGCGCGGGCGCTGCTCCCCAGGATGTGCGCGCGGGTCAGCCCGGACCTGCGAGGTGATGCGGTGCGCGGGCGCGGCGGAGCGCCCGGAAGATGCTGCGGCGCGAAAGGCCGAACATGGCGGCGGACGTCATCGATGGGCAGGCCGTCGCCGAGCGCACGGCGTCGGCAATGGCGGCGTCCCGGCTGGAGCGGAGCGATGGCGGCGAGGCCGCCGGGTTCGTCGTACCGGCACTTCGGGAGCGGGCAGCTGAGGCACGACGGCGCGAGATCGCACCCGGTATCGCGGTAGTCGGCGTGTGCTCAGGCAGCGCGTCGCAGCGCGGCGGGGCGGGGAAGCGGCTCCAGACATCTCGGGCCCCTCCTGGGCGAAATCTGTGCCGCCGAGCGTAGAACGGATGTTCGCATCTGCCAATGGCGCGCTGGCGCCCGGCCGCAAGTCGTCAACAGGTGCCGCGGAGTGCCAGGCGGGGCTCCGCGGTGGGCCGCGGATGGGCGAGGTTCGACCCGTGACGACGGGAAGCGAGAAGACGAACCGGCGCCGGCCGCGCCGGGGGCCGCGGGAGCGCTGACCCGCTGGCGGCGGCGTGGAACGTGATCGATGCGCTCTGGCGGGAGGAATGCGAGCGCGCCGCGGGCGCAGGCGATCATCGCGGCGCGAAATGCGGCTGGTGGTGGCGGCGGGGGAGGCGCCGCTCGAGGCCGACCGCGCGGCTGCGGGAATGGCGGAGGTGCTGGGCCTCGCGATGCACGGGCTGCGACGCCGCGGGACGCGGAGGAGGCGGCGCTGGCGGAGGAGCTGTTCGGCCGGCGGTACTGGGAGGAGGGGGATGCCGGCGCTGCCGTCGCCGGCGGGGGATGGCGCGCCGCCCGGCGGCGGAGGTGGAGGTTGAAGGTTGAAGGTTGGAGGTGGGAGGTTGGAGGTGGGAGGTTGGAGGTTGTCCCCGGTTCCCGCCTCCCGTCTCCCGGTTCCCGCCTCCCGGTTCCCGCTTCCCGGGGCGTCCGCTACTCCCCGAGGGGGATGCGGCGGCCTTCCTCCCAGGAGCGGTGGGCGGCATCGACGACGCGCATGTAGGCGACGCCGTCGGTGAAGTTCGTGAGCCGCACGGGCGCCGCCGTCGCGGATGGAGGCGATGAAGTCGGCTTCGACCTGCCAGCCGCGGTCCGTGCCGGGGTCGGGTTCGATGGGATGGCCGTGCGGCTGTCCGAAGGGCACGAGTTCGGCGGTATCGCCCGGGTGCCAGCGGAGGACGGCCTTCGTGCCGCTGGATGGCGATGCCGTTCGCCTCGGCGCCGGCGGCCATCGTGCTCAGGTGGTAGACGATGCGGGCGCCGCGGGCGAGTTCGCCGCTGACGACGTAGGTATCGGGGACGGTGACGGGCGCTGCAGCTGCCCGGTTTCGGGGTCGCGCCGTTCGGCGGGATGAGGATGGCGCCGTCGGCGGTGACGCTGCCGGCGTGGCGGCCGAGCCACCGTTCGATGATTTCGACGTAGATGCCGAACGTCTGCACGTTGCGCCCGGAGTAATCGCGCCGCTTGCCGCCAGTGGAGGGGCGCGTGCGGATCGAGCCCCTGCCCGTTGAGGACGCGGACGGTGACTTCGCGGACTTCGCCGACGGCGCCCTCGGCGATGAGCCGGGTGATGGTCGGCCCGAGCCGGAAATCGAAGGGCGCGGGCACCAGCTGGGCGACGAGTTCGGGATGGCGCTGGCTGGCGGCGAGCATGTCGAGCGCCTCGGGCAGGTCCATCGCCATGCGGGCTTCGCAGAGGACGTGCTTGCCGGCGTCGAGCGCCATGATGGTGTAGTCGCGGATGGCGGTAGGGCCAGGTGCCGATGCAGACGGCGTCGATTTCGGGGTCGCCGCAGAGGGCTTCGGGGGATTCGAAGACGCGCGGGATGCCGAACTGGTCGGCGACGGCGGCGGGAGCTCTCGGGCGTGCGGTTGACGACGCCCACGATCTCCACGCCGGGGATGGCGCCGGAAGCCGGGGATGTGCTGGGCGGCGGTGTTCGCGCCACGCGCCGATGAGGCCGATGTCGGATGGTCATGGGGGGAGTATAGGAGGTGGGAGTTGGGAGTTGGGAGTTGGGAGTTGGGAGTTGGGAGTTGGGAGGTGGGAGGTGGGAGGGAAGCGGACGAGGAGGGAGGAGGGAGACGGGAGACGAGAGACGGGAGACGGGAGACGGGAGAAGGGAGGCNGGAAGCGGGAGGAGGGAGGAGGGAGACGGGAGACGAGAGACGGGAGACGGGAGACGGGAGAAGGGAGGCGGGAGGGAGAATAACCTCCAACCTATAACCTCCAACCTCCAACCTCCAACCTCCAACCTCCAACCTCCAACCTCCAACCTCCAACCTCCAACCTCCAACCTCCAACCTCCAACCTCCAACCTCCAACCTCCAACCTCCAACCTCCAACCTCCAACCTCCAACCTCCAACCTCCAACCTCCAACCTCCAACCTCCAACCTCCAACCTCCAACCTCCAACCTCCAACCTCCAACCTCCAACCTCCAACCTCCAACCTCCAACCTCCAACCTCCAACCTCCAACCTCCAACCTCCAACCTCCAACCTCCAACCTCCAACCTCCAACCTCCAACCTCCAACCTCCAACCTCCAACCTCCAACCTCCAACCTCCAACCTCCAACCTCCAACCTCCAACCTCCAACCTCCAACCTCCAACCTCCAACCTCCAACCTCCAACCTCCAACCTCCAACCTCCAACCTCCAACCTCCAACCTCCAACCTCCAACCTCCAACCTCCAACCTCCAACCTCCAACCTCCAACCTCCAACCTCCAACCTCCGACCTCCAACCTCCAACCTTCAACCTCCAACCTCCAACCTCCAACCTCCAACCTCCCCCCAACGGCCGCGGCCCCGGGACGGGTGCCCGGGGCCGCGGGGTGGGTGGTGCTGGCGCCGGCCTCAGCCGGCAGGAGCGTTACCGGTTGGTGCGCCGGCCGAGGGCGAGGAACCCGAGACCGAGGCTGAGGCTGACCAGGCCGGCGAGCACGAGCAGCAGGCTCATGCCGCCTTCGCCCTGCCCGAACCCGAAGCCCGTCGCCGGGGCCAGCGGCGTCGGCGACTGGCCCGGACCCGGCGTCCGCTCACCCGCCACCTGCGTCACCGGCGTGTTCGTCGGCGTCGGGGTGGGGGTATTCGTCGGCGTCGCCGTCGGCGTCGGCGTGTTCGTCGGCGTGGCCGTCGGCGTCGTCGGCGTGGCCGTCGGCGGGGTCGGCGTCACCGTGGGCGGCGGCGGCACGCAGCGCGGGTCGTTCGGGTCCACGCACGGCGGGTTGAAGTCCCGGATGTTCAGGAACGTCAGCGTCACCACCTGCCCGCCCTGCGTCGGCTGCGCCGTCTGCGAGACGAACTGCGGCGTCCAACCGGACTGCACCGTCTCCGTCACCGTGTAGCTGCACCCGATCGCCGGCGGCAGGTCGGTGAATTCGACGACGCCCTGCTGGTTCGTCGTGCCCTGCTGCTGCGTGATCCCGCAGCCCGTCAGCGTGAACTGCCAGCCCGCGCCGGGCGAAGTGAAGCCGATGACGCTCAGCGTCTTCTGGACGCGGATGGTCACGCGCGGCTGGTTGTAGAAGTTGACCGTCGCGGTCTCATTCAGGTTGACCGTGATGCCCGTGCGGCAGAGGCCCGCCTGGTTGATGGTGTTGTACTTCGAGCCGACGTTCTGCCAGCCCGGCTGGAGCGTCTCGCAGACGGTGTAGGTGCCGTCCGGGATGCCGAGGAAGAAGGCCTGGCCGGCGCCGTCGGTCGTCGCCGTGAAGGTCTGACCGTTCGCCGTCCCGGCCGTGCCGGTGATGGTGATCGTCCACCCGCTGAGCGGCGTGGTGCCGGAGAAGTTCGCGAACGGGTCGCTGAACTTGTTGACGACGAGGTTCGCCGCCGAGAGGACCGACCCGCAGCCGATGTTGCCGAAGACCACGTAGGTCGTCTGGCCGGCCTGGACCGGGACGCTGAGCGAACCGTTGGAGACGATCGGGGCCGCGTTCACGGCGCCAGCGCCGGGCAGCGAGCCGCCGACCTGGACGAGGCCGCGGGTCTCCCAGTCGCTGGAGGTGGTGCCGGCGGTGCACGCGCGCCGGCCCTCGGTCTCAGCGATGGAGTAGGTGCCGACAGGCACGTTCAGGATGGTCGTGCTCGCCGTGCCGACGGAATTCGTCGTCCCGGTCGTCGAGAGCGAGACCGGCAGCGAAGGCACCGTGCCGGTGAAGTTCCACGACTGGGCCGTCGCCGGCGGGACGTTCTCGTACTTGACGATGACGACGGTGCCCATCGGCCGGTTGCAGACGTAAACGTCCTTCGTTTCACCTGGCCCGACATTTACGTAGAAGCCGGGGACGTCGTCGACCGACAGGGCAGTCACAGCACTATCGGGGTTGCAGGCGGCCTGCGCCGAGAAGCCGATGCCCACGAGCTCATAACCGACCTCCGATTCTTCGGTGACGGTATAGCCACCTGCGGGCACTTCAATGGCCTGCTGGCCCCCGACGGCGAGCGGGCCCCAGGTGACGTCTTCGGCCTGGCTCGTCAGCGAGCCCGAGAAGGTCGCGCCGTCGGGCGTGAAGCCCTCGGGGTAGACCTTATGGACGATGATGGTGCCCTTGCGCTGGGCGTTCGTGAACGTGCAGGTCACGTCGCTGGCGGCAGCGGCGACGCCGCCGGTCTGGAGCGTGACCTGGGCGGTGCCGGCCTGGAGGTTGACGGTCGCCTGGACGGGGTTGCCCTGCGCGTCCTGGCAGACCACGGACTGGAGCAGCCAGCTCGCCGGGGCGGTCTCGGTGATGGTGTAGGTCACGCCGCCGGAGGCCGAGCTGGCGGGCAGCGTCACGGCCTGTGTGTCAGTCACCGTGCCCGTGTTCGGGTCGGTGTCGAGCGAGAAGCTCGCCGGGCTGACGCCGGTGTTCGGCTGGACCGTGAAGGAGAACTGGTCGGACGACTGGATGGTCGTGCCGTCGGCGGCCTTCGTCACCTTCTTCACGGTGAGCTTCGGCGGCGTGATCTTGACGTTGTAGGCGATGCAGTGGATTTCGCCCTGCTCCTGGAGCGCGGACGGGTCGATCCACTCCCAGTTGTCGTCGTTCAGGTGATCGGTGTAGCACTTCAGCGCGCCGAAGGCGTAGCCGGCCTGGTAGACCTCCTCGACGTAGACGCCGAGGGTGTTGCCCTGCTGCTGCATGTGCTGGATGACATCGTCGTCCAGCGCGACCGACTGCGAGCCAGTCACGGTGACCGTCTGCAGGAGGGTGCCGCCGAAGCCGTTGGACCGGTTGCTGGTCCAGAGGTTGAAGGTCCACGGGGTGGTGGCGAGGGCGCAGTTGCCGCGGTTGTCGTTGTTCGGCGTGACGGGCGCGCTGTCATTCGACGGGCCCTTGGGGCCGAGGAGGCCGTTGAGGCCGCCGCCGCCGAAGACGTTCTTGCCGGTGTCGTCCTGGCCGCCGGGGCCTTCGTTCCGCGGCACGTCGCCGAAGGTATCGCAGATGTACTTGGAGAAGGTGACGTTCTTCACGACCTTCTCTTTGTTGTAGAAGGTCACCTTGTTCGGGCCGCCCGGGCTGGCAGGGGGCTGCAGCTGGGCGCTGTTGCCCGAGGACTGGCTGCCGTCATTGATGGCGTACTTTGGGTAGCCGGCGGCGTGGTTCCAGCCAGTGGGCGCGCCCGTTTCGATGACGGTGACCGTGGCGTTGGCCGGGACGGTGACCTCCTTGCAGACTTCCCCGTCGCCGCCCTCGTCCACGGTGAGCGTGACGTACTGGGCCTCCGAGCCGTAGCCGTAAGTCACCTCAAAGGTGAACGACTGGTTGGTCTTGCGGATGCCGTCGTTGTTGTTCTCGACGACCTTGCAGACCTTGACCTTGCGGGTGCACAGCTCGGGATTGCCCTGGAGGGTGATGCTGGAGCTGGCCTCGCCGATCTTGCCCACGAGCTCCCCGTTGGACATGTAGAGGTAGGCCGTGTTGGTGAAGACCTGGTTCTCGCAGGTGCGCTGCGGGGCCGGGCTGGGCTTCACGGTGAAGGTGAAGCTGGAGCCGGCGGGCATGGTGCACTGGACGCCGGTCGTTCCGGTGAGCTCCTGCTGGAAGCTGCTGCCGGACGGGATGGTGCAGCTGGCGCCGACGGTGTAGTTCGGGCCGCTGGTGACGGTGACGTTGGCGTCCTTGATCCAGACGGTGCGCGTGGTGCCGTTCGTGCCGTTGGGGTTGGTGACAGTGACGACCCAGGCGACGTTGGCGGGATCCGAGACTTCGTTGTCCTGGAAGCTCTGGCTGGCCTCCTTGCGGATGGACGGGAGGCCGCACTGCGAGGTGTCGGCGGGGATGGTGTACTCGGTGTCGTTGCTGTTGCCGGCGGTGCCGATGAGGACCGGGTTTCCGCCAGTCGGCGGGACCAGGTAGACCGTCGCGGTGTTCCGGATGGTCTGCTCGCGGCAGGTCGTGGTGATCTGCTTCTTGACCTTGACCTCGAGCGTGCTGTTCGCGTTGACCGAGCAGGTGATTTCGTTGTCCGAGAAGTCGCTATCGGAGCAGGTGCCGCCGGTGACGGAGACGAATGTCACGTCGACGTCGTTGATCTTCACCGTCTGGGCGATGTTCTCGGGGTTGTTGACGATGATCTCCCAGTAGGCGTATCCGCCGGTGTAGCCCTCGGTGGCCTTCTGCTTATCGATGGTCGGCACCTGGGCCGTCTTCGTGTTCATCACGCAGACGACCTTCGTCTCATTCGCATTGACCTGGACGTTGGTCAGCGGATTGCCGGCGGTGTAGCTGGTCTTTTCTGCGGGGCAGGTGGGCTGGCCCTGCTGGTTGAGCGAGCCGGCGGCCCAGCCGTACGGCGTCCAGCCGTTCTGGGTGCCGGTTTCGCTGAGGGTGTAGGTGCCGGCCGGGATGTTGCTGATGGTGGAGAAGGCGCCGAAGGTGATGGCGCCCCAGTTGTGGACAGCGGCGTTGCCCTGGTTGGTGGCCGTGCCGGAGAACTGGGAGCCGTCCGCGGCGGGCACCCCGGCGGTGGGATCCTTCACCTTGCCGACGATGAGGGTGCCGGACTGCGGCTTGTTGTAGGCGCAGATGTGGTAGACGCCCGTCTGATCGCCCGGGGTGTCGACAAAATATTCGTACGGAATCTTCAGGTCGACGCTGGTGTAGGCGGTGCCTTCGTTTTGGCCCTGCCCGAACTTGTCACCGTCTTCCCAGGTCGCCGGGAGCTGGTTGCACTGCGGGTTGCCGCTGCTGTGGTTCTCCGGCAGGAACCAGCCGTAGAACTGCAGGCCGCCGGTGTTGGTTTCGGTGATCCAGACGGTCTGAGGCGCGAAGCCGACGCTGGGGGTGAGGTGGCCGAACGAGCCGCTGATGGCCGCGCCCTTCACGCCGTTATTGTCGAGGTAGAGGGTGTACTCGTACGTGCCCTGCCCCTTGCCGACGTTCTGCCAGTCCTGCCCCTGCCCCTGGGACGGGGTGTACTTGTGGACCTGGATCTTGACCGTGCGCGGCGTGTAGGTGTTGAGGAAGCAGACCGTTACCGAGTCGCCGCTATCGAGGTTATTGAGGTCGCCGCCGTCAGCGGTTCGGCCATTCTTCCAGTCGCTGTCCTTGACCTTGCTGCAGTCCACGGACGAACCGCTCTTGATGTAGTGCTTGGTGGCCCAGCCGATTCCGGGGTCGGTTTCTGTAACCCGGAAGTCGTCGTTGTCGCCGCCGCTGCCGCCGTTATCGACGGTGACCTTGACCGACGAGGAGCCGCCGCCGGTGATGCCGGTCACCGTAGCGACGTCCTGTTTGAGGCCGAGGTCTCTCACAGTAAAGTCAAAGGTCGCCCCCGAGGGTGCCCCCTGGCCGGCGACGACCTTCTTGATAATGATCGTCGCGCAGTTCGAGGGCTGAGTTGGCGCCGTAATCGTGCCGCGGTCGTTCGGGTCGGGAGTGATGCTGTCGGCGTGGGAGTAGCTCCACGTGTTGTTGTTGCCCTGGTAGTACAGCAGGATGCGGCCAGAGAAGGAGCCGGCGGGCCAATTGCCGCTGCGGTTAAAAATCACGGCGTAGGGCGAAGTCGAGTCATTCGGGTCTATTCGTTCATTGTCGACGCCGTACCAGTACCACACGTTGGTGAGATTGGTAATGGCGCCCGTGCCGCTGTTCGGAAGCGTGCGGCCGTCGATCTGACCGCCCGAATACTGGAGCACGCCGCCGGACGTCCCGCTGCCGGTGGCGAAGCCGGAGCTCCAGCTGCCCTGGTACGACTGGCCGCCGATCACGACGTTGTCCATCACGACCAGCACTTTGCTGCTGCCGCCAACGTAATTCGCCGTGGCGGTCCAGCCGGAGCACGTGGCGTTGGTGCTGTAGGTGTTGTGGTGCGCGAAGGCGCCGGTGATGATGCTGAGCGCGCCGATGGACGCGATGATGACGGCGAGCAGGGCGGCGGTGATGAGGGCGCCCTGCCGCCTTCGGCTTTTGCCATAGAGTGCGAGAGTCATAGTTCCTCCGTCCTCGCTGAGCCGGCTGTCCCTGGCCGGCGGTCGTGTGGTCGAGCGCTGATTCCTCCCCGGCGCTTCGTGACCCCCACTTCGGATTGCTGCTGGTTCGTTCGGGCCTCCTGGTGATGTTGCGCCGCTCACGCCCCGGGTGAATGCGGACGGGTTCCCTGGCTGTTCCTGCGCCGCCACCGGGCTGCGACGCCGGCGTCACTCTTCCCCACGGTAGGGGAATGGATAGTGAACACCACGGGGAGAATACGGGAAACCCCTGATGCGTGTCAGTAGGAAATTTGTTAGAGGGCGGGGCTTCGCGGTGGCGCTGCGCGGTGGCGCTGCGCGGTGGCGGGCTGCGCGCTGGCGCTTCGCGGTGGCGCTTCGCGGTGGCGGGCTGCGCCCGGTGGCGCTGCGCGGTGGCGCTGCCCGGTAGCGCTTCGCGCGGGATGGTACAGGCCAGCGGGACGCCGAAGGCGGCCTGCCACCAGCGGCGAAGCCGCTGCCATCGCGACAGCGCTTCGCGGTGGCGGGCTGCGCCCGGTGGCGCTGGCGCACGGGCGCTGCGCGGTGGCGGGCTGCGCCCGGTGGCGCTGGCGCACGGGCGCTTCGCGGTGGCGGGCTGCGCCCGGTGGCGCTTCGCGCGGGATGGTACAGGCCAGCGGGACGCCGAAGGCGGCCTGCCACCAGCGGCGAAGCCGCTGCCCTCGGCGGCGAAGCCGCTGCCACCGGCGGCGAAGCCGCAGCCCTTGCACGGCAGCGCCGTCCGGCGGAGGATGCGCGGGTGCCGCTTCCGTACCGGCAGCTGGAGGTGTGGCAGCGGGCCCACCAGATTGCGCAGGATGTGATGGCGCTGGCCGAGCGGCCGGAGCTGCGGCGGCGGCCGGAGCTGCGGAGCCAGCTGCTGCGGGCGGCATGGTCGGTGCCGGCAAATATCGCAGAGGGGCGGGGACGGAGAACACGCCGCGATTTCGCCAGTTTCGTGGGCGTCGCGCGGGGTTCGCTGTTCGAGCTGGACTACTGGCTCCTGGTCTGCCACGAGTGCAACGCCTTCGAGCCGGGCGAATATCCGGAACTGAGTGAACGCGTCGAGCGGTTGAGCGCGAAGCTCGCGGCGCTCATCGAGTCGCTCAAGAGCGAGTAGGGGGCGGTGCGCGGTGGCGCTGGCGCGCGGGCGCTGCGCGGTGGCGGGCTGCGCCCGGTGGCGCTGCGCGGTGGCGCTGTGCGGTGGCGGGCTGCGCCCGGTGGCGCTGGCGCGGTGGTTGGTTTCAGCCAGCGGGACGCCGAAGGCGGCCTGCCACCGGCGGCGAAGCCGCGGCCCTCGGCGGCGTCAGCCGCGGCCACCAGCGGCGTCAGCCGCTGCCCTCGGCGGCGAAGCCGCGGCCAGCGCGCAGCGCGCTATGCGCGGCGCCCGCGGGCGGTGCGGGGCGAGGGGAGGTTCGCGGCGGCGTGGAGGGCGAGGGCGAGGGCGGCGACGCAGTCGTCGTGGCGGCCGGGGGGCGCGGCCCAGTGGAGGATGCCGCCGATGCGGAGGCTCCGCCGGCAGGCGCGGAGTTCGTCCCAGCAGGCGCGGAGGTCCGGGTCGCCGGTGTCGCCGGCGGGCAGGCTGAGCCGGCCGGTCTCGGCGGCGGCGATGAGCTCCCAGCCGAGGGCGCTCTTCGTCTGCACGGTGAAGCTGACGGGGAGGAGGGCGCGGCCGAGGCGGGGTTCGAGCGCGGCGGCGAGCGGCTGGCCGAGGCCGGTGGCATCGATGGCGAGCCGTTCGAGGCCCCAGCGGGCGGCGATGCTGGCGACGCGCGGGGCGAAGCCGGCGAGGTCGCCGGCCTGCCACCGTTCGAGGGCGACAATCTCGAGCCGCTGGCCGGGTTCGATGCGGCCGATGGCGAGGACGGTGGCATCGGCGCCTTCGCCGGCGGGGTCGAGCCCGGCGACGTACCGTTCGCCGTGGCGGGGGCTTTCGAGCAGGGTGTGGCTGCCGCGGAGGCGTTCGAGGGCTTCGGCGCTGAGGAGGCTGGCGCTGGCGCGCGAGGCGAGGAGTTCGTACTGGCTGAGGTAGAGGGGGTTCTGGGCGCCGAGGCGCTGGCGTTCGCGTTCGACGTACTGGCCGTAGATGGGCACTTCGCGGGCGACCTCCTGCCAGGTGACGGTGTAGTGGAGGGGGACGCCGGCGGCGGTGCGGCCGGCGTTGCGGGCGATGGCGCGTTCGAGGAGGGATTCGCCGTCCCACGGGGTGCCGAAGAGGAGGGCGGGGGCGCCGGTGGAGGCGGCCATGGGGCGGAACTGGCGGTCGAACCAGTCGGGGTCGATGTCCTGGGCTTCATCGGCGAAGAGGGCGATGCTGGCGGTGTGGCCGGCGACCTGGGCCTGGCCGGAGGCGGAGAGGAAGACGGCCACGGCGTTGCCGCAGCGGATGCGGTGGTCGTCGAAGCGCGGCTGGAGGCGGGCGCGGCGGGCGAGCGGTTCGAGGACGGCGCGGGTGCGTTCGAGGCTGATGGCGGCCTGGGGGTGGAACGTGGGCGCGCAGAGGACGATGCTGCCGCCGCGGCGGGCGTGGGCGAGGAGGAGCGCGGTGACGAGGGCGGCGGCGAGCTGGTTCTTGCCGGACTGGCGGGGCATGAGGAGGGTGAACTGCTCGTGCCGGGCGTGGAGGAGCCCGCGGCAGAGGGGGTGGAAGACGCGGCGCTGGTAGGCGCGGAGGAGGGGGAGGGGCATGGTCCGAAGGTGCCGCGGATTGCACGCACGGCGGAGCGCGAAATGGCACTCCAGCGGGGCGTTTCCGCACCGATAGTGAAGGAAAGAGGCGGAGCGATCGCTCCGCGGGAGGGGAGCGCGTGCGAACGGGGCTGCTGCAGGCGATGGCGCGCCGGGCCGGGCGGTGGCCGCTGCTGCCGGCAGCGGTGATGGTGCTCGGGCTGGCGGGCACGGCGCTGCTGACGGCGCAGCTCCGGGCGGACGGCGCCCGGGATGACCGCGCGCGGCTGGAGGGCGAAGCGCGGCAGGCCGCCGGGCGGCTGGAGGCGAAGCTGGCGGCGTACGAAGACGTGCTGCTGGCGGGCGCCTCGCTCTTCGGGGCCTCGCGGGAGGTGGATGCGGCGGAGTGGCGGGGCTTCATCGAAGGGATGCGGGTGCAGCAGCGGTACCCGGGCTTCCGGTCGATCGGGTTCGCGGCGGTGGTGCCGGAGCGCGAGCTGGATGCGTTCGCGGCGACGCTGGGGCCCGGGGGCAGCCCGGTGGAGGTCCACCACGTGCCGGGGTTCGCGCCGGCCCCGGGAGGGGCGGCGTGGGTGGTGCAGTTCGTCGAGCCGCTGGAGCCGAACCGGACGTCGCTGGGGCTGCGCTTCGATGGCGCTCCGGCGCAGCGGGAGGCGGCGCTGACGGCCGCGGCCTCGGGCGCGATGCAGATGACGTCGACCGTGAAGCTCGTGCGCGACGGCGCGCCGGGGTTCATCCTCTTCGTGCCGGTGTACGGGGAGCGGCCGGTGCCGCTGGAGCCGGAGCGCCGGGCGGCGGCGACCGTCGGCTGGGTGTTCGCCGTGTTTTCGCAGGACGAGTTCTACCGGGGCGCGCTGGGGTCGCTCGCGCCGGAGGTGGAGATTGCCGTCTTCGATGACGGGACGGCGGGCGGCGGGCCGCTGTTCGCGACGGGCGGCCCGGCGGGCAGGGAATCGGAGGTGCGGCGGGTGGTGCTGGGCGGCCGGGTGATGCGGCTGGAGGTGCGGCCCGGGGCGGCGTTTCCCCGCGCGAATGCGGCGCTGGCGGATGTGACGGCCGGGGCCGGGGTGCTGCTGGCGCTGCTCGGCGCGGCGATTGCGTGGCTGCTGCAGACGTGGAAGCGGCGGGCCGAGGGGCTGGCCGAGCGGCGGACGCAGGAGCTGGCGGAGGCGCTGGCGTTCCAGAACGCGCTGGTCGACGGGACGGGCCTGGCGATTATCGCGACGGACGGCCGGGGGCGGATTACGCGGGTGAACCCGGCGGCGGAGGCGCTGCTGGGCCGGCCGGCGGCGGAGCTGCTCGCCCTGGCGACGATCGAGGAGCTGGAGTCCGAGGGCACCGGCCGCGGCTTCCGGGGGCTCGTCGAACTGCTCCCGCCGGGAGGAAACGTCCAGCGGGAGTGGCGCTACCGGCGGCCGGACGGGCGCTACCTGCAGGTGTGGGTGGCGATCTCGGCGCTGCCCGCAGCCGAAGGAGACCGGCCGGCGGGGTTCGTCTTCATTGGGCGCGATGTGACGGCGGAGCGGGCAGCCGAGCGGGACCGCGACCGGCTGTTCGAGTATTCGCTGGACATGCTGGCGATCGTCACGGCGAAGGGCCGGTTCAAGCGGGTGAGCCCGGCCTGGGAGCGGACGCTGGGCTGGAAGCCGGAGGAGCTGCTCGGCCAGAGCCTCTGGCACTTCGTCCACCCGGAGGAGCGGGGGGCGCAGATCGCGCGGGCGCAGGCGGTGCTGGAGGGCCGCGACGCGCACGACCTGCGGGGGCGGTTCCGGCACGCGGACGGGAGCTGGCGGTGGGTCTCGTTCAATGCCTCGGCAGTGACGGAGGACGAGAGCTACATCGTGGCGCGGGACATCACCGACATCGTGCGGGCCGAGGAAGAGATGGCGGAGGCGATGGAAGTGCTCCGGGCGAACGCGCTGGCGCTGGAGGAGCAGGCGCAGGAGCTGGACCGGCTGCGGGTGGAGGCGGAGTACCTCGCGAACCACGACGCGCTGACGGGGGCGCTCAACCGGCGGGCGTGGTTCCACCAGGCGGCCGTCCACACGCCGACGGCGATCGCCATCTTCGACATCGACTACTTCAAACAGATCAACGACACGTACGGGCACCCGGCGGGCGACGTGGTGCTGCGGGAGGTGGCCCGCCGGCTGGAGGCGGCGGTGGGGGAGGCGGGGGTCGTCGGCCGCATCGGCGGGGAGGAGTTCGCCGTGTTCTTCACCGTGCCGGCAGGGGAAGCGCGGGAGGCGGCCCTGCGCTGCATCGGGGAGGTGTCGCGCGAGCCGGTGGCGGTGAGCCGGGAGCAGCAGCTGCGGGTGACGGTGAGCGGCGGGTTCGCGCCGTGGCAGGAGGCGCCGGAGGACCGGCCGCTGGATGCGCTCTCCGCCACCTACGAGGCGGCCGACCGGGCGCTCTACCGCGCGAAGGAGGCGGGCCGCCACCGGCTTGCAGCCTGAGCGGCGCCGCCTCCCCCGGGGGCCGAAGCGCCGGGCTACGGCCGGACGCCGACCAGCTTCGCGAGCTTGACTGCGTTGAAGAGCGCCAGGCCGGCGTACCACTTCACGCGGATGCGGCTCGCGTCCTTCGTCTCCAGGCTGCCAACCCGTTCGACAGCGAGGCCGCCGGGCGCCGTGAGGCCCGCGAGGCCGCCTTCGCCGAACTGCATGGCGTAGATGGTGCTGCAGTCGTCGCTGGTGCCGACGGACTGGTCGTCGGCGATGTAGTCGCAAATGCCGATGGGGATGCCGTCGTAGTACTGGACCATGCGGCCGAACTCGTCGCGGTCGGCTTCGAGGAAGCCGCCGGAGGCGCGGGCGATCTCGTTGAGCGTGCGGCGGGAGCGCCGGCTCATGAGGAGGAGGTCGGGCTTGCCGCCGCGGACCCGGTCGATGAGCTCGTCGAGCTTCGCGAGGGTGAGGGTGGCGCCGTTCGGGCCCATGGAGACGGCCTGGCCGGGGTCGCAGAGGCGGTCGATGCCGTCGAAGCTGCGCGGGTCGGCGGTCGCGTCGCCGTTGACGAAGGTGTCATCGAAGAGAGCCTGGACGGCCTTCGCCTTGAGCTGGACGATGGCGGCCTCGAGGTCCTGGAGGTTCGAGCGGGTGGCCTTGAGGAAGTTATCGATGTCGGCGTCGCCGCCGAGGATCTTCAGGGTGGCGGTGGCCTGGGTGAAGGTGGGGGTGCTCTCGTCCCAGTCCTCGCCGACGTCGTAGAAGCTGGCGGCGGGCGGGAGGTTTTCGCGGTTGTAGGTGAGGCCGTTGCCGACGATTTCGATGAACGGCAGGCGCTGGAGGACGGGGCTTTCCTGCGCGATCGTCTCGATGACGCCGGCGAGGAGGGTGTCGTTGCTGAGCTTCGAGGCTTCGATGAGGGTGAGCGCCACGGCTGGCTGACCTCCGGTGTATGGATTCCGCGGTCAGCGTGGCGAAGCGGCGCGGCAGCTCCGAGGGGGCCGTGTCACCCGCGGGGGTTCAGCTTGCGGCGGCGAGGCCCGGCGCATCGTGAGCGCCGTGCCCGCGCTCCGGGTGCGGGAGCTCGGGGTGGTCGATGCTCTGGATGGCGCACTTCGTGTGCTCGAAGACGTTTTCGGGGCCGAGGAGGTCGATGATGCCGAACCGCTCGAGGACGGGGCGGACTTCCGGCTGGATGGCGGTGAGGATGATGCGGCCGCCGTGGCGCTTCCGGTGCTCGATGATGCCTTCGAGCGTGAGGAGCCCGGTCGTATCGATGTGGTGGACGTCCTTCATCCGGAGGATGAGCGGGCGGTGGGCGTCGCCCTGCAGCTGGTATTCGAAGGAGGCGGCGCTGTGGAAGGAGAGGAGGCCCTGGGCGGTGAAGAAATCGATGTCGGGACGGGACTTGATGAGGGCGCCGAGCTCGTCGGAGACCTGCGCGATGCGGCCGTTCGCATCGGGCAGCATGGCGGCAGCGGCAGGCACGCTCACGAGGCGGCGGATGAGCAGGATGGTCGAAGCGAAAACGCCGAAGCCGATGGCGTAGGTGAGGTCGAAGAAGAGCGTGATGAGGATGGTGGCGACGAGGACGAGGACGTCCTCGCGCGGGGCGCGGCGGATGATGCGGGCCACCTCGGGCACCTCGGCGATCTTCCATGCCGTGATGAGCAGGACGGCCGCGAGGGTGGCCATCGGGATGTGGCCCGCCAGCGGACCGAGCGCGAGCGTGAGCACGAGGACGGTGACCGAGTGGAAGACCCCGGCGAGGCGGGAGGTGGCGCCGGCGCGGATGCTCGCGGCCGTCCGGGCGATGGCCGCGGTGGCGGGGATGCCGCCGAACAGCGGGCTCACGAGGTTGGCGATGCCCTGCCCGCGCAGCTCGCGGTCCGGGTCGTGGCGGATGCGCTGGCCCGCCATGCCATCCGCGACGACCGCGGACAGGAGCGATTCGACGCCGCCGAGGATGGCGACGGCGATTGCGGGCTGGAGGAGGTCGATGATGAGGCCGGCATCGAAGAAGCCGAGCGACGGCCGCGGGAATTCGCGCGGGAGGTCGCCGTACTTGCTGGCCACGGTCGGGGTATCGATGCCGAGCGCCCACGTCGCGGCAGTCACGGCGACGACGGCGACGAGCGGGGCCGGCAGGCGGCGGTCGACGCGCGGCCAGGCGACCAGGATGGCGAGCGAGACCAGGCCGACGAGCGGCGTGGTGAGGCCGACGGTCGAGAGGTGCCGGATGGTGTCGAGCGTGCGCTCGTGGAAGTGTTCGAGCGCGGGGTCCGTGCCGGTCACGCCGAGAAAGGCGTTGAGCTGGCCGAAAGCGATGGAAAGCGCGATGCCGGCGGTGAAGCCGACGATGACGGTGCCCGGCATGTAGCGGACGAGCCGCCCGAAGCGGAGTGCGCCCATGGCGAGCAGGATGACGCCCGCCATGAGGCCGACCATCGGCAGGGCGCCGGGCCCGTGCACGAGGACGACATGGCTGAGGAGCGGCACGAGCGCAGCGGTGGGCCCGGTGATGTTGTAGCGGGAGCCGCCGAAGATGGCGGCGGCGGCGCCGGCGAAGACGGCGGTGTAGAGCCCGGCCACCGGCGGCACGCCGACCGCGACGGCGAGGGCGATGCTGAGGGGGAGGGCGATGATGCCGGCGACCATCCCGGCGACGAGGTTCGCCCGGAGGTCGGCGGCGGAGGGCAGGGCAGGCAGCGAGGGGCGCTCGAACGGGCGCGCAGTGCGCAGGGACACGCAATCGGCTCCAGCGGGTCGCTTCCGTGGCCTGCGGGGTGAGCTGACGGGTTCGGGCGGAAGCGCCCGTCCTCCCGGCGGGAGGATTCACCCCGGGAACGTGGTTCCCCCGCTCCGCATTCGCGGATTCGGCCCGCTGCCGCTCGCGCGACAGCGTCGTACCGGGAGCTTCGGCCCATTGTCCATTACGGTCTATGGCAGGCCAAATGACGAATACCGTTGCGCACGGTCTGATTCGCGACACCGCCGTCGCATGCCGCGGATGACCGCGGCCGGAACCGGAGCGAAAATGACCGCGAACCGCCCATGAGCAGGACACGGGAAGCGCCGGCGCCCGGCTGGCTGCCGGTCGGCGAAGAGCCGCAGCCGGCCGGCTCGATCACGGATTGCGTCATCCTCCGGAACGAGGGCATCTCGGCCGTCGCGCTGGCGAGCGGCGATATCGACGCCGGGGCCCACGAGGCGACGGGGCTCTACCGGTGCGACATGCGCCATCTCTCCCGGCTGCGGCTCACGCTGGGGGGCGTCCCGCCCATCCTGCTCGATGCGAGCCAGTCGGGGGCCGTCTTCTCGGCGGTGTTCACGAACCCGGCGATGGCGGACCCGGGCGGCCGGGTCGTCCCGGCGCGGGCGCTGCTCATCCGGCGGCGGCGCGTGCTCGGCCGGGGCCTCGCCGAGAGCCTGACCATTTCGAACTACCACCCGGAGCCGCAGACCTTCGACGTGCGGGTGGACCTCGATGCCGATTTCCGGGACATCTTCGAAGTGCGCGGGTTCGAGCGCCGCTCGCCGCGGCCGGCCGTCGAGGTGCAGGCGGCGCGGGGCGCACTCCGCTACCGGTACGCCGGCGCCGACGGCCAGGTGCGGACGACAGCGGTCCGGTTCGACCCGGCGCCGGCGCGGCTGGGCCCGGGCGGCGCCGTCTACCGGCTGACCCTCGCGCCGCGGGAGACCGTCGTCCTCGACCTTCGCGTGAGCGCCGGCGATGCGCCGGCCGAGCGCCAGCCGCTGCCGCAGATCATCGCCCGGGTGCAGCGCGAGGAGCGGCAGTTCCTCGAGCGGGCCACCCGGTTCCAGTCGGATTACGAACCGCTGAACGATGCGGTCGAGCGGGCGCTGCTGGACATCCGGGCGCTGCGGACATCGGTCGACGGGACGGAGTTCATCGCGGCGGGGGTGCCGTGGTTCGATACGCTGTTCGGGCGCGACAGCCTCATCACGGGAATGTTCCTCGCGCCGTGGGCGCCGGAGCTGCTGCGCGGCGCGCTGGAGGTGCTCGCGCGCCACCAGGCGGTGAAGCGCGACCCGGCGAGCGACGCCGCGCCGGGGAAGATTCCCCATGAGCTGCGCTGGGGCGAGCTCGCGAACCTGGGCGAGGTGCCATTCGGGCGGTACTACGGCAGCGTGGACGCGACGCCGCTCTTCCTCGCGGCCGCGGAGGAGTACTTGGCCTGGACCGGCGACCGGGCAGCGCTCGACGGGCTGTGGCCGGCCCTGCGCGCAGCGGCCGGGTGGTGCCTGGCCGAGCTCGAGCGGTACGGCGGCGTCATCGCCTACGCGCGGGAATCGGCCGGCGGGCTCGAAAACCAGGGCTGGAAAGATTCGCACGACGCCATCCGCTGGCCGGACGGCCGGCTCGCCGAGCCGCCGATCGCGCTCGTCGAGGTGCAGGCGTACGCGCTCGCGGGCCTGCGGGCGTTCGCGCGGCTGGCCGCGCTGCGGGGCGAGCCGGCCGCCGAGGCGGAGGCAGCTGCGGAGCGGCTCGCGGGCATCATCGAGGAGCGGTTCGGCGACGACAGCCTCGGCTACGCGCTCTGTCTCGAACGGGCGCGCGTGCCGGTGCCGACGCCGGCTTCGAACGCGGGCCACCTGCTCTGGCTCGGCGAGCCGCGCCCGGCGCGGGCGGCGGCCTTCGCCGACCGGGCGTTCCAGTCGGACCTGTTCAGCGGCTGGGGCGTGCGGACGCTGGCGTCGTCGGTCGCGGGCTACAACCCGCTCGGCTACCACACCGGCTCCGTCTGGCCGCACGACAACGCGATCCTGCTCGCCGGGCTGCGGCGGCAGGGGTTCGACGACCTCGCGCGGGCGCTCGGCGATGACTTCATCGAGGCCGCGCTCGCCTTTCCCGCCTCCCGCATCCCCGAGCTGTACTGCGGCGACCCGCGCGAGCTCCGGCTCGTGCCGACGCCGTACCCGGTGGCCTCCCGTCCGCAGGCGTGGTCGGCGGCGAGCCTTCCGTTCGTGCTCACGACGCTGCTCGGCTTCCGGCCGGCCGGGCCGCGGGCGCTGGCGGTTACGCGGCCGATCCTGCCGGCGATGGTCGAATGGGTGCGGCTCCGGAATCTCCGCTTCGGCCGCGCGGCGATCGACCTCGCCTTCCGGCGCGGCGCCGCCGGCGTGGCCGTCGAAGTCGAAGACATCCGTGGCGAGGCGGCGGTAGTGCTCACGGACCGCTGGCCGGGCTGAGGCCGCGCAAGCGCCCCGGGGGCCGGCCCGGAGGCGATATTGACGTCCCGCAGATACCGTTCGCAGAATGGGCGCAAGGGCCGGCGCGGGAGCGGAGCGCGCGGCGGAGTGCATTCGAACCTCGAGGAGTGCGAGATGGAGACGATGCGGATCGCCATCGTTGCGCCGCCGTGGTTCGCCGTCCCGCCGACGGGTTACGGCGGCATCGAATGGGTCGTGAGCTACCTCGCGGACGGGCTGGCCCGGCGGGGCCACGAGGTGACGCTGTTCGCGGCCGGCGGGTCTCGAACGGAGGCGCGGCTCGTGGCCACCTTCGCGGAGCCGCCTTCAGCGCTGCTCGGCAACCCGGCCGTCGAAGCGCAGCACGTGCTCGCCGCCTACGAGCGCTGGCGGGAGTTCGACATCATCCACGACCACACCTTCCTCGGCCCGATCACCGGCGCGGCGCTGCCGGTGCCGGTGGTGCACACGCTCCACGGGCCGGTGACGCCGGAGAACCGCGGCATGATCGCGCAGCTCGCGCGGCGGCTGCACCTCGTGGCGATCAGCCATCACCAGCGGTCGACGCTGCCGGCCGGGGTGCAGGCGGCCGTCATCCACAACGGCATCGACCCGGCGGCGTTCCCCTTCAGCGACCGGCCGGGGGAGTACCTCCTCTTCTGCGGCCGGATCAACCCGGAGAAGGGGCCCGCGCAGGCGATCGAGATCGCGCGCCGCGCCGGGCTGCCGCTGCTCATGGTGGTGAAGATCAACGAGCAGCTGGAGAAGGAGTACTGGGAGGCCGAGGTGCGGCCCCGCCTCCGCGGGCTGGACGTGGAGGTGAAGCAGCAGCCGCCGACGGAGGAGAAGCTGCGGGCCTACCGCGACGCGCTGGCCACGCTCTTCCCCATCCAGTGGCCGGAGCCGTTCGGCCTCGTGATGATCGAGTCGATGGCGACGGGCACGCCGGTCATCGCCTTCCGGAACGGGTCGGTGCCGGAAGTCATCCAGGACGGGGTGACGGGCATCATCTGCGCGGACATCGACGCGGCGGCGGAGGCGGCCTGGCGGGCGAAGGAGCTCGACCGGCGGGAGTGCCGCCGGCGGGTGGAGCGCCACTTCAGCGCGGCGCTCAACGTCCTCCGGCACGAGCAGCTGTACCGCGCCATCCTCGCCGAGGGCGCCCGGCGGGACGCGGCGGCCCAGCTGCCGCTGGCGCTCGACGGGCTGGCCGGGCAGGCGGACGGGGCCGGCGCAGGCCGGGGCTGAGCCGGCGCGCTAGCCGGCGAGCGGGTCGATCGGGGCGCGGTAGGCAGCCTGCGCGCCCTCGAACGTGCCGCCCTGCGCGAGCAGCCCGGCCGCCCCGCCCTGCCGCTCCAGCAGCTCGAGACCGAACCGCCCGTATTCATCGCGCACCCACTTTTCGAAGAAGTAGCGGTCAGCGCGCCTGCCGGCCTGCGGCATCGCGGACCGAGCGGTGGGCCGCGAGGTCGTCGAGCACGTCATCGAGCCCTTCGCCGGAGATGGCGCTGGTGCGGAAGATGGGCGGGGGCGCGGCTTCGCCCGGCCGGGCGAAATCGATGCTGGCGCGGAGCGCGTGGTAGCTGCGCCGGGCGGCCGCGCCGACGTCGCATTTGTTGAGGATGAAGGCGTGGGGCACCTCCATGATGCCCGCCTTCATGAACTGGACCTGGTCGCCGCCGAGCGGCTGGAGGACGAGGTAGACGCGGTCGGCGAGCCGTTCGATTTCGACTTCGCTCTGCCCGATGCCGACGGTTTCGACGAAGACGTAGTCGAAGAGCCGTTCGAGGAGCCGGACGACGGGGTAGGTGGCGCGCCCCATGCCGCCGAGTTCGCGGTCGGAGGGCTGCGAGCGGAAGAAGAGCCGGCGTTCGCCCACCGGGAAGTGGACGCGGGTGCGGTCGCCGAGGATGGAGCCGCCCGAGCGGTGGGAGGAAGGGTCGATGGCGAGGACGGCGACTGCGGCAGCGGCTTCGCGGGCGGCGAGGCGGGCAGCGAGCTGGCCGACGAGGGTGGATTTGCCGCTGCCGGGGGTGCCGGTGAAGCCGGCGACCATGGCGCGGGGGGCGGCGCCGTGCGCTTCGAGGGCGGCGATGGCCGCCGCCTTCTCGGCGACGGCCCCGGGCCGCGTATCTTCGAACAGCCGGACGAGCCGGGCGAGGGGCCACTTATCGAGGGCGATGGCGCCCTCGACGAGCTGGTCGAGCTCGCTCACCGGGCGCCGGCGCCGGCCTGCGCTTCGACGACGTCCATGATCCGGCTCATCACATCGGCGAGGTCGAAGTCGGCCGGGGTGAAGATCTGGCGGGCGCCGAGGGCGCGGAGCGCCTCGTGGTCGTCCTTCGGGATGATGCCGCCGACGATGACGGGGATGGCGTCGCCGGCGCCGGCCGCGCGGAGCCCTTCGATGACCTGCCGGGTGAGGTCGAGGTGGGAGCCGGAGAGGATGGAGAGGCCGATGACGTCGGCCGCTTCTTCGATGGCGCTCTGGACGATCTCCTCCGGGGTGAGCCGGATGCCGGAGTAGACGACATCGAAGCCGCAGTGGCGGGCCGCGACGGCGATGACCTCGGCGCCGTTCGAATGCCCATCGAGCCCCGGCTTGCCGACGACGATGCGGGGCCGGTGGCCGGTGCGGCGGACGAACTCCTCGGCGCGGCGGCGCACCTCGGCGACGCGGTCGCTGTCGACGTAGAGGCGCTGGCCTTCGACGCCGGTGGGCGGGCGGTATTCGCCGAAGACGCGGCGGAGGGTATCGGCCCATTCGCCGGTGGTGACGCGGGCGAGGGCGCATTCGATGGACGGCTCCATCATGTTCTTGCCGGTGCGGGCCGCCTCTTCGAGGGCCGCGAGGGCCGCCTGCACGCGGGCCGGGTCGCGATTCGCCTTCACGGCGGCGAGGGCCTCGAGCGTGCGGCGCGTCTCGGCTTCGTCGACTTTGAAGATGCCGCCGTCTTCGCCGGTGAGGAGCGGCGACGGCAGGCCCTCCGTCCAGCGGTTGACGCCGACGATGACGAGTTCGCCGGAGTTGATCTTGCTGACGCGCTCGGACATGGAGCGGACGAGCTGGGATTTGAGGTAGCCGGATTCGACGGCGGCGCGGATGCCGCCCATGGCTTCGATGCGGGCGATCTCTTCGCGGGCCTGCCGCTTCAGCTCCTCGGTCTTGGATTCGATGACGACGGAGCCGTCGAAGATGTCGGGGTATTCGAGCAGGTCGGTCTCGTAGGCGAGGATCTGCTGGAGGCGGAGCGACCACTGCTGGTCCCACGGGCGGGGGAGGGAGAGCGCTTCGTTCCAGGCGGGGAGCTGGAGGGCGCGGCAGCGGGCTTTGCGGGAGAGGGTGACGCCGAGCGCTTCGATGAGGATGCGCCAGGCGTTGTTCTCCGGCTGCTGCTCGGTGAGGCCGAGGGAGTTGACCTGGACGCCGTAGCGGAAGAGCCGCTGTTTCGGGTCCTGGACGCCGTAGCGGTCGCGGGTGATCTCGTCCCAGAGCTCGACGAACGCCCGCATCTTGCACATCTCTTCGATGAAGCGGATGCCGGAGTTCACGAAGAACGAGATGCGGCCGACGACATCGGGGAAGCGCTCGGGGGGCACGGCGCCGCGCTCGCGGATGGTATCGAGGACGCCGATGGCGTTGGCGAGGGCGAAGGCGAGCTCCTGCGCGGGGGTGGCGCCGGCCTCCTGCAGGTGGTAGCTGCAGATGTTGGAGGCGTTCCACTTCGGGAGGTTGTCGAGGCAGTACTCGTACATCTCCGCGATGAGGCGGAGGCTGGCCTCGGGCGGGAAGATGTAGGTGCCGCGGGCGAGGTACTCCTTGATGATGTCGTTCTGGGTGGTGCCCTGGAGCTTGCGGACGTCCTCGCCGCGCTCGCGGGCGACGCCGATGTAGAGGGCGAGCAGCCACATCGCCGTCGCGTTGATGGTCATCGACGTGTTCATCTCGGCGAGGGGGATGCCCTCGAAGAGCTGGTGCATGTCGTCGATGGTGTTGATGGGCACGCCGACCTTGCCGACTTCCGGGAGAGCGAGGGGGTGGTCGGAGGAGTAGCCCGTCTGGGTCGGAAGGTCGAAGGCGACGGAGAGGCCGGTCTGGCCGGCGGCGAGGTTCTTCCGGTAGAGCGCGTTGGAGGCGGCGGCGCTGGAGTGGCCGGCGTAGGTGCGGAAGATCCACGGCCGGTCGGTGGTGGGATTGCCGTCGGCATCGTAGAGGCGGTGGGGCAGGCGCTGCGGCGGGGCCTGCCCGGGGTCGGTTGGTGAGGTCACGCCACCCCTCCGGGTTGGGGATTCGGGGCGCCGCCGGCGGCCTGCGGGGGCGGTGCTGCCGGGGCGGATGTGCGATTTATGGTACAGGGTTCGGCGGGAAGGGCCGAACGGCGCGTTTGGCCATCGGAGAATTGCGATAGGCGGGGAGCGCCGGGGAAACTGCGCGGGGCGGGGGAGCGCTCCCCCGCCCCGCGGGCGGCTGCGATGCGGGCGAAGCCGGGGGTTAGCCGAGCTTCTTGATCTCCTCGATGAGCGCCGGGACGACCTTCTTGTAGTCGTCGATGATGGCGTACTTCGCGGCCTTCACCATGTTGGCGTCGGGGTCCTTGTTGATGGCCACGATGTTCTTGGAGCCGGCCATGCCGGCCATGTGCTGGCTGGCGCCGGAGATGGCGACGGCGATGTAGAGGTTCGGGGAGACGACCTTGCCGGTGAGGCCGACCTGCTGGCTGGGCGGATACCAGCCGAGGTCGCAGGCGGCGCGGCTGGCGCCGGTGGCGCCCTTCAGCAGGGCGGCCAGCTCTTCGAGCATCTTGAAGCCGGAGGGGTCGCCCAGGCCGCGGCCGCCGGAGACGACGACCGGGGCATCTTCGAGGCGGATGCCGGTGCTCTCCGCCTTCTGGACGCCGAGGACTTTGACGCGGGCTTCGCCGGCGACGTCGATGGTGCTGACGCTGCCGCTGCGGGAGGCGTCGGGCGCGAGCGCATCGAACGACTTCGCCTTCACGGTGGCGATGGCGGGCGCGTTCTTGAAGGAGACCTCGGCGCGGGCGTTGCCGCCGTAGCAGGCGCGGGTGGCGATGAGCTTGCCGCCGGCGTACTTCAGGTCGACGGTCTCCATGGAGACGGCGGTGCCGAGGGCGAAGGCGAGCATCGGGCCGAGGTCGCGCCCGAGGGCCGTCTGGCCCATGAGGACGATATCGGCGCCGGACTGCTGGAGGGCGGCCTGCACGGCCGGGAGGTAGACCTCAGCGAGCGCGCCCTGGAGCGCGGGGTTGGTATCGACGATGGCGGCATCGGCGCCGAGGGCGATGAGCTCCTTGCCGAGCGCTTCGCTGCCGGCGATGAAGGCGGTGACGCTGCCGGCGCCTTCGCCGGCGAGCTTGCGGGCCGCGCCGAGGAGCTCGCCGGAGATGGGGGCCAGCGCCCCCTCGTTGGCTTCTGCGATGACCAGGATTCCTGCCATGGTGCGGTGCTCCTCCTTAGATCAGCTTCGCGGCCCGGAGCTTCTGGGCGAGGTTGCGGGCCTTCTCTTCGGGCGTATCGCCTTCGATGATCTCGACGTTGCTCTCGACCTTCGGGACGTAGAGCGCTTCGAGGACGAGGGCGCGGTTCTCCTTGCCCATCTCGCCGGCGATGCCGAGGTCGTTCGCGCCCCAGACCTGCACGGTCTTCTTGGCAGCGAGCATGATCTGGCGGAGCTGCGGGTAGCGGGGTTCGCCGAACTCGTTGGAGACGGAGACGACGGCGGGCAGCGGCGTTTCGACCGTCTGGAAGCCGTCTTCGAGGACGCGCTCGACCTTGAGGCCGGCGCCGTTCTTCTCGATCGCCTTGGCGACGGTGACGCAGGGCACGCCGAGGATCTGGGCGATGCCGAGCGGGACGACGCCCATGTCCCAGTCGGCGGCGGCGCGGCCGGTGAGGACGAGGTCGGCGCCGCCGAGCTTCTGGATGGCGGCGGCGAGGGCCTTCGCGGTCTGGAAGTTATCGATGTCCTCGAACTCGGGCCCGGTGATGAGGACGCCCTCATCGGCGCCCATGGCGAGGGCGTGCTTGATGGCGTCGCGGGCGGAATCGGGGCCGAGGCTGATGACGGTGACCTTGCCGCTGCCGGCGGCTTCCTTCAGCCGGAGGGCGGCCTCGGTGGCCTGCGGGTCGTACGGGTTGACGACCGGCGCGATGCCCTGGGCGGGGATCACCTTCTTGGCGGCTTCATCGACTTTGAACGATGCGGCCGGCGTCTCGGGGTCGGGGATTTGCTTGACACAGACGACGATGTTCACGCGGCGTTCCTTGCCTCCTGCGCGTTGCCGGTCCTCGTGCGGGGGTGCGGGCCGGGGCGATTCCTGCAGTGAATTGGGGCAAACCCGCAGCAATGTACCACACCGGGGAAGATTGTGAAATATCGCACCAATGCTGGCCGGGCAGCCAGCTGGCGGGCGGCGGCGGGCGGCCGGGAAACATGAACGTCATGGCCCGGCAATGTGTTCGAAACGCGGATGAAATCGGCGGGAAACTGCCCGTTCCTACCGTTGCGCACATCCGGCGGCTGCGGCCCGCGGGGCCCCGGGCTGCATGCGCCGGCATCTCAGCGGTGCCGCCTGGCACCGGAACGAACGGGGGTTCATCCGCATGGAGAGGCGCACCTGGCTGCGCAGACTGCACCGGCCGCTCGGGATCCTGGGCGGCGCCATCCTCGCCATGGCCGCCATCTCGGCCGCGGCCGCGCAGGAGCCTTCGACGGAAGAGACGGTGGCCGACCTGGTCTCCGCGCTCGATACGACCTGGCTCCTCGTGGCCGGTTTCCTCGTGTTCTTCATGCAGGCCGGCTTCGCGATGCTCACCGGCGGCTTCGTCCGCTCGAAGAACACCGCGAACATCCTCATGAAGAACATGATCGACGCCTGCGTCGGCGGCCTGCTCTTCTGGGCCGTCGGCTACGGCTTCGCCTACGGCACCTCCAGCTCGGCGAACGGGTTCATCGGCTGGGGCGACTTCTTCTTCAACACGTACGAGGGCTTCGCCGGCTGGTTCTTCCAGTTCGCCTTCGCGGCGGCGGCGGCCACCATCGTCGCCGGCTCGCTGGCTGAGCGGCTGAAGTTCAGCGCGTATCTCGTCTACACGGTCGTCATCACCGGCTTCATCTACCCGGTGGTGGTCCACTGGGCGTGGGATGCGAACGGCTGGCTGACGGCCTTCAAGGAAGACCCGGCCGACCTGTTCCTCGCGAACGGCTACATCGACTTCGCCGGCTCCGGCGTGGTCCACATGGTGGGCGGCTGGGCCGGCCTGGTGGGCGCGGCGCTTTTGGGGCCGCGGCTCGGGAAGTACGGCCCGGGCAAGCAGGTGAACGCCATCCCGGGCCACAACATCAGCATCGCCACGCTCGGCATGTTCATCCTCTGGTTCGGCTGGTACGGGTTCAACCCGGGCTCGACGCTGGCGCTCTCCGGCGGCGGCGCGGCCCTGGCGGCGAAGGTGGCGGTCAATACGACGCTGGCAGCCTGCGCCGGCGGCGTGGCGGCGGTCCTCTATTCGAAAATCCTGACTACCCGCTACGACCCGGGCCTGCTCATCAACGGCATCCTCGCCGGCCTCGTCTCGATCACCGCGCCCTGCGCCACGGTCGACCCGTGGGCGGCCGTGATCATCGGCGCTGTCGGTTCGCTCGTGATGTACGGCGCGGTGCTGCTGCTCGATGTGATCCGGATCGATGACCCGGTGGGCGCGTTCCCGGTGCACGGCGCCAGCGGCCTCTGGGGCGTCATCGCGGTCGGCCTCTTCTCGACGCAGGCCGGCATCGAGGGCGCCGGCTATGCTGAGCCGTCGAAGTACGGCCTGCTCGTCGGCGGCGGCTTCGAGCAGCTCGCGGCGCAGCTGGCGGGCGCGGCCTCGATCATCGCCTGGGTGGTGGTGACGGCGTTCATCCTCTTCTTCGGCATCAAGATGACGATCGGCCTCCGCGTCCCGCCGGAGGAGGAAGAGAAGGGGCTCGACCTGCTGGAGCACGGCCTCGATTCGTACCCGGACTTCGGGCCGACGGGCCAGGGCGTCTTCAGCCCGGGCGCCTAGCGAGCTCGCCAACGGGATAGACTCTCCCCGGGGCCGGCCGGCCCGGTCCCGGGGACCACGAGAGAAGGAAGGCAGATGTCATGAAGCGCATCGATGCGATCATCCGCCCCTCGCGCCTGCCCTTCGTGCGCGAGGCGCTCGAGGAGCTCGGCTACGGCGGCATGACCGTGGCCGAGGTGAAGGGCCACGGCAAGCAGCGCGGCATCACCGAGCAGTGGCGCGGCCGCGAGTACAAGGTGGAGTACCTCTCCAAGGCCTGGGTGCTCGTGGTGGTGAACGACCAGGACCTCCAGAAGGTGGTGAACGCCATCGTGGAGAACGCCCGGACCGGCGAAATCGGCGACGGCAAGATCTTCATCTCCGACGTCATCGACGTCATCCGGGTGCGGACGAACGAGCGGGGCTCCGCCGCCGTCTGACCGGGCGAGCCGGAGACAGCTCGAGGGGGCCGCGCAGGCTGCGCGGCCCCCTTTTTTGGCGCCCGCCGGGAAATGCGCCCGTAACATCCGCGCAAATCGGCCGAAACGGCTGACGGCCACAATCGGGCCAATGCAGGCCCAAACGACGCGGATGCGGGGCGGGGAGGTTGCCACGTGCCGGCGCTGACGCTCGAGCCCTTCCGGCGGCGGGTCGAACAGCTGCGGGACGCCTGGGCGGAGCGGCGCGCGCTGCGGGGCATCGCCGGCGCGCACGACCGCGCGTCGCAGGCGGCGCTGCTGCGGACGCTCCACGGCTGGGCGGTCGAGGCGGCGGCCGACATCCGCGCGGTCTACGGCGCCGGGCTGCCCGTGCAGGTGAGCCCGCTGCCGCCGGGCGACGAGGCGGGCGCCTTCACCGTCAGCGTGGCGAGGGATTACACGCTGACCTTCGCGCTGGTCGAGCGGCGGCGGATGGGCGGGCCCCGCTGGCACATCGCGGTGACGCTGAGCACGGCCGGCCCGCGGGGGGCGGCGGTGGCCGCCGGGCCGGAGCGGCGGAACGGGCAGTGGACGCGGGCGCGGCTGGAGGACCTGCTGCTCTCGCTGCTGGGCGCCTACGAACGGGACCGCTCGGAGGGACAGGGGCCGGCGGCCTAGCTGCCCTGCGCGCGGTCGAGGATTTCCGCCACGCAGCGGAGGCCGGATTCGACGGCGCCCTGGATCCAGCCGTGGGCGAGGGAGGCGTGCTCGCCGGCGAAGTGGAGCCGGCCCTCCGGCGCGATGATGTGCCGGTAGAGGTGGGTCTGCTGGCCGGGCTCGAAGAGCGCGTACGCGCCGCCCGCAAACTCGTCCTGGTGCCACACCTTGCTGGCGCCGAGTTCGAACTCCTGCCGGACGGCCGGGTGGATGACTTCGACGTTTTCGATCGCCTGGGCGAGCCGCTCATCGGGCGCGAGCGTGCCCCAGCGGCGGGCGTCTTCGGCCCAGGTGTAGCTGGCGAGGAGGATGCCGCGGCCGCCCGGCGCGCCGCCCGCGGGGTAGTAGATCGTCCGCACCGGCAGGTCGGTCACGGAGCCGCCGCCGGCGATGCCCTCATCCTCCTCCCAGAAGCGGCGGCGGCACTGGAAGAAGATCTTCGTGGCCGCGTCGTAGGAAAGGGTGCGGATGGCGCGCTGCTTGCCGCGGCTGAGCGCGGGCGTGATCTCGATGTGCCGGAGGAGCGAGAACGGGATAGTGATGACGGCGCGGTCGGCGGTGAACGTGTGCTCGCCCGCGACGGTCCGGCAGCGCACCTGCACGCCCGCCTGCGACTGGTGGATGGCGATGACGCGCATGCCGTAGCGGACGGCGTCGCCGAGCGCGGCGAGGAAGGCGCGGGGGAGGCGGTCCATGCCGCCGGGGATGGTGACGACGTCGGTGAACCAGCGGCCGGCCTCTTCGCGCAGCACCTCGAGGAAGGCGCTGTTCATGAACGGCTCCATGTGGGTGAGGAGCCCCCAGAGCTCGATGGCGCCCTGCGACCAGCCGCGCGATTCGAGGAATTCGGCGAGGGAGTACTGGTCGTATTCGCTGGCCACCTCCTCCCAGCCGAGCGCGCCGTGCCGCTCGATGGTGGCGAGCAGGGGGGCGATTTCGCGCTCCCAGCGCTGGCCGATGGGGATGTCGGCCTCGCCGGGCTGGAGTTCGAAATCGCCGGCGTGGCAGGCCGAATCGAACTCGCCCCGGCGGATGCGCTCGCCGCCGAACGCGACGTAGGTTTGCGGGTTCTCCATCACGAAGGGCACGGTTTCGAGGCCGAACCGGTCGACGTAGCGGAGGACGAGGTCGTGCGCGCGGGGGATGCGCATGGCGCCGGCTTCGCCGTAGAGGCCGTCGGAGAAGGGTTCGCGAAGGGTCTGGATGCGGCCGCCGACGCGCGGCTGGGCTTCGAGGATGGTGACGGCGAAGCCGCGGCGGCGGAGTTCGAAGGCGGCGGCGAGCCCGGCCATGCCGGCGCCGAGGACGAGGACGTGCTCGCTGCCGACAGCCGCGGGGGCCGGCTCGCCGGCGAGGTCGCGGAGCCGTTCGGGCGGGATGCTCATGCGGCGCGCAGGCTACCACAGGGGCGGATGGGCGGGGGAGGGGGCAGCTCAGCCGCGGCCCATGAGGCGGCGGGCGATGCGCTCGGCAGCCGCGCGGTCGCCGGGCGGCAGCTCGCCGTCCAGCACCATGGCGCCGAGCTGCCGCTTGATGACGCCGATCCACGGCCCCGGCGGCCGGTCGAACAGCCGCACGAGGTCGTCGCCGCTGAGCGGGCTCTCGGCCCGGATCGCCTCGGCCTCCTCCTGCTCGGCGCGGAGGCAGGCGGCTTCGAGGGCATCGTGGTAGGCGGTGTCGTCGTAGGTGTGGCTGGCGTTGTCGGCGCGCTTCAGGGCGAGGAGGTCGCGCCAGCGGCCGCCAAGCTTCGCCATGAACCGGCGGACGGCGCGGCGGTCGGCCGGGTCGGGCCGCTCCATATGGCGGCGGACGAGGAGGACGACGACGTGGGCATCGGCGCGGCCGAAGCGGAGCCGCTCGAGCAGCGCTTCCGCCAGCTCGGCGCCGACGACCTCGTGGCGGTAGAAGCCCCACTCGCCGTTCGGCTTGGTGTGGCGGACGGCAGGCTTGCCGAGGTCGTGGAGGAGGGCGGCCCAGCGGCGGATGCGCAGGGTCTCCGGGCCGGCGGCGATGGCCTCGACGGTGGCGAGGGTGTGGCCCCAGACGTCGAAGCGGTGGAAGCGGTTCTGTTCGCAGCCGGGCATGCCGGCGAGCTCGGGGAGCGCGAAGGGGAGCGCGCCGGTCTCCCGGAGCGCTTCGAGGCCGGCGGCCGGGGCGCGGCCCTGCAGCAGCTTGTCGAGTTCGGCGGTGATGCGCTCCTGCGAGAGGCTGGCGATGAGGTGGGCCGTCTCGCGCATGCCGGCTGCGGTGGCGGGGTCGAGCCGGAAGCCGAGCTGGCTGACGAAGCGGACGCCGCGGAGGATGCGGAGGGGGTCTTCGCGGAAGCGGGCGGCGGGCTCGCCGACGGCGCGGATGACGCCCGCGCGGAGGTCGGCCTCGCCGCCGAAGAGGTCGAGCCATTCGCCGGTGTGGGCGTTCTCGGCGAAGGCGGTGATGGTGAAATCACGCCGGGCGAGGTCTTCTTCGATGCTGCGGCCGAAGGTGACCTCCGGCCAGCGGCTGCCGGGGGCGTAGCTGTCGCCGCGGAAGGTGGTGATTTCGACCCATTCGCCTTCGAGCAGGACGCCGATGGTGCCGAACCGCTTGCCGACGGTGGTCACACGGGCGCCGAGGCCCCGGGCGATCTCTTCGATTTCGTCGGGGAGGGCGTCGGTGGCGTAATCGATGTCGTGCGATGCGATGCCGAGGAGGCGGTCGCGGAGTGCGCCGCCGACGAGCCAGAGCTGGCGGCCGCGGGCGCGGAAGGCCTCGCGGAGGGCGGCGTGGGTGGGCTCCATGGTTCCGATTGTCTGGCCGCCGTCGCGGGCCTGTCGAACTTCTCTCTGTGACCGGATTCGGGGAGAACCCTGAGTGCCGCCCAGCGGCGGGGCGCGGTACAGTGGGGCAGCTGGCCGCCCCGGGCTCCGGCGCGCCGGCTGAGGGGACGACCCCCGGGAGCCCCGGCAGGTTTCGCGTGGATGAGACGCCGCTCAGCGGCTCGCCCGCCGAGATGACGCGCCGGTACCTGGCGCTCGCGGCGGAATACGAACAGTTCCGCTTCCACATGCCGGATGCGCTGCTGGAGATGGAACTGCCCTCGATGCGCGTCACCTACCTGAACGCCATCGCCCGCGCGCTCCTCGGCTACACCGTCGAGGATATGCTCGGCGGCATCTACGGCTGGCAGCTGCTGGAGCAGGAGAGCCTGGAGCGGGCGATTGCGCTGAGCGAGGAGAGCCTCGCCCGGCAGGTGCGCAAAGGGCTGCCCTACGAGCGCCGGCCCGGCCAGTACATCGGCCGCTACACCGTCATCCGGAAGGACGGCGTCCGCATGCCCGTCGAGGCGCAGGGCGCGTTCATCGTCGACGAGCGCGGCGTGCCCACGGGCGCGCGGTTCATCTTCCGCGACATCACCGAGCGGGTGGTGCGGGAGCGGGAGCGCGCCCGGCTGGCGGCCATCGTCGAATCGGCGGAGGACGCCATCATCAGCCGCGACCTCGAGGGCCGCATCCTCAGCTGGAACCGGGGGGCGGAGCGGCTCTACGGCTGGACCGCCGCGGAGATGGTCGGCCGCACCGCCGACGTGGTCGCACCGCCCGGCGGCGAGTCCGAGGTGGCGGAACTCCTGGAGCGGGTGAAGCAGGGCGAACACCTCCACCTGACCACCCGCCGCCGCCGGCGCGACGGCACCGTCTTCGATGTCGAACTTTCGCTCTTCCCGGTGCGCGACGAGCAGGGCAGGGTGACCGCGATCGGCGGCATCGCGCGGGATATCTCGGAGCCGCTGCGCGTCGCGCAGGAGCTCGAGCGGACGAACCGGCTGCTCGCCGCGCTCACCCGGGCGCAATCGGACTTCATCCGCGAGGGGGAGCCCTCCGGCGTGTTCCAGGCGCTCCTCGACCTCCTGCTGGAGCTGACAGAGAGCGAGTACGGCTTCATCGGCGAGGTGATGCGGAAGCGCGACGGGAGCCCGTACCTGCGGCTGCAGGCGCTCGTCTTCCCCGGGACCGAGCAGGCGCAGGCCTTCATGGCCGACTACATGCCGGGCGATTTCGCCTTCGGCAACCTGGATACGCTCTTCGGCCACACGCTGCGGACGGGCGAACCGGTGGTTGCGAACGACCCGCAGCGCGACCCGCGCGCCGGCGGGACGCCGCCCGGGCACCCCGAGCTGCGCAGCTACCTGGGCGTGCCGATCGCGAGCCGCGGCGAGCTGGTGGGCATGGTCGGCCTCGCGAACCGGCCCGGCGGCTACTCCGAAACCGCAGTCGAGTTCCTCCGGCCGCTGGTGACCACCTGCGCGACGCTCATCGAGGCGCTCCGCTCCGAACGGCAGCGGGAGGAGGAGCGCCGCCGGCTCGAGCTGGCGCTCGAACGCTCCGAGATCACGCTCTGGGAATGGGACGTCGCGGCGGACACCATCACGGCCTTTGCGGGCGACCGGGAGGGACTCCAGCCGTCGAACCCGACGACGGCGGGCTGGCTCGAACGGGTCCACCCGGAGGACCGCGCAGCCGTGGAGCACGCCTTCCGCGCGCACGCCGCCGGCGAGACGGACCACATCGAGGTGGAGCACCGCTACCTGATGCCCGGCGGCGCCTGGACGTGGACGCTCTCGCGCGGGCGCATCGTCGACCGGGGCCCGCGCGGCGAGCCGCTCCGGGCGGTGGGCACCTTCCTGAACATCACGTCGCGGAAAGAGGCGGAGCTGGACCGGGCGCGGCTGGAGCTGCAGATGCGGCAGGCGCAGAAGCTGGAGAGCCTCGGGGTGCTGGCGGGCGGCATCGCGCACGATTTCAACAACCTGCTCACAGCGGTGCTCGGCAACCTCTTCCTGCTGCGGCAGGCGCTGCCGGGCGACCCGGCGCTCCGGGAGCTGGTCGACGATGCCAGCCACGCGGCCGAGCGCGGCGCCGACCTGGTGCGGCGGCTGCTCGCCTTCGGCCGGCCGGACATCGAGCAGCCGGCGGTCGTGGACCTCGATGCGCTGATCGCCGATGCGGCGGCGCTCGCCCGGCCGATGGTGGAGCCGACCGTCCGGCTGGTGGTCCGCCGCTCTCGGGAGCCGGGCCGGGTGAAGGGCTCGGCCTCGGCGCTCGAGCAGGTGCTGGTCAACCTGTTCGTGAACGCGCGGGATGCGATGCCGGGGGGCGGCACGATTACCGTCACGCGGAGCGTGACCGAACTCGGCAGCCGACGCCGGTGGGCGCCGCCGGAGCTGCCGCGCGGCCGCTACCACGTCATCGCCGTGCGGGATACGGGCACGGGCATCCCGGCGGACCTCCTCGAGAAGATCTTCGACCCGTTCTTCACGACGAAGCCGATGGGGAAGGGTTCGGGGCTCGGGCTGCCGACGGCGCTGGCGATCGCGCGGGCGCACGGCGGTTGGCTCTCGGCGGAGAGTTCGCCGGGCCGGGGGAGCACGTTCCGGCTCCTGCTGCCGGCGCTCGAAGGCCGGGCCGCGGGCTGAACCTGCCGCCGCCGGCTGCTACAGTTCGGCCATGCGCGTCGGCCTCATCTCCGATACCCACATCCCGGAGGCGCGGTACGAGCTCTGGCCGCAGGTGTTCGACGCCTTCCGCGGCGTCGACTGCATCCTCCACGCGGGCGACATCCACGACCTCGTGGTGATCGACCAGCTGCACGACATCGCGCCGACGTGGGCGGCCCGCGGCAACGGCGAGGACGGCTCGGGCGGCCGGCCGATCCAGCCGGACCACCCCCGGCTGCGCGAATCGTGGCTGCTGGACCTCGACGGGCTGAAAGTCGGCCTCGTGCACGATGTCCCCATCCCGGAATACCCGCCTCACCTGACGCTGGAGCGCGCGCTGAAGCGGTACTTCGGCACGACGGACCTCGACGTGCTGGTGTACGGCGATACGCACGTGGAGGCGATCAACACCATCAACGGCATCCTCTGCGTGAACCCCGGGTCGCCGACGTACCCGCACAACCTCGAGACGCAGTACGGCACGATCGGCTTCCTCGAAATCAGCGGCGGGAAGGCCGAGGCGACGATCTGGCAGATTACGGACGACGGCATCGCGCCGTTCGACTGGAACCGCTGGAAGCGGCCGTGGTAGCCGCAGCGGTCATTCGACCGGGGCGCTCTTCGCGAGGATGACGGGCACCGGCGAGAGGCGCGCGACGCCGAGGGCAGTGCTGCCGGCGATGAGGTGACGGCGGGCGCTGTGGCCGTGGGTGGCGCTTGCGACGGCGTCGGCGCCGAGCTCGCGCGCGGCCTCGATGATGGCCGTATCGATGCCCGCCCCGGGCGGCACGACGGGGATGTGGTAGGCGGTCTCGAGGCCGGCGGGGAGCCGCGGCCGGAGCGCTTCGAGGGCGGGCAGGGTGCGCAGCTTCGCCTCGGCCTCCGTTTCGAGCGCGCGCATCACGGCGACCTCGAGCAGGGTGACCCGAACCCTGCCGGGCTGGAGGAGCGGCGCGAGCGCGGGGAAGATGCTGCGGGCATCGGGCGAGCCGTCGCTGGTGATGAGGAGGTGGTAGGGGCCTTCGCGGGCCGGCGCCGGCGGGCAGCCCGTGAGCGTCATCACCGGCACGCCGGCGGAGCCGACGACGCCCATGGCGACGCTCCCGAAGACGGCGTGGCGGATGGCGCCGGTCCCGCGCGAGGCCATCGCGATGAGCGAGGCGCCGAGGTCGGCGGCCGCCCGGCGGATCGCCTTCGGGACGTCTTCGCCCCAGCGCCGTTCAACGACGAGCGGCTCGCCGGGAACGCCGTGCGCGGCGAGGGCGGCGCGCAGCTCCTCCTCCCAGCGGGCGCGGACCTCGGCGACGGCCGCTCCGAGCCGCTCGGCGACGACGCCCGCGGCGTCGGAGCGGGGGTCGAGGACGCGGGCGAGGCGGAGGTCGGCGCCGACGGCGGCGGCCAGCCGCGCGGCGTGGGGCAGGATGCAGAGCGACCGCTCGGAGCCGTCGGTGGTGACGAGGATGTTCATGGTCCGCCCATTGTAGATGGCGGCCGGGAGTTGGGAGGTGGCGGGATGCCGCGGGCTGTCCGCCCGCGGCGGGGGATGGCTCGCCGCCTTCGGCGGCATCGCCGCGGGATGCCGGCGCTCCGCGCCGGCGGCGGGAGGCGGGGGAGTTGGGAGTTGGGAGTTGGGAGTTGGGAGTTGGGAGTTGGGAGTTGGGAGTTGGGAAGGAGCGTACGCGGGGTCGTGGAGCCGTCAACCTCCAACCTCCAACCTCCAACCTCCAACCCGGGACGGCGCGGCGCGAGAAAGGGCACGACCCGTCGTCGCGGTACGCCATGCGCCCAGGGGATGTTTCGGGAACCGGGAGGGCGCTTGAAGTCGATGGTCCGGGTGGGCCTCACCGGCCCTCCGCGGGGACGGAGCCCCGCGGCTACGGAGTCGGGAGCGTGGAGTTGGGAGTGAGCAGATGGCGGGTGCCGGGCCGGACAACCTCCAGCCTTCAGCCCCCAATCTTCAGCCTCCAACCTCCAACCCGGGACGNGTGGAGTTGGGAGTGAGCAGATGGCGGGTGCGCGGGCCGGACAACCTCCAGCCTTCAGCCCCCAATCTTCAGCCTCCAACCTCCAACCCGGGACGGCGAGGCGGGGGGAAGGGCACAACCCGTCCCCGCGGGGCGCCATGCGCCCAACGGATGCCGCGGGAAGCGGGAGGGCGCTTGATGTCGATGGTCCGGGTGGGCCTCGCCGGCCCTCCACGGGGACGGAGCCCCGCGGCTACGGAGTTGGGAGCGTGGCGTTGGGAGTGAGCATATGGCAGGTGCCGGGCCGGACAACCTCCAGCCTCCCCCCTCTCTCCCTCTCTCCCTCTCTCCCTCTCTCCCTACCTCCCGACGCGGACGGGTTCGCGCGGCAGCTCGCCGCGGAGGAGCGGAGCGAAGAGAGGCGGCGAACTCGGCGGGCACGAGGCGCTCGGGCCAGCCGAGCAGCTCCTCGAGCGTGAACCAGCGGTAGCGCTGCAGAAACGACCGCTCCTCCTCGAGGTGGCGGGAGGTGTCGACCTCGAACGCGGGGCAGCGGACGAGGTAGTAGCTTTCGCGCTGGCGGATGAGCCGGTCGCCCCAGCGGAACGACTGGTCGCGCACCCAGACGCAGGGGCCGACGTCGGCAGCGGCGAGGCCCGTCTCCTCGAACAGCTCCCGGCGGAGGGCGATCGAGCTCGGTCTCGCCCGGTTCGAGGCGGCGCCGCCCGGCGTGATCCAGAAGACGCGGGCGGGGTCGCCGGGCGCGTGGATGCGGAAGAGGAGCGTGCGGCCGCGGTCGTCGAGGATGACGGCGCGGGCCGCCAGCCGCGGGGGGAGGTCGTCCATGCCACCAGCGTAGCGGCGAACGGGGAACGGGGAACGGGCGGAAGCCGCGGGCTGGCGGGAAACGGGAGGCGGGAAGCGGGAAGCGGGAAGCGGGAGGCGGGAGGCGGGAACCGGGAACCGGGAAGCGGGAGGCGGGAACCGGGAGGGAGAACAACCTCCAACCTCCAACCTCCAACCTCCAACCTCCAACCTCCAACCTCTAACCTCTTCTCCCTCTTCCCTCCTCTCTCCCCACCTACCCCGTGGCGGCGCGAGGCCGCAGAATGGGCGCCATGACCCGGGGCCGGCTCGTCGCGATCCTTGCGCTCTTGCTGGTGGCGCTCGGCGTTTCGCTCAGCGCGTGCGGCGGCGATTCGGCCGGGACGGCGGCGACGCCGACGCCAGCAGCGGCAGCGACCGAACCTCCTGCGGCGAGCCCGACCCCGACGCCGGCGGCTGCCCCGTCACCGGCCGCCCGGGGCACACCGGGCTGCGGCCGGGCGCTCCCGGCCGACCTGAAGCCGGGCGAAACGACTAGCCGCGTCCTCCAGTCGGCAAACCGCACGCGCACCTACCTCGTCTACACACCGCCGGCAGCCGGCCCGGCGAGCGCGCCGATGGCGCTCGTCCTGAACTTCCACGGGCTCGGCAGCACCGGCGCCCAGCAGCACGTCTACGGCGGCTGGGTGCCTATCGCCCAGCGCGAAGGCTTCGTCGTCGTCAGCCCGAACGGCGTCGACAACTCGTGGCTCATCGCCGCGGGGCTCGACGACCTCCAGTTCGTGCGCGACCTCGTCGCGGCGCTCGGCAACGAGCTCTGCCTCGACCCGGCGCGCGTCTACGCGACGGGGATGTCGAACGGGGGCTTCATGTCGACGACGCTGGCCTGCCGGGCCAGCGACCTCATCGCCGCGATCGCGCCGGTGGCCGGGCAATCGCCGCCGGGGCCGGGCTGCAGCGATCGCCCGGTGCCGATGATCTCGTTCCACGGCACGGCGGACGGCGTGGTGCCATACGAAGCGGGCACGATCAACGCGGGGGCAGTTTCCGGCAGCCCGTTCCCGGGCGTCCCGGCCGTGCAGGCGGAGTGGGCGAAGCACAACGGCTGCGACGGCAGCGCGCCGGCGGAAACGAAGGTCGCCGACGACGTGACGAAGGTGGAGTACCGGGGCTGCGCGGCGCCGGTCGTCCACTACCGGGTCGAAGGCGGCGGCCACACGTGGCCGGGCGCGCCGGCGGTGCCGCGGCTCGGGCCGACGGCGACGTCGATCAGCGCGAGCGAGCTGGCGTGGGCGTTCTTCCAGGCGCACCCGCTGCGGTAGCAGCCCTCACCCGTAGACTGCGCGGCCGCCGGCCCCGGCATCCCCGCGGGCCTGGCGGAGGTCCTCCGCGGCGCGGGCGGCGAGCGCGACGGCATCGCCCGAGACGGTGATCATCCGGTAGCCTGCGGCGGCGTGCTTCGCCGCGAGAGCTGCGTTCGCGTGGATGCCGGCGGTGATGCCGCGCTCCCGGCAGGCCGCGGCGATGCGCAGGCGGGCTTCTTCGAACGCGCCGTCGTTGTCCATCCGCGGCGGCAGGCCGAGCGTGATGCTCAGGTCGGCCGGGCCGACGTAGACGGCGTCGATGCCGGGCACGGCGAGGATCTCATCGAGCCGGTCGAGCGCCTGCCGGGTTTCGATCATCGGGATGCAGGCGATTTCGCGGTTCGCCCCGGCGAAGTAGTCGGCGCCGGCGTAGTAGGCGGCGCGCGTCGGGCCGTAGCTGCGGAAGCCTTCGGGGTAGTAGCGGCAGGCGCCGACGGCGGCGCGCGCCTCCTCCGGCGAGTTGACCATCGGGATGATGACGCCCATCGCGCCGGCATCGAGCACCTTGCCGATGATGCCCGGTTCGTTCCAGGGCACGCGCACGAAGGGGATGGTCGGCGTGCCGCCGATGACCTGGAGCATGGCGACCGCGGCCGGGTAGTCGATGACGCCGTGCTGCATATCGATGCAGAGCCAATCGAAACCCTGGTGGGCCATCACCTCGGCGGTGAAGGTGTTGGCGATGGAGAGCCAGCCGCCGAAGGTGACCTCGCCGGCTGCCCACCGCTGCTTCACGGTGTTGATGCGCACGGTTCCGAGCCTCCCGGGGTTCAGGGCCGCGCCTGGAGCACGGCGGGGTTGACGCAGGCGGGCGGCGTGCGCCCGGTGAGCACGGCGACGAGGTTGCGCACGGCGAGGTCGCGCATGGCGGCCCGCGTCTCGACCGTCGCCGAGCCGATGTGCGGCAGGACGATGACGTTCTCCATCGCGAGCAGCGGCTCATCGGCGGCGGGCGGCTCGGGGTCGAGGACGTCGAGGGCCGCGCCGGCGATCTGCCGGCTGGCGAGCGCCTCGCGAAGGGCGGCCTGGTCGACCACCGGGCCGCGCGCGGTGTTGATGAGCCACGCGGTCGGCTTCATGCGCGCGAGCTCGGCGGCGCCGATGAGGTGGTGCGTCGAGGGGTCGAGGTTGACGTGGAGCGAGACGACATCGGCCAGTTCGAGCAGCTCGGCCAGCGGGACGGGCCGGCAGTCTTCGAGCCCCTCGACGGGGGCCGTGACGAGGTCGTGGTAGATGACTTCCATGCCGAAGGCGCGGGCGCGGAGGGCGACGGCCTGCCCGATGCGGCCGAAGCCGACGATGCCGAGCGTCTTGCCGGCCGGGTCCCAGCCGAGCGCGGGCGGCGGTTCGCGCCGCGCCCAGCCCCCGCCGCGGGCGTAGGCGGCGTTTTCGAACAGGCGGCGGGCGATGGCGAGGATGAGCGCCATCGTCAGGTCGGCCACGGCCCCGCTGAGGACACCGGGGGTGGTGCAGACGGCGATGCCGCGCGCGGTGGCCGCCTCGAGGTCGACGTTGTTGTAGCCGACCCCGAAGTTGGCGATGACGCGGAGGTTGGGCGCGAGGGCGAGCCGGGCTCCATCCATCGGGAAGAGGGCGCTGCAGAGGATGCCCTCGGCGCGCGGCAGGGCGGCATCGACGGCGGCCGGGTCCGGCCCGGTCACGATCGGCGTGACGGAGCGGCGCAGGTCTTCGAGGAGCCCGGCGGGCAGGTCGATGGCGATGACGGCAGCCGGCTTCGACATCGGCGAGAAGGCTACTCCGCCGCCGTGAACGCCGCCAGCCTGCGGTTACTTGCGGGTCAGGTCGAGGACGAGCGTTTCGGGCCGGGGGAAGTCGAGGTCGGCGTAGAGGGCGACGAGTTTCGCATCCTGCGGCACTTCGAAGGTGACCCAGCCCCGGACCTGCCGGCCCTGTGCGAGGTCGGTCATCTTCAGGGCGGGCTCGCGCCCGGCGATGGCGTAGTCGTAGACGAACCCATCCTCGTCCTGCACGGTGAAATCGAAGCCGGAGACGGAGACCTTGCCGCGGGCGGCTTCGATGGTGATGTCGAAGGCGACGTACCGCTTGCCGTCGCCGGGGGCGAAGACGGTGTCGCGCACCGGGTCCTCGACAGCGCGGACGGTGACGCGGGCGCTGCCGGCGTCGACGGTCTCGCCGAGCTTCGGGCCGGAGCCGGGCGGCGGGACGGTGGGGGCCGCGGAGCTGCCGCCGTCTGCGTCACCATCGAAGAGGCCGCCGCCCCCGCCGAGGCCGCTGCAGTCGGCCACGACCCATTTGCCGTCCTCCCATTTCCACGGCTCGAATTCGCCGGCGCCCTCGCCGAAGCCTTCGAGGGCCTTCGGCGGCTTCATGGTGATGCTGACTTCGCCGCCGTCCTCGGTGAAGTTGCGGACTTCGACCTTCGTGATTTCGAAGTCTTTGAACTTCACGCCGGCGAAGGCTTCGAGGAACATCACGCCGAGCTTCGTGGTGGATTCGAACTCGCTGAAGGGCACCTGCTCGCGGCACTCCTTCGAGAAGGCGTCGTAGGCCTTGCGGTAGTCGCCCTTGATCATCGCCTCGGCGGCCTGGCGGGCTGCCGTTTCGAGGCCATTTTCGGTGCGGGGCTGGCTGCCGCCCCCGCCGCAGGCGACGGCGAGGATGACGGCGAGCGCGCCGAGCAGCGCGAGGAGGACGGGGCGGGGTCGGGTCACAGGAGGGCTCCGGCGGGCGGGATTGGGGCGCAGCATAGCACCCATCGCCAGTTTCGGCCGGGACGGCGAACGCCGGACGCTGCCTGCGCAGGCAGCGGCAAGGGGGGAGAAAGGAGTGGTCGGGGTGACAGGATTTGAACCTGTGGCCTCTGCGACCCGAACGCAGCGCTCTTCCAGGCTGAGCTACACCCCGCGCTCTCGAGTGAGCATAGCAGCGATGGGGGGAACGGGGAACGGGGGAGTCGGGAGGCGGGAGTTGGGAGTTGGGAGTTGGGAGTTGGGAGGGAGCATGCGGCGGAACTCGGCGCCGTCAATCTTTTCCCGTAGCCGCGGGGCTCCGTCCCCGCGGGGCGCCATGCGCCCAACGGGAGTGGCGGGAGACGGGAAGCGGGTGAAAGTCGGAAGTTCGGGTGGGCCTCGCCGGCCCTCCGCGGGGACGGAGCCCCGCGGCTACGGGGTTGGGAGGCGGGAGACGGGAGGCGGGAACCGGGAAGCGGGAGACGGGAGGCCGGAGGGAAACATCAACCTCCAACCTCCAACCTCAACCTCAACCTCAACCTCCAACCTCCAACCTCCAACCTCTGCTCCCTCCTCCCTACTCCCTCCTCCCTACTCCCTTCTCCCCGTTCCCGCTTCCCGCCTCCCGGTGTACCTTGCGGGGCACGAGATTCGAGGGGCGTTCGGCCCCGTGGAGGTTGGACCCGTGAAATTCGAGGACGTGAAGAAGGTCGGCTGCCTCGGCGGCGGCATCATGGGCGGCGGCATCGCGCAGGTGGTGGCGCAGGCGGGCTACGAGGTGGTGGTCCGCGATATCAGCGACGAGGCGATCGCGAAGACGCGCTACGCCATCGAGGACGGCAAATGGGGGATGAAGCGCGCCGTGGAGCGCGGCAAGCTCGGCTTCGACGACGCGCTGGCGGCGATGGCCCGCATCAGCTACAGCACGGACCTGGCCGCCCTCGCCGACTGCGACGTCATCATCGAGGCGATCCCGGAGAAGCTGGACCTGAAGCAGCAGGTCTTCGCCGAGCTCGACCGGCTGGCGAAGCCGGAAGCGATCTTCGCGACGAACACGAGCGGCTTCTGCATCCAGGACGTGGCGCGGGATGTTTCGGACGCCCGGAAGGAGCGGTTCATCGGCATGCACTTTTCGAACCCGGTCACCGTCATGCGGATGTGCGAAGTGGTCTGGACGCCGCAGAACAGCGAGGAGGTCATCGCGACCGCGCGGAAGCTGGCCGAGGCTGCCGGCAAGGAGGTCTCGATGGTGAAGGACACGCCGGGAACGTACGGGTTCATCCTCAACCGGGTGTTCGCCGCGGCCTACCGGGAGGCGCGCGCCATCGTCGAGGCCGGCATCGCCACGCCGGAGGATGTCGACAGGGCGATGATCACGGGGCGCAACTGGCCCTCCGGCTTCTTCGGCGGCCGGGGCGGCATCGGCAAGGAATGGTGACGCGCCTCACCTGACGGCGGGGACGCCGAGCTCTGCGAGCAGCGTCCGGACCCGGCCTTCGATGTCGGCGACGATCCCTTCGACGACGTCGCGCGGCTGGCCGGCCGGGTCCGGCACGTCCCAGTCGAGGTACCGCTTGCCGGGGTAGATAGGGCAGGCATCGCCGCAGCCCATCGTGATGACGACGTCCGCGGCGCGCACAAGTTCGTCGGCGAGCGGTTTCGGGAACTCCTGCGAGAGGTCGATGCCGCGCTCGGCGAGGACGGCGACGACCGCCGGGTTGATCTCGTCGGCCGGGTCGGAGCCGGCGGAGCGGACGGCGACGGCGCCGCCGCTGAGCTGCGCCGTGAGCGCGGCCGCGATCTGCGAGCGGCCGGCGTTATGGACGCAGACGTAGAGGACTTCGGGCCGGTCCTTGGCGACGAGGCCCTCCGCCTGGGCGAGGGCGCGGAGCCGTTCGCGGGTGTACCGGTGCACGAAGACGGGCACGAAGTCGAGCAGCCGGGCGCGGCCGCGGATGGCATCGAACGATTCGTTGACGTACCGCTCGATGGTCTCGACGGAGAAGATGCCGGCGAATTCGCGGGCGAGCGACTCGGATTCGCGGCGGATGCGGAGGCGGAGTTCGCCTTCCTCGGCGGGGGTGAGCGAGAGGGCAGCCATAGGTCAGCTCCTTTCGGGTGGTGGCGGCGGCGCGCCGGGGCGGAGAAGTTCGTACGCGAAGGCGGCGAGCACGGCCCCGAGGCCGGGCCCGAGCCAGTAGACCCAGTGCGCATCCCACGCGCCGGAGGCGACGGCCGGCCCGAAGCTGCGCGCCGGGTTCATCGAGGCGTTGGCGACAGGGCCCCAGCCGGTGGCGGCCATGGCGACATAGCCGCCGATGGCAATCGCGGCGAACGCGCCCTGCGCCCGCGCGTCGGTGGCGACGGAGAAGACGATCAGCGCGAGGAAGAAGGTGAGGACGATTTCGGAGGCGAGCGCGGCATCGGCGCCGCCGAGGCGGGGGAGGCTGGCGCCGGCATCGGCGTAGTCGCCGACGATGGCCACGACGGCGAGGCCGGCGAGCGCCGCGCCGGCGAGCTGGGCGGCGATGTAGCCCGCCGCGCGGGCGGGGCGGATGCGGCGCGTGGCGGCGAAGGCGGCCGTGATGGCCGGGTTGATGTGGCAGCCGGAGACGTGGCCGAGCGCGAAGATCATCGCCATCACGATGAACCCAAAGCTCAGGCCGATGCCGACGCCGCCAACCGCGCCGCCGGACGCGGCATCGACGGCCATGGAGCCCGGCCCGGCGAACACGAGCGCGAACGTGCCGAGGAACTCTGCCAGGTAGGGCGCAGCCTGTTCGCGGGACACGCGGAGGAACTCTCCACCGGGGCGGTTAACGGGAGATTAGCAGCAGACCGCTGAGCGGCGCCTGCCGTAGCATGGGCGGGGTGATCGGGCGCGACGACCTCATCAAGTACGTCGTGAACGTGCAGGCGCGCACGTTCGAGGCGTTCGAGCGGCTGCGCGACGAGCAGCTCGGGTGGCGGCCCGCGCCGGGCGAGTTCTCGGTCGCGGAGCTGGCGCTGCACATCGTCGCGGCGCGGCGGATGAACCTGCTGGCCATCGAAACGGGCGCGCCGCGCTACCCGGGGCACGAACCGCCGGCCGGGCTCACGGCGGACCGGCTGCGGGAGCTCTGCCTCCGGTCGGGGAAGAAGACGGTGGCCGTGCTGGCCCGGGCGGACCTGGAGCGGACGATCGGCAACCTCGCGGGCGACCCGTTCCCGGCGTGGAAGCGGGTGCTCGGCGGGCTGGTGGAGCACGAGGTGCACCACCGGAGCCAGCTCTGTTCGTACCTCGCGGCGCTGGGGGCGGAGCCCCCGGCGCTCTTCGGCCTGCGGGTGGAGGAGCTGCCGCGGTAGAGGCAGGAGGCTGTCGTCAGCCGCCGGTGTGGCGCGCGATGAACGCGCCGGCGGCCTTCACCGCCGCGTGCGCCTCGGGCAGCATCCCGAAGATTTGGAAGACGTGGAACATCTCCAGGTACGGCTCGAAGGCGGTCGGCACGCCGGCTTCGACCGCCCGGACGGCGAGGCGGACGGCATCGTCGTAGAGCGATTCTTCGGTGCCGACCTGGATGAGGAGGGGCGGGAGGCCGCGGAGATCGCCGTGGATGGGCGAGGCGAGCGGCTGGCGCGCATCCTGCCCGGCGAGGTACCAGTCGGCCATCTGCTGCAGGCCGGGCCGGTGGACCATCGGGTCGCGGGCGTCGCGCTCGTCCATCGAGCGGCCTTCGAGGGCGAGGTCCGTCCACGGCGAGAAGGTGACGGCGCAGGCGGGCAGCGGCGCGCCGGCATCGCGCAGGGCGAGGAGGGTGGCGATGGTCAGCCCGCCGCCGGCCGAATCGCCGGCGATGGCGATGCGCCCGGGTTCGATCCCCTGCCCGAGCAGCCAGCGGTAGGCTGCCACCGCGTCGTCGACGGCCGCCGGGAAGGGGTGCTCGGGCGCGAGCCGGTAGTCGATAGCGAACCCGGCGGCGCCGGAGGCGGCCGAGAGCCGGGAGACGAGCCCGCGGTGGGTGGCGATGGAGCCGATGACGTAGCCGCCGCCGTGGAGGTAGAGGATGGCGCGGGTGCGGGAGGCGCCGGGCGCGACCGACCACTCGGCCGGCACGCCGCCGGCATCGGCGGATTCGAGCGCGGTGCCGGGTTCGGCGCCGCCGAGCGCGGCCATCCCCTCCATGTTCGCCCGCATCTGGGCGACGTCGGGGGTTTCGAGGGGCGGGGGCGCCGCGCGGAACATCGCGGCGAGCTGCTGGGCTTCGGCGCTGGGCATCGGAATTCCTCCGCAGGGAAAGCGTGCCGGCGCCGCGCCCGGGCCGCGGCTTAGCGGCGGAGCTTCGGCGTCAGCCAGCCGGCAGCATACCCGAGGACGGCCGCGACGATCAGGGCCCAGGCAAGCCGCGTCTCCGTCTTGGCGAAGAGGAACCGGACCTGCACGGTCAGCCAGTTCTCGGCGATGAAGACCACGAGAGCGAGCAGGACGACGGCGAAGATGATGAGGCGCATGCGCCACTTGGCTTCGGTGCGCTGGGCCTGGGTCACGGCGAACCTCCTGGTGAGACTGAAAACGGCCGGGCCGTATTGTAGGGGCACGCCGCGCACCAAATCGCAACCGTTCAGGAGCGTCGAACGGGGCTGCGGGTGCCGGTGGCGCCCGCGGTGCGGCGGGCGTAGGCCAGCGTCAGGGCAGCAGCGGCCGCGGCCAGCGCGGCGGAGACGGTGAACGCCGCGGGCGCGCCCCAGCGGCCGACGACGAAGCCGCCCAGCGCCGGGCCGAGCGCGAGCGCCAGCCCGCTGAGCGCGACGGAAAGGCCGATGAGCGTGCCCCGGTGGCTTTCGGGGGCGAGGTCCATCACCGCCGCGTTCCACGCGGGAACGGTGAGGACGTTGCCCGCGACGACGAGGGTGGCGGCGGCCATGGCGACGGGGAGGCTGGCCGTGGCGGCGAGGACGAGCAGCCCGGCGACGAGGCAGAGCTGCCCGGCGGCGAAGGGCTTCCAGCGCCCGAACCGGTCGGCGAGGTCGCCGGCCGGGATGTAGAGCAGCGCGCCGACGGCCACGGCGGGAATTAGCGCGATGGTGAGCCGGGAGAACGAGATGCCGATCACGCGTTCGCCATAGGGGCGGATGGCGGGCACGAGCATGGCAAGAGCGATGCTCGCGAGCAGGATGAGGGCCGCGAGCGCGGCGACTCTGCGGTCGAGCACGCTCCGGAGGGAGGGCCGGCCGGGGGCATCGACCCGGCGGAAGAGGGAGCCGCCGCGGTAACTGGGGATGCCGAGCAGCACCGCCGCGAAGGCGAGCGCCACCGCCCCGGCCGCGCTGCCGAAGAGCGCGCCGGCGGGCGCGTGGTCGACGAGGAAGGCGCCGCCGAGCGCGCCGAGGCCGAAGCCGCCGAGCTGGGCGAGGTTGAGGAAGCCGATGACCTTGCCGCGTCGGTCGATGGGGTAGAGGTCGGCCGCGATGGCGTAGGTCGCGGGCCAGAGGAAGGCGGTCGCTGCGCCGAGCAGGGCGGCGAAGACGAGGTAGGCGTGCTCCTGCCGGACGGCGGCCATGAGGCCAATCGACGGGAACATGAGGAGGAAGCCGAGGAGGAGCCCGGCGCGGCGCTCGAGGCGGTCGGCGATGGCGCCGGTCGGCGTTTCGAGGAGGAAGCGGGCGGCGCCGTAGCTGGCGAGGAGGTAGCCGCCCCAGGCGTCGGACGCGCCGAGCCGGCGCGGCACCCATTCCTGGAACGTGGCGAACAGGAGGATGCCGAGGGCCGCCTGCACGAGCAGGATGGCCAGCGCCAGCGGCAGCGGGTAGCGCCCGAAGCCGGGCGGGAGGCCGCCATCCATCTTCTCGAGGGTACGGCCCGCGGCGGGAATGGACGACCGCCGCGCCGCTCAGGGGATGCCGGCTTCGGCCTTGAGCGCGGACAGGATGGTCCGCGCCGCCCGCTCGCCGCCGTCGCGGACGAGGTGCACGCCGTCCGGGTGCCGCATCTCCTTCACCTGGCCGTCGTCGTCGCGGAGGTAGGCGTCGTAGCCGCCGCCGGGCGCCTGGAAGAGCGGCCAGAGGTCGATGAACTGGACCCACGGGCGCTTCGCGGCCTCTTCGCGGTAGATGGCGTTCAGCTCGGCCATCCGCTGGGAGAACTCGGCGCTGCGCATGATTGGCTGGCCGACCCAGAGGACGAGGCGGTTGCCGCCGCCGAGGAGGTCCATGACGCCGGCGACGCGGCGGCGGTATTCGGCGGTCCAGCCGGGGTCGCCGGGCTGGAAGATCTGGCCGTCGGGCGTTTTGATGCCCTGCGAATCGTTGGCGCCGAACATCACGATGAAGACGTCGTAGCGGCCGGACTGGACGAGCTGGTTGAAGTGGCCGGGCCAGTCGAAGAAATCGGGCCGCGTGAGGCCGCTGGAGAGCTGGGGGTCGTGGGTGGCGGCGATGACGCCGGTCTCGGCGGCCTGCCGCACGAACGCTTCGCCGAGCACTTTGACCATCGAATCGCCGCCGATCCAGACGCGGAGGGGGTCGGCGGCGGTCGGGGTGCGGAGCTTCGGGCGAGGGTCGGGCGTCGGCGTCGGGGAGGCGGCGGGGGTGCCGCGGCCGGGCGTCGGCGTCCGCCCGGGGAGGGCCGTCGCATCGCCGCCGGGCTGCCCGGGTTCGTCCCCGGGCGCGGCCGGCAGTTCGAACAGGCCGCGCTGCTCGCGGCCGAGGGCGCGGTCGAGCAGGTTGCGCGGCTCATCGAGGAAGAAGAGGCGGCTGACCGTCGCAAACGGCTTCCAGACGGCGAGCCAGAAGTCGCGCTCCCGGCCGTAGGGCATCGATTCGGCGCCCTGTTCGAGGGCGGGGGCGTTGAGCAGGACGGCGAGGAGGAGGCCGCCGACCATGACGCCGAAGACGCGGCGGGGCCGGGCGCCGAGCCGCTGGCGGGGGCCGGGTCGGGTCGCGTCAGCCATCGGGCGGGGTCACCTCCGGGGCTCAGAACTGGAAGTAGATGAACGGCGCGACGCCCTCCGGCCCGAGGGCATCGATGAGCACGAGCGCCACGGCCAGCATAGCCGCCTGCGCGGCAGGGGCGAGTTCAGAGTAGGTCACCTCGAACCGCCGGAAGAGGTCGCGCGGGAGGAACTGAGCGGCAATAGCGCCGGCGATGACGGCGATGAGGAGCGGCGTGGCGGCGGGCGAGGGCTCGCCCCAGGCGGTGGCGATGCGGGTGATGACATGCCAGGCGGCCCCGAACGTCTCGGCGCGGAAGAAGATCCAGGCGAAGCAGACGACGTGGAAGGTGATGAACCAGCCGGCCGCCTTCGCCGCCGTCCCGCGGAGCCAGCGGTTTCGCGCCCGGACTTCCCGCTCGATGACGAGGCCGGCGCCGTGGATGGCGCCCCAGGCGACGAACGTCCAGGCCGCGCCGTGCCAGAGGCCGCCGAGGAGCATCGTGAGGAAGAGGTTCCGGTAGGTGAACCATTTGCTGCCCCGGCTGCCGCCGAGCGGGATGTAGAGGTAATCGCGCAGCCAGCGGCTGAGCGTCATGTGCCAGCGCCGCCAGAAATCCTGCAGCGACCACGCGCGGTACGGCTGGTCGAAGTTCTGGGGGAACTGGATGCCGAGGAGGAGCGCGCAGCCGATGGCGATATCGGTGTAGCCGCTGAAGTCGGCGAAGATTTGGACGGCGTAGGCGTAGACGCCGAGCAGGTTTTCGAGCGCGCTGTGGGTGCCCGGGCTGGCGAAGACGGGGTCGGCGATTTCACCGGCGAGATAGGTGGAGATGACGACCTTCTTGAAGAGGCCGGCGACGATGAGCGTGAACGCCGGCGCGGCGTCGATCACGCGGTCGCGGAAGGGCGCGCGAATCTGCGGGGCGAATTCGGTCACGCGGACGATGGGGCCGGCGACGAGGTGGGGGAAGAACGACAGGTAGAGCGCGAAATCGAGCGGCGAAAGGGGCTCGCACTGCCCGCGGGCGATATCGACGAGGTAGCTGATGGCGTGGAAGGTGAAGAACGAGATGGCGACCGGGAGCGTGATCTGCAGGAGCGGCAGCGGGAGGTCGACGCCGAAGCGCTCGATGAGGCCGGCGACGTCCTTCACGAAGAAGCCGTAGTACTTGAACCAGCCGAGGGTGGCGAGGTTGGCGGCGATGCCGAAGCCGAGGAACCAGCGGCCGAAGCGGTCGAGCCCCTCCGGGCCGCGCATCCGGGCGAGATCGCGGCCGACAGCCCAGTTGAAGGCCGTGGAGCCGATGAGGAGGAGGACGAACTTCGGCTCCCAAAAGCCGTAGAAGAACCAGCTGGCGAGGACGAGGAAGACGCGCCACCAGAGGTGCCACGGCCGAATCAGCCAGGCGACGGCGAAGACGGCGACGAAGAAGATGGCGAAATCGACGGTCGGGAAGAGCATGGTCGCGGCCGGCGGGGGCGCCGCCCCCCGCCCCGCATTGTCGCGGGCTGGCGCGAAGCGGGCGACTGCGGGAACTTTACCCCGGGTCCGCGCGTTGCCGGATTCGAAGCCCCTGCGAGGTCGCGGAGTTGGAAGAGCTGCCCGGCGCCGACGCGGCACCCGAACCGGAGGAGCGGGCGGGGCGGCGGTGGCGCGCGCGCCGCTGGCACGGGGCGCTGCTCGTGCTCGCAGGGGTGCTCGGCGGCTGCGCCGGGATCGTCTTTTCGCTCGCCGATGACCCGGCGGCGGAGGCCCCGGCCGGCGCTGCTGCTGCCGAAGCCCCCGTGCGGTACGTCTTCGTCGCCGGGCTGGCGTACGACGGCACGCCCGAGCCGCCGCCGACGCCCACCCCGACCCCGACCCCGACCCCGGCGCGGCTCCGCACGGCGGAGGGCGTCCGGCTCTGGTCCGACGGCGACTCGACCTCCTACTTCATGACGGTCGCGCTCTTCGCCGAGTGGTCGGCGCTGGGCGGCATCCCCGTCCGCGGGGCGGACTACAAGATCAGCTCGGGATTGATGCGGCCGGATTTCTTCGACTGGCCGGCATACCTCGCGGCGGAGATGGCGCGGTACGACCCGGACGTGGTGGTCTTCATGGTCGGCGCCAACGACGCGAACCAGGTGCGCTCGGCGGAGGAGTACGGCGCGCGGGTCGGCGCGGTCATGGACCTGCTCTACCGGCCGGGGCGGACGGTGGTGTGGGTGGGGCAGCCGAACATGGGCCGGGCCGACCTCGCGGCGAGCGTGCCGCGCATCAACGCCGTGTTCGAAGCGCAGGCGGCGGCCCGGCCGTGGGTGCTGTATCTCGATACCTGGACGCTGACCTCGGCGGCGGACGGCAGCTACGCCGCGGCGCTGCCGGACGAGCAGGGGACGCTGCAGGTCATCCGGGTGAGCGACGGGGTGCACTTCACGCCGGCCGGCGGGCGGCGGCTGGCGCTGGCCGTCATCGCGGCCCTGTTCGAACCCGGCCGCTGAGCGCCGGGAGCCCGCCCGCCCGGGGGTATAATCGAAGGCATGAGCCTGCTGCCATCTCCCGGGACGCACGTCATCGACGAGACCGACCAGCAGCTCGAACCGCCGTACCACCTCGTGCTGCTGGACGACGACGAGCACACGTACGCGTACGTCATCCGGATGTGCGCGGAGATCTTCGGCTACGGGCCGGAGAAGGGGTACGCCATCGCCTGCGTGGTGGACAGCCAGGGCCGGGCCGTGCTGATGACGGGCAGCCACGATGAGGTCCGCGCGAAGCAGGAGCTGGTGCACGCCTACGGGCCGGACCCGCTGATGCCGAATTCGCGCGGGAGCATGTCGGCCGTCATCGAGCCGGCGTACCAGGGCACGGGAAGTTAACGTTCGGCGCCGCGCAGGCGCCCTGCGGGTGCGGTACACTGGAAGCAGGTTGCGCAGGGTTTTCGCACTGCCGTTGCCATCGAGCATTCGCATCATCACGTGCCCCTCGGTTGCCGTCCGTGAGCCGCGCCCTGCGCCGGGGGCTGGTTCCGCATGACGGTTTCGCCGCGTTCGTCCGCGCCCCGCACCGTCGGGGTGCTCGCGCTGCAGGGGGATTTCCGGGAGCACCGGGAGATGCTGGAAGGGATGGGCCACCGGGCGATCGAAGTCCGGAAGCCGGCCCAGCTCGAGGGGCTCGATGCGCTCATCATCCCGGGCGGGGAGAGCACGACGATCGCCCGGCTGATCCTCTCGAACGGGTTCCAGGAGCCGCTGCGGGCCTTCTGCGCGAGCGGCCGGCCGACGTGGGGCACCTGCGCCGGCGCCATCCTGCTCGCGAAGGAGGTGGACCGGCTCGACCGGCCCGGCATCGAAACGATGCACATCCGCGTGCGGCGGAACGCCTTCGGCCGGCAGGTCGACAGCTTCGAAGAGGACCTCGCCATCGAAGGGCTGGAAGGCGGGCCGTTCCGGGCTGTCTTCATCCGCGCGCCGGTCATCGAGCGGGTCGACCCGCCAGCGCGGGCGATCGCGCGGCTGGCCGACGGCACGGTGGTCGCCGCCCGGCAGGGCAACCTGCTGGCCACGAGCTTCCACCCGGAGCTGACGCACGACACGCGGCTGCACGCCTACTTCCTCACCATCGGCGCGCCGCCGGGGGCTGCCAAATGAGCGACCATTTCGCCGAGGCCCTGAGCCCGATCGATGCGGCGACGCTCTGGCCGCAGCTCCACCGGCTGGATACGGAGGTGGTGGCGCTGCGCGGCGGGCAGAACCTGCTCGTCTCCAGCGGGCTGGCGGCGACGGGCATCACGCGGCTGCCGAAAGTGCCGCGGACGGCGGTCGTCGGGCTGCGGCGCGGCCTCAGCTACCGCGGGGTGGCGGTGGCCCGCCAGCTGGCGGGCGGCGCCGGCTGGGATGTCGCCTCCCTCCGCATCGGCCGGCCGAAGGACGACGACGCAGTGACGGCCCTTTTGCAGGGGCTGGCGCGGGAGGTGGCCCTGCGCGGCGGGCGGGTGCTCTATCTCCGGTACGCGGAGGGGTCGCCCCACGCGGGCGCCCTGCGGCGGGCCGGCTTCTACGCCTACCGGCTGGAGCGGCTGTACGCGCTGCGGAGCAGCCGGGCAGCGCCGGGGCCGGAGAACCCGTTCCGGCCGGCCGTGCGGGCCGACCGCGCGGGCATCTTCCGGCTGTACTGCCGGGCCGTGCCGGAGCCGGTCCGGCGGAACGAAGCGCCCGGCCAGCAGGAGTTCCGGGCCGTGCTCGATTCGTTCGATTGCGAGCAGGAGTTCGTGGCCGATGGAGAGGGCGGGCTCATCGGCTGGGCCGGGATCGGCGAGCGGGAGGCGCACCTCCTGCTCGCGGAAGGGGGCGCGCTCGTGGATGCGGCGCTCGACACGGTCGAAGCGCACGCGCCGCGCCACGGCGCGCTCGTGGTGGCCGAACACCAGCCCGGCATCGAAGCGGCCGCGCAGGAGCGCGGCTACCCGGCCCTCGGAGTGCGGCTCATGTGCGCGCGCCGCCTCGCGCGGGCCGAGACCCTCAAGGAGGTCGTGGCGGTCCCGGCGGAATCCTTCCCCGTGCCGCAATGAGTCGTGAGCCAGTCATCTTCTGCATCCGCACCGCTGCCCCCTGAGCAGATCGTCACCGACGACCTCGACCTGCTGCTCGATGCGCTCCCGCCGCACATCTCCGGCCCGCTGCGCGAGGCGGAGCGCCGCGCCGACCTGCTCGAAGTCGTGATGGACCTCGGCCGGCTGCCGGAAGCCCGCTACCCGGGCCGCGAAATCGTCCTCAGCCGCGAAGAGGTCACCGAGGCCGACCTCCAGTGGGTCATCGCCCGCATCGGCGACTTCGGCGACGACAACCGCGCCGGCATCGAACGGACGCTCCACCGGATCAGCTGCATCCGCAACCGGCGCGGCAAAGTCATCGGCCTCACCTGCCGCGTCGGCCGCGCCGTCTACGGCACGATCCGCGTCATCGAAGACCTCGTGCTGAGCGGGAAGAACATCCTCCTCCTCGGCCGGCCGGGCGTCGGCAAGACGACGATGCTGCGCGAAGTCGCGCGCGTGCTCGCCGACGATGCGAACAAGCGCGTCATCATCGTCGACACGTCGAACGAAATCGGCGGCGACGGCGATGTGCCCCACCCGGCGATCGGCGGCTCCCGGCGGATGCAGGTCGCCACGCCGTCGATGCAGCACGCGGTGATGATCGAGGCGGTGGAGAACCACATGCCGGAAGTCATCGTCATCGACGAGATCGGCACGGAGCTGGAAGCGCAGGCGGCGCGCACCATCGCCGAGCGCGGCGTGCAGCTCGTCGGCACCGCCCACGGCACCTCGCTCGAAAACCTGATGCTGAACCCGACGCTCGCCGACCTCATCGGCGGCATCCAGTCGGTGACGCTGGGCGACGAAGAGGCGCGCCGGCGCGGCACGCAGAAGTCGATCCTCGAACGGAAAGCGCCGCCGACGTTCGACATCGTGGTCGAAATCGAGAGCTGGCGGCGGGTGGCCATCCACAAGAACGTCGCCGAGACGGTCGACGCCATCCTCCGGGGCTACCGGGCGAAGCCGGAGACGCGGCAGCTCGGCCCCGGCGGCCGGATCGAAATCGTGGACGACGCGGAGCGCGAAGGCGGCGAGTTCGGCATGGGCGCCGGCGCGCCGGCGCGGTCCGGCCGGCCGCCGACCTGGGAGATCGGCCACCGGCGGAACGGCGGCCACGTGCGGGAGTTCCGGGAGCCGCGCGAACCGCGGGGGTTCGAGCCCGCCGCGCCCGAGCCGGCGGAGTTCGACGGCGACGAGCCGCCGCAGTTCGCCGCCGCCGCGCCCCGGCCGGCCTCCCGCGTCACCCGGCTCTTCCCCTTCGGCATCCCGCGCGCGCGGCTCGAACAGGCGGCCCGCTCCGTCGATGCGAACGTCGAACTGGTCGATGACCCGGCCGATGCCGACGCGGTCATCACGCTCCGCAACTACTACCGGAGCAAGCCGCCCGCCCTGCGCGAGGCGGAGGAGCTGAACCTGCCGCTCTACGTGGTGAAGAGCAGCGGGCTCTACCAGCTCGAGCAGGCGCTCCTCCAGCTGCGGGGCGACCGGGGGAGCGGCGGCGGGCGCGGCCCGAAGCGCGACCCGATGGTCGACGTCTTCCGCGAGACGGAGGAGGCGATCGCGAAGGTCCTCGAAGAGGGCCGCCCGGTGGAGCTGCCGCCGGCGAACAGCTACATCCGCCGGGTGCAGCACCAGCTGGCGACGCGCTACAACCTCGAGAGCCGCAGCTCGGGCAAGGAGCCGATGCGCCGCGTGAAGATCCTGCCGCTCGGCAGCGGGACGCCGTTCGAGCGGTGAGCAGCGGCCGCTTCATCGTCTTCGAAGGGGGCGAAGGCTCCGGCAAGAGCACGGCCGCGGCGGCGGTCGCGGCCCGGCTGGAGGCGGCCGGCCGGCGCGTCGTCCTCACCCGGGAGCCGGGCGGCACGCCGGCGGGCGAAGTCATCCGCGGCCTGCTCCACGAGCGGCTGAGCCCCTGGGCCGAGCTGTTCGCCTTCCTCACCGCCCGCGCCGAGCTCGTCGCGGCGGTCATCCGGCCGGCGCTCGAACGGGGCGACACGGTCCTCTGCGACCGGTTCGCGCCGAGCACCTTCGCCTACCAGGTGCACGCGCGGGGGCTGGACCCCGTCATCGTCCGCACGGCGAACCGGGCGGCCACGGGCGGGCTCGAGCCGGACCTCGTGGTCTACCTCGATATCGACCCGGCGGCAGGGCTGGCGCGGAAGGCGGCCGAAAGCGCCGCGGTGGCGACGGGGCTGGAGGGGCTGGAGTTCCACCGGAAGGTGCGGGAGGGCTACCTGCTGCAGGCGCGCGACGACGCCGGCCGCTGGGCGGTGATCGATGCCGCGCTGCCGGCCGAGCGGGTAGCCGAGCTGGCGGCGGAGCGGGTGCTGCGGCTGCTGGGGTAAGGGGCGGCTTGCGCGCATCCTGCGGCCGTCCGAAGCTGGCGGCGGCAAGGCCCGCCTTCCCGAACTGTCGCCCGGGGGGCGCGCGTTCCGGTTGCCCTGCCGGATAGGCGGCGGGCCGCTTCCCCATCCTCCCGCTGGCGGCGCCGCCCGGCATCCGGTAGCATCGCGGCCCGCGATGGCGAGCTGGTTCGAAACGGCCCGGTTCGGGATGTTCATCCACTGGGGGCATTCCTCGCAGCAGGGCGTCGAACTCTCGTGGCCGATGGCCGGCGGCAATGCCGCCCTGCCCACCGCCAGCATGTCCGTCGCCGCCTATCAGGCCTCCGCGGCGACGTTCGACCCCCGCCAGCGCGACTTCCCCGCGCTCGCCCGCCTCGCGAAGCGCTGCGGCATGCAGTACGCCGTCTTCACCGCCAAGCACCACGACGGCTACGCGATGTTCCACACGAAGACGTCGGAGTTCGGGGTCGCCGCATCGCCCGTCGGCGCCGACCTCGTCCGCGAGTACGTGGAGGCGTTCCGGGCCGAGGGGCTCCGGGTCGGGCTTTACTTTTCGCTCTGCGACTGGCGCCACCCGGACTACCCGGCGCTGACCGATGACGACCGGCCGTACCGGTTCGGGCGCGGCCGCCAGCCGACCCCGGAGGGGTGGGAGCGCTTCCTGCGGGACATGTTCGAACAGGTGCGGGAGCTGCTGACGAACTACGGGCCGATCGACCTCCTCTGGTTCGACGGCGGCTGGGAGCGGACGCCCGAGCAGTGGCGGGCGAACGAGCTGGAGGCGCTCATCCGGGAGCTGCAGCCCGGCATCCTCATCAACGACCGGCTGCCGGGCGCGGGCGACTTCGAAACGCCGGAGCAGTTCGTGCCGCCGCAGCCGCCGGGCCGGCCGTGGGAGACGTGCATGACGCTCAATGAGAGCTGGGGCTATGTCCCGTCGGATACGCGGTGGAAATCGCCCCGGCAGGTGGTCCACACGCTCTGCGAAGTGGCGGGCCGGGGCGGCAACCTGCTGCTGAACGTGAGCCCGATGGGCGACGGCCGCCTGCCGCAGGAGCAGATCGCCATCCTCGAGGAGGTGGCGGGGTGGATGGGACGCCACGGCGAAGCCATCACCGGCACGGAGCCGGGGCTCGCGCCGTGGCAGGTCTACGGTCCATCGACGAAGCGGGGCAGCGTGACGTACGTCTTCCTCCTGAAGCGCCCGTACGAGTCAGTGACGCTGCGCGGCGTGCCGGTGGACCATGCCGCGCGGGCGTGGTGCGTCGGCACCGGCGAGGAGCTCCGCACGAGCAGCCGCTGCGCCATCGCCGACCGGCTCTTCGGGCGCGACCCGCTGGGCGAGCTGACCATCGAGGTGCCGCCCGCGGCTATTGACCCGCTAGCGACCGTGCTGGCGGTCGAGTGGCGGTGAGGGCCGTCGCGCCAGCAGGAAGAACACTGAGCCGGAGAGCGCGATGAGCGCGAGGACATCGAAGCCGAGCCGGTAGTTGCCGGTCCGGTCGTAGAGCGCGCCGGCGATGAGCGGCCCGAAGACCGTGCCGGTGATGATGACCATCGCGGAGACGCCCATGATCTTGCCGAAGGCGGCCCGGCCGAAGTAGTCGGCGCGGATGGCGGACATCTGCGGGCCGCGCCAGCCCCACGCGAGGCCGTGGATGACGACGAAGGCGGCGACCATCCACGTCGCGACCGCGTGCGAGAGGATGAGCAGCCCGGTGCAGTGCATCGCCATGCAGGTCACGAGGAAGGCGCGCTTGTTCACCCGGTCGCCGATGAAGCCGCCGGTGAGGTTCCCGACCATGAACGTGAAGGTGAGCGCGAGCACCACGGCCGAGGCCTGCCCGAGCGTGTAGCCGAGCGCCTCGCGCAGGTGCGAGACGAGGTGGACGGCCATGGAGCTGACTACGAACAGGGCAGACGCATGGCCGAAGGCGATGAGCCAGAACGCCGGCGTGCGGAGCGCCTCGCCGAGGGTGAAATCGCGGGAGGCGGGCGCCGGCGGCGGGTCGGCGGGGTCGCGGACGGGGCGGGCCGGCGGCTCGCCGTCCGGTTCGAGGCCGAGGTCGCGCGGGTGGTGGCGGTAGAGCTGGGCCAGCGGCAGGCCCGCGGCGATGATGAGCACGCCGGAGAGGAAGGCCGTCGTCCGCCAGCCGAAGGATTCGAGCGCGAGGACGGTGAGCGGCACGCACATCCCGCCGATGGCGAACCCGGCTGAGGTGAGCGAGATGGCCGTCGCGCGGCGGCGTTCGAACCAGTGGACGGCGGCGAAGGTGGCGGTGAAGTAGCCGGACATGCTGGCGCCGACGGACATCACGAGGAAGGCGCCGTAGAACTGGAGCGGGTCCTGCACGCGGCTGAAGAGCATGAAGCCGATGCCGAGGAGGACGACGCCGATGGAGGCGATGGTGCGGGGGCCGAAGCGGTCGAGCAGGGTGCCGTGGACGGGGCCGAGGATGCCGCTTTCGGCCTCGCGGAGGCTGGAAGCGGCGGAGAGCAGGGTCTTGCTCCAGCCGAACTCCTCGCGGAGGAGGACGACGTAGGCGCCGTAGGCCTGGCCGAGGAGGGCGGCCTGCAGGGCCTGGAGGGCGCCGCCGACGGCGACGATCCACCAGCCGTAGAAGACGCGGGCCGGGCGGCGGACCCGGCGGCCCGCGAGAGCGCCGGGCGCGGCATCGGCCACGCGGCTCCTCCGGTCCCGGGCAGGGGTGAGGTGGAGTCTACGCGAGCAGGCGGTTAGCCGCCGGGGCGGCCCCGGCGGGCCTGCGCAACGCCGACGCAGCGCGGCCCCGGCAGGGGGCCGGGGCCGCGCCAGGGGAGGGAGACGGCGAGCGTTAGTTCTGGGGGCTCACCTGGCCGGGGAGGTCGTCGTTCGTCTCGCCGTCTTCGTGCTGATCGACGGTCCCGTTGTCGTCGTTCGTCTCGCCGTCTTCGTGCTGATCGACGGTCCCGTTGTCGTCGTTGGTCTCGCCGTCTTCGTGCTGGTCGCCGCACTCGTCCTGGATGTTGTCGGTGTCCGGTGCGCCGGGCTGTTCGTTGTCGTCGACGGTGTCCTGGGCGCACGCCTGGTCGTTGGAGGCGGCGCGGCTTTGCGTGGCGGCGAGGGTGGTGGCGCTCCCGGCGATGGCCAGCAGGGCCAGCAGGGCGACGCCAAGGTAGAGGCGGCGGGAGAAGATGCTCGAGAGGCTCATGCGGTGGTCCTTTCCCGGACGGCGGGTTTCGCGTGGTGCCGTCCCTGCATCGATGGTCGCGGAGCTGCCTGACGGGAAGATGACGGCGGGAAAGGGAGCGTTACGCGGAGCCCGGGGCCGGCAGTTCGATGACGAAGGACGCGCCGCCGCGGGGGCCGCGGGGGATGGCCCGCAGGGTGCCGCCGTGTGCGCGCGCAGCCGAGGCGACGATGGCGAGACCGAGCCCGTCCCCGGGAGATGCCGGGCCGGCGGCGCTGGCGAACGGGCGCACGAGTTCATCCGGGGGTGCGGGCAGCCCCGGGCCGTCGTCGGCGACGGTGATGCGAAGGACGCCGTCAGCGCGCACCGCGCTCACCCACGCCGACGCGCCGGGGCCGGCGTGGCGGTCGACGTTTTCCAGCAGGTTCCGCACCGCGCGCTCGAGCGCCACGGGGTCGAGGGCGACGTGGACTTCCGCCGAGGGGTCGACGTCGAGGTGCAGCCGTTCGGCCGGGTGGCCGTCAGTAATCCAGCGGGCGGCGACCTCGCGAAGGAGAGCCCCGGGGTTGACCGGCTCGGGCCGCACCTCCCCGTGCTGGAGCCGGTTCAGGTCGATCAGGCGATTCGCGAGGTGCGTGAGCGCGGCGGCGCGCTCGCGGACTGTAGCGAGCGCCTCGCGGTACTCCGCCGCGGGCCGGTCGCCCCGGAGCGCGACGTCCGCGGTCGCGAGGATGCCGGCGATCGGGGTGCGGAGGTCGTGCGCGGCCCTTGCGATGAAGTCGCGCTCCCGTTCGGAGGCCGCGGCGAGGCGGCCCAGCATCTCGTTGAGGGTTTCGGCGAGGGCGCGGAGCTCGTCGTCCGCGGCCGGCACAGGCAGGCGATGGGGCTGCTGTCCGCCGCTTTCGGGGTCGATGCGGCGGGCGGCGGCGACCATGGCGCCGACGGGCGCGAGCGCCTGCCGGCCGATGAGATAGGCGCCGAGTGCGAGGGCGAGCGCTGCCGCCGGGATGGCGGCTGCGAAGGCGAGGCGGAGCGCTGCGAGCGGCTCATCGAGCCGGGAGGCTTCGATGCCGACGACGAGGACGAGGCCCGGGTCGGCGGCGAGGGGCCGCGCGAGCAGCACTTGCTGTTCGCCGCCGGGCTCTGCGGCGCGGCCGCTCGCATCGGCGCCGCGGGCTGCCGCCGATCGGACGAGGTCCGCCTCAGCTGCCGAGGGAGGCGCCGCCGGCGACCCATCGGCGAGCAGCTCGCCGGTGGCGCGGTAGAGGCGGAGGACCGATTCGCCGCGGGCCAGTTCGCCCCCCGGGTCGGCAACCCGCAGGGTCGGGGGCGAAGCGCTGCGGTCGACGAGCGATTCGCTGGCGGCGGCGCGCAGGGAGAGGAGCCGATCCGTCTCGCGCTGGAGCTGCCGTTCGAAGAGGAGGTAGGTGAGGCCCGCGGCGAGGATGAGCAGGGCGGACCCGAGCATGAGGATGCCGAGCGCGATGCGCGCCCGAACGGGGAGGCGCAGCAGCAGCCTAGCGGAGAACGTAGCCGACTCCCCGGATGGTCTCGATGTGGTGATGGCCGGCGGGCTCGGCGAGGCGCCGGCGGAGGTGGTAGACCGCGGCCTCGAGCGCGTTCGATTCGAGGTCCTCGGCATCGGGCCACGCGGCGAGTTCCAGCCGTTCGCGGGCCATGACGATGCCCGGGTGCCGCAGGAGCGCCTCGAGCAGGCGGAACTCGCGCGGCGGGAGCACGATGGGCTGCCCGGCATGGCGCACTTCGCGGCGGGCCGGGTCCAGCTCGAGGTCTTCGTAGCGGAGCAGCGCGGGGACGGCCGGCGGCCGGCGGATGAGCGCCCGCACTCGCGCGAGCAGCTCGGCGAATGCGAACGGCTTCACGAGGTAATCGGTGCCGCCGAGTTCGAAGCCCCGGACCCGGTCCGCCACGGCGTCGCGCGCGGTGAGGAAGAGGACCGGTGTGGCGACGGCGCCCTCCGCAAGGCGCAGGTCGCGCGCGATATCGAAGCCGCTCACGCCCGGGAGGTTGACATCGAGGATGGCCGCATCGTAGCCGCCGGTTCGCAGCGCCTCGCGCGCCTCCTCGCCGTCCGCGACGTGGTCGACGATGAAGCCCTCCTCGCTCAGCCCGCGGCGGACGGCGTCGGCGACAGCCCGGTCATCTTCGACGAGCAGGATTCGCATCCAGCGCAGATGATAATCCCGGGCTCAGCCGCCGGGGCGGCCCCGGCGGGCCTGGGCAACGCCGATCCCGGCGAACGCGACGGCCATGGCGAGCAGCAGCAGGCCGGCCAGCCAGTAGCCCCAGGTGGCGGGTGCGCCGCTGCCGGCATCAGTCTCGGGCGGCGGGGGCGGCGTCTCGCCTTCATCGCCATCGTTCGCGGCCGGCGCCGCTGCCGCGCTGCCGTCGGCCGGCGCGGGGGCGAGGCGGGCCGAGCGGGTGGGCGTCGCCTCCGTGCGGGGCGCGGGCGTCGGCCCGGCCTGCTGGCCGGGCGGCGGCGGGCCGTCGCCGCAGGTAGCCCCGGCAGCGGGCACGGCCAGGTTCAGCAGGTAGGCGTTGACGATATCGTCGACGCAGGCGCTGCCCTGGGCGTAGATGGTGTGCCCTTCGCCGCGGTAGGTGAGGAGGACGCCGCTTTCGAGCTGTTCGCTGAGCGCTTTCCCCCATTCGTACGGGGTCGCCGGGTCGTTGGTGGTGGCGATGACGAGGATCGGCGGCGCGCCGGCGGCGCGCGGCACGCCGAGGGGGTCCGGCTCGGCGGCCCAGTAGGCGCAGACGAGGCCGCTGGTGGCCGCCGCCCGGCCGAACGTGGGCGCCAGCTTCGCGAACCGGTCGGCCATGGAGCGGTAGGCGAGCGGGTCGCGCGGGCAGGCGGCATCGACCGAGTTGACGGCGTAGTTCGCTTCGATGAGGTTCGGGTAGGTGCCGTCCGGGTTGCGCTGGAGGTAGAAGTCGGTCAGCTCGACGAGCCCGGTGCCGTCGCCGGCGAGGGCCCGGGTGAGCGCCCCGGTGAGCTGGTTCCAGGTGAACTTGCTGTAGAGGGCGGCGATGATGCCCAGCTGGACTTCGCCGGGGCCGGCGGGCCGGTCCGCGCCGGGCGCCGGGATGGGCGCCTGCTCGGCCATGGCGATGACGCGGTCGATGGCGGCGCGCGGGTCGCCGTCGCGGGCGAGGGCGCACCGCTTCGCCGCGCAATCGGCGAGGTAGGCCTGGAGGGCGCACTCGAAGCCGATCATCTGGGTGACGGCGACGGTTTCGTAGTCGAGCGACTGGTCGGTGCCGCCATCGAGGACGAAGGCGCGAACCCGGCCGGGGAACATGTCGGCGTAGACGGCGCCGATGGTGGTGCCGTAGGAGTAGCCGACGTAGGTGAGCTGCTCTTCGCCGAGCACCTGGCGGAGGGCGTCCATATCGCGCGCGACGTTCTTCGTGCCGACGTAGGGGAGGAGGCGGCCGGCCGCCGCCGCGCAGTCGTCGGCGAAGGCCTTCGAGACGCGCTCGGCGGCGCGCCATTCGGCGTCGGTCTCCGGGTCGGGATCGAGGGCGACGAGCTCCTGCAGCCGTTCGTGGCAGAGGATGGGAGTGCTTTCGCCGACGCCGCGGGGGTCGAAGGCGACGAGGTCGAACCGGTCGCGGATGGCGGCGGGGGCGATGGCCTGCCAGGTTTTCATGAAGTCGATGGCGGAGCCGCCGGGGCCGCCGGGGTTGGCCATGAGGACGCCGATGCGCTGGCCGGGGTTGCGGGCGGGGTAGCGGATGACGCTGAGCTCGATGGTGCCGGCGCCGGGGTTGGCCCAGTCGAGCGGAACCTCGAGGGTTGCGCATTCGGCGCGGCCGCCGCAGGGCGACCACTGGAGGGCGGCGCTGCCGGGGGTTGCGCCGGCCCCGGCTGCCGGACTCTCGCGGTCGGAGCAGGCGGCGGCGAAGACGGCGATGGCGGCGGCGAGAGCGAGGATGGGGGTGCGCATACAGGGGAGAAGGTACCAGCAGAAAGGGAAAGGAAAGAGCGAGGGCGGGCTGCGGGGCGGGTGGCGGCTCTTGAACTGCGCATCCGCGTTTGCTATTTAGTCGCCCCACGGGAGCCGTTAACGTGCAGTTGTGGCTCGGTAAACAGCCTGAGGAGCCGTGGCGGGGAGCATGGGCGCTCGACTGGCACACGGTCGACCATGAGGGCCCGGGCTATCGACGGTCTGAGCTCGGTGAACTCCTGTATGCGTTGAAGTACGACGGAAACCGGAGCGCGGCAGCACCCATCGCGGAGAGGCTCGCGGCGTTCGTCACCAGCCTCGGAGTTTTCCCAAGCCTGACCGCCATCATCCCGGTCCCGCCGAGCGACCGGACACGTGCGGAACAGCCCGTCGACATCCTTGCCCGGGAGCTTGAGGCGCTGACGGGACGCCCGGCGGACCGGGAGTGGCTGGTCCGGGTGCGGGCAGGAGCGCCATTGAAGGACATCGAGTCTCCGGAGGAGCGCGAGGAGGCGCTCCGCGGCGCCTTTGCAGTGACCGACCTGGACCGTTACCGCGGCAAGCGCTTGCTCCTCCTTGACGACATCTTCCGCTCGGGCGCGACGCTGCGGGAGTGTACCCGGACGATGCTGAAGGATGACGCCTGCTCGGCGGTCTATGCTGTGACCATCACGAGAACGAGGGTTCGGCGTTGACAGAATCGCGCCTCGTCGCGGCGCCTGCGACGTACTCCAAGGACGACCCCGGCTACCCAGAGCGACTTCGACGGCGTCTCACGAGGCCGGCGCTTCTCCACGTCCTGGGGGACCTGGACCTGCTGAGCGCGACCCCTGCGCTCGCCGTGGCCGGCTCGCGGGCCGCGCCCGCCCGCTCGCTCGAAGACGCGGCCCAGCTCGGGGCGGAGTGCGCCCGGCGCGGCTGGCTGGTCATTTCCGGCGGCGCCCGCGGTGTCGACACATCGGCAGTCGAGGGTGCGCTCGCTGCCGGTGGCCGGGCGGTAGTCGTCCTCGCGGAGGGGATCGAGACCGGGAAGGGCCGTGCACTGCTGCGTCGTTTCGCCGGCCACCGCTTTGCCGTCGTCTCCCAGTTCGCTCCGCGCGCCGGGTGGAAATCGTGGCAGGCCATGGCGCGCAACGGACTCATCCTCGCGTTTTCCGATGCCCTCGTCGCTGTCGCCTTTGGGGAGGGTGGGGAGCGCCCGGATTCTCCCGGCACACTCTCGAAGCAGGCGCTCAGTGGCACCCTCGATGCGGTTATCAAGGCGACCGGCTTCGCCGGGAAACCGGGCTGGGAGGACTTCGCGGGAGCCTGGTCGCTGAGCCCAATTCCCCGGTCCGAACGGCAACCGGTCGACGGAGGCGCCGTACATTCCGCCACCTCCCCGGCCGCAGCCATCGCTGAAATCGCGGCGCGCCTCGTAGCAGCCGCGCCTGCGAATTCGCTCCCGGCGACCCGCACCGGGGGGGAGGTCGACGAGCCTACGCAGCCGCCCCTGTTCGTCGTGGAACGATAACGATAAGGAGCGGCTTCCGCCCGGCGAAAATCGCCCTTCGGCTGCGTCGTCCCCCTGCCGATACCCATGACACAGGAGGATGCAGCGGTGACGGCGCAGGAACCGCGGGAGGGCAGGCGCGCGCTGGTGCTCGGCGGCGGCGGCACGCTCGGGGTGGTGCAGGCCGCCTACATCCAGGCCGCGTTCGAACTCGGCTTCCGGCCCGACCTCGTCATCGGCACGAGCGTCGGCGCGCTCAACGGCGCCTGGGTGGCGATGTACCCGGACGACCCGCAGGGGCTGCTCGATGTATGGCGGGGGCTCGGCCGCATCCGTGTGCTCCGCTGGAACCCGCTCCACCTCGCCGCGCGCGTTACCCGCAACCCCCGCGCCCTGCGCGACAACGACATCGTCCGCGGGCTCATCGATGCCCACGTGCGCGACCTCCGGTTCGAAGACGCGCGGCTCGAGCTGGCCGTCGTGGCGACGAACCTGACGCGCGGCCGGAAGCACCTCTTCCGCGAGGGGCCGCTCGCGCCCGCCATCGCGGCATCGACCGCCATCCCCGGCGTCTTCGAACCGGTCGAACTGGGCGGCGACCTCTACGTCGACGGCTGCATCACGGCGTCGGTCGACATCGCGAGCGCGCTGGCGCTGGGAGCCACCGAGGTGCTGGCGATCGACCTGACGCCGCCGGCGGGCGCCGCGGCGCCGCCGAAGACGGCGCTGGGCGTGCTCGCGCAGTCGTTTCGGATCCTCAGCCGGGCCACGACAGAGGCGATGGAGGCGATCGGGCGGTCGGCCGCGGCGGTGCAGGTCGTGCGGCCCGACCTCAGCGGGCTTTCGCCGTGGCGGCTCGACGTCGCGGAGCCGCTCATCCAGGAGCAGCTCGCGCAGGCGCGCTGCCGCCTCACCCGCGTCATCGACCCCTGGGGCAGGGTGGCAGGAAGCGGGAGTCGGGAAGCGGGAAGCGGGAACCGGGACGCGGGAGGCGGGAACCGGGAGACCGAAGGCCGCAAGCACGCGGCGTAGAGCGGGAGACGGGAACCGGGAGGCGGGAAGCGGGAGCCGGGAACCGGGAACCGGGAGCCGGGAACCGGGAGACCGAAGGCCGAAAGTACGCGGCGTAGGGCGGGAACCGGGAGGCGGGAACCGGGAAGCGGGAGGCCAACCTCCAACCTTCAACCTCCCGCCTCCAACCTCCCGCCTCCAACCTTCCTCCCCCCGCGCCGGCGCGGAGCGCCGGCATCCCGCGGCGATGCCGCCGAAGGCGGCGAGCCATCCCCCGCCGCGGGCGGCCAGCCCGCGGCATCCCGCGCTATACTCTCCAAACTCCCAACTCCCAACTTCCATGTCCACGCCGACCATCGAACTCGACCCCGTCGTGCTCGAGAAGGTGCTCCCGCCCTACCGGGTCATCCTCCACAACGACGACGTGAACACCATGGACCACGTGGTGCGCGCGCTGCAGCGGTCCGTGCCGTCGCTGACGCGGGAGGAGGCGACGGCCATCATGCTCGAGGCGCACCACCACGGCCGGGCCGTCGTCATCGAATGCCCGAAAGAAGCGGCCGAGCACTACCGCGCGCGGCTCGAATCGTTCGGGCTCACGGCGACCATCGAACCGGCGGGCCGGGACGGTTGACTTTCCCCTTTCGCGCGCGAGGGTAGGCTTGGGATATCGGTGACCGACGCGACCTGTCATTACTGCGAACGCCCGGCGACCGCCGATTGCCCGACCTGCGGCCGGCTCTACTGCGAGGAGCACGGCGCGGAGGTTTGCCTGCGCTGCATGGCGCCGGAGGCGGCCGTGCCCTCGGCACGGGTGTTCCGCGGCTCGCTGGCGCTGCTCGCGCTGGCTACGCTGGTGACCGCCTTCCTCCTCATCCGGCCGCCGGCGACCGAGAGCCGCGGCCCGCTCGTGCGCGAACTGCCGAGCCCGACGCCGGCGGTCACCGCGACCGCGACCCCGACACCCCGCGGCGGCGCCCCGAGCCCGACCGCGGCAGCCGGCGGCGCGACCCGGCCGCCTTCGACCCCCCCGACGCCGGCGACGGCCCAGCCCGGTTCGCCCACGCCGACACCCGCAGGCGCGACCCCGACGCCGGCGGCGCGCACCTACGTCGTCAAGTCCGGCGACACGCTCTTCCAGATCGCGCTCGATAACGGCACGACGGTCGATGCCATCCTCGCCGTGAACCCCGGCCTGGACCCGGACACCCTGTCGGTCGGCATGGAGATTCTCCTGCCGTGAGGTACGACGACGACCCCGAACTCCAGCGGGAGCTGAAAACGCGGGCGGTCCGCGCGGGCATCCTGCGCTCAGCCATCCTCTGGGTGCCGGTCGCGCTGGTGACGGTCAGCGCCTTCCTCTTCTTCTTCATCGACCGGGTGTTCGCCGGGGGCGACCGGGGCTCGACGTGGTTCCTCGTCGTGGTGCTGGGCCTGCTGGCGCTCCTGTTCGGCTTCCAGGCGGTGCAATCGACGCTGGACCTGTTCACGAAGCCGCGCGTGCGGCGGGGGCGGATCACCCGGATGTGGTCGCGCCGCGATTCGATCGTGATGAAGACCTACTACGTGCGCGTGGACCGGCAGATCCTGCGGGCGGATGCGCACGCGGTGGCGGGCATCCGGGAGGGCGACTGGGTGGAGGTGACGTACTACCCGCACTCGGCGGTGCTGGTCTGGGCGGATGTGGTGCCGGCGCCGCCGGCGGGGGAGCAGGAGAAAGACGGCCGGGGCCGCGGCGGGCCGGAGGGCGGGGCCGGGGGGCCGATTCAGCGGCGGTAGTGTGAAGTTTTTGCAGGGCCGGGGCCGGCGCGTCAGGAGATGACGCCGCGCAATTCCATGATGCGCGTCATTTCACGCCGGAGTTGTCGTCGTGCGCCACGCCCCTGTGTTGCTCCTCATCCTTGCCGCGATTGCCGGGGTCGCGGCGCTCGCTGTCGCCGGCCCGTCCGAATCGGGGGCGGCCGACGACCCCTTCGCGCCGGTTCACCGTTCACTGGAGTCTCCCGACCCCGATGCGGAGCATCGAGCCGTCGCCTACCTCGCGGACCTTGCCGGCGAAGTTCCCGATGCGAGGGGTGCAACGGTGTTTCCCCCGGACGAGCGCATCGCCATCGCCAACGTGACGGCACCGTTCTACCGCAGCATCGTGTTCATCGTGTTCTTCGACCCGCAGGGCTATATCGATGGCCACTGCAGCGGCACGCTCGTTACGAACAATCTCGTTCTGACTGCCGCTCACTGCATCTACCAGCAGGGTTGGATGGTCGAATCCGCCGTGGTCTTCGCCGGCGCAACCTCAGCCGGGCCGCTGCTCGGAAGAGGCATCCCGGTCGACGCCATCGTGCCCCGGGGATGGACGACCGGCCGCGGCTCCCTGCCGCCGGGCACAGCCGGCCCGCCGTCGCCCTACGACGTTGGTCTGCTCGCCATCGGTTCCCGCACCTGGAGTGCGTCGTCTGTCTCTCCGTTCCCGCAGGTGGGGTACTACGATGACCGCATCATGGCGCGAGCGGGGAGCTACCTCTACACGGCCGGCTTCCCCGGCGACAAACCGTTCGGCACGATGTGGGAGACCTCGACGTACGAATTCGGGTTCGACGACACCTGGCTGTGGAGCAGAGCCGACATCTACTTCGGCCAGAGCGGTTCGCCCATCCTCCTGATTTCGGGAACGAACCGCCTCATCATCAGCGTGGTGTCCGTCGGCAACGCGGATTGGAACCTTTCGCCCCGGTTCTCCACGACGCTCCTGCTGGCGATGGAAAACTGGGCGAGGGATCTCGGCGAGTCACTGATCACCCACGCGATAGCCGACACCTCTCCGACGCCCACCCCGACCCGCACCGCCACCCCCACTCCCACGCCGACGCCGACGCGGACGGTGCCGCCCACCTTCACGCCAACAGCCACGCCGACCCGCACGGCGACCGTGCCGCCGACGCCCACGCCGCGGCCTTCGCCCGTGCCCATCCGCATCCCGCAGCTGGCGCGCGACTAGGGACGGCGGCGACCCGGTAGAATGCGGGCCGCGCGGTGCCGCGGCCCGCCCACGCGCCCGGCCGCATCGCGACACCCCTTCGCGGAGCGTCCCTGCGTGCTGCGCCGCCCTGCTTCGTTCTCTTTCGCTGCCCTCCTCCTCGCCGCCGCCGGCGCGGTCCTGCTCGCCGCCAGCCAGGCCGGCGTCGCCGCTCCCGCGGGCGCCGACCCCGCCCCGGGGACCGCCGGCCGCGGCGGCAAGGTCTACCGCAGCGACGGCATCGCCCCGGCCGCGCCGGCTCCCCCGGCCGACCCCGCAGCCGGCCCTGCTGCCGTCATCGGCACCGACAACCGCATTCGCGTCTTCAACACGACGGATTTCCCGTGGTCCGCGGTCGTCTACCTCGAGCTGTACGACGCTTTCGGCGAGGTGATGGGCACCTGCACCGGCACCTTCATCTCGCCCGACGCCATCCTCACCGCCGCCCACTGCCTCTACGGTGAGGAGGGCTGGACGGAAGACATCCGCGTGGTGCCGGCAAAGAACGGCAGCGCCGAACCGTTCGGCTGGGAGTGGGCGACGAGCTGGTGGGTGCCCGACCCGTGGTACTTCGACCCCGGCAACGACCTGTTCGACTGGGGCGTCATCTACGTCGACGGCGAACCCGGCTGGGATACCGGCTGGTGGACGATCGCCCTGCTCTCGACCGCCACGCTTTCGCTCCCGGATATCGAACCCGCCATCATCGGCTACCCGGGCGACAAACCGGACGGCACGATGTGGTTCCACTACCGGCCCGCCTTCCTCGATGTGGACGCCTTCACGCTCTACCACGACATCGACACCGCGCCGGGCCAGAGCGGCTCGGCCGTGGTGCTGACGAACACGACGAACCGCATCCACCTGCTCGGCTACATCGTCGGCATCCACGTCCGCGGCGTCGCCGCCGGCGGCTACAACGAGGCGACCCGCATCGACCGCGAAGTGCTGAACGACCTGGTCACCGCCTGCCTCGAGATGGGCTGCAGCTTCGAGTGGGAGGAGGAGCCGGCGGGCGCGACGCCGACGCCGACCCCGACGCGCACGCCGACCGCGACGGCGACGCCCACCCCCACGCCCACCCCGCCGGCTCCGCCGCCGGGGGGCGGCTTCCGGCTCCGCATCCCGCTCCTCGCGCGGGACTGAGCGGCTACAATCAGCGCCCGATGAGCGAGGACCGGCCCGCGGCGCCCTACCGCACGATGCGGGAGTGGGCCGGCGATGAGCGCCCCCGCGAGCGGCTGCTCGAGCACGGGCCGGGCACGCTCGCCGATGCGGAGCTGCTGGCGATCCTCCTCCGCACCGGGCGGAAGGGCGAAAACGTGGTCGACCTCGCCCGGCGGCTGCTGGAGACGCTCGGCGGGCTGCGCGGCCTCACCCGGGCCGACCCGGCGGCGCTGCGGCGGCTCGAGGGGCTCGGCCCCGCGAAGGCGGCCGAACTCGCCGCCGCCATCGAACTCGGCCGGCGGGTGCACGCCCTCGACCCCGGCGAGCAGCCGGCGCTCCTCCGGCCGGAAGCCGTGTTCGACCTGCTCGGGCCGCGCCTCCTCGGGAAGACGCGCGAGGAGTTCTACGCCCTGCCGCTCGATACGAAAGGGCGGCTGCTCGGCGGCATCGCGCCCGTCAACGGGGGCAGCGTGAACGCCGTCAGCATCCGCCCGGCCGAGACGTTCCGGCAGGCGATCGTGCTGGAGGCGAGCTCCGTCATCCTCGCCCACAACCACCCCTCCGGCGACCCGCGGCCGAGCCCGCAGGACGTCGCCCTCACCCGCGAGCTGATCCGCGCGGGCGAGCTGCTCGACATCGCCGTGCTCGACCACGTCGTCATCGGCGCGAAGGGGTTCGTGTCGCTCCGGCGCGAAGGGCTGGCGTTCGAACGATAGCCCGGCGGGGCCGCGCGGCGGCCTAGAAGCCCCAGTCCTCCCGGGCGATGCCGAGCGAGGTGTACAGGCTGGGGGGCAGCGGAATTTCGCCGTTTTCGCGCTCGTACTCCTTCAGCTGCGCGCGGAGGAGCATGGCGAGCACCTTGGCGTGTTCGAGGCTCATGCGGAGGTGGCAGAGGTCCCGCGGCACGGCGCCGTGGGGGCCCGTGGGGTGGGGCGGGTTGAGGCCGAAGGTGAGCGCCACGCCGTACACCCCGGTGCTGATCTGGACGGCATCGACGTAGAACTCGGGCACGGGCTGGTCAGGGTCGCTCACGCTGGGCCTCCTCGGGGATATCGGCGACAGGGTACGATGGCGGCCGCTTCCGACCCATAGCCCTGCGCTATCGGCAGGCAGCCTGCTATCCACTGGCACAGGGTTGTCGGCCGCGCGTACAATGGGGCGAACGTGTTCCCGGGCCCTTTCCCCGCGGGCCCCGGCACTCCACGCACCCCGGGTTTTCGAAGGGATTCACACATGGAAGATGTCGTCATCACCAGCGGTGTGCGCACCGCCATCGGCCGGTTCCAGGGTTCGCTGGCCGATGTCCCGGCCTCGGACCTCGGCGCCCACGTCATCCGCGAAGCGGTGAACCGGGCCGGCATCGCGCCCGATGCCGTCGACCACGTGGTCATGGGCATCGTCGGGCAGGTCGCCGAGGATGCCTACCTCTCCCGCCACGCGGCGGTGAAGGCGGGCCTGCCGATTGGCACCCCGGCGATGAACGTGAACCGGATTTGCGGCTCCGGCCTCGAAGCGATCAACACCGCCTCCCGCCTCATCCAGAGCGGCGATGCGGAGGTGGTCGTCGCCGGCGGCGCGGAGAACATGACCCGCATGCCGTTCTACCTGCGGAAGGCGCGGACGGGCTACCGCCTCGGGCATGACAGCATCGAAGACGGCATCATCCACATGCTGAGCGACCCCTTCAAGGGCTACCACATGGGGATCACGGCGGAGAACCTGGCCGAGCGGTTCGAAGTGAGCCGCGAGGCGCAGGATGCGTTCGCCGCCGAGAGCCAGCGGCGCGCCCTCGCGGCCATCGAAGCCGGCCGCTTCAAGGAGCAGATCGCCCCGATCACCATCCGCGTCGGCAAGGAAGAGAAGGTCTTCGATACCGATGAGCACCCGCGCGCGACGACCGTGGAGGCGCTCGCGAAGCTGCGGCCGGCCTTCAAGGAGGGCGGCGTGGTGACGGCCGGCAACGCCAGCGGCATCAACGACGGCGCCGCCGCGCTCGTCCTGATGAGCGCGAGCAAGGCGAAAGAGCTGGGCGCGACGCCGCGGCTCCGCATCGTCGCCCGCGCCGAGGCCGGCGTGGACCCGGCGATCATGGGCAGCGGCCCCATCCCGGCCATCCGGAAGGTGCTCGAAAAAGCCCAGATGACGCTCGACCAGATCGACTGCATCGAGCTGAACGAGGCGTTCGCCAGCGTCTCCTGCGCCTGCGCGAGCGAACTCTGCCTCGACCCGGAGAAGGTGAACCCGAACGGCGGCGCCATCGCGCTCGGCCATCCGATCGGCGCGACCGGCGCCATCCTGACTGTGAAGCTGATGTACGAGCTGGAGCGGACGGGCGGCCGCTACGGCATCGTCAGCCTCTGCATCGGCGGCGGCCAGGGCATCGCGACCATCTTCGAGCGGGTGAACTAAGCGCCCGTTCCTGTGCGAACGCGCCGCGGGGGCAGCCGGCCGGCTGCCCCCGTTCGTGTTGCGTTTCGGTCGCCGCGCGGGCGGCTCCTATCCTGCGGCCTGGCCGCCGGCCCGCTTCGGCGCCTCCTGGCTGTGAACCACCTTCGCGCAGCGGTCCTGGATGGCGGCCAGGCCCGCGGCGCGGGCGCGTTCGATGCCTGCATCGTTCGTGATCCCTTCCTGGAGCCAGACGCACTTCGCGCCCGCCGCGATCGCCTCGTCGATCACCTCATCGGTATCGGCCGGGCGGACGAAGACGTCGACGACGTCGACCGGGCCGGGGACGTCGCGGAGGGAGGCGTAGGCCTTTTCGCCGAGGATTTCGTCGGCGGGGAAGCGGCCGCGGTGGACGGGGATGATGCGGTAGCCGGCTTCTTGCAAGTACTTCGCGACGCGGTAGGCGGGCCGGTCTTCGCGGCTGTCGAGGCCGACGACGGCGATGGTGGCCGCGCCCATCAGGACATCGATGGCGGCCTGGTCAGCGGTGCTTGCCACGGGATCTCCTCCTCGAACCGGCGCGTTCGCCGGCGGTTCGTTCGATGGGCTGGCCGGTGTCGGTATCGATTTCGACCAGCTCCCAGCCTGCGGGCAGGTCGATGCGGGCGCCGGTCATGGCGGCGATCGCCTGGCCGACGGCGAGGGTGCGGTCCATGCCGTCCTCCTGGCCGTAGGCGGGCACGGGCACGTTGCAGATGGTGAGCCGCTTGCCGCTCTTCTTCACGAGGACGAGCGAGAACTGGCGGAGGTCGTCCGGCAGGTCGTGCCAGCGGTCCGGCTGGTCGCCTTCGATGCAGACTTCGAGGTGGTCGATCTTGGCGAAGGGGACGAGCTCTTTCGTGCCGATGCCCATGCCGAGGTAGCCCTGCTGCCAGGTGGCCGAGCCTTTGCGGCGGTCGACGACGACATCGGCGCCGACGAGCGCGCCGACGAGGCCCATGACGGAGACGGGGACGAGGATGATGAGGAGCAGGAGGAGGGCGACGAGCAGCCAGAAGGGGAGCGCCGGGCCGCGGTCGACCATGAACCAGCCGGCGGCGAAGGAGAGCAGGAAACCGAGGAGCGGGAGGACGATGGTGCCGCGGGCGCTTTTGATCTCGATCCGGTCGTCGCCGATGACGGCCATGGAGCGGTGGAGCAGCACCGTCAGCTTGCCGTCGCGGCGCCGGTCGACGACGTGGCCGGGGAGGTTGGTGACCATCCAGTTCGATCGTCAGGCCGCGGGGGCCGGGCGGTCAATCGGGGGGCTTGCGGAGGGCGGCCGCGGAGCCGTACGCTCCGGCCGCCCCGAACGACTGCTGGAGGTGACGACCATGACGCGATGGGTCGCGCCCCTGACCGGGGCGCTCGTGATCGCTGCGTTGCTGGCTGCGGGGATGCCGGCACGGGCGCAGGCGCCGGGCCCGGCGCTGCCGGAGCCGGCGGCGACGCTGCAGGCCGCGCTCCACTGCCCGCCGAACCTCGGCCGCAGCCCGCTCGGGCCGGTGCTCCTCGTGCCCGGGACGGGGCTCAGCGGCCCTGAAAATTGGGACTGGAGCTACCGGCCGGCGCTCGAGGCCGAGGGCTTCGCCGTCTGCACGGTCGATATGGCGGAGTACGGCATGGGCGACATCCAGGTTTCGGCGGGGCGCATCGTCCATGCCGTGCGCACGATGCACGCGGCGACCGGGCAAAAGGTAGCGCTCATCGGCTACAGCCAGGGCGGGCTCGATATCCGCTGGGCGCTGAAGTACTGGCCGGACATCCGGCCGATGGTGTCGGACGTCATCGGGCTCGCCCCGGCGCACCACGGCGCAGACAGCGCCGCCGCCATCTGCCAGGCCGCGGGGGCGTGCGCGGCGAGCATCTGGCAGATGGTGCCGGGCTCGCGGCTCATCCGCGCAGTCAACGCCGGCGGCGAAACCGTCGCGGGCATCGACTACACGAACATCTATTCGCGGGACGATGGCGTGGTCGTTCCGCCGGCGGACCGCTCATCCCTGAAGCCGGCGCCGGGGGCGAGCGCGGCGAACATCGAGGTGCAATCGCTCTGCCCGGCAAGCCGGCTGGCGCACATCGGCTTCCCGGCCGACGGCGCGGTGTATGCGCTCGTGCGCGACGCGCTCCTGCGGCCGGGCGCGGGCGACGCGGCGCGGGTCTCCAGCAGCGTCTGCGGGACGTTCGTGCCGGGCGTGACGGCAGCCACTGCGGAGGCGAAGGCCGCGGAGCTGACGAACCTCGCGACGGCGCGGATCTTCGCTGCGCCGCCGCTCACCGCCGAGCCGCCGCTGGCCGCCTACGCGGCGGGCGATGCGCCTGCTCCGACGCCGCGGCCGCCGGCCGCCGGGGAGGGCGCGCCGCCAGCCCGGGACGGGATGCCGGGGAGCGCGCTCGCCGTCCTCGCCGTGCTGGCAGGCGCGCTGCTCGCCGCGGGCGGGCTTGCCGGCAGGCGGCGGCGTCAGCGTCCTTCGAGCATGTAATCCGGCGGGAGTTCGCGCGTCGCCAGCCCCTCCCGGGCGGCGGCGAGCGCGACGGCCCGGGCCACCCGCCGGTGGACTGCCCGGTCGAGCGGCGCCGGCAGCAGCTGGCCGGGCGGCGCGCTGGCGACGATTGCCTCGGCCGCCGCGCGGAAGACGGCGGGCTCGAAGCGCCGGATGCCGCTGTCCAGCCCGCCCCGGCAGAGGCCGGGGAAGGCGAGCATGTTGTTCGTCGCACGCCCATCGGTGGCCAGCGCAGCGCCCGCAGCCATGGCGGCATCCCGCTCGATTTCCGGGACCGGGTTCGAAAGCGCGAGGATGACCTGCCCCGGCCGCACCATCTCGGGCGCGATGAGGCCGGGCCGCCCCGTCGTCGCCACGACGAGGTCGCAGGTCGCCATGATGGCGGCGAGGTCGGACGGCTCGCCGCCCGCGCTGCGGAACCGTTCGAGGGCGCCGGCATCGAGGTCGGCGCCGAACACCGGCCGGCCGAGGTAGTCCATCAGGGCCCGGGCGATGGCGCTGCCAGCCGCGCCGAGGCCGATGCAGCCGACCCGGCAGCGGGCGAGGTCCAGCCCGCCCAGCCCCGCTGCGCCGATGACGGCGGCGAGCACGACGGCGGCCGTCCCGTGCTGGTCATCGTGGAAGACCGGGACACCCGCCGCGCGCAGACCGGCTTCGACCTCGAAGCAGCGCGGCGCGGCGATGTCCTCCAGCAGCACGAGCCCGAAGCCGTGCGAGAGCGTGGCGACGGCGCGGACCAGCTCGCCCGGCTGCACCGCCGGCGCCGCGAGCGGCACGCAGTTCACCTCGACGAGGTCAGCGAGGATCGCGGCCTTGCCTTCGAGCACCGGCAGGGCCGCGAGCGGGCCGAGGTTGCCGAGCCCGAGGATGGCCGTCCCGTCGGAGACGATGGCGACGGTGCTCGCCCGCATCGTGTAGTGGTCGGCCAGCCCGGGCTCCTCCGCGATGCGGCGCGCCACTTCGCCCACGCCGGGGGTGTAGACGCGGCGGAGGTCGGCTTCGCTGGCGATCGGCTGCCGGGAGCGGATGACGAGCTTCCCGCCGACGTGGAGGTCGAGGACGTCGTCGCGGATTTCGAGGACGTGGGCTTCGCCGGTGGCGTCGATCGCGCGGGCGGCAGCAGCGATCTCGGCGGCCTCGGCAAAGCCGACTTCGATATCGCGCACCCGGCTGAGGGGGCCCATGAAGACGGTCCGCAGGTCGCCGACGGAGGCGCCGTGCTCGGCGAGGATGGCGAGCACGCGGGCGAGCACCCCGACATGGTTGCTCGTGCGGATGCGGAAGGTGCGGAGGACCATCGGGCGGGGTTCGACGGAATCCGGCATCGGCACCACGGCAAACGGGGATTCCCCAAGTGTCCGCCGGGCAGGACTTCTGCGCGAGCTAGGCCGGTTTCCGGAGGACGGCGAGGAGGAGGTTGAGCCGCCCATCGATGAGGGCGGCCTCCGCGTTGCGCACCCGCTCGGGGAAATCGGCCCCGGCGGTGAGCGCGAGCGAGAGCGGCCGGCCCGGCGGGAACACCGCCGGCGGCGGCGGGGGCACGACCTCCCACCGCTCGGCCCGGAAGCCGGCCGCCTCGAGGCCCTGCCGCGTCGATTCCTCGCCGAGCAGATGGCTGATGGCCGCCTCGCGCGCCCACGGCAGCGGGAAGGCGAGCGGCGCCGGGTTCGGCCCCCGGATGATGTCGAAGCAGGCGAACCGGCCGCCCGGCCGGAGCACGCGGAACGCCTCCGCCCAAAACCGGGCGCGGTCGGCGATGTTCATCACCACGTGCTGGGTGATGACGGCGTCGAAGCTCGCATCTTCGAACGGGAGCGCGAGGCAGGTGCCTTCGATGAACTCGCACCGGTCCGCGAGGCCGCAGGCCTCGGCGAGGATGCGCGCCGAGCGGATGAACTCCGGCGAAAGGTCGATGCCAGTGACGCGGCAGCCGACCTCTGCAGCGATCATCCGCGCCGGGCCGCCGAGCCCGCAGCCGAGGTCGAGCACCCGCTCGCCGGGCTGGAGGCCGGCCGCCGCCGCGAGGTCACGCGTGGCGCGGTGGCCGTACGAATGGAACTGGTCGGCCGGGGCGAGCGTCTCGGGCGACGGTTCGAGCCCGGCGTTCCGGAGCGCCGCAAGCATCCGCTCGGCGAGCTGCTCCCCGTGGTAGTGGGAGCGGACCTGCTCATCGTCACCGGGCATCGCGCTGCTCCTTCCATGCTGCGAGGCGGCCGAGGGCGAAGGCAGCGCGCTCCACGCTGGGGAAGACGGCGATGCCCTTCGCAACGAAGTCGTCGCGCACCTCATCGACGAGGGCGCGGTGCTCCCGGTTGCGGGTCTCCGTCGGGCCGAGGACGACGGCGACCGGCTTCGCGCTGCCGGCGGCGATGGCGGCGAGCCGGCCGCAGGCGTGCTTGAGCCGCTCGGCGGCGTCGGGCCGGCCGAAGAACCAGTCCTCGCCGACGTTGGCGATGGCGAGGTCGTAGTGGTCGCCTTCGAGCATGAGCTCGAGCAGGCCGTTCGAGGAGAGGCCGGAGCCGGCGAGGATCGACTGGTCGACCGGGTTGCCGACCCAGTCGGCGAGCATCGGGGCGCGCTCGCGGACCCGTTCGCGGACCGCACCCGGCAGCGGCACGACGTCGAAGCCGTTCTCCTCGGCGGCATCGGCCGACTGGACGGAGCGGCCCCCGCCGCCGCCGACGATGGCGATGCGGCGGCCGGCCGGCGCGCCGAGCAGGGCAGCCCCGACCATGAGGTCGAGCAGCTGCTCCTGGTTGCGGGCTTCGATGGCGCCGGCCTGCCGGAGGACGGTGCTCCAGAGCTCGGCCTGGCCGGCGAGGGCGGCGGTGTGGGAGGCGGCGGAGCGGGCGCCGGCGCGCGTCCGGCCCGCCTTGTGGATGATCACCGGTTTGCGGGCGGCGGCGGCGCGGAGCCCTTCGAAGAAGCCGCGGCCGTCCGGCACACCCTCCACGTAGGCGCCGACGACGGCCGTCTCCGGGTCGTCGGCGAGGTAGCGGAGCAGTTCGCCGGGCGTGATATCGAGGCCGTTGCCGTAGTTCACGACTTTGCCGAACGCGAGGCCCCGCGCGTTGCCGCGGGTGATCACTTCGACGGCGTTGTTGCCGGACTGGCTGAGGAAGGCGACGCCGCCCCGGTCCGCCGGCAGGTCGGGCCGAAAGGAGAGGCCGCCCGCCGGGTGGTAGAGCCCCATGCCGTTGGGGCCGAGGATGCGGACGCCGAGCTCTGCCGCGCGGCGGGCGATCTCCTGTTCGAGCCGCGCGGCTTCCGCATCGCCGGTTTCGCTGAAGCGGCCGGTGAAGAGGTGGAGGAAGCGCACGCCCTTCTCGCCGCACTGCTCCACGAGGTCGGGCACGGCGGGCGCAGGCACGCAGGAGATGACGAGGTCGACCTGCCCCGGCACCGCGCGGAGGGCGGGGTAGGCCTTCAGGCCGGCGACTTCGTCGGCCTTCGGGTTGATGGGGTAGATGGGGCCGGTGAAGCCCTGCCGCTTGATCGCTTCGAGGTAGTCATGGCCGGGGCTGTCGACGTTCGTCGAAGCGCCGGCGACGGCGACGGCGCGGGGGCGGAAGAGGAGGTCGAGGTCGGGCGTGCGGTCGAAGCGGCTCACGCGGGGATTGTACGGGAGGGGCGGCTTGCGGGGTTGCAGCGGGCTGCGGGCGGGGTAGAGTCCGCACCACCTGCTGCACACGACTTCGACGAACGGGGGTTCGAACCGCCCATGCCGCTGCCGCCGCCCATCGACCAGTACGCGCTCCTGCGGGGGCTTCGCTTCCACTACCGCGAATGGCCGAGCCCCGGAAAGCCGGCGCTCGTGCTGCTCCACGGCTTTACGGGCCATGCCCGCTCGTGGGACACCTTCGCGGCGGCGATGCAGCCGGGCTGGCACGTCTACGCGCTCGACCAGCGGGGCCACGGCGAAAGCGCGTGGAGCGATGATTCCTCCGCCGACGCCATGGTGGAGGACGTGCGCGCCTTCGTCCGCTGCCTCGGGCTCGAGCGGTTCGCGCTCCTCGGCCTCTCGATGGGCGGCCGGAACGCCTACCTCTACGCCGCCCGCTACCCGGGAGGGGTGGAGCGGCTCGTCATCGTCGATATCGGGCCGGAGATCCACGGCGCGGGGGCGGCCCGCATCCAGGCCGGCGTGCGCGCGCCGGATGTCTTCGCGACGCCGGAGGAGGCCATCGAGCGGGCGCTGCAGGCGAACCCGAACGCCGACCCCGCCGAGGCGCGCCACCGGACGCTCCACAACCTCCTCCGGCTGGAGGACGGGACGTGGACGTTCCGCTACGACCGGGCGTACCGGGACGGGAGCCGGCCGATCAGCCGGCCGGACCCGGAAGCTTCGTGGCGGGAGCTGGCGAACATCCAGGCGCCGACGCTGCTGGTGCGCGGCGAGCGGAGCGACGTGCTCGCGCCCGGGGTGGCCGAGCGGATGGCCGCGGTCATCCCGGATTGCCGGCTGGTGACGGTGCCCGGGGCCGGGCATTCGATTCCGCTGGAGCGCCCGCTGGGCTTCATCGCCGCGGTCGCGCCGTTCCTCGCCGGGGCATAAGGCGAACGGCGTTTCTGGAAATCCGGAGCATCAGTTCGACCGGCGTGTATACTGGGAGGGCGCTTCCCTCGAGCGCGCCCCCGCTTCCCCTGCCCCCGCATCCATCCCCGAGGAGTTGCCGTCCTGGACGACAGCGGTCTCTACGTCACCCTCGCTGCCGCCCTTGCGGCTGCCGGCATCGGCGCGCTCGGCGCGAGCCTCCTGCGCCAGTCGGTCATCCTCGGCTACCTCGTGGCCGGGATGGCGATCGGGCCGCACACGCCCGGCTTCGTGGCCGATATCCCGACGGTCGAGGACCTCGCCGATATCGGCGTCGTGCTGCTGATGTTCGCCATCGGCCTGCAGCTCTCCTTCCGGGATGTGCGGCGGGTGGGCGGCATCGCGCTGCTGGGCGGCGGCGCGCAGGTCGTCATCACCCTCGGGGCGGTCACGGGCCTCGGCATGCTCGCGGGGCTGGGGTGGCTGCCGGCGCTCTTCCTCGGCGCGGTCGTCTCGAACTCCTCCAGCACGGTGCTCTCGAAGGTGCTCGCCGACCGGGGCGAAATCGAATCGCTCCATGCGCGGGTGGCGCTGGCGTGGTCCACCGTGCAGGACTTCAGCACCATCATCCTCGTCGTCATCCTGACGGTGCTGGCGGAGGACGGCAGCACGGCCTCGCTCGCGGGCGACCTCCTGCGGGCGGTCGGGCTGGCCGTGCTCTACCTTGCGATCGTCATCCCGGCCGGCTTCGTGCTGCTGCCGCGCTTCTTCGACCTCGTCGCCCGGCTGGGCAGCACGGAGGTGTTCACGCTCTCGGCGGTAGTCGTCGCGCTCGGCATCTCGCTGCTGGCGCAGCTGTTCGGCGTTTCGATCGCGCTCGGCGCGTTCGTCGGCGGCATCCTCGTCAACCGGTCCGACCTCTCGCACGAGGTGCTGGGGCAGCTGAACCCGCTGCGCGACATCTTCGCGGGGCTGTTCTTCGTCTCGGTCGGCATGCTCATCGACCCGCGCGTGCTGCTGGATGCGCCGGCGCTGCTGCTGCTCTCGGTGGCGGCGATCGTCGTGCTCAAGGGCTGGCTTTCGGTCGGCATCACGCTCGCCTTCCGCTACCCGGGGCGGACGGCGGTGCTGACCGGCGCGGTGCTGGCGCAGTCGGCGGAGTTCAGCTTCCTGCTGGCCCGGCTGGGCACCGATACGGGCGCGATTTCGAGCGAGCTCTTCGGGGTGATGCTGGCGGCCGCCGCTGCCTCGATGGTGCTCTCGCCGGCGGTGCTGGCAGCCGCCGACCCGCTCGGGCGGGCGCTCGACCGGCGGCTGCGCGGCCGGGCGCGGCCCCCCGGCGAGGCGCCGGACCCCGGCCTCGCCAACCACGCCATCCTCGCCGGGTACGGCCGCGTGGGCCGCGTCGTCCACCGCGCCATCCGCGACCAGGCGATCCCGGTCGTCGTCATCGAGCAGGACGCCGAGACGGTCGCCGCGCTCCGGCGCGACGGCGTCACGGTGTTCCAGGGCAGCGCATCGAACCCGGTGCTGCTCGAACGGGCCGGCATCCGCACCGCGCGGGCGCTCGTCGTCGCCATCCCGGACCCGCTGAGCGCGCGGCGGATCGTCACCTTCGCGCGGGGCGCGAACCCGGCCATCGACATCGTGGTGCGGACGCACAGCGAGAGCGAGCGGGCCTTCCTCGAAGAGCACGGCGCGGATGAGGCGGTGCTGGGCGAGCTGGAGCTGGCGCTGGAGATGAGCCGCCACACGCTGAAGGCGTTCCGCGTCGCGGAGCCGGCGGTGGCGGCGATCCTCGCCCGGATGCGATCACGCGCCGGCTGAGGGCGCGGGCTCCGGTTCGAGCGCCGGGCGCCGGGCGAAGCGCGAGCGGGCGCGGTCGAGCTCGGCGAGCAGGAGGAAGCCGGCGACGAGGAGGGCCATCGCCGCGAGGGTCACCCGCGCGCCGGCGTAGGTCGTCCCGATGCCGAGCGCGAGGAGCGGCAGCGAAATCGCCGTCTCGGTGATGGTGAGCTGCACGGCGAAGACGCGGCCGTGCTGGCCCGGCGGGGCCGTTTCGGTGAGCGCCACCCGCCCGGCGATGAGCAGGCCGGAGAGCGACGCGCCGAGGAGGAAGGCGACCGGGATGGCGACCGCGAAGGTGGTGTTCATCTGCGCTTCGAGCCGGGCCACGGGCGGAATGTGGCTGTACTGGGCCACCGCCGTGATGCCGTAATCGAGCGCGGCCAGCGCGGCCAGCGCCGCGACGAGCCCGAGCAGCGAAAGCCGCAGCACCTCGTGGGCGCGGGCAAGCGTCAGCTCGCGGCTGCACCACCAGAGCCCGGCGAGGATGCCGAGGATGCCCGGCACGAACAGGAAGGCGATCGCCTCCCAGCCGAGGCCGAGGTCGCGCTCGAGGTAAAACGGGAGCGCGACGACGATGCCCTTCGAGACGACCATCTTGAGGCCGAGGGCGATGACGGCGTAACGCGCGATGGATTCGCGGCCGAAGAACCGCATCGTCGCGCCGAAGGAGAGTGCGGCGCGGGCGCTGCCAGCGGCAAACGCCCGCGCCAGCGGAGCGACACGCACGGCCAGCACCACGGTCAGGAGGAAGAGGAGGGACAAACCGACTGCGGCGCCGATGACCATGGCCGTGGGACCGCCGAGGAAGTAGAGCGCGGGGGCGAGCACGAGCATCCCGGCGCCCTGCCCCGCGTACTGGAGCGCGGCGAACCACGAGTGCACCCGGCCGACGTGCGCGTCCTGCAAGGGGCGAACGAGGGCGAGCTCGGCCGGGGTGAAGACCTGCGACCCGGTGGAGTAGAGGAAGGCGAGCACCCACGCGCTGGTGCCGCCATCGAGCCACCAGATGCCTGCCGCCACCGGCAGCAGCCGGAGCAGCGCGCCGGCGGCGTAGCCCCGCCCCGGCCCGAGCCGGTCGGCGAGCGAGCCGCCCGGCAGCCCGAGCACGATCGACGGGATGAGCATCGCGATGAACAGGCTCGAGAGGTCGAGCGCGGGCTTCGAACTGGTGCCCGCGACGAGGAAGAGCGCGGCGAGCCAGATGTTCTGGGACGTTTGCGCGGTGAAGCGCGCGGCGTAGGTGAGCGTGCGTTCGAAGCGGAGCGATGGCGCGGCGGCGGACACCCGTGTTCCCCCGGAGACGGTCTCGTGGCAGCGCCGCCGGGCGGCGGGCCGCCGGGTTCCTCGAGAGACCGGGCCTTCAGGTGCCGCGTCTCTCCCAAGAGCCTGCGAGGTTAGCTGCCGGGTTCGGCATTGGGAGTTGCCTACGCGCTCGCGCGCGATTCACCCCGAGTGGTTGGGTCCCCCGCTCCCCGCGTGCGCGGGGATTCGGCTTCGCACACTATACGGCACGCGTGAGCGTTCCGTGTTCACACCGTTAACGTGCCGCGAACGACCGCGCCGCGCGCTCAGCTCACCCGCTGCACGCCGAAGACGGTGCGGCTGCCGTCCAGGTCTTCCTCGGCGCGGACAGCGCCGGCTGGCGGCTCGCCGGCGGTCAGTTCGATGGCGAGCGTCTCCCCGCTGATGTAGGCGCGGTGGCTGACGACCACCCGCTCGACCTCGGCGTCGCCGGCAACCCAGGCGCGGATCCGGTCGGCCAGCTCGAAACCGGCTTCGCGGCGGAGGTCCTGCAGCCGGCGGACGATTTCGCGGGCGAGCCCTTCATCGGCGAGCTCAGGCGTGATCGCCGTGGCGACGGCGACGGTGTAGCCGGCCTCCTGCGCGGCGGCGTACCCCTCCCGGTCCTGCGCCTGCAGCAGGATGTCGCCCGGCTCCAGCTCGATGCCGGCCACGGCCACCCCGCGCCCGCGGCGGACGGCGGCGGCGACCTCGGCCGGGTCGAGCGCGGCGAGCCCCTGCCGGATGGCGCCAACCGCCTGGCCGTGCTTCGGGCCGAGGACGGGGAGGTTCGGCTTCACGTCGTAGGCCACCACCTCCGTCTCGTCGTCGATGAGGCGGAGCGCCTTCGCATTCAGCTCTTCGAGCACGAGGTGCCGGTTCCGCTCGACGACGGCGGCCTCGGCCGCATCGCGCAGCTTCACGACGACTTCGGCGACGGGCTGGCGGACCTTGATGGCGGCCTTCGCGCGGGCGGCCCGGCCGAGCGAGCAGAGCCGCTTGATGAGCTGGGTCTCCGCGTTCAGGCGGTCGTCGATGCGGCTGGCGTCCGCCTCCGGCCAGGCGGCGAGGTGGACGCTCTCCGGCGCGGCCGGGTCGACGGAGCGGACGAGGTTCTGCCACAGCTCCTCGGCGACGAACGGGGTGAACGGCGCGAGCAGCTTCGCGAGCGTGACGAGCGCCGTGTAGAGCGTCTCGTAGGCGCTCTGCTTGTCGGCGTCGCCTTCGGTGGCGCCCCGCCAGAAGCGGCGGCGGGAGCGGCGGACGTACCAGTTGGAGAGGTCGTCGACGAAGGCTTCGATGGCGCGGGCGGCATCCGTCGGGTCGTACTCCTCGAGCTCGGCGGTGACCTTCGCGACGAGGGCGTTCAGCTCGCTGAGCAGCCAGCGGTCGATCTCGGCCGCCGGTTCGAGGCGGCCGCCGGCCGGCCGGAAGCCGTCGATGTTGGCGTAGCTGACGAAGAAGCTGTAGGTGTTCCAGAGGGTGAGGAGGAAACGCCGGAGCCCCTCCTCGACGAGGCCGGCGCTGAAGCGGCGGGGCATGCCGGCGGGGCTGGCGGCGTACATGTACCAGCGGGTCGCATCGGCGCCGTGCTTCTCGATCACCGTCCACGGGTCGACGGTGTTGCCCCGGCTCTTCGACATCTTGTTGCCTTTTTCGTCGTTGATGTGGCCCAGGCAGATGACGTTCTTGTAGGCGATGCCGTCCGGGATGGCGCCGGCGGCCTTCAGCAGGGTGGCCTCGGCGTGGAGGGTGTAGAACCAGCCGCGCGTCTGGTCGATCGCCTCGCAGATGAAATCGGCCGGGAAGTGGCGGCGGAATTCCGCCTCGTGTTCGAAGGGGAAGTGCCACTGGGCATACGGCATCGCGCCGCTGTCGAACCACGCGTCGGCGACTTCGGGGACGCGCCGGGCGGTGCCGCCGCAGGCCGCGCAGCGGATGGTGACAGCATCGACGTACGGCCGGTGGAGGTCGTCGAGCGCTTCGGCGGCGGCGCGGTCCTCGGCGCGCTCGATGAGCTCGGCCTTCGAGCCGATGCAGGCGGCTTCGCCGCAGGCCTCGCAGCGCCAGAAGGGGAGCGGCGTGCCCCAGTACCGTTCGCGGCTGACGGCCCAGTCGATGTTGTTCGCCAGCCAGTTGCCGAAGCGGCCGTGCTTGATGTGCTCGGGATACCAGTTGATCCGCTCGTTGCCGGCGAGCAGCTGGTCGCGGAGGGCCGTGGTGCGGAGGTACCAGCTCGGCTTGGCGTAGTAGAGGAGCGGCGTGCCGCAGCGCCAGCAGAAGGGGTAGGTGTGCCGGATGGTGCCCTTCTTCAGCAGCAGCCCGCGCTCTTCGAGGTTGCGCTCCACGTCGCGGTCGGCCTGCTTGGCGAACTTGCCGGCGCCGGGCAGCCCCTCGGCCATGATGCCGCGGAGATCGATCGGCTGGGCGAAGAGCAGCCGGTAGTGCTTGCCTTCCTCGAAGTCCTCGCCGCCGAAGGCCGGGGCGATGTGGACGATGCCGGAGCCGTCCTCGAGCGAGACGTAGTCGGCGGCGATGACGCGGCGAAGGCCGTCCGTCGCTTCGCCGGCGGCGAGCGGCCGCAACCGGCCGTCGTCGTCGAACCGCATCACCGGGTGGCCGAGCAGCTCGGGCCGGTAGAGCGGCTCGTAGGCGAGGCCGACGAGCTGCCCGCCGCGGAGGCGGGCGGCCGGCTGCGGTTCGCCGCCGAGCACCTTCGGCGCGAGCGCCTCCGCGAGGATGACGGCTTCGCCCTCCAGCTCGTAGACGCCGTAGTCGGCGTCAGCCTTCACGGCGAGGGCCACGTTGCCCGGCAGCGTCCACGGCGTCGTCGTCCAGGCGACGAGCGCGAGCGGCCCGGCGGTCCGGTAGCCGGCGGCGGCGAGCGCATCGCCGGGGATGCGGAACTTCACGAAGACGGAGGGGTCGGGCACGTCGTCCTGGTAGCCGAGGGCGACTTCGTGGTCAGAGAGGCTGGTGCCGCAGCGGGGGCAGTGGGGCGTGGAGCGGTAGTCCTGGTACACCAGCCCGGCATCCCAGAGCTGCTTGAAGATCCACCAGCAGGTTTCGATGTAGCCGTTGTCGTAGGTGACGTAGGGGTGGTCGTAATCGGCCCAGAAGGCGATCCGCTCGGAGAGGCGGGTCCACTCCTCGACGTAGCGGGAGACGGACTCCTTGCATTTTTCGTTGAAGGCGGCGATGCCGTAGGCCTCGATCTCGGGCTTCGATTTGAGGCCGAGCTCCTTTTCGATTTCGAGCTCGACGGGCAGGCCGTGGGTATCCCAGCCGCCTTTGCGGGGCACGCGGTAGCCTCGCATCGTGCGGTAGCGGGGGACGAGGTCTTTGAAGACGCGGGAGAGGACGTGGTGGATGCCGGGGCGGGCGTTGGCCGTGGGCGGGCCTTCGTAGAAGACGAAGAGGTTGTCTGCGGGGCGCTGCTCGATGCTCTTTTCGAAGATGCGCTGTTCCTTCCAGAACTGGAGGATGCGCGCTTCGAGGGCGGGGAAGCTGACCTTCGGGTCGACGGGTCGGAACACGGTGGCCTCCGGTGCGGAAAGCAGCATTGACGCCGGCGGGCGCGATGGGCGAAGGCCGCGGAGGGCGGCAGTATCGTACCCTTCGGCGAGAGATGGTTGCGCGCACGGAGGCCCGGACACGACGACGCGCGCCTGCCCCCGCTCCAGGGACGGGCGCGCGCGCCCGCGGTACCACCCTGGTTCCCGCCTCGCGGCGGGCCCTCGTGGGGCGCTGCGGCGCCCCTGCCCCTGCTCACGGTGGGCCTCCGCCCGGGTCTACTGGGCGCGCTGGGCGCCGTTCGGCCGGGGGCTCGGGAGGGATTTTCGCGCTGCCGTGCCGTGCCCCCTTCCACCGCGCGGGGCTCGCTGGACGGCCGATGCGGCGCTACTCGTCTCCGTCATCGCCGATACGGTCCACTACACCAGCGGCCGCGGGGAAATGTCAATGCTGAGCCGGCGACGCTTCCTCATCGGCCTCGGCGCGCTCTCCGCGGGGAGCCTCGCGGCCGCCTGCTCCTCGAAGCCGCCGAGCGACAGCTTCGCCCGGCCCGTCGAAACGCCGGAGCCGACGCCGACGAAGCCCGTGCCCACCCCCGAGCCGACGCCGGAGCCGACGGAGTTCCGCGTCGCCTACCTCAACCTGATGAGCCCGATCGCCACCGACGCCAACGACACGACGGCGGGCGACACCTTCGAAGACCGGCTGAAGCTGGTTGCCGAGGAGCTGCGCAGCTACCGGCCGGACCTCGCCGGCTTCAGCGAGGCGACGTGGACGGCCAGCCACGGCTCGGCCGTGGCGAAGCTCGCCGCCGAGCTGAAGATGGAGCCGCTCTTCGTGCAGGCGAACCCGTGGTTCACCACCCGCACCGAGGCGCAGAACCGCGAGCTGGCGAAGCAGATCGGCTTCGAGGAGGGCGAACTCATCCTCGTCCGGAGCGACCGCTGGGTGGTGCAGGGGGCGACGCCGGCGTGGCTCAACCCCCGCACGAGCGAAACGGAGGGCCGGGCCGCGCTCCACGTCCGCATCAAGGGCCCGCCGGCGATTCCGACAATCGACGCCTTCATCACCCACCTCACGGGCGGCAGCGAGCGGCTCCGCGGGCAGCAGGCCGAATCGTTCGCGGCATTCGTGCAGGCGCAGCGCGGCGGCGGCCCGGCGATCATCCTCGCCGACCTCTCCGACCCGCCCGGCTCGCCCGCCTACGAGGCGATCCGCGCGCTCGGCTTCGAGGACCCGCTGGCGGTGACGAACCCGGCCACCTGCTGCCGGCCCTCCGTCATCGGCGAGCAGCCGCCGCCCGCTCAGCGGACCTCGTTCATCTTCTCCGCCGGCTGGAGCGCCTCCGTCGCGGGGCCGCTCGCCGACCGGCCGGCGCAGCTCGCCGACGGGCGGCTGCTCTACGCCAGCGACCACAACGGGCTCTGGGCGCTCTTCCCCGTGCCGAAAGGGAGCGGCGGCAGCTGACCCGCGCGGCCGGCGCGCCGCTGGCCTAGAATGCGCGCACGCCGCCCCGGGGGGATGCCATGCCGTTCACCGACCGGTACGGGCTGCCGCTCTCGACCACCTCGGCGAAGGCTGCCGAGGCCTACTGCCGCGGGCTCGACCACGCCCTCGCCGCCGAGGCGGAGGCGGAGGACTGCTTCCGCGCGGCGCGGCAGGAGGACCCCGGCTTCGCCCTCGCCCACATCGCCGAGGCCCGGCTGCTGCAGTTCCGCGCGCGGCCGCTGGAGGCGCGGGAGGCCGCCGAGCGCGCCCGGCAGGTGGTCGGCGGCGCCACCCGGCGCGAACGCCAGCACGTGGAGTGCATCGCCGCCGCCGTCGCCGGCGACAGCCGCGCCGCCCTCGAAAAGCTCCGCGCCCACATCGCCGAGTTCCCGCGCGACGCCTTCGTGCTTTCGCAGGCGACCGGCGTCTACGGCCTCATCGGCTTCAGCGGCCGGCTGGAGCGGAACGACGAGCAGCTTGCCCTGCTCGAACCGCTCGCGCCGGCCTACGGCGACGACTGGTGGTTCCTCTCCCAGCTCGCCTTCGCCTACAACGAACTGTTCCGCCACGAGGACGCGCGGCAGGCGGTGGAGCGCTCGCTCGCCGGGAACCCCCGCAACGGCCACGCCTCGCACACCGTCGCCCACATCGCCTACGAAACCGGCGACGCCGAGGGCGGCGCAGCCTTCCTGCGGGAGTGGCTCATCGGCTACGACCCGGCCCACCAGCTGTACGTCCACAACCACTGGCACCTCGCCCTCTTCGAACTGGCGGCGGGCAACGTCGACCGCGTGCTGGAGCTGTACGACCGCGTCATCCGGCCGACGGTGGCGACGTCGCCGCCGCTGGGGACGATCGCCGATGCCGCCTCGCTGCTCTGGCGCTGCACGCTGACGGAGCGGCCGGCCGATGGGCTGCCGTGGGGCGAAGTTGCGGAGTACGCGGCGGCGAACTTCCCCCGCGCCGGGGTCACGTGGGCCGATGCGCACTGCCTCATCGCGTGGTGCGCCGCGAACGACACCGCCCGGCTGGCCACGCTCGTCGGCCAGCTCCGCGACCGGGCCGCCGGCGGCAAGCTGAACGCCGGCCCGATGCTCGTGACGCTCGGCGAGGCGTACCTCGCCTTCGCCCACGGCGACTGGAGCCGGGCGGCGAACCTCTTCCAGCTCGCGCGGCCGGAGTTCATCCGGCTCGGCGGCAGCCACGCCCAGCGCGACGTCTTCGAGGAGACGCTCATCGAGGCGTGCGCGCGGGCGGGCCGGCTGGAGCAGGCGCGGGCCATCCTCGAAGAGCGGCTGGACCGCCGCCCGAACGGCCGCGACCGGCGCTGGCTCGCGGCGATCACCGCCCGGCAGGCCGCGCTCAGCGCCTGAACGCTTGCCGGAAGCCGGCGTTCCCGGCCACAATCGGCCCACGATGGCCGATTTCTCCCTCCCTGCTCCGTTCGAACCGCAGAAGTCCGAGTTCATCCACGACCGCGCGACGCGGCCGAAAGGCCCGGCCGTCACGTGGAAGGACCTCGCCGCCCGCTTCTGGGGCTACGGCTTCGGCGCCGTCTTCGCCCTGCTCTTCACCGTAGCGATGTTCGAACTGCGCGATTCGTGGGACAACCACCGCGAGTGGCTCGTCTCGTTCATCCCGTTCTTCGCTATCGCCGGGCTGGCTTTCGGCTACCTCGCCCAGCAGGGCAAGTGGGAAGCGCTCGCCCCGGCCGGCGCCTTCCTCGCGCTCACGGCGATCTTCACCGTCTCCGTCTTCCTCGGCGATATCGACCAGGTGAGCCGGCGGACGCGCGACACCGTCGCCATCCTCGGCGGCATCAGCCTCGGCGTCACGATCGTCGCGGCGATGGTCACGCTCTTCGCGGTCGAATGGCGGAACCCGCCGAAAGCGCCGCCGCCGCTGATGTAGCGGCGGGTTAACGGCGCAAGCGCGCCCATCGCTCTGAAGCCCCCCGGGTGCTAGATTCCTCGAATCTGTTCGCCCGGGGGGTTTTTGCTGAATGACCAGCCTTTCCATTCCCGCCACGATGGACGACGTCACGCCGGAGTGGCTCACCGCCGCGCTGCGGGAGCGGGGCCACCTCCGCGAGGCGCGCGTCGTCGAATCGCCGCGCGAGCGCATCGGCGCCGGCGTGGGCATCCTCGGCGAGCTCGCCCGCGTCACCCTCGTCTACGACCGGGACGAGCCCGGCGCGCCGAAAACGCTCATCGCCAAGATCCCGACGGCAGACCCCGGCGGTCGCGGCGTCGCCCACATGCTCGGCTTCTACGAAAAAGAGCGGCGCATCTACGACGAGCTCGCTGACCGCATCGGCGTGCGCAGCGCCCGCGCCTACTACGCCGCCGGCGACCCGGAAACCGTCCAGTACGTCATCCTCATGGAGGACCTCGGCGGGCTCCGCCTCGGCGACCAGGTGGCTGGCGCGAGCGCTGAGGAGTGCTACACCCTCGCCCGGGAGGTCGGCCGGCTGCACGCCCGCTGGTGGAATTCGCCGGAGCTCGACGCGCTCGACTGGATCCCGCGCGGGAACGACCCGGTGAACCTGATGGCGGCCGTGGCCTTCGCCCAGGCGGTCGAGCCGTTCCTCCAGAACTTCGGCGGCGAACTGACCGACTTCGAGCGCGAGATGGTGCTGCGCTACATGCACCGGATGAACCCGATGCAGGACCGCTTCTCCGGTGCGCCCGAGACGCTCTGCCACGGCGACCTTCGGCTCGACAACGTCTTCTGGGGCAGCCCGGAGGGTGATGCGCCGCTGACGCTCGTCGACTGGCAGATCGCCGTCAAGGCGCGCGGGCCATACGACATCGGCTACTTCATGAGCCAATCCGTCGACCCGGCCGTGCGGAAGGCGCACGAGCGCGACGTCGTGCGCGCCTACCACGAGACGCTGCTGGAGCACGGCGTCCGCGACTACCCGTGGGAGCAGTGCTGGGAGGACTACCGGATGACGGTGATGTGGTGCCTCACCTACCCGGTGGTGTCCGCCGGCTCGATCGACCTCGCGAACGACCGCGGGGTCGAGCTGGCGAAGGCGATGCTCCGGCGCTCGCTCTCGGCGATTCACGACCTGCAGGCGTATGAGGTGCTGGACACGCTGGAGGAGCGGCCGCACCCGCTCATCCTCGAAGCCATGGCGGCCGCGCAGGCGCAGGGCTAGCGCGCCGGCCAGAGGAGGCCGAGCAGCGTTTCCATCGCCTCGGCGACGCGCGGCCCCGGCGCCCGCAGGAAGAGCACCCGGTCGATGGCGTAGACCCGGCCGCTGCGCACGGCCGGGGTCGCGGCCCACGCCGGGTCGGTGCGGATGAGCGTATCGAGGCCGCCGTCGCCCGCCGGCAGGACGAGGACGACATCGGGGGCAAGCTGCGCGGCGGCGCCGGGGTCGATGACGCCGAAGCCGGGCAGCGGGCCGCCCTCGGGCGGGTTCGCGAGGGCGTTCTCCGCGCCGAGCATGCTGAGCAGGTTGCCGATGTAGGTCGCCGGGCCGGCCGCGAAGACGTCGCGCCCCGCGCCGGTGAGGACGAGCACGCGGAGGCTGCTCTGCGCCGCCCGGCGCTCGCGGGCAGCCAGCGCGGCGGCCACCACCCGCCCTTCGAGGTCGGCGCGGAGGGCTGCCGCTTCCTCCTCTCTGCCGACGGCCTCGCCGAGCCGCTCGACGGCGTCGAGGATGGCGAGGTAGTCGGCCGCCTTCACGAGGTAGACCGGCACGGTGAAGCGGTCGAAATCCGCGATGCGCGCGCCCTGCACCGCCGCGTCGCCGATGACGAGGTCCGGCGCGAGCGCGGCGATGGCCGGGAAATCGGGGTTGAGCGTGGAGCCGACCGGCCGGGCGCCCTCGGCCGCCGGGATGTCCGAGGGCTGGCCGACGACTTCGAGCCCGAGCGCGCGGGCGTAATCGGCCGCCGCCGGCGCGGTGACGGCGACCCGCTCGATGCGCTCGGGGAGGCGGACCTCCCGGCCGGCCATGTCGATGACGGTGCGGCTGCCGGCTGGCCGGGCGCCTTCGAGCGTGGGCGTCGGGGTCGGCCGCGGCGGCGCCGTCTGCCGTTCGGAGCCGCAGGCAGCGGCGGCGAAGAGGATGAGCGCCGCGGCCGCCGCTCCGCCGAGGGCGCGCGCGAGCCTCACGCGCGGGCCTCCGCGAGCCGCCGGTCGGCGCCGATGGCGAGGAGGTAGTGGCCGGCGGCCGTCTGCTGGCCGCGGGCCGTGCGGAGCAGCTCGGCGACGTCGCCGGGCGTATCGAGGTCGAGCTTCAGCTCCCGGTTCTCGCTTTCGATGACCTGCATCCCGGCCGCGCGGGCGGCGGCGGCGTGGCGTTCGAAGCTGCCCGGCCCGTAGGCGAGCGGGAAGCGGCCCGGCGGGTGGAGCAGCATCGCGTTCGTGCCGCCGTCGCGGCTGCGGACGAGGACGGCGCTCCCCGGGCCGGGGTCTTCGGCGTCGAGCGTCTCGATGGTCCAGCCGCGGACGAGCGGGAGGTCGGCATGGAGGATGAGGAGGCGGTCGGCGATGGTGCCGTCGGCCCGGAGGCGGGCGATCGCCGCTTCGAGCTGGGCGTTCAGGCCCTCGGCGGCCGGGTCTTCCTCGAGCACGCGGCAGCGGCCGGCCATCCGCTCGCGCACGCGCGGGTCGGCCGTGAGGATGAGCGCCGCGGCGCCGGCGGCATGGGCGACGGTCTCCAGCGTGATGAGCGACAGCTCCTCGCGCTCGGCTTCGGTGAGGAGCGGCGCGAGGCGGCCTTTCGCGCGGTCGAGCCGGTTGACGGGGATGAGGACGGGCAGGCTCACCGGGCACCCTCCAGCGCGGCGAGCACCGCCGCCGCCAGCTCGCGCTTCCGCTCCGGCGTCGTCATCAGCGTCTCGGTGACGAGCGCGCGCATGCCGAGCGCCTCCACCGCCGGGGCCAGCGCGGCATCCGCCGTGTCCAGCACGAAGAGGTCGATGAGCCCGGCGTAGAGGCGGGCGACACCGAGGGCGGAGACCTCGTGGCCGAGGGCGGCGAGCATCTTCGCGGCCGGCCCTTTCACCACCTGCCCGGCGATGATCGGGCTGATCGCGGCGCGGGCCGCGCGCGTCCCGGCCAAGGCTTCGCGGATGCCGGGCACGGCGAGGATGGGGCCGATGCTGACGAACGGGTTGCTCGGCGCGAGGATGACGGCCCGGGCTTCGCGGATCGCCTCGAGGACGCCGGGGGCCGGCCGGGCCGCTTCCGCGCCGGCGAACCGGAAGCCCTGCACCTCCGGCTCGGTCCGGAGGCGGACCATGTACTCCTGAAAGGGGAGCTCGCCGCCCGGGCCGAGGACGACAGTGCGGACGGGCTCGTCGCTCATCGGCAGGATGCGGCACTCGAGGCCCCACGCGCGGGCGAGGTCGGCCGCGATGCGGTGCATCGGCCAGCCTTCGCGGAGGAGGCGGGTGCGGTGGAGCGCCGTCGCGAGGTCGCGGTCGCCGAGGTTGAACCAGCGTTCGTAGCCGAACCGCTGGAGCGCCTCGACGACGGCGAAGGTGTCGCCTGCGAGGCCCCAGCCGGTCTCCGGGTTCACGGCCCCGGCAAGCGCATAGATGACGATGTCGGTATCGGGCGAGACGTGGAGGCCGGCGAACTCGAGGTCGTCGCCGGTGTTGGAGATGACGGTGATGTCGCGCTGGGGGACGGCCATCGCCAGCCCCTGCAGGAAGCGGGAAGCGCCGACGCCGCCGGCGAGCACGGTGTACATCGCGCCCATGCTACCGCCCGGCCGCGCGGGGGGCGATCAGGCGGGAGCGCCGGCAGGCGCGGCCGGGGCGGCGGGGGCCGCAGGTGCGGCGCCGGCCGCGGCGGGTTCCGGGGCCCGCGCAGGCTCGCGGGCGGCCGCGCCCATCTCGAGCGCTGCAGCCACCGCCAGCAGCAGCCAGAGGTACGGCTCTTCGAACAGCCGGCCTTCGGACTGCGACTGGAAGAGGATTTCGACGAATGCCGCGATGAGCCAGCCGCCGAGCATCCGCTGGAAGGGATCGCGGCTGGCGCGGTAGATGCGCACGGCTGCGCCGCCCGCCCGGGCCGCGAAGAAGCCGAAGGCCGCGACGCCGAGCAGGCCCCACTCGGCGAGGATGCTGATGAACGAAGTGTGAGAGAGCGACGTTTTCGCCCAGGAGGGCATCACCCAGTGGTAGACGAGCAGGAGGGCGTTCTGATAGCCGCCCGTGCCGACGCCGAAGAGCGGGTTGTCCTTGAACATCTCCCAGCCGGCGCGGATGAGGAACTGCCGCACGCCGAGCACGACATCGACGCCGCTGGCGAGCGAGCGGACGCGCGCCGCATCGGAGCCGCCCTGGATGAGCAGGAGAGCGAGGAGCGCCCCGAGCGTGCCGAACGCCCCGGCGTTGATGCGCAGCTTCGTGGAGCGCGGCACGGGCGCGAGCAGGACGACGATGAAACAGGCCATCAGCATGCCCAGCCAGCCGGAGCGGGAGGCGGTGGCGATGAGGGCGGGAGCCGAGAGCACGAGCGCCGGCACCGCGAGGTACACGGTGAGCCGCCGCGGGCCGAGCGCCAGAATGGCAGCTGCCGCCAGCGCCATCGTGATCGCGAGGAAGCGCGCGAGGTTGTTCGGGTCCGCAAACGTCGCGTTCGAACGGTAGCTGTACGCATCCGACTGGACGAGGACGGCCCGCCACTGGAAGACGCCGAGGACACGCTGCGCCACGGCGAGCACGGAGAGGCCGACCGCCGCGAGGAAGAACGCGGCGATGATCCGCTCGAGGTCGCGCCGGTCTTCGATGAGCGACGGCGCGGCGAAGACGAACGCGACGTACATGACGAGGATGAGCGTCGCGTTGTTCGGCCGCTGCGCATCGGCCCAGCCGAGGCCGAGCACCGAGATGGCGAGGATGACGAGCGCACCGAGGAGCACACCGGAGCGGGGGAAGAGGCGGCGCGGCTCGTAGCGCGCCCGCCAGAGGGCGACCGCGATGGTGGCGGCCATCGCGGCTTTGCCCGGGTTCAGCATCACACGGATGGCGCCGCCGACGCCGCCCTCGCCGAGCATCCCCACCGTCTCCGTCTGCAGGTATTCGAACGGGAGGCCGATGACGACCGCCGGGATGAGGAGCTTCGGCTCGCGGAGGATGATGACCGCGGCGAGGAGGGCCGCCTGGACGAAGACCACGAGCGCGAGGTCGAGGTGGGGCACGAAAACCTCGTGAACGTTCTCACGATTGACCCCGGAAACCGGGCGAACCTACCATACCCCGCGATGCCCACCGAAACCAGCGGCCTCCAGCGCGATGTCCAGGTCATCCGGCGCCGCTGGTGGGTCTTCCTCCCCTTCGCCGCGCTCGGCATCCTCGCCGCGCTGGCGGTCGGCGCGGTCACCGGCGGCTCGACCGCTGTCGCGACCATGACGCTCGACACCACGGTGCACGACCTCGTGATCGGCGGCGACCGCGGCCTCCGGATCTTCGAGGCGCAGGCGATGACCTCTGACCCGGCGTTCAAGCAGAAGGTCATCGATGCGATCGGCGAGCCGGATTTCGACTACGCCCGCTTCAGCGTGAGCCTCTTCCCGATTTCCGTGGGCGACGGGATTTCGCGCGGCATCCTCACGGTCTCGATTTCGGACCCCGACAAGGCGAAGGCCGAGCGGTACCGGCAGGCCTTCGTCGATGTGTACACCCGGGAGTACACCGCGCCGGACGGGCTCTTCCGGACGCGATTCGTGGAGCGGCGGCGGCAGGTGGCGGCGAACGCCGAGGCAGCGTACCAGGAGGCGTACCGCCGGCTCGAAGCCGCGACGGCGGGCCGCGGCATCGACCTCGCGGCGCTGGTGGAGACGCGGGGCGACACCAACCCGCTCGTCTTCGTGACGGAGCAGCGGGCCGTGCTGGAGCGGCAGCTGGCGGAGGCGAAAGGCGCGCTCACCGGCATCGGCGGCGCCAGCCCGGAGGCGGCTGCGGCAGCGGCCGCTGCGGTCATCGGCCAGCCGGTGCAGGCGGGGCAGGCGCAGGCCGTGCTGGCCGCCCGGGTGGCCTCGCTCGAGGCGGCCCTCCGCGAGTACGCCAGCCTCGCACCGGCGCTCCCCGAGCAGCAGCTGGACAGCGCCACGCAGGCGCTCCTGAACGAAGTGCGCGGCCTCCGGCAGGTGCGCGATTCGGCCTTCGTCAACCTCGGCAACGCGCAGATTGCCGTCGGCAGCGCCGAGAGCCGGCTGGAGGTGAGCTACTCGTTCTCCGGCGGGCTGGCGGGCTCGCTTGCGGGCCGCGTCGCGGTCGCCCTCGCCGTCACGGTCATCTTCGGCCTCGTCGCTATCTTCTCGCTGGAGTGGCTGAGCCCGTCGCGGCGCCCGGGCGAGGGGTGAGCCCGATGCGGATCGCCGAGATCAACGACATCGCCTCCGTCGCCACCGAAATCGGCGCGGGCCTCCGCGCGCGCGGCCACACCGTCGATTACTTCTACCCCCGGCTCGTCGGCGCGAAACTGCACCCGAACATCAAGCCGATCACCGGGCCGATCCGGGCGCTGGACTGGGTCGACCTCATCCGGCGGATCCGGGCCGGGCGGTACGACCTCGTCCACATCCACTACGCCTACCTCGGCAACATCGGCGCGCTCGGCGGCTTTCCGTACATCCTCCACTGCCACGGGACGGACCTCCGCGGCGGCACGTTCGTCACCCGGCCGCTCATCGCCAACGCCATCCGGCAGGCGCGCCACGTGTTCTATTCGACGCCGGACCTCGCCTCGTGGGTGCTGCCGCTGCGGCCGGACGCGGAGTTCCTGCCGAACCCGATCGATACCGCCGTCTTCGCGCCGCGGACGCCGCCCTCGGCCCACCGGTCCGCATGGGTGGCCTGCGCGCTGACGAAGGTGAAGGGTGCGGAGCGGATCCTCCGCGCCTGCCGGCTGCTCGCTGAGCGCGTCCCCGACCTGCGCATCGATGCGTTCGGCGGCGGCGAATTCACGAAGGCGTTCCGGGCGCTGCCGAACGTCACGCTCTTTGCCCGCCACCCGCGCTCCCGGCTGCCGCAGATCATCGACGAGCACGGCATCGTCATCGGGCAGGCGCGGCTCGGCTCTGCCGGCATGGCCGAGCTCGAGGCGATGGCCTGCGGCCGGCCGGTCGTCACCTGGTTCAACGAGCGGGGCGGCTACAGCGAGCCGCCGCCGTTCTTCTCCGCCGTCGACGGCGACGACATCGCCCGCATCGTCGAGCGGCTGGCGAACGACCCTGCCGCGCGCGACCGCGCCGGGGACGCCGGCCGCGCCTGGGTGGAACGGCACCACGGCCTCGAGCGCATCGTCGACCGGGTAGAGGCGGTGGCGCAGGCCATCATCCGGGGCGAGCCCGTCCCCGCAGCGCCGGCGGCCTGATGCGGTTCGCGCAGGTCAACGACGTCGCCTCCGTCGCCTCCGAGCTTGCGGCCGGCCTGCGGGCGCGCGGCCACGAAACGGAGCTGCTCCAGCCGCGGCTGTACGGCGCCTCGCTGCCGCCGCTGCTGAAGCTGGCGGTCGCGCCGCTGCGGCTGGCCGACTGGCTCCGGCTGGCGTGGCGGCTCCGGCGGGGCCGCTACGACGCCGTCCACATCCACTACGCCTACCTCGGGCTCGTCGGCGTGCTCGCCGGCGTGCCGTACGTCCTCCACTGCCACGGCGACGACGTGCGCGACCTCGCGCGGCGGCCGTGGCGGGGGCTCATCCGGCTGGCGATGCGGCGCGCGGCCCACGTGTACTATTCGACGCCGGACCTCGAACCGTGGTGCCGCGCCGTGCGCCCCGATGCCGAGTTCCTGCCGAACCCGGTCGACCTCGCCACCTTCCGGCCCGCGCCCCTCCCGCCCGATGCGCGGGACGTCTTCATCATCTGCGCGCTGGCAGAGAACAAGGGGGCGGGGAAAATCCTTGCCGCCGTGGAGCAGCTCACAGCGCGGCGGCCCGGGCTGCGGGTGACCGCCATCGCCGGCGGCGAACTCACGCGCGCGTTCGAGCGGCTGCCCAGCGTCGTGCTCCTCCTCCGCCAGCCGCGGGAGCGGCTGCCGGCGCTCATGGCGCGCCACCGGGTGCTCATCGGGCAGGTCCACGAGGGCGCCATCGGCATGGTCGAGCTCGAAGGCATGGCCTGCGCCCGCCCGGTCATCGCCTCCTTCCGCTTCGCCGACGTCTACGGGGCCGAAGCGCCGGTCGTCCACGCCGAGACGCCGGCGCAGGTGGCCGAGGCGGCCGAGCGGCTGCTCGACGACCGGGTGGTGGCCGAGGCCGTCGGCGCCGCCTCCCGCCGCTGGGTCGAACAGCACCACGACGCCGTCCGGATTGCCGCCCGCGTGGAAGCGTGGCACCGCGCGCGGATTGACCGCCGGGCGGGGCGTGATAGCGTGGACGCATGACCGCACCCGCCGCTGCCGCCCGCCTCGACGATGCGCCGCTCACCCTGCCGGACCGGCCGCTCGTCTCCATCGTCATCCCCTGCCTGAACGAAGAGCGGTACATCACCGCCCTGCTCGATGCGCTCGCCGCGCAGGACTACGGCGCCGGCGGCATCGAAGTCATCGTCGCGGACGGCGGCAGCACCGACCGGACGCGGGAGCTGGTGCGCGCCTACCCGTCGCCGTTCGCCCGCCTGGAGCTGGTCGACAACCCGCGGCGGATCACCGTGGCGGGCCTGAACGAGGGGATGAAGGCGGCCCGCGGCGACTGCTGGATCATCATCGGCGCCCACAGCACGGTGCGGCCCGATTTCGTCCGCCAGTCCGTCGAGGCCCTGAAGCGGACGGGCGCGGCCTGCGTCGGCGGCCCCATCGAGACGATCGGCGAAGGCGCCGTCGGCCGCGCGATCGCGGCCGCGATGTCCTCCCCCTTCGGCGTCGGCAACGCGAAGTTCCGCTACGCGAGCGAGGCGGGCTACGTCGATACCGTGCCGTTCGGCTGCTACCACCGGCGGGTGTGGGAGGTCGTCGGCGAGTTCGATGAGACGGTCGACGGCGCGGATGAGGACAGCTACAACGCGCGGCTCATCGAAGCGGGCGGGAAGATCTGGCTCGACCCGGCGATCCGGTCGAGCTACTACCCGCGGCGGACGCTGCGGGCGCTGGCCCGGCAGTACCGGGAGTACGGCGCGGCGAAGGGGACGCTCTTCGTGCGCGGGCGCCCGCTGCGCGCGCGGCACTTCGCCCCCGCCGCGATGGTGGCCGGCGGCCCGGCGCTGTGGCTCCTCGGCCGGGTTTCGAAGCCGGCGCGGCTGGCGCTCCGGGGCCTCGCGCTCGCCTACGTCGGGCTCGGCGGGTTCGCGGCCTACCGGGCGGCGCAGCGCCACGGGGCGAACCCGGCGCTCACCTTCGCCGCCATGGCCACGATGCACGTGAGTTACGGCGCGGGCTTCCTCGAAGGCTGGTGGCGGGAGCGCGCGCGCCGGGCCTGATGGACCGCCGGTGTAAGATGTGGCACCCCCGGGCGGTCCAATCCCTGCCCGGCGGGCTTCGCCCCCTCCCGGGCGCATGGAGTTGGCATGACCCAGCTCACTGACGCGGACCTCGTCGAAGCCGCGCAGGGCGGCGACCGGGAAGCGCTCGCACAGCTGTACGAGCGCTACTTCGATGCCGTCTACGACTTCGCCGCGCGCATGGTGCGCAACCGGGACGAGGCCGCGGACATCGCCCAGGAGACGTTCCTCAAGGCCATGAACGCGCTCGGGGGCCTCAAGCAGGGCGCCAGCTTCCGGAGCTGGCTCTTCAGCATCGCGCGGAACACCGCGCTCAACCGCCTCGAGCGGCGCGGCCGCACGCGGCCGCTCGCCGTCATCGACGCCGAGGGCGAGGAGTTCGCCTTCGACGTGGTCGACCCGTCGCGGTTCGCCAGCCCGCAGGAGGCCGCGGAAGCCGCGGCGGCCGCGAAGCTCGTCTGGGAGGCGGCAGCCGGGCTCGACCCGCGCCAGCTCTCGCTGCTCGACCTCCACCTGCGGCAGGGGCTCGATGCGGAGGAGATCGCGGCCGCGCTCGGCATCACCCGGAACAACGCGTACGTCCTGCTCCACCGCCTGAAGAAGGCGGTCGAGAGCGCCATCAGCGCCTACGTCCTCTGGAAGCAGGCCGGCGAGCGGTGCGAAGAGCTGGCGGCGGTGCTCGCGCCGGCCGCGGCCGCGGGGGCGATGACGCCGGCCGTGCGGAAGGCCGTCGACCGCCACGTCGAGCGGTGCGGTGAGTGCCGGGAGCGGCGCCGGCGGCTCGCGCCGCTGGCCGTCTTCGGCGGGCTCGCGCCGGTCGCCGCGCCCCCGGGCGTCCGCGCGGCCGGGCTGGAGCAGCTGCTCCGCGCGCCGGGGCCGCGCCCGCAGCCGCGCCCGGCGGACCCGGCGGCGAGGCAAGCGCCGCCGCAGGGCGGCCACGGCTTCACGTCGCCCGGCTTCCTCCGCGCCGGGGCGCTGCTCGGCGTGGCCGCCGGCGTGCTGCTGCTCGCCCTCGTCCTGCCCTTCAGCCCGCTCGCGCTCACCCGGGACGACGGCAGCGGCGCGCGGCAGGGCAGCCCGGATTTCGCGACGCCCGCCGCGGGCGGCGGCAGCCAGACGATCATCGTGCCGGTCAGCCCTTCGCCCGGGACGGCGGCGGGCGGAGGCAGCCCGTCACCATCGGCCGGGGGCGCGGGCAGCTCGCCGACGGCCGGGGTGAGCCCCTCGCCCGGCGGCGGCCCGGGCGGCGCTTCGCCGACAGCGGCGCCTGCCGGCGGGAGCGCCCCGGCGCCGACCCCGACGGCGGCCGGGGCCAGTCCCACGCCGACCGCGCCCGGGGCCACGGCCACTGCGACGCCGACCGCCGCGCCATCGGCCACGCCCACGCCCTGCGCGCCCTCGCTTTCGCTGCCGCCGGGAACGGGCACACTCGTCATCCCTGCCGGGGGGCAGGCCAGCTTCCAGCTCCAGAACGCCACCGGCTGCGCGGCGGAGTACAGCCTCGCGCCCTCCGCGCCGTGGCTCATCGGCCCGGCGGGCGGCAGCATCCCGGCCTACGGGTCGGTCACCATCACGCTCCGGGTCGACGGGACGGCGCTCCCGGCGGACGAAGGCGACTACCCGGCGGCCGTCACCGTCACGGGGCCGGCGAACAGCTTCGCGGTGCCGGTCATCGGGCGGCGGGGCGGCCAGCCGCCGCAGTTCCTCTCTGCCAGCATGACCTGCGGCACGGCCGGCGGCGCGCCGAGCGTCACCCTCACCGCCCAGGTTGCTGACGACATCGGCGTGGTGCGGGTGACGGCCACCTTCACCGCCGGCGGCGAAACGGTCACGGTCGACCTCGGCCACGCCGGCGGCCTGCAGTGGGGCGCGGGCCTCGCGCTCGACGGGCAGGGCGCCGGCCCGGTGACGTTCACCGCCTACGACGGCGCCGGCCGGCAGGCGACGCTCGCCGTTGCGCCGGCGGGCTGCGGCGGCGGCGGCCGCTAGCCGGCCGGCGCGCCGCGCTCGAACGAGAACCGCTCGCGGAAGCGGAGCAGCGCGCGGAGGATCGGCCCGCCGACAGCCCCCAGCACCACCGCGTTGCAGATGGTCCGGAAGAGGTCCCAGCCGAGGCTGGTGAGCAGGTAGTAGTTCCAGTAGCGGCGGAGGGTTTCGAGCGGGCCGGCGCCCGCCTGGTAGGAGATATCCGGCCCGGCAACGATCCACGGCCAGGCCCACAGGTTCGTGATCGCGCCGTAGATGAGGCCCCAGGCCGAGCCGAAGGCGATGACGAGCGCGAGCCGCCGCCGCGGCCCGAGCTCCCGCGCATCGGCGAAGCGGCCGAGCAGGCCCGCGCTCGCGCCCATCCAGCCCGCGGCGAACATCTGGAACGGCAGCCACGGGCCGAACCCGCCCGTCACCACCGCGCTCAGGAAGAACGAGAGCGCGCCCAGCAGGAAGCCCAGCCGCGCGCCGAAGGTGAACGCGCCGAGGATCACGAGGAAGAAGTAGAGGTTCGCGCCCGCCGGCAGGGTGATCGTGCGCAGCACCGCCGCCAGCGCAGAGAGCACGCCCAGCACCGCCAGCCGCTTGCTGTCCAGCCCGCCGCTCGCCAGGTCGGCCACGACGAGCACGAGGCAGAGCGCGGCGATGCCGGCGAACACCACCGGCGCATCGGCCTGGTGAGCGAACCACGCCGACCCCTCGTCGACGACGCCGGGCGCGAAGAACGGGTGGAGGTAGGCGAACAGCCCCAGCACGTTGAGCAGGACGAAGACGAGCGCGCCCGGGTCGAAGCGGGCGGCGGCGGGCCGCGCAGCGGCGCGGGGGAGGGCGGGGCTAGCGGCCACGGCGCCGCCTCCAGGCTGCCGCGCCGATGATGGCGAGGATGAGCGCGCCGGCGACCGCGCCGAACCCGGCCAGCCGGCCGGCGGCGTCGTCATCGCCGGCAGCGGGAGCGCTGCCGCCCGCGGCGGCCGCCGGGGTGCTGCCGGGAGGGGCTGGGCTCGCGGCCGTGATGGTGACCCCCGCCGCGGTCGGCGGCGACGGCGCGGCGGTGGCCGTTTCGCTGCCGGGGCTCGGCGCCGGCGGGACCGTCGCCGCGGCCGTCGGCGATGCGGCGGCGGGCGAACTCCCCGCGCCCGGCGCAGCCGTCGCCGGCGCGGGGGAAGGCGGCGCGGTGGCCGCCGCCGTGGGCGCTGCCCCGCCGCGCGGCGGGTGGCCGCAAATCTGTTCGAAGGTGATATCGGCCGGCGCGGGCGCGCTGGAGGGCCCGCCGCGGCCCCACTTCCAGCCGTGGACGTCGCCGTCCTTCGCCTTCGCCAGCGAAATGCCGACGGAGGAGTAGACCCAGCCGCGGCCGTAGGCCCGGGTGAAGAAGGCCCAGTAGGTGCAATCGCCGCCTTTGCACCGGCAGAAGCAGGCATCGAAGTTCGCGGCATCGAAACAGCCGGTCTGGCCGATGGCGCAGACGACCCGGCCGCTGCCGCCGCCGAACTGCTCGACCGGCAGGCCGCTCGCCGCCAGCAGCTGCTCGCCGGAGATGCTGTCGCCCGTGAAGGGCACGCACCACGTCGTCACCTGGTCGCCGACCTGGATGACGAGGCCCGCTTCGCCGTCGGCGCGGGCGGCGAAGGGGACGAGCGCAGCGGCAGCAGCGAGGGCAGCGATCAGGCGGCGCACGGGATGGCCACCTCCTCCAGCGTGACGGCGCCCGGCACGAGCTGCGCGACCTGCGTCGGCAGCGGACCGTCGGCAGCGAAGGCGCGGGCCGCCGGGAGGTCGAAGGCGATTTCGCCGGCGCGGAGGCCGATGACGCGCGTCGCGAACTGGGCCGCCGCTTCGATGTCGTGGGTGGCGACGATGGCGGCGCCGCCGGCGGCGGCGTGCTCCCGGAGGCGCGCGGCGAGCCACGCTTTCGCCGGCCCGTCCATGCCGCGCGTCGGCTCATCCATCAGCCAGGTGCGGGGGCCGTGGGCGAGCATCGCCGCGATGGCCACCCGCTGCTGCTGGCCGACGGAGAGGTCGCGCGGGTCGCGGTCGAGCAGCCCGTCGATGGTCCAGGCCTGCGCGGCGGCCTCGATCTCGGCCCGGCCGCGCGGCAGGCCGCGGTGGCGGAGCGTCTCCGCCAGCTCAGCGGCGACGGACTCCTGGTAGAGGGCGAGCGCCGGGTCCTGCGGCACGAGGCCGGCGCGGGCGGTGCGCTCGCGCGGGCCGCGCGGCGCGGGCGCGCCGCCGAAGCGCACCGCGCCTGCGGCCGGCTGGACGAGCCCGGCGAGCGCGCGGAAGAGCGTGCTCTTGCCGCTGCCGTTCGGGCCGACGAGGGCCACGACTTCGCCTTCGCGCAGGGTGACGGTGACGCCGCGGAGCGCCTCGGCAGCGCCGTAGCGGACGGTGAGGCCGTCGGCGCGGAGGAGTTCGGCGCCGGGCGCCGGCAGCGGGCGGGGCGCGGCGGCGAGGTCGCGGCCGCGGAGCGCAGCGGCCGCCGCGGCGAGCGCGAGGGGCAGCGGGCGCAGCCCGAGCCGGCGCGCGAGCTCGACGGCGGGCGGCACCGAGCGGAGCACGGCCGCTGCCTCACCCGGGGGCAGGAGCGCTGCGCGGCCGGCTTCGACGGCGATGACCGCGTCGGCCCGCGGCAGCAGCCGCTCCAGCCGGTGCTCGGCGACGATGATGGCGAGGTCGCCCCGGCGGCGCAGCCCTTCGAGGGCGCCGATGACGGCTTCCGCGCCGTCGCCGTCGAGCTGGGAAGTCGGCTCATCGAGCACGAGCAGCCGCGGTTCGAGCGCCAGCACGGCGGCGATGGCGACCCGCTGGCGTTCGCCGCCGGAGAGCGTGGAGAGCCGGCGGCGGCGGAGATGCTCGATGCCGAGCTCGGCGAGGAGCCGCTCGAGGCGGCGGCGCATCTCGGCCGGCGCGATGCCCTGCTGCTCCATGCCGAAGACGATCTCCTCCTGCACCGTCTCGGCGATGGTCTGCGCCTCGGGCTCCTGGAAGACCATGCCGACTTCGAGAGCCATCCGGCGGGCGGGCGCCGCGAACGGGTCGAGCCCGGCGACGCGCGCGCTCCCGCTGATGCGGCCGCCGTGGAACTGCGGCACGAGGCCGTTGAACAGGCGGAGGAGGGTCGATTTGCCGCTGGCGGAGGGGCCGGCGGCGAGCACGAGGCTGCCGGGTTCGATCGCGAGCGAGACGCCCTCGAGCGCCGGCCGGGGGCTGCCGGGGTAGGCGTAGGTCACGCCTTCGAGCACCGCGAGGGGGCTCACGGCGCGGGCTCCGCGGCGAGGCGGCTGTCGCGCTCGGCGGCCCCGCGGGCGGGCGCCGGCCGGGCGATGAGCAGGACCGCCGGCCAGGCGAGGGCCGCGGCGAGCAGCGCCGGCAGCGGTTCGAAGCCCGGCAGCGGCAGGCCGGCGAACGGGTTGTAGGTGAGCGCGCCGCGGCCGGTGAGCCGGAGCGCAAGGAGCCCGAGCGCGGAGGCCGCGGCCACGAGCAGCCCGGCCCGCTCGGCGGCAGGCAGCGGCTCGCGGTCGAACCGGCTGACGGCGCGGGCGCGGCTGGCGGCCCGCCACCACCACCAGAGGAGCGCAGCCGCGGCGAACGCCAGGAGCGCAGCGAGCGGCCGCCAGCCGGTTTCGTAGAACCAGAGCCAGGCGGCGGCGATGAGCAGCGGCGCAGAGGCCGCGGCCGCCAGCCGGGGCGCCAGCGCGAGCGGCGGGCTCGCCCCGTAGCCGCGCGCCTCCATCGCCTCCGCCAGCCGGAGCGAGCGCTCGAGCCCGCCGACGATGGCCGGGACGACGAGCGCCGGCAGTTCGCGCCAGCCGCCCGGCGCGCCGCGCAGGGCCCGCATCTCGCGCACGCGGCGGAGGTCTTCCACGCTGGAGGGCAGGAGGGTGAGGCCGACGGTCACGACGAGGCTCGCCTGGAAGAGCGCCGCCGGGGTGGAGCGGAGCACGCGGTGGGGGCTGACCGCGCCGTTGAAGACGCCGTAGGCGAAGAGGATGCAGAGGATGGCGAGGCCGCGGATGGCGGCGCCGGCGAGCCCCTCCGCCGAGACGGGGCCGCCGAGCCGGAGGCCGCCCAGCCAGCGGGGAACCTCCGGCCCGGGGATGGTGAACAGGATGTGGTCGCCGTAGCTGCCGTTGATGGCGGCGATGCCGAGCGAGAGCGCGAACATCACCACGCCGAAGACGGCCAGCGCGCGGAAGCTGATCACCCCCGGCCCTTCGCGCGGGGCGAGCACGGCGACGAGCACGACGGCGAGCAGGATAACGGCCAGGTAGAACGGATTGGTGGTGGCAAGCGCCGCCACCATCACCGCGAGGACCCAGCCGACCCAGCTCGCCGGGTGCATGGTCCGGGCGTCAGCCGCGGCGCCGGGCGAGGGCAGCCGCCGCGCCGCCCGCCGCGAGCAGCGCGAAGCCTGCGAGCGCGAGGCCGAGCTCGCCGCCGGCGGGGCTGGCCGGGCCGGCGCTGTCGCCGGTCGCCGGCGGGCGCGGCGCGGGCGTCGTCGCCCGGGCAGTCGGGGACGCCGCCGGGGTCGTCGGCTGCGGGGTGGGCGTCGGCTGCGCCGCCGGGCGGGTGCGGGTGATCGGCGTCTCCGGCGCGTTGCAGTAGGTCCGGCCGGCGAGCGCGGGCACGACCTGGTTCGCGGCGAAGGCCGGGTCGTAGCCGGTGAAGGAGCCGTCCGGCAGCTGCTGGCTGAGGAGGTACTGGACGGGAGTGACGCCGTTCTTGGTGTAGGCCGCCGATTCCGGGTCCTCGCCGAGGGCGAGGAGCGCCTGGATGGCGAACGCCGTGGAGGAGGTGTTCGATTCGGCCGGGTCGTAGCCCCAGCCGCCGTCATTGCCCTGGTTCGCCTTCAGCCAGGCGAGCCCTTTGCTGATCGCCTCGTCCGTCCTGGGCACGCCGGCGGCGAGGAGCGCCTGGATGGCGATGGCCGTCGTGTCCGGGTCGGCGAAGCCGCCGAAGCCCCAGCCGCCGCCCTGCACGGCCGCGGCCTTCAGGTTGTCAGCCGCCTTCGCGCCGGGCTGGTTGCCGGTGCAGGCGAGGCCGAGGATAGCGACCGACTGGCTGAAGGCGTTGTCGGCGTAGGCGCCGGTCTCGGCGTCGTAGCCGGCCTGCGCGACGGCGATGAGGTTCGTGCCGCCGACGTTCTTCGGGTCGAGGCCGAGCGCCTTCGCGCCGAGGGCGGCCTTCGCCGCCGACGCGGGCGAGGTGATGGCCGGCGCGTTCGCGATGAGCCAGTCGGCCGGCGTCTTGCCGTTCTGCACGTCGAGGCGCGGGTCGTAGCCCGCGGCGCGGACGGCGATGATGGCATCGATCGACTGGCCGGGCGATTCGGCGTAGCCGCCGTCCGGGCGCTGGACCGTCTTGATGAAGGCGGCGCCCTTGAGGACGGCATCGGTGGCGGGCAGGGCGGCGAAGGCGAGCGCCGGCAGGAGCGCGGCGCCGGCAGCGGCGAGCAGGACGAGACGTTTCATGGAGACTCCGGGTCAGGGGGGTTCGGCCGCAGGGCAGCGGCCCGCGGCGGTGCGGAACGGGGACGTGCGCGAGGACGGGGGAACGAAAAACCCGCCTCGGCGGCGGGCTCAGGTGATGCGAACCATGGCACCGACCCCTTTCGCGCGAAGGATCATCGGTCCGGTTGGGCGGGTTTTCTGGCTCGGCCCCCGGCAGGCGGGGAACCTCACAGTTGCGGCACAGCGCCGGATTCGCACCGGCTTGCCCCGGCTCCTCCCGCGCGGCGCGCGGCGGAAGGGCCCTCCCGGTCTTCGATTGTCAAAACGCAATCTCGCCCTTCGACAGCCGTTCGTCAAGGCCCCGTCAGGGCTGGGGCGGGGGCAGGTCCGCGAACGGGTCGTCGAACGGCAGCGCGGCGGGTTCGGTGAGGGCGAGGGTCAGCGGCTCGCCCTCGGCGGGGCGCTGCCGCGCCGGGGCGCTCCACGCATACCATGCGGCGAAGAGCGCCGCGCCCCAGAGCACGGCCCCGGCCGCGATCGCCGGCGTCAGCCCCGGGCGCCGCGCGAGCAGCCGCGGCGCCAGCCCCGCGACGGCGAGGCCGGCGGCGAAGAGGACGAGGCCGGCCGCCCCGGCGGCATCGGCAGGGCTGAGCGCGGGGATGGCGGCGGCGAGGACGTGCGGCAGCACCACAGCGTTCCACCGGCAGGAGGTCGTCGGCTCGAGCGTACCCGATCCGCGCCCGGGCCCGCACTGGTGCCGCCGGAACGGCTGAAATCGCGGGCTGAGGGGGATCACAGGCGAGCCGCCGCCCACTAGACTTGGACCATGGAGGGGTACCGGACCGCCGGGGCGCCCCGCGCGGGCAAGGGCGCCGTCATCGCAGCCGGGCGGGAGCTCGGCCTGATGCTCATCGCCGTGCTGGCGTACTTCGCCATCCGCGGGCTCACGCAGGGCGCGACGGCCGATGCCCTGCGGAACGCGAGCCGCGTGGTGGAGCTCGAACAGCTGCTCGGTATCCACATCGAGGACCGGCTGCAGGCGCTCATCATCCATTCGCACGCGCTGGTGACGCTTGCGAACTGGGTCTACATCTGGGGCCACTGGCCCTTCATCGCCATCGTGGCGGCGTGGCTCGTGCTCGGCCACCCGGGCGAATACCGCGCCATCCGCAATGCGTTCCTCCTCTCCGGGAGCGCGGGCCTCGTCATCTTCGCGCTCTTCCCGGTGGCGCCGCCGCGGCTGTTCGACCCGAACCTGATCGATACGGTGACCGAGCATTCGCGCTCCTACCGGGTGCTGCAGCCGCCGGCGCTGGTGAACCAGTACGCCGCGATGCCGAGCTTCCACTTCGGCTGGAATCTGCTCATCGGGCTGGGGATCATCCGCTGTTCGCGCCGGGCGTGGGTGAAGGTCATCGGCGTGGCGGCGCCGGCGGCGATGGGGCTCGCGACCGTGCTGACGGCGAACCACTACATCCTCGACCTCGTCGTCGGCGCGGCGATGGCGCTGACGGCGCTCTACCTCGTCGAACTGGCGCGCGGGCGGCGGTTCGCGCCGTGGCGGCCGGGGCCGTGGCTGCGGCCGTTCGAACCGGGCCGGGCCGATGCTGCCTGAGCTGCCGCCGGGACTCTTCGCCATCGCCCACCGGGCGGGGAACGAGCCGGCGCGCATCGCGGAGGCCGCGGCGGCCGGCGCGCGCGTCATCGAAGCGGACCTCTGGCTCCACCGGGGGCGGCTCGAAGTGCGGCACACGAAGACGGCCGGCCCGCTCCCGCTGCTCTGGGACCGCTGGGAGCTGCGACCCGGCTGGGGGCCGCGCCTCCAGCTCGCGCACCTGCTGGAGGCGGCGCCGGCGGACCTCCTCCTCCATCTCGACCTGAAGGGGTGGAACGACCGGCTCGGCCCGGCCGTCCGCCGCGCGATGCGGGAGCTGGCGCCCGGCCGGCCCTACCTCGTGAGCGCCCAGCGCTGGTCGCTGCTCGAGCCGTTCCACGAGGAGCCGGCGGCGATCGTCGTGCATTCGATCGGCTCGGCGCGGCGATTCGAGCGGATCGCGCGGCACCTCGCCGGCCGGCGGACGGCGGCCGTCGCCATCCACCGCGAGCTGCTCACGGCGGAGCGGGCCGAGCGGCTGCACGCCCTCGCCGATGCGCTGCTCACCTGGCCGGTCAACGACCCGGCGCTCCTGCCCGGGCTCGAACGGCTGGGCGTCCGCGGCGTCATCACCGATGCGCTCGAAGTCGTCCGCGCGGTTGCGACCCCGGGCCGTGGCGGCGAGAATCCGGCGGCAATGCGCGGCGAAACCCACCCCAGGAGCACGCCATGAAGTACGGCCTCCAGATGTTCCCGACTGACTACGCCATCCCCGTTACCGAGCTCGGCCGGGCGGCCGAGGAGCTCGGGTTCGAATCGCTCTTCTTCCCCGAGCACTCGCACATCCCCACCAGCCGCCGCACCCCCTGGCCCGGCGGCGGCGAGCTGCCGAGGGAGTATTCCCACACGCTCGACCCGTTCGTCGCCTGCGGCGCGGTCGCCGCGGTGACGAAGACGCTGAAGGTCGGCACGGGCGTCTGCCTGGTGATGCAGCGCGACCCGATCATGACGGCGAAGGAGGTCGCCTCGGTCGACCACCTCTCCGGCGGCCGCTTCCTCTTCGGCATCGGCGGCGGCTGGAACGAGGAGGAGATGGAGAACCACGGGACGAACCCGAAGCTCCGCTGGAAGATCCTGCGGGAGCGCATCCTCGCGATGAAGGCGATCTGGACGAACGACGAAGCGGAGTTCCACGGGAAGTTCGTCAACTTCGACCCGATCTGGCAGTGGCCGAAGCCGGTGCAGAAGCCGCACCCGCCGATCCTCGTCGGCGGCGCCGGGCCGCACACGCTGGACCGCGTGCTGGAGTACGGCGACGGCTGGATGCCGATCGGCGGCCGGACGGGGCAGGTGCTGGCCGGGATGGTCCGGGAGCTGCAGGAGCGGGCGAAGGCCGCCGGGCGCGGCCCCATCCCGGTGTCGGTCTTCGGCGTGCCGCCGTCGAAAGAGGTGCTCGAGCAGTACGCGGAGATGGGCGTCGACCGCGTCATCTTCGGCGTCCGGCCGGAAGGCGCCGACCAGGTCATCCCGGCGCTGAAGCGGTACGCTGAGGTCGCCGGGCTGTAGCGCGCGGGCCGCGCCCGCGGGGAGGGAGCACCATGCGGGTGAATTTCTACGCCACGCTCCGGCCGCTCGCCGGCGGCAAGACGGTCGAGTTCGACCTGCCGCCGGGGGCGACGGCCGGCGACCTCCTCCGGGCCGTGGGCGACCGCTTCCCGGAAATCCGCGCGCTGCTCTGGACGGAGTCCGGCGAGCTGGGCGACTACATCAAGGTGTTCGTCGACGGGCGGGAGATTCGCCACCTGCAGCTGCTGGAGACGCCGGTGCCGCCCGGCGCGGAGGTCGACATCTTCCCGCCGGCGGCCGGGGGCTGAGGCGGCGCGCGACGCCGGCGCGCGGCTGCCGGACAATGGAGGCATGACGGCAGCGCCGCGGCGGAAACGGGCGTGGTGGAACCCGGGCTGGAGCCCGAAGGTTTGGCTCATCATCCTCGCCATGGTCTTCCCCACGGTGGGGTTCACCGCGTGGGTCGGGCTCGCCGCGCGCGGCGAATCGACCGTCGACCCGCAGCTCACGGAGATCGCCCGCGCGAACGCGGGCAGCGACATCCTCGTCGTGCGGGGGCCGGCGCACACTGCCTACCACGCCCTCGCGCCGCTGCCCACCCCGGCGCAGCCGCAGCCTGCCGGGCTGCCGACGCTCGTCTTCTTCTCCTCGCCCGCCTGCACCGCCTGCGAACGGATGCAGTTCGTCCACCGCGTCATGGAGGAGTTCCGCGGCCGCATCGTCTTCGTCGAAAAGTCGGTCGACCGCGACACCTCGGCGGAGCGGTACGGCGTGCGCGAGACGCCGACGTTCGTGCTCATCGACGCCGAGGGGCGGGAGCTGACGCGCTTCGGCGCGCTGCCCGATGCGGCGGCCTTCCGCGCGAAGGTGACCGAACTGCTCGAAGGGATGCGGGGCGGGTAGCCCGCCGCGGGCTCAGTCGCGCTCGACGGGGACCGGGGCAGGCGCGGGCTCGCGGGCCGGCGCGTGCAGCCAGCCGATGACGACCCGCCCCTCCAGCACGAGGAAGGCGAACCCGGCGACGCCGCCCATCAGCGCCAGCACCGGCCGCGCGCCGGCGACTTCGACGCCGATGCCGAACAGGACCAGCGGCAGCACCACGAACGCGTCCGTGAGCACCGCCTGCACGGCGAACACGCGCGACTGGTGGGCGACCGGCGCGGCCGCCGTGAGCGCCGTGCGCGCCGCCAGCAGCGCGAGCGCGACCGCGAGCCCGAGCAGGAACGCGACCGGCACCGCCACGGCGAAGGACGCGCCGAGCGAAAGGTCGAGGTCGACGAAGGGGCCGACTTCCGTCAGTTCGAGCGCCGCGCGGAGGCCGTAATCGAGCGAGGCGAGGGCGAGCGTGCCGACGGCCATCGCGAGCACCGCCGTCCGGATGGTCGCGCTCGCCCCGCCGGGCCCGAGCCGGAGGGCGACGGCGAGCAGGCCCGCCCCGACGCCGAGCGCGGCCGCGCCGACGACCAGCGCCGCGCCGAAGGAGCCGGCCGCGAGGTCGTTCCGGAGGTAGAGCGGGAGGGCGACGATGCTCCCCTGCACGACCATCGACGTGAGCGCGAGCGCGATGACGGCTTCGCGCGCGATGGCATGGCGGCGGAAGAAGCGGAGCGTATCGCGGAAGGCGGAGCCGCGGGCCGGGAGTTCGAGCCGCAGCCGGGCTGTGGCTACCGCGAGGCCACACGCGGCCGCGGCGGCCACGGCAGCCACCGCCGCAGCCCCGGCGGCCATCGCCGGCGTGCCGCCGAGCCACCAGAGGAAGGGCGCCAGGGCGGCCACCGCCAGCCCCTGCCCGGCGAACTGGAGCGTCAGCACGAGCGAATGGACCGCGCCGTGGCGCCGGCCGCCGAGCGTGCGGACGAGCGCCATCTCCGAGGGCGAGTAGACCTGGGACACGGCCGAATAGGCGAACACGACGGCCGGCACGGCCATGGCGCTCTTCGGCCCGAGCAGCCACGCGAGCATCACCGCCGCGCGGGCGATGCCGCCGAGGGCGAACCCGCGGGAGGGCCCGATGCGGTCCGCCAGCGCGCCGCCCGGCACGCCGAAGGCGAGCGAGGCGAGCAGCATCGCCACGAAGAAGGAGGAGAGGCCGGCGGCCGCGTGGTTCGCGGTCCCCGCCGTGACCAGCAGCGCGGCGAAGAAGAGGTTCTGGCCGGCCTGCGCGGTGAACTTCGCGAGGGCGAACAGGGAGAGCGCCGGGAGCTTTGGAGTCGGGTCCACCACCTTCGAGCCAGCCACACCTGTAGGAACGGATCGTTGCCGGGCGCTGCGCAGCCCCTGCTTCGCTCACCGTACCACGGGGCGGTGAACCGGACGTTCACGTTCAGCGAAGCGCGCGCTTCGGAAGGGAAAAATCCGGGAAAACCCTGCCTGCCGCAGCGGAGCGCAGGTTGCGAGGGAACTGCAACGGGCGGCTGCCGGTCCGTGACGGTTCCTTCGCCGGGCGCGCCCTACGGTAAAGACATCGCGAAGGGGCCGCGCAGCAGCGCACACCACAGGGCCCCCGCGGGAAGGAGCACTCCATGGGATTCATCGCATGGCTCATCTTCGGCCTCATCGCCGGCGCGCTGGCGAAGCTCATCGTGCCGGGCGACGACCCGGGCGGCGGCGGCTTCCGCGGCCTGATCGTCACCATCGGCATCGGCATCGTCGGCGCGATGATCGGCGGCTTCATCGGCACGGCCATCGGCTGGGGCACGGTGAGCAGCTTCGATTTCCGCAGCATGGCGCTCGCGGTGGCCGGCGGCATCATCTTCCTGCTGGCGCTGCGGGCGGCGACGGGCCGGCGCACGGCCTAGCCCAACCTCCCCGGCAGGGGGCGGCGCGGGCGGCGGGGGAGCGGACCCGCCGCCCGCTGTTCGTGCGCGTGGGCGGCCTGCGGGCTCAGCCGGCGGCGCGGCGGACTTCCTCCAGCGCGAACCGGTAGCCGGAGAAGAGCGTCACCGTGCCGTCGTCGTCGGCGATCGATTCGAGGTAGGAGGCGGGCAGCCGCTCGAGGAATTCGCGGGCGCAGCGGGGGCAGATGCCGTGAGAGACCCGGCCCGAGGGGGCGCCGCTCAGCTGCTGCCGGCACCAGGCGCACACGATGGCGACTTCGCCGCCGGGACTGCCGGGTTCGCTGCTGTCGTCCATGGATTCCACGGTAGCAGGTTCGGCCGCCAGGGGGCGGCGCCGGCGGGCTGTCCACCCGGCCGTCACCGACCTGCCACCGCGGAGGGAAAAACCCGGGAACGATGATGCTGGCGAAGCGCCGCGCGGGCCGGGCTGGCGGCAGGGTGTCGCACGGGAAACGCCCCGCGCGGCGCCCGGGAAGCTTCCCGCGCGGGAACGTTCCCGCCGGCGCATCGTCCCGCCCGGGACGCTTCCCGGCGGGGAAGCTTCGGACATGGGGAGCTTCCCGGCGGCGACCGGGGATTTCCCCGATGGAGGACGCGGGCCGGCGCGGGTGAGACTGGCGCCATGGACGCCCGCTTTGCCCTCCTCGCCGCGCTCGCCATCGCCCCCGGCCACCCGTACGCCCTGCTGGAGCACCTGCAGGGGCTCGGCATCGCCGTGAGCCGGAGCGCGCTCTACCGCGCGGCCGATGCGCTGATCGCCGAAGGGCTGGCCGAGGCCGCGGTGGAGGAAGGAGAGACGGGGCACCTGCGCCGCAGGCTGGCGCTGACGGCGGCAGGCCGGGAGCGGCTCGCCGCGGCGGCGCTCGATGTGCTGCGCACGGAGCCGCTCGATGGGCCGGGCTTTGCGCTCGCGCTGGCGGCGGCAGAGGCGGCGGGGGCCGGGGAGGCCGGCCGCGCCATCCGCGAGCGGCTCGCGGCCGCGGCCCGGCGGCTCACGGCGCTCGAACGGGAGCTGCGCGGCCCCGGCGCGGATGCCGCCTTTCGGCCGCTGCGCGAACGCGAAGCCGCCCGCCTCCGCGCCGATATCGGCTGGCTGCAGGCGCAGCTCCGCCGGGCCGGCTGAGCGCTCAGCCGCGCGGCAGGCCGAGGCCGCGGGTCGCGATGATGTTCCGCTGGATTTCGCTCGTGCCGCCGCCGATCGGGCTCGTCGTGCTGTGCATGTAGAAGCGGGCGATGCGGCCGCCGAGCACCCGCGCATCCTCCCGGTCCGTCAGCTGGCCGTAGAGGCCGGCCAGGTGCATCGCCGTCACCGCCAGCCGCACGTCCAGCTCGCTCGAATAGAGCTTCGCGATCGACGATTCCTTGTTCGGGATTTCGCCCCGCTCCTGCATCGAGATGATGCGGTAGGAGATGAGCGATTCGACCTGCGCTTCGATGGCGCGGTCGGCGAGTTCGGTGCGGAGCGACGCCCGTGTAGCCACGCTGCGGCTACCGACGGCGCTCTCGCGGGCGAACCGGACGAGATCGCGCACGATGAGCTGGTGGGAGACGCTCGTGGCGATGCCGCTCCGTTCGAAATCGAGCGTGGTGGTGGCGAGGTACCAGCCGCGGTTCTCCTCGCCGAGCAGGTTCTTCGCCGGCACGCGGACATCTTCGAAGAAGACTTCGTTGAACTCGTGGCTGTTGAGCATGTTCACGAGCGGCCGGACGGTGATGCCCGGCGTCTTCATATCCACGAGGAAGTAGCTGATGCCGCGGTGCTTGGGGGCATCAGGGTTGGTGCGGGCGATGAGGATGCCCATGTGGGCGTGCTGCGCGCCGGAGGTCCAGATCTTCTGGCCATTGATGACGTAGTCGTCGCCGTCGCGAACGGCGCGGGTCTGGAGGCTGGCGAGGTCGGAGCCGGCGCCCGGTTCGGAGAAGAGCTGACACCAGATGTGTTCGCCGGAGATGATCTTCGGGAGGTATTCCCGCTTCTGCTCCTCGGTGCCGTAGACCATGATGGTCGGCCCGGCCCAGCCGTGGCCGATGCCGCCGGGCCGGGGAGCGCGCCGCCAGGCGAACTCCTCGCTGAGGATGAACTGCTCTTTGACGCTGAGGCCGCCGCCGCCGTGCTCTTTCGGCCAGGCGGGCGCGCCCCAGCCGCGGGCGTTCAGCTTCTGCGTCCACTCGCGCATGAAATCGGCGAAGCCGGGCGCGGCGCGGCCGGCGCCGTTGAACAGCCCCCATTCGACCGGGCGGTCGGCGAACTCGGGCGGGAATTCGGCATCGAGGAAGGCGCGCACTTCCTGCCGGAAGGCGGCTTCGGCGGGCGAATCGCGGAATTCCATGGCGGCGGCACCTCCGTTCGCGAACGGGCTTCGGGGGCGATTCTCCGCCCCGGGCGGAGCGCTGTCGAGCCGCCCGGCTGGCGCGCGTTCGCACCGGCGAATCGCGCGGGAATGGGCCGGCGCGGCCGGTAAAGAAGCGGATGCCAAGGTTCCTTTTCCGCAATGCGGCGAGGAATGACACTTCCGCCGGCGAGACGTTCGCACGCTGCAGCAGAGGAGGCTCCATGCCGCCGTTCCTGTTCACCATCGCGGGCCTGCCCGCCCACCCGCTCGTCGTCCATGCCGCGGTCGTGCTGGTGCCGCTGGCGGCCGTCTTCCATGTAGCCACCGGGTGGCGACCAGCCTGGCGGCGCGTCTATGCGCTGCCGGCGGCCGCCGTCGGCATCGCCGGCGCCGTCTTCGCCTGGCTGGCGAAGGCCTCCGGCGAGCCGCTCGAGGACTCCGTGAAGAGCGCCGCCCGCGCGGCCGGCCAGCAGGTGCGCTTCGGCGACCACCCGGAGCAGGGCGACGCCGCCTTCTTTTGGGCGGTCATCCTTGGGCTTGGGCTCACGGGCTTCGCCGTGCTCGCCCTCATCGAACGGAAGCGGGCGCTGCCGCGCTGGGCGCCGCTGGCGGCCTGGGCGGCGGCCGGCATCATCGGCGTCGTCGCCATCGCAACCATGACGGTCGCCGGCCATTCCGGCGCACAGCTCGTCTGGAAGGACGTCGGCTCCTTCGCCGCCGGCCGCTACTAATCCGTAGCTACCGCATAGCTACCGGCGCGCGCAGAAAGGCTGCCGCCGCTTCGATGAAGCGCGGGTTGCGGATGGCGCTGATGTGGGCATCGTGCGGGACGGGCAGGAAGCGGGCGTTCGGCAGCTGCCGGGCGAGCGCTGCCGCCGGCTCGAAGAAGACATCGCGCGTGCCGGCGGCGACGAGCACCGGCTGGCGGATGGCGGGCAAAACGGCCGGGTCCACCGGCACGCCGTCGCGGAAGACGCCGCGGAAGACGCGGTTGAGCGCGACGAGGTCCATCTCGCTCCAGTAGCGGGCCAGGTAGGCGAGGTGGTCGAGCGGCCGGCGCGCCGGGGCGAGGCTCCGCGGGTGGCGCCGCTCGAAGGCGAACCGGCCGGCAGCGCGGGGGAAGTAGCTCCCCATCCCGCCGATGACGCCGCGTTCGAACCGCGCGCGGTGGCGGCCGAGCAGTTCGAGCGCCACCATGCCGCCCATCGAGTAGCCGACGACCGGCGCGCGCTCGATGCCTTCTTCGTCCATCACCGCGAGGACATCGGCAGCGAGGGCGGCGCGGCTGTAGGCGCCGGTCTCGGGCGGCTTTTCGCTCCGGCCGTGACCCCGCAAGTCCGGGATGATGAGCGTGTGCTCGCCGGCGAGCCGCTCGACCCAGCCGGGGGCGACCCAGTTCGACCAGCCGGAGGCGGTGTAGCCGTGGACGAGCACGACCGGGTCGCCGCGGCCTTCGACGCGGTAGTGGATGCGGACGCCGGAGCGGCGGGTCTCGGGCATGACGCTTCGATGGTAGCGCGCCCGCGGGCGCGGACGCGTGAAATCGGGATTACCGCAGGCTGCCCCACTCCTGCTGGCGGGCGAAGAGGAGGTCGTGCATCTCCCAGAACTTGCCCTGCTTGCCGGCGCAGATGGCGAGCAGGCTGGCGTTGCCGGCGTTCGGATGGATTTGCGTGATGGGGAAGTGGAGGAAGGCGAGCGCGACCTCGTCCCCGAGGAGCTTGCGCACTTCCGGCAGCGTCACCTGGTTCCAGCGGAGGCAGAAGGGGCACTGGAAATCGCTGAACTCGGCGATGACGACGCGCGCGCTGGGGCTGCCTTCGAAGGCGGCGCCGGAGAGGTCCGGCCGCGAGGGCAGGATTTCGAACGAGGGCGGATTCGTGGCCGCCAGCTGCTGGAGCTGCGGCGAGTAGGCATCGATGGACGTCGGCGGGTTCGGCGAGCGCTCCTTCTCGATGATTTCGAGCAGGAGCGCGGTGGGCTGGGCGCCGACGAGCTTCTTGTTGTTGATGAAGAACGTGGGCGTGCCGCTCACGCCGAGCTGGTTGCCGCGCTGGAGGTGGCTGTTGATGAGCTGGACGTTCGCGCCGTCGTTGAGGCACTGCATCAGCTGCTGCTCATCGAGGCCGACGGTGCGGGCGTAGCCGAGGAAGGCATCGAGGAGCGAGGCCTGCGCGGCGGCGGTCGGCGAAGCGCCGGCCGCGGCGGTGCCGGCGGCAGCGGTGCCTCCCGCGGCAGGGGCGGCGGGGACTGCATCGTCGCTGCCCGGCTGCCACCAGATGGCGCCGGCGATGAGGAGCGCGCCGATGAGGACCGCGCCCGGGGTGAGGAAGTAGCTCCAAACCGGCTGGCGGCGGAGGTAGACGGGGCGGCCGCTGCCTTCCTCGGCGGCGATGGGGGCCGGGGCCTCCGCTTCGCCGCCAGGCAGCGGGGCATCGGGGTCGGCGTTCGTCACCTTGCGATTGTCGCAGGCCGGCGCCGAGGGGTCACGCGCCGGTCAAGCTGGACGCCGAACGGGCCGCCCGTGCCGGGGCGGCCCGCCGGTGTGTGCTGCCAGGGGTCGCAGCACACCAGAGGAGGGAACTGGGCGTCTTTAGCCGTAGCGCCACTCAGGGGTGGCGATGTGGCAGCCGGGGCAGTACCGCTGGCGCGGTTCGTAGGGCGCGCGGCATTCCGGGCAGGTGCGGACCACCTGCTGGCGGGCGATGGGGTTGGCGGGCTGCGGCGCCAGCCAGCGGCGCCACCAGGGCTGGAAACCGGGTCGGAGCATCGTCGTGCCTCCTGCAGTGTCAGCTCTTGGGGGATGCCGCCGGCCCGGCGCTGCGGCCGGCCCGCGACTATCCCGGTGGACCTGAGAGGCACGCGCGGCAGGCTGGAGGGCTGCCGGGCCTCTCCCCGATGCCTGCGGGGTTAGCTGACGGGTTCGGCGAGGGGAGTCGCCTACCCGGCCGCAGCCGGGATACACCCCAAAGAGACGGTTCCCCCGCTCGGCGGCCGGGCCGCCGATTCGGCACCATCGTTGTACCACATCCGGCGCGCGGCGTGGTTCAACAGTTCGTCAACGGCGCATTACAACGTCATAACAATTGCCCGCGCGGGCGCTTCGCCGAAGCGCTGGGCGTTCGAACCCCGGCCCGCCGCTACTGGAAGAGCGCGCCGACCGACTGGCCGCTGTGGATGCGGGCGATGGCGTCGCCGAACTGCGGCGCGACGGGGATGACCGTCATGTTCGGCAGGATCTTCTCCGGGCCGAGCGGCACCGAGTCGGTCACGACGATCTCGTGGAGGTCGAGCGCGCGGAGCCGTTCGACGGCCGGGCCGGCGAAGACCGGGTGGTAGCAGCTGACGATGATTTCGCGCGCGCCGTTCTGCCGCAGCGCGTTGACGGCCGAGACGATCGTCCCGGCCGTGCTGATTTCGTCGTCGAGGATGAGGCAGTTCCGGCCTTCGACTTCGCCGATGACGTGCATCGCCTCGGCGACCTCGGCGTTGCCGATGCGGCGCTTGTCGATGATGGCGAGGGGCAAATCGAGCCGGACGGCGAGGTCGCGCGCCCGTTTCTCGCCGCCGACGTCGGTGGCGACGACGGTGTAGTTGGCGAGGTTCTTCGTGCGGAAGTAAGCGGAGACGGGGTAGAGCGCGTTCAGCTCATCGAGCGGGATGTTGAAGAAGCCCTGGATCTGGCCGGCGTGGAGGTTGAGCGTGAGGACGCGGTCGGCGCCGGCGGTTTCGAGCATGTTCGCGATGAGCCGGGCGGTGATGGGGACGCGCGGCTGGTCCTTCTTGTCGCTCCGGCCGTAGGCGTAGTAGGGGATGACGGCCGTGATGCGGCCGGCGGAGGCGCGCCGGGCGGCGTCGATCATGATGAGGAGCTCCATGATCGACGTATTGACGGGGCTGACGAACGGCTGGACGAGGAAGACGTCGCGCTGGCGGATGTTCTCCTGGAACTGGACGAAGATGTTTTCGTTGGAGAACTCGAAGACATCGACTTTGCCGAGGGAGCGGCCGAGGCGGGCAGCGATGGCTTCGGCGAGCGCCGGGTGGGCGCGGCCGGAGAAGATGGCGAGGTCGTTGTACACCGGCGGTCCCCTCGATGCGGCGCGCTCGATGCGTCAGCGCCGGGAGCGAGGGTATCACGGGGAGGCGGGAACCGGGAACCGGGAGGCGGGAGGCGGGAGGCGGGAGACGGGAACCGGGAGGCGGGGCTCCGCCAACCTCCAACCTTCAACCTCCAACCCGGGGCGGGGCGGGGCCGGGGAGGGGATGCCCGTAGCCGCGGGGCTCCGTCCCCGCGGGGCGCCATGCGCCCAACGGGTGTTTCGGGAACCGGGAGACGGGAACCGGGAACCGGGAGGAGGCTTCCTCAACCTTCAACCTTCAACCTCCAACCCGGGGCGGGGAGGGGCCGGGGAGGGGATGCCCGTAGCCGCGGGGCTCCGTCCCCGCGGGGCGCCGGCGCCCAACGGATGTTTCGGGAACCGGGAGGCGGGAACCGGGGTTCCCTCAACCTCCAACCTTCAACCTCCAACCCGGGGCAGGGCGGCGCGGGGGGAAGACGCTACGGCCGCGGCGTGACCGGCCCCCACGCGGCCGGCGGGCGAATTTCGCGCCCGTGCGCATCGATGACCGGCACCGGGAGCTGGCACCGCGCCACGACGCCCGGGCGAAGGTCGCGCACCCGGGTCGTCACGCGCCGCAGCTCGTTGACCATCGGCGGCTGCGGCGTCACGACGAAGACCTCCTTCCGAAGGTGCTCTCGGGCCACGCGGATGGGTTCCACCAGGTCCGAGTCATTGCTGACGACGGCAGCCACGTCGTAGCGGTCCTGGAATCCGTCGAGCAGCAGGTACGTCGCGAGATTCACGTCAGAGCCTTTCTCCTCCGTCCGCAACACCTCGACCGTGCGCGGCTCGCCAGGCTTCGGGTTCGAACGGGGGAGGCGGACCCGCCGTGTCCTGAACGTGCCGAAGTGGAGCTCCACCCCGGGGAGCGTGGCGAGCGCCCTCAGGTAGGCCCGCTGGCGGGCTGCCGCTCCCGGGTCATCCGGGCGGCCTTCGACCAGCGCGGTGAAGTACCGGACGATCACGATGTCATCGCGGGGAAGCAGCTTCCGGGCGAGTTCGAGGATATCGAGCCACCGCAATTCGCCCGCCCCGCGGGTGCGCATCATCGCCCGGATGCCGTAGTAGAGGTTGAAGCCGTCGATATAGACCGCCGCTCGCACGCACGCCTCAAAAAACAAGGCCGCGTTGCCGCGGCCTGGCCCTCCCGCCGAAGCAGGGAGGGGGGATACCTTCATAGCATCGTCAACAGCATCGAGTGTGTCAATTCGTCACCGTCGCTCCCGCCGCTGGTCCCGCATGGCGGTCTGGCAAGGGCCGCGCTCAACCGCACCGCCGCGCCGCCAGGCGGCCAGCGCCCCGGGCCCTCACGCCACTTCGAACAGGAATTCGACCTCGACCGGGACGCCGGCGGGCAGCTCGGCGACGCCGATGGCGATGCGCGCGTGGCGGCCGGCGTCGCCGAAGACGTCCAGCAGCAGCTGCGAGGCGCCGTTCACGACGGCCGGGTGGCCGGTGAAGCCCGGCGCGCTGGCGACGTACCCCGCCACCCGCACCACCCGCACCACCCGGTCGAGGCTGCCGAGCTCGGCGCGGGCGATGGCGAGCGCCTGCAGGGCGCAGAGCCGGGCGAGCGCGGCGCCCTCTTCGACGGTGACATCCTGGCCCAGCTTGCCGACGGCGGCGACGCCGGAGCCGTCCGCGGCGCGCGGCACCTGGCCGGAGATGTAGAGCTGGCTGCCGCTCCGCGCGGCGGGGGCGTACAGCCCGGCCGCGGGCGGCACGGGCGGCAGCTCGATGCCGAGGTCGGCGAGGCGGTGTTCGGGCGTTTCCTCGTGCGCCATGGCTACTGGTACTCCCCGAGCAGGGTGGCGACGACGTTTTCGAACTCCTCCGCGGAGTAGCACTCGATGACGATGCGCGCGCCCTTCTTCTGCGGCTCGACGCGGACGCGGGTGCTGAGCGCGCGCCGCAGCCGGGCTTCGATGTCGCTGAGGGCGGCATCCCGCCGGGCCGTCTGGGCGGCCGGCTTGGATGCCGTCTCCGGGGCGGCGGCGAGCTGCCGCCTCACGTAGCTCTCGGTATCGCGCACCGACATCTGCCGGCGGACGACTTCGCGCCACGCGTTCACCCGGCCGCGGCCCTCCGGCAGGCCGAGCAGGGCGCGGGCGTGGCCCTCGGTGATCTCCCCGGAGACGAGGCTGCGGCGAATCTCCGCCTCCAGCTGGAGCAGCCGGAGCGCATTCGCGATGGTGGCGCGGCTCTTGCCGACCCGCCGAGCCACCTCCTCCTGCGTCAGCCCGTACTCTTCGATGAGCCGGCGGTAGGCCATGGCTTCTTCGACCGGGTTCAGGTCGGCGCGCTGGATGTTTTCGATGAGGGCGAGTTCGAGCAGCTCCTCATCGGCGGCTTCGCGGACCACGACGGGGACGGTTTCGAGCCCGGCGAGGCGGGCGGCCTGCAGTCGGCGCTCGCCGGCGATGAGCCGGTAGCCGCCCTCGGCGTCGCGGGTGACGATGAGCGGCTGGATGATGCCGTGCTCCCGGATGGAATCGGCCAGTTCGCGCAGCTGCTCCGGCTCGAAGTGGGTGCGCGGCTGCTCCGGGTTGGGCGCGATGAGATCGATATCGAGCAGCTCGGGGCCGCCGCGGCGGGGCGCAGGCGCGGCGGGGCGGGGCTCCGGCGCGAGCCGCGCCGCCGGCTCGGCCGGCACTTCGTGCGCTGGCTCCCGCTCCGGCACGGGCGGCTGCTGCTCCGCGGGCGGCGGAGCGGCCGCCGGCGGCGGCTCGGCGACGGGCGGCGCTGCCGGGGTGCTCCCGAAGAGGGCATCGAGGCCCCGGCCCAGTCCACGCTTCGGCTGTGTCATACGGCGACTCCCACGCGTTCCAAGAGTTCGGCGGCGACGGCTTCGTAGGCGGCGGCGGCGCGCCCGCCGGGCTCGTAGCGGAAGATCGACTGGCCGTGGCTCGGCGCCTCGCTCAGGCGGACCGACCGCGGGATGATCGTGGCGAACGTCTGCGGGAAGTGGCTCCGCACCTCATCGACGACCTGCTGGGCGAGCCGGGTGCGCGCATCGAACATCGTGAGGATGACGCCGAGGACGTGGAGGCCCGGGTTCAGGTTCCGCCGGACGAGGTCGAGCGTCTCCATCAGCCGGCTGAGCCCTTCGAGCGCCATGTATTCGCACTGGACGGGGATGATGACGCTCTCGCTGGCAGTCAGCGCGTTGATGGTGAGGAGGCCGAGGGAGGGTGGGCAATCGATGAGCACCCAGTCGTACCGGTCGCGCACCGGGTGGAGCGCGTTGGCGAGCCGGCGCTCGCGGGCGAGGACGGGGACGAGCTCGACCTCGGCGCCGGAGAGCTCGGCGCTTGAGGGCACGAGGTCGACGCCCTCCTCTTCGACGCGGGCGATGCACTCCTCGACCGGGGTTTCGTCGAGGATGGCGTCGTAGACGCCGGCGCGGCCGCTGCCGAGGACGCCGAGGGCGCTGGTGGCGTTCGCCTGCGGGTCGAGGTCGACGAGGAGGACGCGCTGGCCGCGGCGGGCGAGGGCCACGGCGAGGGAGACGGCGGTCGTGGTTTTGCCGACGCCGCCTTTCTGGTTGACGAGCGAGACGATCCGAGCTCCCATCAGGCGGCCTCCCGGGTCATGCGTTCTTCGATGGCGGCGCGGCTCGCGATGCCAGCGAGGCCGGGCGCTTCGACGGCGAGGGCGCCGGCCGCGAGCGCGAACCGCATCGCCTGCTCGACGGCGTCAGTCTCGGCGAGGCGGACCATGAACGCCATGGCGAAGCAATCGCCGGCGCCGGTCGGTTCGGTCGCCTCGGCAGGCACGGCGGGATAGCTGTGTGCGCTGCCATCCAGTTCGAACAGTGTAGCGCCGTTGTAGCCACGCGTCAGGACGACGAGCGTTTTTTCGGCGGCGAGGGCGGCAGCGAGGGCCTCCGGCGCGGCCGCATCCTCCTCGCTGAGGAAGGCGCACCAGCCGGGCCGCACGAGCGCGCGGGCCGCCTCGAGCGGCCGCGGGTTCGGGATGACGCGCCCCTCCGGGTCGACGGAGCGGAGCGCGCCCTGGAGCGAAACGCCGACGACGGCGCCGCGGAAACGGAGCGGCGCCTTGCGGAATTCGTGGTAGGCGGGGGCGTAGAAGACGAGGTCGAACGTTTCGCCGGGCGCGAGGTGCGGCACGAGCTGGAGGTCGGAGCCGGGCGCGAGGAGGCGCTGGGTGCGGTTGCCGCGGGCGTCGTAGCGGTTTTCGTAGCGGGCGACGGCGCCGGCGGCAGCGCGCACGTCGAGCCCATCGAGCAGGCCGGCGGGGAACTCCGGTTCGAGCGAGGTGATGAGGGTGACCTCGCAGCCGAGGGCGCGGGCCATGAGGGCGGAGTAGAGCGCAGGGCCGCCGGGCGCCCACCCGCCATCGGGGGTGCGGTCGAGCGCGACGTTGCCGGCGACCAGCGCGCGCGTGGCTAGCCTCCTTCGCCTCTCCGGCTGATGACGACTTTGCGGTTTTCGCCTTCGCCGATGCTGTGGGTTTCGAGCTCGGGGTCGTCGACGAACTGGAGGTGGACGATGCGACGCTCGGCGGCCGACATCGGTTCGAGGGTGATGGGCGTGCCCGTCTGGCGGACGCGGTCGCCCATGCGGCGGGCCATCTCGACGATGCGCTCTTCGTTCCGGTGGCGGTAGTGCTCGATATCGACGGTGACGCCGCCGCGGCCCGGGTACTTCCGCGCGAGGGCGAGGTTGACGAGGAACTGGAGGGCGAGGAGGGTCTCGCCGCGCCGGCCGATGAGCACGCCGAGGTTGTCGCCCTTGATGTCGATGACGGCGAGGACGGAGCCGCGGCCGTCGCCGGGCGTGAGCGGTTCGCGGATGGAGATCTCGGCATCGATGCCGAGGATGCGGAGGATGTCGTCGATGGTCTGGGCGGCGTAATCGACTTCCTCGGCGTTGATGTCGGGTTCGACGTGCGGCTGGTCGCTCTTCGGCCGGGCGGGACGGGAGGGGCGGGCGGGCGCGGCCGGCCGCTCGGCGCGGGGCCGGGCGGGCTGGCGGGGGCGTTCGCCGCGGGGCGGGCGCTCGGCGGGCGGTTCGGCGCTGCCGCCGGCGGGCCGGGCGAGGAAGTCGGCATCGGTGAGCTTCAGCGGCGCCGGTTCGAGCGCGCGGGCGGGGCCGGCGGCGGGGCGGGAAGCGGCGGCGCCGCGGCCCGGCTGCCGGGGGCGGCGGCCGCGCTCGCCGTCGCGGCGCGGGGCGCTTTCGGCGGAATCGGCGGCCTGCGCGGGGGCGGGTGCGGCGGCGGGCGGTTCGGCCCGGGCGATGCGGGTGACGCGGACGACGGCGTCGCGGCCGCGGGAGAAGAGGCCGCCTTTCTTGCCTTCATCGATGATGGTGACTTCGACGTCTTCGCGGCGGGCGCCGAGGATGGCGAGGGCGTTATTGAGGGCGTCTTCGACGGTTTTGCCGCTTGCTTCGGCCTGGTCCATGGGTGGGAGTCCTCGATTCTGGAGCGGATGAGACGGCAGCCGCTGCGGGGACCGGTTCGGCTGCCGCTGGCGCCGGTTCGGGCGCGCGGACCTTGAAGAACGGTTCGATGCCGAGCGGTTTGAAGCCGTAGATGAGGATGTTGAAGCCGATGCCCACGATGCTGTTCACGACCCAGTAGAGGCTGACGCCGCTCGGGAACTGGAGCGCGAAGAAGGCGAACATCAGGGGCAGCATCACGTTCATCATGGCCTGCTGCTGGCGGACCCGTTCATCGGTGCTGACGGTGACGGTCGTCTTCGACTGGGCCCAGGTGGTGACGCCGACGAGCACCACCATGAGCAGGTTCGGGTGGCGCAGGTCCATCCCGAGGAAGAATTCCTGCATCGGGAGGGCGTGCTGGAGGTAGGACCAGTCGTAGACGTGGCTGGAGAGCTTTTCGAGCGCCTCGGGCGAATTGGGGAGCACGATGCGGACGGCGCTGTAGAGGGCGATGAGGATGGGGAACTGGATGAGCATCGGCCCGAGGCAGCCGAGCGGGTTCACGCCGGCCTCGCGGTAGAGCTTCATCATCTCTTCCTGCCGGCGCTTCGGGTCGCTGTACTTCTTGTTGATCTCCTGGATGCGCGGCTGGACGGCCTGCATCTGGCGGGTCACGTGGAGCTGGCGGTAGGTGAGCGGGAAGGTGACGACCCGGACGAGGATGGTGAAGGCGATGATGGCGAGGCCGAAGGAGCCGAACAGGAGGTTGTTGAGGAGAACCAGGAGGTTCACCATCGGGTTGAGGAGCGCGACGGTGAAGAACTCGCCCATCAGCGCTTCACCCCGGTGACCGGCACTTCGACCACGGAGCGGTTCTGGGGGTTGGCGAAGAAGAGCCGCGCATTCGTGGTGAGGATGTAGGCGCCGCCGTTTGCCGCGAGCGGGTTGGCGCGGACCGTGCCCGCGCCGTCGATCGGCACGCGATTCAGCACCTCGCCGGTGTTGGCATCGATGAACGTCACCACAGGCCCCCGGTCGGCCACGATGAGCACATCATCCACGATGACGGGGGCCGCTTTCACGCGGTGGCCCTCGGTGGAGGCCGGCGGCCAGAGCTCCGTTGCCGGGGATGTGCTTATGTCGAGTCCGTACACATTCCCGCCGAAATCGCCGAAGTAGAGGCGGGTGCCCTGGAGGGCGGGGGCGGTCCAGACCCAGTCGCGGGCGCGGAAGTCGGTGAGGACCTGCCCGGTTTCGGCATCGAGGAGGTAGACGTGGCGGTTGATGGAGGGGACGAAGAGGCGGGCGCCGTCGAGCGCGACGAGGTCGGCGATGGCGCCGGTGGCTTTGAAGGGCTCGGGCCAGGCGGGTGAGCGGTCGCTGATGCGGATGGCGTGGACCTCGCCGTTCATGGTGGCGACGTAGAGGGTGCCGCCGAGAGCGACGGGGGTGGCCCAGATGCCGGAATCGAAGACGAGGGGGGTTTCCCAGCCCTGGGCGGGGGCGCCGTTGCTCGCGTTCCAGCCGTAGAGGCGGCCTTCGGTGGTGCCGAAGAAGAGGATGCCGTTGGCGTAGGCGAGGCCGCCGGCGATGTTGCCGCGGATGTTGCCAGCGTTGGTTTTGCCTTCTTCGGGCCAGGCGGGCCGGCCGGTTTCGGCGTCGAGGGCGAAGACGCCGGCTTCGTAGGTGGCGTAGTAGACGCGGCCGTCGGCGAGGATGGGCGGGCCGTAGGCGGCGTTGGGGCGGATCTTGTCGTCGGCCTTGATGTCTTTATCGGGGAAGGTCCAGCGGGCGGCGGCGCTGCGGCCGTCGTCGGCGAGGGTGGTGCGGGAGATGTGGCCGTGGTCGGTGGTGAGGTAGAGGCTGGTGCCGTCGAGGACGGGCGGGGCCCAGCCCTCGGGGTTGGTGACGGAGATGCAGCTGGCGGCGAGGAGGGCGACGGCAGCGAGGAGCGCGGCGCCGGCGAGGCGGAGGCGGGTCACGCGGGGATGGTAGCAGCCTTGCGGCTTACGGGCCGCGCGGCGGCGGCCCGTGCGGTGTTCCACGTGGAACGAAGAACGTTTGTTCTATTCCTCGTTCCCTGCGGACCATCGGGCCCGGCGTGCTGGCGACGTGCGGTGTTTCACGTGGAACGCGCCGCAGCGCACGGGAGCGCCCGCGATGCCCCCCACCGGGGCCGGCTGCTCTTCCACGTGAAACGCTCCCGGCGCCGGCCCCGGCTGCGGACGATGCCGCGCCCACCTCCACCCCGCGCGGGCGTTCCACGTGCAACACCCCGGGGAGGCGCGGATGAACGCCCGCCCGGCGGCGCCTCCTGCCGGGGCCGCGCACCCTCCCCGCGCTCCGGACCCGCGAAGGGTGCAGTGCGGCCCGTTTCACGTGGAACGCGCTCGGCTCCGGCCGGGGAACTGGCTGTTCGCCGCAGGGCGCGGCGACGGGACGACCTCTCGACGGGGCGCCTCGCACCTGGCCTTACGCAGTTTCACGTGAAACAGCGTGGTGACCCGCGGGGTCTGGCGGGGAATCCCTGGGGTCCCGACCGGCGCCATCCTCCGGATGCCTCCTCAACCTGCCGGCTCGTCCCCCGGACTCCCCGGCCCGGCCACCACCCGGCCCGTCGGCCGGGCCCCGTCCCCTCGAATTCATCACGAGCCACCGCTCGCTGCCATCAGCGATGCCCCTCCGCAGGCCTGCGGCGCTGCCAGCCGATCCCCTGTTTCACGTGAAACCGGCGAGCGCACTCCCTCAGCCGCCCGCTCTCGCTTCTCACCGCCACGTCACGATGCGCCGCCCGGCCGCCGCCGCCGCCCGGCGCCAGCCGCTCCGCCAAACGTCTGCCGGAATCCCCCTCTCTCCGGCTCCTCCCGCTTCTCTCCCGTTCGCTCCCCCGTCAGTCCGGCACCGGGTCGTAGCCGCTTCCCCCGAACGGACGGCACCGGCTCAGCCGCCGCAGCGCCAGCCAGCCGCCGCGGAACGCGCCGTGCCGCTCCAGCGCCTCCCGCGCATACCGCGAACACGACGGCTCGAAGCGGCACACCGGCGGCATCACCTTCGATAACGTCGCCTGGTACCCGATCACCAGCCAGATCAGCGGCTTTGCCAGGACCTTCCCGATCACTCCCCAACCTCCTCCGGCGTCCGACCCGCGGCGGCGGACCGGGACGCCAGCTCCCGCTCCGCCTTCCCCAGCAGCCGCGCCAGCTCCCGCTCGAGCTCCGCGACGCTCGCCGACAGCGCGCCCTCCCGCGCGACGACGATGACGTCGCGCCCCCGCTCGCCGCTCGCTGCAGTCACGGCCCGCGCCGCCTCGCGCAGCCGGCGCCGCACCCGGTTCCGGTCATGCGCCAGCGGCGCCAGCCGCCGCCCCACCGCGAAGCCCCACCGGTCGCGCCCCAGGCCGTTCGCCGAAACCCGGACAACGAGAAGGGGACCGCGCACGGCAGTCCCCTTCTGATACGCTGTATCGAATTCCCGACCCTTCCGAAGCCGCCGCGAACGGTCCACGGCGCGCTCCCGGCCTACACCACCGTGAGGCGCTTCCGGCCCTTCAGCCGCCGGGCCTTCAGCACCAGCCGGCCCGCGCGCTGTCGACATCCGCTTCAGGAAGCCGTGCTCGCGCTTCCGCGGGATCCGGTGCGGCTGGTACGTCCGCTTCGTCGCCATGGGTCACCTCCTGGTGGCTCTCCGCTCGGGGGAACCTCCACGTTACCCCGGGCGGCCCGTTATGGTCGAATCACTCGGCCCACGCCAGCAGGTAGTACGCGTACGCCTCCACGATGACGCGCACGTAGGCCTGCGTTTCGCTGAAATCGATCCGCTCCGCGAGCGCCGCCGCGCCCGCATCGCCGCCGGCAGCCCAGCGGAGCGCGTTGCCGGGGCCGGCGTTGTACGCCGCCAGCGCGAGCAGCGGGTCGCCGAACCGCCGCAGCTGGACCCCGAGGTAGTACGCGCCGAACTCCAGCGACACCGCCGGCCGGAACAGGTCCGCGGTTTCGAACCCTTCGAACCCCAGCGCCCGCGCGATGCCTTCGCCCGTCGGCGGGATGACCTGCGTGAGCCCGAGCGCCCCCGCACCCGACCCCGCCCGCGGGTCCCACAGACTCTCCGCCCGGATGAGCGCAGCCAGGAAGAGCGGGTCGACGTCCGCCGCCGCGGCAGCGCGGTCGAGCGCGGCCGCGTAATCGACCGGGTACGCGACCCGCAGGAGGTCCGCCGGCGCCTCCCACGGCGCGGCCCCGGCCGCCTGGCGGAGGCGGACCGCGTAGCCGAGCGCGAGGTGGCCAAGCCCGCACTCCCGCGCCTCGCGGGCGAGTTCGAGCAGCCGCCATGGGTCGGCGCCCGCCGCGGCGCGCTCCAGCTCGGCAGCGGCCTCCGCCTCCAGGCCCGCCCGCGCCAGCGCGCAGGCCGCCGTCGGTGCCGCGCCCGGCCAGTCGCCGCCGATGCGCGCGCGCAGCCAGCCCGCGATCGCCTCCCAGTCGATGCCCCGGCCGAGCTCCCGCTGCCGATAGCCGACCTCCAGCGTCAGCACCGGCTCGCCGAGCCGGCCCGCTGCTTCGATGGCGAAGAAATCGAACCGGTCGAGCGCGACCGCCCGCCGGTACGCTGCCTCCGCCTCTGCCGGCCGCCCGAGCGCTTCGAGCGCACGCCCCCGCCAGTACTCGAGCCGCGGGCTCGCCGCCGCTGCCGCCGCCTCCCACGCTGCCAGCGCGCCGGCGATATCGCCTTCGGTGTACCGCCCATACCCGGCGCGAAACGCCGCCTCCTGCGAAAACTCCCCGGCCGGCCCTTCGACGGCCAGCGCGAGGTAGCGGTCCGCCGCCTCGCCCGCGCGGCCCGCCATTTCGAGCACGCGCGCGGCCCAGTACTTCGCCCGGTGGATGAACGGCGAAGCCGCGCCGGTCGCCGCCGCGGCGTCGTACCAGGCGACCGCTTCGTCGAACCGGCCCAGCTCCTCGAGGGCGGCCGCAAGGTAGTAGGCGCGGAAGGTCCGCTCGGCCGCGCCGATGCCGGGCTCCGCGGCGGCGCCGCTCAGCACCCGGACCGCCTCGGCGTAGGCGCCCCGCCGGTAGAGGATGAAGCCCGCCTGCCCGGGGTCGACAGCGAGCCCCGCGGCCTCGAGGTCGGCGATGGNGGGTCGACAGCGAGCCCCGCGGCCTCGAGGTCGGCGATGGCGCGCGTCGCCTCGCGCGAGAGCGGCGCGGCCGCCATCAGCTCCCGCAGGCCGCGTTCGAACCCGCCCGCATCGCCGAGCCGCTGCGCCAGCTGAGCCCGTTCGTAGCGCGCCGCCGGGCTGCCGTCGAGCGCGACCCGGGCTTCGAGCCAGCGGGCGAGCGCGGCATCGTCCCCCGCTTCGCGCGCGAGCCCGGCGAGCCCTTCGAGCGCGGCGGCCCGCACGGGCACCGCGAGGGACGTGTCCGCCGCCACCGCCTCCCACGCCGCCGCGGCCGCCGCTGCATCGCCGGCTGCCGCCAGCGCGCGCCCCGTTCGAACCGCGCGTAGGCGGCGATGACGCCCCGCCGGCGGGCGCGGCCACCGCAAGCGCTTCGGGGTCCGGCCGGCAGCGTTGAGCGAACGGAGCAGCCGGTAGGCGGCGCGGTCGGCGAGCTCGCTGCCCGCGGGCGCAGCGCCGAGCGCGGCCCGGAAGGCGTCGATCGCCCTGCTCCCTTCGCCGAGCTCTTCGGCCGCGCGGCCGGCGCCGAACCACGCTTCGCCGGCGTCGGCCGGGCTGCCGGCTGCGCGCGCCGCCGCTTCGAACCCTGCCAGCGCCTCGGCGAAGCGGCCCTCGCGAAGCCGCGCCTCTGCCTCGGCGAGCACCGGCGAGGCCGGCCCGGCGCCGGGCTGCGGCGAGGCCGGCGCGGTCGGCGACCCGGCCGCAGGTTCGCCCGGCCCGGGCACGGCGCCGGGGGCGCCCGGCGCGCCGCCGCCGCGCGAGGCCCATTCGACCGCGCCGGCAGCGACGACCACTGCGGAACAGAGGAGCACGAACCCGCCCCAGGCCGCGCGATTGCGTCCGGCCTTCACGTCGCCGATGCTAAGGCATCGCAGCAGGCGCCCGCCAAAGGCCCCTGCGCCCTGCCGAAAGGACCGGTTCAGGCCCGTGGCCCACCCGCCGATCACCCGCAACGCCCTCGCCGAGGTCACGGCCGCGCTCAACGCCTGGCTCGAAATCGACCTCGATGCGCTCGCCGCCAACGTCCGCACGCTCAAGTCGCTCCTCGGCCCCGTCGAGCTCATCGCCGTCGTCAAGGCGAACGCCTACGGCGCCGGCGCGAGCGTCGTCGCCCCCGCGCTCGAAGCTGCCGGCGTCGACCGTTTCGCGGTCGTGTGGCCACACGAGGGCTACCTGCTCCGGCAGGCGGGCGTCACCCGGCCGATCCTCGTCCTCGGCCACGCCTTCCCGGCCGACGCCACCCAGGCAGTCCGCGCCCGGCTCACCCTCACCTGCCACTCCCGCGAGCTCGCCGCCGCGCTCTCCGCGGCCGCCGTCGACGCGGGCACCACGGCCGACGTCCACATCAAGTTCGATACCGGCCTCCACCGCTTCGGCGTCGAGCTGGAGGACGGCATCGCCCTCGCCGAGTACTGCCGCACCCTGCCCGGCCTCCGGGTCGAAGGCCTGACGACCCACATGGCGAACGCCGACGAAGCCGACGATTCGTTCAGTGAGGAGCAGCACCGGCGGTTCGCGCAGGCGGCGGAGGCGCTCCCGTGGGTGCCTTACCGCCACACGGCGAACACCGCGACCGCCCTCCGGCGCGAAGCGTTCCGCTACTCCGGTGTGCGCATCGGCCTCGCCCTCCACGGCGAGCTGCCGGCCAACACGCCCGGCCCGGCGCTCCGACAGGTGCTCGCCCTCCGCGCCCGCCTCGCCCGCGTGTCCGACGTCGCCCCGGGCGAAGGCGTCAGCTACGGCCTCACCTGGCGGGCCGCCCGGCCGACCCGCGCCGGCCTCATCCCCGTCGGCTACGCCGACGGCTGGCGCCGCTCGCTGTCGAACGCGGGCGAAGTCCTCGTCGGCGGCCGCCGGTGCCCGGTCATCGGCCGGGTGTGCATGGACCAGTTCCTGGCCGACGTCACGGACGTTCCCGGCGCGAAGGAGGGAGACGTCGCGACGCTCCTCGGCGCCGACGGCAGCGACCGGCTGACCGCGACGGAGGTCGCCCGCCTCGCCGGCACCATCGCCTGGGACCTCCTCGCCGGGCTCTCCGGTAGGCTTCCGCGCATCTACCACCGCTCCGGCAGCGTCGTCACCATCGTCCCGCCCGCCTGGTAGGCGGGATGCGGGAACCGGGAGGCGGGAGGCGGGAGTTCGGAGTTGGGAGTTGGGAGTTGGGAGTTGGGAGTTGGGAGTTGAAGGAAACGTACGCCACGTCCTCCAACCTCCAACCTTCAACCTCCAACCTCCTCCCGTAGCCGCGGGGCTCCGTCCCCGCGGGGCGCCATGCGCCAAACGGACGTCCCGGGAAGCGGGAACCGGAAACCGGGAAGCGGGAGGCCAACCTCCAACCTTCAACCTCCAACCTTCAACCTCCAACCTTCAACCTCCAACCTCCAACCTCCAACCCCCCACCGTAGCCGCGGGGCTCCGTCCCCGCGGGGCGCCATGCGCCCAACGGATGTCCCGGGAACCGGGAAGCGGGAGGCGGGAACCGGGAGGCGGGAAGCGGGAACCGGGAGGCCAACCTCCAACCTTTAACCTCCAACCTTCAACCTCCAACCTCCAACCTCCAACCTTTCACCTCGGGACGGACGGAGCCCCGCGGCGACGGGGTTCGGAGTTGGGAGCGCGGCGCATCATCGAGGAGCAAACTCGCCCTTCTCCCCTTCTCCCTTTCTCCCTTTCTCCCTTTCTCCCCTTCTCCCCTTCTCCCCGCAAAGAACCCCCGGCTGGCTCGACCGGGGGTCCTTCGCCTGGAGAGGAGCTTCGTCTCGAAACGGCGGGGTAGCTACGCCGTGGCTATGCCGCGCGAAAGGTCACACCGCGATGCCGTCACGCTCCCGGGCGGCCGCCGGCGCCGCGCCCGCGCGGGCCTTCCGCCCGAAGACGCCGAAGAACCGCGCCCGGACGTCGGGCTCGGCCACGGGCGCGGGGTAGCCCGCTACGGCCGCCGCCAGCGCCTCGTACACCCGCGCGGCGGGCGAGCCCGGCCGCCAGCGCACCACCGGCACCCCGGCCTGCGTCGCTTTCCGCACCTCGCGGTCGAACGGGATTTCGAAGTTCACGGGGTGGCCGATCACGTACTCCACATCCGCCCGCCCCGGCCCCCGCTCGCCGTGCCCGTGGATGAGCGTCACCAGGATGTCGTCATCCGGCCGGCCCTTCACCCGGAAATGGTCGACGAGGAGCGCCATGTTCTTCAGGCTCGCCGGGTCCGAACTCGTAATCGCCACCACCCGGTCGCTCACCTCGAGCGCCGCGCCGACCACGTCGTTGTAGGTGCCCGGCGTATCGCAGATGACCACATCGAAGACCGTGGCGGCGAAGCGGATGAGCCGCTGGATGTGCTCCGGCGAGCAGTTCAGCCAGCTCCGGTAGTCGCGCGGCGCCGGCAGCACCTTCGCGCCCGATTCATGCTCGAGCAGCACCCGGTCGAACACCTCTCGGTCGAGGTACGAAGGTTCGAGCGCGACTTCGGAGACGGTGTACTCCGGCTTCACGTCGAGCATGATGGCGACGTCGCCGAAGCGCGTGTCGAGGTCGATGAGGAGCACCGAGCGCTCACCCCGGGCGGCGATGGCGGCGGCGAGGTTCGTGCTCGTCGTCGTCTTCCCGATGCCCCCTTTCTGGCCGACGACGGTGACGACGCGGCCATGCGGCGCGACCTCGCCCCGGTCGAGCTTCGCCCGGCGGATCGCCATCGCCCGCGCCCGGCCGGCGACCTCGACCAGCCGCTCGCGCGACAGCTTCCCGTGCAGGAAGTCGTTGACGCCGGCCTGCATCAGCCGCCGCTCCACGTGGGGCGACCACTCGGAGGCGTAGGCGACGAGCATCGCCCCGGGGAGCAGCGCGCGGGTGAAGTCGATGAGCTGGAGCGCGCGCTGGATAGGCGGCTCGACCGCGACGATGACGACATCGGGGTGCGATTCGGCGACCGTCTGCTGCGCGGCGAGGCCTCCCGGACGTTCGAGCGTGACCTCGAGCCCGGCGGCTTCGATGCGGCGGCGCATCGCCTCGCGGGAGAACTCGTCGCTGTCGACGAGGAGGGTGATGAGATGGGGCGTCATGGCTGGATACCGTCCTTCCCCGGGAGCGTTCCCGGCTGGTCATCGCATCGTCACCCTGCCGCCACCGCGCGGGAAGAGGGGCGAACGCCCGGCCGCGGGATTCTTACGAACTTCTCCCCCGCCGGCCACCTGCCCGTCACCCGGGTGTCACCCGGCGGCCCGCGCGTTCACCGGCTGGGCCCGGGCCGGCGATTCGATTTGATATGCAACTGCAAGCCGTGCGGCGCGGGGCGCGGTGCCGCTGGAATGGCCGGCGGCCCAAACTGGTGCCATGAGCAGCCCCCGACCGGGGCCACCTGCGGCACCTGAGGAGCCGCCCGGCCGCCGCGGCACTATCCTCATCGTCGACGGCGACGCGGCCGTGCGGCGCGTCCTGCGGCTCGTGCTCGAAGGCGAAGGGTGGCGCGCCATCACCGCGCCGGACGCGCGCCGCGCCCTCGCCATGGTCGACGACGACCCGCCCGACGTCGTCCTCCTCGAAGTCGCCCTTGCCGACCAGCCGGGGACGGAAGTCGCGGCAGCGCTCGCGAAGCGGCGGCCCCGCCCCCGCATCGTGCTCATGAGCGCCTACCCGCGCCCCTTCGCCGGCCCGGAAGACGCCTTCCTCGCGAAGCCGCTCTTCATCGGCCGGCTCGTCCGCCTGCTCGAAAGCCTCGAAGGGTAGGGGGCGGAGGGAGGAGGGAGGAGGGAGAAGGGAGGCGGGAACCGGGAAGCGGGACGCGGGGGATTCGAACGCCGGGGTGGGCCTCCCGGCCCTCCGCGGGCACGGAGGCCCGCGGCTACGACGGCGGGACGCGGGAAACGGGAACAGGGAGGGGTGGCCAACCTCCAACCTTCAACCTCCAACCCCCCGGCGGGGGCACACGGGGAGGCCCGTAGCCGCGGGGCTCCGTCCCCGCGGGGCGCCATGCGCCCAACGGATGCCCCCGGGAACCGGGAGGCGGGAGGCGGGAACCGGGAGGCGGGAAGCGGGAGACGGGTGGCCAACCTCCAACCTTCAACCTCCAACCCCCGGGGCGCTGCCGGAGCCACGCGCCGGCGCGGTTGGGAGCCCGGGGGTGCGGAACATCGGCGAGGAACCCTCCTCCCTCCTCCCTTTCTCCCTTCTCCCTTCTCCCTTCTCCCTTCTCCCTTCTCCCTCCTCCCTTCTCCCTTCTCCCTCCCCTACCCCGCCTCCTCCCGCACCCGCGCCGCCTCCGCCTCCGGGTCGTCGATGCCGAGGCTGGCGGCGGCCGTCCGGCGCGAGATGATGCCGCTCTCGACGAGCTGGCGCGCATCCTGCACCTGCCGCGAGCGGTCCGCCGGCAGCACCGGCCCCCACTGCATCACGGGCCGCAGCCCCTCCACCTCCAGCCCTTCGAACCGCGCCAGGAGCTGCAGCACCATCCACGCCCGCCGCTCGTACACCGCTGTCCGGATGCGCCGCTTCCGCTCCACTTTGCGCGCGATGGGGTCGAGCTCGGTGTTCAGCGCCACCCCGCTCAGCCCCTGCGGGTTGTGGCCGAACGCCGTCCGCGGCGATTCGCCGAGGTCGTGGAGCACCCGGTAGAGCAGGTCGATGTACGCCGTGTGGAGCGCCACGCCGCCACCCTGCAGGAGGTCGAGCAGGTAGGCGCGGGCATCCTCCGGCACCTCCCAGATGGCGCCCGGCTCGACGGTGATGTCCTCCGAGCCGGTCACCCCTTCGAGCACGGCGATCGGGTTGCCCGAGAGCTCGAGCACCTGGCTCAGCTGGCTGAAGGCCCGGTTCAGCTCCCGGTTCGCCTCCATGAGCGGCGGGATATCGCTCGACCCCCACGCCTGCTTCGGCTCGCGCACGTTCGGGAAGACGACGTAGGGGATGAAGCCGTAGGGGTTCGGCAGCCGCTCCTCCAGCGTCGAGCCGCGCCAGAGTTCGAACCCGCCCGGCGTCCAGTACTCGATCAGCTCCTCCTCGCCGGCGCGGTAGCGGTGGGCGACGGCCGTGAGCCGGTTCGGGTCGGCCGGGTCGCGCCAGGCGAAGATGCCCTGCACATCCGGCGCGGTGATGCGCACCTCCCCGGCGGCGGCGTCCCACGCCACCCGGTAGGCGCCGTCGCCGAGGACGGCGCAATCCAGCTCCGTCTCGAAATCGAGCTGGCTGACGCCGTTCGCGGCTTCGACGCGGCGGAGGGCGCGCTCGGCGCGGCGGGCGCGCTCGAGCCCGGCCGGCGTCTCATCGCCCGCGACCTGCACCGAGGCCCCGGCGAGCAGGTAGCCGGTCACCTTATCGACGACGGCGCGGGCGTAGTTGAACGTGAGCCGCCGTTCACCGCGGCGCGGCCGGCCGGGCCAGTGGCGGCCCTGGTAGAAGTCGAGGCACTCCCGGTAGCGCGCCATCCGGTCGAAATCGAGCTGGCGCAGCAGGGCGGGGAGCGGCGGGTCGGGCAGCGGCAGCTGCTGATACGGCATCGCGGGCGAACCTCCGTTCCAGGGCGTGATGCCGCCGAGCGTGACCGCGCCCGGGCCGCAGCTCCAAGCGCCGGGCGGCACGGGGAGGGAGAAAGGGAGAAGGGGAGAAGGGGAGAAAGGGAGAAGGGGAGAGGGGGAGAGAGAGGGGGCCAACCTCCAACCTTCAACCTCCAACCTCCTTCCCCAAACCTTTCGCCTTTTCTTCCGCTAACCGGGGGCCGCCCGTACACTCGCGAGAGCAACGCCCCCGGGGAAGGTTCGGTATGTCTCGCGCCATGGCGCTGGCCGCCTGTGCCATCGCAACCCTCCTGCCCTTCGCGGCCGCCTGCGGCGACGGCGCCGGCACCACGCCCGCCGCGCCCGGGGGCAGCACCGCCACCGTCGAAGTCACCAACCCGGGCGTCAGCCCCGACCTCTCGCCGCCGGCGAGCAAGTACGTCATCCGCGTCGAAGACCTCGGCACGAACTGGATCACCGACATCCCCGCCACGGTGGTCGTCGATGCCGCCGGCTACGCGCAGACGAAGGTCTTCCCCTCGCAGGCGGAGGGCGAAAAGCTGCTCGCCCAGTGGGGCTACGAAGGCGGCTACCAGACCGGCTACTCGCCCGAAGGCCGCGACACCGCCGTCCTCAACGGGGCCTACTACATCCGCACCGAATGCCACCTCTTCGCCCAGGAAGCCGGCGCGAAGCAGGCGTACGACTACTTCAACCGGTTCGCCGCGGCCCAGCCCGGCATGGCGCCGGTCACCATGACGCGCGTCGGCAACCAGAGCGCGGCCTACGTGATGACGCTCGGCACCATCGGCAAATCGAGCATCAACGCCGTCTACCACCAGGTCCTCTTCCAACGCGGCAACCTCGTCTGCGTCGTGCTCACGAAGGGCGCCGAGCCGTTCATGAAGGTCGACGCCGCGCGCGAGCTGGCGCTCATCAGCGACAAGAAGGCGCTCGGCCAGCTCGACGCGCCGGAGCCGACGCCGACCAGCAACTACAACCCCTCGGCGGGCAACTGATGGCGCGCCGGAAGCGGCCTGCGACGCCGGTGCTCGTCCTCGTCGCCGGGCTGGTGCTGATCGCCGGCGGCGCGATCGGCACGCTCCTCCTCACCAGCGGCAGCGATGGGAACTCCGGAGGCGGTTCGAACGTTCCAGGAAGTGTGAAGGAGCCCACGCCCGCCAGCACGAGCGGCCTCGCCGGCGGCCCCGAGCCGACCGTCAGCCTGCCCGCGAGCAAGTACACCCCGCTCCTCGAGGAGATGCCGCCCGAGATGGAGGTGAACGCCTCCGATACGTTCACCATGAACATCGCCACCTTCGCCGCGAGCTACTGGTTCGATACGAACGCGCGCGGCGAAGAGCTTTCGCAGCAGTGGCGCATCATCGACGGGTACCAGGTCTATTTCGACCCCATCGGCCGGGCCGCGCAGGTCGCCCAGGGCGGCTACTACGCGTCCGTCGAGGTGTACCTGTTCGAATCGCCGGCCGGCGCGAAGCTCGCCTACGACTACCTGGAGGGGCGGATGAAGGCGCGCACCGGCAGCCAGCCGGCGCAGGCGCGGCCGCTCGCCAACCAGTCCGCCGCCTTCCGCTTCGAGGGCCCCACCATCGGGACGACCGACATCCCCTCCGTCTATCATCGCTTCATCTTCCGGCGCGGCAGCGCCGTGGTCGCCGTCCAGACGTTCGGCGCGACGCCGTACATGTCGACCGACCAGGCGCGCGAGCTCGCCGTGCTGGTGGACCGGAAGCTCCTCGGCGAAGCCCCCGCCGTGGAGCCGACGCCGATCCCGACCCCGGCCATCGGAGTCATCGGCAACTGACGGCCTGAGGGCGGAAGGAGGCCCCGTGCGGAGACGCTGGTTCGCGATCATCCTGGCTGTCGCGGGGATGAGCGCGGCCGCCGCCGCAGGGAGCGCCGCCCCGGCTGCCGCCGACGACGAGGCCCCGGCGCCCGCCGCCTACATCGCCGTCCAGTTCGATACCGCCTTCCGCGCCCAGCCGCTCCGCGCGTGGGAGGCGCCGCCCACGCTCGCCGAACAGGGCTACTTCTCGCTCCCCGTGCCGCCCGGCCGCGACCCGGCGGAGTTCGCCGCCGAGGTGGCGAAGGCGCCGAACGTCCTCAGCGCGGTGCCCGATGCGCCCGTTCGGGCCGCCGCCATCCCCAACGACCCGTACTACCTCGGCTCGGGCAGCGGCCCGAACCAGGCCCAGTACCTCGCCGCCATCGGCGCGCCCGCCGCCTGGGACCTCCACACGGGCTCCCGCGACGTCATCGTCGCCGTCATCGACTCCGGCCTCGATGTCCGCCACCCCGACTTCGCCGGGCAGCTCTGGGAAAACCCCATCGATAACCGGAACGACGGCATCGACCGGGACAACAACGGCTGCATCAACGACCGCTACGGCTGCCGGTTCATCAACCTGACGCAGGTGAACCAGGCGATGTGCGGCTACACCAGTTCGACGCCGACCGGCGCCATCCTCGACGACATGCCGAGCAGCCACGGCACGCTCGTAGCCGGCATCATCGGCGCCGCCGGCGATAACGGCATCGGCATCGCCGGGGTCGCCTGGAAAGTCCGGCTGCTCCCCATCAAAGCGCTCGACTGCCGGGGCGAAGGGTTCATGACGCGCATCGCCGACGCCATCGTCTACGCCGTGCGGCAGGGCGCGCGCGTCATCAACATCAGCATCGCCAGTGACCCGCCCCACACGCAGGCCGACATCCCCGCCCTCCGGGCCGCGCTCCAGCTCGCCCAGGACAACGGCGTCATCGTCGTGGCCGCGGCCGGCAACCACAGCGCGGGCCAGCCGGCCGGCGTGGCCTACCCGGCCGCCTACACGCAGTACCCGAACGTCATCGCCGTCGGCGCCGCGAACAACCTCGACGGGATGAGCTGGGCCACCTACAGCAACTACGGCCCGGCCGTCGATTTCGCCGCGCCCGGCAACCGGCTCCTTTCGACCACGCGGACGGACATCGGCCTCTCGAACCCGTACGCCGAGATCGGCGAGCCGAACGGCGGCTTCCAGGGCGGCACCAGCTTCGCGACCCCGCTCGTCAGCGGCATGTTCGCCCTGCTCATTTCCCGCAATTCGCGGCTGAATGCCGAGGACTACATCGCCGCCGCGCGCGCGGCCGCCACCCCGGCGCCGCCGGCGCCGCACGGCCAGAACTGGGCCGGCAGCGGCATCATCGACATCGGCGGGGCTGTCGCCCGCATCCCGATGCTCCTCACCGGCGTGCCGCAGCGCGACTGGCGGGATGTGCCCGGCGGCACCCCCATCGAAGCCCGCATCGGGGCGGCCGTCTGCGGGTCGACGACGGCGGTCGCGGCCGGGCCGGTTTCCACCTTCACCCTCCGGGTGCGGGGCGCGGCCGAGCAGCCGGGCTGCGGCGCGCCGGGCGCGGCGGTCGAACTCGTCATCGGCGGCCTCCCGGCGAAGCCGACCATCACCTGGGGCGGGACGAACGCGGACCTCGGCATCGCCGGCCTGTTCGTGAGCAGCGTTTCGCCGCCGCCCGGCACCGTCGTCGTGCAGACGCTCGGCAGCGGCTGGTCGAACCTCGCCCACCTCGAGCCGACGGGCGCGCTCCCCGGCGCGGCATCCACGCTCCCGCTGCCGTGGACCGCCATCTACCGGTGGGACCCGGCGAAGTGGGCCTTCAGCGAGGCCGAGGGCGTCCTCGGCGCGTATCGGCGGTTCGTCCGGGGCGCGCCCGCCGCCGTCAACGATTACCCGGTCATCGCCCAGTACGATGCCTACTGGGTCGATGCGCCGGCAGCGAACGTCGCGTCGTTGAACCCGAACCCGCCGCCGGGGCGGGTGGTCGAACTGGCGCGCGGCTGGAACAACTTCGTCTACACCGGGCAGTCGCGGGCGGTGACGGATGCGCTCTCCGGCATCGCCGACAAGTACACGCAGGTGCTGCAGTACGACAACGCGAGCGGCCGGTGGCTGAGCTACCTGCCGGGCCAGCCGCGCTACCTGAACGATTTCGGGGGCCTCTTCACGCTCCGCGTCTACTGGATTTACATGAAGGAGCCCGCCCAGCTCGTGATGCAGTAGGAACCGGGAGGCGGGAGGCGGGAACCGGGAGCCGGGACGCGGCCAACCTTCAACCTTCAACCTCCAACCTCCGACCTCGGCGGCGGGGCGGCTGCGCCCCCATTCGCCCCAACCGCAAAGAATGTTTTCTTTCCTCTTGCACCCAAGATTAGCTATGCCTAATATGAAAGGTGTGGCGCGGCTCAGGGTTCCAGGGCCCCTGGGACCGCCCGCAGGCACCAGGTCGACGCCCTCCTCTTGCTGCGTTCCCCTCAGGCGGACACCTGGCACCCCCCGCGACGGCCTCCGCACTTCTCCGGCGGGGGCCGTCGCGGCGTTCCGGCGGGAACGGCCACCCCTGTAGGCCCGGGCTCCCGTACCATGGGGGGCGCCAAACGCCAGCCCCCGGGGAGCCCCGCCATGCAGCTCTTCCTCGGCGCCGACGACTACATCGCGGCCGCCCGCGCCGCCGCCACGCCCGCGCCCCCGGCACCCCACGGCCAGCACTGGGCCGGGAGCGGCATCATCAACCTCGGCGGTGCCGTCGCACGCATCCCGATGTCCATCAGCGGCGTCCCCCAGCGCGACTGGCGGGACGTTCCCGGCGGCACGGCGATCGAGGCGCGCGTGGGCGGCGCCGTCTGCGGCACGACGGCGGCAATCGCAGCCGGGCCGGTCTCGACCTTCACCATCAAAGTCAGAAGCGAAGGCGAACAGCCCGGCTGCGGGACGCCCGGCGCCACCGTCGAGCTCGTCATCGGCGGGCTGGCTGCGCGGCCGACCTTCACCTGGGGAGGTCGCGATGCCAACCTCGGGCTCGCCGGGCTGTTCGTCAGCGGCGTCTCGCCACCGCCCGGCTCGGTCGTCGTGCAGACCCTCAGGAGCGGCTGGTCGAACCTCGCCCACCTCGAGCCTTCCGGCGCCCTGCCCGCCGCCGCCTCCACCCTGCCGCTCCCGTGGAACGCCATCTACCGCTGGGACCCGCTCAAGTGGACCTTCAGCGAGGCCGACGGGGCCCTCGGCGCCTACCTCCGCTTCATCCGCGGCGCACCCGCCGCCGTGAACGACTACCCGGTCATCCAGCAATTCGACGCCTACTGGGTCGATGCCCCGGCCGCGAACGTCGCCTCGCTCAATCCCAACCCGCCCCCCGGGCGAACGATCGAGCTCGCCGCCGGCTGGAACAACTTCACCTACACCGGGCCGGCGCGGGCCGTGGCCGATGCCCTCGCTAGCATCGCTGGCAAGTACGACCAGGTCCTCGAATACGACAACGCCAGCGGCCGCTGGCTGAGCCACCTGCCCGGCCAACCGCGCTACCTGAACGACTTCGGCGGGCTCTTCACCTTCCGCGTCTACTGGATCTCCATGAGCGAGCCGGGCCAGCTCGTGATGCAGTAGCGCCCGCGGAAGTTTGGAGTCGGGAGTTGGGAGGCCGCTGGCTCGGCCGTTCTCCCGGCCGCCAGTGGGGAGGCGGCGCCCGCGCGGTCGAAATGCCCCTCCCAAGGAGGTCGGACTGGTGGAACCTAATTGGTCCAGGTGGTGCGGTTCTGCCAGTTGCCGAAGGCCGAGAGGTTGTAGCCAGTTCCACCGCTCGGGGCCGGTGGATACACCTCGGTGTTGGCGAACCAGCCAGCCGCCGTGCTGTACTGGTGGAGGTGGGGGGCAGTCCAGCGGCAGTCTATGGACTTTTCACTGGCGACCGTCGTTCCCATCGGCCCGCCGCTCGTAAAGGCGCCCGCCCAGCTCCCATCGATGGAGATGGTCGGCGCGCTCGGCGAAAGCAGCGTGTGCAGCCAGGCAACCGAGCCCTTCCACTGCCAGGCAAGGTCGAAAACATGGGCGCCGGCGCCATAGCATCGCTGGCTACTCGCGTCGTAAGGGGAGGCGTAGGCCATCGTCCCCGACCCGCTATCGGCGACGCCCCACGACCGCCAGTACACGTATCGGTTCGTGTATGGGTCGTTCCCCCAGTCCAGGGCGTTTCCCCAGTTGTAGGGATGCTCGCAAACGTCGTGCCAGCCGCAGGTGAGCAGGTTGGTGGAGGCCCCGGGATTGACGTAGAGGAAGTACGTGTATTGCGCGGCGCCCGCGCCGGGCGCGGTCAGCGCACCGATTGCCATGCCGGCGACGAAGAGCAGGAGGAGGGCAGGAGTCACGAAAATACGCGTCATTGCACCGCCTCCTCGGCGAGGGCGAGCAGCTCGGGAAGCTTGCGGTTGGTGCCGTTGACCCATATGAGCAGGTTCCGCGAGGCGTCCCAAACGACAACCATGCTCTCGCCCAGCTCGTCGCGGAGGACCGCCCGCCCGATGGCCGCAGGCAACCCCGCGACTGTCCCGGCCTCCCAGCGCTCGGCAGCGATGCTGGACGATGCGACCGGGCTGGTTGCGCGTCCTTTGATCACCCTGAGTTGTCCGCCGTGCTCGACATCGAACCAACTGCGGCCCTGGGCCATCTGCCGCGCTGCATCCGGGGCGGACGGGATAGCGAACGTGAAATCTATCTCGATCAGGTGCTCGCCGCAGGCGATGCCCATCACCCGGTCGAGGATCGCCCCGGCAGGAAGCCGCGTCGGCACCCGAGCCAGGGCGGGATCCAGCTGCTGCGCCTCTTCGAGCAGCACCCAGCGGGCCTCGCCCGGTCGGCACAAGCCCGATTCCGCACCCGGGGCCGTGGGCCCGACGGTGATGCCGTTGATCACCTGGTCGTAGCGGGGGAGCAATTTGTCCGCTTCGAGGTAGGAGAGCGCCCAGCCAGGCCGGCTCGTGTCGATTTCGTCGCTAGGCGACGGCGTTGGCAGGGGCGTCACCTCAGCGGGTGAGGAGGGTGGCTCGGGTGGTGCGCCCGTCACCGGCCCGTCATCGAAGACGGCCCGGCCGGCCAAAAAGCCGCCGGCGAGCACCGCCAGGGCCACCGCAGCACCCGCAATCCAGATGGAGCGCCGCTCGCGCAAGGACATCGCACACCTCCACTCGGGTCGAATTTTTCCTGTCGGCTACACTACCACACCGCCACCCCTCCCGCGCAAGGGGTCCATCCCGTTTCCGCAAAAACCGTCCGCTGACCCCCGCCATCGGTCCCTCCGCGGGCGAGCTGGGCCACACCACCGCGCCGCTCCCTCCCGGTCGCGGTTCGGAAGGACCGCCCTCTTCCTCCTGCCTCCCAACTCCCAACTCCCATTCGCGCCACCACCGATAATTTCGCGCGTAGGCCTTGCACATTTCGTTAGGGCTCCCTAATATCCACGGTGTGGCGCGACTCAGGGTCCAGGGCCCCTGGGTCGCCCGCAAACACCAGGTCGACGCCCTCCTCTTGCTGCGTTCCCCTCAGGCGGAAACCTGGTTTCTCTCAGGCGGCCCCCGCTCCCTTCTCCAGCGGGGGCCGCCGCGCTTCCCGGACCCTGCGTAGTCCGCCGCTCCCGTACCATGGGGCCAGCAACGCCAGCCCCGGGGACGCCCGCCATGCAGCTCTTCCTCGATACCGCCTCCATCGACGACGTCCGCGCCGCCGCCCGCTACGGCGTCATCAGCGGCGTGACCACCAACCCGAGCCTCCTCGCGCGCGAGGGCGGGGTCAGCTACCGCCAGCGGATCCAGGAGATTGCCGCCGTCATCGACGGGCCGATCTCCGCCGAGTGCATCTCCCGAACCGCCGACGAGCTGGTCGCCGAGGCGCGCGAGCTGGCGAGCTGGCACCCGAACGTCGTGGTGAAGATCCCCATCGATGCCGAGGGGCTCGAAGCGATCCACCGCTGCAGCCGGGAGGGGATCCGCGTCAACGTGACGCTCATCTTCTCCGCCAACCAGGCGCTCCTGGCCGCACTCGCCGGGGCCGCCTACCTGAGCCCCTTCGTCGGGCGACTCGACGACGTCGGCCACGACGGCATGGAGCTCATCCGCCAGTGCGTCGAGATCGTCGAAACGCACGGCCTGAAGGCGCGCGTCCTCGCGGCGAGCCTCCGCCACCCCCTCCACGTCACGCAGGCCGCGCTCGCCGGCGCCCACATCGCGACCATCCCGCCGTCGCTCCTGCCCCAGATGCTCAAGCACCCCCTCACGGACGTCGGCATCGAGCGGTTCCTCGACGACGCCCGGAAGGCCGGCCTGCTGCCGGGGTGACGCACGTATGAACCTCTAACACACCGCGGCCGCAGACCCCCGTCACTTCTGCCCCCGGTGCGCCATACGGACGGTAACGGAGGCAGCCCATGACGCAGCCGCGCTTTTCGAACCGCCGCACGCTCACCCGCCGGGGACTCTTCGCCCTCGGCGGCGCGGCAGCCCTGGCGCTGGTCGGCTGCACCCCGGAGACCCCCTCCGGCGGCCCCCCGCCAGCGCCCACACCGTCCGCGGGCGCGAGCCCCGTCCCATCCCCTTCGCCGGCTGCCGGCAAGCCCGTGCTCCGCTTCACCATCGGCATGCACATCGAGCCGCTCGGCACCACCGCGCAGGGGTTCCGCTCGGGCGCCGTCGAAGGCCGCCAGCTCGACTATGCCGACCGCACCTTCTTCGAACGCCAGTCCGAGGACATCCGCGCCGTCGCGGCGATCGTCGAACGGCACGGCGGCCGGATGACCGTGCAGGCACAGTCGCCGTTCACCTCGGCCGCCATCGCCAACGGCAGCAGCATCCTCCGCGACCTCGCCGACGCCGGCCATGAGATCGCCCTCCACTTCCACGAAGACGCGCACCTCGGCGCGTCATCCAGCACCCTCCCCGTGAGCCGCTGGACCGCCGTGCTGGAAGAGGAGCTCGCGCTGGTTCGCCAGGCGAGCGGCGTCGACCGCATCCGCTCCTGGAGCGGCGGCAACCTCTACCCGCACCTCTGCGAGGCAGCGGCCGCCGCCGGTCTCGAGGTGAATTCCGACTGGAAAAACCCGGCCAGCCAGTCGACGCCGCTCGAACTCACCGGGGTGAACCCGTGGCGGCCCGCTGGCGGCACCGACGGCCGGGAGTTCTCCGCCTTCAGCCGCCACGACCCGGCCGGGCCGGTCATTTTCCTGCCGGAAGGCGCGTACGACCGGGAGGACTTCGCCGGCGCCCGCCGGAGCGGCCAGTTCGGCGGCGACGAGGCCTACTTCGCCTACCTCAGCGAACGGCTCCGGGCCTCGCTCGCCGCCAGCCGCGCCGACCGGGTCAACGTCGCCCACGTCACCATCCACCCCGGCGAGTTCCGCGGCGGCGGCGGCGCGCCCTTCGCCGTCATCGACCGGTTCCTCACCGAAACCGTCGACCCGCTCGCGGCGTCGGGCGAAGTGGCCTGGAGCACGTTCGCCGGGATGGCCGACGCCTTCATCGCCTGGGAGCAGGCGAACCCCGGCGCAGCGCCGCGGTAGGCCACCTGCGGGGCGCCGGCCGCCAGGCGCCACTGGCAGCGCGCTCCCAACCCGGTGCAGAATGCCGCGCATGAAGTCGCCGGCCCGGGGTTGCGCCTGGGCGCTCGCCGCCGCGGCCCTCGCCATGTTCGTCGCCGCCTGCTCCCCGCAGGAAGCCGCGCCGGTCGATGCCGACACCGGCCCGCGCTACCTCCGGCGCGACCTCGTCCGCGTCCCAACGGCCGCGCCGACCGTCCCGCCGGCCGCGCCAACACCGAGCCCAACCCCCGCGCCCCCGCGGGCGGCCGCGGGCCCGCCGCCTGCGCCAACGCCGACGCCCACCCCCGAACCCTCGCCGGGCGCATCAACGACCGCCGGCGCGGAAGCGCCGGCTGCCTCGCCCTCGCTGCCGCCGTCTCCCACGCCGACACCGACGCCGACGCCGACAGCGACGCCGACGCCGTCCCCGAGCCCGACGCCCACCGCGACACCAACCCGGACAGCAACGCCCACCCGGACACCGACGCCGACGCCGAGCCCAACCCCCGCGCCCCGGAACGTGCCCGTCCCCATCGGCCGCAGCATCGATGTGCGCACCTACGACTCGGTCATTCGCTGGGAGGTCATCAGCATCATCGACCCGTACGTCGGCACCGGCTGGGTGCCGGCCGGCAAACGCACGGTGGTCATCTACGCCCGCGCGACGAACATCGGGCCGAACACCGAGAAGATTTTCTGCGGCGACACCTGCACGGCGCTCGTCCTCGCCGACGGCACCGCGTGGTCGAGCTCCTGCTGGGACCTGCCCCAGCCGTTCGAGGAAGTCAACGACAAATACGGCGGGTTCGACCTCCTGCCCGGGCGCTTCCTCGAAGGCCAGATCTGCTTCCACGTGCCGGCGAACGCGCGCGTCATCGGCTTCCAGCCGAACTGGATCCGGGGCGGCCCTTCCTTGCTCTGGTAGCGCCTTACGCCGCGCCGGCCACCTTCGCGCCGCCGGCCAGCCGCACGCTGCCGCGGTTCCCCAGCAGGCTCCGGAGCGACCGCGCCAGCTCCTCCGAGGCGCGCGCCCGCGGGAAATCGAACTCCGTCTCCTCGCCCGCCGTGTCGCGGATGACGACCCGCACCTCGTCGTTCCCCGGGTGCTTGCCCAGCAGCTCCACCACCGCCTTCAGCAGCGCCTCATCGGCGTCGACGTCATCCGTTTCGATGAGCGTGATGGCGAGGCGCGCGGCTTCGCCCTCGACCGGCGGGGTGACGCCGGGGCGGCTCGCTTCCGCCGCCGGGCCGGCCGCGCGGTAGCCGCCGTTCCCGTTGCCCTGTGCGCCGTTCGCCGCGGGCGGGCGGCCGTTCGGGCGGGGCGCAGCCTCGCCGGCGGGCCGCCGCGCCTCGTCGTCGGCCGCGGGGGCCGGCGCGGGCCGCTTCTTCGGCGCTTCGACCTGCCACTGGGCGGCGGCGAACCCGGCCGCCGTGCCGCTCGCCGCGTCGTAGGGCGCCGCCTTCCGGACCGAGTAGCCGACGCCGCGGTCGCCGCGGTCGCGCACCTCCACCTGGCAGACGAGCACGCGCCCCTCCGCCCACGCCTCCTCGCCCGTGAGCTCGATGGTGTCGCTCCAGACCATCAGCTCCGCCGAACCGGAGAGGTCCTCGAGTTCGGCGAGGTAGAACTTCCGGCCGTCGCGCGTGCTCCGCGCCTGCACCCGCGTGAGCATGCCGGCGACGGTGACCGGGTGGCCCGCCAGCTCCGGGCCGAGGTCCGCGATGCTGTGCGTGGCGAACCGCGCCACCTCCGCGGCCACCGACTTGAACGGGTGGTCCGAGACGTAGACGCCGAGCAGCTCCTTCTCCCAGGCGAGGAGGTCCTCCCGCTTCTGGGGCACCGCCTCGAGGTCGAGCGAGGGCAGCGGCGTCTCGACCTGGCTGCCGAAGAGGTCGAACATCGTCGCCTGGCCGGATTCGCGCAGCTCCCGCTCCCGTTTCGCGAGCCCCATCAGCCGCTCGGCGTTGAAGGCGAGGGTGGCGCGGTTGTACGGCCCCGGCGGCCCGCCGAGCATATCGAACGCCCCCGCCTTCGCGAGGTGCTCCAGCGCCCGCGAATTCGCCGACGAAAGGTCGGCGCGCCGGCAGAAATCCTCGATGTCGCGGTAGGGGCCGCCCCGTTCGCGCTCGGCGATGATGCCCTCGACGGCCGCCGAGCCGACGTTCTTGATGACGCCGAGGCCGAAGCGGATCGCCATCGAGCCGTCCGGGCGGCGCTCGACGCTGAAGTTGTCCTGGCTGGCGTTCACGTCCGGCGGCAGCACCTCGATGCCGAGCTTCGAACACTCCGCCACGGCCGCGGCGATGCGGGCGTGCGTATCCGGCGCGTTCTTCGCCAGCTGGAGCAGGGCCGTCATGTACTGCACCGGGTAGTTCGCCTTCAGGTAGGCCGTCTGGTAGGCGATGTGGCCGTAGCACCAGCTGTGCGCCTTGTTGAAGGCGTAGCCCGCGAATGGCTCGATGAGGTCGAAGACGGCGCGCGCATCCTCCTCCGCGTAGCCCTTGGCGACGGCCCCGGCGATGAAGCGGCCGCGCTCCTCCGCCATGATCTCGGCCTTCTTCTTCCCCATCGCCTTCCGCATGATGTCGGCCTGGCCGAGCGTGTAGCCGGCGAACTTCCGCGCGATGAGGAGCACCTGGTCCTGGTAGACGATGACGCCGTACGTCTCGTCGAGGATGTCGGCGAGGTCGGGGTGCGGGTAGGTGATCGGCACCCGGCCGTGCTTGCCGTCGATGTAGCGGGGGATGTGCTGCATCGGCCCCGGGCGGTAGAGGGCGACCATCGCGCAGAGGTCGGCGATGTTCGTGGGCTGGAGCTCCTGGATGTAGCGGCGCATCCCCGCCGATTCCAGCTGGAACACGCCAAACGTCTCGCCCTTGCCCAGCATCTCCATCGTCTTCGGGTCGCCGTCCGGCAGCCGGACGAGGTCGATCTCCTGCCCCGTCGTCTCCCGGATGAGGTCCGTCGCGCGCTGGAGGATGGTGAGGTTCGAAAGGCCGAGGAAGTCCATCTTCAGCAGCCCGATCTTCGCCACCTGCTCCATGGCGAACTGCGTCATCGGGATGCTGTCTTCATCGCCCCGGCTGGGGCGCTGGAGCGGCACGTGCTCGATGAGCGGGTCGCGCGAGATGACGACGCCGGCCGCGTGGGTGCTCGCATGGCGGGCGACGCCCTCCAGCCGCTTCGCCGTATCGACGAGGCGGCGCACCTTCGGGTCGCTCTCGTACGCCTCCCGCAGCTCGGCCGACTGCTCGAGCGCGTCCGGCAGGGTGATGTGGAGGACGTCCGGCACGAGCCGCGCCACCCGGTCCGTCTCGGCATAGCTCAGGCCGAGCGCCCGGCCGACGTCGCGGATGGCGGCCTTCGCGCCGAGCGTCCCGAAGGTGATGATCTGGGCCACGCGGTCCCGCCCGTACCGCTCGTAGGCGAACCGGATCATCTCGTCCCGCCGGTCGTCGGCGAAGTCGAAGTCCACGTCCGGCATCTCGCGCCGCTCGATGTTGAGGAACCGTTCGAAGACGAGCCGGTTCGCCACCGGGTCGATGTCCGTCACCTTCAGGACGTAGAGGACGAGCGAGGCGGCGGCCGAGCCGCGCACCCCCATGCGGATGCCGGACTTCCGGGCGAAATCGCCGATCTCCTTCACGACGAACATGTAGTCGGTGAAGCCCGTCTGCCGGAGGACGTCGAGCTCGTAGCGGAGGCGCTCCTCCAGCTCCGGCGTCACGACGTCGAACCGCCCGCGCAGGCCGCGGAAGCAGATCTCGGCGAGGTAGTCGTCGCTCGTGCGGCCGGGCGGCACCGGCGGCTCGGGCAGCAGCTGCCGGTCGAACTTCAGGTCGAGGTCGCAGGCATCGGCCACGAGCATCGTGTTCGTGATGAACTCGGGGTTCTCCGGGAAGAGCCGGAGCATCTCCTCCTCGCTCTTCACGTAGTAGCCGTGGCCGTCGAACCGGTAGCGGTCGCGCTGGTCGACCGTCGCGTTCGTGCCGATGCAGAGGAGGACGTCGTGCGCCTCGGCGTCTTCCGGGAAGGTGTAGTGGCTGTCGTTCGTGGCCACCACGGGGATGCCGAGCTCCCGGCCGATATCGGCGATGACCGGGTTCAGCCGGGTGAACTTCTCGTCGCCGTGGTCCTGCACTTCGAGGTAGTAGTGGCCGTCGAGCAGCTCGCGGTAGTACTTCGCGACGGCGATGGCGCCCTCCCGGTCGCCCTCCTGCACCCGGCGGTGGAACTCGGAGGAGGGGCAGCCGGAGAGCGCGATGAGGCCGTCGCAGTGCTTTTCCAGCAGCTCCCGGTCGATGCGCGGTTTGTAGTAGTAGCCCTCGAGGTTCGCCTTCGTCACGAGCGCGATGAGGTTCTTGTAGCCGGTGAGGTTCCGGGCGAGGAGGACGAGGTGGTAGGGCGAACTCTCGCTCTTCTCCCGGCTGAAGCGGCTGCCGGGCGCGACGTACGCCTCGACGCCGATGATCGGCTTGATGCCCCGGGCCGTGGCCTCGCGGTAGAAATCGATGGCGCCGTAGAGGGCGCCGTGGTCCGTCATGGCGATGGCTTCCTGGCCGAGCGCCTTCACCCGGTCCATGAGCGGGCCGATCTTGCTCATGCCGTCGAGCAGCGAATATTCGGTGTGAGTGTGCAGGTGGGTGAACATTTGTTGCCCGGGTGCCCCAGTCTACACCCGCGGGCGGCTTCGAAGGACGACACCCTGCCGGGCCGCTCCTTCGCAGCCCGCAATGGCCCGCAGACCCGGCGCCCGCGCCGCCGTATACTGCGGCCGTATGGCCAGCGAAGCACTCCGGCGGAAAGCCCAGGCCGATGCCATCCTCGAGCGGGCCGCCTTCCAGCTCGCCGACCTCCTCCGCGAAGCGTGCGCCGAGCTCCGCCCCTTCCCACCCTTCCCCAACGCGCTCTTCACCAACGCCATCGAAGTCGACATCGGCCCCCTCGCGAATGACCCGGAGATCGGCTGCATCGTCGTCGCCGAGGACGGCGAGCTGTACGAACTCCAGATGGGCATCGACCACGAGAGCATCGAGCTCACCGGCTCGTGGGACCCCGTCACCGCCCGGAAAGAGACGCTCAAGAAAGTCGAGCTCCACCCGCGCGACCAGGTGCTCTACCTCTACGAGGCGCTGCGGCTCGTGACCGAAGCGCTGCTCGAACGGGAAACTGCCCGCGGAGGCGCATGATGGGCCGCCTGCTGAAGTTCCTGCTCATCGCCGCCCTGCTCGCCGGCGCGGCCGCCCTCGCCGTGCAGGCCCTCCGCCGGCGCCGGCCTGCCTGGCCCGCGCCCGAGCCCGGCTGGAGCCCGCCCGCCGTCGAACCCGCGCTCACCCTCGACGAAGACGACGAGCTCGAGCGCGAAATCGCCGACGCCGAAGCCGAAGGCATGCGCGCCCCCGACTGGGAGCCGCCCGTCGACGTCGCCATCGACGAAACCGGCCGCGTCGTCGAACCCGAGCCGCCCGCCGAAGAAGCCGTCCTCGAACCGCCGGCCGCGGAGGACGGGGAGGCGTTCACGCTCAGCCCGGAGGAGGAGGCCCGGCCCGACGAGCAGGCCGCACTCGCGGAGGCCTTCGCCGGGGACGATGCTGCCGCCGCGGAGGAGGCGCTCCGCGGCGAGGAGGCCGCCGAATCGCTCGCCGCACCGGCGGAAATCGGCGAGGAGGCGGCGCTCGACGCCGAGCCCGAAGAGCAGGCCGCGCTCGCCGGGGACGATGCCGCCGCCGCGGAGGAGGCCCTCCGCGGCCTCGACGACCTCGAAGAGCTTTCCGACGAGGCGGTGAAGCAGCTCTTCGCCGAGGCGGAGGAGTTCGAGCGCGCCATCGCCGAGTTCGAGCAGCTCGAGCAGGCGATGGCCGGCACCTTCGGCGGGCCGGAGCCCGGCGCCGCCGCCGCCGAACCGCCCGAGGCCTTCGCCCACCCCGTCGAGGCGCTCGAGGAGCGCGCCGAGGCGGAGGCGGACGTCATCCTCCGCCGCTTCGAAGAGCTGGCCGCGCAGCCGGAGGAGCCGCCCGCGCCCTCGGCCGCGGAGCAGCTCGAGCGGGCTGTCGCCGACGCCGCCGCGGAGGGGATGGCCCCGCCGCCGGACGCGCCGCCGGTCGACCTCGCCCGCGACGAGGCCGGCCGGGTCGTCCCGCCCGCGCCGCCCGAACCGCCCGCCCAGCCCGCCGCGCCGGAGGAGCCGCTCTTCGCCAGCGTCGAAGAGGCGCTCGACGAGCTCGCCCCCCGCCCGATCCAGCCGCCTCCCCGCCGCTCGGCCGAGTCGTACCTCGACGAGGGGAACGTCTACTTCAACGTCGGCCAGTTCGCCCTCGCCATCGACCGGTATACGCAGGCCATCCTGCTCGACCCGGAGCTGACCGCCGCCTACTACAACCGGGCGAACGCCTACACCCGCTCGGGCGACTACGACCGCGCGCTCGCCGATTACAACAAGGCCCTCGAACTCCTGCCGAACGACGCCGACGCACTCAACAACCGCGGCATGCTCTTCCTCTACCGCGGCAACTCCAGCGCCGCCATCGCCGATTTCGACGCTGCGCTGGCCATCGACCCCGGCGATACGACCGTGATGGTGAACCGCGGCCTCGCCCGGCTCCACGGCGGCGACGCCGCAGGCGCGCTGCAGGACTTCCTCACCGCCGCGGGGCTCGACCCGCGCGACCCGGCCGCCCACTACGGCGCGGCCCAGGCCGCGGCTGTCCTCGGCAACCGGGAGGAGGCGCTCCGCCACATCGAGCGGGCGCTGGCCCTCGACGCCGGCTACGCCCGGGAAGCCGCCGCCGACCCGCGGCTCGCCATCCTCCAGGGCGACCCAGAGTTCCTCCGGCTCCTGCGCGAGGCCGGGAAGACCCCCTGAGCAGGGGCCCGTCCGGGCCTTCTCAGCCGCCCGCGCGCGGCGCCTACAATGCCCGCCATGGCAGCCCCGCCCGCCATCGCCGCGCGCGGCCTCGTCAAGCGGTACGGCGCCGTCGAAGCGCTCGCCGGCGTCGACCTCGAGGTGGCCGCGGGCGAAGTGTTCGCCCTCCTCGGCCCGAACGGCGCCGGCAAGACGACGCTGGTCGAAATCCTCGAAGGGTTCCGCCGCCCCGGCGCGGGCGAGGCGCGCGTCCTCGGCGAAGACCCGGCCCGCGCCGGCCCCGCCTGGCGCGCCCGCATCGGCGTCGTCTTCCAGTCCGCCGGCTTCTTCGACGTCCTCACCGTGCGCGAGGTGGTCGCCCACTTCGCCAGCTTCTACCCGGCGCCGCTCGACCCGGCCCGCGTCATCGCCATGGTCGGCCTCGATGGCCAGGAGCGCCGCCGGCTGAAGCACCTCTCCGGCGGCCAGAAGCGCCGCGTCGACCTCGCCCTCGGCATCGTCGGCGACCCGGAGCTGATCTTCCTCGACGAGCCGACGACCGGGCTCGACCCGGAGGGCCGCCGCCAGCTCTGGGCCGTCATCCGCCAGTTCGCCGCGCTCGGCAAGACGGTCCTCCTCACCACCCACTACCTCGAAGAAGCGGAAGCGCTCGCCGACCGGGTCGCGATCATCATCCGCGGGCGGTTCGCGGCGCAGGGCGCGCCGGCGGCGATCGGCGGCCGCGAGGAGGGCCGCGCGACCGTGACCTTCCACCCCGCCGGGCGGCTCGCGGAGGCGCCGCTCCCGCCGCTGCCGGGGCTCGAACGGCTGCCGGACGGCCGCGTCGCCCTCGCGACTGCCGCGCCGACCCGGGCGGTCGCCGAGCTGGCCCGCTGGGCGGAGGCCCTCGGCGAGCCGGAGCTGCCCGGCCTCGAAATCCGCCGGCCCACGCTCGAGGACGTCTACCTCCGCCTCGTCCGCGCGCACGACGCGGAAGCCGACGCCGCAGCGGCGCTCCCCGCCGGGGGCAGCGCATGACCGGCTCCCGCCGCTTCGCCCGCCTCGCCCTGCTCCGCCTGCAGGTCGAACTCCTGACCTTCTTCCGCACGCCGGACCAGCTCTTCTTCACCTTCCTCCTGCCGGTCCTCTTCGTCGTCGTCTTCTCGACGATTTTCAGCGGCGACATCCAGGGGCCGCCGGGCGAGCCGGCGGTGCCGTTCCCCCAGTACTTCGTCCCCGGGATGATCGCCTCCGGCATCGTGAGCGTGACGTTCGCGAACCTCGCGACCGGCATCGCCATCGAACAGCACGAAGGCCTGCTCCGGCGGCTGGCGGCCACGCCCCTGCCGCGCTCGGCCTACTTCGCCGGCAAGGTCGCCCTCGCCTTCGTCACCTCCGTCCTCATCGTCATCGTCATCCTCGCCATCGGGGTGGCGGCCTTCGGGGTGAGCCTCCCGCGCGAGCCGGCGAAGTGGGCCGTGTTCGCGGCCGTGCTCTTCCTCGGCGCGGGCTCGTGCTCGCTGCTCGGCATCGCCTACACGCGCATCATCCGGAGCGCCGGCTCGGCCCCGGCGGTCGTCCAGCCGCCCTACCTCGTCCTCCAGTTCATCAGCGGGGTGTTCCTGCAGTACTCGGTCGTGCCGGGCTGGCTGCAGGCGGTCGCGAGCGTCTTCCCGCTGAAGTGGATGGCGCAGGCGCTCCGCTCCGTCTTCCTCCCGGACTGGATCGGCCGGGACGATTACGGCAGCTGGCAGACGGGCACGGCGCTGCTGGTGCTGGCGGCGTGGTTCGCCGGCGCGGCCGTCCTGGCGCGGCTGAGCTTCCGCTGGAGCCGGGGCCAGGGCTGAGGGCCGGCCCCGGCCGGCCGCTACTCCTCCCGCTTCCGGCCGCTGAGCGCGATCAGCTCCTCGTGCAGCTCGAACCAGGCCGTGTGGTAGCTCTCCTTCAGCGGCGACGCGAGCATCGACTGGTCGCCGGCGCGGACCGCCTCGAGCGCGGCCGCGAACCGGCGCGGGTAGGGCGCGAGCCGGGGCGCGAGCGCGGCCGCCTCCGCGACCACCGGCCCGAGCCGCGCGTGCAGGTCGTCGAGCGCAGCGGCGGCGCGGGCCCAGGCGGCCTCGGCTTCGGCGGGCGGCGCCTGCTGCCAGCCGCTCACCAGCGCCTTGAACTCCCTGTCGAGCGCGTCGAACGCCGCGAAGACGCGGCCGATGGCCGCCGGGTCGATGCCGGCGCGCTCCTCGGCGAGGGCGGCGAGCACGGCCTCGCGGCCGGCGGGGAGCATGGCGAAGCCGCGCGGCGTCTCGCGGACGAGGCCTTCGGCGGCGGCGGCGCGCAGCTCGGCTTCGACGGCCGCCGGGTCGGCTTCGAGCACGGCCGCAATCCGCTCCGGCGCGGCCAGCCCCTTCAGCCCGAGCGCGCGCAGGACGGCGTAGCGGCTGACCGGGCGCGTCTCCGCCCCGGCCGGCGCGCCCGCGCCGTCGCCGGCGCCCGATTCGGCGAGCTCGGCGGCCCACTGGCGCAGCTTCCGCACCTCGGGCAGGTCGGCCGCGCCGTCGGTCCGCCGGTCGCCGGCGAAGAGGAGGCCGCGGGTGCCGTCGACCGTCACCCACTCGCCTTCGGCGATGCGCAGCCCGCCGACCACCAGCGCGCCCTCTTCGACGCAGGCATCCTGCAGGCTGCAGACGGCGGGGATGGCCCAGCCCCGGGCGACGACTGCAGCGTGGCTGACGACGCCGCCGGTGGTGGTCACGAGCGCAGCCGCCGCCACCATCCCGTGGACGTCGGCGGGAGAGGTCTCCGGCCGGGCGAGGACGACGCTCGCGCCCTCCGCAGCGAGGGCCGCCGCACGGTCGGCGTCGCAGCAGAGGACGCCGGCGCCGACGCCCGGCGAGACGGCGAGGCCGCGGCCGACCGGCTCGGCGGCCGGGTCCACCCCGCCGAGCTTCGCGAGCGCCTGCAGCGTCTCCGGCCCGACCCGCGCGACCGCCTCTTCGCGGCTGAGCGGGAAGCCCGGGTCCTCCGCCATGTCGACCGCGATGCGGACGGCGGCCAGCGGGCTCCGGCGGCCGATGCGCGTCTGCAGGATGTACAGCCGGCCCGCCATGACGGTGAATTCGACATCGCACATGTCGCGCTCGTGCCGCTCGAGCCGGTCGAGGTAGCGCAGCAGCTCGTCGTAGACGGCCGGCAGCTGCTCCCGGAGCGCATCGAGGCCGCTGACGGCGTGGGTGCCGGCCACCACATCTTCGCCCTGCGCGCGGGCGAGGTAGTCGCCGAAGGCGCCGCGCGCGCCGGTCGAGGGGTCGCGCGTGAACGCCACCCCGGTGCCGGAGCGGTCGTCGAGGTTGCCGAAGACCATCGCCTGCACGGTGGCGGCGGTGCCGAGCGCGCCGTCGATGCCCTCCCGCTCGCGGAAGACGCGGGCGCGGTCGCACTCCCACGAGCGGAAGACGGCGCGGATGCCCTCGAGCACCTGCGCGACGGGGTCCGCCGGGATGCCGCCGAAGCGGTCCGCCAGCGCCTGCACGCGGTCAGCGGCGGCGAGCATCGCATCCGGGGTGCCGTCGTGCATGGCGGCGTGGCTCGCCTGGTCCTCCGGCACGCCGAGGACGATGGCGGCGTAGCAGCGGACGAAGCGGAGCCACGTATCGGCGGCGAAGCGGGGGTCGCCGCTTTCGCGCGCGAGCGCCTCGCGCACGGCCGGGGTCATGCCGACGTTGAGGAGCGTGTCCATCATCCCCGGCATCGAAACCGGGGCGCCGGAGCGGACGGAGACGAGGAGGGGCCGCTCGCCGCCGCCGAAGGTGCGCCCCGAGGCGGCTTCGAGGCGGGCCAGCGCCGCGCGGACCGCGTCATCGAGCCCGGGCGGCCAGCCCTCCGCGAGGAAGCGGCGGCAGACGGCCGTCGTGACGGTGAAGGCCGGCGGCACCGGCAGGCCGAGCTCCTGCGTCATCGTCACGAGGCCGGCGGCCTTCCCGCCGAGCAGGAGCTTCGCGTCCGTGCCCGCCGGCAGCGGGTCGCTGAGGAAGACCACGTCCATCGCCGGCACCTCAGGGCAGGGCGAGCACGGTGACCGTGCCGGCATCGCCGTCCACCGTGATGGTGGCGCCGTCCGGGATCCGCTTCGTCGCGTTCGTCACCGAGGGCACGCAGGGGATGCCGAGTTCGCGGCTGACGATCATCGCGTGGCTCTGAGCCGCGCCGACATCGACGACGACGGCGGCCGCGGGCACGAAGAGCGGCGTCCACGAGGGGTCGGTGATGGGCGCGACGAGGATGTCGCCGGGCTCGAGCCCGCGCGGGTCCAGCGGGTCGAGGACGACGCGGGCGCGGCCGGTCGCCTTCCCGGCGCAGCCCTGGAAGCCCTGCAGCACGTCGCCGGGCTTCACCGGGTCGATGCGGACGTCGGCCTTCTTCGGCCAGGTGTCCGGGTCCGGGATTTCGCCCCAGAAGACGAACGGCTCCTGCAGGCTGTTGTACTCGTCGTAGAGCGCTTTCCGCTCGCGGATGGTGGCGAGGTACTTCGCCGGGTGCTGCAGCCAGTCGTCGAACTCGCTCGCGACGAGGAAGGCGTAGTCGCCCACGTCGTCCAGGTGGCCGGCCGCGACCATCCGGCGGCCGATGGTGTGGAGCGCCATCCGGACCTCGTGGATCATCCGGATGTTGTTCGTCTTGGTCCGTTCGCGGCCGGCCTGGAAGACGCGGGCGGCGTTGGCGGCGGCGAGGAAGAGGCCCTGCGTCTGCGGGTCGCCGGCGAGCATGGCGGCGATCTCCTGCGTGACGCGCTCGCGCTCGGCGGCGAGTTCGGCGCTGCGGGCGGCAGGGTCGGCGCTCTCCGGCGCGAGCCGCATCCGGTCGATGGCGGCGAGGGCGAGCTCCGGCTTCGTCTCCCAGGTGTGGCAGCGGCTCTCCCATTCGTTCGGGCCGCGGCAGCCGTAGTCGTAGAGGAACGCATCGAAGGCGGCGAGGAACCGCTGCCCGTTTTCGCCGACTCCCCGGATGCGGTCGAGCGCGCCCTCGACGCCGGCATCGAAGGCAGCGCTCAGCTCCCGGTCGGCGGCGATCATCCGCCCCATCTCCCACATCCGGAGCGAGGGCGCGGCCGATTCGACGTCGCCGACGCCCTGGATGACGCGGAGGGCATCGGCCGGCCGGCCGACGGCGGCGCAAATCTGCGTCACGGCCCCGACGGGCACGGTGGAGACGAAGGTGGTGAAGATGTGCTCGGAGAAGAGCCGGCGGTGGTTGGCGAGGGCGATGCCCTTGCCGTACGCCCAGAGCGCCTCGTTCGAGAGGTTCTCCAGCTCGGGCCGGGCCGCGCGCAGGCCGGCGACGCGCTTCGCATCGAGCGCGGGCCGCTCCAGGTGCTGCACGGTCATCGCCCATTCGAACGTCTTGCCGAGGGCGGCGGTGCGCTCTTCGTTGTGGTCGCCCGGCGCCGGCTCGTACGGCGGGACGCCGGGCTGCGCGCCGTAGAAGAGGTCGTCCATCGCCTGGGCGGAGAGGCCGGGCGCGCGCTCGCCGAGGATGCGCGTCACCTGCGCGTTCAGGTAGCAGTACGAGCCGAAAATCCCCAGCGTCTCCAGGTTGTCGGGGTCGAACTCGTCGTAGGTGAACGCGCCCATCCTCACGAGGGCGTCGCGCCAGGCGCCTTCCGTGTCCTTCTCCATCAGGAGCGTGTAGGAGAGCGGCGAGACCGGGTCGGGGAAGACTTCGCCGACGTTGGCGCGCGTCCAGAGCGGGTAGCGCGTGCTGGGGCGGCTGCCGACCACCCAGGGCTTCATGCGGGACCTCCAGGGGCGGGAGTTGGCGGCCGGGAGGGCACCGCGCGCCGCCGGCCGGGCCCGTATTCTGCCATAGACCGCGGATATGGGTGGTATCGGCGGTTGGCTGGCCGCCCGGCCAGCGCCCCCTCAGCTCCCCGGCGGCGGCGCCTCGTGGACCGGGTCGGCCTCGAGGATGAAGCGGCGGAAGGCCTCGGCCGCCTCCAGCCCCTTCACCGCACCGGCCGCCCGCGCCCGCGCTTCGACGAAGGCCGCCACTTCCGGGCCGATCTGGCTCGGGTGGCAGAGCAGCGCCTGCTTCTTCAGCTCCACCGTCTCGGAGATGTCGACCCAGGTGTTCGGCTCCGCCGCGGTGGCGAGCCACACCTGCCGCACCTTCCACGGCTCGTAGCCGTCGACGAGCAGCTCAGGGAAGGTGAGCCGGTCGCGGGCCGTGGGAAAGACGGCGTCGAGCGCCACGTCGCCGGCCACGCGGTGGTCCGGGTGGTTGATGTAGGTATCGGAGACGAACCGGTTCGTCGGGTCGAAGGTGATGAGGGAGTGGGGCCGGTACTTCCGGATGAGCCGGGCGAGGTCGCGCCGGAGTTCGAGCGTCGGCTGGAGGTAGCCGTCCGGGTAGCCGAGGAATTCGAAGTTCCGCACCCCGAGGACGGCGCCGGCGGCCCGCTGCTCCGCTTCGCGGATTTCGGCCAGGCGCTCGCTCGTCATCGCCGGGTCGTCGCTGCCTTTGTCGCCCTTCGTGATGACGACGTACGTCACCTCGCAGCCGCGGGCCGCCCACTTCGCGACGGTGCCGCCGCAGAGGAACTCGGCGTCATCCGGGTGGGCGACGACAACCATGACGCTTGGGGGGACGAACTCGGTAGCAGCCAACCAGGAGCCTCCTTCGGTGCGTTGCGCAATGCAACCATGGTAGCCCAGGCCGTTGGGAAACCGTTGGGTTTGGCGGCCCCGCCGTTGGATTCGCGGGCGCCGAGCCCAACGGCCGCCGGCCCATCCGCGGCGGCCGCGCGCCTCCCAAACCGCTTTCCAACCGCCCGCCCAACGCTCACCAAACGGCCCGCGGATTCGAACCCAACGCTCCCAACGGCCTGCTGTTTCTCTTCTTTCTCCTCTTCCAATCCATGGGAGGGCATGGTTCCATGGGATCAGGATGCTCGATGCGGTCGAAATCACGGTGAAGGGCGGGAACGGCGGCCACGGGCTCGTGAGCTACCACCGCGAGAAGTTCGTGCCCCAGGGCGGCCCGGACGGCGGCGACGGCGGCCGCGGCGGGCGCGTCTTCCTCCGCGCCGTCGACGACGTCTACACGCTCGAACTGTACCGCTCGCGGAAGCGGTTCCAGGCCGGGCACGGCGGCAACGGCGGCCCGAACCTCCGCCACGGCGCGAACGCCGAAGACCTCTACCTCGAGGTGCCCGTTGGCACCGTCGTCCACGACGCCGACACCGGCGACCTGCTCGCCGACCTCGCCGAAGTGGGGCAGGAGGTGCTCGTCGCCCACGGCGGGCGCGGCGGCTGGGGGAACAAGCGGTTCGCCACGCCCACCAACCAGACGCCCGGCTATTCGCAGAAGGGGCAGGAAGGCGAAGAGCGCCGCATCCGGCTGGAGCTCCGGCTGCTCGCCGATGTCGGCCTCATCGGCCTGCCGAACGCCGGCAAGTCGACCCTGCTCGCCGCCGTTTCGAACGCGAAGCCGAAGATCGCGAGCTACCCGTTCACCACGCTCGAGCCGATGCTCGGCGTCGTCAACGTCGGCTGGGAGCGGTTCACCCTCGCCGACCTGCCGGGGCTGGTGGAAGGCGCCTCCGAAGGCTACGGGCTCGGCTTCGAATTCCTGAAGCACATCCGGCGCTGCCGCGTGTTGCTCCACGTCGTCTCCTGCGAATCGCCCGACCCGGTGACGGACTTCGAGCTCATCGAAGGCGAGCTGCGGGCGTACGACCCGGGCCTCGCCCACGTCGCGCGGGTGGTGGCGGTCACGAAGGCCGACCTCGACCGCGCGGCGGCGGAGCGCTCGGCGGAGGCGCTCGCGGCCCACCTCGGCCGCCCCGTGCGGGTGATCTCCGCGCACGACGGCAGCGGGCTGGAGCCGCTGAAAGAGGAGCTGATGGCGCTGGTGGCCGCCGAGCGGGCGCGGGCCGCGAGCCAGCCGCCGGCCGAGGTGCCGGTCATCCGCCCCGCGCCGGTCGACCGCTTCGTGGTGACCGTCGACGAGGACGGGCGGTACGTGGTGGACGGCTACACGGCGGTGACCTTCGTGAAGATGATGGACACCGGCATGCCGGGCGCGCTGGACGAGGTGATGCGGCGGCTGGAGCGCTGGGGCATCGCCAAGGAGCTGCGGCGGCTGGGCATCAAGCCGGGCGACGTGGTGGTCTTCGACGACGTGGAGATCGCCTGGGAAGGCTGACCTTCACAGCGCCCGGCCGGCGGCGTAGGCTCCGCCGCTAACGAGCGCGATGGACGTGGAGTTCCGAACGGAGGAGCTGCGGCGCCGGTATCTCGAGCCCGGCGAGGCTGAGCGGGCGTGGGGACGCCCCGTAGCGCGCAAGTACATCCAGCGAGTTGATATTCTGAGAGCCGCCGGGTCGCTGGCCGAGCTCGCCGCGCTGGCCTCACTGCGTCTCCACCCGCTGCGAGGCGCGCGCGCCGGGCAGTACGCCCTTTCCCTCAACGACCGGTGGCGGCTCATCGTGACCGTCGACGCCGCCGGGATCGTCCGGGTTGAGGAGGTGACGAATCACTATGGCGACTGACGATTCGGGGAGCTGGACGGCCCACCCGGGGGAGTTCCTCGCCGAGGAGCTCGCCGCCCGCGGCATCTCGCAGGCGGAACTGGCGCGCCGTACCGGTCGCTCCGCCCAGCTCATCAACGACATCATCAGGGGCAAGCGGCAGATCACTGAAGAGGTCGCGCTCGACCTCGAGCAGGCGCTCGGCGCCCCGGCGGAGTTCTGGCTCCGGCTCGAGCTGGAGCACCGCCTCCGGCTGGCCCGCCAGCGGCGCCAGCAGGCCGCGGCCGCCGGCTGACCTTCACAGCGCCCCGCCGGCGGCGTAGGCTCCCCGCACCATCACCGTTCGAAGGCAGGGAGCCATGGAGTACGAGCAGATCCTCTACGAGAAGCGCGGCCACACGGTCGTCATCACGATGAACCGGCCGGAGCGGCTGAACGCCTGGACCTGGAAGATGGCCGCCGAGCGGAACGACGCCTTCCGCCGCGCCAACGCCGACCCGGAGGTCGCCTCCATCATCCTCACCGGCGCGGGCCGCGGCTTCTGCGCCGGCGCCGACGTCCGCGACGCCTTCCAGCGCGGCCTCGATTCGCAGGGCCAGGCCCGCCGCGAGGAGCGCGACGACACCAACTACGTCGAACTCGTCCGCACCTCCAAGCCGATGATCGCCGCCGTCAACGGCGTCTGCGTCGGCGTCGGCCTCACCTCCATCCTGCCGATGGACATCATCATCGCCTCCGACCAGGCGCGCTTCGGCATGTTCTTCGTGAAGATGGGCCTCGTCCCCGAGCTCGCGAGCACCTACTTCCTCACCCAGCGGGTCGGCTTCGGCATGGCGAGCGACATGTGCCTCACCGGCCGGCTCGTCGATGCCGAGGAGGCCTACCGGACGGGGCTCGTCCAGAAGGTGGTGCCGCACGACCGGCTGATGGACGCGGCGATGGAGTACGCGAACCTGCTCGCCCAGAACCCGGACCGGCAGATGGGCTGGATCAAAGAGCTCATCACGAAGAACGGCGCGAACCCGGACTACAACGCGGTGATGCGGCTCGAGCACGGCCGGATCAGCGAGTGCTACAGCACGCCGGAGCACCGCGAAGCCGTCACCGCCTTCCAGGAGAAGCGGCCGGCGAAGTTCCGCTAGCGCCCGGCGCCGCGGGCCGCCTCGCGCATCGCCTGCCACTGCTCCGGCGTGAGCCCCATCGCCGCCGCCAGCCGCTGGCCGAACTCCTCCAGCGAGCGGCCGGCCGTCAGCCCGCCGTCGACGACGATCGCCTGGCCGGTCACGTAGCTGGCCTCGTCGCTCGCCAGCCAGAGGGCAGCGTTCGCGATGTCGGCCGGCTGGCCCGAGCGGCCGAGCGGCGCCCAGTTCGCCAGGGCCGCATCGATCCGCGGCAGGAGCGCATCGGCCGCCGGGCCGCTCAGCCCCATGCCGGCAGCGAAGATGTTCGTGACCGTCACGCCCGGGCAGATGGCGTTCACCCGGATGCCGAACTCCGCCAGCTCGACCGCGAGGCAGCGGCTGAGGTGGGCGACGGCCGCCTTCGCCGCGCTGTACACCACCGGGCCGAACCCGGCCTGCAGCCCCGCCACGCTCGACGTGTTCAGGATGACGCCCCGGCGGGCCGGCTTCATCGCCCGCGCGGCGTGCTTCGCGCCGATGACCACGCCCCGCAGCAGCACCGCCATCGTCTGGTCGTAGGCCGCCATGTCGAGCTCGTCGATGGGGCCGCCGACGCCGCCGAAGCCGGCGTTGTTGAACATCACGTCCAGCCGGCCCCACTTCGCCAGCGCGTGGTCGACGGCGCCGGCGACGTCGGCCTCCTCCGCCACGTTCGTGCGGAGGAAGCTGGTCTGCGTGCCGAGCGCCTCGGCGAGGTGGTGGCCGCGCTCCTCCTGCACGTCGGCGATGACGACGCGCGCGCCCTCGGCGACGAACGTCCGGACCGTCTGCTCGCCGATGCCGCTGGCGCCGCCGGTGACGATGGCGACCTGCCCTTCGAGCCTGCCCATGGGGGTGTGCCTCCGAAATCGGGGGTATCGTGGGGCGGAAGTCTACGGGCCGGGCGGCCCACGGGCGATGCCGCGAGAGCGGCGCGAGAACCGGTGCCGTACCGTGCCCCGGTGATCGCCCGGGGATGCCGGCGGCGTATCCTCGTTGCCGCCGCAGGGCGGGCCGCGGCCGGCAGGAGGTGTGCGCGAGGATGAGCGACGGCGAGCCGTACCTGACGTGGGTCGCGCCGGAGCGGGTGACGCCGGAGACGTGGCTGCCCGGCGGCGAACTCCCGCGCCTAGCGCCCGGGACGCGGGTGCTGCTCGACTGCACCGCCGTGCGCGAGGTGACGGTGCCGGCGGAGAACATCGCCGTGGCGGCCCAGCAGCTGCACCGGATGGGCGTGCGGCTGGCGCTGCTCGCCGGCTCGCCGCTCGTCTTCGGCCTCGGCCGGCAGGCGATCCAGCTCTCCGGCCTGCAGGAGGGCGCCGCCTTCGCGGTCTTCATGGCGCGGGACGAAGCGCTCCGCTGGCTGCTCGGCGCGCGCGGCATGCACTGAGCGGGCCTTCCCGCCCGCCGGGTGCTGGCCGAATATCCCGGGGCGAGAGGTTTCGTCCCCGGGAGGTGCGGGGCGAACTCGCCGAGCTGGAGGCGCTGCGGGCGGCCTCGCCCCGCGGCGGCGGTGAGTAGCAAGGAGCAACCCGCATGGTATGCTGCCCGAAATCCCGCCGCGGCCCCGCGGCCCCACGGAGCCCCGCCCCATGACCAGCCTCATCGCCATCGAAGACGCCGGCCACGTCCGTACCATCCGCCTCAACCGCCCGGAGGTGAAGAACGCGCTCAACCAGGAGCTCGCCTGGGGCATCGTCACCGCCATCGAAGACGCCATGAAGGTCGACGACGCGTGGGTCATCTGCCTCACCGGCACCGGCGACGCCTTCTGCTCCGGCCTCGACCTCCGCGGGCCGGGCGACTACAGCCCGAAGAGCCCGCTGACCACCCAGCTCGACGACCTCAGCTGGGTCTCCGAATTCCTCCTCACCCTCCGGCAGAAGTGCGACAAGCCGATCATCGGCGCCATCAACGGCGTGGCGGTGGGCGCCGGCCTCTCCCTCGCGCTGGCCACCGACATCCGGCTGATGAAGCGGAGCGCGCGCATCCTCGCCGGCTACCCCCGCATCGGCGGCTCGCCCGATGGCGGGATGACGTTCACCCTCTCGCAGGCGATCGGCTACGAGCAGACGATGCGCTTCCTCCTCGAAAACAAGACGGTCGACGCCGAGGAAGCGCTCCGCCTCGGCCTCGTCGGCGAAGTGGTGGACGACGACCGCTGGGAGGCGCGCGTGGCCGAGTACTGCCAGGGCCTCTGCGCCACCGTCTCGCCGATTACGATGCGGCTCACGAAGCGGACCGTCGTGAAGGCGACGACGGCGATCGACCTCGAAGCGCAGTGCCGCCTCGAGCTGTCCAGCATCCGGATGGCCTTCGCCAGCGAGGACGGCAAGGAGGCGCGCCGCGCCTTCATGGAGAAACGGCCGCCCGTCTTCCGGGGCCGCTGAGCCGCCGCCGCCCACGGATCAGGACGTTCACCTGCTGTTCGCACGCCGTTGACCTGCCGGGCCCACCATCCCGCGGCAGGTTCCCGGCACCGATCCCCAGGGGCAAACGGAGCGATCGACGCCTGTTGCGGGCCGACCTTCGCGGGCGCAGGCCGGGATGCGCCCGCCCGCTCTCCCTCCTGCCGGCCGGCGGCAGCAGCCGTCCCTCCCGCCGCCCCGCGTCGCTGTCCGCCCGGCTACACTGGTCCGTATGACGGCCATCGTCCGCCCGGCCCAGCCGGCCCCCTTCAAGCTCGTCTCCGATTTCCAGCCCACCGGCGACCAGCCGGAAGCGATCGCGAAGCTCGTCGAAGGGCTCGAGCGGGGCGACCGCTACCAGACGCTGCTCGGCGTCACCGGCTCCGGCAAGACGTTCACCATCGCGAACGTCATCGCCCGCACCGGCCGGCCGACGCTCGTCCTCGCCCACAACAAGACGCTCGCCGCCCAGCTCTGCGCCGAGCTCAAAGAGTTCTTCCCCGAGAACGCCGTCGAGTACTTCGTCAGCTACTACGACTACTACCAGCCCGAGGCCTACATCCCGCGGACCGACACCTACATCGCCAAGGACGCGGACATCAACGACGAGATCGACAAGCTCCGCCACGCGGCCACGCGCGCGCTCTTCAGCCGGCGCGACGTCATCATCGTCGCCAGCGTCAGCTGCATCTACGGCCTCGGCGAACCGGCCCAGTACCAGGAGTTCGTCCTCCATTTCCGCAAGGGCGAGCGGTTCAGCCGGCAGGAGGCGGTCCGCCGGATGGTCTCGATGCAGTACGAGCGGAACGACCAGAACGTCGTCCGCGGCCGCTTCCGCGTGCGCGGCGATTCGCTCACCATCCTCCCCAGCTACGACGAGCTGGCCGTCCGCATCGACTTCTGGGGCGACGAGGTGGAGCGGATCGTCGAGCTGGACCCGCTGACCGGCGAGATCGTGGCCGAGCGCGACGAGGTCGACATCTACCCGGCGAAGCACTTCGTGACGACGGCCGACCGGCTCGAACAGGCGATCGCCGGCATCGAGAAGGAGCTGGAGGAGCAGCTCGCCTGGCTCCGTTCGCAGGGGAAGATCCTGGAGGCGGCCCGCCTGGAGGAGCGCACCCACTACGACATCGAAGCCCTCCGCGAGACCGGCTACTGCCCGGGCATCGAAAACTACTCCCGCCACCTGCAGGCCCGCGAGCCCGGCTCCACGCCCTGGTGCCTCCTCGACTACTTCCCGGACGACTGGCTGCTCGTGGTCGATGAGTCGCACATCACGCTGCCGCAGGTGCAGGGCCAGTACTTCGGCGACCGCGCCCGGAAGGAGACGCTCGTCGAATACGGCTTCCGGCTGCCGAGCGCGCTCGATAACCGGCCGCTCACCTTCGAGGAGTTCGACCGCCACATCAACCAGGCGATCTTCGTCAGCGCAACGCCGGGCGACTACGAGCTGCGCGTCTCCACGCAGGTGGTGGAGCAGGTCATCCGGCCGACCGGCCTGCTCGACCCCGAAATCGTCGTGAAGCCGACGAAGAACCAGGTCGATGACCTGATGGACGAGATCCGCCGCGTGGTCGACAAGGGCCAGCGCGCCCTCGTCACGACGCTGACGAAGAAGATGGCGGAGGACCTCGCCGACTACCTGAAGGAGATGGGCATCAAGACCCACTACCTGCATTCGGAGGTGGAGACGCTCGACCGGGTCGAAATCCTGCGCGACCTGCGGCTCGGGGTGTACGACGTGGTGGTCGGCATCAACCTCCTGCGCGAGGGGCTCGACCTGCCGGAGGTGGCGCTCGTCTGCATCCTCGATGCCGACAAGGAAGGGTACCTGCGCTCGAACCGGTCGCTCATCCAGACCATCGGCCGGGCCGCGCGGCATGTGGAGGGCCGGGTCGTGATGTACGCCGACACCATCACGGGGAGCATGCAGCAGGCGATCGACGAAACGTACCGGCGGCGGCGCATCCAGGAGGCGTACAACCGCGAGCACGGCATCCAGGCGGCGAGCATCCAGAAGGCCGTCCGGGATATCACCGACCACGTGCGGATGCAGGCAGCCGAGGAGAAAGCGGGCTACGATGCGGGCGGCCCGCCGCCGGCCGAGCTGCCGAAGGACGAGCTGCTGCGGATGGTGAAGGAGCTGGAGGCGCAGATGAAGACGGCGGCGAAGAACCTCGAGTTCGAGAAGGCCGCTGCCCTGCGCGACCGGATCGTCGAGCTGCGGCGCGAGCTGGTCGGCACCGATTCGGAGGAGCTGGCGCTGTTCGCGGCCGCGGCCGGGAAGGGCGGCCCGCTCCGCTTCGGCCGGAGCCAGGCCGGCGGCCGCGACCGGAGCCGCCGCTACCGGCGGTAGCCCCCGCTACCACCACCCCTCGCGCGTGTACGCCTCGGCCCAGAGCGCGACGGAGCAGACCACGGCTTTGAACCACGCCTGGTGCATCCGCTCCAGGTGCTCCGCGTCGCGCGCGCCCTTCGCCAGGAACGGCCGCATCGTCACCGTGATCGGCACGATGAGCGCCGCCACGTAACGGAACGGCACCACGGGAGGCGCTCCCTCGACGCCGTCCGTCGCGTTCTTCCCATCCGCGTGGCGGCGGCCGATCTCCCGCTGGTAGGCGAGCCAGGCCGCATCGAACTCCCCGCGCAGCGTGTCGCGGATCCACTGGCCGAAGCGAGCCCGGACGGCGGCGAGATAGCGCTGGCTCGGCCCCTCCGGCGTGCTGAACGCGGCGAGCAGGAAGGGATGCGAACCGACGAAGCCGTACCAGGTGTCCAGGATCTCCTCCACCTGGGGCTCGATGATCGGGGCGGCCTCGCGCAGCGCCGCCAGGTCGTCGTCCGCCAGCAGGCAGGCCGCGCACAGGTCGCGGAAGGCCGCCTCGTCGATGCTGGCCGGCGGCAGCGCCCGGTCGCCGTAGCGGTAGCCGGGGATGGTGGAAGCAGGCATCGGTCCCTCCCTCGTTCTGTAGGATTCCTACCGGCTGCAGAATGTAGGAATCCTACGGTACGCTGTCAACATGGACCGTTCGGCCCGCGCGGCGGGCATCGCAGCGGCGATCCTGCGGCTGGCCCGCGCGGCAGAGGCGGGCGAACGCGCGGCCGTGCAGGCGGCGGGCTTCACGCCGGCGCAGGCGGCGGCGCTCCGGTTCGCTGCGAAGACCCGGCCGGATGTCGCGACGCCCGGCCACCTTGCCCGGGTGCTGGGCGTCCGGCACGCCACGGCCGTCGGCATCGTGAACCCGCTGGTCGACCGCGGGCTCATCGAGCGGCGGCCGCACCCGTTCGACCGCCGGCAGTCGGTGCTGGCGCTCACGCCGGCCGGGCGGGAGGCGTGGGCCCGGCTCGAGCGGTGGAGCTCAGGGCTCGAGGCCGCGCTGGAGACGCTCGGGCCGGGCGAGCTGGACGCCTTCGAAGCAGCCATCGCGAAGGTGGTGGCCGAGCAGGTGCGCGCGGGCCGCCTCGTCGTCAGCGCCCCCTGTGCCGGCTGCGTCCATTTCCGGCCGGGCGCGCACCCGGGGAGCGGCCGCCCCCACGACTGCGCGCTCATCGGCCGCGCCCTCGGCGAGGCGGAGGCCGCCATGGAGTGCCCCGAGCACACCCCGGCCTGAGGCCGGCGCCCTCCCCGCCCCCGCGACGGCGAATCGTTCGCGCTCGGCCGGGCGAGGGTGCACCATGGCGGCGTGCGCATCCTCGGCATCGACCCCGGCCTCAACGTCACCGGCTTCGGCCTCATCGAAATCGCGGGCGACCGCGCCGTGTACGTCCGCCACGGGGTGATTCGCACCCGCCCGGCGGAGGCGCGGGCCGCGCGGCTCCTCGCCCTGCGCGACGGCCTGCTGGCCATCGCCCGGGAGAGCGGCGCGGCCGCCGCGGCCATCGAATCCGGCTTCGTCGGGCAGAACGTGCGCTCGGCGCTGCTCCTCGGCGAAGCGCGGGCCGCGGCCATTCTCGCGCTCGCGGATGCCGGGCTCGAGGTCGCCGAGTATGCGCCGGCGCTCGTGAAGCAGACGGTGGCCGGCTTCGGCCGCGGCGAAAAGGAGCAGGTCGCGCGGATGGTGGCCTTCCAGCTCGGCCTCGCGAAGCCGCCTGCGCCGGCCGACGCGGCCGACGCGCTCGCCGTGGCGATCACCCACTGGGCGCACGGGCGGCTGGCGGGGATGCCGCAGCGCTGAGCGGATGGTTCAGCCGAAGACCCAGTGGAGCGCCAGGCCGAGGCAGAGCAGCAGCCCGAAGCGGAGGTGGAGGAGCGCCGCATCGCGCAGGAGGAAATTCAGGCGGCGCGGGTTCGCCCCCTCGCGCACGGCGCGGAGGGTTCGGGCCATCGGCCGGAGGAACGGCAGCGTCAGGAGCGCCAGCAGCGCCGGCCAGGGCACGAACCCGGCCGCTGCACCGCCGATGAGGGCGAGGTAGGCCGCCGCCAGCAGCACCCAGAACTCCGCCTCCGCCGCGCGCCGGCCGAGGATGACGGCGAGGGTGCGCTTCCCGACCGCCCGGTCATGGTCGAGGTCGCGCAGGTTGTTCGCCTGGAGGATGGCGGCGGCGAGCAAGCCGAGCGGCAGCGACACGGCGAACGCCTCCCGCGTCCACCGCTCAGCCTGGACGAATGCCGCGCCCATGACGACGGCCGGGCCCATGAAGGCGAACACGACCGCTTCGCCGAGCGCGCGGTAGGCGAGGTGGAGCGGCCAGCCGGTGTAGAGGAAGCCGGCGAGGAGGCCCGCGCCGCCGACCCAGAGCAGCTGCCAGCTGACGGCCGCGCAGAGGACGACGCCGATGGCCGCCCCTGCGGCGAAGCAGGCAGCCCCGGCCGCGAGCACCTGGCGCGGGCTGAGGATGCCCTGCTGGATGGCGCCCGGCGGGCCGAGCGCGCCCGGGCCGTCGCTCCCCTTCCGGTGGTCGTAGTAGTCGTTGACGAAGTTCGTGCCGGCGAGGAAGAGGACGGCGCCGAGGATGGCGAGCAGGGCCGTCCACCAGGTGAACGATTCGGGCGCGGCGATGAGCGTGCCGGCGAGTGCGGGCACTGCCGCCGCGGTGAAGGAGACGGGCCGAGCAGCGGCGAACCAGGCGCGGGGCGGCGGCATCGCCGCGGAGCGTACGCGCTCCCGACGGCGGGGGGAAGGCGCAGAACTTGACGCCGTACTGTTGCGGGACCCAGACTTCCGCCCGGTGGGAGGATCAGAAGGGCTTCGAGGGCGCCGCGCTCTCGGCGTGGCGGCCGTCGTTGCGCTTCTCATCCTGGGCGTACCGGGCATCGTTCTCCTCGCAGCCTGGATGTTTGGCGGGCTCGACACGCGCGGCCCTTACGTGGACTGGACGCTCGTGAACGCGCTCGCGTCAGTCGGAGGAGCAGTCGCAACGGCCGTCGCCGCCGGCACCGTGGTTCTCGTGAGCCAGGAGCTTCGGCTTCAGGAAGAAGCGGAGCGCGTGGCAAGGCAGCCGTACCTGAGGGTCGATGTCGACCTCGATGAAGACTGGACCGGGAAGTCGTTCGACCGACCCCGCCCGACACGAACGTTCAATGCGTGGGACTTTGGCCGCGACGACCTCGCGCGGGCTCTGGAGGGCGTCGGGCAAGCGGACGGCCCACGCGGCCTGCTTGTCTTTGTTCGCAACCTTCAGAATGCGGCGGTCGGGATCGCGTATGATGTTACTGTCGACCTCCGTATCGAGTGGGGTGTCGAAGATGCGCCAGGGTCTCCCGGGGTGCGGGAAGAATGCGACGTTTCGCTCTCCTTCGCGTACGTCGCGCCCGGTCAAGTAACAGCGTTCGAAGTCTGCCGGCTGCGACATGAGCTGTCGTGGTTGCGCGTTACGGTCGTTGATGTTCGATATCAGGGTCTTTTCGGCCGCCCCGAGCAGCTGCGGGAGGTGCACGGTGTCCTGGAGATGGTTTGGAGCCCTCAGGAAGTCCGACATGAGCGGCGGTTCCGGCTCAGCAGGTGACGACGCCGGGCGGCGGCCCCCGGTGCGCCCGGTCGTCCGGCAGGGTGGTGGCGTGCGCGTCACCGTCCGCGTGCCCGGCGAGCCCGACCCGAAGAAGGCGCTCGAGAAGATCCGCGGGCTGACCGGCGCCCCCCGCTAGCCCAACCGCACCAGCCCCGCCACCCACTCCACCACGTCGCGCGCGGTGAAGCTGTCGAACCAGCGGCCGACGGTGGCTCGTTGCTGCCTCCAGGGCGGCCGTCGACAATCAGCGACACCCGGTTCGGAGGCACCTCATGGCAGATGGCGTCCCGGAAGTCTTTTCCGATACCTTCGAGTTCACGTTCACGGCCTACGGCCTGGCGATCGCGTTCGGGGCGCGCCCCGTCCGCCAGCCGTTTGATGGGGCAGCCGCCGAACCCGGCGACCGGGCCGTGGTTCGGATGTCGCTCGAGCAGGCGAAAGTCCTCGCCATGCTCCTCCGCCGGGAGTTGAACCGGTACGAAGCGGCGGCTGGCATCGAAATCGCCCTGCCGCCCGAGGTCTACCAGTCGCTGGAGCTCGACCCGCGTGACTGGCCCCTCCCGGCCCGCGGCTGACCTCGAGGAGATCGTCAGCCGGTTCCGGCGGCGCGACTACCGCATCTCGGAGCATGCCCTGGCACGAGCGGCTGACGAAGACCGGCCGAACCACCTGGACGTCGAGTGGGGCGTGACAAAAGACCGCCCCCGCATCATTACCGACGACGGCGGCGTCGCGGACCCGCGCGGTCCCGTCGTCACCATCGAGTGCGAAGCAGAGAATGGCCAAACCCTCTGGGTCCGGGTGAATTACGGCAGGGAACGGCCAATTATCGTCACCCAGTTCTGGAGAACCGCGCGGAGGTAAGATGGGATGATGACACACGAATCCGGCGGGACCCGGCGCCTCGAGACGGTGGATGTGCCCGTCCTCCGGGCGGGCGAACAGGTCTGGACGGTCCGCCTGCAGGGCGAACCGGACCCCGACTACGGACACCTGTTCGCTCCCGAAGAAGCCGACCGGTGGGCAGCCCGGCGGCGCGCGTTGCTGCGGCTTCGGCAGTTCGAGCGCCCGGCCGGGCCGCCGGCGCCGGGAGCGCAGCGGCCAGCCATTGCGACATGGACGGTCGCGACGGCGCGCGGCGCATCGACGTTCGTGACCGTCGAGACCTACCACTCCGGCCCGGTCGGTGGCGGGGCCCCCGCCTCTGCCCAGATGCGGCTCCCGCTCGGCGCCCCCCGCTAGCCCAACCGCACCAGCCCCGCCACCCACTCCACCACGTCGCGCGCGGTGAAGCTGTCGAACCAGCGGCCGACGTGGAGCGCGTATTCGTGGAACAGCTTCGCGGCCGCCGTCCCGGCCAGCGCCAGCGCGGTCGGCCGCCGCTCCCACCGGAACCCCCGCCACCACCGCCGCGTGAACGCCGCGAACAGGAACCAGAATTCGAACACGTTCGGGAACAGCATCAGCACCCACCGCTCGCCCGTCAGCTCGAACAGCGCGAACCCGGCCAGCCGGAAGGCGTACAGCGCGACGGCGATCGCCCGCGCCGGCCCCTCCCACCGCAGCGCCACCACGAGGAAGAGCGCCAGGTACACCTGGTCGCACCACTTGTCGAACGACTGGTAGTTGCGCACCCCGCCGAGGTCCAGGTACGCGCGCAGGAACAGGTCCGAAAGGTCGACGAGGATGGCGAGGATGCCGCCGAAGAGCGCCCAGCGGAGCACCGGCAGCGAGCCGAGCACCCGCACCGCGAGGATGACCCACATCTCCAGCGTCACGGCATGCGATGATACCCGGCATGACGCGTGCGCTGCCGGCCGCGCTGCTGGCCGCTATCCTGGCCTCGGCCTGCGGCGGCGACGGCGCGCCGTCGCCGCCTCCGCCGACAGCCGCGCTGGCCCCCGCCGACCGGGAGGCGAGGTTCCGCGCCGACTTTCCCGACTGGCCGAACACGGACTTCAGCCGCGCCGCCGTCGACCCGCGCGAGGTGGTGCGCGGCTGCCCGGGGCGCGATTGCCTGCCGCCGCTCGATGCCGAGGGCGCGGTGAGCATCCCGGCGCCGCAGGGCGGCCAGGCGCGCTTCGCGCCGGCGGCGTCGCTCGGCTACGCCGACCGCATGCCCGTCGCCGTCGTCACCGTCGACGGCATCGCGAAGGGGTACCCGCTGCATATCCTCACGTGGCACGAAGTGGTGAACGATCGCTTCGGCGACCGGCCCGTGGCGGTGACCTACTGCCCGCTCTGCAACACCGCGCTCGCCTTCGACCGGCGCGCCGGCGGCCGGGTCCTCGATTTCGGTGTCTCCGGCAACCTCCGCCACTCCGACCTCATCCTCTGGGACCGGCAGACGGAGAGCTGGTGGCAGCAGGCGACGGGCGAGGCGATCGCGGGCGAGCTCGCGGGGGCGGTGCTCACGCCGCTGCCGGCCCTCATCGTCTCGTGGGGCGAGTTCCGCCGGGCGCACCCGGGGGCGCCGGCGCTCACCGAAGCGACGGGTTTCGAGCGGGCCTACGGCATCAACCCGTACGAGTTCTACGACGCCCTTGCCCAGCCGTTCCTCTTCCCGGGGACCCCGGACCCGCGGCTCCCGGCGCTGGAGCGGGTGGTCGGCCTCGACCGGGCCGGCGCCGGGCTGGCGGTGCCGTTCTCGGCGCTGAAGCAGGCGAAGGTCGCGAACGTGGAGGCCGGCGGCGCGCCGGCGGCAGTCTTCTGGGCGCCCGGGACCGCCTCCGCGCTCGACCAGCGGGAGATCGCCGCCTCGCGGGATGTTGGAGCGGCGGCCGCCTACGATGCGCGGCTCGACGGCCGCGTCCTGCGGTTCGCGCCCGGGGCGGCCCCGGGGACGTTCGTCGACGACGCGACCGGCTCGACGTGGGACATCTTCGGCCGGGCCGTGGCCGGGCCGCTGGCGGGGCGGCAGCTGCGCCCCGCGCTGCACACGGCGGAGTTCTGGTTCGCGTGGGCCGCCTTTCGCCCCGGGACGGCGATATGGGCGCCCTGAGGCGGGCTGGCCGCCCGGCCGGGAATCGCGCGCACGGGGCTGCGAAACGCCAGCGGCGAAGCTGATCCGCGCCCGCTTCCGCTGGCCGCCCGGCCGGTCCGCGCACCGATCAGCGGACACTTCTGCGCGAGCGCCACTTGCTTGATTTCCTGAGGAGCCACTAGACTCCCGGCCCAAACGGACAGGGGGTGGCGGCTACGGTCAGCGCGAACGGTTCCCAGGCTCTCCTCAGCGTCCGCGACGTGTCCCTCCGGTTCGGCGGGCTCGTGGCGCTCGACGGCGTCTCGTTCGATGTGCCGGCGGGGAAGATCCTCGGCCTCATCGGGCCGAACGGCGCCGGCAAGACGACGATGTTCAACGCCATCACGCGGCTCTACCGGCCGCAGGCGGGCGAAATCTGGTTCGGGCAGACGAACCTCCTCGGGCTCGCCCCGCACGAAATCCCGCGGCTCGGCATCGCCCGCACCTTCCAGAACCTCGCCCTCTTCCCGTCGATGACGGTCCGCGACAACATCCGCGTCGGGCTCCACGCCTCGACGAAAGCGGACGTCTTTTCGCAGGCGCTCCGCCTGCCGTGGGTCGGCCGCGAAGAGCGCCGCGCGGAGCAGGTCGTCGACGAGGCGATCGACTACCTCGGCCTGCGCGCAGTCGAGCGGCACCCGGCGGCCGGGCTTCCCTTCGGCACGCTGAAGCGGATCGAGCTCGCCCGCGCCCTCGTCGCCCGGCCGAAGCTCCTCCTCCTCGATGAGCCGGCCGGCGGCCTCAACCACGAAGAGGTCTCCGCCCTCGGCGCCCTCATCCGCGACATCCGCGAACGGTTCGACGTCACCATCCTGCTCGTGGAGCACCACATGGGCCTCGTCATGAGCATCAGCGACCGCGTCGTCGTGCTCGATTTCGGCAAGAAGATCGCCGAGGGCACGCCCGATGAGGTGCGCCGCAACCCGGAGGTCATCCGCGCCTACCTGGGGGTGGAGGCATGAGCGCCATCCTCGAAGCGGTGAACCTCCGCGCGGCCTACGGCGACCGCCCGGTGCTCTTCGGCATCGACCTCCGCGTCCCCGAGCGCGGCATCGTCGCCCTCCTCGGCGCGAACGGCGCCGGCAAGACCACCACCCTCCGCGCCCTCCTCGCCGAGGTCCGCACCTGGGGCGACGTCCGCTACCAGGGCGAATCGATCGCCGGCAAATCCACGCAGGACCTCGTCCGCATGGGGATGGTGATGGTGCCGGAGGGGCGCGGCACGTTCACGGACTTCACCGTGGAGGAGAACCTCCTCCTCGGCGCCTACTCCCGGCGGGACAAGGACGGCATCCGGCGCGACATCGAGCGGATGTACGGCTACTTCCCCGTGCTCGGCCAGCGGCGCAAGCAGCGCGCCGGCTCGATGTCCGGCGGCGAACAGCAGATGCTCGCCATCGCCCGCGCGCTCATGTCGCGCCCGAAGCTGCTCCTGCTCGATGAGCCGTCGCTCGGGCTGGCGCCGCTCATCGTCCAGGAAATCTTCGGCATCCTCACGACCATCAACCGCGAGGAAGGCGTCAGCATGCTGCTCGTCGAACAGGACGCCGTCCGGGCGCTCAAGGTGGCGACCTACGCCTACCTGCTCGAGACCGGCCGGGTCGCGCTCGAAGGCACCGCCGACCAGCTCGCCGCGAGCGACGACGTGCGGCGCGCCTACCTCGGCTACTGAGGCGAAGGGAGAAGGGAGGGACCGATGACCGAATTCATCCAGCTGGTCCTCGCGGGCACGGCGAACGGCTGCATCTACGGCCTGCTCGCCCTCGCCCTCGTGCTCATCTACCGCTCGACGCACATCATCAACTTCGGCCAGGGCGAGATGGCGATGTTCTCGACCTACATCTGCTGGTCGTTCCTGAACGCCGGGATGGGCTACTGGGTGGCGGTGCCGCTCACGCTCATCCTCGCCTTCGCCGCCGGAATCGCCGTCCAGCGCATCCTCATCCGCCCGGTGCAGAACGCGCCCGAGCTGACGATCGTCATCGTGACGCTCGGCCTCTACCTCTTCTTCAACTCGCTGGCGCTCTGGATCTACTCCGGCGTGCCGAAGCCGTTCCCGCTGCCGACGGGCATCCGGCAGGCCTCCTGGCAGGTGGGCGATATCTTCATCATCCCGTACCACCTGTTCATCTTCGCCGTGCTGATCACGCTGATGGCCGTGCTCTACGTCCTCTTCCAGCGGACGAAGCTGGGGCTCGGGCTGCGGGCGGCGGCGGCGCAGCCGGCCTCCAGCCGCCTCGTCGGCATCAACGTGAACTGGATGCTGGCGCTGGGCTGGGGCATCGCGGCGGCGGCCGGCGCGCTGGCGGGCATCCTCTCCGCCCCGGTCGTCCAGCTCGAGCCGAACTTCATGGCCACCATCCTCATCTTCTCGTTCGCCTCGGCCACGCTGGGCGGGTTCGATTCGCCACCCGGCGCGGTGGTCGGCGGCATCGCCATCGGCAACATCGTGGCTCTCGGCGGCCGCTACATCGAATTCATCGGCACGCAGCTCGATATCGTCCTCGCGCTCGTCGTCATCGTCGCCGTCCTCCTCATCCGCCCGGCGGGCCTCTTCGGGCGGCAGGTCGTGCAGAGGGTGTAGGCCATGGATTTCGTGCGCTCCTTCGACTACCGCCGGAACTGGTTCTTCCCCCTCTTCGTCGTGGCCGGGCTGGTGTGGCTCCTGGCCGAGCCGGCGAAGCTGGACGCCATCCCCGCCGTGGGCGACCTCATCGGGCCGTTCGCCGGGATGGCCGCGCTGCTCAGCATCGTGGCCATCGGCACGGTCATCGTGGCGACGGCCTTGCGGCCGGTGCTCGACCGCGGCCCGCAGGCGGAACGCGCGCTCCGGTGGGTCGGCTACGGGCTCATCATCGCCTTCTTCGCCTTCATGCCGCTCTACGTCGAAGCGATCCCGCACGCCTCGATGCTGAAGATGACGGTCGCCATCCAGTTCATGATGGTGATCGTCGGCATCAACCTGCTGACAGGCTTCGGCGGCCAGATTTCGCTCGGGCAGGGCGCGTTCTTCGCCATCGGCGGCTACACGCTGGCGATCGGCTTCCGCGAATGGGACATGCCGTGGGGCTGGTCGCTCATCATCGCGCCGCTCATCGCCGGGGCGCTCGGCTTCCTCATCGGCATCCCGGCGCTCCGCTTCAAGGGCCCGTACCTCGCGCTCGCCACCCTCTCGCTCGCGGTGACGGTGACGCCGCTGGCGAAGAAGTTCGAGGAGTTCACCGGCGGCGTCCAGGGCGTCGTGATGTTCGGCAAGCTGGGCGTCCCGTTCTGGCAGGACAACCTGGACCGCTTCTTCTACTACACGACGGCGCTGCTCGCCCTGCTGGTCTTCGTGCTGGCGGCGAACCTCCGCCGGGGGCGCTTCGGCCGCGCGCTGATCGCCATCCGCGATAACGAGACGGCGGCCTCGGCGATGGGCGTGAACGTGGCGCTCTACAAGATGACGGCGTTCGGCATCGCGGGCGCCTTCGCCGGGCTCGCCGGCGCGCTCAACGGCGTCGTCATCCAGTTCGTTTCGCCGGACCAGTACTCGCCCCTGCTGTCGATCCGCTTCCTCGTCGGCGCCGTCATCGGCGGCGTCGCGACTATCAACGGCGCCATCATCGGCGGCCTCTTCCAGCAGTTCGTGCCGGATGTCACCGTCTCCATCAACAAGTCCGCGCCGGATGCCATCCAGGCCATCATCCTCATCGTCGTGATGTACACGATGCGGCACGGCGTCGCCGGCTTCCTGCAGGAGACGTGGCGGTACGCGCGCTCCGGCCTCCGGCTGCGGAAGCCGGGCGCGGGCGGGACCGCCATCGTCGAGACGGTCGTGGTCGTCGAGCAGGAGGAGGTCGTCGTCGTCCGGCAGGATGGCGGCGGGTCGGGGTGAATCCGCTGGCCGCCCGGCCAGCGAATGATCGCATGGGGGTTCCCGCGCCGGCCACGGCGCGTGAGCACACACCAACAGGAGGGACAAGGAACCAGATGAGGAAACCGAAACGCTGGACCGCGCTGCTCATGCTGTTTGCCGCGGTCGCCATGGTCCTCGCTGCCGCCTGCGGCGGCGATGACGACGACGACAAGGACAAGACGCCAGCCGCCGGCGGCACGACGCCAGCGGCCCAGACGCCGACCCAGCAGCAGGACGTCAAGAAGTACGACACCGGCGCCTCCGACACCGAAATCAAGATCGGCGGCGTCTACCCGTTCTCCGGCCCGGCTGCTGCCTACGGCACCATCGGCAAGGCCGTCGAAGCCTACTTCAAGATGGTGAACGAGCAGGGCGGCATCAACGGCCGGAAGATCACGTTCATCACCAAGGACGACCAGTACTCGCCGGACAAGACCGTCCAGGCCGTGCGCGAACTCGTCGAGCAGGAGAAGGTCCTCTTCGTCTTCAATACGCTCGGCACGCCGCCCAACACCGCGATCTGGGATTACCTGAACCAGCAGAAGATCCCGCACCTGTTCGTCGCCACCGGCGCCTCGAAGTGGGGCGCGGACCCGAAGAGCCACCCGTGGACCATGGGCTGGCAGCCCGACTACCAGTCCGAATCGGCCATCTACGTCGAGTGGCTCGCCAAGGAGAAGCCGAACGCGAAAGTCGCCATCCTCTACCAGAACGACGACTACGGGAAGGACTACGTCGAAGGCTTCAAGAAGGCGCTCGGCGCGAAGGCCTCCCAGGTCATCGTGAAGGAAGCCACCTACGCCACGACCGACGCCTCGGTCAACGCGCAGGTCGCCCAGCTGAAGGAATCCGGCGCCGACACCTTCTTCCTCGTCGCCACGCCGAAGTTCGCCACCCAGGCGCTCGTCGCCGCGACCCAGATCGGCTGGAAGCCGACGATCCTGCTCAACTCGGTCTCGCAGTCGATCCCGTCCGTCCTCGACCCGGCCGCGCAGCAGGGCGCCGACCTCAGCAACATCATCACCACCTTCTACATCAAGGACCCGGGCGACCCGCAGTGGGCGAACGACCCCGCCATCAAGGCCTACAAGGACTTCATGGCGAAGTACTACCCCTCGGGCAACGTGAACGACGGCTTCAACGTGTACGGCTACGCCGTCGCCCAGACGCTCGTCGAAGTCCTCAAGAACGCCGGCAACAACCTCACCCGGGAGAACATCCTGAAGCAGGCGACGAGCCTGAAGGACCTCCGCATCGACGTCCTCCTGCCGGGCATCCTCATCAACACCTCGCCGGTCGACTCGGCCACGCCGGATTACTACCCGATCCAGGCCGAGCAGCTGGCGAAGTACAACCCCTCCGCCAAGAAGTGGGACCTCTTCGGCGAGGTCATCGACATCAGCAAGAAGAAGTAGGCGGGCGGCCAGCCGCACACTGCTTCGCATGACCGGCGGGCGGGGGACCAGCTCCCCCGCCCGCTTCGTTTCGCCGCCCGGACCGGGTTTTGGGGGCCTGGTGTGACGGCCGGCGCTCGGGGCTGCGGCGCGGGCGGCGCACGCTCGGGGGAAATCCGCCCCAGGAGGTCCCCCCGTGGCTCACCGTCACATCTCCGTCCTCCGCCCTGCCGCCGCCGCCAACGCGCTCGCGGCCGCGCTCATCGCCTCGGCCGCCGGCCCGGCCGCCGCGCTCATCGCCGCGTTCGCCCTCGGCCTGCCGGCCGCCGTCGCGGGCAGCCTCGCGCGGAGGCTGCCGTGAGCGCCGGCGCGCCGGGCGGCGGGAACGGCTACCACGGCCGCGTCCGAACCACGCTCGCTGCCGCCCTCGCGCTCATCAGCGGCGCCGCGCTCGCCTGGCAGGACGTCACCGGCGCCGGCCCGGATGAGCTGACCATCGCAACGGCGGCCATCCTCGTCGTCTCGCTCCAGGCGCTCAGCTTCCCGGTCGATGACCTGCTCCGGCTGCTGGAGCGCTGGCGGCGGAGCGGCTGAGCTCGCGCCACCCCCGAAGCCGCCTCCCGGGATGAGCGAAGGCCCCGGCGGATTCCGCCGGGCCGCGCTGGCGCGGGCCGGGGCCGGCCGCGCCGGCTAGTACGGCTCGATGGGCAGGACGCCCTCGGCCTCGGCGTGCCGCCGCCACGCAATCCGGTAGGGCGGTTCGGCCTTGAAGTGCCGCCGCCAGTAGCTGCGCCGCGTCTTCGCCGCGAACCGGTAGCAGCCCTCGACGGCGCGGCCGGTGCCCTCGCAGTTCAGGCACTCCCCGAGCGGCAGGCGCTGCGCCCGGCCGTACGGGTAGGCGCCCGTGCCGAGGCAGACCGGGCACTCAGCCTGCCGCTCCACCCAGCGGCGGATGCGGGCCGGCTCCCACCCGTGGACCGCCGCCAGGTGGCCGGCGATCTCGACCACCGGCCAGGCCAGCTCCCCCCGGGCGAGCGCGCACCGTTCGACCGGGCAGAAGACGTCCACGTTCGCCACCCGCTTCAGGGCCTCGATGCGGGGGCGGGCGATGAATTCCTCGCGCATGACTTCTTCGAGCACCTCCTTGAAGAGTCTGATCAGGTCGCCGTCCGCGTTGCGTTTCATGCGCTGCACCTCCTCGGCCAAAGATTGCATCCAGTGTTGCACCAGCCCCCGTGGCCGAGAATGGTCCTAGGTGAAGCGGTCGGCCTTTACCTTCGCCGGGCCGGGGCCCGCCGCCGCCCGCCCTCGCCGCGACGTCCCCCGTTCGTCGCCCGCGAGCCCCTACAATGAGGGGGACGACCCGCCCGGGCGGGCCCCCTCGCGAGGTTTCGGCCCCATGCGCTACCGCCGTATCAGCTACCGCTATGCCCTCATGGTCCGCACCGGGCCGGAGCCCCTCGGCGCGGGGCTGCTCCCCGGCCGGGAGCGCGTCCGCCTCGCCCAGACGTGGTGGCAGCCCGCGGCCGACATCGCCGAATCGCCCGGCGCGCTGACCGTGATGGTCGAGCTCGCCGGCGTCTCCATCGACGATATCGACCTCCTCTTCTACGACGACGCGGTCGTCATCGAAGGCCGGCGCCGGCTGCCGCCCCCGCCAGTCGATGCGCGCTACCACGCCGCCCAGATCCGGCAGGGGCCGTTCCGGCTCGAAGTGCCGCTCCCCTGCGCCATCGACCACGACGCCACGCGGGCCAGCTACGAGAACGGCCTGCTCATCCTCGAATTCCCGAAAGCCAACGGAGGCACCACCCGGTGAGCGACGACGCCCTGCCCGCGGCCGAACGCCGGCCCGCCGACCCCGGCACGCCCGCCGATGACGGCGGCATCGAAACCCTTCCCGTCCTCCCCCTCCGCGGCGGCACCGTCGTCTTCCCCTTCGCCGTCGTGCCGCTCGCCGTCGGCCAGCCCCGCTCCGTCCGCCTCATCGACGATGTGATGCGGGCCGACCGCCGCCTCGTCTTCGTCGCCCAGAACACCGACGCCGTCGACCTCGCCGGGCCGGAGCACGTCCACCGCATCGGCACCATCGGCGTCGTCCACCACCTCGCCCGCTCGGGCGAAGGCACCCTGCAGGTCGTGGTGCAGGGGATGGAGCGCATCCGCATCCTCGAGTTCACCGCCACCGAGCCGTACCTGCAGGCCCGCGTCGAACGCGCCCCCGAGCGGCCGGCCGAGGGGCCGGAAGGCGAAGTGCTCCGCCGCGCCGTGCTCGAACTCATCGCCCGGCTGGTGGCCGTCATCCAGCTGCCGCAGGAGTTCGTCGCCGCCGCCGAGGCCCTCACCGACCCCCTCCAGCTCGCCTATCTCGTCGGCGCCGCGCTCCCCCTCTCCGGCGCGCAGCGGCAGGAGCTGCTCGAGCTCGACACCGTCGAGGCGAAGCTCCGCAAACTCGTCGAGTTCATCCAGCACGAAATCGCCGTGCGCGAACTCGGCCGCAAAATCGCCGAGGAGACGGAACAGCGGCTTTCGAAATCGCAGCGCGAATACTTCCTCCGCGAACAGCTCCGCTCCATTCAGAAAGAGCTCGGCGAAGGCGAAGGCGAGGAGATCGCCGACCTCCGCCGGCGCATCGAGGAGGCCGGCCTGCCGCCCGAGGCGAAGGCCGAAGCCGAGCGCGAGCTCGACCGGCTCGCCCTGCTGCCGCCCGGCTCGCCCGAGCAGGGGATGATCCGCACCTACCTCGACTGGATGGCGAACCTCCCGTGGCAGCAGCTCAGCGGCTCCGCCATCGACATCGAACGCGCGCGCGCCGTCCTCGATGAGGACCACTACGACCTCGAGAAGATCAAGGACCGCATCCTCGATTACCTCGCCGTGCGCAAGCTCCGCGCCGAGCGCGCCGCCGCCGCTGCCGATGGCGGCGAAGAGGCGCCGCCCGCCGAGCGCGCCGCCGCCGAGCCGATCCTCTGCTTCGTCGGCCCGCCCGGCGTCGGCAAGACGAGCCTCGGGCAGTCGATCGCCCGCGCGCTGGACCGGAAGTTCGCCCGCGTTGCCCTCGGCGGCGTCCACGACGAAGCGGAGATTCGCGGCCACCGGCGGACGTACATCGGCGCGATGCCCGGCCGCATCATCCAGGCGCTCCGGCAGGCCGGCACGCGCGACCCGGTCATCATGCTCGACGAGATCGACAAGGTTGGCAGCGACTGGCGCGGCGACCCGGCCGCGGCCCTCCTCGAAGTGCTCGACCCGGCCCAGAACCACCGCTTCACCGATACCTACCTCGGCGTGCCGTTCGACCTCTCGGCCGTGCTCTTCATCGCCACGGCGAACACGCTCGACACCATCTCGCCGCCCCTGCGCGACCGCATGGAGGTGATGCAGCTCTCCGGCTACACGGAGGAGGAGAAGCTCCACATCGCCGAGCGGTACCTGGTGCCCCGGCAGCTGCGCGCCCACGGCCTCCAGCCCGGCGAAATCGTCTTCGAGGAGGCGGCCCTCCGCCACATCATCCGCCGGTACACGCGCGAAGCGGGCGTGCGCGGGCTCGAGCGGGAAATCGCCGGCGTCGTCCGCCGCATCGCCCGCCGCGTCGTCGAAGGCGAAGCCACGCCCGTGACGGTCGACGTCGCTGCCGTCGAAACGTACCTCGGCCGGCCGCGCATCCCGGAGGAGTCGCTCATCCGCATCGACCGGCCCGGCATCGCCACCGGGCTCGCCTGGACGCCCGCCGGCGGCGACGTCCTCCAGGTCGAAGCTGCGGCCATGCCCGCCGCCGAGGAGCGGCTCATCCTCACCGGTCAGCTTGGCGATGTGATGCGCGAAAGCGTGCAGGCGGCGCTGACGTGGGTTCGTTCGAACGCGGCGAAGCTGGGCATCGACCCGGGCTTCTTCGAGCACAAGGCGGTGCACGTCCACGTGCCGGCGGGCGCGGTGCCGAAGGACGGCCCCTCCGCGGGCATCACGATGGCGACGGCGCTCGTTTCGCTGGCGAGCGGCCGACCGGTGCGCTCCGACGTGGCGATGACGGGCGAAATCACGCTCCACGGCCGGGTGCTGCCGGTGGGCGGCATCAAGGAGAAGGTGCTGGCCGCGCACCGGGCCGGCATCCGGACGGTCATCCTGCCGAAAGAGAACGAGCGCGACACCGAAGATGTCCCCGAAGAGGCGCGAAAGGACCTCCGCTTCGTCTTCGTGACCGACGCGGAGGAGGTGATGCGGGAAGCGCTGGGCTAGGGGCGGATTTCGAACCAGGGGCCCAGGAAATACCCCAGCCCGTCGATGCTGCTGTCCGGGATGAGCTGCTCCGCGATGATAGGGTTCGAACCGGAGCACTCCCAGCGGAAGATGGAGTTGTGGCCGGTCACCGCCAGCGGCGGGGACGTCCATGGATTGGCGCGGCACCACGCCAGGAGTTCGGGGGATGGCTCCCGGCTCGTGTTCGCCTTCATGCATGGCCCGGCACTGGCCATGACCCGGCAGCCCAGCACCTTCCCGGCCCAGCAGCGCCAGACGACCTCCTCCCCGGGCTGTCCCCCGAAGGGCGAAGGGTCGCCCGCATAGTAGATGCCGAGAGGCTGCTGGTGCACCGGCCAGTCGATGGTGTCGACCCAGCGACAGAACGAAAACGGGTCAGAGAACAGCGGGCTCCGGGCGCGCCCGGACACGAATTCGACTGCCGGCTCCACCCTCGGCCGCGCGTCGGCGGTTGCAATCGCGTAGGCGATGCCCTCGGCAATGGTGAACTTCCACGTGACGATTCCTACCACCCGCCCGCAACGGTCCACGAGCGGGCCGCCGGAGTTCCCGGGGTTGAGCGCGGCGTCAGTCTGCACGATTCGGCCAGCCGATGTTTCTCCGTAACGGGAGACGATGCCTCGCGTCACGACTGGAAGCCCCCTCGCGCCCAGCGGATAGCCGATTCCGTAGACCTCGTCGGCGAGACGGACCGCGCCCGCCTCGGCCCACGTAAGGGTTTCAAATGAAGGCTCGGCACTGAGCACAACCGCCAGGTCCCGGTCGGGAGAGACGTAGTAAACGCTTGCCGATGAGCGGCGCCCGTCCTGCCATTCGATGGTCACGGCGTCGCTGGTGCCGACGACGTGGCGGTTCGTCACGAGCACGTTGGGACTGACAAAGAACCCGGACCCGGAGCTTTGTTCGGTCAAGATGCGCACCACCGCGCGGCTTGCTCGGGCGATGTCCTGCTGGCCGCATTCCGTTGGTTGCGGGGTAGGCGGGCTTGGGGTAGGCGTCACGACTGCCGTCTGGAGGGCGGCCACCGTCGCACGGAGGCTGTCCACGTCAGCCGACTGGTTTGGCGCGGGCTCCCGGTCAGCACAGGCGGACAGGATGGGGAGCAGGCAGAGTGCGGCGCACGTGATAACCGCCGCGTGCGTTCGCGAAATCGCGGCCGGCTCGCTTGGGTGGCGCTGAGCTTGTGTTTTTCGAAAGATGACGGGCATGTGACGTCTCGCCCGGAGGTGCAGGTATTCGGCCGAATTGTGGCGGAGGAGTCCCCGGGCTGTCATATGCGTCCCGCTGAAAGCCATCAATTGACTCGCCGATGAGGTGTCGGCGAGCACGTGCCGCACCTGTCCATCGCTGCAGTAGCGCCGAGCGGGTACGCGGGTGGTTGTCGCCTGCTCGAGGGCGTCATCGCGCCGGCGGAGGGGTGCGCCCAATCACGACAAATCTTGTCGCTATTGCGGCGGGGCGCGGCCGCGGGCTACTGTTTGCGCCCGGAACCTATGGGCATCGACGCAGTTCTCACGGAAGCAGAGCGGCACCTGCGGGCAAGGGTCGCCGGGGTTGAGCTGCTCGGCGAAGTCACCTTGCAGCAGCGCAATGCCGAAGAATTGTGCCGAAACCTCGGCCGCCTTGGACTCGGAGCTGCCGAGATCCGGTGGCCCCACTGCCTTGCCGTGGGCATCGTTGCGGTAGCGCGGTTCTGGTACGACGGCGACGCCTTCTGGCCGCATCTGAAGGAGGCGTTCGGTCTCCGCCGGTTCGACATGAGCGACCAGTCGGCGCTCGGCCAGTGGTTCGAAGGCTACCTTCGGAAGAACCGGTTGCCGACCTTCGCGCACCTCGTCGAGGAAGGCGCGCTCCGATTTCTGACACCGATCCTGGGGCACTCGCTCATCCCCTGCGCACTCGTGCCCCATTTCATGGAGCGCGTCATTTGGCCGAGCGTCGAGGACCCTTCGAGGTACGGAGCCACGGCGGAGGAGATCCAGCAGCTGGTGGCCCGGCGGCAGCAGGTTATGCCGCGGCCGCTTCAGCGATTCATCGTCCACGGCGGGCGCGTGGCCCGCGATATCCTCGAACGGTCGCTCGATGTGGCGGGTGCCGCCGGCGCCGGAGAGGAGCCGCCAAAGCTCCTGCCGGGCTGGCTCCAGGATGAGATTGTCGCCTGGGTGCGGCAGCGCGCCGCCGGCGGCCTGGGCCGGGGGCGGCCCCGGCAGCGGACCTCCTGGCGGCCCCCGGTGCTGCGGTTCGACCCAGTCTTCGTCCAGGTCAAGCTCGAGCTGCCGTATCTTGACGACCCGTCGGCGAAGTGGGCGGTGAGCTTTTCGGGGGACCGCATCGCTGAAGTCGGTTACACGCCACCCTGGAAGCGGCTCGGCGCAGCCGAGAGTGTCGCAGTCGAGCGGCCCTTCAGCAGCCTGCGGGTTGATTGCTCCCTTGGGAATGGGCGCACCGTGACGCGCTCTCTCGGCGGGCTGTCAGTGGACCGGCCGTATCTTGTCTTCGATGCCCGTTCCGGCCGGGTCCTCGCCGACCAGCGCTACCTCTCCGGTTCGGACTGGTACATCGTCATGCCTGCGTCCGCCGCCATCGTGCTGGCAGGCGGCGCGGAACTGCGCGCGAAGGAAGACCTGGGCGAACCGTTCGGGGCTTGGCCGGACCTCACTGTCCGCCGTTTCGTCGTTGAACAGTCCGTCGATGAGCTCGTCCTCGTGGCTGGACGGGAGGAGTTTCGCCTCAGGCGCATCCAGCAGCCGAAGGCGGCGTATCTCGACACTCCTGAGCTGCCGCCCTATCTCGCGCCGATGACCGATGCCGTCCTCGCGTTCGAATCCCGGCTGCCGACGGTGGTGCTTCCGCCGCGCTCAGGCGCGGGCGCGCATGAAGGTCTGCCCGAAAGCTGGGTCGCCCGCACGTGGTCGGACCGTGAGGGCCCGCACATCGAAATGCCGGCAAAAGACCTCGACCCCTCTCCCGAGCCCGGTGGGGGCTTTCGGGTCCGCCTCGAAAACCTCATCCCGGGCCACGACGTTGGTGAATGGAATATCGAACTGCTCGGGCCCCTGGGGCAGGGCCTGCGCCGGCGGCTGGCGCTCCTTCCCGATATTGCCTTCGAAGGCGCGGAGGAGGCTGTCGGGGTCGCCGGGCCCGACCTCCCGGTCGCGCGGGTCATCGCCCGGACCCGGGAGGGGATGGAAGTCCTTGAGGAGGGCGACGCCCACGCCCCGGTCGAACACGGGTGGGAGCTGTTCGACCGTAACCGCAACGGCCGCATCCCATTCAGAGTGCTCGACAGCCGGACTGGCCGGGAAGTCCACGCGCTGCTCAAGCTGCCCGTCGTCCAGTGGTGGTGGACCGGCCACGGGGCCTGGGGCTCGGCCGCGAATGCCCCGCTTTCGCTCGTCGTCGAGGAGCTCGAGGCCCGCTCCGCTCCCCGCCTGCGCGCGGAGAACCCCACGGGTCACCGCCTCGCGCTTCGCTTGTACGGCCACGCCGGCAACCTGCTCCAGGAGCAGGTCAAGGCCGGGCAGGCGGTCCTCTTCGAGCTCGCGAGCTACCTCACAACGCTCGAAGGCGAAATCAGCACGACGGGCCACCTGCGCCTCGAGCTCATCGGCAGGCGCGACGAAGTCCTCGGGAGCGCGGAGGTCGCCCGGGTCCGCCGCCGCATCGAGGTTGGCGAGCTGAACTTCCTCGATACCGGGGACGGCACCACGGTCGAGTGGCAGCTGCGGAAGCCCCCGGAGAACCTGCAGGCGCGCGTCACGAGCCTCGCACGGCCGTGGGAAGACGCCGAGACAGCCTCTGCCGAGGTCGGCACGGGTGGAGTCTGCCGGGCGACCTTCCGGCTGATGTCCCCAGGCCGCTACCGGTTCGAGCTGCTCGTCGACGACCCCTGGACGGGCACGACACCGCTTGGTGACCCCGTCGAGACGTGGAAAGGCAGCCTGCAAGAGCTGCGGCGCCGCGTCCAGGGCCTCCCGCCGACGGTTGAGGGCAAGCTCGAAGACCTGCTCCTTGACCGGGACATGAGCTCGCGCGATACCCGGTTTCGCGAACTTGTCCGCGGGATGGGGCCGCACCAGGCCGGCGAACTCCTGGGGCTCGTATTCCGTGCGTGTGCCACAGGGCGGGGCGGCGAACTCCTCCGATTGCCCTGGGAGGAGCTTGCCCCGGCAGTCACGCGGATTCCGTCGGCAGACCTCGAAACGCTCATCACAGCGCTCCCGGTCACCCCCGGCGACAGCCAGTCTGCGCCGCTGCTCGTCGCGGCGGGGTTGGACCGTGCGCCGGCGCTCGCTGGCGCACCATTGACCGCAGAAGCGCGGGCGCGGCTCTGGCAGCTATGGAAGCCGCTGGGCGCGCTTGCCGAGCTGCGGCTGTGCCCGGTCGACCCCCAGGCCTTCGAGAGGTGCTCAGACCTCCTCGGCTTTCCCGGGTCCGCGGAGGTCAACGGCGCCGAAGACGATGCCCCGGAAGGTGGGGATTCCGGGCGTACCGCGAAAATCGCCGACCGCCCCGGGGGGCTTCCTGAGGTCGGCAGCGCCGGCGGAACGGAATTCAGCCCGGAGCCGGTTCGGATAGCGGCCATGAAGGCGCTGCTGAGCCCGGTGCCCTCTCGGCCCTTCGACCGGGATGGCTGGCTCAACGCCTGCTTCGAAACGCTGGAAGGCCTCGCAGGCAGGGCAGCTCAGCTGGAGCCTGAGCGCGACCGGCTCATCCGCAAGTATGGGAACCTCGCGCCCCAGCTCGAGCAGGCGGTCGTGAAGCTCCTGCCGGCGCTGGGTCTTGATTCCCGGCAGGTTCATCGCGAGCAGTACCCGTGGGCGTTCCTGTGCCGGGTCTCCCTGGTCGCGGCTGCGGCGCGCCGCCTGGTCGCCCGGCGCGAGGCGGTCCTGCCCCGGGAGCGGTTCAGAGAGCTCGACGACGTCGCCGCGGCTCTTGCCCGGCTCCTCCTCCCTGTCTATGAACGTGACCTCATGCTTGCCGAAATCCTCTGTTGCCAGGAGTTCGAGTGGAGACAGCAGAGCAACTGAACCCTATCGCAGCCACTGAGGCCATCGCCGCCACCTATCTTCGCTACCTGCGAACGACGCTTCACACAAACGATGCGAACATCAATGCGGCGATGGCGCGGGCCATTGAGGAACTGAAGAGTCCCCTCGTGAAGGGCCCCATCGTGCAGGCCTCGCCCCGGTACCGCGCCGGCGCGACAATCCGACAGCTCGTCGAAGAGGGTGTCCTTTCGCGCCAATGGCTGGAGCGAAACTTCGGCGACACGTTTGGCGTGGACCGGGCCCTGTATGCGCACCAGGAATCGGCTGTCCGCAAGGCTGCCGGCCAGGGCCGCAACATCGTGGTCGCGACGGGCACCGGCAGCGGGAAAACGGAGAGCTTTCTTATCCCTATCCTCGATGAGCTGTTCCGGCAGAAGGAGCGCGGTGAGCTCGGGCCGGGCGTCCGCGCCCTGCTGCTTTATCCGATGAACGCGCTCGCCAATGACCAGCTGCGGCGGCTCCGGGAACTCCTCCAGCACTCGCCGGACATCACCTTCGGGCGGTACACGGGAGAGACGCCGGATAGCCGGCGGAAGGGCGAACAGGCGCTTCGAAACTGGTTCCCGGACGAGCCGATCCTCCCCAACGAACTCCTCGGCCGCGAGGAGATGCAGGCGTCGCCGCCCCACATCCTCCTCACCAACTACGCCATGCTCGAGTACCTCCTCCTGCGGCCGACCGACTCGCCGCTGTTTGACCCGAAGGGGGAGCTCGGCTGGCGGTTCGTTGTGCTGGACGAGGTCCACACCTACGACGGCGCCATGGGCATGGAGATGGGCATGCTCCTCCGGCGCCTGCTCGACCGCGTCCAGCGGGGTCCCGGCAGCATCCAGGGCATCGCCACGTCAGCCACCGCCGGCGGGCCTGGCGACCGGGACGCCATCGCCCGGTTCGCGGACGACCTTTTTGGCCTCCGGTTCGAGTGGCAAGCGGCCGACCCGGGCCGGCAGGACGTCATTGTTGCGGAGGTTGAGCCCCCGGTGCTGCCGCTACCGGGTGAGGAGGTCGACCTCGAAGCCGCCGCGGATGACCGCTCCCCGGGAGCCCTTGAGCGGCTGCTCGCCGACCCGCGCGTCCAGGCGGTCGTCACGGGCCTCGCCGAGCGGCCGCTGTCACTCGACGCGATCGCCCGCCTGATCTCCGACCCGCCGCGGAAGACGCTCGCTGTGCGGCTCATCGAGCGCCTGGGCAGTGAGCAGCACCCCCAGACGGGTGCGCCGGCGCTCCGGGCGCGGTACCACACGTTCGTGCGGTCGCCCGAAAGCGTCGACGTCTGCCTTCGCCGCCACGCCGACGGTCTCCCGCGCGTCTTTCTCGAACCGCAGCGCCATTGCCCGGAGTGCGGAGAGGATGCCCCGGTCTCGGAGCTCGCCATCTGCCGGCGCTGCAGCCAGTGGCACCTCCGGGGGCAGCGGAAAACGGACGGTGAGAACCGCGACCGCCTCGTGCGGGCGAGCGACCTCGATGACACTGTGCCGGCGATTCGCTACCTGGCGCCGGCAACCGGGCCAGAGCCGAACGAAGATAACGACGATGAACCCGCGCCCACGGTGGAGGGTGAGCTCCTCGCCCCGCCGGAACCGGAGAAACTTCTCGCGTTTTGTCTCGGCTGCGCCCGTGAAGTCCAGGGCAACAGCTGCGACTGCGCCCAGCCGAACGTTGTCACGGCGAAGATCGCCGAGCGGACCAAGAGCCTCGCCTACCGCTGCGTCAATTGCAACGCCCCGAGCAGCCAGGGGGGACTCCGCCGCCTGAGGCTCGGCACCGATGCCCCGCCGGCCGTTGTCGCATCAGCGCTGTTCGATGCGCTCCCCCGGGGCGAGAGGCGTCCGCGCTTCCTCAGTTTTGCCGACAGCCGGCAGGATGCCGCCTTTTTCGCGCCGTACCTCGAGCGGACCTATGGGCGGGCCGCCCGCCGCCGGGTCATGCTCCAGGCGCTCCGGAAGGCATGGGATGATGCACGGGGCCTGGGCGTCCGGCTGGAAAGTCTCGTTCCCTACATGGAGCCGCTGGCGAGCGAGCTGGGGTTCCCCGGTTCCAACGGCGACGCGCTCAAACTCTCCCAGACGCTGAAGGGATGGGTGCTGGCTGAGCTGACGGCGATCGATTCCCGGCAGTCCCTCGCCGGGGTGGGGTTGGCGGCCCGGCGCCTCGCCAGGCCGAAGGACTGGGAGCCGCCCCGGGCGCTCCTCCAGGCACCATGGTCGCTGACCCCCAACGAGGCGTGGTGGCTCATCCAGGCGCTCCTGCGGACCTTGCTCGATGACCAGGTGGTCACCGTCCCCAGCGGGGTGAGTCTGACCGACCCCGTGTTCAACCCGCGGAATAAGCCCGTCGGGTTCCGGGAGCGCGGCGGGGAGAGCCGCCCCAACCTCATTCTGAAAGGGTGGCTGCCCGGCCGGGATTCCGGCACGAACGCCCGGGTCGACCTCCTCGTCCGGGTGCTCGAGCGCACCGCGCCCGGGATGGACCCCGCTGAGCGCAGGGAGACAGCGGTGCGCTCGCTCGAGGGGCTTTGGAAATACTTGATGAAGCCCGGCGGGCCGCTTGCTGGCGCAATCGAACGAACCTCGGGGCGGCAGGTCGGACAGTATTACCAGCTCCGGTTCGACTCCTGGGAGTTTGTCCCCCCGTCCGACCTGTTCCGGTGCGACCTCTGCGGCACGGTGGAGCACGGGGCCGTGCGCGGCGTTCTGCCCCTCGTTCCGCTGCCGCGGAACCGCTCATCCGTTCGACGGCTTTGACGACAGCCATCACTACCGGCGGCTATACGAGCAGCCGCCGGCCGGCCCGCTGGTCGCGGAAGAACACACCGCCCAGTGGGCCTCGAGCCAGGCGGGGAGTGTGCAGGAACGCTTCGTGAAGCCGGATGGCGACATCAACGTCCTCAGCTGCTCGACGACCTTCGAGCTTGGGGTGGACGTCGGCGAACTCGAAGCGGTCTTCCTCCGCAACGTTCCGCCGACAGCGGCGAACTACGTCCAGCGCGCAGGCCGCGTCGGCCGGCGGCTGTCGTCAACGAGCCTGGTGGTCACCTTTGCTCAGCTGCGGCCCCACGACCGACAGGCGTTTGAGCGCGCCGAGGACTGGGTCGCCGGGAACGTGCCTGCGCCGCGCATCCCCGCGCGCAACGAACGGATCGTCCGGCGCCACGTCCATTCCGTGGCGATGTCGCGTTTCTTGCGAAAGATCGCCGGCCCGGATGGCTCCGTCTGGCCGAGATTCGCCCACGAATTTTTCGAGGCGGCCGATGGTTCCTCGAAATGGGAAGGCTTGCCTTGCGACTTGCTTCGCCGCTACCTCGAAAGCAGGGAGGCCGAACTCCAGGACGAGCTCAAGCGTATCGTCCCGGAGGAGCTGTGGAGCGACCTCGGCATCGAAAGCTGGGAATGGGCCGACCGCCTCGCGTCGGACGATGCGAACAAATCGCCCCTCGCCCTGGCCGAGCAGCAGTACCGTGCCGATGTCGAGCTCTTCCGGCAGCTGGAAAGGGAGGCATCCGACAGCGCCAACTACACGGCCGCCCGTCGGTACCAGTGGGTGCTCCGGACTATCCGCGAGGCTTGGCTCATCAACCTGCTGGCGAGCCGCGGCGTGCTGCCCAAGTATGGCTTCCCGGTCGATGTCGTCGGCCTGATGACGTCGCACCTCGACTCCACCGTGGCCCGGCAGCTCGAGCTCGAACGCGACCTGCGGATCGCGGTTTCCGAGTACGCCCCGGGTTCGGCCGTCGTCGCCGCGAAGCAGGTGTGGCGTTCGGTTGGCCTTCGCCTTTTGCCGAGCAAGGGGCTGCCGGAGCGCGAATACTGGCGCTGCCCTGGTTGCAACAGGCTTTACACAAGCCCCGATATGACCGGGGGAGATTGCCCGCGGTGTGGTGGCCCCGTACGAGGCGACCGGATGGTCGAGCCGGTGTACGGGTTCGTCGCGGGCCAGCCGAACTCCAGCCTCGGTGACGACCCGCCCCCGCGGCTCTATGCCAGCCGCGTGCTCTTCCACGAAATCGGCGGCGCATCTGAGGCCCAGGAGCCGCGAAAGCCGCTGCCCGCACTGCGGGGCAGGACGACGGTACTGGGCCGCTATGCGCGCAACGGCTGGCTGGCGGTCGTCAATGACGCGAGAGGTCGCGGCTTCCGCTTTTGTGCCGATTGTGGCGCCGCTCACCCGGGCGGGTCAAAAAAGGATGAGAGCTGGAAACACAGAAATCCGGTATCGCCACGTGAGTGCAGCGGGAAGGTCGAGAAGGTTCATCTCGGGCACCGGTTTGCGTCCGATATCGCCGAGTTCGAGTTCCCTCACCTGGACGTCGAACCCAGGGATGAAAGCCTCCGCGCCTCGGTCCTGGCGGCGCTCCTCGAGGGTGCGCGGCGAGCCCTCAAGGTGCGCGCGGGCGACATCAATGGCCTCGTGTACACGTCCGACAGCCGGAACCCGGTCTTCGTGATTTACGACGAGGTGCCCGGCGGCGCCGGCCTTGCGAAGGAGGCATTCCAACGCTTTGAGGAGGTCATCAGAGAAGCCATCCGCGTGTGTGAGTGCACCTGCGGCGAGCACAGCTCGTGTTACGGCTGCCTGCGCTCCTACCGGAACCAGGACGCGCACGAGATGCTCGACCGCACCCTGGCCAGGGAGGTTCTCACCAGCGTGCTCGCCGGTTGAGGCTGGCTGCCTCCCTCCTGCACCAGCCGTGCCCTTGTGCGCGGTGGCGCCAGCGCCATGCGCCGCGGCACGCTCGAGGCTACAGCCCCCGCGCCTCCAGGTAGCGCACCCGCCACTCGGCAGCCTGCAGGAGCAGGATGGTGAGGAAGCTCGCCCCCGCCATGAACGGGATCGACACGAAGCCGAACTCCTCCACGAACCGCACCGTGCACGAGACCGCGGAGCCGGTGCAGATCTGCGCCTGGTTGGGGAACAGCTCGAGCTGGTAGTGGTAGATGGAGATGAGCAGGCCGATCCCGGCCAGCGTCACGAGGTACTTCGGCGCCAGCCGCCCCCGGCTCACGACCGTGACGCCGAGCAGGATGGCGAGCGGGTACATCGCGATGCGCTGGTACCAGCAGAGGTCGCAGGGGGTGAAGCCGACGTACTCCGAGTAGTAGAGCGAGCCGGCCATCGCGGTTGCCGCAACGGCGAACATCGCCTTCTGCCCGTGGCCGGTGAGGAAGCTGCGCAGCCGGCTCGCCGCCGGGTGCTCGGCGGCGAGGATGGCGAAGAGGGCCGCGAACACGATGCCGATGGAGCCCGCCGCGAGCACCGGCGAGACGTACTGTTCCGATTCCATAGCGAACCCGCGGGCGAACGGCCCGCCTGCCCCCATTGTACGCGCGCGGCCACGGAACGCCGGGACAGGCCCGGGAAAGAAGGCAGGCCCGACCGGCCGGGGGGCGGGAGCGGGCGCTCAGGCGCCGGGCTGGCCGGCTGGCCCCGCCACGCCCGCGTTCTCCGCCCGGTACGCCCTCGCGGCGTCGCCGTTGCGCAGGCCGGTCCCCTCCACGTCGACCTTCGGCAGCAGGCGCTCGAGCCACGCCGGCATCCACCAGGCAGCCCGGCCCAGCAGCGCCAGCACCGCCGGGACGATCGTCATCCGCACGATGAAGGCGTCGAACGCGATGCCCAGCGCCAGCGCGAACCCCATCATCTTGATGAGCGTTTCGCTCGCGAGGATGAAGCCGGCAAACACCGAGAGCATGATGAGCGCCGCCGCCGTCACCACGCGCGCGCTGTGCTGGAAGCCGTAGACGATCGCTTCGCGTTCGCCCAGGCCGTGGACGTGCTCCTCGCGCATCCGGGTCACGAGGAACACCTCGTAATCCATCGCCAGGCCGAAGAGCACGCCGACGAGGAAGATGGGCATCAGGCTGAGGATCGGCCCCTCCTGGTCGACCCCGAACAGCGGCGCCAGCCATCCCCACTGGAACACGGCCACCACCGCGCCGAGCGTCGCAGCGATCGTGAACAGGAAGCCCGCCGCCGCCTTCACCGGCACCGCCACCGAGCGGAACACGAGCAACAGGAGCACCAGCGCGAGCCCGACGACGACGCCGACGTACGGCAGGAAGGCCGCCCCGACCCGTTCCGAAAAGTCGACCTGGATGGCCGTCTGCCCGGTGACGGCGAGGCTTGTGCCCGTTTCCCGCGCCTGTGCGCGGATGGCGTGGACGAGGTCGGCGGTGGCCGCATCGGCCGGGCCGCCGGCGGGGATGACGCGCAGCAGGGCGAGCGTGCCTGCCGGGTTCACCGTCGGCGGGCTCACGGCGACCACGCCGGGGAGCGCCCGGAGCTGCGCCGCGGCAGCCTCGCCTGCTGCCGCCGGTTCGCCCCCGGCGGCATCGACGATGACGACGAGCGGTCCATTGAAGCCCGGCCCGAACGCCTCCTTCACGAGGTCGTAGGCCTTCCGCTGGGTGGCGCCGGGCGCGGCCATGCCGTCATCGGGCAGCGCGAGGCGCACATCGAGCGCGGGGATGGCGACGATGCCGAGGAGCGCCATGCCGCCGATGGCCGCTGCCCACGGCCGCCGCGTGATGAGCCCGGCCCACCGGGCGGCGAGCCCCGTCGCGGCCCCGGCGCCATGCGATTCGGGGTCGCGGACAGCCCGGCCGGCGACGAACCGGCCCGCCGCGCCGAGCAGGGCCGGCAGCAGCGTCACCGCGATGAGCACGGCGAGCGAGACGGTCGCGGCGGCGGCGAGCCCCATCTGGGTGAGCAGCGGGACGTTCACCACCGCGAGGCCGCAGAGGGCGATGACGACCGTCAGCCCCGCGAACACGACCGCCGAGCCGGCTGTGCCGTTCGCCCAGCCGGCCGCCTCCTCCGGGCTCCGGCCGCTCGCGACCTCGTGCCGGAAGCGCGAGAGGATGAACATCGCGTAGTCGATGCCCACGGCGAGCCCGAGCATCATCGCGAGCGTCGGCGTGTTCGTCCCGATGCTGGTGAACCCCGAGAGAGCGGCGATGCCCGCGAGCCGATGCCCACGCCGGTGAATGCCGAGATGAGCGGCAGGCCGGCTGCCACCAGCGAGCCGAAGCTGAGGAAGAGGACGACGGCCGCGACGGCCACGCCGAGGATTTCGCCCGTGCTGCCGGCGTGGAACTCCCGCAGGGCATCGCCCCCAACCTCCACCGTCAGCCCTGCGGCCCGCGCATGCTCCACCGCAGCCTCGAGCGCCCGCTTCGAGGCCGCATCGAGCTGGCCCGCCGGTTCGACGAACGAAACCTCGGCGATGCCGACCCGGCGGTCGGGGCTGATGGCGCCCGCGGCGAAGGGGTCCAGCGCGTAGGCCACACCGGGCAGCTGCGCAAGGTCGCGGCCGAGCGCCTGCACCCGCTCCTGGACGCCCGGGTCATCGAGCGTTTGCCCCGGGGGCGCGGCGATCACGACCCGCGCAGAGGCGCCGGCCAGGTTCGCCTCCGGGAATTCGCGCCCGAGGCGGTCCAGCGCCTCCTGCGACTCCGTGCCGGGGATGGTGAACGAATCTTCGCGCGGGCCGGAAAAGGCGATGCCCGCGGCGACGGCGCCTGCGAGGATGAGCGCCCATGCGGCGATGACGGGCCACCGGCGGCGGTAGCCGAACCGGCCGAGACGATACAGGAGCTGGGCCATGGAAAGAGAACCTCCGGAGCTGGTGGGCCAGGCAGGCGGCGGCGCTCAGGCCGCCGTCCAGCCGAGGTCGACGGTGATGACGGTCCCGTTGATGCCGCGGGCAGCGTCAGAAGCCAGGAAGAGCGCGACGGCGGCGATGTCTTCCGGTTCGAGCAGGCCCGGCATCAGGCTCGTGAACGCCTGCACCCGCGCCATGCCCGCCGGGTCGACCCCTGCCCGCGCCATCGATTCGCCGATGTTCGTCTTCGTCCCGCCCGGGGCGATGGCGTTCGCGCGGATGCCCTTCGGGCCGTACATGTAGGCGGTGTTCTTCGTCAGCCCGATGAGCGCGTGCTTCGATGCCGTGTAGGCCGCGCCCGCCGCGCCGCCGTGCAGCCCGCCCACTGAGGCGATGTTGATGATGCTCCCGCCGCCCTGTTCCGCCAGCCTCGGGATCGCGCGGCGCATCGTGTGGAGCGGCCCCTCGAGGTTGATGGCGAACACCCGCCGCCACGTCTCGTCGCTCACTTCCGCGACGCCCGCCATCGAATCCATCACCCCGGCGTTGTTCACGAGCACATCGAGCCGGCCGTAGGCGCTGAACGCGCGGTCGACGAGCGCCTCGGCGGCCGCCCGGTCCGAGATGTCGCCCTGGGCGGCTTCGACGGCAGCGCCGGCCTGCCGCAGCTCGGCGACGGCCGCATCCAGCCGCTCGCCGTTCCAGTCGCCGAGGACGAGCTTCGCGCCCGCGGCGGCGAACTTCCGCGCCATCGCGAGCCCCATGCCCGAGGCCGCTCCCGTGATGAGCGCAACCCTGCCGTGGAGATTCCCGGCCGTTTCCATCGAGACCTCCGTGCCGTGTTCGATGCCGCCATCGTCGACTATCTGTCACTCAGTGTCAATACTGGCGTTGAGCGCACCGTTCGGCATCGCGTAAAATCCCGCCATGGGACAGGGAACAGCCGCCCCGGCGGGCGGCCTGCGCGAACGCGCCCGCCGGGCCATCCGGGCCGAGATCGCGCGGGTCGGCATGGAGCTCTTCCTCCGCAACGGGTTCGAACCGACCACCGTCGAGGAGATCGCCGCCGCCGCGGGGATTTCGCGCCGCAGCTTCTTCCGCTACTTCGCCTCGAAGGACGAAGTGGTGCTCGCCCACCTCGACGAGCTGGCGGCGACCGTCACGGAGGCGCTGGCAGCGCGCCCGGCCGATGAGGACCCGTGGGTCTCGCTCCGCCGGGCGTTCGATGCCGTCGTGGCCGAGGCGGAGGCGGACCGGGCGGCGAACTACGGGCTCACCCGCCTGCTGAACGAAACGGAGGCCCTCCGCGGCCAGTATGCCGAGCGGCAAAAGCGCGCCTGGGTGGAGGCCGCCGCGCCGATCCTCGCAGCGCGCCTGCCGCCGCATGCCGGCCCGGGGCCGGACCTCCGCGCCGAGGCGCTCGTCGCGGCAGCGCTCGGGTGCGTCTCCATCGTTGCCGATGCGTGCCTCGCCTGCGGCCCCGAAGCCGATTTCGCCGCCCTGCTCGACCAGGCGATGGCGGCCGTCCGGCCGCTCAGCTAGCCAGCTGCGGCCCGGCCGAGGTGCCGGGCGAAGAATTCCTCCCACGCCTGCCGTTCGTAGAGCGGGACCTGCACGTGGCGGCCCGGGTTCGCGTGGAGCGTCTTCTCCGCCGAGCCGAGCGCGTCGAACAGCGCGAGCACGGAATCGCGCGGGGCCACCTCATCGTCCCACTGGCACATGACCATCGCCGGCACCGTAATCTGCCGGGCGAGGCGGCCGAATTCCTCGTTCCGCACCCCGGCGAGGCCGAGGACGGCAGCGCGCACGCGCGGTTCGCCCGCGACGAACGGCACGCCGATGGCGGTGCCCATCGACAGCCCCCACCAGCCGACCGGCCCGGCGCCGACCTCCGGCAGCTGCTGCGCCGCATCGAGCACGGCTTTCCATTCGCCGACGGCGCGGCCGACGCGCGCGGCGAGCTGGCGCATCCGATCGGGGTCGATGGGCGGCAGCGCGGCGGCCCCGCGGAGGGCGCGGGCTTGCGCCAGCTCGGCCTCGCTGGCGCGTTCGCCGTGGCCCGGGTTGTCGATGCTCAGGCAGGCGTAGCCGTGGTGGCGGACGAACGCGCGCGCCTTGGCGAGCAGGGTATCGACCCGCTTGTGCTGCATGCCGCCGTGGCAGAGGAGGAGGAGGGGCCGGGGCCCGCGGGCGCCCTCCGGGAGCCAGAGGATGCCCGGCACGCGCTCGCCCTCGATGGTCATCTCGAAGGCGCGTTCGGTGACGCCGAGTTCGGTGGATTCCGCGGTGAACTGCACGGGTGCTCCTTCCCGGCGCGGCGGGGCCGGGGCGCCGTAGATAAGCTAGGGTCCAGCTGTTAACCTAGCCTTGTCAAGGGACCACCCACGCGATTGCCCGTTTTCTAAGAAAAACAGCGGAGCAGCTTTATGGTCGACAGAGTCAATCGAGCAAAGCGATCGGAGATAATGTCCCGCGTACGGTCAAAGCAATGCTCGTCGACGGAGCTTTCCGTAATTGCTGACCTAACAAGCTCCGGCCTTCAGTTCGTTCTCAACCCGCGAGATATAACGGGAAAACCGGACATTGTGATTCCTTCCCTGAAGTTCGCGATTTTCCTTGATGGCTGCTTCTGGCACGGTTGTGATTTGCACTGCAGAATGCCTAAAACCAATTCGGACTACTGGAAGACTAAGATAGCAACCAACAAGCTAAGAGATTCATTAGTCACGACGGTTCTCATGATCAATGGCTGGCGTGTTTGGCGCATCTGGGAGCATGATATTCCTCACATCAGCATTGCTAAACTATTAAAGCCCATAATTGAGGGCCAAGCCGATGGAACTGCATGATATTGAAACTGATTTGCTACAACCTCTTTGTCGAGACTTAGAATCTTTGCTTGCGAACAGTAGTGCTCGCATTAGTTCCGTTACGTTCGAGGAAGTCGTTGCAGAGAGAGCTAAAGAATTTGCCAAAGCGCGGCATCTCCCGTTTATGTATAAAGACCGGCCTTATGCTTTTCCTGACATTGTCATTGACAATGTAGGAATAGAGGTGAAATTTACCAATCAAGACACCTGGCGTGGCGTTGCTAACAGCGTTTTGGAGTCTTCGAAGGTCAAGGACGTTCGCGAGGTATACGTGATATATGGCAAGGCGGGAGGGTTGGTTGCGGTCCGGTGGGCCAAGTACAAAGACGTTATAGTTCACGTGCGGACCTCGCATGTGCCCCGTTTTGAAATCGATATGGACCTTGGCGATCGGGCCGAAGGAAAAAACATTTGGGACCGGGTCGGTATTTCCTACGATGAGTTTAGTGCGATGGATCCTAAAGCAAAGATGAGAATCATCCGAGATTACGCGAGAATGAAGGCTCGTGGGCATAGGGTCCTTTGGTGGCTCCCAGACGACGACGAGCTAGACACAGCGTTACCGGCAGAAGTTCGCCTGTTTCAGGAGCTGGAAGAAAGTGAAAAGAGGCGACTGAGAGCCGAAGTATCTATACTATGCCCGGAAGTAGTTTCTGGTGGTCGGAATAGACGTAAGTATACTCGAGCGGCAAAATTGCTTGTAGCGCGTTATGGAGTAGTCGCTCCTCAATTGCGGGACCTTTTTTCCGCGGGCAGTGTCGCGTTGAGAGGGGACCCAACGCGGGGCGGCAATTATGTACAACGAGCCATGGTGGATATAGAAAAGGAACTAGAGGAAGCTTTGCTTCGTCTGAGCGATGAATTAATTCTCGAATTCTGGGGTGATAGCCCGTCATTTAAAGATCGGAAGCGGACGTGGCTAGCGAAAGTTGATAGGCTGGCCGTGGGATGGGTCCCGTCTGAAGTTCTCTTTCGGTGAGGGTGGCGGCGCACGCCGTAGCGACATGCCAGGCTAGCACGGGAGGGACCGCGTTCCCAATCTGGCGTTCAATGGCACGCATACCGCCATGAAATATAAACGAGTCAGGAAAAGACTGAAGGCGGGCGGCTTCTCGTAACGAAAGACGACGGTGGCCAAGGTAATGGAATTGGATGTTGCCGTGGTGTTCAGCCCTGATGGTTGTGGCGGGACGGTCGCGGGCGATTTGTCGTTTACCTTGGTCTGGACTTGGTTTTGCCCGACTCCAAATGTGCTGTATGGAAGGATTTTCCGGTGAGTCTTCGAGATCGGAAAGGGCGATGTGAGAAGTGATCCACTGGCTTTGGGTGTGAGTTGGGGTGGGGAAGGTGAACGGGGGAATGCCGTGGTGGGTTCCTACGATAAATAGACGTTCCCGAATCTGCGGGACGCCAAAGTCGGCTGCGTTTAAGACCTGAAAGGTCAGTGTGTAGCCGAGGGAGGCAAAATCAGCGAGTATCCTGGAGAAGGTAGTGCGATTGTATTTAAACAGGAGAGATTTGACATTCTCGGCGACGAACATGCGCGGGCGAAGCTGAGAGATGACATCGAGCATCACGGTATAAAGGTTAGTGCGTTTCCCGGCGAGGCCTTGGCGCTTGCCGTTGATTGAGACGTCTTGGCAAGGAAAGCCGCCTATGACGAGGTCGGCTGCGGATGGTAGTTGAGGAAGGGCATCGCGAACGTCGGCGGCAATGATGTTTGGTGCGACATTGGTGGAATAGGTGCGGGCTGCGGAGGGATCAATGTCGTTGGCCCAAATAATGGCAAATGCGTTGAAAGGGTAATAGTGTCCTAGAAACGTGAAACCGCCCACGAAGCCCAAGTCAAAGCCGCCGCATCCGGAAAACAGAGAAACCACTGAAAAGGCCGTTTGGTGGGACATTACACCAACTGGTGGATTCGGGGTATTGGCGGTGGTTGAGTGGGTGGGCTTAAAGTAACTCCCCGCAATGGTAGCAGGGGTGTTTGGGGATGGGCAAGGGGCTGCCCACTGGGCAGCCCCCGGTCCATCGCTGCGTTCCCCCGGCAGCGGATGCGGCGGTTCGGCGCCGGCCGGCCTCAGCTGTGGAGGTCGAACCGGTCCAGGTTCATCACCTTGTCCCACGCGGCCACGAAGTCGCGCACGAACTTCTCCTGCGCGTCGTCGCAGGCGTACACCTCGGCGAGCGCCCGCAGCTCGGCGTTGTGGCCGAAGATGAGGTCGACGCGGGTGGCGGTCCACTTCACGGCGCCGGTCGCGCGGTCGCGGCCTTCGTACTCCTCCTCGGCCTCGCTCGTCGGCACCCACGCGGTGTTCATGTCGAGCAGGTTGACGAAGAAGTCGTTGGTGAGCTGGCCCGGCCGGTTGGTGAGGACGCCGAGCTTCGTCTCGCCGCTGTTCGCTGCGAGCGCCCGCATGCCGCCGACGAGGACGGTCATCTCCGGGGGCGTGAGCGTGAGCAGGGCGGCCTTTTCGACGAGCAGGTGCTCGGCGCGCTTCCGCAGGCCGGGCTTCCGGAAGTTGCGGAAGCCGTCCGCCTTCGGCTCGAGGTAGCCGAACGATTCGACGTCGGTCTGCTCCTGGCTGGCGTCCATCCGGCCCGGGGTGAAGGGCACGGCGACATCGAAGCCGGCATCCTTCGCCGCCTTTTCGACGGCCGCGCAGCCGGCGAGCACGATGAGGTCGGCGAGCGAGATGCGCTTGCCGCCGCTCGCTTCGCTGTTGAACCGCTGCTGGATGCCTTCGAGCACGCCGAGGATGCGGGCGAGCCGCGGCGGGTCGTTCGCGGGCCAGTCCTTCTGCGGCGCGAGCCGGATGCGGGCGCCGTTCGCGCCGCCGCGCCGGTCGGTGCCGCGGAAGCTCGAGGCCGAGGCCCAGGCGGCGAAGACGAGGTCCGAGACGGAGAGGCCGGAGCCGAGGACGGCCGCCTTCAGCTTCGCGATGTCATCGGCATCGACGAGCGGGTGGTCGACCGGCGGGATCGGGTCCTGCCAGGTCCACACCTGGGTCGGCTTGAGCGGGCCGAGGTAGCGGGTGACGGGGCCCATGTCGCGGTGGATGAGCTTGAACCAGGCGCGGGCGAAGGCGTCCTCCAGCTCCTCCGGGTGCTCGAGGAAGCGGCGCGCGATCTTCTCGTAGACGGGGTCCATCTTCAGCGCAAGGTCCGTCGTGAGCATGATGGGCGCGTGCCGCTTGTTCGGGTCGTGCGCATCGGGCACGAGGTTCTGCGCCTCGGGGTCGGTGGGCACCCACTGCCAGGCGCCGGCCGGGCTCTTCGTGAGGTCCCAGTTGTACTTGAAGAGGGTTTCGAGGTAGGAGTTGTCCCACTTCGTCGGCGTCGGGGTCCAGGCGCCTTCGAGGCCGCTGGTGTAGGTATCGCTGCCCTTGCCGGTGCCGTAGCTGTTCTTCCAGCCGAGGCCCTGCTCGTGGATGGGCGCGCCGCCCGGCTCGGGGCCGACGTAGCTGGCAGCGTTGGCGCCGTGCGTCTTGCCGAAGGCGTGGCCGCCGGCGATGAGGGCGACGGTTTCCTCGTCGTTCATCGCCATCCGGCCGAACGATTCGCGGATGTCCTTCGCCGCCGCGAGGGCGCTGGGCACGGCGTTGGGGCCCTCGGGGTTCACGTAGATGAGGCCCATCTGGATGGCGGCGTACGGCTCTTCGAGCTGGCGCTCGCCCTCGTGCCGCTCATCGCCGAGCCATTCCTCCTCGGGGCCCCAGTCGATGTCCTCCGGCTCCCAGACGTCTTCGCGGCCGAAGGCGAAGCCGGCCGTCTTGAAGCCCATCGATTCGAGGGCGACGTTGCCGGCGAAGGCGATGAGGTCGGCCCAGCTGATCTTCTTGCCGTACTTCTTCTTGATCGGCCAGAGGAGGCGGCGGGCCTTGTCGAGGTTCGCGTTATCGGGCCAGCTCGCGAGCGGGTCGAACCGCTGGGTGCCGCGGGAGGCGCCGCCGCGGCCGTCGTGGACGCGGTAGGTGCCGGCGGCGTGCCACGTCATCCGGATGAAGAGCGGGCCGTAGTGGCCGTAATCGGCGGGCCACCAGTCCTGCGAGGTGGTCATCAGCTCGATGAGGTCGCGCCGGAGCGCTTCGACGTCGAGCGTTTTCAGCTCTTCCCGGTAGTCGTAGCCGGGGTCCATGGGGTCGGAGGCGGGATGGTTCTGGCGGAGCAGGGAGAGGTCGGGCTGTTCGGGCCACCAGTCGCGGTTGCGCTTGCCCTTCAGCTTCATGGTGCCATCGGCGGACATGGGCGAGTACTCCTCCAATGCGGTGTGCGGGCGGGATGGATGGTGCCCGGGCGCGGTGTGGGCGGGTGCGCCGCACCGCTGCCCGTGCGAGGGTAGCGAACCGGCCGCGGGCGGGAGGTGAACGGCGTTCCGGCCGCCCCGGCCGCGAAGCGATGGTAGGGCGTGTTTTAGACTCTGTCCAGATCTGGAGTTACTGCGAACGTTCAGATCTCGGCAGGTTCTTCGTAGTCGTCAAGCACCGAATCGGACAGATGCTCGAGGTGCGGCAGGGCGGCAATCTCCCTCACGGCGTCGTAGGAGAGATAGGTGCAGCGCTCCGCGAGGCTCCTCGGCTCGATGAGCGAGAAGACAGGGCGCCGAATCTCGTGGAGGACCTTCTCTCGACGTGCCTCCGGCGCGACGATGTGGAGCTTGATGTCCATGTTCGGCTGGAGCGCGAGCAGGTCGGCCATTCTCAAGATGCCCGAGTAGATGGAAGTCGTGTGCTCGACCTCGAAAGCCCGCCGGATAGACCGTCCTTTGAGCCAGAGTACGTCGATCTGCTCAATGGTCCGGAGGGTGACATCGTCGTAATTGAGGGGAAGGCGTTCAATCAGAGAGTCCGGTTCTCCTCCCCACTCGGCTTTCACCCTGGCCCGGTCATTCGGGGGTATCCACACCTTGAGCCGCATCCGCGAACCGACGGTAGCGAGAAGCGCCTGAATTTGGAGGGACTCGCGAACCTCGGGGAGGGGCGCGCCGTCGTTGGCGGACTCATCCTGGGGAACCACCACCACGACGTCCCGGTCGGTTCCACGAACGAGTGCCACTTGGACCGAAGGGGGCACGGGATAATGAACCGGGTTTTCCTTTTGGCGGGCGAGCTCGCGCGCGATCACGTTCCCGTCTTCCTCTGCGATCGTCACAAGATTCGTCCTGAGCGGTGCCGTCCAGTACCGGAACGTCTTTGGGTGTTTCCGAGTAAATGTAAGTTGATTCCAGATACAGTCTTCCATCATCGGAATTGCATGCTCGAGTGGAAGCAGTGCGCGGGGATTCACGGACACGAGTACCCGATGCTGGCCTTCCGATTCTGGAGAAGCGATAATTACCTCGCCTGTTGCTTCGAGTAGGGCTGCCCATCTGGAGGCTCTCGTCACGTAGCAAACGAAGAGGTCTCCGGCTTTCACGCGGTGTGCCTGCCGAATATGCCGCTCATGAAACCTAACTATCGAACCTCCCGACTTGCGGAAGTCTTCGTATGTTTCAGGCGAGAAGATGCAGGTGTAAAAGGCCATCGTCTACCCATCCTCGGTGTCCCGCCAATGGTAGCGTCGCGTTCAGAAGCCTGCCCAGCCGCGGCGCGCCGCCGCCTGCCGCACCCACGCCTCGAGCTGCGCCTCCAGCGCATCGAAGCCGCCTTCGGGGATATCGACCCAGCGCGCATCCGGGTCCTTCCCCTTCCCCGGCGGCTCCGGTTCGAGCCCGGCGCCGGCGAAGAACGTCACCTTCACGGCGCGCGTGAGGCAGTGGACGCTGCAGAACCAGCCGAGTCCTTCGACGCCGTAGAACGGCGAGTTCCAGCGGACGGCCTTCTTCACGCCGGGCACGGTGCGCTCGACGAGCGCATCGAACCGCCGGCCGATGTCCTGCTTCCAGCCCGGCATCGCGGCGATGTAGGCCTGCACCGGGGCGTTGCCGTCGCCCTTCGGGATTTGCGGGTTGCCGCCCGCCAGCAGCCGCGGCCCCTCGCCGCCCGCGCCGCTCACCGGGCGCGCCCCTTCGCGGCTTTCGCGGCCTCGTTGAGGTCGGCGGCAGCGCGGACGAGCTGGCGGAAGGCATCGGCGTCGAGCGTGTCGCCCTCGGCGAGGTCGATGGCGCGGCGGGTGCCGCCGCCGAAGCCGGCGTTGAAGAGCCCGGACGGGTCGGGCAGGCTCGCGCCGCGGGCGAAGGTGAGCTTCACCTTGTCGCGGTAGGCCTCGCCGGTGCAGAGGAGGCCGGCGTGCGACCACGCCACGACGCCGAGCGGGTTCGTCGGCTTCACCCACTTCAGCTCTTCGACCACGCCGGGGAGGGCCTCGCGGATGAGCTGGCGGATGCGGGCGAGCGTCTCGGCGCGCCAGCCGCCCCAGGCGGCGATGCGCTCGGCGATCGGGTCGGGCGGCGTCGTTTCGGCCATGTGCGAACCCAAGTCTAGTCGCTTGGCGGACGCCGAAACAGACACTGGGCCGGATGTAGTTGCATTGGGGAGGGCCTACCGCCCAAAAAAGATTCCAAATGGTCTTCAGGTTGAGACCCTCGCAAGCTCCCCCTTCAGAGGCGACCACCGAAATAGCAGCAGATCGTTGCCCAAAGATTGCGGAATGCTTTATGCTCAAGAAGATTCCGAATTCTGGACGAGCTTGTCATGTTCTGGACGGGCCCCGCGGATCTTATTGATGAGAATCAGTCCCGAATCGCCGCCGGCGTGGCTCAAGTCGTCGTTCGACGGAATCGTTTCGGGCTAACAGACTGGACCGCGGTCCTTCAAGTTTGGCAGCCGCTTCGAAATAACCCTAGGGCGAGCCTTCAACTTCGGTTGCCGAATGGCTCGAGCGGGCAGTGCCTTCTCGTGAACATCGAAACGGTTGTGAGCGGCAGCTCTTACATAACGCGACTCACGTTGATGGGGAACGGCGAACCGCCATCGTTGCCGGCCTAACCGAGAAGGAATGTGGCCGTCAAGGCGGGCGGCTGGCATCCTCGGGGGCGAACCCCGCTCTGCGAGCGTTGCGATGCCGGAACCGTACCGCGCCATTCTCGTCTTTTTCCTCGCCGGCTGCGCGGAGCTGTTCGGGTCGTGGCTCGTCTGGCAGTGGCTGCGGGTCGAGCGGCCGTTCCCGTTCGGGCTGGCGGGTGCGGCCGTCCTGTTCACCTACGGCGTCATCCACACGCTCCAGAGCGAATCCGAGTTCGGGCGCATCCAGGCGGCCTACAGCGGCATGTTCATCGTCCTCGCGCTGGCCTGGGGCGCCATCGCCGACGGCTGGCGGCCGGACCGGTGGGACCTCGCCGGGGCCGGGCTCGCGCTCGCGGGCATGGCGCTCATGATGTTCGGCCCGCGCGGCTGAAGGGGCGGCTCAGCCGGGGTCGCCGGTCAGCATCCAGTTGAGGAGGCGCTCGACCGTCTCGATGTCGTGCTCTGCGTCGCGGTCACGGTACTGCCGCGGGCCGCGGTTGGCGATGATGGCCTCGGTTTCGATGCCGCCGTTCGCCGCGCGGAGCGGGAGCCGGTAGATGTGATGGCCGGTCCAGCTGCGGAAGAAGTCGACGCACCCTTCCCGGAGGACGCCGACCCACTTGTCGTCCATCGATTCCGGGACGAGGCCATAGGCGAGCCGGGCGAGTTCACGGGGGGCGAACCGGCGGCGGTAAGGGATGACGGCGCGCCGCTTCGGCATGGGACGCATCGCCGCGGCCCATGCGCGGAGCTCTTCGAGCCGCTCGGCGTCGAGTGCGGGAATGGGGGTACGGTCCATGACGGGCGACCCTAGAGCGGGATTTGGGCTCGGCGAGTTCTCAGGTACCGGAGCGGGCGAGCCAGTTGAAGAGGGGCCGAAGCCGGCGAGCATCGCCGATGACGGCAGCTGCGAAATCCGGGGCCACCGCCTGCCACACATCGTAGCTTCGCTCGACGACAACCCCTGGCGCGGCTTCGCCGGCGCGGAAGCGCTCGCCTGCGGCGGCCTGGCCCGGCTGCAGCATTTGTAATGGCGAGTCTGTCCATGAGGTATGATAAGAGCATGAACGCGAAAGCAGAAATGGTCTTGGATGCCCTGCGACAACAGGGCGACGGGCATACGCCTGCCGGTATTGCTTACCAGCTTGAATCCCTCCGGAAATCAGGTAATACAGCCGCCGCGGAGTGTTTCGAGAGGAAGTTGGCTCGGCTGCGTATCCCGGTGGATGGGCAAAACGACCTCTATTTCCGAAACAACATTCTAGGGCTCGGGCGGGAGATTGTGATAGCGAACAGGCTGGCTGAGCAAGGCTTCATAATCACGGTTGAGCCATGCGGGAGGAAAGGTCCTGATTTGGGGATTGAGATTGATAGATGGTCCGGCTATGTGGAAGTCAAGAGATTGGTGCTTCATGAAAAGCTTCGGACAACAGATGATGACTTTTGGAAGAAACTTGAGGCAGTGATGCGCGACGGTTCCAGGCAGTTCTCTGAGAGCCAGAACAATATTCTAGCTGTGGTCGACTTTCGTTCTGCCGGGAGCATCCCAGCTCAAGATACCATCAAAAAGATCTTCGAAGGCGAACCAGGGCATTTTTCAAAGATAGCTGCAGTGTTGTACATTAGTGGAACATCATCGATCAGTTCAGGGTGCTTTCTGAACGAATATAGCCTAGGGAACGTGCCTGAGCAAGTTCTCGCAAGGCTTTCTGCCATCGCGGATGACTCCGACAGTAGATGGCATAATCTTGCGCCGGGTGCTGTCCCCATCTGATGCCCCCGCCTACCCCAGCGCGATCAGGATCGTCCCCGCCGTCACCAGCGCAGCGCCGGCGGCCACCCCCCAGCTCAGCCGCTCGCCGAGGAAGACCGCCGCAAACACCACCGTCAGCACCACCGAGAACCGGTCCACCGGCGCGACCTTCGAAGCCGTGCCCAGCTGCAGCGCCCGGAAATAGAACAGCCACGAAATGCCCGTCGCCAGCCCGGAGGCGATGAGGAAACCGACCGTGCCCCGCGAGAGCTTCCCCAGCTCCTGCTGCGCCCCCGTCGCGAAGACGATCCCCCAGGCGAAGACGAGCACCACCACCGTTCGGATCGCGGTGGCGAGGTTCGAATTGACGTCCTTCACGCCGAGCCGGCCGAGGACCGCCGTCGCCGCCGCGAACACCGCGGAGAACAGCGCAAAGACGAACCAGCTCACCCGCGCACCGTCACCCTTCCCGCCGGCTCGCCGGCCCGGCCCTCAGCTCCCGGCCTGCGCGGCGGCATCCGGCTCTCCCTCGAGCTCGTCCTCGAACACGTCATCGACGACCACCGCGCCTTTCTCGAGGTGCCAGTGCTCGACGGTCTTGTGGACGATGACCTTGCCGGCGAGGAGGTCGCCGTGCCGCTCGCAGAACCGTTCGAGCGCGTCGGTTTCGCCCACCAGTTCGACGCAGAGCATGAGCGACTCGTTCGTCACCTCGGGCGAGGTGCTGCGCGCGTGGATGTCGGTGGTGCCGCTGAAGCCGTAGTGCGTGGGGTGGGCGATGGCGTTCATGAGGCCGTCGCGCCGGGCGGCGTCGATGATCTCGCGGTAGAGCGGGCGGCTGCGGAGGAAGCCGCCGAGGCCGCGGCGCGGCGCGCGCTCCTTCGGCGCCAGGTAGATGCGCACGAGCCCGAGCTCGCGCCGCCGGACGCGGTGGTTCGAATCCATGCCAGGTTCTCCTTCTGCGGGGGTTTTCCCGTTGAACACATCGAAGATGGTGGGCAGCGGCAGCTGGTCGGCTGCCTTCGCCTCGCGCACCAGGCGCAGCGGCGCCTCCGGCGGCACCGTTGCCGGCCGCACCTTCGGCGTCGCCACCCGCTGCGAGAGGTAGATGCCCGAGTGCCCGCTCACCAGGTAGGAAACGAAGCAGGCGACGGCGAGGTAGGGCGCACCCGCCGAGCCGAACAGTTCGATGCCCATCACGGTGCAGGCGAGCGGCGTGTTCGCCGCGCCCGCGAAGACGGCCACGAAGCCGAGCCCCGCGAAGAGGTCCGGCGGCGCCTGGAGCACATCCGCCAGCCGGTTGCCGAGCGAGGCGCCGATGTAGAAGAGGGGGGTGACTTCGCCGCCTTTGAAGCCGCTGCCGAGCGAAACCGCCGTGAAGACGATTTTCCAGAACCAGGCGAAGGGCGATGCGCCGCCCGCGTGGAAGCTCGAGACGATGGTCGTCGCCCCCGGGTCGGGCGAGGTGACGCCGAGCCCGAGGTAATCGCGCGTGCCGAGCACGACGACAAGGCCGATGACGACGAGGCCGCCGGCGGCCGGCCGGAAGAGCGGCTGGCGGATGAGCCGGCGGAAGAGCCGGCCGAGGCCATGAGCCAGCTCTGCGAAGAAGACGGCCGCGAGCCCGAAGATGATCCCGGCGACACACGCCTTCGCCAAAAGCAGGACATCGAACGGCAGGTTGCCGCTCCGGCCGGTGACCGCCACCTGGTAGGCGGTGTGGTGGACATCCCACGCGGCCGCCGTGAAATCGGCGGCGAGGGCGGCGTAGAGCACCGGGATGAGGGCGCTGTACTCCATCCGGCCGATGGCGAGCACCTCCATCGCGAAGATGGCGCCCGCGATTGGGGTGCCGAAGCCGGCGCCGAAGCCGGCCGCGATGCCCGCCATGAGCAGCGTCCGCAGGTCGTCCGGCCCGAGGCGGAGAAGACGGTTGAAGGCGCTCGCGATGCCGCCGCCCATTTGAACGGCGGCCCCTTCGCGCCCGACAGAAGCGCCGAAAAGATGGGCGCCGACGGTGGCGATGAAGATGAGCGGCACGATGCGGGGCGGGATGCCGCCGCCGGGCCGGTGGATCTCATCGACGAGCAGGTTGTTGCCGCCCTCCACGCTCCGGCCCCACCGGTGGTAGAGCGCCGCGCTCGCGATGCCGGCGAGCGGCAGCAGGTAGAGCAGCCACGGGTGATCCCAGCGCGCCTCGGTCGCGTGTTCGAGCAGCCAGAGGAAGAGCGCCGAGACCGTGCCGATGGCCGCCGCGACGGGCGTGAGCAGCAGGAACCACTTGGCGAGGTAGCGGATGACGGCGAGCTGGTCGCGGAAATCGATGAGCGGCATCAGGCGGCCCCCTTCCGGGGGCCCTGCAGGTGGCCGGGTTCGCGGGTCGTCTCCAAAAACGAAACTCCTGCACAGGGTGGTGCAGGAGTCATCAGCACACCGGGCGCCGTGCCGGCGGCGGTTGACGGCAGGACTCCATCGCCGTATGTCCTAGCCTACCGGGCTCCCTGGCCGCTGGCAAGCCCCGGCCCCGCGTGGAGCCCGAGCGCGCGGAAGGCCGCGACCTTCACGAAATCGGCCGCAAGCGCCCCGAGCAGGGTGACCCCCGCCGCGGCGGCGATGACCGGGAGCGGCACGCGCGTAATGAGCAAGCCCCCGCCGACCAGCGCCAGCACGGCCGCGATGTCGGCTGCGGAGGCCGTGACGAGCCAGCGCCCTGGCCGGGACGCCCAGGCGTGGCGCCGCTCCCGCACGAGGTAGATCGTCGCCTGGCTGCTCAGCACGAGGACGAAGAAGGCGAGCGACTGCAGTTCGGCCAGGGCCAGCTTCGGCCAGGCATCGCGCGCGAACCAGACCGTCGTCCCGGAGGCGGCCAGCAGCGGCAGCGCGACGAGCACGGCGCCTGCGAGCAGGGGCCGCGTCGCCCACCGGTCCGGCCGCGGCGAAAACGCGACGCGGTCCGTCATGATCGACATGCTCATCACATCGTTTGCGAGGAGCAGGAGCGCCATCAGCAGCGGGGTGAAGAGCGACTCCTTCCAGAGGAGCACGCCCGCGGTGAGCAGGAGCGGCACTTCGATCTTCTTGATGCTCACGTTCAGGGCGTAGGTGAGGCTCCGCTGGAAGATGCGCCGGCTCTCTTCGATGAGGCCGACCATGTCGACGAGCCCTTCGCGCGTGAGCACCACGGCGGCAGCGGCCTTCGCTACGTCGGTCGCCCCCGCGACGGCGATGCCGGCATCGGCCTGGCGGAGCGCCGGGGCATCGTTGACGCCATCCCCCGTCATGCCGACCACATGGCCGGCGGCCTGAAGCCGGCGGACGAGCCGGAGCTTATCCTCCGGGAGCACCTCGGCGAAGACGGCCGCCTCCACGTCGCCGCCCTCGGGGCCGGAGCGGAGCGCCTCGGCCGTGGCCGCCGGGCCGCTGATGCCGACGCTGGCCGCCACCGCCTTCCCCGTGGCGAGCGTATCGCCCGTGATCATGATGACCCGCACGCCGAGGGCGTGAACTCGGGCGATGAGCTCGGCCGCATCGGGCCGAACCGGGTCGGCGAGGCCGACGAAGCCGGCCTCCTGCCAGCCGCCCGGCCCCGAGACCGCGACCGAGAGGACGCGCATCCCCCGGGCGGCGAGCGATTCGAGCGCGGCCTCCCGCTCCGCCGCCGCAGCGTCGGCGCCGGCAAGCGCAGCGATCACCTGCGGCGCGCCCTTCGTCACGGAGATGCGCCGGCCGCCGTCCTCGATGGTTGCTTCGGACCGTTTCGTCGCGGGGTCGAACGGCTGGAAGGACGTCTTCGGCCGGGGCGGGAGCGCGCCCGGCGCGGCGGCGGCGATGATGGCGAGGTCGATCGGGTCCTGCGTCGCCTCGTCCGAGGCCTCGGCGGCCAGGCGGAGCACCTCCGCCTCGCTGAACCCTTCGCGCGGCACGACGGCCCCGACGGTGAGCCGGTTCTGCGTGATCGTGCCCGTCTTGTCGACGCAGAGGATGTCCATTCCCGCCGCCGCCTGCACCGCTGTCAGCCGCGCGGTCAGGATGCCCTGGTGAGCGAGCTTTCGCGCCCCGAGCGCACCCGCGAGCGTGAAGGCGGCCGGCATCGCGACCGGCACGGAGGCGAGGAGGAGCACCACGATGTAGGCGGCGACGGTCGAGAGGCTCGCCCCGGTGGAGGCGAGGTAGCCCGCGCCGATAGCGGCCAGCGCGAAGTCCAGGATGATGAATGCCCGCACCACCCGGAAGACGACGCCCGCGAGGTGGTCCTCCGCGCCGGAGCTGGCCACCAACTGCGCCGTCTTACCGAAGAACGTGGCCCCGCCAGTGGCCGTCACCTCGCAGGTCGCCTCGCCCTGGACGACCGTGGAGCCGCTGTAGGCGGTGGCGCCCGGCCCGGCATCGACGGCCACGGATTCGCCCGTGAGCGCCGACTGGTCGATGCGGAGGTTCCCCTCGCGGAGGATGACGTCGGCAGGGAGGATGTCGCCCATCCGCACGTGGATGACGTCGCCGATCACGAGCTGCGCCGCCGGGAGGAGCTGCCACCGCCCGTCGCGAAGGACGCGGGCCTGGATGCTGAGCCGCTGACGGAGCAGGGCGACGGCCTCCTTCGCGCGCCGCTCCTGGAGAAAACCGAGCAGCCCGTTGAACAGCAGGACGACGGCGACGATGCCGGCTTCGAGGTACTTGCCGAGCGCCAGCTCGAGGATGACGGTGGCCTCGAGCATCCACGGGATCGGGCCCCAGAACTTGCGCGCGAGCGGCTTCCAGGCCGGCTCTCGCGCCTCCGGGATGACGTTCGGGCCGTGCGCCCGGAGGAGCTCCTCCGCCTGCGCCGTGGTCAGCCCGACAGCCTCGGGCGCGGGCACCTGCGCCGCCGCCCCGGCGGCGGGCGGCGCGGCCGGCTGCTGCGTCCCGTTCGCGCTATCCACCCCGCGGCGATGCTACGCCCGGGAGCCGCCCGGCGGCAACGGAGCGGCCGGCTGCCGCCGGCGTTGCCCTCGAACCGCGCGGGTGCGGCCGCCCGCAGAATGATTTGTTAAACCGGTATTGACTGTGTGTGTGTTTGTGCGTGTAAACTGTCAGCCCATTCGCAGCGAAAACACTCAGGAGGCGGGATATGCTGCGAACTCCAGTCCGAATCCGGAATGCCGTTTTCGCGGTCGCGCTCGCGGCGGCCGTCGGGGCGGTCAGCTTTGCGCTGGGGCGCACCTGCTCCGGGCCCGGCGGCCCCGCCGTCGCATCGCCCGGGGGGCCGCCATCCGCCCCGGGGATGGTGACGCCGCTCGCCACGCCGGGCCCGAACGATGCGATCGACACGAGCAAGCCCGGCTGGGGGCTCCCCTACCTCGAAGCTGATAAGGCGCTGCCCCGCTACGACCAGGTGGTCAACGGCATCGCTGTCGGTCCTTCGGCGAAGCACGAATCCGGGTGGTGCGTCGCGGGCCAGGCGCGGTGGGTCGATGCCAGCGAAGCGGAGGGAACGCCGCTCGCCCTCCCGAAACAGTTCCCCGCCGGCGGCGCGGCGACCGGCGCGCGGGCCGTGCGATGCGGCGACACCATCGTCCACTCGGAGGTTACCGTCGCATTCCCCGCTTCGCCGACCGCGGCGGCGGAGGTCGCCTCGGGGAAGAGCTGGTTCGAGGTTCAGCACGGCGGGCAGGTGGTCATCTACAAGGACCTGGCGACTTCGCCGGGGTTCGCCTCGCAGATCGCATCGGAGCGCTGGGAGGCTGCGAGCGTGAACGGGCTGCCTGCCGCGCTCGGCCGCGCCGTCCTGCGCGATGAATTCGGCGAGAGCGCCGTCGTCGTGTGGGATGAGCGGCGGAACCTGCAAGTCGTGGTGCGGGGCGTCGATATCCACGTCGATGACCTGCTCGCCGTGGCTGCGGAGGCGGTGAAGTGAGCCCCGGTTCCCGGCCCCTGAGCGCTGAGGGCCCCCAAACCCCCTCAGCCCGCTACCACTGCACGAACATCGGCATCACGACGTGGACGTAGCCCGGCTCGGGCACGCCGTTCTCGTCCACGGGGCGGAAGACGCCCTGCGCTGAGGGGCTCGTCATCTCCAGCGCTACCCGGCCGCTTCCCAGCACGTTCAGCACGTCCTGCAGGTAGCGGCTGTTGAAGGCGATCCGCGACGCGTCGCCCTCCACGAGCGCATCGAGCTTCCCTTCGTTGCCACCGACTTCGTCCGCCCGCGCGCTGATCGTCAGCTGGCCCGGCATGCCGCCTTCGCCCGGCGTCATGATCAGCCGGATGATGCCGCTCCCATCGCGCGCGAAGATCGCCGCGATGCGCGCCTCCCGCTTGAACTCGTCCACGTCGACGATCATCCGGGTGTTGAACTGGGCGGGGATGAGCTGGTTGTAGTTGGGGAAGGTGCCCTGGATGAGCTGGGCGACCATCTGCACCTCGTCCCATTCGAACAGCACCTGCGAGCGCTGCGGGTTGATCCGCATCTCGACGGGCAGGTTCGAATCGCCGATGAGGCGGGAAAGCTCGCGCAGCGCCCGCGCCGGCACGATGACTTCGATCGCCTCCGCGGGCGATTCTTCGAGCTGGATATCGGCGACGGCGAGCCGGAAGCCGTCCGCCGCGGCGAGCGTGAGCCGCGGACCGTCGCTCTTCAGGTGGACGCCGGTGAGCACCGGACGCGAATCGTCCGTGGCGGCGGCGAACTCCACGCGCTCGATCGCCCGCTTCAGCGCCTTCGGGTCGAACTTCACCGCCACGCCGTCGCGGATCTCGGCGATGCGGGGGAAATCGGCCGGGTCCATCGCGTTGATGGTCGAATCGTTGCGGGCGCATTCGATGCGGAGCTGGCGGCCGCTCGCCGGCGCTTCGAGCGAGACGGTGGCCGCCGGCAGGTTCGCCACGAAGTCGTTGATCAGGCGGGCCGGCACCGTCGTCGCGCCCGGCTCATCCACCTTCGCGCCGACCCACGCGACGATCGAGATGTCGAGGTCCGTCGCGGCGAGCCGGAGCTTCCCCTCCTCCGTCTGCAGCAGCACGTTGGAGATGATGGGGATGGTGGCGCGCGTGGCCACGGCCCGGCCGACGATGGCGAGGCCGCGCTGGAGGTTTTCCTGGAGCACCTGGACTTTCATGTGTTCACCCGCCTGATCCGATGCGCGGATCCGCGGTGATTATAGGTTCGCCCTCCCCCGCTGGCGAGACCGGGGCCGAAGCGCGTAGGCGCCTTCGCAATTTTCGCCGGGACGTCCAAATCTCTCGATAGAGGCTCGATTTGACACAGGAATTAGGTATCCCTAATCTCCCCGGTGTGACATCTCTCCCTGCGAGGCAACGCTCAGCCCCATGAAACCCCTGCGCACCCTCTTGCTCCTCGCCCTCGCCGCCGCCATCCCCCTCGCGGCCGCAGCCTGCGGCGGCGACGACGATGACGAGCCCACCCCGGCGGCCACCGCCGCCGGCACCGCGCCGGCCACCGCCGCCGCCAGCCCGACGCCCACGCCGAAGCCCTCCGGCTCCATCACCGTCTACTCCGGCCGCGGCGAAGCGCTCGTGAAGCCGCTCTTCGAACAGTTCACGAAGGACACCGGCATCACCGTCAACGTGAAGTACGGCGATTCGGCCCAGCTCGCTACGCTCCTCGCCGAAGAAGGCTCCGCGTCGCCCGCCGATATCTTCTTCCCGCAGGATGCCGGCGCCCTCGGCGCGATCGCGAAGGCCGGCCTCTTCGAGAAGCTCCCCGAGGCGACCCTCGCGAAGGTTCCCGCCACCTACAAGGCCAAGGACGGGACGTGGGTCGGCGTCTCCGGCCGCGCCCGCGTCATCGTCTACAACACCTCCCTCAACCCCGCCGAGCTCCCGACCTCCGTGAAGCAGCTCACGGACCCGAAGTGGAAGGGGCAGGTCGGCTGGGCGCCCACCAACGGCTCGTTCCAGTCGTTCGTCACCGCGCTCCGGAAGCTCGAGGGCGACGCCGCGGCCGAGAAGTGGCTGCGCGACATGATCGCGAACGACGTGAAGGTCTATAAGGACAACCGCGCGATCGTCAGCGCCGTGGCCGCCGGCGAAGTGAAGCTCGGCCTCGTCAACCACTACTACCTCTGGAGCTTCATCAAGGACCAGGGCGAAGGGTTCGCCGCGCGCAACCATTACACCGCAGCCGGCGACCCGGGCACGCTCATCAACGTCGCCGGCGTCGGCCTCCTGAAGACCTCGAAGAACAAGCCGGCGGCGCAGGCGTTCATCGATTACCTGCTCTCGGAAGCCGCGCAGGAGTACTTCGTGAAGCAGACCTACGAGTACCCGCTCGTGACCGGGATGGCGGCCGACCCGCGCCTGCCCGCGCTCGATTCGCTGAAGCCGCCGGCCATCGACCTGAGCGACCTCGACGACCTGCAGGGCACGCTGGCGATGCTCCGCAAGGTCGGCGCGCTCCAGTAGCCGGGGCGCCGCGGTGGCCTTCCTGCCCGGCCGCCGCAGCGCGCAGCGAGCCCCGCTGGCCCTCTGGCCGCCGGGGCTCGCCGTCGTGCTCGCGACGCTCGTGCCGGCGTGGTACCTCCTCCGCCGGAGCACCGAGCGGGGCTGGGCGCCGTGGGAGGCGGTGCTGCGCGACGCCGCCTGGCCGCTGCTCGCGCGCTCGCTCCAGCTCTCCCTCGTCGTCGCCGCCGCCTGCATCCTGGTCGCGCTGCCGGCAGCCTGGCTGACGACGCGGACGGACCTGCCCGGGCGGCGCGCCTGGTCGGTGCTGATGGCCGCCCCGCTCGCCATCCCCTCCTACGTGATGGGCATGACCGTGGTCGAGTTCCTCGGGCCGAAGGGGATGCTGCAGGGCTGGCTGGAGCCGTTCGGGGTCGAGCGGCTGCCGGAGATTTACGGCCTCTGGGGCGCGGCCTTCACGCTCACGGCGACCAGCTTCCCCTACGTCTACCTCGTGCTCCGTGGCGCGCTCGCGGCCGCCAGCTCCGCCGAGGAGGAAGCCTCGCGCTCGCTCGGGGTCGCGCCGTGGCCCACCTTCTTCCGGGTCGTGCTGCCGGGGCTCGTCCCCGCGATCGCCGCCGGCCTCCTCCTCGTCGTCCTCTACGTCCTCAGCGACTTCGGCGGCGTTTCCACGCTCAATTACTCCACCTTCACGCGCGACATCTTCATCGAATACCAGTCCAGCTTCGACCGGACGCGGGCGGCGATCCTCGCGTGCGTGCTCGTCGCGGTGGCCGCCGTCATCCTCGCTGCCGAGATTGCGGTCCGGCGGCGGGCCGGCGGCCGCGTGTCCCGCCGCTCGGCGCCGCCCCGCCCGGTGCCGCTCGGCCGCTGGCAGTGGCCGGCGTTCGCCTTCCTCGGGCTCGTGGTGCTCGCCTCGCTGGCGCTCCCGCTCGGGGTGCTCGGCTACTGGCTGGTGCGCGGCCTGCAGGTCGGCGCCCACTTCCCCGCTATCGGCGAGGCGGCCCGCCACTCGCTGCTGCTCGCCCTCGCGGCGGCCGGGCTGACGGTGGTGCTGGCGCTGCCGCTCGCCATCCTCGCCGCGCGCTACGGCGGCCCCGGCGCGGCGGCCCTCGAGCAAACCGCCTACCTCACGCACGCCCTCCCCGGGCTCGTCGTCGCGCTGTCGCTCGTCTTCTTCGGCATCCGCTACGCCCAGCCGCTCTACCAGACGGTGTGGATGCTGCTGTTCGCCTACCTCGTCCTGTTCGTGCCGAATGCGCTCTCGGCGCTCCGGGCGAACCTCCTCCGCCTGCCGCCGCGGCTGGAGGAGGCGGGCACCTCGCTCGGCCGGCCGCCGCTCCGCGTGCTGGCCACGGTCACCATCCCGCTGGCGCGCCCGGGGATGGCCGCCGCCGCGGCGCTCGTCTTCCTCACCGTCATCAAAGAGCTGCCGGCCACGCTCCTGCTTTCGCCGCCCGGCTTCGAGACGCTGCCCGGGCTCGTCTGGGGCCGAACCTCCGATGCCCTGTATGCTGGTGCAGCGCTGCCCGCGCTCGTCCTCGTCGGGCTCGCGCTCATCCCCCTCGTGGTGCTGGCCTGGAGAGGCGACCCTGCGACCCTCGAATCCTGAACCTGCCCCCCGCCCGGCCGCGGAGGCCCTCCGCATCGACGCCGTCGACGTCCACTACGGCCGCTTCCGCGCCGTCCGCGGGGCGACGCTCGTCCTCGCGCCGGGCGAACTCGTCGCCCTCCTCGGCCGCAGCGGCAGCGGCAAGACGACGCTGTTGCGCGCCGTCGCCGGCTTCGAACGGGTGACCGGCGGCGAAATCCGCCTCGCCGGCGAGCTGATCGAAAGTCCGCTGCACCACGTGCCGGCGCACCGCCGCTCCGTCGGCCTCGTCTTCCAGGAGTACGCCCTCTTCCCGAACCAGACGGTCGCCGGCAACATCGGCTACGGGCTCTCCCGCGGCGAGCGCGGCCGGGTGGAGTCGCTCCTCCGCATGGCCCACCTCGAAGGGCTCGAAGGCCGCTACCCCCACCAGCTCTCCGGCGGGCAGCAGCAACGGGTCGCCCTCCTCCGCTCGCTCGCCCCGCGGCCGCGCGTCCTCCTCCTCGATGAGCCGTTTTCGAACCTCGACGCCGGCCTCCGCGTGCAGATGCGCGACGAAGTCGCCGCCATCCTCCGTGCCGAGGGGATGACCGCCCTGCTCGTGACCCACGACCGCGCCGACGCGATGGCGATCGCCGACCGGGTGGCGGTGATGGACGGCGGCGAAATCATCGAAGTGGCCACGCCCCGGGCGCTCTACTTCGAACCGGCGACGCGCACGGCCGCCTCCTACGGCGGCGACGTCCAGTTCGTGCCCGGCGAGGCGTTCGGCGCGGCGGCCGAAAGTCCGCTGGGGCAGCTGCCGCTGGCGCGCCCGTTCCGCGGCCCGTGTGACCTGCTCATCCGGCCGGAGTGGCTCCGGCTGCGGCACGGCGGCACCCCGGCGCAGGTCTGCGCGCGGCGGTTCGAAGGCGCCGTCACGCGGCTCGACCTCGCGGTGGGCGGCCAGCTCCTGCGGATGACCGCCGCCTCGAGCGAGCTCGCCGACCCCGGCGACGTCGTCGGCGTCACCGTGGCGGTGCCGGCCGTGCCCTTCCCGCGGTCGGAGTAGGGCGTCGCCCGCCCCTACTCCTCGAACAGCTGGAAGAGCACCCCGCCCGAATCCCGCGGGTGGATGAACGTGTGCCGCTTCCAGTCGTTCTCGATGATGCCGCCCCACGGCTCGATCCCCTCTGCCCGCAGCGCCTCGGCCGCGCGGTCCACCGAGGCGACCTCGCAGCAGATGTGGTGCATCCCCGGCCGACGCGTCGCGATGAACTTCTGCACGAAGCTGTCCTCCCGCGTCGGCGCGATCATCTCGAACTGCAGCTTACTCCCCGGGATGGACATGACCGCGCCCCGGTAGCCGAGGTGCTCGTCCTCCCACTCTGAGAGCAGCTGCATGCCGAAGACCCGCTCCTGCCAGGCCACCTGCTTCGCCAGGTCCGGCACGGCCATCGAGACGTGGTCGACCCGCTGCAGGTCGACGATTCCGCCGCCCGCGTTCCGGTCGGCCTCCGGCGGCGGCCGGTGGGCGACGAACAGCTGCCAGAGGATGCCGCCGCTGTCCTTCGGGTGGATGTAGGTGACGTACCAGGCGCCGTCGTCCTGGATGCCGCCGAAGGGGGTGATGCCGAGCCGCTCCAGCTCCTTCGCCGCCGCGTGGATGTCTTTCACTTCGACCGTGATGTGGTGGAGCCCCGGCCCGTTCTGGTCGAGGAACTTCTGCACGAACGAATCCGGCCGGGCCGGCGAGATGACTTCGAACTCGATGCCGGTGCCCCGCACCTGCGAGACGCAGCCGTCGAAGTCCTGGTTCGGGCCGGCCTCCCAGTGATGCAGGAATTTGAAGCCGAGCAGCCGCTCGAGCTTCGCCGACTGGGCCCGCCAGTCGGACGCGGCCATGGAGATGTGGTCGACGCGGGTGATGGGCAGCAAATGGCGCTCCGGGATGGAAGGTGGTGGGGCCTCATCATACCGGGAGGGGCGGGAGGGAGGAGGGAGGAGGGGAGAGAGGGAGAAGGGGAGAGAGGGAGAGAGGGAAGAAAAAGGGAAAGGGCGGGAGATGGACGCCGAACGCGTGAACATTCCTCACATTGTGGCGAAATTTTGAGCACAGTTCGGCGTCGCTGGGGCCGTGGGTCCGGGCGCGGGGCGGCGGCTCAGGCGCGCCAGAGCGCATCGAGCGGCAGCGCCCAGAGCCGGTCGCCCGCGGGGAGCGGCTCCGGGTGAGGCGAGAGCACGGCGCCCGCGATGAACCGGCTGCCCAGCTCGTCGCGGAGCGCCGCGAGGCCGCGGAAGTCCCGCCGCTCCGGCCGCGCGGCTGCCTTCACCTCCAGCGCCGCCACCCGGCCGTCCGGCGCCTCCAGCACGAGGTCGACCTCGAGGCCGGCGTACGTCCGCAGGTAGCTGACCGTCGGCGCGGTCTCGCTCCAGGTCGCCTGCTTCCGCACTTCGGCGACGGCGAACGCCTCGAGCAGCTGGCCTGCCGCCTCCGGGACCCGCTCCGCCATCGCCGCGCCGGTGCCGGCGAGCGCGGCCGAGAGGCCCGGGTCCGCGAGGTACAGCTTCGGGCTTTTCGTCAGCCGGGCGGCGAAGTTCGTCGACCAGGCGGGCAGCGGCGCCAGAAGGTAGAGCGTCTCCAGGTGGCGCAGGTAGCGGGTCACCGTCGAGTGCGGCAGCTGGAGGTCCTGCGCGAGGCCGGCCACGTTCGCCGTGCTGCCGACCCGGCCGGCGATCAGCCGCAGGAGCGCCGGGACGGCGGCGACGTGCTCGATGGCGGCGATGTCCCGCAAGTCGCGCCGGATGATGGTGTCGAGGTACGAGGCGAACCAGCGCCGCCGCCGCGCGGGCAGCTGTCGGCCGACCGCTTCCGGGTAGCCGCCGGCCTCGGCGAGCCGGAGGTAGTCGGCCCGGCCGAGCTCCGAAGGTCCGAGGCCGGCGGCGGGGCTGCCCTCCAGGAGCGCATCGAGGAAGCCCTCCCGGCGGCCGCGCAGCTCGCCCTGGCTGAGGGTGTGGAGTTCGATGATCTCCACCCGGCCGGCGAGCGAATCCGCCACCTGCGGCAGGGCGAGGAAGTTCGCCGAGCCGGTCAGGAGGAAGCGGCCCGGCGCCGGGTCGTCGTCGACCGCCCGCTTGACTGCGAGCAGGAGCTCCGGGAGCCGCTGCGCTTCATCGATGACCAGCGGCTGGCGGGCCGCGCTGGCAGCGAGCCCCGCCGGGTCGGCCCGGGCGAGGTCGAGCGTCAGCGGGTCGTCGAGGGTGAGGTAGCGCCGGCCGGTGCGCTCGGCGATGGCGCGGGCGAGGGTGGATTTGCCGCACTGGCGGGCGCCGGCCAGGTAGACGGCCCGGGTGTCGGCCAGCGCCTCCAGCACGAGCGGCTCGATGTTCCGCCGGTACATGGTGGAAATGCTACCGTTGGATGGTGAAATTTGCACCATGTTCGGCGCTGCCGCGCCCTCCCCCGGGAGCGCCGCGCGGGCGCCCCGGTGGCGAAAAATTCACCACCGGATGGCGAAATTTCGTGCGCTCAGCGCGCAGCCGCGGCGCCGTCCTCCCGCTCCAGCTGCTCCAGGATGTACCGCACCACGCGGCCCGTCCGGTCCATCCCCGCGCTGCAGTGCACCAGCACCGGCTTCGGCAGCTCGAGGAACGCCCGCCACGCCCGTTCGTACTCCTCCGGCCGGTACGGGTGCGTCAGCTGGTCCAGCGTCGGCAGGTGGAAGACTTCGAACCCGCTCCGCCGGTACCGCTCCAGCAGCCCTTCCGGCGCCGCCTTCCGGTAGAGCCAGAGCTGGTCGTTCCCGATGAGGCACATGATCGACCGGATGCCGAACTGCCGCGCCTCCGCAATCCACCGGTCCACCGCCTCGTCGCGCACCGTAAGCTCCGGCCCCGGCGCATAGCCCGGCCGCGGGCTCGTCGCAATCAGCCCTTCGATCACCCAGTTCGGCATCTTTCCAGTAGTCTAGCCCGCGGCCCGCTCACGGTGCGGGCCCGAATGTCCTTTCGCAGGAGTGCCCCATGGCCGCCGAGTACCAGCACCTCCGCATCGCGACTGCCGACGGCATCGCCCTCGTCACCCTCGACCGCCCGGAGGTCTACAACGCCACGAACGACGTCCTCCACGCCGAGCTGACCCGCGTCTGGCGCGACCTCGACGCCGACCCGGCGGTGCGCGTCATCGTCGTCACCGGCGCGGGCGACCGCGCCTTCTCCGCCGGCGGCGACCTCGGCGATATCGAAGCCCGGGCCGCGCTCCCCGCCGAGGAGCGGTTCGAAGCCGTCGTCCGCGTAATGAAGGAGGCGGAGGCGATCGTCTACGAAATGGTGAACTGCGAGAAGGTCATCATCTCCGCCATCAACGGCGTCGCCGTCGGCGCAGGGCTGGCCGTCGCCCTCATGGCGGATATCTCGATCATCGCCGAGGAGGCGCGGCTGACCGACGGCCACGCCCGGCTCGGGGTCGCCGCCGGCGACCACGCCGCCATCATCTGGCCGCTCCTCTGCGGGATGGCGAAGGCGAAGTACTACCTGCTCACCTGCGATTTCATCGACGGGCGCGAAGCAGAGCGGATCGGGCTGGTGAGCCGCTGCGTGCCGCGCGAGCAGCTGATGCCGGAGGCGATGCGCATCGCCCGGCAGCTCGCGGACGGCCCGCAGCATGCGCTCCGGTTCACGAAGAAGGCGCTCAACCAGTGGCTCCGGCTCGGCGGCATCACGGCGTTCGATTACTCCCTCGCGCTCGAAATGCTCGGCTTCTTCTCGGCGGCCCCGGCCGAGGGCGCCCGCGCCATCCAGGAGAAGCGGCCGCCCCGCTGGGGCTAGGGGGAGGGCCGCCTCCCGGCGGCGCGGGATGCCGCCCCCCGGCGGCGGGGGATGGCTCGCCGCCTGTGGCGGCACCGCCGGGGGATGCGGCCGCGCCCCGGCCGCGCGGGCGGCGCTTCGCGCCGGGGAATCATGAGGAAAGGGAGGAGGGAGAAGGGAGAAGGGAGAAGGGGAGAAGGGGAGAAAGGGAGAAGGGGAGAAAGGGAGAGAGCCCCCGGCCGCCCGCGGGTGCGGCAACCTCCGACCTCCAACCTTCAACCTCCGACCTCCAACCGTAGCCGCGGGGCTCCGTCCCCGCGGGGCGCCATGCGCCCAACGGATGCCGCGTGAACCGGGAGGCGGGAGCCGGGAACCGGGAGCCGTGAGAGACGTCCGTCCCCGGCCCCAACCTCCAACCTCCAACCTCCAACCTTCAACCTCCCACCTCCCGCCTCCAGCGCCGGCGCGGAGCGCCGGCATCCCGCGGCGCCGCCGCCGGCAGGCGGCGAGCCATCCCGCCCCGCCGGCAGGCGGCATCCCCCCGCGGCCCGCCCCTACACCAGCCCCCGGCTCGCCGTCAGCACCATCCACCCCGCGGTTCCCTTCACCGGCGCTGCGCCGTCGAAGCGCAGGCCCGCGCGTTCGAAGAGCTTCCGCCACTCCTCCAGCCCGCGCAGGCGGCCGCGCCCCAGCGCCAGCAGCTCGAGGTCGCGCAGCGCCAGCCCCGGCGCCGCCCGCGGGTCGGCTGGCAGCACCGGTTCGAGCAGGAGCAGCCGGCCGCCCGGCGGCAGGGCAGCGTGCGCCGCCGCGACCTCGGCCGCGGCTTCCGCCTCGCCGAGGCAGCTGAGCCCGCCGCCGGCCGCGAGCGGCACGCCCGGCGACGGGGCCCGCCGCGCCCGCTCCAGCCACGCCCGCGCGGCCGGGCTGCCGACGATGCACCCCGGGCCCGGGACCTCGCCCGCGGCCCGGCGGAGCGCGTCGGCCGCGCCCGGCGGCGGCGCGAACCCTCGCCGCCGGCCCGCGGGGCCGCCGGCCGGCCGGTCTCCACCGCCTGCAGCAGCCCGCCCCACGCCTCCCACTCCCGGTTCGCCAGCGCGAGCAGCCGCTCCAGGTAATCGCCCGGCGCCTGGCGGCAGAGGAGGTCGGCCACGGGCGTCGCGCCGAAGCGGCCGTCCTCGCCGACGTCGAGCACGCCCTCGGCGGCCAGCGCGCGCAGCAGCCGGGTCAGCGCCTCCGGGTGCACCCCGGCCGCGCTCGCCAGCAGGAGCGCCGATTTGGGCTGGTCGCGGACGAGGTCGAAGATGCCGAGCCGGGCGGCGACGGCCATCGCCTGGACGAGTGCCGGCGCGGCGAGCGTCCGTTCGAGCCAGCCCGCGGCGCCGCGCTCCCGCCCGGCCACGTCACACCCCCGCCAGCAGGCTGCGCAGCGCGGCTTCCGTCTCCGCCGGCCGCTCCAGGTGCACCCAGTGCCCTGCCGGGATGCGCACCACCCGCGCCGCGGGCGCCGCCTGCGCGAGCAGCTCCGGGTAGCCGGGGTGGTCCATCGCTTCGATGACGAGCGAAGGCTGGCGTTCGAGGGCGGCCAGCAGCCGGCCGCCGAGCGCCGCCATCTCGTCGTCGCTGAATTCGAACAGCGGCGCCCAGAGCCCGAGCGCCACCTCTGGCGGCGTCGCAGCGCTCCGCGCCTCCACGCCCTCCCGCGCCGGCCCTGCCAGCCCGCCGAACATCGAGCCGAACAGCTGCTGCCGGAACGCCAGGTGCGTCTCCGGCGCGCGGATGACCGGCGCAATCGCCTGCATCTGGGCTGCGAACGCGCCCAGCGCCAGCGGCTGGTCGATGACGGCGACGCCGCGCGCGAAGCCGGGCATCCGCGCCGCGATGAAGGCCGCGAGGAAGCCCCCGAAGCTGTGGCCGATGAGCACGGGCCGCTCGATGCCGAGCGCGCCGCACAGGGCCGCGACGTCGTTCGCCAGCGCCTCCGGGAAATAGGCGTGGTCGAACGGCCGCCCGGAGCCGCCGTGGCCGCGCATGTCGGGCGCGATGCAGCGGAACTCGCCGGCGAAGCGCGGCAGCAGCGCCTCCCATGTGGCCGAGCTGTCGCACCAGCCGTGGAGGAAGACGAGCGGCGGCCCCGCGCCGTCGTCGCGGTAGTGGAGCGTCACGGTGGGTCGGGCGAACTCGGGCATGGGCGGCACCTCGGGCGCGGTCGGCGGGGCCGCCATTCTACCCGGCTCAGGGAGCCGCTGCGTCCCCGGCCGCGAAGACCGCCGGCTCGGCTGCCGTCTGCGGGTCGGCCTGCGCCAGCGCCGCCGCGTAGGCTGCGTAGGCGGCTTCGACCGCCGCCATCGTCTCCGCGCCCTTGCCGGCGAGGTAGCCGGCATCGAGCCCCTTCGCGCAGGCGTCGGCCGCCGCCGCGTCGAGCTTCCCCGGCGCCGCCGTGGCGCAGAGCAGCCGGAGCGCAGCCTGCCGCGCCTGGATGGCGCCGATGGAGCCGTTCGGCGCGCCCGCCAGCCAGGCGCCGACCGCCGCGCGGAGGTCGAACAGCTGGAGGGCGATGCGCTGTGCGGCCGTCACCGACGGGTCGGCGCTGCAGGCGAGCGCCCCGGGGAGCGGTGCGGCGGCCCGGTCTGCGCCCGCGGCGGCGGCGGCCTTCGCGCAGAGCGCCTTCCAGCCCTCCGGGGTGCCCGCCGCCGCGGCCGCGATGAGCATCGCCTGCCAGTCGGCCGGCTTCACCGCCTGCCAGCCGCCCTCGGCCGGGAACCAGGCGGCGAAGTCCGGCTCCACCGGTTCGGCCGGCGCGGGCGTCCCCATCGCTGCGATGTAGGCGGGCGTCGCCGGCGGCGGCACGAGCATCGGCCCGACGAAGGGCACGGCGCCGACCCCGGCGGCGAGGTCGGCGGTGTAGCAGCGCGCCGTGCTGAGGAAGAGCAGGGCGAGCACCACCCAGGGCAGCTTCCGAACCACACCGCGATCATCGGCAGGCGGGCCGGCCCGCCGGAGCCGTCAGCCCCAGAGCGCGCCCCGGATCGCTGCCGCGATGGGCGAATCCCCGGCCGGCGCGCGCATCCCCTGCTCGATGCGGACCGCGGCGAGGTTGAGCGCGGCGAGCGCGGCGTCATCGCCGAGCGCCTCCACCTGCCGGCGCGGCAGCCAGAGCAGCTCGTCGGTGCCCCAGGTGAGGCCGGCGAGGTCGGCGAGGTCCGCCGTCGCGGCCGGGTCGAAGCCCCGCAGCCGGGCATACGCCATGGCGAGCGCGCGCCGCGCCGGCGCCCCGAGCCCGCTGGTGAGCAGGAAGGCGGCGAGGTCGAACAGCTGGTGGCCGAAGCCGGCCGCGGCGAAGTTCACGAGCCACGCCTTCCCCGGCGCGAGGAGGACGTTCGCGGCCGTCGCGGCGCGGTGAGCGAAGCCGAACGGCCCGGCGAGGAGCGCTTCGCGGGCGGCGGCGAAGTGCGGCGCGGCGGCCTCCCGCTCCGCCGCCGCGAAGCCCAGCCGGTAGAGCGGCGGCGGGCACTCGGGCAGCACCCCGGCCGGCGCCTTCTCCCAGTCGAGCCCCTCCCGCAGCGGCAGCGCGTGGAGCGCGGCGAGCGCGGCGACGGCCGCCTCCGCCGCCCCCGGCGGCGGTTCGACCTGCAGCGCGGTGAGGCCCGGGACCTCCTCCTCGATGGTGGCGAGGCCGGAGAAGCCGAGCAGCCGCGGCATCGCGGCGAACCCCGCGTTCGCCAGCGCCTCGAAGACGGCGGCGTGGTTCTGCGCCGCCTCGGCCGTGACCGGCCGGCGGACGATGACCGCCCGCCCGCCGCCGCTCCACCGCTCGGGCGCGCCGGGCGCATCGCCGAGCGGTTCGAAGGCCGGTTCGCTGCCGGGCGGCAGCCCGAGCGCCCGCGCCACATCGGCCGGGTCAGCCAGCACGGCGCGCCCCCTCCCCCGCCCGGCGGGGCCGCCGCGCCGGCCGCTGGCAGCGCGGGCAGTAGTGCGTCGCCCGGCCGCCGACGATGCTCCGCGCGATCGGCGTCCCGCAGACGTAGCACGGCTTCCCCGTCCGCCGGAACACCTGCACGAACATGTGCTGCTGGCCTTCGTTCCCCTGCCCGTCGACGTAGTCGCGGAAGCTGGCGCCGCGGTGGGCGATGCCCCGCTCCAGCACCTCGCGGCAGGCGCGGTAGAGCCGCCCCATCGCCGCGCGCGAAAGGTCGCCCGCCGGCGTATCCGGCCGGACGCCGGCGGCGTAGAGCGCTTCATCGACATAAATGTTGCCGAGCCCGGCGAACCGCCGCTGGTCCAGCAGGACGGCCTTCACCGGCGCGCGCCGCCCTTCGAGCACCCGGCGGAACTGCGCCTCCGTCAGCCCGGCGTCGATCGGCTCCGGCCCGAGCTTCGCGGTGACTTCCTCCGCGGAGGCGTGGAGGCGCCACGTGCCGAACTTCCGCAGGTCGCTCCAGCGCAGGTCGTGCCCGTCATCGAGCTGGATGACGGCCCGTTCGTACGGCTCCGGCGGCGCGCCCCGCTCGCGCCACACCAGCCGCCCCGTCATCCGCAGGTGGGCGGCGAACCAGCGCCCGTCGTCGAGTTCGAAGAGAAGGTACTTCCCCCGGCGGCCGAGCGAGCGGATGGTCCGCCCGACGAGGTTCGCGCGGAGCGTCTCGATCGGCGCGCCCGCGAGCAGCGGCAGCGTCCCCGGGTCCACCTCGACGCCCGTGATGGTGCGGCCGGCGACGAGCGGGGCGAGGTCGCGGCGGATGGTTTCGACTTCCGGCAGCTCGGGCACGTCTCGATTGTCGAACCGGCGGCCGGCCACGCGCCACCCGTGGCATACTCGGCGGCGATGATCACCCACCTCCGGGGCCGGCTCGCGCGGATGGACCTCGCCGGCCCGCTCGTCGAGCTCGACGTCCACGGCATCCGGTTCGAAATCCTCGTCCCGATCGTGCTCTGGCCCGAGCTGGCGGAGCTGGCGGGCGAGGCCGACCTCTCCGCCGGCGAAGGCCCCGAACTCGGCCTCCACATCTTCTACCACGTGAACGCGAACAACCCGCTGCCCGTCCTCGTCGGCTTCCTCCGCCGGGCAGAGCGCGACTTCTTCCGGAAGTTCACGACCGTCGAAGGCATCGGCCCGGCGAAGGCCGTCAAAGCGATGAACGTCTCCGTCTCGACCATCGCCCGCGCCATCGAACAGGAGGACCGCGCCACCCTCGCCCGGCTGCCCGGCATCGGCCCCCGCTCGGCCGACAAGATCATCGCCACGCTCCGCGGCAAGGTCGTCGCCGAGGCCGCGCTGCAGGATGGCGGCGTCGAACGGCCGGTCGAGACGGCCGCCTTCGAGGAGCGGCGCCTCATCGCCGACGCCGTCGAAGCGATCGCGGGCCTCGGCTACTCCCGCGCCGAGGCCCGCAAATGGGTCGAAGCCGCCGCCGCCGAGGACCCCTCGCTCGATTCGCTCGATGCGATGCTCGTGGCCGTCCTCCGCCGGCTCGACGCGCGCTGAGCTACCGCCCGGCCAGCCCTGCGCGGATCTTTTCGATGGCCGACATCGCGCCGCGGCCCTGCTGCCGGAGCGCGACCCCCGCGGGGACGGCGGCCGCGGCCTCCCGCCGGACCGCCTCGCGGATGCGCGCGAGCGTCTCCTTCGCCGCCGCGTAGCTGGCCTCCAGCGCTTCGACCGTGTCGCCGCTCAGCAGGGCGGGGTCGAGCGCCGGCTCGGCGGCGGCGAGCGCCTCCCGCAGCCGCGCGATAGCGCGGGCGTGCGCCTCGCGGGCGGCGGCCAGCGCCTCGTCCCGCTCCGCCAGCTGCGCGCGCAGCTCCTCCAGTTCGAGCAGCGCGTCCTGCGCCTGCAGCTCCTCCGGGTCCATCGTCGTCACCTCAGGGTGTGGTCTCCGCCCGACGGTGCCGCGGGGCGGCCCGGAAAGCCAAGGGCAAGCTGGCACATTCCCCGGTGCGGCGGCCTTTGCTACCTTCGGGAGCGATGCGCCTGCCCGTCTCTCCCCGCCGCTTCCTCCTCGCCGCCGCGCTGCCGGCGCTCCTGCTCGCGGGCGCGGCCTGCGGCGACGGTCCCGACCCCGTGCCGACCCCGACGCCGACGCCCGATTACGGGCAGTTCGGCCCGCCGCCGAAGCTGGGCGGCAACATCCTGAAGGTCTATCCCGAGCACGCGAGCACGGTGACGCAGGCCTCCACCCGCTCCCCCGACCCCTCCCGGCCCGGCGGCATCTGCGCCGAGGTCAGCTTCGACGGCACGCCCCAGTACGGCCAGTGGTTCCGCATGGCGGTCGACGGCGTCGAAGTTACCGACAAGCTCACGTGGGTCATCCCCACCCGCGAGCAGCCCCAGAACGGGCGCGTCTGCTACGCCCCGCCGGAGGGCCTCCAGCCCGGCAAGCACGAGGCCGCCCTCGCCGTGCAGGACCCGCTCAACCCGAACGCGCCGACGAAGCAGGTGGTCGGCTGGGCGTTCATGGTCAGCGAGTAGCCGCGCCCGCTAGCTCGAACCCCGTTCATCCGCCAGAATCCCGCGGCACGACGCTATGCCGACGCTCGTCCGTCTCTCCCGCGCCGCCGCATCGACCCTGCTGGGCGTCGCCGCCGCGCTGCTCGTCACCCTCGGCGTCATCCGCCTCTGGCTCGCCGATGTCCTGTACGACGAGGACCGGTTCGCGGCGACCGCCGTCTCGCTGATGGAGAACGACACGGTCCGCGGCGAAGTGCGCCGCGTCGTGGTCGACCAGGCGATCGACCAGCAGCCGGACCTCCTCGCGGCGCGGCCGCTGCTCGAGACGGTCGTCGATACGGCGCTGACGAGCCGGCCGTTCGAGCGCATCCTCGAAGCGGCGGCGCGCGACCTCCACCGCGCCATCTTCTCGAGCGACCGCCAGAGCTTCGTCCTCAACATCTCGGATATCTCCACGCTCGCGCAGGCCGGTCTCCGCGCCTACGACCCCGAGCTGGCCGACCGGCTGCCCGGCGGGCCGAACCTCGGCACCATCGAAGTCGCCAGCCGGGGCGCCGCCACCCGGCTGATGGAGGTCGACCGCCAGCTGCGGGCGCTCACCTGGGTGGTGCTCGCGGCGGCCGCCGCCTGCTTCGTCGCGAGCGGCCTCGTCGGCGGCTCCTTCCGGGCGGCGTCCACCGCCTTCGGCATCGGCCTCGTCGGCGGCGCGCTGCTGACCTGGCTCGGCATCGCCATCGTCGCCGAGCTGCTGGAGACGCGGGTGCCCGGCTCGCGGGTCGCCCGCGAAGCCGCGCGGGAGACGTGGCTCGCCTACAGCCGCGAACTCCGCTCGTGGATGTGGCTCCAGGCCACCGCGGGCGTCGTCATCGCCTCGGTCGCCTCGAGCCTCGTGGCGAACGCCTCCGCCCGCGAGCAGGCCGCGGCCGTCGGCCGCTGGTTCGCCGCCCGCTGGGAGCAGCGGCTCGGCCGGGTCGCGCTCTCCGGCCTCGGCGTGGCGGCCGGCATCCTGCTCTTCCTCTCGCCCGCGAGCACCGGGATGCTGCTCGCGCGGGCGGCCGGCATCGCGCTGGCCTACCTCGCCGGCGTCGAACTGCTGCGCACGCTCGGCCTCGCGCGCGAAGCCGCCCGCCGCGATGCCCCCCGCGCCGCGCGCCGCGAGGCCGCCATCCCGGCGGTCTTCGCCGGCGGCACGCTCGCGGTCGCCGGGCTCGCCGTCGCGGGCCTCTTCTGGCTCAACCGCGATGCCCTCCGCGCGCCCTCGTCTGCCGACCTCGTCCGCTACGACGGCTGCAACGGCCTCGAAGAGCTCTGCGACCGCCGGCTCGACCAGGTGCTCTTCCCCTCGACCCACAACTCCATGGGCGCGGCCGAATCCCCCGGCTGGTTCCTCGCCGAGCACCTCCACCCCATCGACCGGCAGCTGCGCGACGGTATCCGCGCCCTGCTCATCGACGTCTACTACGGCTACCCCACCGGCCGCGGCGTCCGCACCGACCCGACGCTCGTCATCGAGAAGCTGGAGCCCTACTGGGGGCCGCAGGCCCTGGAGGCCGCCAGCCGCCTCGCCGACACCATCGGCCCCATCCCGCCCGGCGCGAAGCCGGGGCTCTACCTCTGCCACGGCTACTGCGAACTCGGCGCCACCCCCTTCGAGGGCGTCATGCGCGACCTCCGCGCTTTCCTCCGCCAGAACCCCGGCGAAGTCGTCATCCTCGTCCTGCAGGATTACGTGGACCCCTTCGACGTCGAAAAAGCGATGACGCGCACCGGCCTCATCGATTACGTCGCCGTGCTCGAATGGGGCCAGCCGCTGCCGACGCTGCGGGAGCTCATCGAAACGGACCGCCGGCTGCTGGTCTTCTCGGAGAACGTGAAGGATGCGCCGGCGCCGCCCTGGTACCACGACGCCTTCACCTGGATGCAGGACACCCCGTTCCTCTTCCGCTCGGCCGAGGAGTTCAGCTGCGAGCCGTTCCGGGGCCGGCCCGACAGCCCGCTCTTCCTCGTGAACCACTGGGTCTCGCGCTTCCCACCGTCGACCCGCGACGCCCTCCCGGCGAACAGCGCGGAGGTGCTGCGCAGCCGGCTCGAACGCTGCTGGCAGGAGCGCGGGATGATGCCGAACATCATCTCGGTGAACTTCTCCGAAATCGGCGACCTCATCCCGGTGGTGGAGGAGTTCAACCGGCGCGGGCCGCGCCAGTAGCGGCTGCCGCTCAGCCGGGCTCCGCGGGCGCCGGCGCGGCCCGTTCGCCAGTCGCCGCCGCTTCGAGGTGGGCGCCCAGCCGCCAGCCGTGGAAGAGCACCCGGGCCATCCAGAGCATCGCATCGAGCCGCTCGACGAGCGGGGGCCGGGGCGCGGGGGGCGCCGGCGCGCCCTCCTCCGCCGGCCGGGGCCGGCTGAACCAGCGGCGCAGCCCCCGGAGTTCGCCCGCCAGCGCATCGGCGACGTTCGGCTCCCGGCGCTCGGCGGCCCGTTCGATCAGCTCCCGGCGCCGCTCCTCCCGCCAGCGGGCATAGGCGGCAGCCTCGGCCTCGGCCGCGGGCAGCGCCTGCCGCAGCGCTTCCGGGTCCGCGAGCGCGCCCGCGAGCGCCCGCGCGGCCGCTGCGAACCGCGGCCCCCGCCGCCGGAACGCCTGCGCTGCCGGCACGGCCGGCGGATGTTCCGCCAGCATCGCCAGCCGGTGGAGGTGGTCCACGGCGTGGAGCAGGGCGACGTACCGCTGCCGGGCGGCCGGGTCGCCGGGTTCGATCCGCTCGACGAAGCGGGTAAGCGGCTCGATCGCTGCCGCTGCCTCGGCCGCGTGCGGCGCGGGCTTCCCCTCGGCGAGGCCCGCTGCCGCCTCGAGCAGCGCCCCGCCGATGCGCCCCGCCGCCCGCCGGGCCGCATCGAGGCCGACGTCCGGCACCTCGGCGACGGCGGCATCGAGGTCCGCCAGCAGCTGCGGGCCGCGCTCCGGCACGAGCCGCGCCACCAGCCGCGAGAACGGCCCGATGACCGGCAGCAGGAGCAGCACGCCGGCGAGGTTGAAGAACGTGTGGAAGGCCGCCAGCGCCACCGCCGGGTCGCCGTCGTCCGCAGCGTCGGCGGAGAGTTCGACGAACGCCGGCAGCGCCGCGAATGCCACCGCGCCCGTAATGGCGTTGAACAGCACGTGCGCCACCGCCGTCCGCTTCGCCGCCGTCGTCGCCCCGATCGCCGCGAGGCCCGCTTTCACCGTGGTCCCCACGTTCTGGCCAATCGCCAGCGCCGCCGCCTCCTCCAGCGTCACCGCGCCGGCATCGACCGCCGCCAGCGTCGTGGCCATCGCCGCCGAGGAGGACTGCATCACGACGGTCATCACGATGCCGACGCCGACGAGGAGGAGCCGGCCGCCGAGCGACGCGCCGCCGAAGCTCCCGGGATCGATCCGCTCCGCGAGGCCCGCCATCCCGTCCTGCAGCGTGCCGATGCCGACGAAGATGAGGCCGAAGCCGGCGAGGGCCATCCCGGCGGCGGCCCGCCGCCCGTCGAACAGCAGCCAGGCGAGCGCCCCGAGGCCGATGAACGGCATCGTCCACTCCGCCACGCGCACCTTCAGGCCGATGGTCGAGACGATCCAGCCGGTGGACGTCGTGCCGAGGTTCGCGCCGAAGATGACGCCGACGGCCCCCTGGAAGCTGAGCAGGCCGGCGCTCACGAACCCGATCGTCATGAGAGTCGTGGCGCTCGAGGACTGCACGAGGGCGGTGACGGCCGCACCGGAGGCGACCGCGGTGAAGCGGTTCCCGGTGAACCGCTTCAGCAGCTCGCGGAGGGCGCTGCCCGCGGCCGTCTTCAGTCCTTCCGTGAGCAGCAGCATCCCGACGAGGAAGATGCCGACGCCGCCGAGGACTTCAAGGACCACCGGCCGCTACCCCGCGGCAGGCCCCGGCGCCGCGCCGGGCGGGGCCGGCACCAGCCGGAACGGCAGCGCCCGCGCATCCTCCCGGCCGCCCGCCATCGCGGCGCGGACGGCGGCCCGGTAGCCGCCGAAGGCCGGCAGTTCGGCGTTCAGCGCGACGGCCGCCTGGATGAGCTGGCTCGAACCGGCGGGCACGTGCGGCGGCCGCCCGACCTGCAGCTGCCCGTCGAGCTGGAACACCGCTGCGCCGTCGTCGTCCTCCAGCCGCAGCTGGAGCGCGATCGGCACGTTCGTCTCGTCCCACGCCACGCGGACGCCGATGGCGACGGCGAACTGGGCGCGGGCGGGCGCGGCGGGGGCCTGCCGCAGGTCCCAGCCGCCGCCCATCAGGTAGAGCTTGCCGTTGATCACTTCGGCGTGGTCGGCGAGGAGCGCGTACTCAATCTCCATGGCCGCCAGTCTACCCCGGCGTCCCGGCGGCCGCCGGGGCCGGGGCCGCAGCCCGCTCCATGCCGAGCAGGGCGGCGAGGTCTTCCTCCTGCGCGAGGTTGAGCCGGAGCAGCGTGGCGAGCCCGATGAGCTGCTGGCGCAGGTCGGCGACGTCTTCCGGGTCGAGCGCCTCGCCGCCCGGCTCGAGGTCCGCCGCCAGCCGTTCGAAGCTGCGGAGCACGCGGAACAGCTCCGCCTGCGTCCGGCTGTGTGCAGCGAGCGGGTCCGGCCCCGGCAGCCGGGCAGCCAGCGCCGGGTAGACGTCGCGCTCTTCCTGCTGCTCGTGGGGCACGACCATCGCGCGGACGCGCGCAGCGGCCGCCTTCGCGCGGGCCGCCAGCTCGGCCGGCGGCAGCGCATCGAGCTCGGCCGCGAAGCTGCGGAGCTCGTCGGCGAGCGCACCCAGCTCGCGGTGGCCTTCGAGCAGCGACTGGAGGACGGCCGGCGGGATGCCCGCCCCGGGCCGCGGCGGCTGCCAGCGGAGCACCCGGAGCGCGTTCAGGATCGCCGCGACGTCGATCCCCTCCTGCAGCAGCGCTCCCGCCACCGGCGGGATGCGGCCGGCCGCCGCGAAGCCCATCGCGAGGAACGACAGCCCCATGCCGAGGACGATGCTCTCGACGGCGATCCGCCGGGCCGATCGCGCCACCAGCATCGCCTCCACCAGCCGGTCCAGCCGGTCGACCATGATGACGCCGTCGGCCGCCTCGGCCGCCGCCGCCGCGCCACGCGCGCCCATCGCCACCCCGACATCCGCCGCAGCCAGCGCCGGCGCGTCATTGATGCCGTCGCCGACCATGAGCGCGGGCGCGCCGGCCCGCGCCGCGACGTGCTCGACTTTCTCCGGCGGCGTCAGCCCCGCCAGCACCCGGTCGATGCCGAGCGAGGCGCCGACCATCTCGGCGAGGCCCGGGTGGTCACCCGTGAGCATCACCGTTTCGCCGATGCCGAGCCGGCGGAGCATGCGCACCACCCGGCCCGATTCCGGCCGGACCGGATCCTCCAGCGCGAAGGCGGCCGCAAGCTCGCCATCGACTCCAAGGAACGTGGCCGAACCGCCGTAGCGGAGCGCCCGCCGCTGCAGCCGGAGCGCCGCCGGCGAGGGCTCCCGCGCGCACACCCACGGCAGCCGGCCGAGCCGCAGCCGCCGCCCGTCGACCTCGCCTTCGAGGCCCATCCCCGGCTCTTCGCGGACCTCGCCCGGGAGCGAAAGCGCGATGCCCCGCTCGGCAGCCGCCCGCACCAGCGCCTCCGACATGATGTGGCCGGAGACCTGGGCGAGGCTGGCCGCCAGCCGCAGCGCTTCGGCCGGGTCGAGCCCGCCCCACGCCGCCAGCACCCGCTCCAGCCGCGGCGTCCCGGCGGTCAGCGTCCCCGTCTTGTCGAAGAAGACGACGCGGACGCGGGACAGCGTCTCGAGCGCGCCGCCGCCTTTGATGACGACGCCGCGCCCGGCGGCCCGCGAAATGCCGCCAACGATGGCGATCGGCGCGGCGAGGATGAGCGGGCACGGCGTTGCCACCACGAGCACGGCGAGCGCCCGCACCGGGTCGCCGCTCCACGCCCAGGCTCCGCCCGCCGTGAGGAGCACGACCGGCACGAAGAGCCCGGCGTACCGGTCGGCCAGCCGCGTCATCGGCGAGCGCGATGCCCGTGCGGCCTCCACCAGCCGGATGATGCCCGCGTAGGTGCTCTCGCCCGCTGTCGCCAGCGCCCGCAGCCGGAAGGGCGCGCCGGCGTTCACCGCGCCTGAGGCAATCCGCTGGCCCGGCCGCGCCTCGGCCAGCCGGCTCTCGCCCGTCAGCGCCGATTCATCGAGCAGCGCCTGGTCCTCGAGCAGCGTGCCGTCGACCGGCACGGTATCGCCGGTCGCGATGAGGAGGAGGTCGCCGGCCTGGACCGCCTCCGCCGGGATGACTTCGACGGCGCCGCCCGCAATGCGGCGCGCCGTCCGCGGGGCCCGGGCGAGCAGCCCGGTGAGCTCCCGCTCCGCCCGGCCGGCCGCGTACGCCTCGAGCGCCTGCCCGGTCGCAAGCATCACGCCGATGACGGCGGCAGCCAGCGTTTCGCCCAGCGCAATCGCCCCGGCGATAGCGAGCACTGCGACCACGTCGACGCCAGCGCGGCGGGCGCGGAGCGCCTCGACCATCCCGCGGAGGGCCGGCACCAGCCCGCCGAGCGCGGTCGCCGCCCAGGCCGCATCCGCCGCCCTGCCGTAGCCCGCAGCGAAGAGCGCCAGCCCGATGGCGGTGCCGGCGACGGTCGCGGCGGGCAGCCGCGCTTCGCGGATGGCAGCCGCCTGCAGCCGGGGAACGCGCATGGCCGCCAGTCTACCCCGGCGTCCCGGCGGCCGCCGGGGCTGAGCAGCTGCTTAGTGGTGGGCCGCGGCCGTCCCCTTAGTGGCAACCTGCCGGCCCCGTAGGTGATCCTCCCGGCGGGCCCGTCGAACTCCGCAAACGATGATGAACACAGCGTGAACGGCGCCCCGAGCGCCGGCGATGGGAGGTCACCAGCTATGGGTTTCGTGCGGGTCCCGCAGGCCGTCTCCAATCTCCGCCTGGTCCACAAAATCCTCGGCGGGTTCGTCGTCGTCCTCGCCCTCATGGCGGTTGTCGCCGGCGTGGGCATCTACCAGCTCGAGCAGGCCGCGCAGCGCGCCGACCGCATGTATGCCATCAACACGCTCGGCGTGCAGTACTCGCTCCAGGCGATCCGCTACCTCAACGCCAGCGCGCGCGACGAGAAGAAGGCGCTCCTCGCTGCCGAGGCCGGCCAGCGCAACCGGGCCATCGATGCCTCGCGCGATTTCCTCGCGAAGGCCCAGCAGGAGCTGGAGAACTACCGGCCGACGATCAGCTCGAAGGATGAGGCCGACCTCTTCCTGCTCATCGAAGAGCTCGCCCAGCGGGTCGTCGCCGGCCGGACGCAGGTGCTCGACCAGGCGGCGAAGGGCGACCAGGTCGGCGCCGTCATCACCGCCTCGCAGATCGAGGCCGATGCCCAGCGGCTGAACGACAACCTGGACCTCCTCGCGCGCTACAACGCGGAGCAGTCGCAAAAGGCCGCGAAGCAGTCGGATACGGCGGCCGCGAATGCGCGGATGCTGCTCATCGGCCTGACCGTCGCGGCCGTGGTGCTCGGCTTCGGCGGCGCGTGGTGGCTCGCCCGCTCCATCGCCGGGGCCGCCCGGAAGGCGGCCGATGCCGCCGACCGCATCGCCAAGGGCGATGTCGAGGTCTCGGTCGACATCCATTCGAAGGATGAACTCGGCCAGATGGCCCGCTCGTTCGAGAACATGACCGCCTACCTGCGCGAGATGGTCGGCGTCGCGAAGGAGGTCGCCAACGGCAACCTCGCCGTGCAGGTGACGCCGCGCGGGTACCAGGACGCGCTCGGCCGCGCCCTGCGCGATATGGTCGAGAACCTCGCGAAGCTCGTGGGCACCGTGCAGGAGAACGCGCAGGCGATCTTCGCCGCCTCGAGCCAGCTCGAGGAGTCCTCGAACCAGATGGCCCTCGCCACCGGCCAGATCGCGCAGGCGATCAACGAAGTGACCACCTCCACCGTCACGCTCAACACCCTCGCGCAGGACAGCACGCACGAGGTCACCCAGCTGGCGGCCGGCTCGCAGCAGCTGAGCGCGAGCGCGCAATCGAGCGCGCAGTCGGCGGCCGAGGGCCAGCGCGAAGCTGAGGCGATGGGCCAGCGGATCGCGCACGCCTCGGAAGTCTCGGCCGAAGTGGCCCGCGCCGCCGAGGCGAGCCGGGAGGCCGCCGTCCAGGGCCAGCAGGCGGTCGCGCAGGCCGTCGCCGCGATGGAGTCGATTGCTGCGGCCGTCGGCCGCGCCTCCGAGCGGGTGAGCGAACTCGGCCAGCTCGGCCAGCAGATCGGCGACATCGTGAAGGTCATCGACGAAATCGCCTCGCAGACGAACCTGCTCGCGCTCAATGCCGCCATCGAAGCCGCCCGCGCCGGCGAGCAGGGCCGCGGCTTCGCCGTCGTCGCCGAGAACGTGCGCGGCCTGGCCGAGCGCTCGAGCGCCAGCACCCGCGAAATCGCCGAGCTCATCGCCCGCGTCCAGCAGGGCACCCGGGAGGCCGTCAACGCCATGGCCGAAGGGGTGCGCGACGTGACCGCCGGCCGCGAAATCACCCAGCACGCCGGCCAGTCGCTCGAGGCGATCATCCAGGCCGTCCAGTCCGCCGCCGAGCGGATGAACGAGGTGGCCGGCGAAGTGCAGGAGCTCGCCCGCGGCGCCACGCGCATCGTCGAAGCCACGGAATCGATCGCGCAGGTGAGCCGCGATTCGGCCGCCGGCGCCGCCGAGATGGCGAGCGGCACCGAGCGGGTGGCGATGGTCATCTCGCAGGTCTCCGTCACTTCGGAGCAGACCTCCGCCTCGGCCGAGCAGGTCTCGGCTTCCACGGAGGAGCTCTCGGCGCAGTCCGAGGAGCTGGCGGCGACGGCCTCCCAGATGCGGGAGTACGCCAAGGCCCTCAGCGAGGCAGCGGCCCGCTTCCGCCTGGCGCAGGGCTGAGCCCGCGGCAGCGGGGCGGAGGAGGCCGGGGGGAGCGGACGCCGCGCTCCCCCCGGCTGCAGCGTGCGCGGCCGCCGGCGGCTTGATGCAAAGAAATGCAGTTGCAAATAACTGCGGAAGGGGCCAGACTACGGGTGCCCGCCCGCCGCCGTCGTCGGTCCTCCTGGGCTGGTGCGAGTGCCCGGCGGCGGGCAGGCCGAACCCTGCGAAGGAGGCACCGGCCTTGCCGACGTATACCCTTCCCGACCTGGCCTACGACTACGGCGCGCTGCAGCCCCACATCAGCGGCGAAATCATGGAGCTCCACCATGCCCGCCACCACGCCGCCTACGTGGCCGGGGCGAACGCCACCCTCGAGAAGCTCGAAGAGGCCCGCGCGAAGGAAGACTTCTCGACCGTCAACATGCTGGCGAAGAACCTCGCCTTCCACCTCTCCGGCCATATCCTGCATTCGATTTTCTGGAACAACCTGAGCCCGCACGGCGGCGACGAGCCGGCGGGCGAGCTGCGCCAGGCGATCGACCGGGATTTCGGCAGCTTCGACGCCTTCATGAAACAGCTGTCGAACACCACGAACAGCGTGCAGGGCTCCGGCTGGGGCGTGCTCGCCTATGAACCCGTCTCCGACCGCCTCGTCATCGAACAGGTCTACGACCACCAGTCGAACATCGCCAACGCCTCGACGCCGATCCTCGTGATCGATGCCTGGGAGCACGCCTACTACCTGCAGTACCGGAACGCCCGCGCGGATTTCGTGAAGGCCGTCTGGAACATCATCAACTGGGAGGACGTGGCGAAGCGGTACGCGGAGGCCCGCGCTGCCCGCGTGCCGATCGTCCGCGCCCCCTGACCGAACCGCCGCGCGTGCGGGCGCGGGGCCTGCGGAGCGCGGCGCTCCCCTCCAACCGCGTTCCCTCCCCGCGCGGCCGCGGGCCGGTGCGGGCGGCCCGGCCCCCGGCGAAGCCGCTCCCGGGCTACAGGTGGAGCGGCGGGCTCTTGCAGGCCTTCTTGAGCGCGACGTAGACGCCGCCCCGGAAAGCGGCCCGCAGCTGCCGCTGCCGCGCCGGCAGCGCGACGCTCTCCCGCCGCGCGCAGAAGTCGGCCAGCGGCTGCACCGCCGCATCCCACGAGAGTTCCGCGCCGATGCGGGCGAGGTTCGCGCGGCAGGTTTCGCGGAAGGCAGCGTCATCCAGCAGCCGCTCGATGCCGGCCGCCACCGCGTCGGCGTCCCGCTCCGGCACCGTGATGCCGAGCGGCTCCCGCTCCACCCGCTCCGCCAGCACATCGCCGCGCGTGCAGACCAGCGGCACCCGCGCCCGGAAGAGGTCGACGTACCGCGTCCGGAAGGCGAACCGCGCTTCGAGGTTTTCGTAGCCGAGGCAGACGCTGGCGTCCGCCTCCGCGAGGTAGCTGTCGATTTCGGCGTAGGGCACCCAGCCTTCGAGGAAGAAGACCGTCCGGTCCTTGAGCCCGAGCTCTTCCGCCAGCTCGATCGTCCGCCGGGTGACGCCCGCGTTCGGGCCGAAGGCGAAATCCGGGTGGTTGATGCCCATGAAGACGAGCTTCACCTCCGGCCGGCGGCCGCCGAGCCGGGCCATCGCCCGCAGCAGCGTCTCCGTGTCGTTCCATTCCGTGATGCCGCCGTTCCAGAGGAGCGCCCGGTCGGCGGGTGCGATGCCCGGCATCACGCCTTTGAGCGCCGGCCCCGCCGGCCGGAGCGGCTGCTGCGGCACGCCGTAGGGCACCACGTCGATGTACCGCCGCAGCGACGGGTCGCGCGCGTAGACCGACGGCGGCACGAGGTCGAGCGCCATCATCATCCCGATCCAGAGGTCGCGCTGGCGGTCGTCCGCGCAGAAGATGAAGTCCGCCAGCGTGAGCTGCATGTTCAGGTACCAGCGGTTCGAGGCCATCCACGTCCGCCGCCACTTCGGCAGGATGTCGCGCTGCGAAAGCTCCATCCATTCGATGAAGAGCGGGGTGAAGGCGTCGAGCGCGAGCCGCGTCTTCCCCATCAGCTGGACGAACTGGGGCGGGAAGTTCCGCGAGACGGTCACGTCATGCTGGCGGGCGAGGAAGAGCGCCTCGCTGTTGCTGTAATACCGCCGGATGCCGACGTTGCGGGCGGGGGGCGCGACCTCGCCCCGGTCGCCCGGCACCGCGAGCGTGATCTCGGCGCCGGGCAGGGCGCGGCCGAGCGCGCCGGCGAGCTGGTACGCCCGCACCCCGGGCGAGGCCATCTGCGGCCCGATCACAGCCCGCGAAAGGACGAGGATTCTCACTTCGCCGCGCTCCCGGCGCCGAGCCGCGCCAGCCGCTCCTGCCGCAGGCGCTCCTTCTTCTCGGCGGCCTCGCGCCGCTCGGAGCGCCGCTTCAGCGCCGCGTCGTACCGGTTGAACACGGCCCGCCGGGCGGTGTAGACAGCGAGCCGCTGCGCCAGCCCGGGCACCCGCTCCCACTTCGGCGAAACCGGCTCGCCCTCCTCCCGGCAGAAGCGGATGAGCGGCTGCATCGTGGCGCTCCACTGGAGCCGCGGCCGGGCGGCGGCGAGGTTCGCCTTGCAGCGGGCGTGGAACTCCCGGTCATCCAGCAGCTTCTCGATGGCGCGCGCCAGCGCCGGCGCGTCGCCCTCCGGCACCACGAGCCCCCAGCCCTCCTGCGCCACCTCCTCCGCCAGCACGTCGCCGTGCGTGCAGATGAACGGCAGCTCGCCCCAGATCAGGTCGACGAACCGGGTGCGGTGGCTGTAGCGCGTCTCCATGTTGTCGAAGTAGGTGCAGGCGGAGATGTCGGCCTCGAGCACGTACTGCTTCGCCTCTTCGTGGGAGACCCAGCCCTCTTCGAAGAAGATCGTCCGGTTGAGCTGGCCGTTGCGCGCCGCGATCGCCTTCGCATCCTGGAAGCGGACGCCCTTGCCGAGCTCCTTGATGCCCGGGTAGGCGGCGCCGAGAAAGAGCAGCTTGATATCGTCCCGGCCGAGCAGCCGGAGCGCCTCGATGAGCGTCGCCGGGTCGTACCACTGGATGATGCCGCCGTTCCAGAGGATGATGCGGTCGGTTTCGCCGAAGCCGGGCCGCACGCCGCGCAGCACCCGCTTTCCCGGCACGGGGAGCTCCGGCCGGATGCCGTGGGGCGCCGAATCGATGTACCGCCGGAGCGTCGGGTCGGCCTCGTACACCCGCGGCGAAATGAGCCCGAGCGACGTCATCATGCCGATGTAGCTGTCGCGCTGCCGTTCGTTGCAGGTGAGGATGAAGTCGGCGAGCGTGAGCTGCATGCCGAGCACCGCCCGCGTCCGTTCGGCCCAGGCGTCGCGATGGCGGCCCTCGTAGTGCTGCATCCCCACCTCCATCCACTCCATCGCGTACTGCGAGAAGAGGTCCACCACGTACCGCTTCCACGGGTAGAAGACGGCGATGTGGGGCGGCAGCATCGAGCTGATGATGATGTCGTGCGATGCGGCCAGCTGGAGCAGGTTCCGCGCGCTCCAGCGGGTCACCCGGTAGGCGCCGTCGGCCGGCTGTTCGGCATCCTCGTTCGGGCCGGCGAGGGTGACCTGCGCGCCGGGCACGTGCTCGGCGAGCACGCGCGCCTGCGCGGTGGCGCGGATGCCCGGCGCCGACATGTGGCTGCCGAGGTAGCCCCGGGCGAGGATGAGGATGCGCGGCCCCATGGCCGCCGATGGTACGGCCCGCCCCTGCCACGCGGAAGCGCGCGCCTGCCCATGCGGGACCGGTTCGGCCCCAATTGACCGCAAGCTTCGCCGATCTACGCTACGGGCGACGTGTTGCGCGCCCTCGATACCCTCATCGGCGGCCATGGCCGCCGTTTCGTTGTCCGGCGGTTCGTGCGTCCTGCCCAGCGCTTTGCCGCTATCGAGGCGTCTGGCGGCATCGTCCTCCTCGTCGGCGCCATCATCGCCCTCGCCTGGGTGAACTCCCCCTGGGACCAGAGCTACTACGACCTCTGGGAAACGGAGCTCGCGCTCGACCTCCACCTGTTCGAAATCCACCAGCACCTCGGCCACGCGGTGAACGACGGCCTGATGGTGCTGTTCTTCTTCGTCGTCGGCCTCGAAATCAAGCGCGAGCTGGTCTCGGGCGAACTCTCGAGCCCGCGCCGGGCGATCCTGCCCGTCGCCGCCGCGCTCGGCGGCATGCTCGGCCCGGCGCTCATCTACACCGCCTTCAACGCCGGCACGGAGACGGCCCACGGCTGGGGCATCCCGATGGCGACGGACATCGCCTTCGCCGTCGGCGTCCTCACCCTCCTCGGCAAGCGGGTGCCGCCGCCGCTCAAGGTCTTCCTCCTCGCCCTCGCCGTCGCCGATGACCTCGGCGGCATCATCGTCATCGCCGTCTTCTACACCGAGTCGCTCTCGCTCGAGGCGCTCGGCTGGGCCGCCCTCCTGCTCACCGTCATGTTCGTCCTCAACCGGGGCGGCGTCCGCGCTATCGGCGTCTACTTCTTCCTCGGCGTGCTCTTCTGGGCCGCGATGCTGAAGTCCGGCATCCACGCGACGATCGCCGGGGTCATCCTCGCGATGCTCACCCCCTCCCGGCCGTACTACACGGACGAGGATTTCGACGCCGCGATGGACCGCCTGCGCACCGAGTACGCCCTCGCCCGCGCGGACGGCGACCACGAGCGGATGCAGCAGGCGCTCGCCCAGATGGAGGACCTCGCCAGCGGGATGGAGAGCCCGCTCGACCGGCTGGAGCACCGGCTCGCGCCGTGGACCGCGTACCTCATCGTGCCCATCTTCGCGATCGCCAACGCCGGCGTGCCGGTGACGGGCGAGATGCTCCGCAACGCCGCCTCCAGCCCGGTGACGCTCGGCGTCGCCTTCGGCCTCGTCTTCGGCAAGCCGATCGGCATCTTCCTCACGAGCTGGCTGTGCGTCCGGCTCGGGCTCGCGCAGCTCCCGGCGAACACCGGCTTCCGGCAGGTGCTCGGCGCCGGGATGATCGCCGGCATCGGCTTCACGGTGGCGCTCTTCATTGCCGGCCTCAGCTTCGACGACCCGTCGCACCTCGACGAGGCGAAGATCGGCATCCTCGCCGCCTCGCTCATCGCAGGTGTGATCGGCTCGCTCTACCTGCTGCTCGCTGCGCCCTCGGCCTCGCACGATACCGGCCTCGAGGCGGCGCGCGCCCGGGCCGCCGGCCACTGACCGCGAGCGTCAGCCGCCGCTCGGAGCTGTGGTCCCGCCGCGCCACGGTGGCGGCATGCGAACCCTCACTCCCTCCCTCCTCGCCCACCAGGCCGCGGCGCGCCGCCGGCCCGCGGTCCGCGTCCTCCTCTCCCGCCGCCGGGCGGGCGTGCCGCTGCTCGCCTTCGGGCCGCCGGCCGCGCTGCCGGGCAGCGAAGCCCCGCACGCCCTCGCCGTCACCGCCGCCGGCACCCGCATCCAGCTGGTCAACGACGGCGGCAGCCTCCGCGCCCGGCGGGACGGGGGCCCGTGGTCGGGCGTCCTCGCCAGCCTGCCCGCCGGCGCGCCCGTCGCCGCCGCCGCCGTGCCGGGCGAAATCGCCGCCGCCTTCGCCGACGGCGCCGCGCTCCGCACCATCCACTCCTTCGACGACGGCCTGACCTGGACCGCGCCGGCGACCCGCGTGACCGAGGCGGTGCCCATCGGCAGCCTCGCCCTCGCCGGCCGCGCCTCGAACGGCAATCTCTGCGCCTTCTACAGCCTGGGCGCGACCCCGGCGGTGAAGCGGCTCCGCCGGACGGGCGGCACCTGGGCCGCCAGCGGCACCACCTGGACGATGGCCGGCAGCTGGGCGGCCGTCAGCGGCCTCGCCGCGGTCCACGCCGCAGGCGACTTCCACCTGCTCGTCACCGGCACCGCGCCCGGGAGCGGCGCCGCCCTCGCGGCGGCCCACGTGATGGGCGACGGCGGGCTGCCGGCGAACGCCTGGTTCGGCCCCCGGGTGGCGGCCGCCGCTGATGCGGCCTCCGGCATCACGTTCGACCGGCCGGCCATCGTCTGGGCGGGGCAGGCTGTCGCCGCCTTCCGCGAAGTGCGCGCTGCGCCGGTCGCGGGCTCCCGCGCGCTGCTCGCGCAGGCCGTTTCGGGCACGCTCGCGCCCTGGAGCGAACCGGTGCCGTTCGCCGCTGGCGCGCCCTTCGGCCTCGCGCTCGCCGCCGATGGGGACGTCCTCCTTGCCGCGCGCGTCGGCGCAGTCCAGGCCGCGCCGCTCGCCGACGAGCTGGACGTCTCCGCCCTGCTGCGCCGGTTCCGGCGGGCCGACGGGCCGGCGGTCTCCCGCGCGCTGGCCGAGCTCGCCGACCCGGCGGGGCTGGCCGGCAGCGAACCGCTCCTCGCGCCGGGCGCCGGCGTGGAAGTGAGCCTCGGCTACTGCTCCGGCCCCGGCGGCGCACCGGAGTACGGCCCCGCCTTCCGCGGCGCGGTCGAAGCGGTCGAGCGGCGCCGGGCGCGCGGCGTGGAGACGGCCGTCCTCCGCATCGCCGGGCCGTGGGAGCGGCTCGCGGCCTACCGCGCCCCGGCCACCTGGCAGCCGCCGCCCGGCAGCACCCGCGGCGAACTGCTCACCGCCCTCGCCGCCCGGGCCGGCATCCCCGTGGCCAGCGCCGCCGACCTGCCGCCGTCCGGCGCGTGGACGACCGAGACGGCCGCCGTCGCCATCCAGGCCGGGGAGGCCGCGCTCCCGGCGGCGCTCCGCCTGCTCGAACCGACCGCCGACGCCTTCCGCGCCGAATCGGGCCTCGAAATCTGCGGGCTCAGCCCGGCCGACCCGGCAGCGTGGGCGCTCGGCGCCGGCGGCCATCCGCTGCTCGCCTTCGAGCCGGCCGCGCGGGCGCTCCCCGCGTGGACCCGGGTGCAGGGCCCGGACCGCGCTGCCGAGGCGTTCCGCGGCGGCGAGCTCTTGCGCGATGGGCCGGCCCTCGTCCCCCGCCGCGAACTCGGCGCCGCCTCCGATTCGCTCGCCGGGGCGTATGCCGCCCGGCTGCTCGCGCGGCTCCGCCGGGGCCGGCCGCTCGCCCGCGCCCGGCTGCCCTTCCACGCCGGCATCCAGCTGTACGACGTCGTCGACGTCGTCCACCCGCTCGCGCCCGGCGGCAGCGCGCGCTACCGCGCGCTCGGCATCGAAACGGCGTACGGCCCGGGCGGGTTCGAAACCGCGCTCACGCTTGGGGAGGTGAACTGATGGCCCTGCGCCGCGCCCGCCTCGTCGCCTTCGATACGGGCAGCTGGACGGCCGCCGTCCGGCTCGACGGTTCGGCCGCCGCTGTCTTCGAGAACGTTGCCGTCAGCCGCGCGCTGCCGGCGGCCGAGATGGTCCCCGGCCGCCGCCTGCTCATCGACACTGGCGACCACCGCCACCCGGCGGACGCCGTCGTCATCGCCGCTTGGTGAGCGCCGCGCCGCCGCTCAGTACTGCGCCTCGAGCGCCTCGTCGTCCGTTTCGAAGGTGTAGACGACCAGCTCGCCGTTCTCCCAGCGCTCGCCGTTCTCCTCGATGCCCGGCGGCACCGCTTCCTGCGGGTCGAACAGCAGGCCGACCACCTGCTCGTAGCTTGCGACCCTCGGGTCGGCGTCGAGCGCCGCTTCGACGTGGACGAGCGGAATCGCTTCATCCGGCAGGACGAGGAACTCCTCCGGCGGGTCTTCGTTCGTGAAGACCGGGCCGATGGGGTCGCCCTCCCGGTCGGTGTAGACGCCTTCGACGAGGTAGGGGGCGCCGGTGTGGGCGAGCGGCTCGCCGAAGGCGCAGCGGTAGGCGATGCGGCGGTGGCGGCGCTTCCCGGTGAGCGCCCCGGGCGGCGGTTCCACGTCGGCCATCTGCGCGAATCCTCCCGGGCGGTGATGGCCCCCAGCGTGCGCCGCCGCGCGGCGCTCCGCAACGGCCGCCCGGGCCCCGCCCCGCCGGCCGCCCGGGCCCCGCCCACTTCCCTAGGGGAACCCCCGGGGCGCGCGAAAAAACACCCTCCTGTTCCGCAGCTGTCTGCCGATATCCACGGTGGAACCACGCGCCCGACACCGGCGCCAACCACCAGGGAGTACCCCGGCCATGCCCGGCTCGCCGCTCGAACGGATCATGCACTCCGACCGCCTGCCGACCATCCCGGCCGTCGCGGTCCGCGTCATCGACCTCGTCCAGCGGCCCGATGTCTCCCTCGATGAGCTCGGCGCCATGATCGAGCGCGACCCGGCGCTGGCCGCCCGCGTGCTCCGCATGGCGAACAGCGGCTTCTACGGCCGGCCCCGCTCCATCTCCCGCGTCCGCGATGCCGTCCTCGTCCTCGGTCTCCGGACCGTGAAGACGCTCGCCCTCGGCTTCACCCTCGTCGCCGACCTCCGCGCCCGCGAAGGCGTCGGCATCGACCACACCTGGCTCTGGCAGCGCAGCCTCTACGCCGCCATCGTCGCCCGCGCCGTCGCCGGCCGCGCCGGCCTCCGCATCGGCGACGAAGCCTTCCTCGGCGGCCTCTTCCACCTCCTCGGCGTCATCGCGCTCGAATCGGCGCTCGGCGACGAGTACCGGGACGTCGCCGCCGAGGCCGGCCGCGACATCGGCCTCCTCCGCGTCCGCGAACTCGAGCGCTTCGGGGTCGACCACAGCCGGGTCGGCGCCGCCCTCGCCGAGCGCTGGAACCTGCCGCCGACTCTCGTCGATGCCGTCCGCCACGCCGGCGACCCCTCCCGCGCCCCGCTCGAGACAGCCCAGCTCGTGATGTGCGTCCACGCCGGCGCCGCCGGCGCCGATGTCATCCTCGGCGACCGGCCCGGCGAACAGCTCGCCGCCCTCCGGACGGCGTGCGAGCGGCTGGGCGTCGCGCCCGCGGCTGCCGAAGAACTCGTCGCCGCCGCCCTCGCCGACGGCGCGGCGCTCGCGGCCACCTTCGATATCCCGGCCAGCTGCCTCGAACCCGGCGAAGTCCTCGCCCGCGCCAACGAAGCCCTCCTCCGCCTCACCATCGAATCCGAGCGCGAGAACGCGGCGCTCCAGGCCGAGCGCGAGCAGCTCATCCAGCAGGCCTCCACCGACGTCCTCACCGGCGTCGCTAACCGCCGCCACTTCCACGAGTTCCTCGAAGAGCATTTCCGCCTCGCCGCCCGCTACGGCACGCCGCTCTCCCTCTTCCTCGCCGACCTCGACCGCTTCAAGGCGCTCAACGACACCTACGGCCACCTCACCGGCGACGAAGTGCTCCGCGCCGTCGCCGCCCGCATGAAGAGCGTCCTGCGCGATGCCGACCTGCTGGCCCGCTTCGGCGGTGAAGAGTTCGTCGTCGTCCTGCCCTCCACGCCGCTGGAGGGCGCCATCCAGAGCGCCGAGCGCGTCCGCGAGGCGATCGCCGCCCGCCCGGTCGAAGTCGCCGGGCAGGAGATCCCGGTCACGGCATCGTTCGGGGTCTCCGCCTACCGCGCCGACGCCCTCATGACGCCCGAGTGGCTGATCAAAGAGGCCGACCTCGCCCTCTACGAAGCGAAGCGCGCCGGCCGGAACTGCGTGCGGGCGGCCGGCGATGAAGTTTCCTCCCGCTTCTGACCAAAAACGCGGGGAAACCCCGAACCCTTCCCGCGAGAAACCCGCTACGCTACTCGCGCGCCGGCGGAGGGCGCCCACGGCATGACCGACGAGCTGCGCGCGGACGCGGGCCTCGACGCCCTTTTCGCTCTCGACCTCTTCCCGGTCGGCGTCTTCCAGACCGACCTCCTCGGCCGCTGCCTGCGCGTCAACCCGCGCTGGTGCGCCCTCGCCGGCCGGACGGCCGAGGAAGCCCGCGGCTACGGCTACCTCGACGCCATCCACCCCGACGACCGCCCGTCCGTCATCGAAGCGACCCGCCGGCACATCGAAGCCGACCGACAGCTCCGCATCGAATACCGCATCGTCCGGCCTACTGGCGAGGTCCGCTGGGTGCTCGCCCAGGCCACCGTCCTCAGCGGCCCCGCGGGGGAACGCATCGGCTACATCGGCACCGTCACCGACATCAGCGACCGCGTCCGCGCCGAGGAGGCCCTCCGCGAGAGCGAAGAGCGCTTCCGCTCCCGCATCGAGTTCAACCCGGAAGCCATCGCCATCCACCAGCAGGGCGTCGTCGTCTATGTGAACCCGGCGGCCGTGGCGCTCATGCGGGCCGCCGGGCCCGGAGACCTCGTCGGCCGGCACATCCTCGACTTCGTCCGGCCCGAATTCCACCCCCTCGTCCGCGACCGCCAGCGACGCCTCGCCGCCGGCGAAGCTGTCGGCCCCGCCGAGATGGAATTCCAGCTCTGCGACGGCAGCACCCGGCTCGTCGAGACCGCCGCATCGCCGACCGTCTTCCGGGGGAAACCGGCCGTCCAGCTCTGGGTGCGCGACATCAGCGAACAGCGCAAGCTGGAAGCGCTCTACCGCGCCGTCGTCGACTCCATCCGCGACCCGATGTGGATCGCCGACCGCGACGACGCCGGCGAATGGCGGCTCGTCTTCGCGAACGCCGCCTACTGCCGCGGCGCGCGCGTCGAGCTCGCCGACATCCTCGGCAAGACATCGCTGGACCTCGCCGCCGCCGGCTACCTCTCCGAACGGCTCGCCCGGGAGCGCGAACAGTACTACCGGCAGGCCGCCGAAGGCGGCCGCCCGGTCGAATACGAGATGCGCGGCGAATGGAACGGCCGCCCCTTCCACATCATGACGACGCTCACGCCGGTCGCCGGGCCGGGCGGCGCCAGCCGCCGCATCGTCGGCTGGTCGCGCGACCTCAGCCGGAAGCTCGAACAGGAGCGCCGCCTCGCCGAATCCGAGCGGAACTACCGCGCCGTCGTCGAAGGCACGAGCGATGCCCTCTGGGTCGCAGACAGGGAAGCCGACGGCGGCTGGCGGATCACCCTCGCCAACCCCCGGACCGCCGAGATGCTGCAGACGCCGCTCGAGCAGCTCACGGGCCGCCGGCTCGAAGAGGCGCTCCCGCCGGAGGCCGCCCGCCGCGCCCTCGAGCGCTACCGGCAGGCCGAGGCCGCCGGCGGCCCCATCGAATACGAAAACGTCATCGAACGCCCCGGCTACCGCCGCGAAGTCGTCACCCACCTGACGCCCGTGTTCGACGAAGCCGGCCGCTGCGTCCGCATCATCGGCTCATCGCGCGATGCTGCCGACCGGCGGAAGGCCGAACTCGCGCTCCTGCAGGCGCAGAAGCTGGAGAGCCTCGGCGTGCTCGCCGGCGGCATCGCGCACGACTTCAACAACCTCCTCACCACCATCCTCGGCAACCTCTTCCTCGTGCGGACCGAGCTGCCGCCGGATTCCCCCCTGCGCGTCTACCTCGACGATGCCGCCACCGCCGGCGAACGAGGCGCCGAGCTCGTGCGCAAGCTGCTCGGTTTCAGCCGGCCCGGCATCGCCGCCCGCGAGCGCGTCTCGCTCACGCGCCTCTTCGAGGAGACGGTCGCGCTCGTCCGCCGGACGCTGACGCCCGCCGTCCGGCTCATCGTCCACTCGGACCCCGGCGACGACACGGTCATCGGCGAATTCGCGGGCCTGCAGCAGGTGCTGCTCAACCTGCTGCTCAACGCCCGCGACGCTATGCCGGAGGGCGGCACCGTCACCATCCTGCGCACCACGCGCGAGCTCGGCCCGGACCCGGGCTGGGCGCGCCGCGGGCTCCTGCCCGGCCGCTACCACGACATCGCCGTCTCGGACACCGGCACCGGGATGCCGCCGGAGCTGCTGAGCCGCATCTTCGACCCCTTTTTCACGACGAAGGGCATCGGCAAGGGCACGGGCCTCGGCCTTTCAACGGCGCTCAGCATCGTCCGCGCCCACGGCGGCTGGCTCGAAGCGGAGAGCGTCGAAGGCCAGGGCAGCACGTTCCGCATCCTGCTGCCGGTCGCCCCGCCGCCGGGGGAGGAGCCGCCCGCCGGGGGCCGCTAGCCGCCCTGGATGCTGACGAGGAACTCGAGCTGGTCGCCGTCCTGCAGCGGCGCGCGGAGGTTCGCCTGCGCCCCGTTCACGATCGGCATGACGGCCTCCGCATCGACCTCCGAGAAGCCCTCGTCGAGGAAGATGGCGAGCGGCGTCAGCCCCTCCCGCCACGCCACCACCGTCTCGGCCTGCTTCGAACGCGTCCGCTTGACCAGCGTCGGGAACCATTTCACTGCGATGCTCATGCCGCGTAGCCTACCGGCCCCCGCGCCCGCGCGCATGGGGCGGGGAGGAGGTTGGAGGTTGGAGGTTGGAGGTTGAAGGTTAGAGGTTGAAGGTTGGAGGTTGAAGAGGCCGCGCGCGGGTGCACGCTCCCTCCCAACTCCCAACTCCCCACTCCGTCGTCGCGGGCCTCCGTGCCCGCGGAGGGCCGGCGAGGCCCACCCCGGCCGTCGAATTCACCCGCCTCCCGCTTCCCGCTTCCCGTCTCCCGGTTCCCGCTTCCCGGACATCCGTTGGGCGCATGGCGCCCCGCGGGGACGGAGCCCCGCGCGCGACGGTGGAAGGTTGGAGGTTGACGAACCTGCGGACGGCGGCAGGCTCCCTCCCAACTCCCAACTCCCAACTCCCAACCCCCAACTCCCGCTTCCCGTCTCCCGCTTCCCGCTTCCCGTCTCCGCTTCCCGCTATCATCCCCGCGGAGGTGACGCATGACCGGACGCCGCAGCTTCTGGGCCTGGGGCCTCGAATCCGAAGAGCCGACCGACGACCAGCGCCGGCAGGCCGCCGCCCGCCTTTCCGCCCGCTACGGCGTCCGCATCGAGGCGCCGCCGGTGCCGCGCATCGAACAGGTCCGCCTCCGGCCGCCCCGCATCCAGCCGCCGCCGTCCCTCGCTGCCATCTGCTCTACCGATACCCATGAGCGCGCGGCCCACCACTACGGCAAGAGCTTCCGCGACATCGTCCGCGCCTTCCGCTGCGACTTCCCCAACCCGCCCGACGTCGTTGCCTTCCCCCGCGACGAAGCGGAGGTTGCGGCCGTCCTCGAATGGTGCGGCGAAGCCGGCGCGGCGGCTGTTCCCTACGGCGGCGGCTCCTCGGTCGTCGGCGGCGTCGAACCCCCGGCCGGCGGCCGCCCCGTCGTCAGCATCGACCTGCGCGAGCTGAACCGCGTCCTCGAAGTCGACCCCGTTTCGCGCGCTGGCGCGCATCCAGGCCGGCGTTCTCGGCCCCGACCTCGAAGCGCAGCTCCGGCCGCACGGCTTCACCCTCCGCCACTACCCGCAGAGCTTCGAATGGTCGAGCCTCGGCGGCTGGATCGCCACCCGCTCCGGCGGCCACTACGCCACCAACCACACCCACATCGACGACTTCGTCGAATCGGTGCGGATGATCACCCCGCGCGGCGCGTGGGAGTCGCGCCGGCTGCCCGGCTCCGGCGCCGGGCCGAGCCCGGACCGGTTCGTCATCGGCAGCGAAGGCATCCTCGGCATCATCACCGAGGCGTGGATGCGCATCCAGGCGCGGCCGCGGTTCCGCGCCTCCGCCGGCATGCTCTTCCCCACCTGGGAAGCCGGCTACGAAGCCGCCCGCCGCGTCGTCCAGGCGAAGCTCTGGCCCGCCAACTGCCGCCTGCTCGACCCCGCCGAAGCCGAGGCCGCGGCCGGCGGCGACGGTGTCCGCGCCCTCCTCATCCTCGGCTTCGAATCGGCCGAGGTGCCGCAGGGCCCGTTCCTGCACGAAGCCGTCCGCATCGCCCGCGAGTGCGGCGGCGAGCCCGACGCCGCCGGCATCCGCATCGCCGACGGCGGCAGCGACGAGGAGGTCGGCCGCCAGGGCGCCGTCGGCGCGTGGCGGAACGCCTTCATCCGCGCGCCCTACCAGCGCAACCTCACCGCCGGCACCGGCGTCGTGAGCGACACGTTCGAGACGGCTATCACGTGGGACCGCTGGCCCGCCTTCGACCGGCTCGTGCGCGAAAAGGTCGGCGAAGCGATCGCGGCCGCCGGCGGGGGGAGCCTCACCTGCCGGTTCACCCACGTCTACCCCGATGGCCCGGCGCCGTACTACAGCTTCCAGGTGCTTTCGAAGCCGGGCGGCGAACTGGAGACCTGGGCCGCCATCAAGCAAGCCGCGAGCGACGCCGTCATCGTCGGCGGCGGCACCATCACCCACCACCACGCCGTCGGCCGCGACCACATGCCGTGGTACCGGCAGCAGCGGCCGCCGCTCTTCGCCGAAGCCCTCCGCGCCGTCAAAACCGCGCTCGACCCGCAGGGCCTGCTCAACCCCGGCATCCTCCTGGAGTGAGGTTGAAGGTTGGAGGTTGAAGGTTGAAGGTTGACGGACCCGCGGGCGGCGGCAGACTCCCTCCCACCTCCCACCTCCCAACTCCCACCTCCCAACTCCGTCGTCGCGGGCCTCCGTGCCCGCGGAGGGCCGGCGAGGCCCACCCGCGCCTCCGAATTCACCGTCTCCCGGTTCCCGGGACATCCGTTGGGCGCATGGCGCCCCGCGGGGACGGAGCCCCGCGGCTACGGTGGAAGGTTGGAGGTTAAAGGTTGGAGGGCGGGAGGTTGGAGGTTGACGGACCCGCGGGCGGCGGCAGGCTCCCTCCCAGCTCCCACCTCCCACCTCCCACCTCCGTAGTCGCGGGCCTCCGTGCCCGCGGAGGGCCGGCGAGGCCCACCTGCACCTCCGAATTCACCCGCGTCCCGGTTCCCGCCTCCCGGTTCCCGTCTCCCGGGACATCCGTTGGGCGCATGGCGCCCCGCGGGGACGGAGCCCCGCGGCTACGGTGGGAGGTTGGAGGTTGGAGGTGGAGGTTGGAGGTTGAAGGTTGAAGGTTGGAGGTTGACGGACCCGCAGACGGCGGCAGGCTCCCGCCCAACTCCCAACTCCTCCCGCCTCCCGCTTCCCCCGCTGCCCCCCACCGCCGGCGCGGAGCGCCGGCATCCCGCGGCGACGCTGCCGAAGGCGGCGAGCCATCCCGCGCCGCGGGCGCCCAGCCCGCGGCACCCCGCGCACGGCCCCCGCGCCCAGCCCGCGGCATCCCGCCCCCTTACCCCTCCCCCCAGAGGTCCGGCAGCGGCCCCGCGGGCAGGCTCACCAGCAGCGCGCCCCGCTCGGCGCGGAACGTCATCGGCGTCTGGCCGACGGGGTCGCCGTCCAGCTGGACGGGCAGGCCCGGCGTTTCGACCGCGACCTCGGCGAAGCGCCCCGCGACGATGTGCTGCCCGCGGCGCTGCCCGGCGAGCACCCGCGCCGCCATCGCGAGGGTCTCGCCCGGGCCGTGGGGACAAAACGCCACCGCATCGAGCAGGCCGTCGTCGATGCGCGCGCCGGGCGTGAGCCGAATGCGGCCGCCGTACAGCCGCGTGTTGCCCAGGACCATCCACGCGAGGGTCTCCTCGCAGAGCGCGCCGTCGGCCCGCCAGCGTGTCCGCCGGGTCCGGAGCGCCGGCAGGTGGAGCAGCCCTTCGAGGATGTAGGCGAGGTCGCCCGCCGCCCGCTTCCAGGCCGGGTTGACGGCGGCGGCGATCTCCGCGTCCCAGCCGATGCCGGCCATCAGGAGGAAGGCGTGGCCGTCCGCCCGGCCGAGGTCCATCGGGACCACCTGTCCGCCGAGGTGGCAATCGATGGCGGCCCGGATGCCGCGCGGGATGCCAGCTTCGCGGGCCCAGATGTTCACCGTGCCGGCGGGGACTGCAGCGAGGGCGGTGCCGCTGCCGGCCAGCCCCTCCGCGGCCTGCCGCAGCGACCCGTCGCCGCCGATGACGAAGCAGAGGTCGTGGCCCCGCTCGGCGGCGGCCCGGGCGGCCTCGGTGGCGCCCGCCGGCGTGGGCGGGACGGCCACCTCCGCATCGACCCCGCGCGCCGCGAGGTAGGCGGCGACCCGCGCGGGGTCGAACCGGCGCGGGACCCCGCGCGCCGCCGGGTTCACGATGAGGGTCGCGCGGCGTTGCATCGTCATGGCACGGGTCCGGTCAGTATAGGGGCAAGCGGAACGATGGCGGCCGGGGGCCGGGTGCGGGATGCCGCGGGCTGGCCGCCCGCGGCGGGGGATGGCTCGCCGCCTTCGGCGGCATCGCCGCGGGATGCCGGCGCTCCGCGCCGGCGCCGGAGGAGGAGGTTGGAGGTTGGAGGTTGGAGGTCGAAGGTTGAAGGTTGGAGGTTGACGGTCCCGCGGACGGCGGCAGGGTCCCTCCCACCTCCCACCTCCCAACTCCGTCGTCGCGGGCCTCTGTGCCCGCGGAGGGCCGGCGAGGCCCACCCGCACCTCCGAATTCACCGTCTCCCGGTTCCCGCTTCCCGTCTCCCGATTCCCGGGGCATCCGTTGGGCGCATGGCGCCGCGCGGGGACGGTCGAAGGTTGAAGGTGGGAGGTCGAAGGTTGCGGGAACGGCGGGGAGCCGTACGCTCCCTCCCAACTCCCAACTCCCAACTCCCAACTCCCAACTCCCAACTCCTAGCTCCCAACTCCCAACTCCTAGCTCCCAACTCCCAACTCCGTGGTCGCGGGCCTCCGTGCTCGCGGAGGGCCGGCGAGGCCCACCCCGGCCGTCGAATTCACCCGCCTCCCGGTTCCCGCCTCCCGGGGCATCCGTTGGGCGCATGGCGCCGCGCGGGGACGAGCCCCGCGGCTACGGCCTCCACCGCCTCCCGCCTCCCGCTTCCCGCTTCCCGGTTCCCGCCTCCCTACCCCAGCGGGTTGCGGCCGATGACGAGGTCCTCCACTTCGCGGCCGCCGATGAGGTGCTCGGCGGCGACGCGCTCGAGATTCTCGGGCGTCAGGCAGGCGTACCAGGTGCCTTCCGGGTAGACCACGCCGGTGGGGCCGGCCTGGCAGATGCGCAGGCAGCCGACCTTCGTCCGGTACAGCTTCGGCGCGCCCGGCGTGCGGTTCACCTTCGCGGCGAGCGACTTCAGCCGCTCCCACGCCCGCTGCCCCTCCTCCGGCGTGCAGCAATCCGGCCCCGTGCAGAGGAAGATGTGGCGTTCGTAGCTGCCGACCTCCCGCTGGCGGGCCGCCTCCCGCGCCGCCTCCAGCCGCGCCCCGTCCGGTTCGCACGCCCCGTCCATCAGCCCCGATCGTCGCCGGGCCGCGGCCAAGGGAAAAGAGAGAGGGAGAGAGGGAGAAGGGGAGAGAGGGAGAAGGGGAGAGAGGGAGAGAGGTTGGAGGTTGGAGGTTGGAGGTTGGAGGTTGGAGGTTGATACTGCCCCCCGCCTCCCGCCTCCCGGTTCCCGGTTCCCGGTTCTCGTCTCCCGCCTCCCGGTTCCCGCCCAACCCCCAACTCCTGCTACCCTCACCCTGTCCCCATGCTTTTCTGCGAACAGGTCGCGAAGTCGTACGGCGCCAAAGAGGTGCTCCGCGATGTCACCTTCACTGTCAGCGAAGGCGAGCGCGTTGGCCTCGTCGGTCCCAACGGTGCCGGCAAATCCACCATCCTCCGCCTCATCGCCGGGCTCGAGCAGCCCGATGCCGGCCGCGCCGGCTACACCGGCGGCAGCCTCGGCTACCTCCGCCAGGAGGCGGACCTCGATGACGGCAACACCCTCCTCCAGGAGCTCTGGCGCGCCTTTCCCGATGCCAGCGCCATCGAGCGCGAACTCGCCCGCGTCGCCGCCGCCATCGAAGCCGGCGAGGGCGACCTCGATGCCCTCGTCGACGAGCAGGCCCGCCTGTTCGAACGGTTCGAAGCCCTCGACGGCTACCGCATCGAAGCCCGCATCGGCCGCGTCCTCGACGGCCTCGGCTTCGAACCCGCCGACTGGCAGAAGCGCTGCAGCGAGTTCTCCGGCGGCTGGCAGATGCGCATCGCCCTCGCCAAGGTCCTCGTCCGCCGGCCCGAGAACGTCCTCCTCGATGAGCCGACGAACCACCTGGACGCCCGCGCCCGCGACTGGCTCGCCGAAGAGCTCACCGAGTGGGACGCCGCCATCCTCGTCGTCACCCACGACGGCGAGTTCCTCGACCGCTTCGCCACCCGCATCCTCGACCTGCGCGAGAAGACCATCGAGAGCTACACCGGCAACTACACCGCCTTCCAGAAGCAGAAAGCCGCGAAGCTCCAGGCGCTCGACCAGGCCGCCGCCCGGCAGGAGCGCGAACTCGCCCGGCAGGAGCGCTTCATCGAACGCTTCCGCGCCAAGGCCACCAAAGCCGCCCAGGTCCAGTCCCGCGAGAAGCAGCTCGCCCGCGTCGAGCGCATCGAACGGCCGAAAAAAGACGCCGAAGTCCACTTCGACATCAGCGCTCACGGCCGCACGGAGCGCGACGTCCTCGTCTTCCGCCACGTCGGCCACGCCTACGGCGACCACCTCGTGCTCGTCGACGTCAACCTCCACATCGAGCGCGGCCAGAAAGTCGTCCTCGTCGGCCCCAACGGCGGCGGCAAGAGCACCCTGCTGAAGATCGCCGCCGGCCTTATCGCGCCGACGGAGGGCACTGTCGAATGGGCCGAGCGCGCCCGCTTCGGCTACTACGACCAGCACCAGGACGAAGCCCTGGCCATGGACCGCACCGTGCTCGAAGAGGTCCGCTCCGTCGCCCCGCACGAGCCGGACGTCCGCCTCCGCACCGTCCTCGGCCAGTTCCTTTTCAAGGGCGACGACGTCTTCAAGCCGATCCGCGTGCTCTCCGGCGGCGAACGGAGCCGCGTCGCCCTCGCGAAATTCCTCCTCCAGCCCACCAACGTCCTCCTGCTGGATGAGCCGACGAACCACCTCGACCGCACCACCCGGCGGAAGCTCATCGAAGCGCTGCAGGCCTACGACGGCACCATCCTCTGCGCCAGCCACGACCCCGGCATCGTCGAAGGCGTCGCCACGCACGTCTACGAAGTGAAGGACCTCGGCGTGCGCGAGCTCCTCCACCTGCGGAAGGGCTAGCCGGTGCCCGCGCGCCGGGCGCGCAGGCGGCCCCGCCCGCCCAGCTCCCGCAGCAGCTGCCGGAACGCCGTCTCCCGCTCGCGGGCCATCGCCGCATAGGCCGCGGCCGTGCCGGCGTTCAGCGTCAGCCGCTCGAGCGTGCCGCTCGCCGCCTCGGCCGCCGCGAACGCCGTCGCCCCGAGCACGGCGATGTCCTCCAGCGCCGCCGGCAGCGTCGATCCCGACTCGTCGGCCGCGTGCAGGAGCCGGCACCAGAGCCGGCAGTCGCTCCCGTCCGGCAGCGGCCCGTCCTCGAACCGCAGCAGGCTGCCGAAGACGGCGAAGCTGCGGAAGGCTGGCGGCTCGAGCCCGGCCGGGTACTCCGCCCGCGCCACCTCGAGCAGCCCGGGGATGCCGGCGAGGCTCAGCTCCCGGCTCCCGGGCGCCGTCGCCATCGTCAGCCGCGCCTCCCGGGGCGCCGCGCGCGAAAGCTCCGCCAGCGCCCGGCCGAGATGGCGGTCCAGCGCCTCGTCCGCCCACCGCTCCCCGGCGGGGTCCTGCAGGTCGATGCGCATCCGTTCGCGAAAATCTGCCAGCGTCGTCATGCAGCCACCCTGCCGCGCCGCCGCTGCAGCTCCAACGGGTGCCTGTCACGTCACTCGCGCCGAGATTCCCGGGGTGCGACACTCGGGGCATCTCACCCCAAGGCGAGCCATCCCCCGATGCATCCCCTGGCACGACATCGCCGTCGACCCCGACAAGATCGAGTCCGAGCTTCCCGTCGTCATCGAAATCCCCGCCGGCAGCAAGAACAAGTACGAACTCGAAAAGAAGAGCGGCATCCTCAAGCTGGACCGCGTCCTCTCCAGCTCCGTCCGCTACCCGGCCAACTACGGCTTCATTCCGCGCAGCTTCTGCGACGACGGCGACCCGCTCGACGTCCTCGTCCTCGGCCAGGAGCCCGTCGTCCCGATGACCCTCGTCTACGTCCGGCCCGTCGGCGTCATGCACATGCGCGACGGCGGCAAAGCGGACGAGAAGATCCTCGGGGTCCACTCCCACGACCCGGCCTTCAACCACATCCGGAAGCTCGAAGACGTCCCGCCCCACCTCGTCGCCGAGATCCAGCGCTTCTTCATCGACTACAAAGTGCTCGAAGAGAAGGAAGTCGTCGTCGACCCCTTCGAAGGCCGGGAGCGCGCGCTCGAAGTCATCCGCATCGCGCTGAGCGACTACTGGAAGATGCGCGCCAACGAGCGCTGAGCCGGCCCGCCCGCCTCAGCCGGCCACCGTCCAGCCGAGGCCGAGCGCGACGCCGCCCAGCACCAGCCACGCCGCGTTGATGCGGGTCGCGGCCGCCGCCGCGAGCGCCGCCACGAAGAGGCTCCAGGCGAACCAGCCGGTGAGCACCTCGCGCGCCAGCTGCACGCCGACGACCACGATGAGCGCCCAGGCCGCCGCGTTCACCCCGTCGAGGAAGGCTGACGAGAGCCGCCACCGCCGGAGCCGCGGCACCAACGGCGCCGCCAGCATCACGAACAGGAACGACGGCAGGAAGATGCCGGCTGCCGCCGCCAGCGCCCCCGCGAAGCCGTCCATCACATAGCCTGCGAACGCCGCCGAGCTGAAGAGCGGCCCCGGCGTCACCTGCCCGGCCGCGATGGCGTCCAGCAGCTGCGCCTCCGTGAGCCAGCCCCGCCGCTGCACGAACTCGTCGCGCATGAACGAGACGAGCACGTAGCCGCTCCCGTACAGCACCGCCCCGATCTTGAGGAAGCCGAGGAAGATGCCGAGCGTCGTCGCCCCGGCGGCGCCGCCGGCAGCCGCCAGCGCGGAGCCCGGCGCGAGCGGCGGCAGCCAGGCCCGGGGGCGCCGGTGCCGGCCGGGCGCATCCTTCCGCTGGCGGGGCAGCCGCCACCAGTCGCCGCCCGCCCGGGGCAGCTCCGGCAGCCGCCGCCGCGCGCTGCGGGTCAGCGCCTGCACCAGCGCGGTCACCCCGGCGGAATAGATGCCCGCCCCGAGGACGAGGGCGACTTCGCTCACGCCCAGGAGCGCCAGGCCCGTCACCGCCGCGATGACGATGACGGACTCGAGGCCGCGGAAGGCTGCCCCCGTCAGGCTCCACGCCGCGTGGAGGATGAGCGCCAGCACCACGGGCTGCGCCCCCAGCAGGATGCCCTCGCCCGCGGGCGTCGTCCCGTACCGCACGTAGGCCCAGGCGAGCGCCGTCACGATCGCCACTGCCGGGAGCAGGAAGAGCAGGCCGCCGAGCCAGAGGCCGGCCATCCCCGCCCGCCGGTGGCCGAGGTGCATCGTCATCTCGGTCGAATTCGGGCCGGGGATGAGGTTCGTCACCCCCAGCATGTCGAGGAACTCCTGGTCGCTCACCCAGCCCCGCTCGCGGACCAGTTCGCGGCGCATCAGCGCGACGTGCGCGGCCGGCCCGCCGAAGGCGATGCAGCCGAGGCGGAAGAAGTAGCGCGCCACCTCGCCGGGGCGGCCAGGGGCCTTCGTCGCAGTCATGGCCCCACAGCCTACGCCGGCCGCCGGCAACGTTCGCACCGGGCACGCGGCTAAGAAATTTCAAGCAGTACATTGACTTTGCGAAGGTACTGCTTAAGATACGCCATCAGGAGTTGAGACATGACCGAATACCCGCACCCCCACCTCCGCCAGCTGCTCGCCCACGCCCGCTGCCTGGTCGCTGCCGTCCGCGACCGCGCCGCGCCGCTCCCCCCGTTCGATGACCTCGTGGACCGGGCCGCCGCCGCCCTCCTCGTCGCCATGGCCTTCCGCGAGGTCAGCCGCGACCTCCCGCTTCGCGGCACGGCCGCGGCCGCCGCGGCCGCGATCGCCGGCCTCGCCCGGGCCGCCCGGGAGGGCGCCGACCCCGCCGATATCGAAGCCGCCCTCGCGGCGCTCGAATCCCTCCTCGCCCGCGCCGGGGCGCCTGCCGGGGCCGCCGGATGAGCGCCCCGCCCGTCCTCGTCCTCCGCGGCGTCACCAAGCGCTACCGCAGCGGCACCCTCGCCAACGCCGGCATCGACCTCGAGCTCCGGCCCGGCGACATCTTCGGCCTCCTCGGCCCGAACGGCGCCGGCAAAACGACGCTCGTCCGCCAGGTGCTTGGCCTCGCCCGGCCGACCTCCGGCAGCATCACCCTCGACGGCGTCGACATCGTCGCCGACCCGGGCTTCGCCCGCCGGAACATCGGCTTCCTCCCCCAGGGCGCGTTCGACCTCCAGTCGCTCACCGTCGCCGAGACGATCGAGTTCGCCGCCCGGCTCCGCGGCATCCCGCCGCGCGAAGCCCGGGCTGCGGCCGCCCGGCTCATCGAGCGGCTCGAGCTCGGCCCCTTCCGCGGCACCGCCATGCGCAGCGCCTCCGGCGGCGTGCGCCGGCTGGCCGGGTTCGCCGCCGCCATCGCCGCCCCCGCGCGCCTGCTCGTGCTCGATGAACCCACGAACGACGTCGACCCCCTCCGGCGCGTCCTCCTCTGGGACCTCATCAGCGAACTCGGCCGCGGGGGCGCCACCATCCTCCTCGTCACGCACAACCTCGCCGAGGCCGAGCGCGTCATCGACAGGCTCGCCATCATGAACGCCGGCCGCATCGTCCGCGAAGGGACGCCCGCCGCCCTCCGCAGCATCGTCACCGAGCGCCTCCGGCTCGAGCTGGCGTCCGCCGGCGCGCTCACCCCCCACCCCGCGCTCGTCCCGGACGGCGCCGGCGCCTACCTCTTCGACGCCGCCGACCTGCCCCGGGTCGCCGCGTGGGTCAGCCGCCTGCGCGAACTCGGCGCCGTCGTCGATTTCCGCATCGGCCCGCCCACGCTCGATGACATCTACGCCGCCGCCATGGCCCCGGCCGCCCCGGCCCGCCCCGGCCCGGGCCTCGCCCCCGAAGGAGCCCCCGCGTGACCTTCCTCCGCCAGTACCGCGACCTCGTCTCCATGGAGCTGCGCAGCATGCGCGGCGAAGTTCCCATCATCGCCGCCGTGCAGATCGGCTTCATGGTCGGCTTCGTCTTCGGCTTCGGCTACCTCATCCCCGGCATCACCGAATCGACCGCCCTCTACATCGTCACCGGCACCGCCACCCAGGGCGTCGTCACCATGGGGCTCGTCATGCTCCCGCAGCTCCTCGCCCAGTCGAAGCACGAAGGCCGGCTCGAGTACTACCTGAGCATGCCGATCAGCCGCGAGGCCTACCTGCTCGCGCTGGTCACCGCCGTCGGGGTGATGGCGCTGCCGGGCATCTTGTTCTGCCTCGCCGTGGGTGCGTGGCGGTACGACCTCGCCCTCGAACTGCACCCGCTGCTGCCCGCGGCGATCCTCCTCGGCGTCGGGTCGCTTGCCGGCGTCGGCATCGCCATGGCCGTGTATTCCCCGCATCTCCAGCTCACGAACGCGCTCACCCAGCTCATCATTTTCTATGTGCTGTTCTTCGCGCCGGTGCTGATGCCGCGCGAGCAGCTGCCCGCGCTGCTGCGCGAGACGGCGCGGTTCGCGCCGCCCACCTACGCCGCCGACGCCATCCGCGCGACGTCGACGAACCTGCCCGGGACGCACCTCGGCACGTCGCTGGCCATCATGGCGCTCTTCGCCCTCGGCTCGATCGGCCTCTCCGCCCTCGCCATCCGCCGCCGGGGGTGACCCTCTCACACCCAGGCCGACCAGAGCGCCCAGGCGCCGAACACCGCGAACAGCAGCGCAGCCACCACCGCGATCGCCCGCTGCGGCAGCCGCTTCCCCGCCAGCACCCCTGCCCCGATCGCCACCGCATCGGCGAGCACCATCCCCAGCGTCGAGCCCAGCCACACGCCCACCGCGCTCGCCTCCCGCCCCGCCAGCGAGACCGTCGCCAGCATCGTCTTGTCGCCCAGCTCCGAGAGGAAGAACGCCGCCGTCACGACCCCGAAGGCGCCGAACCGCTTCCCCAGCCGCGGCTCGCCCGGCTCCTCCTCCAGCGTGTCGCCCCGCAGGCTCCACGCGGCGAAGGCGAAGAACGAAACCCCCACGATGGTGAGCAGCCACCGCTCCGGCAGCAGCTCATCGAACGCCAGCCCCAGCGCAACCGACCCGAGGTGCACCACCAGCGTCGCGAGGCTCACCCCCGCCAGCACGATCCACCACCGGTACCGCGTCGCGAACCAGAGCGCCACCAGCTGCGACTTGTCGCCCAGCTCGGCGAAGAAAATCAGGGCCGTCGAAACGAAAAACGCCGACATCACGAACTCCTCGTGTGCCGGCTCTCGCGGGGAGCACCCTCGGCCGGCACACCATGGTGTGCTGGCCGAAAGTCTCGCCCGCCCGGTCGACCGGACCGCGCCACCGCCCGCCGCAGCGGGAGCATGTCGATGACGCGCGCAGGGCTACTCCCCTTCGGTTCAGGGCCAAGTCTCCACCGCGCCGGCGCAACGGTCCAGCGCCCCGCCGCCGGAAACGGCCGTTCGCACCCGCCAGCCCGCGCCGTTCGGCCCCGGGCCGCTTGCCATGCGGGAGCATAATGAGCGCGATACCACGGTGGAGGCCCGCCATGTCCGTCGCACGCGTCACCGAGATCACCGCCGCCTCGCCCGTCTCCTTCGAAGACGCCATCAAGAAGGGCATCGACCGCGCGAACAAGACCCTCCGCAACGTGAAGGGCGCCTGGGTCCAGGAGCAAACGGTCAGCGTCGAAGACGGCGCCATCAAGGAGTACCGGGTCAACATGAAGGTGACCTTCATCCTCGAGGACTGAGTCCGGCGCCCGCGCGCGCCCGTTCGAACCTGCGGCGGACGGCCAGCGCAACGACGACCGCCGCTGTCAGCAGTCCCTGCGCCGCGAGGTCGAGGCCGAACGCCTCGCGGCCGTTCGCCAGCGTGAGCGCGAACGCCCCGGCCGCGCCGAGCGCGGCATCGGCCGGCCGCGCGAACCCCCGCCGGCAGGCCGCGGCCGCCCCTTCGACCGCGAGCCAGCAGACCGCCGGCGCGGCCATCGCCACGAGCCGCTCCGTATCCCGCGCGACCAGCAGCTGCGCCCATGCGAGCAGCACCACCGGCGCCAGCCGGGCCGCCAGCCGAGGCTTCGCCGCCGCGCCCGCGAACGCCAGCGCCGCCGTCAGCGGCCCGAACGTCCCGAACGTCAGCGCCCGCGCCAGCCTGCCGTCGAACCCCAGCACCCGCTGCTGCCAGCCCACGTCCCGCAGCAGCGCGCGGTAGTCGTAATGGGCCACGATGTCCGGGAAGCGGCTGATGACCGGCGGCAGCGAGGCGATGTAGCCCGCATCGTCGTTCCACGCCGGGATGGCGAGCCGCACCAGGACGGCTGCCGCGGCGCCCGGCAGCAGCGCCAGCGCCCCCGTCGCGAGCTGCCGTCGGCGGCTGCCCGGGAGGCGGTCCGCGAACGCCAGGGCGAGCGGCGCCGCGATGAGCGCGCTCTCCTTCGCGAGCGCCCCGGCGAAGAGCGCTGCCGCGAACGCCCGCGGCTGGCCCCGGGCGGCGAACAGCAGGCAGAGCGTGATGGCCGCTGTTGCGGCCGCATCCGGCAGCCAGAAGTCGGCCAGCTGGTAGCGAAGCCCCCAGCCGGCCGCGAAGAGCAGCAGCACGCCGGCCGCCGCCAGCCCGGGCGGGTGGCCCTCGCAGCGGAGCAGCCGCCAGGTCGCCGCCCCGGCGGCGAGCGCCCCGGCGAACGCGGCAGCGAAGAACGTCCACTGGAGGGGCAGCGGCGCGGCCCAGGCCAGCAGCGGGACGAGCACCCGCCAGCAATACGGCGCGATGTGGAAATCCCATGGCCCGCTGCGGGCTGCCTCGAGGTAGTAGTGGCGGTCCCATCCCGGGTCAGCGAACGCCGCCGTCCCCTCGAACCGGAGGTCGGTAAAGGCCAGCACGGCCGCCGCCGCTGCGGCGGGCAGGAGGAGGGGGAAGAGGAGTGCGCGCGGCACTGCTCGATGCTGACGCTGCCGTCCCATCCCGCGGGGCCGCCGCGTCCTTCCCGCCGCCCCTACCGCCCCGGCTTCAGCGCGCGCAGCCAGATGTGCGCCTCCTCCATCCCCACCCAGTTCCCCCACCACCGCTCGCACACGTACAGCCACCGCTCGTCCCGGTTCGCCAGCCAGTCCAGCACCGCGCCGACCAGCCGCCGTCCCAGCCCCGGCTGCCGCGTGTCCGCATTCAAATTGAAGCAGAGCCGCCGCCGCTCGATTTTGAACTTCGCCGGGTGGTAATAGCCCCACAGCTGCCCATCCAGCGTCGTCGGGTCGAAGTACTCGAACATCGCGAGGTACACACCCCGGCGGTGCGTCGGGTCCTTCCATGTCAGGTACGGCGTCGAACCGTGCGGGAAGCGGAAGTACACGAGCGCGCCCGGCTTGCACACCCGCCACACCTCGCCCATGAACGCCAGCACGTCGTCCACATGCTCGATGAGGTGCGAGGCGTACACCTCATCGACCGAATCGTCCTTCAGCGGCAGCGGCCGCATCACATCGGCCACGACATCGACGCCCGGCACGCGCGCGATATCGAGCCCGATGGCGCCGGGCTTCTTCCGCGCGCCGCAGCCGAGGTCGATGATGACGCGCCGGCGGGTCGGGTCGTCGGCCGGGATAGCGCGGCCGGGAGTCGCGCTGGCGAAGCCGGTCATGCCGCGGATTATCGCGCAGCGCCCGGCTATCCGCCCCGGGCCCAGCCCGGTCAGCTGGCTCGTCAACCCCTAGCGCTGCTCCCCGCTCGCGGATGGCCCGTTCGGTAAACACGGGCCATCCGCGTCATCTAACACTCACGTTCACGTGAGGGTAGGCTGGCAATATGGCAGCGACACCCTCCCTCGGCGAACCCGCCGAACCCGGCCAGCCCGGCAGCCTCCCGGCCGACCTCGCGGAAGCGGCCGCGCCGCGCAGCCTCCGCGCCATCCTCGCCCGCCAGTTCGCCAGCCTCGCCGTCTACAACTACCGCCTCTACTTCGCCGGCCAGCTCATCTCGCTCGTCGGCACCTGGATGCAAACGACCGCCCAGGCGTGGCTCGTCCTCAAGCTCACCGGCTCGCCGCTCGCCCTTGGCACCGTCACCACTCTCCAGTTCCTCCCGATCACGGTCTTCACCCTCTTCGGCGGCGCCGTCGCCGACCGGCTGCCGAAGCGGCGCGCGCTCGTCGTCACCCAAACGCTCGCGATGCTCCAGGCCGCGGTGCTCGCCTTCCTCGTGGCCACCGGCCGCGTCCAGCTCTGGCACGTCTACGCGCTGGCGCTCTGGCTCGGCACTGTCAACGCCTTCGATGGCCCCGTCCGCCAGTCGTTCGTGGTCGAACTCGTCGGACGGGAGCGGCTCGTGAACGCCGTCGCGCTCAATTCGAGCATCTTCAACCTCGCCCGCATCGCCGGGCCGGCTGTCGCCGGCGTCACGATCGGCGTCATCGGGCTGAGCTGGGCGTTCGCCGCGAACGCCGCCAGCTTCATCGCCGTGCTCGCCGCCTATGCGCTCATGCGCCCGTCCGAATTCCGGGCCGTGCCGCGCGCCGCCGCCCGGGGCAACGTCCTCCACCAGGTCCGGGAGGGCATCGTCTACTCCGCGCGCACGCCCACCGTCGCCTTCTTCTTCATCCTGCTCGGCATCATCGGGACCTTCGGCTACAACTTCACCGTCATCGTCCCGCTCGTGGCCGAGTTCGTCCTCAAGGTGGGTCCGGAGAAGTTCGGCATGCTGACCTCCGCCATGGGCGCCGGCAGCCTCATCGCCGCGCTCGTGATGGCGGCCACCGGGCGTCTGCGGCCCTCCTGGCTGCTGCTCGCCTCGGCCGTCTTCGCGGCCCTCCTGGCCGCCATCGCCTTCTCGCCCGTCTACGCCGTCACCGCCGGGCTCCTGTTCCTCCTCGGCATCGTCGGCGTGGCGTTCTCCACGACGATCAACACCTCGCTGCAGGTGGCGGTGCCCGATGAGCTGCGCGGCCGGGTGATGAGCATCTTCTTCCTGCTCTTCGCCGGGTCCACGCCGGTCGGCGGCTACATCACCGGCTTCCTCGCCGAGCACCTCGGCGTAGGCTGGGGGCTCGCCATCATGGCCGGGCTGTGCGGGTTCGGCACGCTGCTGGGCGCGGCCTACTACCTCCGGGCCGGGCGCCGCGCCTTCGCCGCCATCGAAGCAGCGCCCGCGAAGCCGCACCCGCGCGCCGGGGCCGAAGCCGCCGGCTGAGCCGCGGCCGCTACGCCTCCTGGAAGCTCCAGGTGCCCGTCCCGATCATCACGCCCATCACCATGATCGCCAGCGTGAGCAGCAGGCCGAGCAGGCTGAGCGTCATCGACACCGCCCGCGCCCGCCGCAGCGCGGCCTCGTCGATCGCTTCGCCGCGCGCCTTCGCCTCGTACAGCCGCAGCTGCTTCGGCCCCGCCCAGAACATGTGCAGCGCGACCACTGCCAGCATCACGATCAGCACGTTCATCTTGATGATGAACCAGACGCCGAACCGCAGGCTCGTGAACTCCGTGTCCGCGGGGATCGCGTAGTAATCGCGCCACGTGATGATGAGGTACGTGCCCGCGATGAGGATCAGCGCCAGCCCGAACCCGCCGAGGTAGCCGAACCGCCGCGTGATCGTCTTCATCGCCGCCACCCGCGTCGGCAGGTCCGTAATCTGCCGCGAGGCCGGCGCCCACGCGACGGCGAGGAAGACCTGCGGCCCCACCCAGAGCGCGATGCCCAGCAGGTGGAGCCAGGTGAAAAAGATGTGCAGCGTCGAATCCACGGCGGCGCGCTCCTGTCCGAACTCCTCCGATTACAGCCCAGCCAGCGCTACCGGGAAAGCCGCTGAACGCCCGTTCAGCGTTGCGAATACAACCCTCGACGATGTGTCGAGTATTACCTCGTGTTGACTTAGCGCGTGCTAAGCTCGCGGGCATGACCCACACCATCGACTGGCAGGGCGAAGCCCGGCTCACCTTCGGCGACGCCCTCGAAACCCGCGTCCGCGCGGTGCTCTTCCGCAACGGCGGCCCGGCCGGCTGGTCCGGCGAAGTCGTCATCGAGGGCGCTGCCCCCATCACCCCCGGCGACCGCGTCGAACTCACCATCGGCCGCTCCCCCTGCCGCGCGCTCGTCCGCGGAGCGGCCATCCGCGGCGGCGCCGGCCACCGCACGACGAGCCTCCTCATCGACGGCGACGGGCCGCCCCCCGCGCCGCTCGCCCGCCGCTGACGTCCCCTCGAGCGGGTGCCGCAGGCCGGCCGGCCCGGGCCGGGTTCCCCGGCGCGGGACAGTGCCGTCTCTTGTCCGATGATGCGAGGGGCGTAGGATCGCCCCGGTGCGCCGTCGTCCATTCCGCAATATCCCGCGGGCCGCGTGGCTCCTCGGCTTCACGTCGCTGTTCGCCGACCTCTCGAGCGAACTCGTCTACCCGCTCATTCCGATCTTCCTGACTGCCACGCTCGGCGCGCCGGTCGCAGCCGTCGGCCTGGTCGAAGGCATTGCCGAAGCGACCGCCTACGCCACGCGCCCTTTCGCCGGCCGCTGGAGCGACCGCACCGGCGCGCGCAAGCCGTTCGTCGTCGCCGGCTACGGGCTCGCCGCCGTCGGGAAGGCCATCCTCTTCGTTGCGCCCGCCTGGGGCTTCGCCCTCGCCGGCCGGGCGGTCGACCGCTTCGGCAAAGGCGTCCGCACGCCCCCGCGCGATGCCCTCCTCGCCGATGTCACCACCCCGGCCGACCGGGGCCGGATCTTCGGCTTCCACCGCGCCTTCGATACGCTCGGGGCCGTCATCGGGCCGCTGGCCGCCCTCGCCTTCCTCGCTGTCGTCGGCGAAGAGCACCTGCGCTGGGCGATCGGCATCGCCATCATCCCTGCCGTCATCTCCGTGGCCGTCGTCGCCCGCATCCCCGAGCGGCGGCCGCCCGCCCGCCGCGACGGCGATCCGCCCGCGCCCGGCCTGCGCGACCTCCCGGCTGCCTACTGGCTCTTCCTCGGCGCCACCGGCCTCTTCATGGTCGGCAACTCCTCCGATGCCTTCCTCATCCTCCGCGCGAAGGACCTCGGGATGGCGACGACGGCCGTCGTCCTCGCCTACGTCGTCTACAACGCGGTCTACGCGCTGCTCTCCTACCCCGCCGGCACCCTGAGCGACCGGCTGCCGCGGCCTGCCGTGATCGTCGGCGGCTACCTGGTCTTCGCGGCGGTCTACCTCGGTTTCGCGATCGCCGGCTCGCAGGCGGTCATCTGGGTGCTCTTCCCGCTCTACGGCGCCTACATCGCCGCCACCGAAGGCATCACCAAGGCGTTCATCGCCGACCTCGCCCCGGCGGCGGCGCGCACCACCGCGCTCGGCCTCTTCCAGGGCGTGACCGGCGGCCTCGTCCTCGCGGCGAGCCTGCTCGCCGGCGTGCTCTGGGACGCCTTCGGACCGGGCGCGACGTTCGGCTTCGGCGCCGCCACCGCCCTCCTCGCCGCCCTGGCGACGGCCGCGCTCCTCGCCACCGGCCGCCTCCGCACCCCGTGAGGGAGCGCCCCGCCCCGGCCCCGCCCCTCCCCGTTGGAGGTTGGAGGTTGGAGGTTGGAGGTTGGAGGTTGGAGGTTGGAGGTTGGAGGTTGATACTCCCTCGCCGTCTCCCGTCCCCCGTCTCCCGTCCCCCGTCTCCCGTCCCCCGTCTCCCGTCTCCCGTCTCCCGTCTCCCGTCTCCCGTCTCCCGTCTCCCGTCTCCCGTCTCCCGTCTCCCGTCTCCCGTCTCCCGTCTCCCAACTCCCAACTCCGTAGTCGCGGGGCTCCGTCCCCGCGGAGGGCCGGTGAGGCCCACCCGGGCCGTCGAGTTCGAGCGTCCTCCCCTCTCCCGCTTCCCGCGTGCCGGTTCCCCGGGGCATCCGGTCGGCGCGTTGGCGTCCGCGGGGACGGGGCCCCGCGGCCACCCCGCCTCCCTCATCCTCCGCCCCGGTTGGAAGTTGGAGCCTGCAGGTTAGGTGTTGCCCCCTCCCCCTCCTGCCGCCCCTTCCACCGCCGGCGCAGAGCGGCGGCATCCCGCGGCGATGCCGCCGAAGACAGCGGGCCGTCCCGCGCCGCGGGCGGCCAGCCCGCGGCATCCCGCTCCCCGGCTCCCGCCTCCCGGTTCCCTATAATCCCCGGTCATGAGCCGCTCCTTCGACCACCTCCTCATCGACCGCGTCGGGACCGACGGCCGCGTCGCCCGCATCACCCTCAACCGCCCCGAGAAGATGAACGCCCTCTCCCAGGAGCTCCTGTTCGAATTCTGGGACGCCCTCCACGACCTCGAGGCCGACGATTCCGCCCGCGTCATCATCGTCCGCGGCGCCGGCCGCGCCTTCAGCGCCGGGTACGACCTCGCGCCCCCGCGCGGCGGCGCCGACGGCGTCGTCCGCCGCTACCGCACCAGCGACGACAAAGGCCGCCGCCTGCTCATGGGCATCCGCACCGGCATGCAGCAGATCACCGACATCCATCTTTACTTCTGGAACATGGCGAAGGTCACCATCGCGCAGGTGCACGGCTACGCGCTCGCCGGCGGCTGCGAACTGGCGATGATGGCCGACCTCGTCGTCGCCGCCGAAGACGCCCAGCTCGGCCACCCGGGCCTGCGCGGCCTCGGCACCAGCCGCACCGGCGTCATCTGGCCGCTCGTCATCGGCATGCGCAAGGCGAAGGAGCTCTACTACACGGGTGACTCCATCTCCGGCCGCGAAGCCGAGCGCATCGGCATGATCAACTACGCCTGGCCGAAGGAGGACCTCGAGGCGAACACCATCGCCCTCGCCGACCGGCTCGCCAACGCCACCGCCGACCACCTCGCCATCCTGAAGCTGAACATGAACCGGTTCTACGAGAACATGGGCATCTACAGCTCGGTCCGCAGCTCCACCGACATGGATGCGATGGCCCAGATGACCGCGTTCAGCTACGCCTGGCAGGACAAGATGCGGGAGAGCATGGAGGCCGGCACCGGCCTGAAAGGCGCGCTCGACTGGCGCGAAGGGATGTACCGCCCCGACACCCCCGGCCTCAAGCGCTGAGGGGGCCAAATCTCTCACGGAGCGTCTCATGGAAAACCTGGAGCTCATCGACCGGCTGCGCCGAGAGCCTCGCTACACCCTCGGGGAGGCGGCGCGGCTGACCGAAGTGCACCCCTCGACGCTTCGCGCCTGGCTGGCCGGGACGGTCCAGCGGCGTGCGGTCCTCACGCGCGAATTCAGCAGCGACCTTCGGCTCTCGTTCCTTGACCTTTGCGAGGTCGTGGTCGTGCGCGGGTTTCGCGAAGGGCGGGATGGCGTGGCTCGCCTCCCCCTCGAGCGGCTCCGGCGAGCACATGCGTTCGCTTCCGAGCGCCTGCGAATCGAACACCCCTTCGCGAGCCAGCATCTGTTCACCGATGGTGTGAACATCCTTCACGACTTCGAGGGTGAGAATCCTGGACCCGGGCGGCTGGTGCTGGATCTCGATGGGCAGTTTGCTCTGCCGTTCTCGGTAGGTCAGCTTCAAGCACAGTTCGAGTTCGATCTGACGCTGGCCCAGCTCGCGACCCGCTGGTTCCCCGCAGGTCGGGATGGCGCCATCGTGGTCGACCCGACCCGCGCTGCCGGCATGCCGATTATCGTGGGCCGGAACCTGCGAGTCGACTTCATCGCGCAGCGATTCAAACGGGGAGGCGAGAGCATCGAGAGCATTGCCCGCGACCTCGACCTCGAGCCCGTCGACGTCGAGGCGGCAATCCGGTTCGCTGCGTGAAGCTGTTCTTTGATGAAAATATCGGCTCGACTGTGCCGGACGCATTGCGGCACGTCGGAGCGCCCGCCCAGGACATCGCACGGCCCAGGAAGGGCGGTGTGGTTGGCCTCGGCGCCACGGACATCGAGTGGGTTCGGCATGTAGGCGCCAATGGCTACCTCGGTCTTACCGAGGACCTGAAAATTCTCCAGAGCCCCGCGGTGATTCAGGAGGCGCGGCGCTGGGGGGCTGGTCTCATTTTCCTTCCCACCGGCCAGTGGCCGCGCTGGCAGGTGCTGCGCCTCCTGCTCTGGCGCTGGGAGTGGCTACAGACGGTGGACGCGTCTGTTCCTCGGCCGTTCGCATTTCGATGGGACCGTCATGGCAGAGCGCGCCGCATCTACTGAGCCCCGGCACCCCCGGCCTCAAGCGCTGAGGGGTCCCTACCGCCGGCGGAACGCGATGGGCAGCTCCAGCACGCCCCGCATGATGAACGTCGGCACCCGCGGCAGCATGCCCTCCGTCGTCCGCTCGAAGCCGGTCGCCGCGCCCAGCAGCTCCTCATAGGCGACCCGCGCCTCCAGCCGGGCCAGCGGCGCCCCGAGGCAGAAGTGGATGCCGAGGCCGAACGCCAGGTGCCGGTTCGGCGACCGCTCCACGTCGAACCGCAGCGGCTCGGGGAACTGCGCCGGGTCGCGGTTCGCCGCTGCCAGCCACACCACCGTCGGCAGGTTCGCCGGGATCGTCTTCCCGTGCACCTCCACATCGCGCGTCGGCCGCCGCACCGTCGCCTGCACCGGCGAGTTGTAGCGCAGCACCTCTTCGATGGCGCCCGGGATGCGCGCCGGCTCCGCCGCCACCTTCGCCAGCTCGCCCGGGTGCTCCAGGAACGAAAGCATCGTGTTGCTGATCAGGTTCGTCGTCGTTTCGTTGCCCGCCACCAGCAGCAGCACCAGCATCTGGAGCAGGTCGGCGAAGGTCAGCCGCTCCCCGTCCTGTTCCGCCTGCACGAGCCCGCTGATGAGGTCGTTCCGCGGCCGCTGCCGGCGCTCCTCCGTCATCCGGGTGAAGTACTCCCGCATCTCCTCGAAGACTTCCGCCCGGATCTGCCGGCCGCTGCCCCCGAGCGCCGTCCCCAGGCTCGCGACCGCCTCGTCCGACCACTCTTTGAACTTCGCCCGGTCCTCCGGCGGGATGCCAAGGATCTCGGCGATGACGATGACCGGCAGCGGGTACGCCAGCGCCGCCACGAGGTCGCACTCCCCCGCCTCGAGCGCCGGCGCCAAAAGCTCCCGCGTGATCTCCCGGATGCGCGGCTCGAGCTGCTCGACCATCCGCGGCGTGAACGCCTGCGATACCAGCGACCGCAGCCGCGTATGCCGCGGCGGGTCCGAACTCAGCATCATCGGCTCCGGCGGGTCCGTCACCTCCGGCGGCGGCGGGAACCGGGACGACCACGTCTCCCAGTCCTTCAGGATGGCCGTCGCGTCGTCGTACCCGAAGACCATCGCCAGCCCGCGCTCGGGCAGGATCAGCGGGCTCATCGCCCGGCCCAGCTCGTAGAACGGGAACGGGTTCTCGAGGAACGCCGGGTCGTTGATGTTCGGGGCAGCTACCATGCGGGCACCTCCGCTCGCCATTCTACCCGAACCGCGTTCGAGTTTTGAAAAGGAGGGTAGAGGTTGGAGGTGGGTGCTCCCCGTTCCCGCCTCCCAACTCCCAACTCCCGACTCCGCAGCCGCGGGGCTCCGCCCCCGCGGAGGGCCGGCGAGGCCCACCCGGGCGTTCGCGTTCACTGGCGCCGGTGCTCCCGCCTCCCCGTTCGCAACTCCCAACTCCCATCTCCCAACTCCCCCTCCCCCCTCCACCGCCGGCGCGGAGCGCCGGCATCCCGCGGCGATGCCGCCGCCGGCGGCGAGCCATCCCCCGCCGCGGGCGGCCAGCCCGCGGCATCCCGCCGCCTCACCCCACGTTGCCGAAGAGGTACTCCGCCACCGGCGCCCGGCCGTTCGCCTTCGAATTGATGGCGCGCGACATCTGCACCACCCGCGGCCGAAGCCCTTCGTACAGCGCCGCGATGGCCGGGTGGGCCGAGTTCGAGAGCGCGAACCACGCCCCGCGCGCGGCGAGCCCCCGCACCGCCGCCGCCAGCCGCTCCTGGTCGGACCAGCCGAACGCCCGGTCCGTGTACGCCGTGAAGTTCGCCGTCGCGCTCAGCGGGTGGTAGGGCGGGTCGAGGTAGACGAAATCGCCCGGCCCGGCCTCCGCGCACACCTCGGCGAAATCGGCGCACCGCAGCTCCGCATCCGCCAGCTCCGCCGCGCAGGCCCGGAGGTTGGCCTCGTCCAGGATGCGCGGCCGCGCGTACCGGCCGTGCGGCACATTGAAGCGGCCTCGCCGGTTCACCCGGTAGAGCCCGTTGTAGCAGGTGTGGTTGAGGAAGATCACCCGCGCCGCCCGCGCGGCAGCCGCCGCCGGCTCGCACGCCCGCACCCGGTAGTACAGCTCCCGCCGCCCCGTCCGGTCGGCAGCGAGGTACGCCTCGGCCAGCGGCTCCAGCGCGCGAATCACCCCATCGACGTCATCGCGCACGGCTGCGAAGGTCGCGATCAGCTCGGGGTTCGCATCGGCGAGGATGGCCGGCGTCCGCAGCCCGAGCGCCCGCAGCCCGAAGAACATCGCGCCCCCGCCGAGGAACGGCTCGATGTACCGCTCGACCCGCAGCCCCTCCAGCCCGGCGGCCACCGTCGGCACCAGCCGCGCCTTGCCCCCGGCCCACTTCAGGAAGGGCGTCGCCATCGGCCACCATCGTGCCGAACCGCCCGGCCCCGGGCAATTCCCCGCCGGCGCGCCCGGCTGCTACGGTGGAATCATGCCCTACAAAGCGCCCGGCTCCGGCCGCGAAGGCTCCGCCGTCTTCCTCGTCGCGCCCGACGGCTCCATCCTCCTCCAGCAGCGCGACGACGACGTGCCGCCTGCCGGCATCGGCCGCTGGACGCCGCCCGGCGGCGGCCGCGAACCCGGCGAATCCCCCCTCGAGACCGCCCGGCGCGAGTTCGAAGAGGAAACCGGCGTCCGCCTCCAGCGCCTCCGCTACATCGAGACCGTCACCACCGCGCAGGTGCCGGACCTCCTCCCCTCCTGCCTCCACCTCTTCGTGGCCGACGACCCCGTCCCCCGCGCCGCCATCGAGGTGCGCGAAGGGCTCGATTTCCAGTACCACCACCCGTCGGCCTTCGATGCCCTGCCGATGAACCCCGGCACCCGCCAGCTGCTCGCCCGCTTCACCGCCAGCGACGCCTACCGGGGCACCGTCGGCATGCTCCAGCCCTTCCGCGTCGGCGTCGGCGTCATCGCCCTCGACCGCTGGGGCCGCGCCCTCCTCCAGCTGCGCGACGCCGACCTCCCGCCCGAGCGCTTCCCCGGCCTCTGGTCCATCCCCGGCGGCCTCGTCGAACCCGATGAACCGCCCGACGCCGCAGCCTTCCGCGAGTTCGAAGAAGAGACCGGCGTCCTGCTCGACGACCTCCGCCTCTTCCGCGTCTACCGCGCCAGCGAGCTGCCCGGCTCGCTCACCCACGTCTACCACATCTACTACGGCGACCCGGATGTCCCCGAGGAGCTCATCGAGGTGCGCGAAGGGCAGGCGTTCCGCTACTGGGCCCCGCGCGAGGTGGACGCCCTGCCCCTCGCCGGCCCCGCTGCCAGCGTCCTGCGCGACTTCTTCGCCAGCACCCACTACCGCAAGCTCTTCCACTGAGGCGGGATGGCGCGGGCGCACCGCCCGCGGCGGGGAGTGAGGAGTTGGGAGGTGGGAGAGAGCGTGCGCCCGTGCGGGCTGCCGTCAACCTCCAGCCGTAATCGCGGGGCTCCGTCCTCGCGGGGCGCCATGCGCCCAACCGATGTCCACGGGAAGCGGGAACCGGAAAGCGGGAACCGGGAGGCGGGAGATGGGAGATGGGAGATGGGAGATGGGAGTTGGGAGTTGGGAGTACGGAGATCGGAGCTGGGAAACGGGGAGGGGAAACAACCTCCAACCTTCAACCTCCAACCTTCAACCTCCAACCTCCAACCTCCAGCCTCCGTCCCCTCCCCCGAACCTGCCAAAATGGTACAATAACCTCAACCATTTCCCCTGCCCCAGCCTGCCCCGGAGCTGCCCTTGTCCATCGAACCGACGTCGCAAATCCGCCCTGTCCAGATCGAACAGGAGATGCGCACGAGCTACCTCGATTACGCGATGAGCGTGATCGTCTCGCGCGCCCTCCCGGACGTCCGCGACGGCCTCAAGCCCGTCCAGCGCCGCATCCTCTGGGGCATGTACGAAGGCGGCGCACGGGCAGGCACCGCCTACCGCAAATCCGCCGCCACCGTCGGCGACGTCATGGGGAAGTACCACCCCCACGGCGACCAGGCGGTCTACGACACCCTCGTCCGCATGGCGCAGGATTTCTCCCTGCGCTACCCACTCGTCGATGGGCAGGGCAACTTCGGCTCCGTCGATGGCGACCCGCCCGCCGCCATGCGCTACACCGAAGCCCGCATGTCGGCCATCGCCGAAGAAATGCTCGCCGATATCGACCAGAACACGGTCGACTTCGAACCGAACTACGACGGCCGCCACGAGCAGCCCTCCATCCTCCCGGCCCGCATCCCCAACCTCCTCCTCAACGGCTCGGCCGGCATCGCCGTCGGCATGGCGACGAGCATCCCGCCGCACAACCTCGGCGAAATCGCCGATGCCGTCTCCATGCTCATCGAAAATCCGGAGACCACCACCCTCGATGACCTCCTCACCGTCATCCAGGGCCCTGATTTCCCCACCTACGGCATCGCGCTGGTCGGCAAGGACCGCGCCCAGCTGCGCACCGCCTACGGCGAAGGCCACGGCCGCATCACCATGCACGCCCGCACCCACGTCGAAGAATCGAGCCGCGGCCGCACCAGCATCATCGTCACCGAACTCCCCTACCAGGTGAACAAAGCCCAGCTCATCGAGAAAATCGCCGACCTGGTGCGCGACCGGAAAATCGACGGCATCGCCGACCTCCGCGACGAATCCGACCGGAACGGCATGCGAATCGTCATCGAGCTCAAGAAAGAAGGCTCCGTCCAGCAGGTGAAGAACCTGCTCTTCAAGCACACCGCGATGCGCTCCACCTTCGCCATCAACATGATGGCCATCGTCGACGGCGCGCCCCGGCGCCTCGGCCTCAAGCGCGCCCTCGAACTGTTCATCGACCACCGCCGCGAAGTCATCCGCCGGCGCACCGAGTTCCAGCTCGAAAAGGCCCGCGAGCGCGAGCACATCCTCCAGGGCCTCCTGCGCGCCATCGACCTCATCGATGCGGTCATCGCCACCATCCGCGCCTCCGAATCCGCCCAGCACGCCATCGAGCTCCTGCAGGGCAACGGCCTCGTCCAGCTCGAGCGGCTGCCCGCCAACAGCCCCGCCGGCATCCGCGCCCTCGCCCAGCGCAACCCGTTCACCTTCTCCGAAGTCCAGGCGCGCGCCATCGTCGATATGCAGCTCCGGCGCCTCGCCGGCCTCGAACGGCAGGCCCTCCTCTCCGAATACGAAGAGCTCATCAAGAAGATCGCCGAGCTCGAAGACCTCCTCGCCAACCCGCGGAAGATCGACTTCCTCATCCGCGACGACATGCAGGAGCTCAAGAAGAAGTACGGCGACCCCCGCCGCACCGAAATCGTCGAAGCCGACCCCGAGGACTTCCGCGAAGAAGACCTCATCCCCCACCAGGACTGCGTCGTCACCCTCAGCATCCGCAACTACATCAAGCGGATGCCGCTCGAGGAGTTCCGCCGCCAGCGCCGCGGCGGCCAGGGCGCCCGCGGGGCCGCCATCCGCGAAGAAGACGCCGTCATGAAGCTCGTCGTCTGCGACAGCCACGACAACCTCCTCTTCTTCACCGACCGCGGCAAGGTCTACCACCTCCGCGCCTTCGACGTGCCCGATACCAAGAAGCAGGCGAAGGGCCTCCCCATCGTCAACCTCATCGACGTCGAGCCCGGCGAGCGCGTCACCGCCATCCTCCCCGTCCGCAGCTACGACCGCGACTTCATCCTCCTCGCCACCCGCAAGGGCGAAATCAAAAAGACCCGCCTCTCCGAATTCGAAGAGGTCCGCCGCAACGGCAAGATCGCCTTCAACCTCGAGCCCGATGACCAGCTCATCGCCGCCCGCGCCGCCACCAACGAGACGCACGTCATCCTCGTCTCCAGCGAAGGCATGGCGATCCGCTTCAAAATCGACGACCTCCGCGATGCCAGCCGCACCAGCGGCGGCGTCCGCGGCATGAAGCTCACCGGCGACGGCTATGTCGTCGGCGTCGAAACCACCGACGACGGCGCCGACCTCCTCATCATCTCCGAGCGCGGCTTCGGCAAACGCACCGCCATCGACGAATACCCCGTGCAGGGGCGCGGCGGCCAGGGCGTCAAAACCCTCAACATCACCGACAAAACCGGCAAGGTCGCCGCCTGCCGCATGGTCACCCCCGGGCAGGATCTCATGCTCGTCACCCGCGACGGCATCGTCGTCCGCACCCGCGTCGACGGCATCAGCCGCATCGGCCGCAACACCCAGGGCGTCACCGTCATGCGCGTCAACGAAGGCGACGCCGTCGCCAGCATCGCCGCCTTCACCATGTCCGACGACGAGGCGAAAGGCCGCAGCCGCGCCCGCGGAGCCGCCAACGGCGCCGACCCCGGGGCGAACCTGAATGAGACGCTCCCGCTCGACCTCGACGGCGACGCCGACGGCGATGGGAACGGCGCGGAAGACGCCCCGGGCGATGACGCCGACGCCTAGCGCCGCCAGCCGGTGACGTCCATCCTCCTCGGGCTCGGGGCGGCGCTCGCCTGGGGCACCTCCGATTTCCTCGGCGGCCGGTTCACCACCCGCCTGCCCGTCTTCACGGTCGGTTTCGCCGCCCACGTCTCGGCGGTCGCGCTGCTCGCGGCGGCGCTGCTCATCAGCGGGGCCGGCGTCTCGGGCGCCGCGCTCGGCTGGGGGCTCGCTGCCGGCCTCGCGACGAGCTTCGGCGGCCTCGCCCTCTACAAGGGCCTCTCGCTGGGCGAATCAGCGGTCGTCGCGCCCCTGTCGGCCTGCGGCGCCGTCATCCCCGTCGCCGCTGCGCTCATCACGGGCGATGCGCCGGGCCCGGCGGCCCTCGCCGGGATGGCGCTCGCCTTCGCCGGCATCATCCTCGTCTCGCTCCCGGCCGAGGGCCGCCTCTTCGCCGGCGGCCGCCACCTCCAGCCCGTCGCCCTCGGCCTCGCGGCCGCTGCCGGCTTCGGCGTTTTCTTCCTCCTCATCGGCCGCGCCGCCGCCAGCGACGCCGACGCCCTCGTCGCCGTCCTCTTCGCGCGCGTCGGCGCGGCGCTCTTCACGGGCTCCGTCGGCGCCGCCGCGGGCGCGCTGCGCTGGCCGGGCGCGCTCCCCGGCCTCCGCCTCTCGGCCATCGGCGCCATCGATACCGCCGCGAACCTCTCCTTCGCCATCGCCACGGCCCGCGGCAACGTCGCCGTCGCCTCCGTCCTCGGCTCGCTCTACCCGGTGCAGACGCTGCTGCTCGCGCGGCTCGTCGGCGGCGAGCGGTTCACCCCGCGGCGCATCCTCGGCGCCGCCTTCGCCCTCGCCGGGGTGGCGCTCATCTCGGCCTGAGGCCGGGACCCGCGAAACCGGGGGCGCGGCGCCGCACCCCCGGTTCGAACGCGCCGGGTTCGCGGCCGCCGCCCTACTGCTTCTGGAGGAAGAGCTGGAACTCCATGACGCCCTTGTCGTCCACGCTCAGCACGATCGCCGCCCGCGGCTGGGCGATGTCGTAGTCGGCGAATTTGATTTCGATCGACCCCACGACCACGATGAGGCCGTTCTCGACCTTCGCCTGCACCGGGATTTCGACGTCGCGCGTCACCCCGTGCAGCTCGAGCGCGCCCTTCAGCGTGGTGCTGAACGCCTCGCCGTTCGCGAAGCCGGCCGGCAGCTGCACGGCCTCCTTCAGCGTGAACGTCGCGTTCGGGAAGAGGTCCGTCTCCAGCGCCTGCCGCCGGAGCGCGTTGTCGCGCTGCGAGCGGTCGCTCCGGAGCGTCTGCAGGTTCGCCGTGAACGAACTCCCCGGCTGCACCGTGCCGTCCCGGATGGTGACCGTGCCGCGGACCTCGGAGGTGCGGCCCACGGCGGTCACCGCCCCGATCTGCGCCAGCTCCTCCTGCACCCGGTAGCCGACGAACGTCTCGCCGGCGGAAGCGATGCCCCAGGCGCCGTCGATGCCGCCGGCGGCGCTGCTGCCGCTCCCGGCCTGGCCCGTCGCGCCGGCGGCTGGCGTCGAACCGCCGCTCGCCTGCCCTGTCGCCGTCGGCGTGCGCAGCGTCTCGAGCGCACCTTCGAGCGAGACCTCCTCCGGCGCGTCGCTCCGGATGAAGAAGAACCACACGGCGAAGGCGGCGATGGCTACCGCCGCCAGCCCGCCCCCGCCGAACATCAGCAGCTTCCGATTCATGAGCAGCTCCCGGGACACGGATGTCCCGCCTATCTTCGCGCACACGGCAGGAAGGCCCCGTCAGGCCCCTTTACCCCGGTAAAGGCCGGCCGGGCGGCCGAACGCGGCGCGGCGCCGGGAAACGTCCCGGCGCCGCGCGGAAGGGTTGAACCCGGTGCGGCGGGCTAGAGCGCTTCGATGATGGTGCTGATGCCCATGCCCGCGCCGATGCACTGGGTCGCGAGGCCGTAGCGCTTGCCCGAGCGGCGCAGCTCGTGCGCGACGGTGAGGACGAGCCGGGCGCCGGTCGCGCCGAGCGGGTGGCCGATGGCGATCGAGCCGCCGTTCACATTCACCTTCTCCAGCGGGATGCCCAGCTCCTTGCAGGACGGGATGACCTGCGCGGCGAACGCCTCGTTGAACTCGACCCGGTCGATCTGGTCCGCTTCGATGCCCGCGTGGCGGAGCGCCTTCTTCGTCGAGGGGACGGGGCCGAGGCCCATCACCTGCGGCTTCACCCCGGCGATGCCGTAGCCGGCGATCCGGGCGAGCGGCTCGAGGCCGAGCTCCAGCGCCTTCTTCTCGCTCATCAGCAGCACCGCGCTGATGCCGTCGTTCGTCGGGCAGCTGTTGCCCGCCGTGATGCGCAGCTCCTGCCCCGTCGGGCTCACGATGCCCTTCACCGGCGGCAGCTGGCTGAGCGCTTCGATGTTCGTGCCCGGCCGGATGCACTCATCCCGGTCGAAGACGATCATCTTCCCCCGCTCCGATTCGACCCAGTTGCCCTCGGCGTCGAACACCGGGTCCTCCACCTCGAGCGGGATGATCTCGTCCTTGTAGACGCCCTTTTCGTAGGCGGCGACGGCCTTCCGGTGGCTCTCCACCGCGAACTGGTCCATCTCCTCCCGGCTCAGGTTGTAGACCTCCGCCACGTTCTGGGCGGTCTGCACCATCGAGAGCACCGGCGAGTAGTCGAGGATGGCATCCGGGAACGGCACCGAGAAGTTCTCGAAGTGGTCGGGCGCTATGTTCCGCTGCTCCGGCGTCTGCTCGAGCCGGCGGCGGTTGAACTCGGTGATGCGGGTCGTCGGGCCGCGCTGGCCGCCGCCGAGGCCGCGGCCCATCCGCTCCGCGCCCATCGCGATGCCGCACTCCGTCGCGCCGACGGCGATCGACTGCGCGATGCGGTGGAGCACCTCCATGCTCGAACCGCACTGCCGGTTCGTATCGAAGGCCGAGATTTCGGCCGGCAGGCCGGCGAGCCGCGCGATGGTATCCGCGCCGATGCCGGCGAGCTCGCCGGCGCCCTGCACGTTACCGAGGCCGATATCCTCGATCATCGTGGGCTTCACCTTCGGGTTGCGCTCGAGGAGCGCCCGCAACACCTGCGCGCCCGCTTCATCGAGCCGCGTGGCCACGAGCTTGCCGCGCCCGCCGCGCGCAAAGGCGGAGCGGACACCATCGACGATGACGACGTTCTGAAGTTCCAAGGCTGTTCCTTCTTCCTGGGGTTGCCGGGCTGGGCCGGGGAAACCGGCCCGCAATCCCGAGCATGATAGGGCATCGGCCGCAGAATGCGAATCGCCCTCGTTTGAACACGCGCGTCGCCCCCGCGCGACAGGGGATGACGCCTTCCCCTGCTATCATCCGCAGCCGTCATGCGCTGCCGGCCCCTCCTGCCCGCCCTCGCCGCATTGGTTGCCGTCCTCGGCGGCGCTGCCTGTCTCCCGGGCGAAGCCCCGCCCCCGACCCCCACGCCCACCCCCACGCCGACCGCCACCCCGACCCCGACACCCACGCCGACCCGCACGCCGACTCCGACGCCGACCGCTACCCCCACCCCGACGCCCACGCCCGTCCCGCCGACCCCGACGCCGACGCCGCGCCCGCCGACACCAACACCGACCCCCACGCCCCGGCCCTACGTCCCTCCGCCGCCCTACGCCCCGCCCACGCCATGGTCACCGCCGGGGTACCCAACGTCCGGGGTAGGCGGTGCTCCGACTCGGACGCCGACCCCGACCCCCCGTCCGCTATCGTGTGGCCCAGCTTTTGTGACCTCCTACGTTGCCGATGTTTTGGTTTCTGCGAGGTGCAGCATGATCGGGCAATCAGTGACGTTTGAGGTAACGGTTCAGGCCTTGGGAAATTACGATTATCCAGTTTCGGTCGATATGAGGATTTCACCTTCGTTCGGGTTTTACGGTTCAGATTCCGGATTCCTCTATCGTTCGGTGCCCGAGACGCTGCGGGTAACCGCATTCAATATCCAGGCCGGTCATTACAGCGTTACCGTTTCGGCATCTGGGTCGAAGTTGAGCGGAACCATCGCCGCCGGCTCCTTCACCATCCGCTGAGCCCCGCCCCCGGCCGCGGCTTCCGCTACACTCGCCCCATGGACCCGCGCACCCGCGCCATCGCCGACTGGGTGGTCGCCCGCCTCGGCGGCGATCCCCGCATCCGCCGCATCATCCTCTTCGGCTCCCGCGCCCGCGGCGATGCCCGGGAGCGCTCCGACGTCGACCTCGCCATCGAAGCGCCCGGCGCCGACCCGGTCGCCTGGGACGACATCCTCGCCGCGCTCGACGAGGCGCCGACCCTCCTCCAGCTCGACGTCGTCCGCCTCGAAGACGCGCCGGAGGCGCTCCGCGCTGCCATCGAACGGGAGGGCATCGAACTCCACCATGCCGTCGCAGCGTAGCCGGGTCGCCGTCGAGAAGCTGGAGCGCCCCCTCGCGCGCCTCGAGGAGGCGCTGGCAGAGGACCCCTCCAGCCCGCTCGTCCTCGACGGCACCATCCAGCGCTTCGAGTTCGTGTTCGAACTCGCCTGGAAGGCCCTGCGGAGTGTGCTCGCCGACCTGGGCGTCGAAACCGCCAGCCCCCGCTCCGCTATCCGCGCCGCCTACGCCGCCGGCCTCATCGACGACGAGCCAGGCTGGCTCGCCCTCCTGCAGGCCCGCAATGAGACCTCACACACGTACGACGAGGCCCAGGCGCGCCGAGTCTACGAGGCTGTCAGCGCGGCCATGCCGGTCCTCCGGGCCGCCGCCGCCCGGCTGCGGGCCGAACTCGACCCTGCCTGAACCGGGCCGGCCCCGGCCTAGACGGCCGCCTTTGCCCCGCAGCGCGGGCAGAACTTCGCCCGCAGCGGCAGCTGGGCATTGCAGCCCAGGCAGCGCAGCTCCTCCCCGGGGCTCGGGAGGAGCGCCCCGCACTCCATGCAGAAGCGCGCGCCTCCCTCGTTCCGGGTGCCGCAATCGACGCAGAAGATCGGCGGGGCGGCCGGGGTGGCGGCATTGCCGCCCTTCCCGGCCTTCCCCTCTTTCTCCTTCTTCTTTTTCTTGCTCCGGCGCTCGAAGAGCTCCTCGAACACCTCGAACAGCTCATCGACCATCAGCGGCCACCTCCGGCGGCCCGCCCGGGATGAGCCCGTCCGGGTCCATCAGCTTCCGCAGCTCCTCCAGCGAACAGTCCGCCGGCGGCACGAACGCATCGGAAGGCACGAGTTCATCGGCCGGCAGCGGCTCGCCCCGCTCCTCGATGAGCCGGTGCATCGCCTCGAGGTGCGCCCGGAACTCCGTCGCGTCGCCCCGGGTGATGTCGTCGTCGAGCGCGGCGTCGATCCGGTTCAGCTCGTCGACGAGCGCGTCATCGAGCCGCCACTGGCCCCGTCCCATCAGCCGCACGATCACCGGGCACCCCCTTCCGCGGCGACGGCGGCCCGCAGCCGCTCCAGCTCGGCATCGACGCTCGCCTGCCGGCCGAGCGCCTCCAGCTCGCGGTCGATGCCCGTCTTCCCGTCGAGCGAATCCTCCAGCACGCCGCTCTCCAGCAGCTCCTGGATCGCCTGGCCGCGGCTCTTCAGCTGCGCCGTCCGGTCCTCCGCCCGCTGGATCGCGTAGCCCACGTCGGTCATCTCCTCCGAGAGCCCGGTGACCGCCTCGCCGATGCGGACGGTCGCCTTCGCCGCCGTGTACTGCGCCTTCAGCACCTCCTTCCGGGTGCGGAAGGCCTCCACCTTCGCCTGCAGCCGCTGCTCTGCCTGCACGAGCTGTTCCTGCTCGGCCTTCAGGTTCGCCACCTGCGCTTCAAAGCTCTCGATTTGCGCCTGCGTCGAGGCCTTCCGCTCGAGCGCGATGTGCGCGAGGTCCTCGCGGCCGGCCTTCAGCGCCTGCATCGCCTGCGCATCGAACGTCGGCAGCTTCGCGCGCAGCTCCTCCGCCTGCAGCTCGAGCCGCCGCCGCGCCGCCGTCACCTCGACGATGCCGCGCTTCACATCGCGCAGCATCTCCACCTGTTTCTCATAGCTCAGGTCGAGCATCTCGCGCGGGTCTTCGAGCCGGTCGAGCGCTTTGTTCGCCTTCGCCTGGAAGATGGCTGTCAGCCGTTTCCACATCTGGGGTCGACTCCTTTCCTGCTGCTGTCGTGCTGGTTACGGTCTCCCGGACAGGTGCAGTGCTCGACACTGCTCGATCGTACCGGAAGGCCGGGGAACCCGGTGTCAGTGCCCATGCGCCGCCTCCGCTGCCGGGGCTGCGGCGGGTTTCGGCCACCGCCACGAAGCGAGCAGCGCCACCGCGAGGATGCTCACGATGACGCCGAGGCTCGCCAGCGACGGCACCTTGTAGAGGTCGACGAGGAGCATCTTCGTGCCGACGAAGACGAGGATGGCCGCGAGCGCCGGCTTCAGGAACCGCAGCCCGCCGAGGTAGCCGGCGAGCACGAAGTACAGCGCCCGCAGCCCGAGGATGGCGAAGATGTTCGAGGTGAACACGATGAACGGGTCGCTCGTCACCGCGTAGATCGCCGGGATGCTGTCCACCGCAAAAACGAGGTCCGTGCTCTCCACGAGCACGAGCACGAGGAAGAGCGGCGTCGCGTACAGTACCCCCTCCCGCCGGAGGAAGAACTTCTGTCCCTCGTACCGCGCCGTCACCGGGAAGAGCCGCCGCGCCAGCCGCACGAACCGGTTCTTCTCGAGGTCCGGCGCGTGCTCCTGGTCCCGCAGGAACTTGATGCCCGTGAAGATGAGGAACGCGCCAAAGAGGTAGATGACGACATGGAGCGTGTGGATGAGGAAGCCTGCGGCAGCGATGAGCACCGCCCGCATGATCACGGCCCCGAGGATGCCCCAGAAGAGCACCCGGTGCTGGTAGGCCGGCGGCACCGCGAACGCCGAGAAGATGAGCAGGAAGACGAAGACGTTGTCGACGCTGAGCGATTTCTCGATCAGGTAGCCGGTCACCCACTCCACGCCGGCCTCGCCGCCGCGGAAGAAGACGACCCCGGCGTTGAACGCCAGCGCCAGCCCGATCCAGGCCGCGCTCCATGCCAGCGCCTCCCGCCGCGAGACGGCGTGGGCGTCCCGGTGGAAGACGCCGAGGTCGAGCGCGAGCATGCCGGCCACGAGGCCGGCAAAGATGAGCCAGGGTAAGAGGTCGGTCATGGGTGCCCTTCGCGGCCAGCAAAAAACCCCGGCCGCATCCTTCGTGCAGGATGTGCCAGGGTCTTACCAGGCGAAGGTCTCGCCTCGCGGGGCCGGCGCTCAGCGCGCGTGGTGACGACCCTCGCGGTCTCCCGGGGAGCGGGCGACGGCTACTCCCCCTTGCCCACTCACCGTAGCGGCCCGGCGCCGAACACGTCAAGCCGCCGGGGCGGCGGCCGGCGTCAGGGAAGCTTGGCGACCGCCTTTTTCACCAGGGCCTCAAGGTCGGCGGTATCGAACGGCGAAAGAGCATCGAACGCAACCACACCGCTGATGATGCGACCTTTACGCACAACAACATAGTCGAGATGGAAATCGTAGCTTGAAGTTTTGTCGAATCCTTTGAACGAGATTCTCATGGCGCTGACCTCATCACCCACCTTGGGAAACGAGATGCGAGCAACATTTGCATCGCGAAATTCCGCCTCCGAATTGTTCAATCGTCCATCGTTGATGAATCTCGCATTGCATGTCACCACTTCGGCCAGCATTTTAAGCGCGGCAGACGCCTTGCCTTCATCTTCGTAAATAACGACACCATGTTCGACTTCTGCCACCCCGCCCCTGGAGAAAGTCCCAGATTTTGCTCGGCCGGTCATGCCTTCTGCCTCAGCCAGACGCGGGCATTTGGCGAAAGGATCCTCTCCTCCATCGTCTTCGGAGTCGTCGAGGGTTTCCGCCCACCCCGTCGGGAAGTCGTCGACCGTGAGCAGCAGGGAGCGTGCGAGCTCGTCCTCCGAGTTGGCGCTCGGCTGGTCTGTCCCGTCATCGGAGCCTGATCCGCATGCGACAGCCAGGATGGCCACCATCGTCACGACGAAGGATCGAAGAACTGATCTCACGCTGGTGAACCTCCGATTCGGCGGAGGCTGACCGTCGGCTACAGCTCAGCGAGCTCCGCTCATGGAATCGCCGAATGCTATCAGGGGACGCATCAGGGACGCAATCATCACGGGTCGCGCTCCGCTCCGGCCGCTCCGCAGTCGTGGCACGGCGCTCACGGCAGCATGATTATCGTGGAGCCTCGACAGGGACTCGAACCCTGGACCTAGCGATTACGAATCGCTCGCTCTACCAGCTGAGCTATCGAGGCCCACTGCCCATCATCCTACCGCGCCCGCCGCATTCGGTGAATCCGGCCCGCCCCCTACGGGATCGTGATCGCCTCCGGCTTGCAGCTCCACGCCGACCACGGCTTGTGGCCCTGCGCCTCGCTGTAGCGGAACGCCGCCAGCGCCGCCTTCAGGTTCGCCACCGGGTCGGCCCATTGCTCGAAGCTCAGCCCCGCGTAGTCGAACCAGAGCGGGATCACCTGCATGAGCCCGTAGGCGCCGTAGCCCACCGCATCCGGCCGGAACCGGCTCTCGCACCAGGCCACCCGCGCCACGCTGTCCGCCAGCTCCGCCGGCCACCCTGCCTCGATGGCGTACGCAATCACCTGCGCGTAGGTCAGCGGCGGCTGGCTCGCCGCCGGCGGCGCGATGGCCGGGGCCGGCGCCGGGGCCGGGGGAGCTGCCGGCTCCTCCCGGGCGGCCGGGGGCGCCGCGGGCGAAGCCGCCGGCGCGGGCGCGCTGCTCGCAGCCGCGTTCGATGTCGTCGGCGCCGGGGCAGGCCGGGGCTCCTCGACTGCTGCCGCTGCATCGTCCGCCTCAGCTGCTGCCGGCGCGGCCGGCGCCTCCGCAGCCGCGTTCGATGGCCGCACCTCGATCACCCGCGCCGGCGCGGGCAGCGCCGCCGCCAGCGCGAAGCTCACCTGCGGCGCGCGCGCCTCCGGCGTGCCGCCGCCCACGAGGTGCGCCGCCAGGAAGAACGAAAGGCTCAGCATCAGCACTTCCGCCGGCCGCACGAACCACGGCTGCCGCTGCGGCTCCTCCCGGGCCGGGGGCTCCTCCCGCCAGCGCGGGGCGAGCGCTGCCGACATCCCGGCAGGGCGGGCACAGCCGCAGGCGTCGCAGGCGTACGCCGGTTCGAAGGCTGGCTGGAGCAGGGCGGCTTCGGATTTCGCGGGCAGGCGCAGCCTCCGGCACAGCGCCAGGGCCACGGCAAGGCCGTAATCAGCCCACGTTGCGAGCCTGCTCATGACGCGCGCCGGCTCCTCGCGAAGCCGGGCCGTCACGCGGCGGTCTCCACGTAACTTCCGTTTCCCATAGGCAGTCTCGGCGCGCCAGCCCGGGGCGCAGGGGCCGGACCGGGGAATCCGGGCCGGGGGCAAACGCGCCTGTTCACCCCGCCAAGGGTGCCCCTGAGGTTCGCACAGCACCCCGCTAACAGGCAATACGCCCGCCACCATGAGTCATGCGCGGGATTCCCACGATCCCCGCGCAGCCGGCCCCCGAACGTGCCGCAACGCCGTCCTCCGCTACACTGGAGCGACCACCAAGGGGGCACGAGATGCAGCTGACGGACACGCTCTCCACCACGCGCAAGCCGCTCCTCCCGCCCGTTGGCGACGACGGCGTCGTGCGCATCTACGTCTGCGGCATCACCCCCTACTCCGAAGCTCACGTTGGCCACGCCCTCCACGCCATCGCCTTCGATACCCTCCGCCGCTACCTCGACTGGCGCGGCATCCCCGTCCGCCACATCCAGAACTTCACCGATATCGACGACAAGCTCATCGAGCGCGCCAACCGCCTCGGCATCCCCATGGCCGAGCTCGCCGAACAGAACATCCGCCAGTACCTCGCCCAGCTCGCGGCGATGAACGTCCTCCCCGCCCACCAGTACCCCCGCGTCACGCAGGTGATGCCCCAGATCATCCGCTTCATCGAAGGCCTCATCGCGAAAGGCTTCGCCTACGCCGCCGGCGGCGATGTCTACTACCGCGTCCGGGCCTTCGGCGCCGAGCGGTACGGCGCCCTCGCCAAGCGCGACATCGATGACCTCCGCGCCGGCGCCCGCGTCGACCCCACCGAGCACAAAGAAGACCCGCTCGATTTCGCTCTCTGGAAAGCCGCCAAGCCCGGCGAGCCGAGCTGGGAGAGCCCGTGGGGCCCCGGCCGGCCCGGCTGGCACATCGAATGCTCCGCCATGGCCCTCGAAACCCTCGGCGAACAGATCGACATCCACGGCGGCGGGATGGACCTCATCTTCCCCCACCACACCAACGAAATCGCCCAGACCGAGGCCTACACCGGCAAGCCACCCTTCGCCCGCATCTGGATGCACAACGCCCTCCTCCAGCTCGGCAGCGAAAAGATGTCGAAGTCCATCGGCAACCTCGTCTCCATCCAGGAGGCGCTCGACCGGTACGGCGCCGATGCTCTCCGCCTCTTCGTCATCACCAGCCACTACCGCAGCCCGGTCACCTACTCCGAAGACGCCCTCGAAGCCGCCAGGGCCGGCGCCGAGCGCCTCCGCCACGCCGCCTCCGCGCCCGGCGGCAGCCAGCCCGCCGGCATCGACCACGCCGCCGTCCGCGCCCGCTTCATCGAAGCGATGGACGACGACCTCAACACGCCGCGCGCCCTCGCCGCCCTCTTCGACCTCGCCCGCGAGATCAACCGCGCCGCCGCCGCGGGCGGCGACGTCGCCCCCGCCCAGGCCGCGCTCCGCGAACTCTGCGGCGTCCTCGGCCTTACCCTCGAAGCGCCGGCCGGCCGCAGCCGCGAAGCCGCGCCCTTCATCGACCTCCTCGTCGAACTGCGCGCCGAGCTGCGCGCCGCGAAGCAGTGGGCCCTCGCCGACCGCATCCGCGACCGCCTCGGCGAACTCGGCATCGAACTCCACGACAGCCCCGACGGCACCACCTGGAGCGAGCGCTGAGCCGCCCGCGGCGCCGTTTGTTATGCGATTGCAACGCCGAAACGGGCAGTTCGTAGCACACACCGCGCCCCGCTCGTGCTACGGTGACTGATGCCGAACCCCGCCGCAGCCGGCGGGGGCGGGGGACCCACTCCCTGGGGTGTATTGCGCGAGCAGGCGCATAGGCGACTTCCGACGCCGAACCCGTCAGCTAACCCCGCAGGCGTTCGGAGGGCACCGCCCCGGCCCTCCCCGGAATCCGAACAGGCCCGCCGGCCCTCCTCCCCGGAGGCGGCGGCGCGGCCCCACGACGGCATCGCCAGGAGGTTTTGCCATGACTTCAGCACCCACGTCGTATTCCGGCACGTTCGCTCCGCTCCAGGCGGATGGCTCCGTCTTCACCATCCGCGACCCGCTCGCCGAGGCCCGCGACCTGCTCCGCCACGCCGCCCGGCTCCCCTTCCACGCCAATCAGCCGCAGGCCTGGCAGAGCGCCTTCCGCCAGGCCGTCACCGAGGCCCGCGCCGCCATCCGCCACCACATCTGGAGCGCCGAGCTCCCCGATTCGCCCCTCAACCTCGCCGAGACGCTCGAGCCCCGGCTCATGCCCCGCGTTGATCAGCAGCGCGAAGAGCACGAGGCCTTCTCCCGCAAAATCGACGACCTCGTGGCCGAGGCCAGCGCCCCCGGCGATATCGACATCTGGAAGATGATCGAACTTAGCGAGCAGGCCATCCTCCTCGAGATGGCCCTCGCCCGCCACCACAACCGGCTCACCCAGATCGTCTTCGAAACCACCCACCGCGACCTCGGCGAGGCCGGCTGACGCGCCCCCGCGGGGCGGACCGCCAAATCCTGCGGTTCGCCCCTTGACAACGCTTCGCCGTATCGAAACGATCATGCCGCCGGCGATCCCCGGAAGGACGCCGAGCCTGCTACACGAACCGCCTGCACGTTCAACGAGCGTCCGCCTGGACCCGCGTGGCCGGTACGGACCGGGAAGTTGAGCCGGAACCAGCGCCCCGTGCGCCCCCAGCCAAGCCCCGTGACGTCCCCGCCTCGCACGCACCGAAGCGGGGACGTTTGCTGAACGGCCGGCGGCACGCCGGAGGGGACAGCACCATGCGCGTGATGATGAGCGGCAAAATCCACCGCGCCACCGTCACAGGCGCCAACCTCGATTACGAGGGCTCCATCACCATCGACCCGGACCTCATGGAGGCCGCCAACATCCTCCCCTACGAACAGGTCCACGTCGTCGATGTCACCAACGGCGCCCGTCTCGAAACCTACGCCATCCGCGGCGAACGCGGCTCCGGCGAAATCTGCGTCAACGGCGCCGCCGCCCACCTCGTCCACCGCGGCGATATCGTCATCATCATCGCCTACCAGCACCTCACCGACGCCGAGGCGCAGGCCATCGCGCCCCGCCGCGTCTTCGTCGATGCCCACAACCGCATCACCAGCGTCGAAGCGGGCGACGGCTACAGCCACAACCCGCGCGAACTCGCCGGCAGCGCCGCCGGCTGATTCCCGCGCGCACCGCGCGAAGGAGGGGCACCGGGCCATGGGACGGCTCTCGATCCACAAACTCAAAGAATGGAAAGCGCAGGGGCGGCGGTTCGCCATGATCACCGCCTACGACTACCCCACCGCCCGCCTCGTCGAGCAGGCCGGCATCCCCATCATCCTCGTCGGCGACTCCCTCGGCTCCGTCGTCCTCGGCTACGACTCCACCATCCCCGTCACCATGGACGACATCGTCTACCACACCCGCGCCGTCGTCCGCGCCACCGAAAAAGCCATCGTCGTCGCCGATATGCCCTTCATGAGCTACCAGGCCGACCCGAACGAGGCGATGCGGAACGCCGGCCGTCTCCTCAAAGAAGGCGGCGCCACCGCCGTCAAGCTCGAAGGCGGCAGCCAGCTCGCCCCGCTCGTCCGCCGCATGGTCGAAGCCGGCATCCCCGTCATGGGCCACCTCGGCCTCACCCCCCAGTCGGTCAACCAGTTCGGCGGCCACAAAGTCCAGGGGAAGACGCCGGCCGCCGCCGCGAAGCTCATCGCCGATGCCCGCGCCCTCGAAGAAGCCGGCGCCTTCGCCGTCGTCCTCGAAACCATCCCCGCGCCCCTCGCCCGCATGGTCACTGAGCGCATCAGCATCCCCACCATCGGCATCGGCGCCGGGCCCCACTGCGACGGCCAGGTGCAGGTCCTCCACGACATGCTCGGCATCTACGACGACCGCCGGCCGCTCAGGCACGCGAAGCGGTACGCCGTCCTCGGCGAAGCCATCCGCGAGGCCGTCCGCGCCTACATCGGCGAAGTCGAAGGCGGCCAGTTCCCCACCGCCGAGCACAGCTTCGAGATGGACGACGCCACCCTCGCCGAGCTCGCCCAGGCCGGCTGACCCGCCCGCCTATGCCGCCCGCCAGCGACGCCGATTTCTCCCTCGCCGGCGCGCCCCCGCGCCCCGGCGGGCCCGTCATCCTCACCAGCCCCGCCGCCATGCAGCGCTGGCGGCGCGACCACCCCGGCGAGCTCGGCTTCGTGCCGACCATGGGGTACCTCCACGATGGCCACCTCGCCCTCGTCCGCCGCTCCCGCGCCGAAAACCCCCTCACCGTCGTCTCCATCTTCGTCAACCCGGCGCAGTTCGGCCCCGGCGAGGATTTCGAACGCTACCCCCGCGACGAAGTCCGCGACCTCGCCCTCCTCCGCGAGGCCGGCGTCGATGCCGTCTACCTCCCCTCCGCCGCCGAGATGTACCCGCCCGGCTACCAGACCTACGTCACCGTCGAACACCTGACGCAGCGGCTCGAGGGCGCCGCCCGCCCCGGCCACTTCCGCGGCGTCGCCACCGTCGTCCTCAAGCTCTTCAACGCCGTCAGCCCCACCCGCGCCTACTTCGGCCGCAAAGACGCCCAGCAGCTCCGCGTCATCCGCCGCATGGTGCGCGACCTCGACCTGCCCGTGGAGGTCGTCCCCTGCGAGATCGTCCGCGAGCCCGACGGCCTCGCCATGAGCTCCCGGAACGTCTACCTCTCGCCGGAGCAGCGCGGCGCCGCTCCCGTGGTCAAGCGCTCCCTCGATGCCGCCGCCGCTGCGTGGGCCGCCGGCGAACGCGACGCCGAGACGCTCCGCCGCATCGTCCGCGGCGTCATCGCCGCCGAGCCGCTCGCCGCCCTCGAATACGTCTCCCTCGCCGACGACGAAACGCTGGAGGAACTCGAAGGCCGCGTCGAGCGCCCGGCGCTCCTCTCCCTCGTCGTGCGCTTCGGCAGCACGCGCCTCCTCGACAACCTCGAACTCGCCTGAGCCGGGGGAACCGGAACCGGGGACAGGGAACCGGGAGGAGGAGGCGTCTCGCCCCGGCGCTGACGGGCCGCACCCCGGCCGTACGCCCCCTCCCGGCTCCCAAGGCCGTAGCCGCGGGCCTCCGTGCCCGCGGAGGGCCGGGAGGCCCACCCCGGCGTCTCGAATCCACCGCCTCCCGCTTCCCGCCTCCCGCCTCCCGGGACATCCGTCGGGCGCATGGCGCCCCGCGGGGACGGAGCCCCGCGACTACGGTTGGAGGTTGAAGGTTGGAGGTTGGAGGTTGGAGGCCGACACCCCTCCCGTCTCCCAACTCCGAACTCCTACTTCCGTAGCCGCGGGCCTCCGTGCCCGCGGAGGGCCGGCGAGGCCCACCCGGGCGTTCGAATCCACCGTCTCCCGCTTCCCGCTTCCCGGTTCCCGGTTCCCGGGACATCCGTTGGGCGCATGGCGCCCCGCGGCGAAGGTTGGAGGTTGAAGGTTGAAGGTTGGAGGTTTGAGGCCGACACCCCTCCCGGCTCCCGTCTCCCAACTCCCAACACCGTAGCCGCGGGCCTCCGTGCCCGCGGAGGGCCGGGAGGCCCGCCCCGGCGTTTCGAATCCCCCGCCTCCCAACTCCCGCCTCCCGCCTCCCGGCTCAGGGCTCCGCAACGCCCAGGTCGCGGCAGATCTTCCGCGCGAGGAAATCGTTCACCTCGCGATGCCGTGGAACGGTCGAAATGCTCCGCGTCCGCGGGTTCACCCATACGGCGTGGCGTCTGCCCTCGCGGAGCAGGTGGCAACCCTGCGCTTCCAGGTGCCGTTCGAGGTCGCGCCGGTTCATCCGGCGCGCAGCTGCTCCCGGACGACTTCCCGGCCGGCGAGGTCGTGTGCCACGAGCTCGCGATTCGCTGCGATGACGAGGTCGAGCGCATCCCGGAGATTCTCGCGTGCCTCGTCGAGCGTCTTTCCCTGGGTGTTCACCCCGGGCAGCTCTTCGACGAAGGCGACGTAGCCCTCGGGTACACGGACGTAAACCGCAGTGTAGGTGGCCATGGCAGACGCTCCTCACCGGCATCCTACCCCCCACCGAGTTGGTTGGCCACGCCCCCTTCCCACCCTCCCCCGCCTGTGGTACGGTGGACGTGTGGCACCCGGGAACCCCGGGCCAGCCAGCCCAAGGCACGCTCGCTTTCGCTCTCTCTCGCAGGTTCCGTTTCCCGCTGGTCTGTCGTGAGTCGTCGCAGGTGGTCGTCCGTGCCCGAAGCCGGCCTGCCGCATCGACTCACCAGCAGCGAAAGGACCTGCATCACATGAAGCTCTACATCGGCAACCTCTCCTACGAAACCACCGACGCCGACCTCCAGGCGGCATTCGCCGCACACGGCGAAGTCCGCTCCGCCCAGGTCGTCACCGACCGCGAGACCGGCCGCTCCCGCGGCTTCGGCTTCGTCGAAATGGACGACCGCGGCCAGGCCGAGGCCGCCATCAGCGCCCTCAACGGCAGCCAGCTCCGCGGCCGCACCCTCATCGTCAACGAAGCGCGCCCCCGCGAGGACCGGCCCCGCTCGGGCGGCGGCTACGGCGGCGGCAGCCGCGGCGGCTACGGCGGCGGGCGCGGCGGCAGCTTCGGCGGCGGCTACTCCGGCAACCGCCGCTTCTAATCCGCCCCCGGCCGCGCCGCGCGGGAACGGCGCGCACGGTTCGCACCAGGCACACCGCGGGCGGGGGCTCCACACCCCGCCCGCGGCCCATTTTCTCCGCCGACCCCTCACCCGCTACGAAAGGAGCGACCATGGCAGAAAGCGACGGCATCGAAGTCGAAGGCGTCGTCACCCAGCCCCTCCCCAACGCCACCTTCCGCGTCGAGCTGGCCAACGGCCACCTCGTCCTCGCCCACATCAGCGGCAAAATCCGGAAGAACTACATCAAAATCCTCACCGGCGACCGCGTCCTCGTCGAACTCTCCCCGTACGACCTCACCCGCGGCCGCATCACCTACCGCTTCAAATAGCCGAACTGCCGCAGGTTCCAGCCTTGCCATGCGCCCGGGCGGGGCGCACCATGGCCCCCATCCCTCCCGGGAGGTGCCTCCCATGACTGATGACCTCGCCCGCGTCCTCCGCGAAGCCCAGGAGGCCGCGTCCAGCGCCTCCGCCTCCTTCGTCGAACGCATCGCCGCCCGCATTGGGCTCCACGCCAGCGCCGCCGCTGTCTTCGGCGACCCCGTCGACCGCGACGGCGTCACTGTCGTGCCGGTGGCGAAGGTCCGCTGGGGCTTCGGCGGCGGCGCCGGCCGCGGCATCGACGGCGACGGCGACGACGGCGATATCGGCGAGGGCTCCGGCGCCGGCGGCGGCGTGATGGCCAGCCCGGTCGGCTACATCGAAATCCAGGACGGCCAGGCCACCTTCCACCGCATCAAAGACCCGGCCTCCCTCGTTCCCGTCATCCTGGCCGGCGCCGTCGCCGGCTGGCTCACCTTCCGCGGCCTCGCGAAGCTCCTTCGCGGCTGAGGCGGATCCCGCCGGGGTTTTTGGGTCAACCGGGCACGAAACCCGGACCCCTCGATCGTCTTCCGTTCGCGGGCGCCGTTCGACCATGGGGGCATGGCTGTCACGACTGCGACCTGCGTCCTCATTCGCTGCTCACCCGAAGGATGGACTGCCCGGCTCATCGAGCCCGGGACCTCGCCCGCCGGGCTCGAAGACTGGTTCCCGCTCGGGCTCGACGCCTCGAGCCGCCCGGCCGAAGCCCTCGAACGCGCCCGCGCCCTCTTCCCCGGCCGCCTCGTAGCCCTCTACTCCCCGTAGGGAGGTTGAAGGTTGAAGGTTGGAGGTTGACGGCGCCGGCACGCGCCGCGGCCTCTCTCCAAACTCAAAACTCCCAACTCTCAACTCCAATTCCGAACTCCCCGCTTCCCGCCTCCCGGTTCCCGATTCTCGCGACATCCGTTGGGCGCATGGCGCCCCGCGGGGACGGAGCCCCGCGACGACCGACGGAGGTTGAAGGTTGGAGGTCGGAGGTTGGCGGCCCCGGCACGCGCCGCGGCCTCTCTCCCAACTCCCAACTCCCGCCTCCCAACTCCGTAGCCGCGGGCCTCCGTGCCCGCTGAGGGCCGGCGAGGCCCGCCCGGCCGCTCGAATTCACCCGTCTCGCGGTTTCCGCTCCCCGCTTCCCGTTTCCCGGTTCCCCGTTCCCGGGGCATCCGTTGGGCGCATGGCGCCCCGCGGGGACGGAGCCCCGCGACTACGGAGTTGGGAGGTTGGAGGTTGGAGGTTGGAGGTTGGAGGTTGACGGCGCCCGGACGCCCCTTAGCCTCACTCCCACCTCCCAACTCCCACCTCCCAACTCCGACCTCCCAACTCCCGGGCCCGCCTCCCCCTCCGCCGCCGCGGTGCGGCGGCATCCGGCGGCGCCGACGCCGAAGGCGTCCAGCCATCCTGCGCGGCGCCAGCCGTGCCACCCTTCCGCCCGCAACGAACGGCGGGGGCGCAGCCTTGCACCCCCGCCGCAGAACGAGCATCTTGCTCCCGGCTCCCGGCTCCCGGCTCCCGGCTACGCCAGCCGGAACCGCGCCGTCGCCGCGTTCAGCGCCTCGGCCAGGCTCCCGCATCTGGTTCGCCGTCGCCGCCAGCTCCTGCGCCTGCGCCGAGAGCTCCTCCGTCGAGGCCGACACCTCCTCCGCCGACGCGCTCGTCTCCTCGCTCGTTGCCGAGACCTGGATGATTCGGCGTCGCCGTCACCCGGCTCGTCGCCGCCGCCATCGACGTCGCCCCTTCGGCCGATTCGCCGGCCATCGTCGCGATCTGCTCTGCCGAGGCCACGATCCGCTCCGCGCCCGAGGCCAGCCCCTGCACGTCGCCGCCGCAATCTGCGCCATCCGCACGGCCGACTCCTGCACCGAGGCGATGATCGAATCGAGCGAGGCCCCGGCCCGCTTCGCTCGTGATGCCGCGGCCCGCCTCCACGTCGCGCACGCCGGCCGCCATCGCTTCGACGGCCTCCTGCGTGCCCTGCTGCACCTTCGCGATGAGGTCCGCGATCTCCTTCGTCGAGGCGCTCGACCGCCTCCGCCAGCGACCGCACGTTCTCGGCGACGACCGCGAAGCCCCGCGTGCCCTGCTCGCCAGCCCGCGCCGCTTCGATCGCCGCGTTCAGCGCGAGGAGGTTCGTCTGCGCCAGCGATCTCGTCGATCGCCTTCACGATATCGCCGATCTGCTGGCCGTATTCGCCCAGCATGTCGACCGTCTTCGAGGCGCGCTCCACCGCCGCTGCGATCGATTCCATCGAGGCCACGGCCTGCGCCACGGCCTCCTGCCCGCGCTGGGCCGCCAGCCGCGATTCCTCCGCCGAGCGGGCCACGTCCTCCGACGCCGCGGCCACGGCCTGGATCCGCTCGCCGATCTCCGCCGCCACCTACGCGCGACTGCTTCGCCGAGTCAGCCGACGTTGCCGCCGTTGAGGCCAGCTGCTGCGAGCCGCTCGCCAGCTGCTCCACCTCGCGCGCGCTCTCCTGCGAAAGCCCGCTCAGCGCCACCGCCGGCTCCGCGTCACCTCGTCGATCGCGTTCGCGATCTGGCCCGTGGCCGTCGCCATCTGGTCCGAAGAGCCGCGGAGCGATTCCGCCGCCTCGGTGATCGCCGCCGCGCCCTTGCGCACGTTGCCGATCATGTTCGCGCAGGTTCGTCACCATCCCGTTGAGCGCCGTCCCGAGCGTGTCGCCCTGGCTGCGCGGCCGCACCTGCGAGGTCAGGTCGCCGTTCGCCACAGCGGCTGCTGCTGCGGCCATCTCCTTCAGGTAGCCGGTCATCTCGCCGAACGCCTGCGCCAGCTCGCCGATTTCGTCGTTCGAGCGCACCTCCACCGTCACGTCGGTCTCACCCTTGGCGATCCGGTGCGCCGCTTCGGTCGTCTTCGCGGACGCCGGAGACCACCCGCCGCGCGATGAAGAAGCCGACGCCGCCGGCCACCGCCGCCGAGACGACGCCGAGGATGGCCATGAACAGCTTCGCCTGGTTCGCCGAGTCCTCACCGTCCTTCGCCACTTCCTGCGCCCGCTCGCCGACGTAGGCGTTCAGCTCTTCCAGCTTCGACGTCGATGTTGCCGATCACCGTCGGCGACTGGCTCGGCGAGTCTTCAGCAGCGCGGCCGTGTCCTTCTTGTCGAGCGCTTCGCCGTACTTCGTCGCGAACTCTTCGAAGGCGACCACGGCGGTCCGCGCCGTCGTCGTACTTCGCCTTGCCCTCGGCCGTCTTCATGTGCTCTTCCAGCTCGCGGAACTGCTGCGACGCCGTGGCCGAGGCTCTGCGAAATCTCCTCACGAAGCTTCATGAAGGCCGCCGGCTCCGTCGTGTACGTGAGCAGCCCCGCCTTGGTGATGCCGACTTCGAAGCCGCGAGCGGGCCTCGGTGATGTGCATCGTCGCCTGCACGAACCCTCATCGGCGAGGCCGGCTTCGTCGTCCTTCGCCGCCTGGTCCAGCCGCGTCCAGCCGACGAACGCGATTGCGATGGCTGGCGCGACGGCCAGCGCAAACCCCACGAACAGTTTTGCGGATAGAGACAGCTTCACAGTCGAGCGACCCCCTGCACGGTGGCAATCTTTAGGCAGCCGCGAAGGAGTTCGCGGCTGCCCTGCAGGTTCGATCCTCGGCCGCTCCCGGCCGCGCGCGAATCGGGGAACTCCCGGCCCCCTCCTCCACGCCCCCCTTTAGGGAGCCGCCGCTTCTCAGGCGGCCGGCGGGCCGCTTCGGCGGCGGCGATGAAGCGCTCCGCCGCCGGCGGGTGCGCCAGCAGGTAGAGATGGATGAAGCTGCCGAGCACCCGGCCGTCGGTGTAGCCGCTCCGTTGCGCCGCCTTCGGCCTGCCGCCAGGCCGGCGCGCCGCCGGCCTCCATCCGCGCGTAGTGGAATTCGTGGCCGCGCAGCCGCCAGCCTGCCGCCGCCGCCGGGCTGTCGCGCAGGGCGACCACATCGCGGTAGCCGAGGACCGGCCTCGGTCCGCCATCACCGCCTCCCCCGGGACGAGGCCGACCATCTCATGCCGCTGCCCGGCGGGCGGTGATGCCGCGGGCGAGGTACGATGTAGCCGCCGCACTCGGCCACGATCGGCCCCGGGAAGCTCCGCACCGCCTCCCGCATCGGCCGGTTCGCCGCCAGCGCCTCGGCGTGCAGCTCCGGAGGTACATGTAGCCGCCGCCGAGGTAGAGCGCATCAGCCCGCGGCAGCCGCGCATCGGCGAGCGGGCTGAAGGGCACGATCTCGGCGCCGAGCCGCCGCAGCAGCTCCCGCGTCTCAGGATAGGTGAGATCGGAAGGCCGCATCCTCCGCCCATCCGCGAGCCGGGCGCGCGGCGGCCGCGCGGGAGGGAAGACGCTGTCGGCCGGCGGCAGCGGCCCCGCCGACCGGGCGATCGCGGTGATCGCCCGCGAGGTCGAACCGGGCGCCTGCCGCCTCCAGCGCGTCCCGCGGCAGGCCCGCTTCCCCTGCCAGCACGAGGCCGAGGTGCCGTTCGGGCAGCGCAAGGGCCGGGTCACGCGGCAGCCAGCCGCCAGCAGCGGCAGCCCCCCCTCCCCCAGCGCCTCCCGGAGGATCGCCGCGTGCCGCTCCGAACCGACCCGGTTCGCGATGACGCCGGCGACGGTCACTCGCGGGTCGAATCCGGCGAAGCCGCGCGCGACCGCAGCGATGCTCGCCGCCATCCCGCCCGCATCGACGACGAGGATGACGGGCGCAGCCAGCGCCGCTCGCGAGGTCGAAGCCGTCGAGCCCGCGCGCGCCCGCCCCCGCCCGGCCGTCGAACATCCCCATCACGCCTTCGACCACGGCAATATCGGCGCCGGCCATGGCGTGGACGAACGTCGAGCCCGCGCCACCTGCGCCGGCGACAGGAACCACGTGTCGAGGTTGTACGGCTCCCGCGGCAATACCGGCGGCGGCCCCAAGATGGGAAGGGTCGATGTAGTCCGGGCCCGTCTTGAACGGCTGCACGGTCGCCCCCGCAGCCCGGAGCGCAGCGATCAGCGCCAGCGCGGCCGTCGTCTTGCCCGAGCCGGAGGCCGGCGCTGCCAGCACCACCCGCGGGAGCGCGGTCACGCTCGACATCCTCGCACGCCGCTCCGCTGCGGGCACGAAACACGACCGTAACATTGCGCTGCCAAATATCAGCCTTGCAACGACGGCGGATTTCGTAAAGAATCTGCGAAAATCCGGAAGGCCCGCCCGCCGTGCGCTTCCACCCGTCGCTCGCCCCGCGCGACCTCCCCCTCCTGCTCGATGCGCTCCCGGTGCCGATCATCGCGGTCGATGCGGGCGGCCGTGCTCGCGGCCGCCAGCGCCGCCTGGGCTGCGCTCGACCCGGGGGTGTCGCCTGGCGAACCCGCCGCGGAGGCCGTCGACCCGCGCGCTCCCCTGCCTCACCGCCGGGGCCATCTGGGCCGCGCTCCTCGCCGGGGAGTCGCGAGTTCCTCGTCTGCGAGCCGGCGCCGCCCGCGCTCCCGGCGGCCCTCCGCCTCACCCGCAGCCCTGTCGAAGGCTCCCCCGCCGTCGCCGCCGTCCTCGCCCTCCTCCCTGAACCCGCCGGCGAACCCGACCGCTACCGCCCGCAGCCTCGTCGAAGAAGCGAACGACATCATGTTCAGCCTCGACCGGCAGGGCCGCTTCACGGAGATGAACCGCCTCGGCTACGAGGTCTCCGGCTACACCCCGGCCGAGCTCATCAGGCTCGTCCGCCAGGCCAGCTTCGTCGTCCCCGAACACCGGCCCCGCGTCGCCGAGGCGCTCGCCCGCATCTGGGCCGGCCAGCACGTCCCGGTGCTCGAAGTCGAATTCGTCTTCAAGAGCGGCGAACGCCGCTGCGTTCGAAGTGAAAGGCCGCACCGTCCGCGACGGCGATGTCATCACCGGGACGTTCCACGTCGCCCGCGACATCACCGAGCGCCGCGCCCTCTCCGAGGCCCGCGAACTGCTCTCCCGGGCAGCCGCCGCTGCGCCCATCGTCATCTGGGCGGTCGACATGGAGGGCCGCTACACCCTCCTCGAAGGCGGCGCCCTCGGCCGCTACGGCCTCCGCCCCGGGTCAGCTCGTCGGCCAGTCCATCTTCGAATTCAACCGCGATGCGCCCGAGCGCCATCGCCGAGGTCCGCCGCGGCCTCGCCGGCGAGGCGTTCACCACCACCGGCACCTTCAGGCGCGATACCGTCTACGAAGCCCACTACGTCCCCCTGCGCGATGCCTCCGGCGCGCAGGTCGGCCTCATGTCGGTGGTCATCGACATCACCGAGCGCGTCCGCGCCGCCGAGGCCCGCGCCCGCGCCGACAAGCTCGAGGCCCTCACCATCCTCGCCGGCGGCGTGGCGCACGACTTCAACAACCTGCTCGTCGGCATCCTCGGGAACGCTGCCCTCGCCCTCCTCGACCTGCCGGCGGAGAGCCCGGCCCGCCCAACATCCTGCAGGAGATCGAAGACGCGGCCCGGCGCCTCGCCGACCTCGTCCCGCCAGATGCTCGCCTTCTCCGGCCGCGGCCAGTTCGTCCGCCAGCCGGTCGACGTCAGCGCCGCCGTCGCGGAGGCGGCCGCTGCCGCCAGCCGCGAGCACCCGGTCGAGCGGCAGCTCGCCCGCGGCTTCGCCGCCGGTCCTCGGCGACCCCGGCCAGCTCCGGCTCGCCGCCGCCGCGCTCATCGCCAACGCCGTCGAAGCCTCTTCCCGCCGGGTGTCCCGGTCACCGTCCAGCACGCGCCGCGAGACGATCGCGGCCGGCGGGCTCGCCCACGAACTCACCCCGGCCCCCTCCCCGCCGGCGACTACGTCGTCGTCGAGGTCACCGACCGCGGCGAAGGCATCGACCCCGCCCTCCAGCACCGCATCTTCGAGCCGTTCTTCACGACGCGGTCGAGGTCACCGGCCGCGGGCTCGGCCTCGCGACTGCTCTCCGGCATCGCCCGCGGCCACCGGGGCGGCGTCGTCGTCGAATCGGCGCCCGGGGCTGGCGCAACGTTTCGCCTCTACCTCGCCGGCCGCCGGCGGTTCGTGACAGATTTCACACGGAATTCATCGAGCGCCCGGCCGGGGGCGCTCCGCCCGGGCGTATACTGGCCCGGGTAAGGGGACTGCACCGGCATGCGCACCGTTTACCTCGTCACCGCGCCACCCGGACGCCGCCCGCCTCGCGCCCGAGCTGGAGCGCGCCGGGTTCAACGCCCCCGTCATCGCCCCCGAGCGGCTCGCCGTCCGATGAAATCCAGAGCCGCATCGACGTCGCCGTCCTCGACTTCCGCGACATCCCGCCCGCCGCCTTCTCCCGATCATCGCCAGCGCCGCTACGGCGAAAACGGCGTCATCCTCTTCGCCCTCGTCCCGCCCGAGGGGCTCGACCGCATCGCCAGCGCCGACCTCCCCGTCGACGATTTCGCCCTCCTCACCGCGCCGCCGGAAGAGCTCGCCCGCCGCATCGAGCGCGCCCTCTGGCGGAAGCACGGCGTCGATGCCGAGAACACCATCCGCTGCGGCGCCCTCCAGATCGACCTCACCAACTACCGCGTCACCGTCGACGGCGAGCCCGTCGTCCTCACCTTCAAGGAGTACGAACTCCTCCGCTTCCTCGCCATGAACGCCGGCCGCGTCTTCACCCGCGAGCAGCTCCTCAACCGCGTCTGGGGCTACGACTACTTCGGCGGCGCGCGCCGACCGTCGACGTTCACATCCGGCGCATCCGCGCCAAGATCGAAGTCGGCGGCCACGCCTTCATCGCAAACGGTCCGTCAACGTCGGCTACCGCCTCGTCGCCGATGCCCGCAAATCCGGCGGCGAATAGCCCGCCCCGCTACAGCGCCACGTCGGCTCGTCGCACTCCCGCCGCACGAGGTCCTCGAACGTTTCCCGCCGCGCGATGCAGCCGCGCCACCGGCTCGTCCTCCCAGAGCACCTGCGGCACCCGCCCGAGCGACACGTAGTTCGAGGACATCGCCGCGCCGTACGCCCCGGCATCGTGCAGCACCACGAGGTCGCCCGGCTCCGGCCGCGGCAGGTCCCGCGGCTGCAGCAGCTCCTGGTCGTCCCGCGTGAAGACGTCGCCGCTCTCGCACAGCGGCCCGGCGACCACGAACGGCTCCGGCGGGCGGTTGGCGCCCCGCCCGACGATCGAAATCCGGTGGTAGCTGCCGTACATCGCCGGCCGCACCAGGTCGTTGGAACCCGGCGTCGCACATGATGAACTGGTGGCCCGGCCCCTTCTCGTTCGTGCGCGTCGCCTTCACGTCCGTCACGCCGCGCGACGAGCAGCGCCATCCCCGCCACCGGGTAGCGCCCCGGCTCGATTTCGATGCCGATCGGCCGCTCCGCGCGCCGCGCTCAGCTGCCGCACCCCATCGGCGAGGATCGCGCCGTACTCCTCGAGCGGGTAGGCCGGCGCGCCCGGCCGGTACGGGTGGGGGATGCCGCCGCCGAGGTTCACCGCCTCGCGCCTCCGGGTAGTGCGGCAGCAGATGGGCGAAGAGCGCGATCAGCTTCTTCATGTTCTCGTCGAACTCGCGAATCTGCGGGCCGGTGCCCACGTGCGCATGGAGCGATCACCACCGGGAAGCCCGCCTCGTCCGCCAGCCGCTTCGCCGCGAGGTGGTCTTCGTACCAGATGCCGTGCTTCGAAGAGGGCCCGCCCGTATCGCACGCCTGCACGTGCCCGTGCCCGAACCCGGGATTGATGCGCATGGCGATCGGGCCCCGGTAGCCTGCCTCACGCCAGCTCGCGAATCATCCCCGGCGAGCCGACGTTCGGCAGGATGCCTTCCTCCAGCACGACCTGCAGGGCGTTGCTCACGGAAGACGTCCGCCGTGTACATCACCACCGGGGGCTCGTGGCCCATCGGAAAGCCGGCGGCCTTCGCCCGCAGCACCTCGTTGCCGCTGACCGCGTCGATCCAGAGGCCGTGGCGCCGCGCCGTCTCCAGCACCGGGCGGGCGGGGTTCGCCTTCACGGCGTAGCGGCAGATCTGGAGCCCCGGCCCGGCCGTCAGCGCGGCCAGTTCGGCGAACTTCCGGTCCATGATCGCGTCGCGTCATAGAAGTAGAAGGGAGTGCCGACCCGGTCGGCGAGCGCTTCGAGGGGGTACTGCGAGAGGTCCATGCCCGCCATCCTAGCAGCGGGCCCGCTCGGGCGCGTTTCGGCCCTTTGCGGCCCGGGCGGGCGTGGCGTTTGCCGCTTGGCGAGCCGCTCCAGCCGCTTCCGGATGGCGTGCGGCTCCACCGTCAGCAAGCCCCGGCCGCTCACCGGCATCCGCCGCCGGCAGGCGCCTCCAGCTTCCGCGCCCGCTCCTCCGTCAGCCCACCTCGACCGCTCCCCCGCCGGGCCGGGCGCCGGCTGGCCGTCATGATGCTGCTCGTGCAGCCGCGCCAGGTGCTCCTCGAGGTGCGCAATCTGCCGCCGCAGCTCGTCCATCCGCCGGTCGAGGTCGTTCAGCCGCTCCCATTCCGGGTCCGGCAGCCGCTGAATCGCCCCGTTCGAATCGTCGTGGAACGCCACGATGTGGCCCGGCACCCCGACGACTGTCGCGTTCGGCGGCACGTTCGTCACCACCACGCTCCCCGCGCCGATGCGCACGTTCTCGCCGATCTCCACGGCGCCGATGACCTTGGCGCCTGCGCCGACCGTCACCCGGTCGCGCAGCGTCGGGTGGCGCTTCATCTCCGCGGCGCGTGCTCGTCCCGCGCCAGCGTCACTCCCTGGTAGAGCGTCACGTCGTCGCCGATCTCCGCCGTCTCGCCGATGACGTCACGCCCATCCCGTGGTCGATGAAGAACCGGCGGCCGATTTTCGCGCCCGGGTGGATCTCGATGCCGGTGAAGAACCGCGCCGCGTGCATGATGCCCCGCGGCAGGAGCGGAACGCCCCGCCGGTGGAGCGCGATGCGCCAGCCGGTGCGCCAGCCGCGCATGGAAGCCGGGATAGAAGAGGGCGACCTCGATCGCCGAGCGCGCCGCCGGGTCGCGCTCCATCAGCCGCGCGGATATCCTCCCGGATGTCGCCGAGCACTCCCATCCGCTCCACCTTACGCGAAGCGGCGCGCGCCCTGCTACCCGCGAAGCGGAGTGCTACGGCCGGCCGGCCCGGTGCAGGCTCTCGGCTGCGGCCAGCGCCGCGCTCCCGCCCGCGCTCCGCTTCGAGCTTCTCCATCTGCATCTGCACGTTCAGCGGGTAGACGCCCGTGAAGCACGCGTTGCAGAGGTCGTTCGGGTCCTGCCCCGTCGCCCGGTTCAGGCCCTCGAGGCTCAGGAAGCCGAGCGAATCGGCGCCGATGTGCTGGCGAATCTCCTGCCCGATCGAATGGTTCGCCGCGATCAGCTCCGCCTTCGTCGCCATATCCACCCCGAGGAAGCAGGGAATCGACACGATCGGCGGCGTCGCCGTGATCCGCATGTGCACTTCCTTCGCGCCCGCCCGCCGCAGCAGCTGGATGACCCGCGGCGTCGTCGTCCCGCGCACGATGCTGTTCCGTCGACGAGCACGACCCGCTTGCCGGCGAGCACATCGCTGAGTGCGTTGAACTTCAGGCTCACGCCCGCTTCCCGGATGCGCTGGTCAGGCTGGATGAACGTCCGCCCCACGTACCGGTTCTTCACGAGTCCGCCTCGCGGATACGGGATGCCCGAGGCGCGCGCATAGCCGATCGCCGCCGGCGTCGCACGAATCCGGCACCCCGATGACGATGTCCGCTTCCACCGGGTGCTCCCGGGCCAGCGTCGTCGCCCATCTCCTCCCGCGCGGGGTAGACGAGCTGGCCGCCGGATGCGGCTGTCCGGCCGTCGCGAAGTAGGTGTATTCGAACGTGCACAGCGCCCGCTTCCGCGCGGGCGCCGCCGGCCGCGCGAAGTAGGTGTATTCGAACGTGCACAGCGCCCGCTTCCGCGCGGGCGCCGCCGGAAGAAGCTCACCGGTCCGTTGGCGTCGATGACGACCACTTCGCCCGGCTGGATCTCCCGCTCCATCGGCACGCCGAGGTGCTCCAGCGCGCACGATTCGGAGGCGACCACCCATCCGCCGTCGAGCCGACCGAGGCAGAGCGGCCGCACACCCATCGGGTCGCGCATCGCGAACAGCCGGTCCTTCGTCATCATCACCACGCTGTAGGCGCCCTCGAGCCGCCGCATCACGTAGTGGAACCGCTCCTCCATCGTCCGGCCGGGCGCAATCGTGAACAGGTGGGCGATGACCTCCGAGTCGGCGGTCGATTCGAACCGGATGCCCTGCGCCTCGAGGTCTTCGCGCAGGATGTCGACGTTCGTCAGGTTGCCGTTGTGGCCCAGCGCAATCGGCTCGCCCGTCTCGCGGTCGTGGACGACGATCGGCTGGGCGTTGCAGGCGAGCGAACCGCCGGCCGTGCTGTAGCGGGTGTGGCCGATGGCGATGTGGCCTTTCAGGTAGGCGAGGTCTTCTTCATCGAAGACCTGCGCGACGAGCCCCATCCCGGTGCGGAGGCTGAAGTCCTCCCCGTTGCTGGCGGCGATGCCGGCGCTTTCCTGGCCCCGGTGCTGGAGGGCGTACAGCCCATAGAACGTCAGCCTTGCAACGTCATCGCCGGGGCTGTACACCCCGAAGACGCCGCAGGCCTCGCGCGGATTATCGCTTTCCGGGAGCAATCCCCTCCGGCCTCCTTGCGGTGACGGCTACCCCCAGTATATCGGCCCTTCCGCTCCGGCGCTGAGGTGGAGGTTGGAGGTTGGAGGTTGGAGGTTGGAGGTTGGAGGTTGGAGGTTGGAGGTTGGAGGTTGGAGGTTGTTCTCCCTCCCTGCTCCCTCCTCCCTTCTCCCGACTCCCGCCTCCCGCCTCCCGCCTCCCGCCTCCCGGTTCCCTTCTCCCGCCTCCCGCTTCCCGCCTCCCGCTTCCCGTATCATTCCCCCTACGTCCAACACCGGAGTTTGAACACACGTGGAGACTTCCCCCCGCAGCGCCGGCTTCGATGCCGCCCGCCTCGACCGCATCACCGCCCACATCGAACGGAACTACATCGAGCCCGGCAAAATCGCCGGCTGCCAGGTCCTCGTCGCCCGCCGCGGCATCCCTGCCTACTTCCGCACCTTCGGCCTCATGGACCGCGAGCGGAACCGCCCCATGCGCGACGACACCATCTTCCGCATCTATTCGATGACGAAGCCCATCACCTCCATCGCCCTCATGCAGCAGTTCGAAGAAGCGCGCTTCATGCTCAACGACCCGGTCGCGCGCTACCTGCCCGGCTGGGAGCGCCTCCGCACCTGGGTCTCCGGCGATGGCGACGAGATGGAAACGAAGGAGCCCGCCCGGCCGGTCACCTTCAAGCACGTCCTCAGCCACACCGCCGGCCTCACCTACGGCGCAACCAACCACCCCGTCGATAAGGCCTACCGCCGCCTCGGCATCCAGCGCGGACCCGGCGAAACCCTCGATACCTTCGTCGAAAAGCTCGGCCGCGCGCCACTCCGCTACGAACCCGGCGAACGGTGGATGTACTCCTTCGCGACCGACGTCTGCGGCGCCCTCGTCGAACGGATCTCCGGCCAGCGGCTCGATGCATACTTCCGCGAGCGCATCTTCGAGCCGCTCGGCATGACCGACACCGCCTTCTTCGTCCCGCCCGAAAAGCAGGAGCGGTTCGCCGCCAACTACCAGCGCCAGCCCGATAAGACGCTCAGGCTCAACGACGACCCCGAGACCAGCAGCTACCTCCGCGAGCCGTCGTTCCTCTCGGGCGGGGGCGGGCTGGTCGGCACCACCCACGACTACTGGCGCTTCTGCGAAATGCTCCGTCGCGGGGGCGAACTCGATGGCGCCCGCATCATCAGCAGCCGCACGCTCGAACTGATGACCCGCAACCACCTGCCCGGCGGCCAGGACCTCACCAGCCTCGCCATCGGCGCCTTCTCGGAAACCGCAAACGAAGGCGTCGGGTTCGGCCTCGGCTTCGCCGTCACCCTCGATGCCGCCCGCGCCGGCACCCTCGGCGAGGGCGACTACTACTGGGGCGGCGCCGCCTCCACCATCTTCTGGGTCGACCCCCGCGAAGACCTCGTCTGCATCTTCATGACCCAGCTCATGCCGTCAGGCACCTTCAACTTCCGCGGCCAGCTCAAGAACCTCATCTACTCCGCCATCGACTGAGCCCCGGGGGCCTGCCCCGGCCCTTCAACCTCCTCCCTCCTCCCTCGGGGTGGGGCCGGGGATGGGCGGCGCTCCCTCCTCCCTCCCCCAAGGTCAATAGATGGTTAACATGACATTGACAACCCACGCGGCACGAACTACGCTCCCGGCATCGCTCTTGGAGGAGAGATACGATGCTGAAGGCGGTACCTCGGCATGGAGTCAGGGAAGCGCGGTCGTGGCTCCAGTGGATCGCCCTGCTCCCGGTTGTCCTGCTCTTCGCGGGCGCTTCACCGGCAGGCGCCGGTCCCGCGACAGTGACGCTGAACGCCGGCGGATGCATCGGGTACGGCCAGTCCTGGCTCAGCTACCCTGCCGGATACACGGGAACCACTGGCTGCAGCGGGAGTTCCCGCTACCTCTCGGGCACTGTGGTGCTTCAGAACGGAACCTCACGCACGCTTGCCGGCGGGTGGTATTCCGGAGACATCGTCTGGGGCAACATCGGCAATCCATCACCGGTAACTGCTGCGGCCGGGACGCATGCCCTGCAGTTCATCACCGCATTCGATGGCTACTACGGCACGAACACCTGGTAACGGAGGGAACGCAGTGCGCCGCATCATCTTCGCGCTTGGCATCTTCTCGGCTGCAGCCGTCGCCGGTACATGGCTGCTCTTCACGGGCGGGTCCCCGGCAGCCGACGCCAGCCCCGGCTCGCTCGACCGGGATGGCCGGGTCGTTGTCTGGCCCGGCCAGGCCGACCTCGCCCGCAGCGAGGGCGACCTCCTCGCCGCAGACCTCCTGTCCGATGGCCGCCTGTCGTTCGAGGAGTACGACCGCGTGACCCGCGAATTCGTCGCCTGCGTCGAGGCCCGGGGCGGCCAGCTGGCGCGGCCCCTGGTCCCCGGCCCCCTCCAGGTGTACGCCATCGAATTCACCTTCCCGCCCCGCGCCGAGGGCGATGCCGGCGCCGTCGCTGCCGCGAGCCAGGCGACGGTCGACGCCTGCGCCTCGCCGACCTACGCCCGCATCAGCGCCATCTGGTCGCAGGCGCACCAGCCGTCGCCGGCGCAGCTGCGTGACGCTCACGTTCAGCTCGTCGGCTGCCTGCGCGCCGAGGGCCTCGAGATTCCCGAAGCCGCCGCAGCCGGCGGCAGCCTCCTCCCCTTCGTTCGGGATAATATGGAGGCCTTTGTCCGCTGCTCCGGGCCCGTGAGCGACGCACTCGGCATGTCCCCCGGCTACTTCGCCGGCACCTGACCCCAGCCCCCGCCGGCCTCCCCGTCCCGAGGGAGGAGGGAGCCCGGCCCCGGCTGCTGCCCGTCCCCGAGGGAGGAGGGAGCCCGGCCCCTCCCGTCTTCCCCACCGAGCGATGAGGGAGCCCCGCCCCGCCCGCCTCCCGGCCCCCAGCGCGGAGGTTGGAGCTTGAAGGTCGAAGCTTGACCGAATAGGAGCACCGGCCACCCCAGCTCCCAGCTCCCAGCTCCCAGCTCCCGGCTCCCTCGGTGGGACAGCGGATGGGCACGCGGGGTTCCCTCCTCCCTCCTCCCTTCTCCCTCGGCGGGGTTGGGCGGCCGGGTGGTGCTCCCTCCTCCCTCGGCGGGGCAGCTGGGCCGGGCGGGGCTCCCTTCTCCCTCCTCCCTTCTCCCTCGGGGCGGGGACAAGGCGGACGTGGGGCCTCCCTCCTCCCTGGGGCGGAAGGGTGAGCGGCGGAGGGGTTCCCTCCTCCCTCCTCCCTTCTCCCTCGGGGCGGGGCCAGGGCGGACCTGGGGCCTCCCTCCTCCCCGCTACCGCGTAATCGCGTCCACCTCCGCCAGCTCGTCCGCCGTCAGCCGCCACGCGGCCGCCGCCACGTTCTGGTCCACCTGCTCCGGCCGCGTCGCACCCGCAATGACGCTCCCCACGTGCGGCTGGCTCGCCAGCCACCCGATGGCGAGGTCCACCATCCCCTTCCCGCGCGCCTGCGCGAAGGCCTCCAGCTTCTCCAGCACCTCGAAGTTCCGGTCGGTCAGCACGCGCGCGGCCATGGGCCCCGCGTTCGCCAGCCGGGTCCCCGCCGGCAGCTCCTCCCCCTTCCGGTACTTCCCCGTCAGGAAGCCGCTCGCCAGCGGGAAGTACGGCAGGATGCTCAGCCCGTAGGCGTTGCAGGCCGGCACCAGCTCCTGTTCGACCCGCCGGTCCAGCAGGTTGTACTCGTTCTGCGCCGAGATGAACGGCGTCACGTTCAGCCGCTGGGCCACGAAGTGCGCCTCCGCCGTCTGCCAGCCCGCGAAGTTCGAATGCCCGATGTACCGCACCTTCCCCTGCCGCACCAGGTCATCCAGCGCCCGCAGCGTCTCCTCGATCGGCGTGTGCGGGTCCGGCCGGTGCACCTGGTAGAGGTCGATGTAGTCCGTATCCAGCCGCCGCAGCGAATCCTCCACCGCCTGCATGATGTACTTCCGCGAGGCGCCCATCCGGTGCGGCCCCTCGCCCATCTTCATCCCGAACTTCGTCGCGATGACCACCTTCTCCCGGTGGCCCTTCAGGATCTTGCCGAGGAACTCCTCCGAGCGGCCGCCCCCGCCGTAGACGTCCGCCGTATCGAAGAGCGTGATGCCGAGGTCGAGCGCGCGGTGCACCACCGCCTTCGATTGCTCGAAATCGCAGCGGATGCCGAAGTTGTTGCAGCCGAGCCCCACGAGCGACACCTCGAGGCCCGAACGGCCAAGATGACGGAACTCCACGGATCGCCTCCCGGGGGTAGTGGTTGTGGCGCGAAGTATACGCGCGCGCCTGCCGCCCGGCGCCGGCCGCAATCGTTCGTGCTACGCTAACGGGATGCTCGAACTCCCCGCCGAACCGGCCCCGGCCCGCGGCCCGTTGGCCTCTCTCCAGCACCAGCAGTTCCGCTGGCTCTTCGCCTCCAACATCGCCTTCTTCTTCGCGATGAACGGCCAGTTCATCGTCCGCTCCGTGCTCGCCTACCGCCTCACCGGCAGCGAATTCGCGCTCGGCCTCATCAACCTCGTCGTCGCCATCCCCATGCTGCTCGTCTCGCCGTTCGGCGGCGTCATCGCCGACCGCGTCGAGAAGCGGCGGCTGATCATGACGGGCCAGGCGGTGCTCGTCGCCTCCGAGCTGGCGGTGTTCGCCCTCCTCGTTCTCGGTCGGCTCGAGTTCTGGCACCTCCTCGCCGTTGTCTTCGTGATGGGCTGCACGTTCCCGTTCATCATGCCGGCGCGGCAGGCAATCGTGGCCAGCATCGTCGGCCGCCAGGGGATGGCGAGCGCCATGGCCCTCCAGATGGGCGGCATGAACGCCGCGCGGGTGGTCGGCCCCGTCTTCGCCGGCCTCATCATCGCCGTCTTCGGGGTCCGCTGGGTCTACGCGATGGCCGTCACCCTCTATGCGCTCGCCTTCTTCGCCATGGCCCACGTGAGCGCATCGCCGCCCGCCGACGGCGCCGGCCGGCGCCCGGTCCTTTCGGAGCTGGTCGGCGGCCTCCGCTACGTCTCGACCGACCCGCCGGTCCGCGCCCTCCTCATCCTCTCCATCATCCCCATCCTCCTCGCAATGCCGTTCCAGGCGCTCCTCGTCGTCTTCGCCGATGACACCTGGCACGTGGGGGCCGGCGGGCTCGGCGTGCTCCAGGCCGCGGCCGGGCTCGGCGGCATCGCGGGCTCGTTCTGGGTCGCCTTCGCCAGCGAATCCCCGCGCAAGCTCCGCCTGATGATGAGCACGCTCCTCGCCTTCGCCGGCAGCCTGCTGCTCTTCTCGCTCAGTCCGTGGTTCCTGCTCGCCATCCCGCTCGTGTTCGCCGCCGATGTCTTCGCCAGCGCCTTCACGACCACCGTGAACACGCTCATCCAGGTGCTCATCCCGGACGAGGTCCGCGGCCGGGTGATGAGCATCATGATGATGACCTTCGGGCTGACGCCGCTCGGCACCGTGCCCGTGAGCGCCCTCGCCGAGGCGCTCGGCGCGCCCGCCGCGGTCGCCATCGCCTCGCTCGTGACGATGGCGCTCTCGCTCGCCATGCTCCTCGCCAGCGGGTCGCTCCGCCGCATCGACGGCACGGTGGCGAACGCCCTCACCGAGGAGCGCGCGGCGCCGTTCGCCCCCGGGCGGGGCGCCGCCCCGGCGCCCGCCGCCGCGTGGAAGGCCGGCAGCGCCCCGGCCGATGCCGGCTAGTCGGCCGCCGGCGGCTGTTCGAACCGCTCGTAGATGAGGTCGGCCTCTTTCGAGAGCAGGTCGCGCACCCCGGCGAGCATCCGCTCGGCATCGTGCCGGATGGCGGGCAGCGCCTGCAGGTCGCCCTCTTCCACCCGGCGCACCTCCACCTGCAGGTCCGCGGCCTCGGCTTCGAGCCGGCGCAGCTGCGCGCCGAGCTGCCGCAGCCGCGGCTGCGTCCACGGCGCGTCCCGCAGGATCTCCGCGTAGAGCCCTTCCGCCCGCTCCACCTCCAGCCGGTGGTCCCGCAGCGCGGCCACGACCTTCGCCAGCTCCTGCCCGACGAGGGCGGCCCAGTCCCGCTCGCGCCCGGGCTGGGGCCGCCGGAGCGCAGCGAGCAGCCCGTCCTGCGCGATGAGCAGGCCCTCGGTCGTCCGGCTGGCGCCGGAGAGCGCGGCCTGCTGGCCTTCGGTCGCCCGGACGTTCCGTTCAGCTGTCATCGCAATCACCTCCGCTCCGCGTTCGAGGCCGTGCGCGGCGCGGCCGTTCTCCCCTCATTGTAAAGGCGCGATGCAACCGCCCCGGGTCAGGGCCGGATGGCGATCGCCGCCGCCCAGAGCAGCGCGTGCCAGAGCGCGAACCGGGCCGTGCCCTTCAGCACCGGGTTCAGCGCCCGGCCGCTGGCGCCCCCGGACACCTGCCGCAGCAGCGGCCACGCGAGCACCCCCGCCGCCGCTGCCGCCGCCGCCCCGGGCGGCGCAGCTCCCGCGACCGTCGCCCCGGCGGGCACCGCCAGCGCCAGCGCCAGCAGGGCGGCGAACCACCAGCGCGTCCCCCGCTCGCCCAGCACCACGCCCAGCGTCGTCTTCCCCGCCCGCCGGTCCGTCGGGATGTCCCGCAGGTTGTTGACCACGAGGATCATCGTGACGGTCGCCCCCACCGGCACCGCCGCCGCGAAGCTGAACCACGTGACCGTCCCGGCCTGCACGTAGTACGTCCCCATCACCGCGACGAGCCCGAAGAAGATGAAGGTGAAGAGGTCGCCCAGCGCGTGGTAGCCGATCGGCCACGGCCCGCCGGTGTAGATGACGGCCGCGGCGATGCTCGCCAGCCCGATGGCCACGACCGGCCAGCCGCCGACCCACGCGAGGTAGAGGCCGGCCAGCGTCGCGAGGCCGAACGCCGCGGCCATCCCCGTCTTCAGCTCGCGCGGCGTCAGCAGGCCGAGCTGGCTCGCCCGCGGCGGCCCGAGCCGCTCCGCCGTGTCGGCCCCCTTCTCGTGGTCGAAGACGTCGTTCGCGAAGTTCGCGCCCACCTGCAGGCAGAGCGCGCCGAAGAGCGCGGCGAGCGCCGGCAGCAGCGCGAACGCGTCGTCGCGGATGGCGAGCGCCGTGCCGACCGCCACGGGCGCGGCTGCCGCCGGCAGCGTGGGCGGCCGCGCGGCCATCCGCCACGCATGCAGCCGGCCCGGCCGGGATGCCGCCGTCGCGGCCGTCATCGCCGCTCCGCCGTGATGGACTGGATCGCGCCCAGCATCGGCCGGCGCTTCCGGATGCGGTGGAAGCCCGCCTCGCGTAGCATCGCGACCATCTCCGCTTCGCCGGGGAGATAGGCCGCCGAGGCCGGCAGGTAGCGGTAGGCGTCGCGGTCCGCCAGCAGGCCGCCGAGGACCGGCACCGCCCGTTCGAAGTAGGCCCGGTGCCCGAGCGCGATGAGCGGATTGCGCGGGCGGTCGACCTCCAGCAGGCCGAGGCGGCCGCCCGGCTCCAGCACGCGCGCCAGCTCGGCCAGCACCGGCGGAATGCTCGCGAAGTTCCGCAGCGCGAACCCCGAGACCGCCGCGGTGAACGCCCCATCCCGGAACGGCAGCCGGAGCGCATCGCCCTGCACCCAGGCCGCCGTCTCGCCCGAGCGCGCCGCCGCCCGCTCCAGCATCCCCCGGCTGAAATCGAGCCCAATCGCGAGCGCGCCGCGCGCCCGGCACAGCTCCGCGAAGTCGCCAGTGCCGCAGGCGAGGTCGAGCACCACATCCGCCGGCGAAATCCCCAGCCGCTCCACGAGCGCCATCCGCCAGCGCTGGTCCGCTCCGAAGGTCATCAGCCGGTTCACCCGGTCGTACGTCGGCGAAATCCGGTCGAACATCGCCCGCACGGCGCGGGCCTTCTCCTCGGGCGGCGGCAGGTGGGTCATCGTCCCGTATTCTCGCAACCCCCGCCCTACCGCGCAGTCAGCCGGGAGTTGGGAGTTGGGAGTTGGGAGTTCCGAGTTGGGAGAAGGGAGAGGGAGAAGGGAGGAGGGAGGAGGGAGCCATCGCCGGGCGGCGATTCGGCCGCGGGTTGACGGGCCCCGCGCCGGAGCGACGTCCCCTCCCGCCTCCCAACTCCCGTCGTCGCGGGGCTCCGTCCCCGCGGAGGGCCGGGAAGCCCACCCCCACGTTCGAAATCGAGCGCCCTCCCAACTCCCCACTCCGAACTCCCGCTTCCCTCCTCCCACCTACCAGCTCACACCTCCCGCTCCCCGCTTCCCGCCTCCCGCTTCCCGGTTCCCGCCTCCCGCCTCCCGCTTCCCGGTTCCCGCCTCCCGCCTCCCGCTTCCCGGTTCCCGCCTCCCGCCTCCCGCCTCCCGCTTCCCGCTTCCCGATTCCCGCTTCCCGCTTCCCGCCTCCCGCTTCCCGCCTTTCCCTCCCCTTGCCCTCCCCTGCCCCCGAAGGTATCGTTTGTGTGCTTCTTCACGACCGCACGGGCCCGGGCCCCTCGCGAGCCCGTGCCCGTCGCACAAGCCCTGGGAGCCCGCGCCGCCGATGAGTGCAGCAGCCACCTCGCCTTGCCCTGCCCCGGCACGTCGCATCGTGGCCTTGCTCCCCCGCATCCGGTGCGCCCTATGAGCTTCTACGACCAGTGGTCCGCCATCCTCATCGCCGCCATCGCCGGCTTCATCCTCGTCTTCACCGCCCTCATCGCCACGCGCATCCTCGCCCCCTTCGCCCGCGAGCGCGCCAAGGGCATCTCCTACGAATGCGGCATGCTCCCTATCGGCCGCAACTGGGCGCAGGTCCACGTCCGCTACTACCTCATCGCCATCGTCTTCCTCCTCTTCGACGTCGAAACCGTCTTCATCTTCCCGTGGGCGATCACCTACCTCTCGCTCGCTGAATTCATCTTCTGGCAGATGATCCTCTTCATCGCCATCCTCAGCCTCGGCCTCGTCTACGCCTGGAAACGCGGCGTCCTGGAGTGGAAATGAGCGAAGCGACCGTCCCGCCCTACGTCCCCGATTACGGCGCCGAACCCGAACGGCTCCGGCCCGTCGAACTGCCGCAGGCGCGCGCCGCCTACCGCATCGTCCTCCCCGGCGTCATCCAGACCGGCGCCGACCTCGTCCTCGCTGTCAGCCGCAAAAGCTCCCTCTGGCCGATGACCTTCGGCCTCGCCTGCTGCGCCATCGAGATGATCGGCACCTTCATGGCGAACCACGACCTCGACCGCTTCGGCATCGTCCCCTGGCCCAGCCCCCGCCAGAGCGACGTCATGATCGTCTCCGGCACCGTCACCAAGAAGATGGCCCCCGCCATCAAGCTCCTCTACGAGCAGATGCCGAATCCGAAGTACGTCATCTCCATGGGCGCCTGCGCCACCAACGGCGGCCCCTACACCGAATACGACCGCGTCCTCCAGGGCGTCGACAAGATCATCCCGGTCGATGTCTACGTGCCCGGCTGCCCGCCGCGGCCCGAATCCCTCCTCGACGGCTTCCTGCGCCTGCAGGAAAAGATCATGGAAGACAGGCGGATGGTCGGATGAGCAAAACCCTCGCCCCCAAGCCCATCGACCAGGTCGTCAAACTCCTCGAGCAGCGGTTTGGCAAGCTCCCCGTCGCCATCAACCAGACGGCTACCGACGCCAACATCGATTGCCCGCCCGAGCACTTCCGCGCAGTCGTCGAAGAGCTGAAGAACCACCGCGACCTCGCGTTCGACTTCCTCCGCAACATCGTCGGCATCGACATGCTCGAGGAAGGGCTCGCCTGCAAATACCAGTTCTTCTCCTACAAGAACCGGCAGGCGGTGCAGGTCACCGTCCTCACCCCGCCGGGCAACCCCCACATCCCGAGCATCACCGACCTCTACCCCGCCGCCAACTGGCACGAGCGCGAAGCCGCCGAAATGGTCGGCCTCATCTTCGACGGCCACCCCAACCTCAAGAACCTCCTCCTCGATGAGGACGTCCGCATCCACCCGCTCCTGAAGGCCCACCCGCTCCAGAAAGCCGAGATCCTGCAGGGCATCGAAGACACCACCCCGGGGTTCACCTTCTGATGCCCGCCACCCGCCGAGCCAGCCTGAGGTACGCCGCATGAGCATCTGGCCCGAAGAGCGCGTCCACGCCCTCGCCGACGACGGCTTCGAAACCGTCGACATGACCATCAACGTCGGGCCCCAGCACCCGGCCACCCACGGCGTCTTCCGCATGGTCCTCACCGTCGACGGCGAAAAGGTCGTCGATTGCGAACCCTACATCGGCTACCTCCACCGCGGCCTCGAGAAACTCACCGAAAACCACGACTACCGCCAGGCCATGGGCTGGTGGGACCGCACCGACTACCTCGCCGGCATGGCCTGCGAAATGGCCTACTGCATGGCCGTCGAAAAGCTCGGCAACATCAGCGTCCCTCTCCGCGCGGAGTACATCCGCGTCATGATGGTCGAGCTCTCCCGCATCCTCTCCCACTTCATGTTCTTCGGCGCGTTCGGCGCCGACGTCGGTTCCTTCGGCACCTCCTTCATCTACGGCTGGCGCGAACGCGAACGCATCTACGACTTCTTCGAAGAAGTCGCCGGCGACCGCATGTTCCCCACCTACTTCCGCCCCGGCGGCGTCCAGATGGACCTGCCCGAGAACTACCAGGACCGCGTCCGCTGGCTCCTCGGCTCCATCCGCCAGGGCCTCGAAGACTTCGACGGCCTCCTCGTCGGCAACGAAATCTTCGTCGAACGCTGCCGCGGCCTCTCCCCCGTCACCCCCGAACAGGCGATCGCCTGGGGCCTCACCGGCCCCTGCCTCCGCGCCACCGGCTACAAGTTCGACCTCCGCAAGGACGAACCCTACAGCGTCTACCCCAACCTCAAGTTCGATATCCCCACCGGCGCCAACGGCGACGTCTTCGACCGCTTCATGGTCCGCATGGCCGAGGCCTGGCAGAGCACGCTCATCGTCGAGCAGTGCCTCGATGCCCTCTCCCAGATGGAGGGCGAACTCGTCCTCAACCCCGACCTCCCCAAGACCCTCCGCATCGACAGCGGCGAATGCTACGTCCGCACCGAGGGCACCAAGGGCGAATACGGCGTGTACGCCCTCGCGAAGGGCGGCAACAAGCCGTACCGCATGAAGCTCCGCTCGCCCTCCTTCTGCAACCTCTCCGCCCTCCGCGAGATGGTCATCGGCACCTACGTCGCCGACGCCATCATCATCCTCGGCTCCCTCGATATCGTCCTCGGCGAGGTCGACAAATGATGCTCTTTGCCGATCCCCTGTTCGGGCTCCCCAGCTGGATCGACGCCATCATCCGCATCGTCATCGTCGTCCTCGTGATGACGGTGTTCGTCATCTACAGCACCTACGGCGAACGGAAGCTCGTCGCCCGCTTCCAGCAGCGCCTCGGCCCGATGCGGACCGGCCCGTGGGGCCTCTGGCAGGGCTTCGCCGACGCCATCAAGCTCGTCGGCAAAGAGGACATCCGGCCGAAGAACGCCGACCGCTGGGTGTTCGAACTCGCCCCCTACGCCACCTTCATCCCCGTCCTCCTCACGCTCATGGTGCTGCCCTTCGCCGAGAACTGGGGCGTCCGCAACCTCGCCCTCGGCGTCTTCTTCGTCTTCGCCGTCCTCGGCCTCAACATCGTCGGCATCCTCATGGCGGGCCTCGGCTCGGGCAACAAGTACGCCCTCCTCGGCGCCGTCCGCGCCGCCGCCCAGATGATCAGCTACGAAATCCCGCTCGTCGTCTCCCTCCTCTGCGTCGTCATGATCACCGGCGCCGATACGGGCAACGGCGTCGGCACCCTCAACCTCAACACCATCGCCGCCCTCCAGGAAGACCGGCCCTACATCGTCCTCCAGCCGCTCGCCTTCCTCATCTTCTTCACGGCGATGCTCTCCGAGCTCCACCGCGCGCCGTTCGATATCCCCGTCGCCGAATCCGAAATCGTCGGCGGCTACTTCGTCGAGTACTCCGGCATCCGCTGGAGCATGTTCCAGCTCACCGAATACGCCTCGATGTGGGGCTTCGCGGTGTTCGGCTCCGTCGTCTTCCTCGGCGGCTGGGCCTGGCCGTTCGGCGTCGATAGCCACTGGGCGCTCCAGCTCGCCACCACCTTCACGAAGGCCCTCGCCATCGTCGTCGTCATCATCTGGATCCGCACCACCGTGCCCCGCCTCCGCATCGACCAGCTCATGAACTTCAGCTGGAAGGTGCTCCTCGAACTCTCCTTCCTCCAGCTCATCGTCAACGGCATCATCCTCTACTACGACTGGCCGCAGGAACTCCTCGCCCTCACCAGCGCGGTCGGCGCCGGCTTCCTCATCTTCCTCATCATCCGGCACGCCTCCGCCCGCTCCACTAAGGGCCTCCTCGGCACCTACCGCACCCTCGGAGCGTCGTCGTCATGAAAGGCATCCTCAAAGGCCTCGGCGTCACCTTCTCGACCTTCCTCCGGAAGCCCGTCACCGTCGAATACCCCGACGACCGCAAGGCCCTCCCCGTCCGCCAGCGCTCCTTCCCCGTCCTCGTCTGGGACTTCGACCACGACGAGCCGTTCTGCACCGGCTGCAACGTCTGCGTCCGCAACTGCCCCGTCGACTGCATGACGGCCGTCATGATGGACAACCCGAAGTACGCCGAGGGCACCAGCAACCGCCGCAAGATCGTCGAAAAGTTCTGGATCGACTACGCGCGCTGCATGCGCTGCAACATCTGCGTCGAAGTCTGCCCCTTCGAAGCCATCGTCATGGACAACACGTGGAGCGGCCACGAGCACGCCGTCTACGACCGGCGCGACCTCCACATGGACATCGACGAGCTGACGAAGGTCTCCCGCTCCGGCCAGCTCGCCCGGCCGTTCCGCCCGCAGGACAACATCGAGGCGCTCGAGCGCAAAGCCAAAGGCGAAGAGCCGCCGCCGCCCTCGTTCGTCGGCGCCCGGCCCGAAGACCGCCAGCGCCAGCTCGAACGCATCGCCCGCGGCGAACCGGCCGCCATCCAGGAGCGCGAGCCCGAAAAACCGAAAGCCGCCGCAGCCGCCGCCGGCGCTGCCGCAGCAGGCGCAGCCGCCGCCGGCGAAGGCGAAGTCCTCTCCGAATCGAAAATCCGCGCCAAGCGGATGCGCGCCGAGCGCGAGGCGAAAGCCTACCTCGACCGCGGCGAACCGGTCCCGCAGGAGATCCTCGACCGCATCGAGTACTACAAGAATCTGAAGCCGGGCCAGGCCGCCCCTGCGCCCGGGGCCGCCGGCGCGCCCGCCGGCGAAGTCCTCTCCGGCACCAACCCGGATGGCACCATGCGCTTCCCGCCCGGGGTCGGCACGGGCCCGAAGGGCGACCCGAACAGCTACGAAAAAGTGCGCGCCCGCCGGATGCGCGCTGAGCGCCAGTTCAAAGAGCTGACCGAGAAGGGCGAACCGATCCCCGACGAGCTCGCAAAGACGCTCTACGAGCTGGGCAGCGACCTCGCGCCCGGCGGCAGCATCTGGCAAACCCTCGCCGGCCAGGGCGGCGGCGGCGCCGGGGCTGCCGCGGCGCCCCTCTCCGGGACGAACCCGGACGGCACCATGCGCTTCCCGCCTGGCGTGGGCACGGGCCCGAAGGGCGACCCGAACAGCTACGAAAAAGTGCGCGCCCGCCGGATGCGCGCCGAGCGCCAGTTCAAAGAGCTGACCGAGAAGGGTGAACCGATCCCGGACGAGCTCGCAAAGACGCTCTACGAGCTGGGGAGCGACCTTGCGCCCGGCGGCAGCATCTGGCAAACCCTCGCCGCCCAGGGCGGCGGGAGCGCGGCGCCCGCCGCGGGCGGCGGCGGCGCGAAAGGCGGCGCTTGGACGCCCCCGCCCGGCGTGGGCACCGGCCCGAAGGGCGACCCGAACAGCTTCGAAAAGGTCCGCGCCCGCCGCATGCGCGCTGAGCGCCGCGCCCGCGAAGCGCTCGCGAAGGGCGAACCCATCCCCGAGGACGTCATCCAGACGATCAAAGAGCTGGGCGGCACCCTGCCGGAGGGCATCGAGTAATGGCGACCGAAGTCATCTGGTGGATCTTCGCCCTCGGCATCATCGCCCTCTCCGCGGGCGTCGTCTTCTCCCGCTCCGTCATCCACTCCGCGATCTTCCTCATCGGCAGCCTCGCGGGCGTCGGCGTGATGTTCGTCATCCTCACCGTCGAGTTCCTCGCCCTCACGCAGTTCCTCATCTACGGCGGCGCCGTCACCGTGCTCGTCCTGCTCGCGCTGATGCTCACGCGGGCCGACCCGAGCGGCCGCGCCGAGAAGGTGAACGGCCCGCAGGCGCCCTTCGCCCTGCTTGCCGGCATCGGCGTCGCCGCCGTCCTGCTCGTCGCTGCCCTCAGCACCGAATGGGCCGGCAACACCGAATCGCCGACCAACATCGCCATCGAAGCCATCAGCCAGCGGCTCTTCGAGGACTTCGGGCTTCCCTTCATCCTCGCCTCCGTCCTCTTGCTGGTAGCCCTCGTTGGGGCCATCATCGTCGCTCGGCAAGAGGAGGGCGAGTAGACCGATGGTGCCGCTGGAAAACTACCTCGCCCTCAGCGCAATCGTCTTCGCTCTCGGCGTCTACGGCGTCCTCGCCCGGCGCAACGCCGTGATGATCCTCATGAGCGTCGAGCTCATGCTCAACGCGGTGAACATCAACTTCGTCGCGTTCGCCGCCTACCTCGACCCCGGTCGCATCGTCGGCGCCATCTTCGCCGTCTTCATCATCACCGTCGCCGCTGCCGAAGTCGGCCTCGCGCTCGCCATCGTCATCCGGCTCTTCCGGAACCGCGCGACCGCGAACGTCGACGAAGCAGCGACCATGAAGTGGTAAAAGGGGCCAGGACAACGCATGGGAGCTGAACAGGCCTGGGTGCTCGCCGCTATCCCGGCGGGCGTGTTTCTGGTGCTCGCGCTCTTCGGACGCGCCCTTCCGCGCGGCGGCGATTACCTCGGCGTCGCCGCCATCGCGTCGTCCTTCATCCTCTTCTTCGTCGTCCTCGCCGACTTCCTCGATACGCCCGGCAAGCTCGGCCCCGTCGTCAACGACATCCAGTGGTCGAAAATCGGCGACACCTTCGACCTCCGCATGGGCATCTATGTCGACCCCATCACCATCGTGATGTTCGCGGTCGTCGTCACCGTCGCCCTGATGGTGAACATCTTCTCCATCGGCTACATGAAGGGTGAGCCGCGCTACCACTGGTTCTTCGCCGTCCTCCAGCTCTTCGCAGCCTCCATGCTCATGCTGGTGATGGCCGACAACCTCCTCCTGCTCTACATCTCCTGGGAGCTCGTCGGCGTCTGCTCCTTCCTCCTCATCGGCTTCTACTGGGAGAAGCGCTCCGCCACCGAAGCCGCCAAGAAAGCCTTCATCACCACGCGGATCGGCGACGTCGGCCTCCTCATCGGCATCATCCTGCTCTGGCGCGCAGGCGGCACCTTCAACATCCAGGAGCTCATCCACCTCGCCGAAGAGGGCCACTTCAGCCAGCCCTACCTCTTCACCGCCCTGGCCTTCATCTTCATCGGCTGCATGGGCAAGAGCGCCCAGGTCCCCTTCCACGTCTGGCTCCCGGACGCGATGGAAGGCCCGACGCCCGTCTCCGCCCTCATCCACGCCGCCACCATGGTCGTCGCCGGCGTCTACCTCACCGCCCGGCTCCTGCCCATGTTCGAAGTCGCCGACGGCATGCTCCTCACCGTCACCATCGTCGGCCTCATCACCGCCCTGCTCACCGGCTTCATCGCCCTCGCCCAGACGGACATCAAGAAGGTCCTCGCCTACTCGACCGTCGGCCAGCTCGGCTTCATGTTCATCGCCCTCGGCGCCGGCGAGCCGGCCGTCGCGATGTTCCACCTGATGACGCACGCCTTCTTCAAGGCCCTCCTCTTCCTCGGCGCGGGCTCCGTCATCATCGGCACCCACCACAACCAGGAGATGGACCGCCTCGGCGGCCTCTGGAAGAAGATGCCGATCACGGGCACCACCTTCCTCATCGGTTCGCTCGCGCTTGCCGGCCTCCCGCCCCTCGCCGGCTTCTGGTCGAAGGACGAAATCTTCGTGGCGCTCGAGCACAAGTGGGGCGCCTGGGCCGTCATCCTCCTCGGCATCAGCGCCGTCACGACCGCCTTCTACACCACCCGCCTCTTCATCCGCACCTTCATGGGCAAGCCGGCGGACACCCACGTCTACGAGCACACCCGCGAAACCCCGCCCGTCATGACGGGCGCGCTCGTCTTCCTCGCCTTCCTCGCCATCACCAGCGGCTTCGTCGTCTTCCACGAGGTCGGCAAAGCGCTCGGCTTCCCCGGCGGCATCACCGAATTCATCTTCCTGCCGCACCACGGCCCGCACGAATACGAGCTGAAGTGGGGCTTCGCCGCGGCCTCGCTCGCCATGGCCGTCGTGGGCATCTTCTCCGCCGCCTGGATGTACTGGGGGAACGACCTCCGCCGGGCCACGGCCCTCGCCAACTGGCAGCCCGGCCTCTACGACATGCTCCGCCGCAAGTTCTACTTCGATGAGCTCTACCAGGGCATGATCGACCGCGGCGTCCTCGGCTTCAGCTACATCGTCTCGTGGTTCGACCGCTACGTCGTCAACGACACCGGCGTCGATGGCTCGGCGCAAATCACCGGCTTCACCGGCGGTGTTCTCAAATATCTCCAGACCGGCCGCGTCCCGAACTATGCCATGGCCGTCGCCCTCGGCGTCATCGGGCTCGCTCTCGCCGGGCTGGTGGTGAGGGGCTAATCGCATGACCTTCGACGAAGGCCAGGGCTACGTCGTCCTTGCCACGCTCGTGCTGCCGCTCGCGGCCGCGCTCATCCTCATCTTCACCCCCGGCTCCCAGAAGATGGCGGTCCGCTACATCTCAGCCGTCACGGGCGCCATCCTCGCCGCCCTCTCCATCTATATCTTCGTCGCCTACCAGGTCGATGGCCCCGAAGCCCAGATGAACCTGAACTGGGCCTGGGTCGAAAACGTCGCCTTCCTCGGCCCGGGCGGCATCTCCCTCCGCCTCGCCGTCGACGGCATCTCCGCCCTCATGGCGCTCCTCACGGGCGTCGTCGCCTTCGCCGGCGCCCTTGCCAGCTGGAAAATCGAATACCGCAACAAAGACTTCTACATCCTCTACTGGATTCTCCTCGCCGGCGTCTACGGCACCTTCTTCGCCTACGACCTGTTCTTCTTCTTCTTCTTCTACGAACTCGCGGTCATGCCGCTCTACCTGCTCATCGGCGTCTGGGGCTCCACCCGGAAGGAGTACGGCGCCGCCAAGCTCACGCTCATGCTCGTCGGCGGCTCGGTGCTCATCTGGATCGGCATCTTCGCCACCTTCCACCAGGCCGGCATCGGCACCTTCGACCTCCCGTCGCTCTGGGCCGCCGGCCAGGACGGCACCATCAGCGCCACCGCCCAGAAGGTCATCTTCCCGCTCATGGTCGTCGGCTGCGGCGTCCTCGCCGCCCTCTGGCCGTTCCACACATGGTCTCCCGACGGCCACATGTCCGCCCCCACCGCCGTCTCGATGGTGCACGCCGGCGTCCTCATGAAGCTCGGCGCCTTCGGCATCATCCGGCTCGGCATCCAGCTCCTGCCCGAAGGCGCCGCCTTTTGGATGCCGGCGCTCATGGTCCTCGGCACCATCGGCGCCGTCTACGGCGCCACCGCGGCCCTCACCCAGCGCGACTTCAAGCTCATCTCCGGCTACAGCTCGGTCAGCCACATGGGCTACGTGCTCATGGGCCTCGCCACCATGAACACGATCGGCATCACCGGCGCCGTCCTCCAGATGTTCTCCCACGGGGTGATGACCGCCCTCGTCTTCCTCATGATCGGCGCGCTCTACGACCAGGCGCATACGCGCGACATGAAGGAGTTCGGCGGACTCGGGCGCGTCATGCCGCTCTGGGTCATCTTCTACGCCATCGCCGGCCTCGCGAACGTCGGCCTGCCCGGCTTCTCCGGCTTCACCGCCGAATTCCACATCTTCGTCGGCACCTTCCGGACCTACCCGGTCTTCGGCGCGCTCGCCATCTTCGCCGCGGCCCTCGCCGCTGCCTACATGCTCCGGATGTTCGCGACCGTCTTCTTCGGCCCGCTCAACCCGCACTGGAAAGACCTGAAGGACCTCACCCCGCTCGAGCGCCTCTCCGGCGCGATGCTCATCGCCTCCATCGTCATCATGGGCGTCTGGTGGGCCCCGTTCACCGAGCGGGTCGGCCACACCGTCACCCTCCTCCCGGGGGTCACTGGCTAAGATGCGCGATTACGCCCTCTTCATCCCCGAGTACATCGCCTGCGGCGTCGCCCTGCTCGTCATCGCCCTCGAGCTGTTCGCCCCGCGGCTCCGCAAGGACCTCCTCGCCTACCTCACCGCCCTCGGCGCCGTCGCCTGGTTCGCCGCAGGCCTCGCCTTCCTCGACCGCGACCCGAAGTCCTACCAGGGCCTCTTCATCAGCGACGACTTCACCGCCTTCTTCCGGCTCCTCGCCGCCGGCATCGTCTTCGTCGTCGCCCTCATGTCGGCCGAATTCCTCAAGCGCCAGCGCGGCGTCGACCAGGGCGAGTTCTACGGGCTCCTCCTCGTCGCCGGCTCGGCCATGACGATCATGGCCGGCGCCACCGAACTCCTCACCGCCTACCTCGCGCTCGAAGTCCTCTCCTTCTCCCTCTACGTTCTCGTCGGCATCCTGAAGCGCGACCTCCGCTCCAACGAAGCCTCGCTCAAGTACATCCTCCTCGGCGCCTTCTCCAGCGCCCTCTTCCTCTACGGCCTTTCGCTCGTCTACGGCGCCGCCGGCACCACCTCCTACGCCGGCATCGCCGAGGCCTTCGCCGGCCGCGATTCCGGGCTCGACCCGGCCGTCGCTGTCGGCATGATGCTCATCCTCGCCGGCGTCGGCTTCAAAGTCTCGGCCGCTCCCTTCCACATGTGGGCGCCCGATGCCTACGAGGGCGCGCCCCTCCCCATCACGGCCTTCCTCTCCACCCTTTCGAAGGCCGCCGGCTTCGCTCTCATCCTCCGGCTCTTCTCCACCGCCTTCGTCACCGACGCCGAAAGCTGGCGCTGGGCCTTCCTTGCCCTCGCCGCCGTCACCATGACGGTCGGCAACCTCATCGCCATCCAGCAGAAGAACCTCAAGCGGCTCGTCGCCTACTCCTCCATCGGGCAGGTCGGCTACATGCTCATCAGCATCGCCGCCCTCGGCTACGGCGATGCCCAGGTCGGCCTCAACGCGACGAGCGGCCTCCTCGTCCACCTCGTCGGCTACATCGTCACCACGCTCGCGCTCTTCTCCGCCCTCACCGCGGCCGTCAGCCGCACCGGCAGCGAAGAGATCGCCGGCCTCCGCGGCCTCGCCGAGACGCAGCCCTTCCTCGCCCTCGTCATCACCGCCTCGCTCTTCTCGTTCGCCGGCCTCCCCTTCTTCGCCGGCTTCGCCACCAAGCTCTTCATGCTCCAGGGCGCCACCACCGACGAGACCATCTGGATCGTCGCCCTCGCCGTCCTCAACAGCTTCATCAGCCTCTACTACTACCTCATGGTCATCCGCCAGATGTACCTCTTCGACCCGCTCGGCGAAGCGGTCCGCTTCCGGGTCCAGCCGGTGCTCTGGGGCCTCGCCGCCATCCTCCTCCTCGGCATCCTCTTCATCGGCATGTACCCCGGCCCCGCGTTCGAATTCTCGGAGCAGGCCGCGAAGCCGCTCTTCGAGAGCGCCTCCGCCGCAGCCAGCGCGCGCGTCCAGGCTCCCTGAGGCAGCGGCGGCGCGCCGCCCTTCCTGCATGCAACGACCCGGGGCGCTGACAGACCTGCGCCCCGCGCGCTTGCCGCCGGCCCGCTACTGCACCGTAATCACCGTGTGCATGCCGAGCTCGTAGTGCGTCGCGATGTTGCAGATGAGCACGTAGCGCCCCGCCGGCAGCTCCAGCGTCGCCTTCTCGCTCTTTCCCGCCGCGAACTTCTCCACCTCGCCAACCACCTCCACCTGCTGCTCATCCACCTTCTTCTCCTTCACCGGGAGCCTGTCCTCCGGCAGGTCCGTGCGCACGAAGACCACCTCGTGCTCCGTCGTCCCCGTGTTCTTCGCCTTCACCCGCACGTCGCCGGCGGCCACGCTCGCCGGGCTCGCCTTGATGCCCCAGTCGAACAGCTCCACGTTCAGCGTCGGTACGCCGCTGTCGTCATCGTCGCCTGAGCATGCGCCCAGGCCCAGCGCTGCGCTGCCGAGCACGGCAAGCGCCGCCGCGGCCGTTGCCGGCCCGGCAATCCGGTGCTTCCAGGTCATCGGTCTCTCCCCGGGAATGTTGTCCCGCCCCGGAACGTAAAGAAGCCTTTCCCCTTCATCAACGTCAGCGAAATTCATGGCATCACGTGCGGGAAACAGGTTGCCCGCTTCTCCTCGGTCAGGACGCCTTGCCGCGCCTTGCCCAATCCGCGCTACACTGGGCGTAGCATGCCCAAGCTTGGCTTCCTCAACCGCATCCTCGGCGATTCCAACGAGCGGGAACTGAAACGCCTCCAGCACATCGTCGACGAGATCAACGACCTCGCCCCCGGTATCGAAGCCCTCTCCGATGCGGCGCTCGCGGCGAAGACCGCCGAATTCGAAGAGCGCCTCGCCGGCGGCGAAACCCTCGACGACATCCTCCCGGAGGCCTTCGCCGTCACCCGCGAAATGGCCGCCCGGAAAGTCGGCGAACGCCCCTACGACGTCCAGCTCATGGGCGGCATCGTCCTCCACGAAGGCCGCATCGCCGAGATGAAGACCGGCGAAGGCAAGACGCTCACCGCCGTCGCCCCCGTCTACCTCAACGCCCTCGCCCGCCGCGGCGTCCACGTCGTCACCGTCAACGACTACCTCGCCCGCCGCGACGCCGCCTGGTACGGCCCTGTCTACCACGCCCTCGGCATGACCGTCGGCGTCATCCAGAACGCCGGCATCTCGTTCATGTACGAACCCGGCTACGCGCCGGAGACCGAAGGCCCCGCTACCGGCTACAAGGACCTCCGCCCCGCCACCCGCAAAGAGGTCTACCAGGCCGATATCACCTACGGCACCAACAACGAATTCGGCTTCGACTACCTGCGCGACAACATGGTCCGCGAATGGGGCGACAAGGCGCAGCGCGAGCTCTACTTCGCCATCGTCGACGAAGTCGACAACATCCTCATCGACGAAGCCCGCACGCCGCTCATCATCAGCGGGCAGGCCGAAGAAGCCAGCGCCACCTACGTCAAATTCGCCCGCGCCGTCAAAGGCCTCCGCGAAGACATCGACTACATCGTCGACCACAAGGCCAAGCACATCGCCCTCACCGAAGAAGGCATCGAGCGCGTCGAGCGCGCCCTCGGCATCGCCAACATCTTCGAAGGCGACCCCCGCCTCGCCCGCCACCTCGAAGCCGCCCTCGATGCCGAATACCTCAAGCGCATCGACCGCGACTACGTCGTCCGCGACGGCGAAATCATCATCGTCGACGAATTCACCGGCCGCCTCATGCCCGGCCGCCGCTGGAGCCACGGCATCCACCAGGCCGTCGAAGCCAAAGAAGGCGTGCCCATCCAGCGCGAATCCATCACCTACGCCACCATCACCTTCCAGAACCTCTTCCGCCTTTACGAAAAGCTCGCCGGCATGACCGGCACCGCCGAAACCGAGGCCGAAGAGTTCCACAAAATCTACGGCCTCGACGTCGTCGTCATCCCCACCCACCGCCCGATGATCCGCGAGGACCACCCCGACGTCGTCTACATCAACGAGCGGGCCAAGTTCAACGCCGTCGTCGCCGAAATCGAAGCGATGCACGCGATCGGCCGCCCCGTCCTCGTCGGCACCACCTCCATCGAGAAGTCCGAATACCTCTCCAGCCTCCTCACCCGCAAGGGCATCCCCCACGAAGTCCTCAACGCCAAGCACCACGAGCGCGAAGCCCAGATCGTCGCCCTCGCCGGCCAGCGCGGCGCCGTCACCATCGCCACCAACATGGCCGGCCGCGGCACCGACATCAAGCTCGGCCCCGGCGTCGCCGAACTCGGCGGCCTCCACGTCATCGGCACCGAACGCCACGAATCCCGCCGCATCGACAACCAGCTTCGCGGCCGCGCCGGCCGCCAGGGCGACCCCGGCTCCTCCCGCTTCTTCGTCTCCTTCGGCGACGACATCATGAAGCGGTTCGCCCCCGACTGGGTCCCCGGCATGATGCAGAAGCTCGGCATGACCGAGGACATGCCCCTCGAATCGCGCATGGTCACCAAGGCGATCGAGCAGGCCCAGCAAAAAGTCGAAGGCCACAACTTCGATATCCGCAAACGGCTCGTCGAATTCGACGACGTCATCAACGAACACCGCAAGCAGATTTACTCCCAGCGCGACAAGATCCTCCAGGGCGTCGATACCCGCGCCAACGTCCTCGAAGAGATGCTCTTCCGCGAAATCGAGCGCATCACCGAGAACGTCAACACCCAGGACCCGGAATCGCTCGAACTCGCCCACTCCGAACTCCGCGAAATCTTCCTCCCCGAGGACCTCCCCTCTGTCGAAGAGATGGCCGAGCTCGGCGACGACCTCACCGATGAGCTCCTCGACCGCGCGGAAGACCGCTACGAGCAGATGGAGCAGGCCATCGGCGAAGAGAACATGCGCAAGGTCGAGCACTGGCTCCTCCTCGAAGCCATCGATACCCACTGGCGCGAACACCTCACCGCCATCGAAGAGCTCCGCCAGAGCATCGGCCTCCAGGCCTACGCCCAGGTCGACCCCCTCGTCGCCTTCAAGCGCGAAGGCCACGACATGTACGTCCAGCTCGTCCAGAACATCCGCCGGCAGGTGGCGCGCACCATCTTCAAGGTGCGCATTGTCCAGCAGCCCGCGCCCGCCCCGGCCCCGGCCGAGGCGAACGGCGCCGCCGCCCCGGCAGCTCCCGCCCCGGCCGCGAAGGCCGCGCCCGTCCTCGCGAAGCCGACCGGCCCCAGCGAGCAGGAGATTCGCACCCTCGGCGCGGCGCCCCAGCGCGGCGGGCAGGGCAAAGGCAGCACCGCCGCCAGGCGCCGGAAGCTCATCCGCTGATGGGCGCCCTCGCCGACCTCGGCCTCTCCACGGCCGACGGGCCCATCATGCTCGTCTCCGCGCCCGATTCCGTCCTCGCCGAGGCGTCCCGCATGAAGCCGCGGCCCGCCTTCGCCAGCACCATCCTCACCGCCGAGCCGACGCCCCGCATCCTCTGGTGGCCCGAGCGCGCCCACCTCGACCCCGCCGTCCTCAGCCGCCTCGCCTGGATGACCTCCGTCGCCCGCGGCGAAGCCTGGCTCATCCTCGACCCCGCCGAGCCCGAATCGCCCGCCAGCGCCGAGATCCAGCCCCTCCTCGGCCCCGCCTCCCTCGCCCTCGTCGAAGAGCGCCCCATCGGCCGCGGTGAAATCGCCCTCCGCGTCCGCCCCGCGGCAGCCGGTCCGCGCTGATCCCGGCCCGCCTCGGCCCGGCCTCTGCTACAGTTCCCTCCACACCCCCGCGCGAGCAGCCCCGCCCCCATGAGCAAGGACAACGCGAAGAAGCCGGCGAAGAAGAAGAAACAGAAACAGCAGCAGCCCGAGGCGAACCCCGCCACCCTCCTCCAGTCCCCGCCCCTCCCTCCCATCGAAGGGCCAGGCCGCGCCATGGTCATCATGGCCCACCCCGATGACGCCGATTTCCTCTGCGCCGGCACCGTCGCGAAGTGGTGCGCCGAGGGCTGGGAGGTCGTCTACGTCGTCGTCACCAGCGGCGACAAAGGCACCCACGACCCCGCCATGCACCCCGAAAAGCTCGCCGCCATCCGCGAAGAAGAACAGCGCGAAGCCTGCCGCGTCCTCGGCGTCAAAGAGTGCATCTTCCTCGGCTACCCCGACGGCTTCACCAGCGAAAGCGCCGAACTCCGCGGCCAGATCGTCCGCCTCCTCCGCCTCTACCGGCCCGACGTCGTCATCACCTGGGACGCCTTCCGCGGCACCTTCAACCACCGCGACCACCGCAACGTCGGCCAGGCCACCATGGATGCGATCTACCCCATCGTCCGCGACCGCCTCTTCTACCAGCAGCACGAGCACGAAGGCCTCGAAAGCCACCAGGTCAACGAAGTCCTCCTCGCCGGCGCAGAAAACCCCGACTACACCGTCGACATCACGGACTACTGGGAGAAGAAAATCGCGGCCATCCTCTGCCACACCAGCCAGCTCGGCGGCCGCACCCGCGAGGACTTCCTCCGCGACCGCGCCGAGCGCGAGAAGCGCGAGCCCGGCAAGCCGATCGAAGAGCGGTTTCGCCGCTGGAGCATCCGGCGGCCGCCCCGGATGCCGCAGCAGGCCCAGGCCGGCGCCGAGCCCCGCCAGAAGCCCCAGCGGGCAGCCGGGTAGCCCGCGCTACGCCTGCCGCACCACCCCGGCAGCCAGCAGCGCCGCGATCCGCTCGTCCGCGAAGCCGCACTCCCGCAGCACCTCGGCCGAATGCTCGCCCACCAGCGGCGAGCGCCGCGGGTAGCCGTTCGGCATCTCCGGGAACCAGCCCAGCAGCCGCGGCCCGCGAATCGGCCCCAGCTCCGGGTGGTCGAAATCCTCGAAGTAGCCCGACGCGTGCAGCCACGGGTCCTCGAACAGCTCTTCCGCCGAGAGCGCCGGCGCCGCCGGCACCCCCCGCGTCAGCAGCCGGTCCAGCGCCTCCGCCCGCGGCATCCCGGCCAGCGCCGCTGCGATCCGCTCCGCCAGCGGGCTCGACGCCGGCTCCCGCAGTGCCTGCTCCGCCAGCCAGCCCCCGGCCCATTCCGGGTGGCCGAGCGCCGCGCACACCCCGTGGAACTGCTCCGGCTTCGCCGCCGCGATGAGCAGCCAGCCGTCCGCGCACCGGTAGTACCGGTTCAGCGCCGAGAGCCCGAGCAGGTCGAGCCCGCCTTTCGGGTTGGCCGGCCGCCCTTCGTACCACGTCACCTCGCCCGAGAGCGTGAGGATGCTCTGGTTCGCGAGGCAGGTCGTCACCTCCTGTCCCTCGCCCGTCACCTCGCGCGCCGCAAGCGCCGCCACCACCCCGAAGGCGGCCATCATCGCGCTCGCGGTGTCGTTCACCGGGATCTGGTAGAAGACCGGCTCGTCGTCGCCGCCCTGCAGCGCCATCAGCCCGCTCCGCGCCTGCACCAGCGGGTCGAACCCCGGGTCCTGCGCCAGCGGCCCCTCCGGCCCGTAGCCCGTCACCGAACAGCTGATGATGCGCGGGTTCACCGCCCGCAGCGCCGCGTAGTCGATCCCGAGCCGCTCGCGCACCCCGAGCCGGTAGTTGTCGAGCACCACATCGCTCACCTTCACCAGCTCGAAGAACGCCTCCCGCCCTTCCGGCCGCTTCAGGTCGATGGCGAGGCTCCGCTTCCCCCGGTTGTAGCCCACGAACCCGAGGCCGTACGTCCGGAACGGGTCGCCCTCCAGCGGCTCCACCTTGATGACGTCCGCGCCCCAGTTCGCGAGGATCGTCGGCGCGTACGTCCCGGCGATGAACGCCCCGAGGTCGAGCACCCGCACGCCGGCGAGCGGCCCGCCCGGGAGGGGCGCCGCGTTCCCGCCCCGCACCCGCTCGTGCGGCCCGATCTCCTCGAGGCGCGCCGGCTGCGGCAGGTGGCGCACCGCGCCCGGCGTCGCGCTCAGCTTCACCGGCACGCCCGGCATCACCACCGTCCCGAGCCGCTCGTGCTCCAGCTCCACCCGCATCCCGTTCGCGCGCACCGTCTCGCTCGCAAACCATTCCTCGATCGTGCCCACCGGCCCGCGCGGCACCCCTGCCGCGTGGAGGATATCGAGCCACTCCTGCCGCGGCTTCTCCTTGAACCGCGCCTCCAGCGCCTCGATCACCTGCTGGTTGATGCCCGGCTTCAGCAGGTTGGTGAATTCGCCTTCCACCCCCTCGAGCGCCATCAGGTGGAGCATGTCCGTCGCTTCCAACGCCTTCAGGAAGAACTGCGGCGTCAGCGTCCCGAGGAAGAACCATTTGCCATCCGCGCATTCGTACAGCCGGTAGTTCGGCACGCCGCCGCGGCTGCCGCGGCCGCCCAGCCGGAACATCTCGCCCGCCCGGATCGTGCCCCCGCTCTCCACCGCGGCCACCCCGTGGAGGCCGCTCACGACCACGTCCTGCCCGCGCCCCGTGCGCAGCTTCGCGTAGAGCGCGCTCGCGATCGCCCCCGCGCCGAGCATCGCCTGCCCGTAGTGGACCTGCGGCGTCACGAGGTAGGTCGGCCGGTCCTCGTAGCTCATCTGCAGCCACGCCACCCCGGAAACCGCCTCGAGCAGCCCCTCATCCGGCGGCAGCTGGCTCCAGCGCCCGAGGGGGGAGTAGGGCGGAAACCATGCGTGCACCAGGGCGGGGTCGGTGCCTCGCACGGAAACGGTGTCGAGGCCGCTCCGCTCCAGCTCCCCCGGTGTCCAGTCGAACACGGCAGCATCGGCAGTGGCAAGGAGGTCTCGAGCGGCAGTTAGGCCTTCAAACTGGTGGAGATCGAGGGTCACCACCCGCTTGTTCCGGTTCCAGCACCAGTACCCCGGGTGCGCGGCCATCCGGTCGCCTCCCGGCGGCTCGACTTTGATCACCTCGGCGCCGAAGTCGGCGAGCAGCATCGTCGCCATCGGCCCCGCAATCCCCTGGCAGAAGTCGATCACCCGGAAACCGCTGAACGCACTCATGGCCCGGAACTATAGCCCGCCGGCCGCGAACCGGCACCGCACCCCGGGCCGCCCCCTCCCCGTCCCCCGCTGCCCCTCCGGACGTCCTGCAGACCGCCGACGATCCCGGCAGGAGCCGCTCCCGGTGCGCATCGTCGAATCCGCCGACCTGCCGCTCGCCGCCTTCCAGCGCAGCCTCGAGGCCCGCGCCGCCGAGGCGCGGCAGGCCCTCGCCCGGCTCCCGGCTGCGCCGCCCGGCGCCACCGCGCCCGCAGCCGCGCTCCCCGATGCCGTCACCCTCTCGCCGGAAGCCCGCGCCGCCTACCAGCAGCTCCTCCGCGAGCAGCCCGACCTCGCCGCGCTCGCCCGACTCCTCCGCGAAGCCCTCCGGCAGCCCGCCGATGGCGCCGCCTTCCGCGCCCTGCAGACCGCGCTCGCCCGCGCCCCGGCGGCCGCCCTGCCCGCCGCGCCCGGCCAGCTCACGGCGCTGCTTGCTGCGCTCCGCGCCGCCGTCCCGGCCCTCGCCGCCGATGCGGCCGCGGCGCACCTCGCCGCTGCGTGGCTCCTCGCCGGCGGCCCGCGGCCCGGGCTCGAACTGCCGCCCGCGCTCCTCTCGCTCCTCGCCGAGCCGCCCCCGCGCCGCCAGCCCTCCCGCCGCAGGACGCCCCGGCGCGCGCCTCGACAGGCATAGCCAAATATTTGTACAGTCCGCCCAGCATCCCGCGAGGAGCGCCACCCGCATGAACGTCACCTGGGCCGAACTCCAGCCCGAATTCGATGCCATCACCCGCCGCGTCGTCTGGGCCGTCGTCACCACCGTCGATACCCGCGGCCGCCCCCGCTCCCGCATCCTCCACCCCATCTGGGACGGCCACGTCGGNCCGCATCCTCCACCCCATCTGGGACGGCCACGTCGGCTGGGTCGCCACCTCGCCGACGTCCCTCAAGGCGAAGCACATCGCCGCCAACCCGTTCGTCGCCGTCGCCTACTGGGACCAGCAGCACGAGCAGGTCTACGCCGAGTGCCGCGCCAGCTGGGACGACTCGCTCGAGCGGAAGCAGTGGCTCTGGGAGCTCTTCAAGACGACGCCCCCGCCGCTCGGCTACGACCCGGGCATGCTCTGGTCCGGCGGCCCCGCCGACCCGACCTTCGGCGCGCTCCGGCTCGACCCCTTCCGCATCGAAGTCTCCCGCCTCAGCGAGGTGATGACCGGCAAGCCGCCGCGCATCTGGCGGCCGTCACACGGCTAACCCGCGCCCGCCGCGCCCCGCTCCTGCGCTTCGAAGGCTGCCAGCATCTCGGCTCCCATCGCTGGCAGGTCCGGCTCCCGCTCGCCCCGGTACACCCCGGCCGCGACCTGCCGCCAGAGGTCCAGCACCGCCGCCAGCTGCTCCCGGTAGAAGATAGCGTAGGCCCCCGCCAGCTCCTCGACCCGCTCCCCGAGCGCCGAGACGGCCGGCTCGCCGGCCCGCGTCGCCTGCCACGCCAGGCTCGTCCCCATGTGCTCCCACGGCCAGGCGAGCACCGTGTTCTCCCGGTCGGCCAGCGCCGCCTTGAAGCCGTCCGCCGTCCGGCGCGCCACCACGCCCGCCTCCTCCCGCAGCGCCGGCCGCAGGATGTCGGCCCGCCGGAACGCCTCGGGCCGGGCGAACGCCGCCCCGCAGACGAGCGAGGCCGCGTTGCTGCAGGCCCGCTCCAGCTTCGCGAACGGCAGTGACGCGGCCGGCTCGCCGCCGGCGAACTGCCCCAGCAGCCACGCCCCGAAGCTCGCCGGTTTCGCCGCCGCCGCCGGGGGCGCGGCCTGCCGCCGGAACCACCTCATGCTCCCATTGTCGGCCGCCCTCCGTCCGCCGCGCACACGGCCCGCGCCCCTATCGGCGTTCGGCATGCCCCCGATGCCGCCACCCCGCCCCGAGGGCCATCCGGCCGTCCGGCGGGTACCCCAGCGGCCGTACCCCGTTCCCGCAGCCCGTTCCTAGCATGGAGTCGCATCACCGCGGCGGCGAAATGGGGGCGTCCGCCGCGTTCGCTCGCCTTCATCCTTGCGTGGAGCGTTGCCCTTGCACGGCAAACATCTCATCAGCGTCGCCCTCCTCTGGGCCGGCCTCACCGCCGTCGGCGAGCTCCTCGTCTTCGCCGACCTCTTCCCCACCGTCGGGTCGCACGAGGCCGAGGACTTCGACAGCATCTTCCGCTTCCTCCTCATCCTCGGCATCCCCGTCTTCACCTTCGTCATCGCCGTCGTGACCTATGCCGCGCTCACCTGGCGGATCCGCGGCGAGGCGCCGGACGGAGACGGGCCGCCCATCCGCGGCCACGGCTGGATCCCGCGCATCTGGCTCGCCATCACCGCCGGGCTGGCCATCTTCGTCATGATCCACCCCGGCCTGACCGGTCTCGCCAAGCTCCAGTCCAGCGCCACCGCCTACGGCTGGGGCAAAGAAGAAGCCGACCTCGAAATCAACGTCACCGCCTTCATGTGGCAGTGGACGTTCGATTACCCGGACGGCACACAAGTCTCCGTCTCGAAGGGCGGCGAAGTCGTCATCCCCGTCGACAAGTACGTGAAGTTCAACGTCAACTCCATCGACGTCGTCCACTCCCTCTGGATTCCCGCCTTCCGCATGAAGATCGACGCCGTGCCCGGGCGGACCACCTTCATGACCGTCCACCCGACCCGGCTCGGCGATTACCGGGAGGACCAGTCCTACCGCGTCCAGTGCGCCGAGCTCTGCGGACTCGACCACGGAAAGATGTGGCTCCCCGTCCGCGTCGTCACCGAATCCGAATTCGAGGCGTGGCTCGCCAGCCTCAAGCCCCAGGGGAACTAGCAGATGTACGCAGTTAAATCCGTCGCAGGCGCCATGGGCCTCGGCCTCATCGGCTTCTACCTCGGCCTCGGCATCGTTGCCGTCCTCCGCTGGCTGTTCGGCTACCCCGACCCCTGGGGCGGCGAAATCAACATCATCGGCGGCTGGGTGCTCGGCGTCTTCCTCTGGCTCATGGGCATCGGCATGTGGGGCATGTGGGGCCGCGAGTGGTTCGGCCTCAAGACCTACCAGCGCAACCTCCCCGGCTGGCAGCGCTACTTCACCTTCAACACCGACCATAAGGTCATCGGCATCCAGTACCTCGTCACCTTCATGGTCGTCTTCTTCCTCGCCGGCGCCCTCGCCATGCTCATGCGCGCCGAGCTCGCCCAGAGCGGGAACCAGTTCCTCTCCAACAGCCAGTACAACGGCACCATGGGCCTCCACGGCATCCTCATGGTCGCCGTCGCCGTCGCGGCCGTCATCGGCGGCATCGGCAACTACGCCGTCCCGCTCATGATCGGCGCCCAGGACATGGCCTTCCCGCGCCTCAACGCCCTCACCTTCTGGCTCGTCCCGCCCGTCGCCGTCGGCCTCCTCGCCACCCCCTTCCTCGGCGGCATCGAACACGGCTGGACGGCCTACCCCCCGCTCTCCGTCTTCACCAACAGCTCGCAGGTCCTCTTCTCCCTCTCCATCATCACCTTCGGCCTCACTTCCATCCTCGGCGCGCTCAACTTCATTGTCACGATCATCTACATGCGCGCCCCCGGGCTCACGTGGGGCCGGCTCCCCATCTTCGTCTGGTCCATGTTCGCCACCTCATGGATCGCCCTCCTCTACACGCAGGGCTTCGCCGCCGCCCTCCTCCTCATCCTCCTCGACCGCCTCGGCTTCTCCTTCTTCGAAGCCTCGACCGGCGGCGACCCGCTCCTCTACCAGCACGTCTTCTGGTTCTACTCCCACCCGGCCGTCTACATCATGGTCCTGCCCGGCTTCGGGCTCGCCCTCGAAATCATCGCCCACTTCTCCCGGAAGCCGCTCTTCGCCTACAAGTACGCCGTCGCCGCCTTCCTCGGCATCCTCGGCCTCAGCGGCGTCGTCTGGGCCCACCACATGTTCACCTCCGGCATGCCGAACTACCTCCACGGGCCCTTCCTCGTTGCCACCGAACTCATCTCCATCCCCACCGGCCTCATCTTCCTCTCCGCCCTCGGCACCATCTGGCTCGGCCGCCTCTGGCTCAAGCCGCCCATGCTCTTCGCCCTCGCCGTCATCTTCAACTTCGCCTGCGGCGGCGTGACCGGCATCTTCCTCGCCGACGTCCCCACCGACATCCACCTCCAGGACACCTACTTCGTCGTCGCCCACTTCCACTACACCATCGTCGGCGGCGAAATCTTCGCCCTGTTCGCGGCCATCTACTACTACTTCCCGAAGATGACCGGCCGCATGTACAGCGAGCGGCTGGCCAAGCTCCACTTCTGGTGGATGTTCATCGGGTTCAACGCCACCTTCTTCCTCATGCACCTGCCCGGCATCAAGGGCATGAACCGGCGCATCGCCGATTTCCAGTCCGAACTCGACCCGCTCAACCTCACCATCAGCCTGGCGGCCTTCCTCCTCGGCGCGTCCTTCCTCGTCTTCATCTGGAACATGGTCTACAGCTGGGTTCGCGGCCCCGTCGCCGAGGCCAACCCCTGGCAGGTGCGCACCCTCGAGTGGCAGACCACCTCGCCCCCGCCGCACGAGAACTTCCCCGCCCCGCCCGTCGTCCGCGGCGGCCCGTACGACTACGGCGTGCCCGGCTCCATCCACGCCACCTTCCCCTCCGCCCCCTCGGCCGGCTTCGCCGGCGCGCCCGCGGGCGGCGGCCAGTAAGGAGACCGCACCATGCGCAAACCGATGCAGACCGGCCTCATCGTCGCTGCCATCCTCGCCGTCCTCACCATCACCGAGTACCTCTTCGCCACCCACGTCGGCGACGACCTCGTCCGCTTCCTCGGCATCACCGTTTCGGCGCTGGGGAAGGCCGTGCTCATCATCTACTACTTCATGCACATCTACCGCCTCTGGCGGCCCCAGGAGGCCCACTAAATGGCGCTCGCGACCGCACATCACGAAGCTGCCCACGCCCCCGCGCACAACCACCTCGCCATCAACCGCGCCGGGCTCTGGCTCTTCTTCTTCTCCGAGACCATCCTCTTCGGCCTCCTCCTCAGCGCCCGCTTCTACCTCGAGGGCATCCACCGCGAAGAACTCAACCAGGCCCTCGGCCTCCTCATCACCGTCATCCTCCTCCTCAGCTCCGTCACCGCCTACACCGCCGAGACGGCCATCGAACACGACAACAAGAAAGTCGCCAGCTGGTATCTCTTCTTCACCATCGTCCTCGGCCTCATCTTCGCCGGCGGCGTCGCCTACGAATGGTCCATCGCCCACTTCCACCGCTCCGAATCGTTCGGCTCCATCTTCTTCACGATGACGGGCATCCACGCCACCCACGTCATCACCGGCGTGTTCATGCTCATCCTCGTCTGGGCCCAGGCCCTGCGCGGCCGCTACAGCTCGAAGAACCCCTGGGCCGTCAGCGCCGTCGTCATGTACTGGCACTTCGTCGACGTCGTCTGGGTCTTCTACTACCCGGCACTCTACCTCACGAAGTAGCATCCCCCGCGGAGGCCGTCCGATGCGCCAGCTCGCTCGCCCCTGGGTGCGCCAGATGCTCCTCTGGACGCTCGGCGGCTTCGCCGTCGGCTGGCTCGTCAGCCTCCTCTGGTGGTCGATGCTCGTCCCCAATACCCCGGACCCCGTCGAAGAGATCGTCATCCCGCCCGGCGCCGCGGACCTCGTCGCCCGCGGCTTCCGGGTGCCCGGCGTCCCCTCCGTCATCCGCGCCGGCGAAAGCGGCACCGTCCGCATCGTGAACAACGACACCGCCGAGCACTTCCTCGCCGGCAACCTCATCCGGCCCGGCACCATCGCCGACATCCGCCCCGGCCCGGCCGAGGGCCAGATCGCCTGCACCTTCCACCCGGGCGGCGTCATCGGCTATCAGCTCGATGCCCGCCCGCCCATCACCGTCACCTTCATCCCCGCCGCCATCCTCGGCGTCCCGTTCGGCATCGCCTTCGGGGTCGCCGCCATCGTCGCCCGCCGGCTCGGCGATGAACCGGCCGAACCCTCCCCCGCCTGAGCCCTCGGCCAGCGTCCACTGGCCTGGAGAACGTCGTGTCCGAACAGCCTCTCGCTAGCCCGCCTCCGCGCCTGGAAGGACGCCGTGTTGTGCTCGAACCCGTGCATCCCGGGAAGCTCAGCGCTTCCCTCCGCGACCTCTTTCGCGACTGTAGTGAGCGCGTTCGGTCCGGGGTGGATGCCGATTCGGCTTGGACCCGTTCCGCCTCCGCCGTGGTCGCAGGGGAATGTCTTGCCTGGACGATTTCGTGCGTTTGGGATGACCCGGTTGGCCTGGCGTGGCTCGCGCCGGGTCGGCAACTCGGGGGCTTGGACGGTCCAGTGGTCGCGACACTCGGCATCGCGTGGAGAAGCGGGCGCATGCCCGAGTCGTCCTGCGTCACAGAGGTGGCGTACCTCGTCGCCCGGTACGCATTCGATGTCTGTACGGTGCATTCGCTGACGGTGAGGCGGCCGACGTTCGGGACGAACCCGGCAGGCGTTTCCGCTCCCATCCTCCGCGGCGAATGGCCCGCCCTCCGCGCCTCCCTCGAAGCCCGGCTCGCCGGCTGACCCCGCCCTCCCCGTCATCCCGCTCACATGGCCCGCCCCGCCGCCCCGCCATGCGCCCCCCGGTGGCTCTATTGCCAGCACCGCAACCGTCCTACACTCAGAACCACACCCGTCGCACAGGAGCAGCGCACCATGTCCCAGGCACATACCGGCACGTGGGCAGTCAAAGTCGGCCTCGCCCAGATGCTCAAAGGCGGCGTCATCATGGATGTCGTCACCCCCGAACAGGCGAAAATCGCCGAAGAAGCCGGCGCCTGCGCCGTCATGGCCCTCGAACGCGTCCCCGCCGACATCCGCCGCGACGGCGGCGTCGCCCGCATGAGCGACCCCGAAATCATCTACCGCATCATGGAGGCCGTCACCATCCCGGTGATGGCCAAGGCCCGCATCGGCCACTTCGTCGAAGCCGAAGTCCTCCAGGCCATCGGCGTCGACTACATCGACGAATCCGAAGTCCTCACCCCCGCCGACGAATCCCACCACATCGACAAGCACCAGTTCAAAGTCCCCTTCGTCTGCGGCGCCCGCAACCTCGGCGAAGCCCTCCGGCGCATCGGCGAAGGCGCCGCCATGATCCGCACGAAAGGCGAAGCCGGCACCGGCGACATCGTCGAAGCCGTCCGCCACATGCGCGCCGTCCAGGACGAAATCCGCCGCCTCACCACCCTCGCCGACGACGAGGTCTACACCGTCGCCAAGGAGCTCGGCGCCCCGCTCGAACTCGTCCAGCAGGTCAAGCGCGAAGGCCGCCTGCCCGTCGTCAACTTCGCCGCCGGCGGCGTGGCCACCCCCGCCGATGCTGCCCTCATGATGCGGCTCGGCGCCGATGGCGTCTTCGTCGGCTCCGGCATCTTCAAGTCCGAAAACCCGCCCGCCGTCGCGAAGGCCATCGTCGAGGCCACCACCCACTACCAGGACCCGGAGGTCATCGCGCGCGTCAGCCGCGGCCTCGGCAAGGCGATGCCCGGCATCTCCGTCAGCTCCCTCGGCGAAAAGGAGCTGCTTGCCACCCGCGGCTGGTAGCCCGGCAGCGCCCGTGCCGACCCGCGCCGAACGGTATGCCCACCGCATCGAAGCGCAGGCCGAGGCGCTCTTCCGGCGCATCGTGCTCGCCCCGCCGGGCTCGTGGCACCGCCGCGAACCCGGCGGCTGGTCGCCGGCCATCACCGTCGCCCACATCTGCGAATTCCTGCCCTACTGGTCGAGCCGCCTCAGCCTCTTCGCCGCCAACCCCGGCAGCAGCTGGGGCCGCCCTGAGGACGACCCGGACCGGCTCGCCGGCATCGAACCGGGCGCCCTGCTCGAACCGCCCGCCGCCTGCGAACGCCTCCACCGCGTCGCCGCGGCCGCCAGCGCCGCCGTCCGCGCCCTGCCCGGCGAAGCGCTCGGCGTGCCCCTCCAGCACGTCTCCGGAGACCCCGCCCTCGGCACCCTCGAAGCCCTGGTCGAGCGCGCCCTCTGCGGCCACCTCGAATCCCACCACGCCCAGCTCCGGCGCCTCCTCGCCCGGCCCCCCTTCCCCGCTCCCCCGTCCCGGGTTGGAGGTTGAAGGTTGGAGGTGGGAGGCATCCCGGCCGAGCATCACGCTCCCTCCCGCCTCCCAACTCCCACCTCCCGACTCCCAACTCCGTAGCCGCGGGGCTCCGTCCCCGCGGAGGGCCGGCGAGGCCCACCCCGCCCTCGGCCTCCACCCGCCTCCCGACTCCTAACTCCCAGCTCCCGTCTCCCGCTTCCCGTTTTCCGCGACGTCCGTTGGGCGCATGGCGCCCCGCGGGGACGGAGCCCCGCGGCTACGGTCGAAGTCTGGAGATTGCGGGTTACCGAGTGCCAGCATCCCGGCCCGCCGTCCGCTTCTTCCGAACTCCCAGCTCCTAACTCCCGTCTCCCAACTCCCGCTTCCCGTTTCCCGTTTCCCGCCTCCCGCCCCTTCCCCCTTGCAGGGTGCACCCGATCTTTCTATAGTCCGTTGCACCAAACAACGGATCGGTGCGGCGATCCCCGGAGGCCCCGATGTTTGCCCGCGCCGCATCCCCCTCGAAGTGGCTCACCCTCCTCGCTGCCTGCGTCGGCCTCGCCATGCTGATGGTCGACACCTTCATCGTGAACGTCGCGTTCCCCGCCATCGGCCGCGACCTCGATGCCTCGCTCGCCGCTGCCGAGTGGACCGTCTCCGGCTACGTCCTGATGACCGGCGTCTTCCCGCTCGCGATGGGCCGCCTCGGCGACATGTTCGGGCGCGACCGCGTCTACCTCGCCGGGCTCGCCGGCTTCGTCCTCACCTCCGGGCTCTGCGGGCTCGCCCCGGGCATCGAAGCCCTCATCCTGTTCCGCATCCTCCAGGGCATCGCCGCCGCCGTCATGATGCCGCTCACGCTCGCCATCGTGACCGCCGCGTTCCCGGCCGAGCAGCGCGGCCTCGCCATCGGCATCTGGGGCGGCGTCTCCGGTCTCGGCCTCATCGCCGGCCCGATCCTCGGCGGCCTCCTCGTCAACGGCGATGAGTGGCGCTGGATTTTCCTCATCAACCTCCCGATCGGCCTCCTCGCGGTCCTCTTCGCCGTCCTCTGGATTCCGTCCACGCGCGACCCCTCGGCGCCGCGGGTCATCGACTGGCCGGGCCTCGCCGCGCTCTCCGGCGGCCTCCTCCTCGTCCTGTTCGCCGTCAACCGCGGGAACGACCTCGGCTGGACGTCGCCCGCCATCCTCGGGTGCTTCGGCGCCGGGGCGCTCCTCCTCGCGGCATTCCCGGCGATCGAACGGCGGGCGCGCGCGCCGCTGGTCGACCTCTCCCTCTTCCGCAGCGGCCCCTTCGTCACGGCCTCGCTCAGCGCCTTCCTCTTCTCCGCCGCCGTCTTCGGCTCGCAGCCCTACGCGAGCCTCTTCATGCAGAACTACCTCGGTCTCTCCCCCCTCCAGGGCGGCCTCGCGTTCCTTCCTGCGACAGGCCTCGTTGCCGCGCTCATGCCCGTCTCCGGCATCCTCGGGCAGCGCCTCGGCCACCGCATCCGCCTCGTCATCATCGCCGGCTCGCTCTCCGTCGGCCTCTCCTTCGTCTACCTGCTCCAGCTCGACACCGCGAGCCGCTACCTCGATGGCCTGCTCCCCGCCTTCATCCTTCGCGGGCTCGGCATCGGGCTGGTCATCTCCGCGACGTCCTACGCCGTCGTCTCGTCGCTGCCGCCGGCGAAGTCCGGGCTCGCCTCGGGAGCGCTCACGATGGCCCGCAACATCGGCACCTCGGCGGGCGTCGCCATCTTCGGCGCGGTCTACCTCCGCACCATCGAGACGATCCTGCCGCCGCGCCTCGCCGATGCCGGGTTCGATGCTGCCCAGGCCGAACGCCTGGCGGCCGGCGCGGCCCGCTTCGTCCCCGCGCCGGCTGAACCCGCCGCGGCCGTGACCGCGGCCGGCATCGTCGATGCCTACGTCATCCTCGCCGCGGTCGGCATCGGCATCTCCGCGCTCGCGATCGCCGCTGCCGCGCTCATCCGCCCCCGGCCGGCCGACGCCGCTGCAGCGCAACCTGTCCCGCTGCCCCGCCCCGCCTCCCCCCGCGCCGGCGCCTGAGCCCCCGGCCCCTCACTTCTCCCAACTCCGAACTCCCAACTCCGAACTCCCAACTCCGAACTCCCAACTCCCAACTCCCAACTCCCATCTCCCTCCTCCCGCTTCCCCCGGGAACCTCCGCCGCCCGGCCCGGCGTTCTCTATCATGAGTTCGACCCTTGCGGCGGAGGTCTCCCGTGCCCCGGCGTGCCCTGCTCCCGCTCGTCGCCGCCCTCGTCGTCGTCACCGCGCTCGTCCGCGCGCCTGAACCGGGCCGGGCCGCCGCCACCGTCACGTGGACGGGCGCCGGCACGAACGGCCTCTGGTCGAACCCCGCCAACTGGAGCCCTGCCCCGCCCGCACCCGGCAACACGCTCGTGTTTCCCCCGGTGACCGGGCAGCTCAGCCCCGTGAACGACCTCGGCACCGGCCCGTACGCCGCCTTGCAGGTGACGGGCGCCGGCTACACCTTCTCCGGCGGCCAGGTCGACGTCACCGGCCAGCTCACCATCGCTGCGCCCGGCACCGTCCAGCTTGCCGCGCCCATCGGCGGCCCAGGCGGCATCCAGCTCACCGCCGGCACGCTCCGCATCACGGCCGCCCAGCTGTTCGCCGGCCCGGTCGCCGTCGCTGGCGGCACCCTGGTCGCAGAAGACGACGCCGCCCTCGGCACCGCCGCCGGCGGCACCTCCGTCGCGCCCGGTGGGGCCCTCCGCCTCGGCTTCGGCGTCGACCTCGGGGCCGAAGCGGTTGCCATCGCCGGCAACGGCCCCTCGGGCGCGGGCGCGCTGCAGGCGCCATGGGGCGGCGCCAGCCTCGGCAATCTGACCCTCACCGCCGATGCCCGCATGGCCGTTGCCAACGGCACCCTCCTGGTCGGCGCGCTCAGCGGTCCGCCCGCGGCGGCGCTCGAGCTGGTCGGCGGCGGCAAGCTCGAAGTCGATGGCGGCGCCTTCGCTGGCGGCGTCACCGTCACCTCCGGGAATCTCACCTGGGATGCCCCGGCAGCCCCGGCCGCCGCCCGGGCCGGCCGCGATGGCCTCATCCGCGGCACCGGCACGCTCGGCTCCCTCGCCGTCTCGGGCGGGACTGCGTGGCCCGGGACCGGCCTCGCCGTGGGCACCCTCGCGGTCGCCGGCCCCGCGGAATTCGCCGGCGGCGCGCTCCGCATCGACATCGCCGGGACCGCGCCCGGCATCGACTACAGCCGGCTGGCCGCGGGGTCGCTCAGCCTCGCCGGCACGCTGCTCGACCTCCGCCTCGCGCCCGGCTACGCGCCCGAGCCCGGCGATTCGTTCACCATCGTCCAGGTCGGCGCAGGCCCCGTCGCCGGCACCTTCCTCGACCTGCCCGAAGGCGCGACCTTCGCCCGCGCCGGCTACCGCTGGGCCGTCAGCTACCGCGGCGGCGACGGCAACGACGTCGTCCTCCGCGTCGTCCGCCCGCTCGAAGCCGACCTCTCGGCCGCCATCGCCGCCGAACCCGCCGCCTACCGGCCGGGCGACCTCCTCGCGCTCCGCCTGACCATGACGAACGCCGGTCCCGATGCCGCCGCTTCGCCCCGCTTCTACGCCTCCGTGCCGCCCGGCACCAGCTTCGTCCGGGTCGATGCCCCCGGCCACACCTGCGTGACGCCGCCCTACTTCGCCAACAGCATCACCTGCACCGGCGGCACGCTCGAACCCGGCGCCTCGCGGCAAATCACCCTCGTCGTGCGCGTCGAACCTGCAGCCGCCGGGCCGATCCGCGCCACCGTCGCCGTCGCCTCGAACACCAGCGACCGGCACACCGTGAACGACGGGGCCGCCCTCGATATCCCGCCCGCCGCGCCCGGCGCGCTCCCCTACCGCCGCATCCTCCCCGGCCTCGCCGCCGACGCCGCCCCCTCGGCCCCCGGTGAGGTTGGAGGCTGAAGGTTGAGGGTTGAAGGGTGAAGGCCGATGGCCGCGAGCCCCCGGGCCCTCACTCCTCCCAGCTCCCAACTCCCATCTCCCAACTCCCATCTCCCTCCTCCCGCTTCCCGCCTCCCGCTGCTACCCTGAAAGACGTGAAAGTTCTCGCGATCGAATCGTCGTGCGATGAGACGGCGGCGGCGGTCGTCGAAGACGGGCGCGTCGCCCTCTCCTCCATCGTCTCCTCCCAGGTCGACCTCCACGCGAAGTACGGCGGCGTCGTGCCGGAAGTCGCGTCCCGCCAGCACCTGCTCAAGATCGTCCCCGTCATCAGGGAGGCGCTCGAAGCCGCGAACTGCACCCTCGACGACATCGACGCCGTCGCCGGCACCCGCGGCCCCGGCCTCGCCGGCAGCCTGCTCGTCGGCTACAACGCAGCCCGCGCCATCGCCTTCGGCCGCGGCCTTCCCTTCATCGGCATCAACCACCTCGAGGGCCACATCTACGCCAACTGGCTGGTCGAAGGCCCCGAACCCGAGTTCCCCGCCCTCTGTCTTGTCGTCTCCGGCGGCCATACCGACCTCGTCTTCATGCGCGGCCACGGCCAGTACGAGCGCATCGGCGGCACCCGCGATGATGCCGCCGGCGAAGCCTTCGACAAGGCCGGCCGCCTCCTCGGCCTCCCCTTCCCCGGCGGCCCCCACATCGCGAAGGCCGCCCTCGAAGGCGGCCCCTCCTCCCTCGAACTCCCCCGCGCGTGGCTCCACGGCACCTTCGATTTCAGCTTCAGCGGCCTCAAGACGGCTGTCCTCCACACCGTCCGCGAAGGCCGCTACCCCGTCCCCGAAGTCGCCTGGGAGTTCCAGGAATCCGTCGTCGACGTCCTCGCCGGCAAGACCTCCCGCCTCGCCCGCGAACTCGGCGCCCGCAATGTCCTCGTCGCCGGCGGCGTCGCCGCGAACGCCCGCCTCCGCGAGGAGCTCCAGCGCCGCTGCCCGGTCCCCGTCCGCATCCCGCCGCCGAAGTTCTGCACCGACAACGCCGCGATGATCGGCGCCGTCGCCGCCTTCCGCCTCGAACTCGGCGAGCGCACCCCGCCCGAGGCCGACATCTTCACCACGAACGACTGGGCCGCCGTCTAAGCGGCTGGCCCCGGGCGCGCCCGCTCAGCGCGTGCAGGTGCCCCGGCCCGAGCACGTCTCCGGCGGCTCGTCCGCCGGGATGCGCGCCTTGCACAGCTCAGAGGGGATGCACGCCTGGTCCGTCACCAGCCCCCAGTACTTCGCCAGCGCCTCCCCCGGCGTCTCCGGCCCGTAGCTGAAGAGCACCCGGTCGAGGTCGCCGATATTCACCGTCGCCAGCCCGTCCACCGGCACCCCGTTTGCGATGAACGACCACCGCTCCGAGGCCGTGTTGCACAGCTTCTCCCCCGAGGGCAGCTCGAGGCAGGTCCGATCATCCGTCACCCCCGGGAACGACGGGTCCGTCAGCTTGAACCCGAGGCTCTGGAAGAACTCGCCCCACGTCACCAGCGTCGAATGCACGTGCACCACCGTGTAGCGCGGCGCGTGGATGTGCACGTGCTCGCTCAGCTCCTTCCCCTCAGTGTCGGAGATGAACTGCGGCTGCCCGAAATCGAACCGCTCGCCGCGGATGACGACGGCGAAATCCGCGTGCTCGTGGGTCGGCGCGCGCGGTCCGGTCGCTGCCCATCCCGGCCCGCCGGAGGACGCCCCCGCGCCGCCGCCGCCGTCCCAGCGCCACGCCAGCAGCCCCGCGAGCACCGCGGCGGCGATGCCCAGCACCCCCGCCGCGGCCATCCACGCCGTCGGCCGCCTGCCCATCGAGCCGTCCATGCCGCCATGCTACCGCGCCCTCCCCGTTGACGCCTCGCTGCGGAAGTGCGTAGCATCATGCAACTCACTTTCCTGGAGGGTGCCGTGACCGCGCCGGCCGACCCCGAAGCTGCCCGCATCCGTTCCTACCTCGTCTCCGTGGCTGCCCGCCTCCCCCTCATCGAGCTCGTCGAGAAAGTCCGGCACGACTGCCTGCCGCTTGGCGAAGCCGCCGCCCTCGTGCCGCCGGAGCGCTTCGCTGAACGTCCCGGCCCCGGCGCGTGGTCCGCCGCCGAGACCTGGGCGCACATCCTGGACATGAACGAACAGGGCGCCGCCGCCATCGAAGCCATCCTCGACGGCGCTGCGCCCCCTGCCCGCGCCATCGACGACGCCCTGCGCCACGCGCCCGCTGACCTGCCCGGCGGCCCCGCCTGCTACGAACGCTACCGCCGCCGCCGGGAGCAGCTCCTCGCCCGCGTCGCTGCCGCCCGCGGCGACGAGCACCTCGACCGCACCATCCGCCACCCGATGTTCGGCGACCTCTCCTGGCGCGAGTGGCTGCTCTTCATGCGCGTGCACGACCTCGACCACCTGCGCCAGCTCCAGGCCATCGCCGCCGCACTCGGCGGAGGCCGGCAGCCGTGACGGCGGTCCGCGTCGCCATCGGCTTCGGCCCCGGCCCCGGCGGCTGGACCGAGGCGCTCACCTTCGCCCGTGAAGCGGAGCGCCTCGGCGTCGATTCCGCCTGGACGTCCGAGGCGTGGGGTTTCGATGCCGTCACGCCGCTTGCCCTCCTGGCGGGGCAGACGGCGCGCCTCCGCCTCGGCACCGGCATCATGCAGGCCGGCACGCGCACCCCCGCACTGGTCGCGATGACGGCGCTCACCCTCGCCTCCATCTCCGGCGGCCGCTTCATCCTCGGCCTCGGGTCCAGCGGCCCCCAGGTGATGGAGGGCTGGCACGGCGTCCCCTTCGATCGCCCCCTCCAGCGCCTCCGCGAAACCGTCGCCATCGTCCGCGCCGCCTGCCGCGGCGAGCGTCTCGACTTCGCGGGCGACATCTATCGCCTGCCCCTCCCCGGCGGCGAGGGCCGCGCCCTCCGCACCAGCGCGCCGCCCGCTGAGGTTCCCATTTACCTCGCTACCCTCGGCCCCCGCGCCCTCGAAGTCACCGGCGAAATCGCCGATGGCTGGATCGCCTCGTCGTTCATGCCGTCTCGCGCCCGGCCCTTCTTCGAAGCCATCCGCCGCGGCGCAGCCCGCGCCGGCCGCGCCCTCGACGGCTTCGAAACGGTCGCCGGCGGCGTCGTCCAGTTCGGCGACGACCTCCAACGGCTGACCGCGCCGCGCAAGCCCGGCTTCGCCTTCGAAATCGGCGCGATGGGCTCACGCCAGCGCAACTTCTACAAAGACGCCTACGCCCGCCAGGGATACGCCGACCTCGTCGAACGCGTCCAGGCACTCTGGCTCGAGCGCCGCCGCGACGAGGCCGCCGCCCTCATCCCCGACGAGTTCGTGCTCGAAGCCAACCTCCTCGGGACGCCGGCGATGGTGCGCGACCGCATCCGCGCCTACCGCGATGCCGGCGTCACCACCATCCAGGTCGCGCCAGCCGGCGAAACCCTCGCCGAACGGCTCGACACCCTCGGCCGGTTCATGGACCTCGTGGCCGACGTCAACCGCGAGCCGGCCTCCGCCGCCGAGAGCTAGGGCGTCGGCGTCGCGGTCGCCGCGGGGCTGGCGCCCGGCGTCGCCGTCGAACCCGCCTGCGCCGTCTGCGTCGCCAGCTGCTGCTCCACCTGCTGGAAGAGGCTGCGCCAGCCGTCCATGCTCGCCGGCGCGCCCGCGCCGAGCGGCTGCCCGTTCACGAGGAAGCCCGGCGTCCCGCGGATGCCGAACGAGTTCGCCGTCCGCTGCTGCTCCGTCACCTCGTCCAGGTGCTGCGACGTATCGAGGCAGCGGTCGAACTGCGCCGTATCCAGCCCCAGCTCCGCCGCGTACTTCTTCAGATTCTCATCCGAAAATCGGCCCGCGTTCAGCTTCTCGTTGCTCGTCTGCCCCGCCTCCGCCTGCACCAGGAACAGCTTGTTGTGGTACTGCCAGAACTTGTTCTGGTCGGCCGCGCACATGCCCGCCAGCGCTGCCCGCACCGATTCCGCGCCGAGGATCGGCAGGTTCTGATACTCCAGCTGCACCCGGCCCGTCTTCACGAACTCATCGATGATGTCGATCTCCTGCTCGCCCGTGAACTTCAGGCAGAACGGGCACTGGAAATCCGCGTACACCGTCAGCTTCACCGGCGCGTCGTCCTTGCCGAGCTTCATCCCGTTCGCGAGGTCCGTCGGGATGTTCGCGGCGTGGTCCCGCAGCCGCTTTGCGAGGTCGTCGCTCGAGCCGCCGCCCGACGTCGCCACCACCGCGATGAGGATGCCGCCGAGGATGACGATGACGGCCGCGACGACCAGCACGAACGGCCGGGTGAAGATGCCGCTCCCCCCGCCGCCGCCCGTCCGGCGCGGTGCGGGCGTGGTTGGGCGCTGGCTGCGTTGCGGCCGCGTCCCCTGCGTGCGGCTCATTTCGCGGCGGGCCTGGCGGTTCGACATGGGCGCTTCGTTCCTGCAGTGAGTCTCGGATTCAGGTCAGCATCGGGCAGCCGGCCAGCGGCCGGCAGCCCCTCCGAGAGTACCACCAGCGCTGATACGGGATACGGAAGCGCTCTTTACAGCCGCGCTCAGCCCTCGCCCAGCCCGCTGCCGCGCAGCCGCGGGTCCAGTTCGTCCCGCAGCGCGTCGCCGAGCAGGTTGAAAGCCAGCACCGTCAGGCTCAGCGCCACCCCGGGGAAGACCGCCAGCCACCACGCCATATTGAAGTACGCCCGCGCCTGCGGCCCGAGGTCGTTCCCCCAGCTCGGCTCGCCCAGCGGCAGCCCCACCCCGAGGAACGTCAGCGCCGATTCCGCAAGGATCGCCGCCGGCAGCGTCGTGCTCGCCACCACGATCACCAGCGGCCCGATGTTCGGCAGGATGTGCCGGAACATCAGCCGCGCCTCCGAACAGCCGATGACCCGCGCCGCGTCCACATACATCCGCTGCCGCTCCACCAGCACCGCCCCGCGGATGATCCGCATGATGACCGGCGTAAAGATGATGCTGATGGCGATGATCACCGCCTTCAGCCCCGGCCCCAGCCACGTCGCCACCACCAGCCCGAACAGGATCGCCGGGAACGAGAGCAGCACCTCCGAGAGCCGGCTGATCACCGTATCGACCACCCCGCCGAGGTAGCCCGCCAGCAGCCCCAGCACCGTCCCGCCCACCACGCTGATGAGCACCGTCGCCATCCCCACCATCAGCGACGGCCGCGCCCCGTACACCACCCGCGAATACAGGTCCTGCCCGTTCCGGTTCGTCCCGAACCAGTGCTCGCCGCTCGGCGGCACGAGGATATTCGAACCGAACTCCTTCGGGTCCGTCGTCCGCATGAACGGCGCATCCGCGAAGACCGCCGCGAAGATCAGCAGCCCGATCACGACCGCCGAGGCCGTGCCCAGCGGCTGCCGCCGCGCGAACCGCTTCAGCCGCCCGAGCCCGAACGTCGGCCGGCTCACCGGCCCTGCCAGCACTCCCGCCTGCGCTTCCGTCGCCATCGTCGCTCACCTCCCTCCGCTCACGCCCGCAGCCGCGGGTCGGCCCAGGCGTAGAGCACGTCCACGATCAGCGTCACCGTCAGGAACGAGGCCGCGATCGTCACCGTCACCGCCTGGATCGTCTGGTGGTCGCGGTCAGCCACCGCCTTCGCCGCCATCGACCCCATCCCCGGGATGGCGAACAGCTGCTCGATGACGATCGAACCGCCGAGGATGAGCCCGAACTGCAGCCCCAGCACCGTCAGCAGCGTCAGCACCGAGTTTCGGAACACGTGGATCCACACCACGCTCCGCTCCTTCAGCCCCTTCGCCCGCGCCGTCCGCACGTAGTCCGCGTAGAACGCCTCGAGCATGCTCGACCGCACGATGCGCGCCACGTAGGCCGAAGCCCCGATGCCCAGCACCAGCGCCGGCAGGATCAGCAGCCCGACATGGCCGAGCGGGTCTTCCGCGAAGCCCCGCCACTGCTTCACCGGCGTCCAGCCCCACCAGTAGGCCGGCAGGTAGATGACCAGCGTCCCCAGCCAGAAGCTCGGCACCGAGAGCCCGAGAATCGAGAAGAACCGCGCCGTATAGTCCGCCGCCGAGTGCGCCCGCACCGCCGAGAGCGCGCCCACCGGCACCCCGATCGCCAGCGTGAAGAAGACCGTCACCACCCCCAGCTGCAGCGTCGTCAGGAAGCGGTCGCGCAGCTCCGGCGTAATCTCCCGCCGGGTCGCCGTCGAAAGCCCGAAGTCGCCCCGGAGCGCATTCCCCAGCCAGAGCAGGTACTGCTCCGGCTTCGACTTATCCAGGCCCAGCTCCTTCCGCACCACTTCGATGCATTCTTCGCAGGCCGAGCCCGAAGCGCCGAGCCGGATCGTCGCCGCATCAGCCGGGAGCGCCCGGATGAGCGTGAACGAAAGAATCGAGACGCCGAGGAGCGTGACGGGGAAGAGCGCCAGCCGGCGCAGGATGTACGTTCGCATGGGAGCTCACCTGCCAGGAGGTGGAGGGGAAGGCGGAGCGGGGCGGCCCCGCCTTCCCCCGGCGCCATCAGGCGTCGAGCCAGAGGTCCTGCACCCGGAAGAGGCCCGTGCCCGCGTTCGCGTACATGAAGTCCTTCTCCGGGTAGTTCTTCACCCGGTCGCGGAAGGCCGCGTACTGGAACTCCGGCACCGGCAGCGGGACCGCCGGCCCGTACTCCTGGTGGATGGTCCGGACGATCTCCTGCACCTTCTGCTTCCGCGCCTCCGGGTTCAGCTCCTGCGCCTGCGCCGCCCAGAGCTGCTGCATCTTCACCGCGAAGGCCGCCGTCTCGGACTTCGGCGAATCCGGCCGGAGGTTGCCGAAAATCGCGCCGTAGCCCACCGGCACGTAGTGCGCCAGCGCGTTGTAGTCCGGGATCGTCTGGAGCGAGAGCTCCCACGCGATGAACAGGTCCCACGGCTTCGGTGCCTTCTCCGCGAACCCCGCCACCGCCCGCGCCACGTACGTCGCCGGGTCCACCACCTCCACCTCCACCTTCGCGCCGAGGTTCTGCTCCAGCTGCTTCTTCACGAACTCCGTCGCCGTCGCGAAGATGGGGATCGCCTGCATCGTGACCATCTTGACCGTCGGGAACGCCTGCGCCCCGCCCGATTCCTGCCAGAGCTTCTTCGCCTCCGCCGGGTTGAACGGCTGCAGCTTCTTCAGCTCATCCTGCGAAAGCCCGTACCCCTCCTTCGCGAACTCCGACGCCGTCGGCCCGCCGTACAGCCCCTCGCCGAGGTACAGGTTCTTGATGAACGCGTCCCGGTCGATCGCCATCCACACGGCCTGCCGGTGCCGCTTGTCCGTCCACTTGAAGTTGTCGAACTGCATGACGAGGTGGCCGTTCGCCGGCCCCTTCACCACCTTGACGCCCTTCTCCCGGCCGAGTTCATCCGCCACCAGCCGGTCGATGTTCACCACCGTGAGCACGTCCAGCTCGCCCGCGAGGAACTTCGCCTTGATCGTCGCCGGGTCCGGGATGATCGCCTCCTCCCAAACGTCGATGTACGGCCCCTCCTTCACGTACGTCGGCGAGGGCGGGTCGTGCTGGAAGTAATCCGGGTTCCGCTCGTAGCGCGTGCCCGTCGGCTCCCGCTTCACCATCCGGTAGGGGCCGCTGCCCGCGTTCATCACCTTCATCAGGTCGCCGCCGTTCGCCTCCACCACCTCCTTCGCCACCACCGCGAAAGCGCTCGACCCGAGCGAAATCACGTTCGACGCGAACGGGTTCTTCTGCTTGATGACGACCGTGTACTTGTCCGGCGTCTCGATCTTGTCGATCCAGCCCCACTGGATCTGGTTCACCTGCGAGCCCTTCGTCAGCGCCACCGGGAAGCGGGTGTACGAATAGGCGATGTCCTCGGCCGTCAGCTCTCGGCCGTTCGCCACGTCGGCCTGGAACTTCACCCCCTGCCGAATCTTCACCCGCAGCGTGAGCGGGTCCACCTGCTCATGCTCGAGCGCGAGGTCGTAGCAGACCGTCTTCGTCGAGGGCTGGTACGTCCAGAGGTGCGAATACGCCTTCGCCGGGTGGATTGGGTTCGTCACCACGATGTGCGGGTCCAGCCCCGTATCCGGCGACGCCTTCGCGATGCGGMKKSKYCMKCSCCGCTYSCCGSMGSCCGSGGCGMGKSSGGCYGCGCCGMCGGCKGCCRTSCCSKSYCCGSCGCMGGRRSKCGCGGYSGCCGWGSCGSKSYCGYCRKYAKCGSCKCCRGTACGTCGATTCCATCGGTTCCCTCCCCTGTTGGTCGCCCGGCAAGCGTTTCGGGCCAAGACTTTGGTTGTCTGGCCAAATTCCGGGCTCGGCGTATTATAGGTTCGCCTTCCATCGATTCGCAAGCATCGACGCCGCCGATACCTCCCCTTCCCGCCGCGCCCCCGGCCCGCTACACTTCTCGGCGCTGGCCAATCGGCCAAAACCTTGCGGGAGCAGCCAAATGCCCAGCCTCGCCGAGATCAACCCCCTCGCCCCCGAAACCGCCGAGTGCCCCTTCCCCTTCTACGAAGCCATGCGCCGCGAATGCCCCGTCTACCAGGTCCCCGGCGCCGGCTTCTTCATCGTCTCCCGCTTCGAGGACGTCCTCCACGTCCTCCGCCACCCCGAAATCTTCTCCTCCAAATCCGGCCCCGGCCTCCGCCCCGTCCCCGATGAGGAGGTCATCGCCATCATGCGCCAGGGCGTGGATGCCCGTGAACACCCTCCTCACCAACGACCCGCCCGCCCACTCCCGCTACCGCGCCCTCGTCAACGAAAGCCTTCTCCGCACGCCGCGTCGCCAGGCCTCGATGACCCTCCGTCACCGCCATCGCCAGCGACCTCATCGACCGCTTCATCGGCGACCGCGAAGTCGAGCTCGTCCGCCAGTTCGCCGTCCCGCTCCCGCTCACCGTCATCGCCGACGCCCTCGGCGTCGACCGCGCCGATATGGACCGCTTCAAGCGCGACTGGTCCGACGACTCCGTGGCGCCCCTCGGCGGCTTCCTCACCCGCGAGCGCGAAATCGAATGCGCCCGCTCCATCGTCGAATTCCAGCACTACTTCGCCGAGCGCCTCGAAGAGCGCCGCGCCAGCCCGCGCGATGACATCCTCACCCGCGACCTCCTCAACGCCCACATCGGCCTCGATCGGCGAAGAAGCCCGCCCGCTCGACATGGCCGAGATGCTCAGCATCCTCCAGCAGATCCTCGTCGCCGGGAACGAAACCACCACCAACCTCATCGCCTCCGGCATGATGATCCTCGTCCAGCGGCCGGAGCTGCAGGAGCGCCTCCGCGCCGAGCCGGACCGCATCCCCACCTTCGTCGAAGAAGCCCTCCAGCCTCGAATCCCCCGTCCAGGGCCTCTTCCGCCAGGCCGTCGTCGATACCGAAATCGGCGGCACGCCCATCCCCGCCGGCTCCCGCATCCTCCTCTCCTACGCCTCCGCCTCAACCGCGACGAGGCCGAATTCCCCCACGCCGACGAGATCGACCTCGACCGCGAAGCCCCCGAAGGCCACCTCGCCTTCGGCCGCGGCATCCACTACTGCCTCGGCGCCGCGCTCGCCCGCCTCGAGGCCCGCATCGCCTTCACCCTCCTCCTCCAGCGCCTCCGCGCCATCCGCGCCGCCGAGGGCAAGAACGACTACACCCACGTCCCGAGCGTTATCCTCCGGGGGCTCAAGGCCCTCTACCTCGAGTTCGAACCCGCCTGAAGGAGGCGCCCCCGCGCCATGCGAGCTCCGCGATACGCCCGAGCAGGCCGCCTGGCGGCAGGAAGTCCGCGATTTCATCCGCGACAACCTCCCTCGAGTCCATCCGCGGCGTCACCGGCTTCTTCTACGACCCCCGCACCGACCCCGCCTTCGGCCAGTGGCGCGACGCCCTCGTCCGCCGCGGCTGGATCGCCCCCGCCTGGCCGAAGGAGTACGGCGGCGCCGGCATGTCCGTCGTCGAACAGTTCATCCTCAACCAGGAGTTCGCCCAGAGGCGCGGCGCCCCCGTCAGCCGCGGCTGGGCCTCGGCGTCATGATGCTCGGCCCCACCCTCATCGCCCACGGCACCGACGAGCAGAAGCGCGAACACCTCCCCCGCATCCTCAGCGGCGAAGTCACTCTGGTGCCAGGGCTACTCCGAACCTGGCGCCGGCTCCGACCTCGCCTCCCTCCAGACCCGCGCCGTCCGCGATGGCGACGACTTCGTCATCAACGAAGCCAGAAAATCTGGACCTCCTTCGCCCACTTCGCCGACTCCGGTGCTTCCTCCTCGCCCGCACCGACCCGGACGCCNTGGCGACGACTTCGTCATCAACGGCCAGAAAATCTGGACCTCCTTCGCCCACTTCGCCGACTGGTGCTTCCTCCTCGCCCGCACCGACCCGGACGCCCCCAAGCACCGCGGCATCACCTACTTCCTCGTCGATATGAAGAGCCCCGGCATCACCGTCCGCCCCCTCGTCAACATGGCCGGCGGCCACGACTTCAACGAAGTCTTCTTCGAAGACGTCCGCGTGCCTGCCCGCAACGTTGTCGGCGAGGTCAACCGCGGCTGGTACGTCGGCGCCACCACCCTCGATTTCGAGCGCTCGTCCATCGGCACCGCCGTCGGCCAGCGCAAGAGCATCGAGCGGTACACCGCCTGGCTGCGCGAGCACCGGGCCCAGCTCCCGCCGTCCACTGCCGCCGCCGCCCGCCTCGCCTGGGCCGACCGCGCCGTCGAAGTGCAGGTGCTCACCCTGCTCGCCTACCGCATCATCAGCATGCAGGCCGCCGGCAAAATCCCCAACGCCGAGGCCTCCATCGCCAAGCTCTTCACCTCCGAGACCGGCCAGCGCATCGCCCACACCGCCCTCAAGATGCTCGGCACCGCCGGCGCCCTCATGGACCGCTCCGCCGCGCCCTTCCGCGGCGAAGCCGCCCGCGCCTACCTCAATGCCGTCTCGCTCACCATCGCCGGCGGCACCAGCGAAATCCAGCGCAACATCATCGCCCAGCGCGGCCTCGGCCTCCCGCGCGACTGACGTCCGGCGCGCCCGGCCGGCGGGAGGGGGACCGCCGCCGGCCGGGTTCGCCTCACAGGAGGGGATAGTCGCCTTTCGCCCAGCGGATCCCCCGCCGCAGCAGCTCCACGTACTCCGGCACCTCCCAGGAGCCGGGCTCGAAGCGCGGGTACTCCGGCAGCTGGAACCGCCCCGCCAGGCTCCCGTACGCCCGCCCGCCCGGCGCCGTCAGCATGTCGTACCGCCGCCGCCGGTGCCCGGGCGTCAGGTAGAGCACCGCGCCCGCCCCGTACGGGTGGAGGTAGAGCACCGGCCACTCCCGCTCCCCCGGCCACGACGATTCGGCGAACCCCGGCGCCTCGCCCCCGAACCGCGTCACCATCAGCGGCCGCACCTCCCCGTGGTACTCGCACAGGTACAGCTCCTCGCCCTCCCCCGTGCGCCATTCGCCGAGCCCCGCGACGAGCGGGTGCTCCGCCGCCGGCCAGACCGGGTAGCTCCCCACCGGCGGGTGCGCGATGAACTGGCTCCCCAGCACCTCCATGTACCGCCGCAGGATGCGCGGGCTCCGCACCCCGTCCGCCTCCATCTCGAACACCGCATTCGTCCCGTGGAGCGCGAACCACCGTCCGCCCCCTTCCACGAACCGCGCCAGCGCCTCCACCTCCGTCTCCGACGGCCGCAGGTCGCAGGTGTAGGTGATGAGGAACGCGCAGCCCGCGATGCCCTCGGTGTCGCGGAAGTCCCGCCCCACGAGCACCCGCACCTCCTCGTGCTCCGCCAGCAGCTCGAGCAGCCGCAGCCGCGGGAAATCGAAGTCGTGCCAGTTCCCCCCGCAGATGAGGTAGCCGTCGATGCGGCCCATCGCCAGCCTCCTTCCCGCCCGGCCGGCGGCCTAGAAGTTCACCCGCTTCGTAAAGCCGCCATCGACGACGAGGTTCACGCCCGTAATCCACGAGGCCGCCGGGCTGGCGAGGAACGCCACCGCCCGCGCCACCTCCTCCGGCGTCCCCATCCGCCCCATCGGCTGCTGCTTCAGCGTCGCCTCGTAGAAGGGCGGCATCGCCTGCTTGATCATCGCCCACGGCCCGCCCTCGAAGTAAATCGGCCCCGGCGAAACGACGTTCACCCGAATCCCCTTCGGCGCGTACGCCTGCGAGAGCGCATTCGCATAGTTGATGAGCGCCGCCTTCATCGCCCCGTAGCCGTTCGGCTGGCCGAACGTCTCCACCGCGGCCGTCGTGCTGATGAACACCACCGCCGGCGCCTCCGACGTCTCGAGGAACGGCCGCGCCGCTTCGAACCCGCGCACTGCGCCCAGCATGTCGACTTCGAAGTTCTGCACGAACCCCTGCTCGCCCGGCGCCGCGCCCCCGCTCGTGTTGCTCACGAAGATGTCGATGCCGCCCAGCTGCTCGCCCGCCCGCGCGATCCACGCCACGTAGTCGTCCCGCTTCCCGACGTCGACCGCCTCCGCGGCGACTGTCACGCCCTGCTGGCGCAGCTGCTCCGCCGCCGCGTTCAGCCCTTCCGCGTTCCGCGCGCAGATGGCGAGGTGCGCGCCCTCCGCCGCCAGCGTCTCCGCGATGGCGCGGCCGATGCCCCGGCTCGCGCCCGTGATGAGCGCCCGCTTCCCCTTCAGCCCGAGGTCCATAGCTCCGTCCTCCTTCCGCCGGGCGTCAGCCCCGGCCGGTGAAATTCCCCTGTCATGCCAGCGCGACCGTCCCCGCGCTGCCGTCCACGGTCACCTGCTGCCCGTCCCGGATGCGCCGCGTCGCGTCCTTCACGCCCACGACCGCCGGGATGCCGTACTCCCGCGCGACGATCGCCGCGTGGCTCAGCATGCCGCCCGTCTCCACCACGAGCGCGGCCGCCGGCACGAAGAGCGGCGCCATCGGCGCATCGAACACCGGCAGCACGAGCACGTCCCCCGGCTGGATGTCGGCCGCGAGCGCCGCATCGGCGTCCGCGATGACGCGCGCCGGCCCCGTCGCCGTCCCGGGGCTCACGCCCTGCCCGGCGAGGGCGCCCTCGGCCGGCGCGCCGCTCTCCGCCGGCAGCAGCGACGTCGGCAGCTCGAACACCCCCTCCGGCAGCCGGAAGCCCTCCAGCCGGCGGTACTCCTCCTGCCGCGCGCGGACAGCCGCCTTCGCCGCCGCCGCGTCGAGCGTCTCGAACTCCCGCACCTCCGCCAGCCGCAGGAAGAACACGTCCTCCGGCTGCTCGAGCGCCCCCCGCCGCGCGAGCCGCCGCCCGGTCTCCAGCAGCGGCGGCCGGAACGCCCGGCAGGCGCGCGCCCAGTTCGCCTTCGTTCCTTCGCGGCCGCGGTTCAGCCGCTGCGCCATCGCGAGCGTCTCCCGGAACGCCGCCTGCGCCTTCGCCGGCAGCTTCGCCGCGATCTGCTCCTCAAGCCGTTCGCGCGCCGCCGCCGCCCGCGCCTCCTTCCGGTGCGGGTCGGCCGAGGCTGGCGCCGCCATGTCCGCCCGCAGCGCGCCGAGCAGCAGTGCCGGCGCCTCATCCCACGTCGCCGTCGAAGGGTCGGTCTCCCGCGGCCCGCGGAAGCCGTACTCCCGGATCAGCTCCCGGTAGCCCGCCGCAAACGCCTCCCACGCCGGCGAGACCGGCGCCGCCAGCCGCGCCAGCAGCGCATCGTTCGGAAGCTCCGCCGCCGCCGCGCTGATGACCGCGCTCTTCCGGCCCGCCCGCGCCAGGTCCCAGGTCGCCTTGCCCGGCTTCGCGCTCTCCACGTCCGTCAGCGCGCTCGTCAGCGTCGTCACCCACGCCGGCGGGTGGCCCGGCAGGTGCTCGCCCAGCAGCGCCCCCAGCATCCCCGTGTACTCCGCGCCCCCGACCGACACGATGACGTGCGACGTGAACAGCCCCGCGACGACGCCGACGTTCTCCTCGACCGCCCGCAGCAGCTCCTCGCCGCGCAGCCGCGGGTACTCCCGCGCCCACGCCTGCCGGTACGCCCGCTCCGAGATTTCCCGGCCGCGCTCGATCTCCCGATCCGCGTTCCGCCAGCGCGCCATGATCCGCCGGCGCGCCGCCTTCGCCCGCTCCAGGTTCTGCGCCTGCCCCGCCGTCAGCTCGTCACCCTCGACGAACTGCTTCAGCATGTCCGTCCCGCCGCTCACCTGGTAGGTCGACGTAATCGCCATCGACCACGCCACGCCGAGCGTCCACCGGCCGCCGACCACGCCGAGCACGTTCATCGCCGGCGGCGGCGCCGTCGGCACGAGGTCGAGCACGCCCAGCTCCTCCGCCATCCGCGTCGTGAACCGGTAGTCCCACTGGTTGATGAGGTCCGCCGTCAGGGGCTTGATGATGCCCGGCAGCACCTCCTCCACGTTTCCCGTCGTCACCAGCCGGTAGCGGGGGTTGATCTCCGCATCCCACGAGCACAGCTTCTCGCCAGCCATCGTCCCGCCCCCTCAGTACTGCGCCGTCCCGCAATCGACCGAAATGCACGCGCCCGTGATCCCGGCCCCTGCCTCCCCGGCGAGCAGCAGCGCCACCGCGGCCACCTGCTCGACCGTGTTGATCTCGCCCGTCGCCGTCTTCGCCTTGAAGATCTTCTCCACCATCTCATCGAGCCCGGAGAGGCCCATCGCCTTCGCCGTCGCGTCGCCCGAGTCGCGCACCGCGTCGGTGATGACGAGGCCCGGGCAGATGGCGTTGCAGGTGATGCCCAGCCGCCCCACTTCGAGCGCCGTCGTCTTCGTCAGGCCGTTCACCCCGTGCTTCGCCGCCACGTAGCCGGCCATCCCCGCCGCGCCCTGCTTCCCTTCGACCGACGAGATGTTGATGATGCGGCCCGAGCCCTGCGGAATCATCCGCTGGAGCGCCCACTTCGTCCCGTAGAACACCCCGCTCAGGTTCCAGCGGATGTCGTTCTCCCAGGCGTCGTCATCGAGCTGGGCGATCGGCGCCGGCCGGGTGATGCCGCCGGCATTGTTCACCATGATGTCGAGCCGGCCCCAGCGCTCCGCCGCCGTCTCCACCAGCCGGCGCACGTCCTCGCTGCTGCGCGCATCGCCCTGCACGAAGACGGCCCGGCCGTCGGCGCACAGCTCCGCAAGCGCCCGCTCGCCCTTCGCCTGGTCCCGGCCGCTGAAGGCGACGAACGCCCCTTCCCGGAGGAACGCTTCAACGATCCCCCGGCCGATGCCGCGGCTCCCGCCCGTGACCGCGGCCACCTTCCCTTCGAGCATCTGCATGGCTGTCCCCTCCATCCGCGGGACGCGCTGTCCCGGCGCGCCCGCGCTGCTGCCGGGAGCTTTTACCACATTGCCCGAAGCTTTGGAAGACCAGCCAAGAAATTGGGCAGGACGAGCGAGCGCGCTACCGGTTCGCTGCCGCCGCAGCCGCCCCCGCGCCCTCCCCGCCCGGGGCATCCGCCACGAGGTACGCCATCAGCATCTCGACCGTCTGCCGCTCCGTCTCTTCGAAGTCGAACGCGCCCGGCTCCAGCAGCCACTGGAGCGCCACCCCGGTGACGGCCCCGATGTGCCGCGCCGCCGCCGCGTCGGCATCGATGTCCCGCCGGAACGCGCCCGCCCGCTGGCCCGCCCGGATCGCCGCCGCCGTCGTCCGCCGGAACCCCTCCCAGAGCGCCCGGATCTCCTCGCCGAGCCGCGGGTCCCGCTTCGCGCTCGCCGTGAACTGCACGAACACCTCGTACGGCACCGGGTTCACCTTCGCCAGCTCGATGCCGATGCGCGTCACCGCCCGCATCGTCTCCACCGGGTCGCTGCTTTCGCCCAGGGCTTCCTGGACGGATTCGTTGAAAATCTCCTGGCAGCGCGCCAGCACCCCGGAGAGCAGGTCCGCCTTGTCCTTGAAGTGGTACGAGACGAGCCCGCGGCTCACCTCGGCCCGCTTCGTCGCCTCGTCGATCGAGGTCTCCGCCCAGCCCTTCTCGGCCATCACGGCCACGGCCGCGTCGATGATCTGCCTGCGCCGAATCGCGTTGATATCCAGTCGTGCCATCCTCATCCATCCCCGCGGGGCGCCCGGCGCCCCGGTTCGTTTGCGTGGCTAACATTTAGGCTAACAGGCCGAAGCCCTGAACGCCCCCTTTCGGCCCGCTCCGTGTTTCGGTACAGTTACGCCGCCGTTGGACGCCCGGCCAAAACCCCAACCGGTGGTGTCAAAATGCCCCTCTCCGCCGAGACCCTGCGCGACCTCCACCGCCGCATGCTCCGCATCCGCCTCTTCGAAGAAGAGGCCGGCCGGCTCTCCGAAGCCGGCCGCATCCCCGGCGCGCTCCACCTCTACGTCGGCGAAGAAGCCGTCGCCGCCGGCGTCGCCGCCCACCTCGGCCCCGGCGACCAGGTCACCAGCACCCACCGCGGCCACGGCCACCTCGTCGCTGTCGGCGGCGACTTCCGCCAGATGTTCGCCGAGCTCTTCGGCCGCGCCACCGGCTACTGCCGCGGCAAAGGCGGCTCCATGCACATCGCCGATATGGACCTCGGCATGCTCGGCGCCAACGGCATCGTCGGCGGCGGCCCGCCCATCGCCGTCGGCGCCGCCTTCTCCAACAAGTACCGCAAGACCCAGAACGTCACCGCCTGCTTCTTCGGCGATGGCGCCTCCAACGAAGGCTCCTTCCACGAAGCCGCCAACATGGCCGGCCTCTACCGCCTCCCCCTCATCTTCGTCTGCGAAAACAACGGCTTCGGCGAATTCACCCGCCAGGACCGCCACCAGGCCATCCGCGACATCGCCGACCGCGCCGCCGGCTACGGCTTCCCCGGCATCGTCGTCGACGGCATGGACGCCGTCGCCGTCTACGAAGCCGCCGGCGAGGCCATCGCCCGCGCCCGCCGCGGCGAAGGCCCCACCCTCCTCGAATGCAAGACCTACCGCTTCTTCGACCACGTCGGCGTCCGCGGCATGGGCGTCGTCTACCGCTCCGACGATGAGGTCCGCGCGTGGCGGGAGCGCGACCCCATCACGCTCCTCGAGCGCCGCCTCGCCGAACTCGGCATCCTCGACGAAGCCGGCGCCGCCGCCGTCCGCGAGGCCATCCAGGCCGAAGTCCGCGAGGCCGTCGCCTTCGCCGAGGCCAGCCCCTTCCCCGACCCTGCCGCCCTCACCGAGGACGTCTACGCCAGCTAGCCCCACGGAGCCGAACCGATGACCGCCGCCACCGCCCAGCGCCAGCTCCCCACCGTCATGGCCATCAACGAGGCCCTCCGCCAGCTCATGCGCGAGGACCCGAACGTCTTCCTCGCCGGCGAGGACGTCGCCCTCTACGGCTCCGTCTTCGGCTTCAGCCGCGGCCTCCTCGATGAATTCGGCCCCGAACGCGTCGTCGATACGCCCATCAGCGAAGCCGCCCTCGTCGGCCTCGGCGTCGGCGCTGCCGCCACCGGCCTCCGCCCCATCATCGACATCATGTTCATGGACTTCATGGGCGTCGCCATGGACCAGCTCGTGAACCAGGCCGCCAAGATGCGCTACATGTTCGGCGGCAAGGCCCGCCTGCCCCTCACCATCCACACCATGGCCGGCGCCGGCCTCAACCTCGCCGCCCAGCACTCCCAGAGCCTCGAAGCCTGGTTCTGCCACGTCCCCGGCCTTAAGGTCGTCATGGCCTCCGGCCCGTACGAAGCCAAAGGCCTCCTCATCGCCGCCGTCCGCGACGAAAGTCCCGTCATCGTCATCAACCACAAGGCGCTCCTCGGCCTCGCCGGCCCCGTCCCCGAGGAGATGTACGAAATCCCCCTCGGCCAGGCCGCCGTCGTCCGCCCGGGCACGAACTTCACCATCATCGCCACCGGCCGCATGGTCCACGAAAGCCTCGCCGCCGCCGAACAGCTCCGCGAGCACGGCATCGACGCCGAGGTCATCGATCCCCGCTCCCTCGTCCCGCTCGATACGGAGACGCTCGTCGCATCCCTCCGCAAGACGCACCGCGCTCTCGTCGTCCACGAAGCGGTCCGCTTCGGCGGCTTCGGCGCCGAGATCGCCGCGCAGCTGCAGGAGGCCGCCTTCGACCACCTCGATGCGCCCATCGGCAGGGTCGGCGCGCCGTTCTCGCCCGTGCCGTTCAGCCCGGCCCTCGAAGCCCACTACGTCCCCAACGCCGACCGCATCGCCGGCGAAGTCCTCCGCCTGCTCGGCCGGGCAGCGTAGCCATGCCCCCCGGCCCGATCGGCGTCATCGCCAATCCCGCCTCGGGCAAGGACATCCGCCGCCTCGTCGCCCGCGCGCCGGTCTCCGCTGACGCCGACAAGGTGGCCGTCCTCCGCCGCTTCTTCGCCGGGGCCGCGGCCGCCGGCGCCCGCGCCATCTGCTACCTGCCGGGCCCCCACCGCCTCGCCGAGGACGCGCTCGAAGGGTTCGCGCCGCCCCTCCAGCCCGTCCCGCTCCCGGTGCCGTTCACCGGCTCCGCCCTCGACACCCGGAATGCCGCCGCGGCCTGCCGCGACCGGGGCGCCGCCGCCGTCGTCGTGCTCGGGGGCGACGGCACCTGCCGGGCTGCCGCCGCCGGCTGGCCCGGCCTCCCCATCCTCCCCATCTCGACCGGCACCAACAACGTCTTCCCGCTCGCCTGCGAACCCACCGCCGCCGGGGCCGCTGCCGGGCTGGTCGCCGCAGGCCGGGTGCCCATCGAGGCCGCCGCCGTCCGCTGCCCCGTCATCACCGTCGAAGTCGAGGGCGAACCGCCGGACCTCGCCCTCGTCGATGCCGCTCTCGTCGACGGCCTGTTCAGCGGCGCCCGCGCCGTCTGGCGGCCCGGCGAGCTGCGCGCCGCGCTCGTCCTCCGCTCCGACCCGGCCGTCACCGGCCTCGCAGCGGTCGGCGGCATGCTCGGCCTCGCCATGCCCCCCGCGGCCGCCCTCGCCTTCGACTTCGGCGAACCCGGCTGCGCCGTCCGCGTCCCGCTCGCGCCCGGGCTCATCGCCCCCGTCGACGTCCGCAGCTACCGCCCCGTCCCCTTCGGCGAGGCCGTCGAATGGCGCGGCCCCGGCATCCTCGCCCTCGACGGCGAGCGCGAGCGCCGCCTCCTCCCCGGCCAGCGCACCCGGCTCGTCCCGTCGGCCGCCGGCCCGCTCCTCATCGAACCGCGCCGCGCCCTCAGCTGCGCGGCCCGCACCGGCTGCTTCATCGAACCCCTCAGCGGAGCACCCTATGCCGACTGACGTCCTCATCCCCAAGCTGGGCATGACGATGACCGAAGGCACCGTCGCCGAGTGGCTCGTGCCCGATGGCGCGCCCGTCCGCGCCGGCGACATCGTCTACCGCCTCGAGACCGAGAAGATCGAGTTCCAGGTCGAAGCCGAGGCCGACGGCATCCTCCGCCACGCCGTCCCTGCCGGCACCACGCTGCCGCCCGGGGCCGTCGTCGGCTGGATCCTCGCGCCGGGCGAAGCGCCCCCCGCCGGCGCCCCGGCCGCCCCGCCCGGTGACGCTGCAGCAGCGGGCGCGGGCCCCGTCCCGCCGCCGCCCCCGGCCGAAGGCCGCCTCCCCGCCTCGCCCGCTGCCCGCCGGCTCGCCGCCGAACTCGGCGTCCCGCTCGAGGCCGTCCTTGGCACCGGTCCCGGCGGCCGCATCACCGAGGAGGACGTCCGCCGCGCTCACACGGCCCTCGGCGCTACCGCGGCGGCCCCCGCCCAGTCCGCTGAACCGCCAGCCGCCACCCCCGTCGCGCGCGCCCTCGCCCGCGAACTCGGCGTCGACCTCGCGGCGGTCCGCGGCACCGGCCCCGGCGGCCGCATCACGAAGGAGGACGTCGAAGCCGCGGCCGCCCGCCCCGCGCCTGCCGCCCCGTCCCCCGCGCCGGCCGCACCGGCCCCCGCCGCCGGCGAGCGCATCCCGCTCCGCGGCATGCGCCGCACCATCGCCGACCGCATGCACCGCAGCCTCCAGGAGATGGCCCAGCTCACCCTCGGCATGCGCGTCCGGATGGACGAAGCGCTCCGCCTCCGCGAACAGCTCATCGCCGAGTGGCAGCCCGAGGGCATCCGCCCCTCCATCACCGACCTCGTCATCCGCGCCGCCGCGAAAGCCCTCCGCCGCCACCCCGCTCTCAACGCCCGCGTCGAAGCCGACGCCATCGTGCTCGAGCCCGCAGTCCATATCGGCATGGCCGTCGCGCTCGACGCCGGCCTCGTCGTCCCCGTCATCCGCGGCGCCGACGCCCTCAGCCTCCGCGACCTCGCCCGCGAAACCTCCCACCTCGCCGAGGCTGCCCGCGCCGGGACCCTCGGCCTCGATGACTACGCCGGCCAGACCTTCTCCGTCACCTCCCTCGGCATGGCCGGCGTCGAATTCTTCACGCCGATCATCAACCCGCCCAACGTCGCCATCCTCGGCATCGGGCGCGTCGTCGACGACATCGCCTGGGAGGGCGACCGGCCGGTGCGCGCCCGCTCGCTCACCCTCAGCCTCACCATCGACCACCGCGCGGTGGACGGCGCGCCCGGCGCGGCCTTCCTCGCCGAGGTGCGCGATCTCCTCGAGTCCCCCTACCGGCTGCTCGTATGACCGCGCCCGCCCGCTTCGACGTCGCCGTCATCGGCGCCGGCGCCGCCGGCGGCGCCGCCGCCCTCGAAGCCGCGCGCCTTGGCGCCTCTGTCGCCCTCATCGAGGCCCAGCAGCCCGGCGGCTCCTGCGTCCACCACACCTGCATCCCCACGTCCATCCTGCTCGACGCTGCCGAGGGCTTCGCCCGCGCCCGCGAGCTCGCCCTCGCCGGCGTCCTCGCCGCTGGCGGAACGTTCCAGCTCGGCCGCGCGAACGACCGCGCCCGCGCCCTCGTCCGCAGCCTCGCCGCGGGCACCCAAACCGCGCTCCGCCGCGCCGGGGTCCAGCTCATCGCCGGCCACGCCAGCTTCCTCGAGCCGTCGCTCCTCGCCGTCGCCGGGGGCGAGCCGGTCCGCGCCGACGCCGTCGTCATCGCCGCCGGCGCCCGCTGGGAGCCCCTGCGCATCCCCGGCCTCCCCGCCGACCGCCTCGCCACCCCCGACCTCGTCCAAACCTGGCGCGAACCCCCGCCTTCCTGCCTCGTCCTCGGCGGCGGCCCCTCCGGCGGCCTCTTCGCCGTCGAATACGCGGTCCTCCTCGCCCTCGCCGGCTCCGCCGTCACCCTCGCCGCGCCCGGCCCCGCCGTCTGCGCCGGCTTCGACGACGACCTCCAGCCGGTGATCGCCGACGTCCTCGGCGGGCTCGGCATCGCCGTCCACCGCGACGCTGCGCCTTCCGCCGCCGAGGGCGCCGCCGTCCGCCTCGCAGCGCCCGGCGGGGAGGTGGAGGTCGACGCCGCCGTCGTCCTCGCCGCCGACCCGCGCGTCCCCGCGGCCGAGGGCCTCGCGCTCGAACGCGCCGGGCTCGCGGCAGCCCCGGATGGCACCATCCCCGTCGACGAGTCGGCCGCGGCCGGCGCGCCGGGCGTCTTCGCCGCCGGCGACGTCACCGGGCGGGGATGCTCTCCAGCACCGCCGCCGCGATGGGCCGGGCCGCGGGCGCGGGCGCCGCTGGCGACCCCGCCGCTGCCGCCTCGAGGCTGTGCCGCGGCTGGTCCACGCGCTCCCGCCCCTCGCCGCCGTCGGCCGCATCGCCGCCGAAGCGCGCGCCCGCGGCGCCGCTCTCGCCACCGCGACCGTCCCGATGGAAGGCTCCGCGTGGTCTGCCGTGCGCGGCGGCCAGCCCGGCTTCGTCCGCCTCCACGCCGACGCCCGCACCGGCGAAATCCTCGGCGTCCAGGCCGCCGGCCCCGGCGCGCACGAACTGGTCAGCGCCGCCGCCGCGCTCATGCAGGCCGAGGCCACCGCCGGCCAGCTGGCCGCGGCCCTTGCCTGGCACCCCTCGCCCCTCGAGCTCCTCGCCGAGGCGGCCCGCCGCCTCTGAGCGCCGGCTCAGGCGCGCAGCGCGTACACCTCGTAGGTCACCCCGCCCGGCGTCGTCGTGCCCACCCCCACGGCCTGCACGTTGTTCAGCCAGGCGTACTTCTCCGCCCCGGTCTCGAACAGCGGCGTCGAATACACCTTCGTCGTCCCGTCCGCGCCGCGCGCCCCGATGCCCGTATAGGTCACCAGGATGTGCGCCCCGTCTTCCGTCTGGAGCGTCAGCCGCACGTCCAGCTTCATGCTCCCGTCCGGCCGCAGCGTCACCCAGTCGCCGCCCGAGTGGGCGACGATCGTGCCCTTCAGCTTCGGGCCTTCGAACGTGCCGCCCGGCACGCTCACGATGAACCGCGACCCCTGCGGGCCGACCTGGATGATCGTCGGCGGCGCCACCCGCGCCGTCATCGTGAACAGGAACTCCACCGGCAGACTCTCCATCGGCATCGCAGCAACTCCCTTCTCGTGTGCGTTCTTCCTTCAGGGTTCGAAGCAGGCCGCTCCCGCGGCCGGGCCGCGTCCCGCTCCCGGGCGGCCGTATCCTACCCGCCCGCGGCCGGCGCCGCGCTCTCGTGCATCACCACGCTGACTTCTCCCGCCAGCGCATCGTCCCGGATGAGGCGCACCACCTCCTCCGCGATCCGCTCCGGCTGCAGCAGCACGGCGCCCGCCAGCGACGGCTCCAGCCACGCCGCCGGCCGCGTCCCGTCGCCCGTCTTCGCGATGATCGGCGTGTCCACCATCCCGGGCGCCACCGCGTTCACCCGCACGTTCTCCAGCTCTTTCAGGATGGCGCACGACTTCGTGAAGTGGATGACCGCCGCCTTCGAGGCCGCGTACACGGGGTCGAACGGCAGCGGCCCGAGCCCCGCGATGCTCGCCGTGTTGACGACGGCGCCGCCCTCTCCGTGCTCCCGGAACGCCTCCACCGCCGCCCGCGTGCCCATCACCACCCCCGCGGCGTTCACCGCCAGTACCCGGAACACCTTCTCCAGCGGCGCATCCGGCCAGCCCGGCGTGTCGCCCGTCATGATGCCCGCGTTGTTGTGGACGATGTCCAGCCGCCCGAACACCCGCTTCGCTGCCCGGAACGTCTCCGCGACTCCTTCCGGCGTGCCGATGTCGCCCTGCACGAATGCCGCTTCGCCGCCCGCCGCCGCAATCCGCCGCACCGTCTCCTCCCCGCCCGCCGCATCGACGTCGACCACGACGACCTTCGCGCCCTCGCGCGCCAGCCGCTCCGCGCACGCCCGGCCGATGCCCGAGCCCGCGCCCGTGACCAGCGCAACCTTGCCCGCGATCTCCATGCCTGCCTCCCGTGGCGAAAAATCGGCGGGAGTTTATCCTGCTGGACAAAGCTTTGGCCAATGGTCCAGTATGCCGGCGTGGCACGTCCCGTCATCCCTGCGCCGCTCGCCGCCCACCTCGAGCCCCTCCCCCACCTCCGGGCCGGGTTCGAACGCTTCCTCGCCGCCTGCTTCGATACGGACGCCGTGCCCGCCGCCACGCTCGAGCGCTGCCGGCGGCTCGTCGCCGCCCTCCACGGCGCCGCCCCGGCTGCCTGCGGCCCCGCCTTCGCGGAGCTCCCGCCCGGCGAAGCCGAGGCCCTCGCCCGCGGCGAATGCCCGCCCGGCCTCGCTCCCGCCGATGCCCTCGCGCTCGAGATCGCTGCGCACCTCCCCTGGCGCCACCACGACCTGCCCGATGCGCCGGTCCTCGCCTACCGCGAGGCCTGCGGCGAACGCGCCGCCGTCACCCTGCTCGCCGCCCTCGCCATGTTCGATGCCCTCTGCCGGATGACCCGCGCAGCCAGCCGCCTCGAAGGAGCCTGACCGTGTCCACCGTCCCCCGCGTCCCATCCGCCGTCCCCGGCCAGCCGCCCGCCTTCCACACCGTCCTCGCCCACGCGCCCGCCATCCAGCAATCGTTCGCCGCCCTCTACGCCGACTTCTGGATGGACCCCGCCCTCTCCCAGCGCGACCGCGAAATCGCGCGCATCCGCAACGCCCGCGTCACCGCCTGCGGCTTCTGCCGACAGGTCCGCTTCTCCCTCGCGCGCGAGGAAGGCCTCGATGAAGCCACCCTCGACTTCGTCACCGACGCCTACGCCGAGTCCCCCCTCTCCGCCCGCGAAAAGCGCATCCTCGCCTACACCGACGCCATCATCGGCGACCCCGACCGCGCCGACCCGGCCCTCGGCGAAGCGCTCCGCCGCGAGCTCGGCGAGGCCGGCCTCGCCGCCCTCACCCTCGGCGTCGGGCTCTTCCTCGGCCTCGCGAAGGTCCTCATCACGCTCGGCCTCGAACCGGAGCAGATGCCCGTCACCGTGCTGCCCACGCCCGGCTCCGCGGCCTACCGCGCCCCGGCGGTCTCCTAGCCCCGCAGCACCCGCGGCGGCGCACCCAGCCCGAACAGCGTCCCCCGCCCCGTCACGGCGTCGAAGCTCTCCACCATCACCTCCAGCTCGTCCCCGTCATCGAGCGTCACCACCCCCCGGCCGATGGCCGGCACGATGAGCGGCTCGGCCCGGAATGCCCCGCCCCAGCCCTGCACCTTCCCGGGCGGCGTCGGCTTCGTGAACAGCTCCAGCGCCACCCGCTTCCTGAACCCGGCCCGGAGCACTTCCAGCTCCGCCTCGCCTTCCCACCTGCGCATCATTCCCTCCAGCGCATCGGCCGCGTCGATACCCGCGAGAGGCCGTTGCAATCGTTCGCGGCCCACAGTATAGTCGCGCCACTGGCCGTATGGCCAAAAATCTGGCAGGCAGGATAGCCATGGCCGACCCCAACGCCGAACCCGCTCCCCTCACCCGCCCGCCCCGCAAGAAGCGCCACCCCCTCTCCGGCGCCATCTACGAAGAGCTCCCCGGCAACCGCGTCCGCGTCATCAAAGGCGAGGCCTATGGCATCTTCGACGGCTTCACTACCCGCCACCTCGAAGGCCCCCTCACCTACGCCGACCCCCACATGATCATCTGGGTCGGCGGCAAACCCGTCGAAGGCATGGGCCACCGCGCCGAGCGCGCCCGCGGCCTCGAAATCGTCCACGACTGACCCGAAGGAGGTTCCCCCACCATGGCGCTCAAGACCGTCGGCGACCAGGGCCGCCTCACCTCCGCCGGCTACCGCTCCGCCGGCACCCTCTACCAGGAGCTCCTCGACCAGGACTCCCGCCCCGTCCCGCCCGTCCTCCGCCTCGAATCCCCCATCGAGCCCGGCGTCACCCGCGTCCCCGCTGAGCAGTACTACAGCAAGGCCATCCACGACCGCGAAGTCGAGAAGATCTGGAAGCGCGCCTGGCAGATGGCCTGCCGCGAAGAAGACATCCCGAACGTCGGCGACTACATCGTCTACGACATCGCCCATCTCTCCTTCCTCGTCGTCCGCTCCGCGCCGGACCGCATCCAGGCCTTCCACAACGCCTGCCTCCATCGCGGCCGCCAGCTCCGCGAATTCGACGGCCGCGGCGCCCAGGAGTTCCGCTGCCCCTTCCACGGCTGGTGCTGGGAGATCGACGGCTCCCTCAAGGAAGTCGTCTGCCAGTGGGACTTCCCCGAAGTCAACGAGCGCGACTACCGCCTCCCCGAAGTCAAGGTCGGCACCTGGGGCGGCTTCGTCTTCATCAACCCCGACCCGGATGCCGAACCCCTCGAACAGTTCCTCGGCGACCTCCCTCGCCACTTCGAGCGCTGGAACCTCGCCAACCGCTTCAAGCAGGCCCACGTCGCCAAGGTCCTCCGCTGCAACTGGAAGGTCGCGCAGGAAGCCTTCATGGAGGCCTACCACGTCGTCGCCACCCACCCCCAGCTCCTCAACGGCATCGGCGACTCCAACTCCCAGTACGACGTCTTCGGCAACTTCTCCCGCGCCATCACGCCCAACGGCACGCCCAGCCCCCACCTCCGCGACACCCCCGGCCAGCAGGACATGCTCGACGCCATGTTCGACCGCAACCTCGATACGCCGCCGCTCGCCGAGGTGCCCCCGGGCATGGGCGCCCGCCAGTTCGCCGCCATGCTCAGCCGCGAAGGCATGCGCGCCGTCATCGGCGACGACGCCGATACCTACTGCGACGCCGAATACCTCGATTCCATCTACTACACCGTCTTCCCCAACTTCCACCCCTGGGGCGCCTTCAACCGCATCACCTACCGCTTCCGGCCCCACGGCGACAACCCGGACGAGTGCATCATGGAGTGCATGTTCCTGGCGCCGTGGCCGAAGGGCGAACCCCGGCCGCCCGCCGCGCCCATCCACTGGCTCGGCCCCGATGACGACTGGGCCGATGCCCCCGAGCTCGGCATGCTCGCCCGCGTCTTCAACCAGGACACCTTCAACATCCCGAAGGTCCAGCTCGGCCTGAAGACCATGCGCCGGCCCGAGGTCGTCTTCGCCAGCTACAACGAAACCAAAATTCGCCACTTCCACCAGCTCTACGACCGCTGGATGGAGCTCGAATAGCCGCCATGACTCCCGCCGGCGCGCTCAGCTGGCTCGAACACCCGCCCGCGCCCGGTGCGCTCGCCGAAGCCCTCGCCGGGGCCGGCGCAGCCACCGCTGAGGAGGCCGCGGCCCTCGCCGACGCCGTCGACGCGGCCCGCGCCGGCCTCGAAGCCGCCGCCCGCGCGGCCTTCGCCGGCGCGCCCGTCAGCCGCTCGACCGCCGCCTTCCACAGCGCCCTGCCCGACCTCCGCCCCTTCGTCCTCTACCGCCTGCCCGGCCTCCTCGATGAGGCCGGCATCGCCCGCCCCGGCGAACTCCGCACCCTCGCCGGCTCCGCCTCCCCGGGCTGGCTCGCCGCCCAGGCGCTCCGCCAGCTCGCCGCCCTCGCCGGCGCAAGGGAAGCCGTCCGCCGCCTCGCGGCCGGCGACCTCCCGCCGGCCGCCTTCCCCGCTGCCGTCCGCAGCGCGGCCGCCGCCGCTGCTGCCGCCCGGCCCGCCGCTGCAGTTCAACCGGAGGAGCCCCGATGACTGCCACCTCGACCCGCCGCTACCGCGACTGGCGCGACGAGTTCGAGTCGCGCAAGAAGAGCCCCGCCGAAGCCCTCGAAGCCGTCCAGGAAGGCCACCTCGTCGGCCTCGGCATCCTCTGCCCCGGCGTCCTCACCCAGGCCCTCCTCGAGCGCGCCCGGAAGCTCGAACGCGTCGACATCCGCTGCCTCGCCCCGCGCGAAGTGCCCCTCTTCGCCCCCGACGGCCCCAAAGGCGAGAAAGAGATCGAACTCTTCATCGGCGACGCCCTCCGCCCCGCCCACGACCAGCGCATCGCCACCTACCTCCCCAACACCTTCATGCTCGGCTTCAAGGCCTTCGATGCCGGCCGGCCCGAGGCCCGCATCCCCGATGTCTTCCTCGTCGCCGTCTCGCCCCCGAACGAAAAGGGCTACGTCAACTTCGGCCCCCACATGTGGCACAAGAAGGCCTACGTCCGCCGCTGCCGCCACACCATCGCCGCTATCGACCCCAACATCGAGCCCGTCTTCGGCGACACCTGGATCCACGTCTCCGAGATCGACACCTTCGTCGACGGCGCCATCCAGCCCGTCGACCTCGCAGCCGTCCGCCGGCGCATCGAGACCCAGGCCCCGCCCGAACACAGCGACGCCCTCCTCGAGATCTTCAGCCAGGCCTCCCCCGACCAGGTCGCCCTCGTCGAGGACATGTTCCACCTCATGCCGCCCGGCATCCTCCAGCAGGCCTTCGGCCTCGCCGAGGTCGACTCTGCCGCCCAGGCCATCGCCGACCACCTGAAGACGCTCATCCGCGACGGCGACACCATCCAGGTCGGCGTCGGCCAGCCCAGTTCCCTCATGTTCAAAGCCGGCGCCTTCGACCACGCCCGCGACCTCGGCCTCCACACCGAACTCGGCTCGCCCGGGCTCGCCCGCCTCTGGGAGCAGGGCGTCCTCACCGGCGCCCGCAAATCCATCCACCGCGGCCGCGCCGTCGCCACCGCCTGGACCGGCTGCGACGGCACCGACCTCCGCATCATCGCCGGCAACCCCGCCTTCGAACTGTACGACTCGAACTACCTCCTCAACCCCCTCCTCATGGCCCAGAACCGCCAGATGACCTCCATCAACAGCGCCATCGCCGTCGACCTCCTCGGGCAGGTCGCCAGCGAAGACCGCTTCGGCGGCCATATGGTCAACGGCACCGGCGGCCAGCCCGATGCCCACCTCTCCGCCGCCCTCTGCCCCGACGGCCGCGCCATCACCGTCCTCCGCTCCACCGCCCTCGAAGGCACCGTCTCCAAGATCGTCGCGCAGCACCCGGAAGGCACCCTCGTCACCGTGCCGCGCTACCTCGCCGATACCGTCATCACCGAGTACGGCATCGCCCGCCTGCTCGATAAGAACCACCGCCAGCGCGCCGAAGAGCTCATCGCCATCGCCCATCCCGATTTTCGCGCCGAGCTCCGCGCGCAGGCGAAGCAGCTCTGGGGCAGCCTCGAATGAGCGAGCCCGCCCCGGAGCCCGGCGCCCCGCCCGCCGCCGCCGGCCGGCTCGCCGGCAAAGTCGCCGTCGTCCTCGGCGCCTCCTCCGGCATCGGCCGCGCGGCCGCCCTCCGCTTCGCCCGCGAAGGCGCCGCCGTCATCGCCGCCGCCCGCCGCCTGCCCGAGCTCGAATCCCTCGCCGCCGAATGCGGCGCCATTCCCGTCGTCTGCGACATCACCCGCGACGACCAGGTCGAGGCCCTCGCCCGCGCCGCCCTCGACCGCTACGGCACCCTCGATGTCGCCCTCAACTCCGCCGGCTTCGAGCAGAGCACCCCCATCCGCGACCTCACCCCCGAGCGCCTCCACGCCATGGCCGCCGTCCAGTTCCTCGGCGCCGTCTCCTTCATCCGCCACATGGCCAACGCCATGGCGAAGACCGGCGGCGGCTCCCTCATCACCATCTCCTCCATCACCGCCCGGCTCGTCGGCGAAGGGCTCGCCGCCTACGGCGGCTCCAAGGCCGCCGTCAACCACATCACCCGCATCGCCGCCCTCGAATACGGGCCCCAGCGCGTCCGCGTCAACGTCGTCTCCCCCGGCCTCATCGAAACCCCGATGACTGCCCACATGTTCATCCCGCCCGTCGTCCGCGCCTTCACCCGCGAAACCCCGCTCCGGCGCATGGGCACCATCGACGACGTCGTCGAAGCCGTCACCTGGCTCGCCTCCGATGCCTCCAGCTTCGTCACCGGCCACGACCTCCCCATCGACGGCGGCCAGCTCACCCGCCGGCTTCCCGGCCGCGACGACTTCCTCGCACCCGGCTGATTGTTGACTGTCTCACTCGACTTTCTCGGGCCGCCGATCTACACTCGAGCCGGCGGCACCCGCCGCCTATCCCCAGCCCACCCCAGGGAGGTCGTCCATGGCCGAAATCGCATCCCGCGGCTACGCCCACCCCGAAGTGCTCGTCTCCACCGACTGGGTGGCCCAGCACCTCGATGACCCCGCCATCCGCATCATCGAATCCAACGAAGACCCGCTCCTCTACCCCTCCGGCCACATCCCCGGCGCCGTCCAGGTCGACTGGGCCGCCGACCTCAACGACCCGCTCCGCCGCGACTACCTCGACCGCGCCGGCTTCGAAAAGCTCGCCAGCCGCATCGGCATCACCCCCGACACCACCGTCGTCTTCTACGGCGACAAGAACAACTGGTGGGCCTGCTACGCCTTCTGGGTCTTCCAGCTCTTCGGCCACAAGAACGCCAGGATCATGGACGGCGGCCGCCTCAAATGGGAAAAAGAAGGCCGCCCCCTCGTCCGCGAAGTCCCAACCTACCCGCCCACCCGGTACGAGGCTCCCGAGCGCGACGATTCCAAAATCCGCATCTTCCGCGACGAAGTCCTGAAGAAGCTCGGCACCGGCGTCAAGCTCGTCGACGTCCGCAGCCCGCAAGAGTACTCCGGCGAACGCACCCACATGCCCGAGTACCCGCAGGAAGGCGTCCTCCGCGGCGGCCACATCCCCGGCGCCAGGAACGTCCCCTGGGCGCGCGCCGCCAACCCCGAAGACGGCACCTTCAAATCCGCCGCCGAACTCAAGGCGATCTACGAACAGGAACAGGGCCTCAGCCCGGACGACGAAGTCATCGCCTACTGCCGCATCGGCGAGCGCAGCTCCCACACCTGGTTCGTCCTCACCTACCTCCTCGGCTACCCCAACGTCCGCAACTACGACGGCTCCTGGACCGAGTGGGGCAACTCCGTCGGCGTCCCCATCGAACGCTGACCTTCGCTACGCTTGGATCATCACGGCGCGGCGGGCGGCCCGGCTGCCCGCCGCGTCCACTCCCCGGAGCGTCCCCATGGCCCAGCCCCCCAAAGCCTTCCAGCAGGTCATCGACGATTTCGCCTTCGCTGACCGCCAGGAGCGGATCGAGATGCTCATCGAGTACGCCGACCGCTTCCAGGAAGTCCCCGAGCGCATCGCGACCCGCCCCTTCCCCGAAGAGCACCACGTCCAGAAGTGCGAATCCGATGCCTACGTCTGGGCCGAAGACCTGCCCGACGGCACCCTCAAATTCCATTTCGCCGTCGAAAACCCGCAGGGCCTCTCCGCGAAAGCCTGGGCCGTCATCCTCGATGAAACCCTCTCCGGCCAGCCCCTCGAAGAAGTCGCCGCCGTCCCCTGCGACAGCGTCTTCACCGTCTTCGGCAAAGAAGTCTCGATGGGCAAAGGCATGGGCCTCATGGGCATCGCCGATATGGTCACCGCCTTCGCCCGCCAGCGCCTCGCCGCCCGCAAATCGCCCGCCTGAACCGCCCGCGCGACGTAACACAAATGTTCGTTGACCGCGCCCACCCCGCGCCGTAGCATCGGAAGAGCACCCCGGGGACGCAGGAGGCCATGCCGAAATTCATCTTCGTCACCGGCGGCGTCGTCAGCTCCGTCGGGAAGGGCATCACCACCGCCAGCCTCGGCCGAATCCTCAAATCCCGCGGCATCAACGTCTCCATCCAAAAGCTCGACCCCTACCTCAACGTCGACCCCGGCACCATGTCCCCCTACCAGCACGGGGAAGTCTTCGTCACCGTCGACGGCGCCGAAACCGACCTCGACCTCGGCCACTACGAACGCTTCATCGACCAGGACCTCGAAGCCGCCTCCTCCGTCACCTCCGGTCAGGTCTACCTCGCCGTCCTCGAACGCGAGCGCCGCGGCGATTACCTCGGCGGCACCATCCAGCAGGTCCCCCACCTCACCAACGAAATCAAAGCCCGCATCTACGGCGTCGCCGAGCGCACCGGCTGCGACGTCCTCATCTGCGAAGTCGGCGGCACCGTCGGCGACATCGAGGGCGAAACCTTCATCGAAGCCATCCGCCAGATCCGCCACGAACAGCCCCGCGATGCCACCCTCTCCGTTCACGTCTGCTTCCTCCCCTGGGTCGGCGCCACCGGTGAGCTGAAAACCAAGCCCACCCAGCACTCCGTCCGCGAACTCCGCTCCAAAGGCATCCAGCCCGACGCCATCGTCCTCCGCAGCGACCACCCCGTCCCCCGCGACATCACCGAGAAGGTCGCCCTCTTCTGCGACGTCGAACCCCGCGCCGTCATCCCCATGGAAACGGCCGATACCATCTACGAAGTCCCCATCACCCTCGAAGAGCGCGGCCTCGGCGATTTCGTCCTCGACCGCCTCGGCCTCACCGGCCAGCGCGACCTCGCCGAGTGGCGCGACCTCGTCTACCGCCTCAAACACCCGAAGCGCACCGTCGAAGTCGCCGTCGTCGGCAAATACGTCGAACTCCGCGATGCCTACATCTCCGTCAAGGAAGCTCTCGTCCACGCCGGCATCGCCCACGAAGCCGATGTCGCCATCCGCTGGGTGCCCGCCGAAGCCCTCGAAACCCGCCCGCCCGCCGACCTCCTCGCCGGCGCCGACGGCATCGTCGTCCCCGGCGGCTTCGGCGAACGCGGCTGGGAAGGCAAGATCCGCGCCGCCGAATACTGCCGCACCACCGGCACGCCCTACCTCGGCCTCTGCCTCGGCATGCAGGCGCTCGTCACCGAATTCGCCCGCAACGTCGCCGGTCTCGTCGGCGCCAACAGCACCGAGTTCGACCCGGAGACGCCCCATCCCGTCATCAGCCTCCTCGAAGAGCAGCACGGCGTCGTCAACCTCGGCGGCACCATGCGGCTCGGCGCCTACCCCTGCCGGCTCCTGCCCGGCAGCGTCGCCCACCGCGCCTACGGCGCCGACCTCGTCAGCGAGCGGCACCGCCACCGCTGGGAGTTCAACAACGCCTACCGGCCCCGCCTCGAAGAAGCAGGCCTCCGCGTCAGCGGCACCTCGCCCGATGGCGCTCTCGTCGAAATCTCCGAAGTCGCGGCCCACCCGTTCATGCTCGGCACCCAGTTCCACCCCGAACTCCAGAGCCGGCCGAACCGCCCGCACCCGCTCTTCCGCGAATTCGTCGCCGCCGCGCTCGCCCGCCGCCCCACCGGCGCCGCCGCCCCCGCCACCGCCTGAACCCCCGCGCCGCCGCGGCTACTCCAGGTGCAGCGCCCGCCGCACCTCCGGGTTCTGCAGGTCCAGCTCGAACGTCTTGTATTCGTACTGCGCCCCCGTCTCCGGCGCATGCCCCACCTTCGTCTCCCCCACCTTCAGCACGCCCCACGAAATCATGCTGTTCACCAGGTTCTTCACGTCCGTCTCCTCGCGCCGCACCACCGGCTTCAGCGTCTCCACGATCCGGTTGAACGTCAGCCAGCCCACGCCCGGCCGGTACCGCTCATCGTGGATAGCGACGATGACCCTGTGCCGCTGCTCCTCACTCAGGTCGTTGTAGTTGAACCGGCCGTAGTCGTACCGGCCCGGCTCCGGCCCCGTGTTCCGCGGCCGCTCGATCGCCTCCGCGCGCTCCGTCGGCAGGTACAGCCAGTCCGTGAAGTCCGCGTTCACCATCTTCACGAGCCCGGACTCGTGGAGCGCCCGCGCAAAGTCGCCCGCCCGGCCCCGCGCCAGCCGCTGGAAATCGGCCTGCGGCATCCGCTTCTGCAGCTCCTGCCCCACCAGCGAAAGCGGCAGGTCGCGCCCGTCCCGCCGGAAGTCCTCCACGATGGCGATGATGTGGCCGAGCACATCCGCGATCTCCCGCGGCTCCGCCGAGACCGGTCCCTTCGCCTGCGCCAGCTCCAGCGCCCGCGCCGCCGCCGCCGCCAGCCGCGGCTCGATCTTCGCCACCGGCGCCGGCTCCTTCGCTGGCGCGGCCGCCGCCCGCTCCACATCCGGCTCCACGTCCAGGTCGTAATACAGCACCACATCCGCCTGCTGCACCAGCTGCGCCGAGGTCGCCCAGGAGACCCCGATCACCACCACCCGCTTCCCCCGCGCCCGCAGCAGCATCACCACGTGGAAAAAGCTGTGGTCGCCCGAGGCGATGACGAACGTGCCGATGTTCGGGTAGAGGTGGCTCGCCTCCACGCAGTCCACCGCCAGCTTCACATCCACCGAATTCTGGATGCGCACATCCCCCTCGGCCGTCGTGTACCGCCGCGTCAGCACGTACACCGGCTCCAGCCCCGCCGTGTACAGCGAGGCCGGGTCGCCCGCCTGCACCGGGTCCATCCAGTCGGCGTAGGCCCGCGCATAGGCCACCCGCCCGAACCGCTCCGCCGCCTCCCGCAGCGCCGTCACGTTCGGCCTCCGGTTCCGCTGCATCAGGCTGAACTTCAGGTTCTCCCAGTCCACCAGCAGCGCCACGTCCTCGTGGCCCGGCCCGTTCGTCGGCTCCCGCATGCGCCGATCCTACCCCATCCGCCAGCCGCCGCCCGTGTCATGGGTCGAACCTGTCACTAGACATTAGGCAGGCCTAACTTCTATGTTTCGAACTGCCGATATCGCGCGGCAGCGCGCCGCTTCCCCGGGGTCCCTGCATGGTCTACGCCCTCCTCATCACCTTCCGCGAAGGCCTCGAAGCCGCCCTCATCATCGGCATCGTCCTCTCCTGCGTCCGCCGCGCCGACGCGGGCGCCAGCACGCGCCCCGTCTGGCTCGGCGCCGCCCTCGCCGGCGGCCTCAGCCTCGGCGCCGCCCTCACCCTCGAAGCCCTCGCCGTCGAGCTGCCGGGCCGCTGGCAGGACGCCATCGAAGGGTTCGCCATGCTCCTCGCTGCCGCAGTCCTCACCTGGATGCTCGCCTGGATGCGCCGCCAGTCGGCCACCATCGGCCGCGACCTCCGCCAGCGCGTCGACCGCGCCCTCGATGCCGGCGCGGGCTTCACGCTCGGCCTCCTCGCGTTCACCGCCGTCGGCCGCGAGGGGCTCGAAACCGCCCTATTCCTCTTCGGGGGCAGCGGCCGCGCCGAGTCCGCCGCCCTCTACTGGGCCGGCGCCGCCGCCGGCCTTGCCCTCGCCGCCGCCGTCGGCGCCGCCATCTACCGCGGCGCGAAGACCCTCCCGCTCCGCGCGTTCTTCGATGTCTCCGCCGCCGCGCTCGTCCTCCTCGCTGCCGGCATGGTCCCCAACGCCCTCAAAGAGCTCCACGAAGCCGGGTTCATCGCCGCCCTCGGCCCCCGCCTCTGGGATACCTACACCCTCCTGCCCGACAACTACGGCCCCGGCCGCTTCCTCGGCACCCTGCTCGGCTACGATGCCAGCCCCTTCGCCGGCCAGGTCATCGCCTACGCCGCCTACCTGGCCATCGCCGCCGTCGTCTTCTTCCGCGCCGCCCGCCCGGCGCACCCCACCCCCGCCCCCGCTGGAGTACGCGCCGCATGACCGCCCGCCCGCTCGCCAGGTTCGCTCCGCTCGCCGCTGCCGCCCTCCTCGCCGCCGTCTCCCTCGCCTGCTCCGGCAGCGAAGGCCGCCGCATCGATATCGCCGCGGGCGAAGGCCCCGGCAGCGCCATGTACTTCGAGCCGAACACCATCACCGTTCAGCCCGGCGAAAAAATCACCTTCTACGTGCGCAACGACGGCTCCGGCGACCACGAGTTCGAATCCGACGAAGCCGCCATCGAAGAAGTCGTCATCCCGAAGGGCCGCCTGCGCAAAATCACCTGGACCGCCCCCCAGCGCGGCGAATATCCCATCTACTGCGACATCACCGGCCACCGCCAGGCCGGCATGGAGCTCATCGTCCGCGTCCAGCCCGCGCAGTAACGGCCCGGCCCCGGCCCGTTACAACCCCATATCAACGACGGTCAAGATCGATCCGCAGCGCCCCGCCTGTGGTACGTTGACTGCGCCGAATCCCGGCGCCCGCCGGGAACGGGGGACCCACCCACTGGGGTGCATCCTTCCGGGCTGGAAGGACGGCGACTTCCGACGCCGAACCCGTCAGCTAACCCCGTAGGCGTTCGGAGGAGCGTTGCCTCCTCTCATCCTTCCGCACCGGCCGCGGCTGCTCCGCAGCCCGGCCCCACCGCGCACAGGAGGAACGCGCATGCAGTACGCCATCTCCCCGTCCACCATCCTGCCCCGCCGCACCGTCTACCGGGAGGCCGAGTTCAGCCTCACCCGCGTCGTCGAAGCGGCCACCCGCCTCCGCTCCTGGGCCCTCATCTCCGGCGAGCGGATCGTGGGCCTCCCCTTCGTCCGCGTCCGCGGCGACCTCACCTGCGAGGTCCACCTCCCCGTCGACGGCATCGTCCAGCCCCACCCCCAGACCGGCGTCGCCGCGCACGAAGCGCCCGAGTCGCCGGCCGTCTCCCTCCGGGTCGTCCGCTTCGACGAAGTCCGCGCCGTCATCCGCGAGCTGAGCAGCGAAATCGCCGTCGATTGCGGCCTCGCCGGGCCGGTCGAGTTCCACCCTTCCACCGCCGAGTTCACGCACGGCACCCTCCTCTGGCCCGTCCACCGCCTCTCGCCGGCCCTCGCGCCGTCCGTCGCCATCCCCGGCAACCGCGTCCTGGAGGTGGCCTCTTGATGCGGCTCCGCCGCTGGCGGACCGCGGCCGCCGCAGCACTGGCCGCCGGCGCCCTCGCGCTGGCGGCCTGCGGCGGCGGCGACGAACCCGCGCCCACCCCCACGCCCGCCAGCGGCGAAACCCCCGCCGACACCCCGGCCGCCACCGCGACGCCCGGGGCAGCGAGCCCCACCCCGGCCGCCAGCCCCACCCCCGTCGTCTTCACGCCGACCTTCACCTGCGCGAACCCCATCGCCCCGCTCGAGGCGCGCCTCCACCGCGGCGAAGCGGTCGAGCTCCAGGGCCGCGTCTTCGGCACGGCCGACCGCAACGGCGATGCCGTCCTCGCCGTCGGCGCCTCCCTCGATGCCCTCCTCCGCGTCGAAGTCATCATCCCCGCCGCCAGCCGCGCCAGCTTCCCCGGCGACCCGGCCGTCGGCTTCGCCGCCCGCGACGTCTGCGTCCGCGGCACGGTTGAAGATCGCGGCGGAATCCTTACCATCACCGCCACCTCGCCCGGCGACATCACCGTCGTCGAATGACCCCGGAGGTTCCCATGGCCATCTCCATCATCACCATCGCCCGCCAGGTCGGCACCGGCGGTGAGGAGGTCGCCCGCATCGTCGCCGAGAAGCTCGGCTACCGCCTGCTCGACTACCGCATCGTCCAGGAAGCCGCCATCGAAGCCGGCGTCTCCCCCGAGACGATCGCCGAGGCCCAGCGCCGGCCGTCGTTCTTCGCCCGCATCATCGAAGCCCTCGCGCGCAACCCCGGCGCGGGCGCCGTCCAGTGGGGCGAACCCGTCAACATCGGCGCCACCCCCATCCTCACCTCCGCCGACTACCGCCAGCTCGTCCAGCAGGTCGTCGAAGACTTCGCCGCCGCCGGCCGCGTCGTCTTCCTCGGCCACGGCGCCCAGTTCATGCTCCACGAGCGGCCCGACGTCTTCCGCGTCCTCGTCGCCGGCAGCGAGGGCCACCGCGTCCGGCGCCTCATGCAGCAGATGGCCTGCGACGAAGCTACCGCCCGCGACGTCGCCCAGCGCACCGACCGCGAGCGCGTCGCCTACTTCCGCGAATACTTCGGCGCCGAATGGCTCAGCCCCGCCAGCTACGACCTCGTCGTCAATACCGACCGGCTCGAACCTGAGGCGGCAGCCCGCGTCGTCCTCGGCGCGGTCGAACTCCTCCAGCCTGCCGCCGTCTAAAACTCGACCGAGCCGCCGCCGCTGCCTAGTCTGGGGTGCGAAGCCCGTCCGCTTCGCACCCCTCGCACGTCCGGAGGCCCCCGTTGGACTGGTGGCGCATCGTCCACGTCCTCTCCCTCATCTGGCTCGGCGCCGGCCTCGGCGCCACCTACCCCCTCATCCTCCGGGCCTGGGCCACGAAGGACCTCCGCTACCGCGCCACCCTCCTCATCGAGGCCGCCAACAACGAGACCCGCGTCCTCCTCCCCGGCGCCATGGCCAGCGGCATCACCGGCTTCTTCTGGGCCGTCGCCGCCGAGTACAACTTCCTCAAGGATGCCTGGCTCGGCATCCTCACCCTCCTCTACATCTTCTTCTACTTCGTCTGCCTGCCCCTTCTCGGGTTCGGCCTCCGGCGCGCCCGCCTCGCCGCCCTCGTCGCCCAGAAGAAGGGCGAAGAAACCGAAGAACTCCGCACCGTCCTCGAAGACCGCGTGCCGATCGTCTTCGGCACCATCCTCGTCCTCAGCGTCCCCCTCCTCGCCTGGCTCGCCGTCTTCAAACCCTTCTGACCGGCGCCGGCCCGCCTCAAAACACCAGCGGCGCCTCCCCGCCTCCCGCTTCCCGCCTCCCGCCTCCCGCTTCCCGCTTCCCGCTTCCCGCGCCCACCCAGCGCAGCAGGTCGACCGGGTCGAACGGGCCGATCGCATCCGCCTCGCCCGGCGCGTACTGCACCGGCCGCCGGTGCGCATCGCCCGCCGGCAGCGCCGTCAGCTCCGCCCGGTAGACGAGCGCCAGCTCCCAGCCGTCCGCATCGAACGGGAACGAGAGCGCGTCCGCGATCTCCAGCGCCGCGACCGCGCTGTCGCACCAGTCGTCCGCCAGCGCCGCCGCCGTCTCGTACGGGTTCTCCCCGTAGCCCATCACCGTCCACGGCAGCCAGCGGCCCCGCAGCCCCGGCGCCTCGACCTCGAACACCGTCAGCCGCCCCTCGAACACCGGCACGAGGTAGACCGCGACGTGTGCCCCGCCCGGCGTGAACGTCGCCTGCGGCTTCCCGAAGAACGCCTGCGTCACCCGGCTATCTTCCCGCCCCGGCCGGCCGCCGTCGATGCGCCCCTCAGCCGAGGATGCCGGCGAACGTGCCCTCGTCGAGCGGCCCGACCGCTGCCAGCACCGCGTGCGCCGGGTCGAGCACCCGCCGGCCCGCGTCGAGCACCTCGTCCGCCGTCACCGCATCGAACCGCGCCACCGCCTCGTCCACCGTCAGGATGCGGCCCCGGAGCAGCTCCTGCGAACCGAGCCAGCCTGCCACCGCGCGCGTATCCTCCATCCGCAGCTGGATGCGGCCCTTCGCCATCTCCTTCGCCTTCTGGAGCTCCGCCGGCGAGATGCCGGCCAGCAGCTTCGCCGCCTCCTCCAGCGTCGCCTCCGCCGTCACCCGCGCGTTCTCCGGGTCGCAGCCCGCGTAGATCGTCAGCGAACCCGCATCGCGGTACTCGCTCGTGTAGCTGTGGATGTCATAGACCAGCGCCCGCTCCTCCCGCAGTTCGAGGAACAGCCGGCTCGACATCCCCTCGCCCAGCAGCATGTTCAGCAGGCTCACCGCGAACCGCTCGTCGCTGTCGAGCGGCACCCCCGGGAAGCCGAAGCAGAGGTGCGCCTGCTCCGTTTGCTTCTCCCGCACGCGGAGGCGCGGCGCGCCGTCCCGCGGCACCGCCGGGAACCAGCCGCCCGGCTCCGCCGCCGGCACTGCGCCGAGCCACCGCTCCGCCGCGGCCACCACCTCCGCGTGGCGGATGTTCCCCGCCACCGCCAGCACCATGTTTCCCGGCACGTACTGCTTCCTGAAGTACCGCACCACCGCCTCCAGCGGCAGCGCCTGCACGCTCTCCGGCGTTCCGCCGATCTCCCGGCCCAGCGGCTGCCCCGGCCAGAGCGTCTCATCCGCGAGAATCGCGCTCATCTCCGCCGGGCTGTCCTCGATGCCCGCCAGCTCCTCGAGGATCACCGCCCGCTCCTTCTCCAGCTCCGCCGCGTCCATCACCGGCGCCGTCACCATATCCGCGAGGATGTCGATCACCGTCATCGCCGCCGTATGCGGCACCTTGGCGTAGTAGAGCGTCGCCTCCCGGTCCGTCGCCGCGTTGTGCACCCCGCCCACCGATTCGATCGCTTCCGAAATCTCCCGCGCCGTCGGCCGCCGCGAGGCCCCCTTGAAGAGCATGTGCTCGAGGAAGTGCGAAAGCCCCGCCTCCTCGTCACGCTCGTAGCGGCTCCCCGCCCCCACGTAGATGCTCACCGTCGCCGAGCGCGTGTGCGGCAGCTCCGCCGTCACCACCCGCAGCCCGTTCCCGAGAACCGTGCGCTGATACATCGAAACTCCCCTGCCCGCCCGGGCACCACGCCGGATCCTACGCGCGCGCCCGCCTTGCCGCGAATCGGCCCGCGAAACCTGTTCGTAACACCGGCGCAATTCCCCCGAAATCCCCTCCCCCTACCCTGACGGCAGCACGCAGGACTTCCCGGCTGCGCCCCGCGAAACACGAACTTCATCGTTCCGGCACCCCCCGGCCCGTGGCCGTAGCCCCGCGCCGGGCGACAATCGGGAAGCCAGCCCACCACACCGCCAGAGGAGTTCGATGACCCCAGAGGAAATCAAGGCCTACTGCGAACAGCACGGCGTCCGCTTCGTCGACATCAAATTCGTCGACCTGTTCGGCCAGTGGCAGCACATCACCCGCCCCATCCGCGAACTGAACGACTGGACCGACTACAACCGCTCCCCCTGGCGGAACGGCTACGGCTTCGACGGCTCCTCCGTCCGCGGCTTCCAGAAGATCGAGGAGTCCGACATGCTCCTCATCCCCGACCCGGACACCGCCTTCATCGACCCCTTCATCCAGGTCCCCACCCTCTCCGTCATCGCCAACGTCGAAGACCCGGTCTCGCGCCAGCCCTACACCCGTGATGCCCGCTACATCGCGAAGAAGGCCGAGCAGTACCTCCGCGAAACCGGCGTCGGCGATACCGTCTACATCGGCCCCGAACTCGAATTCTTCGTCTTCGATGAAGTCCGCTTCGACAACCGGATGCACACCGCCTCCTACATCGTCGATTCCGACGAGGGCATCTGGAACTCCAACGCCGAGGCGACCCTCCGCGGCGACCTGAACCAGGGCTACCGCCCCCGCGTCAAGGGCGGCTACTTCCCTGTCGCGCCCCACGACTCCCAGACCGACATCCGCAACGAGATGGTCGAAGTCATGGAGGAGTGCGGCATCCAGGTCGAACTCCACCACCACGAAGTCGCCACCGCCGGCCAGGGCGAAATCGACATGCGGTTCGACACCCTCACCCGCATGGGCGACAAGGCCCTCCTCTACAAGTACATCGTGAAGAACGTCGCCAAGCGGAACGGCAAAGTGGCGACCTTCATGCCCAAGCCGCTCTTCGGCGATAACGGCTCCGGCATGCACACCCACCTCTCCATCTGGAAGAACGGGGTGAACCTCTTCGCGGGCGAGGAATACGCCGGCATCTCGAAGCTCTGCAAGCACTACATCGCCGGCCTCATCCGCCACGGCCGCGCCCTCATGGCCATCGCCGCGCCCACCACCAACAGCTACAAGCGCCTCGTCCCCGGTTACGAAGCGCCCGTCAACCTCGTCTACTCCGCGCGCAACCGCTCCGCGGCCTGCCGCATCCCGCTCGTCAGCCCCGACCCGCGGCAAAAGCGCGTCGAATTCCGCCCGCCGGACCCCTCCGGCAACCCCTACCTCACCTTCGCCGCCATCCTCATGGCCGGCCTCGACGGCATCATCAACGAATGGGACCCCGGCGAGCCCCTCGATAAGGTCAACCTCTTCGACCTCAGCCCCGACCAGCTCGCCAGCATCCCCACCGTCGCCCAGTCGCTCGATGGCTCGCTCAAAGCCCTCGAAGAAGACCACGAGTTCCTCCTCAAGGGCGGCGTCTTCACCGAAGACGTCCTCGAAACCTGGATCGCCTACAAATACGAGAACGAGGTCGATCCCATCCGCATGCGCCCCCACCCCTACGAGTTCGAACTCTACTTCGACGCGTAGGCCCCGGCGCTCCGTTCGCTACCGGCGGCGGCTCCCCCCAGGGGAGCCGCCGTTTCGCTTTCCCGCCGGGCCTGCTACCGTAGCCCGCCACCCGCGCCGGAGGCCCGCCTGATGCCCCGCACCATCGCCTTCCTCCTCTTCGACGGCGCCGAAGAGCTCGACGTCGCCGGCCCCTGGGAGATCTTCACCATGGCCGAAGAGCTCCAGCCCGGCACCGTCCGCTGCTACACCGCCAGCGAAACCGGCAGCCCCGTCACGTGCGCCAAGGGGCTCCGCGTCCTCCCGGACTTCGCCTTCGCCGAAGCCCCGCCCGCCGACATCGTCATCGTCCCCGGCGGCATCGGCACCCGCCGCGAGCGCCGCAACCCCGCGTTCCTCGCCGCGCTCGAACGGCTCCGCGCCAGCGCCGGGGTCACGGCCTCCGTCTGCACCGGCGCCCTCGTCCTCGAAGCCGCCGGCCTCCTCGATGGGCGCCGCGCCATCACCCACCGCGTCGGCATTCCCATCCTCCGCCAGAACCCCCGCATCACCGTCGTCGAAGGCGCCCGCTACCTCGATGAAGGCGACATCGTCACCGCCGCCGGCGTCTCCGCCGGCATCGACATGGCGCTCCACCTCGTCCGCCGCTTCTGGGGCGCGGAGCTCGCCGCCCGCGTCCGCGAGGCCGCCGAGTACTACCCTGAGCCGGACGAACCGCCCGCTCAGCCCCCGAGCAGCGATTCCGCGGCCCGCCGCTCCTCCGCGTAGGGGTCCCGCTCCAGCCCGCTCTCCCGGTCGAACACCATCGTCGGGCGCGACTCCGCGTCGTACGGCTCCCACCGCCCGATGCCCGCGTGCGACGGGTCGCCGCCGCGCGCGAACGCGATCCACGCGTCCATCATGTTCGCCGAGAGCCGCTCCGCATCCGGCCCCGTCCCCGCGAAGCGGTCCTGCCCCGGCGCGTCCAGCGTTCCGAACACGAACGGCATCTCCAGCGCGTGGCAGGCGCCCAGCGCACCCCGCCGCGCGGGCGAGGCGTAGGTGAAGAAGTAGACGTACGTGCGCGGCTCGTGCTTCCGCTGCGCCAGCGCCAGCCGCAGCGCGTTCTGCCGGAAGATGCCCTCCGACCAGAGCGCATCCAGCACGTCCAGGTTGTCCGCCGGCAGGCCCCGCCCCCGCCGCGCCTCCCGCACCGCCGCGATCGCCGCCCGCAGCCGGTCCGGCGCAGCCCCGGGGAAGAGCGCGCCCGCCGCCCGCTCGAGGGCCGCATCGTCCATCGGCTCCCGCTGCTGCATCGCGAAGAACAGCTTCGCCTCATCCCGGTTCGTCCCGATCATCACCGGGATGCCGGCCGCCGCGCCGGCCGCCACGGCCTCCAGCGGCTGCTGCGGCAGCGTCTCCCCGTCGACCATCGGCGCGAAGAGCATCGTGCCGAAGCCCCGCGCCGCCGCCACCTTCGCCTGCGCCTCCAGCAGCCGGTCAGCGTCCAGCGTCAGCAGCCCCTCCGCCGCGGGCAGCCCGGCTGCTTCCGTCACCCGGTCCACCACCTGCCCCGCCTCCTCCGGGCGCGCCGCCCGCCCCGTCCCGCTCTGCAGGATCGCCTTGTGGAAGAGGCCCCGCGCGGCCGGCATCGCCAGCAGCGTGCCGACCGCTGCCGCGCCCGCCGATTCGCCGAACACCGTCACGTTCCGCGGGTCGCCCCCGAAGGCCGCGATATGGTCGTGCACCCAGCGCAGCGCCGCGATGGCGTCGAGCTGGCCGCAGTTGTTCGCCAGTCCCCGGCCCGGGAGGCGCGTCGACGGGTGCAGGTAGCCCCACGCGCCCAGCCGGTAGTTGATGGTCACCACCACCACATCGCCCCGCCGCGCGAGCGGCCCCCCGTCGTACAGCGCCTCCGAACCGCTCCCGTGGGTGAAGCCGCCGCCGTGAATCCAGAACAGCACCGGCCGCCGCCGGCTGTCGCACGCCGGGGTGAAGATGTTCAGGTAGAGGCAGTCCTCGCTCTGCGGTCCGCTCGCCGCGAACCCCGGGATCGGGTGGCCCGTCTGCCGCGCCGCCGGCCCCGGCTTCGAAGCCGGCCGCGTCCCCGGCCACGCCATCGGCGGCAGCGGCGCCTTCCAGCGCAGCGGCCCCGCCGGCGCCGCCGCATACGGCACCCCGAGGAAGGCCGCATGGCCCGCGCGCGAAACCCCCTCCAGCCGCCCGAAACTGGTCTCGACGATCGGCATCCCCGTTGCTCCCTGCCCGGCGTTGGCCGGCATTCTACCCGCGTCACCCCCGCGTCAAGTTGCGTCGACAAGAATTCGACGAACTTGTGCGAAAACTTTACCTTCGTGAAAAACGGCGCAAAGGCCAAAAAACGGGGGCGGCGTACGCCGCCCCCGCTTCGCTGCGCCCGGCGATTACGCCCGGGTGCCCTTCCAGCTCCCCGAGCCGAACGCCCCGAACTGCACCGTCCCGCCGATGGTGTCCCCATCGACCGCCCCGGTGAACGTCAGCTCCATCGGGCCCATCGCGCCGTTGAAGCTCGTCTTCCAGCTCACGTTGTTCCCGTCCACCGTGCCCCCGGTGAACTCCTGCGAGCCCCGCTCGCTGCCGAACGTCCCGCTCAGCGCGTTCCCGTCCGTCTTCAGCGTCAGCTGCGCCGGCCGGTCGCCCATCGGCGTCGAAAGGGTGATGTTCCAGGTGCCGTCAACGGCCATCGTCAGGTCTCCTCGTCCGAGCGTTAGAATCCGAGCGGCATTCGAAAACGAAACCCGCTGCGGTCACGCTGCACCGTAGCCGCTCCCGCGCGAACGCGTCAACCGCTTTCACCCCGAAACCAGCACGATCTTCCCGAAATTCGCGTTCGTCGCCATGTAGGCGTGCGCCTCGGCCGCGTCCCGCAGCGCATACACCCGGTCGATCACCACCTTCACCCGCCCGCTCGCGATGTGCGGCAGCACGCTCTTCTCGAACGCCCGCGTCGCCAGCGCCTTCTCCTCCAGCGGCCGCGCCCGCAGTGTCGTCCCCCGGACCTGCAGCCGCTTCTGCAGGAGCACGCCGAGGTTCGCCTGCGCCGCCGTGCCGCCCATCAGCCCCACGATCACCATCCGCCCCTTCACCGCCAGCGCCCGGAGGTTCCGCTCCCAGTAGTCCGCGCCGATGACGTCGAGGATGACGTCCACGCCCTTTCCGTCCGTCGCCTGCAGCACCGCCTCGGCGAAATCCTGCTCCCGGTAGTTGATGCCGAGGTCGAGCCCGAGCTCGGCCGCCCGCGCCAGCTTCTCCGCGCTCCCCGCCGTCCCTGCCACGAACGACGCGCCCATCACCTTCGCGATCTGCACCGCCGCGACCCCCACGCCGCTCCCGGCCGCGTGGATGAGCACCCGCTCGCCCGCCGCGAGCCCGCACTGGAGGAGCGCGTCGTGCGCCGTGATGTACACCTCCGGCGTCGCGCCGGCCTCCTCCCAGGAGAGCGCGTCCGGCACCTTCACCGCAAGCCGGTGGTGCGTGGCCACCAGCTCGGCGTAGCCGCCCCCGGCCAGCAGCCCCATCACCCGGTCGCCGACGGCGAACCCTTCCACCCGTTCGCCGGCCGCCACGACCTCGCCCGCGTACTCCAGCCCCGGGATTTCGAACGCCGGCTTCGGGCCGGGCTGCGGGTAGCCGCCCATCCGCTGCAGCAGGTCGGCCCGGTTGAGCGCCGTCGCCCGCACGCGGATGAGCAGGTCCTCCGGCCCGGCGGCCGGGTCCGGCACCTCGCGGTATTCGAGCACCTCCGGCCCCCCGGGCCGGGTGATGACGACTGCTTTCATGGCGAACGCCCCCGCGCGGAACTTCGCCGCCGATCCTACGCCACCCGCCCCGCTACGGCCCCGGCAGCCACGCCCCCGCCGCCCGCAAGCGCGCCTGCAGCGCCCGCACGTCCACCTCCGCCAGCCCGCAGCCGCGCTCCAGCGCGAGCGCCGCCCCCGTCCCCGCCGCCTCGCCCGTCGCGAAGCACGCCGGGATCTCCTTCGTCGCATGGTGCACCCGGTGGTCGACCGAAATGCACCGGCCGGCCGCCGCGAGGTTCGCCGTCCCCTGCGCGACCAGCGACCGCCACGGGATTTCGTACACCGCGCCGTACTTCGTCCAGTGCCCCGTCACCGCCACGACGTCGTCCGCATGCCGGTCCATCTCCTCGCGCACGAGCTGGTGCAGCCCGACCAGCCGGCGCGATTCGGTGATGCCCAGCGTCGCCGCGAACCCGGCCAGCCACGCCCGTTCGAACCCGGCCGCCTTCCCGCGCAGCCGGTCGAGCTCGGCCCGCGCCAGCCGCCGGCACTCCACCTCCGCGTACGTCAGGTCGTCCGGGTTCACCGGGTCGATCGCCCGCCCGATCCGCTCCGCCGCGCCCCACGGGTGGAGGTAGCCGCGGGGGTGCACCGTCCGGTAGTACCCGGACCGCTGGGGCGAGGCCTCCGCCGCCGCCTCGTCCACGTTCGCCGTCCGGAACCAGAGCCACGGGTGCACGAGCTCCTGCTCCACCGGCTCGCCGGCCAGCACCGCGATGTCCGCATCACCCGTCGCATCGATCACCGCGCCGCACGCGACCGCCTCCCGGCCCGCTTTCGACTCGAAGATGACGTGCGTCACCCGGCCGCCGTCCTTCCGCACGCCGACCGCCCAGCGGTGGAAGCGCAGGTCGACTCCGGCCTCCAGCACCAGCCGGTCCGCCTCCACCTTGAACTCCTCCGGGTCGTACGCGACCGAGTAGCGCACCGCGTGCGGCCCGCTCCCCCATACGAGCCCGAGCCGCCGGTACTTCTCCACCAGCGCCGGGTCCGGCGAACCCCACTCCTCCCGCGGCGGGAACAGGCAGGCCCCGCGCGCCGCCAGCCGGTCCACCAGCTCCTGGCAGAGCCCCGCCACCACCTGCCGCCCGCGGCCGTCGTCCAGCGTCAGCAGTAGGATGATCAGCCCGTTCGTCGCCAGCCCGCCGAGCGAGCCGTACCGCTCCACCAGCATCGCCCGCGCACCCTGCCGCGCCGCTGCGACCGCCGCCGCGATGCCCGCCGCTCCGCCCCCCACCACCAGCACGTCCGTCTCCGCGATGACGGGCACCCGGCGCTCCGGCTCCACGATGAACGTCCCGGCCATGGCCCGCATTCTGCCCCGCCCGCGCCCGCCTGTCGCGCCCCGGCCCACGCTACACTGCCCGCCGACAGCCGCGCCCGGAGGTGTTCCCATGCCCGACCATCCCCTGCCCCCGCCCGAAGAGGTCGCCGGCTACTTCGACCGCTGCTCCAACTGGGGCCGCTGGGGCGCCGACGATTCCGCCGGCACCATCAACCTCATCACCCCCGAGAAGCGCCGCCGCGCCGCCGCCCTCGTCCGCAGCGGCCGCACCGTCTCCATCGCCCACCCCCTCAATACCGTCGGCGGCCCCGGCAACTGGAACCCCGCCCAGCACTGGGTCCGCGTCGGCCCCACCGCCTCCGTCGATTACGTCGGGCTCCTCTTCCACGGCTACGCCACCACGCACGTCGACGCCCTCTGCCACATCTTCTGGCAGGGGCAGATGTACAACGGCCGCCCGGCCAGCGAGGTCACCTCCCTTGGCGCCCGCGCCGGCGCCGTCGACGCCTGGAAGGACGGCATCGTCACCCGCGGCGTTCTCATCGACATCCCCCGCTTCCGCGGCGCCGACTTCGTCACGCTCGATGCGCCCGTCCGCGGCTGGGAGCTCGAAGCCGCCGCCGAGGCCCAGGGCAGCCCGCTCGAACCCGGCGACGCCGTCCTCGTCTACAGCGGCCGCTCCGCCTTCTACGCCGCAAACCCCGGCAGCACCCCCGGCGTTCCGCCGACGCCCGGGCTCCACGCCGATACCGTCCCCGTCCTGAAGCGGCACGATGCCGCCCTCCTCGGCTGGGACATGATGGACGCCCGCCCGAGCGGCTCTGAGCTGTTCGACAATGCGGCGACCGCGGGCGGGCCCGTCCACGTGCTCGCCATCGTCTTCGCCGGCATGCCCTTGCTCGACAACGCCAACCTCGACCCCCTCGCGCAGGCCTGCCGCGATGAAGGCCGCTGGGAGTTCCTCCTCACCATCGCCCCGCTCCACATCCGCGGCGGCACCGGCTCCCCCGTCAACCCCATTGCCGTGTTCTGACCCCGCCCCGGCGGTCCGCTACCATCGAACCATGCGCAGCCGCACCCTCGCCGCCGGCGCGGCCGCCGCGGCCGGTCTCGCCCTCGCCCCCGGCCTCGGCCTCGCCCGCCTCCTCCACCGCCAGGCCTTCGACCCCGCGAACGACCGCCTGCCCGGGCCGTTCACCGTCACCGTCACCGCCCTCGCCCCCGGCCGCGCCACCCTCCGCCCCGCCCCCGGCGCTCCCGCCGATGCGCACCTCGCGCCCGGGCGCTACCTCCTCGAAGCCGCCCGCGGCCGGGCCGCCCTCGGCCCCGTCCTCCAGTCCAATGGCGTCGCCGCCATCCGCGAACTCCAGCCTCTCGAGGGCAGCCTCCGCCCCGGCGATTTCGCCCGGCTCGATGCCTTCGCCTTCCCCGGCGACCCGCTCACCGCCCACGGCATCGCCTTCGACGAGGTCACCGTCCACGCGCCGCTCGGCGAATTCCCCGCCTGGCACGTGCCCGGCCGCCGCGACACCTGGGCCGTCATGGTCCACGGCAAGGGTGCGAACCGCCGCGAAACCCTCCGCCTCCTCCCCCTGCTGACCGAGGCCGGGTTCCCGGCGCTCGCCATCACCTACCGCAACGACGAGGGCTGCCCGCCCGCTCCCGGCGGTCGCTACGCCTACGGCCGCGACGAATGGGAGGAGCTCGATGCCGCTGCCCGCTTCGCCCTCGGCCTCGGCGCGCGCCGCCTCTTCCTCGTCGGCTACTCCATGGGCGGCGCCATCTGCCTCAGCTTCATGGAGCGCTCCGACCTCGCCCCGAAGGCCGCCGGCTTCATCCTCGAAGCCCCCATGCTCGACCTCCGCACCACCGTCGCCCACGGCGCCCGCCAGCGCCGCATCCCCCTCCGCTACCTCGCCGTCTCGAACCGCATCGCCGCCCGCCGCTACGGCTTCGACTGGGACGACTTCGATTACCGCCGCACCGCCATCGACCTCCAGCGCCCCGTCCTCCTCTTCCACGGCGACGCCGACCCGACCGTGCCCGTCGAACTCAGCGACAGCCTCGCCGCCGCCCGGCCCGATATCGTCCGCTACGTCCGGGTGCCCGGCGCCGGCCACGTCCGCGCATGGAACGTCGACCCGGAGGGCTACGCCGACGCCGTCCGCGCCTTTCTCGCCGCGCTCGAATGACCGCGCCTCAGTGCGCGATCTCCTCGCCCCGCAGCGTATCCCGCGAGAACGTCCAGTAGAGCAGCCAGAGCGACGGCACGAGGATGAGCGCCCCGATCGGCAGCGCCACGAGGAACGACACGACGGTGATCCGCTCCGCCGCAGCCGCCTCGTAGGTCAGCGCGTTCGCCAGCAGGTACGGCTCCTGCGCGAGCCCCCATGCGCCCACCACCCCCGCCACCGTCGCCGCGGCCAGCGGCGGCGCCAGCCGGTAGCGCCGCGTCCAGAGCGCCCACAGCCCGGCGAGCCCCAGCAGCGCCGTCACCCCCATCGCGCCCACCACCCGCGCATCGTTCAGGTGCGAAGCGAACGCATCCGCGTCCCACGCCGCCACCGGGATCGCCGCCGTCGTGGCCGCGCCTAGCGCCAGCGACGCCGCGATCGCCCGCTTCCGGAAGTCCTCCCGCAGCTCGCCCTCCGTCCGCGCCACCATGTACGCCGCCGCGAGGAACGCGCAGACCAGCAGCCCGATCAGCCCGCACACCAGCGCGAACGGCCGCAGCCAGCCAGCGAACGCCCCGGAGAGCACCCGCGTCCCCTCCACCTCGATGTGCCCCGTCGTCACGGCCCCGATGACCAGCCCGAACGTGAACGGCGTCAGCACGCTCGCCCACGAAAACCACTGCAGCGACTGCCGCGCCAGCCGGCTCTCACGGTCCCCGTAGTGCCGGAAGGCGAAGGCGGCCCCCCGCGCCACGATGCCCAGCAGCGCGATGAACAGCGGCACGTAGAGCGCCTCGAAAATCACCGCATACGCCGCCGGGAAGACCACGAACAGCGTCACCACCAGCAGGATCAGCCACACGTGGTTCGTCTCCCACACCGGCCCGATCGCCTTCTCCAGCGCCAGCCGCTGCTCCTCCTTCCGCGGCCCCGAGGCCAGCAGCGACCAGATGCCGCCGCCGAAATCGGCGCCCCCGAACATCGCGTACATCATCACCGCAACGAGCGCGATGCCCGCCGCTGCCAGCTCAGGCGACACCCTCGGCCTCCTTCCCCGCTGCGCCGGGCAGCCGCTCCGGCTGCCGCGGCCCGTGCGGCCACTTCAGCAGCGCCACGATCAGCGCAATCGAAATCACGATGTACAGCAGCGTGAACAGGATGAAGAACACGAGAATCCCGTCCCGCTCCGTGACCCCCTCCGAGGTGCGCAGGTAGCCGTACACCACCCACGGCTGCCGCCCGAACTCGGTCACGAACCAGCCCGCCTGCAGCGCCGCGAACGACAGGAATCCGCTCGCGATGAGCGCCAGGCTCAGCGCCCGGCCCGGCAGCCAGCTCCCCGCCTCCCGCCGGCGCCGCCGCCACCACGCAACCCAGTACCACGCCGCGATGAACAGCAGCGCGAAGCCCGCGCCCACCATCACCTGGAAGGAGAGATGCACCAGCAGCTCGTTCGGCCGGTCCTCCGGCGGCACGTCGTTCAGCCCCAGCACCTCGGCGTTCAGGTCGCCGTACCCCAGCCAGCTCAGCATCTTCGGGATCTCGATGGCGTACTTCGTCTCGCCGTCCATCGGGATGCCGCCGATGCGCAGCGGCGCGCCCCGCTGCGTCTCGTACTGCCCCTCCATCGCCGCGAACTTCACCGGCTGCAGCTCCGCCACCCGCTTCGCCGCGAAATCCCCCGCGATGATCTGCAGCGGGATCGAAACCGCCGCCACAGCCATCGCCAGCTGCAGCCCCAGCTTCGCGTTCACCGCAGGCTTCTTCCGCCAGAGCAGCCATGCGTACACCGCCGCCACCGAAAACCCCGTCACCACGTACGACGCCAGCGTCCCGTGGATCGCCTCGTGCAGCCACGCCGCGTTGAACATCGCATCCCACGGGTCGACGTCGACGACCTGCCCGTCCACCACGCGGAACCCCTCCGGCGTGTTCATCCACGCGTTCGCCGAGATGACGAACACCGCCGAAATCGCCGAGCTGATCGCGATCGGAATCGTCACCAGCCAGTGCGCGAAGGCCGACATCCGGTTCCAGCCGTAGATGTAAATCGCGAGGAAGATCGCCTCCGTGAAGAAGGCGAACCCCTCCAGCGAGAACGGCATGCCGATGATGCCGCCCGCGTACTCCATGAACCGCGGCCACAGCAGCCCCAGCTCGAACGACAGCACCGTCCCCGAGACGGCGCCCACCGCGAACAGCAGCCCCACCACCGGCGTCCACGCCCGGGCCAGCTGACGGTACCGCTCGTCCTTCTTCCAGAGCGCCATCCCCTCCGCCACGAACAAGAGGAGCGGCAGGCCGATGCCGAGCGGCGTAAAAAACGTATGGAAGACCAGTGAGAGGCCCATGAGGGCCCGCGCCGAAAGCAGCGTGTCGAACTCCACGCGCGTTCCCCTCCGCGCCGAACCGGGCGCCGGCCACAGTATCGCGAATTCGCATGCCCGTTGCGCGAAATCCCCTCGATAGCTCCATCGGAGCCGTCGATGCCCCCTTTCTCCCCGCCTAACCTTCCCCTGTGCCACCATGCCGTGGTGCGAGCGCTGTCCATCGGCATCCTCCCCTTCGTCATCTGGGTCGTCGGCGTCGCCTGCGACGGCACCGGCGGCGCCCCTGCTCCCTCGCCAACCCCGCCGCCCGCCGCGACGCCCACCCCCGCGCCCGGCGGCGAACTCCCCGCCCTCCCGTCGATCGCCTTCGAACGCGTCGTCGGCGGCTTCGAACGCCCCACCTTCGTCACCGGCGCCGGCGACGGCAGCGGCCGCCTCTTCGTCCTCGAAAAGCGCGGCACCATCCGCATCGTCCTCAACGGGCAGGTCGCGCCCCAGCCGTTCCTCGATATCCGCTCCCGCGTCACCTCGAGCGGCAACGAGCAGGGCCTCCTCGGCCTCGCGTTCCATCCCGGGTTCGCCGCCAATGGCCGCTTCTTCGTCTACTACACCGCTGCCAACGGCGGCGCGAACACCCTCGCCGAATTCCGCGTCGCCCCCGGCGACCCCGACCGCGCCGACCCCGCCTCCGGCCGCGTCCTCTTCGCCATCGAAGACCAGTACAGCAACCACAACGGCGGCATGCTCGCCTTCGGCCCCGACGGTTACCTCTACATCGCCCTCGGCGACGGCGGCGGCGCCGGCGACCCCCTCCGCGCCGGGCAGGACCTCGCCAACCCCCTCGGCTCCATCCTCCGCATCGACGTCGACAGCCCGCCAGCCGCCGGCCGCGCCTACGCCATCCCGCCCGACAACCCTTTCGCCGCCCGCGACGGCGCCCGCCCCGAAATCTGGGCCTACGGCCTCCGCAACCCGTGGCGCTTCAGCTTCGACCGCGAGACCGGCGACCTCTGGATCGCCGACGTCGGCCAGAACGCCCGCGAAGAGGTGAACTTCCAGCCCGCCGGCGCCCCCGGCGGCCAGAACTACGGCTGGAGCATCATGGAAGGCAGCATCTGCTACCGCCCGGCCCAGGGCTGCGACCGCTCCGGCCTCACCCTCCCCGTCTTCGACTACACCCACGACGACGGCTGCTCCGTCACCGGCGGCTACGTCTACCGCGGCCAGGCCTTCCCCGCCCTCCGCGGCGCCTACCTCGTCGCCGACTACTGCACCGGCAGCGCCTGGGCCCTCCGCTGGCAGGGCAGCCAGCTCCAGGTCACCCGCCTCGCCGACTTCCCCACCGGCATCTCCTCCTTCGGCGAAGACGACGCCGGCGAGCTCTACATCGTCCGCGACCAGGCCGGCACCCTCGAGCGCATCACCGCCCGCTGAGCCGCACCACGCTGCACAGGCGCGCCCCGGGACGCTACGCTATCCCCCGACCCCTGCACCTGGAGCACGACCATGAAGCTCGGCCTCTACCTCGGCTACTCCGGCGCCCGCATGGAGCTGCCCGTCGAATCCGTCCTCGAAGCCGAACGCCTCGGCTGGGATTCCGTCTGGACCGCGGAAGCCTACGGCTCCGATGCCGTCACCCCGCTCGCCTACCTCGCCGCCCTCACGAAGCGCATCAAGCTCGGCACCGCCATCATGCAGATCCCGGCCCGCACCCCGGCCATGACGGCGATGACGAGCATGACCCTCGATGCCCTCTCCGGCGGCCGCATGCTCGTCGGTCTCGGCCTCTCCGGCCCCCAGGTCGTCGAAGGCTGGCACGGCCAGCCCTACGGCAACCCTGCCGCCCGCCTCCGCGAATACGTCGCCATCCTCCGCAAAATCTGGGCCCGCGATGAGCCCGTCGAATTCCACGGCAAGGAGTACAACCTCCCCTACACCGGCCCCGGCGCCACCGGCCTCGGCAAGCCCCTGAAGAGCATCCTCCACGGGCGCAACATGCCCATCTACCTCGCCACCCTCGGCCCCAACAACATCCGCCTCACCGCCGAGATCGCCGACGGCTGGATCCCCGCCTTTTTCACCCCCTACCGCATGGACGTCTTCAAGCCCGACCTCGAAGCCGGCTTCGCCCGCGCCGGCAACGGCAAGTCCATGAAGGACTTCGACATCGTCGCCACCTGCAGCGTCATCATCACCGACGACGTCAAAGCCGGGCTCGCGACCACCAAGCCCGGCATCGCCCTCTACGTCGGCGGCATGGGCGCCCGCCAGAAGAACTTCTACAACGAACTCATGCACCGCTACGGCTACGGCGACGCCGCGGCCCGCATCCAGGAGCTCTACCTCGCCGGCCGCAAAGCCGAGGCCGAGGCCGCCGTCCCCGATGAGCTCGCCGACGAAATGGCCCTCGTCGGGCCCGTCGAGCGCATCCGCGAGCGCTACAAAGCCTGGGAAGACGCCGGCGTCGGCACCCTCCTCATCGGCACCCGCGACCCGCGCGTCCTCCAGCTCATGGCCGAGCTCACCGGCGCCCTCTCCAGCGCCCGCTGACCGCCGCACCGGAGGTCCGTTCCGTGGCCGAGGAGTTCGTCATCATCCTGCCGCCCCACCTCTCCGCTGAGGCCCGCCGCCGGCTGCATGCCGAGCGCGTCTTCGAGCGCGAAGTCCTCGGGCTGCTCGGCGAACTCCTCGGCTGCGAACCCCCGCCCGTCCACGCCTGCGCGGAAGAACACCGCGCCGCCGACACCTGGGACTGGCACATCGTCCGCGCCTGGGAAGCCGGCAGCGTCACCGTCCGCGCCGTCGCCCGCCCCATCGGCCGCGCCGGCGCCGTCCACGGCGAAGACATCGAATTCGACGTCCTCGGCCTCGAAGGCCCCCTCCGCATCGCCGCCATTGCCAGCCTCGACGTCCGCGTCGGCGGCTCCGTCCGCGTCACCATCGGCGGCTGCCCGCCGGACCGCCTCGCCGCCGCCCGCCGCGCCTTCGGCCGTCAGCTCGAAGCCCTGCTCGGCGCGCTCGCCTGACCGGCGCCGTCCCGCTCGGCCAGGTACGCCGCCCAGAGCTCGTCCCGCTTCCGCGCACCCTTCCGGTAGCCGATTTGCGCCCCGATCAGCGTCCCGAACAGCTGCGCCAGCACGTAGCCGCCCAGCAGCAGCACCGCGAACGCCAGCGCCGGGTGCCCCAGCAGCCCCGGCCCCCAGATCACCATCCAGAGGAACAGCGCCGAGGCGAGGATGAGTCCGAAGAACGCGCCCCCGTGCACCCACCGCGCCTCCGTCTTCTGCTTGGTGAGGTAGAGCCGCAGCACCTCCTGCGGAATCTCCGTCACCGTCGGCCGCTCGGCTGTCGCCGTCCCGCAGAACGGACAGACCGCATCCTCCGCCCGCAGCCGCGCATAGCAGAAGCCGCAGAACCGGCCCGTCGCCGGCACCCGGCGCGCCAGCCGCTCCTCCATCTTCGGCTGCAGCCGGTCCAGGTACGGGTACGGCGATTCGTACCCCGCCACCCCGCGCACCTCCTGCGCCGCGCCGGCCTTCGCATCACCATCAGCCACGCCGTTAGCGAACCACCCCGCGCCCTCGCCCGCAACCCGCCCGCTCACCACCGAAAGCCGCCCCCTTCGTATACTCACTCCTCGTGACCACCCAACCGGCCCTCCACGGCGAAGACGGCTACCTCACCATCCACGGCCTCCGGCACCACTACATCCGCTGGGGCAGCGTCGAGAACGAGCCCCTCGTGCTCCTCCACGGCCTCATGAACAACGCCCGCTACTGGGAGCACATCGCCGAGCGCTTCATCGACCGCTGGTGCGTCTACGCCCCCGACCTCCGCGGCCACGGCGAAAGCGAGCACGCCCCCGGCGGCTACCTCGTCTGGGCCTTCGCCATGGACCTCCGCGGCTTCGTCGAAGAGATGGACCTCGAAGCCTTCGACCTCGTGGCCCATTCCATCGGCAGCCGCATCGCCATGGCCTACGCCCGCGACCACTCCCACCGGCTCAAGCACCTCGTCCTCGCCGACATGGGCCCCCAGATGGCCGACCAGGGCGCCCGCGGCATCCGCAAGAGCACCGGCGAAGCCCAGAAAGCCCCCGGCTTCGCCACCGAAGCCGAGGCCATCGAGCACTTCGCGCAGCTCTACCCCGGCCGCGACCGCGACTTCCTCCTCCGCCAGGTCTACGCCTCGCTCCAGCTCGACGAGGCCACCGGGAACCTCGTGTTCCGCTTCGACCCCGCCATCCACCAGGCCACCGGCCGCGGCGCCATCGCCGAGATCCCCTACCTCTGGGAGAGCCTCGAGCACATCACCTGCCCCACCCTCGTCATCCGCGCCGAAAAGAGCAAAATCCTCTCGCGCGACATCGCCGAGGAGATGGTCCGCCGCCTCCCGAACGGCCGCTTCGTCGAAATCCCCGATGCCGGCCACCAGGTGCCGCTCCACCAGCCGGAGGCCTTCGCCCGCGCCGTCCGCGAATTCCTCGAATCCTGAGCCCGGTGCGCCGCCGCCTCAGAACCCGTTCGTCCCGTCCGTGAACCGCAGCGCATCGAGCAGGATGCCGTGCGCCGCCATCTCCCAGTGCAGGTGGGCGCCCGTCGAAAGCCCCGTGTTCCCCACCGCTCCGATGAGCTGGCCCGCCTCCACATGGTCGCCCTCCGCCACCGCGATCGAACTCAGGTGCGCATACCCCGAATACAGCCCGCCGCCGTGGTCGATGATCACCATGTTGCCCCGCACCCTCAGCTCCCGCGCCAGCACCACCGTGCCCGAGTTCGTCGCCACCACCGGCGTCCCCTCCTCCGCTCCGATATCCGTGCCCCCGTGGTGGCCGCTCGGCGGCGCCCCGTTGATCGACCGCTGTTCGCCGAACCGCGCCGTCAGCGCCCCCTGTGTCGGGATGAGCCACGGCCCGCTCCAGAGCTTCACCGGCGTCACCTTCACGTAGATGCTCTTGAGGAGCGCCAGCTCGTCTGCCACCACCTGCGGGTCGAGCAGCGTCGCCGTTTGCTCGTCCGTGAACTCCAGGTAGTCCACCGTCCACGGCGTCGCCAGCACCGTCACCGTCGCCTCGAGCGTCCCCCGCGTCCCGTTCGGCATCCGCACGTCCACCGTCAGCCGGTGCGTCCCCGGCGGGTCCTCCGTGTCGACCGGCACGAACGTGTACTGGCTCTGGCTCCCTTTCGTCAGCGGGAACTTCCGGCCAAGGAACTCCACCTGCCCGCCGATGATGTCGCCCGTCACCGAAACGAGCACCGCGCCCGCCTGGTACACCTCGAGCGTCGAGACGATCAGCTCCGGCGGCACCAGCGGCGTCGGCGAAACGCCCGGCGGCAGTGTCGGCGTCGGCGACGGTCCCACCGGCGTCACCATCCGCGTCGTGATCTCCGGCGTCCCGTCGGCCCCCGCCGAGCACGCCGCGGCCGTCAGCAGCCCGAGCGCCGCCAGCGCGGCGAGCGCTCCCCGTCGCCAGTGCGCACCGTGGGCGGGCATCTCCCGCAGGGTCGCCCATCCCGGCCCGGCCCGCAACCCGCTGCCCCCGCGCCGCCGCGGCCCGCGCCCGGCTCCGCCACACGTTCCGTCATTCCCTTCCATCACATGCTCGTCGCCCTCTTTTCCCGTGCCCTGCGCCCTCCGAATTTCCCCATGGGCGTTACCGGATTGCCCATCAAGCGAGCGGCCCCGCCGGCGCGGTCGGCGGGGCCGCGCTGGCCTCCGGTGCGCCACGCCCGCTTCGGAGTCGCCCCTGCACATGTCGCCGCCCCTGCTGTTGCCCGCCCTTCCACGCCGCATCGCCGCAGCCGCCGCGCTGGCGCTCATCGCTGCCCTCGCGGCGCTCCTCCTGCTCAGCCGGCCCGGCCGCGCCGAAGGTCCGCCCGCCGTCACCGTCACCGCCGCCGCGTCGCCCGCCGCCGTCGCCGTCGGCGGCAGCTTCGAGTGGACCGTGACCATCGACATCCAGGGGCCCAGCCCCATGGAAACGGGCGGATGGCTGCTCTTCCAGGCCGACCTCTACCTGCCGGGTGCGCTCACCCACGACCCGCCCGATTTCTCCGGCCCGGACCGGTCCTGCAGCCCCGGCTCCCCGTCCGACTACGAATGCGAAGCGTGGGCCTTCCTCGAACCCGATGCCCCCGCTGCCACCCTCGTCATCCCCATCGCCGCGCTGGCCCCCCGCAACGCCGACGTCTGCGGCCCGCACGAGCTCTTCGTGAAGTACAGCTGGACCTACTGGGAGGGCGAGACCGAGGAGCCGACCGCCTCCGGCAACGGGTCGGCCGCCGCAACCGTGACCGTCCAGTGCAAGGTCGCCGCCCAGCAAGGCCGCGTCCTCGTCGGCAAGGTCGTCCCCGGCTTCCCCGGCGATACCGCGGCTTTCTCCGCGACCCTCACGCCCTGCTCCGGGGGTGAAGACCAAGCCGGCCCCGCGGTGAACGTCGCCTTCAGCCAGCCCGCGCCCGGCAGCGCTTCCGTCGCGCCCGGCTGCTGGGAAATCTCCGAGCAGATCACCCTGCCCGGCTACAGCCTCCTCGGCTGGGCCTGGGCCAAGCACGACGCCGAGGGCAACGTCTACTGCCCCACGCGCGAAGAGTCCGCCGAGCAGCCCGTTCGCTTCACGCTCCAGGCCGACCAGGTCGTCGCCATCTGCTTCTTCAACAACCGCAAGGAAGCCACGCCGATCGACCCGCCCGCCCGCGGCACCATCGCCGTCGTCAAGGTCGTCGATGGCGACCCGGCCGACGATACCGAATTCACCGCCGAAGTCTGGGGCCCCGGCAGCGAACCGGAATTCGTCGGCTTCTCCCAGGCGGCGCCCGGCGAACTCTCCGGCCTCGCCCCCGGCAGCTACAAAGTCGTCGAACAGGAGCTCCCCGGCTACCGCCTCCTCGGCTGGGCCTACGGCAAGCCCTCCCGCTTCGGCCCCGTCTGCCCCGGCACCCCGGCCTTCGATGGCAACGGCGCCCCGGTCACGATCGCCTCGGCCGATGCCGCGGCCGAAGCCCAGCCCGGCACCGGCGAGCTGGTCGCCGTCTGCTTCTACAACCAGCGGCTCGACGTGAGAGAGGACCCCATCGAGCCCGAAGACCCGCTGGACCCCGAGGAGCCCGCGATTCCCGTCATCATCATCGTCGAGAAAACGGAGAGCGTGCTCGGGCTCGAACGGCCCGGCGCCGGCTGGCAGTTCACCGTCAGCGGCTGCGGCATCGAGCCCCGCACCGCCCCCACGGGCGCCGACGGCAGCGTGAAGTTCGCCGTGCCTCACGTGCCCGGCTGCAGCTACACCGTGACCGAAACGCTCCAGTCCGGCTGGGTGGCCGTCACGCCGTCCCAGGCCGCCAGCCCCCGCAAAGCCGGCGATGTGGTGACGCTCACCTTCCTCAACATCAAGGAATGGAACCCGCCCTGCATGGCCGGCTGCTACGAACTCCCCGTCGACCCGCCCCCGCCCCCGCCGGCCAGCCCGCAGCCGCCCGCCCAGCAGGCGAACCCGCCCGCCAGCCCTGCGACCCCGGCCCCGCAGGCGCCCGCCCCGGCGCCGGCTGACCCCGCGCCCCCCGGCGCCTCCTCGGCCACCGGCGCGCCGCCGGCCCCGGCCGCCTCGCTCGGCGTGCCGCTGCCGCCGAACACCGGCACCGGCGCAGCCCGGGAGGACGCCCTCGCCGGCCTCCTCCGCGCCGCCGCGGCCGTCGTCCTCAGCCTCTCTGCGGGGCTGACCCTCGTCGCCGTCGCCCGGCGCCGCTGACGCCCGGCGGCCCGTCCCTGTCCCGCGCCCGGCGGTCCCGCGCCGCCGGGCGTCCGTTTGCCCGGCGCACCCGGAGCACCGTCAGCGGCTCAGCGCCTGCTCTGCGTACGGCCGCAGCATCTGCATCGGCGAGAGCGGCGCCCCGAGGCTCGCGCACACCCCCCGCAGCAGCCCGATCACCCGCCCCAGCAGCACGAGGTCGCCCGGGATCTGCTCCACCGGGTTCGCCCGCATCGCGCGGTTCCGCACCCGCAGCTCGCGCGGCCCAGCATCGATCGGCCGCGGTTCGAACAGGATCGCCAGCGTCGCGAGGACCGCCTCCGGGTCTTCGTTCCGCACCCGCACCCCCAGCTCCCGGAAGGCCGCGATGATCGTCTCCCCGTCCCGGTTCGCCGTCCCCAGCACCAGCCGCGCGAAGCCGCGCCGCGCCGCGTCCGGCAGCTCCTTCGTCAGCCCGAAATCGAGCAGCGCCACCCGCCCGCCCGGCAGCACGAGGATGTTCCCCGGGTGCGGGTCCGCCTGGAACAGCCCGTCCACCATGATCTGGTGGCCGTAGGCGCTCGTGATCGCCTGCGCCAGCGCCGCCCGGTCCGGCGCGTGCGCGTCGCGCCGCTCCGCATCGAGCAGCCGCGCCCCATCCACGTACTCCGTGACCAGCACCTTCGGCCGCACGTAGCCGTCGACCACCGCCGGCACCACGACGCCCGGCAGGTGGGCCAGGTTCTGCCGCACCCGCCGCGTCATCTCCGCCTCCCGCTCGAAGTCCAGCTCCAGCGGCACCTGGCTCGCGATTTCGTTCACCACCGTCCGAAAGTCGAAGTTCCGCTCCAGCCGCGCCACGATGCCGACGAGCGTCCGCATGTTTCGCACGTCCAGACGCACCAGCCCGGCGACCTCCGGGTACTGGACCTTCACCACCACCTCCCGCCCGTCCGGCAGCTGCGCCCGGTGCACCTGCGCCAGCGACGCCGACGCCAGCGGCTCCGCATCGAACCGCGCGAACAGGTCTTCCAGCGCCGCCCCGAACTGCTCTTCGATCGTCGCCCGTACCACGCCGAACGGGTGCGGCGGCACCGCATCCTGCAGGCGCGAGAGCGACCGCGTGTAGGCCTCCGGCAGCAGGTCCGTCCGCGTCCCGATGAACTGCCCCGACTTGATGTAGAGGCCACGCAGGTCCGTCGCCAGCCGGTAGAGCGTCTCCGCGAACTCCTCGTGGCGCGCCTCCCACGCGGCGGCCGCCGCCTCGGGCGGCAGGTTTCGGACGCGGCGCTGCGTCCGCTTGTAGCCGAAGTAGATGCGGGCCGCGGTGCGGCCCACGCGCGCGGAGCGGCGGAGTCGTCGGACGGTTTCGAACATCGTTCGGGAAGTATATCGGGTCGGCGATGTCCCGTTCGACACCCGTGCCCGGGGGAACGGCTCGCCCGCCAGCCGCGAGTCAGCTAGCCTCTCAGCATCCGAACACCGTTCGAATGTGATGGGAGGCTGCGATGCCCTCGAAAACTCCCCTCCTCCTTGCCGCCGCTGCAGCCCTTGCCGGGCTCGCGGGGTGTGCCGACGGCAGCCGGGCGCCGGGGCCGACGCCGGCGGCGACGCCCGGCGCCGCCGCTGCAGCGCCCACTCTCGCCTCCCCTTACGCGCCCGGATGGTCCGCCGTTCATGCCGACGCCCGCAACAGCGACTATGCCCCCGCCCCGGCAGCCGGCGACCTCTCCCTCGCCTGGAGCGTCCGCCTCGAAGCCGGCCAGCAGGCCGGGCCCCTGCCGTGGGCCATCAACCTCGGCCCGACCCTCGGCCCGGAGGGCAACCTCTACGTCACCTCGACGTCGCCCGGCTGCCACCTCCGGGCACTCGACGCGGCGACGGGCGAGTTGCGGTGGTGCGCCCGCGGCATCGACAGCCTCGCCGTCGTCTCCTCCCCCACCGTTGCCCGCGACGGCACCCTCTTCATCGCCGACGGCGGCGGCCTCCACGCCATCACCCCGGCCGGCGACGAGCAGTGGCGCCTCCCCCTGCGCGGGGTGCCGCTGTCCCTCCAGTTCACCCCCGATGGCAACCTCGTCTTCGTTACCCACACCGGGACCGTCTACCTCGTCGACCCGTCGGCGGGCGCCGTGATCGGCCAGCCGCTCGACCTCGCCCCCGGGGCCGCCTGGCAGCCGTCCGACGGCCTCTGGGCCTGCAGCGCGCGGGCTGCAGGGCTGCCCCAGCGCCAACACGCTCGCCGTCGACCCCGCCTCGGGCACCATCTACTTCACGTTCTGGGCGCCGGGGTCGCCGTCAGCCGGCCTCCGCGCCATGCGCTACCGCCCCGGCCATTCGCCGGCCTTCGAGCCGCTCTGGACGAACGACAGCCTGCCCGGCGGCACCGCCTCGAGCCCCGCACTCTCGTTCGACGGGCGCCGGCTTTACGTCACCGACAACGAAGGCTCGCTTCACGCCATCGACGCCGCCAGCGGTGCCAGCGCCTGGAGCCTCCCCATCGGCTACCCGGCCGACGGCAGCCCGTCGGTCTCCCCCGAAGGGCTCGTCATCCCCGCCGGCGGGCGCGGCGGCTGGGTCGTCGCCGTCCGCGACGAAGGCGACCGGGGAGTCCTTGCGTGGGAACGGCGCGACCTCGCCAATCGCGGCGTCGTCATGCAGTCCCCTGGCGGCCGCGCGCTTCGCCGCCGTGGCAGCCGGGGACTACCGCCTCGAGCTCGTCGTTCTCGACACGCGCGACGGCACCGAACTCGACCGCGAGACGCTCCCCGGCCAGGGCGTCTTCAGCGTCGGGACGACCGCCGCCCTCGACGGTACCGTCTTCGTCGCCGCAATCACCGGCTGGCTCGCCGCCCTGCGCTGATGCGGGCCGCCCCGCATCGCCGGCTAGATCTGGCTGTAGCCCGAGCCCTTCCGGTCGATGCCGATGCCCTTCCCTTCGCGGATCCAGCCGAACTCGAGCAGGATCTCCTGGCTGTAGGTCACCCGGCCCGCCACCTTCTCCTTCGGCTCCGTCGCCAGCAGCAGCGCTGCCTGCGCCATCAGCAGCGGCGGCTCCCCGCGCGGGTCGTCCATCCCCGTCACCAGGTGGTGGAACACCGTCCCCGGCGTCGGCACCACCTGCGACGGCGAAACGCACGTCACGCTCACCCCGTCGTGGTACACCTCGCTCGCCAGCCCCTGCGTGAACCGCTCCAGCGCCGCCTTCTCCGCTCCGTAGAGCGTCCCGCCCCGGCCGATGTTCTCCGGGTACGGCCCCCGGCCCGGGCCGATCGCCGCCCCGCTCGAGATGTTCACGATCGCGCCCGACTTCCGCGGCAGCATGTCCTGCAGCACCAGCTGGCTCAGGTAGAACGGCGCGTGGAAGTTCACCGCAATCGAGCGGTGCCACTTGTTGATGGGGTAGTCCTTGATCGGGATGAAGTACGTGAGCGCCGCATTGTTCACCAGCACGTCGATCGGCCCGTAAGCCGCCCGCGCCGCCTCCACCGCCCGCGCGCACTGCTCGTATTCCGAGATGTCCGCGGCGATGGCCATCGCCTCGCCGCCCGCCTCCCGGATCATCGCGACCGTGTGCTCGAGCGACCCCTCCAGCGGGTGGTCGCCCTCCCGCAGCGTCCGCGCGACGCAGGCCACCCGGCCGCCCTCCGCCGCGAACAGCCGCGCAATCTCCGCCCCGATTCCCCGGCTCGCGCCGGTCACGATGACCGTCTTGCCATCCAGCCTGCCCATGGGCTCCTCCCTGACGTGAACGTAAGCGTTCGCGGATTCTAGCCCATCCGCGGCCGGCGCGCCGGGCGCGAAAAACGCCCGCCGTCTTCGGCGGGCGTTTCCCGGTTCGAACCTCAGCCCCGGGAGCGGGGCGGCATCAGGCCGCGTCCTGCGCTGCCTGCGCCTTCTGCACGAGGTGCGCCATCCGCCGCTTCAGGCGGTCCGCCTTCCCCACGTGGATCGCGCCCTTCTTCGCCGCCCGGTCCACCGCCGAATAGGCGCGGCTCAGCGCCTCCTTCACGGCGTCAGCATCGCCGGCCGCGACTGCCTCCCGCAGCTTCCGGATGGCATTCTTCGCGCGCGTCCGTCGCGAACGGTTCCGCTCCCGCTCACGGAGCGACTGGTGCCAGCGTTTGATAGCCGATTTGTGGTGCGCCATGACTGTTCGAACCCGGGGCAAAATCTCGTTGGTGCCGAACCTCGAGCGTAGCAAGCGGCCCCCTACCGGGCAATCCGGGCGGGGAGGTTGGAGGTTGGAGGTTGGAGGTTGGAGGTTGGAGGTTGGAGGTTGGAGGTTGGAGGTTGGAGGCTGGAGGTTGGAGGTTGGAGGTTGGAGGTTGGAGGTTATCCTCCCTCCCAGCTCCCAGCTCCCAGCTCCCAGCTGCCGCCTCCCGCCTCCCGCCTCCCGCTTCCCGGTTCCCGGTTCCCGCTTCCCGGTTCCCGCTTCCCGGTTCCCCCTACTGGCCGGTCAACCTTTTCAAATCTGCCGATGACAATCCGTCGAAAGGCGTTCGGTTTCGAGCGTTTTCACCCGATCATCCATTGACGTTTCCCCGCTGCGCCACGTACATATCGCAAGACGCTATGGGTGCGTATAGGCCAGATAGGCCAATCCTATCGGCCGCCGCCGACGTACCGTCGGTGTACCAAGCTTCAGCAGGGGGATTCTCAATGTCTGGTTCATACTGGGACCGCTTCTGGAAGGAGCGCCGCACCCGGCGCCGCTTCCTCGGCGGTGCCACCGCCCTCTCCGCCGGCGCCGCAGGCCTCGCCCTCGTTGGCTGCGGCGGCGGTGATGACGACAACGGCGGCCTCTCCGGGCTCGCCACGCCCACGCCCGGCCCGCAGGCCACCCCGACCCCGTCCGACCCCTTCGCCAACGCCAAGCGCGGCGGCACCTACCGCATCACCTTCACCGGCGACCCGCCCACCATCGACCCCTACGGCAACCTCTCCTTCCTCACCAAGGGGTACGCCGCCTACGTCTACGGCCGCCTCTTCAAGTACAACGCCGGCCCCGGCGTCCGCCAGGCCGACCTCCGCCCCGTCCCCGACATCGCCGAGAGCGCCGAGGCCAGCCCCGACGGCCTCACCTGGACCATCAAGCTCAAGCCCAACGTCAAGTTCCACAACGTCGCCCCCGTCAACGGCCGCGCCGTCGATACCGACGACGTCAAATACTCCTGGGGCCGCGCCACCGCTGAGACCAACACCAACCGCTCCCAGGTCGCCTTCGTCGATTCCGTCCAGTACCCCGACAAGCAGACCGTCGTCTTCAAGCTCAAAGAGCCCAACGCCGCCTTCCTCGACGTCCTCGCCGACGCCAACCTCGTCTGGATCATGCCGAAGGAAGCCGAAGGCGGCTTCGACCCGACCAAGACCTCCATCGGCTCCGGCCCCTGGATCCTCGAGAGCTACACCCCCTCCGTCGGGTTCAAGCTCAAGAAGAACCCCGATTGGTACATGAGCGGCTTCCCGCTCATGGATGGCGTCGAAATCTCCATCATCCCCGAATACGCCAACCGCCTCGCCCAGTTCCAGGCCGGCAACACCGACGCCGAAGGCCTCAACGCCGAGGACCTCGTCAACGTCAAGAGCGCCCTCCCCAACGTCCAGCTCTACGGCGAAGTCTCCCAGCTCCTCGGCTTCGTCTACATGGACTCCAAAGCCGATTCGCCACTGGAACAAAGACCCGCGCGTCCGCCAGGCCATCTCCATGTCCTTCGACCGCGACGGGCTCCTCGACCTCCAGTACAACATCAAGAAGCTCAAGGAAGCCGGCCTCGCCGTCTCCGAGCGCTGGAACAACCTCATCCCCGCCGGCCTCGTGCGCTTCTGGCTCGACCCGAAGAGCGCCGCGCAGGGCGAATCCGCCAAGTACTTCAAGTACGACCCCGCCGAGGCGAAGAAGCTCCTCGCCGCCGCCGGCTACCCCGACGGCTTCAGCACCGTCTACCAGTACACGGCCAACCGCTACGGCTCCGGCTTCAACGCCGCCGCCGAAGCCAAGATCCAGATGCTGAACGCCATCGGCATCAAGACCTCCACCGACGTCCAGGACTACTCCTCCAAGTACATCACCCAGACCTTCACCGGGAACTTCACCGGCATCGCCTTCGGCTACCAGACGCCCTTCCCCGAGGCCGGCGGCTACCCCATCCGCTTCTTCACCGACAACCAGCTCAACCACTCGCGCATCAAGGACCCCGAGCTCGAACAGCTCGCCCGCGCCCAGCAGCGCGAACTCGACCCCGACAAGCGCAAGCAGATCTTCTTCGACATCCAGCGCAAGAACGCCGAGAAGATGTACTACATCCCCGTCTCGGCAGGCGCCGGCACCGCCTGGACCGGCTACCGCGAGTGGGTGAAGAACATCGACATCCAGACCGTCCCGGGTGCCTACTCCGCCGGCACCGAGGAAGTCCCCTTCATCTGGCTCGACCGGGCCTGATACCGGGGGACGCTCCCCACAACGGAACGGAATTCGACTACACTACGCGCCCCGGGGTGGGCCGGCCCCAACCGGCCCACCCCTCATAACGCCCGCCGGGTTCGCACCATATGCAGCGCTACATCCTTCGCCGCCTCCTCCTCATGGTCCCCACCCTCCTCGGCGTCACCTTCGTCGTCTTCGTCATCGTCCGGGCCGTCCCCGGCGATGTCGTCGACCTCGTCCTCGGCGAATTCGGCGCCGGCGACCAGGCCACCAAGGAGGCGATCCGCAAGGAATTCGGCCTCGAAGGCAACATCGTCGCCCAGTACGTCCGCTGGCTCGGCGATATCGTCCAGTTCGACCTCGGCCGCTCCCTCATCTCCAGCCGCGAAGTCACCTCCGAGCTGCGCAACCGCCTCCCCGTCACCTTCCAGCTCGGCGCGATGGCCATCTTCTTCTCCCTCCTCATCGCCATCCCCGTCGGCGTCATCTCCGCCATCCGCCAGGACACCTGGGCCGACTACGCCGGCCGCAGCTTCGCCATCGGCCTCCTCGCCGCCCCAAACTTCTGGATCGCCATCCTCCTCATCTCCCTCGCCGCACGCTACTTCCAGTGGGGCGTCCCGCCCGCCAAGTACATCCCCTTCACCGATGACCCCATCGGCAACTTGAAGCTCATGTTCATGCCCGCCCTCATCCTCGGCGGCGGCCTGAGCGGCTCCGTCATGCGCTTCACCCGCTCCTCCATGCTCGAAGTCCTCCGCCAGGACTACATCCGCACCGCCTGGGCCAAGGGCCTCCGCGAACGCGTCATCATCATCCGCCACGCCATGCGGAACGCCCTCATCCCCGTCGTCACCGTCGTCGGCCTCCAGCTCCCCGTCCTCGTCGGCGGCACCGTCATCATCGAAACCGTCTACTCCATCCCCGGCATGGGCCGCTACTACGTCTCCTCCATCGACCAGAAGGACTACCCGGTCATCCAGGCCGTCAACATCGTCGTCGCCCTCGTCGTCGTCTTCGCCAACCTGACCGTGGACGTCCTCTACTCCGTCATCGACCCCAGGATCCGGTACTCGTAGCATGGCCACCGACGCAAAAGTCCTCGAAACCTACGCCCTCCGCCGCGAACTCACCCGCGCCGAACGCTGGCGCCGCTCGGTGACCAGCTTCATCCGCACCAAGCCCCTCGGCACCTTCGGCGCCGCCGTCGTCATCCTCCTCATCCTCATGGCCGCCTTCCCGCAGGCCTTCACCTTCGGCAAAGACCCGAACGTCGGCGTCCTCTCCGAACGGTTCCAGGGCCCCTCCCTCAGCCACTGGTTCGGCACCGACCAGCAGGGCCGCGACCTCTACACCCGCATCGTCTACGGCGCCCGCAACTCCATCCTCATCGGCTTCGGCGTCGTCGCCATCTCCTCCTCCGCCGCCCTCGTCCTCGGCGTCGTCTCCGGCTACTTCGGCGGCAAATTCGATATCCTCCTCCAGCGGCTCGTCGATATCGGCATCGCCCTCCCCGGCCTCATCTTCATCATCCTCTTCGTCACCTCCATCCAGCAGATCCCCGTCAACCTCCGCATCGTCCTCGCCGTCGGCACCCTCGTCGCCCTCAGCCAGTCCCGCGTCATCCGCGGCGCCGCCATCGCCGCCAAGCAGAACCAGTACGTCGAAGCCGCCCGCGTCCTCGGCGCCTCCGATTTCCGCATCATCTTCCGCCACGTCACCCCCAACGTGTTCCCCGTCCTCATCGTCGGCGCCTCCATCCAGGTCGGCGGCGCCGTCCTCGTCGAATCCTCCCTCGCCTTCCTCGGCTACGGCGTCCAGCCGCCCACCGCCTCCTGGGGCCGCATGCTCAACGAAGCCCGCGAACGCCTCACCCAGTACCCCCACGTCGCCATCTTCCCCGGCCTCGTCATCTTCCTCACCGTCTACGCCTTCAACATGTTCGGCGATGCCCTCCGCGACGTCCTCGACCCCCGCCTCCGCGGCTCCCGCTGAGGCCCGCCCATCCCCCGCTCGCGGGTAGCCCAATCTCCCCGTACAATACCTCGACGGGCCCCCGGAAAACGGGGGCCCGGAGTCTGTTCAGATGCCCATCATCGTCGTCGTCGGCGGCCAGTGGGGCGACGAAGGCAAAGGCCGCATCGTCGACCTCCTCGCCCGCAAAGCCCGCGTCGTCGCCCGCTATTCCGCCGGCAACAATGCCGGCCACACCATCGTCAACGAACTCGGCGAATTCAAACTCCACCTCGTCCCCGCCGGCATCTTCTACCCCGAAAAAACCTGCGTCATCGGCAACGGCGTCGCCATCGACCCCGAAGTCCTCCTCGGCGAAATCGACGGCCTCGAGCAGAAGAACATCGACACCTCCCGCCTCGTCGTCTCCGACCGCGCCCACGTCATCATGCCCTGGCACCGCCGCCTCGATCAGCTCGATGAACAGGCCCGCGGCGCCCACGCCATCGGCACCACCGGCAAAGGCGTCGGCCCCTGCTTCGCCGATAAAGTCGCCCGCCGCGGCATCCGCATCTGCGACCTCCTCCGCCGCGAAGACCTCGTCCCCCGCATCGAAGCCGCCCTCGCCTACCAGAACCGCGTCATCACCGGCGTCTACGGCGCCGAGCCGATCGACTTCCGCGAGTGCCTCGAGCGCTACATCGAATACGGCCAGCGCCTCCGCCCCTACGTCGGCGACGTCCAGGAGATCGTCCTCGAGGCCCACCGCCGCGGCGAATACGTCCTCCTCGAAGGCGCGCAGGGCTCCCTCCTCGACCTCGACCACGGCACCTACCCCTACGTCACCTCCAGCGTCCCCTCCTCCTCCAGCTCCGGCGCCGCCCTCGGCGTCGGCATCGGCCCCACCGACATCTCCCGCGTCGTCGGCGTCTTCAAGAGCTACTGCACCCGCGTCGGCAACGGCCCCTTCCCCACCGAACTGTTCGACGACACCGCCGACCAGCTCCGCGACCACGGCAAAGAGTTCGGCCGCGGTGAATACGGCACCACCACCGGCCGGCCCCGCCGCATCGGCTGGCTCGATGCCGTCGCCGCCCGCTACAGCGTGCGCTTCAACGGCCTCGCCGCCGTCGCCCTCACCCGGCTCGACGTCCTCGATACCCTCCCCTCCATCAAAATCTGCACCGCCTACGAACTCGACGGCCGCATCATCGATACCTTCCCCGCCCGCGAATCCGAACTCGAACGCGTCCGCCCCGTCTACGAAGAACTCCCCGGCTGGCAGACGCCCACCACCCACGTCCGCTCCTTCGATGACCTGCCCCCCCAGGCCCAGGCCTTCATCAGGCGCGTCGAAGACCTGCTCGAATGCCCGGTCGACCTCATCTCGGTCGGCCCCTCCCGCGAACAGGCCATCATCGTCAACCCCATCTTCTGACCGGGAGCGCAGGCGCCATGTACACCCTCGTCCTCCTCCGCCACGGCGAATCCGCCTGGAACCGCGAAAACCGCTTCACCGGCTGGCACGATGTCCCCCTGACCGACACCGGCCGCGAAGAAGCCCGCCGCGCCGGCGAACTCATGCGCGCCGAAGGCCTCACCTTCGATGTGGTCCACACCTCCCTCCTCCGCCGCGCCATCGAAACCGTCAACATCGCCCTCGATGTCATGGACCAGCACTGGATCCCGGTGAAGCGCCACTGGCGCCTGAACGAACGCCACTACGGCGCCCTCCAGGGCCTCAACAAAAAGGAAACCAGCGAGCGCTACGGCCCCGACCAGGTCTTCGCCTGGCGCCGCAGCTACGACGTCCCGCCCCCGCCCCTCGACCCCGGCGATGAGCGGCACCCCCGCTTCGACCCCCGCTACGCCGGCCTCGCGCCGGACCTCCTCCCCGCCGCCGAATGCCTCAAAGACGTCGTCGCCCGCATGCTCCCCTACTGGCACGACGCCATCGTGCCCGACCTCCGCGCCGGCAAGCGCGTCCTCATCGGCGCCCACGGCAACAGCCTTCGCGCCCTCGTGAAGCACCTCGACGGCATCAGCGACGACGCCATCGCCGAGCTGAACATCCCCACCGGCATCCCGCTCCTCTACCAGCTCGATGAACAGCTCCGGCCGGTCAGCTCGCGCTACCTCGGCGACCCGGAAGCCGCCCGCGCCGCCGCCGAGGCCGTCGCCCGCCAGGCCGGCTGACGCCGCCCCGCCAGCCGGCCGCGCCCCGCGCCTCCGGGCCTAGCGCGACGCCGCCGCTTCCCGCTCCGCCGACCGCTGCTCCTCCCGGCGCGCATCCGCCAGCTTCCCGAACGTCTTCTGCACCCCGAAGACCGGGTAAATCTTCTCGAACGTCCCCGGCATCAGCTCCGCCAGCGCCGCCGTCGGCCGCGCCGGCACCCAGAACTGCAGCATCTCCGGCCGGTCCTTCCGGATCGCCTTCACCACATCCCGCGCCACCCGCTCCGGCTTCACCGTCCCCGCCAGGAACGTCGCCTTCGCCCCCGTCTGCCGCTCCCAGTCCGCGTACATCCCCGCCTCGGCCACGAAGCCCGGGCAGATCGCGCTCGCCGAGACGCCGCGCTTCCGGAACTCCATCCGGATCCCCTCCGTAAACGCGATCAGCCCCGCTTTCGATGCCGAGTACGGCGACGAGTACGGCACCGGCACCTTCCCGGCCAGCGACGCGATGTTCACGATGTGCCCCCGCTTCCGCTCCAGCATCCCCGGCAGCACCAGCCGCGTCAGCTGCATCGCCGCGATCAGGTTCACCCGGATGATCCGGTCCAGCTCCTCATCGTCCTGGTCCTCGAAGTGCGCCGTCACCTCGATGCCCGCGTTGTTCACGAGGATGTCGATCCGCCCGAACTCCGCCTGCGCCGCGAGACACCAGCGACCGCCGGCTGTCAGCATCCGCCACGTCGCAGGCCACCGCCAGCGCCCGCCGGCCCATCCCGCGAATCTCCTCCGCCAGCGATTCCAGCGCCGGCGCCGTCCGCGCTGCCAGCACCAGGTGGCAGCCCGCCCCGGCCAGCTCCTTTGCGATGTACGTCCCCAGCCCCCGCGATGCCCCCGTCACGATCGCGACCCGGTCCTGCAGATTCTTCATCGTCATTCCCTCCGGTTCTTTCCCTGATGACAGGGTGCCCGGGAGTGTACGGCAAAACCTGTCCCCGCGGGAATCCCGCCGCGCCGCTGGCACTCGCGCCGAACCTTTGCGATCCTGACACCGTGCAATACCCGCACCGCAGCGGCGCCGGCAGCCCGCGGGCCGCGGCCCTCCTCCTCGCGGCCCTCCTGCCGATGCTCACCTATTTCGGCCACTGGCCCGCGGTGAGCATCCCCATCCCCGGCACCGGCATCGCCGTCGCCATCCCCTTTGCTGCCGAAGAAGCCCCGGGCGACCACCACCAGCACTGCCACGGCGAGTCGGCCGGCTGCGCCAGCAGCCCCGGTTCCGTCGGCCTCGCCGTCACCCTCCTCGCCGCTGCGGTCGCCGTCGCCATCCCCGGCGGGCGGCTCATCCCCGTCCCCGCCGCGCCCGGCGGCCTCCGCCTCCAGCACCTCCCCATCCCGGACCCCGCGCCGCCGCGCCCCGCTCCCGTCGCCGCGCATTCCTGACCGGGCGCCCGCCCAGCGGGCATCCCCGGGCCACACCGCGATGGGAGATTCGACTATGCTTCGCAACCGTTTCGGCTGGCCAGCCCTCCTCGGCGCCGCCATCCTCCTCCTCGCCATCCCCCTCGCCGCCGCCTGCGGCGGCGACGACGGCGAAGCCCACGCCGACGACGCCGGCGTCGCCAGCGTCGTCTCGGCCGTCGCCTTCCTCGATGGCCTCGGCCTCCACGCCATCGATGACAGCATCAACAAGGACCAGAAAGTCCCGGCAGACGCCCGCGCGAAGGCCCTCAAGGCCCAGGCCGTCGCGAAGACGACCCCCTGGCCGGCCGAGCTGAAGCCGAAAGCCGACGCCCTCGCCGCCATCTTCGGCGAGATGGCCGCGGCGCTCGAAGGCGACAGCCCCGACCTCGCAAAGGCCGGCGCCGCCGCAAAGAAAGCGCACGACGCCGAGCACGAATTCGCCGACGCCGCCTGGGCGTGGGTCTTCGAACAGGCTGGCATCGAAGGCCCCGGCCACGGCCACTAAGCCCGGTCCGGGCGGCCCCGCGCCGGCGGCCCCGCGGGCCATCCCCCGCCGCCGGCCGTGGGCTACACTCGGATCGAGCCCATCTTCGAAGGAATACCCCATGCCACGTCTCCGCTGGCGCACGACCGCCCTCCTCCTCGCCGCGCTCGCCGTCCTCCCGCTCGCCATCGCCTGCGGCGGCGGCAAGAACGACGACGACACCGCGGGGGCCCAGTACATGGGCGCCATCGTGACGCCGCCCATCGAAAAACCCGACGCCGTCCTCATGGACGAGAACGGCCAGCCCTTCGACCTCCGCAAAGAGACCGAAGGCTACGTCACGCTGCTCTACGTCGGCTACACCCACTGCCCCGACATCTGCCCCACGCACCTCTACGAAATCAGCGAGGCGCTCAAGAAGGTCGACCCGGACGTGCGCAAGCAGGTCAAAGTCGTCTTCGCCACGGCAGACCCGGAGCGCGACACGCCGCAGCAGCTCAAGCAGTACCTCGATACCTTCGACCCCGACTTCATCGGGCTGACCGGCACGCGCGACCTCATGGACCAGTTCCAGGTCGCGCTCGGCCTCCAGCCCGCCACCCGCACCGACCTCGGCGGCGGCAACTACGCCGTCAACCACGCCGCCTACGTCATGGCTTTCACCAAGGACAACTACGCCTACACCGTCTACCCCTCCGGCATGGGGCAGAAGGAGTGGCTCAACGACCTCCCGCTCCTCGTCAAGAAAGGATTCCGCACCGAATGAGCACGCTCTTCCGCAGCCGCGCATTCCTCCCCATCCTCCTGCTCGGCGCTTTCGCCGTCGCCCTCCTCGCCGCAGCCTGCGGCGGCGACGACGATGACGACGCCAGTCCCACCCAGGGCGCCGGCGCCGGCACCGCCTTCCAGCCCGTGAAAGCCGGCGACCTCACCATCTCCGACGCCTGGGTTCGCGCCTCGACCGGCACGAACGTCACCGCCGCCTACATGACCATCAAGAGCGCCGGCGCCGCCGATACGCTCGTCAGCGCCTCCTCGCCCATCGCCGGCATGGTCCAGCTCCACGAAGTCGTCACCGAAGGCTCCACCTCGAAGATGCAGGAGAAGCCCGGCGGCTTCCCCGTCCCGGCGAACGGCACTGCCGAGCTGAAGCCCGGCGGCTGGCACATCATGCTGATGGACCTCAAGCAGCAGCCGAAAGCCGGCGAAACCGTCGAGCTCACCCTCAAGTTCGAAAAAGCCGGCGAAGTGAAGATCGTGGCGCCCGTCCAGGCGGCCTCCGGCTCCACGCCCGACATGAGCCACGACAGCCACGGCGGCAGCAGCATGACCCCGTCCGGCGGCATGAGCGGCGGCATGGGCGGCACCGCCACCCCCGCCATGGGCCGCTGACCTCTCCTCCGCTGCGCTGCGGCCGAACCGCCGCACACGACAGGGGCCGGGAGCTGATGCTCCCGGCCCTCATGCTCCCCAGTCCGCGAAATCCCGCCCTCAGTCGGCCGCCAGGTTCGGGCCCACCGCGCAGCCGACCCACTTGCAGGCCGGCGGCCGCGCCGGTGTCGGCGGCGCAATCGGCGTCGCCGTCGGCGTTGGGGTGGGCGTCGGCGTCGGCGCCTCCTTCGCGCACGCCACCTGCCACGTGTTCGAGCGTGGCGGCGTCAGCACCTCGACGAAGTGCCCCGCATCGCTGAAGTACCGGTCTGTTGTACCCGCCGTGTAGCTGATGACCGTCGACAGCTGCCCGGGGTCGAGCGTCCAGTCCGGGTCTGGCGGCAGCCCGCCGATTTGCGGTTTGTACACCCGGATGGTCGTCGTCCCCACGTTCTTGAACTGGATCTCGTCGCCCCGGTTGATCCGGCAGGTGCGCGGGTTGAACCCCTGCTCGTTCACTTCGATCAGGTAGCGGTCATAGGCCGAGGCCGATTCCGTCCGGGCTCCGAAAAACGCCAGGCTCAGGCCGCCGGCGAGCGCCGCCGCCAGCGCCAGGGCCGCCAGCAGCGGCCGGTAGCGGTGTTCGCGCATCAAACCTCCACGGTCCCCCACACCCCGCCACGGGGCACCCCCGAGCGTACCCCAGCCCTCGCGATCCTGTCACCGCGCGGTCAAGAGCCGCCGCCCCTCAATCCGCCGCCAGCCCCGGCACCCGCAGGCAGTACGCCGTCCCCGTGCACGGCGGCGCCGGCGGCCGCTTCGCCGGGTCCGGGCTGCACTCCACCGGCCACGTCGCTGAGAACACTGGCGTCTTCACGATGACGTAGTTCGCCGGGTTCTCGAAGTCCTCGAACCGGAACGTCCCCGGGAAGCCCATGTACTCCTCCCGCGACGTCTCCCCCGGCTGCAGCCAGCCCGAATCGAACGACAGCCCGCCGCCCGGCGTCGGCGAATGCCGCACCACCCGCCGCGGCGTGCTCCCCACGTTCTTGAACCGCAGGAACTCCCGGTTCATCTGGCAGACCGCAGGGTTGAAGCCGCCCTCCGAGACCTCGATCGTCTGCACCGTGTAGGCCCCGGCGCCCGGCGCTGCTAGGAGCCCCGCCAGCACGGCCAGCGCCGCGATTGCACCGCCGAATCGTCGCACGCGCCAAGCCTACCCGTTCCGCCGCCAACGCGCCCGGCCCCCGGACACGCAAACAGGCCCCGCACGACGCGGGGCCTGCTGGTCGTTCACTCGCCTCCTCAGCCGGCCGCCGGGCGCTGCACCGGCTGGAGGTCGCCGCCGTTGTGCCGGGACTTCCGCATCCGTTGCCGCTCCTTCACGGAGCGATCCGGGGCGCCTGCATCGCACAGGACTTTTCAGCTCCCGGGCACCTGGGGCAACACGTGGATACGTGCCCGCGGCGGCTGGCGAACGGCCTGCTTACTGCAGGCCAGCTCTCTGCACGATGAAGACTCCGTAGAGGGCGTGCAGCTTGTTCCGCATGTCCGCACCTCCTTTCGAGCCTCTGCGAGTCGGCGGGGACCGGGCCTCTTCAGCACCGGGCGCCTATCGCATTCTTACTGTTAACAGTACTCCCGCCGGGAGGCCTGTCAAGAGGTTTTCTGCCCCGCCGAACGTGAAAAAGCGGGAACAGCGATCAATACCCGCGGTGCTCTTTTCCCAGCTCTTTCGCGTCCGGCATCGGGTGGGCCTCCCGCGGCTTCGGCGGCTTGCCGCCCGGCCCGCCCTCGGCCATCTCCGAGACGGTATCCGGCTCCGGCACCACGACGCGCGGGTCCGATTCCGCCGGGTCGAGCAGCTCCGCGGCCTTCTCCATCGCTTCCTTCACGGCCTTCAGCGGGTGGAGGTGTTCGATGAACTCCTTCGCCCCCTTCAGGTCTTCCCGCGGGTCGAGCTCGTGCTCTGCCATGATCGGTGCCTCCTCGGCGGCCCGGTCCACCCGGCCGCCATCCCCAGTATGCGCCCCGCGGGGCGCCCGGCGCACCACCCGTCCCGTCGCCGTTTCCACGTACCAGCCCGTCCCGGGCTCCCGCCCCGCGAGCGCGGCCATCTCGCTGCCCTCCCTGGCGTCCGGCCGGCCTCAGCCGGCCTTGATGTCGATCTTCCGCGCCGGCGCCTTCGGCTCCGGCTCCCGCTTCGGCAGCACGACTTCGAGCACGCCGTCCTTCATCGACGCCGAAATCCGCTCGGCGTCCACCGTCTCCGGGATCGCGATCCGCCGTTCGAACGAGCCGAAGAACCGCTCGCTGTAGGTGCGGCCCTTCTCCTCTTCCTTCCGCTCCGAGCGCTTCTCGCCCCGCAGCGTCAGCACCCCGTCCTCGACGGTCACCTCCATGTCGCCCGGCGCGACGCCCGGGAGCTCCGCCTGCACGACGATCGCGTCGTCCCGCTCCGTCACATCGCAGCGGGGGCTCCACTCCGTCTCGCCCGGCAGCCCCAGCCGCGCCAGCCAGTCGCGCGGCACGAGGCTCCACATCTCCTCGAACGGGTTCCAGCGTACGACGTTTGCCATGGGACCAGCCTCCGGTCGAATGGAATCGCCCGGAGTCTGCCCCGCGTGCCGTTATCGCGTCAATAACCGATCGGTGCAGTTGCGAAGGTGCGAACGGCCCCCGGCCGGCCCGCTACCGGCCCGCCGCCAGCGTCGCCTCCACCAGCGCGAGGAACTGCTCTGCCGCGAACGGCTTCTGCACGAACACCGTGTGCGGCGTCCGGGCCGCGAACTCCGCCGGCCCCTCCGCGCTGTAGCCGCTGATGAGGATGAACGGCAGCTCCGGGAACTGCTCCAGCATCGCGCGCCGCAGCTCGATGCCCGATTCGCCCGGCATCACGATATCCGAGACCACGAGGTCGACCGGCTGGCTCGCCAGGACCGCCCGCGCTTCGTTCGCGTGGGCCGCTTGCAGCACCGTGTACCCGTGCGTCCGCAACAGCCGCGCGAGCATCACCCGCACCGGGTCGTCGTCATCGACTACGAGGATTGTCGCCGCCAATGGCCCCTGCTCCTCCGGCCGCTCGCCGACCCTCCCGGGCCTGGCCACTGCGGTTGCTTCGAAATTCCGGTGCACGCGTCCCCATCTCGCGCCGTACCGCGCGTCCTTTCCACCCGATTCTCCGCCAGCCGGCACCGGTTCGGCATTCGGGATTCCCCTGATAGGGACTGCCGCTGATACATAAGCTGTCGTGAATTCACCAGATTCTCACCTGCAGTTCACCGGGAGGGAAGCGCTTTGCTCAGGCCGCAGTTCGCACCTATCATCGGCCCTACGCTCGGAGGTGCCCGGCATGCGCTTCATCGTGACCGTCGTTTTCGCCGCGATCCTCCTCTTCCTCGTCTACCTCGTCGTCGGCGCCATCGCCGATGGCTATTTCGGCGCGAACATCATTCCCGACCGCGCCGTCCCGGATTCCTGGGCCGCTCCCGACTCCTGGAGCGAATGGCGCGACATCGTCATCGTCCTCCTCGGGCTCTTCTGGGTCCTCGCCGGCATCCTCGCCGTCGTCTTCATGGCCGCCCTCATCGCTCTCGTCTTCGCCGTCCGCAAAGTCGTCCGCGAGAACGCTGCCCCGGCGCTCGATTCCCTCCGCCAGTCGCTCGATAACATCCGCGGCACCGCCGAGTTTGCCGGCGAAACCGTCGCCAGCCCCATCATCCGCGTCTACGCCGTCGCCCGCGGCGTCCGCAGCGGCCTCGCCGCCGTCACCAGCCTCCCCGACCGCATCCGCGGCCGGCGCCACGGCAAGAAGAAGAAATGAACCCGGAAGACACGGCTCCCGGCCCCGAACCCCTCGCCCCCGAACCCCCGGAGCGCGAGGAGCACCCGCTCATCGCCTGGGCGCGCGCCATCGTCCTCGGCATCGGCGATACCGCCCGCGATATGCTCGAAGCCGGCCGCCAGGCCGCCCGCGAGGCCATGGACGAAGGCTGGCAGCGCTTCGACGAAAAGACGAAGCACCGCCGCCGCTGAGCACCGGCCTCCCCGCCCGTCCCCGCCCCCGGTTCGAGGTTGCAGGTTGGAGGTGGAGGGCATCCCAGGCAGGCGTACGCTCCCTCCCACCTCCCACCTCCCACCTCCCACCTCCCACCTCCCAACTCCCACCTCCCAACTCCCAGCTCCCGGGTCCCGTCTCCCGCTCGACCCGTTGGGCGCATGGCGCCCCGCGGGGACGGAGCCCCGCGACTACGGCGGAAGGTTGGAGGTCGGAGGTTGGAGGTTGGAAGTCGAGGTTGAGGGCATCCCGGGCACCCGTACGCTCCCTCCCACCTCCCAGCTCCCCACTCCCACCTCCCACCTCCCACCTCCCAACTCCCAACTCCCTTCTCCCTCCTCCCCCGTGGTACACTTTCTCCACGGCTGTTAGCACTCCAATCTCAGGAGTGCTAACATGGCAGCGAGAGGTTGATAATGCCATTGTCAGAGCGCCGGGCCCGCATCCTCGCCCTCATCGTCGACGACTTCGTCGGCTCGGCGCAGCCTGTCGGCTCGCAGGCCCTCGTCGAACGCCACCGCCTGCCCCTCTCCCCCGCCACTGTCCGCAACGAAATGGCCGCCCTCGAAGACGAGGGCATGATCACCCACCCTCACACCTCCGCGGGCCGCATCCCCTCCCACCGCGGCTACCGCTACTACGTCTCCTCCCTCATGCCCGAGCGCTCCCTCACCCCGCAGGAGCAGTTCACCATCCTCCACCAGTTCCACCAGGCCTCGCGCGACCTCGAAGAGTGGGTCGGCCTCGCTGCCTCCGTCCTCGCCAACAGCCTCCACAACATGGCGCTCGTCACCCAGCCCCGCGTCGCCGAGGTCCGCCTCAAGCAGCTCCAGCTCGTCGAGCTCACCGAAACCCGCGCCCTCCTCGTCGTCGTCACCTCCGACGGCGGCGTTCATCAGCGCATCCTCGATTTCCCCATCGCCGCCTCGCAGGAGTATCTCTCCCGCCTGGCCCTCCGCCTCAACACCGAACTCGGCGGCAAGAGCGTCGCCGAATTCCCCAAAGCCGAGACCATCGAACCCCTCGGCGCCGTCGAAGCCGCCGTCCTCGCCGCCCTCGGCGACCTCCTCCTCCGCGAACAGGCCGCCCGCGTCGAAGAACCGGTCGTCGAAGGCGTCCGCGACCTCCTTCGCCAGCCCGAATTCGAAAAAGCCGACCGGCTCCTCGATGCCCTCGAAGCTGTCGACGAGCGCCGCCTCCGCGACGCCATCCCCGCCGAGGCCGTCGAAGACGCCTCCGTCGCCATCGTCATCGGCGACGAGAACCGCGAAGGCCCCTACCAGGAAATGTCCTTCGTCCTCGCCCGTTACGGCCCGCCCGGCGGCGCCGCCGGCATCGTCGGCCTCCTCGGCCCCACCCGCATGCACTACAGCGACGCCGTCGCCCACGTCCGCTACGTGAGCGACGTCCTCACCGAACTCATCCGCGAATTCTACGGCGGGGGCGATTGACCTCCCCCGCACCACCCCATCCCAGGAGGCACCATGAGCGAACCCGGTGACGACCGCACCGTCGAACCCAACCCCACCGCCGACCCCGATGAGCGGACCGCCAATCCCGGCGCCCTCGACGGCGAGCGCGCGGACCCGCCCGCCGACCCGGCCAGCGAACTCCAGGCCGAGCGCGAAAAAGCCGAATCCTACTACCGCAGCTGGCAGCGCACCGCCGCCGACTTCGCCAACTACAAGCGCCGCGTCGAACAGGAGCGCAGCGAGGCCCAGCGGCTCGCCAACGCCGCCCTCGTCATCAACCTCCTGCCCGTTTTCGACGACCTCGAGCGGGCCGTCGCGTCCGTCGATTCCCACCTCGCCGGGCTCAACTGGGTCCAGGGCATCATCAACATCCACCAGAAATTCTGGCGGCTCCTCGAATCCATGGGCCTCAGCGAAATCCCCGCTGAAGGCGCCGAATTCGACCCCGCCTGCCACGAAGCCGTCGCCCGCCAGGCCGGCCCCGAAGGCCGCGTCCTCCACGTCGTCCAGAAGGGCTACAACCTCGGCGGCAAAGTCCTCCGCCCTGCCATGGTCATCGTCGGCGATGGCAGCCGCACCACCGACCAGGCCGGCACCCCCGGCAGCTAACCACCTCACACCCAACCAGGAGCACACATCACATGGGTAAAGTCCTCGGCATCGACCTCGGCACCACCAACAGCTGCATGGCCATCATGGAAGGCGGCGAACCCGTCGTCATCCCCAACGCCGAAGGCGCTCGCACCACGCCGTCCGTCGTCGCCATCACCAAGAGCGGCGAGCGCCTCGTCGGCCAGGTCGCCAAGCGGCAGGCCATCACCAACCCCGAAAACACCATCTTCAGCATCAAGCGCTTCATGGGCCGCAAATACAGCGACCCTGAAGTCCAGCGCGACCTCAAGCTCGTCCCCTACAAAGTCTCCGCAGCCCCCAATGGCGACTGCCAGGTCACGCTCGGCGGCCGCACCTACAGCCCGCCCGAGATCAGCGCCATGATCCTCCAGAAACTCAAGGCCGATGCGGAGGCCTACCTCGGCGAGCCCGTCACCGAAGCCGTCATCACCGTCCCCGCCTACTTCAACGACGCCCAGCGGCAGGCCACCAAGGACGCCGGCAAGATCGCCGGCCTCGAAGTCCTGCGCATCATCAACGAGCCCACCGCCGCCTCCCTCGCCTACGGCCTCGATAAGAAGAAGGACGAACTCATCGCCGTCTACGACCTCGGCGGCGGCACCTTCGATATCTCCATCCTCGAAATCGGCGACGGCACCTTCCAGGTCCTCTCCACCAACGGCGACACCCACCTCGGCGGCGACGACTTCGATCAGCGCATCATCGACTGGCTCATCGACGAGTTCAAAAAGCAGGAAGGCATCGACCTCCGCCAGGACCGCCAGGCCCTCCAGCGGCTGAAGGCCGAGGCCGAAAAAGCCAAGATCGAGCTCTCCTCCGCCCAGCAGACGGAGATCAACCTCCCCTTCATCACCGCCGACGCCAGCGGGCCGAAGCACCTCAACATCACCCTCACCCGGGCCAAGCTCGAACAGCTGGTCCACGACCTGCTCCAGAGCACCCTCGAGCCCGTCAAGAAGGCCCTCGCCGACGCCGGCAAGAAGGCCTCCGATATCGACGAAGTCGTCCTCGTCGGCGGCCAGACCCGCATGCCCGCCGTCCAGAAGCTCGTCGCCGACTTCTTCGGCAAAGAGCCCCACAAGGGCGTCAACCCCGATGAGGTCGTCGCCATCGGCGCCGCCGTCCAGGCCGGCGTCCTCAAGGGCGAAGTCAAGGACGTCCTCCTCCTCGACGTCACCCCGCTCACCCTCGGCATCGAGACCCTCGGCGGCGTGATGACCCCGATCATCCCGCGCAACACCACCATCCCGACCGCCAAGAGCCAGGTCTTCTCCACCGCCGCCGATAACCAGCCGAGCGTCGAAATCCACGTCCTCCAGGGCGAACGGCCGATGGCCGCCGACAACAAGTCCCTCGGCCGCTTCATCCTCGATGGCATCCTCCCCGCGCCCCGCGGCGTCCCCCAGATCGAAGTCACCTTCGACATCGACGCCAACGGCATCGTCAGCGTCTCCGCCCGCGACAAGGGCACCGGCCGCGAGCAGAAGATCACCATCCAGCCCTCCTCCGGCCTCACCAAGGAGGAGATCGAGCGGATGCAGCGCGAGGCCGAGCTCTACGCCGAAGAGGACCGCCGCAAGCGCGAAGCCATCGAGGTGAAGAACACTGCCGACTCCATGGCCTACCAGGCCGAAAAGACCCTCCGCGACAACGCCGACAAGATCCCGGCCCACCTCAAGACCGAGGTCGAGGAGAAGGTCAAGGCCGTCCGCGAAGCCATGGAGGCCGATGACGTCGCCCGCATGCGCTCCGCCATGGACGCCCTCTCCGCCTCCCTCCAGAAGATCGGCGAGGCCGTCTACGGCGCTGCCGGCGCCGGGGCAGCCGGCGCCGCCGCCGATGGCGCCGCTTCCGGACCCGCCGAGGAAGGCACCGTCGAGGGCGAGTTCCGCGAGGTCTAACCGGCCCGCGCCCGCCCAGCGCGCCGCAAGGGGGCCGGCATCGCCGGCCCCCTCCTCACGTCCCGGCCGTCTCCCGGTACGACCGGTCGACCAGCTCCGCCAGCGCGCCGAAGAGCCCCGGCGCCGCCGCCACCACGTAGCCGTCCTCGAACCCGTAACCGCCGAAGCCGCCCGTCACCGCCCCCGCCTCCCGCGCGATGAGCCCGCCCGCCGCGATGTCCCACGGGTTCAGCCGGTACTCGTAGTAGCCGTCCAGCATCCCGCACGCGACATGCGCCAGGTCCAGCGCGGCCGAGCCCATCCGCCGGATATCCCGCACCCGCGGCAGGATGCGCGCCGTCATCGCCGCCTGCGCCGCCCGCCGCGCCGGGTCGTAGGCGAACCCCGTCGCCAGCAGCGCCGTCGCCAGCGCCGCGCCCTCCCGCGCGCGGATCGGCCTCCCGTTGCAGGCCGCCCCGCCCCCCAGCGCCGCGCTGTACGTCAGCCCGTGCGCGACGTCGTGCACCACCCCGGCCACCACCTGCCCCTCCCGCTCCGCCGCAATCGAGACCGCGTATGCCGGGATGCCGTAGATGAAATTCGTCGTCCCATCCAGCGGGTCCACCACCCACCGCACGCCCGAGCTGCCGGCCTCCCGCGCACCCTCCTCGCCGACGAAGCCGTCGCCCGGCCGCGCCCCGAGCAGCCGCTCGATGAGCAGCCGCTCCGCCGCCCGGTCCGCCTCCGTCACCATGTCCGTCGCCGTCGATTTCGTCCCGATGGCGAACCCTTCCGCCGCGTACCGCGCGATGAGCGCGCCCGCCTCCCGGGCCGCCGCCTCGGCCAGCGCCAGCAGCTCCTGCGCCAGCGGGTCCGCGCTCACCGGAGCTGCCGCCCGCCGTCGATCACCACGATGCTGCCGGTCACGTAGCTCGCCGCCTCGCTCGCCAGCCAGACCGCCGCCCCCGCCACGTCGTCCGGCGTCGCCAGCCGCCCCATCGGGATATCCGCCCGCAGCCGCTCCCCGTGCCGGCTCGCGAACAGCTCGTCCACGAGGTCCGTCTCCACCCAGCCCGGCGCAATCGCGTTCACGCGGACGCCCCGGTCCGCCCACTCCAGCGCCATCACCTTCGTCAGCTGGTGGAGCCCCGCCTTCGCCGCCGCATACACCCCCTGCCGCTCCAGCGGCACGATGCCCGCCACCGAGCTCACGTTGATGATGCAGCCCCCGCGCCCGGCCGCGAACATCCGCTTCGCGGCCTCTACGCTGGCGAAATACGCGCCCCGCAGGTTCACCTGCATCACCTGGTCGAACTCCGCCACGCTCACCGCCTCGACCCGCTTGTAGTACGGGCTGATGCCCGCGTTGTTCACCAGCACGTCGAGCGGCCCGAGCGCCCAGGCCCGCTCGATGAGCGCCGCCACGTCCTCCGGGTCGCCCACGTCGCAGCGCAGCCCGATGCAGTTCACCCCGAGCGAAGCCGCCGCCTCCTGCAGCGGCCCCTCGCTCCGCGCCGCGATGACGACCCGCGCCCCCGCCTCGATGAACGCCCGCGCGATGCCGTACCCGATGCCGCGCGAACCCCCGGTAATCAGCGCTGTCTTCCCTTCGAGCGAAAACCGTTCCATGCGCCTCATTCTCCGCGCCGGCCGCGAACCGATCACCCGCGGCGCGCTCGCGCCCGCCTCGCGTACCATCGGCGCGTGGCCCTCGACCTCGAACGCGCCGACGCCCACCTCGCCGCCGCCGACCCCGTGATGGCTGCGCTCATCGAATCGGTCGGCCCGCTCGAACCGCGGCCGCCCCGGCCCGGCCATTTCGAAGCGCTCTGCCGCTCGATCGTCTACCAGCAGCTCTCCGGCCGCGCCGCCGGCGCCATCTTCGAACGGTTCCGCGCCCTCTACGGCAGCGATGGTTTCCCCGCGCCCGCCGACGTCCTCGCGACGCCGCCCGAGACCCTCCGCGCCGCCGGCCTCTCCCGCCAGAAGATCGCTTCCATCCTCAGCCTCGCCGGGCACTTCGCCAGCGGCGAACTCGACGACGCCAACCTCCACCGCTGGCCCGATGAGGAGGTCATCGCGCATCTCCAGCGGGTCCGCGGCATCGGCCGCTGGACCGCCGAGATGTTCCTCATCTTCCAGCTCCAGCGCCCGGACGTCCTCCCCGTCAACGACCTCGGCATCAACCGCGCCATCATGCGCCGGTACGGCCTCCCGGGCATGCCGAAGCCCGCCGAGGTGCGCGCCATCGGCGCGCCGTGGCGCCCGTTCGCCAGCGCCGCCTGCCTCTACCTCTGGCGCGGCGAAGACACCGCCCTCCCCGCCGGCTGACCGCCGGCCGCTCCGCCGCTACATCCCGCTGCGGTCCGGCCGATCGACGTCCGCCTGCGTCGTCGCCGCGTTCGCCGCGATCAGCGCATCGCGAATCTGCGAATAGAAGTCCGACATCCCCGCCGGCGAATACGGCACGAAGATCGTGTTCGCCCGCGAGGCCGCGCCAATCTCCTTCACCGTGTCGTAGTGCTGCGTCATGAGCACCAGCTGCATGATCGCCTCCGGCGTCACCCCCGCAATGCTCTGCTGGAACTGGTCCACCGAGTCCCGCAGCCCGTCGATGATCGCCCGCCGCTGGTTCGCGATGCCCTGCCCCTGCAGCGCCTTGCTCTCCGCCTCCGCCTCGGCCGCCTTCACTTTCAGGATCTTGTCCGCCTCGCCCCGCTCCTGCGCCGCCTCGCGCAGCCGCTTCGCCGCGTTGATCTCGTTCATCGACTCCTTCACCTTCTTGTCCGGGTCGATGTCCGTCACCAGCGCCTGCACGATCTGGAAGCCGAACTCGTTCATCTCCCCCGAAAGCTCGTTCTTCACCGCGATCGCGATCTCGTCCTTCCGCTCGAACACATCGTCCAGCTCCATCTTCGGCACCCGCGCCCGCACCGTGTCGAACACGTACGCCGTGATCTGCACCGTCGGCTGGTCCAGCCGGTAGAACGCGTCGTACACGCGGTCCGGGATCACCATGTACTGCACCGCCACGATGGTGTGGACGAACACGTTGTCCAGCGTCTTCGTCTCCACGCTCACGTCCAGCTGCTGCACGCGCAGGTTCACCCGGCCTGCGACCCGCTCGATCAGCGGGATTTTCACGTTCAGGCCGGGCCGCGCCACCCGCCGGAACTTCCCGAACCGCTCCACGATCGCCGCCGTCTGCTGCTCCACCGTGAACAGCGACCCGAACAGCAGCACCAGCACGATGACGCCCGCGACGCCCAGCACGATCAGCCCGGCCATGGCTTCCCTCCTCGCTCGAACGGGCCACGAAAGACCCTTGATTGCGGCCCAGTATACGCGCCGCGCGTCCCCCCCGGCGGCGGCCGCGCCCGCCGGCCCGCCCCGCACGTTTTGCGAAGCGTTTACGAAGAATCGGGAAAATCCCGGTCGTTTCTCCTGCGCCGCCGGGCTACGGTGAACCCGGTGGCGCCCTGAGGAGGAGACCAGCCCTCGCCCCCGGCAGCCTGCCCGGCCCCGGCGAGCACCGGAACGACGAACCGGCGACCGAAAAACCAGCACTTTTCTGACACCTTTTGCGCCCCCGGACCGATGTGCCCTGCGAACCACAGGCCGGAGGAATCCCCATGCTGCTTCGCGCGCTCACGCTTGCCGCCGTCATCACGGCCGCTGCCGCCCTGCCGCTCGCCGGGGCGCACCGCAGCGCTGCCGCGCTCACGAACTGCGACGTCCCGGACTCGGCCGTCGCCCTCGACGCCGATGAGCAGGCCTTCATCCAGCTCCTCAACGACTACCGCGCCCAGAACGGGCTCCAGCCGGTCGCGGTCGATACCGCCCTCAGCCGCGCTGCCGCCTGGATGAGCATCGACCTCGCCGGCCGCGCCGGGCTCGACCACACCGACTCGCTCGGCCGCTCGCCATGGAAACGGATGCCCGATTGCGGCGCCGCCAGCCCCGGCGGCGAGAACCTCGCCGCCGGCACCCCGCTCGCCAGCCCGGCGGCCGTCCTCCAGGCGTGGAAGGGCTCGCCCGGCCACAACGCCATCATGCTCGGCAAGGACTTCACCCTCGTCGGCGTCGCCCGCCACACCGCTCCCGGCAGCAAGTTCGGCGTCTACTGGACGCTCACCTTCGGCTACGGCCGCCCGGCCGCGCAGCCGCCCGCGCCGGCGGCGACGCCCACGCCCGTCCCGCCCACCCCGGCGCCCACCCGGCCCGCGCCGACCGCCACGCCGACCGCCGTCCCGCCGACCGCCGCGCCGACTCGGCCCGCGCAGCCCCCTGCGCCCGCCGGCGGGCAGGCGCAGGCCCAGTCGCACACCGTCACGTTCCCGGCCGGCGTCACCACGTTCACCTGGAGCGGCAGCCCCGCGCCGGTCGACCAGCTCTTCGCATCCGCCGGCACGGCCCTCCGCGGCGTCTACGCCTACGATGCCGCCGCCGGCCGCTGGCTGCGGTGGAGCCCGCGCCTCCATCCCCGGCTCAACACCATCACCCACATCCAGCCCGGCGTCCGCTACTGGCTCGTCGCCGCCAGTCCTGTCACCCTGTCGCTCCCCTGACCGCCGCAAATTTCGCGCAACTGTCGCGACATCCCGACACGACCTGACGCGAACCCCGCCGAGAATCGCCCCTGATTCCACCGGCGGGGTTCACTTATGGCCAAATCTCCAACCGAAAAGCTGCTCCAGGAACTCGACCAGCTCCGCGCCCGCGGCCTCGTCACCGACGAGGAATACGCCGCCCGGCGCCAGGCCATCATCTCAGGCCAGGTCCAGCTCCCGGCCGAGAAATCCGGCGGCGGCTTCCTCAAGAAGGTCGGCATCGGCTGCGGCGCGCTCATCGGCGTCTTCATCGTCATCATGGTCATCGCCGCAGCGGCCGGCGGCGGGAGCGACAGCGGTTCGGGCGGCTCGTCGTCCTCCGCCTCGAAGAGCGCCGACGTCCGCGTCACCCTCGCCGAGGGCGCCGTCGGCGAAATCGCCCCCGAAGGCAACGAGGCCCGAAAGTCCCGCGTCACCATCGTCCGCATCATGGACCCGGTCGTCTCCACCAACCAGTTCAGCCAGCCCAAAGCCGGCATGCGCTGGGTCGGCTTCGAAGTCATCCACGAGAACATCGGCACCCGCGAAATCAGCTCCCTCACCTGGAAGCTCCGCGACACCAACGACAACGAGCACGCCCAGGACGTCATGGGTCCCGTCGTCGATATGCCGGACCTCGAACCCTTTTATGCCGACCTCACCCCGGGCGGCAAGAAACAGGGCTGGATCTACTTCCAGGTCCCGGAGGGCGCAGGCGTGAAATGGCTCCGCGCCGACCCCAACACCTTCCTGAAGGGCGACCTTTACTTCGAGGCCCCCTGAGCCGCCTCGACGCCCGTCGCGCGCTCCATCCCGGCTTCCTCCGCGGGGAAGACCCTGCGGAGGAAGTCGTCGATCTCCCGTCCGGGCTCCCGCGGAAACCGCTCAGCCTCCACTTCGGCCGCAGCGATGCGGTCCAGCCGAAACTCGCGGAAATCGTTCCGCAGCTCGCACCAGGCCAGCAGCGTCCACGACCACCCCCAGAAGAACAGCCCGAGCGGCCGTACCCGCCGCGCCGTCGCCGCCCCGGCGCTGTCGGTGTACCGCAGGGTGAGGTAGCGGCGCCCGTCGATCGCCTCGCGAAGCTCGCTCAGGCGCGCCGCGAACCGCTCGCCGGGTCCGCGCACCGGCGTGTACACCGGCGTCTCGACGAGCCGCTCCCGCAGCTCCGGCGGCAGCGCCGACTCGATCCGCTGGAGCGCCGCCGCAGCGGCCTTCGCCGCCGGCGCGTCGGCCCACGCCTGCACCAGCCGGCTCCCCAGCGCCAGCGCTGCCACCTCCTCAGCCGTGAACGTCAGCGGCGGCAGCTCCAGCCCCGGCCGCAGCGTGTACCCCACGCCCGCTTCGCCCGCGACCGGCACGCCGCTCCGCGCCAGCTGCTGGATGTCCCGGTACACCGTCCGCGCCGAGACCCCGAGCGCCTGTCCGATCTCAGCCGCCGTCAGCACCGGGTGTTGCCGCAACAGCTGGATCACCTGGAAGAGCCGCTCCGTCCGCTGCATCCCCCTATCCTGCTCCCTTCCCGCCGGCGCGAACAGATCCAGTTCGCCAGGCTTCAATGGCCGGAGCGGCGCGCCAGCCGCCCGTCCCACCGCAGCCAGGCGGCCCGGCCGGCGTCGTCGCGCAGGAACTCCACCCGCTCGCCGCGCCGCGGCCCATCCGCCACCACCCACCGGTCGCGCGCCACCCGCGCGAGCCGGGCCGGCGGCGCCGGCAGCGGCCGGTGCTCCCGCTCCGCCAGCATCCGCTCCGGCGCCCGGTCGCGGATGGTGAGCCCGCCGCCCGGGGCGGCCGCCACCTCCAGCACCGCCAGCGTCGCCTCGTACCGCCCGGCAAGCTCGGCCGCTTCTGCCGGATCGCCGGCAGCGGCCGGCGGCAGCCCCGGTTTTCCGAAGCCCAGGAAATACTCCTGGCACCGGTCCGCAATCGTCTGCCGCGCCTCCCGGCCCGTGTCCGCGTTCGTCAGCACCGTCACCGCGAACCGGCGCACCGGCACCAGCTCGAAGGCCGAGAGCTGCCCGTTCGTCGCGCCGCCATGCTTCACGAGCCGTTCGCCGCCGCCCGCGTCGTCGAGCATCCAGCTGATGCCGATCTCCGCGCACATGCTCCCCGCTGGCCGCTGCGGCTGCCGCATGAACGCGACCGTCCCGGGCGAAAGCACCTCCCGCGCCTCCAGCTCGCCGAGGTGGAACGCCGCCCACCGCAGCTGGTCCAGCACCGTCGAGACCAGGCCGCCCCCCGGCGCGATGCTCCGCGCCGTCGCCCACGGCCGCGCCGGCCGCGGCCCTTCCGACGTCACCACGTGCCCCGCCGCGAACCGGTGCACCATGCACTCCTCCGGGAAGAAGAAGCTCATCCCCATCCCCAGCGGCTCCAGCAGCCGCTCCCGCACCGCCTGCTCATACGTCCGGCCGCTCAGCTCCGCCGCGATCAGCCCGAGCACGTAGAACCCCGAGTTGCAGTACGAAAAGTGGCTGCCCGCCGGCACCAGCTGCGGGCTCCGCGCCATCTTCCGCACGATCCGCTCCAGCGCGTCGTCGCCCCGCCCGGTGTCCTTGAAGTAGTCGCCCGCGAAGCCCCCGTGGTGCGTCAGCAGGTCGCGCACGGTCACCCGTTCGGCGTCCGCCTCCGAGGCGAGCGCGAACCATGGCAGGTAGCGGCGGACCGGCGCGTCGAGCTCCACGAGCCCCATCTCGACCAGCTGCATCACCGCCGCCGCCGTGAACGTCTTCGTCGTCGAGCCCACCTGGAAGAGCGTCTCCGCCGTCACCGGCAGCGGATGGTCGACGTTCGTCACGCCGACGCCGCCGGCATAGGCGGTCCCTTCGAACAGCACGCCGATGGCCGCGCCCGGCACCTGCAGCCGCCGGCACTCCGCCTCCGCCGCATCGAGCAGCTCGCCCGGCAGCGCGCGGACCTCCACCGTCAGCCGCCCGCCGGCGTGAGTTCGAACACCGGGTGGCGGTCCGCCTCCTCGATGAACCGCTGGACCGGGTCCGTGGGCTTCGCATCGAAATACGGCCGCGTAATCGCCACCCGCTCGGCGTACCGCTTCAGCACCGGGCCCGCCTCATCCGCGCTCACTTCCCGCGCCCGCACCCGCTCCGTCCGCCGCCCCCGCCGCAGCTCGCACTCGCCGGCAGCCCGCAGGTTCTTCACCCAGGCGCGTTCGCCGTACGGCGAAACCAGCCACCGCCGCTCCCCGTCGACGACCAGCGTCACGGGCGTCGACATCGGCGTGCCGCTCTTCCGCCCCCGCACGACGAGGAGCCGCGTGTTCCGCTCGCCGACGCCGAGCGCAAGCCCGGCCCGCACCGCCGCATTGGCGATGCGCCGACCCGCGTTCATCCGAAACATCCGCGCCATGGCCTGCCATCGTACCGGATGGTGCGAGGCCCCCGCTCCGCTCCCTCGATAGCGGAACGGGGGCCCCAGCAGGGGGGTTCTCAATAAGGTCTGATGGGTCAGGCCTTATCGAGCCAAAAGTAGGGGAGCTCCTCGGTCGGTGCGCCGTAGGAGCCCGGCACCGTCTGAACGCCGATGTTCTTCACCCACTCCTGGTAGCCGGTCCAGGCTGTCCCGGCGCCCTGGTTCTGCGGGATGTACCACATCTTCGCGGCGTTCTTCCGCTGGATCTCGAAGAACAGCTCTTTCCGCTTCGCCGGGTCGAGCTCGCGCTGCTGCTGCTTCGCGAGCTGCTCCAGCTCCGGGTCCTTGATCTTGCTGTGGTTCAGCGGGTTGTCCGTGAAGAACCGGATCGGGTAGGCGCCCGCCTCCGGGAACGGCGTCTCGTAGCCGAACGCAATCCCCGTGAAGTTCCCCGTGAACGTCTGCGTGATGTACTTCGACGAGTAGTCCTGCACGTCCGTCGTCGTCTTGATGCCGATGGCGTTCAGGTACTGGATGTTCGCCTCCGCCACCGTGTTGAAGGCCGACCCGTACCGGTTCGCGGTGTACTGGTACACCGTGCTGAAGCCGTCCGGGTAGCCGGCCGCCGCCAGCAGCTTCTTCGCCTCCGCCGGGTCGTACTTGAAGTACTTCGAGGTCTCCCCCTGCGCGCTCGAGAGCGGGTCCAGCCAGAACCGCTCCAGCCCTGCCGGGATCAGGTTGTTCCACCGCTCCGAGACGGCGAGCCCTGCCTCCTTCAGCTTCTTCACGTTGTACGCCAGGTCCAGCAGCGCCGCCCGGTCCGTGCTCATCGAAATCGCCTGCCGCACCCGCGGGTCCTTGTTCCACGGCGAATCCGGGTTCGAATCCATGTAGAAGAACGACAGCAGCTGCGAGACCTCGCCGTAGAGCTGCACCTTCGGCAGCGCGTTCTTCACGTTCACGAGGTCTTCCGAGTTCAGCCCGGAGATGTCCGTGTTGCCCGCCTGGAACTGCGCCAGCCGGTTCGCGTACTCGGGGATGATCGCGATCTCCACCCCGTCCATCAGCGGGAAGCCGCTGAAGTGCCAGTTCGGGTTCTTCGCGAACTTGAAGCCGACCGACGGCGTGTAGCTCTGCAGCACCCACGGCCCCGAGCCAATCGCCACCTTCGTCGGGTCGAAGCCGCCGCTCCCGCCCGCGGCCTCCTTCGGCATCACCCAGAACAGGTTCGCATCGGCGAACACGTCCAGGAACGCCGCGTTCGGCTCCTTCAGCTTGAAGACCACCGTCGAGGCGTCCGGCGTCTCCACCTTGTCGACGAACGCCACCTGCGAGCGGTTCGCCGACGTCTCGGCCGTCATCTTCCCCCACGAGAACATCACGTCCTCGGTGGTGATCGCCCGCCCGTTCACCGGCGCGACGTTGTGGAACTTGATGTTCGGCTTCAGCTTCACCGTCCACGTCAGGCCGTCCGGGCTCGCCTCCGCCGACTGCGCGAGGTCGCCCACCGGCCGCAGGTCCGCCTGCTTCACGCCGATGCCCGTGTTGTACCGGAAGAGCCGGCTGTAGACGTAGGCCGCGAAGCCCTTCGTCAGGAACGACAGGTTGCCGTACGGGTCGATCGAGGGCGGGTCGCCCGTCGAATCCACCTTCAGGATGCCGCCCCGCTTCGCGTTCGCGTATGGGTCGCTCGGTGTCGGCGTCGCTGCCGGGCCGCTCGTGGCGGTGGCCCCGCCCGCGGTCGGCGTCGCGCCGCCATCGTCGTCGTCATCGTCGCCGCAGCCCACGAGCGCCAGCCCCGCGGCACCGGCAGCTGCGCCCGTCGCTGCCCCGAGGAACCGCCGCCGGCTGCGCCGATCCCTCCAGAACCTGTCCCAGTACTCCGACAATGCAAAACCCCCTTGCAACGCGCCTGTTTAGCCATCGACGCTGTTGATGCGTCGTATAGGCCATGCGCAAAGATGCCGGAATCCTGACGCCGCGCTCAGCCCGTGTCAATGCATCGTTCGACAGCGTCGAATACTTCGCCAGCGCACCTTCCCCGGCTGCTGCCCCCGCGCCTGCTACCATCCCCCCGTGCGCGGCTTCGTCGATGCCCACACCCACCTCTTCCCCCCGGCTCAGGCCGCCCGGCGGGCCGACCTCGCCGCCACCGACCCCACCTTCGCGGAGATGTACGTCGACCCTGCGGCGAAGCTCGCCGATGCCCCCGCCCTCCGCGCCGCGCTTGCCCGCGCCGGCATCGACCGCGCCGTCGCCGCCGGCTTCGCCTTCCAGTCGCCGGCCCGCCTCGCCGAGCAGGCCGAGTACCTGCTCGCCGCCGCGGCCGAGGCCCCCGGGGTCATCGCCCCCCTCCCCTGCCTCAACCCGGCCGCGCCCGGCTGGGAGCGCGACGCTGCCCGCTGGCTCGCCGCCGGCGCCCGCGGCTTCGGCGAGCTCCGCCCCGGCAACCAGGGCTGGGACCCGCTCGGCCCCGAGAGCCTCCGCCTCGCGCACCTCGCCGCCGAGGCGGGCGCCGTCCTCCTCTGGCACGTCTCCGAACCCGTCGGCCACGCCTACCCCGGCAAGCGCGGCGGCATCGCCCCTGCCGAGCTCATCGAACTCGCCGCCCGCGTCCCCGCCGCCCGCATGGTCGCCGCCCACCTCGGCGGCGGCATCTCCTTCTACCTGCAAATGCCCGAAGTTCGGCAGGCTATCGGAAATATCTATTTCGATACCGCTGCCGTGTCATTGCTGTATGATGAAGGCAGCGTCGCGCGCCTCGTCGCCCTCGCCGGCGCGGAGCGCGTGCTCTTCGGCTCCGATTTCCCGTTGCTCGCCCCGGGGCGCCAGCTCAAGCGCATCGCCGCGGAACTCCCGCCCGATGCCGTGGACCGGGTGTGCGGCGGGAATGCGCTATCCCTCTTCTTTGGAACCGCCGCACCATGAGCGAAGCCTCCCAACAGGAACACGTCCGGCTCTTCGTCGCCTGCGAAGTCCCGGACGACGTCAAGGACGCCATCCGCACCGTCATCGATGACCTCCGCTCCCGCTCCGGCAACGCCGTCCGCTGGGTCCGCCCCGAAGGCGTCCACATCACCCTCAAATTCCTCGGCGAAGTCCCCGCCCGCAAACTCCCCCACGTCAAGCTCGCCATCCAGGAAGCGGTCGTCGGCCACTCGCCCTTCGAGCTCGAATTCTCGACCATCGGCACCTTCGGCGGCCGCGAAGGCCTGCGCCTCATGTGGATCGGCGTCGCCGGCGATGTCCTCCGCCTCGAAGCCCTCGTCCGCTCCGTGAACGCCGCGCTCGGCGTCGTCGGCTTCGAACCGGAGCGCCGCCCCTTCCGCCCGCACCTCACCCTCGGCCGCGTCCGCGACGACGTCTCCACCCGCCAGCGCGCCGAGATCGAAGTCGCCGTTGGCAAGACCGAGATTCCGCAGGTCAGCTGGCGCACCGCCCAGGTCTCGCTGATGCGCAGCCGCCTCTCACCCGCCGGCGCAAGCTACGAAACCGTCGCGAGCTTCCCGCTCCGCGTCGTCCAGCAGCCCGTCTGAACCCGCCTCAGCCGACCAGCCGCGGCTCGAGCACCACCACCGTCAGGTCCGCCGGCAGCCCGCTCCGCGTCAGCTGCAGCTTCGGCTGCGGCTCCGGCTTCGTCCCGGTCTCCTTCAGGAACTTCTCCAGCGGGTCCAGCTCGAGCGTCTCCGGCCCCACCCGGTAGTGCATCGGGATCGCCACCCGCGGCTCGATGCGCGTCATCACGTCCGCCGCCGCGACCGCCGAGAGCGAGCCGTCGCCGCCCACCGGCAGCAGCAGCACGTCGACGTCCTTCAGCTCCGCGAGGTTCGCCGTCGCCGGCAGCCCGAGGTGCCCCACCCGGATGCCGTCCAGCTCCACCACGAAGCTCACCGTCCGGCTGCCGTCCGCCCGTTTCATGGCCGTCGCCGTCACCAGCACGCCGCCGATTTCGTACTCTCCGGGCGCGTCCAGCACCATCGGCTCGCCGCTCACCAGCTCCCGCGCGCCGTAGCGCGGGTCGCCCGGGCAGCTCAGGGTCACGATCTCCGCCTGCTGCTTGCCGAGGGCGAACCCCGAATCCGGCGGCACCGGGTCCATCAGCACCGTGCCGTCGCGACCTTTCAGGCGGAAGCAGGTCCGGCCGAGGAACGTGATTTCGAGCGCCACGCCCCCATCCTACCCCGGCCGCCCACCACGAGGAAGATTCGGCGAACCCGGCTGATCAGTTCCCGTCCCGCGTCAGCAGCACCCCGGCCGCCAGCCCGCCCGTGCCCAGCGCAGTCACCAGCGCGCAATCGACCTTCGCCTGCTTCGCCGCCTTCACGAACGCCAGCTCCAGCCCCTCGATCGGCGTCGCGAGCCCCGCCACCGGCCACACCTCGCCCCGCGCCATCGCCTCCAGCGCCAGCGCCGCCGCCGCCGGGCCGCCCGCCGCCAGCAGCTGCCCCAGCGTCCCCGCGGGCGCCGTCACGTCGGCGAAGTACGCATGCCGCCCGAACGTCCGCAGCGCCCCGAAGCCGTCCGCCACGTCCGCCTCCGGCCGCCCGTCGGCGCACGAAACGAACAGGTCGACCTGGTTCTGCAGGTAGCCCGCGTCCGCGAGCACCGCCTGCATCAGCCGCCCGGCTTCGTTCGCGCCGGGCAGCGCCGTCGGCTCGGCAGCCGGGTCGAACACCTCTGCCGCGCCCGCGACCCGCGCGAGCACGCGCGCGCCGCGCCCCCGCGCATGCGCCTCCGACTCGATGACGAGGAATGCTGCGCCCTCAGCCGGCACCATCCCCGCGTGCTCCCGGTCGAACGGCAGCGCCCGGCTCGCGCTCATGCCCCGCAGGTGCTCCAGCAGCGGCCGCTGCAGCGCCTGCGCCGCCCCCGCGATCACGACGTCTGCCTCGCCGCGCGCCACGAGCCGCGCCCCCTGCACCACTGCCGACAGCCCGCTCGCCTCGCCGCCCGCCACGCAGACGACCGGCCCCCGCACGCCGAGCACCCGCGCGATGAGCTGGCCGTACGGCGCGAAGATCCCCGGCTGGCCCGGCGCCCGCAGCGGCAGCCCCTCGGCGACGCCGAACCGCCGCGCATCGCCTGCGCCCGCGCCCAGCCCTGCCGACTCCAGCGCGCGCAGCGCCGCATCGAGCGCCAGCAGTGAGCCGCGGTCCAGGAAGTGCACGACGTTCCGCGGGATGCCCGGGTGCGGCCGGAAGTCGTCGCCGAAGCCGATGCCGGGCAGCGGCTCTCCTTCGTCGCCGGGCGCGAACTCCCCGGCCACCGGTTCTCCCGCCAGCAGCCGCTCCCACACGCTGCCGCCGCCCGCTGCCGCGGCGGTCAGCCCGAACCCGGTGACGACCGGGCGGTTCTCCGCTGGGTCGGCCCCGTCAGCCAGCTAGTCCAGCTCCTCATCGAGGAATTCGTCATCTTCCTGCCGGCGGCGCCAGAACATGATCGCCCCGGCCAGGGCGCCCAGCAGCGCAAGAATCCCGAGCACCTTCTTCATGGCGGAGTACCTCCTTGGCCTGCTCACGCCGCTCCCCGGGGGAGACGCGCCCACCGGCCCGCGTCAAGTATAGGCGGCCCCCGCCGGTTGACACTATCCGCCGCCCCGCCGGAGCAATTCCAGCCCGAGAACCAGTGCGAAACCGGAGTGCGCATCGCCCTGTCCCGCCCGTCAGCTTGAATCGCGTCTCACCCGGCGCGAAACTGGGAAGCGGATGAAATCCTCCCGCCCCACGAGCGAACTCCTCGAGCTCCTCGCGAGCCGCGGCCTCGCCGCCACCACGCAGCGGCTGGCGCTGCTCGCCGCCGTCCTGGATTCGCACGACCGCCACCTCTCCGCCGAGGACCTCTACCGCGAGCTCTCCGAAGAGCTCCCCACCCTCAGCCGCGCCACCGTCTACAACAACCTCGCCGCGCTCGGCGCCGCCGGCCTCATCGAAAAGCTCGCAACCCCCGACGGCTCCCGCTACGGCCCCGTCGCCCGGCCCCACGTCAACCTCGTCTGCACCGCCTGCGGCAGCATCTCCGACGTGCTCGTCGGCGACCCCGACCTCGAAGCGCTCATCGGCCGCGCCGCCGCGGCCGGCCAGTTCCAGCCCCGCTCCGTCTCTCTCAGCGTCAACGGCCTCTGCGGCCCCTGCGCCGCCTCCCCCGCCGGCTGAGCCGCCCCCGCCATCCTGTACCTTCGCCGCGCCCGCGGCTACGCTGGAGCCGCCATGCCTGCCGCCTTCATCTACGACGCGACCCGCACCCCGTGGGGCAAATTCGGCGGCGCCCTCAAGGACCACTCCGCCAGCGACCTCGCGGCGCTCCTCATCCGCACCCTCGTCCAGCGCAACCGGCTCGACCCGGCCGCCATCGATAACGTCATCCTCGGCCAGGTCCTCCAGGCCGGCGCCGGCCAGCTCCCCTCGCGCCAGGCCCTCATCGCCGCCGGCCTCCCCGAATCCACCCCCTCCACCCTCGTCAACAAGGTCTGCGGCTCGGGCATGCGCGCCGTCACCCTCGCCGCCTCGCTCATCCAGCTCGGCGAGGCCGACCTCGTCCTCGCCGGCGGCATGGAATCCATGTCCAACGTCCCCTACTACGACGTCCACACCCGCTGGGGCGCCCGCATGGGCAACAAGACGCTCATCGACGGCATGGTCTACGACGGCCTCTGGTGCGCCTTCGATGACGTCCACATGGCCAACCAGGCCGACGACATGGCCGCCCGCCGCGAAGTCTCCCGCGAAGAAATGGACGAGTGGTCCGTCCGCAGCCAGAAGCGCTGGGGCGCCGCCTTTGAAGCCGGCCACTTCGAGCGCGAAATCACCCCCGTGCCGAACCGGCGCGACCCCAACCACATCGCCCTCGCCCGCGACGAAAGCCCGCGGCCGAACTCCACCGTCGAACGCCTCGCGCGCATCCCCACCGTCTACGGCACGCGCGCCATCACCGCCGGCAACGCGCCCGGCACGAACGACGGCGCCGCCGTCCTCCTCATCGGCTCCGAAGACGCCGGCCGCCGCCACGGGCTCGCCCCGCTCGCGCGCATCGCCGGCTGGGCCGAATCGGCCACCCGGCCGGCCGAATACCCCGTCGCCTCGGCGCTCGCCCTCCGCCGCCTCGCCGAGAAAACCCGCCTCGCCGTCGACGATTTCGAAATCATCGAAGTCAACGAAGCCTTCGCCTGCGTGCCCCTCATCTGCGGCCGCGAACTCCACTGGGACCCCGAGCGCGTCAACCGCTGGGGCGGCTCCGTCGCCATGGGCCACCCGATCGGCGCGACCGGCGCCCGCCTCGTGCTGACCAGCGCCTACCAGCTGCAGGAGGCCGGCGCGCGCTACGCCGCCGCCGCCATCTGCTCCGGCACCGGCCAGGGCGACGCCATCCTGCTCGAACGCCCCTGACCGCCGCTGCCGTGCGCCGGCCCCCGCTCAGCCTGCGGGCTGCTCCTGCTGCCTGCCGAAGGCCGCCTCCATGAGCCGCTGGAGCGCCTCCAGCTGCCGCACCGGCCCGGGCGCGCCCGGCGCCATCAGCTGCACGAACCGCGCGCCCCAGTAGAACGAATAGAGCGCCTGCGCCAGCGCTTCCACGTCCCATCCTTCCAGCCGCTCGCCGAAGTCCCGCTTCAGCAGGAAAGCCACCCCCCGCAGTATCCGCCCCAGCTCCTCGCCGAACTCATGCAGCAGCGCCGCATCCTCGTCCCGCACCGCCACCAGCGCCCGCTCGAACAGCAGCCGCGTGTCCAGGTCCGCCCCCGGCAGCTCGAGCGCCGCGAAGGTCGCCCGCGAAAGCTCCGCGAAGCCCGTCTCCACCTGCTCCGGGTGCTCCCACGCGGCCTTCACCGCCTCCGCCGGCCCCGCCATCCCCGCGCGCGCCAGCTCTTCCTTGCTCGCGAAGTAGCGGTAGATCGCGCCCGGCGAAATGCCTGCCTCGTGCGCAATCTCGGCCATCGTCGCCGCCGCGATGCCTTTTTGCGAAAACACCCGCGCGGCGGCTTCGAGGATGCTCCGCCGCCGCGCTTCCAGGTGTGCCTGCGAAACTTTCGCCATCCGTGTCCCTGCTCCCGCCGGCTCAGTTCGCCTTCGCCAGGTCCGGGAGCACCTGCAGTTTAGCGCGGGCGCGCTTCAGCGCACGCTCCAGCTTCTCCACCCGCAGCAGCCGCTCCAGCGTCATCCGCTGCGCAATCTCCCGCTCGAACGCCTCCAGCTCGCGCTGCCGCGCCACCATCAGTTCGTACAGCATCATCGTGCCCTCCGTGAAAGACTGTGAACGACCATTCACTGAATGAATAATCGTTCATTTTTGCGCGGACGTCAAGGCCTCTCCCGCCCCGGCGGTGAACATCCCGCACCGCTTCCCCGGCCCGCCCCGTGCGATACTCCCGCTGCATGCGCTTCGCATATCTCGCCGCCGCGCTCCTGCTCCTCGCTGCGTCTCTCGCTGCCGGCCAGCCCGGCCCCGCGCCCGTGCGCGCCGGCCCCGGCGAACCCCCGCCCCCGGCCGCGCCGCCGGCCTTCACCGAAACCCGCCTTGCGTTCCTCCTCCCCGGCCCGGCTGGCCCGCTCGTCCTCGACATCGCCGCCGTCGCCCCCGCTGGCGCCGGCGCTGACCCGGCGGCCCTCGCTGCCGGGGTCCTCGCGGCGCACCCCGGCGCCGTTCCCCTCCAGCCAGCCGCCGCATCCGCCGCCTACGTCCTCGGCGATGAGCGGGGTGGCGTCCGGTGGCGCGTTCCCGTCGTCGCCTGGCGCTACAACCCCGCCGGGGCGACCCCCTTCCTCGACCCGAAGGCCGCCCTCGAAGCCGTCACCCTCGGCGCCGACGGCTGGCGGTTCGCCGGCGGCACCCCCGTCCAGTTCGTCTATGAGGGCGAGACCGCCACCCCGACCGGCTGCCGCGGCGACCCCGGCGCGACCGGCTACGCGCCCGACGGCGAGAACGTCGTCGGATGGGGGCCGATCCCGGGCGGCTACCTCGGCTACGCCTGCTGGGTTTCCTCTCCCTCTCTGGTCGAAGGCACCCCGTTCTTCGAACTGGTCGAGTTCGACATCGTCTTCCGCCCCGATTTCCAGTACACGCCCGAACTCCTCCGCGCGCTCGCCCTGCACGAATTCGGCCACGCCCTCGGCCTCGGTCACAGTGACCGCTGCCCCGGCGCCGCGATGTGCGGCGGCCCCGCCTCGCTCGACCACATCGAACCCCAGGCGGACGACATCGCCGGCCTCATCGCCCTCTACGGCCGGGCCGGCCCGGCGCCGCTCCCCCCGCGCGCCCTCCTGCCCCTCGTCGCCCGCGATTGAGCGCCGCCCCGGCGCTACACTCCCCCGCATGACCATCGTGCAGGTCGACCACTGGCTGCGGCTGGCCGCGCTCGCCCCCTCGCCGCTCAACACGCAGCCGTGGCGGTTCCGCGTCACGCCCGCTGCCATCGAGCTGTTCGACGACCCGGCCCGCGCCCTGCCCGTCGCCGACCCCGGCGGCCGCGAACGCACGATCGCCTGCGGCTGCGCCCTCCTCAACCTGCGCGCCGCCGGGGCTGCCGCCGGCTGCGAAGAGCAGGTCGCCCTGCTCCCCGACCCCGCCCGCGGCGGCCTGCTCGCCCGCGCCGTCCTCGCCGAGGGCCCGGCCGATGCCGCCCTCGCGGCCCTCGCGCCCGCCATCGAACAGCGCTGGACCACCCGCCGCGCGCTCCGCGCCGCCCCCCTGCCCCCCGGCCTCCTCCCCGCCCTCGCCGCCGAGGCCGCCGCCGAGGGCGCCGAACTCCTCCCGGTCGACGGCCGCGCCGCGCGTCAGCTGCTCGCCGACCTCTGCGCCGAGGCCGACCGCCTCCAGCACCACGACCCGGCCTGGCGGCACGAGGTCGCCCGCTGGATCCATCCCGGCCGTTCGAACGACGGCCTCCCCGCCTCCCGCCTCGGCGGCCGCGCCCTCCGCTTCCTCGTCGACCACTTCGACTTCGGCGGCACCTCCGCCTCCCGCGATGAGGTGTACATCCTCCATGCCCCGGCCGTGCTGCTCCTCGCGACACCCGGCGACGAACCGCGCGACTGGCTCCGCGCCGGCCAGGCGCTCCAGCGCGTCCTCCTCCGCGCCGCGCTCGACGGCGTGCAGGCCGGCTACCTCCAGCAGCCGCTCCAGCTGCCCGGCCTCCGCGAGCGGGTCGCCGCCGCCTTCAGCCCCGGCCGCTGGCCGCAGGTCTGCCTGCGCCTCGGCCTCCCCGTCGAGGACCCGCCCCGCCGCCGGCGCCGCCCCGTCGCCGATTTCGCCGACTTCGTCCCGGCCTGAGCGCCTACCAGCGCCCGGCGTGCGGGCCCCCGCCCGCCAGCCACTCCCCGACCCGGCGCGCGCAGCCCGGGTCGATGTCCGCCGGCAGCCCGCCGCAGGCGAACCACCGCGCCTCCGCGATCTCCCCGTTCGCCGCCGGCGGCTCCCAGGCGAACTGCTCGCTCCCGAACACGGCGATGTAGTCCTCCTTCGCCTCCGAGAAGTCGGCGTACACCCCGAGCAGCCGCGCCTCCTCCAGGATGGCCCCCGCCTCCTCCCGCGCCTCCCGCCGGGCCGCCTCCTCCAGCGTCTCCCCTTTGTCGACGCCCCCGCCCGGCAGAAACCACCCCGCCCGGTAGCTGTGCCGCACCAGCAGCACCTGCCCCTCCCGCACGAGCACGACCCGCGCCCCGATCGTCACCGGGTGGAAGAGCCGCCAGCGCAGCCGCTCCCCTTCCCACATCCCCCGGCGGGCGAGAGCCTCCGCGCGCGTCCGCAGCCGCTGCCACATGGCCACCAGCCTACGCCCTCCCGCCCCTGCGGCGAACCGCCCCCGCTGCTACACTCGAAGCTGCCGGGCGACTGGCGTCACGCGGAGCACCGCGGGGAAGCCCGGCCTCGCGCATGGCCGCTCGCACTGGGCCGGCGGGCCTCACCGCACCCGCCGCAACCAACCCTCCCCAGGAGCCCTGCCCCATGCGCGCCCTCCTCGGCGTCTACGACAAGACCGGCATCGAAGCCTTCGCCCGCGGCCTCGCCGACCTCGGCTGGGAGCTCGTCTCCACCGGCGGCACCTTCGCCGCCCTCCAGGCCGCCGGCCTCCCCGTCCGCAAGGTCGAAGACCTCACCGGCTTCCCCGAAATGCTCGACGGCCGCGTGAAAACCCTCCACCCCGCCGTCCACGCCGGCATCCTCGCCCGGCGCGACCTCCCCGCCCACATGGCGGCGCTCGAGGCTCACGGCATCGGCCCCATCGACCTCGTCGCCTGCAACCTCTACCCCTTCTACGCGACCGTCACCCGGCCCGGCGGCGTCCCCTTCGCCGAGGCCATCGAGAACATCGACATCGGCGGCCCCACGCTCCTCCGCGCCGCCGCCAAGAACCACGAGGCCGTCCTCCCGGTCGTCGACCCCGCCGATTACGCCCGCGTCCTCGAAGCGCTGCGCGCCGGCGGCGCCGGGCCGGACCTCCGCCGCGAACTCGCGTGGAAGGCCTTCGCCCACGTCGCCGCCTACGACAGCGCCGTCGCCGAGTGGCTCTGGAGCCAGCAGCGCCCCGGCGAGTTCCCGCCCCGCTTCACCGTCCCGCTCGAACTCGCTCAGCCCCTCCGCTACGGCGAAAACCCCCACCAGCGCGCCGCCTTCTACCTCGACCGCTCGCTCGCTGGCCACGGCCGCGGCGGCATCGCCACCGCCGTCCAGCACCACGGCAAAGAGATGTCCTACAACAACTACCTCGATGCCGACGCCGCACTGGAACTGCGTCAACGATATCCCCACCCCCGCCTGCGTCATCGTCAAACACACCAACCCCTGCGGCGCCGCCACCCGCGACGACCTCTGCGAAGCCTACCGCCTCGCCGTCCGCGCCGATGCCACCAGCGCCTTCGGCGGCATCGTCGCCTTCAACCGCCCGGTAGATGAGGCCCTCGCCCGCGAAATCCGCGAATTCCGCAGCCCGAACGACGGCGAAACCCGCATGTTCTACGAAATCGTCATCGCCCCCGGCTACACCCCCGAAGGGCTCGCAACGCTCAAGGGCAAGTCCAAAGACCTCCGCATCCTCGAAGCCCGGCCCCTCGCACCCGGCGGCATCGCGCTCCGCCAGGTCGGCGGCGGCTGGCTCCTCCAGGACCCGGACGACCTCCCCGCCGACCGCATCGACTTCCGCGTCGTCACCGAACGCCAGCCCACCCCGCAGCAGCTCGAGGACCTCCGCTTCGCCTGGCGCATCGTCAAGCACGTCAAGAGCAACGCCATCGTCATCGCGAAGGACGGCCGCCTCCTCGGCATGGGCAGCGGCCAGCCGAACCGCGTCAAGAGCGTCGAAATCGCCATGGAGAAGGCCGGCGAGGAGGTCCGCGGCGCCGTCCTCGCCAGCGACGCCTTCTTCCCCTTCGCCTGGAACGACAGCATCGAAAAAGCCTGCCAGGCCGGCATCGCCGCCATCGCCCACCCCGGCGGCGCCCTCCGCGACCAGGACGGCATCGATTGCTGCAACCAGTACGGCGTCGCCATGGTCTTCACCGGCGTCCGCCACTTCCGCCACTGAGCCCCGGGGGCCGCGGAAACGTGCGGTAAAGCTGCTGCCAGCCCGCGCCGCCGCGCCGTCAACACCCCCGGCCCCGCCCGCGTACTCCTGAACAGCTTCCGCACAGGAGACGCAGCCCATGTCCGATTCCCGCTCCCTCATCATCCGCGGCGGCCAGTCCCGCCGCGCCTTCCTCCGCTCCGCCGGGGCCGTCGCCGTCTTCGGCGGCGCCTTCCTCGTCGTCGGCTGCAGCGACGATGACAGGAAATCCATGCCGACACCCGTGCCCACCCGGCCCGGCCAGGCGAAGCTCTACGACCGGCTCGGCGGCAAACCCGCCATCACCGCCGTCGTCGACGCCTTCGTGGCCAACGTCGCCGCGGACGCCCGAATCAACAAGTTCTTCGCCAATACCGATATCCCCACGCTCAAGATGCACCTCGTCAACCAGATCGGCGAGGCGACCGGCGGCCCCGAAAAATACACCGGCCGCGACATGAAGACCGCCCACGCCGGCCTGATGATCACCAAGGCCGACTTCGACGCCCTCGTCGAGGACCTCGTGAAAGCGCTGGACCAGTTCAAGGTGCCCGAGCAGGAGAAGATGGAGCTCCTCGGCCTCCTCGGCCCGATGGAGAAGGACATCGTTACCGCCTGACCGAACCCCCTCAGGCGCCCCCGGCGAGGCGCTCCAGCAGCGCCAGCGCGGCGCGCTTCGCCGGGCTCCCCCGCTCCGCCTGCGGCCCCACGCAGGAAGGACAGCCGCCCTCGCACCGGCACCCCCGGACGGTCTCCAGGCACGCGCGCAGCAGCCGCTCCCGCGCCTCGAACACCCGCTCTGCCAGCCCGATGCCGCCCGGCACCATGTCGTAGAGGTACACCGTCGGCGCGCCCGTCGAAGGCGAGCGCACCTGCGCATCCGCCCCGAGGTCGCGCGGGTCGCACAGGCAGAACACCGGCGCGAGGTTCCGCAGCACGTGCGCCAGCCCCTCCAGCCCGAGCGCCAGCTCGTCCCGCCGGAGGCCCGCCGCGGCGCCCTCCCCCAGCGCCAGCCACGCCGCCGCCGTGTGCATCGTCTCTTCCGGGATGGCGATCTGCCCCCAGCCCACGTTCTCGTGCGTGTGCAGCTTCACCTTCTTGAAGATGGTCGCCAGGAACGTGATCGCCGCTTCGCCCAGCTCCCACGCGCTGCCGCCGCCCGCCGGCGCCTCCCGCTCCCGCTCCAGCACCTTCAGGTCCACCGCCAGCTGCGCATCCGTGTAGTAATCCACCGAGACTGCCTGCACGTACGCCTTCTTGTCGTCCCAGTCGAGGTGCTCCACCTGGTACTGCTGCCCGCGGTGCAGGTAGATCGCGTCCTCGTGGATGAGCAGCGGCGCGGTCGGCCGGTCGCACTCGCCGATGACGCGCGGCTTCGGCCCCTGCTCGATGATCACGAAGTTGTCCGTGCTCGCCGTCCGGAGGCTCACCTCCTCCGCCGGGTACGCCTCCGACATCCAGTAGTAGCGGCCGTTCGCCAGCTGCAGCACGCCCTCCTCAGCGAGGATGTCGAGCATCACCTCGCCGTGCGCGCCGAACGGCTCGCCGTTCGCGAACGGCAGTTCGAAGGCCGCGCACTTCAGATGGCTCGCGAGGATGTACGGGTTGTCCGGGTCGATCGCCGCGCCTTCGACGCCCTGCTCGAAGATGAACTCCGGGTGCTGCGCCACGTACTGGTCGAGCGGGTTCGATGACGCGACCAGCACCGCCAGCGAACTCTCCCGCGCCCGGCCGGCCCGGCCGAACTGCTGCCAGAGGCTCGCCAGCGAACCCGGGTAGCCGGTCACCACGCTCGCCCCCAGCCCGCCGATGTCGATCCCCAGCTCCAGCGCGTTCGTCGCCACCACCCCGCGCACCGTCCCCTCCCGCAGGCCCCGCTCGATCGCCCGCCGCTCGTTCGGCAGGTAGCCGCCCCGGTAGCCTGCCACCCGCTCCGGGCCGCCCGGCTTCTCCCGCAGCGCCTCCCGCAGGTACGTCAGCAGGAGCTCGACCCGCACCCGGCTCGGCGCGAACACGATCGTCTGCACCCCGGAGCGGATGAGCTCCGCCGCGATATCCCGCGCTGACTTCAGCGATGACTGCCGGATGCCCAGCTCCCGGTTCACCACCGGCGGGTTGTGCACCACGACGATCCGCTCGCCCCGCGGCGCCCCGCTCTCGTCCACCACCTCCACCGCGTCGCCGATGAGGCGCTCCGCCAGCTCGCCCGGGTTCGCAATCGTCGCCGAGCAGAGGATGAACGCCGGGTCGCTCCCGTAGAACTGGCAGATGCGCCGCAGCCGCCGGATGACGTTCGCCACATGGCTGCCGAACACCCCCCGGTAGCTGTGCAGCTCATCGATGACCACGAATTCGAGGCTCTCGAACAGCTGCACCCACTTCGTGTGGTGCGGCAGGATCGCCGTGTGCAGCATGTCGGGGTTCGTCAGCACGATGTGCCCCGCCTGCCGCACCGCCCGCCGCGCATCCGCCGGCGTATCCCCGTCGTAGGTGAACGTGCCGATCTCCGCCCCGAGGTCGCCGATCAGCCCGTGCAGCTCGTCCAGCTGGTCCTGCGCCAGCGCCTTCGTCGGGAACAGGTAGAGCGCCCGCGCTGAGCGGTCCTTCAGCACCCGGTCCAGCACCGGCGCGTTGTAGCAGAGCGTCTTGCCGCTCGCCGTCGGGGTCACGACCACCACGTTGCGGCCCGCCATCGCGGCGGCGATCGCCTGCGCCTGGTGGGTGTACGGCTGGCGGATGCCCCGCCGCGCGAGCACCTCGATGAGCCGCGGGTCCAGCCCCGCCGGCCAGGCGCCGAATCGCGCCGGCTCCTCCTCCAGCCGCCGGACCCACGTCTCCGTCTCCTTCTGCCGCAGCTCCGTCACCAGCCGCCCGGCGACGAGCGCCGGCGGCACCGGGCGGACGGCGGGAACCGGGTAGCTCGGCGGCGGCTTCGCCATCGGGCGCCCTCCATCGCACAGATGTTCGCATTCTGGCGGCCAGCCGGCCGCGGCGCAAGATGCTGCCCCGGCTCCCCCGGCCATGCGTCAACAGGTGACGCCCCCGCGCGCGAAACTTCGGCGCCAATCCCTCGCACAGGAGCGGACCATGCCGCGCCCCCGCTATCTCCTCGCCCTCGCCGGGCTCCTCTTCGCCGGCCTCGCCGCCGCCCTCGCCAGCGCCCCGCGCGATGCGGGCAGCCAGGTGTTCTCGCCCCGCGCCGTCGTGCCGATGGTCGCCCGCGACGAAGGCGCGCCCCCGCCGCCCCCGGCCACCCCGACGCCGTTCGCGCCCACTGCCACGCCCACGCCGCGTCCCCCGACCGCCACCCCCACCGCCGCCCAGCCCACCCCGACCCCGCGTCCCCCGACCGCCACCCCGACGCCCGCCCCCTCCGGCCTCCGCCTCCAGGGCGTCAACTGGTACGTCAACACGACCGGGACGATTTACGTCATGGGCATCGTCGTCAACGGCCTTTCCACCCCGGTCGAGTTAGTGCGCATCAATGTCCGTTTTTACAACGCGAGCGGCCAGCTACTTGCGACCGACACTACCTACGCCGACGTCAGCATCATCCCGGCGGGTGGCAGCTCGCCATTCTGGACGCTCCTGCTCAATCCTCCGCCCGGCGTCGCGAGCGTGGAGGCCGTGCTCGGCACCTACAGCGTTTCATCCCGACCGCCCATCACGGGCCTCACACCCACGGTCACGAACATCTACCGCAGCTCCTCAATAGCGCTGCGCGTTGTCGGAACGGTGCGAAACGATTCGAGCGCGACCTACCAGTTCACGCGCGTCATTGCGGCTTACGTCGATTCCGCCGGGTACGTCATTCGGATTGAGACCGACTACCTCGAGCCGAGCACCCTGGCGCCGGGTCAGCAGGGAACCTTTGAAGCGATCTTCTTCAACGCTCCGGCCGGCCTCGAGACCAACAACCTCCTCATTTGGACCACAGCCAGCCGCTAGCCCCCTTTCCCCCGCCCAACCCGGTCCGGTGGTACGCTCGTACCGCCGGACCGCCCCATGACTGACCAGCTCCCCGACGAACGCCCGCAGCGTCGCCGCGAATACTCCGGGCCCGCCTCCACCCTCGGGCTCGCTGCCCTCGTCATCGCCGTCGTCGGCTTCGCCCTCTGGTGGTTCGAGTTCCGCGATGACCCCTCCGCCGGGACCGCCCGCTCCGCCGGCGGCCTCGGCGTCATCGCCCTCCCCGATGACCTCAACCCCACCGGCCAGCCGCCGGCCGCCCGCGAAGGCCGCGCCGCGCCCAACTTCCGCCTCGCCGCCCTCGACGGCGGCCCCCGCTCCCTCGATGAGTTCCGCGGCAGCTGGGTCCTCCTCAACTTCTGGGCCTCCTGGTGCGGCCCCTGCCGCGCCGAGACCCCCGACCTCCAGGAGTTCCACTCCCGCAACCTCGACCGCGGCATCGCCGTCATCGGCGTCAACCAGCAGGAGGACGCCGCCACCGCCCGCCAGTTCACCGCGCAGTTCGGCGTCACCTACCCCATCCTCCTCGACACCAGCGGCGCCGTTTCCCAGGCCTACCGCACCGGCGTCGGCGGCCTCCCCATGACGGTCCTCGTCGACCCCCAGGGCGTCATCCAGCGCATCTACCTCGGCCGCATCACCTGGGACCAGCTCAGCGAACTGGAGGCCCAGCTGCCGTGAGCGCCAGCCCCCGCGCCGCTTCCGCCTCCACCCTTCAGCCGGGCGGCCTCGACCCCCTCCGCTGGGCCTGGCAGCTCCTCACCAACGTCAAGTTCGCCCTCCTCCTCGTCGGGCTCGCCGGCGTCGCCGGCCTCATCGGCACGGTCCTTCCGCAGATGCCGGCGCCGATGATCGGCAATCCCGCCGCCAAATCCGCCTGGCTCGAACTCCAGCGCGAAACCTACGGCCCCTTCACCGGCATCTTCGACGCCCTCGGCTTCTTCCAGGTCTTCCATACCGCCTGGTTCAACGGCCTCTGGTTCCTCATCATCGTCGCCGTCACCGTCTGCACCGTCTCCCGCCTCCGCCCCACCATCCGCGCCGTCCGTCAGCCGCCGAAGCGCGTCCCCGACGCCTATTTCGAACGCGCCCACCACCGCGCCAGCTTCTCCCACCCCGGCGGCGCCGATGCCGTCGAACGCCTCCTCCGCCAGCGCCGCTACACGGTCCAGCGCGTCCGCGAAGAGCCCGGCGCCGTCTACCTCTTCGCCGACCGCTACCCCTGGAGCCAGTACGGCACCTTCCTCTCCCACCTCGCCCTCCTCATGATCCTCCTCGGCGGCCTCCTCACCGTCTTCGCCGGCTTCGACCGCACCATGGTCATCGCCGAATCCACGCCGCCCGCGCCCGTCTTCGCCGAAGCCGGCCCCAACCAGCTCTTCATCCGCATGATCGACGCCAACCGCGGCCTCGATGACGACGGCAACATCATCGACTACCACTCCATCATCGAAGTCCGCCGCGGCGACGAAACCATCCGCTGCAAGACCACCGTCAACCACCCCTGCCACGCCTTCGGCTACAAGGTCCACCAGGCGGCCTGGTTCGATGACATCGCCCGCCTCCGCATCACGGCCCCCAGCGGCCAGGTCATCTTCGACGACATCCTTGATTTCGAAGGCCGCAGCGCCGTCATCCCAGTCTTCCGCGTCGTCGATGCCTCCGGGCGCATCCTCTTCGCCCAGCAGCTCCCTCAGATGGCGACTGACCCCGGCATCGACCCCGCCGACCGCGCAGACGACACCGCCCTCTCCCTCCTCGTCTTCCCGAAAGCGCCCGGCTCCGACGAACTCGTCAACTACGCCGTCGCCTGGCAGTTCCGCAACGGCCAGATGCTCGTCACCATCACCAGCCCGGACTTCGACCCCATCCTCCTCCGCCCCGGCGAGGAGCGCGACGCCGGCCCCTACCGCATCCGCTTCGAAGGCGCCGCCACCATCCCCGCCACGACCGTGCTCGATATGCCCGGCGCCGCCGGCCCGGAGGGCGCCGTCGTCCAGATGCCGCTCGGCGGCGACGGCCGCCCCTACCTCATGGTCGCCGGCATCGACCAGCGCAACGTCGTCCTCCAGCAAGGGCAGGCCGTCACCACCGCCGCCGGCTACACCTACCTCTTCCAGGGCCGCGTCGAGGCCTCCGGCGTCAGCGTCCGCCGCGACCCCGGCCACACCTTCATCTGGATCGCCGTCGCCATGGCGATGATCGGCCTCAGCATCACCTTCTACGTCCCCCGCCGCCGGCTCTGGGTGAAGGTCACCCCTTCCCGCACCTACATGGCCGGCATCGCCGAGAAGACGACCCGCTTCTCGCGCGAACTCCGCTTCATGGGCCGCGACCTCGGCGCTCGCGACGCCCTCCAGCCGGGCGACACCGACCCGGACCGCTGAATCCCGTCCCCGCTCAGGCGCTGCGCGCCGCCCGCCCCGCCACCCACTGGCGGTAGAGCGCCGTGTAGTAGCCGCCCCGCCGCAGCAGCTCCGCGTGCGCGCCGTCCTCCACCACCCGCCCGCCGTCCACCACCAGGATCCGGTCCGCGTGCTCCGCCGTGCTCAGCCGGTGCGCGATCACCACGCTCGTCCGCCCCTCCAAAAGCGCCCGCAGCGCCCGCTCCACCTGCTCCTCCGTCTGCGGGTCGAGGCTCGACGTCGCCTCGTCCAGGACCAGCACCGGCGGGTCGGCGAGGAACGCCCGCGCGATCGACACCAGCTGCTTCTCGCCAGCGCTCAGCCGCGACCCCCGGAAGCTCACCAGCGTTTCGTACCCGTTCGGCAGCGACCGGATGAAGCTGTCGATGCCGAGCCGCTCGCAGGCCGCCCGCACCTCCTCGTCCGTCGCCCCCGGCCGCCCGAAGAGGATGTTTTCGCGGATCGACCCCGTGAACAGGAACCCCTCCTGCGGCACCATCGTCACCGTCCGCCGCAGGTCCGCCGCGCGCAGCGTCCGCAGGTCGTGCCCGCCGATGCGCACCGTCCCCGCCGTCGGGTCGTACATCCGCGTGATCAGCTTCGCCAGCGTCGATTTCCCCGCGCCCGTCGGCCCCACGAGCACCACGTGCTGCCCCGGTTCGATGCGGAGGTCGATGTCGCGCAGCACCGGCCGCGCCGGGTCGTACCCGAACGTCACCCCCTCCAGCTCGATCCGGCCCTCCAGCGGCGGCTCCACCCGCGCGGGCCGCTCCGGCTCCGGCACGTCCGGCTCCACCGCCAGCACCCCGAAAATCTTCCCCAGCGCCGCGTTCGCGCTCTGCACCATGTCGAACACCTGCGAGAGGTTCTGGATCGGCTGGAAGATGAATTCGAGGTAGAACACGAACGCCGCCACGGTGCCCACCGTCACCGCATCGCCTGCCACCTGCCGCCCGCCGAAGTACAGGATCAGCCCGATCGCCGCGCCCCGCAGGAACTCGACGAACGGGAAGTAGAGCGACGACAGCTTCACCGTGTACACGTTCGCCTCGAAGTTCCGCTCGTTGATCTCGCCGAACCGCTCCCGGTTCTTCTGCTCCCGCGCGAACGCCTGCACCACCCGCAGCCCCGAGAACGTCTCCTGCATGTGGACCATCACGTCCGCGATCCGCTCCCGCACCCGGTGGTACGCCCGGTCCGAATACACCCGGAAAACCGCCGTCGCCACGATGAGCGGCGGCAGAATCAGCGCCACCGCCAGCGAGAGCCGCACGCTCATCGTCAGCAGGATGATCGAGGCCCCCAGCAGCGTCAGCGTCGACTGCACCACCACGAGGAACCCGTTGTTCAGCACGTCGTTCACCGTGGTCACGTCGCTCGTCATCCGCGCCACCAGCCGGCCCGCGTTCTCCCGCCCGAAGAACGCCAGCGACATCCGCTGGTAGTGCTCGAACAGCCGCATCCGCAGGTCGAAGAGGAAATCCTGCCCGACCCGGTTCACGAGGTACGTGCTCAAACCCTGGAAGACGTAGACGGCGAGCAGCAGCCCGAGGAACGCCGCGCACGCGCCGAACAGCGCCGCCCGGTCGCCCTTCGCCACGCCCTCGTCCAGCGCCCGCTGGATCGCCAGCGGCCGCGCCAGGCTCGCGCCCGTGAAGGCGATGATCGTGACCGTCGCCAGCGCCAGCATCGGCCAGCGCGGCGCCAGCATCCGCAGCGCCCCCGCCAGCCCGTTCACCCGCGGCGTCGGCCGCTCCTCCGCGCTCACGAGGCCATCGCCTCCAGCTGCCCGAGCACTTCGCGGTAGCGCCGGCTCGTCCGCAGCAGCTCCTCGTGCGTTCCCGTCGCTGCCACCTGCCCGCCGTCCACCAGCACCACCTGGTCCGCCAGCGAAATCGTCGAAAGCCGGTGCGAGATGATGAGCGTCGTCCGCCCCGCCATCACCTCTTTCAGCGCATTCCGGATCTCCTCCTCCATTCGCGCGTCCACGCTCGAGGTCGCGTCATCGAGGATCAGCACCCGCGGCTCCATCAGGATCGCCCGCGCGATCGCCAGCCGCTGCCGCTGCCCGCCCGAGAGCGAGAACCCTTGCTCGCCCACCACCGTGTCGTAGCCGGCCTCCAGCCCCGCGATGAACTCGTGCGCATGCGCCAGCTTCGCCGCCCGCTCGATCTGCTCGTCCGTCGCTTCCAGCCGCCCGTAGGCGATGTTGTTCCGCACCGTATCGCTGAAGAGGAACGTGTCTTCGAAGACGATGCCGATGCTCCGCCGCAAATCCCGAAGCCGCAGCGTCCGGATGTCCGCCCCGTCCAGCAGGATCCGCCCCTCGTCCACGTCGTAGAACCGCGGCAGCAGGCGCGCCACCGTCGACTTCCCGCTGCCCGTCGCCCCCACCAGCGCCACCGACCGCCCCGCCGGGATCTCGAGCGAAAACTCCCGCAGCACCGGCAGCCCTTCGCGGTAGCCGAACGTCACCCGGTCGAAGACGATGTGCCCGTTCCCCGGCGGCAGCGGCCGCGCGTGGGGCCGCTCCTTCACGCTCGGCTCCTCCTTCAGCACGTTCCACACCCGCGCCGCCGAGACGATCGCCCGCTGCCCCGAGGCGATCATTTCGCCGAGGCTCTGCACCGGCCACGCGAGCATCCCGAGGTACTGGAGCGCAGCCACCAGCGCGCCGAGCGTCATCCGCCCTTCGACGACCAGCCAGCCGCCGTACGCCAGCACCACCAGCTGCCCCAGCCCCGGCAGCAGTAAGAAGAGCGGCCCGTACACCGTCCGCAGCCGCACCACCTCCATCGCGTCCCGCCGCACCCGGTCCGCCGCCGCCCGCATCCGCCCGACTTCGTGCTCCTCCCGGCCGAACGCCCGCACGAGCCGCGCCCCCGCAATCGTCTCCTCCGTCACGCTCGCCACATCCGCAAGATCCTGCTGCACCCGTTCCGTCCCCGGCTCCAGCCGGTTGAAGAAGCGCACGCTCAGCCACGTCACCACCGGGAAGACCGCCATCGCCAGCACCGCCAGCGAAAGGCTCGTCATCACCAGCAGCACGAACGCCCCGGCCGCCATCAGCAGGTACGCCGAGTTGATCGGGATGTTCACGAGGAACGCCTGGATCTCCCGCAGGTCCGCGCTCCCGCGCGACATCAGCTGGCCCGTCGCCGTCCGGTCGTGGTAGTCGAACGACAGCCGGTTCACCCGGTCGTACAGCTCGAGCCGCAGGTCGGTCTCGATGCGGTAGCTCGTCCGCATCGCCCAGTACCGCCGCGTCCCCGCGCATACCGCGAGCACCGCGGCCACCCCGAGGAAGGCGAGCACGTACTGTGTCAGCCTCCGGAGGTCGCGGTCGACGATGGCATGGTCGATGGCCAGCCCGACGAGGTACGGTTCGACCAGCCGGAGCAGCCCCCAGCTCAGCCCGGCGCTGAAGGCCAGCGCGAGCATCGGCCAGCGCGCGCGCAGGTGACGCAGGACCAGGTCCCTGCCCGCGCGCAGATCTAAGGCTTCCTCGGTCACGGTGCCTCCCGGGGTGAGCGCCGGAGCGGAACACGGCGGCGCCCGCAGGCGCCGCAAAGGCTATCGTCGGTATCGATGGCAACGCCCCGGCGCCCTCGATAGTTAACCGCCGTTAATCGAAAGCCGCCACCCGGCGGGAAAGGCCGCCTTCCCCGGCCCGGCCCTGCGCTCAGTCCGCCGGGCCGAGCTCCACCTCCCACGGCCCCGCCGCGGTCTCCGCGGGCGCGCCAAGGCTGACCGCCACCGTGCCCATCAGCTCCGAAACGTCGTCGACGTCGATCGCCAGGGTCGTCACCGCCCCGACGACCGCGCCCGTGCCGTCGCGCTGGTAGCCGACGCCCCAGGCGTTCACCGGCAGGAGCTTGCCGCCCGGCAGCGCCACCCAGCCGACCGGCCCCGGCTCGCCGGGCGCAGGTTCGGCCGCGCCGCTCAGCTCCAGCTGTGCGCGCGTCTTCCCGCCGGGTCCGAGGTCGAACCACAGCCGGAGCGGCACGAACGCGCCCCGCACCGCCCGGACGGCCGCCGGGCCGATGACTGCCGATTCGCCCGGCCGCCCCGCGAGGCCGTTCGCCGCGATGACCGCGCCGAGATCGACCGCCGTCTCGTGCGCCGGGGCGCCAGCCGGCGCCGGCAGCGCCATGTGCCCGAACACCAGCGTCACCGGGCCATCGACCGGCGGGAAGATGAACCGGAACGGCCCATCGCCGAGCCGCTCGAGCGCCGCGCCCGGGAAGGCCGTCCCATCCGGCCGCCGAAGCACCGGCACGTCCAGCGGCACCGCGCCCCCGCTGAAGGCCACGACGACCTCGACCTCCGTGGTCGACCGCGCCGCGGACACGACCTGCACCTGCACCCCCGCCGGGCCCCGCACGGCTGCCGCCTCCAGGGGCTCCACCGGCAGCAGCCGGTCGATGTCGCCCGGCGGCCGCACCGTCAGCCGCCACGGCCCCGTCACGCTCCACGCCGTCCCGTCGGCCGCGTACAGGTCCACCTGCGCGACCTCGAGCACCCGTTCGCGGGCATCCGTCACGGGAGAGAGCCGCAAGGTCAGCGGCGCCGCCTTGCCGCCGGTCAGCGCCCCGCCGGCCGAGGCCGTGAGGGCGGCAAAATCCCCCCGCACGCCGCCCCGCGCAATCACCAGCGCGGCCGGCGCCCGGCCCCCCTCAGCGAGACCGCTCGCCTCCGCCTCCAGCCGGACCAGCGTCGCCGTCCCGCTGAAATCCGCCGACGTCAACCGCAGCGTGATGCCGCCCGCGGTCGCCGCAGCCTCCTGCGCGTAGGGGAACTCATCCGCAAGCTTCCGCGGCTCCCCATCGCCGCCGCGGAGGGCAGCGAACGCCGTCGCTGCCGCTGCTGCCGCAAGGACCGCCGCCCCCGCGATGACCCAGCGCCAACTCGCTGAACGCGCCATCTTCCGCTCCTTTCCGCCCGCCGGCTCCCGCGCCGCATGTCGCGAATGCGTCGCCCCGGTCGAGCCCCCGCAATCCGCGCAAAGCGCGCCGGCGAATATCGCCTATTTTTTCCCCGCAGCTCCGCGTGTCAATACATCAGGGGTGAAAAATGCCCCGGGAATCGAAACCTCCCCGGGGGCAGCCCTACGCCGCGCGGCCGAACCAGCTGAACGCCGCGACCGGCTCGTTGCCGGCCACCGGCCGCCGCGCCGGGAACCACAGCGGTGAAAGGATGTTTTCCAGCCGGCTCACCCGCGGCAGCGCCGGCCGCCGCGTCACCCATGCCGGCATCCCCTCACCGTCCCGCCGCGCTTCGCCCGGCCCCGCAGGGCTGTCGCCGCTCGCCCGCTGGCGCTCCCGCTCCGCCCGCACCCGCAGCCCCCACGCCTCCAGCGCCGCCACGATGACGTCCAGCGAGGCGTCCCCCTCGATGTACAGCACCCGCCGCCGCTCCTGTGACACGACGGTCACCGGGCTGCCGCCCGGGGCTTCTTCGTCGGCGCGGGGAACGGGCTGGAGGTAGCGCATCGTATTGTCGAAGACGGCACCCCGGCCCCGCCCCAACAGGCCCCCGAAAACCGGTTCGGTAACACGCCGGTGGAGCCCCGGAGACACCCCCGCGGCATCGCAAACGCCGGGTAAACCGCCCGCCAAGCGCGCGCAAAACGGCCCGCGGCCCGCCGCCCGGTGAACGCCCGTGAACCGCCGGTTACAGGCCCTTCGCCGCCGGCGCGATCTCCGCCGCGAGGAACTCCGGCACCGTGTCGTCATCGAACAGGAAGTGCTGGAACTGCACCTCCTGCAGCCCGAGCGCCGCGTACCGCCCCAGCGCCTCCAGCACCTCCTCCTTCCCGCCGGTGATCATCCCCCGCGCCCGCAGGCCCGCCCGGTACTCTGCCGGCGTCGTCCCCGGCCGCGCACCCCACATCGCCATCATCCGCTCCGTCGCGCGGTCCAGCGTTCGCTCGTCCGGCCCGATCACCGCGAAGGTCATCATCGACCGCCGGATCGTCGCCGGGTCGCGGCCCTCCGCCTCGCAGTGCCGTTCGAGCACCGCCGCCTTCTGCGCGTACACCTCCGGCGAGACGTTCACCGCGTTCCACTCATCGGCGTAGCGCGCCGCCAGGCGGAGCGTCTTCTTCTCGCCCGTCCCGCCGATGAGGATCGGCGGCCGCCCCGGCGCCGGCTTCGGCAGCAGGTTCGCTCCCTCCAGCCGGTAGAAGCGGCCCGCGAAATCCGCCGGCCCCTCGCTCCAGGCCGCCTTCATCAGCCGGATCGCCTCCTCCAGGCGCGCGAACCGCTCCGCGATGGGCGGGAAGGGAATGCCGTACGCCCGGTGCTCCGCTTCGTTCCAGCCCGCGCCGAGCCCCATCACGAACCGCCCGCCGCTCAGCAGGTCGATCTGCGCCGCCATCCGCGCCACGTCGACCGGCGTCCGAAACGTCACCGGCGACACCAGCGGCCCGAACCGGATGCGCGACGTCTCCCGCGCGGCGACCGCGAACGAAAGGTACGCCTCCAGCCAATCCTGCTGCGGCCCGATGAAGTAGTGGTCCGACCGGAACACCGTCGGGAAGCCGAGCCGCTCCGCCAGCTGCAGGATGTGGAGCCACCGCTCCCACGTCAGGCCGTTCTGGCCCTCCACCATCAGCCCGATCTCCATCGCCGAACCCCCATGGCGCCGTTTTCCCGGATGCTACCCGCGCCGGCGCAGCCGCGCCCGCCAACCCCGCGAGCCCGAAAGGTTCTGGCCCCAACCTTTCACCTCGCCGCCGCCGATAGCAACAACCTTGCTATCGATCACCGGAGTGAGCCATTCCGGCCGGACGCCCTCACCCCTCCCCCGTCCCCACCGCCAGCGGCGGCAGCCGGAACGGCCGCGTCAGCACCCGGTACGAGCAGCCGAACAGCGCTGCCCCCGCCAGCACCCCGGCGAGCGCCGCCAGCGCATACAGCTTCCCTTCGCCCACGTTCACCAGCACCGGCCCCGGGCACATCCCCGTGATCGACCACCCGACGCCGAACAGGATGCCGCCGTACACGTTCCCACGGTGCCCCGCCTTCCGCTCCACCACCAGCGGCTTCCCCGTCAGCGTCTTCCCGTACCGCTTCAGCAGCCAGATGCCCGGCGCCGTCAGCGCCACCGCCGTCCCGATGATGCCGTACAGCTGGAACTCCTCGAACAGGAACATCCCCTGGATGTAGTTGTAGTCCGCCGCCCCCGAGCGGCTCAGGATGAAGCCGAACAGCGTCCCCAATGCGACATAAAACAGCGTCATCATCTCCGCCCCCTACACGATGACCCGGTAGATCAGGTTCGTCGTCACCGCGCCCGCAGCCATGAAGCTCACCGTCGAAACGAGGCTCGGCAGCTCCAGGTTCGAAAGCCCGAAAATCCCGTGGCCGCTCGTGCAGCCGCCCGCCAGCCGCGTCCCGAACCCGATCAGCAGCCCGCCGACGAACATCCACGCCACCTTCCCCGCCGGCCCCCAGCCGATCGCCGTGTCGAACATCCCCAGCGCCCACGTCGGTTCCCAGCCGCCGCCCAGCACCGCCGAGAGGAACCCGCCGAGCACCAGCCCGCCCAGCAGCGGCAGCCGCCAGCCGTTCGACCCCCGGATCGCATCACGGCCGAAATACGGCGCGCGCACCACCAGCGAGCACACGTTCTCGAACCCCGTCGAAACCCCGAGCCGGTTGCTCGAGACCCACAGCAGCGCCAGCGTCACGAACGCGATCCCCGCGCCCGCCAGCCACCACGGGATCGGCTCCAGACCGTTCAAAATCAGCGGCATACGTCCCTCCAGCACACAGCGTGCGCCAAGCATAGCCCCCATCGAACCTGCGCACTCCCCCTCAAGTCCGACGCCGCTTCGGCCGAAACGATCGGAGGACACCGCACCTGAGCGACTGCTAAGGAGGAATCATGTCGATGAGCCAGGATGTCATCCTCAAAGCGATTGCCGCCCACGGCCAGTGGAAGCAGCGCCTCCGCGATGCCGCCGCCACCGGCAAATCCGAATTCCGGCCCGAAGTCGTCAAGACCGACAACGCCTGCGACCTCGGCAAGTGGATCTACGGCGAAGCGAAGGCGAAACTGCCCGGCGACCCCCGCGTCGAAGAAGTCCGCAAGCTCCACGCCGAATTCCATGAGCACGCCGCCCAGGTGCTCTCGCTCGCCCTCGTCGGCAAGAAGGCCGAGGCCGAGGCCGCCATGGCGCTCGGCTCGCCCTACAGCAAGGTCTCCACGGCGCTCGTCAACGCCCTGAAGAAGCTCCAGGCCGCCTGACCTCCGATCGCGGCCGGCCGGCGCCCGATCCCCCGGCCGGTCGGCCGCTCCCCCCCGCCGCCCGCCGCGCGAAGCTCGAAGCATGAGACGCCGGCGGGCGCTGCGTTCGCTCCTCGCTTGCGCCCTCCTCCCGTTCCTGCTCGCCTGCGCGGGCGCTCCTCCCGCTTCCCCCGGCGCTCCGCGGCCGGCCGCGCCCGACCCGGGCACGATCGCCTTCGTCGACGCCGAGGGATGCATCGCCTGGGTGCCCCTCGCCGGCGGCCAGTCCGGCCGCGCCTGCCCCGCCACCCGCGGCCGGGTCTCCGCCATCACCTGGCTCGATGCCCGCACCATCGCCTACGTCACCCCCGAACTGGCCCGCACCGGCTGGCGCGCCGTCCGCACCGATACCGGCGGCGACATCGCGCTCGCCCCCGCCGAATCGCCCCGCATCTACCAGGTCGGCGCCCCGCAGTTCTATTCCGTCCTCGGCGACCGCATCGATGTCGAGGCCGGCGCGGCCATCTTCACCTCCGCCGACGGCAGCGCGCGCCGCACGCTCCTCGCCCCCGGGCCGGGCCGCGCCGCGCTCGCCATGGTCACCTGGTCGCCCGATGGCGAAGGCGCCGTCCTCGCCGAAGGCGCGGCCAAGGCGCTCTGGGTCGTCGCCCGGGCTGGCGGCGAACCGCGCCGCATCGCCGCAGCCAGCAGCGGCATCGTCTCGTGGTTCGTCCCGAATGCCGGCGCCATGCCCCACGCCGACCTTACCTGCACGCTCCCCGGCGAATCGACCTGGCGCTGCGAGCCCCAGCCCTGGCAGCCCGCCGAAGGCCAGGCGGCCGCCGCCGGCGAAGAAGCCGTCCTCGCCTGGTCAGCCTGCCCCGGCGCCACCGGCTACGAACTCGAAATCACCGGCCCCGGCGGCGCCGTCATCGTCAGCCGCATCTCCGCCGCGCCAGCCCAGCGGTTCACCCCGCCAGCTCCCGGGGCCTACACCTGGCGCGTCCGCTCGCGCATCGGCAGCGCCCCCGGCCCCTGGGGCCCGCCCCGCACCCTCACCGCCCAGTGACAGGTTGGAGGTTGGAGGTTGGAGGTTGATACCCCCTCCCTACTCCCGTCTCCCAACTCCCAACTCCCAAATCCCACCCCGCAGCCGCGGGGCTCCGTCCCCGCGGAGGGCCGGGAGGCCCACCCGGACGTCCGCAGCCCACCCTCCCGCCTCCCGGTTCCCGTCTCCCGCCTCCGCGCTCCCACCCCCGTAGCCGCGGGGCTCCGTCCCCGCGGCGGGCCGGGAGGCCCACCCGGACGTCCGCAGCCCACCCTCCCGCCTCCCGGTTCCCGTCTCCCGCTCCCGCGCTCCCACCCCCGTAGCCGCGGGGCTCCGTCCCCGCGGCGGGCCGGCGAGGCCCACCCGGACGTTCGCAGCCGACCCTCCCGCCTCCCGGTTCCCGTCTCCCGCCTCCGCGCTCCCACCCCCGTAGCCGCGGGGCTCCGTCCCCGCGGCGGGCCGGCGAGGCCCACCCGGACGTTCGCAGCCGACCCTCCCGCCTCCCGGTTCCCGTCTCCCGCCTCCGCGCTCCCAACCCCGTAGTCGCGGGACTCCGTCCCCGCGGAGGGCCGGCGAGGCCCACCCGGACGTTCGCAGCCGACCCTCCCGCCTCCCGGTTCCCGTCTCCCGCTCCCGGGAACATCCGTTGGGCGCATGGCGCCCCGCGGGGACGGGGCCCCGCGACTACGCCTGGGGCTGGAGGTCGGCGCCGGGATAACTTTCAACCTCCAGCCTTCCATCTCCCAACTCCCATCTCCCAACTCCCTTCTCCCGCCCCGCCCCCACCGCCGCCGCGGAGCGGCGGCATCCCGCGGCGCCGCCGGCGAAGCCGGCCAGCCATCCCCCGCGGCGCCAGCCGCGCCAGCCGCGCCGCTGCCTCCAACCTCCCGCCCCCAACCTCTACACTGGAACCATGCGCGCCCGCCTCGCTGCCGTCACCCCGCGCCAGTTCGCCCTCGCCTGGCTCATCGGCTTCGCCGCCGCCGTCCTCCTGACCTGGTGGCTGCGCGCCGGCAACTCTGCGAGCGTCGCCTTCGTCTTCGTCTGCGCCCCCGGCAACGTCCCGCCGCCGGAGTTCCCCGACGTTTTCTTCACCTTCGCCCTCGAGCCGATCCCCGTTTACCTCCTCGTCTCCGCAGCCGCGGCCTACCTGCTCATGTGGCTCAAGGTGCGCGCCGGCGGCCGCGGCCGCCTCTTCCCCGCCTGGCGGCTGGCCATGTTCATGAGCGGCATCGCGCTCGTCATCCTCACGGTCTTCGGACCCCTCGCCGCCTACGATCGCGTCTTCCTCTTCGTCCACATGATCCAGCACTTCATCCTCATCACCATCGCGCCGCCGCTCATCCTCCTCGGCGGCCCGATGACGCTCCTCCTCGTCGCCGCCGGCCCGGCCCGGCGCGAGCGCTGGATCTACCCCGTCACCCACAGCCGCCCGTTCGAACTGTTCACGAACCCCATCGTCGGCCTCTTCCTCTTCGCCGCTGTGCCGGTCCTCTGGTACATCACCCCCGCCTTCGAGTGGTCCTTCGATAACGAATGGCTCCACTTCGGCGGCTACGCGCTCTTCCTCTTCGCCGGCATCCACTACTGGTGGCCGGTCGTCGGCGGCAATCCCACCCGCTGGAACCTCCCCCACCCGGTCCGCATCTTCTACCTCTTCGCGCTCGTGCCCATCCACGCCTTCCTCGGCTCGCTCTTCTACGAACCTTCCCGCGTGCTGTACGAACAGCTCGCCGCCCAGCCGCGGCTCTGGGGCCCGGACCCCCTGCTCGACCAGCAGATCGGCGGCGCCATCATGTTCCTCCTCGGCGAAGCCATCGGCCTCATCGCCGTCATCGCCGCCGCTGCCGCGTGGGCTCGCGCCGACGAGCGCGAAGCGAAGCGGAACGACGCCCGCCTCGCCCGCGAAAAAGCCCGCGCCGCCGCCCCCTAGACCCCTCGCCGGTCGCCCCAGAGCAGGATGTGCAGCCGCGTGCTGAACCGGTAGCCTTCGCGCGCGCAAAGCTCCGCCAGCCACCGGCCCCGCTCCGCCAGCACCGCCGCTGAGGTCCCCTCCGGCATCAGCACCACCCGCCCCGGTTCGATGCCGGCCGCCGCGCACACCCCGCGCACCTCCGCCAGGTCGCCCGGCTCCGCCACCACGAACTTGAACCACGCCCGCCCGGTCGCCGCCAGCTCCCGGAGCGCCGCCGGCGCGATGCGCCGCAGCCCCTCGTTGCCGGAATGCGCCAGCTTCGGCGAAACGTTGAACTGGTCGATGAGCTCCGCCAGCGGCCCCGGCCCGGCTGTCCCGTTCGTCTCGACCTCGAACCGGTAGCCCTCCGCCCTGAGCGTCTCGACCAGCGGGACCAGCTGCCGCCGCTGCAAGAGCGGCTCCCCGCCGGTGACGACCACGTTCCGCGGGGGCAGGGCCCGCACCGCCTCCGCCACCTCCCCCGCCTCCAGCGCCAGGATCGAAGCCGCCCGGTCGAATCGCGCCCAGTCCCACGTGTAGGCCGTATCGCACCACCGGCAGCGCAGGTTGCAGACCGCCAGCCGGACGAAGGTGCTCGGCAGGCCCATCGAGACCCCTTCGCCCTGGATGGAGGCGAAGATCTCCGGCCCGCCGTCGGCCATCTTGGCCAGCACGAGCCGCTCCATCAGCCGACCCCGGCCGCCGGGTCGGACACGCCGGCAGCTTCGAACCCCGCGGCGCGCAGCCGGCACGCGTCGCACGTCCCGCAGGGCCGCTCGCCCCCCGCGTAGCAGCTCCACGTCAACGCCAGCGGCGCCCCCAGCGCGAGCCCGTGCCGCACGATGTCCGCCTTCGACATCGTGATGATCGGCGCTTCGATCCGCATCGGCACCCCGTAGACGGTCCCGGCTTTGCTCCCCAGCCGCAGCACCTCCTCCAGCGCCCGGTAGAACTCCGGCCGGCAGTCCGGGTAGCCCGAATAGTCGATCGCGTTCGCGCCCACGTAGATGCGCCCTTCGAGCCCTGCCGGGTCCGCGCCCTCCCGCTCGATCCGGTCCAGCAGCCAGCTCTCCAGCGCCGCCGCTGCGACGGTCACGAAGAACGTATTCCGCAGCGGCACGTAGGTGATCGGCACCTCAGCGGCCATCGCCTCCGCCGGCCGGCCGCCCGGCACGGCGTAGTCCGCGCTCGTCAGCGCCGAGTGCGCCGCCAGCCGCCCGTAGAACGCCGCATCCGCCTCGATGAGCTCGATGCCGAGCGCCGCCGCGACGGCCCGCGCCGCCGCCAGCTCCCGCGCGTGCCGCTGCCCGTAGGCGATGCTGAGCGCCCGCACCCGCACCCCCTCCCGCACCGCGTGCGCCGCCACCGTCGTCGAATCGAGCCCGCCCGAGAGCAGCACCACACCCAGCCGTTCCCCGGCACCCTCGGTTCCCATACCTCGAGCCTAGCACCGGGAGGCGGGAACCGGGAGGTGGGAGGTGGGAGGTTGGAGGTTGGAGGTTAGAGGTTAGAGGTTAGAGGTTAGAGGTTGGAGGTTGGAGGTTGGAGGTTGGAGGTTAGAGGTTGGAGGTTAGAGGTTGGAGGTTAGAGGTTGGAGGTTGGAGGTTGGAGGTTAGAGGTTGGAGGTTAGAGGTTGGAGGTTAGAGGTTGGAGGTTAGAGGTTGGAGGTTAGAGGTTAGAGGTTGGAGGTTAGAGGTTAGAGGTTGGAGGTTAGAGGTTAGAGGTTAGAGGTTAGAGGTTAGAGGTTAGAGGTTAGAGGTTAGAGGTTGGAGGTTAGAGGCTGGAGGTTGGAGGTTGGAGGTTGGAGGTTGGAGGTTAGAGGTTAGAGGTTGGAGGTTATCCTCCCTCCCTCCTCCCTCCTCCCTCCTCCCAACTCCCAACTCCCGGCTCCCGGCTCCCGGCTCCCCGCTCCCGGCTGCCTCCTCCCTACTCCCTCCTCCCTTCTCCCTTCTCCCGCTTCCCGCTTCCCGCTTCCCGTCTCCCGGTTCCCGCTTCCCGCTTCCCGCTTCCCGCCTCCCTCCTCCCGGTTCCCGTACACTTCCCCCATGCCCCCCACCGTCCTCCTCCCCTCGGCGCCGCGCCCCGCAAGAGCGACGACGCCTACATCCGCGCCCTCGAGGCCGCCGGGCTCCGGGTGGAAGTCGTCCGCCCCGGCGAAACGCCGCGCCTCGAACCGCTCGCCGGCCTCGTTCTCGCCGGCGGCACCGACGTCGACCCCGCCCGCTACGGCGAACCGCCGCACCCGGCGGCCTACCCGCCCGAGCCCGCCCGCGACGCCCTCGAACTCCAGCTCCTCGAAGCCGCCGCAGCCGCCGGCGCTCCCGTCTTCGCCATCTGCCGCGGCATGCAGCTCCTCAACGTCGCCCGCGGCGGCGGCCTCATCCAGCACCTGCCCGACGTCGTCGGCCACGAACGCCACGCCGACGCGCCCCCGGTCGACGCGAAACACCGGCCCGCCCACGCTGTCGCCATCGATGGCCCGGGCCGCCTCCGCGGCCTCCTCGGCCCCGGCCCGGTCGACGTGAACTCCCGCCACCACCAGGCCGTCGACCCCGCCCGCCTCGGCGCCGGGCTCCGCATCGCCGCCCGCGCCGACGACGGCACCGTCGAAGCCCTCGAGCCCGCGGAGCCCGGCCCCGCCTTTCTCCTCGCCGTCCAGTGGCACCCGGAAGATATCGCCATCGGCCCGCCCGGCCCCATGCGCGAGCAGGCCCGCGCCCTCTTCGAAGCCTTCGCCGCGGCCGCGCGGGAGTTCGCCCCCGCATGATCCTCCGCCGCCCCCGCGTGCAGATCGCCGGCATCTCCACGCTCGACGACGCGCTCGCCTGCGAACGCGCCGGCGCCGACGCCATCGGCTTCACCATCGGCTTGCCGTCCGGCCCCCACAACGGCCTCGACGAAGCCGGCGCCGCCGCCATCATCCGCGCGCTCCCGCCCTTCATCACCCCCGTCCTCATCACCTACCGCGTCACCGCGGCCGAAGTCGTCCCCATGTGCCGTGAGATGGGCGTCAATCAGGTCCAGCTCCACGCCCCGGCCGACCCCGCCGAGCTCGAGCGGATGCGGGCCGCCATCCCCGGCCTCAAGCTCATCCTCGCCGTCAACGTCACCGGCCCCGAGGCGCTCGACCTCGCCCGCGAACGCGCCGCCCGCGCCGACGCCCTCATCCTCGATACCTACGACCCGGCCACCGGCCGGCACGGCGCCACCGGCAAGACCCACGACTGGTCCCTCAGCGCCCGCATCGTCGAGGCCGTCGATGTCCCCGTCATCCTTGCCGGCGGGCTCACCCCCGCGAACGTCGCTGCAGCCATCCGCCGCGTCCGCCCGTGGGGCGTCGACGTCCACACCGGGGTCGAACGCCCGGACGGCACGACCGACCACGACCTCGTCCGCGCCTTCATCGCCGTCGCCCACGCGACCCCGGTGCCGGTCCAGGGCTAGCGGAGGAGCGCCGGCACCGGCCGCCGCCCGAACCCCATCACCCCGCCGCGGATGGGCGGGATCGCCCCGGCCGGCCGCATCGCCGGGAACCGCTCGAGCAGCATCCGCAGCGCGATGCGCGCCTCCAGCCGCGCGAGGTTCGCGCCGAGGCAGAAGTGCAGCCCCCAGCCGAACCCCAGCTGCGGGTTCGGGTCCCGCAGCAGGTCCACCTCGCCCGGCCGTTCGAACACCGCCGGGTCGTGGTTCGCCGCCGCGATGCAGAGGAACACCGTCTCCCCGGTCCGCAGCCGCTGCCCGCCCCGCTCGTGGTCGGCCCGCACCTTCCGCGGCATCACCCGCGCCGGCCCGCCGATGCGCATGAACTCATCCACCGCCGTCTCGTCCGCCTCCGGGTGCGCCGCCAGCCATTCCCGGAGGTCCGGCCGCTCGAGCAGCAGCGCCAGCGTGTTGATGAGCAGCGTCGTCGTCGTTTCGTGCCCGCCGAACAGCAGCAGCGTGCACAGGCCGACCAGCTCCCCCGGCTCCAGCCCTCCCGCCGGCGAATGCACCACGTACGACAGCAGCGAATCATCCGGCGCCCGCCGCACCCGCTCGATGTGCCGCGCGAAGAACCCCATGAACTCCTCTGCCGCGCGCTCACCGGCCCCTCCTCCACCGCCCCCGGCCGCAGCGAAAAGACGAGGCTCGCGATGTCGTCCGACCACGCCTGGAACCGCTCCCGCTCCTCCCCCTCGACCCCCAGCACCGCAGCGATCACCAGCGCCGGCAGCGGCCGCGCGAACTCCGCCGAGAGGTCGACCGGCCCCTCCGCCGCCGCCAGCGCCGCCAGCCGCTCCTCCGCGATCGCCCGGATGCGCGCCTCCAGCCCGCTCACCGCCCGCGGAGTGAACGCCGCTGCCAGCGGCTCCCGCAGCCGGGTGTGCGCCGGCGGGTCGCGGAAGTTCAGCCACGCGTGCAGCATCTCCACCGCCCGGTGGAACGCCGCCGAACGGCCCTGCGCCGCCCGCTCGAACGTGTCCATCCGGTCCGACGAAAGCCGCTCCCCGTCCCGGAATCCTGCCGCCACCTCCGCGTGCGAGAGCACGGCCCACGCCCGGTGGCGCGCGCTCCACTGCACGTCGCCCGCCTCCAGTGCGCGCGCGAAGTAGCCCGCCGGGTCGCGGATCGAGGCCTCGCAGCCGAGGTCCAGCTCCATGTCCGGGAGCCTACACCGTCCGCCGAGGGGTTTCACCCACGCGGGGCCCGCCATCACCCGCTACCATGACCCGAAGCCCGCCGCCGTCCCGGCGGCTGCAGGAGGTCGCCCATGCCCGCCGGGTTCGTCATCCGCCCCGCCATGCCCGCCGAAGAGCCCCAGCTCTACGCCATCCACCGCGCCGCCATGGAAGACTACGTCGTCCAGACCTGGGGCCCCTGGGACGACGCCGACCAGCAGCACCGCTTCGCCGGCTCCTGGCCCGACCTCCGCCTCGCCATCGAAATCGACGGCGAACTCGCCGGCTTCCTCGACCTCGACGAACAGGGACCCACGGTCGACATCGCCGCCCTCGAGCTGGCGCCCCGCTGGCAGCGCCAGGGGATCGGCTCCGCCATCATCCGCGCCGTCCAGGCCCGCGCCGCCGAACTCGAGCGGCCCGTCACGCTCCAGGTCCTCAAAGTGAACCCCGCCCGCGCCCTCTGGGAGCGCCACGGCTTCCGCCAGGTCGGCGAATCGGAAACGCACTACCAGATGGCCTGGCAGGCCGGCGCATGACCGCCCGGGCCGTCCGCCGCCTCACCGCCTTCCTCGACGGCGAAGACCGGCCCGATATCCCCAACCCGATCCATTCGACCGCCGTCGCCCACGCGCACGGCTTTGCCGGACCGCTCGTCGGCGGCGTCACCGTCTACGGCTGGCTCGTCCCGTCCATCCTCGAACTCCTCGGCGACGGCTGGCTCAGCGGCGGCTGGGCTGACGTCCGCTTTCGCCGCCCGGTCTACCCCGGCGACGAACTCGAAGCCGTCGCCGAAGGCCCGCCAGGCGGCCCGGCCGCGCTCCGCATGGCGAAGGCCGAGGGCGCGGCCATCGAAGGAGAAGCTGGCCTCGGCCGCGCGCCCTGGCTCGCCGACCTTACCCTCCCGTCCGACCGCCAGCCCGTCCCGCCGCACGAGCCGCTCCCGGAGCTGACGCTCGAGACGGCGCCGCGCGGCCGCGACCTCCCTGCGATGGCGGTCGCCCTTTCCCTCGAGGACGCGCGCGCCTGGGCGCTCGAAAAACAGCGCGACGGGCACGAACGCTGGACCGGCCCCGCTGCCCTCGCGCACCCCTCCTGGCTCGCCGCCCGCGCCACGCCGCTGCTCAAGCACAGTTACGCCTACGGCCCCTCCATCCACACCCGCTCGCAGATTCAGCACCTCGCCCCCGCCCGCGCCGGCCAGCAGTTCACCGTCGCCGGCCGCGTCGTCGACGCCTTCGACGACCGGGGCCACCACACCGCCGTCCTCGACGTCGCCATCATCGACGCCGCCGGCACCCTCGTCACCCACCTGCGCCACACCACCATCTTCCTCATCCGCCCCCGCTGAAGGAGGGAGAAGGGAGAAGGGGAGGAAGGGAGAGGGGGAGAAGGGGAGAAGGGGAGAAGGGGAGAAGGGGAGAAGGGGAGAAGATCCCGGCCCTCCCGTCTCCCGGTTCCCGCCTCCCAACTCCCAACTCCAAACTCCCAACTCCTCCGCCACGGGGCTCCGTCCCCGAGGAGGGCCGGGAGGCCCACCCTAATGTTCGCATCCACCCGACTCCCGCCCCCCGGTTCCCGTCTCCCGCTTTCCNGTTGGAGGTTGAGGGAACCCCGGTTCCCGCCTCCCGGTTCCCGAAACATCCGTTGGGCGCCGGCGCCCCGCGGGGACGGAGCCCCGCGGCTACGGGCATCCCCTCCCCGGCCCCTCCCCGCCCGCATGGCGCCCGCGGGGACGGAGCCCCGCGACTCGGGTTGGAGGTTGAAGGTTGAAGGTTGAGGAAGCCTCCTCCCGGTTCCCGGTTCCCGTCTCCCGGTTCCCGAAACACCCGTTGGGCGCATGGCGCCCCGCGGGGACGGAGCCCCGCGGCTACGGGCATCCCCTCCCCGGCCCCGCCCCGCCCCGGGTTGGAGGTTGAAGGTTGGAGGTTGGCGGAGCCCCGTTTCCCTGGTTCCCGTCTCCCGCCTCCCAGCTCCCAGCTCCCAGCTCCCAGCTCCCAGCTCCCAGCTCCCAGCTCCCAGCTCCCAGCTCCCAGCTCCCAGCTCCCAGCTCCCAACTCCCTTCTCCCAACTCCCAACTCCCTTCTCCCAACTCCCTTCTCCCTTCTCCCAACTCCCTTCTCCCCGCCCCCGCGCCGCCGCGGAGCGGCGGCATCCCGCGGCGCCGCCGGCGAAAGCCGGCCCGCCATCCCCGCGGCGCCAGCCGCGCCACCGCCGGCGAAGCCGGCTCGCCATCCCCGCGGCGCCAGCCGCGCCACCGCCTACCCGAAAAACGCCTCCGCCGGCGCCACCTGCCCCGCCATCGGCGCAGGCGCCTCGTACCGCCGCAGCTCCCGCCGCTTCACCGGCAGGTAGCAATGCACGCACGCCCGCGGCCGCGGCAGCTCCACCGGCACCTGCACCCGGTAGACGCCGTGCTCCGGGCACTCCAGCTCGAACTCGATGACCTCGATGTTCATCGGCGACCTCCCCGGCGTCCTCCAGCGCCGCCCGCGCATGGATCGATAGCATAGATCGATATCCTTGCCCGTGAAGGGCCGAATGGCCGTCGAAATGTGAACGTTCGGCAAAATCCCCGGTTTCAGGCCTATTCGATAGCGAAATCTTCCAGCGCCGGCAGCTCGTCCTCCTCGTCCCACAACGCGTCAAGCCCCTCCGTCTCCAGCCGCGCCGCATCCGCGCAGCGGTCCCGCCAGCCGCAGAACCCGCAATGCACCCCCGGCGTCGCGAGGAACTCCTCCTCCGCCCGCATCACCCGCGCCATCCGCCCCAGGTAGCCCATCGTCCCCGCGGCGTCCTTCCGCGTCAGCTCCCGCACCCGCTGCTGCCCCGTCCGCAGATTCCACGCCACCGCCCGCACCGTCGCCTCCGGCGGCAGCCGCCGCACCGTCCGCACGATCACGTGCGCCAGGTCGAGCTGCCGGTCCACCACGTCGTCGAGGTCGAACTTCCCCGTCTTCCAGTCGATCACCTGCCACCGGTCCGGGCCCAGCCGGTCTACCCGGTCCGCTTTCGACCACACCGTGATGCCGAGCTTCCGCGATGGCGCCCAGCTGTCGAGCTCTGCCCAGCGCGCCTCCGACACGATCGAGCGGTGCGCCTCGATGCCCCGCTCGTACCACGCGCGCGCCTGCTCCCACCACTCCGTCCCCGGCCCCGCCGCCGCGTGCTTCGGCATCCGCAGGTAGGCCTCCAGCTCGGCGTACCCGTCCTCCGGCTCCCCCGTGTCGCACAGCTTCTGCATCGCCCGGTGGACCGCGTTCCCGGCGAGCGCCGCCGGGGTATCCTCCTGCTCGGGCCACGGCATCCCCGAGACGTAGGCGAACCAGTACTGCTTCCGGCACCGCCGGAACGTCTCGAGCTTCGTGTGCGACAGCCGGAAGGGCTCCTCGCCTGCCATCGCCCCGCAGTTTACGCTTCCCGAAAACGCCCCTCGACCATGCACGAACCAGCTCCGCTCGAAGGCATCCGCGTCATCGAACTCGCCAACTACGTCGCCGCCCCCAGCGCCGGCGGCCTCCTGCGCGACCTCGGCGCCGAGGTCATCAAACTCGAACCGCCGGGCGGCGAAGTCATGCGCGGCGTCGTCCCCACCGGCACCGGCGCCGGCACGGCACCGTTCAACTTCCTCTTCGAACTCGAAAACCGCGGCAAGAAGTCCGTCACCGTCGACCTCGAGGCGCCCGGCGGCCCCGACCTCGTCCACCGGCTCCTCGCCGGCGCCGATATCTTCCTCACCAACCTCCTCCCCCGCCGGCTCGCGAAGTTCCGCCTCACCCCGGAAGAAATCCACGCGCGGAACCCCCGCGTCGTGATTGTCGCCATCACCGGCTACGGCCTCGACGGCCCCGATGCCGACCGGCCCGGGTTCGATTTCTCCGCCTTCTGGACCCGCAGCGGCATCATGTCGCTCATCGGCCACCCGGGCAGCCCGCCCGTCATCAGCCGCATCGCGCAGGGCGACCACACCACGGGCATGGCGGCCGTCGCTGCCGCCCTTGCCGCCCTCCGCCTCCGCGACCGCACCGGCCGCGGGCAGGTCGTCGATATCTCCCTCCAGCAGACCGGCCTCTACACCATCGCCACCGATGTCGCCAAGACCCTCATCGACGGCCGCCAGCCTCGCCGCTTCGACCGCACCGCGCCCGAAAACCCCCTCTTCAACACCTACCCCACCGGCGACGGCCGCTGGGTCATGCTCGTCCACATGACGCCCGACCCCTACTGGCCCCGCCTCTGCCGGGTCATCGGCCGCAGCGACTGGGCTGCGGACCCGGCCCTGGCCACCATGGCGGGCCGCCGCCAGCGCGGCGCCGAACTCGCCGCCGGCATCGAACAGGCCTTCCTCGCCGAAACGCTTCCCTCCCTCGCCGAAAAGCTCGACCGCGAAGGCCTCATCTGGGCCCCCATGGTCGAACTCCCCGACGTCGTCGCCGACCCCCAGCTCCGCGGCCGCGGCGCCTTCCAGCCCCTCGAAACACCCGCCGGCACCTTCGAAACCGTCGCCGCGCCCTTCCGCATCCGCGGCGCCGACGTCCGCGTCCGCGGCATGGCCTCCGAACCCGGCGCCGACACCCTCGAGGTCCTCCGCGAGGCCGGGCTGGGCGACGACGAGATCGCCGCCCTCGCCGAGTCCGGCGTCTTCGGCTGAGGCTCGTGGCTCTCCGGCGCGCCGCCGCCCATAATTCACGCATGAGCGACGACCCCTTCGGGCAGTCCATCGCCTCCCTCGCCAACTGGATCCCCACCGGCGAACCCGCCACCGGCCAGCGCGCCGCCCTCCACCGCCTCGCCGCCGCCATGCGCACCGTCGCCGAAGCCCTCACCGACATGCAGGCGGAGGAGGCCGACCTCCTCGCTGCCGCCGAGGCGATGGAGCAGTTCGGCGCCCGCCTCGAAGCCACCCGCACCGGCCACCGCCCGTGGGGCTTCGCCGAATCCGCGCCCGCCGGCGATGCCCGCGCCATGTTCGACCGCAGCCCCGTCATCGGCCTCGGCAACCCCGTCGCGCCCCCGCTCCGCATGGAGATCGACGGCGACCGCATCCTCGGCCGCGCGAACTTCGGCGCCCAGTACGAAGGCCCGCCCGGCCACGTCCACGGCGGCATCATCGCCGCCGCCTTCGATGAAGTCCTCGGCATGGCGCAGGCCCGCACCGGCCAGCCCGGCATGACCGGCACCCTCACCATCCGCTACCGCCGGCCCACGCCCCTCCATACGGACGTCGTCTTCGAAGCCCGCGTCGACCGCGTCGAGGGCCGCAAAATCTTCGCCGCCGGCACCCTCCATGCCGGCGAAACCCTCTGCGCCGAGGCCGAGGGCATCTTCATCTCCGTCGATTTCAGCCAGCTCCGCCGCGCCTGACGCCCGCCTGCCACGTGTTGCAATGCCCCCGCAATGCCGCCGGCGCGCCGGTTACGCGCCCGCGATGCCCTTCGCGCTACGCTCGAAGCAGCACGAATGGAGGTGCATCCCACATGGCAACCGCAACCGCCGCGAAAAACACCGTCACCCTCTCGGCCGCCCGGAAGAACGAAATCGCGGCCGACCTCAACACGTCCCTCGCCCATCTCATCGACCTCGCCCTTCGCGCGAAGCAGGCCCACTGGAACGTCACCGGCCCGAACTTCCACGGCCTCCACGAGACCTTCGACGCCATCGCCCGGGACGTCCGCGACTACGCCGATGATATCGCCGAGCGTGCGCGCGCCCTCGGCGCCCTCGCCCAGGGCACCCTCAGCGACGTCTCGGTGAAGTCGACCCTCGGCGGCTTCCCCGCCGACGCCGCCGACTGGAAGCCGCTCGTCCAGGGCGTCCATGATGCCCTCGTCACTACGAGCCAGGTCATCCAGGGCTTCGCCGCCCGGACCGAAGACGACCTCGCCACCCAGGACGTCTACATCGAAGTCATCCGCGGCCTCGACAAGTGGGCCTGGATGCTCGCCTCGCACCTCGCCTGACGTTTCCCCCGTTCCCCCGGGCCTGCGGGCGTGCCGCCGCCCCCGCAGGCCCGTTCGCGTCTCCACGCCCGCGCCTCCGTCCCGCGGTCGATGCCTCAAGGCCGGAGGTTGACGGGTCCGGGACGCGCCGTTCACTCCCTCCCAACTCCCAACTCCCAACTCCCAACTCCATCGCCGCCGGGCTCCGTCCCCGCGGAGGGCCGGCGAGGCCCACCCGCACGCTCGCACCCACCGGTTCCCGCCGCCTCCCGGTTCCCGCCTCCCGCCTCCCGGTTCCCGCCTCTCGGGAACATCCGTTGGGCGCATGGCGCCCCGCGGGGACGGAGCCCCGCGGCTACGGTTGGAGGTTGGAGGTTGGAGGTTGGAGGTTGGAGGTTGGAGGTTGGAGGTTGGAGGTTGGAGGTTATCCTCCCTCCCGGCTCCCGGCTCCCGGCTCCCGGCTCCCGGCTCCCGGCTCCCAGCTCCCATCTTCCAACTCCCAACTCCCCACTCCCGCCTCCACCGCCGGCGCGGAGCGCCGGCATCCCGCGGCGCCGCCGGCGAAGCCGGCCAGCCATCCTCCGCGGCGCCAGCCGCGCCACCGCGCTCCCTAGAACTTCGAGTAATCCGGCTCCCGCTTCTCGAGGAACGCCTGCACCCCCTCGCGGAACTCCGGGCTCGCGAGGCACGCCTTCTGCTGCGCCCATTCGAACGCCAGCTGGTCCGCCAGCGACGTCCCATCCAGCGACCGGCGGACCGCCCGCCGCGTGTACGTCATCGCCGAGGGCGGCAGCGCCCCGTACTCCCGCGCCGTCGCCAGCGCGGTCTCCATCAGCTGGTCCGCCGGCACGACCTTCGAGACGATCCCCAGCAGCAGCGCCTCCCGCGCGTCCACCATCCGTCCCGAGAAGAAGAGGTCCGCCGCTTTCTCCGGCCCGATGAGCCGCGGCAGGAAGTACGAAAGCCCGCAATCCGGCGCCAGCGCCCGTTTGATGAAAATCGTCGAAAAGCGCGCGTCCTCGCTCGCGATGCGGATGTCGAACGCCGAGCAGAGGCCGAAGCCCCCGCCCACCGCCACCCCGTTCACCGCCGCAATCAGCGGCTTGTCGCAGTGGTGGAGCGCGAGCACCACCCGCCCCACATCGCCGATGTCGTCGACCGCCGCGAACCGGCGCCCGTGCTCGTCCGCGCCCGCCGCGCCGATCGCCTGCAGGTCGGCCCCCGCGCACCACGCCCGCCCCGCACCCGTCACCACGAACGCTTTCACCCGGTCATCCCGCCGCCCCTCTTCCAGCGCAGCGACGAACTCGGCGAGCAGCGTCCCGCCCATCGAGTTCATCCGCTCTGGGCGGTTGAACGTAAGCACCATCACGGGACCGTCCCGTTCGACCAGGCAATCAGGCATCGCAGGGGCTTCCTTTCACAGGCAGAATCGGCCCGCCGGGACCGGCCGGCCACGCCGATTCTGCGCGAACGCGCGCGCTCGCGAAACCGTCCGCGTCAACGGGGGGGCGCCATCAGCCACGCGTCGACCGGCACCAGCGCCGCCATGTCGCTCGCCGACGCCCCGCAACCGAAGTCGGCGCTCACCACTTTCCCGTCCCGCACCATCACCATGAACGCGAGCGAACCATCCGAGAACACGACACCGAGTGTCCCAACCGGGAGCCGCTCGACCCGCGGGTGCTTCTCACCCGGCCGGAAGATTCCGTACACCTGCGGCGCCGGGTACCCTTCCGGGCGCCGCACGAACAGCCCTTCGAGCTCGTGCTCGTACACGAAGTTGTGGCAGCTCGCGGCGGGGAATACCGGCACTTGCGTCCCCGCTGCCGCACCCGCCGGGCACGGCGGCGCCTCCGTATCGATCCGCACCTCGGTGATGCACGGCTCATCCCGCCGGGCCAGCAGCGGCGCAATCCGCGCCCAATCCCGGGAGACGAGGGCGTCGATCACGGGCTGCAGCGAGGGTTCCACCGTCGCGCTTCCCCCGGGCCCGGCCGTCGCTGTCGCTGTCGCTCTCGCCCCTGCGGTTGGCGTCGCCGCTGGCGTTGCTGCCGGCTTTGCTGCGTCCTCGTCATCGTCCGAGCAGCCCGCGGCCCCGGCAGCGACAAGTGCCGCCAGCAGCACCAGCGGCACGCGCCGCATCCACCGATGAATTCGCATCATCCGCTCCGTTCCTCCGTAAATTCCTGGCGTGCTCCCGTCGTTGAATCCGCCCAGTCGTGGAATCATCAGTACTGACCAGCGCTAATAGTACAGGATCAGCTGCGAAGGCGAGACCGTAGAACCTTGAGGCGGATTGATGTACTCGATGATCCCGTCATTCGCGAGGTGGCCGAAGTGCAGATGCGCGGGACTTCCGCAGCTCGCCACGGTGTAACCAACGTACAACCACGTTTCAGACTGCCCGGGAGCAATGTCGGCCGACCGTCCCCAGAGAAAGGAATGGTCGCCGAGATGAACGTAATTCACCGTTCCGTAGTAGTAGTACGTGTTTCCTGTATGCCGATACAGGTGAAATTTGCTGCCCGGACATGAGCTGGTTCCCTGGTAGTTGTACACCTCGTAATAGAGGTAGTCTGAAGAGCTTGGGTTTTGCAGGTTCGAATAGACGCTCACCCCGCTCGCGGAAAGGTCGAGCGCCCGCTCGCCGTAGCTGCTCCCGTGACTCCACTCGGAGGTGACGGTCGCGCTGGCTGCCAGCGGAGCCCGTACATACCCGTAATGGGCCGCGACGGTGGATGCGGTCAGCGCGGCGAGCACGACGGCCGCAATCGCGGTCGAAAATCTGGCACAACCGGACTGGACGAACCAACCAGCACGCCGCGCCAGGTGTTTCCTTACGGGAACCATATCAGCCCTCCCTCCCCGTGCCGCGGACCACCGCCTCCAGTGCAGCGATGAACGCGCCATCCGACGTGAACCCCGTCCCCTCCGCCGCCACGACCCATTGCCCGGACGCGGCCCACGCCTCCCGCGGGCCGAACCCGCCCGCCACGCGCTCCGATGGCACGAATGCCCGGAACGCCCAGCCGTGGATATCGAGGTCGAGCTCCCGTACCACCGGGCTCGATGCCGGCCGGACCAGCGTCACCCCGCCGCACTGGGTCCATGCGGCAATGCGCAGCCCCCGGCGCTGGACCGGGTCCTCGAGGAATGCACGCACGTGCGTCGCCCCGGCCGCCGTTCGCACCTCCACCGACCGCACCGAAAATCCCGGCACCGGCTCCAGGCCCTCCAGCCGCAGCGGCAGGCCCGCCGCATCGATGGCCCCGGGGCGTTCGGCAGCCGCCGCGTCGGCCAGCTCCGGCAGGAGACCGAGCGATTCCACCGCGCCCGAGGCTGCCACCGTGACCCCCGCTGGCGCAGGTGGGCAGGCAGCCGAGCCTGTGCCGGGGCCACCAATGCCGAGCACCGCCGCAATCCCGCTCAGGGCCGCCAGGCCCCCGCCCGCCGCCAGGATGCTCCGTAGCAGAACAGTTCTTGAGACTCGCATCGCCCCAGGTCCTTTGAAGGGCTCTGGAGCTTCCGCTGCATGGCTTCCGCTCCAGGCTGCTCGAACCGTATCAAAGGTACTCGCGGTTTGCAATATCCGACCTGACCCGGCCAGCCGCAAAGCCCCACCGGGGCCGCCGCTCCCGGGCGGCCCGTCGACCGCACCCCTCTAGCACTCTCCCGTTGCGAGTGCTAATATGCGCACGCTACCCTCACACCAGCAGCAACCCATAGGAGGAAACGCATACCCCATGGCTGCCAAGACCGCGACCAAGACGGACACCAAGTCCAAGCTCATCCCCCTCGCTGACCGCGTCGTCATCGTCCCCCTCAAGCAGGAAGAAATCACCGCCAGCGGCCTCGTGATCCCCGATACCGCCAAGGAGAAGCCGCAGCAGGGCGAAGTCGTTGCCGTCGGCCCCGGCCGCCTCGATGAAAACGGCAAGCGCGTCCCCATGGACATCGCCGTCGGCGACCGCATCCTCTACGCCAAGTACACCGGCACCGACGTCAAGATCGACGGCCAGGATTACATCGTCCTCAACGAGAAGGACATCCTCTGCAAGGTCGAATACTAACGGCCGCCACTCTCGGGGGGCGCGCAGCCCGGGCCTTCGCCCGCCGCTGACGCGCCCCTCCGCGCGAAGAACGGAGCTATCCCATGGTTGCCAAGCAACTGCTGTTCGATGAATCCGCGCGCCGCCGCCTCCGCGATGGCGTCGATGCCCTCGCCGACGCCGTCAAAGTGACCCTCGGCCCCCGCGGCCGCAACGTCGTCATCGATAAGAAATACGGCGCACCCAACATCACCAAGGACGGCGTCACCGTCGCCCGCGAAATCGAGCTCGAAGACCCCTTCGAGAACATGGGCGCCCAGCTCGCCAAGCAGGTCGCGACCAAGACCAACGACGTCGCCGGCGACGGCACCACCACCGCTACCGTCCTCGCCCAGGCGCTCGTCCATGCCGGCATGAAGGTCGTCACCTCCGGCTATAACCCGATGATGGTCAAGCGGGGCATCGAAGCCGGCCTCGCCGAAGTCGTCAAGGACCTGCGCGCCCAGGCGAAGCCCGTCCTCACCAAGGAGCAGATCGCCCACGTCGCCTCCATCTCCGCCAACGACAAGGAGATCGGCGAGCTCATCGCCGACGTCATGGAGAAGGTCGGCAAGGACGGCGTCATCACCGTCGAAGAATCCCGCGGCATCAAGTTCGAAACCGAATTCGTCGACGGCCTCCAGCTCGACCGCGGCTACGTCTCCCCCTACTTCGTCACCAACCCCGACCGCATGGAAGCGGTCATCGAAAACCCCTACATCATCATCACCGATAAGAAGATCTCCTCCGTCCAGGAGATCCTCCCCCTCCTCGAAAAAGTCCTCCAGGTGACGAAGGACATCGTCATCATCGCCGACGACGTCGAAGGCGAAGCCCTCGCCACCCTCGTCGTCAACAAGCTCCGCGGCACCATCAACGTCCTGGCCGTCAAAGCCCCCAGCTTCGGCGACCGCCGCAAGGCCATCCTCGAAGACATCGCCATCCTCACCGGCGGCACCCTCATCACCGAGGACATCGGCCTCAAGCTCGATACCGCCACCGTCGCCGACCTCGGCCGCGCCCGCCGGGTCGTCGCCAACAAAGACGACACCACCATCATCGAGGGCATGGCCAGCGACGAGAAGATCCAGGCCCGCATCAAGCAGATCAAGGCCCAGATCGAAGACGCCACCAGCGAATTCGACCGCGAAAAGCTGCAGGAGCGCCTCGCCAAGCTCGCCGGCGGCGTCGCCGTCATCAAAGTCGGCGCCGCTACCGAAGTCGAGCTCAAGGAAAAGAAGGCCCGCGTCGAAGACGCCCTCAGCGCCACCCGCGCGGCTGTCGATGAAGGCGTCGTCGTCGGCGGCGGCGTTGCCCTGATCCGCGCCCAGAAGGCCCTCCAGGCCCTCGAAAAGAAGACCAAGAACGAGGACGAAAAGGTCGGCATCCGCATCCTCGCCGAGGCCCTCGAAGCCCCGACCTTCACCATCGCCGAAAACGGCGGCCTCGAAGGCGCCGTCATCGTCGACCGCGTCAAGAAGCTCACCAACCCGAACGAAGGCTGGGACGCCGAGACCAACACCTGGGGCGACATGTACGAACTCGGCATCGTCGACCCCGTCAAGGTCACCCGCTCCGCCCTCGAGAACGCGGTCAGCATCGCCGCCCTCGTGCTCACCACCGAAACCCTCGTGGCCGAGATCCCGCAGCCGCCCGCCGCGCCGCCGCCTCCGCCCGAGGACTACTAACCCCGCATCCCGCCCTCATCACACGCCGGCCCCGGTCATCGCGACCGGGGCCGGCGCTTCGTTTCGCCCGGGGCCGCGGCTCAGTCGAACAGCAGCACCGTCCGGGCCACCTCGCCCGCCTTCATCGCCCGGAACGCCTCGTTCACGTCCTCCAGCCGGCCCGTCCGCGTGATCATCTCGTCCAGCTTCAGCCGGCCCTGCATGTAGAAATCCACGTACCGCGGCATGTCCTTCAGGAACCGGTTCGAACCCATCGACGAGCCCTGGATCCGCTTCTCCTGCAGGAAGCTCGGGCCGTCCAGCTCCACCTTCTGGCCCACCGGGATCATCCCGATGATCGTCGCCGTCCCGCCGATGGCGAGGCATTCGAACGCCTGCTCCGCCGCCCGCTTCAGCCCGATCGCCTCGAACGAGTACTCGACGCCCCCGCCCGAGATCTCCCGAATCGCCTCCACCGGGTCGCGGCTCGAGGCATCCACCACGTGCGTCGCGCCCAGCTCCTTCGCCTTCGCCAGCTTCGACTCCACCGTATCCACCGCGATGATCATCCGCGCGCCGCCGATCCGCGCCCCCTGGATTGCCGCCAGGCCGACGCCGCCGCAGCCGAAGACCGCCACCGAGGCGCCCGGCTCCATCTTCGCCGTGTTCAGCACCGCGCCCACGCCCGTCGTCACCCCGCAGCCGATGAGCGCCGCCGCCGCCAGCGGCATGTCCTCCCGGATCTTCACGATCGCGTTCTCGTGGAGCAGCATCTTCTCCGCGTACGAACCCAGGTTCGCGAACTGCACCACCGGCGTGCCGTTCCACGTTAGCTTCGGCGGCATGTCCGCGCTTCGCTGCCGGCTCGGCGCCCGGCACAGGTTCGGCCGGCCGCTCACGCACATCTCACAGTGCCCGCAGAACACGCTCAGGCAGCAAATCACGTGGTCGCCCGGCTTCACGTAGGTCACCTGGTCGCCCACCTCTTCCACGATCCCCGCCGCCTCGTGGCCGAGAATCGCCGGCGCCTGCAGCGGGTACAGCCCATCCACGAAGTGCAGGTCGCTGTGGCACACGCCCGAGGCGACCGTCCGCACGATGACCTCCCGGCCCCGCGGCCGGTCAATCTCCACGTCCTCGATGGTCAGCGGCTGATGCGGGCCATGGAACACCGCAGCTTTCATGGGGTAGCGTCCTCCTTCTCCTGCTGCCGAATCGGCGCGCGGAGTCTACCCCATCGGGCCGGCCGCGTGGCGAGCCCCGCTACCGCGTTTTCAGCAGGTCGCGAATCTCCCGCAGGAGCTGAATCTCCTCCGGCGTCGGCAGGTCGGCCGGCGCCTCGCCCCGCTTCCGCCGCTCCATCAGCAGGTTCACCGGCTTGATGATGAAGAAGAAAATCACCGCCGCCACGATGACGAAGTTCACCACCGCTTCGAGGAACAGCCCGATCTCGATCGTCGCGTCGCCGACGTCGAAGTTGATGCTCGCGAAGCTCGGCTGACCCACGATCGCCGCGATGAACGGCGTCAGGATGTTCGCGACCATCGAATTCACCACGGTCGTGAACGCCGCGCCGATGACCACCGCAATCGCGAGGTCGAGCACGTTCCCCCGCAGGACGAAATCCCGGAACTCTTTCAGGATGCCAGCCACCTTGGTCCTCCGTTTCCGGCCGGGGGCGCCCGCCGGATGGCGGATTCTCGGTGCCGCCCCGCGCAACGGTCAAGATGCGCCGGCCAGGTGCCGGGGCGCGCCGCCCTGGAGGAACGCCGCAGCGCGGCCGGCGGCGCAGCCCCGCACCCACACGTACGCCCGCGCCGCCCCGCCCCGATCAGCCCCGGGCGGTCAGCGCCACTGCCCGAACATCCCGCCCGCCGCCGGCCACGCGTCGCCCGTCCGCGGGTCCAGCAGCCAGCTCATCGCCGGCAGCTCGCCCTTCTCGCCCGCGTAATCCTGCACCGTGAAGGTCAGCAGCCCCGCGCCGGCGGGCCGCAGGTCCAGCACGTTCACGAAGGGGTAGACCCGGCGTTCGCCCGTGCGCAGGTTCGCGACCACGATGCCGTTCCCACCGTCCCCCTGCAGAAGTTCGTGCCACGCGACCGTCTCCTCGTCGGCCCAGGCGGACGTCAGCCCCGGCGAGCCGCCGCAGCGGCCCCTCACGAACCCCGGCGCCGGCCGCGCGAACTCCCGCACCGACCCGCTCTCGAGGTCCACCACCCGAACCGGCCCCGTGAACGGCACGAGCAGCGCCTTCGTCCCCGACGGCGATACCGTCAGCTCGCCCGGCCACTCCTCCGGCGGCACCGCCAGCGGAATCGTCCGCTCTCCTCCCTCCAGGGTCTCGACCCGCAGCCCGGCGTCCGGGACCCACGTCACCACGCCGCTTCCATCGGGGAGCCACGCCAGGTTCCACGATGCCGGCCCCGCGAACGGCCGAACCTCCCGGAACGGCGGCGAAGTCCACCCGTAGCCGCCCGGGCACGCATCGCACACCGCCGGGATGCGCACCGCGAGGCGGTCGCCCGGTCCCCACATCACCGGCAGCGCGCCGTTCAGCTCCGCCGCCGCTCCGGTCGCCGTATCGAACACCACACCGCCCGCCATGTCCGGGTCGAACTGTCCCGCGGCGACGAAGCGCCCGGATGGCGACAGCGGCGACGGCCGCACGCCGCTCCAGCCCGCGTTGAACGGCAGCCACGGGCTTCGGGACACCGTCCCGCCGCTGTCCGCCGCGGCCACCTGGCTCCATTCGCCCAGCGCCCCCGCCACGGCGGTCACCGAAGCGAAGGGGCCGAAGCCCTGCCGCGCTCCCGGCGCCGGCTCCGTGTACCGCACTGCTACCCAGCCTCTCCCCAGCGCATACCGCCAATTTTCGCCATCGGCGTCAGCGGGTTCGCCCCAGAGCCACAGCAGCGTCCCCTCGGCCGCGCATTCCCGCGGCGCGCCCTGCCCCGAAAGCCCCGGCAGGTAGCGCACGTTCAGGCAGTCGCCGTCGCCCGTCCGCACCCGCACCGGGTCGGCCGTCACCGGCCCGAAACCGGGCCAGTCGCCCGCTGGCGGCGCCGAGCGCGCTGGCGCCGCAGGCGGCGGGGTCCACGGTGTCGGCGTCGGCGCCGCCAGCGCCGTCGCCGTCGGCGAGGCCGCTGCGGTTGCCCCCGGCGCGGTGGCGGGGCTTTCCGCCCGCGTCCCCGCCGCGGCTGCGCCGGCGATGAGCGCCGCGCAGGCGGCAGCCAGGACCAGGTTTCGCCGGCGGCCACCGTGCAGCATCCGCGCCACCTCCCGGGCCATCGCCCTGTCCTTGAGGACGTCCCCTGCCGGCCAAAAGTTCCCCGCTCCCGGGCGGAGGCTGGAGGTTGGAGGTTGGAGGTTGGAGGTTGGAGGTTGGAGATTTGAGGTTGGAGGTTTGAGGTTTGAGGTTGAGGTTTGAGGTTTGAGGTTTGAGGTTTGAGGTTTGAGGTTTGAGGTTTGAGGTTTGAGGTTTGAGGTTTGAGGTTTGAGGTTTGAGGTTTGAGGTTTGAGGTTACTGTTCCTCCCAGCTCCCAGCTCCCAGCTCCCAGCTCCCAGCTCCCAGCTCCCAGCTCCCAGCTCCCAGCTCCCAGCTCCCAACTCCCAACTCCCCGCCCCGTAGCCGCGGGGCTCCGTCCCCGCGGAGGGCCGGTGAGGCCCACCCGGGCGTGCGCATCCACCGCTTCCCGCTCCCCGTCTCCCGTCTCTCGCTTCCCGCCTCCCGGGACATCCGTTGGGCGCATCGCGCCCCACCCCGTAGTCGCGGGGCTCCGTCCCCGCGGAGGGCCGGTGAGGCCCACCCGGGCGTTCGCATCCACCCGCCTCCCGCCTCCCGCTTCCCGCTTCCCGCTTCCCGGTTCCCGCTTCCCGTCTCCCGGTTCCCGCCTCCCGTCTCCCGGGACATCCGTTGGGCGCACCGCGCCCGCCCCGTAGTCGCGGGGCTCCGTCCCCGCGGAGGGCGGGCGAGGCGCGGACGAGGCGGGCGAGTGCCTGCTCGTAGTCGCTCCGTCCCCGCGGAGGGCCGGTGAGGCCCACCCGGGCGTTCGCATCCACCCGCCTCCCGCTTCCCGCCTCCCGGTTCCCGGGACATCCGTTGGGCGCATGGCGCCCCGCGGGGACGGAGCCCCGCGACTACGGTTGGAGGTTAGAGGTTGGATGTTGACACTCCCTCCCTCCTCCCTCCTCCCCGCCCCCTGCGCCGCCGCGGAGCGGCGGCATCCCGCGGCGCCGCCGCCGAAGGCGGCCAGCCATCCCCCGCGGCGCCAGCCGCGCGAGCGCCGGCGAAAGCCGGCCCGCCATCCCCCCCGCCGGCCCCTACCCCATCGGCGCCCGCCGCCGCCCGATGAACCGCTTCGGCAGCCGCACCGTGAATGCCGCCCCCTGCCCCGGCCGGCTCGCCACGGTCGCCGTCCCGCTGTGCGCCCGCACGAGGTGCTTCACGATCGCCAGCCCCAGCCCCACCCCCGCGTTCGCCCGCGAGGCATCCGACTTGAAGAACCGCTCGAACACCCGCGGCTGGTCCTGCTCCGGGATGCCGGGGCCCTCGTCCCGCACGGTGATTGCGACGAGGTCGCCTTCGTCCTGCGCCGTCACCCACACGCGGCCGCCCGGCGGCGACCACTTCACGGCGTTGTCGAGCAGGTTCGTCGCCACCCGGAGCAGGGCGGCCCGGTCCGCCTCCACCTCGAGCTCCGTGCCCTCCACGATGATCGTGACATGCCCGGCCTCCGCCCGCGTCTGCAGCAGCCCGGCCGCTTCCGCCAGCAGCTGCCCGACCTGCACCGGTTCCGGCTTCAGCTGAATCGCTCCCGATTCGATGCGCGACAGGTCCAGCAGCTCGTTCACGAGCACCGTCAGCCGGTCGACCTGCCGCAGAATTCGCGTGTAGAACTCCGGGGCTTCCGCCGGCTCGACCCCGTCGGCCAGCGTCTCCACCAGCGCCCGGATCGAGGCAAGCGGGGTGCGCAGCTCGTGCGAGACGTTGCTGACGAAATCCCGCCGCACCTGGTCGAGCCGCTGCACCTCCGTCAGGTCGGTCAGGATGAGCAGCACTGCCCAGTCGCCGCCCTCGCGGATCGGCAGCGCCGCCGCCCGGAGCGGCACCCGGGCCGTCCCGAAGCTGATGATCGCCGTCTGCCCGCGCCCTTCCTCCGCAGCCCGGCGGACGAGCGCCTCCAGTTCGTAGTCCCGCGCCACCTCGATGAGCCGCCGGCCGATCGCGTCGGCCATCGGCATCTGGAAGAGCGCTGTCGCCGCCGGGTTGAGGAACCGCACGCTCGTGTCCGCGCTCAGCGCCGCCATCGGGTCGGATGAGGCATCGAACACGGCCTCGAGCCGCGCGTGCTCGAATGCGACGCTTTCGAACAGCGTCGCGACCCTGCCGGCCATCACATTGAACGCGCGCGTCAGCTCGCCGGCCGGCCCCGGCTCATCCGGCACGCGCTGCGCCAGCTCGCCTTCGGAAATCCGCTCTGCTGCCTCCACGACGGTCCGCACGGCCCGCGACGGCCGCCAGAAGGCGAAGTACCCGGCGGCCCCGCCGGCCGCTGCCGTGGCCGCGAACGCGAGCAGCTCGCGCATGCCCGGCCCGTCGCTCACCAGCCCCGCGAGGAATCCGACGACCGCCGCGAGCAGCGCGATCCCCGCGCCCCGCGCCGCCAGGTCCCGGCTCATCGCTCAGCCTTCGAAGAGGTAGCCGCTCCCCCGGATGGTCCGCAGCCGGGTCGGGTTGGCCGGGTCGTCCTCGATTTTCTGGCGCAGCCAGCGGACATGGACGTCCACCGTCCGCGGCCCGCCGTAGAAGTCGTAGCCCCACACGTCATCGAGGATCTGCTCCCGCGAGAACACCTTTCCCGGGTGTTGCGCGAAGAATAGCAGGAGTTCGAATTCCTTCGGCTTCATGCGGAGCACCCGCCCGTTCCGCGTCACCTCCCGCCGCTCCCGGTCCAGCGCAAGGTCGCCCGAGACGATGACGCTCGGGCCTAAATCCGGCGCCGCCCGCGGCCCGGACCGGCGCAGCAGCGCCCGGATGCGCGCCATCAGCTCCCGCATCCCGAACGGCTTCGCCATGTAGTCGTCGGCGCCCGTATCGAGCCCCGCCACCCGGTCGCCTTCCCCGCCGAGCGCCGTGAGCATGATGATGGGAACGTCCGAGTCCCGCCGCAGCATCCGGCACACCTGGATCCCGTCGATCCCCGGCAGCATCACGTCCAGCACGATCAGGTCCGGGTGCTTCTCCCGCGCCAGCCGCAGCCCGTCGTCGCCCCGGGCTGCCGTCAGCACCTGGTAGCCTTCGCGCTTCAAGTTGTGCGCGAGGGTGAAGAGCAGCGACTCTTCGTCTTCGACGACCAGGACTTTCGGGTGGCGTTCGCTCACGGCGGCCATTGCGTACTTTCATCGTACGCGAGCGTGTTAACGGAAAGGGAACGGAAACGCGGGGGCGCCCAACGCCCCCGGCCGGTACACTCGAACCGATGACCAGTGCGCCACCTTCGCGGCCGCGCCAGCTCGCCGGCTACGTCGCCCTCGGGTTCGCGGCCGTCTTCGCTATCGGGGCCGGTGTCTACTTCTTCCTCCTCGCCCCGGATGAAGCGGCGGCGCCCGGGAGCCCCGCCCTCCCCACCGTCTACCCCAACACCGGCCCGCTCGTCCCCGACCGCCCCGAGATCGGCAAGCCCGCGCCCGATTTCGCCCTCGTCGATGCCCGCGACACCTCCGTGGTCCGCACACTCTCCGACTTCCGCGGCAAGGTCCTGCTCCTCAACTGGTACGCCAGCTGGTGCGACCCCTGCCGGCGCGAAATCCCGGCCTTCCTCGCCGCCCGCGAGGCCCTCGGCGGCCAGCTCGAAATCCTCGGCATCGATTACCTCGAGCCGCCCGAGAAAGCGGTCGGCATCCTCGATGAGCTCGGCGCCGATTACCCGGCCCTGCTCGATGCGAACGGCTCCGTCGCCAGCCACTACCGCATCCCCGGCATGCCGACCACCTTCCTGATCGCGCCCGACGGCACGCTCCTCGCTATGCGCGCCGGTGAACTCCGCGAAGCCGAGCTCGCCGACTTCCTCGCGAAAGCCGGCCTCGAGTACCGGCCGAACTAGGCGCCCCGGCGCACTCACCCCCGGTCGGTTTCGAGCCACCACGGCCCGCCGCCCACCGGCGCCGCGCCCCGCCGCTCCTCCTGCCCCGCCCGCGGCCCCGGCCCGGCGCTCCGTCCCGTCTCGTCCTCCGACCGCCACCAGCCGAACGCCGCCGCCATGATCACCAGCAGCGCCGTCAGCGCGATCACCAACCGCCGCGTCCTCAGGTAGTGCGGCATCTGCGCTCCTCCTCTAGGCGATATCGAACCGTTCCGCGCGGATGTGCCCCGCCGGCACGCCGTGCGCCAGCAGCGTCCGCTCGGCGAGGTCCATCAGCGGCGGCGGCCCGCAGACGAGGTAGTGCGTCCCTTGCGTCCCGAACCGCTCCACGAGCTGCTCCACGGTCGCCGCCGTCGGCAGCCCCGCCTGCCCGGTCCAGCCCGCCGGCGCCTCCCGCGGCAGCAGGATCAGCTCCAGCGGCCGCTCCGCCGCCATCCGCTCCAGCTCCTCCCGGTACACCATCCCCTCCAGGCTCCCCGCCGCGTACAGCAGGGCCATAGGCCGCTCGTCGCCGCGGTCGCGCCACGTCCGCAGGATGCTCATGATCGGCGTGATGCCCACCCCGCCCGCGATGAAGACCGCCCGCTCCGCGCCGGGCTCGAGCGTGAACGCCCCGTAGGGCCCGTCGAGGTACGCCCGCGTCCCCGGCCGCACCTGCCCGATGCGCGACGTCCAGTCGCCGAGCTCCTTGATCGTGAACTCCACCCGGCCGCGCTGCTCCGCGCTCGAGGCGAACGAGAACGGATGCTGTTCGAGCGAAAACGGGCTCGCACCGATGGTCACCCACGCGAACTGGCCGGCCTCGAACCGCAGCCCCGCGTGGCCCTCCGGCTCCAGCGCCACCGTCCACGAACTGCCCGGCTCGCGCCGCACCTCCGCCACCCGCCACGGCCGCCGCCCCATCCGCCACGGCCGCACCACGCGCGTGTAGCCCAGCAGGCCGATCGCCCCCGCCGTCAGCACCGTCCAGAGCGCCCGCTTCCACCAGTCGTCGATGTAGAAGCCGACCCGCAGCACATGGACGAGCCCGATGAACACGATGAGCGTCGCCAGCACCGCGTGCGCCAGCCGCCACCATTCGTACGGGATGCCGAGCGCCCGCCGCCAGAGACTGCTGACGAGGATCGCCGCCAGCGCCAGCATCGCCACCCACAGCGCCCCCGCCCGCGCCAGCCCCTCCCGCGGGTCGAGGAAATCGAGGAACCGGTCGTCCGCCGCGATTGCCAGCACCGGGTGCGCGAGCACCAGCGCGAACGCCGAGATGCCGGCCTGCCGGTGGAGCTGCATTAGCGTGTCCAGCCCGGAGCCCGGCGCGATCCAGCGGAACCGGGCCGTCAGCGCAAACTGCAGCCACATCATCGCCAGCCCGATGAACCCGAGCGCCACCGAGAACTCCAGCAGGAACTCCCGCCCCCGCCGGTCGTGGTCCACCGCCGCAATCCACGGCATCGCCGCGATGATGAGCACGTACGCGGCCGTCCAGGCAGCTGCCTGCCTCCTGCTGCGTGACATCAGCGTCCCCCTTGCCGGTCTCCCCCGAGAGTGTGGCCTCCCGGCCTGCCGCCCGCTACCGCCGGTCGGCCGGCACCGCCGGGGCCGCTGGCCCGTCCCCCGGCACCCGCCCGCCTATAATCGAACCCCGTGGCCAGCGAACCCGTCGTCGATTTCGGCTTCCGCGGCCGCGAGCCCGCGCCCCAGTCGCCGCAGGTCAGCCCGCTCCTCCGCCAGCGCATCGAACGCTGGAAACAGCAGCTGCTCGATGTCTCCCGCCGCAACCGCGGCATCAACTACCGGCCCGCCCGCAACACCCTCGCCCTCCCCCTCGGGCCGGAGGAAACCTGGCACGCCCTTCTCGCCCAAGAATCCGCCGTCGAGCTGACGGCCCGCCAGTTCGCGCCCGACGCCCCGAACCCCACCGAGGACGAGCGCGCACGCGCCGCGTTCGATGCCGCCCGCCGCCTCATCGACCGCGCCCGCGAGGCCGACCGCGAACAGGGCATCCGCGTCCTCTTCCTCGCCCTCGGCTGGCTCGACTGGGTCGATGCCGATGGCCACCGCCTCCGCTCCCCGCTCATCCTCATCCCGGTCGACCTCGACCTCGACCGCGCCGCCCGCGCCATCCGCATCTCCCCCGCGGACGACGACGCGCCGGAGGTGAACCCGTCGCTCGCCTACGTCCTCCGCGCCCAGTTCGGCATCCGCCTCCCGGCGTTCGAAGACGAAGACGGCGAGCCCCTCTTCGATGGCCTCGAGGCCTACCTCGCGGCCGTCCGCGCCGCCATCGCCGCGCAGGACGGCTGGTCCGCCGAGGCCGACGGTCCCGCGGTCGACGTCTTCGCCTTCGCCAAGCTCGCCATGGTCGAAGAGCTCGAGCGCAGCGCCGGCCGCCTCGCCGCGAGCCCCGTCATCGCGCGCCTCATCGGCGAGTCCTCCCCGCCCGCCGGCGGCGCGCCGCCCGACGCCGAGCCTGCCGCGCCCCGGCCGCCGATCGACGAGCGGGTTCCGCCCGGCAGTCTCCATGTCGTCATCGACGCCGACGCCTACCAGCTCGAAGCCGTCGCCATGGCCGCCGCCGGCCAGAGCTTCGTCATCGAAGGGCCGCCGGGCACCGGCAAGTCGCAGGTCATCACCAACATCGCCGCCGAACTCCTCGCCGCCGGCAAGACCGTCCTCTTCGTCGCCGAGAAACGCGTCGCGCGCGAAGTCGTCCTCGAAAACCTCCAGAAGGCCGGCCTCGGCGAAGCCTGCCTCCACCTCGCCATCAACGCCGGCGCCGGCGCGCGGGCCGATACGAAAGCCGCCGTCATCCGCGAAATCATCGAGACCCTCGATGCCGGGCCGCCGCCGGCCCCGCCGCCCGCCGACCTCCCCGCCCGGGTCGCCGAGGTCCGCCAGCGGCTGAACGCCCACGCTGCCGCCATGGCCCGCCCCCTCGGGGAGGGCGGCTGGACGACCCTCTACGACCTCATCGGCCTCGCCGAGGCCAGCCGCGCCGACCGCCGCCAGCTCCCCGGCATTCCGCCGCTCGAGAGCTGCAGCCGCTACTGGCTCGACGACGCTGCTGCCGAGTTCGCCCGCCTCGACCGCCTCCCCTCGGGCGCCCTCGAAGCGCTCGCCGGCCCCTGGGCCGCCTTCCGCGGCCCGGGCGCCGCCGACCCGGCAGCCTTCCGCGCCGCGCTCGAGCGCATCGCCGCCGCGCCAGCCGCTGCTGCGTCAGCGCTCGACGGCGCCCTCGCGCCCGGCGCCCCGGACCCGGGGGCCCGCACCCCGGCGGACCTGGCCGCTGCCGCCGCGCACCTCGAGGCGTTCCCCGCGCTCGAGCGCCGTGCCGCCTCCCCGCTCCGCTTCCTCGCGCCGGGCTACTACCGCGCCCGTACGGCTGCCGCCGCGGCCCGCCGCGCCGGCTTCCAGCCCGTCCCGAACGCCGCGGAGCGCGCCGCCCGCCTGCGCGCCCTCGCCGAGCAGTACGCCGCCGATACCGCGCTGCTGGCGCCGGCGTTCGGCAGCGAGCACCCGCTCGGGGGTCCTGTCGCGCACGCTGCCGCCTGGGCCGCTGCCCTCCTTCCCGGCCTCGACCACTGGCACGCGCTCGCCGAGGCCGCCGACGCTCTCGCCGAGCTGGAGCGGCTCGGCATGCGGAGCGCGGCCGCCGCGCTCCTCCGCGATGCTTCCGCCCGCGGCCGCCTCGAAGCCGCCGCCCGCGCCTCGGTGCTCGGCGCCTGGGCTGATGCCGCCATCGCCGCCGCGCAGCCCCTCACCCCCACCCAGTACGAGCGCCTCACCGAATCGCTCGCCCGGCTGGAGCAGGAGCTCATCGGCGCCGCGCGGGCGGATGTCCTCGGGCGGCTCCGCGCCCGCCGCCGCAGCCTCGCGCCGCGCACCCCCGCCATGCAGCAGCTCGCGAAGTACCACCGCGCGAAGCGACGCCCGGCCCTCCGCACCATGCTCGGCACCACCCGCGAGGCGGTCCAGCTCCTCAAGCCCTGCCTCCTCATGAGCCCCCTCGCCGCCGCCCAGTACCTCTGCCACGGCGACGACTCCCGCACCTACCGGTTCGATTGCGTCATCCTCGATGAAGCCTCGATGGTGCCCACCGCCGACATGGCCGTCGCCCTCAGCCTCGCCCCCCAGGCCATCATCGTCGGCGACTCGAAGCAGATGCCGCCGACCAGCTTCTTCAGCCGCGACCTCGGCGAAAACGGCGCCCTCGAAGAAGACGACGTCACCTTCGAAAGCATCCTCGACGAAGCCGCTCCCGCCCTCCCCTCCACCATGCTCCAGGCGCACTACCGCAGCCGCGACGAGACGCTCATCGCCTTCTCGAACGTCCACTTCTACGACGGCCGGCTCGTCGCCTACCCGGATGCGTGGGGCTCCCGCCCCGAATCCGGCGTCCGCTTCGAGTACGTCGCCGATGCGGCCTACGGCCGCGGCGCTACCCGCGCCAACCCCGCCGAGGCGGCCCGCTGCCTCGCCCTGCTCCGCCAGGAGCTCGAGGCCTCCGGCTTCAAGCGCCAGGTCTCCATCACCGCCATGTCCATCGCCCAGCAGCAGGAGATCCTCCGGCAGGCGGAGGAGGCCGCCCTCGCCGACCCCGTCATCCGCCGCTGGCTCGATGAAGGCGGCACCGTCCGCAACCTCGAAACCGTCCAGGGCGACGAGTCCGACGTGATGATCCTCAGCGTCGGCTACGGCCGCGATTCCGACGGCCGCCTCATCATGAACTTCGGCCCCATCGGGCAGGAGAAAGGCGAGCGCCGCCTCAACGTCGCCATCACCCGCGCCCGCTGGAAGACCATCGTCGTCTCCTCGCTCCGCGCCGCCGACATCGACCCCGCCCGCGCGACCTCCACCGGCGCCCTCCGCCTCCGCGACTACCTCGATTACGCCGAGCGCGGCCTGCCGGCCCTCCAGGCCAGCGGCCGCTTCGCGCCACGCCAGCCCGGCCCCTTCGAACAGGCCGTCCGCGCCGCCCTCGAAGCCCGCGGCCTCCGGGTCGTCCCGGCCGTCGGCGCCGGCGGCTACACCGTCGACCTCGCCATCGCCCACCCCGACGACTCGGAGCGGTACGTCCTCGGCATCGAATGCGACGGGCCGGGCTACCGGGCCGTCCCTGCCTGCCGCGACCGCGAGGTCGGCAACCCGGCCGTCCTCCGCCGGATGGGCTGGAGCCTCCACCGCGTCCTCGCCGCCGCCTGGTATCGCGACCCCGAGGCCGAGCTCGCCCGCATCCTCGAGCGGTACGAGGCCGCGCTCCGCGCCTGAGCGTCCGCTATTCGGCCAGCGCGGAGTAGACGATCGCGCGCAGCTCCCGCCGGATGTTGTACGCGTTCGACGGCATCAGCTGCGTCATGAAGATGACGACCAGGTCCTCCAGCGGGTCGATCCAGAACGTCGTGCTCGCCGCGCCGCCCCACGAATACTCGCCCGGCGTCCCGGAAATCTGCGCCTTCGCCGGGTCCAGCGTCACCGAGAACCCGAGCCCGAAGCCGATCCCCGCGAACGTCGTCTCCGCCCACCGGCCGAGGGCGTGAGTCGCGAGGTCCTTCCCGTCCGGCAGGTGGTTCTCCGTCATCAGCTCCAGCGTCTTCCGGCCGATGATGCGCGCGCCGTCCAGCTCGCCGTCGTTCAGGAGCGCCGCGCAGAACCGGAAGTAGTCGCCGATGGTCGACACGAGCCCGCCGCCGCCCGAGAAGAACGTCGGCTCCTGCAGGTACGCACTCTCCGCCGGGTCATCGATGAGCCGGATGCCCTTCGGCCCCCAGCCGTAGCAGGCGGCGAACCGCTCCCGCTTCTCCGGCGGCACCCAGAACGCGGTATCCCGCATCCCAAGCGGCTCGATGATGTGCCGCGCGAGGTACTGGTCGAACCGCTCTCCGCTGATCACCTCGACGAGGTAGCCGCACACATCCGTCGAGACCGAGTAGTTCCAGTGCTCGCCGGGCGAAAACTCCAGCGGCAGCTCGGCCAGTGCCTCCACCATCCCCCGCAGCGTCCCGTTCAGCTCCACCGTGCCGATCTTCCGCTCCCGGTACATCGCGTCCACGTTCGTCCGCTCGAGGAAGCCGTAGGTCAGCCCGCTCTGGTGGGTGAGCAGGTCGCGCACCGTCATCGGCCGGCTCGCCGGCTTCGTCACCAGCGTCGGGCCGCTGCCCATCACGTAGACCCGCAGGTTCGCCCACTCGGGGATGTACTTCTCCACCGGGTCGTCGAGCTGCACCAGCCCGCGCTCGTACAGCTGCATCAGGGCGACCGACGTCAGGGGCTTCGTCATCGAATAGATGCGGAAGATCGTGTCCTCCCGCATCGGCACGCCCCGCTCCCGGTCCGCCATGCCGTACGCCGCGAGGTAGCCGATTTCGCCCCCGCGGGAAACGAGCACCAGCGTCCCCGCCAGCCGGCCCGAATCGACGTACCGGTGCAGGTGCTCATCGAGGTAGCCGAGCCGGGCCGGGTCCAGCCCGAGGTCGGTCGGCGACGACGTTTCGAGGACGGCCATGGCGACAACCCCCGCGCAAACTCCGCGCGCGAGCCTACCAGAAACGGCCGAACCGTGTTCGCTACACCGCGGCGACGATGCGCGGGAGCACCTGCCCGATCGGTTCGCGCAGCACCGCGTGCGCCAGCCCGTCGTACGGCGTCTCCTGCGCGTTGATGATGACGAGCCGCGCGCCGTTCCGCAGCGCCACCTCGGGCAGGTACGCCACGGGGTAGACCGTCAGTGACGTGCCGATGGCGAGGAACAGCTCGCACCGCGCCGCCGCCCGCTCCGACCGCGCGTAGTCTTCCGCCACGAGATTCTGGCCGAACGAAATCGTCGCCGACTTCAGGATGCCGCCGCACCGCCGGCACGGGGGATCGTCCTCGCCGGCCCGCACCCGCTCGAGCACCCGCTCGATGGGGCCGCGCTCGCCGCAGCCCATGCAGACGAACTCCCGCAGGTTGCCGTGGATCTCCACCATCCGCTCGAGCGAGTTCCCCGCCTTGAGGTGGAGGCTGTCGATGTTCTGGGTGATGAGGAGCTCCAGCTTCCCCTTCCGCTCCAGCTCTGCCAGCGCGAGGTGGCCGGCGTTCGGCTCGGCATCGGTCCAGAGCCCGCCTTCGACCCGGCCGCGCCACGCTCGGACCCGCACCTCCCGGTCCGCGAGGTAGGTCTGGAGCGTCGCCGCCTTCTCGGCGCCCGGGTTCTTCGTCCAGAGCCCGTTTGGCCCGCGGAAATCCGGGATGCCCGATTCCGTGCTGATCCCCGCGCCCGTCAGCACCACCGTCGAGCGGCTCTCCCGCAGCCAGTCGGCCACCTGCCGGACCGCAGCATCGAGCGTCGTCTCCATCGCCAGCCTCCTTCGAGCGCCGCGCCGCGCGGCCTCCTCTCGAGTCTAGGAGCGCGGGCCGCGCGCGCGTCAATTGACCCCCCCAACCACCGCGCCCCGCGCTGCGCGGACCAGGGGCCGGCCGTCAGCGCGGGGCGCTACAGGAGGGAACGGCCCGTCTCAGGTGCCGGCGGGCCCCACGAACGTAATCTCCCGCCCGAGCGCCGCCAGCCCGAGCGAGTGCTGCAGCTCGTCCGTCTTCCACGCCATCACGTTGCCGCCCACCATATCGCGGAAAATCCGCTCCAGCGGCCGCACCTTCACGTAGGCATGCGCCCCGCACACCCGCATCGCCCCCATCGACACCTCCTCGCTCATCCGCCGCAGGTGGTACACCGTCCGCACCAGGTAGCGCGTGAACGCCTGCGGCGATTCGAACGGCGTCTCCAGGCGCCGCACCGCCTCGTACAGCACGATGCGGCCTGTCTCCAGCCAGTGGTCCATGTTCCCGATGGCGAACTGCGCCCACGGCTGGTCCGCCCGGTAGCCCGGCTGTGAGGCGCCGACCGCCGCCATCGGCCCCGCCAGGTAGCCGTGCCGCTCCTTGACGTACCCAACGGTGAAATCAAACGCCGCCTGCGCCAGCCCGAGCCAGATCGCGAGGATGCCCAGCGCCCCCCGCGCCCGCATCTGGCTCTGCACGTTCACCACCTTCGCCTGCGCCTCCAGCACCATGCGCAGCATCGCCGCCGGGATGATCAGCACCTCCGACTTGGGCAGCCGCGCCTCCTCCGCGACGATGTCGTGGCTCGCCGTCCCCCGGAGCCCCATCGCATCCCAGTTCCCCAGCACCCGGATGCCCGGCGTCGCCAGCTCCGGGATCGCGATCACCACGTCCGGCTCCTGCCCCTCCGGCTTCTCCAGCTGCCCCCCGATGAGCGCATACTTCGCCCCGTCGCTCATGCTCGCGAAGCCCGCGCGCCCGTTCAGCACCACCGTGTCGCCCTCGTCCCGGAAGCGGAAGCCCGCCTGCCGGTTGTCGAGCTGTCCCGTCGGGATCGACCCCGGGCCGCAGATGAGCGCGCCGTTCTTCCCGATATCGGCCAGCACCCGGTTCCGCCGCTCGAACGGCGGAGTCGATTCGAGGAAGCTCGCCACCAGCACGTGCATGTTCAAAGCCACCGCCGTCGAGCCGTCCCCGTAGGCGACCTCCTCCATCACCCGCATCTGGCCCTCCGCGCTGATGCCGAGCCCGCCCAGCTCCGGCCCCAGCGCCATCGATGGCACCTTCAGCGCCAGCAGCTCATCGATGTTCTCCCGCGGGAAGCGCCCCTCCCGGTCGTACACCGCCGCGCGCTCCTGCCACCGCCCGCGCGCCAGCTCCCGCACCTTCGCGACCAGGTCTTCTTCCCACGGTTCCATCCGTCGCCCCCGATATTTCGCTTTCGGCGAAAGACTGTCAGAAGCATAGCGAATCGTGCCGTAAGCGACACCCGCGACACAGCCTCGAAACGATAGAAGCCGCCTATCTGGTGTATCGTATGCGCAGAAGCTGACGGCCGCGCGCCGTCCCGGCCAGCGAGGCACGCATGCGCGACCCCTCGAGCCTCCTCATCCCCGCCGACGGCCGCCCCTACCACTACCGCGGCGAACCTCTCGATGTGCCCCGCGCGGTCGAAGCGCTCAAGGGCGCCCTCCTCCGCGTCTCCGAGGCCCTCCCCGGCCGCTCCCAGCTCCTCCAGCAAACCGCCCTCGCTCTCCTCACCCGCCGCCACCAGCTCCTCATCTCCCGCGCCGGCACCGGCAAATCCCTCTACGGCGACAGCGTCTTCAGCCACTTCGAAGGCGACGTCTTCAAAGCCCAGTTCTCCCAGGGCACCCGCCTCGAAACCATCCTCGGCGGCCTCGACCTCAAGCAGTTCCACGAAGGCCGCCTCTGGCACAACACCGCCCACTCCCTCGTCAGCGCCGATTTCGCCTACCTCGACGAATTCATGAACGCCAACGACGTCGTCCTCGAGGCGATCCTCGGCATCCTCAACGAGCGCCGCTTCCAGCAGGGCGAGCAGCAGGAGGACGCCCGCCTCCACACCGCCCTCGCCATGACCAACCACCTCAAGTTCTCCGCCATCTCCGAGCCGATCCTCGACCGCTTCATGTTCAAAGCCTCGATCGACCCGGCCGGCGATGCCCTCAACGACATCCTCATCGACCTGGCCTACGCCCGCCACCACGGCCGCGCCTTGCCGCCCGAGCACCGCATCCCCCTCGACGCCCTGCGCGAACTCTCCAGCATCGCCCTCGGCGACCACCCCGACCGCCACATCGACGCCCCCCACGACATCCTCTTCCTCAAGAACGAACTCATCGAAGCCTACCTCGCGCGCCATGCCGCCCGCGCCGGGGCCGCCGGCGGCGCCCGCCCCCCGACCGACGGCTACGTCTCGCCCCGCACCAAGGCTGCCTGCCGCGACGTCCTCAACGCCTCCGCCCTCCTCCACCACCGCGATCGCGTCGACAAATCGGACCTCGCCGCCCTCCGCTTCGTCCTCACCATCATCCCCGGCAACGACCGCGCCCTCCACGACCCCGGCCAGGACATCTTCGCCGAGGCCCTCCAGTCCACCCTCGCCGGCTACACCGAATCGGACCTCGAAACCGTCCGCGAACTCACCGCCATCGCCCAGTCCTTCCACCTCTTCCTCCACGGCATCCCGCTCGAAGCGCAGCCCGCCCACCGCGGCCTCATCCGCTTCGTCCTCAGCCTCATCGGCAAGTCCAGCTGGCACGACGTCACCATCGACACCTTCCTCCACGCTCTCCGCGGGCGCGACATCTCCAACCCACGGGTCAATGCCCTCCGGGAAGAGATCCTCGAAGAAGTCGAGGAGCACGCCGATGCCTGAGCCCGCAGCCGACCTCGCCGGCGCATCCCCCGCCGCCCGCGCAGCCGCCCTCCAGGCCGACCTCGAAGCCCTCTACCGCTCGTGGGGCATCCTCGACCTCGTCGGCGAAACCGTGGATGCCCTGCCGCCCGAGTGGCTCCGCATCCTCAACATCGCCCGCACCCTGCGCGAAGGCCTCCCTCTCCCCGGCATCGACCTCCCGGACGACGTCCAGCGCCTCGTCCGCCCCCAGCGTCCCGAGTACGAAACCATCGAGCGCCGCGAGCGGAAGCGCCGCATCGTCTACCCGGTCCAGCCCGACACCCGCATCCAGCCCCTCCGCCACCTCGACGACCTCCCCCGGGTCACCATGCCCGACCTCCTCATGCGCGACCTGGACCCGGCCATCTTCGAGTTCCGCCTCCTCTCCGGCGACGTCAACGCCCTCTACCACGTCGACCCCGGCCCCGCCGAAGAGGACTACGACGAGGTCACCGAAGAGCGCGTCCTCAAGACCCCGCCCCAGCTCCGCCGCCGGCAGCGCGTCTACGTCCTCCTCGATGTCTCCAACTCCATGCGCGACGCGAACAAGCTCGAGTTCGCCAAGGGCCTCGTCCTCGCCTACCTCATCACCGCCTGCGAAGAGCGCGCGCGCATCTACTTCCGCACCTTCGCCAACCGCGTCCACCCGCGGACCGACTGTCTCGCGCCCGCCGACTTCCCTGCCCTCGCCCGGCGCGTCCTGGCCGTCACGCCCGACGGCTCCACCGACATGCGCGTCACCCTCGCCACCGCTATCGGCGATATCGGCGAGCTCGACGCCGTCGGCCGCGACCGTTCCGGCTTCGAACCCTCGCCCACCGAACTCCTCCTCATCTCCGACGTCGAGTCCTACGCCATCCCGTCCATCCCGCGCTGGATCCGCCTCCACACGATCCACCTCAAGGGCGGTCCGATGGCGAAGAACTACGTTCCCAGCTTCGAACAAATCCGCGAAGCGAGCGCTACCTTCACCGAAATCGATACCACTCGCTTCGTCCTGCCCGTCTCCGTCCGGGAACGGTGGCTCCTCCAGCAGGACGGCCGCCTCCACGCCGGCCCCGAGACGGCGACCGATGCCGGCGCCGCCCCCGCCGACCGGCTCCAGCGGCGCAACGCCCTCCTCCGCGCCTACGAGCGGATGGCCGCCCCGCCCGGCGCGCCGCGGGAGCGCGCTGAAGCCCCCGCCATGCGCTCCCCCGGGCTCGGCCTCGACCTCTCCCTCGGCCGCCTCCTCCGCCGCTGGGCCCGCGCCCTCGCCCGCCTCTGGCGCGCCCTCCGTCCCGCCCGGCCGGCCGGCGCCGCTGCCCCGCCCCTTGCGGCCGGGAGCATCACGTTCCGTCCCCGCCGCTAGCCCCGCACACTCCCGTCCGGGAACACCGTCGATTCCAGCCGCCCCCGCGCGATGAGCGACGGCGTCACCAGCGCCCCCGAGAAATCCGCCCGCGCCAGGTTCGCGAACTCGAAATTCACCCCCGGGCCGACCGCGCCCGCGATCGTCGCCCCGGAAAGGTCGGCCCGCGCGAAGAGCGTCCCCGCCAGCGCCGCCTGGCCCAGGTCCGCCTGCCGCAGGCTCGCGCCTTCGCACCGCGCATGCGAGAGGTCGGCCCAGCGCAGCAGCGCCCCATCCAGCCGCGCTCCTCCGAGGTTCGCCCGGCGGAGCGAGCACGCCTCGAGGTTCGCCCCGGTCAGCGCAGCGCCGCGGAGGTCGCAGCCTGCGAGGTCGAGTCCCCGCAGGTCAGCCCCGCGCAAGTCCGCCCCACGGAGGTCGGCGCCGGCCTCGACCGTCAGCCCGCCGACGGCGACCGGGCCCTGCCGCCAGCCCGCCGGCACGCGCCCGTTCTCCCGCGCCGGCGATGCCCCCGTCCCGGGCCCGGCCGCGCCGGTCATCCGCAGGTGTTCTTCCCGCGCCCGGTCGTAGGCTGCGCGCAGCCGCTCATCGCCGAGGATCGCCCACGCCTCCCGGAGCCGCTGCCGCTGCTTCGTCACCCGCTCGCCCGAGACGCCGCTTCCCAGCAGCTCCTCAGCGAGGTCCGCGATCGCCTGCCGCACCGCCTCCCGCGAGGCCCCGGCCGGGACGCCGAGGAAGCCGTACCAGTCCACCGCGCCGTCGATGCGCGGCCCGCCGGCGCCGCCGGGCGGCCCGTCCTGCGGCGGCGGCTCCGCCGGCCGCGGCCGCGGCGCCTGCCGCGCCGCCCCGGAAGGCCGCGCCCGGGGCCGCGCAGTCCCCTGGCCCGCAGCGCCGGCCGGCCCGGGACGGGTGCCCCGCGCCCCCGCGAATGCCCGCGCCGCCCCCGCCGGCCGCGAGCGGTCGTACTCCGCCCGCCGCGCCGGGTCGCGCAGCACCTCCCACGCCTCGTTGATGCGCCGCATCCGCTCTGCCGCCTCTTCCGACGGGTTCACATCCGGGTGGTGCGCACGCGCCAGCCGCCGGTACGCCGCCCGGACCTCTTCGAACGAGGCCGTTGCCGCCACCTCAAGCTCCGCGTAGTAATCCCGTCGCTGCGCCACCCTCCCAGTATCCCACCCGGAGGTTGGAGGTTGGAGGTTGGAGGTTATCTTCCCTCCCAGCTCCCAGCTCCCAGCTCCCAGCTCCCAGCTCCCTCCTCCCAACTCCCAGCTCCCAACTCCCAACTCCCAACTCCCAACTCCCTCCCCTCCCTTGCATCCCCGCCGCCCACCCCCTACCATTGTTGAGCGAGTTACTCGACTTTCCGCGAAGGAGGGCACCCCGGCCACCATGCGCGTCTCCACCCGCGGCGATTACGGCCTCCGCGCCCTCATCGAGCTCGCCGCCAACTACGGCGGCGGCCCGCTCCAGTCCTCCGAAATCGCCCTCCGCCGCCACATCCCCGAGCAGTACCTCGACCAGCTGCTCTCCACCCTTCGCAAAGCCGGTTTCATCCGCAGCGTCCGCGGCCCGTCCGGCGGCCACGAACTCGTCCGCCCGCCCGACCAGGTCAGCGTGAAAGACGTCATCGAAGTGCTCGAAGGCTCCCTCTCCCCCGTGGCCTGGCTCGATGAACCCCCGGAGATGACCGACCACCCCCACCAGAGCGGCCAGCGCGAAATCTGGGAGCGCATCCGCAAAGCCACCGAAGAGATCCTCGCGTCCTACACCCTCGCCGACCTGCTCGAACGCGAGCCCACCGCCACCGCCGGGAGATGGGTCATATGACCGTTGAAACAGGCCGCCCCCGCATCGCCGATTCCGTCCTCGACCTCATCGGGGCGACCCCGCTCGTCCGCCTCAAGCGCGTCATCCCACAGGATGCCGCCGCCGTGCTCGGCAAGATGGAGAGCCTCAATCCTGGCGGCTCCGTCAAAGACCGCATCGCCCTCGCCATGATCGAGGAGGCCGAACGCAGCGGCCGCCTCCAGCCCGGCTCCACCATCGTCGAGCCCACCTCCGGCAACACCGGCATCGGCCTCGCCCTCGTGGCTGCCGTCAAAGGCTACCGCCTCATCCTCACCATGCCCGAAGACATGTCCGTCGAGCGCCGCCGTCTCCTCGAGCGGTACGGCGCCGAACTCGTCCTCACCCCCGCCATCGAAGGCATGACCGGCGCCGTCTTCGCTGCCCAGGAGCTCTGCCGCGAGCACCCCGACTACTTCATGCCGCAGCAGTTCGAAAACCCCGCCAACCCCGAAATCCACGCCCGCACCACCGCCCGCGAAATCCTCGAGGCCACCGGCGGCCGCATCGACGCCTTCGTCGCCGGCGTCGGCACCGGCGGCACCATCACCGGCGTCGGCCGCGTCCTCCGCGAACGCCTCGGCGATCGCGTCCGCATCGTCGCCGTCGAACCGGCCCGCTCCCCCGTGCTCTCCGGCGGCCGCGCCGGGATGCACGCCATCCAGGGTATCGGCGCCAGCTTCGTGCCCGGCGTCCTCGACCGCACCATCTACGACGAAATCATCCGCGTCGAAGACAAGGACGCCATCCAGTGGTCGAAGCGGCTCGCCCGCGAAGAAGGCATCCTCGCTGGCATCTCCGCGGGCGCCAACGTCTTCGCCGCCCGCAAAATCGCTGAGCGCCTCGGCGCCGGCAAGACGGTCGTCACTGTCATCTGCGACACTGGAGAGCGCTACCTCAGCGTCAACATGTAACCCCCGCCAGAGCCGTGCCCGCGCCGCGCGCAGGGAGCGTTGCAATGTGCAACCATATTCCAGCTGACCAGAGCCGAAGGAGGACCCCCGTGTCAGTCAACGTCTACATCCCCACCCCGTTCCGCCACCTCGTCGGCAACCGGGCCAGCGTGCGCGCCACCGGCGTCACCGTCCGCGACATCATCGAAGACCTCGACCGCCAGTTCCCCGGCTTCCGCGCCCAGCTCGTCGATTCCACCGGCGAACGCGCCCGCCACATCAACATCTACGTGAACCAGGTCGAAATCGAAAACCTCGCCGGCGAAGCCACCGAGCTGAACGAAGGCGACGAAGTCGCCGTCATCCCCGCCCTCGCCGGCGGCGCCCCCACCGCCCTCACCCCCGAAATGGTCGAGCGCTACAGCCGCCACATCATCATGCCCCAGGTCGGCAGCGCCGGGCAGCGCAAAATCATCGAAGCGAAGGTCCTCATCATCGGCGCCGGCGGCCTCGGCTCTCCCGTCGCGCTCTACCTCGCCCTCGCCGGCGTCGGCACCATCGGCATCGTCGATTTCGACGTCGTCGACCGCTCCAACCTCCAGCGCCAGATCCTTCACCAGACCGACGACATCGGGAAGCCCAAGGTCCAGTCCGCCCGCGAAACCCTCCTCGCCCACAACCCCAACATCGAGGTCGTCACCCACGAGACCCCGATCACGAGCGACAACGCCTTCGAAATCATCAGCCAGTACGACATCGTCGTGAACGGCGCGGACAACTTCGCCACCCGGTACCTCGTCAACGACGCCTGCTACCTGCTGAAGAAACCGCTCGTCGACGGCTCCATCCTCATGTTTGACGGGCAGGCCACCACCTACCTCCCCGGCAAAGGCTGCTACCGCTGCCTCTACCCCGCGCCGCCGCCGCCCGGCATGGTTCCCTCCTGCGCCGAAGCCGGCGTCCTCGGCGCCATGTGCGCCACCATCGGCAGCATCCAGGCCACCGAAGTGCTCAAGCTGATCCTCGAAATCGGCGAACCCCTCGTGAACCGCCTCCTCCTCTACGATGCCCTCACCCTCGAATTCCGCATCGTCAAGGTCCGCCGCGACCCGAACTGCCCGCTCTGCGGCGATAACCCCACCATCCATGAACTCATCGACTATGAAGCCTTCTGCGGCGCACCCATCCCCCACGCCGCCGCGCCCTTCGGCGGCTGAGCCCGCGACCGCATCCCATCACCGGAGACGACCCGACCAGCCATGACCAGCACCTCCACCCCCACTGTCAGCGTCCGCGTCACTGCCGTCCTCCAGAAGCTCACCGGCGGCCAGAAAACCATCGAAGCCGCCGGCCGCACCGTCGCCGAGGTCTTCGACGACATCGAAGCCCGCTACCCCGGCTTCAAAGCGCAGGTGTACGGCCCCGACGGCAAGCCGCACCGCTTCGTCAACATCTACCTCAACGACGAAGACATCCGGTACACCGGCGGCATCGAGACCGCCCTCAAGGCCGGCGACGTCCTCGATATCCTCCCCGCGCTGGCCGGCGGCCAGTAGCCCCCGCGCCATGGCGCTCTACCGCTCCGTCCTCGAACTCATCGGCAACACCCCGCTCGTCGAGATGCGCCGGCTCTCCCCGCGGCCGGGCATCCACCTCTATGCCAAGCTCGAGGGCCAGAACCCCACCGGCTCCGTCAAAGACCGCATCGCCAAGTACATGATCGAAGCCGCCGAGGCCCGCGGCGAGCTCAAACCCGGCGACACCATCCTCGAGCCCACCTCCGGCAACACCGGCATCGGCCTCGCCATGATCGGCCGCGTCAAGGGCTACCGCGTCGTCTGCGTCATGCCCGAATCCGTCAGCGAAGAGCGCACCTTCCTCCTCCGCGCCTACGGCGCCGAAATCATCTACACCCCCGGCGAACTCGGCTCCAACGGCGCCATCGCAAAAGCCAGGGAGATCGTCGAAGCCAACCCCGGCAAGTACTACTTCCCCTACCAGTACGGCAACGAAGCCAACCCCCGCGCCCACTACGAAACCACCGGGCCGGAAATCCTCCGCGACCTCCCCGAGGTCACCGTCTTCGTCGCCGGCCTCGGCACCGGCGGCACCCTCACCGGCACCGGCCGCTACCTCAAGGAGAAGAAGCCCGGCGTCAAAGTCATCGCCGCCGCGCCCCATCCCGGCGACCTCGTCCAGGGCCTCCGCGCGCTCGAAGAAGGCTTCATCCCGCCCGTCTTCGATGAAACCGTGCTCGACGGCAAGATCGTCGTCGATAGCCGCTCCAGCTTCGCCATGGCCAAGGAGCTGACCCAGAAAGAAGGCCTCTTCGTCGGCATCAGCTGCGGCGCCGTCGTCAGGGCCGCCCTCAAAGCCGCCGAGCGGCTCGAAGGCGAACAGCACATCGTCTGCCTCCTCGCCGACGGCGGCTGGAAGTACCTCTCTTCCAACCTCTGGACCACCGACTGGGAAGACCTGCCCGGGGACATCGAAAGCAAGATCTGGTGGTAGCCCCGCCGGCCGCCCTCCGCGACAGCACCTGACGCGACCGCGCCGTAAACTTCCGCGCCGTCATCCTGCTGTCGCGAGGTTTGCCCTATCGTGTACTGCTCGTCCTGTGGTGAAGGGCTCCCTGCCGGGGCCCGGTACTGCCACAAGTGTGGCTCCCGCGCCGTGAGCCTCGATGGCTCACCGTCCGGCGCTGAGTCCACCGCGCCGCAGGTTGAACCTCCCGGCGCCCTCCCGGTCGGCGCCCCGCTCGCCCCTGCATCCCCGCCTCCGGCTGGACCGGCCATGGCCCCAAGACTCGGGTGGGTTCCCACCGACCCCCTCCTCATCTCATACGACGGCTGGGTCTACCGCTCTGCATCCGGTCTCGCGCTCGCTGCGACCATCGCCGGGTCCATCGCCATGGGGTGCTTTGGGCTGGGGGCATTTCTCGGGCTTTCCGTGGAGTACGAAGACGAGTGGGACACGATCGATGCCGCGCTCATCTGGATCGGTCTTGGAGCGATCACCGTCATCCCGACCATGGGGCTGATCATTGCATGGACGCGCCGGGTCACCGGGAACCTGAAGCCGTTCGGCGCTGATCTCGAGCTCGGCACGGCGTGGGCGGTCGGGGCCTTCTTCACCCCGATTCTCATGTTCTGGTTCCCTGTCCGTCTCTGGAATCAGGCGTGGCGCGCGACCTCCCCCAATCTCCCGCCGCCGATCGGTTGGAACTACAAGTGGATGCAGGGCCGACACCTGCACTGGGTCGCCAACACGCTGTGGCTGACCGTTGCGGTGGGCTCCAGAGTCCCAGTCGACACCACGGAGTGGACCGCGTTCGATGCCGGGGGTTACCTTGCCGTGCTCGGCGGAGGGGCTGCCGTCGCCCTGCTCCTCCTTATCCTCCTCGTCCGCGGCCTGACGGCCCGGCAGGATACCTATGCCCGCATCTGGGCCGGTGCGGTGCCCGCCGCGTGGCCCGCGCCGCCCGGCGGGTGACGGCGACATTCCCGGCACCTCACAATTCCCCCATCCCACGGAGGAGCGCCCCATGTACTGCACCCGCTGCGGCGCCTGGAATGCGCAGGGAGCCGCCTTCTGCTGGAAGTGCGGCGCCAGCCTCGCCCCCGCTGCGCCGTCTTCGCAGCCCGCGCCGGCACCTCCCGCCGCCCCGCCTGCATCCCCGGCCGGGGCGGCCCCGCCCCCGCCGCAGCCGGGCAGCTACGGCCAGCCGGCGGCGCAGCCCCCGGCCTGGCCCCAAGCGCCCTACGCTACCTACCCGCCGCCGGCCGCGCCGGTTTACGGGCCGCAGTGGTTCTACCTCTCCGCCTCCGGGCTCGCGCTCGGCATCTCGATCACCGCCGCCATCGCCGCCGCCCTCTACGGCATCGCCGCCGGGCTCGGCCTCGCCGGCGCCGCCACCGATGACTGGGACGCGCTCGACATCTCCGGCGCGTTCATCGGCTTCGGCTCCCTCGCCGCCATCGCCGTCGGCATCCTCCTCATCATCTGGACCCGCCGCATCACCGGGAACCTCCTCCCCTTCCAGCCCGCGCTCGAACTCGGCACCGGCTGGGCCGTCGGCAGCTGGTTCGTCCCGGTCATCAACTACTGGTTCCCCCTCCGCATCTGGAACCAGGCCTGGCGCGCTACCGACCCCGCGATCGCCCCGCCCATCGGCTGGCAGTGGAAGGGCCGCCCCGTCCCGGCCATCCACGTGCTCTGCTGGGTCGCCTACCACGTCGGCACCTGGGTCGCCCTGGTCGGCATCCCCACCGAAGACGATACCAGTACCGCCATCGGCTACGCCGGCTTCGCCGGCGGCACCCTCGTCGCCATGAGCATGGTCTTCCTCATCGTCCTCGTCCGGAACCTCACCGCCCGGCAGGACGAGTACGCCCGCCGCTACCTGCCCGGGCTCGGCGCGCCCGGCGCCGTCCCCCAGGGCCCCATCTCCCGCGGCTGAGCCCTCCGCTGCAACGCAACGGCCCGGCGGGCATGCATCCCGCCGGGCAGTCGCAGATGCCAGCGCGCGCGCTCAGGCGCCCCCGCCGTCCTCCTGCTCCGCCGCCGCGCCGGCGTGCGCTGCCCCTGCCCGCTGACCAAGCTCCCGGTCGAGGAACAGGATGCCCGTCCGGTCGTCTCCCACCATCCGCAGCCGGTCGAGGATCTGCGAGACCGTGGCCTCCTCCTCCGTCTGCTCGTTCACGAACCACTGCAGCAGCGGCAGCGAGGCGTAATCCCGCTCCTCCAGCGCCTGCGCGTAGAGGTCGTGGATCGCCTTCGTCACCCGCTGCTCGTGCCGCAGCGCGGCTTCGAACGCCTCCACCACCGTCGGCGGCGTCGGCGCCGGCTTGTCCAGCGCCAGCAGCTCCAGCCGCCCGCCCCGCTCCAGCACGAAGTTGATGAACTTCATCGCGTGCGTGTACTCCTCCGACGATTGCAGCCGCATCCAGTGGCTGAACCCCGGCAGGCTCCGCAGCTCGAAGTCGCCGCCCATCTGCAGGTACACGAACGACGATTCGAACTCCAGCTTGATCTGCGCGTTGTACGCGCGCGTCAGCGATTCCGATAGCTGCACGATGCACCTCCAGCTCCAATCGAGCACAAGCCCAGTCTACCCTACCTCCCCCCGTCTCCCGCTTCCCGTCTCCCGCTTCCCGCCTCCCGGTTCCCGCTTCCCGCCCGATCCGCTATCCTGCCCCCGGCACCGGGACCACCCCACACGGCCCGAAGCCAGGATGGTTCACCCGCCTCATGCTCCTCGCCTTCGATATCGGCAACACCTCCATCCACATCGGCCTCTGGGACGGCGACCGCCTCGTCGATACCTGGCGCATCGGCGTCGAGCGCGAAAAACTCCCCGATGAGTACGGCGTCCTCATCCTCTCCCTCCTCGACTACAGCGGCATCGATTCCGGCGCCGTCACCGCCTGCATCATCGGCTGCGATGTCCCCCCGCTCATCCCCACCTTCGAGCAGGTCTGCCGCAAGTACTTCCGCGTCGAACCGCTCCTCGTCGGCCACGGCCTCCGCACCGGCGTCCGCATCCTGTACGACAACCCCCGCCAGCTCGGGGCCGACCGGATCATCGATGCCGTCGCCGCCAGCCGCCTCTACGGCACCCCCGTCATCGTCGTCGACTTCGGCACCGCCACCGTCTTCGATGCCGTCAACGAACACGGCGACTACCTCGGCGGGGCCATCGCCCCCGGCATCGGCATCGCCAGCGAGGCCCTCTTCTCCCGCGCCGCCATGCTCTACCGCGTCCAGCTCGAACGCCCGCCGGCCGCCATCGGCAAGAACACCATCCACGCCATGCAGTCCGGCATCCTGTTCGGCTACGTCGGCCTCGTCGAAGGCCTCGTCGCCCGATTCAAACAGGAGCTCGGCGGCAACCCGCCCGTCGTCGCCACCGGCGGCCTCGCCTCCCTCGTCGCCTCCGAAACGGACTGCATCGATATCGTCAACGGCGACCTCACCCTCATCGGCCTCCGCCTCATCTACGAACTCAACACCGACCGCGACTGACCTGCCGGGGAACTGCATGGCCGATTCCACCCCCCGCGATCTCCCGCTCCAGGGCCGCCACATCGTCCTCGGCGTCACCGGCTCCATCTCCTGTTACAAGGCAGCCGACCTCGCCAGCAAGCTCCGCCAGGCCGGCGCCGCCGTCGAAGTCGTCATGACGCCGGCCGCCGCGCAATTCATCGCTCCCCTCACCTTCAAGTCGCTCACCGGGCGCGATGTCGTCATCGACATGTTCGCGGCAGCCGAGACCGAGGCGCACGTCGAAGTCGCCCGCCGCGCCGATGCGATGGTCATCGCCCCCGCCACGGCCGATTGCCTCGCCAGCCTCGCCCACGGGTTCGCCGGCGACATGGTCGCCCTCACCGCCCTCGCCACCGCCGCGCCCATCCTCGTCGCCCCTGCGATGGACAGCCAGATGTGGGAGCACCCCGCCACGCAGGAGAACGTCGCCACCCTCCGCGACCGCGGCGTCGAGGTCGTCGGCCCGATGATCGGCCGGCTCGCCAGCGGCCGCAGCGGCCCCGGGCGCCTCGCCGAAGTCCCCGAAATCCTCGGCGCGCTCCGCCAGCTCCTCGGCCAGCGCACCGGCGACCTCCGCGGCCGCCACATCGTCGTCTCCGCCGGCCCCACCTACGAACCGATCGACCCCGTCCGCTTCGTCGGCAACCGCTCCACCGGCAAGATGGGCTTCGCCATCGCCGAAGCCGCCCGCGACCGCGGCGCGTTCGTCACCCTCGTCGCCGGCCCGGTCGCGCTCGAAACCCCGTGGGGCGTCCACCGCGTCGATGTCCAGACGGTCGCCGAGATGCTCGTCGCCCTCGAACAGGCCACCGCCGATGCCGACGCCGTCATCATGTCCGCTGCCCCGGCCGACTTCCGGCCGGTCAGCCCGGCCGACCACAAGATCAAAAAGGCCCCCGGGCAGGAAACCCTCGCCATCGAGCTCACCCAGAACCCCGACATCATCGCCAGCCTCCCCGGCGGCGGCGTCCGCGTCGGGTTCGCCGCCGAAACCCGCAACCTCGCCGACTACGCCCGCCAGAAGCTCCCCGCCAAGCGGCTTCACTTCATCGTCGCCAACGACGTCTCCGCCCCCGGCTCCGGCTTCGGCACCGAAACCAACGAAGTCGTCATCTTCCACGACGACGGCCGCGTCGAGGAGTTCCCGCTCCTCTCCAAGTACGCCGTCGCCCACCTCATCCTCGACCGCGTCCTCGAGCGCCTCCAGCCGGCGGACTGACCGGGCCCCCGGGCCCCGCTACGCACCCGGCGTGGGGTCGCCCGCGCTCAGCATCCGCCCCACCCACTCCCGCGGCGGCGGCAGCTGCTTCCGGTAGCGCATGTAGAACACCGTCGCCGGCACCGCCAGCGCCACCGCGATGAGCGCCGCCGAAACCGCCTGCGCCTGCCACGACTTCCCGAACGAGTCGCCGAACGCCACCACCACCGTCGTCGGCACGATCGACCCGAGGAACACCAGCGCCGTGTACAGCCGGAACGACATCCCAGTCAGCCCGGCCGCATAGGCCGCGAAATCGAACGACACCGGCATCATCCGCCACCAGAACACGAGGTGCGGCCCCATCTCCTTCGCCAGCTGGTCGACCTTTTCCGCGCCCTCCTGCCCGATGAGCCGCGGGATGAACCGCCGGCCGAACTTCCGCGAAATCGCGAAAATCACCACCGACCCCAGCAGCTGCCCGATGACCGCGTACACCACGCCCCAGAACGTCCCCCACGCAATCCCGGCCGCGATCATGAAAGGCGGATTGGGGATCGGCGCCACGATCATCGCCAGCGCCAGCACGAGAATGAGCAGCGCCGGTCCCCACGGCCCGAGGTCGCGAATCCAGCTCCGAACCTTCTCCACATCGATGTCGCCGGTCAGCAGGCCGAGCAGGATGACGCCGCTCGCACCGCCCAGCGCCAGCACTCCCAGCACCCGCCGCCGGAACTTCGGATTCATCAGCAGCGGCGTCCCCGGCGGCAGCGGCTCCTCCCGCCGCCCGGAACCGATGAGGTCCGTCAGCTCACCCCACACGACGTACGCCACGACCACCCCGAGCCCCACCGCGACCGTCGTCGAGTGCAAATACCGCAGCCCCAGCAGCGTGACGGCCGCCCCCAGCGCCAGCGCAAACACCCCGATCAGTCCGTCGCGCATCCGCCCAAAATCCTACGGCATCGCCGACATCGCACAATGAACGCCCCGCGACACCCGTCCCAAACCTTTCCGCAGTACCATCCGCCCGTGGACGCCGCCTCCGCCCGCATCCGTCCCGCCCGCGAGGCCGACCTCCCGGCCATCAACCGCATCTACAACGACGAAATCCTCCGCGGCATCGCCACCTGGGACACCGAACCCTGGTCCGAAGCCCGGCGCGCCGCCTGGTGGGCCGCCCACGCCGACGGCCTCCAGCCCGTCCTCGCCGCCGAGTCCGCAACCGGTGAACTCCTCGGCTTCGCCTGCCTCACGTTCGTCAGCGATAAGCCCGGCTGGCGCTTCACCCGCGAGGACACCATCTACCTCGACCCCGCCGCCCGCGGCCTCGGCCTCGGCCGCCAGCTCCTCGCCGCCCTCCTCGATGAGGCGCGCCGCATCGGCGTCCGCACCGTCCTCGCCTCCATCACCTCCTCCAACACGCCCAGCATCCGCCTCCACGAACGGCTCGGCTTCGAACGGGTCGGCACGCTGCGCAACGCCGGCTACAAGTTCGGCCAGTGGCTCGATACCTGCTACTACCAGCTCGACCTCGGCGAACCGCCGCCCGGGGCGCCCGCCTGGGGCATGCCGGCCAGCCGCGCGACATAAAGCTTCATCGAAGGTTGAGAGGTCGCGCGGGCGCCCCCGGCCGCGCCGCCGCGCCCTGCGGAACGGCGAAAAGCGGGCGTATATTTCGGGAGAAACAGGTGAATCCGGGCCCGCCCCATGCGCTTCCCACTCCGCAAGTCCCCGCCGCAGGAACCGCCGCCCCCGGAGGCGCCGGCAGCCCCGCCGCCCATCCCCTTCCCCGCCGGCCACGAGACGCCCGGCACGTGGGATGAGCTGCTCCAGCCGCCCCGCCCCGCCGCCGCGCCCCTGAAGAGCCAGGCATCCGCCGCCGACGCCCGCGCCGAGCGCCTCGTCCGCCAGGTCCGCAAGGACCTCGACCGGCTCCAGGCCAGCCTCGACCGCCTCGCCGCCGAGCAGGGCGACCTCCTCGCCGTCGACCCGGCTGCCGCGGCCGCTGCGCCCGAGGCCGCCGCCGCCCTCCCGCCCGCCGCCCTCGTCCGGGCCCTCGTCGCCCTCTACGAAGAAAACCGCGCCCTCCGCAAGCAGCTGCGCAAGGCCCGCAAGCAGCGCGACCGCGCCCTCCAGCTGGCCCGCTCGCTCGAACTCACCGCCGCCGGCCGCGACGCCCGGCTTGCCGCCCTCGAAGAGGTCATCGCCGCGCTCCACGGCAACCTCCAGGACCTCCGCCAGCACCGCGACCTCCTCCTCCAGCGCGAACCCGCGGCCCTCCGCGAACCCGGCCCCGGTTCGCTGCCGCCCCCGGGCGGGCCGCGGTGAGCGCCCTGGTCCGCCCGGCCGACCTCCGCGCCGACATCGAGGCCGTCCGCCGCGACGCCCTCGCGCGCGTCACCGAGATGGACCTCCTTGTCGCGGCGCTCCGCGACCACATCCGCGACCTCCAGGCCGAGCGCGACCAGCTCCGCGCCGAACTCGCCCGCCTTCGCCGCGAGCGCCTGCTCCAGGAGGCGCGCTGGCTCCACCGGGGCCTGCAGCCCCAGCGCTAATCTTCTTCGCCGTCTCCCGGCTGCCGCCGCACCACCCGCCGGAACACCCTGTCCTCCAGCTGCCACAGCCGGTCCTCGAGCGCCCTCCGGTGCGGCAGCGTCCGCGGCCCCGCCGCCAGTTCGCACGTGTGGAACCCGTTCGTCTCGGCCCACTCCCGCGCGCGCTCGACCATCCACACCTCCAGCCCCCGCCCTTCGTAGGCCGGCTCCAGCACCGGCTCCGAAAGCCGCGCCAGCCCGCCGCCGGCATCGGCCGCGCTGATGACCCCGACGACCCGTTCGCCGTCCGCCGCCACGAACCAGCCCGGCCGCGCGCCCTGATCGAACACCCACGGGTCGGTGCCGGTCAGCCGCCCGATCGCCGCCGCGTCCGCCCGCCGCTGCTCCCGCACCGTCAGTAGCGGCAGCCGCCGCTCGAACACCGCCAGCCGCTGACCGGCCTCGTCCCGCGTGTGGCCCACCGGCAGGTAGCCGAGCCGCGCGAAGTACGCCGCCATCGCAGCAGTATCCGGCGCCGCGCAGCGCGCCGTGCGCAACCCGCGGTCCTGCGCCGCCCGCCCGACCGCCCGCACCAGCTCCGCCCCCGCCCACGGCTCCAGCGACCGCAGCAGGTCGAACCACGCCACCCCCTCCTCCTCCCGCCAGCGCACCGCCCCGGCGATGCCGGCGTCATCTTCCGCCAGCAGGAACGCCGCCCCGGTCTGCAGCAGCCGCGCCGCCTCCCCCGCGTCCCCGGGCGCGCCGGCCAGCCCGCTCCCGGCGTACAGCTCCGCCAGCGCCTCCGCATCCTCCGCGCCCGCCGGCCGAATCCGGAACCGCTCCATCATCCCGGGTCGTCGCGCACGAACGTCGAGGGGTTGAAGTACGCGTCGATCTGCATCCACGCCACCCGCGAGTAGTGGAATGCCGCCGGCGTCACCAGTCCCACCAGCACGAACGCCGCCGCGGCGATCGCCCCGAACGGCGCCCCCGCCAGCAGCAGCCACAGCCAAACCGGCAGCGTCGCGAACAGCCCGATGAAGTAGCTCGCGTACATCGCGCCCGTGAAATACCCCGGCTCCCGTTCGAACGCCAGCCCGCAGACCGCGCACCGCTCCCGCATCCGGAACGGCCCGGCCCACACCGCCCCGCGGCAGCAGCGCGGGCAGCGCATCGCCAGCGCCGCGCCCACCCGCCGCAGCACGCCGAACCGCGGCCACGCCGCACCGCCCGCCGGTGCGCCTCCCGCTGCAGCACGGTTCTCCACTGTCTTCCATGGTGTACGCTTGAATCCCACCGATGTACAGGCCGCGCGACCTCCCGCTGCTCAACCGCCTGCGGGACCAGGTGCTTTACGCCGCCGGTCCCATCGGCTCCAGCCTGCTCGCCCTCAACCTCGGCCCCGAAGCCTACGTCGCGCCCGACGGCGAAGCGCACGACGGCTGCCCCGAATGGCTCAACGTCGCCAACCCCGGCATCCTCGAAGGCATTTACGCCTCCTTCTACGAGGTCGGCGTCGACGCCGTCGATAGCTGCTCCTTCGGCGCCAACCCCGTCGTCCTCGCCGAATTCGGCCTCGCCGACCGCACCCGCGAACTCAACCGCATCGCCGCGCAGGTCATCGGCCGCGTCCGCGACCGCTACTCCACCCCCGAATGGCCCCGCTACGCCTTCGGCACCATCGGCCCCGGCACCCGCCTCCCCTCCCTCGGCCACATCACCTACCGCGAAATTCGCGAAGGCTGGCGCGAGCAGTGCATCGGCCTCCTCGAAGGCGGGATCGACGTCCTCAAAATCGAAACCTGCCAGGACCTCCTCCAGACGAAGGCGGCCCTCGCCGCCGCCGAGGACGCCATGGCGATCACCGGCCGCCGCGTGCCCGTCATCGCCTCCGTCACCATCGAGAGCACCGGCACCATGCTGCTCGGCTCCGATATCGCCGCCGCCCTCGCCGTGCTCGAACCGCTCGACGTCGTCGACATCATCGGCATCAACTGCGCCACCGGCCCCGAGCAAATGGTCGAGCACGTCCGCTACCTCGCCAGGAACTCCCGCCGGCCCGTCTTCATCGGCCCAAACGCGGGCCTGCCCGAGGTCATCGACGGCCGCGCCTGCTACACCCTCTCCCCCGAAGAGTTCGCCCGCTACCACGACATCTTCGTCAACGAATTCGGCACCTCGATCGTCGCCGGCTGCTGCGGCACCACCCCGCCCATGTTCGCCGAGGCGATCCGCCGCATCGGCCGTCCCCGCCCCAAAGCTCGGCCCACCCGCTACGTGCCCGCCGCAGCCTCCCTCTACACCGCCGTCCCGATCGAACAGGAGACCTCCTTCCTCGTCGTCGGCGAACGCACTAACGCCACCGGCTCCCGCGCCTTCCGCGACCTCCTCCTCGCTGAGGATGTCGACGGCATGGTCGCCCTCGCCCGCGAACAGGCCGCCGAGGGCGCCCACGTCATCGACGTGATGGTCGACTACGTCGGCCGCGACGGCGCCGCCGACATGGCCCGGGTCGTCTCCGCCTTCCGCACGCAGGTCGCCGTCCCGCTCGTCTTCGACAGCACCGAAGTCGCCGTCATCGAAACCGCCCTCGAACTCTACGGCGGCCGCGCCATCGTCAATTCCATCAACCTCGAAGACGGCGAACGGAAGATCACGAAGCTGCTCCCCCTCATCAAGCAGCACGGTGCCGCCGCCGTCGCCCTCACCATCGACGAAGAAGGCCAGGCCCGCACTGCCGACTGGAAGCTCCGCGTCGCCCGCCGCATCTACGACATCGCCGTCGAACGCTACGGCATGGAGCCCGGCGACCTCCTCTTCGACTGCCTCACCTTCCCGATGACGAGCGGCCAGGAAGAGCTCCGCCGCGACGCCATCGAAACCCTCGAAGCCATCCGCCGCGTCAAAGAAGAGCTCCCCGGGGTCCACACCATCCTCGGCGTCTCCAACTGCTCCTTCGGCCTCAAGCCGGCCGCCCGCCGCGTCCTCAACTCCGTCTTCCTCCACGAAGCCATCCAGCACGGCCTCGATGCCGCCATCGTCAACGCGAAACAGATCCTCCCGCTCAGCCGCATCCCCCAGGAGCAGCTCGACACCGCGCTCGACCTCATCTACGACCGCCGCCGCGAGGGGTACGACCCGCTCACCCATTTCATCTCCCTCTTCGAAACCGCGGAGCAAGCAAAGCCCGCCGCCTCCGCCTCCGCGGCCCGCCTCCCCGTCGAAGAGCGCCTCCGCCGCCGCATCATCGACGGCGACCGCCGCGGTCTCCACGACGACCTCGACGAAGCCCTCGCCCGCTTCGACCCCCTCACCATCATCAACGAACACCTCCTCGCCGGCATGCGCGAAGTCGGCGACCTCTTCGGCGCCGGCAAGATGCAGCTCCCGTTCGTCCTCCAGTCCGCCGAGACGATGAAGGCCGCCGTCGCCTACCTCGAGCCCCACATGCCCCGCGTCGAGGGCCAGTCCAAGGGCAAAGTCGTCCTCGCCACCGTCCGCGGCGACGTCCACGACATCGGCAAAAACCTCGTCGACATCATCCTCACGAATAACGGCTACACCACCTACAACCTCGGCATCAAACAGCCGATCGCCAACATCATCGAAAAGGCGCAGGAAGTGCAGGCCGACGTCATCGGCCTCTCCGGCCTCCTCGTCAAGAGCACCGTCGTCATGCGCGAAGACCTCGAAGAGCTCAACGCCCGCGAGCTCTTCCACTACCCCGTCATCCTCGGCGGCGCCGCCCTCACCCGGAAATACGTCGAAGAAGAGCTCCGGCAGGTCTACAAAGGCCGCGTCTACTACGCGCAGGACGCCTTCGAAGGCCTCTCGACCCTCGACCGCATCATCCCCGCCCTCCGCGAAGGCAAACCCCTGCCCGAGCTGACGCGCGGCGGCCGCGAAGTCACCCCGCAGGACACCGGCTACGACCCCGTCGGCGACCCGAACGCCGCCTCCGCCCCCTCCGACCGCGACTACGCCCCCTCGGATGTCGAACGCGGCGTCCCCATCCCGGCGCCCCCGTTCTGGGGCTCCCGCGTCGTCCGCGGCATCCCCCTGCGCGACATCTACCCCTACATCAACGAAGTCGCCCTGTTCCGCGGCCAGTGGCAGTACCAGCGCGGCGAACGCAGCGAAGAGGAGTACGCCCGCTTCATCGAAGAAGAGGTCCGCCCCATCTACCGGCGCTGGCAGGAGCGCGCCATCGCCGACCAGCTCCTCCTCCCCGCCGTCGTCTACGGCTACTTCCCCGCCCTCGCCGAGAAGAACGACCTCATCGTCTGGCCCGCCCTCGAAGGCGGCGAACCCGCCGGCGAGCCCGTCCGCTTCCACTTCCCCCGCCAGCCCTCCGGCCGCCGCCTCTGCATCGCCGACTTCTTCCGCTCCGTCGAGGAGGTCGCCGCCGACCCGGCCGGGCCCCGCTTCGACGTCGTCGCCATCTCCCTCGTCACCATGGGCCCCCGCGCCAGCGAGTTCGCCCGCCAGCTCTTCGAAGCCAACGAATACCGCGACTACCTCCACTGGCACGGCTTCTCCGTCGAAGCCGCCGAGGCCCTCGCCGAATTCTGGCACAAGCGCATCCGCGAAGAGCTCGGCATCGCCGGCAAGGACGCCGCCGACATCCGCAAGCTCTTCGCCCTCGGCTACCAGGGCTGCCGCTACAGCTTCGGCTATCCCGCCTGTCCCGACCTCGAAGAGCAAACGAAGATCGCCGCCCTCCTCCGGCCCGAGCGCATCGGCGTCGAGCTCTCCGAGACCTTCCAGTGGCACCCGGAGCAGACCACCGCCGCCGTCATCGTCCACCACCCCGGCGCCCGCTACTTCGTCATCCGCTGAGTCCCTCGCGCAGCGCGCCCCGCCCCGCTAGGCTGTCTCCGCCAGCACATCCCGCGGAGGCCGCCCATGCCCCCCATCCATTTCGGCGTCACCATCCCCCAGATCAAGCGCACCTGGGAGGAGGCAAAGACCAACGCGCGCGAGTTCGAAGCCATGGGCTTCGATTCCCTCTGGGTCTGCGACCACCTCTACGGGCCGCAGTCGCCCCAGATCCCCATCCTCGAAGCCTGGTCGCTCGTCAGCGCCGTCGCCGCCATTACCGAGCGCGTCGAAATCGGCACCCTCGTCACCCCCGCCGGCATGCGCAATCCGGCCCACCTCGGCAAAGTCATCGCCACCATCGACAACATCGCCGGCGGCCGCATCATCCCCGGCCTCGGCGCCGGCTGGATGCCCCGGGAGTTCACCGACTTCGGCGTCCCCTTCCTCCCCATCGGCGCCCGCATGCGCCAGCTCCGCGAAACCCTCGACCTCCTCACCGCCATGTGGACCGAGCCCGACGTCACCATGGAGGGCGAATTCGTGAAGGTCCAGCACCTCGTCTGCGAGCCGAAGCCGGTCCGCAAGCCGCCCATCCTCGTCGGCGGCGCCGGCGAAAAAGTCCTCCTCCGCATCGCCGCCCGCCGCGCCGATATCTGGAACAACCTCGCCGCGCACCACCACGCCCTCCCCCGCAAAATCGACGTCCTCCGCGAGCACTGCCAGGCCGTCGGCCGCGACCCGGCCTCCATCACCATCAGCCAGCAGTGCCTCGTCGTCATCGCGCCCGATGACGACGCCGCCCGGCCGATGATCGAGACCGCGAAGAAGATCTTCGGCGGCCACATGGGCGACCCGACCGGCCCGCTCGCCATCGCCGGCAGCCCCGCCCGCGTCCGCGACCAGATCCAGCGGCACATCGACCTCGGCTGCACGATGTTCGTCATCGAGTTCTTCGGCCGCGACACCCGCGAGCCCGCCCGCCTCTTCGCCGAGACCGTCCTGCCCCACTTCAAGTAACTGCGCCGCCGGGGCGCGCCTCAGCCGCCCCGGCCTACCACCACCCCTCCTTGTACCACCAGCCCTTGTGCTCCCGGCCCGCCTGGCCCGCCTCCTTCAGCCGCGCCAGGTGCTTCCGGCAGAGGTGGACGGTCAGCCGCTCGCGCTCCTCGCCCCGCCACTTCAGCACCGCCACCTCCTGGTACGGCGGTTCGATACACCACAGGCACCGCATCCGCGCCATCAGCGCGCCTCCTTCCCGGTCTCCTCGAATTCCATCACGAATCCCCATTCCCGGCTCTGCCACGGGTCCGGCGCATACCGGAAGCGGTTCCGCCGGAAGCCGCACCGCTCGTACAGCCGGTGCGCATGCTCGAACGCCACATCGCTGAACAGCACCAGCCGCCGCGCGCCCGCCTCCCGCGCCATCCGCACCACCTCCCGCGTCAGCCGCTCCCCCAGCCCCTTCCCGCGGGCCGCCGGCAGCAGGTACAGCCGGTGCAGTTCGAACTCCCCGCCGCCCTCGTCCGTCAGCCCGACGCAGCCGACCACCTCGCCCGCCGGCGATTCCGCCACGAGGAACCACCCCGGCGGGTAGTGCGCCTCCGGCCGGAGCACGTCGGCGTCGTAGTCCGCCTCCGCGAACGGGAAGCCGTACTCCGCGAACACCGCCGCCACTACCCGCCACGGCCCGTCCCCGTGCCGCGCCCGGTCGTACGGCACGACCCGGTAGCCGTCCGCCTCCACGGGATTACCCCCGCTCCTCCGCCACCAGCCCCATGATGTTGTAGCCGCTGTCGACGTACAGGATGTCTCCCGTCGTCCCGCTCGACATCTCGCTCCCGAGGAAGACCGCCGCCTCGCCGACCTGCTCGATCGTCACGTTCCGGTGCAGTGGCGCGATATCCGCGAACGCCTTCAGGTAGTCGCGGAAGCCAGAAATCCCGCTCGCGGCCAGCGTCCGGATCGGCCCCGCGCTGATGGCGTTCACCCGGATGCCCTCCGGCCCGAGGTCCCACGCGAGGTAGCGCACCGTCGCCTCCAGCGCCGCCTTCGCCACGCCCATGACGTTGTACTTCGGCGCCACCTTCTGCGACCCGTAGTACGTCAGCGTGATGATGCTCCCCCCGTTCGGCATCAGCGGCCGCGCTGCCCGCGCCAGCGCCACGAGCGAGTACACCGACACGTTGTGCGCCAGCAGGAACCCCTCGCGCGAGGTGTCGATGAACCGCCCCGCGAGGTCCTCCCGGTTCGCGAACGCGATCGCGTGCACCAGCACGTCGATCGTCCCCAGCCGCTCCTGCGCCGCCGCGAACACCCGCTCGATGTCCTCGTCCTTCGTCACATCGCACAGCTCGATGAAGTCCGCGCCCACGCTCTCCGCGAGCGGCCGCACGCGTTTCTCGAGGTTCTCCGCCGCGTACGAAAACGCCAGCTTCGCCCCCTCGCGGTGGAACGCCTGCGCGATGCCCCACGCAATGGACTTATCGTTCGCGACGCCGAAAATCAGCGCGGTCTTGCCGTCGAGCTTTCCCATGGCTCGCTAGGGTACGGCCTGCCTCTCCGACGGGGAAGGCGCGCTCACCACTGGCCCCACCAGCGCGCCGGGCGGAGCCGCACGAGCACCATCCCCTCGTGGCCGCCCTTCGCCGTCTCCTCCCGCGCGACGGCCTCGCCCCGGTAGTGCGCCCAGAGCGCGAACCGGTCCTCGAAGCGCAGCGGTTCGATGGCCACCTGCCCCTCGGCGGTCAGGTAGCGCCAGTCATCGAGCCACGTCAGCGTTGCCCGGCCGTTCCGCGCGAGGTTCCGGTGCTTCTGCGAGCCGCGCCCCGTCACGATGTGCGCCTCGCCGTCCCGCCACAGGTACCAGACTGCCGCCGCGTGGGGCCGCCCCCGCCCGTCGACGCTCCCGAGCACGGCCGTCCGCGGCTCTCCCAGCCGCCCGGCCCACCAGCCCGCCGGCGGCGCTACGAGTTCAGCCACGTGACATCCCCGCAGAGGTCCGGCGCGTGCTCCCGGCTCGCGAACACCGCGTACTCCGCCTTGCTCGCCCCGATGGTCGTCGTCGGCCCGTGGCCGGGATACACGACCGTGTCCTCCGGCAGGCGGTACAGCTCCCCCACGATGGAGGCGATCTCCTGCTGCAGCGCCGCGTTGTCCTTCGAACGGCCCGGCCCGCCCGGGAACAGCGTATCGCCCACGAAGACACTCTTCCCGCACAGGTAGGCCGTGCTCGCCGGCGTATGTCCCGGCACGCTCAGCACCCGGAACCGCAGGTTCCCCACCGGGATCTCCTCCCCGTGGCGCACCGGCACGTCCAGCTGCCCTTCCTTCAGGCCCGGCTCCGCCGGGTCGGCGTACAGCTTCGCCCCGTAGGCTGCCTTCAGCGCATCGATCGCCGGCGTATGGTCGAAGTGCCCGTGGGTCAGGAAAATCCGCGTCGGCCGGACCCCGGCAGCTTCCGCGGCCGCCATGTTCGCTTCCGGCTCGCCCGGCGCATCGATGAAGGCCGCCTCGCCTGTCGCCCGGTCCACCACCACGTAGACGTTGTTTCCGTAGCCCGTCGGCCCCCCGATGACGATCTCGAGGTCGCCGTCGCGAATCCGTTCCATCGGACCCTCCCGCGCGTGGTGCCCCCATCCTACCCTGTCCGCTGCGGCACCGGCGCCGCGACGCTACCTGTCGCGCACTGTGGGTATCCTCGGCGCGCTATCCCGCCGCAAAGGAGGTTGCCATGCCAGCTGAACCCGGCCAGCCCGCCCGGCCGCCGGCCCCGGACTCCGCGGAGGAGCAGCCGCTGGACCCCGCGAAGACCGCCGTGATCTGGTTCTCCAGCCGTCCCATCAGCCGCCCCGTCCCGCCGGGGCCCGCCGCGCACGACGGCGAAGCTGACGGCCTGGCCGGCGCTCAGCCCGGGGACCCCGGCGCCCCTGCGGGCTGAGCGTTCCGCACGAGGTACGCCGCCTGCCCCGGCGTCCGCAGCCGGTACACCCGTGTGCCGGGCCGCCGCAGCGTCGCGAGCGATTCGGCCACGCTGCGGCGGCTCCGCCGGAACGCCGTCAGTCCCCACAGCAGCATCGAATCCCGCGACAGGAACGTCTGCCGCAGCGTCTCACGGTTCCCGTTCCACAGCTCCGCGCCGCGCAGCGACCGCGAAACGGTCCGCCAGGCCAGCCGGCGGTACACCACCGGAAACGGCAGGTCGAGCCAGGCCACTGTGTCCGCCCGGGGGAGGATCAGGTCCCGCACGGCCGCGTAGTTCCCCTCGAAAATCCACCCGTCCCCGTGCCGCTCCAGCAGCCCCTCCACCGCCGCGCGGAACTCCTCGCGCGAAAGGTCCTCCCAGCCGGGCCGCGCGTGGTACACCGCATCCAGCTCCACGACCGGCAGGCCGAGGCGATCCCCGAGCGCCCGCGCCAGGGTCGATTTCCCGCTGCCCGACGGCCCGTAGACGGCGACCCGCCGCCCGAACGGCACCGGCCGCTCGGCCCGCTCAGCCGCCATCCGCCTCCCGCGCCAGCTCGGCGAGCGCCTCCGCAAACTGCGGCCAGAGCTGCTTCGGCAGGTCGTGCCCCATCCCCGGGAACGTCAGCAAGCGCGCGCCGGGCACCGCCTCCGCCGTCGCCTGCCCTCCGCTCAGCGTCACGAGCGGGTCCGCCTCCCCGTGGATCACGAGGGTCGGCACCCGGACCCCGCGGAGCCCCTCCGTGCGGTCGCCCGTCGCGAGGATCGCCACGAGCTGCCGCGCCGTTCCCTCCGGGTAGAAGCAGCGGTCGTAGTCGGCGGCGAGGCGCGCCCGCAGCTCTGCCTCATCGGGCGGGTACCCCGGCGAGCCGATGATCTTCCATGTCTTCAGCCCCTGCTCGATGGCCGCTTCCCGGCTTTCCGGCGGCGGCGCCAGCAGCGCGGCCATCGCCTCCGGCTGCGGCTGCCCCACTGCCGGGTTTCCCGTCGTCGACATGATCGACGTCATCGACCGCACCCGGCTGCCGTGCCGGATGGCCATGCACTGGACGATCATCCCGCCCATCGAGGCGCCGGCGATGTGCGCCCGCGCGATGCCCAGGTGGTCGAGCAGCCCCGCCGCATCGTCGGCCATGTCCCAGAGCGTGTACGACGCTGTCGAATGGTCGCCCGCCATCGCCTTCGCGATATCCGGCTGCGGCCCGCCCTCGATCTTCGACGACAGCCCGACATCCCGGTTGTCGAACCGGATGACGTAGAACCCCTGCCGCACGAGCAGGTCGCAGAGTCCCGGCTCCCAGAGCGTCAGCTGGGCGCCGAGGCCCATCACCAGCAGCAGCGGCCGGCCGCCCGGGTCGCCGTGCGTCTCGTAATACAGCTCGATTCCATTCGAAGGCGCGTATGGCATGCGCGGGATCATACGCCGGGCGGTGCCCCCCGCAAGCCCTCCCGCTGCCCTGTTACGATGGTGCCATGCCCCGCATCGTCAGCATCACCGAGGCGAAGACCCACCTGTCCGAACTGATCGACGCCGTCGCCCGCGGCGAAGAAGTCGTCATCGCCCGCCGCGGCCGGCCGGTCGCCGCGCTGCGCCCCGCCCCCTCGCCCGAGGAGATCGCTGCCCGCCGCGCCCGCGGCTTCGGCGCCCTTCGCGGCAAGGTCTGGTTCAGTGAAGATTGCTTCGACCCCCTCACCGGACAGGACCTGGAAGATTGGGAAGGCGGCAGCCTTCCCGAGAGCCCCGAATCGCCATCGCCTCGAGAGCCGTGAGTTACCTGGTCGATACCAGCGTGCTGTTCTACTACGTGACGGCGCCCGAGCGGATCTCGCCGAAGGCGGCTGAGCTGCTTGCCGGCCCGGCTCCCCTCCAGATTTCGGTGGCGTCAGCGCTCGAGATCGCGATCAAGGTCACGATCGGCAAGGCCCGCACGCACCGGCCCGTGGACGAGTTCATCGATGAGCTGACCGAGATGCTGTCTGCGACGATTCTTCCCATCTCGGTCGAACACGCAGCCGCGCTGCCGCGGCTGCCCGTGGTGCACCGCGACCCCTTCGACCGCATCCTCGCTGCGCAGGCCATCGCCGAAGGGCTGGTCATCGTCTCCCCCGATGCCGCCTTCGACGCTCTCGGCGCGCCCCGCGCCTGGTGACCGTCAGCCGTACACCAGGTTCCGGTCGATGAGCGCCCGGCTGATCACCACCCGCTGAATCTGGCTCGTCCCTTCCACGATCATCAGCTGGCGCGCATCCCGGTAGTGCCGCTCCAGCGGGTGGTCCTTCATGTACCCCTGCGCCCCCAGCACCTGCAGCGCATCGAACGCCACCCGGTTCGCCACCTCCGTCGCGTAGGCCTTCGCAATCGAAAGGTGGTGCGCGTACTCCCGCGTGTACTTGCCCTGGTCCACCAGCCATGCCGCCTTGTAGACGAGGTTCCGCGCCGCCTCGATCTGGATCGCCATGTCCGCGAACATGAACTGGATTGCTTCGAAATCGATGACCGAGCTGCCGAACGCCTTCCGCTCCCGCGCCCACTCCAGCGCGTAGGCCGCGGCCCCCTCCGCCAGCCCCACGCCGCGCGCCCCCACCGTCGGCCGCATCGAGCTCAGCGTCAGCATCGCCACGTTGAAGCCCTGTCCTTCAACGCCGCCCAGCAGGTTCTCCGCCGGCACCCGCACGTCCTGGAAGCTGAAGTGCGCGGTCGGCACGCTCCGGACGCCCATCTTGTCGTCCGTCCGGTCGATCCGCACTCCCGGCGCATGCGCGTCCACCACGAATGCGCTGATGCCCTTCGCCCCGGGGCCGCCGGTCCGCGCGAACACCGTCAGGTAGTCCGCCACCGTCCCGCCGGAGATGTAGACCTTGTTCCCGTTGAGGATGTAGTCATCCCCATCCCGCACCGCGCGCGTCTCGAGGTTCGCCGCATCGGACCCGTGGTCCGGCTCCGTCAGGCAGAAGGCGGCCTTCGCTTCGCCGCTCGCCAGCGCCGGCAGCCACCGCTGCTGCTGCTCCGGCGTCCCGCCGAAGACGATGGGGCGCGTCGGCAGCCCGCTCAGCACCAGCATCAGCCCCGCGCCGCACTCGTACTTCGCCACCTCTTCGATGGCGAGGCAGAGCGGCAGGATGCCGTTCCCCGTCCCGCCCATCGATTCCGGGATCGCCATCCCGAGCAGCCCGGCCTTCTTGAACGCCTCGAAGAAGTCGTGCGGGTACTCCCCCGTCTCGTCCACTTCCTTCGCCCGCGGCGCGATGACCTCGCGCGCAATCCGCCGCGCCGTTTCCTTGATCAGCCGGTGCTCTTCGCTGAGTTCGAAGTCCATCGGGTCGTGCCTCCTGCAGCCTTGCCGGCTATTGAAGCACGCCCCGCCCGAAAAGGCATGGCAGCCGCGCCCTGCTCTTACGCCTCCGCGGCCGGCAGAAGCAAGATTCCCAGCGTCCCCCGGCCCGGCGCGGATTCGAGCCCCACGAACCCGCCGTGCCGCCGCGCGATCCCGAGCGTCGCCGGCAGCCCCAGCCCGCGCCCCTCGAACCGCGTCGAGAAAAACGGGTCGAACGCCCGCGCCAGCGCATCCGCATCCATCCCTTCGCCGCCGTCTTCGATGAGCACCGCCACGTACTGCCCGGCTGGCGGCTCCGAAGGCTCCCACCGGTGCGGCCGCCGCGGCTGCAGCGCCCCGGCATCGATGAGCGCGGTCCGCACCTCCACCGCGCCCGGTGATGCCTCGAGCCCGTTCTCGATCAGGTGGGCGATCGCCTGCGCCAGCCCATCCGCCTGCCCCGCGACGGCCGGCAGGCTGGCTGCCAGCGTCACCGAAAGCCGCTGCCGCTCGCCGGGGCCAAACCGCGCCAGCGCGTCCGCCACGCAGCGGTTGATGTCCGCGGTCGCACCGGTCCCGCCCGCCGGCGCCGAATACGCCCGCAAGTCCTGCACCAGCTGCGCGGCCGCCCGCGCCACTGCCTGGATCTCCGCGACCGATTCCTGCTGCTCCGGCGTCAGGTTCTCCCCCCTGCTCAGCAGCCACGCGTTCCCGATGACCGCCGTCAGCTGGTTGTTCAGCCGGTGGGCGACGCCGCCGGAGAGGGCCGCCAGGCTCTCGAGGTGCCGCGCTCGCGCCATCGCCTGCTCCAGCGCCCGCCGCTCCGTGATGTCGTAGAACGTCGTGACCACGGTCTCCACTTCACCACCCGGCGCCCGCTCGAGCGGGCTCGCGCTCACCAGCAGCCAGCGGCGGCTCCCGTCACCCCGCCGCACCCCCATCACCACCCCGTGCACCGCCCGCCCCGTCTGCAGCGCCTGCTCGGCCGGGAACTCTTCGAACGGCATCGGGCTGCCGTCCTCCCGGGTCGCCTGCCACGTCTCCGCGTCCAGCCTCAGCTCCCCCAGCTGCTCCCGCGTGATGCCGAGGACCTCCAGCGCCGCCGCATTCGCCACCGGAAACCGCCGTTCGCGGTCCACCACGATCACCCCGGCGTCCAGCCCCTCCACCAGCCGCCGCAGCCGCTCCTCCTGCGCCTCGACCTCCATCCGCGCGCGCTGTTCGGCGGTCACATCGAGGTAGAAAAACACCTGCCCCAGCACCGCGCCCGCCGCATCCCGGAGCGGCTGCGTCGTCACCCGGATGAACCGCCCGTCCCACGTCTCGAACGTCGCCGCGTAGCTCTGGTCCGGGGCGCTCCTCCAGCGCAGGTTGAACGCCCGCGCCGCCGAAACGTCCCTCGCCAGCCCCTCGAGCTTCGCCATCCGCTCGAGCACCGGCAGCCGGGTCCACGCCTCGTCCAGCCCCGACATCTCGAAGAACCGCCGGCTCGCCCGGAGGAACCGGCCGTCCATCCCCACCACGATGATCCCGAACGGCGACCCTTCGAACTGCGCTTCCAGCAGCCGGCTCGCCTCCTCCAGCTCCCGGCGCGCCTGCACCAGCTCCGTCACGTCCCGGTAGTACCAGATTCGGCCGGGGCGGCGCTCCCCCAGCGCGATCGGCCGCGAATGCATCTCCAGCGTCCGCCCGTCGGCCAGCTCCACCAGCCGGTGGAGCACCGCGCCCGGCGCCGACGCCACTTCCTCGGCCTCCGCGAGGAACGCCTCCGGGTCGCGCACCAGCCGCGCCGCGAACTGCCTGCGCAGCTCGGGCCGCGGCAGCCGCATCACCTCCTCGCTCAGCCCCCACATCGCGAGAAACGCCTGGTTCCAGAGCACCGCCCGCCCCTCGGCATCGACCACGATCATGCCGTCCGGCGCTGCCTCGAAAGCGCCCCGCAGCAATTCGACGCCCGTATCCTGCACGTTCACGCGCCCTCCCCCGCCCGGATCGTCAGCAATCCGCTCCCGGCCCGGCATCGGGGAACTCCCGAACTTCGCACCCGCTCAGGCCCGCCGCAGCGCCCGCCGGAGGTCTGCCCGGTGGTCCGGGTGGGCAATCGCGATCAGCTCCTCGGCCCGCTCCCGGTCGCTCTTCCCGAACAGCCGCGCCACCCCGTACTCCGTGACGACGTAATCGACGAACTGCCGCGGCACCGTCACCACCGTCCCGGGCGGGTGCTCCGCCACGATGCGGCTCACCGCGCCGTCCTTCGCCGCCGCCGGCAAGAGCGTGATGCTCCGCCCGCCCTTCGCGTACATCGCCCCGATGACGAACTCCAGCTGCCCGCCCGGCCCGCTCCACATCGCCGGCCCGATCGACTCGGCTGCCACCTGCCCCGTCAGGTCGATCGTCATCGCGTTGTTGATCGCCACCATGTTCTCGTGCGCCGCGATGACCTGGATGTCGTTCGTGTAGGCCACGTCCCGCAGCTCGTACACCGGGTTCTCGTGGATGAACTCGAGGTCCCACTCCGTCGTCGCCGAGAGCGCCGTGGCCACGAACTTCCCCGGGTTCACCGTTTTCCGGGCCCCGGTGATCACGCCCTTCGCCACCAGCTCGTTCAACCCCGGGATGCTCACCTCGCTGTGCACCCCGAGGTCCACGAGCCCGTCGAACGCCCCCGCCCGCGCCAGCGGCAGCGTCGAAAGCCCCGTGCCGATCTGCAGCGTGTCCCCGTGCCGCAGCAGCTCGTTCACGAACCCGGCCATCGCCGGGTGGAACGGGTTCGATTCCCGCGCCGCGCGCACCGGCGGCAGCTCGCCGCCTTCAACGAACGCCGCGATCTCGCTCACGTGGATCCGGTTGTCGCCGCCCGTCCGCGGATACCCCGCGAACACCTCCGCCAGCACCGTCCGCGCCCGGCGCGCTGTAGCTCCCCTTGTTCCACACGCTCGTCCCGAAGCTGCAGTAGCCGAACCGGTCCGGGGGCGACACCCCGATGAACACGACATCGATGGCGAACCGCCCGCCGCCCCGCTCGTCCTCCCCCTTGAAGCGCCGGCTGAACGGGATCGAGACGAAGTCCGTCGACCCGCGCACCATCGAGGCCCGCGCTACCGCCGTGTTGAACAGCTCCACGTGCGTCCGAAACGCCGGGTGCCCCGGCTCGTACCAGCCCGGGTCCACGAACGGCGCGCAGGCCAGCACATCCACGTCGTGCAGCTCCTCCCGCCGCTCCCACAGCGCCGCGCACAGGTTCGGCGTGATCGCCCCGATCGGGATGACCACCGTGTCGCCCGGCCGCACCAGCTGCGCCGCCTCGGCCGGCGTCATCAGCTTCGCCGCGTACTCCTCCGGCCAGTCGAGGTAGCGCGACCGTTCCACGGCGGCGGAGTATACGCGCCCCTCCGGGCCGCGCGTTCCTCCGCCGTCTGGCAGAATCCGGCCACCCCTGCACGCGAGGTCCGTTCGATGTCCCAGGTCCCCAACCTCCCCGGGATGGGCAACCCGCCCGATACCCCTACCCAGCTCGCCGTGGTCGTCGGCCGCGTCCTCCAGTACGCCCTCCGCGCCACCGACGGCCTCACCGTCGACCAGCTCTGTGATACCCGCGGCGGACTCACCAACTCCATCGGCTGGGACGTCTGGCACGTCGTCCGCACCATCGACAACATCATCCACTTCGTCTTCGAACGCGAGCAGCCCGTCTGGCTCCAGCACGCCTTCCACGAACGCTGGAACCTCCCCCGCGTCGACCAGGGCACCGGCCAGGACCCCCGCGACGCCTACAGCATGCGCTTCCCGCCCCCGGCTGAGTTCGACGAGTACACCCGCGCCGTCGAGGCCGCCGTCGTGCCGCGCATCGCCGCGATGAGCGAGGCCTACCTCCGCGAAGTCCAGGTCATCCGGCCGTGGGGGCCGGTCCCCCGCATCGAAGCCATCCTCCATGGCCTCATCGGCCACGGGAACGGCCACCTCGGCCGCGCGAGCTACGCCCGCACCCTCTTCGGCCTGCCCGGGCTTCCCTACTGAGGCTGGCGGTTCGGCCCCAGCGCCGCCGCCTCGATCGCCGCGAGGTTCCGCCCCTCATTCCGCGCCGCCCGCAGCACGTCGGCCGCGAGCGCGAACCCCCCGAGCAGCGCGCCCGCCAGGGCTGCCGCCACGTAACCGAGGTAGGTCCGGTCCTCCTTCGCCGGCGCCGCGCCCGCACCCCGCACCACCGGCGGCTCGAGCGGGATGTCGCCCGCCCGGCTCACGCGGGCCCCTCCGCCGCCATCCCGCGCCCGGCCGCCAGCCGTGCCGCGAGGAGCACCGCCTCCGCCATGCTCTCCCCGCTCGCGATGCCCCGCCCCGCGATGTCGAACGCCGTCCCGTGGTCCACGCTCGCCCGGGTGAACGGCAGCCCGAGGTTCACGCTCACGCTCCGCTCGAAGCCGTGCACCTTCACCGCGATGTGGCCCTGGTCGTGGTACATCACCAGCACGGCGTCGAACTCCCCCGCGATCGCCCGGGTGAAGACCGAATCCGCCGGGAACGGCCCCCGCGCGTCGATGCCCTCCGCCCGCGCATCGCCGACTGCCGGCCCAATCTCGTCCAGCTCTTCCCGGCCGATGAGCCCGCCCTCCCCTGCGTGCGGGTTCAGCGCCGCTACGGCGACCCTCGGCGCAGCGAATCCCCACCGCCGGAACTCCCGGTCGGTCAGCCGCAGCGCCTGGAGCACGTTCGCGCGCGTGACATGAGCGCAGGCCTCCCGCAGCGGCTTGTGCGTGCTCAGGTGGACACAGCGCAGCCCGCCCGTCTGCAGCATCGTCAGCACCTGCTCCGCGCCGCTCACCCGCTGCAGCACCTCCTGGTGGCCCGTGTCCCGGATGCCCGCGGCGGCGAACGCCGCCTTGTTCACCGGCGCCGTCACCATCCCGTCCGCCCGGCCGGCAAGGCACGCGCGCGCCGCGAACTCGACCCACCCGTGCGCCAGCCGCCCGGCCGCCGCATCCACCGCCCCGTGCCGCACCGTGAAGCCGTCCCCGGGCATCGGCTCGATGACCTCGACTTCGCCCCCGCCGAACCGCTCCAGCCACGGCGCGAGCACCGCGCGCAGCCCCACCACGGCGAGGTCCGCGGCGGCGCGCACGTCCGCCCGCGCGAGCGCCTTCGCCGTCACCTCCGGCCCGATGCCGTTCGGGTCGCCCAGCGTGATCAGGAGCCGCGGCCGCGCCATGCGGCGAGTATAGGCGCCGCGGCCTCCGTGCCGCGCCCGGTCAGTCCGTCAGCAGCTCAGCGCCCCGCGGCGCCAGCACCGTCGGCCGAATCGCCCCGTGCTGCCCCGCCGTCATGAGGTCGCGCCACGCCCGCCCGGCCTCGCTCGCGCGCTGGTTCAGCCCCATCCCGCCGATGGGCGCGAGCAGCCCCGCCGCCCGCAGCGCGCTCGAGGCCGCGAAGTTCGCCCCCAGCGAGAGCCGCGCCAGCGTCGCCGCCGCAGGCCGCCCCCGCTCCGCCTCCGCCCACGTCTGCCGCGCCGCGTCGAACAGCAAGGTCCGGCCGGCCTCGATGCCGACGAGCGCGTCCGCGAGCCGCGCCCGCACGTCGTGCCGCTCCGCCAGCAGCCGCGGCCCGCCGTATTCGCCCCGCTCCTTCGCCGAGGCGGCCACCAGCTCGAACAGCCGCAGCGCGATGCCCGGCAGCACCGCAGCCGTCGTCGCCTCCGCGAACTCCACGAACGGCACCCGGAACACCGTCCCCGCGTGCCACGGCTCGCCCTCGAAGACCGAGAACATCCGCTCCAGCGGCACGAACGCGTCATCGACCTCGATGTCGTGGCTCGCCGTGCCCCGCATGCCGTTCGCGTCCCACGTCGAAAGGATCCGCACCTGCCCCGGCTCGAACGCCATCGCCCGGATGAGCGGCGCGCCGTTCGCCCCCTGCACCGGCTGTCCGCCGTCGGTCACCACGCAGTTCGCCGTGAACGTCGTCGCCCATGGCGCACCGCTCGCCCACTGCCACCGCCCGCGCACCCGGAAGCCGCCGGGCACCCGCTCCGCCGTCCCGCGCGGGTTCCCCGAGCCGGCGATGACCGCCTCCTTCGGGTCGAACACCGCGTGCGCCGTCGCCTCCTGCATCAGCCCGGCGAAGACGCCGCCCCCGGCGCCGATCATCACGCTCCAGCCGAACGACCCGTCGGCCCAGCCCGCCGCCTCGAACAGCCGCAGCCCGGCTTCGAGGTCCAGCTCCAGCCCGCCGAACTCCCGGGGCACCCACGCCTTGAACCAGCCCCGCTCCACGATGGCCGCGACCTGCGCCGGCGTCAGCGCGCTCCGCGCCTCCGCCTCCGCCGCCTCGGCGCGCGCCAGCTCCGCGACATCCCGGCCGATGACCGCTTCCGGCTCCCACCAGCGCATGCCCCGAGTATACCGCTCTCCCCGCGCTTCCCCGCCCCGCGCGCTGACCCTCCACCGCTGATTGTGTAGGATGCCCGCTACATAAACCCGAACCCCCGGAGCCTCCATGGAGATCGACCGCATCGTCCGGGTCGATATGACCGCGGGCGAGATTCGTGAAGAGCGCGCCCCGGAGCGCTGGCGCTACCTCGGCGGCCGCGCGCTCGGCGCCCGCATCCTGCTCGAAGAGACCGACCCGGCCATCCACCCCCTCCATCCAGCGGCCACCCTCGCCATCTGCCCCGGCTTCCTCGGCGGCACCGCCGTCACCACCAGCGGCCGCACCTCGTTCGTCTTCAAGAGCCCGCTCACCGGCGGCATCAAAGAGGCCAACGTCGGCGGCCAGCTCGGCCACCGCCTCGCCCGCCTCGGCATCAAAGCCCTCCTCATCACCGGCGCCTCGCCCTCCGGCTGGCAGCGCCTCGACATCGACAGCGCCGGCATCCGCCTCCGCCCGGCGCCGGACCTCGCCGGCCGCTCGAACTACGACCTCCACCGCGAACTCGTCGGCGAAGCCGCCGGCTTCCGCGCCGCCGCCACCATCGGCCCCGCCGGCGAGCACCGCATGGCCGCCGCCTCCGTCGCCGTCACCGACCCCGAAGGCCGGCCCACCCGCCACGCCGCCCGCGGCGGCCCGGGCGCCGTCATGGGCGCGAAAGGCCTCAAGGCCATCGTCGTCGATGACACCGGCGCGCCCCGCACCATCCCCGGCCTCCGCAAGGACGACTTCCGCCAGCAGGTCACCAGCTTCTCCAAACTTGTCCTCGAAGACCCCCGCACCCGCAACCTCTCCACCGTCGGCACCGCCGGCGTCGTCCGCTTCGTCAACCGCGACACCATCCAGTCGATGCCCACCCGCAACCACCGCTTCGGCACGTGGGAGCACGCCCACACCATCTCCGGCCAGCACATCGAAGAGCTCGGGGCCAGCCGCGGCGGCAAGATGCTCCCCTGCATGGCCGGGTGCATCATCAAATGCGCCATCCTCTTCAACGACGAACACGGCAACCACGTCACCACCGCGCTCGAATTCGAAACCATCGCCCTCCTCGGCTCCAACCTCGAAATCGGCCCCGCCGACGCCGTCGCCGAGCTCGACCGCCTCTGCGACGACATCGGCCTCGACACCATCGAAATCGGCAACGCCATCGGCGTCGCCATGGAAGCCGGCGTCCTCCCCTGGGGCGACTGGGACGGGACCAAGCGCCTCCTCGAAGAGGTCCGCGCCGGCACCCCGCTCGGCCGCATTATCGGCAACGGCACCGTCCACACCGCCCGCACCTACGGCATCGACCGCGTCCCGGCCGTCAAAGGCCAGGGCCTGCCCGCCTGGGAGCCCCGCACCCTCAAAGGCATGGGCATCACCTACGCCACCAGCCCCCAGGGCGCCGACCACACCGCCGGCATGGTCACCGCCCGCGGCGTCAACGCCGAGACCCTCGTCAAACAGAGCCGCCACGAGCAGCTCGTCATGATGGCCATCGACTCCGCCGGCGTCTGCCAGTTCACCAACGCCCTCCCGGCCGATATCGCCGCCTTCGCCAGCGCCCGCTTCGATATCCCCTGCGACGACGAAGCCGTCCTCCGCATGGCCCGCGAAGCGATCGACGCCGAGCGCGAATTCAACCGCCGCGCCGGCTTCACCCGCGCCGACGACCGCCTCCCCCGCTGGCTGCGCGAAGAACCGCTCCACCTCCCCGACGGCCCCGCCGTCTTCGACATCCCCGACGCCCTGGTCGACGCCGTCTGGACCTGAGGAGGCCGATGCCGAAGAACGTTTTGAAGGCCTCTTGCCATTTGACGGCCGCGCGGTGCAGGAACGACCATGAACGACCCGGAGGACTCGCCGTGCCCGTACCGACCCGCCGCCTGACCCTCGATATCCGCCGGCGCGAAGACGGCAGGCTCATGGCGACGTGCCGCGAGCTCCCTGCGCTCATCGTCGCCGCCGACGAACCGTCGCTCCTCCGCAAGCTCGCAGACCTCATCGAAAGCGTCGAGCGGTACGCCGCCAGCCTCGATGAGCCCGCCCGGGCCGCGTTCCTCGAGTCGCTCAGCCCGAGGCCAGCGGATGACGCCGAGACGTGGCAGGTCCGGGTGCCTATCGGTGCCTGACTTCGGGCAGTCCGAAGTCGCCGCCGTCCTCGAGCAGCTCGGCTACTTCGACGGCGGCGACGGGATTCACTGGCTCTCTTCTGGCAAAGTCACAGGTCCGAAGGCTACCTGGGTCGGCCGCCTCGAGGACGGCGAATCTATCACACCGGCCGAGCTCCGGGAGTTCCTGGTCGTGCAGTGTGACCTCGACGGCGATGTGGTCAGGGACGCCATCGCACATGCCCTGCGCAGCTCGGGGTAGCCCCGTCGACATCCCCCGCCCGCCGCGCCACAATCCCCGCTGCCATGAAGGACTACCGCGACATCCTCACCATCAAGCAGCAGCGCCACGGCATCATCCAGCTCAACCGCCCCGAAAAAATGAACGCGCTCAGCCACAACCTCCGCGCTGAGCTCTTCGACGCCGTCAAAGACTTCGAAATGGACCCCGATGTCCGCGTCATCATCATCCGCGGATCCGGCCGCGCCTTCTCCGCCGGCTACGACCTCTCCGGCATCTCCAAAACCGCCGACGACCGCGACTACGTCGAAAAGCGCTCCGGCCTCCCCAATGTCGGCCCCATCCACCCCGGCCAGGGCCAGTGGCCCCAGCACCTTCTCTCCGGCTACTGGATCCTCTGGGAGTGCACCAAGCCCATCATCGCCCAGGTCCACGGCTACTGCCTCGCCGGCGGCACCGAACTCGCCACCATGTGCGACCTCATGGTCGTCGCCGAGGACGCCATCATCGGCTACCCGCCCGTCCGCGCCATGACCCCGGTCGACATCATCTACCACCCCTGGCACCTGCCCATGCGCAAAGTCCGCGAACTCCTCTACACCGGCGACAGCGTCACCGGTCGCGAAGCCGTCGAACTCGGCTGGGCCAACCGCGCCGTCCCCATCGACCGCCTCTGCGAAACCGCCGAAGCCCTCGCCGAGCGCATCGCCAACATCGACGGCCCGATGCTCCAGATGACCAAGCGGCAAATCAACCGCGTCTACGAAATCATGGGCTTCCGCACCTCGCTCCAGGTCGGCGGCGATATCCAGGAGCTCGGCCGCGTCCGCCCCGGCGGCGAAACCTTCGGCCGCATCGCCCGCGAAAAAGGCCTCAAAGCCGCCCTCGACTGGCGCGACGGCCCCTTCGGCGATTACGGCTGCGCCCCCGCTGACGCCCCCAAACCCGCTGCCGCGGCCTGGTAGCCGCCATGGGCGCCGTCCCGCCCCACCTGGCCGAGCGGTTCGCCGCCACCGAACTCCACCGCCTGCTCGGCCTCGAACTCCTCGAGGCGCGCCCCGGCTACGCCCGCATCGCCCTCCGCACCGGCCCCGCCACCCTCTCCGGCGTCGGCGGGGCCGTCCACGGCGGCGTCCTCGCCGCCATGGTCGATATCGCCATGCTCTTCGCCCTCCAGGCCAGCCTCCAGCCCGGCGACGTCCCCAACGGCACCGCCGACCTCGGCATCACCTACCTCCGCCCCGTCCACGGCCCCCGCGCCGAAGCCGAAGCCCACATCATCCGCAAAGGCCGCAGCCTCGCCTACGCCGAAGTCGCCATCACGGATGCCCAGGGCAGCCTCTGCGCCCGCGGGCGCACCCTCTACGCCCTCCGCCAGGCGCCGCCGCCGGGTTAGCCGCCGCGCTCCGCCGCCGCGAACGCCGCATCCACCCGCGCCAGCTGGCGCTCCGCCAGCCGGATGAGGAACGCGACATCCTCCACCCCGGCAACGCTCGTCGCCTGGATCGCGTGCACGACCCGCCCCGTCCGGAAGCAGACCGTCGCGTCCACGAAGGTCGGCGCCCCTTCCGAGAACTGCCGCTCGAGGAAGCCGTTCGAACCGTCGCCCAGCTTCGGCACGAGCAGCGGCTCCAGCTGCACGTTCGCCTCGATCGGCAGCCCGCAGGCGAACTCCCGCAGCGACCGCTCCGCCGCCGCCGCGTCCGTGTAGAGCGTCGAAATCGCCGTCACCGCCAGCACTGGACCGAGCCCCTGCGGCCCGAACAGCGTCACGAAGTTCCGCTGCCGGCCCTGCGCCTCCAGCTGCCGCAGCTTCGCCTCCACGTCATCCGTCTGGAACACCGAGGCCCACGCCTCGTTTTCGAACTCCCCCGGGCTCTGCTGTTCGAACCCCGGCGGCAGGTCCGCCGGCTGCAGCGCCATCGCCTCCAGGTCGTACGCGTCATCTGCCAGCCCGGCCGGGTATCTCGCGGCCCCGTCCCCGCAGCCGGCAGCCAGCAGCACCGCCCCGGCGACCAGTGCACCAATCCCGAATCCGCGCATCAGCGTGCCCTTCTCCAGCGATTGCCCTATCGTACGCCAGCAGCCGCCCCGCGGCGCACCATTTCCGGAGGTTTCCGCTCCCGTGCCCCTCAGCGTCGACGACCAGCTCGCCATCCAGCAGCTCTACGCCCGCTACAACCACGCCATCGATGCCGGCGACGGCGCCGCCTGGGCCGCCTGCTTCACCCCCGACGGCACCTTCTCCTCCGCCACCGGCACCTTCACCGGCCGCGACCAGCTGCAGGGCTTCGGCACGGCCTTCGCCACCCGCATGAAGGCCCGCCACTGGACCAACAATCTCGTCCTCGAAGGCGACGGCGACGCCGCAACCGGCTCCTGCTACCTGATGCTCCTCCGCCTCACCCCCGGCGAGCAGCCCCCGGCCTCCATCCTCGTCACCGCCATCTACCGCGACGAACTCCGCCGCACCGCCGACGGCTGGAAGTTCGCCAGCCGCACCGTCGTCGGCGACAGCTGAGCCAACGCCCGGCGCGCCGGCCCACGCATGAAGTCGCTCCTCGCCTTCGCCATCGTCACCTTCTTCGCGGTGACCATCGTGATGGCGGTCGTCTTCCGCGACCGGCGCGCCCGCGATACCCTCCGCTTCCTCCGCAACGTCGCCTACGGCTACATCATCGCCATCGTCCTCATCGCCGCCTGGCGGCTCTGGCTCAGCTGACGTGCGCGTCCTCATCGCTCCCCAGGAGTTCAAAGGCAGCCTCGCGGCCGACGAAGCCGCCGCCGCCATCGCCGCCGGCATCCGCGCGGCCCGCCCCGGCTGGCAGCTCGACCTCCTCCCGCTCTCCGACGGCGGCCCCGGCCTCCTCGATGCGCTCCGCCGCGCCGTCCGCGCCGATACCGCCGCCGCCGTCGTCCATGACCCCCTCGGCCGCCCGGTCCTCGGCCGCTACCTCCGCCTCCGCGAAACCGGCGACGCCGTCATCGAAGCCGCGCAGGCCAACGGCCTCTTCCACCTGAAGCCCGAAGAGCGCGATGCCCTCCGCGCCGATACCTTCGGCGTCGGCGAACTCATCGCCGCGGCCGCCGCCGATGAACCCCCGCGCATGCTCATCGGCGTCGGCGGCAGCGCCACCACCGACGGCGGCGCCGGCGCGCTCCGCGCCCTCGGCGCCCGCTTCCTCGATGGCGCCGGCGCCGACATCCCGCCCGGCGGCGGCCCGCTCGCCCGCCTCGAGCGGATCGAATGGAATCCGCCCGCGTGGCTCGGCCGCTTCTCCGTCGTCGTCGCCGCCGATGTCCGCTCGCCCCTCTGCGGCCCGGCCGGCGCCGCGCGCGTCTTCGCGCCCCAGAAAGGCGCCTCCCCCGCCGAGGTCGACCTCCTCGAGGAAGCGCTCGAACGGTTCGCCGCCGTCGTTCGCCGCGTTACCGGGGTCGACCTCCGCGACCTGCCCGGTGCCGGCGCCGCTGGCGGCCTCGCCGGGGGCCTCCGCGCCTTCCTCGGCGCGGCCATCGAAAGCGGCTTCGATATCGTCGCCGGCGTCACCCGCTTCGCCGGGCGGCTCGCTGCGGCCGACCTCGTCATCACCGGCGAGGGCAGCTACGACGAGCAGTCGCTCGCCGGGAAAGTGACGGGCCGCGTCCTCGAAGCCGCCCGCGCCGCCGGCAAGCCCGCGGTGGTCTTCGCCGGCCGCGCCAGCCTGCCCGGCGCCCGCACCCTCGCCGCGCTCGAACCCGACCCCGCCCGCGCCATGGAGCGCGCCGCCGACCTCCTCCGCCAGCTCGCCGCCGACTGGGCCGCCGAACAGCCGGCCTGAATCAGCCGGCCCGCCCGCTGTGCCGGCTCCACAGCCGGAGCGTCTCCCGCAGCCGCTCCGCCGTCCGCTCGTCCACCGCCCCCTCGCCCAGCACGCAATCGTTCAAGTGCCGCTCCAGCACCAGCTGCCCCGCGCTCTCCAGCCCCGACCGGGCCGCCAGCAGCTGCGTCAGCACATCCTCGCAGCAGCGCTGCTCCTCCAGCATCTTCCGCAGCCCGCGCACCTGCCCCTCCACCCGCGCCAGCCGGTCCAGCAGCCGCTTCATCTCCTCATCGTTCACGCGCCGCCTCCATCCCGGGGCTTGACTCGGTATACCCCTCGGGGGTATAGTCGCACTACCGGTCCAACACCGCAATCCCCGAGGCAGCCACGCCGGGAAAGGAACCACCCCCATGTCCGAAGTCCGCGAAGTCACCGACGCCACCTGGGAACACGACGTCGTCAAGTCCGACCTGCCCGTCCTCGTCGATTTCTGGGCCCCCTGGTGCGGCCCCTGCCGCATGGTCGCCCCCATCGTCGAAGAGCTCGCCCAGGAGTACGCCGGCAAGGTCAACTTCCTCAAGATCAACACCGACGAGAACCCGATGGTCCCTGCGAAGTTCGGCATCCGCTCCATCCCGTCGCTCCTCATCTTCAAGGGCGGCGAACTCAAAGGCACCATCGTCGGCTTCCGCCCCAAGAGCGACCTCAAGAAGCGGCTCGACGAAGCCCTCGCCTGAGCCCGGCACCCCACCGGCGCCACCCCCAGCGGCCGCCCGGGCAACCGGCGGCCGCTTCCACTCCCCGGAGCACCCTATGAGCGACTACGACATCGCCATCATCGGCGCCGGCGGCGCCGGCCTCACCGCCGCCATCTACGCCGCCCGCGCCCGCCGCAAGACCATCATCTTCGAGGGCAAAGTCATCGGCGGCCAGATCGCCACCACCGACATCGTCGAAAACTTCCCCGGCTTCCCCGACGGCGTCAATGGCTTCGACCTCGCCCAGCTCATGTTCCGCCAGGCCGAAAAATTCGGCGCCGAGTTCGCCTACGAGCCCGTCGACCGCCTCACCCCGCGCCCCGGCGGCGGCTTCGAACTCGCCACCTCCGAGCGCACCATCACCGCCCGCGCTGTGATCGTCACCGCCGGCGCCGACTACAACAAACTCGGCGTCCCCGGCGAAGCTGAATTCACCGGCCGCGGCGTCTCCTACTGCGGCACCTGCGACGCCGCCTTCTTCGCCGGGAAAGACGTCATCGTCGTCGGCGGCGGCGATTCCGCCATCGATGAAGGCCTCTTCATCACCCGCTACGCCAGCACCGTCACGGTCGTCCACCGCCGCGACACCCTCCGCGCCAGCGCCATCCTCCAGGAGCGCGCCTTCGCCGAACCGAAGATGCGCTTCCGCTGGAACACCGTCGTCGATGCCATCGAAGGCGCCGAAAGCGTCGAGCGCGTCCGCCTCCGCAACGTCCTCACCGGCGAAACCGAGACCGTCCCCATCGACGGCGTCTTCATCTTCATCGGCCAGACCCCCAACTCGCACCTCCTCGAGGGCCTCGTCCCGCTCGACCCCGGCGGCCACGCCATCGTCGACCTCGACATGACGACCGCCCTCCCCGGCCTCTTCGTCGCCGGCGACCTCCGCACGAAGGCCGCCCGCCAGCTCATCAGCGCCGCCGGCGACGGCGCCACCGCCGCCATCAGCGCCGAGCACTACCTCGCCGAACTCGACGCCCGCCCCGAGCGCCACGGGTAACGCACGCCCCCGCCGGCGAAACCCGCCGGCCCGCCTTCGCAAGCCCGGCCCGAACCGCTAGGATCCGCGCATGCCGCTCTACGAGTTCAAGTGCGCGAAATGCGGGGCCATGGCCGAGGTCTTCACCCGCACCGTCCTTGCCCAGGTCGACCCGCCCCCCTGCCCCGCGGCCGGCCGCCAGCGCGGCCACGAAATGCGCCGCGTCGTCAGCGCCTTCGTCCGCCACCAGACCTTGAAGGACAAGATCGCCGAGGCCGAAGCGAAATACGGCAAGGAAGTCGATGCCGCCATGGGCCCCGCGCCCGACGTCGGCAAGTACGCCCGCCGCTACGAAAAGCTCGCGAAAGACCTGCCGCCCGAGCCGGACTGAGCGCCCGCCGCGCCTACTCCCCGATGAGGTGGCGCAGCTTCCGCGCCGCCTCTGCGTCGATGACCTCGTCCTCGAACCGCGCCGCCCAGGCGCCCTCGGCGCGCGCCGCCTCGTACGCCTCCACCGCCGCGTTCGCCCGGTCCTTCACCAGCGGCGCCGGCGCGAACGCCGCGTTCGCCGTCACCACGTACCGCACGTCCGGCAGGACCGCCCCCGCAAACCCGCACTGTGCGAGGTACGTCAGCTCCAGCCCGTCGCTCGTCACCAGCGGCATGATCCCCAGCCCCCGGCAGACCGCGACCACCTTCCCCCGCGCGTACGCCAGCCGGTCGCCCCGCTGCTCCGGCCGCGCCCCGAGGTCGCGCGCCAGCCGCTCGGCGTGCAGCACCAGCCCGCCGACCCGCGGCGCCGCCATCGCAATCTGCTCCGCATGCAGCAGCCCCCGCGCCGTATCGATCACCGGGAAGACGGCCGTGTCGCCGGGCTCGATCCCCCGCCGGAGCTCGAACTCCCGCAGCGCGACCGCCATATCCCGCACGTCCTGCGCCTCGACCGCGTGCGGCAGCAGCACCCCGCGCACCAGCGGGCTCAGCAGCGCATCGAGATCGTCCCGCAGCAGCCGCGTCTTCGGGTGGTTCACCGTCACGAGCGCCGCCTTTTCCGCCTGCCCGGCCGCCCCCAGCACCGCCGCAGCGTTCCGCCGCGCCGCATCGAGCGGCACCCGCGCATCCGCCACGCTCAGCAGGATCGCGTCCGCCGCCGAGCCGAGCGCCTCCTGCGCGGCGTCCAGCCCGCCGCTGCCGACCGCCACGATGCTGCGCAGCCGCCTCACCGGTTCGCCCCGCCGCCGATGTAGCCGCCCACGATGATCGGCGGCGGCTCCAGCGCCGCCAGGTGCAGGTCGCCCACGAGCGCCATCACCCCCTGCAGGTGGTCCAGCGCGTGCCGGTACATCACCTCCGCGATCCACTGGCAGGTCAGCGGCCCCCAGCGCGTGTCCGTCCGGTAGCGCGTCCAGGTCGCGTCGCCCATCGCCCGGAAGATGGCCAGCTCCTCATCCCGCATCCGCTGGATGTCCGCCATGATCGTCCCGAGCGGCTCGTCCGGGTCGTACCGCCGCTCCCGCCACTCCCGCCGGCTGTAATCGCGCGGGTCCAGCATCTCCGGCACCGTCGCCCACCGGAGCAGCGGCAGGTACACCTCCTGCTCCATATCGCGCAGATGCGAGAGATGTTCGTGTATCGACCACTCGCCGGGGACTGGCCGGTAGTGCGCCTGTTCCGCCACCAGCCCCCGCACCACCCAGGCCAGGTCGTCCGTCACCGAACGCAGCCGCGCCGTCAACTCCGAACGGTACGTCCCGATTTCGCTCACGTGCGCCTCCATCCCCGCTGGGCGCCAGTCTACGCGAAATCGATCACCAGCGCGAGCAGTTTTTTGCCACCCCCTACAGGATCGGCAGGTACTCCCGCAGCTCGAAATCCGTCACGTGCCGCCGGTACCGCTCCCACTCGATCCGCTTGTTCGCGATCAGGCTTTCGAACACGTGGTCGCCGAGCGCCTCCCGCAGGAAGCTCGACTTCTCCGCCACCTCGATCGCTTCGATGAGCGACCCCGGCAGCATTTCGATCCCGCGCGCCGCCCGCTCCGCCGGCGTCATCTCGAACACGTTCTCCTCCACCGGCGGCGGCAGCGGCCGCTCGTTTTCGATCCCGTCCAGCCCTGCCGCCAGCATCACCGCGAACGCCAGGTACGGGTTGCAGGCCGCATCCGGCGACCGGTACTCGATCCGCGTGTGGATCTCCTTCCCCGGCTTGTACTCCGGAATCCGGATGAGGTCGCTCCGGTTCCGCCGCGCCCAGCTCAGGTAGACCGGCGCCTCGAACCCCGGCAGCAGCCGCTTGTAGCTGTTCACCCACTGGTTCGTCACCAGCGTGATCGCCCGCGCGTGGTGCAGCAGCCCCGCGATGTACCCCTTCGCCACCGCGCTCAGGTGGTACGGGTCGTCCGGGTCGAAGAACGCGTTCCGCTCCCCTTTGAAGAGCGACTGGTGCACGTGCATCCCGCTCCCGTTCACCCCTTCGATCGGCTTCGGCATGAACGTCGCGTACACCCCGTTCGCCGCCGCGATCTCCTTCACCACCAGCCGGTACGTCATCGCCGCGTCCGCCATCGTCAGCGCGTCGGTATACCGGAGCGTAATCTCGTGCTGGCTCGGCGCCACCTCGTGGTGGCTGTACTCCACCTCGATCCCCATGGCCTCCAGCGTCAGCACCGTCTCCCGCCGGAGGTCGCTGCCGGCGTCGCTCATCTGGTCGAAGTAGCCGCCCCGGTCGAGCGGCACCGGCTCGCTCTCCGAGGCGAAGTAGAAGTACTCCATCTCCGGGCTGACGTAGAACGTGTAGCCGAGGTCCGCCGCCCGCTTCAGCTGCCGCTTCAGCACGTACCGCGGGTCGCCCTCGAACGGCTCGCCGCCCGGGTAGGTGATGTCGCAGAACATCCGCGCGACGCTCGCTTCCTTCGGCCGCCACGGCACCAGCTGGAAGGTCGCCGGGTCCGGCTTCGCCACCATGTCCGACTCATCGATGCGGGCGAACCCCTCGATGCTGCTCCCGTCGAACCCCATCCCCTCCTCGAGCGCCTTCTCCAGCTCCTCCACCGTAATCGCGAAGCTCTTCAGCGCCCCCACGATATCCGTGAACCAGAGGCGGATGAACTTCACGTTGTGTTCGCGGCAGGCAGAGAGGACGTACTCAGCGGATTCGTTCATCGGCAGCGGCTCCCGGCGCGCTCCGCGCACCACCGGGCAGTGTACCGAACCCGTGTTACGGGGAGATTGCCCGGCCCCGCCGGCGCGGCCCGCCCCCGCCCAGCACCCGCCCGAAGAGGTCGTACGCCCCGGCATCCTCGATCCGCACGCGCACCCGCTCCCCCGGTTCGGCCCGGCCGCGCGCGAACACCAGCCCATCCACCTCCGGCGCCTCCCGGTACGTCCGCCCGGCGACGACCGGCCGGCCGTCCTCGTCCTCCCCGGTCCCCTCCACCAGCAGGTCGAGCTCCCGGCCGATGAACCGCGCCGCACGCCGCGCCGAGATCTCCTGCTGCATCGCCATGAACCGCTCCCGCCGCTCCGCCTTCACCTCGTCCGGCACCTGCCCCTCCATCCCGTATGCCCCCGTCCACTGCTGCCGCGAATAGGTGAAGCAGCCCGCATGGTCGAACTCCACCGCCTGCGCGAACGCCAGCAGCTCCTCGAACTCCGCCTCCGTCTCCCCCGGGAACCCGGCGATGAACGACGTCCGCAGCACGATGTCCGGCATCGCCGCCCGCAGCTCTTCGATGAACCGGTGCACCTTTTCGAGGTTGTGCGGCCGCTTCATCCGCCGGAGCACCGCCTCGCTCCCGTGCTGCAGCGGCACGTCGAGGTAGTGCACCACGTTCGGCAGCTCCGCCATCGCGGCGATCAGCTCCGGCGTCACCCGGCTCGGGTAGGCATACATCAGCCGCAGCCACGTCCCCGGCACCGCCTCGCTCAGCATTCGCAGCAGGCCCGGCAGCCCGCTCCCCGCCGGCATCCCGAGGTCCTCGCCCCACGCCGTCGTGTCCTGCCCGACGAGCACCAGCTCCTTCGCGCCGGCCGCCGCCAGCCGCTGCGCCTCCTTTACCAGCAGCCCCGCGGGCGCGGAGCGCAGCCCGCCCTTGATCTTCGGGATCACGCAAAACGTGCACGGCGCATCGCACCCGTCCGAAATCTTCAGGTACGCGCTCGGCCCCGCGACCCGGACGTTGCTCTCCGGGATGTCGTAGATCGCATCCACGTCCACCTGCAGCAGCTTCGCCACCTCATGCCACTGCCCCACGCCGAACACGTGGTCGATGCCCGGCGTCCCCTCCTTCACCTCCCGCCCGTACAGCTGCGTCATGCACCCGGCCACGATGAGCGTCTGCCCGTCCCGCTTCGCCGCCGCCAGCTCCTTCACCGCCGCCATCGATTGCGCCTGGCTCTGTTCGATGAAGCCGCAGGTGTTCACGATGATCGCGTCGGCTTCCCGCGGGTCCGCCACCGGCAGCAGCTCGCCGCCCTCCAGCAGCCGCGCCAGGTGCGAACTGTCCACGTCGTTCTTCGGGCAGCCCAGCGTCACGAGGTGGTACGTCCGCGGCACCGCCATCACTGCCCCTCGCTCACGACGATCTGCACCCGCGACCCGGCCGCCATCTCCACGTCCGGCGCCGGCGACTGGTCGATGACCGTCCCCGCCGGCTGGTTGCTCTTCACCCGCTGCACGAGCGGCTCATAGCCCGCCTCCCGGATCGCCAGCACCGCGACCGCCTCCTGCACCCCGCGAACGTCCGGCACCAGCCCCGGCGTCACCGGCAGCCCGCTCGACCCCGTCGGCGTCGAGCCCGCCGCCTGCGTCGGCGCCGGCGTGTTCCCCAGCGACCCCGGCGGCGTCGTATCGTTCCCCCCCGCGAGGTTCGCGAGCAGGTAGGCCACGAACACGACGCCCAGGATCGCCGCAATCGCCACGATGGCGATGAACGCCGAGCGGGTCTGCGCCGCCGGGTCCGGGTTGATCCGCCGCGCCGGCGCCGGCACCCCGATGTCGACCCCGATGATCGGCTCGCGCCCGCCCCCGGCAGGCGTCGGCTGCCGGCCGCCGCGGCGCCGCCGCCCGCCCGATGACCGGCTCTTCCTCGCGGGGGGCCGGCCGGCCCGGCGCCGGCCGCGGCCCGGCGGGCCCCGCAGCCGCCGCGCCCGGCTTCGTCCGCCACGCCGGCCGCGAGGCCGAAACGGGGCTGATCGGCCGGTCCATGCTCGGGCGCGCCGGCTCCGCCTCCCGCCCGTACGGGTCTTCGTCCTCCCGCGGGAACATCGCCAGCATCTCCTGCGGGTCCAGTCCCAGGTACTGCGAATACGACCGCAAAAACCCGCGCGCATACACCGGCGCAGGGATCACGTCGAACTGCTCCGCCTCCAGCGCCGCCAGGTACCGGCGCGAAATGCGCGTGTCGCGTTCAGCATCCTCGAGCGTCAACCCGCGCGCCTCCCGCGCGCGCGTCAACAGGCTCCCAAGTTCACCCATAGGCCGTCGTGCCCCAGCAGGGGTATCGCGAACGTATCAGGTTCCACCCCTAAACGGTAGACGAACGAAAACCGCCCTATCCCGTCCCGTCATTCACCCGCTTCCCTGTCCAGCAGCTGCGTGATCCACTCCACCCCCGCCCCCGGGCCGAGCGCCACCCGCCCCGTCGCTCGCAGCTCCTCCAGCGCCCGCCGGAACTCCTCGAAGTGCCGCAGCATCACCCCCAGCTGCAGGTAGACGCGGAAGCCCAGCGCCTCCGCCTCCGCCGGCGTCACCAGCCACGAGTTCAGCACCATCGGCACGTCCGCCAGCTCCCTGGCCGCCCAGGCGATCGTCTCCCGGTCCTTCAGCCCGTCGAGGAAGACGAGGTCCGCCCCCGCGGCGTAATACCGGCGCGCCCGCTCGGCCGCCGCCTCCCGGCCCAGCGGCGCCAGCGCATCCGTCCGCGCGATGATCACCGTCGCGGGGTCCCGCCGGGCCCGCACGGCGGCCCGCACCTTCAGCTCCATTTCCTCCGCCGGGATGACCCGCTTCCCCTCGAGGAAGCCGCACCGCTTCGGCCACTCCTGGTCTTCGAGATGCAGGGCGGCCACGCCCGCCCGCTCGTACAGCTCGACCGTCCGCGCGACGTTCGCCTCGTTCCCGTAGCCCGTATCGGCGTCGGCGATGACGGGCACCCGGACCGCCCCCGCGACCCGCGCCGCGTTCGCCGCCATCTCGCCCAGCCCGATGAGCCCCCGGTCCGGGAGCCCCCACGATGCCGCCGTCCCGAAGCCGCTCAGGTAGACCGCCGCGAACCCTGCCGCCTCCGCCAGCCGCGCCTGCACGCCGTCGAACACGAACGGCGCCAGCACCAGCCCGCGCGCCATCAGCGCGCGCAGCCGCGCACCCGGCGACTCCGCCGCCGCGCTCATCCCGCCATCCTCCCGGCCCGTCCGGTCCCCATCGCCCGCGGATTCTCGGCTCGCCCGGCGGACCTGTCCACCGCTCACCCCGCCCGCCGGAGGTGAATCGCCGCCCAGTCCCGCTCCAACCGCGTCTCGGCGGGCGCGAACCCGGCCGCCGCGCAGGCCGCGGTCACCCGCGGCACGTCCGGCTCCAGCACCCCCGAAAGGAGCAGGTCGCCGCCCGCCCGGACGGCCCGCTCGAACACCGGCACGAGCCCGATGTTCGCGTCCGGGCTGATGTTGGACACCACGAGGTCGTACGCCGCCGCGATGTCGCCCGGCTCCAGCCGCCCTGCCCGCACCCGCACCCGTGCCTCGACGCCGTTCGCCGCGCAGTTCGCTGCCGCCACCTCCGCCGCCACCGGGTCGATGTCGATCGCGTCGACCTCCGCCGCGCCCAGCTTCACCGCAGCGATCGCGAGGATGCCCGACCCCGTCCCCACGTCCAGCACGCGCGCGCCGGGCTGCACCAGCCCGTCCAGCATCGCGAGGCACAGCCGCGTCGTCTCATGATGGCCGGTCCCGAATGCCTGCCCCGGGTCCAGCCGGATGACGATCTGCCCGTCTGCCGGCGCGTGCTCCACCCACGACGGCACCACCACCACCCGGCCGCCCGTCTCCACCACCCCGAAAAACTCCCGCCACGACACCGCCCAGTCCTGCTCGTAAATCGGCCGCGCGCTCAGCTCCACCGACGGGTACGCCTCCATCGCCCGCCGCAGGTCCTCCACCAGCACGGCCCCCAGCTCCGATGACGGCAGGTAGCAGCGGATGAGGACCGGCTCCCCGCCCCGCACCCGGAACCCCTGCTCCGGCCCGAGGATGTCGACCGGCTCTTCGATGCTGATGCCGCCCGGCGAGACCCCCCGCACGATATCCGCCACCGCATCGGCCAGCGCCGGCGGCGTCTTCGCCGTGATTTCGAACCAGAGGTGCGTCACCCGGCCGCCTCAGCCCGCCATCGCATCGCGGATCCGCTCGAAGAACCCCTTGTGCCGTTTCGGCAGCGTCGGCGTCCCCATCGTCTCCGCCAGCTCTTCCAGCAGCTTCCGCTGGTGGTCGGTCAGCTCCTCCGGCACGACGACCGTCACCCGCACGATGAGGTCGCCCCGCCCCGCGCCCCGCAGGTGCGGCACGCCCTTCCCGCGGATGACGAACTCCTCGCCGCTCTGCGTCCCCGCCGGGATCTCGAGCGCCATGTCGCCCTCGAGCGTCGGGATCGTCACCTCCGAACCGAGCGCCGCCTGCGCGATGTTCACCGGCAGCTCCAGCACGAGGTGGTCCTCCACCCGGTGGAACCGCTCGTGCGGCGCCACGCTCAGCGCCACGTACAGGTTGCCCGGCTCGCCGCCCCGCGGCCCGGCCTCCCCTTCGCCCGTCAGCCGGATCTGCGCGCCGTCGTCGACGCCCGCCGGCACCTTCACCACGATGCGCCGCGTCTCCCGCGTCCGCCCGCTCCCCCGGCAGACGGCGCACGGGTTCGTGATCACCCGGCCTTCGCCCTGGCAGCGGGGACACGTCATCACGTTCACGAACTGCCCGAAGAAGCTCTGCTGCGCCCGCCGGATCTCGCCCGCGCCGTTGCACTCCGGGCAGACCGCCGGCGCGCTCCCCGGCTCCGAACCGCTCCCGCCGCAGGCCGCGCACCGCTCCAGCCGCTGGTACTCGATCTCTTTCTCGCAGCCGAAGACCGCTTCCTCGAACGTCAGCCGCAGCGTGTAGCGGAGGTCGTTCCCCCGCTGCGGGCCGCGCCGCCGTCCCCGCCGCGCCGAGCCCCCGAAGAACGCATCGAAGATGTCGCCGAAGCCTTCGAAGTGCGCGAAGCCGTCGAAGCCGGAGGCCCCGCCGGCGCCGCCCTCCACCCCGGCGTGCCCGAAGCGGTCGTACATCGCCCGCTTCTGCTCGTCGCCGAGCACTTCGTACGCCTGGTTGATCTCCTTGAACTTCTCCGCAGCATCGGGCGCGGGGTTCCGGTCCGGGTGGTACTCCATCGCCAGCTTCCGGAACGCCCGCTTGATCTCGGCCTGGTCCGCGCTCCGCGGCACGCCGAGCACCTCGTAGTAGTCGCGCTGACCCGTCGCCATCGATTAGCAGTGTAGCAAACCGAGTGCCAACGCCCCCGGCGGCGGGCCAGCGCCTCCTGCCGTGCCCCTTACCGCGCGATGAACCCGCCGTCGACCGGCAGCGCCGCCCCCGTCACGAACGACGACTCATCGCTCGCGAGGAACAGCGCCAGCGCGGCCACCTCCTCCGGCGTGCCCATCCGGCCCACCGGCTCCGTCGCCGCCAGCTGCGCCTCCGCATCCGGCGAGGCGCTCGTGAACCGCTCCACCATCGGCGTCCGGATGACGCCGGGGCAGATCGCGTTCACCCGGATGCCCTGCAGCGCGTACTCCAGCGCCGCCGTCTTCGTCATCTGCACCACGGCCCCCTTCGAAGCCGTGTACCCCACGATGCCCGGGAACCCCACCAGCCCCGCCACCGACGCCGTGTTGATGATCGACCCGCCGCCCGTCTCCAGCATCAGCGGGATGCCATACTTCATCCCGAGGAAGACGCCCTTCGCGTTCACCGCGAGCACCCGGTCGAACTCCGCTTCCTCGTAGTCCGCCGTCGGCGCCTGCGCCCCTTCGATGCCCGCGTTGTTGAAGAGCACGTCGAGCCGGCCGTACAGCGCCTTCGTCCGCTCCATCATCTCCCTCACGTCGGCCGCCTTCGAAACGTCGACCGTCATCGCCGCCGCCTGTGCCGGCCCGATCTCCATCGCCGTCGCCGCCTCGGCGCCCGTCACGTCCGCGCAGACCACCTTCGCGCCCTCGGCCGCGAACAGCTTCGCCGCCGCCTTGCCGATGCCCGAGCCGGCGCCCGTCACGATCGCCACCTTGCCGTCCAGCCGTCCCATTCCGGTCACCTCCAGTGCATGCTTCGCGGGCATTCTGCCCGATCCGCATCAACGGATTCGCGTCCGAACGGCCGGTCCCCGGCGTCCCTTCGGCCGGTTCGGCCGCTCAGTCCTGCCCCGGGTAGCGCCACGGGCTCGCCGCCTCGTAGGCCGCGCTCACCCGCAGCAGGAACGCATCCGCGAACCGCGGCGCGACCGCCTGCAGCCCAACCGGCAGCCCGTCCGGCGCCAGCCCGGCCGGCAGCGAGGCCGCCGGCAGCCCGAGGAAGTTGAACGGGTAGGTGAACGGGATGAACCCCGCCGGCCCCACCTCTTTCCCCCCGATGACCGACGGCGGCGGCCCCTCCGCCGCGAACGCCGTCGCCGCCGTCGTCGGCGTCAGCAGCAGGTCGTACCGCGCGAAGAAGCGCGTCATCTGCCGGTTGACCTGGTGCCGGTGCTCCAGCGCCCGCGCCACGTCGACCGCCGTAAACCGCCGCCCGACCTCCGCGAACCGCACGAACCCCGGCTCCAGCTTCGCCCGCTGCTCCGCGGGCATCTCGTCCACCAGCCGCGTGTCCCCCGCCGCCGCGATCGTCATCCAGGCCTCCATCGTGTCGCCGAACCCCGGGTGCGCCTCCTCCAGCTCGGCCCCGACCGCCGCCGCCAGCCGCTCCGCCGCCGCCCGCGCCACCCGCGCCACGTCCGGGTCGACCGCCGCGTAGCCGAGGTCCGCGCTCCACGCCACCCGCCGCAGCCGGGGCGCCGGCCCCAGCACTGCCGCCTCGAAGCCCGCCGGCCCGTCCAGCACCTCCGGGTCATCCGGGTGCGGCCCCGCGGCCGCATCGAGGTAGCGCGCAGCGTCCCGCACCGTCCGCGCCATTGGCCCCAGTGTCGAGAAATACCCCCACGTCGGGGCGTGCTCCCCGGCCCGCGGGATGCGGTGCGCCGTCGGCTTGATGCCGTAGCAGCCCGTCATCGCCGCCGGGATCCGGATCGAGCCGCCCCCGTCGCCCGCCGTCGCCAGCGGCACCATCCCGGCCGCCACCGCCGCGCTCGAACCGCCGCTCGAACCCCCGGGCGTCTTCGCCGGGTTCCACGGGTTCCGCGTCGGCCCCCACAGCCGGTTCTCCGTGAACCCCTTGTAGCCGAACTCCGGCGTGTTCGTCTTCCCCACGACCACCGCTCCCGCCGCCCGCAGCCGCGCCACCTGCACCGAATCCGCCTCCGCCACTTGCCCTTCGAACGCCCGCGAACCGTACGTCATCACCAGCCCCTTCGCCGGCTCGAGGTCCTTCACGCCGATGGGCACCCCCGCCAGCGGCCCCGGATCCTCGCCTGCCGCCACCCGCGCGTCGATCGCCGCCGCCTGCCGCAGCGCCCCCTCCGCATCGACCTGGATGAAGGCGTTCAGCGGCGGATTCAGCGCCGCAATCCGGGCCAGCGCCCGCTCGGTCACGTCCCGCGCCTTCCACTCCCCCCGCCGCACCCGCTCCGCAATCTCCCAGGCCGGCATCCATCGGTCCATCCGTGCGTCCCTCCGTGCGTGCTGCGCGCCGCCCGCGCCCCGCGCATTGTAGCCCTCGCGCCCGCCATTTCGGGGCCGCCCGGCCCTCCTCCGCCGCCCCCGCGCGCCCTACCGTCAGCCCCGGGATTCTCCCGATTGCCGGGCATGTCCATCCGTGGTTCCCTCGATGCGGCCCATCTCCCGCGGAGGTCCGCCGTGAAGCTCGCCGAAGTCCTCGCCACCAAAGGCCCCGGCGCCGCCTGCATCGCCGCCGATGCGCCGCTCGCCGCCGCCATCGCCGAGCTCGCAGCCCGCAACATCGGCGCCCTCGTCGCCCTCGATACCGCCGGCGCCGTCGCCGGCATCCTCTCCGAGCGCGACATCGTCCGCGCCCTCGCTGCCGGCCGCCCGCTCGACCGCCTCGCCGTCGCCGACCTCATGACCCCCGGCGTCATCTGCGGCCGCCTCGACGACGACCTCGAACCGGTCCTCGCCGCCATGACCGAAGGCCACTTCCGCCACCTCCCGGTCGTCGACGGCGGCGCGCTCGTCGGCCTCGTGACCACCGCCGACCTCGCCCAGGCGCTCCTCCGCAGCCTCGCCGGCCGCCTCGTCACGCTCGAACTCCGCCTCGAGGCCGACATCGACGAATCCGGGGTCGGCCGGTGACCGCCGCCGTCCCCCTCCGCGTCGCGGTCATCGGCTCCGGTCCGGCCGCCATGTACACCGTCGAACACCTCCTCGCCGCCCGCGCGGACGTCTCCGTCGACGTCTTCGAACGGCTCTTCGCCCCCTACGGCCTCGTCCGCTACGGCGTCGCGCCCGACCACCAGAAAATCAAAGGCGTCACCCGCGCCTTCGAGCCGCTGCTCCACGACCCCCGCGTCCGCCTCTTCGCTGCCGTCGATGTCGGCCGCGACCTCGCCTTCGGCGACCTCGCGCGCCGCCACCACGCCGTCGTCGCCGCTGCCGGCGCCCGCGCCGACCGCCGCATGGGGATCCCCGGCGAAGACCTCCCCGGCTCCCTCCCCGCCACCGCGTTCGTCGCCTGGTACAACGGCCACCCGGACTTCACCGGCCTCGCCATCGACCTCCAGCGCGAATCCGCGGTCGTCGTGGGGGTCGGCAACGTCGCCATCGACGTCGCCCGCATCCTCGTCCTCACCCCCGATGAGCTGCTCCGGACCGACATGCCCCGGTACGCCATCGACGCCCTCGAAGCGGGCCGCATCCGCGAGGTGCACATCCTCGGCCGCCGCGGCCCGGCCCAGGCCGCCTTCACCGCCCCCGAATGGAAGGAGCTCACCACCCTCGCCGGCGCCGCGCTCCGCATCGACCCCGCTGAGGCCGCCCTCGACCCCGCCAGCGCCGCCGAGGTCGAACGCTCGCCCGACCGCACCCTCGCCCGCAAGGTCCAGCTCATCCAGGAAATCGCCGCCGCCCCGGTCCCCTGCCGGCCGCGCACCATCCATCTCCGCTTCTGCGTCTCACCCGTCGAACTCCTGCCGGGGCCAGACGGCGCCGTCGCCGCAGTCCGCGCCGTCCGCAACCGCCTCGTCGCGTCCCCCGCCGGCGGCATCGCCGCCGAGCCGGCCGGCGAGGAGGAGACCATTCCCGCCGGCCTCGTCTTCCGCAGCGTCGGCTACCGCGGCCTCCCCATCCCCGGCCTCCCCTTCGACGAGCGCCTCGGCGTCATTCCCAACCGCGCCGGCCGCGTCATCGACCCCGCCAGCGGCGCGCCCCTCCCCGGCCGCTACGTCGCCGGCTGGCTCAAACGCGGCCCCACGGGCGTCATCGGCACCAACAAGCCCGACGCTGCCGAGACGGTCCGCTGCCTGCTCGACGACGCCGACGCCGGCCGCCTCCCCCTCCCGCCGGACCCCGACCCCGCCAGCGTCGAAACGCTCCTCCGCGCCCGCGGCGTCCAGTGGCTCGATTGCAGCGACTGGCAGCGCATCGACGAGCTCGAGCGCGCCGCCGGCGCCCGCGAGGGCCGCCCCCGCATCAAGTTCACCGCCCTCGCCGCCGTCCTCGAGGCGCTCGGCCGCGCTGCTCCCGCTTCCTGAGCCGTCCCCCTCAAGGAATCCCCCAATCCTGCCGTCTATCTCGGGGTGGATGAGGACCTCGGCCCCATCGCCGCGCCAGTCATCGGCGCGCCCGCCATCGTCATCCCCCGCGGCGCCGCCCCCGGCGGCCGCGGCGCCCTCGTCGCCGACCGCCTCTTCGCCATCGTCCTCGCCGTCGCCGAGGCCCCCTGGGAGTACGGCGACGAGGTCATCATCTCCGTCGGTGAGCGCGGCGCCGCCGTCGCTGCCCTCGCCCGCTTCCGCGAAGCCCGCCCCGGCCAGGCCGTCTTCACCCGCCAGAGCCCCTGGCGCCCGTTCGACCGGCGTGCCTTCGAACGCTACCCCGTCGCCATCGCCGCCGCCATCGCCGCGCCGCCCGAACGCCTGCCCGCCACCATCGTCGACCTCTCGCTCGGCGGCTGCGCGGTCGACGTCGACGCGCCCGGGCCGCCGCCGGGCGCCGCCCTCGAGCTCGAATGGCCCGGCCTCGCGGCGCCCGTCCGCGCCGTCCTCGTCCGCAGCCGCCCCGCCGCCGGGGGCCGCCACGCCTGGCACCTCCGCTTCGAACCGCTGACCCCCGAGGCCGAGACCGTTCTCCGCGAACTGATCGCCGCCCTCGCCGCCTCCCTCGAAACGCCCGCTGCCTGAGCGCGCTACCATACCGGCACCCTCGCCCCGGAGGTGCCGCGTGTCGACCATTCACCCCGACGCCATCCCGCTCGAAGAACCCGCCAGCTACGATTGGCCCGCGCTCGTCGCCTCCCTCGAGCGCCTCCTCCGCCTCCGCACCCCGCCCGTCGGCATGAAGCTCTTCGAAACCGTCGAGGCGATGGAAGCCGTCCCCCGCATTCGCCGCCCCTCCGCCATCCACACCACCGACCAAATCGTCGCTCAGGCTGCCCGGCTCGGCTGGACCGTCGGCATCACCGCCGACGACCTCGTCGGCGCCCAGTGCGGCGCCGTCATCGGCCTCCACCCTCAGGACGACGAGTGGCGCTCCGGCCGCCGCATGGCCGGCGTCTGGTTCGAAACCCCGGAGGACGCGGCCGCCCACCAGGCCGCCATGGACGTCGTCCCCTTCGGCCGCTACCGCGCCATGGCCGTCTCGCCCCTCGCCGCTGGCCGGCTGGACCCGCCCGACATCGTCCTCCTCTACCTCACCCCCGGGCAGGCCATCATCTTCATCAACGGCCTCCAGTGGAGCGGCTACCGCAAGTTCAGCTGGGGCGTCGTCGGCGAATCCGCCTGCGCCGACAGCTGGGGCCGCGCCCTCGCCACCGGCGAACCGAGCCTCGCCATCCCCTGCTACGCCGAGCGCCGCTACGGCGGCGTCCTCGATGACGAGCTCCTCATGGCCCTGCCGCCGGCCTACCTCCCCCGCGCCATCGCGGGGATGGAGCGCCTCGCCGCCAACGGGCTCCGCTACCCCATCCCCCAGTACGGCATCCAGGCGGACGCCCGCGCCGGCCTCGCCCGCAGCTACGGCTGAGCTACAGGCTCCGCAGGAACCGGATGAGCGCCTCGTTCACCGCCTCGGGCGCCTCCTGCTGCACCCAGTGGCCCGCGCCCGGCACCAGCACGAGGTCCTTCAGGTTCGGCACGTGCTGCCGGATGTTTGCCTCCGGCGCGAAGCCCCGCACCGGGTCCTTCTCCCCCGTGATGAACAGCGCCGGCACCGTCACCTTCGCGTTCCGCCACGCGCCCATCAGCTCCCAGTTCCGGTCGATGTTCCGGTACCAGTTCAGCCCGCCCCGGAAGCCCGTCCGCTGGAACTCGCCCACGAAGAAGTCCAGGTCCGCCTCGCTCAGCCACGGCGGCAGCTCCGCCGGGTCCACCATGTTGTCGAGGAACTTCGCCGTCTTCGGCCGCGGCTGCCCCATCTCCGGCGTCGGCACCAGGTTCCCCGAGGCCGAATACAGCAGCTTCCGCATCGTGACCCGCACGTCCGCCTCCAGCTCCGCCTCTGCCTTCCCCGGCTCCTGGAAGTACAGGATATAGAAGAAGTTGTCCCCGAAGATTGCCTTCATCCCGTCCGTCGGCCGCACGTCTCCCCGCGGCCCGTACGGCACGCTCATCCCCACCACCGCCGGGAACCGGTCCGGCCGCAGCAGCGCCGAGTTCCACGCCACCGGCGCGCCCCAGTCGTGCCCCACGATGACCGCCGTCTCCTCCCCCAGCGCATCCAGCAGCCCCACGATGTCGCCCACCAGGTGCAGCTGCGTGTACTTCTCGATCTCCTGCGGCGCCGTCGTCTGCCCGTACCCCCGCTGGTCCGGCGCCACGGCATGGAAGCCCGCCTCCGCCAGCGCCGTCAGCTGGTGCCGCCACGAATACCACGACTCCGGCCACCCGTGGCAGAGCACCACCAGCGGGCCGCGCCCCGCCTCCGCGATGTGCATCTGGATGCCGTTCGTCGAAATCGTCCGGTGGGTGATCGCTGTCATCATCACGCCCCTGCGAAATCTCCGGCCGCGCCGGGAAGCCGTAGCCTAGCCGACTCCTTCGCATGACACAAAAGACCCCGCTCGCCGAGCGGGGTCTTGCGCGTGCTGCCGCGTGGGGCTGCCTACTCCGAACCGGCCGACACCGGCTCCGCCGGCCGGTCGTCGCTCTTCTTCACCCGCTCCATGTGCTCGAGCCCCTGCATGCTGAAGCCGAGGTCGCCCAGCTCGCACAGGAAGCTGCAGTACGTCAGCCGCAGCGCGCTCGTCGACTTCGACGGCGTGTACGACAGGTTGCACCGCTTGCACCGGATCAGCCCGGTGAACTCGGCATCCCGACCGAGGGGAATCGTCTGCTCGCGGTCGTCCGTTGCGTTCATCGCATCGTCCCTTCCATCTACAGTATGCGGCACCCGCCCGCAACGCGCTCACCGGCGCATGCCGACTTCTTTCCGCCCTCCAACATTCCGGCCCTGTGCGCTGGCCCTTGCCGTCCGAACTTCTTCCCCGTAGCGTTATCTCACCGTTAACGCGACAGCGTCCCGCCATGGCCGAATCCGCCGCCCCGCCGCTCCCGCCCGCCCGCCGCTTCCGCGCCATCGCCGCCGAGGCCGGCCTCACCGCGGCTTTCATGCTCGTCTACTTCTACCTCCGCGGCGTCCGGCCCGATGACGTCGACGCCGCCGTCGCCCGCAGCCTCAAGCTCATCCACGTCGAACAGCAGCTCGGCCTCTTCCTCGAAGTCCGCTGGCAGGCCGCCTTCCTCCAGAGCGGCCCGGCGATGGCCATCGCGAACTGGGTCTACGCCTGGGGCCACTACCCCGTCATGCTCCTCATCGGCGCCTGGCTCCTCTGGAAGGACCCCGTCCGCTTCCGCTTCGTCCGCAACGTCCTCGTCGTCTCCGCCCTCATCGGCATCGCCGCCTACTGGCTTCTCCCCGCCGCGCCGCCGCGCCTCATGGCGCTCCACGGCTACGACTTCGGCTTCGTCGATACCGTCCACGGCGCCGCCAGCAATGTGAACTACTTCCAGCCCGGCCCCTTCGTCAACGACTACGCTGCCCTGCCCAGCTTCCACTTCGGCTGGATCCTGCTCTCCTCCATGGCGATCTGGGTGAACACGTCCAGCCGCCTCGCGCGCGCCGGCGCCGCCGCCATGTCAGCCGTCATGTGGTGGGCCGTCACCGTCACCGGCAACCACTACTTCTTCGACATGGTGATGGGCGGCCTCGTCGTCATCCTCTCGTGGTGGTTCGTCCGCAGCCTTGGCGACGTCCGCCTCCGCCGCCTCCCGGCTGCCGTCATCGAACGGCTGCGCTGGTGACGCCGCGCCCGGCGCACGCGCCCCGGCCCGCCAGCGCTGCTTCGAACCCGGGCAGCGGCGCCCCCGCCCGCGGCCGGCTCGCCCGCCGCTGCCGCCACGCCCGCTCGCGCAGCGCCCGCAGGTAGGCCCGCTCGAACAGCTCCGAACACCCGGGGCAGATCCCGTGCGACACCTGCCCCTCGCCATCGGCGAGCACCGCGCCGCACCACGCACACACCACACGCATCTTCCACGACCTCCAGCCGAAATCCGGGCGCACCACCATCCTCCCCCGGTCCCCCGCCCTGCCGCTATCGGGGGTTCCCCCGATAGGACCCCCCGGCCGTAAACGCTCCGAAAACATTCGGCCCGCTCCCCGCAAACGCCGGCTCCGCTACACTCGCGCCGTGGCCCAGTCCCCGGCCGAAGGCCCGCGCGCCCTGGTCGACGAGCTCACCCGCCAGCTCGACACCACCCGCCGCCTCCTCACGTCCAGCCCGGACGACATCGCCGAGCGCGCCCTCGCCGCCCTCGAACCCGAAGCCGGCGCCGAAGCCCGCATCGCCGCCAGCCTCGCCGCGCCGCCGCTGGCGGACCCCGCCGCCTTCCCCGCCGCCCACCGCCTCGCCGTCCGCGCCCTCGAGGTGCTGGACCGCGAAGCGGCGCAGGACGTGCCCGTCGGCCGCCGCTACTGGCGGTTCCGGCCCCTCGCCAGCCTCGCCGCCGGGTTCGTCGCCGGCTACATCACCCGCAGCTACGCGCGCGCCGTCGCACACCGCCTCGCCGTCCTGTACGCCCGCCGCGAGGCGCAATGCCTGCCCGGCACCACGGAGCGCGCCAGCCTCGCCCGCGCCCGCGCCGAGATGGACCGCCTGCTGCCCGGCTTCGCCGGCGGCGGGGCCGGCGTCCCCGCCCTCGTCGCGGGCGGCGCCCTCGTGCCGCTCCTCGCCTCCCTCGGCCAGTACCTCGGCGCCGTCGATATCCTCGCCCGGCCGGTCATCGCCGCCCTTTTCGGGAGCCTCTTCCTCCTCTTCCTCCTGCTCTCCTCGCTCCTCCTCACCGGCGCGCGCTTCGCCCACCGCCGCGCCGCCCTCGTCATGCGCCAGCCGCTCGCTGCCCTCTGGGCCGCCATCGGCGACGCCGGCGACCCGCCCGAAGATGCCGCCCGCCTCTTCGCTGCCGTCGCCATCCTCCTCACCGGCGCCGTCTGGCTCGTCATCCCCGCCGCCGCGGTGACCCTCTACCTGCTCGCCTGAGCTCGCGCCCGGGCCGTTCCGCTTACTCCAGCCCCAGCAGCTCCACCGCCCTGCCGGTCCACGCGCGCACCTCCCCGACCCGCACCGCGCCGGGGATCGCCGCCAGCACCGCCTCCGCATCCTCCTGCCCGACCATGAGCACCATCCCGATCCCCATGTTGAACACCTCGTACATCTCCTCGGCCGCCACCCGGCCGCGCGCCGCGATCAGCCGGAAGATGCCCGGCACCTCCCACGCGCGCGTGTCGATGACCGCCGTCACCCCGCCGGGCAGGATGCGCGGCACATTCTCCCGGTAGCCGCCGCCCGTGATGTGCGCCATCCCCCGCACCATCCCGATGACCGGGCGCACCTCCTTCGCGTACGGCCGGTGGGTCGCCAGCAGCGCCTCCCCGAGCGTCGCGCCGCCCAGTTCCGGCGGCCGCTCCTCGAGCCGGCGGCGCGTCTCCTCCGGCGGTTCGCCGTTCGCCACGTCCAGCGCCCGCCGCGCCAGCGAAAAGCCGTTCGTGTGCAGGCCCGAACTCGGCAGCCCGATGAGCGCATCGCCCGGCCGGATGCGCGAGCCGTCGATGATCGCGTCCCGCTCCACGACGCCGACGATGAACCCGGCGAGGTCGAACTCCCCCGGCGGGTACACGTCCGGCATGTCCGCCGTCTCGCCCCCGAGCAGCGCGCAGCCCGCCTCCGCGCAGGCGTTCGCCACCCCCTCCACCAGCGCCTCCTTCTGCGCGTTCGAAAGCCCGTTCCCCGCGATGTAGTCGAGGAAGAAGATCGGTTCCGCCCCGCAGACGAGGATGTCGTTGATGCTGTGCCCGAGGATGTCCGGCCCGCAGAGGTCGAGCCGGCCCGCTGCCAGCTGCAGCTTCACCTTCGTCCCGATGCCGTCCGCGCTCGCCGAGAGCACCGGGTCCCGGTAGCGGTCCCCCAGCCGGAACAGCCCGGAGAACGGCCCGGCGTCGCTCAGCACCTCCGGCCGCCGCGCCCGCGCGAGGATGCCCGGCAGCCGCCGCGCGAACACGCTCCGCGCCGCGATGTCGACCCCAGCCTCAGCGTACTTCCGTTCCCCGGGCACGCCATCAGCCTACCAGAGCCCGCCGCACCGGGCAGGCGAAGCCGCGCCAGCCCCGCCCAGCCGCGCCTCCCGCGGGATGCCGGCGCCCTGCGCCGGCGCGGGATGGCTCGCCGCCGGCCGGCGGCATCGCCGCGGGATGCCGGCGCTCCGCGCCGGCGCTGGCCGGGGAGGTTGACGGCATCCCCGGCAGCATCACGCTCCCTCCCAACTCTCAACTCTTAACTTCCAACTCCGTAGTCGCGGGGCTCCGTCCCCGCGGGGCGCCATGCGCCCAACGGATGTTCCGGGAGGCGGGAGGATTCGGCGAACGGGGTGGGCCTCCCGGCCCTCCGCGGGGACGGAGCCCCGCGGCTACGGCTAGAGGTTAGCCTCCCTCCCTCCTCCCAACTCCCAGCTCCCAACTCCCATCCCCCGCCGCCGCCGCGGAGCGGCGGCATCCCGCGGCGCCGCCGCCGAAGGCGGCCAGCCATCCTCCGCGGCGCCAGCCGCGCCACCCCGCTTCCACTACACTCCCCGCGTGACCCGCGATTCGCCCGCACGCCACACCCCGGTTCTCGAAGGCGAAGGCCTCGTCCTCCGGCCGTGGGATGCGGAGCTCGTCGCCCAAATGGCCCGCTGGGGCGAATACGGCTTCCCCTACCACGCCTTCGACCTCGGCTGCCTCCGCGACCCCGCCCGCGCCGCCGCCGAGCTGCGCGAGCGGACCGCCCCCGGCCGCCACCGCCACTACGTCGCCGTCCAAGCCGGGCAGGCCGTCGGCCGCTGCTCCGTCAACCTCGAAGACGAGGCCGGCCTGTACCTCTGGGCCGTCCACGTGCCGCCCGAACACCAGGGCCGCGGCGTGGCCCGCCGCATGCTCGCCGTCCTCATACGCGCCCTCGAAGCCGAGTTCCCCGGCCGCGACTTCGTCCTCACCTCGAACACCTTCGCCGTCCGCGCCCACCGCGCCTACCTGGCGCTCGGGTTCCGTATCACCGAGACCCGCTGGCAGGTCGACCGCGAAATCGCCGAGCGCCTCTGGCGCGTCACCGAAGCCGAGCGCGCGCCGCTCGCCCGCCACATCCGCTTCCACGACGGCCGCTGGCAGGTCCGCGCCTACGTCTTCCGCCGGGCCCCCGGCGCCCCGATGGACCTGGCCGCCGCTCAGCCGGGCGGCGAAAGCGGGCAGCGGCCGCAGGCGCCCTTCGCGCAGTAGTCCGCGTGCAGCAGCAGCCCGCCCTGCAGCAGCGCCGCCGAGGCGAACGGCGCGGCCTCCGTCCCGCCGAGCCACCGCTCGAGCGGCCGCAGCTTCCCGTACGTCCCCGGCGACGGCAGCGCCGCCCACGCGGCCTCCGCCTCCGCTTCGCTCCACGCGCCGGTCGCCAGTGCGGCCGGCACGACCGCGTTCACCAGCACCTCGATCGCCGCTGCCCGCCCGATCCCCTCTGCCTCCGCCGCCCGCCGCCCGGTCCCCGGGGCCAGCCCGGCGGGCCAGCCGTTCCCGAAGCCCGGCGGCCACCACCGGTCGATCAGGTGTGCCAGGCCCCCCAGCCGCTTTCCCGGGGCCGCCGCCGGCCGAACGCGTCCGCCACGCGCGCCCGCCCCGCCCGCCGGCAGCGCGCGCTGCAGCGCCGCCGAGAGCGCCAGCCGCCGCCGTTCGCCGGCCAGCCCGCCGGCTTCCTCCAGCAGCGCGGCGAGCCGGAGCTGCGCCGCCGCGTCCGCCGCAGCGCGGTTCGCTGGCCCGAGCAGCGCGCCGGCCGCCAGCGCCAGCAGCACGTCGCCGGGGTGCGCCCGGCAGCGAGCAGCGCCGCCCGGTTCGCCTTCATCCGCAGCCGCCGCAGTCCCATCCCGCGGAGCCGCCCCGCTACATCGAGCCCCGCGGCGCGCGCGAACGCGCAGGGCGGCACGAACCCCGCGCCCGGCTCCGGCGGCGGCCCGAGCACGAGCAGCGGAACCCGCCGCCCGCCGGCGTGCGGCGTCGCGGCGAGCGGCAGGTCGTTCTCCCCGGCGACGTGGAGCGCCACCCCGGCGTACGCCGGGTCCCGGTCGTGCCCGTGCGCGAACCAGCCCGAGTGGCGCAGGTGGACCTCCACGTCGCCCCGCACGAGGTCGCCCTCGACGTCGAGGATCGCATCCCGGAAATCCGGCCCGCTCCCGTCGCCGGGCACCCCGGGGAAGACGACGCGCAGCGCGCGCCCGTCCGCCAGCCGGAGGATGCCCGCCGGCGCGGCGGCCCACGCCGACGCCAGCGCTGCCTCGTCCGCGAAGCCGGGTGCCGGCATCACCGGGCGGCGCGCGCGGGCCGCCGCAGGTCCGCCCGTCACGGCGAATCCCCGGCGTCGTACGGCGCGCGCTCCTCGGCCAGCAGCCGCAGCAGCCGCGCGCTCGCCCCGCGCGGCCGGTGGAGGCCCGTCTCCCAGTCCGACACCGTCTGCTGGCGCACGCCGAGCCGCCGCGCCATCGCGGCCTGCGACAGCCCGAGCCGCCGCCGGAGCGCCAGCACCTCCTCGGCCGTCCAGGCATCGCGCCCCCGCAGGCTCTCCACCGCGCGCTCTTCCACGGCCGGCATCCTACACGATTCCGTGTAATCCCGGAAGCAGGCCGGNTACACGATTCCGTGTAATCCCGGAAGCAGGCCGGGGGATGCCGCGGGCTGGCCGCCCGCGGCGCGGGATGGCTCGCCGCCTGCCGGCGGCATCGCCGCGGGATGCCGGCGCTCCGCGCCGGCGCTGGCCGGGGAGGTTGGAGGTTGGAGGTTATTCCTGCTCCCTGCTCCCTGCTCCCTGCTCCCTCCTCCCTCCTCCCTCCTCCCTCCTCCCAACTCCCGACCCCGTAGCCGCGGGGCTCCGTCCCCGCGGAGGGCCGGCGAGGCCCACCCGGACGTTCGAATTCGAGCGCCTTGCCAACTCCCAACTCCCGCTTCCCGTCTCCCGAAACATCCGTTGGGCGCAAGGCGCCCCGCGGGGACGGAGCCCCGCGGCTACGGTTGGAGGCTGAACGTCGGAAGTTGACGGGTCCCGGACGCGCCGCCTTACGCTCTCCCGCTCCCCGCCTCCCGCCCCCCGTATCCCGTATCCCGCTTCCCGCCTCACGGGACATCCGTTGGGCGCATGGCGCCCCGCGGGGACGGAGCCCCGCGGCTACGGTAGGAGGTTAGCCTCCCTCCCAACTCCCAACTCCCAACTCCCAACTCCCAGCTCCCAACTCCCCTCCCCGCCGCCGCCGCGGAGCGGCGGCATCCCGCGGCGCCGCCGACGAAGGCGGCCAGCCATCCCCCGCGGCGCCAGCCGCGCCACCCCGCCCCTCCCCCTCAATACGCCCGCGGGAGCGGTGTCGGCGTCCGGGTCGGCGGGCGCGGCGTCGGCGTCGGCGTCGGCGTCCAGGTCGGTGTCGGGGTGATGGTCGGCGTCGGCGTCACCGTCGGGGTGTTCGTCGGCGTCGGCGTCTCGGTCGGCGTCGGCGTGGCCGTCGGCGGCGCGGCGGACGGCTTCGCCCCCGAGCCGCTGCCCGGGAACCAGAGCGGCCCATCCGAAAGCGGCGTGCCCGGCGGAATCTTGAAATCGAGGTAGTGCTCCGGGTTCACCGGCGTGTCGTTCCAGCGGATTTCGAAGTGGAGGTGTTCGCCCGTCGAGAAGCCCGAGCTGCCGGTGATGCCGATCACGACGTCGTTGGTGACCGCATCGCCCGGCTTCGCGAGCACCTGGCTGAGGTGGGCGTAGAGCGTCGACCACCCGTCGCCGCAGTCGACGATGACGTGGTAGCCGTAGGCGCTCGAGTAGTCGGTCGCAGCGACGGTGCCGGTGCAGGCGCTGTAGACGGGTGAGCGGCTGAGGCCTTCGAGCGCGAGGTCGATGCCGCCGTGGATGCGGCCCGGGCCGCGGTTCGTCGCCCCGTAGCGGTCGGTCACGCGGCTCCACGCGCGGAGCGGCATCTGGAAGCGGCTGCCGGCCGCCTCGGCGGCCTGCGCATCGGGGAGGGCCCCCTCCGCCGGGAGGTCGACGGCCCCTTCGTCGGTGTGCGCCGCGGGCGACGGGGTGGCGGTCGGCGGGACGCTCGCGGGCGGGCCCCCGCGCCCCGCCATCGCGGCCGCCGCGGGCTCGTCCTCGCCGCCCCCGGCCTCGGTCCCGCTCGGCTGGCGCGCCGTGATGACGGCTGCGATGCCCGCGGCGAGCGTGCCCGCCAGCATCACCCGCGCGGCATGCGAAACCCGCATCGGCAGCCGAATCCGCGGCATCATCCCTTACCAACATCGGCTGCCGCCCTGCCCCTCCACACCCCCGCGGGATGCCGGCGCTCCGCGCCGGCGCGGGATGGCTCGCTGCCTGCCGGCGGCATCGCCGGGGATGCCGGCGCTCCGCGCCGGCGGGGAGGTAGGAGGTAGGAGGTAGGAGGTAGGAGGTGGGAGGTGGGAGGTTGGAGGTTGGAGGTAGGAGGTAGGAGGTAGGAGGTGGGAGGTGGGAGGTTGGAGGTTGGAGGTTGGAGGTTGGAGGTTGGAGGTAGGAGGTAGGAGGTAGGAGGTGGGAGGTGGGAGGTTGGAGGTTGGAGGTTGGAGGTTGGAGGTTGGAGGTTGGAGGTTATCCTCCCTCCCTGCTCCCTGCTCCCTCCTCCCTCCTCCCTCCTCCCAGCTCCCAACTCCCTCCTCCCCGCCCCACCGCCGCTGCGGAGCGGCGGCATCCCGCGGCGGCGCCGCCGAAGGCGGCCAGCCATCCCCGCGGCGCCAGCCGCGCCACCGCCGGCGAAGCCGGCCAGCCACCCCCCGCGGCGCAAGCCGCGCCGCTGCCGCCTCCCCGCTTCCCGCTCCCCGCTCTGCCGCCTACACTCCACGCGATGGCGGCCCCCGCACCCGTCCCCACCCTCAGGTTCGAGCGCGAAGCCTGGGAGGCCGGCGCCGAGTGGGTGGCCGGCGTCGACGAGGTCGGCGTCGGACCGCTCGCCGGGCCGGTCGCTGCCGCCGTCGTCGCCCTCCCCCGCGGCCGCCGCTTCCGCTGGTACGCCGAGGTCCGCGACTCCAAGGTCCTCACCGGGGCCGCCCGCGACCGCCTCGCTGCCGCCATCCGCGAATCGGTGCCCTGGGCCATCGGCTGGGCCACCGTCGAAGAGATCGACCGCATCGGCATCCTCCCCGCGCGCCGGCTCTGCATGCTGCGCGCCTTCGAACAGCTTGCCGTCCGGCCCGGCGCGGTCATCAGCGACGCCCTCGACCTCCCCCTGCCGAACGTCCGTCCTGTCATCGACGGCGATGCCCTCTCCGTGGCCGTCGCCGCCGCTTCGATCGTCGCCAAGGTCGCGCGCGATGCGGTGATGGTGGAGCTCTGCGCGCGCTACCCGGGCTACGGCTTCTGCCGGAACAAGGGCTACCCGACCGCCGAGCACCGCCAGCGGCTCGCCGAGCGCGGCCCCAGCCCCGTCCACCGGAAGAGCTACGCGCCGGTCGCGCAGGCCGCCCTGCCGTGGTGACGGAGCGCCGCCGGCTCGGCGATTTCGGCGAACGGGTCGCCGCCCACCGCCTCGAAGCTGCCGGCATGGCCATCCTCGGCCGCAACCTCCGCATCGGCGGCGGCGAAATCGACCTCCTCGCCCGCGAGGGCGAGACGCTCGTCTTCGTCGAAGTCCGCACCCGCCGCGGCGCGCCCGGCCTCGCCGCCGAATCCGTCGATGCCGCCAAGGTCGCGAAGCTCCTCGCCGCTGCCCGCGCCTACTGCGAGCGCGAAGGGCTCGACCCCGAGGCCACCCGGCTCGACGTCGTCGCCGTCGACCTCGACAGCGCCGGCCGCGCCCGCGCCGTCCGCCACTTCCGCGGCATCGACGCACCCGGCCTTTGACCCGTTCACGAACCGGCGCGTATGTTCCCACCCGCGAATCCCCCGCGGAGCCCCTCCCGATGGCCATCACGCCCGCCGACGACTTCCTCATCCACCAGACGCCCTACACCTTCGACCGCGTCGCCACCAGCGACCGCAACTTCTACGACCGCTACTTCTTCAACGGCTACAGCCCGGATGGCGCCGTCTACTTCGGCGTCGCCATGGGCCAGTACCCCAACCTCGGCATCACCGACGCCGCCTTCAGCATCGTCGTCGACGGCCGCCAGCGCGTCGTCCGGGCCTCGAAGCGGCTCGGCCCGGACCGCATGGCCAGCGCCGTCGGCCCCATCTCCGTCGAAGTCGTCCGGCCACTGCACGAACTCCGCGTCCGCGTCGAACCCAACGCCTACGGCATCGAAGCCGACCTCCGCTTCATCGCCCGCTCCCTCCCCGTCGAAGAGCCGCACTTCTTCCGCATGGCCGGGAACGTGCCCGTCATGGATTACACCCGCATGACGCAGCACGGCGGATGGTCCGGCACCATCCGCGTCGACGGCCGCGAATTCGCCCTCGAGGCCGCCAGATGGTGGGGCTCCCGCGACCACTCGTGGGGCATCCGCACCGTCGGCGTCCGCGACCCCCGCGGCGCTCCGCCCCAGCAGCCCCCGCAGTTCTTCTGGAACTGGGCGCCCCTGAACTTTCCCGACCTCTGCACCCTCTACACCGTCTCCGAACACGGCGACGGCACCCGCTGGCACCAGTCCGGCGTCATCCTCACCCCTTACCCCGATGCAACCATGACGGAGGCCGCCGTCGACTACCGGCTGAAGTTCAAATCGGGCACCCGCTGGCTCGAATCCGCCGTCATCACCCTCGCGCCCGAACACGGCGAGCCGCTCGAAATCACCTTCGAACCGCTCTACGCCTTCCTCATGAAAGGGCTCGGCTACGGCGACCCGAAATGGGGCCACGGCATGTGGGTCGGCGAAGACGCCGTCGACGGCACCGAGTACGTCCTCAGCGACGAGCAGCCGCTCCAGAACCTCCACGTCCAGCAGGTCTCCCGCGTCCGCGCCGGGAGCCGCGAAGGGCTCGGCGTCTTCGAAATCATCGTCTTCGGCCCGCACGCGCCGACCGGCTTCAAAGAGATGCTCGACCCGGCGCCCTGAGCCGCGCGGGCGTGGACACCGCACCCGCCGCTTTCGACAATAGCACCATGCCGATCTACGAATTCCGCTGCGCCGACTGCAAGAAGGTGACCAACTACTTCACCCGGAAGATCGACACCGAGGTGCGGCCCCCCTGCGAACACTGCGGCAGCGCCAACACCTCCCGCATGATGTCGAAGTTCGGCCGCACCTACACCCGGCAGGACATCCTCGAAAAATACGGCGACCCCTCCAGCGGCCGGGGCGGCCCGGAGGACTACCGCGACCCGCGCCAGATTGGCACGTGGGTCGAAAAGAAATTCGAAGAGTACGGCATGGACCTCCCCGAGGAGGCCCGCACGATGATCGACGCCGCCCGCGAGGGCGAGTTCCCCGAGCCTGTCAAAGACCTGTGAGCGACACCGGCCCGCTCGAGCGCATCGTCCCCGAAATCCTCGAGCGGTTCGCCGCCAAGAACGCCGCCCGCGAACAGGCCCTCGCCGCCAGCCGCGTCATCATCCGCATCAGCGCCAACGCCATCCGCGCCGTCCACCGCGGCGAACTCGATGCCGCCCGCCGCCTCATCGCCGAGGCCCGCGCCACCCACGAGGCCGCCGTCCGCGCCCTCGAGGGCCACGCCGATATCTACCACGCCGGCTTCCTCCACGACGCCCAGAAGGAGTACGCCGAGGCCGTCACCACCCTCGAACTCTGCTCCGGCGGCGCCATCCCCGGCCCGGCCGAGCTCGGCGTCGAAGACCCCGCCTACCTCAACGGCATCGGCGAAGCCGTCGGCGAACTCCGCCGCGTCATCCTCGACCGCCTCCGCGCCGGCTCCTTCGAGGGGTGCGAAGCCCTCCTCGCCGCCATGGACGACATCTACGGCGTCCTCGTCACCATCGACTACCCCGACGCGATGACCGGTGGCCTCCGGCGCACCACCGACCAGGTCCGCGGCATCCTCGAAAAGACCCGCGGCGATCTCACCCTCGCCATCGTCACCCGCCGCGCCGCGGAGTGACCCCGCTCAGGCGGGCACGACCCGCCGGATGACCGCCTCCGTGAACGCCATCGTCCCCAGCGTCCCGCCGAGGTCGCGCGTCTTCTCGCCCGCCGCGATGGTGTCGTGCACCGCATCCACCAGCTGCCGGCCGAGCGCGCCGTACCCGCAGAACTGGAGCAGGTAGCCGAACGCCTCGATCGCGCCCGAAGGGTTCGCGATGCCCTGCCCGGCGATGTCCGGCGCCGTCCCGCCCGCCGGGTCGAACACCCCGATGATCGGCTGGTGGCTCTTCGAAAACGCGTACGAAGCGCTCGCCCCCAGCCCGATGGAGCCGATCAGCCCGTACACCATGTCGCTCAGGAAGTCGCCGTATTCGTTCGGGCAGACGATGACGTCGTACCGCTCCGGATTGATGATCAGCTTCGCCAGCAGCGCATCGAACAGCTCGCGCGTGTGGCGCACGTTCCGGTACTCGGTCGCGACCTCGGCCACCACCTCCTCGAACAGCCCGTCCGTCGCCCGCTGGATGGTGTACTTGCTCGTCGAGGTGACCGTCTGCCGGTGCTGGTCGGCGAGTCGGAAGGCGAAGTGGGCCGCGTGCTCCACCGGCGTCCGCTCCATCACCCGCACGCTCACCGCCGAGTAGTAGCCGATGCGCATCCCCGCATCCTCGTACGTCCCGCCGGTGGCGATGCGCACCACGTGGAGGTCGACGTTCCCCGTGTAGTTGCGGCTCACGCCGGGGTAGCTGCGGCACGGCCGGTGGATGACGGCCAGCCCCAGCCGGTCGCGCAGCACCTGGTTCGGGCTCACCGTCTCCGTCACCGTGGGGTACTTCATCGCCGCGCCGAGCGCCCGGGTTGCCTCGATGCCTTCCTCCAGCGCCGCCGGCGAGGCTTCCCGCCGCTCGAGCGACCAGTCCACCGGCCGGAAGACGACCGGCGAGCCGAGCGCCTCGTTCACCGCGTGGATCGCCTGCCGCAGCTCCGCTGCGATGCCGTCGCCGTTCAGTTCAGCCACTTCGCGCATGCCTGCCAACCCTCCCCGGGCCAGTCCTCCCCAGAGTGTGCACCCGAAACCGTCTACGGTGGACGAACGAAATTCCCCGTAACCTTCCCCGTTGGTAGGATTCGGCCGGCTTCCGTGCACCGGCGCGCACCTGTCGCGCCGCACAGCCGGACCACACTCTACCGGGGGACGACATGAACAACTTGCTCGTGGCGCTCGGGGCAGGCGTCATCGCCCTGCTCTTCGCAGCGTGGACGGCCCGCCGCGTCCTCGCCGAAGACGAAGGCACCGAGACGATGAAGCAAATCGCCCGGGCCATCCAGGAAGGCGCCGCCGCCTTCCTCCGGCGCGAATACACCTTCCTCGCCGTCTTCGTCGTCATCGTCGCCGTCGCGCTCGCCGTCTTCGTCGATTACGACGTGCTCGACCGCTTCGGCCCGCAGCACGGCGAACTGACCGACTTCCCGCGGACGGCCGCCGCCTACGTGCTCGGCGCGATCAGCTCGGCGCTGACCGGCTACATCGGCATGTACATCGCCGTCCGCGCCAACGTCCGCACGGCCGCGAAGGCGCGCCAGGGCCTCAACCCCGGCCTCCGCGTGGCCTTCAGCTCCGGCGCCGTCATGGGCATCACCGTCACGGGCATCAGCGTCATCGGCCTCGCGCTCGTCTACCTCATCACCCAGGATGTCCAGCCCCTGACCGGCTACGCCTTCGGCGCCTCCTCCATCGCCCTCTTCGCCCGCGTCGGCGGCGGCATCTACACCAAGGCTGCCGATGTCGGCGCCGACCTCGTCGGCAAGGTCGAAGCCGGCATCCCCGAGGACGACCCGCGCAACCCGGCCACCATCGCGGACAACGTCGGCGACAACGTCGGCGACGTCGCCGGCATGGGCGCCGACCTCTTCGAGTCCTACACCGGCTCCATCGTCGCGGCGATGGCGCTCACCACCGCGGCCGTCGTCGGCGCCGACAAGGGCGTCTTCGATGCCGCCGATGTGAATGCCTGGGATGCGAAGGCGTTCGCCCTGCCGCTGCTCATCATGGGCATCGGCATCATCTCCGCCATCATCGGCACCTTCCTCGTCCGCACGAGCGAAAACGCGACCATGGGCCGGCTGCTCTGGGCGCTCCGCACCGGCATCTTCTCCGCCAGCGGCCTCGTGCTCGCCGGCACGGCCGTTCTCCTCGTTGCGATGGACCTGCCGTTCGAACTCTTCTGGGCCGTCCTCATCGGCCTCGTCGCCGGGCAGGTCATCGGCACCGCGACCGAGTACTACACCGCCTACGAATTCCGGCCCACGCAGAACCTCGCGAAGACGGCCGAGACCGGCCCCGCCACCGTCATCATCGGCGGTCTCGGCCTCGGCATGCTCTCCACCGCCGTCCCGCTCATCGCCATCGTCATCGCCATCTGGAGCACCTACCAGATCGCCGGCCTCTACGGCATCGCCCTCGCCGCCGTCGGCATGCTCTCCCCGCTCGGCATCACCCTCGCCACCGATGCCTACGGCCCCGTCGCCGACAACGCCGGCGGCATCGCCGAGCAGGCCCACCTCGACCCCTCCGTCCGCGAGCGCACCGACGCCCTCGACAGCCTCGGCAACACCACCGCCGCGACCGGCAAGGGCTTCGCCATCGGCTCCGCCGTCCTCACCTCGCTCGCCCTCATGGTCACCTACTCGCAGGTGGTCGGCATCAACGACATCGACATCCTCGACGTCGACACGATGCTCGGCCTGCTCATCGGCGGCCTGATGCCGTTCGTCTTCGCCGCCCTCGCCATGGGCGCCGTCGGCCGCGCCGCGATGGCGATGGTGAACGAGGTCCGCCGCCAGTTCCGCGAAATCCCGGGCATCATGGAAGGCACCGGCAAGCCGGATTACGCGCGCGCCGTCGCCATCTCCACGGACGGCGCCATCAAGGAGATGATCCTCCCCGGCCTGCTCGCCGTCGTCGTGCCGATCCTCATCGGCGCGATCATCGGCGCCGAGGCGCTCGGCGGCCTGCTCATCGGCTCCATCGCCTCCGGCGCCGTCCTCGCCCTCATGATGGCGAACGCCGGCGGCGCCTGGGACAACGCCAAGAAGTACATCGAAGCCGGCCACCTCGGAGGCAAGGGCTCCGAACCGCACAAGGCCGCCGTCGTCGGCGATACCGTCGGCGACCCCTTCAAGGACACGGCCGGCCCGGCCCTCAACATCCTCCTCAAGCTGATGTCGATCGTCGCAGTGGTGTTCGGGCCGCTCTTCGTCGGCTGAGCACCTCCGCGGGTCGCCCGCGTCGCCGTGCGGCCGCCGGTTGAGCACCGGCGGCCGTTTTCTCTATCCTGCGGCCTCCGGGCAACCCGCCCGGGGAGTCTTCCATCGATGCTGCTGGCCCAGGCTCTCGTCCCGCTCGCCGTCGTCCTCGCGCTCGCCGCCGCCCTGGTCAGCCGCGCCGCCGCCCGCGATACCGCGGCGCCGCCTCCGGCCCCGCGCGGCGCGCGCCTGTTCGAACTCGCGGCCATCCTGCTGCTGGCCGGCGTGATCGGCACGGCCGCGCTCGCCCTGTTCATCGGCGGCTACGCCGGCTCGCTCGAACGGGCGGCCTGGGCGGGCGGCAGCTTCCTCGCCGGCTTCGCCGCCGCGGCCATCGCCGCGCTGCTCGCCGTTGCCCTCGATGCCGATGACGGCCGCCCCGCCGCCGCCGGGCCGCTCGCCGGGGCAGCCCTGCCCTTCGGCGCCGCAGCAGGGGCCTTCGCCCTCGCCGCCGGCCCGGCCGGCGAAGGCCCGTGGACGGCGGCATCGCTCGCCGTCCCGGCTGCCGCCGGCGCCGGGCTCGCCGCGCTCATCGCTGCCGCTGCCGGCCCCCGCGAACCCGCCCGGGCGGCGGGCGCTGCCTGGGCTGCCGCGGCCGCGCCGGCTGCCGCCCTCGCCGGGCTGCTCGCCGGCGGCGAAGCTGCCGCGCTCGCCCGCGATGCCGCCAGGGCCGCCTATCCCCTCGCAGTGCTCGCCTGCGCGCTGGCCGGCGCGGCCGTCGCCGTCATCCCCGGGACCGTCATGGCCGCCGCGGGCCGCCGGGCTGCCGGCCTCGCCGCCGCGTGGGTCGCCGCGCCCGTCACTGCGCTCGCCGCCCTCGGCGCCGCGGTCGTCCTCCTCCCCGGTGGCGAAGGGTGGGCTGCCGGCGCCGCAGCTGCCGGCGCGCTCGCCGGGCTCGCCCTCGCCCACCCCGGCGCCGTCCCGCGCGCGCCGTCGGCCGCCGCCTTCCTGCCCTGGCTGTTCGCCGCCGCCGGCGCCGCCGCCGCGTGGCTCCTCGGCCGCGAACTGACCGACGAAGGCTTCGGAGCCCCAGCTGCCGGCTGCTACGGCCTGGCGCTCGCTGCTGCCGCCGCGCTCGGCCCGGTCATCGCCCGCGCCTCGCTCGTCCCGCTCGTGCCTGCCGCGGCCGCGTCGTCCGCGGAGGAGGTGAGCATCACCCTCTGGGCCCGCCCGGGGGAGGGCGCCGGCCTCGCCCTCGAATCCCGGCCGGCCGCGCCGCCTCCTGCGCCCTCGCCGGCCGGCGCCGCGTTCGGCGGGGCCATCCTCGCCGCCGCCGCGCTCGCGCTCGCCGTGGGCGCGCACGGCCGCCACGAACTCCTCCGGACCGCGGCGGCCGACCCCGTCGCGTACGCCGAAACCGTCCAGGCGCTCGGGCTGGTCCCGCCCGGCGCGCCGGACCGCTACGCCCTCGCCAACGAGGTCCGCGCCCACCGCGAAACGCTCGATGAGCTCCGCGCGGCCGTCGGCGACGACGCCGACTTCGGCCCGGCCGACATCCGGCTCCTCCTCGTCGCCGATGCGGCGTCCCGCGACGCCTTCGTCGCCACGCGGCTCGCCGCCGGCGACCTCATCGAAGGCGAAGCCGCGGCCATCCGCGCCGCCCGCTGGCCGCTGCCGTCGCTCCTGCCGCTCCCCGCTGCGAGCGCCGGCGGCGTCCTCGGCATCCTGCTCGGGTTCGCCGCCGTCGCCGGGTCCGGCCTCCTCCTCGAGCGCCGTCCGCGGCCGTGGCTTGTCTTCGCTGCCGCGCTCGCCGTCCCGGCCGTCCTCCTCGCCGCAGCGCCGGCCCTTCGCTTCCTCGGCCCCGGCCCCGCCGACGCCTTCGCCCTGCTCGCCGCGTTCGCGCTCGCCGCCGGGCCCGGCGCCGGCCTCCTCGCCGCCCGCGCGGCCGACCTCCGCGCTGCCGCGCTCGGCCCCGCGTTCGCGGCGCTCGCGCTCGCCCTCGCCGCCGGCGCGCTCGTCTCGACGTAGCCCGCTGCGGGGTGCATCCTTCCGCCATGGAAGAGCCCGCTCCGCCGAGTCCCTTCGAAGGCCGCCTCATCCGCCTCCGCGCCCGCGAGCCGCGCGACGCCGACCAGCTCCACCGCTGGTTCAACGACCCCGAGGTCACCCGCTACCTCAGCCTCCGCTACCCCGTCTCCCACCGCACCGAGGCTGAATTCCTCGCCGCCCACAGCCAGCCGGGCTACGCGAACGCCAGCTTCGCCATCGAGGCCCTCCTCGACAGCCAGCTCATCGGCGGCGCCGACCTCCGCACGTCGGGCCCCGAAGACCGCTGCGCCGAACTCGGCATCGCCATCGGCGACCGCACCCGCTGGCACGGCGGCTACGGCACCGACGCCGTCGCGACCCTCTGCCGGTTCGGGTTCGAGATGATGAACCTCCACCGCATCGAGCTCTGGGTCTTCGCCGAAAACGAGCGCGCCGTCCGCCTCTACGAGCGGCTCGGCTTCCAGCGCGAAGGCACCCGGCGGCAGGCCGCGTGGAAATTCGGCCGCTGGCACGACCTCCACCTCATGGCCATCCTCGAAGGCGAGCTGCGCGAATCTCCCGGCGCGCCGTAGGGCGTCACCCGGACCACCCGGTAAATTTGTGACGAAAAGCGCAAAGACCTATTGACAGCCCCCGGCGCATTGGGTAGCTTGCGCCGAGTGAACGGCGTTCGTCGTCGTTCGCATGCGCGTTCGGTTCAGTGCACCACCTGCCTAGTGCGCCACAGCGGCGCAGCGGGGGACCCATCACCCCGGGGCGAACGCGGCCACCCGGCCGCCAGGGCGCCTTCCGCCCGAGCCCGTCAGCTAACCCCGTCGGCAGTCTGGAAGGCCTGGCGAGCAGGTAGCTCGTTTCGAGGTCTTTTTTTCTGTCCTCGAAGGTCACCATAACGGCTCTTTATCGAAAGGAAGAGGAGGGAATCGTCATGCCAGCTCTGCAGGAAGCACCGCCGAAGTCCTGCCCCAAGTGCCGCGGCTCGATCATCGTCGAGCGCGACTGGCACGGCACCTACGGCAGCTGCATCATGTGCGGCTACGTCCACGAGGTGCTCACCAGCCCGCCCGTCGACCTCGCCGCCGAAGAAGCGGCCCTGCCCCAGCGCCAGCGCCGCCGCCAGCCTTCGCACGGCAAGCTCCGGCTCTGACCCGCAGCCGAACCAGCGCCCTGGAACCGGGACCCCCGCAGCTGCGGGGGTCCCGCCTTTTCGTCAGCACGGCAGCGCCCTAGAATTCGCGCTCCGGAGGTAGCAGAGCACACCCATGCCGTACATTCGCCTGTCCATCATGAAGCCCCGCCGCGGCGAAGAAGCCCGCTGCGAAGAACTCCTGCGCAAGCTCGATGAAGCCGCCGCAGCCCACGCCGGCTGCCAGGTCCACTACCTGATGCGCCCCCACGACGACAGCGGCGAAATCGCCCGCCTCGCCATCTACGATTCCGAAGAATCCGCCGAGCGCACCGCCAACGACACCCACATCATGGCCCTCCGCTCCGAAATCCACCTCCTCGTCGAGCCCGGCCACACCGAGCGCGCCTTCTTCACCATCTGATGCGGGCCGCGGCCCCCGCAGCGGGGCCGCGGGATTCCCCCGATCTCGCCGCGCGGCACCCCTCACCACCGGGAGTTCGCCGCCGAGGATCAGGGTTTTCGCCAATACGCCCCCGCGAGGCAGCCCCTAGACTCCTCCCTGTCGCCGGGTTCCCCACACGGGCAACCCCAACGGCACGGCACCTCCCCGCCGCCGCCGGAGACTACCTGAGGAGTTCGACCTGTGAACCAACTGCGCCCCCAGCCCCGGACCTTCCCGGCCCGCCCGACGAACGGCCCGGCCCGCGCCGCAGCCCCCATCCGCATCCTCCTCGTCGATGACCACGCCGTCATCCGCCAGGCCCTCCGGATGCTCCTCGAGGCGCAGCCCGAACTCGAAGTCGTCGCCGACGTCGAAAACGGCCGCGAAGCCGTCCAGGCCGTCGAACGCCTCCAGCCCGACGTCGTCCTCATGGACGTCGTCATGCCCGGCCTCAACGGCCTCGAAGCCACCCGCCAGATCCGCCGCATCGCCCCCTCCACCCGCGTCGTCATGCTCAGCGGCTTCGTCGATGAAGACCAGCTGCTCGACGCCATCCGCTCCGGCGCCTCCGGCTACATCATCAAAAAGTCCGACGTCTCCGAACTCGTCCTCGCCATCCAGACCGTCCACCGAGGCAACAGCTACTTCTCCAGCGCCCTCTCCGAAGGCTTCGACCTCGCCGAAGTCCTCTACCAGGCGAAGCGCTCCGACCAGCGCAACGGCATGGATACCCTCACCAGCCGCGAGCGCGAAGTCCTCCAGCTCATCGCCGAGGGGTACACCAACCAGGGCATCGCCAACGAGCTCTACATCTCCGTGAAGACCGTCGAGGCCCACAAAGCCCACATCATGGCGAAGCTCCACGCCCGCAACCGCACCGACCTCATCCGCTACGCCATCCGCAAGGGCATCGTCCGCCTCGAGAGCGTCGAAGAGGCCCAGTCGATGCTCGACGACGCAGAGGCCGCCGCCGGCTGAAAGGCCGGCCGCACCTGCCGCTGCCCGCACGTCCTGCCGACGAACGAAGGGGCCCGAACTCGGGCCCCTTCCGCGTTTCACCGCCCTGCGCCGCCGCGGCTCAGCCCATCCCGGCCAGCCGCTTCCGCTTCTGCGCCACGTAATCCACCAGGATGTACTCGCCCAGCTTGTCCGGCGTCGTGTAGAACACCCGCCCCTTGTTGATCCGGGCGACCTGGTTCACGAACTCCTTCAAGTAGTAGTTCCGGTCGAGCATGAACGTGTTGATGGTGATGCGCTTCTGCGTGCAGCGCTTCACCTCCTTCAGCGTCTCCCGGATGGTGATCGGGCTCGGCGGGTAGGCGAAGTAGGAGCGCCCCCGCTCCAGGTGCGCCGTCGGCTCGCCGTCCGAGATCATGATGATCTGGCGCGTGCCCTGCGTGTGCTTCGCGAGCAGCCGCTGCGCGATCATCAGCGCGTGGTGCATGTTCGTGCCCAGCACTGATTCGTCCCAGCGGACGTACGGCAGCTCCTCCGTCTTCAGCTCCCGCGCGTAGGCGCTGAAGCCGATGATGTACAGGCTGTCGCGCTGGTACTGCGATGAAATCAGGTTGTTCAGCGCCATCGCCACCTTCTTGGCGGCCTGGAAGGAGCCGCGCAGCGCCATCGACCAGCTCAGGTCGAGCATGATCACCGTCGCCGTCTGCGTCAGCAGCTCCGTCCGCGCCACCTCGAAGTCGTCCGGCTTCAGCCGCAGCGGCGTGCCCGGCCCCTCCCGGTACATCGAGTTCATCATCGTTTTCTGGATATCGAGGTAGAACGGGTCGCCGAATTCGTACGGCTTCGTCGTATCCGTCCGCTCGCCGCCGGTCCCCGTTTCGCGCACCTCGTGCTTGCCGAAGGTGTCGGCCTTCAGCTGCTGGTAGATCTCCACCAGCGCCCGCTGGCCGATTTTCCGGGTGCCGCGCGGGGTCAGCTCCCACTGGTTGCCCTTCTTCCGGATGTAGCCGGCCTCTTCGAGGATTTCGAGGAACTGCTTCAGCTGCTCCAGCGTTTCCCGCGCCTCCGGCCCGAGCAGCTCTTCGAGCTTGTCCGCGTCGATGTCCTCGATGTCCCCGCCGTACTGCGTCCGCTCGATCTGCCGCTCCAGCTCGTCGATCGACTGCATCTGGTCCATCAGCCGCATGGCGGATTGCAGGTCGAGCTCCTCGTCGCCGCGGAAGGGGTACTGGTTGCGCAGGTCCCGCATCGGGTAGAGGTACTCGAGGTTTTGCGCCAGCTCGTTCAGCGCCTGCTGCAGCTCCGGGTCGCCCACCTTGTCGGAGAGGAGGTCCTGCAGCTGCTGCCGCAGGTCGCCCGGGAGCGAATCGAGGAGCGACTGCATCTGCCCCATCTGGTGCTGCATCTGCCGGATGAGGTCGTCGAGCGATTGCGGCGGGTTGTCGCCGAAGAGGTCGCCGTACTTCTCCATGAACTGCTCGAAGTTCGGCTCCCGCCCGGCCATCCGGTCCTGCAGCATCTGGTTCAGGTCGCGGACCATCTCCTTCATCCGCTGCAGGTCCTCGGGCGACATGTTCGCGATCTGGTCGTACAGGTCCTTGAAGAAGGTGTCGAGCATCGCCTTCTTCAGGGATTCGAGCAGCTCGTTGAACTTCTGCTGGGCCTCCGGGTCCATGAACTCGTAGTTCTGGAGCTGGCGCACCTGCCCGGCCACGTCCTGCGGCAGGTTCTCGAGGAACTCTTTCTTGCGGTTCGCGATGTTCCGGAGCATCTCGGCGAACTCGCGCGGCGGCGTCGGCTGGCTGTGCTCCTGCCCCGCGCCGCCCTGCTGCCCGGCGCCGCCCTGCTGGCCGGCCTGCTGCCGGCCCTCCGGCCGCTGCTGCCCCTGCTGGCCGGCCTCGCCCTGCTGCTGCTCGCCGTCCTGCCGGCCCTGCGGCGGCTGCTGCCCCTGCTGGCCGGCCTCGCCCTGCTGCTGCTCGCCGGAGGCGCGCTCCGCCTCCTCCAGCCGCCGCTCCAGCGTGTTCCGCTCGAGGTCGAGGATTTCGTCCAGCTGCCGCTTCAGGTCATCGAAAATCGAGGAGAGGTTGAAGCGGTCCAGCTGCTGCCGCCGCTGCTGCCGGAGCTGCTGGAGGAGGTCCCGCAGCCCCTGCATCCGCTGCCCCATCGGGTTCCGCATGCCGCGCTGCATCAGGTTCCGCAGCGCATGCTGCAGGTCCCCGAAATTCATCAGGTCGTCGGTGATGTTGTCCAGGATCTGGTCCGGGTCGAGCGCCGGCACCTCCTGCGTCCCATCCCACATCGAGTAGCGGTAGCGCATCGCCATCGGCCAAACCTCCCCGGGCGCGGGGGACCGCGCCGTGTGCGTCGAGCGTAGCGGAATCGCAGGGGGTTGTCAGTCGGGCCTCACCCGGCCCGCCGGGGCACCCCGAGCCGCTCCATCACCGCATCGAAGACCGCCGCATCCTGCGCCCCGGACATCGCGAACCGGTCGCCGAAGACGAACGTCGGCACGCCGGAGACGCCCGCCTCCCGCGTCCAGCCGATCGCCTCGAGCACGCGCTGCCGGTAGGTGTGCGCCTCGAGCGCCGCGCGCAGCGCGCCCGGGTCCAGCCCGGCCCGCGCGCCAACCTCCACCACCACGTCCAGCCTGCCGATGTCCTCGAGCTCCGTGAAGTAGGCGCGGAACATCTCCCGCGCAAACTCCCGCGCCCGGCCCGCCTCGTGCGCGAACTCAGCGCCTTCGTGCGCCAGCACCGAATTCGAGGTCCACTCACGCCCGCGCGTGAACCGGATGCCCGCCGCCTCGGCCCGCAGCTCCATCGCCGTCGGCGGGTCGCCCGGGCGCGTCATCGGCCGCCGCGGCTTCCCTTCCGGCGGCGTCGCCGGGTCGAGCAGGTACGGCACATGCCGCACCTCGACGTCGTACTCCCGCTCCACCCGCTCGATCTCGACGAGCCCCAGGTAGCACCACGGGCAGACGAAGTCGGAAATCATGAGGATCTGCATCGGCCCGGCCGGCGGCTCGGCGTCCATCGCGGGCACGATACGCCGCTCGACAAGCCCCGCGCAATCCGCTTCACTCCCCGCACCATCCTGCGCCCCGGAGGGCCGCCCGTGCCGTTCACCTGCCTTCGCCTCGACATCGCCGATGAGGTCGCAACCGTCACCCTCGACCGCCCCGAAAAGCTGAATGCGCTCAACCGGGCGCTCCAGCAGGAGCTGCTCGAGGTCTGCCACCAGCTGAAGCACGACGACGGCGTCCGCGCCGTCATCATCACCGGCGCCGGCCGCGGCTTCTGCTCCGGCGCCGACCTCTCCGGCCCGCTCCCGGAGCAGCCCGGCCGGGTGCCCTGGCAGCAGCTCACCGACGAGGACAGCTGGGTCGGCCGGCAGGCGCGGGCCGTCGCGTCCATCGACAAGCCAACCATCGCCGCCGTCAACGGCATCGCCGCCGGCGCCGGGTTCTCCCTCGCGCTCGCGTGCGACATCCGCATCGGTAGCGAGCACGCCCGCTTCAAGTCCGTCTTCATCGAGCGGAACCTCTCGCCCGATTCGGGGATGAGCTACTTCCTCCCGCGCATCGTCGGGCAGGGGAATGCGCTCGACATCATCCTCACCAGCCGCGCCGTCGAGGCCGAGGAGGCGCTCCGCATGGGGCTGTTGCAGCGGCTCGTCCCCCACGACCGGCTGCTGGAAGAGGCGCAGGCCGCCGCCCGGCAGATCGCCGCCCACCCGCCGATCGCCGCCATCATGTCGCGCCGCGTCGTCCAGCGCTCCTGGGAGAACGGCCTCGATGCTCAGCTGCGCGAGGAGATCCACGCCATCGCCATCTGCCGCCGGGCGGTAAACGATGCCCGCGAGCAGCGGCAGGCGTTCCTCGAAAAGCGCCCGCCCCGCTTCACCGGCAGCTGACCGCACGAGAAGCGCGGGGGCCGCGCCGCCGCGGCCCCCGGTTCATCCCTTCGCTGCGCGGCGGGCTCAGTTCACCCGCCGCTCTTTGCCCGCCCAGTACCGCTCCCGGATGAGGAACTTCTGCAGCTTGCCCGTCGCCGTCCGCGGCAGGCTCTCCACGAAGTCCACGCCTGTCGGGCACTTGAAGTGCGCGAGGTGCTCCCGGCAGAAGGCGATGATCTCCTCCTCCGTCGCCGTCATCCCCGGCCGGAGCACGACGAGCGCGCGCGGCGTTTCGCCCCACTTCTCGCTCGGCACGCCGACCACCGCGCACTCCAGCACTGCCGGGTGCTTGTAGAGCGCGTCCTCCACCTCGGCCGAGGAGATGTTCTCGCCGCCGGAGATGATGACGTCCTTCTTCCGGTCGACGATGTTGATGTTGCCGAATTCGTCCCACGTGGCGAGGTCGCCCGTGTGGAAATAGCCGTCGTAGATCGCCTTGTTCGTCTCCTCCGGCTGCTCCCAGTAGCCCTTGAGCACGACGTTCGAGCGCGCGCACACCTCGCCGATCGTCCGGTCGTCCTTCGGCACGGGGTTGCCGCTGTCGTCGAGCACCTGGATTTCGACGCCGATCGCTTCGACGCCCGCGCGGGCGCGGCGCTGGTAGTTCCGGCCGTCCGGGTTGTGGTAGTCGGGCGTGCTGACGGTGAGGATGGGCGAGGTCTCCGTCAGGCCGTAGATCTGGATGAACTCCCAGCCGAGCTCGTTCTCCAGCCGCTCGATGAACGCCGCCGGCGGCGGCGCGCCGGCGACGACGAACCGCGGCCGCGTCGTGATCGTGTACTTGTCCCGGTCGGGGAAGGTCAGGATCGTGTTCAGCACCGCGGGCGCCATGCAGGCGAACGTGATGTTCTCGTCCTGGATGAGCCGGAAGATGTCGGCGCCCACCACGGCCCGCAGCACGACGTGCGTCGCCCCCATCGCGGTGATGGCGAAGGGGCCGCCCCAGCCGTTCGCATGGAACATCGGCAGCGTCCACAGCTCCCGGTCCTCGTGCCGCACGCGCAGGTGGGCGATGAAGTTGTAGGCGTTGATGTAGACGTTCCGGTGCGTCAGCATCACGCCCTTCGGCCGCGCGGTCGTCCCCGAGGTGTAATTGATGGAGGTGACGTCGTTTTCGTCCTGCTCCACCGGCGGCGTCGGCCCTTTCGGCTGCTGCCCGACCAGCGCATCCCAGTCGACCCAGCCGGCCGGCGTCTGCTTCGGCGTCCGCGGGTCGGCCACGATGAAGTGCTCGACCGTTTTCAGGTTCGGCCGGATGTCATCGATCACGTGCGTGTAGTCATAATCGACGAGCACCACCTTCACGCCGGCGTGGTTGATGATGTACTCGTGGTCGGCGGCCACCAGCCGGTAGTTGAGCGGCACGAGGATGGCGCCGATCTGCGTCACCCCGTAGTAGCTCTCGAGGAAGTAGTGGCTGTTCGGGCTGAGGATGCAGACCCGGTCGCCTTTGCGGACCCCGAGCGAGAGGAGCGCATGCCCGAGCTGGTTGCACCGCTCCTGGTAGTCCCGGTACGTCATCCGCAGGTCGCCGTCGACGATGGCTTCCTTGTTCGGGTAGAGCTTCGCCGCGCGGCGCAGGAAATCGTTGAGCAGGAGCGGTACTTCCACCGGCCTGGTCCCCCGCGTTCGAAAAATGTGCGCGCGGATTCTAGCCGATTTCGCAGCCCGGGCGAGCCGGCGGCGGCTCCACCGCGTTTGAACCGAGCACCGTGACGTGGCCGAGCTTCCGGCCGGGCCGCGGCGCCTTCCCGTACCGGTGCACGAAGACGCGCCCCGGGTGCGCCGCCGCCAGCGCCGCCAGCGCCGCCTCGTCGATGTCGCCGATGAGGTTGAGCATCGTCGCCGGCTCCCGCAGATCGGTCGGGCCCGGCGGCAGCCCCGCCGCGATGCGGATGAGCTGGGCGAACTGGCTCGTCGCGCACGCTTCGATGGTCAGGTGGCCCGAGTTGTGCGGCCGCGCCGCGACTTCGTTCACCAGCACCTCGCCGCCCGGCAGCAGGTAGCACTCGAGGCATGCGATGCCCACCAGCCCGGCGCCTTCCGCGAAGCGCTGCGCGAACGCGCGCGCCTGCGCCGCCGATGCCGCGGGGATGCCCGCCGGCGCGCTCGACACGCGCAGGATGCCCTCCCGGTGCACGTTCCGGATGGGGTCGAAGAACGCCAGCCGCCCCTCGGCGTCGCGGCAGACGATGACCGAGAACTCCGCCGCGAAGTTCACCCGCTCCTCGATGACGCACGTTCCGCCGCCGAGCGCCTCCCATGCGTCGGCGAGGCCGCGCGGCGTCGCTGCCCACGCCTGCCCGCGGCCGTCGTAGCCGCCCGTCGCCCGCTTCACCACGGCGGGCAGCGCGAGCTCCCGTCCCGCCGCCTCCGCCTCCGCTGCGCTGGTCACGATCCGGTGCGGCGGCACGGCGATGCCGAGCCCGGCGGTGAACGCCCGCTGCTTCGCGCGGTCCTGCGTCGTCAGCACGATGCCGGCCGCCGGCCGCAGTTCGACGCGCGCCGCGACGGCCTCCAGCAGCGCCGCCGGCAGGGTCTCCGTCTCGACCGTCGCGACGGCGATCATCGCAGCGAACCGTTCGACGACGCCCGGGTCGTCGAAGCTCCCGGCGACGACCTCGTCCGCGGCGGCGGCAGCGGGGCAGTCGGCGGCATCGTTCAGGACGACGGTGCGGTAGCCGAGTTCGCGGGCCGCTTCGGCCAGCATCAGCCCGAGCTGGCCGCCGCCGATGATGCCGATGGGCGAACCGGGCGGCAGCGCCGTCATTCCAGCCGTTCGCCCAGCACCCGGTCGCGCTCCTCCGCCATGAACGCCGCCACGCGCTCGCGGAGCGCCGGGTCCTCCGCGGCGAGGATGCGCACGGCGAGGTGCGCCGCGTTCACCGCGCCCGCCTCGCCGATGGCCATCGTGGCCACCGGCGTGCCGCGCGGCATCTGGACGATTGAGAGGAGCGAATCGAGCCCCTGCAGCGCCTTCGTCTGGATGGGCACGCCGATGACCGGCAGGGGCGTTTGCGCGGCCGTCATGCCCGGCAGGTGGGCGGCGCCGCCGGCCCCGGCGATGATCACCTTCAGGCCCCGCGCCGCCGCCGATTGGGCGTACTCCGTCACCAGCCCCGGCGTGCGGTGGGCCGAGACCACGCGCGCCTCGCACGGGACGCCGAACCGCTCCAGCACGTCGACCGCCAGCCGCATCGTCGGCCAGTCGCTCGAACTGCCCATGATGATGCCCACCAGCGGCGCGTCCCCGGCCATGCCGGCATTGTACGGCCCTGCAGCGCTACGGGCGGCGGTTCCGCGCGTGCTCCTCCAGCGCCCGGAACAGCTGCCCCACGCCCGTCGTCGGCACGGTGATGATCGGCGGGTCGCCCGGCTCCCGCCGCCGGTAGAGGTCGCTCACCTTGTGGGGCAGCGGCGTGCCTGCCCATGCCAGCACCACGTCCGCCCGCGCCTTGTCCGCGCGGGCGTCGCCTTCCGTCACCCGGCTGTCGCCGTCCACGAAGACCAGCTCTGGGCCGCCCGCCGCCTGCGCGAGGCGGAGCGCCTCCTGCCGCGCCGCCGGGCTCCCGCCCAGCACCACCGCCCGGCGGAGGTTCGCCCGCCGGCAGGCTGCTGCCGCCGCCCGCGCGGCCTGCAGCGCGTTCGAGCCCCCGCAGCCGGCGCACCGCTCCCGCACCGTCCGCACCACGGTCTTCCCGGTCGCATCGGCCGCCGCCCGGCAGGCGGCCGCGCCGCACCAGCCCGCCAGCGCCGCCCACGCCGCCTCCCGCGCCCGCTCCCGCTTCGCAACGGCCATCCGCTGCTTCTTCCCGGTCGTCAGCCCCGCGGCCACCAGCGCCGCGCGCGCGAGCGCCAGCCCCTCGTCATCGAGGAGCCCTTCCTCCCGCAGCCAGTCGTCGATCGCGAAATCGGCGCTCACCCGCGCATTCTCGCAGGGAGCGCCGACATCGCCTGTCGCCCGGCTGCCGCCGGCCGCGCTACTGGGTGGTGAAGCTCACGGACTCGCCGTTCACGACCACCGCATACGTCGTGCCGCTCGCGAAATCGGAGCCGAGGTCGACCACCGACTCGTGCGTGCCGTAGATCATCGTGCACGCCACGTCGTCGCTGTCCGGCACGCGGTTCGTCACGCGGATGGTGATATCGGTGCCGCTCCGGCCGGTGATCTCCCAGGCTTCGAACTTCGCGCAGCCGCTCGGCAGCCCGCTCACGATGCGCACCGCGTACGAGGGCGGCGCCGTCTCGCGCGTCAGCACCTCGAGCCCGTCGATGGGGGCGTCCACCACCTTCGTCGGGTAGCTGTCGCCGGGCCGCGAACCCGTCGAGCCGGTGTCCTCGATGCAGGCGGCAGCGGCCGCCGCGCCGAGGACGAGGACGAGGAACAGGGGAAGAAGACGTCGCATGTTGCCCATGCCGATGAAGACGCCGGCAGGGCCGAAAAAGTTCCCGGCGGATGCCGCGTCCGGTGGCTTACCGTGCGGTAAACCGCTATGCTTCGCCCTCGGGCGGCCCCCGGCCGCCGGATACCCCACAGCCCTGGAGAACCACCCGTGAAAGTTCGCGTCAAAGCTGAAATGTGCGAAGGGCACGGCAAGTGCGAGAAGGCCGCGCCCGAGATCTTCAAGCTCGGCGACGACGATATCTCCATCGTCCTCATCGAAGGCGACCTGCCGAAAGAGCTCGAGGAGAAGGCCGAGCGCGCCTACCGGCTTTGCCCCCGCCAGGCCATCGAGCTGATTCCCTGACCAGCTTTCGTAAACGGTCGTTCACTTTTCCCGACCGGTAAGCTACCATCGCACCATCGATATCCCGGATAGACCGGGCCATGCCCCCGGAGGAGTGCCGTGACCGCACCAGCCATCGAACCCTCGGACATCAACCTCAACAACCCTGAGCACTTCCAGCGCGAAGAGTTCCACGAGCTCCTCCGCATCCTGCGCCACCGCGACCCGGTCCACTGGAACCCGCCCGGCGAAGTCTCCAACGGCTTCTGGTCGATCACGAAGTACGAGGACATCCTCTTCATCTCCCGCCGGCCCGAGATTTTCATCTCCAGCAAGGGCATCGCCGGCCCCGGCATCAAGCCCGAGAAGCTCGCCGAGCTCGACTTCGCCGCGCAGCAGCAGAACGCCGGCGGCAACGCCTCCATCATCACGATGGACCCGCCCCGCCACGTGAAGATGCGCCGCCTCGTCAACAAGGGCTTCACCCCGCGCGCCGTCAACGCCATGGAGCCCGAAATCCGGCGCGTCACCAACGAAATCCTCGACCGCATCGCCCACAAAGGCGAATGCGACTTCGTCCTCGAGGTCGCCAGCCAGCTCCCGCTCGCCGTCATCTGCGGCATGATGGGCGTCGAGCAGAAAGACTGGCCCCTCATGTTCGAGCTGACGAACAAGGTCCTCGGCTCCGGCGACCCCGAATACCAGACCGACATCCCCGAGGAAGAGCGCGGCACCGGCCAGGCCGCCCGCCTCACCGCCATGAAGGGCCTCCAGACCATGCTGGAGTACTTCCGCGGCGTCCTCGAAGACCGGCGCCAAAACCCCCGCGAGAACGACCTCCCCACCATCCTCCTCGAGGCCGAGGTCGACGGCGAAAAGCTCACCGAGGGCGACATCCTCCAGTTCTGCTTCCTCCTCATCGTCGCCGGCAACGAAACCACCCGGAACGCCATCTCCGGCGGCCTCCAGGTCCTCTGCCAGCACCCGGACCAGAAGCGCGCCCTCATCGAGGATCCCTCCCTCATGGATACCGCCATCGAGGAGATCCTCCGCTGGACCTCGCCGCTCCACCACATGGCCCGCACCGCCACCGAGGACGTCGAACTCCGCGGCAAGCAGATCCGCGCCGGCGACCGCGTCCTCATGTGGTATCCCTCCGCCAACCGCGACGAGGACGTCTTCCCGGACCCGTACCGCTTCGATATCCGCCGCACGCCGAACGACCATCTCGCCTTCGGCATCGGCGAACACTTCTGCCTCGGCGCCGGGTTCGCCCGCAAAGAGCTCAAAGTCATGTTCGAAGAGCTCTTCCGCCGCTTCCCCGATATCGAAGTCGTCGGCCCGCCGGAGCGCCTCCGCTCCACTTTCATCAACGGCATCAAGCACATGCCGGTCCAGTTCACCCCCGAACGGTGAGCCCCGGCCGAATCATCCCGCCGGCCGGTCTTCCCGCCGGCGGGCCGATTCGCGTACCTTATCGACCGATCGGTAAATCAGCCGGGCCAGGGACCCCGGCGCCATGACAGCACCCGCGGAGCAGTACGTGACCACCGAAGCGCAGAGCCTCACCCTCGCCGACATCGACCTCAACGACCCGGTCCTCTTCGAAAGCGGCCTCTCCCACCAGGCCTTCAAAATCCTCCGCAAGGAGGACCCGATCTCCTGGACCCCGCCCACCGACGAGGTGAAGGGCCACTGGAACCTCGTCAAGTACGAAGACGTCCTCTTCGTCTCCCGCCACCCGGAGATCTTCAGCTCCGAAAAGGGCATCACCGAATACGAGCCCATCAGCGAAGAGGACGCCCTCCTCGCCGCCCAGGGCAACGGAAAGATGATCATCACGATGGACCCGCCGCGCCATGTGAAGATGCGGCGCCTCGTGAACAAGGGTTTCACCCCCCGCGCCGTCGCCCAGTGGGAGCCCAAGATCCGCGAAACCACCAACATCCTCCTCGACCGCATCGCGAAGAAAGGCGAATCCGACTTCGTCCTCGATGTGGCCTGCAACATCCCGCTCGCCGTCATCTGCCAGATGCTCGGCGTCCCGGAGAAGGACTGGGACCTGATGTTCGCCCTCACGAACAAGGTCCTCGGCTCCGGCGACCCCGAGTACCAGACCGACGTGCCCGAAGACCAGCGCGGCACCCCCGAAGCCGCCCGCATCACCGGCAACATGGGCACCATGCAGATGTTCGGCTACTACGCCCAGGCCCTGATGCAGCGGAAGACCGCCCGCACCGAGGACATCATCTCCCTCCTCGTCGATTCCGAAGTCGACGGCGAGAAGCTCACGGATGAGGACATCCTCTGGTTCTGCTTCCTCCTCATCCTCGCCGGCAACGAAACCACCCGGAACGCCATGTCCGGCGGCCTCCTCGCCCTCTGCGAGCACCCCGACCAGAAGAAGAAGCTCCTCGACGACATGTCGCTCATCGATTCCGCCGTCGAAGAGATCCTCCGCTGGGTCTCGCCCGTCACCCACATGGCCCGCGTCGCCAAGGAAGACACCGCCATCCGCCACCAGCCCATCAAGGCCGGCGAGCGCGTCGTCATGTGGTATCCCTCCGTCAACCGCGACGAGGACGTTTTCCCCAACGCCGACGTTTTCGACATCACCCGGACGCCGAACGATCACCTCGCCTTCGGCATCGGTGAGCACTTCTGCCTCGGCGCCGGCTTCGCCCGCCTCGAGCTGAAGGTGCTCTTCCAGGAGCTCTTCCGCCGCTTCCCGGACATCGAACTCGCCGGGCCCGCGCAGCGCCTCCGCTCCACCTTCATCGGCGGCATCAAGCACCTGCCCGTCAAGTTCACCCCGGAGAAGTAATCCGGTTCTCCTTCCCCCCGCGCCTTTCCCCTCGTTCGACGGGGGCCGGTTTCCCGCCGGCCCCCGTCGGCCGTCCGGTGGCCGGCAGGCTCGGGGTTGGGAGGTTGGAGGTTGGAGGTTGGAGGTTGGAGGTCGGAGGTTGGAGGTTGGAGGTTATTCTCCCTCCCTGCTCCCAACTCCCAGCTCCCAACTCCGTAGTCGCGGGGCTCCGTCCCCGCGGAGGGCCGGCGAGGCCCGCCCCCTCAGTCCGAGCTCCCGCTTCCCGCTTCCCGGTCCCTCCCGCCTCCCGTCTACCGCCCCTGCGCGCAGAGCGCCACCGGGTCGCCGTAGTACGCGAGGATGGCGTGCGCCGGGAAGCAGATCCGCACCGGGCCGCCTGCCTGGACCGGCGGCTTCGACGAGCTGCCCAGGCCCAGCTTGCCGAGCAGCCCCGACCAGACCGACCCGCCGCCCGATTCCCGCACCACCCGGAACTTCCCGGCCTCCAGCCCCGCCAGCGCCGCCGTCCGCTCGTACGCCTCGTAGCGGTCGGCTGTCGCGTCGATGAGCCCGAGCTCCTGCGCCGTCTGGTTGTCGTACACCATCGCGCCGATGCGGTCCCGGATGGTCGCCTCCGGGATGTTCCGCGCCGCCGCCACGTGCCGCACGAACTCCGCGTATTCGTTGTCGACGCCCCGCTGCAGCTCCTGCTTCTCCTGCTCGGTGAGCGGCCGGTAGGGCGCCCCGACGTCCTTCGACCGCCCGGCCGTGATGGGCTGGAAGACGATCCCGTCGCGGGTCGTCACGCCGCCGCCGAAGAGGCCGCCTTCCGTCGCGAACAGCCCGTCCCAGTACTCGATTGCGCCCATCGTCACGCCGATGCTCCCGACGAGGCTGCCGTAGTCCGCGATGATCAGGTCGGCCGGCGCCATCGCGTACAGCCCGCCCGAGGCGCTCAGCCCGGCGACGAACGCCACCACCGGCTTGCCGGTCTTCTCCCGGTACTCCTGGATGCCCTGCGCGATCGCCCGCGCCCCGAAGATCGTCCCGCCCGGCGTCTCCAGCTCGAGCACGACGCCGGCGATGCTGTCGTCCTCCGCAGCCTTCCTCAGCTTCTCCCGGATTTCGTAACCGTAAACGACGCCCGGGAGGCCGAAGATGCCCGCCGGCTCCAGCTCTTCGCCGAGGATGACGCCGGTCACCGGGATGGAGAGCAGCTTCCCGCTCGCGCCCGAATCGCCGTAGACGACATCTTCGCCGCCGCCCGAATCCGAGGCTGCCGCGATGATCGCGGCGAGGATGATGAGCGGCAGGAAGAGCGCGAACGAAAGCGTCACCCCGAAGCAGCCCGCGGCGACGATGGACTTGACGCCCGTCCGCCAGATCATCGTCCAGGTGCCCTCGCGGGCGCCGGGCGGCGGATATGGCCCGCTGTACCACGCCTGCAGCCCCGGCCCGTAGCCGACGTATGGTGCAGCGGGCGGTATCGGCGGCTGGGCCCCGGGCGGTGTCCCCGGCGGCGGCGCGCCCGCGCCCTGCGGAGATTGCGGCGTTCCTGCCCCTTCTCCCGTCGGCATCGAACCCGGCTGGTCGCTCATCGCACCTCACCCTGCCCGCGCCGTCGCGCGGCCTCGCGGGCCTGATCAGCGTAGCAGGGAGCAGGGAGCAGGGAGCAGGGAGCAGGGAGCAGGGAGCAGGGAGCAGGGAGCAGCCCTCCTCCCCCGGGTCTCCCAGCTCCCCACTCCAATCTCCCAACTCCCCACTCCGTCCCCGCGGAGGGCCGGCGAGGCCCACCCGGACGTTCGCATCCGCCCGTCTCCCGCTTCCCGCCTCCCGGTTCCCGGGACATCCGTTGGGCGCATGGCGCCCCGCGGGGACGGAGCCCCGCGGCAACGGTTGGAGGTTGGAGGTTGGAGGTTGGAGGTTGGAGGTTGGAGGTTGGAGGTTGGAGGTTGGAGGTTGGAGGTTGGAGGTTGGAGGTTGGAGGTTGGAGGTTGGAGGTTATCCTCCCTCCCAGCTCCCAGCTCCCAGCTCCCAGCTCCCAGCTCCCAGCTCCCAGCTCCCAGCTCCCAGCTCCCAGCTCCCAGCTCCCAGCTCCCAGCTCCCAGCTCCCAGCTCCCAGCTCCCAGCTCCCAGCTCCCAGCTCCTCCTCCCTCCTCCCAGCTCCCTCCTCCCAACTCCCCGCCCCGCGCCGCCGCGGAGCGGCGGCATCCCGCGGCGCCGCCGCCGAAGGCGGCCAGCCATCCCCGCGGCGCCAGCCGCGCCACCGCCGGCGAAGCCGGCTCGCCCCCCCCGCGCCGCCGCCCTTCCCCGCCCCTTGCGCCATCTCCTCTACACTCCTCCCATGCACGTCATCGAAACCCGCTGGATGTCGTCGAGCGCTTCGAGCGCGGCGTATCCCCTCTACACTCCTCCCATGCACGTCATCGAAACTGCGGGCCTCACGCGCCGCTTCGGCGACGTCACCGCCCTCGATGACCTCACCATCGCCGTCCCGCCGGGCATCACCGGCCTCGTCGGCGCCAACGGCGCCGGCAAGAGCACCCTCATCCGCATCCTCCTCGGCCTCCTCCCGGCCACCTCCGGCTCCGCCCGCGTCCTCGGCTACGACGTCGCCAGCGAAGGCCCCACCCTCCGCCAGTTCGTCGGCTACATGCCCGAGCACGATTGCCTCCCGGGCGATGTCTCCGCCACCGAATTCATCGCCCACATGGCCCGCGTCAACGGCCTCCCCGGCGATGCCGCCCGCGAGCGCACCGCCGAGACGCTCCGCCACGTCGGCCTCTTCGAAGAGCGCTACCGCGACATCCGCGGCTACTCCACCGGAATGAAACAGCGCGTCAAGCTCGCGCAGGCGCTCGTCCACGACCCGCGTCTCCTCTTCCTCGACGAGCCGACGAACGGCCTCGACCCCGCCGGCCGCGACGACATGCTCGACCTCGTCCGCCGCACCGGGCATGAATTCGGCATCTCGATCGTCATGGCCTCCCACCTCCTCGGCGAAATCGAACGCGTCTGCGACCAGGTCGTCGTCATCGACGGCGGCCGGCTCCTCCGCCAGGGCGCCATCGCCGATTTCACGGCCGCCACCGGCACCCTCATCGTCGAGGTCGAGGGCGACCCTGCGGCGCTCGCCGACGCACTCCGCGCGGCCGGCCTCCGCGTCGAAGGCGACGGCCGCCAGCTCCTCCTGCCGTTCGACGGCGACCACGTCCTCGACCGCGTCCGCGATGCCTGCGCCGACCTCGGCCTCGGGCTGGTCCGGCTCGAACGGCGGCGGCAGGCCCTCGAAGACCTCTTCCGGCCGGCCCCGGAGGCTCTCCATGCCGGGAGCTGATCCCCGCGCCGGCGCCATCTACGACCTCGGCTACCGGACCTACGACGGCCCGCGGCTCGGCCGCCGCGCAGCCATCCTGGCGCTCTACACCTTCACCCTGCGCGGCGCCTTCGGCATCGGCCGCCGCACCTCCGCGAAGATCGTCCCGCTGGTCGTCGCCGCCTTCGCCTTCATCCCCGCGCTCATCCAGCTCGGCGTCGCGGCCCTGCTCGGCAGCCGGATCGAGATCATCGCGCCGTGGAACTACCTCGGCTACAGCGAAGTCCCTGTCGCCCTCTTTTGCGCCGGCGTCGCCCCCGATATCTTCGGCCGCGACCTGCGCTACCGCACGCTTTCGCTCTACTTCTCCCGCGCCCTGCTCCGCTCCGACTACGCCATCGCCAAGACGGCCGCCTTCGTCACTGCGCTCGCCGTGCTGACGCTCGGCCCGCTCCTGCTGCTCACCATCGGCAACGGCCTCGCCAGCGATGACCTGCCCGGCTACCTCGCCGACCACTGGCGCGAATTCCCGCAGTCCCTCGCGGCCGGCCTCGTCATCGCGGCCGTTGCGGGGTGCGGCTCCCTCGCCATCGCCGCCCACGCGCCCCGGCGCGCCTACGCGACCGTCGGCGTCGCGGCCTGGTTCCTCGTGACGCTGCCGCTCGCCGGCATCCTGGTCGAAATCGGCGGCGAAATCGGCCGCTTCGCCGCCTGGTTCAGCCCCTTCGACCTCCTCTACGGCGCGGCGCTCGCCATCTTCGGGCACACCCCCGGCGCCGATTCCATCCAGGCGCGCGCCGACCTCCCGCTGTTCAGCTACCTCCTCCTCGCGGTGGCGCACTTCGCGGCCGCCGCGCTCCTCATCCTCCGCCGCTTCCAGCGGGTGCAGGCATGAGCGGCGGCTCGCCCCCGGCCATCGAACTCCGCGGCGTTTCCCGCTGGTACGGCAACGTCGTCGCCGTCAACGACGTCTCCTTCGAGGTCGGCCCCGGCGTGACCGGACTCCTCGGCCCGAACGGCGCCGGCAAATCGACCATCCTCCACATGGCCGCCGGATTCCTCCGGCCGTCCGCCGGCGACGTCCGCATCCTCGGCGAGCCGGCGTGGCGCAACCCCGGCATCTACCGCCGACTCGGCCTCGTGCCCGAGCGCGAAGCCGTCTACGGCTTCCTCACCGGCCGGGAGTTCGTCGAACTCGCCGCCCGCCTCCACCGCCTCCCCGACCCCGCGGCCGCAGCGGAGCGCGCCATCGCCCTCGTCGACATGGACGCCGCCGCTGGCCGTCCCTGCGGAACCTACTCCAAGGGCATGAAGCAGCGCATCAAAATCGCCGCCGCCCTCGTCCACGACCCGCAGGTGCTCATCCTCGATGAGCCGTTCAACGGCGCCGACCCGCGCCAGCGCCTCCACCTCATGGACCTCTTCCGCCGCATGGCCGCGGAGGGCCGCGCCATCCTCTACTCCTCGCACATCCTCGAAGAAGTCGAGCGCCTCGCCGATACCGTCCTCGTCATCGTCGCCGGCCGGCTCGCCGCCTCCGGCGATTACCGCCAGATCCGCGCCCTCATGACCGACCGGCCCCACGCCTTCACCGTCCGCTCCAGCGACGACCGCGCCCTCGCCGCGCGCCTCCTCGCCGAGCCCGCCATCCGCGGCGTCGCCTTCGACGACGGCCGCCTCGAGGTCCGCGCCGACGGCCTCCTCGCCGCCGCCCGCGCCCTGCCGGCCGCCGCCCGCGCGGCCGGCGTCACGCTCTACGAAGTCCGCCCCACGGACGAGTCCCTCGAAAGCGTCTTCGCCTACCTGGTCCGCCGATGAACCCCGATATCGCCCGCCTCACCGCCCGCACCCTCCTCGGCCAGCGACGCACCATCCTCGTCGTCCTCCTCGCGCTCCTGCCGGTCGCCATCGCCCTGCTCTACCGGTTCGCAGCGCCCGCCGACGCCGACCCGGAGCGGTTCGCCGCCCGCGCCCTCCTCGGCGGCATCGTCACCACCACCATCCTCCCCCTCGTCACGCTCATCTTCGCGACCGGCGCCTTCGGCCAGGACATCGAGGACGGCACCGCCGTCTACCTGCTCGCCACGCCGGTCCCCCGCCGGGATATCGTCCTCGCCCGGTTCCTCGTGGCGTGGGCCGCGTCCCTCGCCGCCCTCCTCCCCGCCGCCGTCGCCGCCGGCCTCATCGTCCTCGGCGGCAGCGGCCCGGGCATCGTCGCCGGCTTCGCCGTCGGCATCGCAGCGGGCTCGTTCGTCTATGCGGCGGCCTTCACCTGGCTCAGCATCGCCACCAGCCGCGCCCTCGTCGCCGGCCTGCTCTACGTCTTCCTCTGGGAGGGCACGCTCTCCGGCCTCTTCAGCGGCATCCGCTTCCTCTCCATCCGCCAGTACGCCACCGGCATCGCCGGCGCCTTCTTCGACCTGCCCGCGAGCGTCTTCCAGCCCCGGCTCGAACCGGCCCCCGCCGCCGTCCTCGCTGCCCTCGCCGCTGCCCTCATGCTGCTCCTCGCCGTCCGCCGCCTCCAGCGCTGGGAGGCCGGCGAGGCCGCCTGACGTCCGCTAATCTCGCGATCACCATCCGTTTGCCAGACGTTTACCACGCTCCCGAACGATGGCGCATGGCCCGCCGGCCAGCCATCCCAACGCAGCGAGGTTTCCTCCATGTCCCTGGACCACGACCCGTCCGACCTCCTTCCCGTCGTCGACGACTACCGGTCCAACCAGTGCTTCGTCCACCCGCAGACCTGCCGCTGGAGCTGCGGCAACCAGTGCGCCCACCCCGCGCCGAACGAAAGCGGGAACGAATATTTCGGCGCCGTCGCCCGGCGCTACATCTCCCGCCGCCGGCTCCTCGGCTTCGGCGCCCTCGCCGCCGGCATGCTCGTCGTCGGCAAGAACACCGTCCTCGGCGCCGAGACCGCCCGCGCCCAATCGGCCGGCAGCAGCTCCGGCCTGAACTTCACGCCCGTCAAGCTCGACGGCTCCGACCGCATCATCGTCCCGCCCGGCTACAAATCCGAAATCCTCATCCGCTGGGGCGACCCGCTCTTCCTCGACCCCGGCACCGGCTTCGAATTCGGCAAGCAGACCGCCGCCCAGCAGGAGCGCCAGTTCGGCTACAACTGCGACTACCTCGGATTCATCCCGCTGGCGAAGGACCGCGCCCTCCTCATCGCCAACCACGAATACACCAACCCCGAGCTCATGTTCCCCGGCTACGACCCGGAGAACCCGACGAAGGAGCAGGTCGACTACGAACTCGCCGCCCACGGCGTCAGCGTCGTCCACATCGAGCGGCACCCGATGCGCGGCTGGCGGTACACCCTCGGCGCATGGCACAACCGCCGCATCACCGGCACCACCCCGATGCGGCTGACCGGCCCCGCCGCCGGCCACCCGTGGATGCGCACCAGCGCCGACCCGGCCGGCTACACCGTCCTCGGCACCCTCAACAACTGCTCCGCCGGCATCACCCCGTGGGGCACCGTCCTCACCTGCGAAGAGAACTTCAACCAGTACTTCGCCAACAACGACCAGGTCGCCGATGCCGCCAAGAAAGCCGCCCACAAGCGGTACGGCCTCCCCGGCGGCGCCAGCGAGCGGAAGTGGGAGCGCTTCCACAAGCGGTTCGACCTCGCCCAGGAGCCGAACGAAGCCTTCCGCTTCGGCTGGGTCGTCGAATTCGACCCCCACGACCCCGGCTCCCTCCCCCGCAAGCACACCGCCCTCGGCCGCTTCAAGCACGAAGCCACCTCCACCGTCATCGCCAGAGACGGCCGGGCCGTCGTCTACATGGGCGATGACGAGCGGTTCGACTACGTCTACAAATTCGTCAGCGACGGCAAATACGACCCGAACGACCGCCAGGCGAACTTCCGCCTCCTCGAATCCGGCACGCTCTACGCCGCGAAGTTCAAGGACGACGGCACCGGCGAGTGGATTCCGCTCATCGCCGGCCAGGGCAAGCTCACTGCCGCCAACGGCTTCGCCAACCAGGGCGACGTCTGCATCAAGACCCGCCTCGCTGCCGACCTCGTCGGCGCCACCAGGATGGACCGGCCGGAGGACATCGAAGTCAACCCCGCCAACGGCTACATCTACGCCGCGATGACCAACAACTCCCAGCGCGGCACGAGCGGCCGCCCCGGCACCGACGCCGCCAACCCCCGCGCCGAGAACCGCCACGGCCACATCATCGAGATGATGCCCGCCGGCGGCGACCACGCGGCGCCGACGTTCCAGTGGCGCTTCCTCATGCTCTGCGGCGACCCCGCCAAGGACAAGGGCACCTACTTCGCCGGCTTCGACCAGTCCCTCGTCAGCCCCATCTCCTCGCCCGACAACATCACCTTCGACCGCCGCGGCAACCTCTGGATCTCCACCGACGGCCAGCCCAGCACCTTCAAGAAGAACGACGGCGTCTTCGCCGTGCCCGTCGCCGGCCCCGAGCGCGGCTACAACCGCCAGTTCCTCTCCGGCGTCCCGGGCGGCGAATGCGCCAGCCTCGTCTTCAGCGACAACGACGACACCCTCTTCGTCTCCATCCAGCACCCGGGCGAAGGCTCGACCCTCGAGAACCTGACCAGCAACTTCCCCGACGGGAAGGAGCCGCGCCCGACCGTCATCTTCGTCATGAAGGACGACGGCGGCGTCATCGGCTCCTGAGGCCGGCCGCACACGTCGCGCCGCGGGGGCGCGCCAGGCGGCGCGCCCCCTGTTGCGTTTCCGCCCAATTCGAAGGTTTTATCGGGGCCGAGTTCGGCGCCTCCTTGCTCCTTGGGGCACATTCTGGGCCGAAATTGGGCCGCCACACATAAACGCCGCCCCGCGTGAATCCTTGCCGGCGGCGCCCCCGGCTTCGACATAAGAGCGTTGAACGCCCGGCCCGCCCGGGCGTACCCTTCGGCCCTGCCCCACCGGGGATCCCGGGGGAACGGCCCCGGACCTCCAGCTCCCAGGCTCGAAGACCCTACCGCGACATCGCCCGCCCCCGCGCGGGAGGAAGGAGTGTGTGTGCCGTTGGAACCAGCCGCCAGCGCGAGCAGCGAACCCCGCCACCTCGCCCGCTCGTGGCGCGCCGTCCTCGGCTGCCTCGAGGTCCAGCTCAACCCGCACACCTTCGCCACCTGGCTCAAGGGCGCCGCCCCCGGCGCCTTCGACGGCCGCACCCTCGTCATCAACACCCCGAACGACATCGCCCGCGACTGGCTCGACAGCCGCCTCCGGCCCGTCATCGAACGCGCCGTCGCCCAGGTCTTCGGCGAAGTCGACGTCGTCTTCCGCGGGCCGGGCGCGCCCCCGGCCGCCGTCGCGCCCGGCCCAATCCTCGGCATCGTCGACCCGGCCCTCACCTTCGATGCCTACCAGCCCGCCGAAGGCAACCTGCTCGCCTTCCACGCCATGCGCGACCTCGCCGAGGCCGTCCCCGGCGCTCCCTCGCCGGTCGTCATCTACGGCCCGCCCGGCCTCGGCAAGACGCACCTCCTCCACGCCGCCGCCGGCGCCGCCAGCCGGGCCGGCCGCGCCGTCGCCTGCCTCGATGCCGGCACCTTCACCGCTCGCTTCGTCGGCGACATCCGCAGCGGCCGGAGCGGCGAATTCCACGATGCCCTCTGCGGCCTCGACCTCCTCATCCTCGATGACCTCCAGCAGCTCGCCGGCCGGCGCGCGACGCAGGAAGCCTTCGCCGCCGCCCTCGATGCCGTCATGCACCGCGGCGGCCACGTCGCCGTCGCCTCCGAACAGCACCCCTTCGACCTCGACCTCCTCGACCGGCTCACCTCCCGGCTCGCGCAGGGCATCGTCACCCGGGTCGAACCTTTCGACGACACCGCCCGCCGCGCCTTCGTGGAGCGCGTCGCCCGCCGCCACCGGATCGCCCTCCCCGCCTGGGCCGTCGACCGGCTCGCCGCCTGCCGCGCCCCGTCCGTCCGCCTCCTCCTCGGCGCCGTCAACCAGGCCATCGCCCTCCAGCGGATGGGCCGCCTCGACCTCGCCGGGCTCGATGCTGCGGTCGCGCGCATCGCCATCGCCGAAGCCGCCGGCGCCGAGCCGACTCCCGGCCTCCTCGAGCGCATCGCCCGCTACTTCAGCGTCGAACCCGCCGAGATCGCCGGCCGCTCCCGCCAGCCCCGCGTCGGCGAAGCCCGGGCCGTCGCCGCGGCCCTCCTGCAGGAGCAGGGCATGAGCCTCGCGCAGGTCGGCGCCCTCCTCGGCGGCCGCGACAAGAGCACCGTCAGCGCGCTCGCCCGCAAAGGCGCTGCCCTGCTCGATGCCCACCCTGCGCTCCGGGAGCGAAAGTCGGCCTGACGCCGGGAGACCCCGCGCGTGATCACCTCCGCTTCGCCGAACGTACGATCTCGGCGTGAACGCCCTCGCCGACGATGTCTCCGCAGTCCGCGCGCTCGCCCGCGGTGATGATGCCGCCCTCGGCGCCCTCTACGACCGGTACAGCCGCCCCTGCTACGCCTTCGCCATCCGGATGCTCGGCTCCGAAGGAGATGCCGAGGAGGTCGTCCAGGAGACGTTTCTTCGCGCCTGGCGAAACGCCGGCGCCTACGACCCGGCGCGGGCCAGCGTCTCCAGCTGGCTCCTCGCCATCACCCGCAACCTGTGCATCGACGAACTCCGCCGGCGCCGCCGCAATCTGCCCGCAGCCCCGCTCGACGACGCCGTCCCGCTGCCAGCCAGCGAGCGGACCGAGGCCGCCGCCGAACTCGCGCTCGACCGGGAGCGCGTGCGCACCGCCCTCGCCAGTCTTCCCGGCGAGCAGCGCTCCGCCATCGAGCTGGTCTACTACCATGGGCTCACCAGCACCGAAGTCGGCCGCATCCTCGGGGTGCCGTCCCCGACCGTCCGCAGCCGCCTCCGGCTCGGACTCCTGAAGCTCGCCGGCATCCTTCGCCCGGGAGAACTCCGCTCATGACGCAGCCCGCCGGCCATCCCATCGAATTCCTGCCCGAACTCGCCCTCGGCGTCCTCGCCGGCGCCGAGGCCGAAGCCATCCGCGACCATCTCCAGTCCTGCAGCGCATGCGCGGAAGAGTTCGCCGAACTCGAGCGTGTCGCCGCCCTCCTCCCGCTCGCCGCCGAAGCTCCCGCACCGGAGCCCGGGCTGCGGGAAGCGCTCCTCCGGCGCGCCCGCAGCGAGCGGCCCCGCCGCCTGCGCCTCACTCCTCCCCGCTGGACGCTGGAGCTTGCGGCCGGCCTCCTCCTCCTCGCCGCCGGCAGCCTCCTCGGCTGGCTCGCCGCGCCCGGAAGCCCGGCAGGCCAAGCCTCCGACCTCGCCCGCAGGGACGCCCTCCTCGCCGCCGCTGCACGCGGCGACACCATCCGCGCGGGCGTCGCCGCCCCCGGCGGCATCAGCGCCAGCGTGCTCGTCGACCCCGCCGGCGGCCTCGCCATTGCCGTTCTCGATGGGCTCCCGCAGGCTCCCGAAGGCCGCACCTACCAGGGCTGGCTGCTCGAAGGCCAGGAAGCGCGGCCCGCGGGCCTCCTCCCCGGCGACGGAAGCCTCTTCCTCGCTCCCGGGGGCGACCTCCGCCGCTTCACGGCCTTCGCCGTCACGCTCGAGCCAGCCGGCGGCGCGCCCGCGCCCACCAGCGAGCCCCTCATCGTCGTGCCGCTCGCGCTTGCGGCCCGCCGCTGAAAGCTCTCTCAGAACTCCAGCGCCACCCGCCGGAACCGCTCCACGAATCGCCCGTCCGGCGTCCGCCACCGCTCCTGCGCGAACCGCGCCAGCTCCTCGCCCCGCCCGAACTGCGAAACGTGCGCCGAGAGCGACCACACCTTCCGCTCCAGCTGCGCCCCGATATCCACGTCGAAGTTCGGCGCATTCGTATTCCAGAGCAGCAGCTCGCGCACCCGCCACGGCTCCAGCCCTTCCGCCACCTGCTCCGGGAAGTTCAGGTGGTCCCGCGCTGCCGGGTACACCGCATCGAGCGCCGCCGCCCCCGTCGCCCGGTGGTCAGCGTGGTTGATGAACCGGTCCCGGATGATGAAGTCCGTCGGGTCGTGCGTCAGCACCGCCTCCGGTCGCACCTCCCGGATGACGCGGACCAGCGCGCCCACCAGCTCCCGCGAATACGCCAGCTCCCCGTCCTCGAAGCCCAGCAGCCGCGGCGGCGCCGTCCCCAGCCGGCGGCACGCCTCCGCCTGCTCCTCCCGCCGCAGCGCGATCAGCCGCTCGCGCGGCATCGAGCGGTCGGCCGTGCCCTTCGCTCCGTTCGTGGTCACCACCCAGTGCACCGTCCAGCCCGCCTCGATGAGCTGCAGCACGTACCCGCCGCAGCCCAGCTCCCCGTCGTCCGGGTGTGCCGCAATCACCAGCGCCACCGGCATGCCAGTCCCCTTCCGCAGTCCTCCCGATCGTCGCAGCCGCGCCGCCCTCGCGCGAGCCCGGCGTCCTGTTCCGAACACGTTTGACGATAAACCCGGCGATTTGTTACCGTTCCCGCGAACATCCGTTCGGACGGCGCCGATGACCACCCTTTCCCCCCGCCAGCAGCAAATCCTCGACTTCCTCCGGGCCTTCATCGAAGAGCACGACTACCCGCCCTCCATCCGCGACATCCAGGAGGGGTGTGGCATCTCCAGCACCTCCGTCGTCGACTACAACCTCCGCAAGCTCGAAGAAAAAGGGTTCATCCGCCGCGACCGCGAAATCTCCCGCGGCATCGAACTCCTCGGCGCCCGCGGCCGCCGCACCCGCATCGTCGAAGTCCCGCTCCTCGGCACCATCGCCGCCGGCCAGCCCATCCCCGTCCCCTCCTCCGACCGCTGGGCCGCCGACGCCGAAGACTACGTCCCCGTCACCGAAGAGATGGTCCGCGGCCGCACCAACGTCTTCGCCCTCAAAGTCCGCGGCAAATCCATGATCGAAGACCTCATCGACGACGGCGACATCGTCTTCCTCGAACCTGTCCGCCACGCCGACGACGGCGACCGTGTCGCCGTCTGGCTCAAAGACCGCGGCGAAGTCACCCTCAAGCGCATCTACCGCGAGAACGGCCGCATCCGCCTCCAGCCGGCCAACAGCGCCATGGAGCCCATCTACACCACGCCCGACAACGTCGAAATCCAGGGCCGCTTCATCTCCTCCATCCGCCCCAGCGAGTAGACTGTCCACCATCACCCCGTGCCGGGGAACCCTCGGCCGCCGGCAGGAACCCATGCCCCAGGCGCTCCTTGAGGTGCGCGACCTCTCCATCGAATACCGCGCCCGCGACGCCACCGTCTACGCCGTATCCGGTGTCTCCTTCCAGCTCGCACCCGGCGAAGTCCTCGCCATCGTCGGCGAATCCGGCTCCGGCAAGACGACCGTCGGCATGGCGATCCCCCGGCTCCTCCCCGGCGAGGCAGCCGTCACCGGCGGCGCCATCCGCCTCGGCGGCACCGACCTCCTGGCCCTCCACGATGCCGAACTCCGCAGCTACCGCGGCCGCCGCGTCGCCATGATCTTCCAGGACCCGGTCGCCGGCCTGAACCCCGTCATCGATATCGGCAGCCAGGTCGCCGAGATCCTCACCAGCCACCTCCAGCTCGACCGCAAAGAGGCCCGCCGCCGCGCCGTCGATCTCCTCTACCGCGTCGGCCTCGCCGAGCCCGAGCGCGTCGCCCGCGCCTACCCCTTCCAGCTCTCCGGCGGGATGTGCCAGCGGGTCATGATCGGCATCGCCACCGCGCTCGACCCCGAACTCATCATCGCCGACGAGCCGACCAGCGCCCTCGACGTCACCATCCAGGCCCAGATCCTCTACCAGCTCGAACGGCTCCGGCAGGAGCGCGGCACCGCCATCCTCCTCATCACCCACGACTTCGGCGTCGTCGCCCAGGTCGCCGACCGCGTCGCGGTGATGTACGCCGGGCGCATCGTCGAAGAAGGCCCGGTGCGGGAGATGCTGAAGCAGCCGCTGCACCCGTACAGCCACGCGCTGCTGGCCACCCTGCCCCGGGTCGACGGCGCCCGGGCGCACCTCCACCAGATCCCGGGCCAGCCGCCCGAGCTGACCCGCCCCGCCGAGCGCTGTCCCTTCCTCCCCCGCTGCCCGAAAGCGCTCAGCCGCTGCCGGCAGGAGCCGCCGCCCCTGCTCGAGCAGCCGGGGGGCGCCACCCACCGCGTCGCCTGCTACAACCCCGTCTGGCAGGACGCCGCCGGCTAGCGCCGCCCGCCCCGGCCCGCCGCCAGCGGCCCCCGCACCGGCGCCAGGGCCGCCAGCCGGGCAAACGCCGCCTCCAGCGCCGTGTCCTCGTCCATCTCGTTCGTCTTGTGCGCCCGGTCCGCTTCGACGAGGATGGCGAACGCCTCTCTCACCGCCGCCGTCCCGTGCCGGCGCGCCCGCTGGATGGCCGCCTGCTTCAGGTTTGCGAACCGCGCCACGTTGCCGAGCTGTTTGTCGATGTCCGCCTCCGGCGCGCCCTCTTCGATCAGCGCCGCGAGCGCCCCGAGCGACCGGTACCGCTCGACCACGGCGCCGAGGATGCCCTGTCCCGATTCACCCAGCGCCAGCCGCCGCCGCAGCATCTCCAGCGCCGTGCCGAGGTCGCCGTCCATGAGCGCGTCCACCATCCGGAAGTGGTCCGGCTCCCGCTCGCCGGCGCACACCCGCATCACATCGAGCACGGTCACCTCGCGCCCCATCGCCCAGAGCGCCAGCTTGTCGAGTTCGTTCGCGATGAGGAGCGTGTTCCCGCCCAGGATGCCCGCCAGGTAGGCGGTCGGGTCCGTCTCCGGCGGCGGCTCCTCGCCCGGCAGCAGCTCCTCCCGCCGGGGCGCGCCCGCGCGGAAGCGGATGCCCCGCACCGCCGCCTCCTCCCGGATGTACCGCTGCCGGTCCTGCAGCTTCGCCAGGGCAGGGTAGTGCTCCACCTGCGCGCCCGGCACCTTCTTCAGCAGCTGGACCAGCGGGTTCGCGTCCGTCACCTGCCGCATCTGCTGCTCGGCGAGGAACGGCCGCCCGAGGAAGACGATGAGCGAGGTCGGCGGCACCCGTTCGAGCAGGGCCGGCAGCTCGGCCCACGCCCCCGGCGCGCGGGCGCCGCGCGCCCCGCCCCGCGGCTCGTACCGCGCCAGCAGGTGCTCCACGATGACCAGCCGCAGCGGCGCGAGGAACGGCGGCGCCATCGCCGGCGCGACGACGTCTGCCGGCTTCAGGTCGCGCCCCTCCAGCTCCGCCAGGTTGTGGAGGAGCATCCCGGTGCCGCCGTCGGCCTCCGCTTTCAGCTCGCGCAGCCGCCGCCGGATCGCCGCCTCGTCGCCGCCGTAGAGCAGTAGGATCACGCGCCGAAGCCTACCGCAGCCGGCCTTCGCCCGCTCACCCTTCGGTCGTCAGGGCGTATTCGAGCGCGTCCGCCAGCGCCAGCCAGCTCGCCTCGATGATGTCCGTCGACGAGCCGACCGTCGTCCAGTGCCGCGTCCCGTCCGTGCTCTCGATGAGCACGCGCACCCGCGCTCCCGTCGCCGACTGGCTGTCGAGGATGCGCACCTTGTAGTCGACGAGCTTCACCTGCTCGAGCTGCGGGAAGAGCGGGTTGAGCGCCTTCCGCACCGCGCCGTCGAGCGCATTCACCGGCCCGTTGCCCTCGTGCGCCGTGTGGATGGTTTCGCCGTTGATGGTCAGCTTCACCATCGCCTCGGCGAGCATCTCGTTCCCGCCGTCGCCCTTCCGAACGCGCCGCCGCTCCACGATGACGAAGTCCTCCAGTTCGAACGGCGGCCGGTAGCCCGGCAGGCTCCGCCGCACCAGCATCTCGAAGCTCGCTTCCGCGCCTTCGTACTGGTAGCCCTGCGCCTCCCGCTCCTTCACCAGTTCGAGCAGCCGCTTGATCTCGTCCTGTGAGAGGAAATCGAGCCCGGCCTCCTTCAGCTTCATCACGAGGTTCCGCTGGCCCGAAAGCTCCGAAACGAGCACCCGCGACCGGTTGCCCACCAGCGCCGGGTCCACGTGCTGATACGCCTTCTCGTCTTTGATGATGCCCGCGACGTGGTAGCCCGCCTTGTGCGCGAACGCCGCGGCGCCCACGTACGGCGTCTGCGGGTTGAGCGCCATGTTCGCCAGCTCGGCCACGTAGTTCGCCACCTCCGTCAGCCGCGCCAGCTGCTCGTCCTCCAGCACGTCGATGCCGTACTTCAGCTTCAGGTTCGCCGCGATGGTCAGGATGTCGGCGTTCCCGCACCGCTCGCCGTAGCCGTTCACGCAGCCCTGCACCTGCCACACCCCCGCTTCCACCGCGTGGAGCGAATTCGCCACCGCGAGCCCGGCATCGTTGTGAAGGTGGATGCCGAGCCGCACGTCCTTCACCCGCTGCTGCACCGCCTCCAGCGCCCGCAGCATCGACCGCGTCGTCATCCCGCCGTTCGTATCGCACAGGACGAGCGCATCCGCCCCTGCGCGCGCCGCCGTTACGAGGCACTGCAGCGAATAGTCCGGGTCGCCGTAGAACCCGTCGAAGAAGTGCTCGGCGTCGAAGAACACCGTCTTCCCGAGCTGTTTGAAGTAGCGGACCGTGTCCGCGATCATCGCCAGGTTCTCTTCCGGCGTCGTCTCGAGGATGTCGGTGACCTGGTAGAGGCTCGCCTTGCCGACGAGCGTCACGCCCGGCGTATCGGCCGCCACCATGCTCTGGATGTTGGCGTCGGCCTCGCAGGTGGTGTTCGGCTTGCGGGTGCCGCCGAAGGCGCTCACCTTCGCGTGCCGCAGCTTCACCTCCCGCAGCCGGCGGAAGTACTCGGCATCCTTCGGGTTCGAACCCGGGAAGCCGCCCTCGATCCACTCGAAGCCGAGCTCGTCCAGCTTCTTCGTGATCCGGATCTTGTCTTCGACCGAGAGCGAAATCCCCTCCATCTGCGAACCGTCGCGGAGGGTCGTGTCGTACAGCTGCACCTGGTCAGTAGGCATAGGAATCCCTTTCTCCAACGCGTGGGCGAACGCCGGGCGGAACGAACCGGGTTGGGAAAGGCGCTAAATCGCACCCCCGCGCGATGGACGCGGGGTTGTTCTCACCTGGGGCCGGTCGGCCGGACTCACGTCTCCCATGCTATCACGCCAAACGCACCGTTCCGCAAACGTTCGCAGCTAGGCCACGAACGAATTGACGGCCCGCTCCAGCTCGTCGAGGTCGAACGGCTTCGGCAGGATCGTGGCCACCCGCCGCGACCGCGGGTCGTCCGCTTCCAGCACCCCTTCGCCGGTCATCAGCACGACGGGCGGGCCGGGCTCGCTGGCTGCTTCGATCGCCGCCACCACCCGCATGCCGTCGCCGTCCGCCAGGTGCAGGTCGAGCAGCACGAGGTCGAACCGCTCCCGCTCCAGCAGCTCCACCGCTTCCGCTGCCGAGGCGCACCACGCCACGTCGTGCCCGTTGTTCACCAGCACCTGCCGGATGAGGCGGGAAATGGTGCGCTCGTCTTCGGCGAGCAGGATCTTCATCGCGCGTTGCCACCTCCGCCGCCACCGGTTTCGCCCAGCGGCAGCACGACGGCCGCGCGGGCGAAACGTTCGCGACGTTCGCAGTGTACGGAGCCGCCCATCGCGACGACAAGCTGCCGGGCGCGAAAGTAGGAGAAACCCGCATCCGCCGCGATCGGCCGGAGTTCGCCGCTCCGGGAGCCGCTCGCGAGTTCGATGACCGCGGCCCCGGGCTCCAGCCGCGCCGCCAGCCGGACCACGCCGCTCCCGTCGCCCACCCGGTTCACCGACCGGGCCAGCCCGGCGATCGCCCGCACCAGCCTGGCCGCGTCCCACGGCCCCTCCACGCCCGGCACAGGGCCGCCCTCCAGCCGCGGCGCGCCGCCGAGCAGCTCCGCCGCCGCCGCGACGGCTGCCCCGAGGTCGCACGGCCCGGGCGCCAGCGTCAGCTTGCCGCGCTCCAGCCGCGACATCTCCTGCAGGTCGTCGGCCAGCGCCTGGAGGTCATCGACCGACGCGAGCAGCATCTCCGCGAGCTCGCGGTCGAGCCGCAGCCCGGCGTCCCCATCGGCGCCCCGCTTCGCCAGTTCGATGACCATCCGGATCGAAGTCAGGGGCGTGCGGATTTCGTGGGCGAAGGCGCCCATCGCCTCCCGGCGCAGGGTTTCGGCATCCGGCTCTGCCGGCCACGCGTCGCTCATGCTCCCCCCGGTGGCGGCGCGTCCCGCCGCGCCGTCATCCGCCCGCCGGGTCCGCCCCGCGGACGGTGAGCGGAATCATACCGGCTCCCGCGGCATCGCTGCGCGCGGCGACGGCCTGCTCCTCCGCGTGGTACGAGCTCCGCACCAGCGGCCCGGCCTCCACGTGCCGGAACCCCATCGCCAGCGCGGCCTCCCGCAGCTCCTCGAACTCCGGCGGCTCCCAGTAGCGCGCGACCGGCAGATGCGCCGGCGTCGGCCGCAGGTACTGCCCCACCGTCAGGATGTCGACGCCGGCCGCGGCGAGGTCCCGGAACACGGCCAGCAGCTCCTCCCGCGTTTCGCCCAGCCCCACCATCAGGCCGCTCTTCGTCAGCGCCCCGGGGTCCAGCTCCTTCGCCCGACGCAGCACCCGGAGCGACCGCTCGTACACCGCCTGCGGCCGCACCTGCCGGTAGAGCCGGGGCACCGTCTCGGTGTTGTGGTTGAGGATCTCCGGCCGCGCCGCCATCACCGCCGCCAGCGCATCCTCGTCGCCCTTGAAGTCCGGGATGAGCACCTCGAACGTGGTGCCCGGCGAGAGCCGACGGCCCCAGCGAATCGTCTCTGCGAACATCCGCGCGCCGCCGTCCGGCAGTTCATCCCGGTTCACGCTGGTGATGACCGCATGCCGCAGCCCCATCCGCTGGATGGCGAGCGCCACCCGCCGCGGCTCGTCCGTGTCGAGCGTCCCCGGCCGGCCCGTCTTCACCGCGCAGAAGCCGCAGGAGCGCGTGCAGGTATCGCCGAGAATCATGAACGTCGCCGTCCCGCGTCCCCAGCACTCGCCGATATTCGGGCAGCGCGCCTCTTCGCAGACCGTGTGCAGCTCGCTGTCGCGCAGCAGGGCCAGCAGCTCGCCGAAGCGCGGCGACGCGGGAAAGCGGACCTTCAGCCACGGCGGCCGGGGGCCTGCACCGTCCACGCTTTCGAGCGTAGCACGCCGCGCAAGCGCTGCTCCGCGCCGCCGCTCACGGCGCCGCGTTCGCCGCCGCCTCCACCGCATCGAGCTTCGCATCGACCCCCGCATACCACTCCCGGTACTGCGAGACGTTCCGCGTCCGGACCGCCTCCCGCCCCGCCGCCGTGTGCGCGATGAGCGCGTCGAGCGCCGCGTCGACCCCCGCCTTCCACGCGGCCAGCCGGTCCGTCGGCGCCGGCAGCCCGCGCAGCTCCCGCGCGAGGCAGAGCGTCCGGTCCGCGTAGGCGGCGAAATCCGGCCGGAACGTCTCCCGCCGGTAGAATGTCTCGTTCGGGTAGACCTCCCGCAGCCGCTCCCGCGCCTGCTCCAGTTCGCGCGCGCCGGCCCGGATGCGCCCCACGAACGCCTGCGGCGAGACCGTCCCCGGCGCCGCCCTGCTCGTCGGCAGCGCCTGCGGCGAGGGACAGGCCGTCTCCGCCGGGAAATTGCTGTCGGGCGTCCCGCAGCCGGCCAGCGCGAACGCCGCCAGCCCGGCTGCAACCGCCGCCCGCAGCCTCACCCGCCCGCCTCCCGCGCGAGCCACGCGAGCGCTGCCCGCACGGCGATCCCGCGGTGGCTGATCGCGTCCTTCTCCTCGTCGGTCAGCTCGGCCTGCGTTCGCCCGTCCGGCAGTTCGAACACGGGGTCGTAGCCGAAGCCCCGCCCGCCGCGCGGCGCGAACCCGATGCGGCCCTCCTCCACGCCCTCGAAGGTGACGGCCGGCCGGCCGGCCGCCTGCGGCCAGGCGAGCGCCACCACCGCCCGGTAGCGCGCCGTCCGCTGCTCCGCGGGCACGCCCGCCAGCCGCTCCAGCAGCAGCGCCGTCCGCCCGGCATCGTCCAGCCCCGGCCCGCCGAACCGCGCGGAGTACATCCCCGGCCCGCCGCCGAGCGCATCGACTTCGATGCCCGAGTCATCGGCCAGCGCCAGCGCCCCGGCCGCGTCCGCGCACGACTGCGCCTTTTTCACCGCGTTCTCCGCGTAGCTTGCGCCGTCTTCCACGACGTCGAAGGCGATGCCCAGCTCACGCGGCGTCACGACCGCCCAGCCCGCCGGCTCGATGAGCCGCCGGAACTCCCGCACCTTGCCCGGGTTGTTCGTCGCCAGCACGATGCGCCGCCGCGCGCGCTCGGAGTCCACAGGATGAGTGTCGGCCACGTCCCGCCCGGCGGGCAATCGGGCAGGTCCCTGTGGTACATTCCCGCGCGCGAAACTTCGCACGAGGCAAAACGTCCATGCGCGCCATGGTGCTCCGCGGCAAGACCCTCGCCGTCGAAACCCTCGATGTCCCCGAGCCGGGCCCCGGTCAGGTCCTCGCCCGCGTCCTCGCCTGCGGCATCTGCGGCTCCGACCTCCACGCCGCGAAGTACCTCGACGACATGATCGCCGCCGCCCGCCGCTCCGGCTCCACCCAGTGGGACGACTCGGTCGCGACGGCCGGCATGGTGATGGGCCACGAGTTCGTCGCGGAAGTCGTCAAGGCCGGCGCCGGCGCGGAGGCCTGGGAGCCCGGCACCCGCGTCACCTCCATCCCCGTCATGATCGACCCCTCCTCGCCAACCGGGATGGCCGCCATCGGCTACAGCACGAAGTTCCCCGGCGCCTACGGCGAATACGTCCTCATGAGCGCGCCTCTGCTCCTCCGCGTGCCCGACGGCCTCCCCGACGAGGTCGCCGCCACCACCGAACCGTGCGCCGTCGGCCTCCACGCCGTCCGGGAGGCCCGGATGCAGCCCGGCGAGACCGCCCTCGTCATGGGCGCCGGCCCCATCGGCCTCATGACGCTGCTCTGGCTCAAGCACGACGGCGTCCCGCACGTCGCCGTCTCCGAGCTCTCCGCCGAGCGCCGCGAACTCGCCCGTAAGCTGGGCGCCGACCTCATCATCGACCCGCGCGAAACCCCCGTGCTCGAAGCCATCCAGCAGGCGACCGGCCGGCCCGCGCCCCCGGTCGTCTTCGAATGCATCGGCGTCGAAGGCACCCTCCAGCAGGCGATGGACCTCGTCGACCGCATGGGCCGCGTCATCGTCGTCGGCGTTTGCATGCAGGAAGACCGCATCATGCCGATGGTCGGCATCAACAAGCAGCTCACCCTGAAGTTCGTCCTCGGCTACACCCCGGCCGAGTACGCGGAGGCGCTCGATGCGCTCGGCAGGAAAGCGGTCGATACCTCCCCCCTCATCACCCGGGTCATCGGCCTCGATGAGCTGCCCGCCGCCTTCACCGCCCTCGCCGACCCCCGCGACTGCAAGGTCATCGTGATGCCGTCGCGCTGAGCCGCCCTCCCGCTGGCCGGGCGGCCCGCCGGGCTGCTAGGCTACAGCTCCCCACGTGGAGGACTTCTCGCTCATCACTGCGATCGCGATAGCCCTCGGCCTCGCAGCGGCCGGGGGCTTTCTTGCGCGCTCGCTCCGCCTCTCCCCCATCGTCGGCTACCTCGCCGCGGGGCTCATCATCTCCCCGGTCACCCCCGGCTACCGCACCGACCCGGCCGCCATCGCCCAGCTCGCAAACATCGGCGTCATCTTCCTGATGTTCGGCGTCGGCCTCCACTTCAACCTCCGCGACCTCATGGCCGTGCGGACCATCGCCATTCCCGGCGCGGTCATCCAGGTCGTCGCGGCCAGCGCCTTCGGCACTGGCGTCGGCCTCGCCTTCGGCCTCCCCTGGCGCGAAGCGCTCGTCCTCGGCCTCGCCATCAGCATCGCCTCGACCATCATCCTCATCCGCACGCTCGAAGACCGCGGCCTGCTCGGCACCATCCACGCCCGCGTCGTCATCGGCTGGCTCATCGCGCAGGACATCATCACCGTCGTCGCCCTCGCCATCCTCCCCACGCTCGGCCACGCGGACAACGGTCCCATCTGGCAAAGCGTCGCCTTCGCCGTCGGCCGGGCCGCCGTCTTCGTCGCCGTCATGCTGGTCTTCGGCGCGCGCCTCCTCCCCTACCTCCTCTCCCTCGTCGCCCGCACCGGCTCCCGCGAGCTGTTCGTGCTCGCCTTCGTCGCCGCCGCGCTCGGCATCGCCGCCAGCGCCGCCGCCTTCGGCCTCTCCATCGCGCTCGGTGCCTTCATCGCCGGCGTCGCGGTCTCCGAAACCGAGACCTCCCACCAGGTCGCCGCCGACGTCGTCCCCTTGCGCGATGCCTTCGCCGTCCTCTTCTTCGTCTCCGTCGGGATGCTCCTCGACCCCGACATCGTCCGCGCCAACAAAGCGCTCTTTCTCGCCGTCCTCGGCTCCGTCCTGTTCGTCAACGCGGCCATCGCCTTCGTCGTCGCGGCCGTCTTCCCCTTCCCCGGCCGCACTGCCCTCGTCGTCGGCGCCGGGCTCGCCCAGCTCGGCGAATTCACCTTCATCGTCGGCTCCGAAGGCCTCCGCGAAGGCCTCATGAGCGACGAAACCTACGCCATCATCCTCGCCGTCGCCGCCATCTCCATCGTCATCAACCCGTTCGCGTTCAGTACCCTCGACGCCATCGAAAGCGTCCTCCGCCGGCTCGGCCCGGTCTGGCGGTTCGTCGACCGGCAGGGCGATATCCCGGAGCCCGATGTGCCCCGCTCCGGCCACGTCGTCATCGTCGGCTACGGAAGGGTCGGGGAGCTCACGGGCCACGCTCTCGCCCAGCTCGGCATTCCGTTCGCCGTCATCGAAGTCAACCTCGAACGCGCCCGCGCCCTCAACGAGGCCGGCATCCCCACCATCTGGGGCGACGCCGGCACCCGCGAGGTGCTCGAGCGCAGCAGCATCGAGCACGCGCGCGCCGTCTGCATTACCGTCCCCGACGAAAGCACCGCCTTCGTCGCTACCGCCACTGCCCGGGCCCTGAACCCCGCTGTTCCCATCCTCGTCCGCGCCCGCACCGGCGGCGAAATCCGCCCCCTGCGCGAACTCGGCGCGAACGAGGTCGTCGTCCCCGAGTACGAAGGCGGGCTCGAAATTATGCGCCAGGCTCTCTGCGTCCTCGGCTTCGACCCGCAGGAGGCGCTCCACCTCAGCAACGCCGTCCGCGACATCCACTACCAGGCCGAGGCCCACGACCACCCCATCTGAAGCCGGGCCCCGGCGCGCGCAGCCGGGACACGACGCAAAAGAACGGGCCCGGTCGCCGGACCGGGCCCGCTGGCATGCGCCCTGCCTCGCGGCGGGGCGTTACTCGATTTCGACGACGGCGCCGGCTTCGGTCAGCTTCGCCTTGATCTGCTCCGCCTCTTCCTTGCCGATGCCTTCCTTCACCTTCGTCGGCGCGGCCTCGACGAGGTCCTTCGCCTCCTTCAGGCCGAGGCCGCTGATGACCTCGCGGATCGCCTTGATGACGTTGATCTTGTTGTCACCGAAGCTCTTCAGGATGACGTTGAACTCGGTCTTCTCTTCCTCGGCCGCAGCCGCGGGGGCCGCGCCGCCGGCCGCCGGGGCCGCGCCGGCCGCGACGACCATCGGCGCCGCCGCCGTGATGCCGAACTCCTCCTCGATCGCCTTGTTCAGGTCGCGGAGCTCGAGGATCGTCATCCCCTTGATGATTTCCAGCACTTCTTCAACTTTCGAAGCCATCGTTCTCTCCTCGTGATTCCTTTCGTGCGGTGGTCGCTGGCGGCCTCAGGCCGATTCCAGCTGCTTGGCCCGGGCATCGATGAGCCCGGCGAAGTTCCGGATGGTCGACTGCAGCAGCCCGGAGAACTGGTAGAGCGGCGACTGCAGCTTGCTCACCACGTCCGCGATGAGCTGCTCCTTCGGCGGCATCGTGGCGAGGCTTTCGACTTCGGCCCGGCTGAGCACCCGGCCTTCGAGCCAGCCGCCGTGCACCTCGATGTTCAGGCGCTTGCTGCGCAGGTGCTCCGTGAGCGCCTTGACGGGCCCGATCGGGTCATCGAAGCCGAAGACCAGCGCCGTCGGCCCCTTCACGATCTCCGCCATCTCGGCCCGGCCGGCTTCCTTCGCCGCCATCGCCGCAAGCGTGTTCTTCACGACTTTCACTTCCGCGCCCGTCGGGCGGAGCGCCCGGCGCAGTTCGGTGATTTGCGCGACCGTCAGCCCACGATAGTCGGCGCTCACCGCAATCGAGGCCCGCGCCATGCGGTCCTTCACCTCGGCGAGCATCTCGACCTTCCGTGGAGTCGGCATACCCTCCTCCTTCACTCGACTGGCGGCGGGCGCTGCGCCCGCCATAGGCTCAGCCGTCGCACGCGCAGGAACCAAAAAACCCTGCCGCCGCGGCAGGGTCCACACCCCGGCCGCGCAGGCACACGGCCCCGCGCCGGGTTCACCACTGCCTCGGCAGGCGCCTTTCGGCATTCTCCCCGCGCCCCCGGGATGGGGACGCGTCGCATTGGGACCTGCGGTCTCAGGCTCTTCGACTGTCCTCCATACCCTATCGGCATCGCGCCCAACGGACAAACCGGGGGCGGGAGAAAGGGAGAAAGGGAGAAGGGAGAAGGGAGAAGGGGAGAAGGGGAGAAGGGGAGAAGGGGAGAAAGGGAGAAAGGGAGAAAGGGAGAAGGGCGAAGGGTCTCCCTGTCGAACCTCCCAACTCCCGGCTCCCAACTTCGTAGCCGCGGGGCTCCGTCCCCGCGGAGGGCCGGTGAGGCCCACCCGAACCTTCGCTTCACCCTCCCCGTCTCCCGCTTCCCTCCTCCCGCCTCCCAACTCCCAACTCCCAGCTCCCAGCTCCCAACTCCCTTCTCCCAACTCCCAGCTCCCAGCTCCCAACTCCCAACTCCCAGCTCCCAACTCCCTTCTCCCTCCCCTACACTCTCCCCATGGCCGACCCCCTCCGCGAACGGTTCGAAGCCGAGCGCCGGCGCACCGCGTTCCTCTCCTTCCTCGCCGGGGCCGGCATCGGCATCATCGCCGCGGACACCTGGGTCTCGCACTGGCTCGGCGTCCCGGGCGGCCTCGCCGTCGGCGCCGTCGCCTACGGGGTCACCTACGGCTACGACACCCTCATGTGGCGGAGGCGCCATGGCCGGTGAGCTCTCCCACCTCGATGAGCGCGGCGCCGCCCGCATGGTCGACGTCTCCGCCAAGGCCGACACCGTGCGCGAGGCCGTCGCCGAGGCGCTGGTCGTCATGCAGCCCGCCACGCTCCGCCTCATCCTCGAAGGAGCCGTCCCCAAGGGCGACGTCATCGCCGCGGCCCGCATCGCCGGCATCATGGCCGCGAAGAAGACCCCGGACCTCATCCCGCTCTGCCACCCGCTGCCGATCACCGGCGCCGCGCTCGAGTTCGAACCCCTCGGCGACGACACCCTCCGCATCGAGGCGGCCGTCCGCACGACGGGCAAGACCGGCGTCGAAATGGAGGCGCTCACCGCCGCCGCTGTCGCTGCCCTCACCATCTACGACATGTGCAAGGCGGCGGAGAAAGGCATCCGCATCGAAGGCCTCCGCCTCCTCGAGAAGCGCGGCGGCAAGAGCGGCGACTGGCGCGCAGATGCGCCGGGTCAGCCCCCGCCGCGGTAGAGGCCCCGTTCGGCGATGAACGCCTCCACGGCCGCGGGCACGAGGTAGCGGGTCGGCTGCCCGGCCCGGACCCGCGCCCGGATGAGCGTCGAGCTGACATCGAGCCGCGGCATCGCCACCCGCTCGAACCCCGGCGGGGCCGGTGCGTCCCCCTTCTCCGCCACCGCCACCCGCGCGAGCGCCCGGATGCGGCCCGGCTCGCGCCAGTTCGGCAGGTCGGCCGCCGCGTCGCTCCCCAGCACCAGCACGAGCTCCTCCCAGCCCTCCGCCCGGAGCGCCTCCAGCGTCTCGACCGTGTAGCTCGGCCCCGGCCGCGCCACCTCCCGCCCGTCCGCGGCGAAGGCCGGGTTCCCGGCGATGGCCAGCCGCACCATCTCCAGCCTCAGCTCGCCCGGTGTGACGGCGCGCCGCTCCGCCGGCCCCCCGGCCCGCGCGTTCTCCGGCGTCGGTGTCCCCGACTTCCGGTACGGGTCGCCCGCCGGGACGAACAGCACCCGCGCCGCGCCGAACTGCCAGCGGGCGCACTCCCCCAGCACGAGGTGGCCGATGTGGGGCGGGTCGAACGTTCCCCCGACGATCACCAGCGGCCCCGGCGGCATGCCCGCAGTCTCGCCCGCGGCCGCCGCCCCCCGCAACCGTTAGCACTCATTGACAGGGAGTGCTAATATACGGGTCGCAGACCACACACCCCCCTGCGAAGAGGTATCCATGGCAAAGCAGCTGCTCTTCGATGAAGAAGCCCGGCATTCCCTGAAGCGCGGCATCGACGCCCTCGCCGATGCCGTCAAGATCACCCTCGGGCCCAAGGGCCGCAACGTCGTCCTCGATAAGAAGTTCGGCGCCCCCACCATCACCAACGACGGCGTCACCATCGCCAAGGACATCGAGCTCGAAGACCCCTTCGAGAACATCGGCGCCCAGCTCGCCAAGGAGATCGCCTCCAAGACCAACGACATCGCGGGTGACGGCACCACCACCGCCACCGTCCTCGGCCAGGCCATCGTCCAGGAAGGCCTGAAGAACGTCGCCGCCGGCGCCAACCCGATGGCCCTCAAGCGCGGCCTCGAAGCCGGCGCCGCCGCCCTCGTCGAAGCCATCAAGAAGAACTCCATCAAGGTCACCGAGCGCGCCCAGATGGCGCAGGTCGCCACCATCTCCGCCAACAACGACCCCGCCATCGGCGAACTCATCGGCGAGTGCATGGAGAAGGTCGGCAAGGACGGCGTCATCACCGTCGAAGAGTCCAAGTCCATCCAGACCGAAGTCGAATACGTCGACGGCATGGCCTTCGACCGCGGCTACATCTCCCCCTACTTCGTCACCAACCCCGAGCGGATGGAAGCCGTCGTCGAAGACCCCTACATCCTCATCACCGATAAGAAGCTCTCCTCCGTCCAGGAGATCCTCCCCGTCCTCGAGCGCATCCTGCAGGTCACCAAGAACCTCGTCATCATCTGCGGCGACCTCGAAGGCGAAGCCCTCGCCACCCTCGCCGTCAACAAGCTCCGCGGCACCCTCAACGTCCTCGCCGTCAAGGCGCCCGGCTTCGGCGACCGGCAGAAGGACAACCTCGGCGACATCGCCGTCCTGACCGGCGGCCAGGTCATCTCCGAGGAGATCGGCCGCACCCTCGAAAGCGTTGACATCAGCGACCTCGGCCGCGCCCGCCGCGTCGTCTCCACCAAGGAAGAGACGACCATCATCGAGGGCAAGGGCAAGAAGAAGGACATCGACGCCCGCATCGCCCAGATCCGCGCCATCCTCGAAGAAGCCAAGAGCGACTGGGACCGCGAAAAGGCCCAGGAGCGCCTCGGCAAGCTCGCCGGCTCCGTCGCCGTCATCAAGGTCGGCGCCGCCACCGAAGTCGAGCTGAAGGAGAAGAAGCACCGCGTCGAGGACGCCCTCAGCGCCACCCGCGCGGCCGTCGAAGAAGGCATCGTCGCCGGCGGCGGTGTCGCCCTGATCAACGCCGCGCCCGCGCTCGACAAGCTGAAGCTCGAAGGCGATGAGGCCACCGGCGTCCGCATCCTCCGCCGCGCGCTCGAAGAGCCGCTCCGCCGCATCGCCATCAACGCCGGCAAGGACGGCTCCGTCATCGTCGAAGAGGTCAAGAAGCTCCCCAAGGGCCACGGCTACGACGCCGCCAAGGACGAGTTCGGCGACATGGTCGCCAAGGGCATCATCGACCCGGCCAAGGTGACCCGCTCCGCCGTCGAGAACGCGGTCTCCATCGCCGCTATGGTGCTCACCACCAACTGCCTCGTCACCGAAAAGCCCGAGGAGAAGCAGGCCCCGGCCGCGCCGCCGATGTACTAGGCGGCCAGCGCGCCCAGCGCCTCCGGGGACTCGCCCGGCAATCCCCGAGGGGGTGGAACGGCACCGGCCGGACCACCCCCTCGCTCCATCACCCGAAAGGAGGTCCCGCCGCATGCGCACCGAAAACGGCATCGATGTCGACATCCAGGCCATCGAGCGCATCCTCGCCGAGGGCGACCTCATCACCATCGGGTTCTCCCTCTTCCCCCTCCGCCTCCTCGTCGATACGCGCGAGAACGAGCACGACGGCCAGTGGGCGGGCATCGTCGAACCCGTCGCCTCCGTCCAGGAGCGCTACCTCTGGCTCGGCAAGCACCGCGGCTCCTTCGGCCCGCCCCGCGCCTTCGCCTTCTTCGTCTGGCCGAAGACGGTCCGCAACCTCATCGAACGGGGCACCCTCGGCATCCTCCGCTCCCGCCTCCGCGGCGAGGCGCTCCAGCGCTTCGATGCAGCCGTCGAACAGGCGCTCGAACTCGAACGCGAAGCCATGAAGGAGGCGGTTCGCGGCTCCCGCGCCTGGCCCGCGATCTGGGAGGCTCAACCGCGCTCCTGAACCGTCCGAAAACCACGGTATGGAGCGCGCCGCGAACGCCCTCTACGTCCTCGAACACCGGCAGATCATCATCCGCGGGCAGGTCCAGGGGATCGGCATCCGCCTCTGGCTCCGCAACGTCGCCAACTCCCTCAACCTCTTCGGCTCCTGCCGCCTTCTCCCCGATGGCACCCTCCAGGTCCGCGTCCAGGGCGAACGGAGCCTCGTCAAACAGTTCATCATCGCCTGCAAACGCGGCCCCGCCGATGCCCGCATCGACAGCATCGAAGTCTCCAGCCTCCCTCTCGACCCCCGCCTCGGCGCCTTCCTCGTCGAACGCTAGGCCGCTAAATAAGGGCAACTTTATTCACGCTACATGTTTCGCTAGTGCGTAAGGGTGACACAGACGTAGCCTCGTTCCATGGCTGAGTGGTCTCTCTTCACCAATCACGCAAACGTCCTCCTCGCCATCACCCGCAACCCGGACATCCGCCTCCGCGAACTCGCCGCCGAAGTCGGCATCAGCGAGCGCGCCGTCAAGCGCATCGTTGCCGACCTCGAGCGCGCGGGCTACCTCCAGCGTGAGCGCCACGGCCGCCGCAACCACTACGAAATCAACGCGGACGCCGCCGTCGCCACGCCCATCGCCCGCGGTGTCCACCTCGGGGCGCTGATCGCCGCGCTCCTCCCGATGCTCGCGCAGACGCTCTAGCCAGCACCCGCGCGACAGCTCCCCCGGCGGGGCGGCACAATCCCGCGCATGGACCTCTACGACGTCATGCGCACCGCATTCTCCGCCCGCGAGTTCGCCGCCGACCCCGTCGACGACGACACCCTCTACCGCATCCTCGACAACGCACGCTTCGCTCCCAGCGGGGGCAACCGCCAGGGCTGGCGCGTCATCATCATCCGCAGCCCCGAGACCAAAGCCGCGATCGCCGAAGCCGCCATCCCCGCCGCCCGCCGCTACGCCGCCCAGGTCGCCGCCGGCGAAAACCCCTGGAACACCGTCGTCCCCACGAAGCTCACCCCGGAGCAGATCGCCGCCGCGCCCGTCCCCCCGCTCCTCACCGAGCCGTACCGGAACGCCCCCGTCCTCCTCGCCGTCTGCGTCGACCTCTCCGTCGTTGCCTCGATCGACCAGGACCTGCCGCGCGTCGGCATGGCCAGCGGCGCCTCCATCTACCCCTTCGCCTGGAACATCCTCCTCGCCGCGCGCAACGAAGGGCTCGGCGGCACGCTCACCACCATGCCCATCGCCCGCGAGCCCGACCTCCAGGCGCTCCTCGGCCTCCCGCCGCACGTCGCCGTCGCGACGATCATCACCCTCGGCCAGCCGGCGAAGCAGCTCACGCGCCTGAAGCGGAAGCCCGTCGAAGCCTTCGCCACCCTCGAACGGTTCGACGGCCCGCCGCTCACCCGCCCCGCCTGACCCGCGCGGTGGCGCCCCCACCCCGATTCCGGTAGAGTTCCGGCCGTGCTTCGCCCCGGCCGAATCATCCCGCCGGGCAGCTGCATCTCACCTCAGCGAAAGGCGATGCCATGACTTCCCCCGAACCGCAGATCGTCTCCGTGCGCAACGGCATGTTCCAGGTCCCCGTCTACCGCAAAGGTTCGGGCCAGCCCCTCCTCTACCTCCACGCCGCCGGCGGCGTCCGCAAAGGCATGACCCCCGAAATGCTCGCCCTCGCCGAGCACTACGACGTCATCGTCCCGACCCACCCCGGTTGGGACGACACCCCCGGCCTCGAACACATCGACGACGTCCACGACATGGTCGTCTACTACCAGGATTTCTGCGACGCCCTCGGCCTCACCTCGTTCTTCCTCGCCGGCCACTCCATCGGCGGCATGTTTGCCGCTGAACTCGCCGCCGCCCGGCCCGACATGGTGAAGAAGCTCGTCCTCGTCTGTCCCGTCGGCCTCTGGATGGACGAGACCCCCGTCACCGACCTCTTCATCCTCATGCCGAACGAGCTGCCGGGCGTCATCTTCGGCGACCTCACGAACCCGGTCATCCCGAAGCTCTTCGCGCCCCCGGCGAACGAAGAAGAGATGGCCGAGAACTACTACTTCCAGCTCGCCAACTTCAGCGCCACCGGCAAGTTCATCTGGCCCATCCCGGATAAGGGGCTCAAAAAGCGGCTCCACCGCATCAAGGCGCCCACGCTCATCGTCTGGGGCGACCAGGACAAACTCGTGCCGCCGGCCTACGCCGAACTCTTCCGCTCGAAGATCGCCAACAGCCAGGTCGCGATGATCCCCGGCGCCGGCCACATGGTGCCGCTCGAGAACACCCCCGAGTTCACCCGGGTCGTGACGGAGTTCCTCGGCTAAGCCTCAGCCAGCCGCACCACCGGGTCGCCGACCCGCACCGTCCCCTCCCGCAGCACCCGCGCGTAGACCCGGCTCTCGCCCGGGTGCTGCGCGTGGTGGATGCGGTTGAACTCGCCCTCCCGGAACGACCCGCGGATCGTCTTGCACGGCGTCGTCGGCCGGGTCACTTCGATCTCCACCTCCGCGCCGAGCCGCCAGCGCGACCCCGGCGCCATCAGCCCCCAGTCGAGGCCGGCGATGGTGACGTTCTCCCCCGTCGTGCCCGGCGCGATGGGGTGCCCCTCGGCCTGCAGCGCGGCGATGACGTCCGCCGAGAAGAAGCAGAGCGCCCGCTCCGGCCCGCCGTGAATGTCGGGGTGCGCCTGCCGGTCGCCCTCCATCCCCAGCTGCGTGACCCGCGCCTCCGGCACCGGCAGTTTCGGCACGCCGCCCTGCGAAACGTTCAGCGAGACGACTCGCCCCTCAGCGCCCATCGCCGCCCTTCGCCGCGCGGTCGTCGAAAACCGCGAACGTGCCGAGCGCCTTCGCCACCAGGCGCTCGCCGCTGCGCACCTCGGATTCGAGCACCGCCACCCGCCGCCCGCGGTGCACGATGCGCGATTCGCACTCCAGCACGCCGGCGCGCACCGGCGCGATGTAGACCATCTTCAGCTCGATCGTCGCGCACGACTCGTCCGGCTCCAGCCGGCTGTACACCGCCGCGCCCATCCCCGTGTCCGCCATCGAATAGAGGACGCCGCCGTGCACGACGCCGTGGGGGTTCAGGTGCTGCTCGCCGACCGCCAGCCGGCAGCGGCTCACGCCGTCGCCGCGCTCCGTCATCTCGAGCCCGATGAGCAGCTGAAACCCCATCGGCGGCAGCGATTCCTTTGCCACGCCCCGCATCGTACGCTGCCGGCCCTGCCCCTGTCCCGTACACTGGCCCCGTATGGACCGCGTGCTCGTCCTCGTTCCCGCCGATGCGCCGGCGGACCTCGCCTGGCCCGGCGCCGAGGTGCACCGCTACTCGTCGCCGCTCGATATTCCCGGGCTGCTCTCGAGCTGCCCGCTCCCGGCCATCCTGGTCTGCGACGGCATCGGCCCGGCGCATGCCGCGCGCGTAGCGGATGCCGTGCGCGCCCACGGGGCGCCGGTCGTCGCGGTCAGCAGCCAGCCCTGGGACGGCGAAACGCCGGACCCGATCGCCGCGGCCTGCCGGGGCATCGTCGCCGGGTTCGGCTATGCTGCCGTGGCCCGCCTCCTCCCGCTCGTCGCCCCCGCCGGCTGACCGCGCCTCGCCTCACCCCCGCAGCGCCCGCACCTGGGCGGCGTGCTCCTCGCCGTGCGCAGCGCCCCGCCGGACCAGCTCGGCCGCGCTCACCGGCTCGCCGCCGATGATGCCCGCCCGTTCGAGCGCCGCCGCGTCGCACTGCCGCAGCACCTCCAGGTTCGAAAACACCAGCGCATCGTAGAGCGCCAGCGCCGCCTCCGGGCTCCGCCACAGGTACGAAAGCCGCCGCTTCCACCGCTCCTCATCGAACGCCGGCAGCAGCGGCGGCGATTCGTCGGCGAGGATGAACCGCAGCCGCGCCGCCCGCACCAGCTCGGCATCCGCGAGGTGCACCAGCACATCCCGCACCGACCAGCCGCCGCTTCCCGGCCGCGAAAGCTCGGCCGGCCCCGCCCCGCTCACCGCCTCGCGAACGAGCGACGGGCCCCGCGCATACCGCGCGAGGGTCTCTTCGAAGTCGGCGGGCAGCCGCGGCACCGGCCCATTCTACGGCCGATGCCGCGGCCCCGCGCATCAATCCAGCAGTTCGGCGGGCGCGACCCGGTAGCTCAGCGCCGAGCCGAAGAGCCGGCAGCCGCGGCGGTGCGCCTCCGCGGCCCGCGCCGCTTCGCCCGGGTCAGCGAAGCAGGCCCGCCCGGCCGCGCAGCTGCACCAGACCTCCTGCCAGCCCCGCCGCGTCGCGACCAGCACCCGGTACGCCATCGCGCATCACTCGCCCTGGCCCTTCGAGAACGCGGCTTCGCCGTCGAAGGTGCACAGGTGCTCCGTCTTGATGAAGTCGATGCCGGCGCCGGCGAGCCGGCCGAGCAGCCCCACGATCGCCGCGTGGCTCGTCGCGCCGTCGGCCATGAACCGGCAGCGCCAGTGGTCCGTGCAGAACGTCTCCGGCAGGCCCTCCGGCCACACCTTCACGCCCCGGTTCGTGATCATCGTCAGCCGCAGGCCGTCGCCTTCGTGCTGCTGCAGCCGCGCCGCCAGCGCGTCCGGCGTCGCCGCCGGGTCGTGCACGAAAACGTCCACCCCGATGGTCTCCTTCTTCGCCGGGGGCTGCGGCTTCAGCGCGGGCGGCGTGAACGCGCCCCCGGCCGCGTAGCTCACCGGCCGGAGATGCGCCGGCTCCTGCCCCAGCCGCGCGATGACCGCGTCGGCGAACGCCCGCGTGCCGACCTTCTCCTTGCTCACGTTCGGGTCGTAGATGTCGTAGGTGTGGATGCCGTCCTCGATGGTCCGCAGCCACGCGTTGTGCACCCGCGTCGCCACGTCCGCCTGCCCGATGTGGACGAGCATCATGACCGCCCCGAGCAGCAGGCCCGAGGGGTTCGCGAGGTCCTGCCCTGCGCGCCGCGGCGCCGACCCGTGAATCGCCTCGAACATCGCCCCGTGCTCGCCGATGTTCGCCGAGCCCGCGAGGCCAACCGACCCCGCAATCTGCGCCGCCACGTCGCTCAGGATGTCGCCGTACAGGTTCGGCAGCACGATGACGTCGAACGCTTCCGGCGTGTCGGCCAGCTTCGCCGAGCCGATATCGACGATCCAGTGCTCGGCCTCGATGCCCGGGTACTCCGCCGCGACCTCTTCGAACACCTTGTGGAAGAGCCCGTCCGTCATCTTCATGATGTTGTCTTTGGTGAAGCAGGTGACCTTCTTCCGGCCGTTCATCCGCGCGTATTCGAACGCGTAGCGGACGATCTTCTCCGTCCCCGGCCGGGTGATGAGCTTCAGGCACTGGTACACCTGGTCCGTCTGCCGGTGCTCGATGCCCGCGTAGAGGTCCTCTTCGTTCTCCCGGATGATGACGACGTCCATGCCCGGGTGCTTCGTCTCGACGAACGGCGCGTAGGCGGTGCACGGCCGCACGTTCGCGTACAGGCCCAGCGTCTTCCGCACGGTCACGTTCAGGCTCTTGAAGCCGCCGCCCTGCGGGGTCGTGATCGGCGCCTTCAGGAACACCTTCGTCCGCCGGAGCGAATCCCACGCCTCCGGCGCGATCCCGGCGCTGTACCCCTTCAGGTACGCCTGCTCGCCGATCTCGATCTCTTCGATGTCGAGCGCGGCCCCCGCCGCCTCGAGGATGCGCAGCGTCGCATCCATGATTTCGGGGCCGATGCCGTCCCCCCGCGCTACCGTAACCGGGACCTTCGCCGTCACTGGCGGACCTCCTGAAAGCCTTGCTCCGGCCATCATACACGAAAAAGAAGTCGTGAGTTCAACATCGTACGTCGCGTGACGCACCGGTCCTGCGATGGCATGATGGGGGCAACCTCCCGCGCCCGGTGACGTTCCGTGCCTCCCCTCCCTCGACCACCCGCCGCCGGTGACCGGCCCTGATGGCTGCCGCCCGGGACAGCCGCCCGCCGGCGCCCGCGGCCTGGCGCCGCAACCTCGTCTTCATCTGGATCGGCGTCTTCGTCGGGCTCATGGGCGCCAACTTCGTCTTCCCCTTCATCCCGTTCTTCATCCAGGACCTCGGCGTCACCGACGAATCGCGCGTCGCCTTCTACACCGGCATCACGGCCAGCGCGACGGGGCTCTCGCTCACCCTCACCGCCCCGCTCTGGGGCTCGCTTGCCGACCGCTTCGGGCGGAAGCCGATGTTCCTCCGCGCGCTCATCGGCGCCGGGCTCCTCATCGGCATCATGGGCATCGCCCAGGCCGTCTGGCAGCTCGTCATCCTCCGCTTCCTGATGGGCGCGTTCGCCGGCACGATGGGCGCCGCCGCCGCGCTCGTCGCCGCCACCACGCCGAAAGAGCAGGTCGGCCGCGCCCTCGGCACGCTCCAGACCGGCCAGTTCACCGCGAACATGCTCGGGCCCGTCCTCGGCGGCATCGTCGCCGCCAACCTCGGCATCCGCGAGTCCTTCATCTTCTGCGCCGCCCTCTACGGCATCGCCGCCGTCCTCGTCTACCTCTTCGTCCGCGAAACGCCGGTCGACGGCGCGCCGCCCGCCCCAACCGGCGCAGCGAAGCACGGCGGCGGCAGCCTCATCGGCAACCTCCGCGCCGTCATCGGCGAGCGGCAGGTCGTCTTCGTCCTCGTCCTCCTCTTCATCCTCTGGCTCTCCACCACCTTCGTCCGTCCCGTCATGCCGCTCAGCATCGACGGCTTCGCCGCCGGCACCCCGGGCGACGGGCGGGTCCACCTCGAGTTCCCCGGTTTCGCGTGGGACATGCGCAAGGAGGCCGCCACTGGCATCGTCTTCGCCGTCATCGGCCTCACGAGCACCATCGCCGCCCTCGCCGTCGCGCCCCTCGGCGAGCGCGTCGGCTACCGCAACACCGTCGTCGGTGCGGCCCTCGTCACCGGCATCCTCTATCCGCTGCTCGCCTTCGCCCACAGCCTCCTCGCCTTCATGCTCCTCTTCGGCGCCGTCGGGCTCTTCCAGGGCGCGATGGTCCCCGGCACGAACGCCCTCATCGCCGCCGGCACCCCGGATGGCAAACAGGGCAGCGCCTTCGGCCTCGCCGCCAGCATGCAGTCGATGGCCCTCCTCCTCGGTCCCCTCGGCGGCGGCTTCACCTCCGGCATCGGCGGCATCGGCGCGGTCTACGTCGTCATCGGCGTCATCCTCGTCGCCGCCGCGGCGGCAGCTGCGCTGCTCGTCCGCGAGCCGGACGTGTTCGCCGTCCGCCGGCGCTCGACGGCCGCGCCCTGAGCCGCTTCCGCGCCCGGCCGGCGGCCGGTAGAGTTCGGCTCACCACCCTCGACCATGGAGGCCCCTGCCCATGCGCGACGTCACCGTCGGTGTCCACATCGTGGCCCGCACCGCTCCCGAACTCGTCGACGGCATCGTCGCCGCCGAACAGGCCGGCGTCGAATGCGCCTGGCTGACCGTCGGCGGCCTCGCCCCGGACCCCTTCGCCGTGTTCGGCGCCGCCGCCGTGCGCACCAGCCGCATCAAGTTCGGCACCTCGATCGTCCCCACCTTCCCCCGCCACCCGCTGGCCATGGCGCAGGGCGCCGCGGCCGTCGATGCGCTCGCCCCCGGGCGGCTCCGCCTCGGCGTCGGCCCGAGCCACAAGCCGGTGATCGAAGGCACGTGGGGCATCCCCTTCGAACGCCCCCTCGAACACCTCCGCGAGTACCTCACCATCCTGAAGTCCATCCTCGGCACCGGCTCGGTGAACTTCGAAGGCAAGCGGCTGACCGCCCGCGGCACCATCGGCGGGCCGACCGGCGTCACCGTCATGGCGTCCGCTCTCCGCGCCAACGGCTTCCGCCTCTGCGGCGAACTCGCCGACGGCGCCATCAGCTGGGTCTGCCCCCTGCCCTACCTCCGCGATGTCGCCGTGCCCGCCATCCGCGCCGGCGCGGAGAAGGCCGGCCGCACGCCGCCGCCGCTCGTCGCCCACATCCCCGTGGTCGTCTCCGAGGACGTCGAGGCCGTCCGCGAAGGCGCGCGCCGCCAAATCGGCATCTACCCCCGCGTGCCCTTCTACCAGCAGATGTTCGCCGACGCCGGCTTCCCCGAGGCGCTCGAAGGCCAGCTCTCCGACCGGATGATCGACGCCCTCGTCGTCCACGGCAGCGCCGAGCAGGTCAAGGCCCGCCTGCGCGAAGCGCCCGCCTTCGGCGCCGGCGAAATCCTCGCGATGCCGATCCTGCCGCCCGGCGACCGCGAGGCCCTGCCGCGCACCCTCGCCGCCCTCGGCGAACTCGCCGCGGAGTGACAGCGCGGGGCCGGCCCCGCCGGCCCTGCCCCCTCAGCGCCCCCGCAGCCGCTCCAGCCGCCGCCGCATCGCCGGCAGCGAAAGCTCGCCGCTCCCCGGCCTCAGCAGCCCGCGCTCGGCAAGGGCCACCGCCTGCTCCATCAGCGCGAGCGCGCCGGCGCGGTCCCGCAGCCGGTGCTCGCGGAGCTTCGCCAGCTCCACGTAAGGCGCGACCCGGCGCGCGCGCGGCTCGGCGATGAGCGCCTCCCAGCAGGCCGCCGCCCGTTCGGCATCGCCTGCCCGCGCATACGCCCGGGCCGCCTTCTCCAGCGCTTCAAGCCGAACCGCCCGCTGCGCTTCGCCCGCGGCCGCGGCTTCGTACCGGGCGGCCGCCTCCGCCCAGTCGCCCGCGTACTCCGCCGCCCGCGCCGCCTGCAGCGGCCGCGCCGGGTCGTCGCAGGCCGCGCCGAGGTGGGCCGCCAGCGCGACGAGCGAGAGCACGTCCCACGCGTTGTGGCGCAGCACCGGCAGGATGTGCGTCGGGTTGCCGTCCCGCGCGAAGCGGCGGTAGCGCTCCGGCACCTCCGCCGACGGGCAGTCGTCCTCCCGCTCGAACCCGAGCAGCTCGCGCTCCACGACGGCCAGCCGGTGCGAACTGAACTCCCCGCGGAAGAGCCGCCGGTTCGGGTGCAGCAGGTCGAGGTGCGGGAGCTCTCGCAGCCGCGGCCGCTGCCGCGAGAGCACGTAGCGGGTCTCCAGCGCCGGGATGTCGAACGCCTTGCCGTTGTAGCTCACGAGGCCGGAGGCCGCCTCGAGCTCTTCGCCGAGCCCGCCGAGCAGCCCGCCTTCGTACTCCGGCCCCGGCAGCAGGAACTGCCGCAGCACCAGCCGCGCGCCATCGAACCGCGCGACGCCGCAGAGGAAGACCATCGTCCCCGCCCCGCCGAGCCCCGTCGTCTCCGTATCGACGAACCGGAGCGCTGCCGGCTCGAGCCCGGCCAGCCGCTCATCCCGCGCCTGCCGCGCCAGCCGCTCCAGCGGCAGCGCCAGCGCCCGGTGGAGCGGCACGTCGCCGTGGCAGTAGCCGGCGTCGTACACGCTCTCGATGACGTAGCCCGGCCCCAGCGGCGACTCGAACCAGCGGCCCCCGAGCGCCGAGAGATCGGCCCGCGCCGTCACGCTCCGGTCGAGCCCGGCCCGGTCCCGCCGCACCGGCTGATGGAGCGCCGCCCGCAGCCGGTCGCGCAGCGCCGTTTGCCCCGTCCCGAACATGTGTGCGAGCGTACGGCGGCACCCGGCCGCTGCGCAATCGCTCCTACCGCCGGCCCGAGACCGCCCGCGCGCACGCCCAGCGGAACAGCTCGCCCGCCGTCGGGTAGGGGTGGATGGTCGAGGCCACCTGCCGGGCGGTCAGCCCGTGCTGGATCGCGAGGCTCGCTTCGCCCGCGAGCGTGCTCCCCCGCGCGCAGAGGAAGTGCGCCCCGAGCAGCGCCCCCGTCTCCGCATCGGCGACCACCTTCGCGAACCCCTCCACCTGCCCCGTCGTCCGGAACCAGTCGAGGTCGCGCGCGGCCAGCATCCCGGTGCGCACGGCGAGCCCGCGCTCCCGCGCCTGCGCCTCCGTCATCCCGGCGTGGCCGATCTCCGGGTCGGTGAAGATCGCCCACGGCACGATCGCCTCGGGGATCGGCTCGCAGGCGTCCTCAGCGATGTGCTTCGCGATGTGGTGCGCCTGGTAGGCGGCGTAGTGGGTGAACTGGAACTTCCCCGTCACGTCGCCGGCCGCCCAGGTGCCCGGCACGCTCGTCCGCCCGCACGGCTCGATGACGATGAAGCCCCGCGCATCCGTCTCGAGCCCCAGCTCGGCCAGCCCCGCCGGGATGACCGGCTTCCGCCCCGCCGCCACGAGGACGTCATCGAACTCGAACTGCCCGTCCGGCGTCGTGACGGCAACCGTCCCGTCGCCCTGGCGGTCCACCCGCGCCAGCTTCGCGCCGGTCACCACGCGGATGCCCTCGGCTTCGAAGAGCCGCTGGAGTTCGAGCGAAATCTCCGGCTCTTCGGCCGCGGCGATGCGGTCCAGCGCCTCGAACAGGGTGACCTCGGCGCCGAGCCGGTGGAGCGCCTGCCCGAGCTCGAGCCCGATCGGCCCGCCGCCGATGACGGCCAGCCGCCGCGGCAGCCGCGCCACCCGGAAGACCGTCCGGTTCGTCAGCGGGCGCGCCTCGGCCAGCCCGGGCACGGGCGGCAGCCCCGGTTCCGTGCCGGTCGCGACCACCACGTCCGGCGCGCACAGCACGTCGTCGCCGACGGCCACGCGCCCCGGCGCGAGGAAGCGCGCCTCGCCCCAGAAGAGGTCGACGCCGTCGCGGTCGAAGCCGCCGCCCGGGTCGTTGCCCCGGACCAGCAGCTGGACGGCGTGCACCCGCGCCAGCGCCTCCGTCCACGAGACCGTGCGCCAGCGCGCTTCCCGCGCGACCTCGATGAGCGCCTTGCTCGGCACGCAGCCGTCGTTCAGGCATTCGCCCCCGAGGTGGGCCTTTTCGATGAGCGCCACCTTCCGGCCCTGCCGGCCCAGCGTGCGCGCGATGTTGTCGCCCGCCGACCCGTTCCCGATCACCACGACCTCATACCGCCGCTCCGTTCCTGCCACAGGCGTCACTCCTCGCAAGCATTCGGCAGCCGCGCCGCTCCTCCCGGCCGCCATCAGCCTACCACCGGGGAGGTTGGAGGTTGGAGGTTGGAGGTTGGAGGTTGGAGGTTGGAGGTTGGAGGTTGGAGGTTATTCTCCCTCCTTGCTCCCAACTCCTTGCTCCCAACTCCCAACTCCGTAGCCGCGGGGCTCCGTCCCCGCGGAGGGCCGGCGAGGCCCACCCGGACGTTCGCTTCCACCCCTCCCGCCTCCCGGTTCCCGCCTCCCGCTTCCCGCCTCCCGAGGCATCCGTTGGGCGCATGGCGCCCCGCGGGGACGGAGCCCCGCGGCTACGGTCGGAGGTTGCACGTCGGAGGTTGACGGGTCCGGAACGGGCCTTACGCTCTTCCAACTCCCAACTCCCAACTCCCAACTCCCGCTCCCCTTCTCCCGCCTCCCGGTTCCCGTTTCCCGTTTCCCGGGGGCATCCGTTGGACGCATGGCGCCCCGCGGGGACGGAGCCCCGCGGCTACGGTCGGAGGTTGCACGTCGGAGGTTGACGGGTCCGGTTCCCGTCTCCCGGTTCCCGCCTCCCGCCTCCCGTCTCCCTCCTCCCGCCTCCCGCCTCCCGTCTCCCTCCTCCCGCCTCCCGCCTCCCGTCTCCCTCCTCCCAACTCCCAACTCCCTCCTCCCAACTCCCTCCTCCCAACTCCCAACTCCCAACTCCCAACTCCCAACTCCCAACTCCCAACTCCCAACTCCCCGTCCCCACCCCGTACAATCCCTCCCACCCCTCATTGCCGAAAGGACCTTCTCCCAATGTCCGACGTCGTGCTCACGTCTACCGAAGACAGCGTCCTCGTCATCACCCTCAACCGCCCCGAATCGCTCAATGCGATGAACCCGGAGATGCTCGATACCCTCGCCGCCGTCGCCGCCAAAGCGGCCGACGACCCGGCGGTCCGCTGCGTCGTCATCACCGGCGCCGGGCGCGCCTTCTGTGCCGGCGGCGACGTCAAAGCCATGGCCGAATCGAACGAGCGCGCCGGTTCGAGCGGCGGGGGCGGCCTCGTCTCGCGCGCCGACGTTCTCCGCCAGCAGGAAGAGGTTTCCCGCCTCCTCCATGAGATGCCCAAGCCCACCATCGCCGCCGTCAACGGCGTTGCTGCCGGCGCCGGCCTGAGCGTCGCCCTCGCCGCAGACCTCCGCATCGCCAGCGACCAGGCCCGCTTCACCACCGCGTTCGCAAAGGTCGGCTTCAGCGGCGACTTCGGGGGGACGTGGCTCCTCCAGCGGCTCGTCGGCCCGATGCGCGCCCGCGAACTCTACTTCCTCTCCGACATCCTCGATGCGAACCGTGCCCTCGAACTCGGCATCGTCTCCCGCGTCGTCCCGCATGACCAGTTCTGGGCCGAGACGATGGCGCTCGCGAAGCGGCTCGCCAGCGGCCCCACCCTCGCCTACGCGCGCATGAAGGACAACTTCGTCTACGGCGAAACGAACACCTTCGCCGATACCCTCACCCGCGAGGCGGAGAACATGATCGCCAGCGGCCAGACGGAGGACCACCGGAACGCCGCCCGCGCCTTCGTCGAAAAGCGCGAGCCCGTCTTCCAGGGCCGCTGACGCGCCGGCCCGCGCGCCCGGCCCGCGGTTTCATTACAGTACGCTGAATGACAGCGCCGACCCCGGCCCGCGCCCTTCCGCCGGCCGCCCGCTTGCTCCCCGGCGGCTGGTTCTACGGCTGGTACGTCGCCATCGCCTGCTCGCTCCTGATGATGGTCGGCGTCGGCGTCGGCTACTACGGCCTGCCCATCTTCCTCAAGCCGCTGCGCGATGCCCACGGCTGGTCGACGGCCGAGGTTTCATGGGCGCCGGCCATCTACTTCTGCGTCTCCGGGCTCACCGCCGCCATCGTCGGCCCCTACGTCGACCGCTACGGGCCGCGCCGCTTCATGCTCATCGGCAGCGTCATCAACGGCGGGAGCGCGGCCCTCATCGGCGTCGTCAACGAACTCTGGCAGCTCTACCTGGTCTACTTCGTCTTCGCCGTCGCCTTCGGCATGTCGAGCAACATCGCCGTCAATGCCATCCTCACCCGCTGGTTCATCCGCCGCCGCGCGCTCGCCATGAGCATCTCCTTCACCGGCGTGTCGCTCGGCGGCGTCATCCTCGCGCCCATCGCCAGCCGCCTGATCGATGCGGGCGGCCTCGAACTGGCGACCCCGATCCTCGGCGCCCTCGTCATCGTCACCGCCATCCCCGTCATCCTCGGCGTCATCGTCTTCGACCCGCGAGAGGTCGGCATGCTGCCGGACGGCGACAGCGCCGATGCGCCGCCGCCGGCCGCGCGCCAGGCCGTCCTCGATGCCCAGATGCGCACCTGGACCCGTGCCGAAGCCGTGCGCACCGTCGGCTTCTGGGGCATCCTCATCGCCTTCCTCCTCGTCCTCATCGCCCAGACCGGCTACGTCGTCCACCAGGTCACCTTCCTCGAAGACCGGCTCGGCTCCCGCAGCGCCGCCGCTTTCACCATCTCCGTCACCGCCTTCGGCTCCATCATCGCCCGCCTCGCCGTCGGCATCTTCGCCGACAACGTCGACCGCCGTCTCCTCACCGTCATCCTCTTCGTCGTCCAGGCGACCGCCATCCTCCTCATCATCCACACCGAGAGCGTCCCCGCGACCTGGGCCCTCACGCTCGTCTTCGGCCTCACCATCGGCAACGTCTACATGATGCAGTCGCTGCTCGTCGGCGAAATCTTCGGGATGGTTTCCTTCGGGGCCGTCTTCGGGCTGATTTCGCTCGCCGGGCAGGTCGGCAGCGGCCTCGGCCCGATCGGCGTCGGGCTCATCCACGATGCGACGGGCGGCTACACCGTCCCGTTCACCATCACCGCCGGCCTCACCTACCTCGCGGCCGTCGCCATCCTCTTCGCGCGCCCGGCCAGGCGCCCGCAGCAGGCCGGCACGCCCGGCCCGGCAGCCGTCCGTTCGCCCTCCGGCGCCGACTGAGCCGATAGACGCACCGGGGGCCGCCTATCGGAACCCGCAATCTGCACCCGCCGATAACCGGATGCCCGCTCGCCGTCTGCAATACTGAAGACATGGACGTCACGTATCCGCCCGAACGCACGTTCACCACGCGCTCCGGGCAGGCGATGCGCCTCCGCCCCATCCGCCCGGAGGATGTGCCGAACCTCTTCGCCTTCCACGAGCGGCTCTCCCGCGAGTCGCTCCGCATGCGCTACTTCACGCCCCGGCGGCGCCTCACCGAGGACGTCGCCCGGCACCTCTGCACGGTCGACTTCCGCGACCGGGCCGCCTTCGTCGCCAGCCCGCTCGAGAGCGATGCCATCCACGGCATCGGCCGCTACGAGCGCGATGCGCCGCATTCGGCCGAGGTCGCCTTCATCGTCGAGGACGCGCTCCAGGGCAACGGCATCGGCCCCGCGCTCCTCCAGCGGCTCGCCGAGCACGCCCGGGCGCAGGGCATCGAGCGGTTCACCGCCGCTGTCCTCTACGAAAATACCGCCATGCTCAGCGTCTTCCGCAACTCGCCGTTCCGGCCGCAAATCTCGGTCGAGCACGACTGCGCCTTCGTCAAGCTCGACCTCACCGTGCTGCCCGAACCCGCCGCGCAGCGGCCGGCCGGTCGCGGCCTCGCTGCCGCCCGCCTTCGGTCCCTCCAGGCCCCCGCCTGACGTCCCGGCGCCCGTCAGCGCTCGCCCAGCGCCAGCCCGAGGTTGATCATCGCCCGCACGCTGTAGCCGCTGGCCCCCTTCGTCACCCAGCCGCGGTCGGACGACATGTTGTCGACGCCCGCGATGTCCATGTGCACCCACGGCGTCTTCCCGGCGAACGGCTCCAGGAACTTCGCCCCGACGATCGTCCCGGCGCCACGGTTGCCGGCGCCGACGTTCCGGCAGTCCGCCACGTCGCTCTTGATGTACTCGTCGTACTCCTTCCACATCGGCAGCCGCCAGGTCTTCTCCCCGGCCGCCGCCGCCGCTGCCTCCACCTGCCGGCAGAGCGCGTCGTCGTTCGTCATCAGTGCGTAGCAGACGTCGCCGAGCGCCGTCGTCACCGCCCCGGTCAGCGTCGCGACGTCGACGATGCGCTTCGCCCCCAGCTCGTTCGCCCAGCAGATGGCGTCGGCGAGCACCAGCCGGCCCTCCGCATCGGTGTTGATCACCTCGATGGTGCGGCCGTTCATCGCCGTGACCACGTCGCCCGGCTTCGTCGCGCTGCCCGAGGGCATGTTCTCCGTGCAGGGGGCGATGGCGAGCACGTTCACCTTCGCGCCGAGCCGCGCGAGCGCCCATGCCGCCGCGATGACCGACGCTGCGCCCGTCATGTCGGCTTTCATCGCCTCCATGTTCGCCGCCGGCTTAATGCTGATGCCGCCCGTATCGAAGGTGATGCCCTTGCCGACGAGCGCGAGGTCCCAGCCGTCCCCCCCGCGGCCGCGCCAGCCGAGCCGGATGAGCTTCGGCGGCTCCGCGCTCCCCTTCGCGACCGACAGCAGCGACCCCATCCCCTTCCGCTCCATGTCGGCCCGCTCGAGCACCTCGAACTCGAGGCCCGCCTCCCGGGCGAGCGCCTCCGCGCGCTCCGCCATCATCGCCGGCGTCAGGTGGTTCGAAGGCTCGTTCGCCCAGTCCCGCGCGATGTTCGTCGCCTCCGCGAGGATGCTGCCCCGCTCGGCCGCGCGCTGCATCGCCGGCACCTTCGCGCCGTCGTGCTCGACGATGACGAGCTCTTCCAGCTCGGCCCGCTCCTCATCGCTCGCCGACTTGTGCTTGAGGAACCGGTAGCTGCCGAGGATGGCGCCTTCCGCGATGGCCTGCGCGCAGGCCTCCGGGTCGAGCCCGCCGATGCCCGCGCCGTGCGCCAGCGTCGCCGCCCGCCGGATGCCCGGCCGGCGGAGCGCCCGCGCCACGTTCGCCGCGAGGTTCCGCACTGCGTCGATGTCGAACCCGTCGCGGCTGCCGAGCCCGGCGACCAGCACCCGCGGCGCGGGGATCTTGCCGAACGTGTGGAGGGTCACCAGCTCGCCGGATTTGCCCCGCAGGTCGCCCGCGGCGATCACCTGCGAAATCGCCCCGCCGAGCGCGGCATCCACCGCGCCCGTGCCGCCGCCCGGCGCCGTCACCCCCTCGAACAGGTTCACCACCAGCACATCCGCCCCGTACCGTGCGATATCGCCCTGCTCGACTCGAACCTTCACGTGTCTCTCTCCCGTCGGACTCCCGGCCTTGCGCCGGCATGCTACCTTGGAAGGTGCATTATCGCCGCGCCTTGCCCGGGCGGCCACCGGAGCGCACCGACCGATGTCCCGGCCAGCCGACCGCCTGCTCGAACGCAGCCTCCGCGCCTGGGCCCTCATCCGCCGCTACGGCATCTACGAAGCCGTGGTGGTCGTCGTCGCTTTCGTCATCTACTTCGCCGTCCGGGGCCTTGTCGTCGACCGCGCCGGCGAAGCCATGGTCCGCGCCTTCAACCTCATCGAGCTCGAACAGCGGCTCCACATCTACTGGGAGCTCCGCATGCAGAGCTGGATTCTCGATTCCTACTGGGCCATCCGGGCGCTCAACTGGGTCTACTTCTGGGGCCATATGCCGCTCGTTGCCCTCCTTGCCGTCTGGCTCTTCGTCTTCCACCGCCACGCCTACTACCGAACCCGCAACGCCTTCCTCGCCTCCGGCGCCATCGGGGTCGTCATCTACTGGATGTTCCCCGTCGCCCCGCCCCGCCTCGTTCCATTCGCCGGCTTCATCGATACGATGGCCGCCTTCGACCGCTTCGGCTACAACGCCCAGGAAACGCAGGCGTTCGTCAACCCCTTCGCCGCCGTGCCCAGCCTCCACTTTGGCTGGGCGCTGCTCCTCGGCGCCGTCGTCGCCTGGGTCGGGCGCCACCCCCTCGCCCTCGCCTTTGGCATCGCCTGGCCCGTCGCCATGTTCTTCGCCGTCGTCATGACCGGGAATCACTTCATCCTCGATGCCGTTCTCGGCGGCATCGTCAGCTTCGCCGGCTTCGGCATCGCCCTCCTCATCGAACGCTGGTGGCCCGCCATCCGGGGGGCCCTCACCGCCCGCCTTCTCGCCCTCGAACCGGTGGAGTAAAGCCTGTCCGCTTTCGCCGCGAGCCGGCTCCGTGCTGGAAGCTGATGTTTTGCCGCCCGTTTGCCAACCGGCGAACTGGGTGATGCACTGGGCCTTGATTCTTCATTATTGCTTGTGCTATAGGCGACCAAATGCCCCAGTTGCGGACCCTTGAGCCGGGGGGGGGCAGGAGTGGATCGTGTATCAGCCGCGAGAAGTGCTCCGCCTGCTAGGTGGACGCCACGCCCGTGACCTCACCGACTACCAGCAGCGCCTGATAGCAGCCATCTGCGTGGGCTGGACGCCGCAGGACATCGCCGCGGCCAGCGGCCGAAGTTCGAAGTCGGTCTACCGGCACATACGAGAGCTTGCCTGCCACGTCCTGGACCCGGTTGGATTCGAGCCAACCCGGGCTTTCCTTCGTACTTGGGCGGAGCTGCACGGAACCTGCTGCTGCGCSSSWGCSTTCMRMATGMTCRSSGAMRACSSSRTSTTCTGMGAARWATTCTCARAYMGGAMYCSRMGCCKGAGGKWMKCYKKMYSCGGKYRAYSSSAKRMARRRRGWKGWKKCRMKRAGTSWSGMSSYGASMSRTYMYSMKCMWGYTGGCAGCSGGMMSCMKKKCGSYGGCYGSMKYCATGSTKSWCMYGCKGKKSSYSCGMMKSMGCKMWKYMGSSSSYKYMRCWRWTGCAKSYRCGGCTYGKWCKCRGRAKWRCKYWWCMWCGRKSWYSWKCKWSTYRYRCYSKKYKYRASSYRYMYGSYWAWKMWKWMSKSMMWWMSRGWMKAWCWKGCGRMGATMSSRTGCTCCKSGKSCTCWSGYSGSYYTKSWRKKMCYYMWWMKWRRWSYYTWRSYMTSRSKRGCSGKYKSYWGWTCTGAGKCGAWGRCYWSSSRGARRSMYMSKYKSWWKMSSMSMSRRYSMKSSCSWSGCARKMCRSSYSMRYRCSTWYMSSKWMRCSYYYGRYSRYSGCSRMMMYRKCTCGMYCKYCKYTGCMAGKWMKCGTCWRAKMKSYSRMMKRKKCKRTYSKYKWYYSMKRMSCMKRCWSRYYKYYCSAATTKYWYRGCSGYMRKCCRGRRKMRWKSKRSMWKRCCYSGSGGCMRGGAAKTGSKRKTGSRRYMWACMYGAMCKKTSCWCSMKSWSSGAGSYCSRKRWYRCKKKYMGGRSWGWWYRYCRSARTCRGCKWYYKCKWGGGYGTWAMCGSMSYKRMMSRMCSRRSYGTGRWGGATAGCRWMRKYMRMCKGMRCGWSGAMGKYRYSGAGTYSKAMGMSSTSRTYTKGSGSKRGTGAYTAYGKKSMKCMYGMMSRSMRYKMCTWSSWCWTCKRMGGAASGTCGRGWSAGKSGSTKKMYSYSCRMTTSSRKKCARSSMSRSYRRRAGKTGCKGSYRWRWWCWMSSRSWKMMKYWWKTCRYSSKCGRSRSYRSTYWKSKWYKGGACGGCCAKCGSARRMKCATTWTYRMGYWCWWKMMGGMTGASRKKGKRMRYKWWSKYGGRAKMGRKRKSSSSKRAYASKTSRKRSCATSCAGKTGSYKKYSAWTSRMWKSSYKKSRKSMSKSGSMGKMRKYKYMKGCRYCMTYRRKCKTSGYTAYMKSMRSKRMKYYGSMKMKSCYSYTSYCKCYKSRKGCMKMKKSYGSRSSRGRSSYMWWGKSCWCYWYGKCRMCRGYRKSSCSRMMWKMSMRSWMKSGGTTGGWYTSGSRKSKCWSRGYSTSSMGKYKGKMRRRMSSSCRWKYKGGRSYKYYKKRSYKYWSGCSMTGCYWKKMSKRCYRSKWGSKGSRSGSCWRGYYGYKRKTYWKWGRYRRMKWKTSMWSCSMTASRYGTCGSCTGCKWYRGKARGACGTSMGGGCCKMWSSSRRSSMSGWMYWYCGTCCGCSCMGMSSYCSWRSYSMYRMKRSSRKWRKSGRMCRWYRWMKKSKSATRKYCYMYYKYYGGCWKWMCCCSRMTCCYCCSGMKAKSMWYSSSGMRRMWYWWTRYYCCTGGASCCSSYMSCRYSMSGKCSRTMSMCGRWSRCSCCGGCRYCKSMAMMKRSAWKCRRTYCRYSGRKRRYKMMTGRYKCGMWSCCGKSMRCGGCGCGWCYTYSRCYCSCWYSMKSMMCTRCTGRCGKYKSMGKSKKYGKCGYSYRCYSMRMYSGMRKYMYCSRMGWWSSYMMSSGCGSSWTMCKMGYYSMKCGCCGCGSCTWCGWKGWRMYYWSCKRGSSSAMMKMSSYSGYSSMCSWSSKSSYSSSCWTCCKKCSSRRRSCMGYSSRSCKCSWYRSYGRGCSGSYCSMCGMMKTSKYCAMKKSCRTCRMCSYSRAKGTCGGMWRGYCGAAGWSGRTGGCMCTCGCCGMWSYCRKKRCCMMCGWCGRKSKMYTCCAGCTSKYCKCSGCCRWGKSSCKMARCCYRMAAKGMRRGTSRYKSWSCSMGSMWWYSCSSGMKKCYRTCGSSAKYGKCRWMMMCSRSCSSGYMKKSRTCSTYSGCWKSMWCWSYCSYYKKMMYTKCSYKSKYYTGMYSATSYYCKKSRRSWKYGGYYCSKSYWKSSYCSMSRGCYSCWYGMKGRKCKCMRMSSCSTCSCMSWAYMCYYSSSKCMRSMSMCWSWKSCKYGMMSSMYTSSTCGYCKMMGCCGGCMWYYSYMRYRRCGTYYYCMAYGYYGYYWSCCATCTMSSKRGMSCKCCACAACGGCGCCCTCGTCGGCCAGCACGATCGCCGCCTCCGAACTCGTCGATAAGCGTCGCCTTCACCGGCTCCACCGCCAGCGGCAAAGCCGTCATGCGCGCCGCCGCCAACAACGTGAATGAAGGTCTCGCTCGAGCTCGGCGGCAAGTCGCCCAACATCGTCTTCCCCGATGCCGCCGATCGATGCGGCCGTCGCCGGCGCCTTCTTCGGCATCTACCTCAACAGCGGCCAGGTCTGCCAGGCCGGCTCCCGCCTCCTCGTCTCCAACCGCATCAAAGACGAATTCGTCGGCAAGCTCACCGCCCTCAGCCAGACCCTCAAGCTCGGCGACCCCTTCGACCCCGCGACCACCATGGGGCCCGTCATCAACGAATCCCAGCTCGCGAAGATCGAGAGCTACCTCGAACGCGGCAAGCAAGAGGCGAAGCTCCTCACCGGTGGCTCCCGCGCCGCCGAGCCCGGCCTCGAAAAGGGCCTCTTCGTGAAGCCCACCATCTTCGACGAGGTTTCGAACCAGGCGACCATCGCGCGCGAGGAAATCTTCGGGCCCGTCCTCTCCGTCCTCTCCTTCGACGATATCGACGACGTCATCCGCACCGCGAACGACACCATGTACGGCCTCGCCGCCGCCGTCTGGACGAAGGACATCAACGTCGCCCTCAAGGTGGCGAAGGGCCTTCGCGCCGGCACCGTCTGGGTGAACGCCTACCACAGCACCGGCCTCTACAACATGCCCTACGGCGGCTACAAGCAGAGCGGCCTCGGCCGGGAGCTGGGCGACCTCGGCCTCGAGGAGTACATGGAGACCAAATCGATCCAGATCAAGCTGCCAGTAGGCCCAGCGCCGCCGCATTCCGCCATACCCCGGCCCGCGGCAGCCCGCCGCGGGCCGGTTCGCCTGTGCAGCTGACCCCTGTCAGTTGATCGACGCGAACACCCGCAGGGGCGGCACCGGCGCATAGATTTCGAACCGCAGCTCGGCCAGCCGGTCCGCCCACTGCTCGAGCGTCCCCCGGGCGTAGGCCGCCTCCGCGCTCTGGAGCGCCTGTCCCACCGCCTCGCCGTCGCGCAGGACGTAGACGGCCAGCACCTCGCCGCAGGGGGTGAGCGCCGCCCGCACCGCGACCACCCCACGGCACAACCCGCGTATCCCGCATGTGCACCTCCCGCACCCAGCGGAAGAACACCTCCGCCTGGCCGGCGAGCGGCCGCGCCCGCATCACCATCACCGGCCGCGCCGGCCCGCTCACCGCAGCCGCTCCACCAGCCGCGCGACCAGCGCGACCGTCGGCTCGAGATCGAACCGGGTATCGACCACGACCGCCGGCACCTCGAACGGTTCGGCCCGGCCCAGCATCCGCTCGAACACCTCCACCCCGGCCTGCGAATACCCCTCACGTGGCGCGCGCGAGCCGCCGGCGCACCACCTCCTCCGGCGCCGTCACCCGCACCGCGACCACGCCGCCTGCCCGCTCCCCCAGCCGGAGGAACCGCCGCCGGTCCCGCCGCGCCAGGTTCGTCGCGTCCACCACCACCACCTTCCCCTCCCCCAGGGCATCGGCCGCCAGCGCCTCCGCCCGCGCGAAGACCGCGCCATGCTCCGCCGGGGTGTAGGAGGGTTCCGGGAAGAGCTGCCGCCGGATGGCGTCGCTCTCCACGTGGACGGCGCCCAGGCGCTCGCAGAGCCGGCCCGCCAGCGTCGTCTTGCCGCTCCCCGGCACGCCGGAGAGCAGCATCGAGCACGCCTTCGCCGTTCCCCGGATTGCCGCTAACCATGCCCATATGCTAGCGTGAAGGCGTAGAGACGACAGGAAAAGGAAGACAGAGAACAAGGTTGCTGACGAAAGAGCGCAAGACCGATAGGCCTCCTCATCAAGGAGTTCGGCACCCACCCGTCCGATACCGGGTCCCCGGAAGTGCAGGTCGCCATCCTGACCGAGCGGATCAAGTACCTGACCGAGCACCTCAAGGCCCACAAGCACGACTACCACACCCGTCGCGGGCTCCTCAAGCTCGTCGGGCAGCGTCGCCGCCAGCTCCGTTACCTGAACAGCCGCGACGTCAACCGCTACCGCGAACTGATCGCCCGCCGTCGGCCTGCCGCAAATAGCGGAGGCTTTTTCGCTTCCCGCGGGGTCCGCAACCGCCCCGCTGCCGCCTTCCTCACCTGCGTCCCGCCATCGCGGCACCGCCGCGCAACGGGCACCGTGGCCCACTCCCACGGCCACTCCAGCAGCTGAGATGAAGCACACGACGTGACCACCATGAACGACCCGCGCACCTACGAAATCGAAATCGGCGGCAAAACCCTCACCATCCAGCACGGCATCCTCGCCCAGCAGGCCAACGGCGCCGTCACCGTCCGTCTCGGCGATACCGTCGTCCTCGTCACCGTCTGCATGGCCGACGCCCGCGAAGGCGTCGACTTTTTCCCCCTGACGGTCGACTACGAAGAGCGCCTCTACGCCGTCGGCAAGATCGGCCCGGCGGCTTCGCCCCGTCCGCGAAGGCCGCGCCTCCACCGAGGCCATCCTCGCCATGCGGCTCACCGACCGTCCCCTCCGCCCGCTCTTCCCCAAGGGCTTCCGCAACGAAGTCCAGGTCATCGCCACCACCCTCTCTGCCGATCCGCGAGCACCAGCCCGATACCCTCATCGAGACCATCGGCGCCGTCCGCTGCCCTCGGCATCAGCGATATCCCCTTCAACGGCCCCGTCTCCTCCGTCCGCGTCACCCGGCTCGACGGCGAGTACATCGTGAACCCCACCTTCGATGAGACCGAGCGCGGCGACCTCGATCATCGTCGTCGCCGGCACGAAGGACGCCGTCGTCATGGTCGAAGCCGGCGCCGTAAGCAGCGTGTCCGAAGAGGTCGTCCTCGTAGGCCATCGAAGTCGCCATGGAGGCGAACCGGAAGATCATCGCCCTCCAGGAGCAGATCGCCAGCGGACGTCGCGCCCGTCAAGAAGCCCTACACCCCGGCGAAAGAGAACGAAGACGCCATCGCCGTCATCAGCGAGTACCTGAAGGACCGCATCCCCGAACTCGTCGCCACCGCCGCCTCCGAGCGCTCCGACGCGAACAAAGCCGTCCGCCAGGAGCTGCAGGAGCAGTTCCGGCGACCGCTTCTCCATCCGCCGACATCGCTGATGCCCTCTGGAACATCATCAAGAAGGCGATGCGGAAGCAGATCCTCGAGCAGGGCATCCGCGCCGACGGCCGCGGCATCAAGGACATCCGCCCCCTCGATATCCACGTCGGCGTCCTCCCGCGCACCCACGGCTCCGGGCTCTTCCAGCGCGGCCAGACGCAGGTGCTCACCATCGCCACGCTCGGACGGCCTCAGCATGGTGCAGAAGCTCGATACCCTCTCGCCCGACGAGTACAAGCGGTACATGCACCACTACAACTTCCCGCCCGTCCACTCCGTCGGCGAAGTCCGGCCCCTGCGCGGGGCCGGCCGCACCGCGAAATCGGCCACGTGCGCCCTCGCCGAGCGCGCGCTCGACACCGGTCATCCCCTCCGAGGAGGAGTTCCCCTACGCGCTCCGCCTCGTCAGCGAGGTGATGTCCTCCAACGGCTCCACCTCCATGGCGTCCGTCTGCGGCAGCACCCTCGCCCTCATGGATGCCGGCGTGCCGATCTCCGCCCCCGTCGCCGGCATCGCCATGGGCCTCATCATGGGCGACAACGGCGACTACCGCGTCCTCACCGACATCGCCGGCCAGGAAGACTTCATGGGCGACATGGACTTCAAGGGTTCGCCGGCACGGCGAAGGGCATCACCGCCCTCCAGATGGACATCAAGATCGGCGGCGTCTCCCGCGAACTCCTCGCCACCAGGCCCTCCAGCAGGCGCGCGAAGCCCGCGAGTACATCCTCCGAGCGCATGCTCGAGGTCATTCCCGAGCCGCGGCCCGAACCGTCTCGCCGTCACGCAGGCCGAAGATGTACAAGCTCAAGATTCCACAGGACATGATCGGCACGCTCATCGGCCCCGGCGGCAAGACCGTCCGCCGCATCCAGGACGAAGCCGGCGGCGCCACCATCGACATCCAGGAAGACGGCACCGTCATCGTCGGCTCTCCCAACGAGGAGGTCGCCCGCAAGGCCATCCGCATGATCGAAGGCCTCACCAAAGAGGTCCAGGTCGGCGAAATCTACACCGGCAAAGTCACCCGCCTGCTCAACTTCGGCGCCTTCGTCGAAATCCTCGGCCCGGCAAGGAAGGCGCTCGTCCACATCTCCCAGCTCGGCGCCGACCACGTCCGCAACGTCGAAGACGAAGTCAAAGTCGGCGACGAAGTGCACCGTCATGGTCTCCGAGATCGACAACCTCGGCCGCATCAACACTCTCCCGCCGCGCCGTCCTCCTCGGCGAATCGCCCGAGCAGGCGGCCGCGGCGGCCCGCGACGGCGCCCGCGACCGCGGCCGCCCGCGGCGGCTCCGGCGCGAAGACCGCGCCATGCTCCGCCGGGGTGTAGGAGGGTTCCGGGAAGAGCTGCCGCCGGATGGCGTCGCTCTCCACGTGGACGGCGCCCAGGCGCTCGCAGAGCCGGCCCGCCAGCGTCGTCTTGCCGCTCCCCGGCACGCCGGAGAGCAGCACGAGCACGCCTTCGCCGTTCCCCGGATTGCCGCTAACCATGCCCATATGCTAGCGTGAAGGCGTAGAGACGACAGGAAAAGGAAGACAGAGAACAAGGTTGCTGACGAAAGAGCGCAAGACCGACCTCATCAAGGAGTTCGGCACCCACCCGTCCGATACCGGGTCCCCGGAAGTGCAGGTCGCCATCCTGACCGAGCGGATCAAGTACCTGACCGAGCACCTCAAGGCCCACAAGCACGACTACCACACCCGTCGCGGGCTCCTCAAGCTCGTCGGGCAGCGTCGCCGCCAGCTCCGTTACCTGAACAGCCGCGACGTCAACCGCTACCGCGAACTGATCGCCCGCCTCGGCCTCCGCAAATAGCGGAGGCTTTTCGCTTCCCGCGGGGTCCGCAACCGCCCCGCTGCCGCCTTCCTCACCTGCGTCCCGCCATCGCGGCACCGCCGCGCAACGGGCACCGTGGCCCACTCCCACGGCCACTCCAGCAGCTGAGATGAAGCACACGACGTGACCACCATGAACGACCCGCGCACCTACGAAATCGAAATCGGCGGCAAAACCCTCACCATCCAGCACGGCATCCTCGCCCAGCAGGCCAACGGCGCCGTCACCGTCCGTCTCGGCGATACCGTCGTCCTCGTCACCGTCTGCATGGCCGACGCCCGCGAAGGCGTCGACTTTTTCCCCTGACGGTCGACTACGAAGAGCGCCTCTACGCCGTCGGCAAGATCCCCGGCGGCTTCCCCCGCCGCGAAGGCCGCGCCTCCACCGAGGCCATCCTCGCCATGCGGCTCACCGACCGTCCCCTCCGCCCGCTCTTCCCCAAGGGCTTCCGCAACGAAGTCCAGGTCATCGCCACCACCCTCTCTGCCGACCGCGAGCACCAGCCCGATACCCTCATCACCATCGGCGCCTCCGCTGCCCTCGGCATCAGCGATATCCCCTTCAACGGCCCCGTCTCCTCCGTCCGCGTCACCCGGCTCGACGGCGAGTACATCGTGAACCCCACCTTCGATGAGACCGAGCGCGGCGACCTCGACATCGTCGTCGCCGGCACGAAGGACGCCGTCGTCATGGTCGAAGCCGGCGCCAAGCAGGTGTCCGAAGAGGTCGTCCTCGAGGCCATCGAAGTCGCCATGGAGGCGAACCGGAAGATCATCGCCCTCCAGGAGCAGATCGCCGCGGACGTCGCGCCCGTCAAGAAGCCCTACACCCCGGCGAAAGAGAACGAAGACGCCATCGCCGTCATCAGCGAGTACCTGAAGGACCGCATCCCCGAACTCGTCGCCACCGCCGCCTCCGAGCGCTCCGACGCGAACAAAGCCGTCCGCCAGGAGCTGCAGGAGCAGTTCGGCGACCGCTTCTCCTCCGCCGACATCGCTGATGCCCTCTGGAACATCATCAAGAAGGCGATGCGGAAGCAGATCCTCGAGCAGGGCATCCGCGCCGACGGCCGCGGCATCAAGGACATCCGCCCCCTCGATATCCACGTCGGCGTCCTCCCGCGCACCCACGGCTCCGGGCTCTTCCAGCGCGGCCAGACGCAGGTGCTCACCATCGCCACGCTCGGCGGCCTCAGCATGGTGCAGAAGCTCGATACCCTCTCGCCCGACGAGTACAAGCGGTACATGCACCACTACAACTTCCCGCCGTACTCCGTCGGCGAAGTCCGGCCCCTGCGCGGGGCCGGCCGCCGCGAAATCGGCCACGGCGCCCTCGCCGAGCGCGCTCGAACCGGTCATCCCCTCCGAGGAGGAGTTCCCCTACGCGCTCCGCCTCGTCAGCGAGGTGATGTCCTCCAACGGCTCCACCTCCATGGCGTCCGTCTGCGGCAGCACCCTCGCCCTCATGGATGCCGGCGTGCCGATCTCCGCCCCCGTCGCCGGCATCGCCATGGGCCTCATCATGGGCGACAACGGCGACTACCGCGTCCTCACCGACATCGCCGGCCAGGAAGACTTCATGGGCGACATGGACTTCAAGGTCGCCGGCACGGCGAAGGGCATCACCGCCCTCCAGATGGACATCAAGATCGGCGGCGTCTCCCGCGAACTCCTCGCCACCGCCCTCCAGCAGGCGCGCGAAGCCCGCGAGTACATCCTCCAGCGCATGCTCGAGGTCATTCCCGAGCCGCGGCCCGAACTCTCGCCGCACGCGCCGAAGATGTACAAGCTCAAGATTCCACAGGACATGATCGGCACGCTCATCGGCCCCGGCGGCAAGACCGTCCGCCGCATCCAGGACGAAGCCGGCGGCGCCGCCATCGACATCCAGGAAGACGGCACCGTCATCGTCGGCTCTCCCAACGAGGAGGTCGCCCGCAAGGCCATCCGCATGATCGAAGGCCTCACCAAAGAGGTCCAGGTCGGCGAAATCTACACCGGCAAAGTCACCCGCCTGCTCAACTTCGGCGCCTTCGTCGAAATCCTCCCCGGCAAGGAAGGCCTCGTCCACATCTCCCAGCTCGGCGCCGACCACGTCCGCAACGTCGAAGACGAAGTCAAAGTCGGCGACGAAGTGACCGTCATGGTCTCCGAGATCGACAACCTCGGCCGCATCAACCTCTCCCGCCGCGCCGTCCTCCTCGGCGAATCGCCCGAGCAGGCGGCCGCGGCGGCCCGCGACGGCGCCCGCGACCGCGGCCCCCGCGGCGGCTCCGGCGGCGGCCCCGGCCGCCCCTCCGACCGCGGCGACCGCGACCGCGGCGGCCGGCCCGGCGCCGGCGGACCCCAGCGCTCCAGCCAGCCCCAGCCCGCGCGGCCCGCGCCCGCCAGCCCCGGCCCCGTCGGCGGCGCCACCCGCGGCTGGGTGCGCCGCTCCCCCGGCCCCGAAGGCGCCCCGCCGCCCCCGCGCCGCGACTTCGGCGGCGGCATGGACGACGATTAGCCGGCAGCGCAGCCCGAAGCCGCGCCGTCGGCCCAGCGACGACAGGCAGGGCCGCCCACCCGGGCGGCCCTGCATCGTTCTGTTCGGTTCCGCCGGCTACACGCGCACCGGCTCCGGCCACTCCGCCGGCTTCGCCCGCTGCTCCTCCGGCAGCGGCTTGATCCACCAGCGGTCCTCGTACTCGCTCCAGAGATGCCGGAGCTTCGGCATCACCTTCTCCGCGAAGAGCTTGGTGTTGTACATCACCTTCTCCCGCGGCATGTTCCCGATCTGCATCAGGCACATCAGGTGGCCCACCCTCAGCCCCTTGATGACCTCCTCCATCTGCTGCGCGACGCTCTCCGGGCTCCCGGCCACCACGTAGCCCTGCTTCACGAAGTCCGCCCACCGGAGCCCCGACCGCTGCGCGCTCGCCTGCGCGCCCACCTGCGCCGTGATGCCCGCCTTCACGGTCCGCAGCGTGCGGTAGCCCGGCGCATCGGCGAAGCCGCCGTAGACGTGCAGGCAGCGGTTGTAGAAGTAGTCCACGTGCTCGCTGTACAGCCGCTCCGCTTCCGCGTCGCTCTCCGCCACGCAGACGAGCTGCAGGAACCCGGCCCGGTAGGGGTTGAACTCCGCCCCCAGCTCATCCACCCGCGCCCAGTACTGGTCCATCACCCCTTTGCCGCGCAGGTAGCCGAAGTAGGAGAGGTAGCAGTAGACGTAATCCTTCTCGGTCGTCCAGTCCCACGTCTCGAGCGAGCCGCCGCCCGGGATCCAGATCGGCGGGTGCGGCTGCTGCAGCGGCCGCGGCCACGGGTTCACGTACCGCACCTGGTTGTACTTCCCGTTGAAGTGGAACGTCTCCTTGTTCGTCCACGCCTCGAGGATGAAGTCGTGGTTCTCGTAGTACCGCTCCCGCAGCGTCGCCGGCGTCATCCCGTAGGCGAAGTTCGTATCCATGCTCGTCCCCACGGGGAAGCCCGCCACCAGCCGGCCGCCCGAGATGCAGTCGAGCATCGCGAACTCTTCCGCCACCCGCAGCGGCGGGTTGTAGAGCGCGATCGAATTCCCCAGCACCACGAGCCCCGCCCGCGACGTCCGCCGCGCCAGCGCCGCAGCGATGAGGTTCGGGCTCGGCATCAGCCCGTAGGCGTTCGAATGGTGCTCATTGCAGCAGATCCCGTCGAAGCCGCACCGCTCCGCGTACTCCAGCTCATCGAGGTATTCGTTGTACACGCGGTGCCCCTTCACCGGGTCGAAGAGCGAATACGGCACATCCACCCAGACGCTCCGGTAGCGCTCCTTGAAGTCGTCCGGCAGGTACGGGTACGGCATCAGGTGGAACCAGTGGAACTTCACGCTGCTCCCTCCCCGGGGCGCACCCGCGCCCCAGCGCGTCGTGTCCATTGCATACGCCCGCGCAATACCCGCGTCAAGCCGCGTTGCTCGAATCGCGCGCCGGCGTACCGTCATCGCACACCCTCCCGGAGGAGAACCGCCATGTACGAAAAGGTCGGCGTCGACCGCATCGCGAACCTCGTGGAGCGCCACGCCCGGCCCGGGCTGCCCATCCACCCCCAGCAGGTCCTTGCCGCCGCCCGGCGCGAGGAGGCAGCCGCCCGCCGCGCCAACGGCTGGCTCGCCGACCACGTCGTCGCCGTCGCCGGCACCATGGCCTTCTTCCACTTCCTCTGGCTGCTGATCGCCGGCTGGGCCCTCTGGCAGACCGGCTTCCTCCACAACCGCGGCTTCGACCCCTACCCCTACAGCTTCCTCTTCTTCATCCTCGGCGGCATCATGCAGTCCCTCTTCGTGCCGACCATGCTCACCGCATCGAACCGCGCCGCCGAGCGCGACCGCATCAAAGACGAAGCCGACCACCGCGCGTGGTCGCACCTCTACGAGGTGAACGACGCCCAGCTCGAACTCCTGCGCTCGCTGGCCGCGCGGCTCGAAGCGCTCGAACAGCGCAAGAACGATTAGCCCTCCGGCGCCGCGCCCCCGCGCGGCTGCGGCGCCCGGAACAGCCCCTCCTGCGCCACCGTCGCGATGCGCGTACCCGAGCGGTCGTACATGCCGGCGAGCATGATTGCGCGGGCCGCGTGCGCCGCCGGGCTCTCGCTCACGTACAGCACCCAGTCATCGAACCGCGGCGGCCGGTGGAACCACATCGCGTGGTCGAGGCTCGCCGAGCCGCCGCCCGGCGCCCAGAGCCCGTAGTGGTGCGCCACCGTCGCCACCAGCCCGCTGTCGCTGAAGTACGCCAGCGCCGCCGCATGCAGCACCGGGTCCTCCGGCAGCGGCTCGACCATCCGCCCCCACACCGCGCGGGCCGGCAGCCGCCCTGTCCCGTCGTCCGCCCGCGTCGGCTCCGCCGCCGAGCGCAGGTCGATCGGCCGGCCCAGCCGGCTCCGCATCCGCTCCGCCATTTCCGGCGGCAGGTTCGCCATCCGCGGCAGCGCGATGGTCGTCCACCAGGGCGGGCAGCTTTCGGGGTCCGGCGCCGGCGGCATCGGCGCCTGGTGCGAAATGCCCTCTTCCGGCGCGGCGAAGCTCACCGAGGCCTCGAAAATCGTGTGCCCGGCCTGCACCGCCGTCACCCGCCGCGTGAGGAAGTTTCGCCCCTCGCGGATGCGCTCCACAGTGTAGTCGATGGGGTCCTGCGGCTTGCCGGCCCGCAGGAAATATGCGTGGAGCGAATGGATGGCCCCGAACGACGCCGTCCGCCCGGCCGCCACGATCGCCTGCGCGAGCACCAGCCCGCCGAACAGCCGCCCCTCCTCCTGCCCCGGCTGGCCGCGGAACCGGTCGTAGTCCGCCGGCTCCAGCGTCACCTGCCGCAAAAACTCCCGGATGCCCGGCCCGCCGCCGGGCTCGCCCTGCGCCTCGGTCATGTCTGCACACCCTTCGCCGGGGCGCCGCGCCCTGCGCCCGCCCCGCAGCTGAACTTCGTACGTCCAAGCCTACCCCGGCTGCGGCTCCCCGTCTGCCCGGTCTGCGACCGCCGCGAGGAGCCGCTCCGTCGCCGCCGCCACCTCCGCGACCGCCCGCTCGAACGCCGCCGCATTCCGCCGTGACGGCTGGCGGTAGCCGCTCACCTTCCGCACGTACTGCAGCGCGGCCGCCCGCACCTCCTCCGCCGTCGCCGGCGGCACCTGCCCGCGCAGCGTCTTGATGCTCCGGCACATGCGCCCACCCCCTTCCGCGCCGCCCGGCCCTAGGCCCGCGGCAGGCCCAGCCCGCGCGTGGCGATGATGTTCCGCTGCACTTCGCTCGTGCCGCCGCCGATGGTCGCCGCCACGGAGTGCAGCTGAAACCGCCCGATACGGCCCATCAGCAGCTCCCACCGCGACGCCCCGCGCGACGTCACCTGGGCCCGCAGCCCCGCCATCCGGTACAGGGCTGCCGCCATCCGCTGCTCCACCTCGCTCGCGTACAGCTTCACGATGCTCGCCTCATAGTTCGGCTGCACGCCGCGCGCCTGCATCGAAACGACCCGCAGGCTCAGGTTCCGCGCCACTTCGATTTCGATGGCCAGGTCTGCCAGCCGGTGCCGCGCCCACGGCAGGTTCGCCAGCCCTTCCGCCTTCGCACAGGCGATCGCCTCCTCCAGGATTGCCCGGTACTCCACGCACAGGTCCACCAGGCTCCGCTCGAAGTCCAGCGTCGTCGCCGCCACGTACCAGCCCCGGTTCTCCTCCCCCACCATGTTCCGCGCCGGTACCCGCACGTTTTCGAAGAACACCTGGTTGAAGCCGCTGTTCCCCACCATGTTGATGATTGGCGAGAGCGAAATCCCCGGGCTCTTCATGTCGACCAGGAAGTACGAGAGCCCCTTGTGCTTCGGGGCCGCAGGGTCCGTCCGCGCCAGCAGGATCATCCAGTCGGCGATGTGCGCCCCGCTCGTCCAGATCTTCTGGCCATTCACGACATAATCGTCACCGTCCCGGACCGCCCGGGTTTGCACGCTGGCGAGGTCGGAGCCCGCGCCCGGCTCGCTGAAGCCCTGGCACCACCGCTCCTTCCCCGAGAGGATCGGCTCGATGAACCGCTCCTTCATCCACTCCTCGCCGTACTGCATCAGGGTCGGCGCCACCCAGCCGATGCCCACGCCGCCGAAGCGCGGCGCCCGGGCGCGGGCCATCTCCTCCTTCAGGATGAACTGCTGCATCACCGGCAGCTCGGCGCCGCCGTACTTCTTCGGCCAGGCCGGGGCGACCCAGCCGCGCGACTGCAGCCGGCGCCGCCACTCCGCCAGCGCCTCCTTGTCCCGCTCGTGGCCGCTCGAAAGCTGGCCCCATTCACCTTCGCCCGCGTCGCCTTTCAGCGCATCCGGCAGGTTCGCCGCAATCCAGGCGCGCACCTCGGCGCGGAAGGCCGCCTCCTCCGGGGAGTCGCGAAAATCCATGCGGCGCAGGATACCGCCGCCCGCGCTCCCGATCATGCGCGCCTGAACGAACCGCGCACCCCTGCCGATACCTCCACTGATGGGACGTTCGAACGCCGCGCTCGCCCGCCGTGCCGACTTCCTCGCGGTCCTCGCCGACCCGGACCTGCTCCAGCTCATGCTCGTCGCCTGCCCCGATGCCGTCGTCGTCACCTCCCCCGAGGAGCGCATCGCGCTCTACACCGGCGCCTCGGAAGCGCTCTTCGGGTTCGCGCCGATCGAAGTCCTCGGCCGCCGCGCCGGTCTCCTCTTCCCCGACCGCGACGCCTGGCGCGAACTCCAGGAGACCCTCGCGCGCGACGGCTACGTCCGCACCTTCGAGCTCGCCGCCCGCCGCAAGGACGGCCCGAACCTCGTCGCCGCCGTCTCCGCGGCCCGCGTCGCGAACCGCTTCGGTGAACGGCTCGGCACCGTCTACTACATCCGCGACCACTCCGCCGTCCGCGAAATCGAAGACGCCCTCCGCCGCAACAACGCCCAGCTCAGCACGCTCGTCGCCCGGCTCGACCACCTCGCGCGGCACGACCCCCTCACCCGCCTCCTCAACCGCGCCGCCGCCTACGAAGCCGCCGAGAACGTCCTCCTGGCCTTCCCCGTCGGCGAAGCCCGCCTCGGCGTCGCCATCTTCGACCTCGACCGCTTCAAGGCCATCAACGACTCCTACGGCCACCTCGCCGGCGATACCGTCCTCGAAGCGTTCGGCACCATCCTCCGCCAGCAGGCCCGCCACGGCGACGTCATCGCCCGCTTCGGCGGCGAAGAGTTCGTCGCCTTCCTCCCCGGCGCCGGGCTCGACGAGGCCGCCCGCTTCGCCGAGCGCATCCGCGAAGCCGTCCAGCTCCGCCCCGTCGCCATCGACGACACCATCACCGTCACCGTCACGGTCAGCGCGGGGGTATCCGCCATCCCGGATTGTGCCGAAAACCTCGAAGAAGCCGTCCGTCTCGCCGATGAGCGCCTCTACGAGGCCAAGCGCGGCGGGCGGAACCGCGTCGTCGCCGACTCCTGCCAGCAGAGGAACGCCGCATGACCGCCGACCCCACCGCGGATTCCCCGTACTTCCGCAACCGCCTGCGCACCATTGTGCAGGCCACCACCGACCTCGCCCCGCTCAAGGCCGTCGCCACCAAGGCCATCCAGCTCGCCGAGGACGAGCGCTCCGCGGCCATGGACCTCGCCACCGTCATCAGCTCGGACCAGGCGCTCACGGCCCGCCTCCTCAAGCTCTCCAACTCCGCCTACTACGGCTACGCCCGCCGCATCTCCAACGTCCGCGAAGCCGTCATCCTCCTCGGCATGCGGACCGTGCGCTCCGTTGCCATCTCCACCGCCATCATCGATGCCCTCCGCATCCCCCAGCTCGAGGACACCCGCTTCGACCAGGACCTCTTCTGGGCCCACTCCGTCACCGTCGGCATCATCGCCGAGGTCATCGCCCGCGAAACGCGCGTCGCCCGCCCGGAAGACGCCTTCACCGCCGGCGTCCTCCACGATATCGGCAAGCTCGCCATGATCCTCGCCGACCCGGCCGCGTTCGCCGAGGTCATCGACCTCGTCGAAACCGAGCACATGCGCTACCGCGACGCGGAGTTTGCCGTCTTCGGCTTCGGCCACGAACTCGTCGGCGCCCGCCTCGCCGCCCGCTGGAAGTTCCCCGAGCCGCTCGTCTCCGCCATCCAGGCCCACCACCAGCCCGTCGCCGCCATCGAATCGATGGCCGACATCGTCGCCTCGGCGAACCTCATCGCAAACCGCGAAGGCCTCGCCGCCGGCTTCGACTACACCCGCGACCCCGAGCGGCGCCCCGCCGCCGCCGTGCCGCCCGCCTGCGACCTCGCCATCGGGAAGGTCCACGGCGGCATCGCGACCCTCGAAGAGAAGGCCCGCGCCTTCCTCACCCACGTCACCTCCCGCGCGCCGCGCTGGTATCAGCCCCACCACGGCGAGGAGGCCGAACCCGCCGCCGAGGAAACCCCCGCAGCCTGATGAACCGCCCCCGGCCGGTCGAATTCTCCTGTGAGGACCGCGTATGAATTCGGCGCCTACCATGCCGGCCAACCCCGACGAGGAACCCGAGGCCCCCCAGCGCCACCTGCTCCGCATGGCCGCGCTCGCCGGCTGGGGCATCGTCCTCGCCGTCCAGGTCGGCCAGTACCTCCACCGGCCCACGACGGCGAACCTCATCGTCACGATCGGCCTCGCCACCCTCTTCGGCCTCTTCATCGCCCACGCCCTCTTCATGCGCGTCGTCCAGAAGCGCCACTGGCACCGCGTCGCCGCCCGCCTCCAGGGCGCGGCCTACCTCTCCGAATTCCACAACCTCCCCAACCGCAACTACGTCCTCGCCGAACTCCGCCGCGAGATGCCGCGCGCCCGCGCCCTCCAGGCGCCCTTCGTCCTCATCCAGCTCTCCATCGAAAACATCGCCGAAATCCGCGAGCGCCGCGGCGACGATTTCGCCAACCGCGCCCTCAACGCCCTCGCCGACGTCCTCAAGCGGCTCACCCGCTCCTCCGACTTCCTCGCCCACCTCGGCGGCGCGAAGTTCTGCGTCATGCTCGTCGAATGCACCCTCGAGCAATCGTTCATCTACCTGAAGCGCGTCCCCGGCACCATCTCCGTCTCCGACGGCCACAACGTCCTCGACGTGCCGGTCACCGCCCGCGTCCTCCAGTACGACCTCGAAGCGCTCTACGCGACCGACGTCCTCCGCGACCTCGAAGAGACGCGCCCCCTCCGCCGCCGCGAACCGCCGCGGCCGGATTCCCTCGCTGCCTGAACCCCCCGCGGCCCCGCTACCACTGGTAGGTCGCCGCGTCGCCCACCCGGTGCAGCTTCAGGAAGTTCGTCGTGCCCTGCGCCCGGACCGGCAGGCTCGCCACCACGACCACCTCATCGCCGGCCTCGACGAATCCGCCGTCCACCAGCGCCCGGTCCAGCTCCCGGAGCAGCTCATCCGTCGTGAGCACCGCCGCGCTGAGCACCGGCACCACCCCCCGCGCCAGCGCCAGCCGCCGGTACACCGCCTCCGTATGCGTTACCCCGAAAATCGGGGCCTCGGGGTGCACCTTGCTCATCAGCAGCGCCGAATAGCCGCTCCGCGTGAAGCAGGCGATGCCCCGCATGTTCGGGTCCGACTCCACGATGCGCCGCGCCGCCAGCGCGATGACGTACGAGTGGTCGTCCTGCTCATCGGTTCCCCGTGCCTCCGGCGCCGGCCCCTGCACCGCCTCCGCCCGCCGGAGGATCCGGTCCATCATCGCCACCGCCTCGACCGGGTACTGCCCGATCGCCGTCTCCCCGCTCAGCATCACCGCGTCCGAAAACTCCCACGCCGCGTTCGCCACGTCCGAGGCCTCGGCGCGCGTCGGCCGCGGCGAACTCACCATCGATTCCAGCATCTGCGTCGCCGTGATGACCGGCACCATCTCCCGCGCCGCCGCCGCGATGATCCGCCGCTGCCAGACCGGCACCTCTTCCGGCGGCAGCTCGACCCCGAGGTCGCCCCGCGCCACCATCAGCCCGTCCGCCTCTCCCGCGATCGCGTCGAGGTGCTCCACCGCCTGCTTCCGCTCGATCTTCGCCACGATCGGGATGTCGCCCCCCAGCGCCGCCACGGCCGCCCGCGCCGCCGCGATGTCTGCGGCGTCCCGCACGAAGCTCAGCGCCGCGTAGTCGACGCACTCGGCCACGGCCATCGCCAGCGCCTCCCGGTCCCGGTCCGTCAGCGCCGGCGCGGTGAGCGCCGTCTCGGGGAAGTGGACGCCCCGCCGCGGGGCGAGCAGCCCGCCCACGACGACCTCGCAGACCAGGTCGCTCCCCTCCCGCCGCAGCACCCGCAGTTCGACCTTCCCATCGTCGAGCAGCACCCGCTCGCCGGGCGCCACGTCCTCCAGCAGCCGGTCGTAGGCGATGTGCAGCCGCTCTTCCGTCCCGGGGACGGCCTCCGGCGTGAGCCGGACCGTCGCGCCGGGCCGCAGGTCTAGCGCCCGGTCGTACGCGTTGTCGCCGGTCCGGATCTTCGTCCCCGCGAGGTCGAGCAGTACGGCGACGGGCTTCCCTTCCGCCTTCGCTGCCTCGCGCACGAGCCGCACCGCCTCCCGGTGGCTTTCGAGCGTCCCGTGGCTGGTGTTCAGCCGCGCCACGTCCATCCCCGCCCGGATCATCGCACGGAGCGTCGCCGGCTCCAGCGAGGCCGGCCCGAGCGTCGCCACGATTTTCGTCCGCCGCATCGCTGCCATGCGTTCGACTATAGCAAGCCGCGGCCAGCGCCCCGGTGAACGGTACACTGCGGCCATGCCCCGCGAAGAACTGAAGGCGCGCGAGTTCCTCTTCCTCGCCGAGGAGCTCGCCCTCCGCGCGCTCCCGGCCGGCATCCCGCCGCCCCAGCGCAGGGTCATGTGGACCATCCTCCAGCTCTCGTGGGGCGCACCCCAGTTCCACGTCGAGCTCCAGCCGCAGCCGGCGCGCGCCATCGTCGAACTCGGCCTCCATTTCGAAGGCCCGCCCGAGGCGAACGACGCCCGCGCCGCCCTCGTCGCCGCCCACGCTGCCCCGCTGATGGCCGCGCTCGGCCCGGCGTGGGAGCTCGAGCACTGGACGCCCGCGTGGCGCCGCCTCCACCGCACGTTCCCGTTCGAACGCCTCACGCGGCCCCTCGCCGAGGCAGTCGCCGCCGAGATGGCGCGCGCAATCCCCCTCCTTTACCCCTTCTGTCTGCCCGAGCCGCAGCCCGCCTTATCCCTTAGCGCCGCCGCCGCTACCCTCGGCCCATGACCCGATTTGCACCTCTGCTGCTTGCTGCGCTCGCTGCCGGTTCACTCGCCGTCGCCGCTGCCTGCGGCGGCGACGATGACGACGCGCCGGCCTCGACGCCCTCCCCGGCCGGCACCGGCACCGCGGCCGCCAGCCCGGCCCCGGCGCGCACCCCCACGCCGGCCGCGAACGCCGCGGCTGGCCCCATCACCCTCGAGAACCCGACCGTCACCGCCTCCGGCCTCCGCTACGAAGACGTCGTCGCCGGCGATGGCCCGTCGCCCCAGCAGGGCCAGCGCGTGACCGTCCACTACACCGGCTACTTCACCGACGGCCGCAAGTTCGACAGCTCCATCGACCGCGGCCAGCCGTTCACCTTCGTCCTCGGTGTCGGGCAGGTCATCCGCGGCTGGGACGAAGGCGTCGCCACGATGAAGGTCGGCGGCAAGCGCCTCCTCTACATCCCGTCGAACCTCGCCTACGGCGCGCGCGGGCAGGGGCCCATCCCGCCAAACACCGACCTCATCTTCGAAGTCGAACTGCTCGATATCCGCTAATCCGGCCGGGCGCCCGCCCCGGGCGGCGTCCACGCGCGCACCACCCGCGCGGCGATGAGCTGCTCGATTTCGTCATCCGCGAAGCCGAGCTCGGCGAGCACCTCCCGCGTATGCTGCCCGAGCGCCGGCGAGGGCAGCCGCGTGCCCGTCTCGCCGCCGCTCATCCGCAGCGGCGAATTCGCCATCACGACCGGCCCGAGCACCGGGTGCTCGAACTCCCGCAGCAGCTCCATCGCCTGCACCTGCGGATCGTCGAACAGCTCCGCCGTGTACCGAACGGGCCCGCTCGGCACCCCCGCCGCGTCGAACGCCGCCACCCACTCATCCGTCGTCCGCGTGCTGAAGATCGCGGCGATGAGCTCGTTCAGCACGAGGTTTTCGTCCGGGGAGAGCGCCTCCGTGTCGAACTCGTCGCCCTCGACGCGCGGGTCCTCCACCCCGAGCACCCGCACCGCCGCCCGGCGCAGCCGGTTGTTCAGGCAGGCCAGCGCGATGTACGAATCCTTCGTCTCGTACACCTTGTAGTACGGGTTGTTCCGCCGGCCGGTCTCGTGGCGCGGGGGCACCTCCTTCAGCGCCTCCTCCACGCGGCGGCCTTCGGCCCGGGCGCGCGCCATCGCCGCCAGCAGCCGCTCCCGGTGCTCCCGGTCGAGCCGCTCGATGCTGAACATCGGCCGGTACTGCACGGCGATGCCCGCGGCGAAGAGGCTCGTCTCGATGAACTGGCCCCGGCCCGTCTTCTCCCGGTGGTAGAGCGCCGCCGCTGCCCCGTAGGCGAGGAACATCCCGGCGGCGAGGTCCGTCGGCGAAGTCGTGATGATCGGGTGCGGCAGCCCGCCCGCGCCTTCGAACGCCATGATGCCGGTCATCGCCTGCGACACGAGGTCGAAGCCCGGCCGCTCCCGGTACGGCCCCGCGCTCCCGAACGCCGTGTTCTGGCAGTAGATGAGCCGCGGGTTGATCGCCGAGAGCGTCGCGTAGTCCACCCCCAGCCGCTCCGCCACCCCGGGCCGGTAGTTCGCGAGCAGGATGTCGGCCGTCCGCACCAGCCGCTCGAAGACCGCCTTCCCCTCCGGCCGCTTCAGGTCGATGGAGATGCTCCGCTTCCCCTTGTTCACCCCCATGAAGCCGCGGCTCTCGCCGGGCGCGACCGGCGCCGTGTGCCGCCAGAAGTCGCCCAGCGGCGGCTCGACCTTGATGACGTCCGCCCCGAGGTCGGCCAGCATCTCGCCCGCCAGCGGCCCCGCGATGTACTCGCTCAGGTCGAGCACCCGCACGCCCTCGAACACCCCGCCGATCGTCTCCATGCCCGGCTGTCCTCCTGCCCGTCAGCCGCGCGGCAGCCCGAGGCCCCGCGTCGCGATGATGTTCCGGTTGATCTCCGAGGTGCCCGCCGCAATCGTCAAGGAGACGGTCTGCAGCACCGCCATCGGCACCTGCCCGCCGAGGGGCGCCCACGCGCCGTCCATCAGCTGGCCCCGCAGCCCGAGCGTCGCGTACGCCGTCCGCGCCATCCGCTGGTGGAGTTCCGTCCCGAACGTCTTCGCCATCGACGCCTCGTAGTTCGGCACGAGCCCCCGGCTCTGCATCCACGCCACCCGGTATGACATCAGCCGCCCGACACTGGAAGCCGAGCGCGATGTCCGCCAGCGCCAGCCGGACCGCCGGCCGGTCGTACAGCGTGCCGCCGCCCCCGTCCCGCGCCGGGGCGGCCTTCGCGTACGCCACCACCTCCTCGAACGTCCGCAGCCCGCCGATCACCCGCCCGATGCCGGAACGTTCGAAATCGAGCGTCGCCGTCGACACGTACCAGCCCCGGTTCACCTCGCCGACCACCATGTCCGCCGGCACCCGCACGTCGTCGAAAAACACTTCATTGAACCCGGCCTGCCCGGTCATCTGGACCAGCGGCCGCACGGTGATGCCCGGCAGCGTCATATCGACGAGGAAGTAGGTGATGCCGCGGTGCTTCGGCGCATCCGGGTCCGTCCGCGCGAGCAGGATCATGAAGTCGGCCCGCTGCGCATTCGAGGTCCAAATCTTCTGCCCGTTGATCACCCAGCTGTCGCCGTCCCGCACCGCCCGCGTCTGGAGCGACGCGAGGTCGGACCCTGAGCCCGGCTCGCTGAAGCCCTGGCACCAGGTCATCTCGTCCCGGGCGATGGCCGGCAGGAAGCGCGCCTTCTGCTCCTCCGTCCCGAAGAGGATGAGCGTCGGGCCCACCCGGTCGGCGCCCATCGTCTGGCCGGGGGCGCGGTGGTACGCCATCTCCTCGTTGTAGACCAGCTGGCGAAGGTGGGGCGCGCCCTGGCCGCCGTACTCCCGCGGCCACGACATCGTCAGCCAGCCTTTCGCCGCCAGCTTCTTCGTGAACGACTCGCCCGCGCGGGCCTTCGGCAGCTCCGCCCGGATGAAGGCGCGCACCTCCTGCCGGAACGCCTCGTCCTCGGCCGAAAAGCGGAACTCCATGGCGCGCCCCCTCGCCGCGTTTGCCGAACTCTACCGCGGCGCCGGCCCCGGCGGTAGCCGCCTCAGGCGGCACCCCGCAGCCGCGGGTCGGCCGCCCGGTCCGCCATCGCGAGCGCCTCCTCCACCAGCATCTCGGCCCGCTTGCCCATCCCTTCGAAGCCTTCGCCGACCGTCTCACCCTTCAGGTAGCGCGCGTGGATGCCCTCCACGATGACTGCCAGCTTGTAGGCGGCGAAGATCTCGTACCACTCGATCGCCGAGACGTCCCGGCCGCTCAGGCGGGCGTACATCTCGATCAGCTCCTGCCGGGTGTGGAAGCCGGGCTGCGCCGTCACCGCCGAGGCCGCCCGCGCCGCGAGGTACTCCTCCGAATCCCCGACCTGCCCCCAGTAGCCGAGGGTGTACCCAACGTCCGTCAGCGGGTCGCCCAGCGTCGCCATCTCCCAGTCCAGCACCGCGACCACGCGGCCCGGGTCCTCCCGGTCGAGCATCATGTTCCCCAGCCGGTAGTCGCCGTGGACGATGGTCGGCTTCGGCGAGACGGGGATGCTCGCCCGCAGCCGCCGGATCAGCTCGTCGATGGCCGGCAGCGGCCGGGTTTGCGACCGGGCCCACTGCTCGCTCCAGCGCCGCACCTGCCGCTCGAGATACCCCTCCGGCCGGCCGAAGTCCCCCAGCCCGACGGCCTCGTAGTCGATGGCGTGCAGCTGCACCAGCGTCTCGATCAGCGCCCGGCCGATCGCGTGCCGGCGCTCCGGCGTGTCCGCATACCCCTCCGGGATGCGGTCCGCGATGATCACCCCCTCGCGGTACTCCATCACGTAGAACGGGTAATCGTTCACCGCCGGGTCCTCGCAGAGCGCAATCGGCGGCGGCGCCGGGAAGCCTGCCCGCTGCATCCCCTGCAGCACCCGGAACTCGCGCGTCATGTCGTGCGCCGTCGGCAGCACGTGGCCCAGCGGCGGCCGCCGCAGCACCCACACCCGGCCGCCCCCCTCCACCCGGTACGTCAGGTTCGAACGCCCGCCGCTGATGAGCGTGAACCGCAGCGGCACGTCCCCGCCGGGGACGTGCTCGGCGAAAAACTTCGAGACCGCCTCGTAGCGGATCCCGGCCGGCACCCCGTTCGTCGTTTCGTTCGTCATCGAACCGGAAAGTATACGCCCCGGGCCCTTGCGCCGAAGCCCCGCGCCCACGAAGATGACAAAGCTCAAAATCTTCGTAGATCTGAAGCATGACGGATCATTTGGAAGATTTGGATCGTTTGACCGTCTGTTCGTGGGACACGGCCTCCTGCGGCGCCGCCGCCTTCATGGCCGCCCGCGACGCGGCCGCCGCCCACAACGCCGCGCGCATCCTCACCTGCCAGCGCATCGAAGCGGTCAGCCTCGCCCCGTGCCCCCTCGGCTGCCCTGTCCGCCGCTCCGGGCGGGAGGCCTTCCGCTACCTCGCCGCCCTCGCCGCCGGCCTCCACTCCATCGCCCTCGGCGAACGTGAAATCCTCGGCCAGGTCCGCGGCGCCGCCGATGACGCGCAGCCCCGGGTCGCGGCCATCCTCCACCGCGCCGTCGCCGCTGCCCGCGCCTTCCGCAAGCGCCACCCCGTCGACGCGGACGCCGGCACCCTGCTCCGCCTTGCCCTCCGCTGCCAGCCGACGCCGTCCAGCCTCCTCGTCGTCGGCTCCGGCCCCACGGCCGCCGCCGTCTGCCGCTCCGGCCGCGGACTCGGCATCCCCTCCATCACCGTCGCCTCCCGCGCGCGCCCGGCGTGGCTCCCCGGCCGCGCCGACGCCTGGCACCCCTTCGAGACGCTCGCGGCCCTCCCGGCGCATGGCCTCGCCGTCGTCGCCCTCGGCGGCGATGCCCCCGTCCTCGCGCCCCCGCAGCTCCCGGCGGCGGCCGTGCTCGACCTTTCGACGCCGCGCCGGACGGACCCCTGCGACCCGCGCGTCCGCACCCTCCGCGACCTCCGCGCGGAAGCCGGATTCGAAGGCCGCGCAGCCCTCTTCGCCGACCTCGACCGGGAGGTCGAGCGCGTCCTCGCCCACTGGGCGGAAGACGCCGCCTCGCCCGTCGGCCGATTCCGCCGCGCCGTCGAACTCCGCCGGCAGGCCGACCTCGAGCGGATCGCGCGCCGCCACCCCGAAATCCCCCGTCCCGTGCTCGAGACCATCACCCGCAGCCTCGTCGCCCACATCCTCCACGAGCCCTCGGAGCGGCTCCGCGCCCTCGACCCCGCGATCGCGCGCGCCGTCGCCGCCATCTTCGACGTTTCGGAGTCCGCATGACCGCAGCCGTCCTCAGCACCCGCCACCCCGAAACCGCCGCCATCCTCGCCGTCGCCGAGGACGGCCTCGCCGGCTTCCACGAGCGGCCCTTCGCCGCCATCGCGGAGCGCGCCGGCCTGCCCGAGCCGCTCGTCATCGACCGCATCCGCAGCCTCCTCGAAGCGGGCGTCGTCCGCCGCGTCCGCCAGACGCTGAACACCGGCAGCCTCGCCCGCGGCGCTCTCGTCGCCTGGAACGTGCCGAACGAGGCCCTCCACGCGGCCTTCGACACGCTCTTCCGCGGCGACCCGTTCTCCGGCCACGTCGTCATCCGCTCCACGGATTCGAACCTCCCGGGCGCTTCCTTCCGCCTCTGGACCACCGTCAAGGTGCCGCAGGGCTTCTCCCTCGAGCGGCACGTCGCCCTCATGGGCGGCGTCATCGGCGCCGCGGCCTGGCGGGTCATGCCGGCCCGCTGCCTCTTCGCCCTCGGCGTCGGCCACGTCCGCCGCCGCAGCCTCGAGCCCGGCGCCCGCGCCGACGCGCCCGCTGCGCCGCAGCACCCCGAACTCACCCGCCTCACCCCCTTCGAGTGGGAGGCGCTCGCCGCGCTCAAGGAGCCGCTCGAGCCCGCCGAGCTGGTCAGCGAGCCGTGGCGCGCCCGCGCCGGCCGCCTCGGCATCGACTACGCCCGCTTCCTCGACGCCGTCCGATCCTTCGAGGCGAAGGGGCTCATCGCCCGCTTCTCCACCTTCCTTGAACACGTGAAGGAGCTGCCCACCGGCGAGCGCGTCACCCGCTACAACGCCCTCTTCCACTGGGCGGTCGAGCCCGGCCGCGAACTCGAGGCCGGCGGCGAAGTCGGCCGCCACCACATCATCACCCACGCCTACTGGCGCGAAGCCGGCCCCGACTTCGGCAACGTCAACATCATGGCCGTCGCCCACGGCACCGAGAAGGAGGCGCTCCTCGCCCACAAGGCCGCCATCGATGCGCACCTCGCGGAGGCCGGCATCCCCGTCCGCTACACCACCCAGTTCTGGGGCGGCCGCTCCGAAATCAAACCCTCCGAAATCCTGCCATCCGCCTACGAAGCCTTCTGCCGCCAGCGCGGCATCGACCCCGACACCATGCGCGAGGAGCCCTGACCATGCAGTACCGCCCCCTCCACGGCACGCCCCTCACCCTCTCCGCCGTCGGCTTCGGCGTCTGGACCGTCGGCACCTCCTGGTGGGGCATCACCGACCGCGCCGAGGGCATCCGCCTCCTCCGCCTCGCCTTCGACCTCGGCATCACCTTCTTCGATACCGGCAACACCTACGCCGACGGCGCCGCCGAGACCATCCTCGCCGAGGCCCTCGGCAGCCGCCGAGGCGACATAGTCATCGCCACCAAGTTCGGCTACGACCTCTCCGTCCCGCCCAGGCCGAACCAGCAGGAGCGCCCGCACGACTGGTCGCCCGCGCACATGCGCAGCTCGCTCGAAGCCTCCCTCCGCCGGCTCGGCACCGACTACATCGACTACTACCAGCTCCACAATCCCCGCCTCGACGCCATCCAGCGCGATGACCTCCTCGGTGCGCTCGAGGACGCCCGCCGCGAAGGGCTCATCCGCGCCTACGGCGTCGCCCTCGGCCCCGCCTTCGACCTCCGCCAGGCCGGCGAGGGCATCGCCGCCGTCCGCCGCGGCATGCCCGCCCAGCTCATCTACAACATCCTCGAACAGGAGCTCGGCGAGGCGATCTTCCCCGTCGCCCGCGAGTGCGGCATCGGCACGCTCGCCCGCGTCCCGCACGCCTCCGGCCTGCTCGACGGCACCGCCACCCGCGCGACCGAATTCCCGCCCGGCGACCACCGCCGCTGGCGCATCGACACCCCGGAGAAGCGCGCCCTCTGGGAGGAAGGCATCCGCCGCGCCGGCACGCTCAGCTTCCTCGCCCGGGACGGCCGCACGCTCGGCCAGGCCGCCATCCAGTTCATCCTCCGCGAGCCCTCCATCGGCGCCGTCATCCCGAACATCTACGACGAATCCGGCCTGCGCGAGTTCGCCGCCGCCTGCGAAGCCCCGCCGCTGACCGATGCCGAATTCGACGCCGTCCAGCGCCTCCGCGCCGCCGGCTACCCCGAACCCGAAGGAGCCACCGCATGAGCACCGACGCCGCAACCCCGCCCCAGCCGCCCGCCCGCCCCCGCGGGCCGATGGTCGAGCTCGACCCCTCCGGCCGGGTCAGCCTCAAAGAAGCCGACCGCGCCCCGCGCCAGTTCCTCAACTACGCCTTCTTCCGCATCGACCCCGCCTTCCGCCGCCTCCCGCAGGAGGAGCGCTGCGCCCTCCACCGCGAGTACGTCGATGTCCTCCGCCGCTGGGCCGCCCGCGACGACCTCATCCTCCGCACGTACACGCTCGAAGGCCTCCGCGCCGACTGCGACTTCATGCTCTGGCGCATCGCGAACGATGTCCGCCGCTTCAACGAGATGCAGCGCGACCTCAACGCCACCCGGATGGCGGGCTGGCTCACCCCCGCCTACAGCTTCCTCTCCCTCCAGAAGCGCTCCCAGTACGTCAACCGCATCGAGGGGTCCGGCCACGGCGTCGAACTCCTGCCCGGCCAGGGGCAGTTCCTCTTCGTGTACCCCTTCGTGAAGACCCGCGCGTGGTACGCGCTCAGCCCCCACGCACGGCAGGGCATGATGGACGAGCACATCCACGTCTCCAGCCCCTTCAAAGGGGTCCGCCTCAACACCAGCTACAGCTACGGCATCGACGACCAGGAGTTCGTCGTCGCCTTCGATTCCGACTATCCGCAGGAGTTCGTCGACCTCGTCGGCCGGCTCCGCTTCACCGAAGCCTCGCTCTACACCCAGCGCGATACGCCGATGTTCACCTGCCTGAAGACCCCGCCCGAGGGCATCTTCCAGCCCTGAGCGGCCAGCCCGACCGCCCACGCCGTGCCACAATGAACGACATGCCGAACTCCACCGGCCACGCCTGGCTCGTCGGCGCCGGCCCCGGCGACCCGGGGCTCCTCACGCTCGCCGGCCGCGAAGCCCTCCAGCAGGCCGACGCCGTGCTCTACGATGCCCTCGTCGGCCCGGAAGTCCTGGCGTTCGCCCGGCCCGGCGCGGAACTCATCCCCGTCGGCAAGCGCGCCGGCGCCCACGCCATGCCGCAGGAGGAGATTACGCGCCTGCTCGTCGAGCTCACCGCCGCCGGCCGCCGCGTCGTCCGCCTGAAGGGCGGCGACCCGTACGTCTTCGGCCGCGGCGGCGAAGAGGCGCTCGCGCTCCGCGAGGCGGGCCTCCCCTTCACCGTCGTCCCCGGCGTCACCTCCGCTATCGCCGTGCCGGCTGCCGCCGGCATCCCCGTCACCCACCGCGGCCTCGCCGCCCGCTTCACCGTCCTCACCGGCTCCGAACACACCGGCGAAGCGCCGGCCGACCTCCCGGGCCCTGAGGCCGCCGGCACCCTCGTCATCCTCATGGGCGCTGCCGCCCTGCCGCTCCTCGTCGAGCGCCTGCTCGCCGCCGGCTGGGACCCGGCGACGCCCGCCGCCTCCATCGCGAACGGGACGCTGCCGGCCCAGCAGGCCGTGACCGCACCGCTGGCCCGCATCGCCGACGCCGCGGCCGGCCTCCCCACGCCCCTCATCACCGTCGTCGGCCCCGTCGCCGCCCTCGCCGAGCGGCTCGGGCCCGGCCGCTTCGGCCCGCTCGCCGGCAAGTCCGTGGTCGTCACCCGCTCCCGCAGCCAGGCCTCGCAGCTGAGCGAAGCGCTCCGCGCGCTCGGCGCCGCCGTAGTCGAAGCCCCGGCCATCCGCATCGACCTTCACCCCGAGCGGCTCATCGCCGACGAGCGCGCGGCCAGCCGCTGGGACTGGGTCATCTTCACCAGCCAGAACGCCGTAGCGGCCATGTTCGCCGCCCTCGACGCCGCCGGCCGCGACGCCCGCGCCTTTGGCGGCACCGCCATCGCCGCCGTCGGCGAGGCCACTGCCGATGCTCTCCGCGCCCGCGGCATCCGCCCCGACTTCCTCCCCTCGCGCCCCACCTCGGCCTGCCTCGCCGCCGAACTGCCGCGCGCCGCCGGCGCCCGCGTCTACCTCCCCATCTCCTCGCTCGCCGGGCCCGACCTCGAAGACGCCCTCCGCAAGCGCGGCGCGCACGTCGAACGCGCCGACGCCTACGACACCCTGCCCGAGGCGCTTACCCCCGATACGCTCGCCCGGGTCCAGGCCGCCGACGCGATCACCTTCACGAGCGCCTCCACCGCGCGCTTCCTGCGCGCCGCCCTCGGCGAGGCCGAGCTGCCGCCGGGCGTCCGCCTCGTCAGCATCGGCCCGGCCACCTCGGCGGCGGTCCGCGCCTGTTTCGGCCGCCTCGATGCCGAGGCGGCCGAGCCCTCGCTCACGTCCCTCGCCGCCGCCGTGCTGGAGGCCCTCGGATGAGCATCCTCATCGAACTCCGTCCCTCGGCCGGGCCGGTGCTCGTCGTCGGCGGCGGCGCGGTCGCCGCCCGCAAGGTCCGTGTTCTCGCCGAAGGCGGCTTCCAGGTCGTCGTCGTCGCGCCCGCCATCGCCGGCGAGATCGCGGCGCTCCCGGGCGTCACCGCCATCGCCCGCGCCTTCGTCCCCGTCGACGTCGATGCCCGCCCCTGGGCGCTCGTCCTCGCCTGCACGAACGACCGCGAGGTGAACCGCGCCGTCGGCGAAGCCGCCCGCGCCCGCCGCATCCCCGTCCTCGTCGCCGATGCGCGCGACGAGAGCACGGTCAGCTTCCCCGCGCTCTACCGCGACGGCGACCTCCTCGTCGGGGTCTCGACCTCCGGGTCCGACCCCGCCCTCGCCGCGCGCCTCCGCGACGCCGTCGCCGAGGCCCTCGGCCCCGGCCGCGCCGCCGAAATCGCCGAGGCGCGCGACGCCCGCCAGGCGCGGCTCGCCGCCCGCCAGCCGGAGGCCGGCGCATGACCCACCTCGTCCTCGCCGGCCACGGCTCGCACCTGAACGCGGCTTCGAGCGAGCCCTTCCACCGCCTCGCCGCCGCCCTGCGCGCATCCGGCGAGTTCGATGCCGTCTCCCTCGCCCTCTGGAAGGAGGAGCCCTCGCTCGCCCGCGCCCTCGATGCCGTCGACGACCCGGACGTCGTCGTCGTCCCCATCTTCATCTCGAACGGCTACTTCACGCGGACGGTCGTCCCGCGGGAGATGCGGCTCGACGGCCCCCTCACCGAACGCAACGGCCAGCGCATCCGCTGCACGCCGCCCGTCGGCACCCACCCCCGCCTCGCCGGCGTCATCATCGAGCGCGCCCGCGAAGCCGGCGCCGGCCCCGCCGATGCCCTCGTCGTGCTCGGCCACGGCACCCGCCGCGACTCCGAATCCGAGAAGAACGTCTACGCCATGGCCGAGCTCGCGGCGCAGCGCGGTCTCTTCGCCGAGTGCGGCGTCGCCTTCATCGACCAGGAGCCGGGCATGCTCACGATGCTCGACCGTTTCCGCGCTCCCCGCCTGTTCGTCGTCCCGCTCTTCATCGCCGAAGGCTGGCATGTCGGCGAAACCATCCCCGCCGACCTCGCGCTCGACGGCCCCGAGACCCGCCGCGGCGGCCGCGCCGTCCACTACACGCCGCCCGTCGGCACCCACCCCGCCCTCGCCGCCGTCGTCGCCGAGCTCGCCCGCGAAGCCCTCGCCCGCTTTCCCGCTCCCTCCTCCCGTCTCCCGCTTCCCGCGCCCCGCTTCCCCCTTCCCGCTTCCCTCGGCGAGCTGCGCATCGACCCCGGCCGCGTCTGCGGCCCCGGCGAACCCGCCTGCGAACTCCCGCCGGACGCCGAGGCCATCCGCCGCCGCGTGCGGTTCGATGCTGCCGGCCGCTACCGGCCGCTCTCCGGCGCCCGCAGCCTGCCCCCGGGGTGGTTCGTCCCGCTCGATGGCCGCATCGCCGCGGAAGACGTCGTCGAGGCCGTCTACCCGCTCGCCCTCGTCCACCGCGCACAGGCCGAAGCCGGCACCCTTCGCGTGGTCCCGCTCGACCAGGCGCTCGACCGCCAGTCCGGCCGGTACGAACCCGCCCGCCAGCTCTCCGAACGCGGCCGCGAGGTCATCCGCGGCGTCCTCTGCGGCGGCTGCGTCCGCACGCCCGCCTGGCCCCTCACCGCCTCCCAGCTCCCAGCTCCCAACTCCCAACTCCCATCTCCCAACTCCCAACTCCCATCTCCCGGCGCCATCCCCTGCCCCGAGCCGTGCAGCGTCTTCGTCGCGCTCGCCCGCGAAGCCGCAGCCTGGGAGCGCCAACCGCCGGACCCGGCGCCCCCGGACCCGGCTGTCCCTATTGCGGACTTCGAAGCGCCCGGCAACGAGGTCCGCGAAGCCGTCCTCGCCGCTCTCCGTGAATCGGTCCACCCCGGAGCCGCCCCATGACCAACCAGTCCATCCGCGAAGCCGCCGCCGGCCTCTTCCCCGGGGGCGTGAACAGCCCCGTTCGCTCCTACCGCTCCGTCGGCGGCGACCCTGTGCCGATCGCCCGCGGGCAGGGCCCGTTCGTCTTCGACGCCGAGGAGAACCGCTACATCGACTTCGTCGGCGGCTTCGGTCCCGCCATCCTCGGCCACGCCCACCCGGCCGTGACCGCGGCAATCTCCCTCGCCGCTGCAGAGGGCCTCGCCTTCGGCGCGCTCGGCCCGCGGGAGGTCGCGCTCGCCGAAAGCATCCGCGAGGCCACCGGCCTCGAACGGCTCCGCTTCCTCAACTCCGGCACCGAAGCCACGATGACGGCCATCCGCATCGCCCGCGCGGCGACCGGCCGCGACCTCATCGTGAAGTTCGACGGCTGCTACCACGGCCACAGCGACGGCCTCCTCGTGAAAGCCGGCAGCGGCGTCGCCACCCTCGGCATGAGCGACTCCGCCGGCGTCCCCCAGGCCGTCGCCGGGCTCACCGCCGTCCTGCCCTACAACGACCCCGCCGCCCTGATGCGCTGGTTCGACGCCCGCGGCGCCGAGACCGCCGCCGTCATCGTCGAAAGCATCCCGGCGAACGTCGGCATCCTCGCCCCCGACCCCGAGTTCCTGGAAACGCTCCAGTCCCTCCCCCGCGCCCACGGCGCCCTGCTCATCGCCGACGAAATCATCACCGGCTTCCGCCTCCGCCGCGGCCTCTCCGGCGTCCTGCCCGCGGCCGACCTCGTCACGCTCGGCAAGATCATCGGCGGGGGCCTCCCGGTCGGCGCGGTCGGCGGCCGGGCCGATCTCCTCGGCCTCCTCGCGCCGGAGGGCCCGGTCTACCAGGCCGGCACGTTCAGCGCGAACCCCGCCGTCATGGCCGCCGGCCTGGCGACCCTCGAGGCGCTCACCCCGGCCGCCTACCAGCGCCTCGACCAGGTCGCCCGGCACCTCGAAAACGGCCTCCAGGCGGCCGTCAAGCGCGCCGGGGCCCCCGCCTCCGTCGTCCGCTTCGGGTCGATGCTCAGCCTCTTCTTCCGGCCCGCGCCCCCGCGCGATTACGCCGAGGCCCGCGAGGCCGACACGGCCGCCTTCGCCCGCTTCCACCGCGCCATGCGCCAGCGCGGCATCCTCATCCCGCCCTCCCAGTTCGAGACCTGGTTCGTCTCCCTCGCCCATAACGAACCCGAAATCGACGCCGCCGTCCGCGCCGCCGCCGAGGCGCTCCGCGAGGCCCTCCCGGCATGACCTCCCTCCGCCTCGGCACCCGCGGCAGCCAGCTCGCCCTCGCGCAGGCGCGCCTCGTCGCCGGGCGCCTCGAGGCCGCGGCCCCCGGGCTACGGGTCGACCTCGTCACCATCGCGACCGCCGGCGACCGCGACCAGTCGACGCCCCTCGCCGAAGGGGAGCGCCCCGGCTGGTTCACCACCGCCATCCAGGAGGCCCTCCAGCGCGGTGAGGTGGACCTTGCCGTCCATTCCCTCAAGGACCTGCCGACTCGCCGGCCCGAGGGACTCGTCATCGCTGCCGTCCCCCTCCGCGAAGACCCGCGCGACGCCCTCGTCTCCCGCGCGGGCCAGCCGCTGCGCGCCCTGCCGCCCGGCGCCGTCGTCGGCACCGGCTCGCCGCGCCGCGAGGCGCAGCTCCGCGAAATCCGGCCCGACCTCCAGGTCCGGCCCATCCGCGGCAACGTCGAGACCCGCCTCCGGAAAGTCCGGGACGGCGAGTACGACGCCGCCGTCGTGGCCCTCGCGGGCCTTCGCCGCCTCGGCCTCGAAGCGGAGGCTGCCGAGGTCTTCGGCTTCGAAGAGATGCTCCCCGCGCCGGGCCAGGGCGCCCTCGCCGTCGAATGCCGCGCCGCCGACGAAGCGGTCCGCCAGCTCCTCGCCCGCATCGACGACCCGCAGGTCCGCCTCGCCGTCACGGCCGAGCGCGCCTTCCTCGCCGCAATCGAAGGCGGCTGCAGCTACCCCGCCGCCGCCTACGCCGAGCACTTCGGTTCGACACTGAAGCTCCACGCGCTCATCGCTCCCGGCGGCCGTATCATCCGCTCGAAGATGGGCGGCCCGGCCGAGACCGCCGCCGGGCTCGGCCGCCAGCTCGCCGCCGAGCTGCTCGAACGGGCCGCCCGGGGAGGCTGAACTCGTGGACCCCGCCGCGTTCGAGCGCGACTTCTTCCGCGCCCTCAACGCCTTCGTCGAGCCCGCCGTCCGCGCCGGCCTCGGCGGCCCCTGCCTCGTGCCCGCCGGGCTCATCGTGCTCGAAACGACCGGCCGCCGCTCCGGCCGGCCGTACCGCACGCCGCTCCTCGCCTCGCTCGTCGACGGCTGTATCATCGCCGGCACCTTCCGGCCCCGGTCGAACTGGGTCCGCAACGCGGAGGCCGCACCGTCCGTCCGCTGCTGGGTGAACGGCCGCGAACTCCGCGGCCGCGCCCACGTCCTCCGCCCCGGCCGGGCTCCGGAGCTTCCCGAAACCGTCAGCCAGCTCGTCCGCGCCATCGCCGACAACCTGCTCGCGCGCTACACCGCCTTCGGCTGGTCGTTCGCCGTCATCGAACCCGACGCCGACGAGCCCTCGGCCGGCGCCGCATAGGCCCTGCCGCCGCGCACGGCTACACTCGGACTATGTCCTCCCCGCGCCGCGACCTCCACGAATTGAACCGCCGCAGCTGGAACGAGGCGACCCGCGCCCACAACAGCCACAAAGGCGACCAGGCCGCCTTCTTCCGCGCGGGCGGCTCAACCCTCTTCCCCGAAGAGGTCGACCTTCTCGGCCCGCTCGAAGGCAAGCGCCTCGTCCACCTCCAGTGCAACGCCGGCCAGGATACGCTTTCGCTTGCCCGTCTCGGCGCCGACGTCACCGGCGTCGACATCTCCGACGAAGCGATTGCGTTCGCCCGCCGGCTCGCAGCAGAAACCGGCATCCCCGCCCGCTTCGTCCGCGCCGACATCTACGACTGGTTCGAGGAGGCCGCCGCCCGCGGCGAACAGTACGACCTCGTCTTCTCCTCCTACGGCGCCGTCTGCTGGCTCTCCGACCTCGCCGCCTGGGGCCGCGGCATCGCCGGCGTCCTCGCGCCGGGCGGCGCCTTCGCGCTCGTCGAATTCCACCCCGTTGTCGGCATGTACGACGACCAGCTCCGGCTGACCTGGCCGTACCGCGACCCGGAGCCGTTCATCGGCCCGGGCGTCGGCGACTACGTGGCCGCCTCCGGCGAAGGCCTCGTGCCGTGGGGCTTCGAACCGGGCGTCACCGGCTTCGAGAACCCCCACGCGGGCGCCGAGTTCGCCCACGGCACCAGCGATGTCATCATGGCGCTCATCGGCGCCGGCCTCGTGCTCGAAGTCTTCCGCGAGTACGAGTACGCCAACGGCTGCCGCTTCTTCGAACGCGCCGAGATGCGCGAAGGCCGCCGCTTCTACCTCCCGGCCGACACCCCGGCCATCCCGCAGATGTACGCCGTCCGCGCCCGGAAGCCGGCCTAGCGGTCCGTTTCAGCAGTCCCGGCGCGGGTGCGGCCGGGCGGCCCCTGGGTGAGCCACAGCAGCAGCGTCACCGTGCCCACCGCCAGCGCGTGCTCGATATCGAACACGCGGTGGAAGATGGCCAGCCGCCCCGCCGCGAAGATGACGATCCCTGCCGCCGCGCCCGCCGCCAGCGTTCGCGGCAGCCGCCACGCCGCCATCAGCGCCAGCCCGAACAGCCCCGCCGAGGAGCCGGCGTCCGGGTCGGCCAGCAGCCGCGCCGCGTGGTCGCTCCACTCCGCCGCGACCCGCAGGCCGAGCAGCGTCGGCCAGGTTCCCGCCGCGTCTGCGCCCCAGAAGCCGAGCGGCATCAGCCGCGCCGGCCACAGCGCGGCGAAGGCCGGCACGACGGCCAGCGCGAACAGCCACTCCGTCCCCACGAGCCCCGGCCGCGGCTGCACCAGCGGCGAGAGCACGAGCCGCCACGGCTCATGCCAGGCGAGCTCCCACGTGAGCGCCCAGTGCTCGATGAGCCAGGCGTGCAGCCCCGGCCGGAACTCGCTCGCGACCTGCGGCGCCAGGACGAGCGCCAGCATCCCGATCGCCGCCGCTGCCTGTCCACGCCGCATCACGCCGCGGGGAGCTCCGGCAGGTCGCGCTTCGCCCACGGCAGGCGGACCGGGCTCGACCGTTCGCCCACCAGCGCCACCGCCAGCGCGATCCCGGGCAGGTCCGCGTCGCTCCGGTACACCAGGTAGCGCGGCTCCCAGGCCGGGTCCCACTTGTCTTTGAAGGCCCGCAGCCCCTGGAAGTTGAACAGCCGTCCCCCGTACTCGTACAGCCAGTTCAGCACCCGCCCCTTGACGCCGGTCTCCTCGACGTTCGCCAGCGGCGCGAAGCCGAGGTTCAGCCCCTCCATCCCCGCATCGCGGAACCGCTCGGCCATCCGCACGAAGAGGAAGTCCATCGCGCCGTTCGGCGAGTCCGGTCGCCGCCGCATCAGGTCGAAGTTCGCCTCCTTCGACTGGAACGACGGCAGGACGTTCGCGAACGCCTCGATCCGGCCCGAGGGCGCCCGCACCGCCAGCACCTGCGTCTCCCGCAGGTAGTCCTCATCGAACCAGCCCAGCGTGAACTGCCGCTCCCGGTGGCGGCCGTCCGCCAGCCACGCATCCGAGACCTCCCGCAGCTCCGCCATCGTCGCGTCATCGATCGGCTGCGGCAGCTCCACCACCTCGTATCCCTCCCGCTCCATCCGGTTCACCGTCGCCCGGATGTGCTTGAACGATTTCCCCGAGAGGCTGAAGCCCGGCAGCCGGATGACCGCATCCTCGCCGATCTTCAGCGCTTTGAGGCCCAGCGACTGCAGCAGCTCGACCTCCCCGGGCGCGCACTGGTGGAAGCAGAACCCCCAGCCGTTCAGGTCGCAAAACTCGATGAACTCCCGCACCACCGCCCGGCACGCCTCCGGCTCCCCGACCGGGCCGCCCAGCACCACGGCCACCCCGCGCGAGACCCGGTAGCCGAGGAACGCTTCGCCCTCGCTCGCGAAGAAGTGCGACTTGTCCGGCATCAGGTGGAAGTACGCCAGGGACGTCGTCGCCCAGCGCTCGAGGATGCCCCGCACCCGGTGCAGCTCTCGCTGCTCTTCGGTCAGGCGGTAGCGCACGGGCGAGAGCGCGTGCCACGTCCCGACCGCGAGGCTCGCCCCCATGAACAGGCGGACCGAATCGAGGAACCACCGCCCATGCCGGCCGACCGGCTCCGCGTTCGCCTCCGGCACGATGAGCACGAGCCGCACCGCATCCTCCGCGATGGCGATGAGCGAGTCCGTCCCGTGGAAGTGCCGGTCAAGCCACCAGAGGCCGGCCAGCGCGTACGCGAACGCCCCCGCCGTCCCGAGCACGAACCAGGCGAGCCCCCGGCGCGCCATCGCCGGGTCGCTCCGCGCCGGGAAGAGCGGCGCCCACGCGATGAGCAGCGCCGCTGTCGCCGCCGAGGCCGCGATGCCCACGAGGTCGGCCCGCTTCACCTGGAAGCAGGCGATGGCTGCCAGCGCCGCCACCGTCGCGATGAGCCACGCCTGCCGCTTGCCGCGCAGCAGGCCGCGCACCGTGCCCGCCTGCGCCAGCGAGGCCAGCACCAGCAGGAACCGCGACGTGATGACCGCCTCGACCGGGAACGCCCGGTGGAGCGGCCCGACCTGGATCGGCGGGTGGTGGACCATCACCAGCATGAAGCCGAGCAGCGCGTTCGCTGCCACGACCGTCGCCGCGATGCGCCGCCGCCGCTGCCCGGGGATGCCTGTGCGCGTCACGAACCTTCGCCCTCCTCGATCCATGCCGGTGCAGGCGCGCCCGGCCGCTCGCGCCCCGAAAGCCGCAAGGCCGCCAGGCCCGCGGCCAGCGGGATCCACGCTTCGCCGATGCGGAAGAGCACCACGGCCGCTGCCGTGCCCGGCAGGCTCACGCCGTAGCTCCGCAGCATCGCGCCCAGCGACGCCTCGGCGAAGCCGAGCCCGCCCGGCAGCACGCCGACGGTCGAAAACAGCACGGTCATCGCGTAGCCCGAGAGCGCCACCACGGGGCTCGCCGGCTCGCCCAGCGCGTTCAGCACGCTCCAGAGCAGCCCGGCGCCCGCCAGCTCGACCGCCATGCCCCACGCGAATGCTCCCGCCAGCCTGCCCGGCGCCCGCCGCAGCGCCGATACCGCCTCGAACAGCTCATCCGCCGCTTCGTCGTTCGGCACGTAGACGCCGTGTTCGCGCCCCAGCAGCCGGCGGCCGGCGTGCGCCGCCATCCCTGCCGCCCGGTAAACCCGCCGGACCGCTGACCGGCTCCAGAGCGCGCCCGCCAGCACCGCCGCCTGCGCGATGACGTAGACCCCGAAAATCGCCCCGGCCAGCAGCTCCAGCCGCGTCACGTGGCCGTCCAGCCACATCACCACGAACACCGCTGCCAGCGTCAGCGTGAACGTCGCGTGCGCGATGACCACCACGCCGGTGTACGCCGTCGTCACCAGCCCGGCCGGTTCGCCGGCGCGCTTCGCCCGCGCGAGGAACACCGCGAGGCCGCCCATGCCTGCCGACTTCGAGACGATGTTCAGCGCGCCGCCGGCCAGCGACGGCTGCAGCAGCTCCCGCATGCTGCCCTGCAGCCCCACGGCCCGCCACGCCCCCGCGTACATCCCGGCCTGCCCGACCAGGTAGAGCGCCGTCCACCCCAGCCCGGCCAGCAGCCACCACGGGTTCGCCGTCCGCGCCGCGTGCCATGCATCCGGGATGTCCCGCCGGTTCGCCCAGGCGAAAGCCGTCGCAGCAGCGATGACGATGACCCACGCCGCGGCCCGGACCCACCGGCCGGCCCGGGGAACTGCAGCGGCCGGCTCGGGGGATTGGCGCGTCATATCCCGATGATTTCGTCCAGCGGGCCAGGAGAAAAGATGACACAGATGGCACCTTCATCAGCCATTACCCGCTCTCCCGCCCGTGCCCCCGCGCCCACGCCAGCAGCCGCTCCGCCGGCCACGTGTTCACCACCCGCGCCGGCGGCACCCCGGCCGCTTCCGCCCGCGCCGTCCCGTGTGAAAGCCAGTCCAGCTGCCCCGGCGCATGCGCGTCCGAATCGATTGCGAACAGGCAGCCGAGCTCGTTCGCCAGCCGCAAAAGCCGCATCGGCGGGTCCAGCCGCTCTACCCGCGAATTGATCTCCACTGCCTTCCCGAACCGTGCGCACGCCGCGAAGACCGCCTCCGCATCGAACGCCGACTCCGGCCGCGTCTTGCCCTGCACGTACCGCCCCGTGCAGTGCCCGAGGATGTCGAGGTGCGGGTTCTCGATCGCCGCCAGGATCCGCGGCGTCATCTCCTCCGCCGGCATGCGCAGCTTGCTGTGCACGCTCCCGACCACCACGTCGAGCTCCGCCAGCAGCTCCTCCTCCTGGTCGAGGCGCCCGTCGTCGAGGATATCGACTTCGATTCCCGTCAGGATGCGGAACGGCGCCAGCTCGCGGTTCAGCGCTGCCACCGCCTGCAGCTGCTCCCGCAGCCGCGCCGCCGAGAGGCCGTTCGCCACCCGCAGCCGCGGCGAATGGTCGGTCAGCACGATGTATGCATGCCCCAGCGCGCGCGCCGTTTCCGCCATCTCGCGGATCGGACTGCCGCCGTCCGACCAGTCGGAGTGGACGTGACAGTCGCCCCGCAGGAGCGCCCGGAGCCTGCCGCCGTGTCCCGGCCCCCATGCTGCCGCCTGTTCCGCCTCCAGCTGCGCGAGGTAGGCGGGCACTTCGCCCCGCACGGCCTCGGCGATGACCCGCGCCGTCACCGCGCCGATGCCCTTCACCTCCTCGAGCCGGCCCTCCGAGGCGCGCCGCGCGACCTCCCCCGGTCCCAGCTCCTCCACGGCTGCCGCCGCCCGCCGGAACGCCCGCGCGCGGAACTCCGGGGCGTTCTCCCGCTCCAGCAGGAAGGCGATCCGGCGCAGCGCCCGCGCAGGCTCCATCCCCCACAGCCTACCCTCCCTTGGACGCCGCGGCTCCCTTCCGGCAGAATGCAAAGTCCATGCAGCCGCCGCCGGTTTCCGAGCGCGACCCGGAGTCGCTCAAGCGCTACCTGCTCAGCTTCCGCTGGCCCTTCCGCAACGAAGAGGTCCACCACATCCTCGTCAACGGCGGCCTCCCGCTCTGGCGGCAGGTGCTCCGCTTCGTGCCGAACCCGAAGGAGCGCGGCAAGGCGCTCGAACTCGGCAGCCCGCCCTTCCACATCACCCTCCTCCTCCAGCGCTTCCGCAACTACGACCTCTCCCTCACCGGCTACGCCGCGGACGGCCGCCCCGAAATCCGGCAAACGCTCGAAAGCCCCGAGTTTGGCGAGACCTACGACTTCGTCTGCACCTGCTTCAACGCCGAGGCCGATACCTTCCCCTACCCCGACGCCACCTTCGACCTCGTCACCTGGTGCGAGGTCATCGAACACCTGACCGAAAACCCGGTCCACACCCTCGCCGAGATTCACCGCGTCCTCAAGCCCGGGGGCGCGCTCGTCATCTCCACGCCGAACGCCTCCCGCGCCGACTCGATCGCGAACTTCCTCGCCGGCCGCAACATCTACGACCCGTACCACCTCGGCGCCCCGCTGAAGGGCTCCCGCCACAGCCGCGAATACACCCTCGCCGAGCTCACCGGCCTGCTCGAAGGCTGCGGCTACACCGTCGAACGCGCCGCCGATATCGACATCTACCCCCCGGCGAGCCGCAACCGCCGCATCTTCCGCTGGCTCATGAACGACGTCGTCAGCCGGTTCACGAAGGGGCACTACCGCTACCACCTGTTCGTCCGCGCCCGCAAGACCGATGCCCCCTTCCGCTGGCATTTCCCGCCGGGCCTCTTCGATATGGGCCACCTCGCCTTCTACATGGCCCCGCGCGACCCGGATGTCACCTTCGGCATCAACGAGGTGCCCCACATCGCCATGGGCTGGGGCGACCTCCAGCGCGGACCCGGCGGCCGCGAGTACCGCCGCTCGGGGCAGGTCGGCGATATCTACCTCCTCGCCCGCGAGCCGCGCTCCCGCGCCGTCGTCACCCTCGCCAGCGGCCGCGGCGAAGCCCAGGCCTGGCACGACAACGGCGGCGACCTCGTCCTCCTCGGCTCCACCCGCTTCGATGCCCCGGCCGGCGAATGGACCGACGTCGCCATCCCCCTGTCTGCCGACTTCCAGCCCGGCAACCCCCTCCACATCCGCCTCGACACCGAGGCCGGCGTCGACGTCCACCGCGTCGTTACGACATAACCGCGTCATCCGCGGTTAACACCCCGCAATTGCTGAGCGATCGCGCGCTTTGCTACGATCCTGCAAAGGCAGGCCGGGGGCCCTTCGATGGGGATAGATGGCATCGCCGTCCTGGTCCTGAACCAGAACTACGAGCCGCTCAACGTGTGCTCCGTGCGGCGCGCGATCGTCCTCGTCCTCCGCGGCAAAGCTGAAGTCATCGAATCCGCCCGCACCGTCCTCCACACCGCCCGCGCCACCCTCGCGCTTCCCTCCGTCATCCGCCTCGTCCACATGGTCCGCCGTCCCCGGCCGAAGCTCCGCCTCAGCCGTCGCGAAATCTTCCAGCGCGACGGCTGGCAGTGCGTCTACTGCGGCCGCCAGACGCGCGACCTCACGCTCGACCACGTCATCCCCCGCCACCGGGGCGGTCCGCACACGTGGGAGAACCTCGTCGCCGCCTGCCGCGCCTGCAACCACCGCAAGGCCGGCCGCACCCCCCAGGAGGCCCGCATGGTCCTCCTCCGCGAGCCCGCCCAGCCCCGCGTCAGCATCTACCACACCTTCTTCCCGTATCTCGAAAGCGAAGAAGCCTGGCGCAAGTTCATCCCCGGCTGGCACGACGGCTCCCTCGCTGCCGCTGGCTGAACGCTTAGCAAGGTTTCGCCGGCCTCCGGTATCATCTCCGCCCAAACCCCCGCGGAGGTCGCACCCGGTGAAGCCAACAGCGCCGAACTGGCGCGAAATCGTCGCATCGAAGCTCGTCTCCCCTGAAGAAGCCGTCGCCCTCGTGAAGGACGGCGACTGGGTCTGGACCGGCGGCTGGACCTCCGTCCCGCCCCAGCTCTGCGCTGCCCTCGCCGCCCGCGCCGGCCAGGTCAAGGACGTCACCATCGTCAACTTCCTCTCCCCCTTCAACTGGGACCGGCCCGAAGTCCTCGCCCACTGGAAGGTCATCACCGGCTACTGCAGCCCCTTCGACCGCAAGGCCGCCCGCGAAGGCCGCATCGAGTACGTCCCCGTCTCCCAGTTCCGCGAAGGCAAGATGCCGCCCGGTCTCGACCACATCGACGTCGCCCTCATCCCCATTTCGCCGCCGGATGAGGACGGCTGGTGCTCCTTCGGCTCCGGCGTTTTCTTCGGCCCCACCGTTTCCTCCATCGCCACCACGCTGGTCGGCGAAATCCACGAGAACTTCATCCGCACCGGCGGCGGCAACCGCATCCACATCGACCGCTTCGCCCGCGTCTGCGAATACACCCTCCCGCCCGCGCAGGCCCCCATCCCGCCGCGCACCGAAGAGACCGAACTCGCCGCCAACGTCATCTGCACGCTCGTCGCCAACGAAATCGTCTACGACGGAGCGACGCTCCAGTTCGGCATCGGCGACGTCTCCGCCGCCCTCCCCGTCTTCCTCGAAGAGAAGCACGACCTCGGCGTTCACACCGAGCTCCTCCCCGGCGGCATCCCCGACCTCGTCGAAAAGGGCGTCATCACCGGCAAGCACAAGCCCCACCACGTCGGCAAGGTCGTCGCCAGCGCCCTCGGGCAGGTCCCGCCCGAAGACCTGGCCCGCATCAACGGCAACCCCACCTACGAGCTGTACGACTTCACCCACACCGACGATATCCGCCTCCTCCTCCAGATCGAGAACTTCATCGCCGTCAACAACGCCCTCGCCGTCGACCTCACGGGCAACGTCTCCTCCGAGACGCAGGGGCCGCTCGTCTACTCCGGCACCGGCGGCCAGGCCGTCTTCGCCATTGGCGCCTCGACCGCCGCGGGCGGCTCCGTCATCGTGCTCCCCTCCAGCACCCTCGTCGGCGACACGCGCCACACCCGCATCGTTGCCGGCCACGCGCCCGGCACCGTCGTCACCGTCCACCGCGGGTTCGTCGATTACGTCGTCACCGAACAGGGCATCGCGAAGCTGCGCGGCAAATCGCTCCGCGAGCGCATGGCCGAGCTCATCTCCGTCGCCCACCCGGACTTTCGCGGCGAACTGAAAGCCGAAGCGAACCGCCTCTACGGCATCACCATCTGACGGCCGCCCGGCCGTTCGCGGCGGGCGGGGTTCCGGCCCCGCCCGCCCCTCCGCCCGCGGCTATACTGCCGCCACGGAGGCAGCACCATGAACGACTACCGCACCATCCTCTACGAGGTCGAACGCGGCCGCGCCCGCATCACCCTCAACCGCCCCGAAAAGCTCAACGCCCTCAGCCTCGAACTCCAGCAGGAGCTGCACGACGCCCTCTGGGAAGCCGATAACGACACCCGCGTCCACGCCGTCATCATCCGCGGCGCCGGCCGCGCCTTCTCCGCCGGCTACGACCTCACCCCGCTCGGCAACCGCCGCCCGGCCCCCGAGGGCGACCACTACACCGCCGTCTACCGCGGCGCCCGCACCTTCGACGACGACGCCTGGCAGCTCGAACGCGCCCAGCGGCTCCGCATGGCCATCTTCGACATGCACAAGCCGGTCGTCGCCCAGGTCCACGGCTACTGCCTCGCCGGCGGCACCGACATCGCCTTTCTCTGCGACATCGTCATCGCCGCCGAGGACGCCACCATCGGCTTCCCGCCCGCCCGCGCCATGGGCTCCCTCCCCAACCAGATGTGGGTCTACCACTGCGGCCCCCAGTGGGCGAAGCGCCTCTTCCTCACGGGCGACACCATCACCGGCGCCGAAGCCGCGCAGATCGGCCTCGTCCTCAAAGCCGTCCCCGCCAGCCTCCTCCAGCAGGAAGTCGAAGGCCTCGTCGACCGCATGGCGATGATCGACGCCGAGCTGCTCTCCGCCAACAAGCGCATCGTCAACCTCGCCCTCGAACTCATGGGCGCGCGCACGATGCAGCGGCTCGGGGCCGAAAACGACGCCCGCGCCCACCTCGCGCCGTCCGTCCGCGAATTCGGCCGCATCGCCGCCGAGCAGGGCCTCAAAGCCGCCCTCCACTGGCGCGATGCGAAGTTCGGCGACGGCCGCGCCCGCGTCGACGGCCCGGAAATCCGCGACGAGCACGGCCGCCTCGTCTGACCCCGCGCCGCCCCTGCGCTACCATGGGGCCGTGCAGCCCGATGACGACGACCGCATCCCCCTCGGCCGCGACGCCGCCGGCGACAGCCGCGACCTCGGCCCCGATGAGCGCGACCGCGACCTGATGGACGGCTCCTGGGAGCAGCAGTACTACAGCGGCCAGCTCCGCACGCGCGACTGGAACACCGTCGCCCTCGGCATCGCCATCATCGTGGTGATTGCGCTCGTCCTGCCCATGCTGCTGGTGGCGCTCCGGTGACCCGCGGGCCCGTCGCGCTCTTCGGCCCCGGCGGCGAGCCCCTCCGCAGCGCCGCCCTTGCGCTCGCCGAGGCCGGCCGGCCCATCGGCCTCGCCACGCTCGCGGCCGAGCAGCAGCAGGAGTTCGCCTCCGCCAGCATCGCCAACGAACTCTGGGTGCTGGGCGCCGACCACCTCCACCGCGTCATCGACGCCGCCGAGCCGGCCGCCGCCGGGGCGTACCTCGCCGAGCTCGAGGACCGCTTCGGCCCGCTCGCCGCCTGCGTGCTCGACCCCGGTCCGCTCCCCGCCATCGCCTTCGACGAATGTTCGCTCGACGAATGGCTGGCCGTCGCTCGCCGGCAGCTCGCCGCCGTGCTGGCTGCCGCGCGCGCTGCCATCCCGCTCCTCGAGCGGCGCGGCGGCGGCGCGCTCCTCGTCGTCCGCCACCCCGCACCGCCCGGGGCCGCCGCCGCCGTCCTGGATGCCGCGCTTGGCACCCTCCCCGGCGCCCTCGCCGCCGAATACGCCGGCCGGCCGCTCCACTTCGCCGCCGCCGGCGCCTCCCATCTCCCGGCAGCGCTCCTCGCCGCCCTCGCCTGACCGCCCGCTTGCCCGGTGCTCCCTCCAGCCGCGCCTCGCCGCAGCGGCCGCTCCTGCTGCGCGCCCGGGGGCCCGCCGTCCCGCGCGAATCGCCGAAGACCTCGCTAAAATCAATATCAACCTTGATAATTTCAAGAAGCATATTGACTTTCATCGCGCAAAGGCCGAAGATGCTCCCGGAGCCGCTGCTCCCGAGGAGTCCCATGTTCGAGCTCAGCCACCACTTCATCGCCGCCTACGCCGACCACTACGTCGCCAGCCGCCGCGCCGCCGCCCGGCGCTGGCGGTACGGGCGCCCCGGCCCGCTCCCGGCTATGATCAGCGCCAGCGCTGGCGCGCTCCGCCGGCTCGCCGCCGCCCTCGACGCCTGGGCAGCCGGCAGCCCCCGGGAACTCCCGGACCTGCTCCCCCGCGGGCCGCGCAGCGCCCACTGACCCGGAGCACCACCGCCTATGGCCCGCCTCATCGGCGCCTGCCCCAGCTGCGACAGCCCCATGACCATCCGGCGCCTCGAATGCCCCGAGTGCGGCACCGGCGTCGACGGCCACTTCGATGCCGGCCCCCTCGCCCGCCTCAACCGCGAGCAGCTCGCCTTCGTCGAGACCTTCCTCCGCGCCCGCGGCAAAATCAAAGACGTCGAAGAGGAGCTCGGCATCTCCTACCCCACCGTCGTCGCCCGGCTCAACGACGTCCTCGTCGCCCTCGGCTTCGAAACGGGCGAAGACCCGCGCGACGCCGAGCGCCGCCAGGCCATCCTCGACGACCTCGCCGCCGGCCGGCTCACCGCCGCCGAGGCGGCCGAACAGCTCCGCGCCCTGGCCCTCCGCGATGGCTGAGACATCCCGGGACGCCGACCGGCTGCTCGACGAGGCGCGCCGCGCCCGCGAAGAGGCCGACCGCCTCCGCCGCGAGGCCCGCGCCGAGGCTGCGCGCCTCAAAGCCGAGGCCCGCCGCATGCGCGAAGAAGCCCGCCGCGAGCGGCAGGCAGCGCGCGGCAAATCGTCCCCGCCGCCCGAGGAACCCCCCGCCCGCGTCGAGCTGCCCCTGCCTTCCTTCGAGGGCATCCGCGGCGTCGAAATCGACTGCACCGCCGGCCGGCTCTCCGTGCACACCTGCGCCCCCGGCGAAACCCCGGCCGTCGTCGCCGCTGCCAAGTCGCCCCCGCAAGTCGACATCGAACGCGCCGGCGAAACCCTCCGCATCCAGGTCAAAATCCCCCGCGGCTGGCTCTTCCGCGGCCGCCAGGGCGCCGCCGCCCTCGTCCGGCTTCCCGCCGAGGACTTCCGCTTCCTCCGCATCGCCAACAACTACGGCGAAATCGAAGCCGCCGGCCTCGCCGCCGAGTCCATCCGCGTCAGCACGGGCGCCGGCGCTGTCACCGCCGTCCAGCTCCGCGCCGACCTCGATGTGAGCGTCGGCGCCGGGAAGATCTCCATCCTCTCGCACGACGGCACCGCCTCCGCGCATTCCGGCACCGGCGATATCACCCTCGACCTGGCGGCGGTCCGCCCCGGCGTCTACCGGGTCGACGTCGGACTCGGCCGCGCCGAAGTGCGCCTCCCGCCCGGCGCCGACGTGGAAGTCCGGGCCACCTCCGGCCTCGGCAAATCCCCGGTCGATGTCCCGTCCATCCCCGGCGCGCCCGCGCTCATCAAGGTGAACAGCGGCATCGGCGAAGCCGCCGTCCGCTACCGCGCTCCCGCCGGCGAGCCGACCCCGCCGCCTCCCCGCTCCGCCGCCGCGCCCCGCGCCGCCGGCCGCCGCCGCGAAAGCGAAGAGCTGCGCGTGCTCCAGCTGCTCGAACAGGGCCGCATCACCCCGCAGGAGGCCGCCGACCTCATCGCCGCGCTCCGCGGCGCCCCCCCGCCGCCCGTCGGCGGCCCGCCCTCCTGAGGCCGCCCTTTAGAGACCGGCGATGTGCTCGTGCCGGCCCAGGTAGCCCAGCTCCGTCGCCCGGCGCGCCAGCTCCTCCCGGAATTTCGGGTGCGCAATTTCGATCAGCATCCGCGCCCGCTCCCGGATCGTCCGGCCGTGGAGGTTCCGCGCCCCGTACTCCGTCACCACCCAGTGGACGTCGCCCCGCGTCGTCACCACCCCGCTCGCCGGCGCCAGCTCCGGGCAGATGCGCGAGACCGTGCCGCCCTTCGCCGTCGAGGGCAGCGCGATGATCGGCACCCCGCCCTTCGACCGCGCCGCCCCGCGGATGAAATCCACCTGTCCCCCGATGCCGCTATAGAAGCGCGGCCCGATGGAATCCGCCACCACCTGCCCGGTCAGGTCCACGCTCAGCGCCGAGTTGATCGCCACCATCCGCTCCTGCGACGCGATCACATCGACGTCGTTCGTGTAGTCCACCGGGTGGAACTCCACCTCCGGGTTCCAGTCCACGAAGTCGTACAGCTCCTGGTTCCCGACCGCGAACGCCGAGACGACCTTCCCCGGGTCCCGCGTCTTCCGCGCGCCGTTCACGACGCCGCTGCGGATGAGCGGCAGCAGCGCCTGCGTGAACATCTCCGTGTGCACGCCCAGGTCCCGGTGGTTCGTCAGCTGCCGCAGCACGGCGCTCGGGATCGTCCCGATGCCCATCTGCAGCGTCGAGCCGTCCGCCACGAGCGCCGCCACGTGCCGGCCGATGTCCATCGCCTCCGGGCCCGGCTCCTCCAGCACCACCTGCGGCAGCGGCTCGTCCACCTCGATCGCGAGGTCGATGAAGCTGGCGTCGAGGCTGTGCCCGAAGGTCCGCGGCATCCGGCGGTTGACCTGCGCCACCACCGTCCGCGCGTGGATCGCCGCCGCCATCGCGCAGTCGACCGAAACGCCGAGCGTGCACCGCCCCTCCCGGTCCGGCGGGCTCACCTGGATGAACGCTACGTCCAGCGGCAGCGCGCCGCCGGCCTCGAACTGCCGCGGGATGTCCGAGAGGAAGATCGGCGTGTAGTCCGCCCGCCCCTCCTGCACCGCCTGCCGCACGTTCGGCCCGATGAAGAGCGCGTTGTGCCGGAACCGCCCCTCCATCCCCGGCTCCGCGTACGGCGCCGGCGCATCGGTATGGAGATGGACGATCTCCACATCCCGCAGGTCCTGCCGGATGGCGACCAGCCCCTCCACCAGCACCCGCGGCGTGCAGACCCCGCCGTGGACGTACACCCGGTCGCCGTGCTGCACCGCGCCGACGGCTTCGTCGAGCCGAACGTACCTCATGGGCCACAGGGTGCCCGCATCCCGGTGAACGCCGCAACCGCCATGCGGGCGCGATCACTGCGGCCGTTCGCCCGCGCCTGCCACACTCCGGCGCGATGACCAGCGTCCTCTGGTTCCGGCGCGACCTCCGCCTCCACGACCACCCGGCGCTCGCGGCGGCCATCGAAGCCGGCCCGGTCGCGCCTCTCTTCGTCCTCGACCCGGCCCTCCTCAGCGGCCGCTGGGCCTCGGCCAACCGCACGGCCTTCCTCCTCGCCTCGCTCCAGGAGCTCGATGCCGCCCTCCGCGAGCGCGGCGCCCGCCTCCACGTCCGCATCGGCCGCCCGGCCGACGACGTGCCGCGTTTCGCCCGCGAGGTCGGCGCCGCCGCCGTCTTCGTCTCGCGCGATTACTCGCCCTACGCCCGCCGTCGCGATGCCGCCGTCGCCCGCGCGCTCGCAGGGCAGGGCATCGCCTTTCACGCGCGCCGCGGCACGCTCGTCCACGAGCCGGAGGACGTCCGCGGCGCAGCGGGCCAGCCCCTCACCGTCTTCACGCCCTTCTACCGTGCGTGGAGCGCCCTCCCCCTCCGCGCCCCGCTGCCCGCCCCCGCCGCCATCCCGGCCGCCGGCCACCCTGACCCCGGCGCGCTCCCGCGGTTGGAGGCGCTCGGCCTGCCGCGCCCCGTCGACGCTGTCCTCCCCGCCGGCGAATCAGCCGCCCGCGCCCGTCTCGAACGCTTCCTCGCCGGTCCCGTGTGCGCCTACGCCGACACCCGCGACCGGCTCGACCTCGCCGGCACCTCCCGCCTCAGCCAGGACTTGCGGTTCGGCCTCCTCTCGCCGCTCGAAGTCGTGACCCGCGCCCGCGCCCTCCCCTGCGACACCGCGAAATTCGTCGCCGAGGTCGCCTGGCGCGAGTTCTACCACCACATCCTCTGGCACCACCCCCGCGTCCTGCGCGAACCGTTCCAGCAGGCCTACGCCGCCATTCCCTGGCGCGGCGACCCGGCCGCGTTCGAGGCCTGGGCCGCCGGCCGCACCGGCTACCCCCTCGTCGATGCCGCCATGCGCGAACTCGCCGCCACCGGCTACATGCACAACCGCGCCCGTATGGTCGCCGCCTCCTTCCTCGCGAAGGAACTTCTCCTCGACTGGCGGCTCGGCGAAACGCACTTCATGCGCCATCTCGTCGACGGCGACGTCGCCAACAACGACGGCGGCTGGCAGTGGGCCGCCTCCGTGGGCACCGACCCGCAGCCCTACTTCCGCATCTTCAACCCCGTCCTCCAGTCGAAGAAGTTCGACCCCGGGGGCGTCTACCTCCGCCGCTGGCTGCCCGAACTCCGCCGCGTGCCCGACCGCTACATCCATGAACCCTGGACCATGCCCCCGTCCGTCCAGCAGGCCGCGGGCTGCGTCATCGGCCGCGACTACCCCGCGCCGATCGTCGACCACGCGGCTGCCCGCGTCCGCGCCGTGCACGTGTTCGAACAGGTCCGGAACGCGGCTACGACAGGCGATCGATGAGGATCGTGCCCGTCCCGAGCAGGATGAGGAACCCGAGGATATCGGTGAACGTGGTCAGCCAGATCGCGCCCGCCACCGCCGGGTCGCCGCCGAGCCGCTTGATCGCGAGCGGGATTACCGCCCCGAGCAGCCCGGCGATGATCACGTCGGCAACGAGCGCCCCGAACACCACCGCGCCCAGCCACGGGTTGAACGAGAGCAGCAGGCCCAGCACGGCGGTCGGCACCCCCGCCACGATGCCGTGGATGATGCCGAATGCCAGCTCCTTCCGCAGGACCGTCAGCCAGTCCCCGAGCCGCACCTCGCCGATGGCCAGCCCGCGCACGACGAGCGTCACGACCTGCGTCCCGGTGTTCCCTGCGTGCCCCGCGATGATCGGCATGAACACGGCGAGCGTTGCCGCGCGCGAAATCGTATGTTCGAACGGCGCGACGACGAACGCCGCCAGGAACGCCGTCGCGAGGTTCACCAGCAGCCACGGCACCCGCCGGCGCACCGACTTCATCACCGGCGCCATCACCGATTCTGTCTCGTCGAGGCCGACCATCCGGTACATGTCCTCGGTCGCCTCTTCCTGCAGGACGTCGATGAGGTCGTCGGCCGTCATCACGCCTTCGAGCCGCCCCTCGGCATCCACCACCGGCACGGCCAGCAGGTTGTACTTCTGCAGGATGCGCGCCGCCTCCTCCTGGTCCGCGTCCGTCGTCACGGCGTGGACGTCCCGCTGGGTGATCTCCTTCAGGAGCGTCTTCGGCGATGACACCAGCAGGTCGCGGATCGAAACGACCCCCTGCAGCACCCGGTCGTTGTCGACTACGTACAGGTAGTAGGCCCGGTCCGAGGGTGGCCGCAGCACGCGCAGGTAGTCGATCGCCTGCTGCACCGAAATGTTCTCGTTCAGGGCGACGAACCCGCGCGACATGATGCCGCCTGCCGATTCGTCGCCGTACTGGAGCAGCTCCGCGACCTCTTCGCCGCGGTCCATCTGCGCCAGCGTCTCCGCCTGCTCCTCCGGCTCCAGCTGCTGGATGACGTCGGCGGCGACGTCGTCCTCCGCCTCCTCCAGCACCGCCGGCAGGTCCTTGACGCCGACGCTCTTGATCAGCTCCCGCAGGTCGTCGTCTTCGACGTACTCGAAGAGCTCCGCCACGATGTCCGTCGGCAGGTGGTCGAGCAGCGCGGCGCGCTCCTCCTCCGGGAGCTCGAGGACCAGTTCCGCCAGGTCAGCAGGGTGGAGTGAGGTTACGAGCGCGACGAGCTTCGCCCACTCGCCGCTCGCCGCAAGCGCGCGTGCATCATCGAAAAGCTCCCGGACAGCCACGTCATCGGCCACGGAAGAGTCCTGCGTTGCGGAGGTTCGAGGCACGCGGGTGTGCGCACGTGGCCGAACGTACGCCCGGCCCCCGGAACGGTCAATCGCCGTCCATTAACACGGTGTTTGCCCCCAGTTTGCTCACCTGCTTGATCGGATGATCTATAATCCCCGGGATTTCACCGCGAGGAGGTTCCCGTGCGCCGGAACCGCGTCCTGGCCGCCGCAGCCGCCCTGCTCGGCGCAGCCGCCCTCGTCCCCATCGCTACCGTCCTCGGCGATGACGGCCCCGGCGGCTCCCGCGTCGAATTCGCCACCGCCCTCACGACCAACTTCACCTACCAGGGCCGCCTCACCGACGGCGGCAGCCCGGCCAACGGCGCCTACGACCTCCGCTTCATCCTCTACGACGCCGATACCGGCGGCGCCCAGGTCGGCGCGACCGTCACCCGCGACGACGTCCAGGTGACCAACGGCCTCTTCACCGTCGACCTCGATTTCGGCGCCTCCGTGTTCCAGGGCGATGCCCGCTGGATGGAGATCGCGGTCCGGCCCGGCAGCTCCACGGGCGCCTTCACGGTCCTGTCGCCCCGCCAGCCGGTGAGCCCGGCCCCCTACGCGCTCTTCGCCGCCAGCGCGGGCAGCCTCAAAGTCCCGCTCGCAGTCGGCGGCAACACGGCCGGCGCTCCCTCCACCCCGTCGGGTCTCATCACCGTCAACCAGGCCGGCACGGGCATCGCCATCGCCGGCAACCGCACCACGACCGACCCCGCCGAATACCCCGCCGTCCTTGGCGTCAACGCCGGCGGCGGCGCTGGCGTCCAGGGCGAGGCGACGGCACCGAATGGGGTCGGCGTCCGCGGCTTTGCGACCCAGGGCACGGCGGGCGCCTTCGTCGGCCCGGTCGCCCTCGAGCTCGACGGCGCCCTCAAGGTCTCGGACGACATCGCCTTCGTCCACAACGTCGTCACTAGCGGAACGAGCAAGAACACCTGCACCGGTTCGGATGCAATCACGGTTCTGACGCATCCCCTCCTCGATAACAATCCTGACGCGCTCGTTTTCGTGACGCCCCAATTCCTAGGCTCGCTGCCAACCGACCCGATCGCCGTGAGGGTTGATTACCGGCTTGATTCGACGGCACCCTGCGCCGGCGTAGCGGGCAAGTGGACGATCCGCAGCATCAACGGGGCGGACTTTCCGCCGGGTGCGACGTTCAACGTCCTGGTCATCACGAAATGAGCCGCCGAACCCGCCGCGCCGTCGCGCTCGCTGCTGCCGCCTTCGCCGGCGGGGCGACCATTGCCGCCGTCCTCGGGCAAGTCTCCAGCGGCAGCTACGAACTCTGGTGGCGCACGACCTCCGGCGGCGGCCGCTCCGCCGCCGGCGACTACGAAGTTCGCGCCGCCATCGGCCAGCCGCTCACCGGCCGCTCCACGGGCGGCGACTACGCCGTCGCATCCGGCTTCTACCCCGGTGGCGGCCAGGATCGCTACTTCCGCTTCCTTCCCCAGCTCGCCAAAGACGGCACCAACTGACCACGCCAGCCGTCTGAAGCTCCGCAGGGGCCGCAGCCAGTGGGAGAGGCTGCGGCCCCGGTGCTTTCCATGAGCCGCCCGCCGCCCCGGGGGTGCCCGTCAGCGCTCCACCGGCCACGAAATGACCGACGAGTACCGCCGCACCACCGGCGGAACGGCGAGCCCGCCGCCCGCGCCGCAATGCTTCGCGACCAGTTCGCGGAACCGCTCCAGCTTCGCTTCGTAGCCGGGAATCCCCGGCCGCACGTGGTACATCCACGCGTAGTCGTTCGCGATGTCGCCGGCCGGCCGCGGCTCGAGCGGCACGGGCGGCAGCGGCTCGACCCGCACCCGCCGCCCCATCGCCAGCAGCACCGCGACGATCTCCCGCAGCGCGGGGAGTTCCCGGAACTCGCTGCCCCAGAGCTCCCGCCACAGCCCGGGCAGCGGCGTATTCGGCGCCCGGTCGAACGCTACGACGGCGCAGGTCCGCCGCGTCTGCCGCTCCATCGCCGCGATGAAGGCGCCGACGTCGTCGATCGCGTACAGCACGTTCGCCGCCAGCGAAACGTCGCCCTCCGGCGCCGCGGCGCCGTCGGCCGGCGGCCACGTCAGCTCGACGATCTCGATGTTGTCCCGGCCTGCCTCCCGTGCCGCCTCCGCCAGCTGCGCCCGCATCGACGGCGACGGTTCGATGGCGACCACCCGGGCAACCCGCTCTGCCAGCGGCACCGCGAACCGGCCGCCGCCCGCGCCGATGTCCAGCCACGTATCGCCGGGTTCGGCAAGCTCGAGCAGCAGCCCCAGCTCCGGGAGCGGCGCCCGGCCCGGCCGGAAGCTCGGCGCGCGCGATGCCCAGTAATCGTGGCCCGGCGGCCGCTCGCCTTCGAGGGCGTCGATGTACGCGCGGTTCGCCAGCACCTGCGCGCGGTAGGCCGCCAGCGCGTCCTCGAGCGGCGGCCGCAGCAACCGCTCAGCGCCCGTCACGGGAGCCCTGCCCGGTGTTGAGGCTGGAGATGGAAGCGGGAAGGGGGAAAACGATGGGGCGAGCGGTGGGATTCGAACCCACGATCTTCTGAGCCACAATCAGACGCGTTAACCACTACGCTACGCCCGCCATGGCGCGCCTTCATCCTATCAGCCCGGGGCCGCTTGGCGCCATTCACGTCCCGGGCTCGTCAGTAGCGTGAGACGTTCAGCTCGTCCATGTGCCCGGTGACCGTGTACACCACCCGCTCGCAGATGTTCGTGCACCGGTCCGCGATCCGTTCGATGTTGTGCGCCGTCCAGAGCAGGTAGGTGTTCCGCTGGATGGTCGCCGGGTTCGCCACCATCTGCTGGATGCAGTCCTCGTACACGCTGTCCTGCAGCCGGTCGACCTCATCGTCGGCGTTGCAAATCTGCACGGCGGCGTCGACGTCCATCTCGATGTACGCCTTTAGCGAATCGCGCAGCATCGCAACGGCCCGGTCGGCCATCGCCGGGATGTAGCCCAGCCGCCGCGGCAGCGGCTCCGGCTCCATCATCGTGTTGATCCGGGCGATGCCCTCCGCGTGGTCGGCGATCCGCTCCAGGTCCGTGATGATGTACAGGATGCTCGCCAGCGCACGGAGGTCCGTCGCCATCGGCTGCTGCGAGGCGATGACGAAAATCGCCCGGTCCTCGATTTCGAACCGCTTCTTGTTGATCCGCTGGTCGTCCTCGATGATCCGCCGGGACCACTCCACATCGCCGTCGCGCATCGATTCGAGGGCGTCGAGGATCGCCTTCTCCGCCATCGAGCCGAGCGTCAGCACGTCGTCCTGCAGCTGGCGCAGCTCCGCGTTGAACAGGTCCCGTGTCATCCCCGCGCCCCCTTGCTGACGCCTTAGCCGAAGCGGCCGCTGATGTAGTCCTCGGTCCGCCGGTCCTTCGGCGTCGTAAAGAGTTCCTCAGTGGGCCCGTATTCTACCAGCTGCCCCGTCACCTGCTCGTCGGTGAGCATGAATGCGGTGTAGTCCGAGACGCGGGCCGCCTGCTGCATGTTGTGCGTCACGATGATGATGGTGTAGTCCTTCACGAGCTCCCGCATCAGGTCCTCGATCTTCAGCGTCGCGATCGGGTCCAGCGCCGAGCACGGCTCGTCCATCAGGATGACGTCGGGCTGGTTCGCAATCGCCCGCGCGATGCAGAGCCGCTGCTGCTGCCCGCCCGAAAGCGCCAGCCCGCTCTTCTTCAGGTTGTCCTTCACTTCTTCCCAGAGCGCAGCCCGCCGCAGCGACTGCTCCACCAGCTGGTCCAGGTTCCCCTTGAAGCCGTTCACCCGCGCGCCGAAGGCGACGTTGTCGTAAATCGACTTCGGGAAGGGGTTCGGCTTCTGGAAGACCATTCCGATGCGGCGCCGCACCTCGACGGGGTCGATGTCAGGCCCGTACAGGTTCACCCCGTGGTAGTACAGGCTGCCCTGGATGCGGACCGTCGGGATCAGGTCGTTCATCCGGTTGATGCAGCGCAGCAGGGTGCTTTTCCCGCAGCCGGAGGGCCCGATGAGCGCCGTCACCTTCCGCGCCGGGATCTTCATGGAAACGTTCGTGAGCGCCTGCTTCGGCCCGTACCAGAGGCTCAGGTTCTCGATCGTGATGGCGATTTCGCCCTCGGGCTCGACGATGGCGCCGGGCTGCGCCTGCGCCATCGGCCGCTCGAGCGTCCCTTCCGCAGCCCGCTGCCCAGTCGATGCCGGCCGGAGGTCCACGCTGTTGCTCATGTTCGAAAAGACTCCTTCCCCCGCGGCCTACCAGGACCGCCGGAACTTCTCGCGGATGACCACCGCGATGAGGTTGAGGCCCACCACCAGCGTCATGAGCACGATGATGCCCGCCGCCGCGTTAACCCTGAAGCCTTCCTGCGGCAGCGTCGTCCAGTTGTAAATCTGGATCGGCACCGTCGTGAAGCTCTGCATCAGGCTCGTGTTGTCGAAGGCGATGAACGCGAAGGCCCCAATCATGATGAGCGCCGCCGTCTCGCCGGCCGCGCGCGCAATCGCCAGGATCACGCCCGTCATGATGCCCGGGATCGCGCCCGGCAGGATGTGATGCCACACCGTCTGCCACTGGGTCGCCCCCAGCGCCAGCGACCCGTCCCGGATGCTCGGCGGCACCTGCCGAATCGCCTCCACCGAGGCGATGATCGTCATCGGCAGGATCATGAGCGTCAGCGTCAGCGCGCCCGCGAGGATGGTCGGCCCCAGGCTCGGGAACAGCGTGATGCCCCAGAGGTCGAACCCCCGCACGAAGACCGCCAGCCCGAGGATGCCGTAGATGATGCTCGGCACGCCGGCCAGGTTCGAAATGTTCAGCCGCACCAGCTCCGTGAACCAGTTCCGCGGCGCGAACTCCTCGATGAACAGCGCCGACCCGATCGCCAGCGGCACCGCCATTACGATGACCGCCCCCATCAGCCACAGCCATCCCAGCAGCGACGACCGCAGCCCCGCGTCCAGCGGCCGCCGCGACGGGTACGACGTCAGAAAATCCCAGCTCAGCCGCTCCCACCCCAGCCGCACGACGTCCTGCATCAGGTACACCAGCACGAACACCGCCAGCATCGTGGCCGAAAAGAGCACCCAGCGCGACATGCGCGACAGCCGCTGCCGCCGCGCCACGTGCCCCGTCGCCTTCAGGGTGAACGGCGTCCCCGTCTCGCTCGCCGCGCTCATTCGTACTGCTCCTTGAACTTCTTCACGATGATGTTCGCCGCGACGTTCGCGCAGAAGGTGAAGATGAACAGCGTCGAACCCACCGCGAAGATCGAGGTGTAGTCCACCGTGCCGCGCGCCGAGTCGCCCAGGCCGATCGCGAGCATGTAGCCCGTCATGGTCTGCACGCTGTTCAGCGGGTTCAGCGTGATCTGCGGCGTCGAGCCCGCCGCCACCGCCACGATCATCGTCTCGCCGATGACGCGCGCCACCGCCAGGAGCACGGCCGCGATGATCCCGCCGAGCGCCGCCGGGAACACCACCCGGAACGCGACCTCCAGCCGCGTCGCCCCGAGCCCGTACGCTCCCTCCCGCAGCTCGCGCGGCACGTTCGACATCGCGTCCTCCGAAACTGAGGCGATGGTCGGCAAAATCATGACCGCCATCACGATGCTCGCGCTCAGCGCGTTGAAAATCGGCACCCGGTCCTGGCCCAGCAGCGGCCGCAGGATGTCCTGCGTCACGACCGTCAGCGCGAAGAACGCGTACACCACCGTCGGCACGCCGGCCAGCGCCTCCAGCACCGGCTTCAGGATGCGCCGCGTGTTCGGGTGCGCATACTCGCTCAGGTAGATGGCCGCCGCCAGGCCGAGCGGCAGCGCCAGCACCATCGACCAGAACAGCACGTTCAGCGTGCCGAAGACCAGCGGCCAGACGCCGAAGTGGGCAGGTTCGAACTGCGGTGTCCACTTCGTGTCGAAGATGAAGTCCCGGAGCGGAACCTCCATGAAGAAGGCCCGCGTCTCCTCCGCCAGCGTCAGCACGATCAGGACGGTCGTAATCATCGAGACCGTGCCGCACAGCCAGAGGGACAGGACGATCAGCCGTTCGAAGGGCGCTTTGCTCCAGCGCTTGCGCATCGCGCGCTCGAGCTCAGCACCCCGCAGCTGCGCGCTCGCTCCCGTAATCGGCAAACTTTCCTGCATCTTCCTCGCCTCAGTCGATGCCGGACGGCGCCGGCGCCTGCGTCATCTTCGCCGACGAACCCCGTCTCGTCTTCCCCGTAAAGACGTTGCGGCAGGGGCCCATCCGGGCCCCTGCCGCGCACCCGGCTGCAGCGCGGCCGGGCATGGACGTCACTACTTCAGTTCCGCCGGGAGGAATGGGTCCACCTTCTCCTGCTGCTTCGCCAGCAGGTCCTTCGGCAGGCTCACGTACCCGACGTCGGCAGCGAGCTCCTCCATGTTGTCCACGTAGAACTTCACGAAGCCGAGGACGTCCTTCCGCTCCGTCAGGAGCTGCTTCGTCGTGTAGATGAAGAGCGGGCGGCTCAGGGGCTTGTACTTCCCGCTCAGCGCATTCTCGAAGGTCGGCTCGACGCAGCCGTTCCCGCCGTCGATCGCCACCGCCTTCAGCTTCCTGCCCTCGTTCAGGTAGTAGGCGAAGCCGAAGTACCCGAGGGCGTTCTTGTTGCCCTCGACGCCGCGGACGAGGACGTTGTCATCTTCCGATGCCGTCGCGTTCGGCCCCGTCGCGCGGTGGGCCGGCTCGTTGTTCTTCTCGCCCCGGAGCTTGATCGCCTCCTTGAAGTAGTCGAACGTGCCGGAGTCCGAGCCCGGGAAGAAGAACTGGATGGTCTCGTTCGGCCACTTCGGGTCCAGGTCGCTCCACTTGATCGGCGTGCCGCCCTGGTCAGCCTGGAACGCCTTCTGCAGCTGCGCCGGCGTCATGCACGTCGCCCACGTGTTCTGCGGGTTCACCACCACGGTGAGCGCGTCGATCGCCACCTGGATCTCCACCAGGTCCGATTCCGCGATGCCGTTCGCCGCGCAGGCGTCCTTCTCCTTCTGGCTGATCGGCCGGGACGCGTCGGAGACCTGGATCTCCTTGCGGCAGAACTTCTCGAAACCGCCGCCCGTGCCGGAGAGCGCCACGTTCGCGCGGACACCGCGGGCGACCTTGCTGAATTCCTCAGCGACCGCCTGGGAAATCGGGAACACCGTCGAGGAACCGTCCACGCGGACCTCCCCGCTCAGGCTCGCGTACCAGTCCTTCAGCTTGTCGGCTGCCGCCTTCGTCGGCGTCGCCGCCGGCGTCGTCCCGCTGCCGCCGGCTGCGGTCGGCGTCGCGGCGTCGTCATCGTCGCCGCCGCACGCCACGGCAACGACGGCGATGAGAGAAACGAGCGCGCCGAAGATGAGCGCCCACTTCCCTCCCCTCTTGGTTCGAAGCATCACGTATCTCCCCTGAAGTCAGTATGGTTGGTGCTTCGCCCGGCATGCTCACCCCGCACCTTTAACCCCGGTTTAACGCTCTCCGGCGCTGCGAAACTCCCCGCGCCGACGTTTTACACGCCGTTTGCAGCCTCATGCGGATTCCGCGGCGGCGTACCCGCACCATACCGCCAGGTGGCGGGCGGCTGACGGCCCCGCCCGCCTGCCGCCCCTCAGGCGCCGGGGGCCCGCAGCCTGCCAGTCCCCCGTCCCGGCATCGCTGCCGGGTGGCAGGCTCCCGGGTTCCCGGCGCATACTCGCATCACACCCCCGGCCAAAGGCGCCCATGGCCCAGAAAATCCTCCTGGTCGACGACGAAGCCAACATCCGCGACCTCAACGCCCTCTACCTCGAAAAAGAGGGCTACACCGTCGAGCATGCCGCCGACGGCCGCGATGCCCTCGCCCGCTTCGCCCAGTCGCCCCCGGCGCTCGTCGTCCTCGACGTCATGATGCCCGGCCTCGACGGCTTCGAAGTCCTCCGCGAACTCCGCCGCGAGAGCGACGTCCCGGTCATCATGCTCACCGCCCGCAGCGACGACATCGACAAGATCGTCGGCCTCGAACTCGGCGCCGACGACTACATGGCCAAGCCCTTCAACCCCCGCGAACTCGTCGCCCGCGTCAAACGCATCCTCCACCGCGTCGAAGGCGGCCGGAAACCCCAGAACACCATCGCCGTCGGCAACCTCACCGTCGACAAGGCCCGACGCGAAGCCCGTGTCGATGGCCAGCTGCTCGACCTCCGCACGAAAGAGTTCGACCTGCTCGTCGCCTTCGCCGAAAACCCGGGCATCGCCCTCACCCGCGACCAGCTCCTCGGCTCCGTCTGGGGCTACGACTTCGCCGGCGAAACCCGCACCGTCGATGTCCACGTCCAGCACCTCCGCTCTAAACTGGTGAACGCGACCGTCCAGATCGAGACCCTCCGGGGCGTCGGCTACAAACTCATCGAACCCGAGTGACCCGGTCGTCCATCCTCCACCGGGAGACCGGAGCGCTATGACCCGGCCGCGCCAGCCCGCCCCCCACCGCCGCCATGGGTAGCCTCCAGGTCCGCCTCCTCTTCACCTACCTCTTCATCATCGCCGTCACGCTCTTCCTCGCTGCCCTCTCGCTCTTCCTCCAAATCGGCGGCTACCGCGACGACATCTCCTACGGCAACCTCGAAGACCTCGGCCGCCTCATCAACGCCCAGGCGAACGCCGAACTCCAGGCCCGGCTCGAAACCGCCCCCGGCGACCCCGTCCCCACGACCAACGACCTCCTCCTCACGCTCCGCAGCTTCCTCGGCCGTCCCAACCGCGTCTCCGCCGAGACGGCCCTCGCCCTCGTCGATGCGAACGGCCGCGTCATCCCCGGCCTCACCTCCGCACCCGCCGACCTCGCCCTCGACGACGCCGTCGTCCGCGACCTCGTCAGCCAGCCGCCGCCCGCGCCGGGCACCCCCGCCTCCCTCGAGCCGCGCCGCTGCCGCCTCGATGTCCCCGGCCGCGAGCCGCTGCTCTGCGTCTCCATGGCCCTCGAGCCCGAAGTCCTCCAGGCGCTGGCCGAGACCGGCGCAGCCGCGATCATCGTCGCCCGCCCGGCCGCCAGCCTCGGCGAAATCGTCGGCGACCTCATGCCCCGCCTCCTCTTCTCCGGCCTCATCGGCGTCGCCGCCGCCCTCGTCCTCGGCTTCGCCTTCAGCCAGAGCGTCGCCTCGCCGCTCCGCAACATCGCCCGCGCCGCCCGCTCCGTCGCCCGCGGCAACTACCGCCAGCGCGTCCCCGCCACCGGCCCCCGCGAAGTCCGCGACCTCGCTGCCAACTTCAACCGCATGACCGAAGAAGTGCAGCGCTCCCAGCAAACCCTGCGCGACTTCCTCGCCAACATCTCCCACGAGCTGAAGACCCCGCTCACCTCCATCCGCGGCTTCAGCGAAGCCATCCTCGACGGCACCATCGACGACCCCGCGGGCATCCAGCGCTCCGCCCGCATCATCAGCGACGAATCCGCCCGCGTCCTCCGCCTCGTCCAGGAGCTGCTCGACCTCTCCCGCATCGAGTCCGGCCAGGTTTCGATGGAGCAGGAGGACGTCGACCTGCGCGAGCTCTTCGCCCACCTCGCTGATGTCTTCTCGCTCCGCGCCGAAGAGCGGCAGGTCACGCTCGAATTCGCGCCCGCCGGCACTGCCCGCGTGCGGGGCGACTTCGAACGGCTCGAACAGGTCCTCAACAACCTCATCGATAACGCCCTCCGCTACACGCCGCGGGGCGGCACCGTCCGCGTCGCCTGCCGCGACCTCCAGCCCGGGACCCTGCAGGTCGCCGTCAGCGATACGGGCCCGGGCATCCCGCCGGAGGACCTCCCCCACCTGTTCGAGCGGTTCTACCGCAGCAGGCACACGCGCGAATCGAACGACGGCCGCAAAGGCCACGGCCTCGGCCTCGCCATCGCCCGCGAAATCGTCCGCGCCCACGGCGGCGAAATCTGGGCCACGAGCGAACTCGGCCGCGGCACCACCTTCGTGTTCACGCTCCCCATCGCGGGCCGAGCAGCACCGCGAGCCGCCGCGCGATGACTTCCAGCGTGTGCCCCGTCGAGAGCGCGCCGAAGCGGCCCGCCCAGCCAGCCATCACTACCGCCATGCGGTAGAGTCCCAGCGCCTCGTAATACTCCAGCGCCGTGAGCTGCCGCCCCGTCACTCCCGCGTAGGCCTCCGAGAGGAGCGTCTCGCCCCGCGGACCGCCCATCCCGCCGAAGACCGTCTGCAGCGCGGCGTAGAAGCCGAGGTCCGAGCGCGGGTCGCCCAGCCCCGCCAGCTCCCAGTCGACCACCGCAACCACCCGGTCGCCCTCGAACAGGTAGTTCCCCGGGTTCGGGTCGCCGTGGAGCAGCGCCGTGCGCGCGTCTGCGGGCTGGTTCGCGCGCAGCCATTCGCCCAGCGCGATGAGCAGCGGCGCCCTCCCGATGCGGAGCCGCTCCGCGCGCATCCGCCACGGCCCGAGTTCCGCCTCCAGCGGGTCGTCGGCGGACCCCTCAGCGAGAAACGCGAGCCCCGCGGCCTGCCAGTCCACCGCGTGGATGCCGGCGAGCGCCTCCGCCGCTGCCGCCAGCCGCGGCGACCTCCCGTACCAGAAAAGCGGCAGGGTCTCCCCGCGCACCCGCGCCATCACGTAGAACGGCGTGCCCAGCACCTCGCCCGTCGGTTCGAACCACGCCGCGGCCGGCACCGGCACCGCCGTCGCCCCCAGCGCCCGCAGCACCCGGAACTGCCGGCCGACGTCGTACGGGGCGAGGATGCCGTCTTCCCGCTGCGGCCGGAGCACCAGCGGCAGCGTCCACGTCAGCCCGTCGGCCCGGACCCGGAGGTCGAACGCGACCGTTTCATTGCTCGCGCCGGCCGGCATCGCCCGCGGGTTCGCCACCTCGACCGCCTCCGCCGCCGGGAGATGCGCCGCGAGGTAGGCCGCCAGCCGCGCCGTCCAGTGCATCAGGCCAGCTCGGCGAGCGCCATCTCGAGCAGCTCGCCCGCCCGCTCCAGCGTGTACCACGGCGCGCTGCCGTTGCCGTACCGGCGCCAGCCGTAGTGGATGACGCCCAGCTGCCACAGCCACGCGGCCCGGAACCAGCGCAAATCGCCCGGGTCGCGCCCGCTCGCCGCCGCGTACCGCACCGCGAAGGGCATCCGCTCTGCCGGCCCGAACGGCGCGCCCTTCAAATGGGAGAGCGCCAGCAGCTGCCCGATGTCCATCCGCGGATCCGAAATCTTCGCCTGCTCCCAGTCGACCACCGCGACCACCTCGCCGCCCCGGAAGAGGTAGTTGAACACGTTGATGTCGCCCTGGCAGAGCGCCAGCCGGCCGTCAGCCGGCACCGCTGCCCGGAGCCGCGCCAGCCCCTCCCGCAGCATCGGCTCGCCGGCGCAGCCGAAGGCCAGCATCCGCCGTTCGATGGCCGCGAGCTCCGCCTCCAGCGCCTCCCGGGGGCCCCGCGGCACGCCGAGGAACGCCAGCCCCGCCGCCGCCCAGTCCACTGCGTGGATGCGCGCCACCATCCGCGTGAAGGCGTCGAAGTCGGCATCCGGCGCCAGCCCCATGTGCGGCGCGTCGACCCACTCGAGCACGATGAACGGCGCGCCGAGCACCGCCGGGTCCGGCTCCATCCCGAGCAGCCGCGGCACCGGCACCGCCGTCCCCGCCAGCGCCGCGATGACCCGCCCCTCCCGGATGACGTCGTACGGCTCGAAGATGCCGCGCTCGCGCTGCAGCCGAAGGCAGACGGTCCGCGGGCCGCTCCCCAGCAGCTCTGCCCGGCAGGTGATGTTCGATGCCCCGCCGTCGACCGGCGTGATCGAGGCCACCCGGGCGTCGCCGAAGCCGGGCAGCCGGTTCAGCCACGGTTCGAAATCCCCCGGCCGCGGCACCATGCCGCCGATTCTACCCCGGCGGGCCGCTGCTCACCCCGCCCGCGTCAGCGCGCGTCGTAGCCGCCGTCCACCGGGAGCACTGCGCCCGTCACGAACGAGGCATCCTCGCTGGCGAGGAACGCGACCGCCGCCGCGACCTCCTCCGGCCGCCCCAGCCGGCCGATCGGGTGGAGCCCGGTGAGGAACTCCTCCGCCGTCTCCATGCTCCGGATCTCTTCCGTCATCGGCGTCACGATGTAGCCCGGCGCGACGGCGTTCACCCGCACCCCGCGCGGCCCGTAGATGATGGCGAACTGCCGCGTCAGGCCGACCACGCCGTGCTTCGCTGCCGTGTACGCCCCCGCGCCCGGCAGCACCGGCGACCGCTCCGCCCCGGGCAGCGGCGGCCCCACCAGCCCGTTCAGCCCGGCCACCGACGCCGTGTTCACGACGGCCCCGCCGCCCAGCTCGGCCAGCTTCGCGCAGCCGTGGAAGCACCCGTAGTACACCCCGGTCAGGTTGACTGCGATGGTCTGCTCCCACGAATGCCCGCGGCCGCCGATGCCCGCGTTGTTGAACACCACGTGGAGGCCGCCCAGCTCCCGCACCGTCCGGTCGAGCGCCGCCTGGAAGGCCGCCTCGTCGGTCACGTCGAGCGGAATCGCGATCGCCCGGCCGCCGTGCTCGGCGATGCCGGCCGCCACCCGCTCGGCGCCCTCCCGGTTGATATCCGCGCAGGCGACCGCCGCCCCCTCGGCGGCGAAGCGCAGGGCCGCGGCCTCGCCGATGCCCGACCCTGCGCCCGTCACGAACGCCACCCGGCCGTCGAACCGGCCGGCCACCCTACGCCTGCTCCGGCGGCCGCGGGTTCACCAGCCCCGCGCCCAGCGTCCCCGGGAAGACTTCGATGAGCGACTCCAGGTCCCAGCCGCCCTTCTTGTAGATCGTCTTCTCGCGCGTCGGCAGGCTCATCAGGCTGATCTCATCGCCGCCGACGATGAAGTCGCGCCCGTTCACGTTCGCCGCTTCCGGCAGGCAGAGGTAGACGACCAGCGGCGCGACCAGCTCCGGCGCCATCGACGCGATGCGCGCAATCGCTTCCTCGGCCGAGGACTGCGGTGCTGCGGGCTCCTGCCCCTGCGCCGCGAGCTGCGCCCGCCGCGCCCGCGCCGCCTCCATCTCCGGGCTCAGCGTCAGCCGCGTCGCCGCCCGCGGCCGGATCGCGTTCGCCGTCACCCCGTACTTGCCGAGGTCGAGCGCCAGCGTGCGCGTCAGCCCGACGATGCCCTCCTTCGCCGCCGCGTAGTTCGCCTGCCCGAGATTGCCCAGCCCGCTCTCCGAACTCGTGTTCACGATGCGGCCGCTCCGCTGCTGCCGGAATACCATCGCCGCGTGCTTGGTGATCGTGAAGTGCCCTTTCAGGTGGACCGCGATAACCGCATCCCACTCCGCCTCGGTCATGTTGAAGATGATCCGGTCGCGCAGGATGCCCGCGTTGTTCACGAGGATGTCGAGCCGGCCCCACGTGTCGAGCGCCTGCTTCACGATCGCCTCGCCGTCCGCCATCGAGGTCACATCGCCGAAGTTCGGGACCGCCTCGCCGCCCATCTTCTTGATTTCGGCGACCACCTCCTCGGCCGGCGTCGTGTCCTTCCCCTCGCCGGCCGCGCTCCCGCCCACGTCGTTGACGATGACGCGGCAGCCTTCCCGCGCGAGCGCGAGCGCCTCCGCCCGGCCGATGCCGCGGCCCGCGCCAGTCACGATTGCCACTTTGCCTTCCAGTCTCCCGGGCATCTCCTGTTCGAACTCCTGTGCAGGGGTCTTGGCGGCCGCCGGGGAACGCCGAAGCCCCTCCCGCGGCCGGCCGAGAATCTACCACCTCGGCCCGGCGCTGTCTTTCGGCCCCCGCGAACGATTCCTCCGCCCGCGGTACGATCCGCGCATGCCCCGCATCCTCGCGCTCGTTCCCCATCCCGACGACGAGGCCTACAGCGTCGGCGGCACCCTCGCGCTCGCCGCGCGCGCCGGCTGGACCTGCACCGTCATCGCCTGCTCGGCGGGCGAGGCCGGCAACTGCTACACCGGCGAAGCCGTTCGCCCCGCCGACGTCGGCGCGCTCCGCCTCCGCGAGCTGGCTGCCGCCTGCGCCGCGCTCGGCGCCTGCCCCGGCGTTTCCCCCCGGCTGGCCGACGGCGGCCTCGCCCGGTTCCCCCGCCTCCCCAGCGTCGTTGCGGCCGCTATCGACGCCTGCCAGCCTGACCTCGTCTTCACCCTCGGTCCCGACGGCGCCTACGGTCACCCCGACCACCTCGCCCTCCACCGCGCCGTCATCGCTGCCGTCGAGGCGATGCCGGCGCCGCCGGCGCTCCTCTTCGCCGCCTTCCCGCGCGGCCTCTTCCGCCCGCAGTACGAGCTCTGCCGGCCCCTCCTCGGCGACCCGCCGGCGCTGGCCGCCGCCGACCTCGGCGTGGAGGCCCCCGACTTCCGCATCCCCATCCGTGCGGCGGCGCCGGCCAAGCTCGCCGCCATCGCCGCCCACCGTTCGCAGCTCCCCGGCGGCGAACCGGAGGCGATCTTCCCGCCCGGCATCGTCCGCGCCCTGCTGGCCGAGGAGTGGTTCCTCCTCCACCGGCCCGCCGATATGCGCCGCGTCGCGCCCCTCCTCTTCGCCCTCGACGCCGCGCAGCCGGGAACCTGAGCCGCCCCTGCCAGCGTCTCCCGGGGTGTGGCGCGCTCCGCTCAGCTGCTCGAGGCGCTCCGCGGCGACGCGTCGCCCGCCTGGATCGCCGCCCTCGTCATCGGCGGCGCCCTCCTGCTGCTGTTCGTGGTGCTCCTCGGCGGCCCCCGCGACGACCGGCCGCGCCGCCGCTGAAGCCGTCGCTCCTGCCGGGCGCGCTCCCTACACTCACCTGGTGACCGTCGGTGTCCTCCGCATCACCCTCCGGCTCCCCAGCCGCTCGCTGAAGGAGAAGCGCGCCATCGTCCGGCCTATCGTCGAACGCCTCCGGAGCCGCTTCAACGCCGCCGTCGCCGAGGTCGACGCCCTCGACGCAGCCGGGAGCGCCGTCATCGCGGCCGCCGTGCTCTCGAACGATGCCCGCCACGCCGACGAGCAGCTCGCCGCCATCGCCGCCGCGGTGCAGGAGTGGCGGCCCGACGCCGAACTCCTCGACCTCGAAACCGAACTGCTCGACGCCTGACCGCGTCCGTCAGCGCCGCGGCCCCATCCGCCCCAGCACGAAATCCCGCATCCCCGCTGCCGTCGCGCGCGCGAGGTCGGCGCGGCCCTGCCCCAGCCACAACCCCATTCGCGCCGCCCGCGTCGCCGCATAGTAGGCGAAGAAGGCTGCGAACGGCAGCAGCCCGCGGTGCTTGCGGATGAGGTACGGCCGGTTCCGCGCGAGGTAGTAGCAGCCGAACGCGCTCGCCTGCCCGCCCAGCGTGGCCCCCTTCCGGTGGTACACCACGGACCGCGGCTCGAAGAAGATCCGGTAGCCTGCGGCCCGCGCCCGCCGGCAAAAATCGGTGTCGTCGTAGTACACGAAGAAGGCGTCGTCGAGCAGCCCCACCTCCCGGAACGCCCCCGCCGGCACCAGCAGGCAGGAGAGGTTCGCCGTCTCGATGGCGTGGGGGTAGCAGTCAGCCGGCCCCTCCCGCCGCCCCAGCACCCGCCGCCTCCACGTCCCCCGCCACCAGTCGAACGCGCCCGCGGCGTCGTCGAGGATGCCCGGCTGCCCCGCGAGGTAGGTCTTCGGCGCGACCAGCGTCCGCGCGTCGGCCAGCGCGGCGAGCGGCTCGAGGAAGCCCGGCGTCACCTCCGTGTCGTCGTTCAGGAAGAGGACGTAGCCGATGTCCGGCCGCGCAAGGATCTCCCGGAGCGCCCGGTTGCAGGCCCCGGTGAAACCGAGATTCTCGCCGTTCTCCAGCACACGCGCCCCCGGCATCCGCTCGCGCACCATGGCCGCCGAGCCGTCCCTCGAACCGTTGTCGACCGCCCACAACTCCCACGCCGGGTAGGTCACCCGCTCCAGCGCATCGAGGTACGCCGGCAGGTGCGCCGCCGCGTTCGTCGTCACGGTCAGGATGGCGATGCGCGGGGTGCTCACGCCTTCGGCGGCTCCCACCGCTCCGTCTCCCGCCGCCGGCCGCCCGGGATCGCCCGCGCCGGCACCCCGACCGCCGTGTGGAAGGCCGGGATATCGCTCACCACCACCGCGTTCGCCCCGATCTTCACCCCCTCACCAATCTTTATCCGGCCGACGATCTTCGCGCCGGTCCCGATGTTCACGTCGTCGCCGATTTCCGGCCCCCAGAGCTCGAACGGCTTCCGCGAGCTGTTGCCGATGCCCAGCGTCACGAACGGGTTGATCTCGACCCGCCGGCCGATCCGCGTCCAGCCGTCCAGCACCACGTGCCCGTGCGCGATCAGCAGCCCCCCGCCCGCACGCACGTGGTTGCCGATCGTCACATCGAACAGGAACGAATTCAGCCGCGAAACGAGCGTCGCCAGCCGCGGGAACCCGCTCTCGTAGAGGAACACCTGCACCCGGTAGAGCACGACCGCCGGGAACATGTGGACCGCGAACAGCAGATAGAGGAACGTGAACCACGCCGGCCGGTCCGCCCGGATGAGCCCGAACGTCCGCGGCCACTGCGCCTGCAGCTCGACATCCTCCCGCAGCAGGGCCTTCATCTCGCGCCAGGCCGTCCGAATCCGCTCAATCCGCCCGCGCATCGCTCCCTGCTCCCTGCCCGGCCTGTTGCTGCCGGAGCTTCTCGTGGAAGGCCGGGTTCTGCTCCAGCGCCGACGCAAAGGCCGCCGCCCACTCGGGGTCCTCTTCCAGCAGCCGCCGCACCCGCTCCTCGTCGGCTGCCATCCCTTCGTCGATCGCCTGCCGGATCTCCGGCGACGTCTCGGCCAGCCGCTCGAGGTGGAGGCCGACCACCTTCCGCGGCGCGCCGATCGCCACCATCCGGCCCCGCTCCATGAGCGCCGCCCGGTCCGAAAACCGCTCCACCGCGCCGAGGTCGTGCGAGACCATCACGATCGTCACGCCCCGCGCCTGCAGCTTCGCGATATGGTCGTAGCACTTCTCCTGGAACTTCGCATCGCCGACCGCCAGCACTTCATCGACCAGCAGGATCTCCGGGTCCATGAACGCCGCAATCGCGAAGCCCAGCCGCACGTACATCCCGGACGAGTAGGTCCGCATCGGCTGGTCGATGAACTCCCGCAGCCCCGCGAACTCGACGATGCCCGGCAGCAGCGCCTCCATCTCCCGCTTCGTCAGCCCCATCAGCAGCCCGTTCATGATGACGTTTTCCCGGCCGCTCACCTGCGGGTGGAAGCCGCTCCCCAGCTCCAGCAGCGTGCTCACCCGACCGCGCAGCTCGACCGTCCCTTTCGTGGGCTTCGAAAGTCCCGCCAGCAGCCGCAGCAGGGTGCTCTTGCCGCTCCCGTTCGCCCCCACGATCGAGAAGAACTCGCCCCGGCGGACCTCGAACGAGACGTCGCGCACGGCCCACAGCTCCCGCCGCTGCCGGTGCCGCCACGCGGCGAACGCCTGCCCGGGATGGAGCAGCGTCGTCTTCAGCGCCTGCCCCGGGACCGCGAGCGGGTAGCGCCGCGAGACGCCGCGCGCCGCCAGCACGACCTCCCCCTCAGATGGCATCGGCGAACCCGTCCTCCAGCCGCCGGAACGCCCCCCAGCCGGCCGCCAGCGCCAGCGCGGTCAGCCCCGCCGAGGCGGCGAGGTGGTCTGCCGCGGGCATCGCGCCATCGAGCAGGATGCCCCGCCACCCTTCCATGATCGGCGCGAGCGGGTTCGCGTACGTCAGCCAGCGGTAGCCCTCCGGCACGAGGTCGGCGCTGTAGATGATCGGGGTCGCGTAGAAGAGCAGCGTCAGCAGCACCTCGGTGATGTGTTCGAGGTCGCGGAAGTAGACCGTCACGCTCGCCACGAACAGCCCGATCCCCGTCACCAGCCCCAGCTGGAGCGCGAAGATGAGCGGCAGCCCGAGCCACGCCGCCGTCGGCCCGTTCCCCGCCGCGATCACGAACCCGATGAGGACCGGCAGCGACAGCGCGAACTGGAGCGTCGCCCCCAGCACCGTGCTGAGCGGCAGCACCGCCCGGGGGAAGCGGACCTTCTTCAGCAGGCCGCCGTTGCCGATGAAGCTGCCGGCCGCGCCCTGCACCGCGCCCTGGAACCAGAACCACGGGAACAGCCCCGCCAGCAGGAACTCTGCCGTGATGCCCGTGCCGAGCACCCGCCCGAGCGCGAACGCCAGCACCGCGCCCAGCGCGAGCGGCCGCGCCAGCGACCACGCCCAGCCCAGCACGCTCCCCTGGTAGCGCAGCCGCAGGTCCCGGCTCGTGAGCGCCGTCACCAGCTCCACCGCATTCCGCAGGCTGCGGCCCTGCGCCGGCCGGGCCATCGCCATCGCCGTCATGCCGCCAGTATCGCCCGCCCGAACCTGCCGGAGAAGCGGCCGCCGCCCCCGGCTATACTCGAACCATGATGCGGCGAATCATCGCGGCGGCTGCCGTCGCCCTCGGCCTGCTCGCTGCCTGCGCCGGCAGCGACACCCCCGAAGGCGGCGTCGTCGTCGCGCGGGTGGACGGCACCGTCGGCCCGATCATGGAGCGGTACATCGACCGCGTCATCTCCGACGCCGAAGAGCAGCGCGCCCGCCTCGTCGTCCTCGAGCTCGACACCCCCGGCGGCCTCGACTCCTCCATGCGCAAGATCGTCCAGCGCATCGGCCGCGCTGATGTCCCCGTCGCCGTCTACGTCGCCCCCATCGGCGCGCGCGCCGCCAGCGCCGGCACCTTCATCACGATGGCGGGCCACATCGCCGCCATGGCGCCGAACACCGCCATCGGCGCCGCCGCCGCCATCAACGCCGACGGCTCCGACATCGAAGGCACCCTCGGCAAGAAGATCGAGAATGACGCCGTCGCCTACATCCGCGGCATCGCCGAGCTCCGCGGCCGCAACGCCGACTGGGCCGAGCAGGCCGTCCGCGAGGCCGTCGCCGTCAACGAAAACGACGCCGCGAAGCTGAACGTCGTCGACTTCGTCGCGGCCGACCTCGATGACCTCCTCCGCCGGTCGGAAGGACGCACCGTCACCCTCCGGCCCGGCGTCACGGCCACGCTCACCGGCCTCGCCGAAGCCCCGCGGGTCGACCTCGAGATGACCCCGTGGGAGCGGTTCCTCGCGTTCATCGCCGACCCCACGATCGCCTCCCTCCTCCTCTCCATCGGCTTCCTCGCGCTCATCATCGAGCTGTACGCCCCGGGCCTCGGCGTCCCGGGCGTCGCCGGGGCGATCGCCATCATCCTCGGGTTTCTCGGGTTCGGCCTGCTGCCCGTCGATACCGCCGGCCTCGTCCTCATCGGCCTCGGCCTCGCCCTCGTCGCCGCAGAGCTGTTCGTTACGAGCGGCATCCTCGGCGCGGCCGGCGCCGTCGCCATCGTCCTCGGCGGCATCATCGCCTTCCGCGATACCCCGGCCGACTTCCGCCCGCCGGCCTGGGCGTTCGCCACCGCGGGCGGCATCCTCGCCGCCGTCGTCCTGCTGCTCTTCGCCGTCGTCTTTTTCGCCGACCGCGCCAGCCGGCGCGCCCGCTCCGACCCCTTCGCCTTCTAAGGGCCCCCGCCTACTGGTGGCGGGTCGACATGCCGCCGTCCACCGGGATCACCGCCCCGGTCACGTAGGCGCCCGCTTTCGATGCGAGGTAGATGGCCGTGCCGGCCATGTCCTCCGGCACGCCGATGCGGCCCAGCGGGTTGCTCGCCTTGATGCTGTCGCCGAACCGCCGCAGCGTCTCGGCCATCATCTTGCTCTCGAACGGCCCCGGCGCGATCGCGTTCACCGTGATGCGGCTGGGCGCGAGCTTCTGCGCGAGGTGCCGCGTCAGGTGGTGCACTGCCGCCTTGCTCGACGAGTACGCGTAGGTGTCGAAGCCCGGCGCCTGCAGCCCGTCGATCGAGCCGATGTTGATCACCCGCGCCGGGTCTTCGTCGCTCGCCGCCTTCTCCAGCAGCGGCACGAGGAACCGCGTCAGGTGGAACACGCCCTTCACGTTCAGGTTCATCACCTTGTCCCACGCTTCGTCCGGGAACTCCGCGAGCGGCGCGTTCCAGTTCGCCCCGGCGTTGTTCACGAGGATGTGCAGCCGCTCCTCCCGCTTTGCCAGCTCGTCCGCGAGGTAGCGGCAGCCCGCCTCCGTCCCGAGGTCTGCCGGGATGGCGATGCAGGTGCCGATTTTCGACAGCTCAGCTGCGGCCTCCGCGCAGGCATCCGCCTTGCGCGAGGAGATGTACGTCTTCGCGCCCGCCTCCACGAACCCGCGCGCGATCATCAGCCCGATGCCGCGCGAGCCGCCCGTCACGAGCGCGACTTTCCCCGAAATATCGAACAGCCCGGTCATAACGCCTCCCTGGGGTCATCGTCGAACGTCTGAGGGGCGTTCGCCATTCTCCCGCGGGAGTCGGTTACGTTCCCGCCGCCGGGCTCGCCGCCGCTGCGGCAGCCGCGCCGTCGCGCTCCCGCCATGCCGCCAGCGCGGGCGCGCCGAACAGCGCGATGCCCGCCGCCGTCGCCGCCGCGCCGAGGCCGAAGGCGGCGCCCGTTCCCCAGGCATCGACCATCAGGCCGATGACCGGCGCCAGCACCGCCATCGCCACGCTCACGGTCATGCTCCCGATCGACAGCACCGTCGCCCGCCGCTCCGAGGAAACCTGCCGGTTCACCGCCCCCGTCATCAGCGGCCACGCGCACGAATTCGCCGCCATCAGCACCGGCAGCGCCCAGTAGAGCCAGAGCGACGGCGCCAGCGCCAGCGCTCCGAGCATCGCCATGCCGACGGCGGAAAGCAGCAGCAGCCCCCGCACCGGACCCGCGCCCCGCTCGACCCGGGACGCCAGCAGCGCTCCGCCCATCCCTGCAGCGAAGAGCGGCACCTGCAGCAGCGAGAAGGCTGTCCCGACCCGGACGCCGTTCTCCACGAGGTACGGCTGCACCAGGTAATGGACCGTCTCCAGCCCCGCCACCGTCACGCCGAAGAGGAGCAGGACGTAGCGCACCGCCCGCGCCTGCCACGCATCCCGGAACGCGGCGCCGATGGTCCCGACGTAGCCCCGCATGCCGCCGGTCCGCTCCACCGCCGCCCGCGGCGGCTCCCAGAGCGCGAACGCGACCGCCGCCGCAGCCAGGCAGGTCGCAGCCCCGATCAGGATCGTCGCCCGGATGTCGAGCACCGCCGCGACTGGCCCCCCGAACAGCGTCGCCAGCCCGACCCCGCTCCACGACATCGCCTGGCCCCGGCCCGCCAGCCGCTCATACTCGTGCTCCCGCCCCGCTGCCTTCAGCGTGTCGAACAGCAGCGCCATATCCGCCCCGGACATCAGTGTCGTCGCCACCGCCCACCACGCGAACGAGACGAACAGCACGACCGGCGACGTCGTGAACGCGAACACCGTGACCGACGACGCGAGGCTGACCGCCCCCAGCCCGAGCGACACCCGCCGGCCGTAGCGGTCCGCGATAGCCCCGGTCGGCACTTCGAGCGCCAGCACCCCGAGCAGGTAGACGCTCTCCGCGGCCGTAATCTGGCTGAACGAAAAGCCGCGCTCCAGCGTCAGGTACACGATCCACACGGGAATCCAGAGCTGGAACTCCCGCAGGAACCAGAACCCGTACAGCAGGCGGAGGTTGCGGCGCGCGGGCGCAGCGAGCATCAGGAAAGCGTACCAGTCCCGGCCCGCCCGGCGCTCCGCGCGCCAGCCTCACCGGTTCGCGCCCGCCTGCCCCAGCAGCGTCGTCGGGTCGAGGATGATCCCTTGCCCCGAGGGCAGCAGCGCGATCTGGATGTTGTCGCCGAGCTTCTGCAGCGCCTGGAACTGGATGACCTCCGGCGTCAGCGACTGCGAGAGCAGCCGGTTCGCCTCCGCCTGTCCTTCCGCGCGCACCCGGATCGACTCCGCCTCGCCCCGCGCCAGCTCGATCTGCTGCTGCGCCTCGAACTGCCGCTGCCGCACGCGCTCCTGCTCCCGCAGTGCGTCCTGCGTGGCGATCTGCTTCTGTTCGATCGCCGCCTTGAACTCGGCGCTGAACTCGATGTTGTCGATCAGCAGGTCGTTGATTTCGATCGAGAACGGCGCCAGCTCAGCCGCCAGCCGCGCCCGCACCGCCGACCGGATGTTCTCCCGGTTCGGGCCGACGTCCACCGTCGAGTACTTCACCGTCTCCTCCTTGAAGAAGTTCAGCACCCGCGGCTCGATCAGGCGGTCGAACCAGCGCGGCCCCACCGTCCGGAACAGCGTCTGCACCGCCGAGGGCGAGACCGAATAGTTCAGCGTCGCGATGAAGAAGACGTCCTGCGTCTCCTGCGAAAACGCCGTGATGTTCTCGAAGCGGTAGCGCTGGACCTGCACACTCTCGACCCGCAGGTCCTGCCACGGCCAGATGAACTGCAGCCCTTCCGGCTTCTGGCCCACGATTTCGCCGAACTGGTACACCACGCCGACGTGCCCCGCTTCGATCGGCTTCACCGAGCGGAGCGCGGTGTGCACGCCGACCCACGCAACGAACACCAGCGCCGCGACGCCCATGATGATGGCGCCCCGCATCCGCTCCGGGGTGCCCGGCTGCGCCGCCGCCCGCGCAGCCCGCCCGACGAGCAGCGCGCCGCCGCACAAGAGAATGGCAAGGAAGACGCTCACGACCCACGGCATGACTCGAACCTCCGAACACGGGATGTCGGAGTCACTCTACCCGGTTCGGCCGGCCCCCGCCGTCAGGCCCCGCCCCCGGCCGCATGGCGGGGCAGCACGACCAGCCGCTCCGGCGACCCCGCCCGCACCACCTCCACCGGGTGCTCATAGATGCGGCTGAGCACGTCGGCGGTCAGCACGACGGGGGCCGGCGCCAGCCGGCCCTCGCCCGTTGCCGCGCCGGTTTCCGGCTTACGGTTCCGCCGCCGAGTCCCACAGCTCGGCCTGCGCCGGCCGGCCGCGCGGCGGCTCCAGCCCGAGATGCCGGTACGCTGCCTCGGTGGCAATCCGTCCCCGCGGCGTCCGGTTCAGGAAGCCGCACTTCAGCAGGAACGGCTCGTACACGTCCATGATCGTGTCGGCCTCCTCCGAGATCGCCGCCGCTATCGTCTCGAGCCCGACCGGCCCGCCGCCGAACTTCTCGCAGATCGCCCGCAGCACCGCCCGGTCGGATTCGTCCAGTCCCAGCTCGTCCACGTCGAGCATCGCCAGCGCTTGCCGCGCCGCCTCCACCGTCACCACCCCGCCGTTCCGCACGGCGGCGAAGTCCCGCACCCGCCGCAGCAGCCGGTTCGCAATCCGCGGCGTCCCCCGCGAGCGCCGCGCAATCTCCATCGCCGCATCGGGCGGCACGTCGACCCCGAGGATCGCCGCCGAGCGCCGCACGATGACGGCCAGCGTCTCCGGCTCGTAAAAATCCAGCCGGTACACCGAACCGAACCGGTCGCGCAGCGGCGCGCTCACCATCGCGTACCGCGTCGTCGCCCCGATGAGCGTGAACCGCGGCATCGCCAGCCGCACCGACCGCGCGCCAGCCCCCTTCCCGATGACGAGGTCGAGCGCGAAATCCTCCATCGCCGGGTAGAGGATCTCCTCCACCGCGCTCGAAAGCCGGTGGATCTCATCGATGAACAGGATGTCGTGCTCCTTCAGGTTCGTGAGCACCGCCGCGAGGTCGCCCGGGCGTTCGAACGCCGGCCCGCTCGTCGTCCGGATCGAAACCCCCATTTCGTTCGCGATGATGTTCGCCAGCGTCGTCTTGCCGAGCCCCGGCGGCCCGTACAGCAGCACGTGGTCGAGCGCTTCGCCCCGCTGCTTCGCCGCTTCGATGGCGATCGCGAGGTTCCGCTTCGTCCGCTCCTGCCCCGGGAACTCCTCCAGCCGCCGCGGCCGCAGCGAACGCTCCAGCTCCGCGTCCTCCGCCAGCGCCTGCGGCGCCACCAGCCGTTCCTCGGTCACCCGAGCAGTATAGCGTACAGATGTTCTATCCGGCGCTCTCCCCGAGCGCCCGGCGCACCGTCTCCCGCAGCGCCGAAAGCTCGTACGGCTTCTGCAGGAAGCCGGTCAGCCCGTCGGCGCCGACCTGCTCCTGCGCGTCCTGCTCGGTATACCCGCTCATCAGCACGACCTTCGCAGCCGGGTCGATTGCCCGGACCGCCCGGAACGCCGCTTCGCCGTTCATCCGCGGCATCGTCATGTCGAGCAAGACGAGCCGGACGCGGCCGCGCTCCCGGGCGAAGAGCTCCACCGCCTCCTGCCCGTCCGCCGCCTCGGCGACCTCGAACCCCATCGACCGGAGCGCCCGCGCGGTGACCGCCCGCACGCTCGGCTCGTCGTCGGCGACGATGACGAGCCCCTCGCCCCGCCACTGCCCGGCGCCCGGCGCCGCGGCGGCCTCCTTCGCCTCGCCCGGGGCCGCCGGCAGCATCAAACGGAAGGTCGTGCCGGCGCCCGGCGCGCTCTCCACATCGATGCCGCCCCGGTGCCCGCGGATGATCCCGAGCACGGCCGCGAGCCCGAGCCCCCGCCCGGTGAACTTCGTCGTGAAGAACGGGTCGAAAATCCGCGAGAGCGTCGCCGCGTCCATCCCTGAGCCGGTATCCGCCACCTCGAGCACGACGTACTGCTCCGCGAGCTGCCCCGGCGCCAGCACCGCCCGCTCGAACAGCGCCGGCGCGCCGGCTGCAAGACTCGTCCGGACGCGGACCGTCCCCTCGCCGCCCCCGATCGCATCCGAGGCGTTGATGACGAGGTTCATGACCACCTGCCGCAGCTGGGTCGCGTCGCCGACGACCGCCGGCAGCCCGGGCGCGAGGTCCAGCACCAGCCGGACGCCGGCCCCGACCGAGACCCGCAGGAGGTGCGCCATCTCCTCGACCACGCCGTTGAGGCTGAGCGGCTGGACCACGAACTTTCCCCGGCCGGAATACGCCAGCATCTGCCGCGCGAGGTCCGCCGCCCGCTGGCCCGCCAGCTCGATCTCGGCCACCGTCTCCCGCACCGGCGATTCCGGCGGGAGCTCGGCCAGCGCCAGCCCCGCGTTCCCGAGAATCCCCACCAGCAGGTTGTTGAAATCATGCGCGATGCCGCCGGCCAGCACTGCCAGCGACTCGGCCTTCTGCGCCTGCAGCAGCCGCTCCTCTGTCCGCTTCCGCTCCGTCAGGTCGCGCGTGCTGAACGCGATGCCGCGCACCGACCCGTCGGGCAGCTCCACCCGCCCGAACGACAGCTCGAACCAGCGCTGATTCCCCGCGACGTCCGCGAGCTGCAGTTCGAACGTCGATGACTCCCCGCCGAGGGTGCGTTCGACGACCGCCTGGAACCGGTCGTGCCAGTCGTCAGGGAGCACTTCCCGCCAGTGCATGCCCGGCGCTGGGGAGGCCCCGAAAACCTCGGCAACGGAGGCGCGGGCTGCCGGGTTGACCCCGAGGATGACACCGTCCGCACCGAGAAGCATCACCCCTTCCCGGATGGCGGCCAGCGTCGCCGCCAGGTCGGCCGCAGACTCCGCAACCCGCCGCTCCATCTCGCGCTCCCGGGTCACATCGTGCGAGGTGCAGCCCACGCCGATGACCACGCCGTCCCCATCCCGGAGCGGGAAGTAGACCGATTCCACCAGCAGCCGCTCGCCCTGCTTCGTCAGCCGCGCCATTTCGCCCCGGTGCGACTCCCCCGCCAGCAGCCGCGCGAACAGCTCGACGGTGGGCGCCCGCTCCTCCGGCGGGAGGATGATGCTGAACGGCTGCCCGATCGCCTCCTCGGCCGTCCAGCCGTAGAGCGCCTCGGCGGCCCGGTTCCAGCTCTCGATCCGCCCGTCCCGCCCGACCGCCAGCGCCGCCTCGGTCGAGCTCTCGACCATCGCCGCCAGCCGCCGCGCCTCTGCCAGCGCCGCTTCCCGCTCCTCCTCCAGCAGCCGCCGCTCCGTCACGTCCCGCCCCGTGTAGACGGCCCCCGTCACTTCGCCGGATTCGGTCACCACCGGCCGAATGCGCACCTCGAACCAGCGCCGCTGCCCCGGCGACTGCGACTGCACTTCGAAACTCACCCGCCGGCCGGCGAGCGCCTCCTGAACTTTCCCCAGCAGGAACGCCGCGCTCTCCGGCGAAACCGTCTCCGTGAAGTGCATCCCCGGCCGCGGCGCGATGCCCCGCCGCAGCTTCGTCCCCTCCGCAAATTCGGTGTTGAAGGCGACGACCCGGCACTCCCGGTCGAGCAGGATGACCCCTTCGTCGGAGTTCTCGATGATCGTCGAGAGCTTCGCGTACTCCTCGGCCAGCGCTTCCCGCGCCTTCCGCAGCTCCCGCCGCGCCAGCGCCTCCGCTGTCACATCCCGCGCATCCACCAGCACCCCGGTGATGCCGCGCCGCTCATCCCGCACGGGCGTCACGTGGATGTTGAAGTACGTCTTGGAGCCGTCAGCATGGGGCACCGCCAGTTCGCCCTCCGGCTCCTGCCCCTCGAGCGCCATCCGGATCGCCGCCTCGAGGATGGGCCGGCCCCGCTCGTCTGCGAACTCCAGCATCGAATCGCCCGGCTCCGGCCGCCGCCCGAACCGATGCTCCGAAAACTCCGCCGCCGGCGTGTTGCAGGTCACCAGCCGCCCCTCGCGGTCGAGCAGCCAGAGATGGTCGCGGGTGCTCTCGAAGATGCTCCGGAGCGTCGCCTCCCGCTCGCGCAGCGCCCGCTCGGCCTCGACCCGCTCCGTCACGTCCCGGCCGACGAGCGCCGCCGCGGTCACGGCGCCGTCTGCGTCGTGCACCGGACGATAGGTCATCTCGTACCAGAACGGTGCGCCGCCGTCTCGCGTCAGCCGCCCGAGCAGCGTCGTGGTGTGCCCTGCGAGCGCGCCCTCGAACGCCGCTTCCCAGGCCGGCCGGTCCTGCGGCCGCACCCACCGCTCGATCGGCGCGCCCACCTCCGGCCGCTCGCCGAAGGTCGCCTCGCCGATGGCGACGGCCGCCCGGTTGAACCAGCGGATCCGCCGCTCCCGGTCGACGAGGATGATCGCTTCGCCCGCGCTCTCGAACAGCGCCCGCAGCTGCCGCTCCCGCTCCTCCAGCGCGGCGAGCATCGCCCGCTCGTCGCTGATGTCCCGCAGGAACGACGCGGAGCCCAGCCGCCGACCCTCCCGGTCGTAGACCGGGAACGTCACCGCCCGCACCGGGAAGACCCGTCCCTGCCGGTCCTGCCGCAGCACGTCGGCCTCCACCCGGTGCTCGCTCGCGACCTCCCGCGCCCGCTCCCGGTACTCCTCCCGGCGCGACTCCGGCACCGTTTCGTAGCCGTACCCGCCCACCATCTCCGCCGCGGTGTAGCCGAAGAGCCGCTCCGCTGCCGCGTTCCAGCTCGTGATCCGGCCCTCCAGGTCGCGGCCGATGACGGCGTCGTCCGCCGATTCCACGATCGCGGCAAGCCGGCTCCGCTCCCGCTCCGCCTCGACGAGCGCCGTGATATCGCGCGCGACCGCCGCGGCGCCGGCGATGCGTCCCTCGGCATCCCGCAGGGGGAACGCCGAGAGGCTCAGGTAGCCCGCCGTTCCCGGGTTGCCCTCCCGCCGCACCACCAGCCCCGAAATCGCCTCCCCGCTGAGCACCCGCATGACCATCGCCCGGCGCGCCTCCTGCTCGGCCGGTTCCGCGAGCTCCCACGCCTTCCTGCCGACCACCTCTGCCGCCGGGCGGCCGTAGATGCGCTCCGCCGCCGCGTTCCGGCCGGTGATCGTCCCTTCGCGGTCGTACATCGTGATCGCGTCGTCGCTCGATTCGACGACGCCTGCGAGCTGCGCCAGCCGCTCCTGCTGCGCCCGCTCGGCGCTCAGGTCGAGGATGGCGCCGATGGCGCCCGTCACTTCGCCCGCCTCGTCCCGCAGCGGGGCGGCGCTCACCAGCGCCGGGAACGTCGAGCCGTCGGCGCGGCGCAGCTCGCGCGCCTCGGTGACCGTCTCGCCCGCCAGCACCCGCGCCAGCTGCCGCGCGGTCGCGGCTTCATCGGTCGAAAAGCCGCTCACCGCCCGCGTGCCCAGCATGCTGACGGCCGCCTCCCCGAACATCCGCTCCGCCTCGCGGTTCCACGCCACGATCCGCCCTTCCCGGTCGACCGCGACGGCGGCGACGCCGAGCTGTGCGAACAGCTCCGCCTGCCGCCGGACCTCCGCCTCGGCCCGCCGCCGCGGCCGCAGGTCGCGCGCCACTCCCTCGACGGCCCACGGCCGCCCTTCCTGGGTGACTACCCGGCTGTTGATTTCGACCGGCACGGTCTCGCCCGACGCCGTCGTGATGTTCACCTGGAGCAGGCTCGACTGGACCCGCCCCGCCACCTTGTCAGCCATCTCGGCTGCCAGGAGGTCGAGGTCACCCGGGTCGCGTACGAGCTCCGAAAAGTGCATGCCGATGAGCTTCGCTCGGGGATACCCGGTCAGCCGCTCTGCGGCCTCGTTGACCCACAGGAGCCGCCCCTCGAGGTCGAACGAATACATCGGGTCATTCACGTTCGCCGCCGCGAGCCCCGCGCCCACGTCGCGCGGCCCGGAAGCCTCCAGCACGGCCAGCCGCGCCACCAGCGCCGCCGCGTCCCCCGCGGGGTAGACGTCCGCAGCGCCGCCCCGCAGCGCCGCCGCCACCCCGCCCGGGATGTCGCAAATGCCCGCGATGAAGTGCACCCGCTGGCCCAGCGCCGCGGCCTGCGCTTCGTGCCCCGCGCCGTCCCCCGGCAGGCCGTCCGCCACGAACACGTCCGCCGGCTCCCCCGGCTCCACGACAGCATGGCCCGCGGCGCGCAGCGCCGCTCCGATGCGCGCCCGGCTCTCGTCGTCCGCTGCGGCGAGGGCGACTCTCACCGGGGCCCCCCGTTCATCCGGCTGCATCCTACAGGAGTAGTCGGACGCCCCACGTCGGGGAACATCCTGATTTAGCCGCCTGCCGCTGTGCGATGCCGCCGCCGGCCCAGCCCGCCCGGGTGGTAGACGTACCGCTCCACCCGGACCCGCCGGTTCCCCCGCAGCCGCCGCGCAATCGCCCCCGCGCTCTGGTTCACCAGCAGCCGCTCCCACCACCGACGCGTCCCGATGATCGGAAGCAGCACCGTCACGCCATACGGCGGCTCCCGCAGCCGGTCCTCCACGTACCGCGCGAACGGGTCCGCCACGTTCCGGTAGGGCGAATCGATGACGACGAGCGGAATGCCCGGGAACTGCCGCCGCCAGAGGGGTTCGATCTCGTCCGGCTGGTCCGGGTCGACGACCACGTGGACGCCCTCCACGGCCCGCGCCCGCTCGCACGCTGCCCCCAGCGCCATCACCAGCGCGAGGTTGATTTCCTGCACCGGCACCAGCACCGGCTCCGGCGCATCGCCCCGCGGCCGCATATCGAACGTCGCCTCCGCCGGCACGTGGAGCAGCCGTCGCAGCCGCGCATAGTACCGGCCGACGAAGAACAGGCCCGCGGCCGCGGCCGGCACGGCCGCCACGACCATCCACCCGCCTTCGTTGAACTTCGTCACCACCACGATCGCGGTCACGACGGCCGTGACGGCCGCCCCGAACCCGTTGATCGCCATCGAAAGCCGCCAGCCCCGGCCCCGCAGCCGCTGCCAGTGCCGCACCATCCCTGCCTGCGACAGCGTGAACGACAGGAACACCCCGAACGCATACAGTGGGATGAGCCGCGTCGTCTTCGCCTGGAACAGCACGATGAGCCCGACCGCCATCGCCGCCAGCGCGAGGATGCCGTAGCTGAACACCAGCCGGTTCCCCCGCTGGCGGAACACCCGCGGCAGATAGGTGTCCTTCGCCAGCACCGCCGCCAGCCGCGGGTAATCCGCGAACGACGTGTTCGCCGCGAGGAACAGGATGCCCGCCGTGAAGGCCTGCAGCGCGAAGAACATCGCCCCCCGGCCGAAGACGTGCTCCCCGATCTGCGCCAGCACCGTCGCGTGGTCGCCCTCGAGGTAGACCACCCCGTAGTGCCGCGCGAGCAGCGTCGTCCCCAGCAGCAGCGACCCGAGGATGATCGCCATCGCCGTCATCGTCTCGATGGCGTGCTTCCACTCCGGCGGCTTGAACGCCTGCACGCCGTTCGACACCGCCTCCACGCCCGTCAGCGCCGAACACCCGGCCGCGAACGCCCGCAGCAGCAGGAAGAGCGAGAGGCTGTGCGTCGCCTCGGGCAGCGCCCGGTCCGGCGTCCCGGCCGCGAAGATGTTCGGCGAATCGCTCAGCAGCACCTTCGCAACGCCGACCGCAATCGTCGTCCCCAGCACGATGATGAACCCGTAGGTCGGGATGGCGAACACCGTCCCGGATTCGCGCACCCCGCGCAGGTTCATCGTCGCGATCACCCCCACCATCGCGACGGCCAGCTCCACCGACAGCGGCTGCAGGCCCGGGAACGCCGCCACGATCGCTTCCACCGACGCCGAGATCGAGACCGAGACGGTGAGGGTGTAGTCGATGAGCAGGGCCGCTGCGGCCGTCAATCCCGCCGCCGTGCCGAGGTTCTCCAGCGCCACCGTGTACGCCCCGCCGCCGTGCGGGTACGCCCGGATCGTCTGGCTGTACGACAGCACCACCACCGCCAGCAGCCCCACGATGGCGAGCACGATCGGCAGGCTGTACGTCAGCGCCCCCGACCCGGCCAGCACGAGGATGAGCAGCACCTCCTGCGGCCCGTACGCAGTCGACGAAATCGCATCCGACGAGAAGACCGCCAGCGCGACCTTCTTGCTCAGCCGCTGCTCGGCGAGCCGCAGGTTCGACATCGACCGCCCGATGACGAGGTCCTTCAGGTCCAGCGCGAACCCGCCCAGCCCCCGCCGCCGCTCGGCGTAGGGCGTCGCCTCGTACCGCCCGGCCCCCGTCTCGACGATGCCCGCTTTCGGCAGGCTGACCCGGTAGCGGGTCACCCGGCCCTGCGGGCTGAATAACGGCGTGAGGTCGGGCCCCCCTGGTGTGCCCACGGCCACCTCACCGTAGCACTGCCCGCGCAGGGGAAAAGATGCCGCGTTTTGCCCGCGATTCGCACCGAAAGGCCGGCCTGCCCGGGCCGTCCGCCCGCTCACCGGCCCCGCCGGGATCGGCCATACTCGTGCCATGACCGTCCTCTGTGCTCTTCCCGCCGGCGATACCGCGACCCTCGCCCGCGCGGCCGAACCCCTCGCCCGCGCCCTCGGCCTCCCCCTCGCCGCGACCGCGCTCTTCGACGCGGCGGCGGCGGCCGACCCGGCGAACCCCGCCGACGTCGAAGCCGCCCGCGCCGTCGCCGAGGCCGACCTCGCGGCGCTGTTGCCGCCCGGCGTCGCCTCCGCCGGCCTCAGCCTCCGCCTGAACGGCGAGCCGGCATGGGCGCCGCCCGTCCGCCTCGCCATCGCCGCTGCCCCCCGACTCCTCGCCGTCGACGCGCGCGAAGCCCCCTGGCTCGGCGATCTCGGCCGCGCGGTCCGCGCCGCGCCGGTCCCGGTCCTCGCCATCGGCCCGCGCTACGCCGGCCCGCCGCCGACCCCCGTCCGCATCCTCGCCCTCGCCGACGGGAGCGCCGAGGCCGCCGCCGTCGCCCCGGCCCTCGCCCGCCTGCTCGGTGATGCCGCCGTTCCCATAGAACTCTTGGCCATCGCGGTCCCTGCCGTCGGCGAGCGGCCCGAAGACCGGGAAGTGGAACTCGCGGCCGCCCTGGAGGCGGTCGAGCCGTCGCTCCCGGCCCCCGCCGCCCGCCGCCGGGTCGAACCGCCGCGCGCCTTCGAATCCGTCGCCGCCGCCGCGCTCCGGGTCGCCGCCGAAACCGGCGCCACCCATGTCGCCCTCGCCACCCACGGCCGCGGCCGCGCCATGCGCTTCCTCCTCGGCTCCGTTGCCGAGGCGCTCCTCCGGACGAGCCCCCTGCCGCTCATCCTGACCGCCCCGGGAGGCGCCCATGCTGCCGGCCGGTGAGGGCGCCCCTGCCCCGCCGCCCTGGCACGCGCTCCCGCTGCCGGAGGTCGAAGCCCGCCTCGGCACCGGTCCCCACGGCCTGCCCGCCGCCGAAGCCGCGAGCCGGCTCGCCCGCTTCGGCCCCAACGAACTCGAGCCCGCGCCGCCGACGCCCTGGTACATCACGCTCCTCCGCCAGTTCCGCTCGCCCGTCATCTACATCCTCCTCGCCGCCGCGCTCGTCACCCTCGTCCTGCGCGATGTCGTCGATGCGGCCGTCATCGCCGCAGTCCTCCTGCTGAACGCCTCCATCGGCTTCACCCAGGAGCGCCGCGCCGAGCGCTCCGTCCGCGCCCTCATGAGCCTCGTCGCGCCCCGCGCCCGCGTCCTCCGCGACGGCCACGAACGCGAAATCGAGGGCCGCGATGTCGTCCCCGGCGACCTCGTCCTCCTCGAATCCGGCATGCGCGTCCCTGCCGATATCCGCCTCGTCCAGGTGACCGGCCTCGTCATCGACCAGTCCCTCCTCACCGGCGAGTCCGAAGGCGTCGCCCGCCACGCCGACCCGGTCGACGAAGCCGCCCCCATCGCCGACCGCGCCTGCATGGCCTACTCCGGCAGCATCGTCGTCCGCGGCCGCGGCCGCGGTTACGCCGTCGCCACGGGCATGGCGACCGAACTCGGCGCCATCGCCGGCAGCATCCGCGAGCAGGCCACGCCGCAGACTCCGCTTCAGGAGCGGATGGAGCGCTTCGCCCGCACCATCGGCGTCATCGTCGCCCTCGGCGCGCTCGTCTCCTTCCTCCTCGGCGTCGCCGTCGGCGAATCCCCCTCCCAGATGTTCAAGGTCGCGGTCGCCCTCGCTGTCGCCGTCGTGCCGGAGGGTCTCCCCGTCGTCTTCACCGTCGCGCTCGCGCTCGGCGTCCGCCGCATGGCCCGCCGCAACGCCATCATCCGCAAGCTCCCGGCGGTCGAAACCCTCGGCAGCACCACCGTCATCGGCACCGACAAGACCGGCACCCTCACCGAAAACCGGATGACCGTCCGCGAACTCTGGACGCCCGGCGGTGCCCGCCCCCTTCCGCCGCCCGGCCCCGGAGCCGCTCCCATCGACCTCACCCCGCCCGAGCGCCTCCTCCTCATCGCCGGCGTCATGACGAACGAGGCCGACGCCTTCCTTGCCGGCGATGTGTACGAAACCAGCGGCGACCCGACCGAGGCCGCCCTGCTCCTCGCAGCCATCGCCGCCGGCATGGAGCCCGCCGAGCTCCGCGCCGCGCCCGTCCTGCTCGACATCCCCTTCGAATCCGAGCGCCAGTACTCCACCAGCTGCCGCGACTTCGAGGGCGCCCCGACCTGGTTCGTCAAAGGCGCCCCCGAGCGGCTGCTCGAACGCTCGACCGCCATGCTCACGCCGTCCGGCCCGGTGCCGCTCGACCGCGAGGCCGTGCTCGCCGCCGCCCATGAGCTCGCCAGCCGCGGCCACCGCGTCCTCGCCATGGCCTACCGCGCGCTCGAGGCCCCGCCCGGCCCGGACGACCACCCGGAGGGACTCGTCTTCCTCGGCCTCCAGGCGATGATGGACCCGCCCCGCCCCGGCGTCCGCGAGGCCATCGCCGGCTGCCGCGATGCCGGCATCCGCGTCGTCATGATCACCGGCGACCACGCCGCCACCGCCAGCGCCATCGCCGCCGAACTCGGGATCGCCCCGCCCGGCGCACCCGTGCTCCCCGGCCCGGAGGTCGACCGCCTCTCCGACGACGACCTCCGGGAGCGGCTCCGCGAAACCGCCGTCGTTGCCCGCGCCGCGCCCGAGCACAAGCTCCGCGTCGTCCAGGCCCTCCGCGCCGACGGCCACGTCGTCGCCGTCACCGGCGACGGCGTCAACGATGCTCCGGCCCTCCGCGCTGCCGACATCGGTGTGGCGATGGGCCGCTCCGGCACCGACGTCGCCCGCGAAGCCGCCGATATGGTCCTTGCCGATGACAACTTCGTCACCATCTACGCCGCCGTCGAAGAGGGCCGCGTCACCTTCGAAAACGTCCGCAAGGTCACCTTCTTCCTCGTCTCCAACGGCGCGGTGCTCCTCGTCGTCATCCTCGCCGCCGTCCTCTTCCAGTGGCCGCTCCCGATGGTCGCTGCTCAGCTCCTCTGGCTGAACCTCGTCACCAGCGGCATCCAGGACCTCGCCCTCGCCTTCGAACCCGGCGAAAAGGACGTCCTCAAGTTCCCGCCCCGCCGCCGCAGCGACGGCATCATTTCGCCCCTCCTCTGGGAGCGGACCGTCGTCGCCGGCATCCCCCGTCTCATCGGCACCCTCGCCCTCTTCCGCTGGGAGCTCGACCACGGCGCCTCGCTCGAATCTGCGCAAACGGTCGCGCTCACGACGATGGTCCTCTTCCAGGCGTTCCACCTCGGCAACGTCCGCTCCGAGCGCCAGTCCGCCTTCACCCGCAGCCCGTTCCTCAACCCCTTCCTGCTCATCGGCACCATCGCCGCCCTCTCCCTGCACGTTGCGGCGCTCTACCTGCCGCCGACGCAGTTCGTCCTCCGCGTCGAACCGCTCTCCTTCGAAGCCTGGTGGCGGATGATCGCCGTCGCCTCCACCATTCTGCTCGCCGTCGAGGCGCACAAGCTCTGGGTGCGCCGCTTCGGGCCCGTCTACCGGCTCTTCGTCCGGCGCGCCGCTGTCAGTTCCACGGCGTGAAAATCTCGTCGCGAACGAAATGCCAGGTCTGCGCCTCCCGGTAGTGCATCACGTACTCCTGCAGCACCTTCGGAGGCGTGACCGCCGCGAGCCACAGCACAGCCTCGCCCCAGCCGCGCAGCCGGTAGCCCGGCCGAATCGACCGGAGCCCGGCGAGCACGAGGTAGTAGTTCTCGAACACGTTCGGCGCGAACAGGATGACCTCCCGCGCGCCCGTCAGCTCGAAGACCGCGATCCCCAGGAGCCGCAGCGCGAACAGCCCCGCCAGCATCCACCGCGCGACAGGGTCGCCCCACCGCAGCGCCACCCCCAGCTCGATCGTCAGGTAGTACGTATCGAAGACCTTATCGAACTCGTGATAGCAGCCGCGCAGCGGTTCCGCCCCGAGCACGTCCTGGATGATGGCGTCACTCCCGTCGGCCGCGATCGCCAGCAGCGCCCCCGCGAGGTTCCAGCGGAAGATGAGCAGCGGCACCAGGCCCCGCACCGCCACGATGACCGCCAGCACCGCAGCGTCGTTCATGCCCGGCCCGCCAGCAGCATCCAGAGGGTCACGACCCCGGGCACGTAGACGACCGCCGCCACCGCGGCGATGACCAGCGCCCGGCGCAGCCGTTCCGCCAGTCCCGGCGCTTCGTTCTTCACGCGGGAAGTTTCGATGCTTCCGCCGTCCCGTCCAGTCCCCGGCGGCGGTGAACCGCTTCCCCGGAAGGCCCCCGCGCCCGCACGCCGCCGCTCCGGTACGATGGCGCCACCCTGCCAGTCCCCCGGAGGCGCGACCCCGATGAAATTCGCCGTCTGGCCCGGCCCGAACGACCCCTGGACCGAGACCCTCGCCATCGCCCGCCACGCCGAGGCGACCGGCTGGGACGGCGTCTACTACGCCGACCACTTCATGCCGAACGCTGCCGACGTTTCCGCCCCCGTCAGCGAATGCTGGACCACCCTCGCCGCTTTGGCCGCCGCCGTGCCGCGCGTCCGCATCGGCCCGCTCGTCACCGGCAACACCTACCGCCACCCCGCCGTCCTCGCCAAGATGGCCGCCACCGTCGACAACATCAGCGGCGGCCGCCTCGTCCTCGGCCTCGGCGCCGGCTGGCAGGAGAACGAGCACCGCGCCTACGGCATCGAATTCTCGACCGTCAAAGGGCGGCTCGATCGGCTCGAAGAAGCCTGCGAGGTCATCACCAGCCTCTTCGCCAACCGCCGCACCACCTTCGAAGGCCGCTACTACCGCCTCGAAGAGGCCCCGCTCGAGCCGAAGCCCGTCCAGCAGCCCGTCCCGCTCCTCATCGGCGGCGGCGGCGAACGGCGCACCCTCCGCATCGCCGCCCGCTACGCCAACGAATGGAACACCTGGGGCACGCCCGAGGTGCTCGCCCACAAGGGCCGCATCCTCGACCGCCACTGTGAAGAGCTCGGCCGCGACCCGCGCACCATCCGCCGCTCGGCGCAGGCCCTGCTCGTGATGTCCGACGACCCGGCCGTCCTCGAGCGCGTCGGCCGCGCCGGCTTTCCCGTGCTCGGCGGCTCCCCCGCCGACCTCCGCGCCGCCGTCGAACGGTACGCCGAGGCCGGCGTGCACGAACTCATCATCCCCGGCTTCAACCTCGGCCGGACGCTGGAGGAGAAGCTCGCCGTGCTCGACCGTTTCAACGAGCAGGTCATCAGCCGGGTCTCGCGGGAGTAGCTGCCGTGCGCGCCATCGCCGCCGTCCCCGCCGCTCTCCTCCGCCGCGCGTTCCGCATCGCCGTCGTCACGCTCGTCGTCGTCGGCCTCTACCTCGTCCTCGATGCCCTTCTCCTGCCCCGGGAGGACGGCGGCGAACCCTCCGCCTGACCGGCCGGGCGCCTCAGCCCTCGCCGCGGCCTTCGCGCTGCTCCCGGAGGAACCGCTCGATATCGAGCACGAGGTCTTCGCCGCGCGGCAGCTGGGGCGCCTCCGGCGCCGCCTCCTCGTAGCTCGCCTCGAGCCGGCGCACGTACTCCTGCGCCTCCGGGTTCGCCTGCAGCGCGCCTTCCACCTCGGCCACGAAGCGCTGCGCCGCCGCGTCCATCTCCGCGAGGTCGAACTCCACCCCGAGCAGCCCGGACACCCGGCGCAGCAGCGCCGCCGTCGCCGCCGGGTTCTGGCTCGAGGTCAGGTAGTGCGGCACGTTCGCCCAGAGCGTCGCGCCGGCCAGCCCGGCATCGCGCAGCGCCGTATGCAGCACCCCCACGATGCCCGTCGGCCCTTCGTAGCGCGAGGGCTGCAGCCCCAGCCGCTCCGCGACCGCGGGGTCGAGCGCGCTCCCCGTCACCCGCACCGGCCGCGTATGCGGCACGTCCGCGAGCAGCGCCCCGAGCGTCAGCACCAGCTCCGCCCGCACTGCCTGCGCCAGCTCCACGAGCTCCCCGGCGAACGTCCGCCACTTCAAATTCGGCTCCGTGCCGATGAAGACGACCACGTCGTGCGGCCCTGTCGGGTTCCGCGCGAAGTACGCCTCGTTCGAGGGCCACGTGATCTCCCGCTCCCCGCGCACCGTCAGCCGCACGAGCGGCCGCACCTCCCGGAAATCGAAGAACGGCTCAGGGTCGAAGCTCCCGAACTTCCGCGCGCCGAACCGGCGCACGACGAACCGCGCCGCGTTCGTCGCCGCCGAAGCCGCATCGTTCCAGCCCGCGAACGCGCAGACCACCAGCGGCGAACGGAGTTCGGGCAGCGAATCCAGCTTCAGGTGCTCCATCGCCCCCAGCATACACCCCGCGCCGGCACGCCGGCCTGCTACCATGCGAACATATGGTCGACACCGCCACGGTCCTCCACGTCGACCTCGATGCCTTCTTCGTGGCGATGGAGCTCCTCCGCCGCCCGGAGCTGCGCGGCCGGCCCGTCATCGTCGGCTACCCCGGGCCCCGCGGCGTCGTCAGCACCGCCAGCTACGAAGCCCGCCGCTTCGGCGTCCGCTCCGCCATGCCGATGGCCCGCGCCCGCGAGCTCTGCCCCGGCGCTGTCATCCTCCCGCCCGATTTCAGCTGGTACGCGCCCGCCTCGCGCGCCTTCCACGCCATCCTCCGCAGCTACTCCCCCGCCGTCGAACCGGTCAGCGTCGACGAAGCCTACATCGACGTCGCCGGCTCCGAACGGCTCTTTGGCACCCCGGCCGAAATCGGCGCGGCGATCCGGGAACGCATTCGCGCCGAGATCGGCATCACCGCCTCCGTCGGCATCGCCGTCAATCGCCTCGTCGCGAAAGTCGCCAGCGATGCCGCGAAGCCCGACGGCCTCCTCCGCGTGCCGCCCGGCGAGGAAGCCGCCTTCCTCGCGCCCCGGCCGGTCCGCGACCTCCCCGGCGTCGGCCGCCGCACCGCCGACGTGCTCGCCGGGCTCGGCATCGCGACCATCGGCGAGCTCGCCGCGGTGCCCGAATCCGTCCTCGAAGCGAAGTTCGGCCGCCATGGCGCCGACCTCCGTCGCCGCGCCCTCGGCATCGCGCCCGGCGGCGTCGCCTCCGCTCTCCCCGGCCGCCGGTCCATCTCCCGCGAACACACCTTCGACCGCGACGAACGCTCCGCGGAGCGCCTCCGCGCCGTGCTGCTCAGCCAGGCCGAGCGCGTCGCCGATGACCTCGCCCGGCAGCAGCGCGCCGCCCGCACCGTCGTCCTCAAGCTCCGGTTCCCGCCCTTCGAAACCATCACCCGGTCGGCCACGCCCGGCCGCCAGCTGCTCTTCGCCGACGAGCTGTACGACACTGCCGCCGGCCTCTTCGAGGCCGCATGGGAGGAGCACGGCCGCCGGCCGGTCCGCCTCATCGGCCTCGGTGCGGCCGGCCTCACCGAGCGCGCGCGCCAGCTCGCCCTTGGCGAAACCCCCGCGCCCGGCGCACTCCACGATGCCGTCCTCGCCCTCCGCGAACGGTACGGCGATGCCGTCATCCGCCGCGCGGCCGAACTCCCGGGTCCCCCTGCCGATGCGCCCTGACCGGGCGGCGTTGACAGCTGCCGCCGTTCGGCGAAAGAATTGGCACGCTTTGGAGAAGTTTGGCGACCAGCCCCCGGATCTCGACCTGCCCGGCCAGCGCTGGGTCACCCTCGGCGCGGCCAGCAAGCTCCTCGGCGTCAGCGAATCGACCATCCGCCGCTGGGCCGATGCCGGCGAAATCCGTTCCTACCGCACGAGCGGCGGCCACCGCCGCATCCTCGCAGAAGACCTGAAGCACATCGTCGCCAGCGTCAGCCCCGCCGCAGCCGCCCGGAACGCGAGCCGCATCAGCGACCTCGCCACCGCCCGGGTCCGGCGCCGCCTTCACCCGCGCGGCCGCGCCGCCCAGGCCGCCCCCGCCTTCGACCAGCTCAGCCCGGAGGCCATCGAGCGGCTCCGCCTCCTCGGCCGGCAGGTCGTCGACCTCTTCTCGCGCATCATCGCCGGCGAAGCCCGCCGCGACCGCGCCGTCGAGGACGCCCGCTCCATCGGCCGCGAATACGGCCGCACCCTCGTCGCCGAGCACGTCAGCCTCACGACCGCCGTCGCCACCTTCAACGCGCTCCGCCGCTCGCTCGAGGAAACCGCCGCCCAGATCGCCACCGAAGCCGGCCTCTCCGCCGAAGAAGCGGTCGACGCCATCGAGAACGTCCTCTCCCTCGCCGACGTCATGCTCGAGGGCATGGCCTCCGTCTACGAATCCCACACCCCCTGACCCCCACTCCCAACCTCCCACCTCCCACCTCCCAACTCCCAACTCTCTCCTCCCTCACCTCCCTTCCCACGCGGCGTCGTTCAGCGCCATCAGGCCGCCCGAGACCAGCGAGTGCCCCCCGAGGATGACCGGCACCGGGGCCTCCAGCGCCGCCTTCGTAAACCGCCGCAATTCCGGTTCCTCCACCAGCTCCCAGGCGCCCAGGTCGCTCTGGAACCGGTCTTCCCGCGACGGCGCAATCCCGAGGTGCGCCTCGATCACCCGCGTGTCGATGATGACCGCATCGCCCAGCTCCGCCATCCGCTGGAAGAACCGCTCCGCCCCGACCTCCTCCAGCAGGAACCCGAGCGCGCTGCGCGGCCGGTGCCCCTCAGGGGCGGTTGCCAGCCCCCGCTCCTCACTGAACAGCCGCACCCGGCAGGCCGTCTCCCGCTCCAGGTACTGCCAGGCCTGGCTCCCCACCCGGCCCGCCACCACCAGCTCCGCCGCCCGGTCGCACAGCACCGGCATCACCGACCGCAGCCGCTCCGTCAGCGCGCGCACCGGCTCCGCGGCCGCCCGCAGGCCCGGCGGCACGCCCGGCGCCAGCCCGAGGATGGCCAGGTCCGTCGGCGTATCGAGGTCGAACTGCGTCGCCGTCGTCCGCGGCAGGATGACCGGCGCCAGCCCGGCCTCGTCGCGCAGCATCCGCGGCAGCAGGTTGTCCCGGGGCAGCTCCCGAATCGCCGCGAAGGCCGACCCCGGCGTCCAGCCCGTCAGGTCCGCCGAAAAGAAGTTGTTCGTCACGAACCGCGCGTCCCGCGCCTGCAGCTGTTCCACCACCAGCGCGAACTCATCCGTCCCGAGGAGCGGCACCGAGCCCGACCCCATCACCGCCGGCCGCTCTAGCCCGTACCGCTCGATGAGCCGCGCCAGCCGCTCCCGGTAGGCGAACCGTTCGCCCGGCCGGTCTTCGTCGATGAGCACGCCCGCCGGCAGCGGCGCGAACGCGCCCGGGTCGTCCGTCGCGATGATCACGGCTTCGAACCCCGCTGCCAGCGCTGCCTCCGCCGAGTTCCGCGCCGCCGCGACGCGCGCCCGCGCCATCACCCGCTCGGCCGGGCCCTCCCCCGTGCCCCCGTGGAAGATCACCAGCACCGGCTGCGCGTAGCCCATCCCCGGAAGCGTAGAACCGGCCCGCCTTCCCCGCGACCCTCCCGCTCGGCGGCATTTCGCGACAGCACCTGTCGCTCCCGGGCGCTATCCATAACGGCAGGCGAACGTGAACGCTCCGTCAAAACCCTGCAGACCTGACCATAATCGCTGGAAGCGATATCCTGACCTCTCTACCCTGCCCCCGGGATCGTCCCGGGCGGGTTCCACACCCCGCCAGGTCCCGCCGGGCCATCCCGCACCACCAGAGGTCAGCATGAAAGTCGTCTTTTTCGAAGACGTCGAAGGCACCGCCCACGTCGGCGAAGTCAAAGAAGTGAAGAACGGGTTCGCCCGCAATTACCTCCTGCCGCGCGGCATCGCCGGGCCCACGACGAAGGAGAACCTCCAGCGCGCCAACGCCCTCGCCCAGCGCGAAGCGCGCCGGCAGGAGAAGCTCGACGCCGAGGCCCGCACCGTCGCCGCCAAGCTCGAAAACCTCACCGTCACCATCGAAGCCCGCGTCGGCGAAACCGGCCGCCTCTTCGGCTCCGTCACCAACCGCGACATCGCGGCCGCCATCCAGTCGGCCGCCGGCGTCGAGCTCGAGCACCAGCAGGTGCTCCTCCCCGAGCCGATCCGCGAGCTCGGCCAGCGCACCGTCGAAATCAAGTTCACCCGCAACGTCAGCGCCGAGGTGACCGTCGACGTCGTGCCCGATGCGGCCTCGAAGCCCGTCGCCGAAAAGCTTGCTGCCGCCCAGGCCGAGGCCGCGGCGGCTGATTAACCTGCTCGAAAGGAGGGCCGCAGGGACCGGAACCGCTCCCCCGCCGCGCGCTTCCCGCGCACCCGCGTCCCTCCTCATTCCATGACCCTCGCACCCCTCGAACGTCTCCCCCCGCACGACATCGAGGCCGAGGAGGCCGTCGTCGCCTCCCTCATGGTCGACCCCGACGCCATGCTCGCGGTCGTCAACATCCTCAAGCCCTCCGATTTCTTCCGCGAAGTCCACGGCTGGATCTACGAGGCCTGCCTCGACCTCTGGAGCCGCGACGAAGTCATCAACCAGATCACCGTCGCCCACGAGCTCGCCACCAAAGACCGGCTCGCCGCCGTCGGCGGGCAGACCTACCTCGCCGAGATCATCCGCCGCCTCCCCACGTCCATCGGCGTCGAGTTCTACGCCCGCATCGTCAAGCGCGACGCCACCTACCGCGGCCTCATCCATGCCGCCGCCGCCATCATGCAGATGGCCTACGAGGCGCCGGCCGACATCGAAGCCGTCTTCTCCCGCGCCGAATCGCTCATCCAGCGCCTCCGCGGCGGCGAATCCTTCCGCGATTTCGTCCACATCCGGCAGGTCCTCGATGCCTACCTCGAGCAGGACCCCGCCGAGATCGAACGCCTCCAGCTCTCCGCCATCCGCACCGGCTTCACCGACCTCGATACCCTCCTCGCCGGCTTCAAGCGCTCCGACCTCGTCATCATCGGCGCCCGCCCGAGCGTCGGGAAATCCAGCTTCGCCCTCGGCATCGCCCGCAACGCCGCCATCCTCCAGAAAGCCAACGTCGCCGTCTTCTCCCTCGAAATGTCCGCCGAGCAGCTCGCCGTCCGGCTCCTCAGCGCCGAGGCCGGCGTCGAAGCCAACCGCCTCCGCCTCGGCCAAAACACCGAGTTCGAAGAGCGCAAAGTCATCGATGCCGCCGCCCGCCTCTCCGAGGCCAACATCTGGTTCGATGACTCCCCGTTCCTCACCGTCGCCGAGCTCCGCGCCCGCGCCCGCCGCCTCGCCGGGCAGGCCGGCGGCCTCGACCTCATCGTCATCGACTACCTCCAGCTGATGCACGGCGACGGAACCGGCTCCCGCGAAAACCGCGTGCAGGAGATTTCCTACATCTCCCGCACCCTCAAGAGCCTCGCCCGCGAGCTCGACGTCCCCATCGTCGCCCTCGCCCAGCTCTCCCGAGCCATCGAAAACCGCCACCCCCGCATCCCGATGCTCTCGGACCTCCGCGATTCCGGCTCCATCGAACAGGACGCCGACATCGTCATGTTCCTCAGCCGCGAAGAGATGTACGTCACCCCCGAGCAGTGGGCCCAGCAGCACCCCGACCTCCCCGAATCCGCCTACCCCAAGGGCGTCGCGCAGGTCATCGTCGCCAAGAACCGCCACGGCCCCATCGGCACCGTCGAACTCCGCTTCCGCGAACGCTTCGCCCGCTTCGAAGACTGGGTGCTCCGGACCGATGACGTCGCCAGCTGACCGCGCCGCGTTCGACGGCTTCCCCGGCATCGGCAAAGCGACCGCCATCCCCAACCTCTTCTTCACGGCGGTCCTGCCGAAGCTGACCGCCCCCGGCGACCTCCTCGCCTTCCTCTGGGCCGCCCGGCTCGTGCAGGAGCTCCCCGCCGAGCCGCGCTGCGTCACCGCCGAGGCCATCTGGGAGCACGAGCCCGCCCGCCTCAGCTTCGAAACCCTCGCCGGCGGCCGCGCCGGCCTCGAGGCGGGCCTCCACCGCTGCCTCCAGCTCCGCGCCCTGCTCGCCCTCGAAGCCCGCACCGCCGCCGGCGCCGAGACCTTTTACTTCGTCAACAACCCCGCTTCCCGGCGCGCCATCGCCCGCGCCCGCGCCGGCCGCCTCGAACTCACGCCCGGCGCCGCGATCGCGCCGCTCCGCGCGCCCGAAGAGCGCCCCGGCATCTTCCGCCTCTACGAAGAGCACATCGGCACCATCACCCCGCTCATCGCCGAAAAGCTCGCCGAGGCCGAATCCGTCTACCCGCCCGAATGGATCGAAGCGGCCTTCCGCGAGGCCGCCGAACTGAACGTCCGCAACTGGCGCTATATCCAGCGCATGCTCGAGAACTGGGCACTGGAGGGCCGCCCCGATGAAACGCCTGGACGAGATGCTCTCGAAGATGCGAAACGCCGCTACCTCGGAGGCTCCCTCGGGCACATCGCCCGCTACCGCTGACGACCCGGACGAGGCCGCGGCCTGCCCCATCTGCCGCGGCGCCGGCTTCGTCCGCCGCCCCTACCCCGTCGACCACCCCCGCTTCGGCCGCGCCGAACCGTGCGAGTGCGTCCTCCGCGAGCGCGAAGACCAGCGCCGCGAACGCCTCACCCGCCTCAGCAACATCGGCGCCCTCGCCCGCTTCACCTTCGCCTCCCTCGACCCCGCCGGCCGCGGCGGCCGCGACCCCGCCTTCGCCGAAGCCATCGCTGCCGCCCGCGCCTACGCCGACGACCCGCGCGGCTGGCTCGTCCTCACCGGCCCTTCCGGCAGCGGCAAGACCCACCTCGCCGCCGCCCTCGCCAACCGCCGCATCGAACTCGGCCACCCCGTCCTCTTCATGGTCGTCGCCGACCTCCTCGACCACCTCCGCGCCGGCTACGACACCGACGACGACGACCTCGCCTTCGACCGCGTCTTCGACCAGGTCCGCAACGCCCCGCTCCTCATCCTCGACGACCTCGACGGCGCCTCGGGCACGGCGTGGGCCCGCGAGAAGCTCCTCCAGGTCCTCAACCACCGCTTCAATCTCGCCCTCCCCACGGTCATCACCCTCGCCGCGCCGCCCGCCTCTCTTGACCCGCGGCTCGCCACCCGTCTGCTCGACCCCGCCCTCGCCCGCGTCGTCACCCTCGGCCGCGCCGGCGATGCCGCCTACCGCGAAGTCGGCGGCATGTCCCGCGACCGGCTCGCGGCGTTCCAGTTCTCCGCCTTCGAAACCCGCGTCCCCGGCCTCCGCGACGAGGAGCGCATCTCCCTCGAAGCCGCCTTCGAGGCAGCCCGCCGCTACGCCGACGACCCGCAGGGCTGGCTCGTCTTCGTCGGGCCCAACGGCTGCGGCAAGACCCACCTCGCCGGGGCCATCGCCAACCGCGCCCTCGAGCGCGGCCGCTCCGTCTTCTTCGCCGTCGTCCCCGACCTCCTCGACCACCTCCGCGCCTCCTACATGCCCGGCCGCGAACTCCCCTACGACGAACTCTTCGACCGCGTTCGCACCGCCGACCTCCTCGTCCTCGACGATTTCGGCGCGCAGGCGGCCACCCCGTGGGCGCAGGAAAAGCTCTACCAGGTCGTCAACTACCGCCACGTCAGCGGCCTCCCGACGGTCGTCACCAGCGACCGCTCCCTCGAGGAGCTGCAGGCCGCGAATCCCCGCATCGTCGCCCGCATCGCCGACCCGCGCGCCGGCGCCGTCGTCGCCATCATCGCGCCCCATTACCACCTCGGCCGGGCCGCCGCCGGGCCGTCCCCGGCCCGTTCCCCGCGCCGCCCGCGTTAGGCGGCCGCCCGCTACGATGCGCCCGTGAGGTGGTCCCGCGCCCTGCTCATCCTCGCCGGGGGCATCCTGCTCTTCCTCGCCGGCGTCCTTACCTTCGCCGAGCGCGAGGGCGAGCGGGTCGGCGTCACCACGCCCCCGGTCGCCGATGCCGGCAATCCCCGCGCCCCGCTCGGCGCCAGCCCCGCGCCGGCCTCCAGCCCCGTCGCCGGCCGCTCGGCCGAGATGGACGGCGTCCGCTACACCATCATCGACATCGCCGACCCTGAGCCGCCCGGGAACTTCCCGGTGAAGGCCGGCCACCGCCGCATCGGCATCCTCCTCCAAGTCGAGGGCCTCCAGCCCCGCGCCAGCTACAACTTCGCGCTCCTCCGCCTCCGCGGCAGCGACGGCCAGCTCTATGCCTGGGCCCTCTCCAACCAGGAGCCGGCGCTCCGCCAGGGCGTCCTCGAGCCCGGCCAGGCCGTCGAGGGCTGGGTCGCCTACGACCTGCCCCCCGGCGTCCGCCCGGCAGCGCTCGAATACGGCCGCGGCGTCAGCACCGCGCCCCTGCTCAGCCTCGATTGACGTCGTTCAGGCCGAGCAGCCCCCGCTGGTTCGCCCACGCCCGCAGCGCCGCTTCCGTGCTGTCGAATGCCAGCTCCTCCCACGGGATCTCCCCCGGGGCGAACCAGCGCACCTCGCTCGTCTCGTGGCCCGGCGCCCCTTCCCCCAGCGCGCGCCCCTCGTAGACGATGACCACGATTCCCGGCCCCGTCCGCGTGAACACCCCGACCAGCCGCAGGTCCGCCACCTCCAGCTGCGCCTCCTCCAGCGTCTCCCGGATGGCTGCTTCCTCCGCCGTCTCGCCGAGGTCCATGTAGCCGCCCGGGAAGACCCACGTCCCGGCCCGCGGCTCGATCGTCCGCCGCACCAGCAGCAGCTCGCCGCTCTCCCGCACCGGGATGACGCCGGCGACCGGCCGCGGGTTCAGGTAGTGGATGAACCCGCAATCGAGGCACACCATCCGCCGCTTCGTGTCCCCCTCCGGGACCGCCGTCGTGAGCCGCTGCCCGCAGTGCATGCAGTAGCGGCTGAACGCGTGCGGGTGGCTGCTCATCGCTGCATGCTCGCCGGCGCCTGCTGCATCCCCAGCGATTCCGGCCCTTCGATCCACTCCTCCCCGTCCTCCCAGACTTCCTTCTTCCACACCGGCACCCGCTTCTTCACTTCGTTCACCACCCAGAGCCCCGCCTCGTACGACTCCCGCCGGTGGCCGCAGCTCACCGCCACCACGAGGCTCGTCTCCCCAATCTCCAGCCGCCCCGTCCGGTGCAGGATGGCGCAATCCTCCAGCCCGAACCGCGCCTTCGCCTCCTCCGCGATCGCCCGCATCTCCTTCTCCGCCATCGAGGGGTACGCGTCATACACGAGGTGCGAGACCGCGCGCCCGAGGTTGGTGTTCCGCACCACGCCGAGGAACACGTTGATGGCCCCCGCCGCGGGCGACGCGACCGCCCGCGCCCCCTCGTCCGCCGAAATCGGCGCCTCCGTCACCCGGATCAGCATCGCTACCCTCCCGAGACCGGCGGGATCAGCGCGAGCGTGCTCCCCGGCCGAACCGGCGCGTCCTCCCGCGCGTACTCCTCGTCCAGCGCATACATCAGCGTCGGCACGGCCGGCGCCAGCTGCGGGAACTGCGCCACCACCCGGTCCCGCACCTCGCCCACGGTCGCGCCCTCCTCCAGCGGCAGCTCCAGCCGCCGCGTCCCCGCGCGCTCCGCGAGCGAGGCGAACAGCAGCACCGTGACCGTACCCATCGCTCCCATTGTAGCCCCGCCCGTCCCCGCGGGTTGCTATCCTCCCCGGCGTGCGCCCCCGGCAGCTCATCGCCCGCGCCGCCGACCTCCTCTTCCCGCTCCGCTGCGCCGGCTGCGGCGCGTTCGATACGCCGCTCTGCGCCCGCTGCGGCGCGGACCTCGTGCCCGCGACCGGCCCCGGCCGCTGCGGCTTCTGTTCGGCCGCATGGGACGGCGAGGGCTTCTGCCCCCGCTGCTTCGGCTGGCGCGAACTCGCCGGCGTCCGCGCCGTGTACGAGCACACCGGCGCCGCCCGCGCCCTCGTCCACCGGCTGAAATACGAGCGCTACCGCGCCCTCGCCCCGCTGATGGCGAACCGCCTCGCCGCGGCCGCCGCCGCGCTCCCCGTCGATGGCTGGGTCGCCGTGCCGCTCCACCGCCGCCGCGAGCGCGAGCGCGGCTTCAACCAGGCCGAGCTGCTCCTCCGGCGCGCCGGCCTCCCGCCGGCGCCCGCCCGCCTCCGCCGCCTGCGCCACACCGGCAGCCAGGTGCGCCGCACCGCCGCCGAGCGCGCCGCCGCCCTCGCCGGGGCCTTCGCCTGCGACGGGCCGCCGCTCGACGGCCTCCGCATCGGCATCATCGACGACGTCATCACTTCCGGCGCCACCGTCCGCGAGTGCGCCCGCGCCCTCCGCGACCGCGGCGCCCGCGAAGTTTGGGCCTTCAGCTTCACCCGCGCCAGCCTCGACCTCGCCCGGCCCGACTCCCCCATCGACCACTGACCCCCGCCTCCCGGTTCCCGCCTCCCGCCTCCCGGTTCCCGCTTCCCGCTTCCCGCTTCTCCGTTCCCGGTTCCCGTCTCCCCCGGTTCCCCCGGCTTTACCTCTCCGGCGCCTACAATACGGGCACCTCATTGCCCCGGAGCCACCCGTGCCGCCCGGCGCCTCCGCCCTCTCTCCCTCCGCCGCCCTCGCCTCCGACACCCTCGCGCGCGTCCGCGCCGAAGTCCACCGCGTCATCGTCGGCCAGGACCGCCTCATCGACCGCCTCCTCATCGGCCTGCTCTGCAGCGGCCACATCCTCGTCGAAGGCGTGCCCGGCCTCGCCAAGTCGCTCACCGTCTCCACCCTCGCCCGCGCGCTCGACCTCCACGCCGTCCGCATCCAGTTCACGCCCGACCTGCTCCCGGCCGACCTCATCGGCACCGAAATCTTCAACGCCCGGGATGGCCAGTTCTCCATCCGCAAGGGCCCCATCTTCGCGAACTTCGTCCTCGCCGACGAAATCAACCGCGCCCCGGCTAAGGTCCAGTCCGCGCTCCTCGAAGCGATGCAGGAGCGCCAGGTCACCATCGGCGGCCAGACGTTCCCCCTCGATGACCCGTTCCTCGTCATCGCGACCCAGAACCCCATCGAGCAGGAAGGAACCTACCCCCTGCCCGAAGCCCAGCTCGACCGCTTCCTCCTCAAAGTCCGCGTCGACTACCCCTCCCGCGCCGAGGAGCGCCAGGTGCTCGAAATGAGCCTCGCCCCCTCGCCGCCGGCGGTTAGCGTCGTCGCCTCCCGCCAGGCCATCCTCGATGCCCGCGCCGCCGTCCACGAAGTCGCCCTCGACGACGCCATCCGCGACTACATCACGCAGCTCGTCGCCGCCACCCGCCGCCCTGCCGCCTACCGCATGCCCGACCTCCAGCCGCTCGTTGCCTTCGGCGCATCACCCCGCGCGTCCATCGCGCTTGCCCTCGCCGCCCGCGCGCACGCCTTCCTCGAGGGCCGCGGCTACACCATGCCAGCTGACGTGAAGGCCGTCGCCCACGAGGCCCTCCGCCACCGCATCATCACCACCTACGAAGCCGACGCCCGCGAGCTGACCGCCGACGACCTCATCGACCGCATCCTCGAAGGGGTCGACGTCCCCTGACGCCGCCCGCGCCCGGAGCTGCCTGATGCGTCTCCGTCTCCCGCGCCTGCTCCGCCGCCCCGCTCCTCCTCCGCCGGCCGGCCCCGCCGACGGCCTCACGCCCGAACTGCTCGCCCGCGTCCGCGCCATCGAACTCCGCGCGCGCCGCCTCGTCAACACCCTCTTCCTCGGCGAATACCACGCCGTCTTCCGCGCCCGCGGCATCGAATTCGACGAACTCCGGCCCTACGTCCCCGGCGACGACGTCCGCGCCCTCGACTGGAACGCCTACGCCCGCACCGGCGAGCCGTTCATCCGCCGCTACCGCGAAGACCGCGACCTCACCGTCATCTTCGCCGTCGATTGCTCCGGCTCCCAGTTCGCCGGCGCCGGCCCCGAGCCCAAAGCCGCCCTCGCCGCCGAGATCGCCGCCGTGCTCGCGCTCGCTGCCATCCGCAACGGCGACCGCGTCGGCCTCCTCCTCTTCTCCGGCGAGCCCCAGCGCTACGTCCGCCCCCGCAGCGGCGCCACCCACGTCCTTCGCGTCATCCGCGAAATCCTCCGCGCGCGGCCTGCCGCCCCCGGCACCGATATCGCCGCCGCGCTCCAGTATCTCGTCGGCGTCCAGCACCGCCGCGCCACCGTCTTCCTCATCTCCGATTTCCTCGAACCGCTCGATGCCGCCCGCCTGAGGGCCGCTGCCAGCCGCCACGACCTCATCGCCGTCACCGTCCGCGACCCGGTCGACGAAGCGCTGCCCGCGGCCGGCATCGTCACGCTCGCCGACGCCGAAACGGGGGCCGCCGTCGAAGTCGATACGTCCGACCCCGCGGTGCGCGCGGCCTACGCCCGGCGCGTCGCCGCCCTCGACGCCGCCCGCGCAACCCTGTTCGGCCAGCTCGGCCTCGACGAAATCCGCGCTGACGTCGGCGCCGACTACGTCCCCGCCCTGCTCCGCTTCTTCCGCCGCCGGGGCGCCGCCGCATGAGCCGACGCGTCTTCCTCTCGGCAGCGCTCCTCGCAGCCGCAGCGCTCGGTGCGGGCGCAGCCGGCGCGCAGCAGCCCCCCGCCGTCGAGGTCACCGTCGAACCCTCCAGCGCCCGCATCGGCGACCACCTCCGGCTCACCGTCCGCCTCGTCCTCCCCGATGGTCAGCAGCCCGAGTTCGCACCCGGCACCGCCGGCTGGGGCGCCGTCGAACCCGTCCGCCTCGAGGCCCCCCGTCAGCTCAGCAGCGCCGGCGGCGAAACCGCGTGGCTCCTCGAGGCGACGGTGGCGCCCTTCGCCCTCGGCGACATCGCCTTCAGCCCCACCATCGCCGTGACCGCCGGTCCCGACGTGCAGCCGATCGAGCCGGCGCCGGTGCCCCTCCGTGTCCTCCCGACCCTCCTCCCCGATGCCCCGCTCGAGCTGAGCCCGCTCGCGCCGCCCGTCGCCATCGCGGGCGCAGAATCGCCGCTCCTCCGCCCGGCTATCGCCGCGGGCGCCGCCTTCGCGCTCGGGCTGTTCGCCGCGCTCGCCATCCTCCTCGTCCGCCGCGTTGGCCGCCGCGCGCCTGCCCCCGGCCCGGCCGCGCCGCCCCCGCCGGCGGAGCCGGCTCTCGAAGGGCTCCTCCTCGCCGAGTCCGCCATCGAGACCGACCCCGTCGCAGCCTACCGCGCCCTCGCCGCCACCGTCCGCGCCGAGCTGACGCGCCGCTTCGGCATCCCCGCGACCGCCCTCACCGCCGCCGAACTGCGCGCCCGCCTCGAAGCCTCCGGCGCCGACCGCTGGGTCGCCCGCCTCGCCGGCGGCCTGCTCGAAGAGTGCGACGCCGTCGTCTACGCCGGCTACCGGCCGGCGCCGGAGCGCCGCAGGGCCGACCTCGCCATGGCCTACGAACTGGTGGGCGAAGCGGGATGACCGGCATCGACTTCGCCACGCCCGGAGCCCTCGCCCTCGCGCTCCTCGCGCTGCCGCTCCTGTTCGTCCTCCGCACCCGCCGCCGCGCCGCCATCCCCGTCAGCTCGGCTGCCGCCCTGTCCGGGGCCCGGCCCGGCCCCCGCCTCCGCCTCGCGCGGGCGCTCCCGGCGCTCCGCGTCCTCGCCGTCGTCCTCCTCGCCGTCGCTGTCGCCGGCCCCCGCCGCGGCGACGCCCGCACCATCGTCCCCGGCGAAGGCGTCGATATCGTCCTCTCCCTCGACCTCTCCAGTTCGATGCTCCAGACCTTCGGCGATTCCACCCGCCTCGCCGTCACCAAAGAGGTCGTCCGCGAGTTCATTCGCACCCGCGAGAACGACCGCGTCGGCCTCGTCGTCTTCCAGCAGGACGCCCTCGCCCTCTCGCCGCCCTCCACCGACTACGCGGCCCTCGACCGCATGGTTGCCGACCTCGATTCGGGCCTCCTGCCCGACGGCACCGGCATCGGCGTCGGCCTCGCTGCCGCCCTCACGATGCTCCAGGAATCCACCGCCGCCTCCCGGGTCGTCATCCTCCTCACCGACGGCGAGCACAACGCCCCCTCCATCCGCCCCGAGGCCGCCGCCGCCCTCGCCGCCGCGCTCAACATCCGCGTCTACACGATCGGTGTCGTCAGCGAATCCCCGCTCGAGCGCGGCCGCGAAATCGACGAGCGCCTCCTCCGCGCCATCGCCGACCAGACCGGCGGGCGCTACTTCGTCGCCAGCAACCCCGGCCAGCTCCAGGACGTCTACGACGAAATCTCCTCCCTCGAGCGCTCCCGCATCACCCGCGACGCCTTCGACGACTACGACTACTTCTCGCCGTGGTTCGCGGGCGCCGCCGCGGCCCTGCTCGCCCTCGAGCTCGCCCTCGGCGGCACCGTCCTCCGGAGGAGCCCGGGATGAGCGGCCTCTCCTTCGCCCACCCGTGGGTCCTCGTGCTGCTCGCCATCCCGGCCGCAGCCGCGCTCGCCTGGGCCCTGGGCGTCGTCCGCGGCCGCCGGGCCGCCCGCCGCCTCTCCCGCATCCTGCCCGGGCCGCCCTCCCTGTTCGCCGCGGGCTGCTACACGGCCGCCGCCGCGCTCGCCATCGCCGCGGCTGCCCAGCCGCGCTGGGGCACCCGCGTTTCCCAGGTGCCCCGCACCGGCGCCGACCTCGTCATCGTGATGGACATCTCCCGCAGCATGGACGTCCCCGACGTCGAGCCGTCGCGCATCGCCGCCGCGAAGGCCGCCGCCATCCGCTCCATCGACCGCCTCGCCGGCGACCGCGTCGGCCTCGTCGTCTTCGCCGGCAGCGCGCGCATCCGCTTCCCGCTCACGACCGACACCGCCGCCGCCGCCCGCGTCATCGAAGGCCTCGAGACCGGCGTCGTCCTCGTCGAAGGCGGCACCGACGTCGCCCGCGGCCTCGAACTCGCCCTCGAACTCCTCGCCGGCGACGATTCCGCCGGCAGCCTCATCCTGCTCATCACCGACGGCGACAACCTCGGCGGCGACGTCGCCGCCGTTGCGCAGCAGGTCCGCCAGTCGGGCGCCGAGCTGCTCATCGCCGGGGCCGGCACCCCGGAAGGCGGCATCGTCCCGGCAGTCGACCCGCTGACCGGCCGCACCGGGCGCCGGCTCGATGCCGCCGGCCAGCCGATCACCTCCCGGCTCGACGAAAGCTTCCTCCGCGCCCTCGCCGCCGCCAGCGGCGGCCGCTACCTCGGGAGCGACCTCAGCGTCGTCCCCGGCGTCGTCGAAGGCCGGGTCCGCGCCCTCGAACGCGCCCGCCTCGATGAACGCACCACCACGCTGCCGGTCGAACGCTTCCAGTGGTTCGCCGGCGCCGCGCTCGCGCTCCTCGTGCTCGGCACGGCCTGGGAGCGCATCCGCCCCCGCCGCCCCGCGGTGCTGCTGCCGGCCGCCCTCCTCGCGCTCCTCCTCGGCGGCTGCGCCACCCCCGCCTACCAGGCGAACGAACGCGGCCGCGAGGCCCTCGCCGCCGGCGACGCCGACGCCGCCATCGACGCCTTCCTCGAAGCCCAGGTCGCCCGGCCGAACGACCCGGACGTCACGCTCAACCTCGCCGCCGCCTACCACGCCGCTGGCCGCTACGAGGACGCCATCCGCGCCGCCCGGCGCGCCCTCGAATCGAATGACCCCGACATCCGCCGGCGCGCGTTCGCCAGCATCGGCCACCACCAGTTCGAAGCCGGCCGCCTGCAGGAGGCGCTCTCCGCCTTCCGCGACGCCCTCATCATCGACCCGTCCGACGACGCCTCGCGCCACGACTTCGAAGTCGTCCTGCGCCTCCTCTATCCGCCGCCGCCCGAGACGCCGACGCCGTCCCCCTCCCCTTCGCCATCGCCCGGCGCCTCCCCATCGCCTGGCCAGGACGGCGAGGGCACCCCCGGCGCCGGGCAGGGGACGCCCGCCCCGGGCGACGGCACGCCGGCCCCCGGCCAGGGGACGCCCGCGCCCGGCCAGGGCGGCCAGACCCCGGTGCCCGGCGCCTCACCGGCCGGCACCCCGGGCGCCACCGGCACGCCCGTCCCCGGGCAGGGCGGCCAGCCCGGCCCCACCATCGCCCAGCTCAACCGCCAGATCGAGGCCATCGACCGGCAGGTCCAGCAGCTCCTCCTCGAAGCCGGCGAGCAGCCCACGCCCGCCCAGGCGCTCCGCATCCTCGAACTCCTCGCCGAGCGCAGCCGCCTCGCCCAGCTCCGCGATGCGCTCGCCGGCAGCCCCGGCACCGACTACTGACCTTCGGCCGTCCGGCCCTGCCCCGCCCGGCCGATGACCGGCGGCGATGCCCTTCCGCATCCTGCTGGCATGCGCGCCGCGCTCCCCGTCGCCGCCGTCCTCCTGCTCGCCGTGCCGCTTGCGGCCGCCGCATGCGGCGGCGATGAGGAACCGGCTCCCGTCGAGGTCTCGCTCGTCTACCCCGTCGCCGAGATGACCGGCTTCCGCCCCGTCCGGCGCACGCTCCCGGCCGGCGCCGACCCCCTGCCGGCCGCCCTCGAGCTCCTCATCGCCGGCCCGACCGCCGAAGAGCGCGCCGCCGCCGGCGTAGTCAGCCCCTTCCCGCCGGGCACGCGGCTGCTCGGCGTCTCCCGGGAGGGCGCTGCGGTCACCGTCGACCTCTCCGCCGAAGTGCTCGGGTACGGCGGCGGCTCCGCGGCGGTCCTCGCCATCGAAGGCGCCATCGGCCGCACCGTCAGCGCCATCGTCCCCGGCGCCGAAACCGTCATCCTCGTCGAAGGCCAGCCCGGCCGCCTCCAGCCCTGACACCCGCGCCGCCCGCCGTGCCGTACACTCCATCCATGCGCGCCGTTTTCGTGATGATCAAAACCGAGCCCGGCCACACCACCGACGTCGCCAACCGCGTCGCCGAGGTCCCCGCCTTCTCCGAGTGCTACAGCATCACCGGCCAGTACGACCTCCTCGCCAAGCTCTACGTCGACGACATCGACAGCATCGGCCGGGTCATCGAGCGCGACATCCAGTCCATCCCGCACGTCCGCGAAACGTTCACCATCCTCACCTTCGAGGCCTTCGGGGTGCGCTGACCCGTGACCGTCGCCGGCTGGACGCTCGACCCGTTCTGGCTCCCCCTCCTCGCCGCCGCGGCGCTGCTCTACGCCCGCGCCTGGCGGGCCGCTGGCGGCCGCCACCCGGCATGGCGCCTCGGCTGTTTCGCGGCCGGGCTCGTCATCGTCGCCGCCGCCACGGTCACCCCGCTCGAATCCCTCGGCAACCGCGTCCTCTGGGTCAACTTCACCGGCTTCCTCGCGCTCACCATGGCCGCGCCGCCGCTCCTCCTCCTCGGCGCGCCGCTCACCCTCGCTTTCCGCGCCGCGGGCCCGGCCGGCCGCCGCCACCTCCGCCGCGCCGTCCGCAGCCGCCTCGTGAAGGCGCTGACGTTCCCGGTCTTCACCTGGCTCCTGTTCGCCGTCGTGACCTACCTCTGGCAGTTCACCCGGCTCACCGACCTCGCCGCGACGAACTGGCTCCTCCGCGACCTCCAGCTCGCCACGCTGCTCGTCACCGGCCTCCTCTTCTGGCTGCCCGCCCTCGCCATCGACCCGGTCGGCTGGCGGCTGCCGTACCCGCTGCGCGCCCTCTACGTCTTCGTCGAAATGACCCACAAGGCGCTCTTCGGCGGCATGTTCCTCAGCATGAACACCGCCATGCACGCCGGCTTCGCCGAGCGCGCCCCGGCCTGGGCGCCCGAGCCCATCGCCGACCAGCGCATCGCCATCATGATCCTCTGGCTCGCCGGCAACCTGCTCTTCGTCGCCGCCCTCGCCAGCATCATCGTCGGCTGGATCCGCTACGAAGCCCGCAACCAGCGCCGCATCGACCGCCGCCTCGCCCTCCAGCGCGAAGCCGAGCGCCGCCGCCGCGCCGCCCTCGAGCAGGTCTTCCACCGCCCCATCTGAGGCGCCCGCCCCTCAGCGGTAGTTGCCGAACTTCAGCTCGATCCCCCAGTCCTGCGCCTTCACGTCCCGGATCACCTGCTGCAGCTCGTCCCGGCTCGGCGAACTCACCCGCACCGCGTCGCCCTGCACCTGCGCCTGCGCCTTCTTGTACTTCTGGTCCCTGATGAACTTCACGATCTTCCGCGCAATCTCCGGCTCGATGCCCTGGACGATCGTCACCTCCTGCCGCAGCGTCCCGCCGGAGGCCTTCTGCGGCGTTCCGCGCACGAGGTTCTTCAGCGGCACGTTCCGCGCCACCATCCGCTGCGCCACCACCTGCCACATCGCCTCGAGCTTGTAGTCGTCCTGCGCATGCAGCACGAACCGCGTCGTCCCGTGGTCGTAATCGATTTCCGCCACGACCCCCTTGAAGTCGAACCGGTTCGCAATCTCCTTCCGCGCCTGGTTGATGGCGTTCGCCACCTCCATCAGGTCCGCGCCCGTCGTGATGTCGAAACTCTCGTCCTTCGCCATGCCCAAGAGCGTAGCCCGCAGCCCGCCCGAAACGCATCCCGGAGGTCTCCCACCCCCGCCGCCGGCTCGTGTACAGTTACCGTTGGCCGCCCGGCCAAACCTTCGCCCCTACCGGAGTCCTCCCATGCAGATCGACCCCGACCGCGCCCGCCAGCTCCGCGCCGAGTACGACGACGCCGTCCTCCGCGAAGGCAAAGAACTCGCCGGGCCCTTCATGACCGTCTCCGGACGGCCGATCAACCGCGTCTACGACCCGACCGACACCGCCGACCTCGACTACGAGCGCGATATCAACCTCCCCGGCCACTACCCCTTCACCCGCGGCATCCACCGCACCGGCTACCGGGGCAAGCCCTGGACGATCCGCATGTTCAGCGGCTTCGGCTCCGTCGAAGAAACGAACCAGCGGTACAAAGACCTCCTCGCCGCCGGCAACAACGGCCTCTCCATCGCCTTCGATATGCCCACCCTCATGGGCTACGACCACGACGACCCCTGGGCCGAGGGCGAATTCGGCGCCTGCGGCGTCGCCGTCGACCACCTCGGCGATATGGAGCTCCTCCTCGAGGGCATCCCCCTCGACAAAATCACCACCTCCATGACCATCAACAGCCCGGCGCCCGTCGTCTGGGCCCTTTTCATCGCCGCCGCCGAAAAGCGCGGCATCCCCCGCGCAAAGCTCGCCGGCACCCTCCAGAACGACATCCTCAAGGAGTACATCGCCCAGAACGAGTTCATCTACCCGCCGGCCGAATCGATGCGTCTCGTCACCGACACCATCGAGTTCGCATCGAAGGAAATGCCGCTCTGGAACCCCATCTCCGTCTCCGGCTACCACATCCGCGAGGCCGGCGCGACCGCCGCGCAGGAGCTCGCCTTCACCCTCGCCGACGGCATCGAATACGTAAAGTGGGCCCTCGCCCGCGGCCTTGATATCGACAGCTTCGCCCCCCGCATCTCCTTCTTCTTCAACGCGCATAACGACTTCTTCGAAGAGATTGCCAAGTACCGCGCCGCCCGCCGCATCTGGGCCCGCCAGATGCGCGAGCGCTTCGGCGCGAAGAACCCCCGCTCCTGGGTCCTCCGCTTCCACACCCAGACGGCCGGCGTCTCCCTCACCGAGCAGCAGCCCGAGGTCAACCTCATCCGCGTCGCCATCCAGGCGCTCGCCGCTGTCCTCGGCGGCACCCAGTCGCTCCACACCGACGCCATGGACGAGGCGATCGCCCTGCCCTCGGACAAGGCCGCCCGCCTCGCCGTCCGCACCCAGCAGGTCATCCTCCACGAAACCGGCGTCATCAACACCGTCGACCCCCTCGGCGGCTCCTGGTTCGTCGAACGGCTCACCGCCGACATCGAGCGCGACGCCCTGGACTACTTCGAGAAAATCGAAGCCCTCGGCGGCGTCATCCCGGCGATCGAAACCGGCTTCTTCCAGAAGGAGATCGCCGATGCCTCCGCCCGCTTCCAGCGCGAGGTCGACACCCGCGACCGCATCATCGTCGGCGTCAACGAATACATCCTCGATGAGCCCCGCGAAATCCCCATCCTCCGCATGGACCCGGAGGGCGAAAAGCGCCACCTCGCCCGCCTCAAAAAGCACCGGGCCGAGCGCGATGCCGAACGCCACGCCGCCGCCATGCGCGCCCTCGAAAACGCCAGCCGCGACCCGAAGGCGAACACCATGCCCTACATCCTCGATGCCGTGAACGCCGGCGCCACCGTCGGCGAAATCTGCGGCATGTGGCGCCGCGTCTTCGGCGAATACCGGGAGCACGTGGTGGTGTAACCTTTCCGCTCGATGCCCCGCGCCCACGTCGCACGCCGCACCAGCGTCTTCAGCGAGTCCGTCATCCGCGAGATGACCCGCCTCGCCATGCTCCACGGCGCGATGAACCTCGCCCAGGGCTACCCCGACTTCCCCGCGCCCGCCTTCATCAAGCAGGCCGCCGTCGACGCCATCAACGCCGACATCAACCAGTACGCCATCACCTGGGGTTCGCCCCGGCTCCGCCGCGCCATCGCCGACAAGGCCAGGCGCTTCTACGGCCTCGACCTCGACCCCGACCGCGAAGTCACCGTCACCTGCGGCGCCACCGAGGCGATGATGTGCGCCATGCTTGCCGTCGTCGAAGAGGGCGACGAGGTCATCGTCTTCGAACCGTTCTACGAAAACTACGTCCCCGATGCCGCGATGTCCGGCGCGAAGCTCGTCTTCGTCACCCTCCGCGGCGAAGGCTTCTCCTTCGACCCCGATGAGCTGCGCCGCGCCTTCTCCCCGCGCACGCGCGCCATCATCGTCAACACGCCGAACAACCCGAGCGGCAAAGTCTTCACCCGCACCGAACTCCAGCAGATCGCTGACCTCTGCCAGGAGTTCGACACGCTCTGCATCACCGACGAAATCTACGAGCACATCCTCTACGACCACCACGAGCACGTGCCGATGGCCACCCTGCCCGGCATGTACGAGCGCACCATCACCATCAGCGGCCTCTCCAAGACCTTCTCCGTTACCGGCTGGCGGCTCGGGTACCTCATCGCCCCGCCCCGCCTCTCCGACGCCCTGCGGAAAGTCCACGATTTCCTCACCGTCGGCGCGCCCGCTCCGCTCCAGGAAGCCGCCGCCGTCGCCATCGAACAGGCAGACAGCTACTACCCCGAACTCCGCACGATGTACGCCGACAAGCGCGCCATCCTGCTCGATGCGCTCCGCCGCGCCGGCTTCGCCTGCCACCAGCCCGAGGGCGCCTACTACATCATGGCCGACTTCTCCGCCCTCGGCTTCGACGGCGACGACACCGCCTTCGCCCATCATCTCATCCGCGACATCGGCGTCGCCCCCGTCCCCGGCTCCAGCTTCTACCGGCCCGGCAGCGGGGCGGGCAGCCGCATGATCCGCTTCACCTTCTCGAAGTCCGAAGAGACGCTGCGCGAAGCCGCCCGCCGGCTCCTCAGCCGCTGAGCCGCCTCACGGCAGCAGCACCAGCGGCACCAGCAGGATCTTCGTGTCCGATCCGTCCTTCGCGCTCTGCTGGTAGATGCGGAGGCAGCCCGGCGTCGGCGCAGTGACGGAAAACGTCAGCTGCACGCTGAACGGCGAGAGGACCTGCCCCTGCTGCGCCATGCCGACGACATGCGCCAGCTGGTTCTGCTGCGCGTCCAGCAGCTCGGCCTGGAAGGTCGCCTCGAACGCTTCCACCATCCCCGTCACCGTCAGCGGGCTCGTCACGCTCGCATTCGGGGCTGGCTGCGTCACCACCGCCACGCTCGCCGGGGCCGGGTCCGGGTTCGGCGGGCACACCCCCGTCATCTGCACCGTCGTCGGCCCCGCCGGGGCAGGACGTCCCGGGGTCGGCTGCGTCGTCGGCTGCGCTGTCGTGGGGGGCGGCTCCGTGGGCGCCGGCGCTGTTGTGGTCGGCGGCTCCCCGCCGGCGGCCGGCGGCGCAGGCCCGTCGTCCCGGTCGCTGCAGGCCGCGAAGGCAGCCCCGGCCGCGAGCAGCCCTGCCGCCGCAGCCGTCCTCAGCCATCCCATCCGGTCCATCGTCGTCCTCCCGTGCGCCGTCCTCAGCGCATCCTCCCAGCGTAGACCGGCGGGGCAAGCCTCGTCTTACGCAGAATCGCCGGGCAGCGGCCGCGTCAGATCGAGAACCCCATCCCCTGGGCGCCCTTGATGGTGTTCACTTCGCCCAGGTGCATGAACCCGTGCGTCATCACCACCTGCCGGAGCACCTTCCACTTCGGCATCTCGCCCAGCGGGCGAATCTGCTGGATCTGCTCCAGCTCCTCCTCCGGGACGTTCTTCACGAACTCGAGCGTCACGGCCTTCACCCGCTGGCAGTACTCCCGCAGCGGTTCGACCGAGACGCGCAGCGCCCGCGCGTCCTCCAGCGACATCCCGGTGCCCTGCCCAACGGGCGGCAGGCCGAGCCGCTCCGCAAACCCTTCGCTCATCCAGACCGTCGGCTTCCGCCCCTGCAGCACGAAGTTCACGATGTCGTCCTGCGTCCGCAGCGTGTGCCAGGCGTTGAACCCGATGCTCACCGTCTTCCCCGGCGGCAGCCAGTTCGCCTGCTCGTCCGTCAGGCCTTTCAGCGCGTCGTCGAACCAGTCGTTCAGCTGCTCGATCCCGTCGATCAGCATCTCGCGAATCCCGGTCATGCTCTCTCCCTCCTGGGCAGCTGCTCAGTGCGTGTGCCCGGCGAGTCTATACCGCCCGGTAGGTTTCTTCAAACAACCGAACGGGGAACTGCCAGGTCGCCCGCTTGCAGCAGCCGCCGCTCACCCCGCCGCGCAAGGTCGGCGTGCCGCACCAGCGCGTACAGCGCCTCCATGCGCGGCGCGGCGACACCCAGCTCCCGCGCCCGCCGCACCGGGTTCCCGAGGATAGCTTCCGACTCGAGCGGCCGCCCCAGCGCGTAATCAATCACCATGCTCGTCCGGTAGTCGCCCATCGTCTCCGTCTGGGCGAACATCCGCGCTACCACGTCCTCCTCGTCGAGCCGCGCCTCGCTCCCGGCCGCCGCAAGGTCGGCGTTCCCGGCCCGCACGGTCTCCCGCATCGCGCCCTCGGCGAACGCCCGCAGCTCCGCGTCGCGCAGGATGGTCTTCGTCCCAACGCCCCCGGCTGCCACGCTCAGCCCGTTGAACGGCACGTTCCAGCAGAGCTTCTCCCAGCGCGCGTACCGCAGGTTCGGCGCGACCACCGTATCGATCCCCGCGCTCCGCAGCAACGCCGCCAGCTCGCCGCATGCCGCCGGGTCGTCGCCGAGGTGTCCGATGGAGACCCGGCCGTAGTCGAGGTGGTGGATCACCCCCGGCTCGCCCCGGTTGATGCAGACGAACGCCATCCCGCCGAACACCCGCGCGGCGCCGAACCGCTCGGCCAGCCGCTGCTCATTCCCCAGCCCGTTCATGAGCGCCACGATGCGCGTCCCCGGCCCCGCGCAGGGCGCGATGAGCTCGGCCGCCTCGCCGATCGCCGTCGCCTTCAGCGCGCAAATCACCCAGTCAGCCGGCCCGATCTCCCGCGGGTCGCGGAAGCACTGCACCTCCCGCAGGTGGAAATCGCCGTCCTTGCTGAACACCCGGAGCCCGTTCGCTCGCCACGCCTCGTACTCGCTCCGGACGAGGAACCGGACGTCGTGGCCCGCCAGCGCGAGCCGCCCGCCATAGTACCCGCCGACCGCGCCGGAGCCGATGACCGCAATCGTCGCCACGCGCGCAGGATACGGAATCCGCGCCTGCCCGGGCAGCCCCCTCAGCCCGCCAGCTCGTGGAGCGCCGCGCGGACCTCCGCCGCCCGCTCGACCGCCTCCTCCGGCGTCGCCTGCGCCGTGATCAGGTTCACGTGCCGCGCCCCCCGTTCGACGAACTGCCAGAGGAATGCCGCGACCTCCTTCGCCATCCCGAACGCCGTGTACTTCTCGAACCGCTCGAAGGGCAGCCGGTAGGTGGCTTCCATCGCCCGGCCCACCAGCTCCCGCGCCGCCGCCCGGTCGTCCGCCACGCTCGTCCAGAACTGCATCCCGCCTTCGACGGCCGCCGGGTCGCGTCCCGCCTCCGCCGCGAACGCGCCGACCCGCTCCATCGCCTCCGCGAACCGCGCGGGCGTCAGCCAGATGCCGGTGTAGCCGTCGCCCAGCCGCCCCGCCCGCCGCAGCGCCGCTTCGCTCCGCCCGCCGACGAAGATCGGCACCGGCCGGAACGGCTTCGGATAGACCGTGACGTCCTCCAGCGTGAAGTGCCGGCCCCGGAACGTCACCCCGTCCTCCGTCCACAGCCGCCGCAGGATGGCGATCGCCTCGTTCGTCCGCGCCCCGCGCGTCCGCGGGTCCACCCCGCAGCTCCAGAACTCGTGCGGGTCTTCGCCCCCCACGCCGATGCCGAGCGTGAACCGCCCCATGCTCAGCTGGTCCAGCTGGGCCACCTGCAGCGCCACCGGCACCGGGTGGCGCAGCGGCAGGAGGTACACCCCCGTCTTCAGGTCGATCCGCTCCGTCACCGCGGCCGCCGCCGTGAGCGTGACGAGCCCATCGTTCCCGTACCCGTAGAACGTCACATGATCGCCGGCGACCAGCCCGTCCAGCCCCAGCCGCTCCGCCCGCCGGGCCGCGTCGAGCACCATCTCTCCCGTCGTCCCCGTCCGGATGTCCCAGCCGCGGAGCATCACCGACACGTGCGGCGCCTGCATGGCCCCCATCATAGGCCCGCGCACCGCTTTTCGCGTTCACGCGCATCTGGGATAGTCCCACCGAAACCCTCAGGTCCCGGAGCCTCCATGTCCCACGGCACCGCCCGCTCCCCGATGATCTTCGACCGCGCCTTCCTCACCGACGTCGAAGGCGTCACCGAGCTCATCTTCGTCCGCCACGGCGAGCAGTACGTCCCCGACCCCCGCACCGGCCCCGTCGGCGACACCATCGACCCGCCCCTTTCCGACCGCGGCCGCCAGCAAGCCGAAGCCGTCGGCGCGCGCCTCAGCGCCGACCGCGTCGATGCCGTCTACGCGAGCCCGCTCCAGCGCGCCCTCGAAACCGGCCGCGCCATCGCCCGCCACCACCGCCTCGAGCCGATCGTCATCGACGACCTCCGCGAGGTCGAAATCTTCCGCGACATCCCGCCCGAAAAATCCGCCATCGACTTCCTCGGGCGCGAACTCCTCCTCGGCATCCGCGAGCGGATGCTCCGCGAGCGCAAGTGGGACGTCTACCCCTACTCGGAAAGCTCCTTCGAATTCCGCAAGCGCACCGTGAACGCCGTCGAAGCGATCATCGCCGGCAACCAGGGCAAGCGCGTCGTCATCGCCTGCCACGGCGGCGTCATCAACGCCTACATCGGCCACATCATCGGCAGCCCCTACGACATGTTCTTCCGCCCGGCCCACGCCTCCATCTCGGTAGTCTTCGCCGGCGAAGGCGTCCGCGCGCTCCAGTCGCTCAACGACGTCCACCACCTCCGCACCGGCGAGTGGAACCTCGTCTCCCACTGACATCAGGAGCCCGGGCGCGAAGGGCGGCCCCCGGATAGAATCCGCCCACGCTCAAATTCGCGCTTCCGGAGGTTCCCCGTGCCCGTCGCCGATTTCTCCCTCGCCGGCAAGGTCGCCATCGTCACCGGCGGCAGCCGCGGCATCGGCCGCTCCATCGCCATCGCGCTCGCCGAGGCCGGCGCCGATGTCGCCGTCGCCGCCCGCAAGCCGGAGTCCCTCGAAGAAACCGTCGCCGCCATCCGCGCCACCGGCCGCCGCGGCATCGCCGTGCCCACCAACGTCCGCGACATGGCCGCCCTCGAAAACCTCGTCGCCGAGACGAAGCGGCAGCTCGGCCGCATCGACATCCTCGTCAACAACGCCGCCACCAACCCCGTCTTCGGCCCCGTCGCCAACCTCGACGAGCGCGCCTGGGACACCGTGATGAACACGAACGTGAAGTCCGTCTTCTTCCTCAGCAAGCTCGTCCGCGAGGCGATCCTCGAGCACGGCCAGGGCGGCTCCATCATCAACGTCAGCTCGACCGGCGGCTTCCGCGCCTCCACCGGCCTCGGCGCCTACTCCGTCTCCAAGGCCGCCATCATCATGCTCACACAGGTCTGCGCGAAGGAGTGGGGCGCCGACGGCATCCGCGTCAACTGCATCGCCCCCGGCCTCATCCGCACCGAATTCTCCCGCGCCCTCTGGGAGAACGAAGCGATCCTCAAGAACTCCGTCCAGACCTCCGCCCTCAAGCGCATCGGCGAGCCCGACGAGATGGCCGGCGCCGTCGTCTACTTCGCCAGCCCCGCCAGCTCCTTCACCACCGGCCAGACCCTCATCCTCGACGGCGGCGCCCTCGCCTGAGCCCCCGTCCATGACCGACATGCTCGTCCGGCTGTACGACCTGCCCCCGGCAGAGCCGCTCCTCCAGCGGCTCGCCGCCGAAGGGGTCGTCTGCCGGCGGCCCGAAGCCTACGAGCGCGCCGCGGTGCTCGCCTTCGTCCGTGCGCACTTCCCCCGCTGGGAGGATGAGCTGACCGTCTCGCTCTCCCGGAGCCCGGCCACCTGCTACGTCGCCGCCCGGGACGGCGCCGTGCTCGGCTTCGCCTGTTACCACGCCACGCGGCCGAACTTCTTCGGCCCCACCGGCGTCCACGAAGCCGAGCGCGGCCGCGGCATCGGCACCGCCCTCCTCCTCTGTTCGCTCCGCGCCATGGCCGCCGAGGGCTACGCCTACGCCGTCATCGGCAGCGTCGGCCCTGCCGACTTCTACGCCCGTGCCGTCGGCGCCGTCCCCATCCCCGGCAGCGACCCCGGCATCTACGGCAGCCGCCTGCGGCCGCCAGCTTCGTAGCCGGCGCGGGGCGGCCGGGTGACAGCCGGTTACAGTCCGTTTAACGATCGACGCAGGCGGTGCGGCGGCGGCGCCAGCGTTCCGACACTCCCGGTGAGGCCGATAACGAAGGAGCGACACGCGCGTCATGCCGTCCACCGGGCCCCTCGCCGCGACCATCTCCGCCGCCGCCACCCGGCGCACGGTGCGCGCCGTCCTCGATGGCGGCGCCGTCCGCAGCCTCTGCCAGCCGATCGCCTCCCTCTCCACGGGCGACGTGCTCGGCTACGAAGCCCTTTCGCGGCCCGAAGCGCCAGCACCCCTCGATAACCCGCAGGAATTCCTCGCCGCCGCCAGCGCCTGCAACCTCCTCGAGCAGGTCGACCACAGCTGGCGGGTCGCCGCCGTCAGCCGCTTCGGTCCCGTCATCGCCCATGATCAGATGCTCTTCCTCAACTGCACCCCCTCGGCGCTGACCTCCGGGCTGCTCTCCCCCTCCTCCTTCCAGGCGCTCGTCCGCCGCCACGGTCTCCAGCCCGAGCGCGTCGTCCTCGAAATCACCGAAGAACAGGCGATCGAAGACTTCGCCCAGATGCGCCGCGTCGTCGGCGCGTTCCGCGCCTGCGGCTTCCTCTTCGCCATCGACGATGCCGGCGCCGGCGCCTCCAGCCTCCAGTCCATCGTCGAACTCCGCCCCGACTTCATCAAACTCGACCGCTGGCTCGCCCGCGACATCGAGTTCGACCGCGGCCGCCGCTCCATGGTCGAAGCCATCTGCACCTTCGCCCGCCAGGTCGGCGCCCGCGTCATCGCCGAGGGCATCGAAACCCGCGAGCAGCTCACCGCCTTCATCGAGCTCGGCGCCGACTACGGCCAGGGCTACTTCCTCGGCCGCCCGGCACCCCTCCCCGCGCCGGCCGCATCCGAAGCCCGCCTCGCCATCCACCGCGCCAACCGCCTCCGCCGGGCTGCTCCCGTCGTCACCCGCGTCGGCGACCTCGTCACCATCACCCCGACCGTGACCGCCGCGACACCGGGCAGCCGCCTCATGGAGCACTTCACCCACAATCGCCACCTCGAGGCCGTCGTCGTCCTCGATGGCCGCCGCGTCGAAGGCATCGTCACCCGCGGCCGCATCTTCGAACGCCTGTCCGGGCAGTTCGGCCTCCCGCTCAACGGGAAGCGTCCCGCCTCCGAACTCTGCGCCCCCGCCACCTGCGTCGACGCCTCCGCCTCGCCCCGCACCGCCGCCCTCGCTGCGCTCGAGCGCGCCGCCCCCTTCCAGCAGGACCCGGTCGTCGTCCTGGACGGCGATACCCTCGCCGGCATCGTCCGCGTCCACGAGCTCCTGCAGGCCGTCCTTGCCGAAGAAGTCGCCGAGGCCCGCAACCTCAACCCCCTCACCGGCCTCCCCGGCAACCAGCGCATCCGCGAACACCTCGAACACCTTCGCGATGACCCCGCGGGCTGGTATCTCCTCTACGCGGACCTCGACCAGTTCAAGCACTTCAACGACGCTTTCGGCTTCGCCCATGGCGATACCGCCATCCTCGCCCTCTCCCGCATCCTCGTCGACGCCGCCACTGCCGCCAGCCGCGACGCGTTCGTCGGCCACGTCGGCGGCGACGACTTCATCGTCGCCGTCCACGCCGAGGACCTCGAGACCTTCCGCGCCGCTTGCCAGCGCGCCCTCGCCCGGCCGGGCTGGTTCGACCCGGAAGGCAAACTTCCCCCGGAGACGCGCCTCACCGCGTCCATCGCCGGCTGCCCCTTCGAACGGGTCGCCGCGCTCTCCTATGAAGACCTCGCCGCCACCATCGCCCGCGCCAAGCGGCTCGTGAAGCGCTCGGGCGGCGACGGCTTCGATATCTTCGACGACCTCGGTCTGCCGCTGGACGGCGCCGCCGAGGCCGCCTGAGCGCCCGCTGGCCGGGACGCCGAACGCTGCGTAGACTGCATTCGAGTCCGAACTCTCCCCGCAGTGGGCGACGGTTCGACTCAGCCCTCGCACCGGAGACAGCATGACCGCAGCCCCTGCAGCGCCCGGCCGCCTCGAACGCCGCAAAGCGCGCACCCGCGCCGCCATCCTCGACGCCGCCAGCCGCCTGTTCCACGAACAGGGCTTCGAAGACACCTCCATCCAGCAGATCGCCGAGCTCGCCGATACCGGCGTCGGCACCCTCTACGGCTACTTCGCCTCCAAGGAAGACCTCCTCCGCGAAGTCCTCCGCGTCTCCCGTGACGACGCCGTGGCCCGCTACCGCGCCGCCGTCGCCGGCGATACCCCCGCCATCGACCGCGTCTGCACCGCCCTCGGCACGATGGCCGAGTACCTCGAAGCGCACCGCCGCCTGCTCGTCTCGGTTTTCCGGCTCGCCGCCCGCAGCGAGTCGTTCGAAGACGACTACGCCGAGTGGCTCCAGCGCAGCTTCACCGAGCTCATCGAGTCCGGCATCCGCTCCGGCGAATTCCGCCCCGTCCCCGCCGACGCCGCCGCCCGCATGCTCATGACCACCATGATGACGGCCAGCCTTGGCATCGGCGCCTGGGCCGGGCGGGCCGGGGACCCTGCAGCCATCGTCGAAATCCAGCAGCTCGCCCGCGCCCTGCTCCTGCGCTGAAACGAGCGAGCGGCGCGACGGCACACTCCGGAATGGGGGACCGGGGCGTCTCACCTGCCGTCGCGCCGCAACCGCCGGGGCACCACAGCAACCCCGCCGGCTCCCGTAAGCCTGCGCGGTTCCCCCGCTGCCGCCTACGGCCCTTCGTCCCCCTCCGCGCCGTCCGAACGTTCCGCGCCCTCCGCCTCGGCGAAGGCCGCTTCGAGGCTCGCCCGCGAGACCACCGCCAGCAGCAGCCACATGAACAGCACGAACACCGCCGCATCATCCGCCATCCCGAGCACCGGGATGACGTCCGGGATCAGGTCGAACGGCAGCAGCAGGTAGCCGAGCAGCGCCGCCGCGGCGAGCCGCCCGGCCCAGCCGAGCCGGCCCGCCCGCAGCAGCGCCCGCAGGAAGCGCAGCTTCTGGCGCCGCCGCAGCCCCAGGAATCGCCGCCCCGCCGCGCTGCGCCGCAGGCCCCACCACCCCAGCGCCAGCCCGGCGCCTGTCGCCGCCAGCACCGCCGCGGCCGCGATCAGCCAGTCCATCGCCCTTCCTCCGCGCCTGGTGTCAGCGGCCGCGCCCCGCCGCTGCCGCTCTCCCTGCTACGATCCTCCCAACTCTCCGCCCCGGAGCACCACGTGACCACCACCGCCGGCCCCGACCAGGCCCGCATCCGCGCTGCCGTCATCGAACTCCTCCAGGCCATCGGCGATGACCCCACCCGCGAAGGCCTCCGCGATACCCCGCGCCGCATCGCCGAAATGTACGCCGAGATCTTCGAAGGCCTCTTCATCGACCCCCGCGAACACCTCCGCGTCGGCTTCGAAGTCGCCCACGACGAGATGGTCATCCTCCGCAACATCCCCTTCTACAGCATGTGCGAGCACCACTTCCTCCCCTTCCACGGCGAAGCCCACGTCGGCTACATCCCGGATGGCCGCGTCGTCGGCATTTCCAAGCTCGCCCGCGTCGTCGAAGGCTACGCCCGCCGCCCGCAAATCCAGGAGCAGCTCACCAGCCAGATCGCCGAGGCGATCCAGGAGGTCCTCCAGCCCGACGGCGTCGCGGTCGTCATCGAAGCCGAGCACCTCTGCATGACGATGCGCGGCGTCAAGAAGCCCGGCTCGCTCATGGTCACCTCCGCCATGCGCGGCGATTTCAAAAACTCCCACGTCACCCGCGCCGAGTTCCTCTCGCTCGTTCACGGCCACCACTAGCCCCTCAAGCCGCGTCACCCGCCGGCCGATGATCCCCGCGTGACCCCGCCGCACGCGCGCACCGGCCCGGCCTGCGTCGATTGCCAGGTCCTGCCGCCCGCCCCGCCGGCGCGCGGCCGGCTCGTCGTCGCGCCGCCCCTCGCATGGTCGCTCGAAGGCCTCGGAGCGGCCCTCCGCGCAGCAGGTTTCGCACCCTTCACGGAATTCGACTCCACCGTCTCGGTCCCGTTCGAACCCGGCCAGCTCGAACCGCTCGCCGCCTGCCTCGAAGCCGCGCTCTCCTCCGTCGAACTCCACGACGCCCGCGCCCTGGTCGTCGAGGCCGGCGCCGCCCCCTCGTTCGATGCCCTCCTCCGGATGGAGCCGCTCGCCGACTTCCTCGCCCGCGTGCGCGCTCGGCTGGCTCATCGGCCTCCTCGCCGAGCAGCGCGCCGTCACGTACTTCCAGCCCATCTACACCGCAGACGGCCGCCTCTTCGCCCACGAATGCCTGCTCCGCGGGCTCGAACGCGACGGCCGGACCCTCATCTCCCCCGCGGTTCTCTACGGCGCCGCGGCAGCCGGCGACCTCCTCTTCCACCTCGACCGCTTCGCCCGCCTCCTCGCCATCCGCAGCGGCGCCGGGCTCGGCCGCCTCTTCATCAACTTCACCCCCACCGCCATCTACAACCCGGCCTTCTGCCTCCGCTCCACCGTCGAAGCCGTGCACGCCGCCGGCATCCCGCCCGCCGATGTCGTCTTCGAAGTCGTCGAAAGCCACCGCGTGCAGGACGTCGGCCACCTCGTCCGCATCCTCGAGACCTACCGCGCTGCCGGGTTCGCCGTCGCCCTCGACGACTTCGGCGAAGGCTACTCCTCCCTCAACCTGCTCGACCGCGTCCGGCCCGACTACCTCAAGCTCGATATGCAGCTCGTCCGTGGCGTCGACGCCAACCCCTACCGCGCCACCATCCTCCGCCGCATCGTGGCGATGGCCCGCGACCTCGGCATCCGCACCCTCGCCGAGGGCATCGAAACCGAGGCTGAGCTCGCCGCCGTCCGCGATGCCGGCGTCGACTTCGTGCAGGGTTTCCTCCTCGGCAGGCCGGCCGCCCGCCCCGCGCCCGGCAGCGCCGCCGCAGCCGCCTGAGGCTACTCCCCGCGCACGTCGTTGCGGAGCACCCCCGCGCCCGTCACCTCCACCTCCACCACGTCGCCCGGGCGGATCTCCGGCGGGCTCCCCGGCGTCCCGGTGTAGATGATGTCGCCGGGCACCAGCGTCATCACCGCGCTCACGTACCGCACGATTTCCGGGATGTCGCGGATGAGCTCGGTCGAGCGGCCCCGCTGCACCTCGCGCCCGTTCACGCGGGTTGCCACCTCCAGCTCGTCGTGCCGCAGCCCGGTCACGATGGCTGGCCCGAAGACGCCGAACGTGTCGCTCCCCTTCGCCCGCCACCACTGGCCGTCGGCCTGCTGCCACGCGCGCGCCGAGACGTCGTTCCCCGCCGTGTAGCCGAAAATCGCCGCTTCCGCCTCCTCGCGCGTTGCACCCTTCACCCGTTTTCCGATGACGATGACGATTTCGCCTTCCGGGTCGACCCGGCCGCAGTTCGGCGGCAGGACGATCGCGTCGCCCGGCCCGGCGATGCTCGAAAGCGGCTTGAAGAACAGCGTCGGCGGGTCCGGCGCGGGCCGCCCCTGCAGGTGGCTGGCGTAGTTGAGCCCCACGCAGACGATGCTGCGGGGCGCACACGGCGGGAGCAGCCGCACCGACGCCAGCGGCACCGTCTCGCCGGTCGGCCGCGTCCCCTCCCAGAACGGCTCCTCGATGACCCGCACCGTCTCCCCCTCCAGCAGCCCCGCCCCGCGGCGGCCGTCCGCCCGTTCGAACCTCACATAGAGCGCCATGCGCGAACCCTCCTGCGTTGCCGCTCATCCTCACTCGACAGCCGCAGCCGGGCAACCCAAACTTGCACCTGCCCTGGGAATCCCGTCTCGGAGTTCCGCATGCCCGGCAAGATGTCCCTCGACGAAATCCACGCCTTCCTCGACTCCCGCCCCGGGTGGATCGCCCTCTCCACCATCAGCCGCAGCGGCCACCCCCACACCGTCCCCATCGGCTACTTCCGGCTCGGCGAGAAAATCTACATGGGTTGCCGCAAGGGCACCCAGAAGACGAAGAACATCGAGCGCAACCCGAACGTCTCCGTCATGCTCGAATCCGGCAGCACGATGCAGGACATCAAGGGCGTCTGCATCCAGGGCACCGGCCGCGTCATCACCGACCCCGCCGAGGTGCTGCCCCTCCGCCGCGAAGCGATGCGCCGCCGCGGCGTCCCGGAGGACCAGCTCCCCACCGAAGCCGGCCCCGAGACGGCCTACATCGAAGTCACCCCGGTGAAGTACATCTCCTGGGACTACAGCAAGGCGTAGGCCTTCGGCACACGCGCCTCCCGCTCATCGCGGGACGAACCTGTCCCTTGAACAGGCGCCGCGCAGTTCGGTAGGCTCCCGCCACCTCGCGACAGGAGCCCGCCATGCAGGCCGCTGCGCCCGCTCAGGTTTCACCCATCCAGTGGTATCTCTCGCCCTGGAAGCGGTACGTCCTCTTCGAAGGCCGCGCCGGCCGCCCGGAGTTCTGGTGGTTCGTGCTCGGTCAGGCGATCGTCGGCTTCGTCCTGGGGGTGCTGGGGGCCTTCAGCAACTTCTTCGACCTCGTATCGCTGGCGTTCTCCCTCGCCGCTTTCTTGCCGTCCATCGGCGTCACCGCCCGCCGCCTGCACGATATCGGGCAGTCCGGGTGGCTCCAGCTGATCGGTCTCATCCCCCTCCTCGGGTGGATTGCGCTCATCGTCCTCTGCGCCCAGCCGACGAAGCCGATGCCCAACCAGTACGGCGAGGCGCCCCTCCCGCCGGCCCCCTGAGTCCGCGCCCGCCCGACCCTGCCGGCGACGCGCGGCGCTATCCCAGCGCCGCCCCCGGCACCGGCGCCCCGTCGACCAGGTGGCCGAGCCACCGGAGCGCGCCGGCATCGGCCTCCAGCGGGTCCTGCCGCTCCACGTACCGCCGCCGGTACTCCCGCGCCGCCAGCAGCTTCCCGTAGCCGAGCCCTGCCCGCGCTTCCCGGTCGCCTTCCGCGGTCAGAAGGCAGGCGCACACCAGCGCCGCCAGCCGGTCGCACATCGCGGCCATCTTCGCCTCGCGTTCGTCCTCGCTCGCCTGCAGCAGGCGAGCGAACGCGGCGCGGACGCGCGCGAGCCCCGTCCGCGCCGCTTCGGCTTCGCCGCGCGCCCGCTCGTCGGTCACGCCGTCCAGCCGCGTCTCCAGCTCCCGGAAGAGCGCCTCGTGCGCGCCGTTCCGCATCGCCGCCCGCGCCACGTCGAGCGCCACCACGTTCTCCGCCCCCTCCCAGATGCTCCCGAGGTGCGCATCCCGCAGCAGCCGCGCGTTCACCCATTCCTCGATGTAGCCGTTCCCGCCCCGCAGGTTCATCGCCATCCCGGCCGTCCAGCGCGCCCGCCGGCAGTTCGCGTACTTGATCAGCGGCGTGGTGATGCGCACGACCAGCTCGTCGTGCTCCGAACCGCCGTCCGCCCGGTCCAGCGCCTGCGCCGCGAACAGCACGATGGCGAGCGCCGCCTCGCTGTCGAGCACCATCTCGAACAGCTGCTCCCGCACCAGCGGCAGGTCGAAGAGCGCCCGCCCGAACGCTGACCGTCCCCGCGCGTGCACCGCCGCCTCCAGCAGCGACCGCCGCATGAGCGCCGCCGCCCGCATCCCGTTGCTCAGCCGCGAGACGTTGATCATCTCCGCCATCTGCGCGAACCCGCGGTCGATGTCACCCACCACGTACCCCGTCGCGCCCTCGAACTCGTACTCCCCCGTCGGCATCGACCGCGAGCCGAGCTTCTCCTTCAGCCGCCGGATGACGTACCGGTTCCGGCGCCCATCCGGCAGCACCTTCGGCACGAGGAACATCCCGAGCCCCTTCGTCCCCGCCGGGGCGCCGGCCGGCCGCGCCAGCGCGAGGTGCACATCCGCGCCCGCATTCGAACAGAACCACTTCTCGCCCCAGATGCGCCACGCGCCGTCGACCAGCCGCGCCTCGCACTCGCTCGTGCCCACGTCGCTCCCGCCCGTCCGCTCCGTGAGCAGCTGCGCCGATTGCATCAGCTCGCTGAATTCCGTGCTCGTCAGCCGCGGCACGTACCGCGCCTGCAGTTCCGGCGCGCCGAACATCCGCAGCACCCGCGCCGCCGAATCCGTCATCGAAATCGGGCAGAAGAGGCCGAACTCCGATTGAACGAAGACATAACTGAGCGCGAACTTCACCACGTGCGGCACCCGGCCCGGCCACCCCAGCACCCCCTCCCGGTGCGACATCGCCGCGAACCCGAACCGCGAAAAGCCGAGCCGCTGCATCTCCACGAACGCCGGGTGGTAGACGATCTCGTCCACCCGCTGCCCGAGCCGGTCGTGCGTGCGCAGCACCGGCGGGTTCGCATCTGCGATGGCCGCCAGCTCGTCCAGCTCATCCCCCGCGCAGCGCCCGACCTCCCGCAGGAGCGGCACCGCCCGGTCCGCGTCGGCCGGCTCGGCGTAGGCCCGGAGCGCCCGCTCGAGGTTCGGGTCCGCTTCGAAGAAGTTCAGTCCCCGGGTCGAAGGCATCGCGCGGTTCGAAGGTGTGGTCACGGTCGTCATGCCCGGATAATACCCCCGTGGACCCCGCTGCGGCCGCCGCCGCTCTCTTCCGCTCGACCTTCGCCGCGGAACCCGCCGCCGTCGCTATCGCCCCCGGCCGCGTCAACCTCATCGGCGAACACACCGACTACAACGGCCTCCCCGTGCTCCCCTTCGCCATCGGCCAGTCGACGGCGGTCGCCGTCGCGCCGTCCGGGGCCGGGCTGCTCGAGGGCGTCTCGCGCGAATTCCCCGAGCCCGCCCGCCTCCCTCTCGGCGCGGACCCGGCCGCCTGCCCCGAGCCGTGGCACCGCTACCTCGCGGCGGCCGCCGCCGTCCTCGGCCCCCGCCTGTCCGGCCGGGGCGCGCGCATCGCCGTCGCCAGCGACCTCCCGCCCGCGAGCGGCCTCAGCTCCTCCAGCGCGCTCACCGTCGCCCTCCTGCTGGCGCTCGATGCCGCCTTCGGCCTCGGCCTCGACCGCGCGGCCCTCGCCGCGTTCGCCGCGCAGGCCGAACGCCTCGCCGGCGCTGAGACCGGCGGGATGGACCAGCAGGTCATCGCCTTCGCCGAGGCCGGCGCGCTCCTCCGCATCGACTTCCTGCCGCCGGCCATGCGTCCCGTGCCCGTGCCGGCAGGCTGGGCCTTCGTCGTCGCCTCTTCGGGCCAGCCCGCGCCGAAAGGCGGCGCCGCCCGCGACGCCTACAACGAGCGCGTCGTCGCCACCCGCATCGCCGCCGCCCTCCTCGCCGACATGCTCGGCGCAGAGATCGAGGGCACGCCGCTCCTCGGTCACGTCGCCGCCATCGATGCCGCGCCCGTCCTCGTCGACGAACTCCCGGCCCGCAGCTCCGCCCGCAAAGCTGCTGCAGCGGCCGGCATCCCGCTGGAGCGCCTCGTCACGCTCGCCGCCGGCGCCTTCGACCCCGACGCGCAGCTCCCGGTCCGCGCGTACGCCCGCCACGTCCTCGCGGAGGCCGAGCGGGTCGACCTCGCCTGCGCAGCGGTCGAAGCCGGCGACCTCGCCGCCCTCGGCGAGCTGATGGCCGCCTCCCATGCCTCCCTCCGCGACGACTACCGCTGTTCGACGCCCGCCCTCGACGCCCTCGTGAAGGCCATGACGCGGGCCGGCGCGGCCGGGGCCCGCCTCACCGGCGCGGGCTTCGGCGGCTTCGCCATCGCCGTCTGCGAACGCGGCCGCGAGCAGGCGGTCATCGGCGCGGCCGCGGCCGCGGCCGGCGGCCCCGCCTTCGAGGTCGCGCCCTCCGCCGGGGCCCGGCTGGCATGAGCGCCCGCCAGGCCGTCATCCTCGCCGCCGGGCGCGGCACCCGCCTCGGTCCTCTCACCGCCGACACCCCGAAGCCGCTCCTCCCGCTCGCCGGCCGCCCGCTCCTCCTCCACACCCTCGACGCCCTCGCGGCCGCAGGCATCGAAACGGCCGTCGTCGTCGTCGGCTACCTCGGCGACCGCATCCTCGATGCGCTGACGGCGGCGCCGCCGCCCGGGATCGGCCTCCGCTTCGTCCGCCAGGAGCGGCTCGAAGGCACGGCCCGCGCCGCGGCCCTCGCCCGCCCCCACCTGTCCCCTGGCCCCTTCCTCGTCACCTGGGGCGATGTCTACCTCGACCCCGAGAGCTACGCGGCGCTCCTCGGCGCCGCGTCCGGTTCCGACGGCGCGCTCCTCGTCAACCCGGTCGATGACCCGTGGGCCGGCGCAGCCGTCTACGTCGACGGCGCCTTCCGCGTCACCCGCATCGTCGAAAAACCGCCGCGCGGCACCTCCGCGACCCCGTGGAACAACGCCGGCCCCGCCGTCCTCGGCGCGTGGCTCTGGCCGTTCGTCGAAGCGCTCGAACCGTTGCCACGCGGCGAGTACGAGCTGCCCCGCGCCCTCGCTGCCGCCGTCGAAGCCGGCCGCACCATCCGGGCCGTTCCCGTCGCCGGCGCCTGGTTCGATATCGGCACCCCCGAATCGCTCGAGGCCGCCCGCCGCTACGCCGAAGCCCGCCGGGGCGGTAAGGTTCACCCGTGAGCACCCTGCCCTGGGACCTCTGGCTCGTTCCCGAAGGCCTGCCGCCCGGCCTCGATTGCGCCGCCGGCTACGACGCCGCCGCCGGCGAACTCCGCATCACGCTTGCGAACACCGGCAGCGAGCCGGCGGCCCCCCGCGAGGTGCGCCTCGCCGCTGACCTCGATGTCCCCGCCGCCGACGGCTGGCTCTGGATTCACGGGCGCTACATGCAGATGGACGCCCTCGTCCGCAACTTCGGCGCGCCCGCCCCCGAAGGCTACGACGGCCGGTTCGCCCGCCCCGCCGCGGATGCGGTCACGTACGTCAGCCGCGACCAGGCCGTCCTCTGGCTTCCGTACCACGCCAGGCCCGCGCTGCTCGCCGGCTGCCTGCAGCTCGATCGCTTCTTCTTCGACATCGAAGTGACCCTCGACGCCGCCGAGTCGCTCGTCACCCGCATCGCCCTCGTTTACGACGTCGACGGCCTCGCGCTTGCCCCCGGCGAATCGGTCCAGCTGCCGCCCGTCGCCCTCCGCGAAGGCGGCGACCCCCTCGAGCTCATCGAACGGTACGCCGACGACGTCGCCGCCCGCATGGGCGCCCGCGTCCCGGACCGCGTGCCCACCGGCTGGTGCAGCTGGTACTACTTCTACGACCGCGTTTCGGAGGCCGACGTCCTCGCCAACCTCGAAGCAATGGTCCGCGAGCGCCACCCCGCCGAGGTCGTGCAAATCGACGACGGCTACCAGGCGCACACCGGCGACTGGCTCACCCCGAACGCGAAGTTCCCCTCCGGCATGGCCGCGCTCGCTGCCCGCATCCGCGAGGCCGGCTACCGGCCCGGCCTCTGGCTCGCGCCGTTCGTGCTCAACGAGAACTCCGCCGCCCTGCGCGACCACCCGGAGATGGTCCTCCGAACCCCGGACGGCGAAACCGTCTTCGTCCAGACCTGGCTCGGCCGCTGCGCCGTCCTCGATTGCACGCACCCTGAAGCCGAAGCCTGGCTCCGCAACGTCATCCGCACCGTCGTCCGCGAATGGGGCTACACCTACCTCAAGCTCGATGCCTGCTCCTACGCCGCCAGGCCCGCCTCGGCCGTCCGCTACCACCGGCCGGGCACCACCGCGCTCGCCAACCTGCGCCGCGGCCTCGAAATCATCCGCGAAGAAGCCGGCGGCGACACCTTCCTGCTCGGCTGCACCTGCCACTTCGGCCCCGCCATCGGCCTCGTCGACGCCATGCGCGTCGGCCCCGACGTCAAAGAGACCTGGGCCGCCGGCCCGAATCCCTCCGTCCGTCATGCCATGCGCCTCACCCTCCAGCGCAACTGGATGCACCGCCGCTGGTGGGTCAACGATCCCGACTGCCTCATCGTCCGCGACACCGACACCGAGCTGACCGAGGCCGAAGTGCGCTTCCTCGCGACCGGCATCGCGCTCTCCGGCGGCATGGTCGTCGCCAGCGACGACCTCCCGAAGCTGCCGCCGGCCCGCCGCGAGATGGCGCTCGCCCTCTTCCCGCCCGCCGCCGCTGCCCGGCCTGTCGAACCCGGCGACGGCCCCGTCCCCCGCGCCTGGCGCGCCGACCTCGGAGACGGCCGCGCCCTCGTCGGCGTTCTCAACTGGTCCGATGAGCCGCTCTGGGTGCCCTGGACCGAACTCCTCCGCCCCGGCGAGGTCGGCTTCGACGTCTGGAACCGGCGCCCCCTGCCGATGGGCGACGTCTATCTCCGGCCCCACGAGGGGACGCTCTGGCAGGTCTACGCCCCGGCGCGCACCCCCCGCCTCGTCGGCGATTCCGGGCACATCACCTCGGAGGGGCTCTTCCAGCGGCCCGTGAGCGGCCGGCTCCAGCTCCGCAACGACCGCCCCTACCCGCGGACCGTCGCCGTCCTCCACCGCGGCTATACCCGCGTCGTCGAGCTGGCCCCCGGCGAAAAGCGCTGGTTCGACTAGCCGCCGTACTTCACGCCCAGCTCGTCCAGCGTCAGCGGCTTCGCCTCCCGCTTCAGCACCGCGTTGGTCACCTCGCCCACCACGCAGCTGTGGTCGCCGAGGTCCACTTCGCCGACCACGCGCCCTTCCACCCAGCCCGGCGCCGCCGCGATGACCGGCGCGCCGTTGCTCGCGGTCTCCGTCTCCTGCCCGTTCACCTTCGAGCCCTCGACCGTCGTCGGCTTGAAGAACGCGTAGGCGATGTCGCCCTGCCCGCTTTCGAGGAACGAGAGCGCGAACTGCCCCGTCCGCTTCAGCAGCGCGTAGGCCCCGCTGTCCTTTTTCACGCCCATCGCGACCAGTGGCGGCGTGAACGACGTCTGCGTCACCCAGTTGATTGCCGCCGCCGAGACCTCGTCGCCGTCCCGCACGCCCAGCACGTACAGCCCGTACGGGATCATCCGCAGCAGCGTCTTCTTCGCGGCCTGCGCCTGCTCGTCCATGACCGGCTCCTCCAGCGTTCGAACGTTGGGCGTATCCTACCCAATCGCAGCGCCGCCACGCGCCCGGAGGCCGTCATGCCCGCCCTCACCCCCGCCGAACGCGACGAATTCCTCCAGCAGCCCGGCATCCTCTGCCGCATCGCCACCGTCGACGCTGAAGGCGCGCCCCACGTCACCCCCGTCTGGTTCATCTGCGAAGACGGCGCCATCTACATCACGCCCCGCGCCGCCTCCGAGTGGCTCGACCACATCCGCCACGACCCCCGCGTCGCGCTGACCATCGACGACCAGCACCACCCGTACCGGAAGGTCGTCATCGAAGGCGTCGCCGAGGTCGTCCGTCAGCCCGGCGACGATGCAGCATGGCGCGACCTCTACCGCCGCATCGCCCGCCGCTACGTCCCGCCCGAGGCGGCCGACCGCTATATCGAGGAGACCATCGACCAGCCCCGCGCCCTCATCCGCGTCCCGCTCGCCGGCGCCCGCATCCGCACCTGGCGCATGCCGCTCGAGGGCGAACCCTACCGCGGCATCTGGCACGACCGCTACTACCTGCCCGGCACGAAGCTCGCCCCCGAATCTCCAGCCGGGCCGCCCGACGGGAACCAGCGGTAGCGCCGCAGGCCCATCCGCCCGTCCGGCCCGAACACCACTCCCTCCGCCTCCAGCAGCCGCCGCTGCAGGTCGGCCTCCTCGCCGCGGCCCCGCAGGCTGATGCCGCCTTTGGCATTCACCACCCGCCACCACGGCACATCGGTCCCCGGCGGCAGCCACGCCAGCGCATAGCCGACCGCCCGCGCCGCCGCGGGCGCGCCGAGTTCGAGCGCCACCTGTCCGTAGGTCATCACCCGCCCCTCCGGGATGCGGCGCACCAGCGCGTACACCGCGTCGTAGAACCTCCCCGCCGGCTCGCGTGCAGCCCCCATCGCCCGAACCGTATCATTCCCGGTCACCATGCCGCCCGCCCTCCCCGCGCTCGCCGGCATCCGCGTCATCTCCGCCGGCCAGATCCTCGCAGCCCCGTTCTGCGCCACCCTCTTCGCCGAATTCGGCGCCGAGGTCATCAAAATCGAGCCGCCCGGCACCGGCGAAGCGAACCGCGGCAATCTCTCCTTCGAACAGGACAACCGCGGCCAGAAATCCGTCACCCTCGACCTCGGCCAGCCGGAGGGCCGCGCCCTCTTCCGGCGCCTCGCCGCAACGGCCGACCTCCTGGTCGAAAACTTCCGCCCCGGCACCCTCGAAGCCTGGGGCCTCGCGCCGGACGCCCTGCGCGAGGAGAATCCCGGCCTCGTCGTCGTGCGCATCTCCGGCTACGGCCAGGATGGCCCCTACCGCGACCGCGCCGGCTTCGACCGCGTCGCCCTCGCCTTCAGCGGCATCACCGCCGTCACCGGCTACCCCGACAGGCCGCCCGTTCGGCCCGGCTACTTCATCGGCGATTACGGCGCGGGCATCTTCGCCGCCTTCGGCGCGCTCGCGGCGCTCCGCGCGCGCGACCTCACCGGCCGCGGCCAGGACGTCGACGTCGCCCTCTACGAAGCCGTCTGGCGGATGAGCGGCACCCACGCCGCCAACTACGGCCTCACCGGCCGCGACCGGCCCCGCAGCGGCAACTACTACCCCGGCGTCGTCCCCGCCGAGCAGTTCGAAACCGCCGACGGCCACGACCTCGTCATCAACGCCACCACCCAGCGTTCGTTCGAACGGCTCTGCGCCGCCATGGGCCAGCCGGAGCTCGCCGCCGACCCCCGCTTCACCCCGCGCCAGAACCTCCTCGCCAACCACGAAGCCATCCACGCCATCATCCGCCGCTGGGTTGCAGGCCTCACGCTGGCCGAGGCCCAGGCCGCGCTCGACCGCCACGGCGTCCCCGCCTCGAAGGTCTACCAGGTCAGCGACATCGTCGCCGACGACCACTATGCCGCCCGCGAGCAGGTCGTCACCGTCGATTCCCCCGTCTTCGGCCCGGTCCTCCAGCCCGGCGTCGTGCCGCGGCTGACTGCCACCCCGGGGACGGTGCCCGGCCGCGCTCCGCTCCTCGGCGAGCACAATCGCGAGGTGTACCAGGGGCTTCTCGGCCTCGCCGATGCCGAACTCGACGACCTCGCCGCCCGCGGCATCATCTGAAACCGCGACCGCCGGGCGCGAAAAACCGCCGCCCCGGGCCATCGGGGCGGCGGCGCTGCTGGTGGGCCGGCGGGCGGGAGAGGACGCCCGCCGCCCGGGGCAGGGACGGAGGCTCAGGCCGCGGAAGCCATCGCCCGGTGCTCTTCATTCGTGATGAAGTCGCCCTCGGCGAGCCAGTTCTTGAACTCTTTCTCCGCGCCGCAAACCTTGCAAACACCGCGGCTCGTCGGGCCGTTCGGCTCCTCGATCCGCCAGCGGTGGAAGTGGTCAGCCTGGGGAGCCTTCGTCGTCTCGATCGTGGCGTCAGCCATGGTGGTGGACCCCCTTTCCTTTTGTTGACCGGGCAACTGCCGCTCGGCTAGGCTAGTTCTCGGCGAGTGCTGGTACTAGCGTTTCCGTAGCAGTGCTCGTAGGCGAATCATAGCATCGGGCGCTATCATGTCAATAGTCCCGGCGCTAGCGCCGTGAAGAACCTTGACACTATCCAAACCGGAGCCCAGCCCATGGCCCAGCGCGCAGAATCCGACACAGGCCGCACCTACAACCTCCCCTGTGTCATCGCCCAGGTGCTCGACGTCCTGGGCGACCGCTGGACCCTCCTCATCATCCGCGACCTCATGTCCGGCCTCCACCGCTACAACGACATCCTCGAAAGCTGCGCCGGCATGTCCCCCAACGTCCTCTCCGACCGCCTCCGCCGGCTCGAGGCCATGGGCATCGTCGAACGCCACTACTTCAAAGCCCTCCCGCCGCGCGTCGAATACACCCTCACCGAAAAAGGCTGGGAAGTCCGCCCCATCCTCCTCGCCCTCCTCGACTGGGGCCGCAAGTACGTCGAACCCATCCGCGAAGAACACGTCGGCTCCCGCGTCAGCCACGATTTCGCCGTCCGCGTCATCCCCACCTTCGCCTTCCACCCCGAGCGCGCCGAAGACCTCGAAGCCCGCATGACCATCGAAATCAGCGATGCCGGCGACGCCAACACCTGGACGTTCGACATCCACGACGGGCACCTCCACCCCCGCCGCAGCGGCGCCCCCGATGCCGACGTCTTCCTCCGGACTGACACCCCCGGATTCTTCCGCTTCATCCGCGGCGAGGCCCGCGCCGAAGAAGTCGGCGAACTCACCGGCTCGCCCGAACTCGCCGCCGCAATCCAGGCCTGCTTCCGAACCCAGTAGCCCCCGAAGCGCCGACGGAGGTCCCGCCATGCTCAATCCCGGCACGCCCGCCCCCGACTTCACCGCCACCCTCGACGACGGCTCGACCTTCACGCTCAGCGACTGCCGCGGCAAGAAGCACGTCGTCCTCTACTTCTACCCGAAGGACTTCACCCCCGGCTGCACCGCCCAGGCCTGCTCCTTCCGCGACAACTACGGCGCCATCGCCGCCTACGACGCGATCGTCATCGGCGTCAGCGGCGATTCCTCCAGCTCCCATACCTCCTTCCGCGAAAAGCACAGCCTGCCGTTCCCGCTCATCCCTGATAGCGACGGCCGCCTCCGCGACCTCTACGATGCGAAGGGCTGGATCCCGTGGATGCCGCCGCGCGTCACCTACGTCATCGATAAAGAGGGGATCATCCGCGCGGCCATGCGGCATGACTTCCGCGTCACCGCCCACGTCCCCGAGGTCATCGCAGCGCTCGAGAAGATCGCGCCCCGCGCCGCCGGCGAATCGCCCGCTACCGCTTCCGGCTGAGAGCGTCCCGGGCCGCCGCCGCTACCCGCGCCGGCGTCAGGTCGAAATACGTCAGCAGCTCGTCCCACTTCCCGCTCGTCCCGTACCGGTCCACCCCCACGAACGACACCGGCACCGGCACCGTCTCGGCCAGCACCCGCGCCACCGCGGTGCCCAGTCCGCCCGTCGTCTGGTGCTCCTCGGCCGTGACGATCGCGCCCGTCTCCCGCGCCGCCGCGATGACGGCCTCCCGGTCGATCGGCTTGATCGTCGCCATGTCCAGCACCCGCGCCGAGACGCCCTCGTTCGCCAGCAGGTTCGCCGCCTCCAGCGCGATGCTCACCAGCACGCCGCAGGCGCATGATCGTCACGTCGGACCCCTCCCGCAGCCGGTGCGCCTTGCCGAGTTCGAACCGGTAGCCGCTCCCGTAGACCGCCGGCACCTTCGGCCGCCCCGTCCGCACGTACGCCGGGCGGGTCGTCTTCCCCACCGCCACGATCGCCTGCTTCGCCGCCTCGAAATCGGCCGGCACCACCACGTCGAACGGGATGAGCGAGGTCACCAGCGCGAGGTCCTCGATCGCCTGTGCGCTCATCCCGTCCTCGCCGACGGTGATGCCGCCGTGGCTCGCCACGCACTTCACGTTCAGACCGCCCCGCGGCTGCGCCACCGACGTCCGCAGCTGGTCGAAACACCGCCCCGGCAGGAAGGCCGCGAAGCTCGCGATGAACGCCGTCTTCCCGCAGGCCGCCAGCCCCGCCGCGATGCCGACCATGTTCTGCTCCGCCACGCCGACGGTGTACCACCGCTCCGGGTACTTCTCGCCGAACTGGTAGCCCATCGTCGAAACCGAGAGGTCCGCATCGATTGCCACCACGTCCACGCCCTGCTCCACGAGCTCGATGAGCGCGAACGGGTACGCCTCCCGCGTCGCCGCCGCCGGTGCCGTCTGCGTCATGCCAGCCCCTCCGCGATCTGCGCCAGCGCCTGCTCCAGCTGCTCCCGCGTCGGCGCCTTCCCGTGGAAGCCCGGGTTGTTCTCCATGAACGACACGCCCTTCCCCTTCACCGTATGCGCCACCACCACCCGCGGCCGCTCATCCGGCCGCTCTGCCTCCGCCAGCGCTGCATCAACCGCCGCCATGTCGTGCCCGTCGCACTCGATCACCTTCCAGCCGAAGCCTGCGAACATCGCCGGCGGGTTCGTCCGCATGATCCTGTCCGCGAAGCCGTCGTTCTGGATGCCGTTCCGGTCGACCAGCGCAATCACGCGGTCGCCCAGCCCGAAGTGCGGGATCGCCATCGCGGCCTCCCACACCTGCCCTTCGTTCAGCTCGCCGTCGCCGAGCAGCACCCAGCAGCGGAACTCCCGCCCTGCCAGCCGCCCCGCCAGCGCATGCCCGATGGCGAACGACAGCCCCTGCCCGAGCGACCCGCCCGACATCTCGATGCCCGGAAGCGCCTGCATCGAGGGGTGCCCCTGCAGCGGGCTCCCCAGCTTCCGGAACCCCTTCAGCAGCTCCGTCGAAAAGAACCCCCGCTCCGCCAGCACCGCGTAGTAGAACGGCGTCGCGTGCCCCTTCGAGAGGATGAACCGGTCCCGCCCCGGGTCTTCCGGGTTCGCCGGGTCGATCCGCAGGTGATTCCAGTACAGCGCCACCCCCAGCTCGACCGACGAGAGCGACCCTCCCGGGTGGCCGCTCTGCGCTTCGTAGACCATCTCCACGATGTGCGCGCGCACGCGCTTCGCGATGGCCTTCAGTTCGTCGATGGAAACAGGGGCAAGACTCGTGGGCATCGCAGGCAAGGATACGGCCTCGCCCCCGAACGCGGAACGCGCGCCCGCATCCCGCCCGTGCTACGATGACGCGCCATGTTCACGCGCGTCGCCATCTCCCAGCTCTACGTCCTCGACCAGGACGCCGCCCTCGACTTCTACGTCGGCAAGCTCGGCCTCGAAGTCCGCACCGACGTCGACCTCGGCGTCATGCGCTGGCTCACCGTCGGCGTGCCCGGCGACCCCCGCGAAATCCTCCTCGAGCTGCCCGGCGGCCCCATGATGGACGCCGAAACGGCCGAAACCGTCCGCCGCCTCGTCCCAACCGGCGAAGCCGGCGGCTGGCTCATCTTCCACACCGACGACTGCCGGCAGACCTACGAAACGCTCGTCGCCCGCGGCGTCGAGATGACGCAGGAGCCCATGGAACAGGCGTGGGGCATCGACTGCGCCGGCCGCGACCCCTTCGGCAACCACTTCCGCATCACCCAGCCGCCAGCCTGACCCGCCCGGCGCGCGCCCCACCGCCGCCGTACAATCGCCGCCATGGCACGCGAACAGCGCATGTTCGGCCTCTGGCCGAGCCCCATCACCCCCGCGGCGCTCGGCGCCGCCCTCCGCCTCAACGAACCGGCCTGGGACACCGACGGCCGCACGCTCGCCTGGTCCGAAGGCCGCTCCGACCGGGGCGTCGTTGCCGCCCGCAAGGACGGCGAATCCGCGACCCGCGACCTCACCCCGGAAATCTCCGTCCGCGCCTTCGTCGCTTACGGCGGCGGCGATTTCACCCTCGCCCATGGCGCCTGCTACTTCGTCGGCCAGGCCGACCAGCGCATCTACCGCCAGGACCTCGCCGGCGGCCCCGCCCGCCCCATCACCCCGCCCTTCGGCGCTGCCGCCTCCCCCGCCGTCTCCCCCGATGGCCGCTGGGTCGCCTACGTCCACACCTTCGAAGATGTCGACTGCATCGCTGTCGTCGACAGCGAAGGCCGCCAGTGGCCGCGCCGCCTCGCCGAAGGCCGCGACTTCTACATGCAGCCGGCCTGGCACCCCGCCGGCGACCGGCTCGCCTGGGTCGAATGGGACCACCCGAACATGCCGTGGGACGGCACTGAACTCCGCCTCGCCGCCCTCGATTGCAGCGGCCCGTTGCCCCGCATCGCCTCGTCCGGCGTCGTCGCCGGCGGTCCGGACGTCAGCATCTTCCAGCCCGCCTTCACCCGCGACGGCGCCGGGCTCCTCTACATCTCCGACGAAACCGGCTGGGGCCACCTCTGCCGGCGCGACCTCGCCTCCGGCGCCGTCCGCCAGCTGACCGCCGGCGAGGCCGAGCACGGCGCCCCCGCCTGGATGCACGGCATGCGCACCTTCGCCGAGCTCCCCTCGGGCCGCATCGCCGTCATCCGCTCCATCGCCGGCTTCCACCGCCTCGTCCTCCTCGACCCGGCCGGCAGCGAACGCGACCTCGCCCCGCACCACCCGGGCTACACCTCGTTCTCTGCGCCCGCGGCCTCGCCCGCCGCCGAGCGGCTCGCCGTCGTCGCCAGCGGCGGCCAGCAGCCCCCGCGCGTCCTCGATATCGACCTCGCCGACCCCGGCGCGCCCCGCATCGACGTCGTCCGCCGCAGCGACAGCGAGCTCGTCCCCCCGTCCGCCCTCTCCGCCCCCCAGCCGGTCAGCTGGACCTCGTTCGACGGCGGGGAGGCGCACGGCCTCTACTACCCGCCGGCCAGCGACCGCTTCGAAGGCCGCGGCGCCCCGCCGCTCGTGGTCCTCGTCCACGGCGGCCCCACCAGCCAGGTTACCGCCGCCTGGAACCCGCAGGCCCAGTTCTTCGCCACCCGCGGGTACGCCGTCCTCCTGCCGAACTACCGCGGGTCCACCGGCTACGGCCGCGCCTACATGCTCGCGCTGCGGCAGTCGTGGGGCATCTACGACGTCGAAGATGCCCGCACCGGCGCCCTCGCCCTCGCCGACCGCGGCCTCGCCGACCCCGGCCGCCTCGTCATCATGGGCGGCTCCGCCGGCGGCTTCACCGTCCTCCAGTCGCTCGTCCAGCACCCCGGCGTCTACAAAGCGGCCATCTGCATGTTCGGCGTCGCCAACCAGTTCACCCTCGCCTCCGACACCCACAAGTTCGAAGCCCGCTACCTCGATTCGCTCCTCGGGCCGCTCCCCGAAGCCGCCGCCGTCTACCGCGAGCGCTCGCCGATCTTTCACGCCGACCGCATCCGCGACCCCATCGCCGTCTTCCAGGGCGAAATCGACCGTGTCGTCCCGCGCGAGCAGAGCGACAGCATCGTCGCTTCGCTCCGCGCCCGCGGTGTCCCGCACGAATACCACGTCTACCCCGGCGAAGGGCACGGCTGGCGCAAGTCCGAGACCATCGACCACTTCTACAAGGCCGTCGAAGCCTTCCTCCGCACCCACGTGCTCTACGCCTGAGCGCAGGCGGCTTCCCGCCCGCTCACGCCAGCCACCGCATCGCCCGCTCGGCCGCGGCCCGGTCGCGCGCGCTCTTCTCCGCCCACTTCGCAAGGAATGCCTCGCCGACCGTCCGCTGCGCCGTCTGCCACCGCAGCGGCGTCCCTTCGCCCGCACCCGTCTCCTCCACCGCCGCCAGGAACGCCGTCGCATCGCCGAGGTCGAACGCGTCGATGACGCGCCCCCGCAGCCAGCCGGCGCCGCCGGCGAAGACCGGGTCGCCCTCCGGCGTCAGCCGGCAGTCCAGTCCGCCCAGCTTCGGCCCTTCACGGCCGCTCCGCAGCCCGAGCGGCGCCAGCAGCCCCTCCTGCCCCTCCGCCAGCACCGTTATCGCCAGCGTCCCTGAGGCGCGGACGAGGTCGTGCGTGTAATTGCCCTTCCAGAGCGCGACGAGCAGCCGCGGCCGCGCCGGCACGATCGAGGCCCCCAGCACCGAGAGGCAGATTTGCGCGTTCGGCCCCGCCGGCCCGTGGCTTCCCACCGCGCACAGCGGCGACCAGAACAGCGAGAGCACGCTCCCCGAAGGCTGCGTCATGCCGCGCACCGTAACGCCCCCGCAAGCCGCCCGCAAAATCCGCCCCCCGCCCATCGACACAGCCGCCCGCCCTGCACACAATGGCGCCCATGCAGGACTGCCTGTTTTGCCGCATGCACCGGGGCGAAGTCCCGGTCACGAAGATCGCCGAAAACGCCCACGCCTTCGCCATCCGCGACATCAACCCCCGCGCGCCGGTCCACTGTCTCATCATCCCGAAGGTCCACATCGACAACGCCCGCGAGGTCGAATGGAGCCACGCCGAGACGCTCGCCGGCATGTTCATGCTCAGCAAGGACGTCGCCCGCGTCGAAGGCGCCTGGGAGCCCGGCTACCGCCTCGCCTTCAACGTCGGCGACGCCGCCGGCATGACCATCCACCACCTCCACATGCACCTCCTCGCCGGCCGCCGCCTCGGCCCCGAGGGCTGACTCCGCCGGCGCCGCCCCCGCGCATGAGCGACATCGCCGCCCAGCTCGCCGCCGTCCAGGCCGAATACGACCGGCTGCCGAGCGGCCTCCGCCAGCACGTCGAACGCGTCGCCGCCGAAGCCCGCGACCTCGCCGCACGCTGGGACCTCGACCCGGCCCGCGTCGAACTCGCCGCCTGGGGCCACGACCTCTTCCGCGCCCACCCGCCGGCCGAGCAGCTCCGCCTCGCCGCCGAGTGCGGCCTTCCCGTCTCCGACGTCGACCGCCTCGAGCCCGTCCTCCTCCACGGCCCCATCGCCGCCGTGGTCCTCCGCGAACGCTTCGGCGTCACCGACGGCGAGGCCCTCGCCGCCGTCCGCGACCACACCCTCGGCGCCGCCGAGATGCCGCTCATCGCCAAGGTCATCCTCCTCGCCGACAAGGTCGAGCCGCGCAAACGCAAGCGCGACCCCATCCTCCGCGCCATCCGACGGCTCGCCCGGCGCGACCTCGATACCGCCCTCCTCTGCTGGGCCGACTGGAAATGGGTCGAAGAGCGGGCCCGCGGCTGGCCGAGCCACCCCGCCCACTGGGACGCCCGCCGCCGCTGGGTCGCCGAGCACCACCTCGACCGCGCCATGCCGCCCATCCTCCCGCTCGACCCGGCCGACCCCGATTTCGCGCCGGCCGAATAGCCGCCACCGCACGGCAGGATCAGGGTTTTCTCCCCAGACTTCACGGGAACGCCACCCGCGCATCGGTGACTCCCCGATGCGGAGCCGCGAGCCCCATCGCTACCTTCGGAGCACTACCGCCCGGAGCACCGCATGGGGAACCTGCAGTCCTCGCCGCTCGGTCCATGGCTCGAACGCTGGAACGCGCTCCCGCGCAGCCGCCAGGTGATGCTCGCCGCGGTCGGCATCGGCGGCCTCGTCCTGGTCTGGGTACTCTTCCTCTCCTCCTCCAGCCCGAAGATGGTCACCGCCTACTCCGGCCTCGCCCCGGAGGACAGCGCCGCCATGGCCGATGAGCTCGAATCGCTCGGCATCCCGTACCAGCTCCGCGCCGGCGGCTCCGCCATCGCCGTCCCGGCCAACAAAGTCGCCGAGGTCCGCATCAAGCTCGCCCAGGCCGGCCTCCCCTCCGGCGGCGCCGTCGGCCTCGAAATCTTCGACAAGACCAACTTCGGCGCCACCGACTTCGTCCAGCAGGTCAACTTCCGCCGCGGCCTCGAAGGCGAACTCGCCCGCTCCATCAACACCCTCGACGCCGTCAAAGCCTCCCGCGTCCACATCTCCATTCCGAAGCAGGCCGTCTTCAAGGAAGACCAGCACGAGGCGACCGCCAGCGTCCTCCTCCAGCTGAAGCCCGGCGCCCGCCTCACCGACGAGCAGGTCAAAGGCATCACCAACCTCGTCGCCAACTCCGTCGAAGGCCTCAGCGAAAAGGGGATCACCATCATCGACGACTCCGGCCGCGTGCTGTTCGACGGCGCGACCTTCGGCGGCAGCTTCTCCGCCGGGGCCACCGCCTCTCAGCTCGAACTCCAGCGCCAGTACGAACTCGCCCTCCAGCGCGACGTCGCCGATGTGCTCGCCCGCATCGTCGGGCCCGGCCGCTCCGCCGTCACCATCCGCGCCAGCCTCAACTTCGACCAGGTCACCCAGGTCAAAGACGAGTACGGCACGCCCCAGCAGGCCGTCCCCCGCTCGCAAACCACCGTCGAAGAGACCTTCACCGGCACGAACCTGAACGTCGGCAACGTCCCCGGCACCGGCGCCAACGGCGGCACCGGCGGCGGCGCCAACACCACCGCCAACGGCAACTCCCAGTACTCCCGCACCGAAACCACCACCAACAATGAGGTGCCGAAGACCTCCTCCACCACCATCCAGGCGCCCGGCAAGCTCCAGCGCCTGAGCGTCTCCGTCGTCCTCGATGAGAGCGTGACCGCAGCGCAGGAGGCCGCCATCACGAGCGCCGTCGCCGCCGCCGTTGGCCTCGACCAGGTCCGCGGCGATATCCTCAGCGTCACCCGCCTCCCCTTCGACGAAAGCGCCCGCGCCGACCTCATCGGCGAGACGCCCGGCGGCCTCGCCGTCTACTTCGAATACCTCAAGCTCCTCATTCCCATCCTCGCCGTCATCCTCGCGTTCATCCTCGTCATGCTCCTCCTCCGCTCGCTCTCGAAGCGGCAGCTCCGGCTGCCGGCCCCGGTCATGCCCCAGGCCCTGCCCGCCGGCGCCGCTGCAGCCCTCGCCGCCCTCCCCAGCGCCGCCCCGCAGGAAGACCTCCCGGTCCTCGAAACGCCGCCCGACCCCCACGAAGAGCGCGTCCTCCGCCTCGCGGAGGCGAACCCCCGCGCCGTCGCCGACGTCGTCCAAACCTGGATGAGGGAAGAGTAACGGGCCATGGTCGCAAAGGATGAGAAGCTCAAGGGCCGCCGCAAAGCCGCAGCGCTCCTCATCACCCTCGGCAAGGAGCGCTCCGCCGAGGTTCTCCGCCATCTCTCGGACGAGGACATCGAGCGCCTGACCTGGGAGATCTCCGCCATGGGCGAGCTCCTCCCCGAGCAGCGCAAGGAAGTCGTCGAAGAGTTCGAAGAAGCCGCCGTCGCCCGCAACGTCATCTCCCTCGGCGGTCTCGATTACGCCGAAGAGCTCCTCCGCCTCGCCCTCGGCGAAGAGAAGGCTGCCGAGCTCATCGACCGGCTCTCCGCCACCTCGCCGACCGTTCCCTTCGGCTTCCTCCGCCACCTCAACGTCCAGCAGCTCGTCAACTTCCTCGCCCAGGAGCACCCCCAGACCATCGCGCTCCTCACCTCCTTCCTCCAGCCCGACAAGGCCGCGCAGGTGCTTGCCGGCCTCGAACCCGAACTCGCTGCCGATGTCGCCCGGCGCATCGCGCTCATGGACCGCGCCAACCCCGAAATCGTCAACGAGGTCGAGGCCGTCCTCCGCCGCAAGCTCAGCGCCGTCCTCCAGCCCTCCCGCCAGGCCCAGTCCGTCGGCGGCATCGAAGTCCTTGTCCAGGTCCTCAAGCAATCCTCCCGCATGACGGAGAAAACCATCATCGAGGCCCTCGAAGAGAACGAGCCTGAGCTTGCCGAGCAGATCAAGAAGCGCATGTTCGTCTTCGAGAACATCGCCACCCTCGACGACCGCTCCATCCAGCGCATCCTCCGCGAAGTCGAGGTCCGCGACCTCGCCCTCGCGCTCAAGGCCACCTCCGACGCCGTCAAGGAGTGCATCCTCCGCAACATGTCCCAGCGCGCCGCCCAGATGCTGCGCGAGGACATGGAGGCCTCCGGCCCCGTCCGCCTCCGCCAGGTCGAAGAAGCCCAGCAGCGCATCGTCGAAGTCATCCGGCGGCTCGATGAAGCCGAGGAAATCGTGATCTCCCGCGGAGGCGACGATGAACTGGTCGGCTAGGCCGCCCCGCGTCATCCGCTCCGCCCGCGCCCGCGCCGAGAGCGACGTCTTCGTCATCGGCGCCAGCTCCCCCGCGGTGCCGGTCGATGCCCCCGTCGCGACCGCCGCCGAGGTCATCGCCGCCGCCGAAGCCCGCGCCGCCGAGATCATCGCCGCCGCCGAGGCCGAAGCCGCCCGCATCCGGGGCAGCTCGTCCGCCGAAGCTGCCGCCGCCGCTGCCGCGGCTGCCGAGCAGGGCTACCGGGACGGGCTCGCGCGCGCCGAGGCCGAGGCCCGCGACCTCCTCGAACTCCTCCGCGCCGCCGCACGCGAAGGCCGCGCCATCCGCGACCAGGTCGCCGCCTCCGCCTCCGGCCTCCTCGCCGAGGCCGTCGTCCTCGCCGTCCGCCGCATCGTCGGCCTCGCCTACCAGGCCGACCCGGCCCTCACCGCCGCCGCCTGCGAAGAGGCCGTCCGCGCTGCGGCCGGGCAGGAGCTGCTCAGCATCCGCGTCAACCCCGCAGTGGAAGCCGGGGTCACCGCTGCCCTCGGCGACCTCGGCGCCTACGTCCGCCCCGATGCCGCGATCGGCGTCGGCGGCTGCATCGTCGACCTCCGCAGCGGCACCATCGATGCGACCCTCGATGCCCGGCTCGACCTCGCCGAGCTCGCCATCCGCCGCGCGGCCGGGGGCGAACCGTGACGGCCGCCCTCGAATCCGTCATCCGCGCCGTCTCGGGCGCGACCCTCTACCGCCGCACCGGCACGCTCCTCCACAGCACCGGCGAGATGGCTGCTGCCGCCGGCATCAACCTGCAGCCCGGCGAACTGGTCTTCATCGAAACGCCCTCCGGCGCGCCCGTCGCCGCCGAGGCTGCCGGCTCCGCGCCCGGCATCGCCCACCTCGCCCTCCTCGAACGGGCCGTCCTCCCCGCCGGCGCGCGCGTCTATGCCGCCGGCACCCCGCCGCTCGCCCCGGTCGGCCGCGCCCTCCTCGGCCGCATCCTCGACGGCCTCGGCCGGCCCATCGACGGCGGCGAACCGCCCGCCGGGGTCCGTTGGGTCGCCGCCTCCGCTGAGCCGCCCCACCCCCTGGATCGCGAACCGATCGCCCGCCCGCTCCCCAGCGGCGTCCGCGCCGTCGATGGCTTCCTCACGCTGGGCCGCGGCCAGCGCGTCGGCATCTTCGCCGGCTCCGGCGTCGGCAAGAGCACCCTTCTCGGCATGCTCGCCCGCGGCACCCGCGCCGATGTCACCGTCATCGCCCTCATCGGCGAGCGCGGCCGCGAAGTCCGCGACTTCATCGAACACGACCTCGGCCGCGACGCCCTCCGCAACTGCGTCGTCGTCGCCTCCACCGGCGACAACCCGGCCGCGATGCGCATCTGCGCCGCCCGGGCCGCCACCGCCATCGCCGAGGGCTTCCGCGACGAAGGCGCCGATGTCCTCCTCCTCTTCGACAGCCTCACCCGGGTCGCCATGGCCCGCCGCGAAATCGGCCTCGCCGCCGGCGAGCCGCCGACTGCCCGCGGCTACCCGCCGTCCGTCTTCTCCATGCTCCCGCACCTCATGGAGCGCGCCGGCCCCGGCGCCCGCGGCTCCATCACCGCCGTCTACACCGTCCTCGTCGACGGCGAGGACATGGACGAGCCCATCGCCGACCTCGCTCGCGCCACCCTCGACGGCCACATCGTCCTCCGCCGCGCCCTCGCCTCGGCCGGCCACTACCCGCCCATCGACGTCCTCCAGAGCGTCTCCCGCCTCATGGACCGGGTGGCGAGCCCCGCCCACCGCGAGGCTGCGCGCCGCCTCCGCCAGCTCCTCGCCGCCTACGAAGACGCGCGCGACCTCGTCGCCATCGGCGCCTACGCGCGCGGCGCCGACCCGCTCGTCGACCGCGCGCTCGAACTTCTGCCCGCCATCAACGCCTTCCTCCGCCAGCGCGCCGACGAGTGCCCGTCGTTCGACGAGGCGCTCGCGGCCCTGTTCGCCATCGACCCCGAATTCGCCGCCGGGGCGGATGTCCCCGCCAACCCGGCATTCCGCTACATCGACCCCGAGGAGGTGACCGGTGAGCCTGTCATCGAAACGGCTGAAACGGTTGATCCGGCAGCGTGAGCTCGCCGAGCTCGTCCAGCGCCGCGAACTCGCCGAGGCCATCGCCCTCCGCGAGCGCCGCGCAGCCGCCCTCGCTGAGGCGCGCGCCAGCCGCGAGCACCTCTTCGCGGCCGAACCCCCGGCCGGCCCGCTCGACATCGCCGACGCCCTCGCCGGCGCGGCCTACCTCCGCCGGCTCGAGCGCGACATCGCCGCCCGCGAAGCCGCCCTCGCCCACTCCGACGAGGACGTCGCAGAAGAGCGCGCCGTCCTGATGGAGCGCCGCCGCGACCGCCGCGCCCTCGAACTGCTGCTCGAACGCCGCCAGGCCGAGGAGCGCCTCGAGCGCGCCCGCGCCGCCGCCCGCCAGCTCGATGACCTCGTCGCCGCCCGCTGGCGCAGCCAGCCCATCCCCACGGAGGAGCCCGCATGAACCCCATCGCCGACCGCGGCATCGCCCAGGTCACCGCCTGGCTCGCCGGCCTCGGCCGCCGCCAGGGCGCCATCGCCAACAACATCGCCAACATCGATACCCCGGGCTACGTCCGCCAGGACGTCACCTTCGAGACCGAGCTCCAGCGCGCTTTCGGCCGCCACTCCAGCCAGCTCGCCGTCACCGACCCGCGGCACATCGCCGCGCCCTCCCGCCGCACCGGCCAGCTCGGCCTCGACCCGCAGCAGCTCCTCGTTACCAGCCGCCTCGACGCCAACACCGTCGACGTCGACCAGGAAATGGTCCTCCTCGCCGAGACGCAGATGCGCTACCAGGCCGCCGCCAGCGTCCTCTCCCGCAAGCTCAACAACATCCGCACCGCCATCACCGGCTAAGGAGCACCGCCATGAGCCTCATCCGCGCCATCGCCTCCACCGCCTCCGGCCTCGCCGCCCAGCGCGTCCGCATGGATGTCGTCGCCAACAACGTCGCCAACATCGATACGACCGCCACCCCCGAGGGCGGCCCCTACCAGCGCCGCGTCGTCCGCTTCGCCTCCGGCGACCCGGCCCTCCCCTTCTCCGGCGTCATCCGCAAGTTCCTCGGCGGCGGTTCGATGGGCGTCGTCCTCACCCAGGTCGCCGTCGATGCCGAAACCCCCGGCCGCACCGTCTACGACCCTTCCCACCCCGACGCCGACCCCGAAACCGGCTACCTCCAGATGCCCAACGTCGACCTCGTCCAGGAGATGACCGACCTCACCTCCGCCAACCGCTCGTACCAGGCCAACGTCACCGTCCTGAACGCCATGAAGCAGATGGCGCTCCGCGCCCTCGATATCACCAGCAGATAGTCCGCTCAGGGGTTTCCCCGCCCCCAATCCGCGCTCCCCGGAGGTTCCCGTGGATATCGCACCGATTCAGAGCCAGCTCCCCCTCGCCCAGACTGGGGCGAAGACGGCCGCGCCGGCCGCCGGGTTCGCCGACCTCCTCGGACGCGCGCTCGGCCAGCTCCAGGCCATCAGCGACAACGCCGACCAGAAGGTCAACGCCCTCGCGACCGGCCAGGACGTCGAATTGCACGACGTCATGCTCGCCGTCGAAGCCGAAAGCCTGGCGATCTCCCTCGCCACGCAGGTCCGAACGAAGGCCGTCGAGGCCTACCAGGAAATCTTCCGGATGCAGATCTGATGGGACTCGTCGTCGAACTCCCGCCAGCCTCGCTCGAAGCCCCCGGGCTCGCCGCCGCCGGCGACGGCCAGGCGCCCCCCGCCGACCTCTTCGCCGGCCTGCTGGCCGCCCTCGAAGCGGCCCCGGCCGACGGCGGGGCGCCGCTCCCGGCCATGCCGCCGCTCCCGAAGCGCGGCCCGGCCGCCGATACGGCCGGCCTCGTCCCCGCGCTCTTCCTCGCGGTTCCGCTGCCCGCCGCCGCGGCCCCGGGCCTCCCGGTCCCTGCAGCCTCCGCGCCGCGCGCCGAGGCCGCCCCCGGCGAGGCGCCCGCCCCCGCGCCGCTCGCTCGATTGTCCGCGGCCCCCGCGCCGGGCGAGACGGGCCCGGGAGCGCTCCCGCTCCCCGCGGGCTCCGCGGCGGATGCGCCGGGTGCCGGCCGCGCGTCTGAACAGACGGCCGCTGCGCTGCCCGCCGAGCCCGCTGCGGCGGCCGGCGATGCCGCGCCCGCCACAGCCGAACCGTCCGCCCCCGCCGGCTCCGCCGAAGCGAGGGCAGCTGAACCGCCCGGTGTGCCGGCCGAAGCGCCCGCCGCCGAACCAGCCGCCGCCGAGGGCGTGGTCCGCTCCGCCGGGAACGCCCCCGCCGACCCTGAGCTCCCGCTTCCGCCGGGCGCCGTCCTCCGCGAGGAGCGCCGGCCCGCCGGCGAGCGGCCCCTCCCCCGCGCCGCCGAGCCGGCCATCCAGCACGCCGCCCCGGCCTCTGCCGTCGCACAGCCCCGCGAGGCCCCGGCGCCGGCGCCGTCCGCCGCTGCTGAGCCGCCCCCCGCCGCCGAACCGCCGCCTGCGGCCATCGAGAACCTCGATGCCGTCGCCACCGCCGTCATCGAACGCGTGGAAGCCGGCGGCGGCGAGGCCCGCATCCGCCTGGAGCCGGCCGGCCTTGGCGAAATCACCATCCGCCTCCACGCCCGGCACGACGCCGTCCATGTCGACGTCCACGCCGAGACCCCCGAGGCCGTCCAGCTCCTCCGCGACGCGGCCGCGGACCTCTCCTCGCTCCTGGGCCAGCGCGGCATGAACCTCGCCGGCCTGAACGTCGGTCTCGGCGCGCGCCAGGGCGAGGCCGGCGGCTGGGCGGAGCCCCGTCCGCAGCGGCCCGCCCCGCGCGACGGCGAATTCGCCGCCATCCTCGGCATCGAGGACCCGGCTGCCGCCGCCCGCCAGCATCGCCTGCGCGCCGCCTACAACCCCGACGGCTCGCTCCTCTACCGCGTCTAGGAGGCCCGCCCCATGGCAGGACTGCAAATCGACCCCGTCACCGGCCTCAAGAACGCCACCTACACGCCCTCGACCGGCGCGCCCTCCAACGAGCTCGGCCAGGTCGACTTCATGAAGCTCATCATCGCCCAGATGCGGAACCAGAATCCGCTCGAACCCCAGAAGGACTCCGACTGGATGGCCCAGATGGCCCAGTTCGAAGCCCTCAACCAGATGCGCGCCGTCGCCTCCGGCATGAAGGCGCTCCAGGGCCTCACCGAGCTCACCAGCGCCGCCGGCCTCATCGGCAAGACCATCACCGGCAAACAGGTCGATGCCATCGCCATCACCCGCGACCTCGTCGCCCGCGAGAAGTTCGGCCGCCCCTTCGCGAAGCTCACCTCCCCCGAGCGCGTCGCCGTCAACGAAGACGAGCGTGTCGTGGCCGCCGCCGCCGACCTGCCCAACGCCGGCCGCGAAGTCACCGGCGTCGTCGAGAAAGTCGTCATGGATGCCTCCGGCATCCCCTTCCTCTACGTCGGCGGCAAGGTCGTCGACCTTTTCACCGTCGCCCAGGTGCAGCAGCCGTGATCGACCGCGCCGCCCCCATCGGCCCCGCCGCAGCACCCGCCCCCCGGCCGCAGCCCGCCGCCCCCGCGGGCGCCGCCTTCGGCGACCTCCTCCAGCGCGCCAGCGCCCGCCTGGTGCTTTCGAACCACGCCGCGAAGCGCATCGAGCGCCGCGACCTCGGCCTCGATGCGCCGAAGCTCCAGCGCCTCGACGCCGCCATCGACCGCGCCGCCAGCAAAGGCGCCCGCAACACCGTCGTCATGCTCGACAACCTCGCCGTCATCGTCGATGTCCCCGGCCGCACGGTCGTGACAGCTCTCGACACCACCCGCGGAAAGGAGAACGTCTTCACCAACATCGATTCCGTCGTCATCGCCTAGGCAGTACCGGGCCGGTCCGCGCGTCGGAGGCCCGATCCCGCACCACCACCCGCCGCAAACCCCGGTAGCGAAAGGATCGAGTACCCACCATGATGCGAGCCCTCTTCTCCGCCATCTCCGGCATGAAGAACCACATGGCCTTCATGGACGTCGTCGGCAACAACATCGCCAACGTCAACACCATCGCTTTCAAGTCCTCCCGCGTCACCTTCCAGGACATCCTCGGCCAGACCATCAAGGGCGCCAGCAGCCCCCAGGGCGGCCGCGGCGGCACCAACCCCGCCCAGGTCGGCCTGGGCATGCAGCTCGGCGGCATCGACAACATCATGACCCAGGGCTCCCTCCAGAGCACCGGCAAGCTCACCGACTTCGCCATCCAGGGCGACGGCTTCTTCGTCGTCTCCGACGGCACGCGCAACTACTACACCCGCGACGGCGCCTTCGACATCGACGTCGCCGGCAACCTCGTCAACCCTGTCACCGGCCTCAAGGTCATGGGCTGGCGCGCGAACGCGATGGGCGTCGTCGATACCGAAGGCCCGCTCGTGCCGCTCTCCATCCCCTTCGGCACCCGCATCAGCGCCCGCGCCACCAGCCAGGTCGTCATGGCCGGCAACCTCGACGCCGGCACTCCCACCTACAACGCCGGCCCGCCCGCCACCGGCCTCGTCGGCTCCACCCTCACCGTCTACGACTCCCTCGGCAACGCCATCACCCTCAAGCTCGAATTCCGCAAGAACTCCGCCGCCAACACCTGGGACGTCTTCGCCTTCTACGACGACGACGCCAACAACTCCACCCCGGACGTCCAGGTCACCCCGACGCCGGCCCAGCTCGTGTTCGACAACTCCAACGGCACCCTCCAGACACCGGCCAACGGCCTGCTGAACTTCTCCCTCGCCACGCTCCCCAGCGATGCCCTGACGCCGCTCGCGTTCGACATCGACTTCTCGTCGCTCACCCAGTTCGCCGGCCAGAGCCAGCTGAACGTTTCCAGCCAGGACGGCGCCCCCGCCGGAGCGCTCGTCTCCTTCGCCGTCGGCTCCACCGGCGAAATCACCGGCATCTACTCGAACGGCGCCAACCAGGTCATCGGCCAGCTCGCGCTCGCCAGCTTCGTCAACTCCGGCGGCCTCCAGCGCATGGGCCAGAACCTCTGGTCGCCCAGCTCCAACTCCGGCGAACCGATCATCGGCGCGCCGAACACCAACGGCCGCGGCTCCGTCAGCACCGGCACTCTCGAATCCTCCAACGTCGACCTCGCCCAGCAGTTCACCAGCGTCATCCTCGCCCAGCGCGGGTTCCAGTCCTCCTCCCGCGTCATCACCGCGGGCGACCAGATGCTGCAGGACCTCGTCAACATCATCCGCTAACCCTCGCTCCAGCCGGGGGCGGGCGGCCTCCCCCGCCCCCGGCCTCCCCCACGCCATGCGCCACTCCTCCCTCGGCCGCTTCAACCGCTTCGCCAGCCTCGCCGTCCTCCCGGTGATGCTCCTGGCGATTCTCGCGTTTTCGCGGCAGGCCCAGCGCCAGCCGGCGGTGCCCGCCCCGGCCGAGGGCATCCTCGCCGTCGCCAGCCTCCGCAGCGGCCAGCTCACGCTCTTCGACCTCGCCCGCGGCGAAACGCGCGCGCTCGCCCTCCCGGCCGCGCCCCACGAGCTCGAGGTGCGCGGCGCCCGCCTCTACGCCACGCTCACCCGCGCCGATGCCCTCGTGGAGCTCGACCCGCGCGCTCCCGGCATCCTCCGCCGGGTCGTCCTCCCGGGCCGGCCCCACGGCCTCGCCTTCGACCCGGCCGCCGGCGTCCTCTACGTCACGCTCGATGACGCGAACGCGCTCGTCGCGCTCGATGCCGCCTCCCTCGCCGAAATTGCGCGCTGGGCGACCGGCGAAACCCCCCACGCCGTCGCCCTCGCCGACGGCGTCCCCTACGTCGCCGCCGCCCGCGCCGGCCGGGTCGAAGCCGTTCGGCCTTCCGGCGGCGCGGCCGCCGCGTCCGGGCGCCTCCCGGAGAGCCTCGCCGCCGCCGATGGGCTCCTGCTCGCTGCCGATTACCTGGGCGGCACCCTGCACCTGTTCGAACCCGCGACCCTCCAGCCGGCCGGCGCCGTCCACCTCGGCGGCGGCCCGGTCCGCATCCTCGGCCTCGGGGGCGGGATGGCCGCCGTCGCGCTGCAGGATGCCGGGCAGGTCGCCATCGTCGACCTCGCGCGCCGCCAAGTCGTGCGCCGCCTCGACGTACCCCCCCGGCCCGACGGCCTCTGCGTCTCGCCCTCCGGCGCCTACCTCGCCGTGGCGTCCAACGGCGCCGCTGCCGTGACCGTCTTCGAAATGGCCTCCTGGCGTGTGGCCGCCCGGTACGCCGTCCCCGAAGGCCCCGGCGCCTGCGCCTGGCTCGCCGATTGACCGCCCGGCCGCCGCAGGCGCACCATGGCCCTTATCCACCGTGCGGTGATGGGGATGATCGTCGGCCAGCGCTGCCGGCTCGGCGGCCGCTTCTCGAAATGCGCCGAACTCGCCGAAGAGACCTGCCAGTACTGCGGCCGGCCCTTCTGCGCGCGCCACACCTACTACCGCGAAGGCCACGAAGCCGTCTGCACCGCCAGCCGCTGCCGCGCCAAGCGCGACGACCTCGTCGCCTACCAGGCCTACCGCGCCGCCGTCGCCGCCCGCAACCGGGCCGGCCTCTGCGGCATCGACGGCTGCGGCCCCCACCCGGCCCACGAATGCTCGCTCTGCCGCGGCCACTTCTGCGGCGACCACATCCGCGAGCGCATGTACCCCTTCCGCCAGGGCTGGGTCACCATCGAACGCCCCGCCTCCGTCTGCGCCCGCTGCTGGGACCGCCGCAAAATCTGGCGCGGCGCCTGAACTCGGGCCTGCCCCGGCCCCGTGCTACCATCGACACGATGTCCACCGCCGGCGGCCCCGCTCCCGTCCTCGAAGGCGACCTCCTCGACGGCCGCCCGCTGCCCGCGCCCGACGAAATCGTCCTCCGCATGCGCCAGGCCATCGCCGGCGGCCAGCACTGGTTCGAAGCCCTGCTCGACGCCGTCGCCCGCTGGCGCATCCCCGAAGAAATCGTCCGCGGCCGCCGCTACCGCTACCTCATCGCCGGCGAGGCGTTCGACTGGCTCCTCCTCGCTGAGCGGCTCCTCGACGAAGCCGCTGACCTCGTGCCCGCCGCCGCGCGCGACGCCCTCCTCTGGCAAAACCGCTGGCCCGCCGACCTCGATATCGATGACGCCGAGTTCGCCCGCCGCATCGGGCCCGCCAAGCACAGCGCCCACCTGAACTACCTCTACGGCGTCCTCGTCGAAGAAGCCCTCCAGCTCTCCGTCGAAGAGGAGATCCACAAAGAGGTGCGGAGCCGGGTCTGGGGCTTCGACGAGCGCGTCGATGAAACCATGTACCAGCGCATCTACGGCAAATCGCGCGATGAGCTGCTCGCCCTCCACTACGAGGAAACGGGCAGCCTCCTCACCGGCGACGTGGCCCTCGATGACTGGAAGGCGTTCACCTACTGGCTGTTCAAGCGCCGCCTGAAATCGCAGGACCGCGCCCGCGTCGCGAGCGACACGCGCAAAGGCCTCGCCCAGCTCACCCGGATGGAGCTCGCGGTGAGCGAGCGGCGGTTCGGCGCCCGGCTGGATGACGCCGACTTCGCCGCCCGCTACTCCGCCTGAGCCCGGCCGCCTACCGCCCCTGCCAGTTCGGGGCCCGCTTCTCCGCGAACGCCCGCGGCCCTTCGAGCGCGTCCTCGCTCGTCCGCCGCCGCATCTCCCATTCGTACCGCTGGGCCCCCGCCTCCTCGAGGCTCAGGTGCAGGCCGCGCATCGCCGCTTCCTTAGTGGCCCGGACCGAAAGGGGCGCGCACGCGAGGATGTCTTCCACCCAGCGCTCCACGGCAGCGTCCAACTCGTGGAGCGGCACCACCTCGTTGACGAGGCCCAGCTCCGCGGCCCGCTTCGCCGGGATGTGTCGGCCCGTAAGCATGTACCCCATCGCGATCTTGAGCGGCAGCTGCCGCGGCAGCCGGTGGACGCCCATCGCCCCGGCGATGAGCCCCCGCCGCGGCTCGGGCAGCCCCAGCTCCGCGTGCTCCGCCGCCACGATGATGTCGCAGGCGAGCGCCATCTCCAGCCCGCCGCCCAGCGCGAAGCCGTTGACCCGCGCGATGATCGGCTTGAACAGGTCGTACCGGTTCGTGATGCCGCCGAACCCGCCCTTCGGCCACGCCAGGTTCGGCCGCTGCTCCTTCGGCAGCCGCGAGACCTCCGCCGTGTACTTCAGGTCGTTCCCCGCCGAAAACGCGCGGTCGCCCTCGCCCGTCAGCACCGCGATCCACGCATCGTCGTCCGCCGCGAACTGGTCCCACGCCTGGTCCAGCTCATGGCTGGCTGGCGGGTGCAGCGCGTTCATCACCTCCGGCCGCGTGATCGTGATGGTCACGACGTGGCCCTTCTTCTCGTACCGGCAAAACTCCACGGGTCTCTCCTTCCGGGTCGGGGTGCCCCGCCATTCTGGCCGGTCGGGCCGCCGCCCGCAAAAGCCCCTCAGCCGGCCTCCCGCTCGTCTGCCGCGGCGTATTCCGGCGCGTCCCCTGCGTCGGCCGGCGCCCCGGCCGTCCGCCGTTCGAGCAGCTCCAGCCCCCACGCCGCCGCGACGAGCGCCAGCCCTGCGCCGGCGACGATGGCGCCGTTCCGCGTCCCCGCCGAGACGCCCGCCTGCGCGATCGCCCGGAGGTGGGAGACGAACGGGTCGCTGCCGCCGAACTGCCCCGCGATGGCCCACGCGGCGAGGCTCAGGGCAGCCGCCCCGACGCCCCCGAGGGCTGCGGCGGCAGCGGGTGCCCGTAGCCGGCTCCACCCCGTCGAAAGCGCGGCGAGGAGCGCCGCGAGCGCCGCCGTCGCCGCCGCCAGCACCGCCGCCGCTGTCCCCGCCCGCTCGTGCGCCGGCCCGGAGAGCTGGCCCGCCATCAGCTCCAGCAGCCCGTCCACCGAGAACCGGTCGATCGATTGCGCGCCTGTCAGGTCGAACGCCCGCAGCCCCTCCGCATAGACGAGGGCCGCCGAGCGGTCGAGGAGCATCGCCTGCAGCTCGGCGTCGCTCGCGCCGCGCACCTCGCGCGCCTCCAGCGCGATCGGCAGCGGGTAGCCCGGCAGCTCCAGCACGCCCTCCTGCCGTGCCGCCGCCTCCCGAAGTCCCGGACCCTCCTCGGCGAGGAACCGGTCGACCTCCGTCAGGCTCGCGATGGCGCTCCGCAGCATCGGCAGCGCCGTCGCTTCGCCCGTCACCTGCCATGCGCTCACGCTCAGCGCCATCCCGAACGCGGCCAGCGCGAGCAGCACTGCGACGAGCGACCGCCGTCCTTCGCCCGGCGAGGCCACCTCAGCGAACAGCCGCTCCCGCACCGGCGGCTCGGCGCCGAATTCGTCCGGCCCCAGCCCGCTCACACCAGCCGCACCACGATCGTGCCGGCCAGCCGGTCGTGCAGCGTCCGCCGGTGCCGGTCGAACGCCGCCCAGAGGATGCCCAGCGCCGCCAGCACGAACGCAATCGCCAGCGCCGCGCCCGCCAGCAGCGTCGATTCCCGCAGCGCGTAGGCCGCCACGATGCCCGCGCCCGCGAGCAGGACATAAAACAGCTGCCCGATGACCCGCGCCATCGCCCCCAGCACCCCCAGCGGCCGCCCGTCCGACCGCACCACCATCAGCTGCATCACCGCAGCGCCGACCGTCTGCCCCTTCCACGCGAGCCCGATGAAGAAGTACAGCAGCAGCGCCACCGGGATGAGCCCGACGCACACCCAGAACGCCGAGAGCGCCGTCGACGACGGCTCCACCCGCTCGAAGTCGGAAGAAATCAGCACGATGAGCGACCCCGCCGTCACGAACAGCGAGGCGATGATGAACAGCACGAGGATGTCCAGCGCCCCTGCCGCCACGCGCGATTCGAACGAGGCGTAATGGAGCCGGTAGGCCGGCCGCCGGCCCTCGCCGCGGGTGTCCATCGTCGCTTCCGCGCCCATCCCCGCCAGTCTACGACGGCCCGGGTAAGGCGGTAGCGGCTTCACCCTGCCTCGCCGGGCGCCACGGTACAGTTACCGTATGGCCGCCTCACCGGTCTCCGCCGGCCCGCCGGCCGTCCTCGAGCCGTGGCGCCCCCACGGCTGGCTCCTCGCGTTCACCCTCGCCGGCGTCCTCGGCATCGTCATCGGCCTCGGCATCGCCCTCTTCGCGCCGCGCGGCGAATTCGCCGGCGAGCGCTACCACCTCTGGCGCTGGCAGGCCGAGACCTTCGTGCCCACCCTCGCCCGCATCGCCGGCATCGGCCCCGAACCTGCCGAGGCCGCCGGCGACGAAGCCGTCCGCCGCTACTTCGCCCTCACCTCGCAGCTCCGCGCCGAGGCGGCGCGGCCGAACCCCGACCTCGCGCTCATCGCCGCCCTCGAAAACGAGCGCGCCGCCTACGAGAACGACGTCGAGCGCTTCATCTCATCAGCATTGACCGAGGTCATCGCGACCGCCGGGCTGAAACGTCAGCTCCCCCTCTTCACCGGCGTCGAAATCACCTGGCCCCCCGTCGCCTTCGAACTCACCAGCCCGCCGCGCCTCCTCGTCCGCTCCCCGCGCGACCGTATCGAGCGCGCCGGCGACACCCTCCTCCAGCCCGGCCTCACCCTCGCCGATATCGAGCGCATCGAAGCGCAGGCCGATACTGCGGATTCGGTCTCGATCGTCGTTTCGCTCGGCGGGCTCGCCGCCTACCCCGCCATCGTCCGCGACGACCGCACCTACGCGAGCGTCCTCGAGACCGCTGCCCACGAATGGGTCCACCACTACCTCGCCTTCTACCCCCTCGGCCAGCAGTGGGGCAAAGGCGGCGACGCCGAGGTGCTCAACGAAACCGTCGCCTCCATCGCCGGCCGCGAACTCGCCCGCCTCGTCATGCTCCGCTACCCCATCGACTTCCCGCCCGGTGAAGACGGGAGCGCCCCGCCCGCCGACCGCAACCCGCAGGTCGATTTCAGCGCCGAGATGCGCAGCCTCCGCCTCGCCGTCGATGACCTCCTCGCGCAGGGCCGCGTCGCCGAAGCCGAGCAGCTGATGGAGCAGAAGCGGCAGGAGCTCGCCGCGAACGGCATCGTCATCCGCAAGATCAACCAGGCCTACTTCGCCTTCTACGGCACCTATGCCGACAGCCCCCAGTCCTCCAACCCTATCGGCCCGCTGTTCGAAACCCTCTGGGCGAAGACCAGCGACGTCGGCGAATTCCTCCGCCTTGCCCGCGGCATCACCAGCCGCGAGCAGCTCGAGCAGCTCGTCGCCGCCTTCGGAGGCCCGCCGTGAGCCGCGCCGCCCGGCCCTGGCTCATCGGCCTCCTCGCCTGGGCCGCCGTCATCTTCACGCTCTCGAGCTTCCCGAACCCGCCCGGCCCGCGCGTCACCGAGCCCCGCGCCGTCCTCGCCCACATCAGCTTCTACGCGGTGCTCGGCTACCTCGCGGTCCGCTGGCTCGCCGCGTGGCGCGGCAGCGCCGGCATGGGGATCGCCGCCGCGGCGTGGCTCCTCGCCGTCGCCTACGGCATCTCTGATGAGGTCCACCAGGCCTTCGTGCCGAACCGCCACGCCTCGGCGTTCGACGTGCTGGCCGATGCGGCCGGCGCCGCCCTGGGCGTCGCCCTCGGCGCGCGGCATGCGGCGCGGCGGGTGCCCCGCATCAGCCGAACAGCGGCCCCCCCGGGTCCAGCACCGAACCATCCAGCGCGATGACCGCCGGCCGCTCCTCGCAGTACCCCTCGTTCTCACACTTGTCGAACACGAACGCTCCGCGCTTCTTGTCGAACTGGATCTTCCACGTGCCGATGACCGGGCTGCCCGGCCCCTCCTCCCGCGCCCGTTCGAGGATGGCGATCAGCGCGGCGATCTCTTCGCGTCCCATAGCGGCTCCCTTCGTGCGTTCCCCGAAAGCTTAGTCGCCGCCCGCCGGCCGCGGTAGCGTCTCCGCATCGATTTCGATGGCCGGCGCGCCCGGGCGGAGGGGCACCGACGCCGCCCACGCCGCACCGATGATGGCCAGCACGCCCGCCGCCATCACGCCGAGCGTCTCCCGCTCCCCGATCCGGTCCGCGAGCGCGCCGAACGGGTACGCCACCAGCCCGTTCACCCCCCACGCCAGCATCGTCAACGACATCACCCGCCCGTGGTACGCCGGCTCCGCCTCCCGCATCACGATCGCGTTGTTCAGCACCTGGAAGGCGCCCGTGCCCGAGCCGATCGCCAGCATCGCCAGCATCGCGACCCCGAAGTTCGGCGCCGCCGCCAGCAGGATGAGCGACAGCCCCAGCACGACGCCCCCGGCCACCATGAGCATCCACGCATGCCGCGAGCCCGCAGCACCAGCGACCGCCAGCGACACGACGAAGCCGCTCGCAGCGCCCGCCGCCATCAGCAGCGCCATGTCCTTCGACGATCGCCCCAGCTCGTTCTCGAGGAACCCCGGGAGCACGACGAAGTACGAGAACCCCGCCATGATCACGCCGATGAACGTCACCACCGCCAGCATCAGCCGCTTCCGCTCCCGGATATGCCGCATCCCCAGCGCCATGTCCTCCCGGAACGACCGCCCGCCCCGCGCCACCGCCCGCGACGGCGGCAGCATCGCGAGGCTCCCGATGACGAACACGAACAGCCCCGCCATGAACAGGTAGGTGCCGCCCGTCCCGACGAACGAGAGCCCGATCAGCCCCGCCGCGATGAACGGCCCAATCACCCTCGTCAGCGTCATCCCGACCTGCTGCAGCGCAATCCCGTTCGGCAGGTCCTTCGGCGGCAGCAGCTCGCCGATCCATGCCTGCCGCGCCGGCCCGATGAACGAGAAGACCGCGCCCATCACCAGCGTCGAAAGCGCCAGCAGCGGGATCGTGATCAGGTCGAAGATGATGAGCAGGCCGACCGCCGCGAAGTTCAGCCCGATGATCGTCTGCCCGGCGAACAGCATCCGCCGCTTCGGGAACCGGTCCGCCACCACGCCCCCGAACGGCGACACGAGGAACGTCGCCAGCCCCATCCCCAGCGAGACGAACCCGACCGCCCCGTTTCGCCCCGTCAGGTCGAACGCCACCACCGCCTGCACCACCGACGACATCATGAACGCGAGGAACGCCAGCGACGTGCCGATCCAGAGCACCCGGTAGTCCCGGTACTCGAGCGCCTTGAACGTCCGCGCGAACCACGCCCCGACCATTCACTGCATCCTAACGGTCAGGGGCCGCCCCTGCCACCCTTTCGGCTTAGACGAACCCGCGCAGCTGGATCGCCCGCGCCACCCGCTCCAGCCCGATGTCGAAGGCCGCGTCCCGCGGCTGCGTCCCGTCCCGCGCCGCCCGCGTCATCAGCTCGTCGAACGTCGCCACCATTCGCTTTTCGAGCTCCTCCAGCACCCGCTCCAGCGGCCAGCGGAACTGCTGGATGTTCTGCGTCCATTCGAAGTACGACACCGTCACGCCGCCCGCGTTCGCGAGGATATCGGGCAGCACGTGCACCTTCCGCGCCCGCAGGATCGCGTCGCCCTCCGGCGTCACCGGGTGGTTCGCCGCCTCCACCACCACCCGCGCCTTCACCCGGCCCGCATTCTCTCCCGTGATGACCTCGCCGATGGCCGCCGGGACGAGGTAGTCGCAGTCCAGCTCCAGCAGCGCCTCGTTGGTGATGGGCTCCGCCGGTTCGAACCCCGCCACGCTCCCGGCCACGCCGAACCAGCGGTCCAGCGCCGCCACGTCGATCCCGTCCGGGTTGTACACCCCGCCTTTCACGTCGCTGACGGCGATGACCCGGAAGCCCATCTCGCTCGCCACCCGCGCCGTCCAGCTGCCGACGTTGCCGTACCCCTGGATCGCCACCCGGATGTCCTGCGGCGCGACCCGCTCCATCCGCGCCAGCTCCCGCATGCAGATCGCCACGCCCCGCCCTGTCGCCTGGTCCCGGCCGTAGCTGCCGCCCAGCTCCACCGGCTTGCCGGTCACGATGCCCGGCGTATAGCCGTACCGCGCGCCGTAGGCGTCCATCATCCACGCCATCGTCTGCTGATTCGTCCCCATGTCCGGCGCCGGGATGTCCCGGTTCACGCCCAGGACCATCCCGATGTGCTGCGTGTACGTCCGCGTTAGCCGGTTCAATTCCGATTCGCTCATGTGCGTCGGGTCGCACATCACGCCGCCCTTCGCGCCGCCGAACGGCAGGTCCATCAGCGCGCACTTGTAGGTCATCAGCATCGCCAGCGCCCGCACCTCGTCGAGGTCCGCTTTCGGGTGGAAGCGCACCCCGCCCTTGTACGGGCCCCGCGCCCCGTTGTGCTGCACCCGGTAGCCTTCGAAGATCCGCAGCGTCCGGTCGTCCATCCGCACCGGCACCTGTGCGCGCACCTCCCGCCACGAGGTCCGCAGCAGGTCCACCACTTCCGGCGGCGTGCGCAGCCGGTCGGCCGCCGCCAGCACCCCTTGCAGGACCGACTCCGTCGGGGAGACCGGCCGCGGTTCGCTCGTCGTGGTCATCGCGCTGCACCTCCGAATGCCAGCCTGCCGGCAAGCCTACACCCGCGCTGGCCTTGCTGCGCCCTCCGCGCCAAACTCTCCGCCATGGCCCGCGTCTTCATCACCCGCGCCGTCCCCGGCCGGGCCGTCGAACAGCTCGTGGCCGCCGGCCACGCCGTCGAAACCTGGCCCGGCGACCTTCCCCCGCCCCCTGCCGACCTCGCCGCTGCGCTCGCCCGCAGCGATGCCGTCATGGCCATGGTCGTCGACCGCATCACCCCGGAGATGCTCACGGCCGCGCCCCGCCTCCGCATCGTCGCCAACATGGCCGTCGGCTACGACAACATCGACCCGGCCGCCGCCGCGGACCTCGGCGTCTGGGTCACGAACACCCCCGGCGTCCTCGCCGAGACCACCGCCGACCTCGCTTTCGGCCTCCTCCTCGCCGCCGCCCGCCGCATCGTCGAATCCGACCGCGACACCCGGGCAGGCGGCTGGAAGACCTGGTCGCCCACCGGCTTCCTCGGCGTCGATGCGTTCGGCGCGACCCTCGGCATCGTCGGCCTCGGCGAAATCGGCGAAGCCGTCGCCCGCCGCGCGCGCGGCTTCAAGATGCGCATCCTCTACCACTCGCGCACCCGCAAACCCGCCCTCGAAGCCGACCTCGGCCTCGAATACCGGCCGCTCCCGGAGCTGCTCGCCGAATCCGATTTCGTGTCGCTCCACACGCCGCTCACCCCGGAGACGCGCCACCTCATCGATGCCGCCGCCCTCGCCGCGATGAAGCCCGGCGCCATCCTGATCAATACGGCGCGCGGCCAGGTCGTCGACCAGGATGCTCTCGTCGACGCCCTCCGCGCCGGCCAGCTCGGCGGGGCCGCGCTCGATGTCACCACCCCGGAACCGCTCCCGCTCGGCCACCCGCTGTACACCTTCCCCAACGTCATCGTCACGCCCCACATCGGCTCCGCCAGCCGCGCCACCCGCGCCCGCATGGCCGAGATGGCGGCGGCCAACATCCTCGCCGTCCTCGCGGGCCGCGAGCCGCCCAACCCCGTCAACCGGCCCGCGAACCCCCGTTCGTAACTTGACACAGCCCCGGCCGCGCAAGAAAAAAGAACCTTACGTGGCGTGCACGTTCGCGGCCGCGCTCCCGACCTATCCCCGGGGTGCCCCTTGAGCAAATCCTCCAAGCCGCCCGGCAACCTCTGGCTTGCCGAAGAACTCTGGAAACTGAACGCCATCGAATTCGGCGATTTCACCCTCGGCCGCACCGCCGTCCACTCCCCCATCTACATCAACCTCCGCCGCCTCATCTCCAACCCGAAGGCGCTCAAGAAATGCGCGCGCATCATCAAGGAGGAGCTCGAAGCCCTCATGTCGATGCGCAACCCCCACGTCCAGCCGTTCACGCTCGTCGCCGGCGTCCCCTTCGGCGGCCTCCACGTCGCCACCGCCTTCTCCCTCCTCGTCAATACCCCGATGATCTACATCCACCCGCCCGGCACCGATAAGGCCGACGTCATCGAAGGCATCTACGTCCGCGGCCAGAGCTGCCTCATCATCGATGACCTCATCACCGGCGGCGGCTCCATCCTCCAGACGGCGGCCACCCTCGAATCCGCCGGGCTCGTCGTCCGCGACGCCGTCACCCTCATCGACCGCCAGGAAGGCGGCAAGCAGGCCCTCAAGGCCGCCGGCATCAACCTCGTCTCGATCCTCTCGCTCGAACAGATCGCAAACTACCTGATGTCCGAGGGGCACATCGCCGAGGACCAGTACCGCGCCACCATGGAGTACCTCCGCTCCCGCAACGGCGGCTGAACCGCGCCTGTCCCCCGGTAAAGCCCCGTCACCTTTCACCTTCCCCGGGCCATTCGTACAGTGAATCCCGCTGTGCGCGAACCCGGGGAAGGGCCCCATGAACCCACGCACGAAGGCGACCAGGCCGACGCCGACCTCGCGGCCCGCGCTGCCCGCCGCGAACCGGCCGCGTGGGAAGCCCTCTTCGACGCCCACTACCGCCGCATCTACGCCTACCTCCGCTTCCGCCTTGCCAGCCCGGACGAGGCCGAGGACCTCGCCTCCCAGGTCTTCGAAACCGCCTACGCCCGCGCCGATGCCTTCGACTACCGCGGCGTCCCCATCGAAGCCTGGCTCCTCGGCATCGCCCGCAACCTCGCCCGCGACGTCATCAAGAAACGCATCCGCCGCGGCCCGACGGATGACCTCGAAGCTGCCGACCTCGCCGGCGCTCTCGCCGACGACGACCCGGCGCCGGCCATCCAGCTCCGCAGCGACCTCGCCGGCGCCCTCCGGTGCCTCACCGAAGACCAGCGCGAGGTCATCCGCCTCCGCTTCCTCCTCGACAAATCCGTCGCCGAGACGGCGCACCTCATGGACCGCTCCGAGGACGCCGTCAAGAACCTCCAGCGCCGGGCGCTCGCAGCCCTCCACCGCGCCCTCGGCGGCGAAGCCTACCCCGCGGGAGGCGGCGCATGACGCGTGACCGCCTCGACGACCTCCTCCAGCGCGCCCTCGAAACCGGCGCCATCCCCCCGGAGGCCGCGGCGGACGAGTGCGCCGAACTCGAGCGCCTCCTCGCCGCCCGCGCCGACATCGAAACCATCCGTGCCGGCATCGACGCCGAGGCCGCGGACGCCCTCCCCGCCGCGCGCGCCCGCTTCCAGCGCTACCTCGCGGCGCAGCGCCCGGCCCCCGTCGAAGTCCGCGCCGCCGCGGCCCGGCCCGGCCGCTTCGAGCGCCTGTTCGGCGGCCGGCGTCTCTCGCTCGCCGGCTCGCTCGCGGCCATCCTCCTCGTCGCCGCTGTCGCCCTCTTCGTCTCCCGGCCGTTCCATGGCGCGCAGCAGGTCCAGGCGCTCGGCGTCGACGACTACGTCCAGCTCACCGGCACCGTCGCCGCCGCGGACGCATCCGGACTCACCATCGAAACCGCCGAGTTCGGCCGCGTGGCGGTCGCCGCATCCGGGGCGACCTTCCTCGATGCCGCCGGCGCCGTCATGGACCGGCCGCCGCGTCCCGGCGAGGCCGTCTCCGTCGCCGGCTTCGTCCGCGACGCGCGCCAGGGCCGCCTCGCTATCGACGGCCAGACCGTCGCCCTCGCGGCGGCGCTCCCCGGCGGCGACGGCCGCCCGCTCGAGCGCCTCGCCGCGCCAGCCGAGGGCACCGTCACGCTCGTCGCCATCGACCGCGACGGGAAGGAAGCCCGCGCCGTCATCCTCCTGCCCGACGGGCGCCGCGCCCTCGTCGAGGTCGACGTCGATTCGCTCGGCCAGCTGCTCGCCGCGACGGGCTCCCCGCTCGGCAGCAAAGTCAAAATCGACCAGCCCGGCGGCCGCCTCCTCGAAATGCGCCTCGACCCGCTGCCGGGCGGCCATGACGGTGACGGCGACGGCCATCACCGCGATGGCCCCCCGCTCACCCGGCTCACCGGCACGCTGCAGAACGTCTCCGCGACCGGCTTCACCCTCCAGGCCGCCGACGGCCCGGTGCAGGTCGTCCGCCGCCCGCGCCTGAAGATCCTCCCCGGTGAAAGCGGCCTCACCATGGCCGACCTCCGCGGCGGCGCCTCCATCGAGGGCTACACCGCGACCGTCGCCGGCGGCTTCGACCCCCGCACCGGCGCCTTCATCGCCGAACTCGTCGTCCTCGGCCCGAAACCCTGACCTGCCGGCTGTGGCTTGAGCGTCACGCACCCGTGGCGCACCCTGAGCGCATCACACCCTGCAGGCAGAGCGATTCCGCATGACCACCCCCGCCACCGCGCCCCGCTGGCTCATCACCGGCGGCACCGGCTTCCTCGGCTCTCACATCGCCCGCCGCCTCCTCGACGACGGCATCCATCCCGTCCTCTTCGACATCGCCCCCCTGCCCCCGGACGATGCCGATATCGCCGACCGCGTCACTTTCATCCAGGGCGACGTGCAGGATCGTGACGCCATCCGCCGCGCGCTCGACGGCGTCGATGTCGTCATCCACGCCGCCGCGGCGCTCCCCATCCAGGTCTCGAAACGAAAGATCTACGCCACCAACGTCCGCGGCACCCGCTACGTCCTCCACGAGGCCTGGAAGGCCGGCATCCGCCGCGTCGTCTTCATCTCCTCCACCGCCGTCTACGGCGTCCCGAAAGTCCACCCGATCGACGAGACCTCGCCGCTCCACCCGCTCGGCCACTACGGCTCCTCCAAGGTCGTCGGCGAACAGCTCTGCAGCGACTACCAGCAGCGCGGCCTCCAGGTCAACATCATCCGCCCCAAGACCTTCCTCGGCACCGGCCGGCTCGGCGTCTTCGAAATCCTCTTCGAATGGATCGCCGAGGGCCGCCGCATCCCGCTCCTCGGCGACGGCACCAATCACTACCAGCTGCTCGAAGTCACCGACCTCGTCGACGCCATCGTCCGCGCCGCCACCAACCCGGACGTCGTCAACGAAACGATGAACGTCGGCGCCGACCGCTTCCAGACCCTGAACGAGGACATGCAGGCCCTCTTCGACCACGCCGGTTCCGGCTCCCGGCTCTGGCACCTGCCCGCGCGGCCGGGCGAACTGGCGCTCCGCGTGCTCGAACTGCTCCGTCTCTCGCCGCTCGCCGCGTGGCACTACGGCACCATGTGGCGCGACTCTTACGTCGAAGTCGACAAGGCGAAGCGGCTCCTCGGCTGGCAGCCGAAGTACTCCAACGCCGAAGCCCTCATCCGCGCGTGGGACTGGTACGTCGAGAACAGGGGCCGCTACGACACCGGCGTCACGCACCGCGTCGCGTGGCAAAAGGGCGCGCTCGCCATCCTCCGCCGCATCAGCTGAGGCCGCTCGCCCTCACCCGCGAAGCCGCGCTGCTGTCCTGCACGCGCACGCGCCACTCGTAGGTCGCTCGCCTTCACCCGCGGAGCCGCGCTACGGCAGGCGAAGCTGCTGCCCCACCGCCAGCCGCGTGCAGTCGTCCTCGGTCAGGTTGTTCGCCTCCAGCAGCTGCTGAAGGCTCACCCCGTTCGCCTGCGCAATCGAGAAGCACGTATCGCCTTCTGCCACCGTGTACGTCCGCCCGCCGTTGCCGCCGGGGGTCGGCGTCCCCGCGCCCGGCGTTCGCGTCCCGTTCGCCGGTGTCCCGGTCCGCGGCGTCCCGGCCGGCTGCGTGCCCGGCTGCTGGGTTTGCGGGGTCGGCGTCCCGCTCGCGGCCTGCGCCGTCTGCGTCCGGTTCAGCGCATCCCGCGTCGCCACGGCGTCCGCCGGCGAAATCGTGCTGCCGCCGCCGTTGTCCACCACCCGCTGGATGATGAACGCCAGCGCCACGACCACGATCGCCAGCGCGAACAGCCCGATGGTTGCCACCGGCAGGCTGATGCCGCCCGGGCGCGGCCGCGGCCCGAGCGTCCCCGGCGACGGCCGCCGCTGCGGGCGCGGAGCCGGTGCCGCCCCCTGGCCGAACGGCCGCCGCGGCGCTTCCCGCGGACCGGGGACCGCGCCCGCGGCGGGCGGCGGCGCCGCCTGCGGCTTCCGGCCCGGGATGCCTTCGCCGAGGTAGACCGGGCAGGTCACGTGGTTCGCGCCCAGGCAGTAGCTCTCCTGGTGCGGCAGCGCGATGCGCGTCGGGGTCTCCAGCCGGTAACAGCGGTGCGCCTCGGTGGCGTAGGTCGCGTGCGAATCCGCATCGTCCGCCAGCCCGAGGTACGGGCACACCTGCGAATACTCTTCCTGCGTCACGCCCTCTCCTGTCCCCGGGGGCTATCCCACCACCGCGCCCATCCTACCAGCAAACCGCAATAGAGAAACCGGAACGGAGAAGAAGCGGTGAGGCCCCGCCTGCGCGCTGCTCATGCCTTTGGGGGTGGGGGCGCCCCTTGCGGAGCGCCCCCGTGCGACGGGGAGGACATTGTCGCCTGGCGTCCTTTGGTCAGGAGGCCGCCTACCTCCAAGGACGGCAGCCCCCGCGGCGCCGCTCAGGGACCATTGCCGAACGGTTCGGTAGCGAGTTGGGGATGCCTGTCATATGCTCGATGCAGGCGGCCAGCGAACGCGGCCCGGCCGCCCGCGGCTTCACCTCTCGAGCGCCGGCGGTTGACAGCATCCCGCGCTGTGCTAGTCTTCTCCCTTGGCGCTTATTGACTGGCGAACCTTCTGAGTTTGCACAGGTCGCGAAGCTGCGTGCTTGAAGACGGCTCTGCGCACGGGTAACCAGCGCGGGGCGCTGTTCACGAACAGGCTTTTCGGCCTGTTTTCGTGCCCAAAACACCAGCCGGCCCCACAGGCCACGCCGCAGGCGCCCGCCGGCGCCGCCAAACGCTGAAACGCAGGGGAAGCAGGAATGCCGACCATCAACCAGCTCGTTCGCAAAGGGCGAACCAAGAAGTCGAAGAAGTCGGGCGCGCCTGCCCTGCTCTTCAGCTTCAATTCGAACACCGGCAAGCTCACCAAAGCGGTCGGCCGCGGCAACCCGCAGAAGCGCGGCGTCTGCACGCAGGTCCGCACCCAGACGCCGAAGAAGCCGAACTCCGCGCTTCGCAAGGTCGCCCGCGTCCGCCTCGTCAACGGCATCGAAGTCACCGCCTACATCCCCGGCGAAGGCCACAACCTCCAGGAACACTCCGTCGTCCTCGTCCGCGGCGGCCGCGTCAAGGACCTCCCCGGCGTCCGCTACCACATCGTCCGCGGCGCCCTCGATGCGACCGGCGTCAACAACCGGAAGCAGGGCCGCTCGAAGTACGGCACCCGCAAGAACGCCCAGCCCGTGGCCGCCGGCCGCAAGCGCTAACCACCAGGGTCAGAAGAACGCAGGAGTCCGCCCATGGCCCGACGCACCAAGCCCGAGAAACGCCCCATCCCGCCGGACGCCCGCTACGGCAACGTCCACGTCCAGATCTTCATCAACAAGGTCATGCGGCGGGGCAAGAAGAGCGTCGCTGAAAAGGTCGTCTACGGCGCCTTCGACCGCATCCAGGCGCAGACTGGCCGCGACCCGCTCGATGTCTTCCAGCAGGCCATCCGCCAGGCGACGCCCGTCCTCGAAGTCAAACCCCGCCGCGTCGGCGGCGCCACCTACCAGGTCCCGGTCGAAATCCGCCCCGACCGGCGGCTCGCCCTCTCCATGCGCTGGATCCTCAACGCCGCCCGCAACCGCAACGGCCGCTCCATGAGCGAAAAGCTCGCCGCCGAGCTCCTCGATGCTGCCAACGGCACGGGCGCCGCGATCAAACGCCGCGACGATACTCACCGGATGGCGGAGGCCAACCGCGCCTTCGTCCATTACCGCTGGTAAGCCAGGAGTCCCATGCCCCGCAACGCCGACCTCGAACGCATCCGGAACATCGGTATCATCGCCCACATCGACGCGGGCAAGACCACCGTGTCCGAGCGCATCCTCTTCTACACGGGCAAGACCTATAAGCTCGGCGAAGTCCATGAAGGCGCCGCCACCATGGACTGGATGGAGCAGGAGCGCGAACGCGGCATCACCATCACCGCCGCCGCCACCACCTGCGAGTGGAACGGCCACCAGATCAACCTCATCGATACCCCCGGCCACGTCGACTTCACCGCCGAAGTCGAGCGCTCCCTCCGCGTCCTCGACGGCGGCGTCGTCGTCTTCGATGCCGTCGCCGGCGTCGAACCCCAGTCCGAAACCGTCTGGCGGCAGGCCGACCGCTACGGCGTCCCCCGCATCGCGTTCGTCAACAAGATGGACCGCGTCGGCGCCGACTTCTGGCGCACGGTCGAGATGATGAAGGACCGCCTCGGCGCCAACCCCGTCCCGCTCCAGATCCCCGTCGGCGCGGAAGCCGACTTCGACGGCTGCATCGACCTCGTCGAAATGTGCTGGTGGTGGTTCGGCGGCGAAAAGGGCGACAAGCCCGAGCGGCGCGAGATCCCGGCCCACCTCCGCGAGGCCGCCGAAAAGGCCCGCGAACAGCTCATCGAAGGCATCGGCAACGTCGACGACCAGATCGCCATCGCCTACCTCGAAGGCCACGACATCGGCGTCCACGAGCTCAAGACGGCGATCCGGCGGGCTACCCTCCACAGCCTCGCCCACCCCGTCCTCTGCGGCTCGGCGCTCAAGAACAAGGGCGTCCAGCTCATGCTCGACGCCGTCGTCGATTACCTGCCCAGCCCGGTCGATATCCCGCCGGTGAAGGGCATCGACCCGAAGAACGGCGGCGAAGTCGTCCGCCACGCCTCTGACGACGAGCCGCTGGCGGCTATCGCCTTCAAGATCGTCTCGGACCCCTACGTCGGCCGCCTCGCCTACATCCGCGTCTACTCCGGCGTCCTCAAGGCCGGCGAGACGGTCCTCAACTCCACCAAGCAGGAGCGCGAGCGCATCGGCCGCCTGCTCCAGATGCACGCCAACCAGCGCGAAGAGATCACCGAGATGGGTGCGGGCGGCATCTGCGCCGCCGTCGGCCTGAAGCAGACCTTCACCGGCGACACCCTCTGCGCCCCGGACCATCCCATCGTCCTCGAGAGCATCCAGTTCCCCGAGCCGGTCATCCGCGTCGCCCTCGAGCCGAAGAGCAAAGAGGACCAGGACAAGCTCGCCACCGCGCTCTCCAAGATGGCCGAGGAAGACCCCACCTTCCACTGGACCTTCGATGAGGAAGCCGGCCAGACCATCATCTCCGGCATGGGCGAGCTCCACCTCGAAGTCATCGTCGACCGCATGAAGCGGGAGCACAAAGTCGAAGCAAACGTCGGCCGGCCGCAGGTCTCCTACCGCGAAGCCATCACCCGCCCGGCGAAGGCCGAGGGCCGCTTCGTGCGCCAGTCCGGCGGCCGCGGCCAGTACGGCGTCGTCGAACTCGAAATCGAACCGCTCGAGCGCGGCCAGGGCTTCGTCTTCGAAAACCGCATCGTCGGCGGCGCCGTCCCGAAGGAGTACATCCCCGCCGTCCAGCAGGGCGTCAAGGAAGCCCTCGAAGGCGGCGTCGTCGCCGGCTACCCGGTGCTCGATGTCAAGGTCGCCCTCGTCGACGGCTCCTACCACCCCGTCGACTCGTCCGAAATGGCCTTCAAGAATGCCGGCTCCATCGGCGTCAAAGAGGCCATCAAGAAGGCCGGCCCCATCCTCCTCGAGCCGATCATGAAAGTCGAAGTCCGCTGCCCCGAGGAGTACTTCGGCGCCGTCGTCGGCGACATCAACGCCCGCCGCGGCATGATCCTCGGCTCCGAATCCATGGGCAAGACCCAGATCGTCCACGCCATGGTCCCGCTCGCCGAGACCTTCGGCTACTCCACCGAACTCCGCTCCATCACCCAGGGGCGCGCGAGCTACTCCATGGAGTTCGACCACTACGAGGAAGTTCCCAAGAACATCGCGGCCACGCTCACCAAGCAGGCCGTCGGCTAAACCCCACCATCACCGCCCACCCGGGCAAGCACGAAAGGAAGCATCACCATGGCGAAGGCGAAGTTTGAGAGGACGAAACCGCACGTCAACGTTGGGACGATTGGGCATGTGGACCACGGGAAGACGTCGTTGACGGCGGCGATTACGAAGGTGCTGGCGCTGAAGGGCGAAGCGGAATACCGGCCGTTCGATTCGATCGACAACGCGCCGGAGGAGCGGGCGCGCGGCATCACGATTGCGATTGCGCACGTGGAGTACGAGACCGACAAGCGCCACTACGCGCACGTGGACTGCCCGGGGCATGCGGACTACATCAAGAACATGATCACGGGGCGGCCCAGATGGACGGGGCGATCCTCGTGGTGGCCGCGCCGGAAGGGCCGATGCCGCAGACGCGGGAGCACGTGCTCCTGGCGCGGCAGGTGGAAGTGCCGGCGCTGGTGGTCTTCCTGAACAAGGTGGACATGATGGAGGACCCGGAGCTGCTCGAGCTGGTGGAGCTGGAGCTGCGCGAGCTGCTGAGCTCGCAGGGCTTCCCGGGCGATGAAGTGCCGATCATCCGCGGCTCGGCGCTCAAGGCGCTGGAGTCGACGTCGACCGACCCGAACGCGCCCGAGTACAAGTGCATCTGGGAGCTGATGGACGCGGTCGACAACTACATCCCGACGCCGGTGCGGCCGCTGGACAAGCCGTTCCTGATGCCGATCGAAGACGTGTTCGGCATCAAGGGGCGCGGCACGGTGGTGACGGGCCGGATCGAGCGCGGCGTCGTGAAGGTCGGCGATGAAGTCGAAATCGTCGGCCTGCGGGAGACGCGGAAGACGACCGTCACGGGCGTCGAGATGTTCAAGAAGCTGCTGGAGGAGGGCCAGGCGGGCGACAACGTCGGCTGCCTCCTGCGCGGCATCGAGCGGGATGACGTGGAGCGCGGGCAGGTGCTCGCCAAGCCGGGCAGCATCAAGCCGCACACGAAGTTCGAAGCCCAGGTTTACGTCCTCTCCAAGGAGGAAGGCGGCCGGCACACGCCGTTCTTCAACGGCTACCGGCCCCAGTTCTACGTCCGCACCACCGACGTCACCGGCGCCATCCAGCTGCCCGAGGGCGTCGAGATGGTCATGCCCGGCGACAACATCACCATGACCGTCGAACTCATCCAGCCCGTCGCCATCGAAGACGGCCTCCGCTTCGCCATCCGCGAAGGCGGCCGCACCGTCGGCGCCGGCGTCGTCACCAAAATCCTCGCCTGAGGCACAGGACACCCGAGGGGACCGGCACCATGGCACGACAACAAATCCGCATCAAGCTCAAAGCCTTCGACCACCGCCTGCTCGACCAGTCGGCGCGGCAGATCGTGGAGGCTGCCGAGCGGACTGGCGCGGCCGTCGCCGGGCCGGTCCCGCTCCCGACCTCCATCGAAAAGTTCACCGTCATCCGCGGCCCGCACATCCACAAGGACGGCCGCGAGCAGTTCGAAATCCGCACCCATAAGCGGCTCATCGACATCATCGAGCCCACCTCCAAGACCGTCGATACCCTCATGCGGCTCCAGCTCCCGAGCGGGGTCGACATCGAGATCAAGCTGTAACCGCCATGACCATCGAAGGAATGCTCGGCCGCAAACTGGGCACGACCCAGGTTTTCGACGAACAGGGCAGGCTGCGCGGCGTCACCGCCGTCGAAGTCGGCCCCTGCTACGTCACGCTCATCCGCACCCCCGAGAAGGATGGCTACGCCGCCGTCCAGGTCGGCTACCAGGAAGACCGGCGCCTCAACAAGCCCGAGACCGGCCACCTCCGCGCCGCCGGCGGCCTCAAGCTGCGCCACCTCGCCGAATTCCGGACCGATGGCTCCACGGCCTACAGCCTCGGCGACAGGCTCGGCGTCGACCTGTTCGATGTCGGCAGCCGCGTCGATGTCACCGCCACCTCCAAGGGCCGCGGTTACCAGGGCGGCGTCAAACGGCACGGCTTCCGCGGCGGGCCCCGCACCCACGGCCAGAGCGACCGGCACCGCGCTCCCGGCTCCATCGGCTCCGGCACCACGCCCGGCCGCGTCCTCAAAGGCACCCGCATGGCGGGCCACATGGGCGCCGAGCGCGTCACCGTCCGCAACCTCGAGGTCGTCAGCCGGAACGACGAGGCCGGCGTCATCTTCGTCGCCGGGTCCGTCCCCGGGCCGAAGGGCGGCCTCGTGCGCATCCGCAAAGCAAGGAAGGTATCGAAATGAAGCTCCCGGTCTTCGATACCGCCGGCAACCGCATCCGCGAGATCGACGCCGCCGATGAGGTCTTCGCCATCGAGCCGAACGGCGCCGTTCTCCACCAGGCCTACGTCGCCCAGATGGCGAACCGCCGCGCCGGGCTGGCGAACACCAAGCGCCGCGGCGAGGTCGCCGGCTCCACCATCAAGATCCGGCGGCAGAAGGGCCTCGGCCGTTCCCGCCAGGGTTCCATCCGCGCGCCGCACCACGTCGGCGGCGGTTCGGCCCACGGCCCCAAGCCGCATTCCTTCGCGAAGCAGCTGCCCCGCACCATGAAGCGGCTCGCGCTCCGCTCCGCGCTGAGCAACCATGCCCGCAACGGCAGCCTGTTCGTCGTCGACGGCCTCGCCGCCCCGGATGGCAAGACCCGCACGGTCCAGGCCATCCTCGATGCCCTCAAGGTCGACCGCCGCGCCATCGTCATCAGCGGCGAGCACGACCCGTCCCTCGCCCGCGCCGCCCGCAACATCGACAACGTCAAGGCGCTCCCCGCGCAGAACCTCAACGTCGTCGACCTCGTCAACGCCCACCACCTCGTCATGAGCGAAGACGCGGTCCGCAAGTGCGAGGCGCTCTGGGGCGGCGCCAACGTCAAGCCGCAGCGCGGCCGCACCCGGGAGGCTGTCTGATGCCGAACGAACTGCATCCCTACGCCGTCCTCATCCGGCCGATCATCACGGAGAAGTCCACCATCCTCGCCTCACAGGACAAGTACGTCTTCGAGGTCGACCCCCGCGCCAACAAGGCGCAAATCAAAGAGGCCGTCCAGCTCGCGTTCAACGTCCGGGTCGCCGAGGTCAACACGATGACCATGAAAGGCAAGCCCCGGCGCTTCGGCCGCCGCGTCGTCCACCGGCCGAACTGGAAGAAGGCCGTCGTCACGCTCGTCCCGGGCGACAAGATCGAACTGTTCGAGGGGGTCTAGGCCATGCCGATCAAGCAGTACAAGCCCACGTCCCCCGGCCGCCGCAACGCTACCGGCGCCACCTTCTCCGAAATCACGAAGGACCGCCCGGAGAAGTCGCTCGTCGTCTCGCTCCGCAGCAAGTCCGCGGGCCGCAACAACCAGGGCCGCATCACCGTCCGCCACCGGGGCGGCGGGCATCGGCGGCTCTACCGCATCATCGACTGGAAGCGCGAGAAGCACGGCATCCCGGCGAAGGTCGTCGCCATCGAATACGACCCGAACCGCACTGCCCGCATCGCGCTGCTCCAGTACGCCGACGGCGAGAAGCGGTACATCCTCGCGCCCAACGGCCTGTCTGTCGGCGCCACCCTCATGAGCGGCCCCGATGCCGAAGTCCGCGTCGGCAACGCCCTCCCGCTGGCGAACATGCCGACCGGCACGCAGGTGCACAACATCGAGCTCACGCCCGGCAAGGGCGGCCAGCTCGTCCGCAGCGCCGGCGCCGCCGCTCAGCTGATGGCGAAGGAAGGCGAATACGCCCTCATCCGCCTGCCGAGCGGCGAAATGCGGCGCGTCCGCATCGAGTGCATGGCCACCGTCGGCCAGGTCGGCAACCTCGAGCATTCGCTCATCAAGCTCGGCAAGGCCGGCCGCACCCGCCACCGCGGCCGCCGGCCCGAAGTCCGCGGCGCCGTCATGAACCCCCGCGACCATCCGCACGGCGGTGGCGAAGGCCGCGCGCCCGTTGGCATGCCCGGGCCCAAGACGCCCTGGGGCAAGCCCGCGCTCGGCTACCGCACCCGCAACAACAAGCGCACCGATAAGTACATCGTGCGGCGCAGGTCGTAGGAGAGGAGCACGACATGTCCCGTTCGACCAAAAAAGGACCGTTCGTCCACCCGTCGCTCGAGAAGAAAGTGATGGCGATGCGGAACGCCCAGAACCGCACCGTCATCAAGACGTGGTCCCGGGCGTCCACCATCCTCCCGGAGATGATCGGGCTCACCATCGCCGTCCACGACGGGCGGCGCCACGTGCCCGTCTTCATCACCGAGAACATGGTCGGCCACAAGCTCGGCGAGTTCGCGCCGACGCGCACCTTCCGCGGCCACGTCGCCAAGAGCGATAAGCAGAGCAAGGTGAGGCGGTAGCCATGGAAGTCCGAGCCGTCACCCGCGGCATGCCCGCCTCGCCCCGCAAAGTGCGCCTCATTCTCGAACGCCTGCCCGGCCTCTCCGTCGACCAGGCGCTCGCGCTCCTCCGCTACGTCCCGTCGCCGCACGCGCGGACCATCTCGAAGACCGTCCTCTCCGCCGCCGCCAACGCGGAGAACAACTACAACCTCGATGTGGATGAGCTCTACATCAAGCGGGCCTACGCCGATGAAGGCCGCACGCTCAAGCGGTTCCGGCCCCGCTCCCGCGGGCGCGTGAGCCCCATCCTCAAGCGCTCCAGCCACATCACCATCATCCTCGACCAGAGGGAGGCCTAGCCCATGGGACAGAAAGTCCACCCCCACGGCTTCCGCCTCGGCATCCTCTACGACTGGGAATCGAAGTGGTTCGCCGACCGCGACTACACCCAGAAGCTCCACCAGGACCTCGACCTTCGCAACTTCGTCCTGCGTGAGCTGCGCGATGCCGCCATCAGCCGCATCGAAATCGACCGGAACGCGAACCTCACGACCATCACCATCCACACCGCCAAGCCCGGCATCGTCATCGGCCGCGGCGGCCAGAAGGTCGAAGAGCTCCGCACCGCGCTCGAGCGCTACACCGGCGGCCGGGTCCGCGTGAACATCCAGGAGATCCGCGTCCCCGAGCTCGATGCCTACCTCGTCGCCCGCTCCGTCGCCGACCAGCTCGAACGGCGCGTCGCCTTCCGGCGCGCCATCAAGCAGGCCGTCCAGCGGACCATGCAGCGCGGCGCCCGCGGCTGCCGCATCACCATCTCCGGCCGCCTCGGCGGCGCCGAGATGTCACGCCGCGAAACCGAGACGCAGGGCCGCGTCCCGCGCCACACCCTCCGCGCCGATATCGACTACGGCCTCGCCGAGGCGCTCACCACCTTCGGCACCATCGGCGTGAAGGTCTGGATCTACAAGGGCGACGTCCTGCCGCAGCGCGCCGAGCGGCCGGCCGAAGAAGCCGCGCCCGAGCCCGTCCTCGCCGCTGCGCGGCCGGCCGAGCCGGAAGGCCCGGCGCACACCGCCATCTCCATGGAACAGCAGGCCGCTGTCCGTGAATCCACCGAGGGGGCGAACTGATGCTGCAGCCTCGCCGCGTCAAGCACCGCAAGCAGCACCGCGGCCGCATGGACGGCTCCGCCCAGGCCGGCAACTACGTCGCCTTCGGCGAATGGGGCCTCCAGGCCCAGGGCGCTGCCTGGATCGACTCCCGCCACATCGAATCCGCCCGGCGCGCCATCACCCACGAGATGAAGCGCGGCGGCAAAGTCTGGATCCGCATCTTCCCCGATAAGCCGGTCACCGCGAAGCCGGCCGAAACCCGCATGGGCTCCGGCAAAGGCGCGCCCGACCGCTGGGTCGCCGTCGTCAAGCCCAACCGCATCATGTTCGAAGTTGCCGGCGTCCCGGAGCACGTCGCCAAGGAAGCGCTCCGGCTCGCCTCCCACAAGCTCCCCGTGCCCACCAAGATCGTCCAGCGCGAAGAGGCGGTGATCTGACATGGCGAAGAAGGCACAGGAATACCGGCAGCTCGACGACGCCCGGCTCGACCACGAGATCAACGAGGCGTACCGGGCGCTCTTCACCCTCCGCTTCCAGCACGCCTCCCGGCAGCTGCAGAACTACCGGGCCCTGCGCGATGCCCGCCGCACGATCGCCCGGCTTCGCACCATCAAACGCGAGCGCCAGCTCCAGGCGCTCGCCGGACAGGAGTAGGCCCATGGGCAGCCAGCGCGTCCTCCAGGGCACCGTCGTATCCAACAAGATGCAGAAGACCGTCGTCGTCGCCGTCGAACGGAAGAAGACGCACCGGCTCTACCACAAGGTGGTCACCGTCACCGGCCGCTACAAGGCCCACGACGAGAACAACGAGTGCCGGCTCGGCGATGTCGTCCGCATCCAGGAGTGCCGCCCCCTTTCGAAAGAGAAGCGGTGGCGCGTCATCGAAATCGTCACCCGCGGCGACGTCGCCGAGGTCGCACCCGAAACCATCGGCCGCGACATCGAAGCCACCACGCAGGTCGCGCCGAAGTCGGAGGTGAACGCGTGATCCAGCAGGAAACCCGCCTCAAAGTTGCCGACAACTCCGGCGCGCGCTCCCTGCTCTGCATCCGCGTCCTCGGCGGCAGCAAGCGCCGCTACGCGCGCCCCGGCGATGTCATCGTCGCCTCCGTCAAATCGGCCCAGCCCCACGGCAACATCAAGAAGGGCGACGTCGTCAAAGCCGTCGTCGTCCGCGTCGCCAAGGAGTACGGCAGGCCCGACGGCTCCTATATCCGCTTCGACGACAACGCCGCCGTCCTCCTCGCCAACGACGGCGAAAACCCCCGCGGCACCCGCATCTTCGGGCCGGTGGCCCGCGAACTGCGTGACCGCAACTTCATGAAGATCGTCTCCCTCGCGCCGGAGGTGCTCTGATGCCGGCCAAGATCAAGAAAGGCGACAAGGTCGTCGTCATCGCCGGGAAGGACCGCGGCAAGCGCGGCACCGTCCGGCAGGTCATCACCAAGCACAGCCGCGTCATCGTCGAAGGCGTCAACATCATCAAGAAGCACCAGCGCGCCCGGCAGCCCGGCCAGGCCTCCCAGATCGTCGAGCGCGAGGCGCCCATCCACATCAGCAACGTCATGCTGATCGACCCGAACACCGACCAGCCCACCCGCGTCACCTTCCGCCGGCGCGAAGACGGCACCCTCGTCCGGGTCGGCAAACGCAGCGGAGAGGACATCGAATAATGCCGCCCCGCCTGAAAGAGAAATACCAGAAGGAAGTTGCGCCCGCCCTGCAGCAGCAGTTCGGTTACCGCAACGTCATGCAGATCCCGCGCATCACCAAGGTCGCCGTCAACGTCGGCCTCGGCGAAGCGCTGCAGGATGCCAACGCGCTCGACCGCACGGCGGAGCAGATCATGGCCATCACCGGCCAGAAGCCCGTCGTTACCCGCGCCAAGCGCTCCATCGCGAACTTCCGCCTCCGCGCCGGCAACGCCATCGGCGTCGCCGCCACCCTCCGCGGCGACCGCATGTACGAATTCCTCGACCGCCTCATCTCTGCCGCCCTGCCCCGCATCCGCGACTTCCAGGGCCTCAACCCGAACGCTTTCGACGGCCGCGGCAACTACAGCCTCGGCCTGCGCGAACAGCTCATCTTCCCGGAGGTCGATTACGACCGCGTCGATAAGGTCCGCGGCCTCCAGGTCACCATCGTCACCACCGCCAAATCCGATGAAGAAGGGCGCCGCCTCCTCGAACTCATGGGCATGCCCTTCCGGAAGAACTAGGAGCACCGCGATGGCATCCAAAGGCATCGTCAACCGCGACCTCCGCCGCCGCCAGCTCAACGAGAAGTACGCCGGCAAGCGCGCGGCCATCAAAGCCGAGCTCAAGAAGTCGTGGGGCGACCCGAAGCGCGTCGCCGAGCTCTACGACGAGCTCCGCAAGCTGCCGCTCAACAGCAGCCCGACGCGCATCCATAACCGCTGCCTCGTCACCGGCCGGCCGAAGGCCTACATCCGCAAATTCGGGCTCTCGCGCATCACCTTCCGCGAATACGCCCACCGGGGCCTCCTCCCCGGAGTCACCAAGTCCAGCTGGTAAGTGCGCAAGCAAACGCCAGGGGGAGATCGCACATGACCGTTAGTGACCCCATCGCTGACATGCTCACGCGCATCCGCAACGCGAACGCCGCGCGGCACGACGTCGTGAACATCCCGGCCTCGAAGATCAAGATCGCCATCGCCAAAGTCCTCAAAGAAGAGGGCTTCATCCGCGACTACCAGGTCATCGAAGAGCCGGGCAAACCCCAGCCGAACCTCCGCGTCGAGCTGAGCTACAGCGGCCGCAAGCAGCCCGTCCTCAACGGTCTGCAGCGCGTCTCCCGCCCGGGCCTCCGCGTCTACGTGCAGCGCCGGGAGATCCCGCGCGTCTACGGCGGCCTCGGCATCGCCATCCTCTCCACGCCCAAGGGCGTGATGTCCGGGCAGGAAGCCCGCCGGCAGGAAGTCGGCGGCGAGCTTCTCTGCTACGTCTGGTAAGGGGTCCGTATCCGATGTCTCGAATCGGCCGACAACCCATCCCCGTCCCGCCCAACGTCACCATCACCATCGACGAGCACAACAACGTCGTCGTGAAGGGGCCGAAGGGCGAGCTCAGCCGCCAGTTCCCGCCGCGCGTCTCCTTCGAGCGGCAGGACGGCGTCATCACCGTCCGCCGTGCCAGCGACGACGGCGAAGACCGCGCCCTCCACGGCCTCAGCCGGACGCTGCTCGCCAACATGGTCACCGGCGTCACCAGCGGCTTCACCAAAGTCCTCGAAGTCCAGGGCGTCGGCTACCGCGCCCAGCTGCAGGGCTCCAACCTCCAGCTCGCCCTCGGCTTCTCCCACCCCGTCATCGTCAACCCGCCCGAGGGCATCAAGTTCAGCGTCGAAGGCCCCCGCATCACCGTCGAAGGCATCGACAAGGAGCGCGTCGGCCAGGTCGCGGCCAACATCCGCAAAATCCGGCCGCCCGAGCCGTACAAGGGCAAGGGCATCCGCTACCTCGGCGAACGCGTCCGCCGCAAGGCCGGCAAGTCCGGGAAGGTTGGCAAGAAATGAGCACCACCACCAGCGTCCTCGCGCGCAAGCGGCGCCACCTCCGCGTCCGCAAGAAAGTCTCCGGCACGCCCCAGCGCCCGCGGCTCAACGTCTTCCGCAGCGCCCAGCACATCTATGCCCAGGTCATCGACGACACCACCGGGCATACGCTCGCTGCCGCCAGCGACGTCGAGCCCGCGCTCGCTGAACAGGCCAAAGGCAAGACGAAAACCGAGCGCGCCGCACTCGTCGGCGCCGCCATCGCCGAGCGCGCCCGCGCGAAAGGCATCGAGGCCGTCGTCTTCGACCGCGGCGGCTTCCTCTATCACGGTCGCGTTCGCGCCCTCGCCGAAGCAGCGCGCGAAGCGGGATTGGGGTTCTAAATGGCCGACAATCGCCCGGATCGCTACGAACAGCCCGGCCCGGAGGACCTCTCCGAGAAGGTCATCTACATCAACCGCGTCGCCAAGGTCGTCAAGGGCGGCCGCCGCTTCAGCTTCTCCGCCCTCGTCGTCGTCGGCGACGGCCGCGGCTCCGTCGGTGTCGGCCTCGGCAAGGCGAACGAAGTGCCGGAGGCCATCCGCAAGGGCTCCGCGCAGGCGCGCCGTAACATGGTCCGCATTCCCATGAAGGGCGGCACCATCAGCCACCCCGTCTGGGTCCGCTTCAAGGCCGCGAAGGTGATGCTCAAGCCCGCCAGCCACGGTACGGGCGTCATCGCCGGCGGCGCCGTCCGCTCCATCATGGAAGCGGCCGGCGTCACGGACGTGCTCGCCAAGACCTTCGGCTCGCGCAACCCGATCAACGTCGCCCAGGCCACCATCCGCGGCCTCGCCACCATGCAGGACACCGATGGCGCGCGCGAACGCCGGCTCGCCATCGCCCGTGGAGAACAGTGAGATGGCTCGCGTCACCGTCACCTGGCGCAAGAGCGCCATCGGCTACAACAAAGAGCAGAAAGACACCATCCGGAAACTCGGCCTCCGCCGGCTCCAGCAGACCGTCGAAGTCGAGGACACCCCCGCCATCCGCGGCATGCTCCAAAAAGTCGCCCACCTCATCGACGTCAAAGAAGGAGGCGCCTGATGTTCGGCGCGCATGAACTCCGCCCGCCCCGCGGCGCCACCCACGCGAAGAAGCGCGTCGGCCGCGGCAACGCCAGCGGCCACGGCACCTACGCCGGCCGCGGCCTCAAGGGCCAGCGCTCCCGCTCCGGCAAGAAGCTCGCCTACGACGCGTTCGAAGGCGGCCAGTTCCCCACGTCGCGGAAGTTCCACGTCCTCCGCGGCTTCAACAACAAGTGGCGCGTGCCCTTCCAGCCCGTCAATCTCGAAGCCCTCGAGCGCTTCGCCGACGGTGCCGAGGTGACCCCGGAAACGCTCAAGCAGGCCGGCATCCTCAAGCACCTCCGCGAACCGGTGAAAATCCTCGGCCGCGGCGAGCTGACCCGGAAGCTCACCATCTCCGCCCACGCCTTCAGCGCCACCGCGAAGGAGCGCATCGAAGCCGCCGGCGGCACCGCCATCGTCATCTCCGACGCCGCGGAAAAGGACAGCTGACATGACCGTCCAGGCAGCGCAGCGCCCTCGCCTCCTCCAGGCCATGGTCGATGCCTTCCGGCAGGAAGACGTCCGGCGGAAGCTCCTCTTCACGCTGGCGATGCTCGTCGTCTTCCGATTCGTCGCCCACGTCCCGCTGCCGAATATCGACCGCCAGGCGCTCAAGCAGGCGTTCGAAGGCAACGCGCTGCTCGACTTCCTGAGCATCTTCTCCGGCGGCGCCCTGCAGAACCTGAGCGTCGCAGCCCTCGGCGTCTACCCCTACATCACCGCCTCCATCATCATGCAGATCCTCCAGCCGCTCGTGCCCTCGCTCCGGGCGCTCGCGGAGGAAGGCGAACAGGGGCGGCGCCGCATCCAGGTCATCACCCACTGGGTCGCCGTCCCGCTCGCCATGATCCAGGGCTACGGCCAGATCCTCTTCATCAACGCCCAGGGCAACGACGTCGTCCGCAACTTCGGCTTCCAGAACGACGTCTTCGGCACCCTCGCGACCCTCTTCACCCTCGCCGCCGGCACCATGTTCCTCGTCTGGCTCGGCGAACTCATCACCGAGCACGGCATCGGCAACGGCGTCTCCCTCATCATCTTCGGCGGCATCGTCGCCACCCTGCCTTCCCTCATCCCGAGCATCACCACCACCAGCATCCTGACCGTGCTCGCCTTTGCTGCCGGCGCCCTCGCGCTCATCTACCTCGTCGTCTTCTTCCAGGAGGCTCAGCGCCGCGTCCCAGTCCAGTACGCCCGCTCCGCCTTCCGCGGCGGCCGGATGTACCGCCAGCAGGGGCAGAGCCACATCCCCCTGCGCGTCAACATGGCCGGCATGATCCCGCTCATCTTCGCCTTCTCGATCATGATCCTCCCGGCCACGATCGCCTCGTATTTCATCAACTCCGGCGGCTGGGTTGGCTCCGTCGCCCGCTTCTTCGTCGACCAGTTCCAGGGCGGCCGCGGCGGCGGCGGCACCGGCTGGTACTGGCTCATCCTCTTCGTGCTGGTCGTCATCTTCACCTTCTTCTACACGATGGTGCAGTACCAGCAGCAGCAGATCGCGAAGAACCTCCAGCGGCAGGGCGCCTTCATCCCGGGCATCCGCCCCGGCCCGCCCACCGAGGCCTACCTCATGCGCGTCGTCACCCGCATCACCTGGGGCGGCGCCTTCTTCCTCGGCTTCGTCGCCGTCATCCCCTTCTTCGTTGGCCTCTTCACCGACGTCCGGGCCCTCACCATCTCCTCCACCGGGTTCCTCATCGTCGTCGCCGTCGTGCTGGACACGATGAAGCAGCTCGAAGCCCAGCTACTCATGCGCAACTACGAGGGGTTCATTCGCTAACGTGTACATCGTCCTCCTTGGTCCACCCGGCGCCGGCAAAGGAACCCAGGCCCAGCGCGTCGCTGCGGCCACCGGGCTCGTCCATATCTCCACGGGCGACATGTTCCGCGAGCACGTCCGCAACAACACCGAACTCGGCCAGCTCGCAAACCAGTACATGTCGCGCGGCGAACTCGTGCCCGACGAGGTCACCATCAAGATGCTCCTCGAGCGCATCTCCCGCGAGGACGCCGCCGCCGGCGCCATGTTCGACGGCTTTCCCCGCAACGTCGTCCAGGCGAAAGCCCTCGATGACGCCCTCGCCGCCCGCGGCGCCCGCATCGACCGCGCCCTCCTCATCACGGTCTCCGATGAGGAGCTCGTCGCCCGCCTCGGCGGCCGCTGGATCTGCCGGAACTGCGGCAAGCTCTACCACGAACGGAACGACCCGCCGAAGCAGCCCGGCGTCTGCGACGCCTGCGGCGGCGAACTCTACCAGCGCGACGACGACCGGCCCGAGGTCGTCCGCGCCCGCCTCGAAAAGCAAAAGCCCCCGGCCGACCTCATCGAGCACTACCGCAAGGCCGGCGTCCTTCGCGAGATCGACGGCGAACGCTCGCTCGACGAAGTCACGGCTGCCCTCCTGGAGGCCATCAGGTAGCAGCGGCATGGCGATCAAGCTGAAATCCGAGGAAGAGATCCGCCTGATGCGCGAGGCCGGCCGCCTCGTGGGGCGCACCCTCGCCCAGATTCGCGAGATGGTGCGGCCCGGCCTCAACATCCTCGAGATTGAAGCCTTCGTCTCCCAGGAATTCAAAAAGGCCGGCGCGAAGGAAACCTTCCGCAACTACCGGCCGTCCCCGCGGTATCCGCCCTACCCCTCCAACATCTGCATCAGCATCAACGAGCAGCTCGTGCACGGCATCCCCGTCGACCGCGTCCTGCAGGAAGGCGACATCGTCACGTTCGACCTCGGCGCCACCCTCAACGGCTACGTCGGCGATTCGGCCATCACCGTCGGGGTCGGCAAGATCAGCCCCCTGGCCGAGAAGCTCCTGCGGGTCACCGAGGACGCCCTCTGGGCCGGCATCCGCGCCGCCCGGGCCGGCAACTACCTCAACGACATCCGCGGCGCCATCGAAGACGCGATCCGGCCGCACGGATTTGGTATCGTAAAAGGGTATGGCGGCCACGGCGTGGGCCGCGACATGCACGAAGAGCCGCACGTCGAGAACTATCGCCAGCGCTTCCGCGGGCCCGAACTCAAGCCCGGGCTCGTCCTCGCGCTCGAACCCATGGTCACCGCCGGCTCGCCGGAGGTCGTCGAAGGCCCCGACGGCTGGACCGTAAGCACGAAAGACGGTAGCTTATGCTGTCATTTCGAGCATACCATCGCCATCCGCGCCGAGGGTGAGGCCGAGGTCCTCACCCTCCCATGACGTTCCGAACTCCACCGCACGAGGTTCTATGGCAAAAAAGGACGCGATCGAAGTCGAGGGCACCGTGGTCGAACCCCTCCCCAATGCCATGTTCAAGGTCGAGCTGGCCAACGGCCACGAAGTGCTCGCCCATGTCAGCGGAAAGATCCGGATGAATTTCATCCGCATCCTTCCCGGCGATCGCGTTCTCGTCGAACTTTCGCCCTACGACCTCACCCGCGGGCGCATCACCTACCGATTCAAATAGGCCGACCGGGCCGACGACCAGGAGAGCCATGAAAGTACGAGCATCCGTCAAGCCACGCTGCGACAAGTGCAAGGTCATCCGCCGGCACGGTCGCGTCATGGTCATTTGCGAAAATCCCAAGCACAAGCAGCGCCAGGGGTAAGGCCGCATGGCACGTATCGCAGGAGTCGACATCCCAGCCGACAAGCGACTCGAAGTCGCCCTCACCTACATCTATGGCATCGGCCCGACCCGCGCCAAGGAAGTCCTCGCGGCCACCGGCATCTCCCCCGATGCTCGCGCGCGCGACCTCACGGATGAAGAAATCCTCCGGATTCGCGACTTCATCGAGAAGAACTACATCGTCGAAGGCGACCTCCGCCGCGAAGTCCGCCAGAACATCGCGCGCCTCATCGAAATCAACTGCTACCGCGGCCAGCGCCACCGCCGCAACCTCCCCGTCCGCGGCCAGCGCACCCGCACCAACGCCCGCCAGAAGCGCGGCGCCCGCAAGACCGTCGCCGGCAAGAAGCGCGCCGGGAAGAAGTAACAGGAGCTCCCCATGGCCGATCAGAAACGTGGTGCTGCCGACAAGAACCGCCGCCTGAAGCGGCGCGAACGCAAGTCCATCCCGCGCGGGCGCGCCTACATCAAGAGCACCTTCAACAACACGCTCGTGACGCTGACCGACCCGAACGGCAACGTCATCGCCTGGGCATCGGCCGGCGCGTCCGGCTTCAAAGGTTCCCGCAAAGGCACTCCCTTTGCCGCCCAGATGGCGAGCGAAAACGCCGCCCGCCGCGCCATGGAGCACGGCCTCCAGTCTGTCGAAGTCTACGTCCGCGGCGCCGGCAGCGGCCGTGAAGCCGCCATCCGCTCGCTGCAGGCCGCAGGCCTTACCATCACCGCCATCCGCGACGTCACCCCCATCCCCCACAACGGCTGCCGCCCGCCCAAGCGGCGCCGCGTCTAGGAGCGCATCACCCCTATGGCACGCTACACCGGCCCCGTCTGCCGCCTCTGCCGCCGCCACGGCGAAAAGCTCTTCCTCAAGGGCGAACGCTGCTTCACGCCCAAGTGCGCCTTCGAGCGCCGGCCCAACCCGCCCGGCCCGCGGCCGGCCCGCCGCCGCAAAATCAGCGACCGCGGCCTCCAGCTCCGCGAAAAGCAGCGCGCCCGCGCCTCCTACGGCGTCCTCGAAAAGCAGTTCGTCCGCTACTACAAGGAGGCCATCCGGCGGCCCGGCGTCTCCGGCGAAAACCTCGTCCGGCTCCTCGAAACCCGGCTCGACAACATCGTCTACCGCCTCGGCTTCGCCGACTCCCGCGCCCAGGCCCGCCAGATCGTCCGCCACGGCCTCATCGCCGTGAACGGCCGCAAGATGGATATCCCCTCCGCCCACCTCAAGGAAGGCGATACCGTCTCCTTCACGCCCCGGGGCCAGCGCAGCGAGTTCTTCAAAATCGTCCAGGACGCCATCAAGTCCAAGAACCCGCCATCGTGGCTCACCCTCGACCTGGCGAACATGACCGGCAAGGTCACCGCGCCGCCGGCCGTCGTCCCCGGCGAAACGCACCTGTTCAACGAAAACGTCATCATCGAGTACTACTCGCGCTAACCCCGTCAACGGTTGAGGGCACCCATCATGGAATCTCTCGAGCTGCTCGGGCACCCGGGTGAAGCCGCCCACCCCCGGCTCACGGTCGAAGACCAGACCGCAACCTACGCCCGCCTCGTCGCCGAACCCCTCGAGGCCGGCTACGGCATCACCCTCGGCAACGCCCTGCGCCGCGTCCTCCTCTCCTCCCTCGAAGGCGCGGCCATCACCTCCGTGCGCATCGACCAGGTGCAGCACGAATTCTCCACCATCCCCGGCATGGCCGAGGACACCACCGAGTTCCTCCTCAACGTGAAGGAGGTCCGCCTCAAGCCGATCTCTAACCGGCCCGCCACCATCTCCCTCGATGTCGAAGGCCCGGCCGTCATCACCGCCGCCGACCTCCAGGTCCCGGCTGACTTCGAGCTGGTCAACCCCGACCTTTACCTCGGCCGCCTCGAAACCGCCGGCAGCCGCCTCACCGCCGAATTCCATGCCGAGCTCGGCAAAGGCTACCAGCCCGCCGGCACCGTCGAAGGCATGCCCATCGGCGTCATTCCCGTCGACGCCATCTTCACCCCCATCCGCAAGGTCAACTACCGCGTCGAAAAGACCCGCGTCGGCCAGTCCACCAACTATGACCGCCTCATCCTCGAAGTCTGGACCGACGGCACCATCGACCCGGTCGAAGCCGTCGGCTTCAGCGCCGAGATCCTCGTCGAGCAGTTCTCCCTCTTCATCCAGCACGCGCGGCCGGAGCTCGGCCACGCCTACCACCCCTCCCTCACCAGCGGGGCCACTGGCGGCCTGCTCATGCCGCCCGACCGCTACAACACGCCGATCGAAGACCTGCAGCTCTCCGTCCGCGCCTACAACTGCCTCAAGCGCTCCGGCCTCATGACCGTCGGGCAGGTCCTCGAAAAGACCGAGGACGAACTCCTCGGCCTCCGCAACTTCGGCCGCAAATCCTACGACGAACTCCGCGAGCGCCTCATCGAGCTCGGCTACATCGACCCGAACCAGCCCGGGCTCGTCCCGCTCGTCGACCAGCCGGCGCGCCCCGGCGGCCGCCCCGCTGCCCGGCCCGGCAGCGCGGCCGCCCGCACGGCCCGCACCAGCGCCGTCATCATGGATGACGAAGAAGAAGACGAAGAAAACCTGAGCGCCCTCGGCAAGGCCCTCAAAGAAGCGCTGCTCAAAGACGGCAGCGCCGAGGACCTCATCGGCGCCGACGACGAGGAGTAGCCCCATGCGACACCGCGTAGCCGGCCGCCACCTCGGCCGCGAAACCAGCCACCGGATGGCCCTCTACCGGAACCTGGTCACCGACCTCCTCCGGTACGAGAAGATCACCACCACCGAAGCCAAGGCGAAGGAGATTCGCCCCATGGCCGAGCGGATCATCACCCTCGGCCGCCGTGGCGACCTCCACGCCCGCCGCCAGGCGCTCCGCTTCCTCTACGACCCCAAGGTCGTCAAAAAGGTCTTCGATGACATCGGCCCCCGGATGAAGGACCGGCCCGGCGGCTACCTCCGCATCACCGCTCTCGAACCGCGCAAGGGCGACGGCGCCCGCATGGCCACCATCGAACTCGTCGACATCGCCGGCGCAGTCGCCATGCCTCGCCCCCAGCGCGTGACCGCTCCGCCGTCGCAGCGCCGCGCCCCCACCCCCGGCGCCGCCGCCGCAGCCGCTGCCGCCGCCGAGATCGAAGCCGCCCGCGCCGCCGAGGCGGAAGCCGCCCGCGCCGCCGAGGCGGAAGCCGCCGCCGAAGCGCAGGCTGAGGCGCAGGCCGAAGAAGCGTCTGCCGCCGAGCCCGAAGCGCCGGCTGAAGCCGCTTCCGATGCCGAGACCCCGGCAGCCGAGGCACCCGCAGAGGAGGAAAAGAACGACTGACCCCGCTGCCGCGAAACGGTTCGCGGCGACGGTCAGCTACGACGGGACCGACTTCGTCGGCTCCCAGGTCCAGCCCAACGGCCGGACCGTCCAGGAAGAACTCGAACGCGCCGCGGAGCGCCTCTTCGGCACCCCAACGCGCGTCGACCTCGCCGGGCGCACCGATTCGGGCGTCCACGCGCGGGGGCAGGTGGCCGCCTTCACCGCCGCAACCCGGCTCGAAGCGGCCGCCATCGGGCGAGCGCTCAACGCGCTCCTGCCCGAAGATGTAGCAGTGCGCGCAGTGCGCGAAGTCCCGCCGGGGTTCGACCCCCGCCGCTGGGCCCGCCGCCGCCGCTACCGCTACACCATCGCCAACGGCGAGGCGCGGGACCCCCTCGCGCGCCGCTACGCCTGGCACCTCGAGGGAAACCTCGACCTGCCGGCCATGCAGCACCTCGCCGGGGCGTTCGCCGGCCGGCGCGACTACAGCGCCTTCGCCGGCAAACTCGAACCGGGGCGCTCACCCGTGCGCACCGTCTTCGAGACCACCGTCAATCGCTCCGGCGATTGGCTGTACATCGACATCGAGGCAGACGCGTTCCTGCCCCAGATGGTCCGGCGCATCACCGCCGCACTCGTCCGGGTCGGGCGCCACGCCGCAACCGAGGAGGAAATCGTCAGCCTGCTTCACCAGGCACGCCCGGGCAGCTTCATCCACGTCGCCCCCGCCCGCGGCCTCTGCCTCGAACGCGTCTGGTACGACGAGGGATATCAGCCATGAACACCACCGTCCGCATCAAAGCTTCCCAAATCTATAAGGATTGGCACGTCATCGATGCCGCCGGGCAGCCCCTCGGCCGCGTCGCGACCCGCGTCGCCACCCTCCTCCGCGGCAAGCACAAGCCCACCTTCGAGCCCCACCTCGATGACGGCGACTTCGTCATCGTCGTGAACGCCTCGAAGGTCCGCGTCTCCGGCAAGAAGGCGCAGGAGATGGTCTACTACCGCCACTCCGGCTACCCCGGCGGCCTCAAGGCGCGCAGCTTCGCCGAGCAGCTCCAGCGCTTCCCCGAGAAGGTCATCGAGCGCGCCGTCTGGGGCATGCTCCCGAAGGGCCCGCTCGGCAAGCAGATGCTCAAGCACCTCAAGGTCTACGGCGGCCCCGAGCACCCGCACCAGGCGCAGGTCATCGCCAGCCAGCGCGCCCAGGAAGCCCGCAAGGCCCAGCTCGAGGCCCTCGCGAACGAACCATACCGCCCGAAGGGCCTCCGCCCGCTGACCGCTGCCGCGGTCGTCGTGCCCGCCGCGCCCTCCAGCGAAGCCGCTGAAGTCGCCCGCCGCGCCCGCGCCCGCGTCCTCCAGCAGGAAGCCGAAGCCCCGGCGGCCGAAATTGAGGCCCCGGCGCAGGCCGCTGAAGAAACCGCGGCTGAGGCACCCGCCGAGACCGACGAGAAGCCGGCCCGCCGCCGCCGCACCCGCGCAGAGCAGACCGAGGAGTAACCACCCATGGCCGAGCAGCAGTACTACTACGGCACTGGCCGCCGCAAGACCGCCGTCGCGCGCGTCCGCCTCATCCCCGGCCCCGGCGCCATCATCGTCAACGGCAAGCCGATGGAAGAGGTCTTCGCCCGCGAAACCCACCGCGTCGAAATCCTCGAGCCCCTCAAGCGGCTCGGCCGCGAAGGCCGCTTCTCCGCCACCATCAAATGCGCCGGGGGCGGCATCAGCGGCTGGGCCGGCGCCATCCAGATGGGCATCGCCCGCGCCCTCGTCGCGTCCGACCCCTCCCTCAAGCCGCTCCTCAAGCGGCCCGAAAACCTCCTCACCCGCGACGCCCGCATGAAGGAGCGGAAGAAGCCCGGCCTCAAGCGGGCCCGCAAGGCGCCGCAGTTCACGAAGCGCTAACCCGCGCCGCTGCCCCGTCTGCGCTGCATCCCGGGAGGCCCCATCGCGGGCCTCCCGGCCTTTTCATGCCCCGGTCACCATCCCGTCACCCGCGGGTTCCCGCCCTCCCGCTCTGCCCCGCGCCGCCGCGCGCTCGATCGCCACGCTGGGGAGGCCATCGCGTGGACAAAGGGAACCTCGTCTTCGTTGGCGCGCTGCTCGCGGCCGGCGCCCTCGCCTACCAGTCCACCATGGGGGGCGCCGCTTCGCCGCCTGCCGCGGAGACGCCGGCTGCAGCAGCCAGCGAACACGCCGCCGACAGCCACGGCGACGATGGACACGCGACGCCCGAAGCCGCGCACGCCGCCCGCACGCCGACGCCGGTCCCCCACGGCTCCGCCACCCCGGCCGCCGGCACGCCCTCGCCCACACCGACCATCCGGCTGACGCTCGACCAGGTCCGGTCGCTCCCGAGGGCTACCCCCGTGCCTGCTCGGCCGGCAGCGCCGCCGTTCCGGCCGTCTGCGCCCGCCAGCGCCCCCGCCGAGCCGGCGGCTCCCCCTCCCCCGTCGCCGCCCGCGCCGGCTCCAACCTCAGCGCCGACGCCGTCTCCGAGCCCGTCACCGGCGCCGCCGGCATCGCCGCCCGCGCCAGCGCCGACCCCGACCGTGCCCCCTGGCCTCCCCTATCCCCCGCCGCTGCCGCCTCCGCCGGACGGCAGCCTCGGCTTGCCCCCGCGCGAATGAGCGCCGCCGCCTACGGCAGCTCCCGCCCGGTCCCGATGCGCAGCTCGAGCACGTCGACCGGCGCGGCGAACCCGTGCCGCGCGTAGAGGTCGCGGCTTCCCGAGGTCGGCCACAGGATCACCGAATCCACCTGCGCCGCCCGGCAGGCATCTAGCGCCGCACCCAGCAGCGCCGCCCCGATGCCCCGGTTCCGCCAGGCCGGTGCGACGTACATGCTCGTCACGTAGCCGTGCAGCTCCTCCTCCGGCCCCGGGTTCGGCACCTTTTCGATGAGCTGCAGCCAGGCGCAGCCGATAGCCTCGCCGCGGTCATCTTCGACCAGCCACGCCTGCCAGCGCCGGCCCTCGTCGAGCCGTGCCGCCATCCAGGCTGCCGCCCGTTCGAGGAATGCGGCTTCGGCCTCCGCCGCCTGCCCGAGTTCGGCCCGGAATGCCCACCGGAGCCGCGCGAGCGCGTCCGCGTCCGCCGCAGCCGCCGGCCGGAGACTCCAGCCGTCCATGCGAGCGGGCCTATTCGTCCTCGTCCAGGTCCATCCGAACCCGGTTGATCTCGTCCAGCACCCAGCCGACGAACCGCTCCGCGTGCTCCTGGCTCGGGCCCGTCGCCGAGCGGCCGAGGTGCTGCTTCAGCGCCAGGCGCACGGGCATCATGTTCTTCCGCTGCCGGAAGAACCAGTACGCGCCCTCCTGCTTGCTCACCAGCTCGCCCGTGTAGGCGTACCGCAGCGCGCGCACCGCGTTCAGCACCGCGTAGCCCGGCGTGGCGTTCGCCACCGCCCAGCCCAGCTCATCCGCCATCGCCTCCAGCACCCAGCTGCGCGGGATGATCGGGAACATCTCCTCCGGCTCGGGGCCGATGATCGCCCGCCCCTTCTCCCGTGCCACCGCGTAGTGGAGCAGCAGGTCCGGGTCGCCCGGGTGCCCGTGCCCGTCGACGAATGTCCGCGCCTCCGGCACCGTGCACAGGTGCAGTTCGAACGGCGGCGAGTGGCTTTCGACGTCGAGCGACGCATCCGTCACGATGCTCAGCTCGAGCCCGGAGCCGGGACACGGCATCTCCGGGTCCATCAGCAGCTCGGCGATGAGCCGCTGCTGGTCCTTCGTCAGCGGCTCCTCGACCACTGCCAGCATGTCGAAATCCGACCGCAGGTACTGAAACGCCCCCATCGTCGCGGAGCCGTGGAGGTAGAGCCCGATCAGGTTCTCCCCCAGCGCCCGGTCGAGACGCCGCCCAACGTCCCGCGAAAACCCCATGATCTTTCGCTGCAAATGCATGCCCGCACCCTACCTTGTGGTGTGACGCTCCAGGAACCCCATCACCGCCGCGCCCGCTTCCTCGCGAAACTCGATGAAGTACCCGTGCCGCCCTCCTTCGACGAGGTACAGCTCCGCCCCCGGGATCCGCCCGGCCAGCAGCGCCGCGTTCGCGGTCGGATTTATCCGGTCCTCCGACCCGTGAATCACCAGCACCGGCGCGCGGATCTCCGTCAGCCTCTCCCATGCATCGTGCCCCTGGCTCGCTTCGTAATGCAACCGCTGGGCATACGCCGGGATGGGATTCCTCGCCCGTTCGCGCAAAAATGCCAGGTACTCCGGGTGCGCCGCCAGCCAGCCCGGGCTCACCATCTCCTCCGCGAGGAACTGCGCCGCCTCCTCCGGGTCTGCCGGCCGCGTGCGCATCTTCGCATCGACCTCAGGCGGCCGCTTCACCCCGTGCGCATCCCCCGGCGTCGTGCACCCGAGCACCACAGCGCCCACCCGGTCCGGGTAGTCGATGGCGATCCACTGGCAGATGCGGCCGCCCATCGAGATGCCGTAGATGTGCGCCCGCTCGATGCCCAGGTGGTCCAGCAATCCGACCGCATCCGCTGCGAACATCCGCGTGGTGTACGGCGGCTCGCAGGGCTTGTCGCTCTGCCCCGTCCCCCGGTGGTCGTAGACGATGACCTGGAAGCGGCTGGCGAAGTCGTCGAGCACCGGGTCCCAGCCGTGGTGGTCGCTCCCCTGTCCCATCACGAGCAGCAGCGGCTCGCCCGAACCGTGCACCTCGTAATACAGCCGCACCCCGTTGCATACCGCGAACGGCATGGCGGAACCCTACCGAATCGCCGTCCTCGATGCAATCTCGTTCCAGCCTGAACGAATGGTCAGGATTACGGGAACCGGTTGAACCACAGCAGGCCCAGCGCGCCGCCGGCGAGCACCAGCACCCCCGCCAGCCCGGCCGCCGCCCAGCTCACTTCCGTCCGCTCCTCGACGTAGCCGATGCGGTCGCCGAGGTCGCGGTAGATGCTCTCGAGCTGGCTCGCGCCCGGCGCCTCGAACGCCCGCCCGCCGGTGACCTCCGCGATCGCCTGCAGCGTTTCGAAGTCCGGCGGCACCCGCACGGTGCGCTGCCGGCCCTGCGGGTCCGTCACCACCGCGATGCCGTCCGGCGTCCCGAGCGCGATCGCATACACCGGCACGCCCGCGTCGGCGGCGAGCTGCGCCGCGTCCAGCGGCTGGTACGTCCCCACCGTCTGCGCGCCGTCGGAGAGCAGCACGATGACCGCCGGCGCCGCTTCGCCTTCGCCCCGGATTGGCGCCGGCGTCGCGGGCGTGCCGTCCGCGTTCGTCCCCGCCGGCTGCTGCTCCAGCGCCGCCCGCACCACGTCCACCGCGGTCGCCAGGGCGTCGCCCATCGCCGTGCCGCCGAGCGGCGCCAGGCGGTCGATCGCCGCGTGCACCTGCTCCTTCTCCGTCGTCGGCGGCACGAGCACGTTCACCCCGCTCGAAAAGCTGATGAGGCTGATGCGGAAGTCCTTCGGCAGCCGGTCGACCAGCGTGTGCGCCGCCTCCTGCGCCGCCGCCATTCGCGTCGGCGCGACGTCCGTCGCGTTCATCGAGCCCGAGACGTCCGTGACGAGGACGACCGTGCCTTCCTGCCGCGGCGTCTTCGTCACCAGCTGCGGCCGCGCCAGGGTGAACACCACCGCCGCAATCGCGAGCAGGTACAGCGCCGGCGGCAGGTGCCGCCGCCAGTTCGGGCTCGCCTCCACCACGTTCGCGAGCAGGTCCAGGTTCGTGAACCGCGCCGCGTACTTCGGGCGCCGCCGCTGCGCCAGCGCATAGAGCCCCGCCAGCAGGGGCACGACCGCCAGCCCCAGCAGCATCCACGGCCAGAGGAACGTCATCGCACGTATCCTTTCTCGAGCAGCCCGGCCGCGAATGCGCGCAGCCAGTCGCCCGACGTCGAAAGCACGATATGGCGGGCCCCGGCCCGCGCGATCGCCGCCGCCACCTCCGCCCGCTCGGCCGCCGCCGCCGCCGCGAACCGCTCCCGCAGCCGCCGCGACCCCGTATCCACCCGCAGCTGCCGTCCCGTCTCCGGGTCCATCAGCCACAGCTCGCCCACATCCGGCAGCTCCTGCTCCCGCGGGTCGCGAATTTCGACCGCGACGACGTCGTGCCGCCCGCACAGCTGCAGCAGCGGCCGCTCCCAGTCCCGCGGCCCGCGGAAGTCCGACACGACGAGCACGAGCCGCCCGCGGCCGGCAAGCCGGTCAATCTTCTGCAGCGCCCGGCCGAGCGACGCCGTCCCCCCTGCCGGCGGCTGCAGCCGCAGCGCCAGCAGCAGCGCGAGCAGCCCGGCGCGGCCCTGCGCCGGCCGCATCAGCCGCTCCCGCTCGCCGTCGAACAGGTACACCCCCAGCGCGTTCCCGTGCCGGGTCGCGACATGCCCCGCGGCCAGCGCCACCCCCTCCGCGACGTCGTACTTCCGCCGGTCCGCCGTGCCGAACAGCATCGACGCCGAGGCATCGAGCACCAGCCACGTCGTCAGCACCCGCTCCGCTACGAACTCCCGCACATGGGGCACGAGCGTCCGCGCCGTCACGTTCCAGTCGATGCGCCGCACGTCGTTCCCCGGCACGTATTCGCGCACCTGGGCCAGCTCCGTGCCCGTCCCGAGCCCGTGCGAGCGGAAATCGCCCGCGAGCAGGCTGCTGACCCGCCGCCCGACGGTGATGTCGAGCGCCCGCAGCACCGCTTCCGGCATCGGCCCCGGCCCCGGGGCGTCCGGCGTCGGCCGCCGGGCGAGCAGCGCACTCACGCGGACGCCTCGGCCGCCAGTTCGATGCGCGGCACCGGCACCGCCGCGAGGATCCCGTCCAGGATCTGGTCCGGGGTGACCCCCTCGGCCAGTGCCTGGTAGGTGAGCACCATCCGGTGGCGCAGCACGTCCCGCGCCAGGTCGAAGACGTCCCCCGGCAGCACGTACGCCCGCCCGCGCAGCAGCGCCACCGCCCGCGCGGCATGGACGAGGTTGATGCTCCCGCGCGGGCTCGAGCCGAACGCGATGTGCTCCTTGTGGCGAACCAGCCCGTACCGCTCCGGGTGCCGCGTCGCATCCGCCAGCGCCACCGCGTACTCCGCCACCGCCCGGTCGACGTAGACCTCGGCCGTCAGCGCCTGGAACTTCGCCAGCTCCTCCACGGGCAGCACCTGCTTCACGCTGCCGACCGGCGCCAGCGACCGCTGCACGATCGCCAGCTCCTCCGCCTGCGCCGGGTAGTCCACGATCACCTTCATCATGAAGCGGTCGACCTGCGCCTCCGGCAGCGGGTAGGTGCCCTCCGACTCGATCGGGTTCTGCGTCGCCATCACGAGGAACGGGTGCGGCACCCGGAACGTCTCCAGCCCGATCGTCACCTGCCGCTCCTGCATCACTTCGAGCAGCGCCGACTGCACCTTCGCCGGGGCACGGTTGATCTCGTCCGCCAGCAGGATGTTGCAGAACACGGGCCCCTTCTCGGCCACGAACTGGCCCGTATCGGGCCGGTAGATCCGCGTGCCAACGAGGTCCCCCGGGACGAGGTCCGGCGTGAACTGCACCCGGTGGAATGTCCCCCCGAGCACGTCCGCCACCGTCTTCACCGTGAGCGTCTTCGCCAGCCCGGGCACGCCTTCGATGAGCAGGTGCCCGTTCGCCAGCAGCGCGACGAGCACCCGCTCCAGCATCTGCTCCTGCCCGACGATCACCCGCTTGATTTCGAACATCGCCGCCTCGAAGACGGCATGCGCCCGGGCCGCCGCCTCCTGCCGGGACTCATCCTGCCAACCGGTCACGCGCTACCTCCGCGAGTTGGGGGCCCTCGCAGGCCCGTGCCACCTACCCTGAAGCATGGCGCCGCAAATGGCGGTAAAGCATGCCGGCCGCAGCCGGCCGGTTTTCCCTTCCCCGAACGCAGCGCGCCCCTCCCGGGTGCCGGGAGGGGCGCGTCGCATCAGCCGGGAAGCCGGCAGCTATGCGTGGAGGACCGCCGCCACGTCCTGCAGGCCGAGCGACTCGAGCTTCGCCTTCGACGGCTTGCAGGTCTCCGTGTCCCAGTCGCAGGCCTTCAGGAACTCGACTTCGAGCGTCTCGGTGTCGAGCTTGATGCCCTGCAGCGGGCCGGCGTGCGTCGCCTCGGTCGATTCACCGGTGACCCGCGGCGGCACGTGCCGCTTCCGCGGGTTGCCGCCCTCGCGCACCTCGTAGGCCATGCGCAGGTTCGCGATGCGCTCGCCGATCTGCATCATCTCGTCGAGGTCGATGTCCCAGCCGGTCACCGAGTTGAACCACGTCGGGATGTTCGCCGTGTTCGCCGCCATCATCACGAACTGGCACATGCCGCCGGCGTTGACCACGTGCATGTACTCGCTCGCCGCCTTGTGGTGCTCGCCGCGGCCAGTGTAGACCTTGTTGTCGGCCGGCGCCGGCGGGATCTTGCCGAGCCGCTTGTTCCCCTCGTACTGGGTGTGGCGCGCGGGCGTCGGGTCCAGCTTGTAGGTGGTGTGGTATTCGGGCTGGAGCTTCGGGTCGTGCATCGGCAGCTCCTGCCCGCCGATGTGCATCGCGTACTTCTCAGCCCCGCGCCCGATCTTCTCGGCCGCGACCTTCACGCCGTCGGCGAACACCGCCGCGATGCCCTTGCGCTCGCCCATCGCCTTCAGGAAGGCGATCATCGCGTCCGCATCGCCCCACCGGAGCTCGATGCCCTCGGTGTCTTCCTTCGTGATGATGCCGTTCTCGTAGCACTCGATCGCCATCGAGATGGCGCCGCCGGCGCTGATGACGTCGAACCCGTATTCGTTGCACAGGTGGTTCGCGTAGATCAGCGCGTCCGGGTCGGCCACGAGGTTCATCGTGCCGAAGGCCGCCATCGCCTCGTACTCCGGCCGGTGCGTGTGGTGCGGGTACGGGTACTTCGGGTTCGTCGACTCCTTCGATTCGGCGCCGCACGCCATCGGGCACCGCCAGCAGCCGTACGACTTCTCCATCCGCGGGTTGATCTGCGACCCGCCGTCGATCTGCTGCGCGATCGGGAAGTCGATGATGCCGACGCCGCCCCAGTTCTTCACCGGGCTGTCGCCGTTCAGGGCCGACATCGCCGTGATGCCCGTCGTCCCGAAGTTGTGGAAGAAGTCCCGCAGCGGCTTCACGAACTGGTCCAGGTTCTCCCGGAGCAGCTTCGTCGTCTCCGGCGTCTGGCTGATGACCTTCCGCTCGGCCAGCACCACGACGGCCTTCAGCTTCTTCGAGCCCATCACCGCGCCGACGCCGGAGCGTGCCGCCAGGCGGCCGTGGTCGTTGCACACCCCGCTGATCAGCGAGAGCGTCTCGCCCGCCGGGCCGATGTTCGCCACGCTCGCGCGCTTGCCGTGCCGGTCCTTCAGCACCTTCTCGTTTTCGATGGCGCCCTGGCCCCAGAGGTCGCTCGCGTCGCGCAGCTCGAACTTGTCGTTGTCGATGAGCAGGTAGACGGGCTTCTCGGCCTTGCCGAAGAACATGATGCCGTCCCAGCCCGCGAGCTTCAGCACGCCGCCGAAGTCGCCGCCGCAGTTCGCATCGCCCCAGCCGCCCGTGAGCGGGCTCTTGCACACCACCTGCCACCGCTGCCCGAACAGCGGCGTCCCCGTCAGCAGCCCCGCGAACATGCCGAGCATGTTCTCCGGGCCGAGCGGGTCCGCGCCCTTCGGCACGCGGTCCCAGAGCATCCGCGCGCCGATGCCGTACCCGCCGAGATACTGCCGGTACAGCGATTCGTCCGGGTATTCGACCGTGATCTCACCCGTGGTGAGATTCACGTTCAGCATTTTCCCGTTGTAGCCCTTCTCCGCGAGGGCACCATTCGTCGCCGTTGCTGTCGTCAACTCCCTTTGCCTCCCTGGCGCTGGTTGCGCCGTGCTGCGCCCTGCATCGTTGCCGGTTTCACGAACGCCCGCAATATGCTCGGACCGGCATAGCGAAACTCACCCGATGCCCGCCGCCAGCCGCGCCACTTCGTCCGCATCCAGCCCCAGCACCTCCAGCAGCACCTCCATCGAGTGCTCGCCGAGGCACGGCGCCGGCCGCCGCGGCCCGCTCCGGTAGCCGCTCACGATGAACTGGTGCCCTTCGTACGGCACCTCGCCCATCTCCGGGTGGACCATCGGGTGGAAGAACTCCCGGTGCGCCAGCTGCGGGTCGCAGAGCAGGTCGCTCGACCGCTGCACGAACCCGGCCGCCACCCCGGCGGCCTGCAGCCGCCGCATCAGCTCGAGCCCGTCCTGCCCGGCCGTCCACGCGGCCAGCTTCGCGTCGATCTCGTCCTTCCGCGCCCGCCGTCCTTCAGCGGTCGCGAATGCCGGGTCGGCCGCCCACGCTTCGCCGATGACGCTGGCGAGCCGCTCCCACATCGCATCATTCTCGACCGCGATGGCGATCCACTCGTCGTGCCCGGCCACCGGGTAGGCGCCGTGCGGCGCCATATCGCGGTCCTCGTTCCCGGCCCGCCGGGGCACCCGCCCGTTCAGCTGGTACTCGACCAGCTCCGTCGCGAGGAAGTGCAGGGCCGCCTCCATTTGCGCCTGCTCGATGCGGCACCCCTCCCCCGTCCGCTTCCAGCGGTCGACGGCCGCCATCACCGACGTCGCGAGGAACCGCGGCGCGATCGTATCCGTGTACGCCGTGAACGGCCCCGACGGCGGCCGATCGTCCCAGCCCGTCACCTCATAGAAGCCCGAAATCGCCGCCGCATGGTTGCCGTAGCCGGCCAGCTTCGCTCCCGGCCCCGTCTGCCCCATCAGGCAGGTCGACACGTAGATGACGTCCGGGTTCACCGCCTTTGCTGCCTCATAATCCAGCCCCAGGTCCGCCATCGTCCCCGGCGTGAACGACTCCAGCACCACATCCGCCCACGCGATGAGCTTCCGCGCGATTTCGCGCCCCTCCTCAGTCTTCAGGTTGAGCGCAATCGACCGCTTCGACGTGTTGAAGGCGCCGAAGAACTGGCTCCGGTTCGGCCCGAACACGCCGTCCTTGAACGGCCCGCCGACCCGCAGCCGGTCCGGCGGGTTCGACGTTTCGATGCGGATGACGTCCGCGCCGTGGTCCGCGAGGTACTTGCCGGTGATCGGCCCCACGCCGATCCACGAGAAATCCGCCACCTTCAACCCGGCGAACGGCAGCGTTCCCTCCGGTTCGCCGCCCGCTACCTGGCGCGGTTCGCGCGCCGCCGGCTCGCCTTGCGGTTCGACCTTGCTGCCGAACTCCAGCGGGTCGCACATCGCCCGCACCCACGGCCCGGGCGCCTTCACGACGACACCCGGCCGCACCTCGAGGTCGCGCCAGTAGTCGCGCACCTGCAGGTGCACGAAGTCGAGGATCTCCGGCACGGTCGTCACCGGCGCGAAGGTGACCCCGGAGGCCAGCCCGATCTCCAGCAGCTCCTTCTTCGTCCGCGTCTGGATCCACTCCTGGAGCTTCCCGAGGACCTCTTCGTAGCCGTACTTCAGCGGCTCGCCAGCGAGCACCTTCACGTCATACCGGGCCCACTCCTCCCCTTCCAGCCACTCTTCCGGCACGATGCCGTCCCGGACCAGCCACGCCATCATCGGCTTGAGCGTCGCCCCGTTCCCCAGCACCACCACCTCGCCGTCCTTCGCCCGGTAGACCATCGGCAGCGTGATCGTCCCGAGCTGGAGCGCCGTCCCGGCACGCTCGAAATCCCGCCCCTGGATGGCGTGCGCGATCATCGCCTGCAGCCCCGTCCAGAAGACCGCGGCCTGCACCGAGACGTCGACGAACCGCCCCACGCCCGTCCGCTCCCGCAGGTGGTGCGCCACCATCGCCCCGACCGCGCTCTCCGCTGCGCCGTGGAGCCAGCACTGCGGCACCGTCACCCGGACCGGCGGCCGGTCGGGGTCGCCGTTCAGCGCCATCATGCCGCCCATCGCGGCGAGCACCAGGTCGGGCGCATGGTAGTGCGCGTAGGGCCCATCCTGCCCGAAGGGGCTCAGTGCCACGTACACCAGCCGGGGGTTGATGCCGAGCAGCGCCTCGTGCCCGAGCCCCCGCGCGGCCATCGCGCCCGGCCCCCCGTTCTCGAACAGGAAATCCGCACCCCGCACGAGGTCGAAGAACCGGTTCCGCCCCTCCTCCGTATCGAGGTCGAGGCCCACCCGCTGCTTGCCGCGGTTGTACACCGCATAGCGCAGCGCGTTCCCCGGCTCCGGTTCGAACCCGGGCGGTTCGACGCGGATCACCTCCGCGCCGAGGTTCGCGAGCATCATCGGGCCGAGCGCGGCACGCTCATCGGTCAAATCGAGCACGCGGTAGGGGCTCAGCATGCCCATCGTCTTACTCCCCTTTGCTCTCCAGGCGGTCGAGCCGCGCCATCAGCTTCTGGTCGATGCTGTAGTGCCGGAGCACCTCCCAGCCGAGAATCCCGACGCCTGCGATGATGCCGCCGGCCACCGCAAGCCATCCCGTCCCGTTCGCCGCGCCGATGCCCACCAGCACCGCGCCCGCCCCGGCGATGAGCGCGCCCGCCGCCGACGTGACGTGTCCCGCTTCGCTCTCGTGGAGCCTGCGCCAGCTCCCCATATCTGCGCCTCCGATTGCTGGAATCGGGCGCAACTATAGCAGCGCCGGCGGCCTCCTGAGCGCCTGCAAAACGAAAAAGGGGCCAAATCGGCCCCTTTTTCTCCCGGCTCGCGGGCGGCGGCCCGGCTCAGTTCGCCGGCGCGACCCAGGTCAGGCTCGCCGGCGCCGTCGGCCGCAGATAGATGAAGTACGCCGTCCCGGTCCGGAAGGTCGTGAAGTCGTTCGCGCCCGGCACGTTTTCCGTGCCCGGGAAGTAGCCGCCCCACGACTGCGTCTGCGGGTTGAATAGCCAGACGGCCCCGACCTGCGCCGAGATGTTCGTCGTCCCGGCCTGCGTCCCGCCGATCGCCTGGCTGATCGGCTTGTTGTCCGCGCCCGTCCAGACGATGAGGGTGAACGTCCGGTAGAGCGTGTACGTGATCGTCCCCGCCGAGGTCACCGTGAAGTTGTCCGCCGACGTGTTCGCGCTCGTCCCCGCCGGGGTCGTGACCCGGATGTCGTACGTCCCGGCTGCCAGCCCGGCCGGCACCGTCGCCGTGATCGTCGTGCTGTTCACCACCGTGAACGACGCTGCCGTGGTTCCGAAGGTCACCGCCGTCGCCCCGGTGAAATTCGTGCCGGTGATCGTCACGGTCGTCCCGGCCGGCCCGCTGGCCGGGCTGACGCTCGTCACCGTCGGCGCCGGCGACCCGGTGCAGGTGAAGTCGTCCGCAACGGTGTTCGGGCTCGTGCCGCCGGGCGTCGTCACCCGCACGTCATACGTCCCCGCGGGCTGCACCGGCGCTACCGCGACCAGCTGCGTCGAGGACAGGTATGTGAACGTCGCCTGTACGGTCCCGAATGCCACCGTCATGCCGCTCGAGGTGAAGCCCGTCCCGGTCACCGTCACGATGGTCGCGCCGTTGCAGAGCCCTTCCGTCGGGCTGATCGCCGTCACCGTCGGCCCCCCGGTGTAGATGAAGTCGTTCGCCGTCCCGGTCGTCACGTTCTGCCCGTTCGGCGTCGTCACTACCACCTCCGCCACGCCGGCCGGGTTCGGCGGCGTGACGCAGGTAATCGTGGTCGCACTGACCACCACGAGCGACGTGCACGGGACGCCGTTGAAGGTGACCGACGTCGCGCCGGTGAAGTTCTGGCCGGTAATCGTCACCGGCGTGCCGCCCGCGACCGGCCCGGCACCCGGCACGATCGACGTGATGACCGGGATGATCGTCGAGTCGGTGATCGTCAGCGTCGCCGACGACGGCGTCCCGAGGACGGCGCCGCCCGTCGGGTTGCTCAGCTGGAGGATGACCGTCTCCGGCAATTCGGTCAGGGTGTCCGGGATGGGCGTCACCGTGAACGACTTGTTCCCGCCCTCGCCGTTGGCCCAGGTCAGCGTCCCGCTGGTGGGGGTGTAGTCGACGCCGGCCGTCGCCGTTCCCCCGGCCACCGTCGCGTAGTCGACCGTGACCGCGCCGGTCGTGCCGCCCGTGCGCGAGACGGTAATCGTGATCGCCCCGCCCGCTTCGGTGCCGGTGTACGTCGCCGAGGTGAACTGGATGCTGCCCGTGCCGTCGTCATCGAGGATGGTCAGCGTCGCCGTCGCCGGCGAGCCCAGCGTGGCGCCGGTCGCCCCGCTCAGCTGCACGATGACCGTCTCGGGGACTTCGACCAGCGTGTCCTGCAGGATCGCGATGGTGCAGAACTTGGTCGCGCTGTCGCCGCTGGCCCAGGTCAGTGTCTGACCGGTAACGGAGGTGTAGTCAGCGCCGGCCGTCGCCGTCCCGCCCGCGATGGTGCTGCACTGCACGCTCGCAGGTCCGGTGCTCCCGCCCGTCCGCGTCACGGCGATGCTCGCCGTCCCGGCGCCCTCGTTGACGCTGTACGCCGCCTGCGCGAACTGCACCGTTCCCGGCCCGTCGTCATCGATGATGGTGAGCGTGTGCTGGGTGATCGAACCGCCGCCCCCGCTGAAGCCCGTTATCGGCGTGCCCAGCTCCAGCACGATGGTTTCGTTCGGCTCCGTCGACGTGTCGCCGACGATGGTCACCTGGCAGTTCTTCGGTCCCGTCTCCGACGGGTTGAAGGTGATGGTCTGGTTCGTGAACGAGTAATCGACACCGCCGCCGGTGGCTGTGCCCGGCGAGGCCGCCAGCTTGCACGTCACGCTGTCGGTGCCCGCGGTCGAGCCGCTCCGCACCACCGCGACGTTGACCACCTGCGTGCCGCTGTTCCCCTCGGTCACGCTCGAGCTGGCGCTCTGGAACGAGTACTGCGGCGGCCCGTCGTCATCGATGATCGTCACCGTCGCGCTGGCCGTGCCGGTGCTGCTTCCCGGCGGCACGCTGATGGTCACGCTGAACGTCCGGTTCCCGTCGTTTGCCGCGTTCTGAATCGTCGAAACGTTGAACGAAAAACTGTTGCTTCCCGGAACCGTGAAGATGTAGCTCGTGACGCCCGGGTGCACGTAGTCGGTCCCGTCGACTGCCGTCCCGTCGGTGATGGCGATCGTCACCTGGACGTTCTGCGTGCCGCCGCTGCGGTTGATGGTGATGGTGACGGCATTGCCCTCGATCACGCTGTACGCGTTTGAGCTCAGGCTGAACGTCCCGTCGGCCCGGGCGCTGCGCAGCCCCACCCCCACCGCCAGCGCGGCGGCCGCCAGCACGGCCAGCACCAGCAGCAGGTTGCGGCGCGCAGGATGACTCATCGCGCTCGTCGCTCGCATGTGCACACCTCCTGCATCTCCAGAACGTCCGCTCGCCGTTCCCGTGTTCCCGGCGCGCGGGGGCACTCCGTAACTCTACCCAGAGTGTCAAGATTTCGGCACCCGGGGTTTCCTTACATTTCCATGGCGCGAACCGCCCCGCGGGCGCCCGCCTCCCCCAGGACGTTCCGCCGTTGGCAGCCCCTACGGCCGGTGGCCCCGCAGCCGCGGCCCGAGCTGGTGCCGCTCCACCGCGTACGCCTGCTCCACCCAGTCGCACAGGATCGGCCGGGTGTCCCGCGGGTCGATGAGATGCTCCACCCCGAACGCGTGCGCCGTCCGCAGCGGCGACCGCACTGCGCCGAGCTTCGCCATCAGCTCCGCCCGCAGCGCATCCGGGTCCTCGGCCGCAGCCAGGTCCCGCTTGTACGCGGCCTCGATCCCGCCTTCGAGCGGCAGCGACCCCCAGTCCGCGCTCGGCCACGCGTACCGCAGGTTCAGCCCCGCCGTGTTCGCGTGGCCCGCCCCGGCGACCCCGTACACCCGCCGCAGGATGACCGTCACCCACGGCACCTTCGCCTGGAACACCGCGGCCAGCGCCAGCGCGCCCTTCCGGATGGTCGCCGCCTTCTCGCCCCATGTCCCGATGACGAACCCCGGCTGGTCCACGAGGTTCACGCACGGCAGGTGGAACGTATCGCAGAGGTCCACGAACCGCGCCAGCTTCTCGCTCCCCTGCGCCGTCAGCCCGCCGCCGTAGTGGTACGGGTCGTTCGCCACCACTCCGACCGGGTAGCCGTCGAGCCGCGCGAAGCCGGTCACGACGCTCTGGCCCCAGCCCGCGCCGATTTCGAAGAACGATTCCCGGTCGAACACGCTCGCGATGATCTGCCGCACCCGGTACGGCCGCCGCCGGTTCTTCGGAATCGCGCCGATGAGCCACTCGTCGCGCCGCTGCGGGTCGTCGTTCGGCTCCGCCCGCGCCGGCTGCTCCCACGCGTTCTGCGGCAGGTACGAAAGGAACCGCCGGATTTGCTCGAACGCCTCCTCCTCGCTCTCCGCGAGGTTGTCCACTACCCCGTTCCGCCAGTGAATCTCCCAGCCGCCGAGCTCCTCCTTCGTGACCGTTTCGCCCATCCCCGCCTCCACCACCGGCGGCCCGGCGACGAACACCTGCGAGGTGCCCTTCACCATGATGCTGAAGTGCGAGGTGACCACGCGCGCCGCGCCGAGCCCCGCTACGCTCCCCAGCGCGGCAGCCACCACCGGCACCTCAGAGAGGTTCGCGATCACCGTGTCCCAGCCCGGGTTCGCCGGGATGTACGTGTGCCCCTGCGTCCCCTGCGTCCGCACGCTCCCGCCGCCCCCGGTGCCGTCGACCAGCCGGATGATCGGCACCTTCAGCTCCCGCGCCATCCGCTCGGCGTACACCTGCTTGCCGGCGATCGCCGCATCCGCCGCGCCCCCGCGCACGGTGAAGTCGTCGCCGCCGATGACCACCCGCCTGCCGCCGATTCGCGCCATCCCGGCCACGAAGTTCGCCGGACGGAAGCTCACGAGGTTCCCCTGCTCGTCGTACTCCGCCTTCCCCGCGAGCGCGCCGACCTCGGCGAAGCTCCCGGGGTCCGCCAGCTTCGCAATTCGCTCCCGAACCGTCAGCTTGCCGCCCGCGTGCTGCCGCTCGATGTTCTCCGGCCCGCCCATGCCGTAAGCGAGCTGCTCCCGCCGCCGGATCTCCTCCACCTCCGGCAGCCACGTCTCGTTCGACTGCGTCATCGGACTACCCCCTGCCTGCGTCTGCCTGTGCCGCAGGATTCTACGCCCCCCGCACGGCGCCCCGGCGGCTGCGCTATCATCCGCGCGCCATGGAGCTCCTCGCCGGCCTGCGTGTCTGCGCCGCCTCCCGCTCGCCAGCGGCCGCGTATGCCGCGTGGCTCCTCGGCCAGTTCGGCGCCGAAGTCCGCCACGCCACGGCGCTGGACCCCGAAGGCCTCGGCGCGTTCCTCGCCCCCGGCGCCATCGTCGAACCGGAGCCGCAGCTCCGGCCGCAGCCCGGCGACCTCCTCATCACCGACGCCCCCGTCACCGATGCGAGCCGCGCTGCCCTCGATGCCCTCGCCCGCGACCACCTCGTCGCATGGGTCACGCCCTTCGGGCTCGATACCCCCTGGGAGTGCGCACCCTCCACCTCGCTCACCCGGTACGCCGCCGGCGGCTGGATGCACCAGGTCGGCGACCCCGCCCGAGAACCGCTCGCGCCGCCCGGCGCGCAGGACCTCTTCGTCGCCGGTCTCTGGGCGGCGCTCGCGGCCGCCGCCTTCGCCGAACGCGGCCCGGGCCTCATCGACGTGCCAGTGGTCGCCGCCCTCGCCGCCACGACCATCTACGACGCGGTCGCATTCCAGTACTTCGGCCGCCTCCGCGGCCGCGTCGGCGAGCGGTACGCCCCGACTCAGCCAACCATCGTCACCCTGCCCTGCGCCGACGGCTTCGTCGGCATCCACGCCGCCCTCCACGGCATGTGGGTCACCCTCGCGCAGCTCGCAGGCCACCCGGAGCTGGTCGACGACCCCCGCTTCGCCTCCCCCACCGACCGCGCCGCGAACATCCGCGACCTCGACGCCTGCCTGCTCCCGTGGCTCGGCCGCCACAGCCACTGGGAGCTCTACCACCTCCTCCAGCAGCACCGCGTCTGCGCGGCCGCCCTGCCGACCCTCGACGAAGTGCTCGCCTCGCCCCAGCTGGCCGCCCGCGAGGCCTGGCGCACCGCCGAAACCCCCTCCGGCCGCCGCTACCGCGTGCCCGGCCCGCCGGCCCGCGTCCTCGCCGAAGCCGGCCCAGCCGAGCCCGGCTACCGCGCCGCGCCCGGCCCGTGGCGGCCCGGCGCGCTCCGCGTGGTCGACCTTTCGATGGGCTGGGCCGGCCCGCTCGTCGGCCACGTCCTCGCCGCCCTCGGCGCCGATGTCATCAAGGTCGAAAGCCACACCCACTTCGACTGGTGGCGCGGCTCCCGCCCGCCCGGCGACGACCCCGGCCTCGAACTCCACGAACGCTCCCACGTCTTCAACGCCGTCAACCGCGGCAAGCGCGGCATCACGCTCGACCTCGCGCACCCGACCGGCCGCGACCTCGCGCTCCAGCTCATCAGCTCCGCCGACGTCCTCATCGAAAACTTCGCCGCCGGCGTCCTCGAGCGGCTCGGCCTCGGCTGGGACGAACTCGCGGCCCGCAACCCCCGCCTCGTCATGCTCCGCCAGCCGGCCTTCGGCTCATACGGCCCCGAGGCCGGCTACGTCGGTTTCGGCAACACCATCGAAGGGATGTCCGGCCTCTCGAGCCTCATCGGCTACGAAAACGGCCCGCCCACCATGCTCGCCAACGCCTGCGGCGACCCCGTGTCCGGCCTGATCGGCGCGCTCGCCGTCCTCTCTGCGCTGCGCGCCCGCGAGCGCGACGGCCGCGGCCGCCTCCTCGAATGCGCCCAGCTCGAAGGCTTCCTCCCGCTCGTCTCCGACGAACTCATCGCGTTCCAGCGCACCGGCGACCTCCCCCGCCGCCGCGGCAACCGCCGCCCGGGGCACACTCCCTCGGGCGTCTATCCGGCCGCCGGCGACGACCGCTGGGTCGCAATCGAGGTCGCAACCGAAGCGCAATGGGCCGCCCTCGCGGAACTCGTCGGCGGCCCGCTCGCGGACCCGGCCCTCGCTGACGCCGCGGCCCGGGAAGCCCGACGCGATGCCATCGATGCCGCGCTCTCCGCTTGGACCGCGGCGCAGACCGACGGCGAGGCGGCCAGGCGCCTCCAGGAGCGCGGCATCCCCGCTGCCCCGGTGAATACGGAGGCCGACCTTCTCACCTTCGGGCCGCTCGACGGCCCGGGGTTCTGGGTCGGCGAAGAGCGCGAGCCGGTCGGTTTCCATCTTTACCCCGCGCTCGCCGTCCGCAGCGGCGGCCAGTACGTCGCCGCCATGGGGCCTGCTCCCCGGCTCGGCCAGCACACTGCCGAGGTCCTCGCCGGTCTCGGCCTCGAACCCGCGGCCATCCTCGGCCTCGAAGCGGCCGGCATCACCGGCACCCGCCCGGCGCCGCGCGCCCGCGCTTGATTCCATGCGGAAGCGGAACGGCCCGCCCCCGCGCAGGGACGGGCCGGTTGCGTCGCGGCCGCGCGGCCGGGTTCAGTCCGCGACGAGGATGAGCGTCCCGGTCGTCGAGAGGCTCCCGCCCGTCCCGTTGACGATGCAGGAGCGGGCATCCACCTGCTTGCCGGGCAACCCGGTTACGCCGTCTTCGGCCGTCCGCGAGAGCTGCCGGTACGCCTCGACCAGCAGCTGCATCCCGTACATGCCGGAGTGGTTGAACGACAGCCCGCCGCCGTTCGTGTTGATCGGGAACTTCCCGCCCGGCGCCGCCCGGCCGTCCTTCCAGAGCAGGAACCCCTCGCCACGCGGCGCGAGGCCGAGCATCTCTGCCGTAATCCCGGCGGTGATCGTGAACGAGTCGTAGATCATCGCCATCTCCATGTCTTCCGGGCCCATCCCTGCCATCCGGTAGGCCGCCGCCGCCGAGGCCGCAGCCGAGGTCGCCGTGAAGTCCTCCATCTCGAGCATGTTCGCATGGCCCATGCTCTCGCCCGCTCCCGCAATCCACACCGGCTTCGTCTTCACGCTCCGGGCCACCTCCGGGCTCGCCACGAGCACCGCCCCGCCGTAGTCCGTCACGAGGCAGCAGTGCAGCAGCGTCAGCGGCCACGCCACGACCCGCGAATTCTGCACGTCCTCCACCGTGATCGGCCCGCCGCCCGGGTTCGTCTCCTTCGAGAACATGATCGCCCGCGGGTTCAGCATCGCCCACTGCCGCGTCACCACGGCGATGTGCGCGAAATCCTCCGGCGTCGAACCGAACCGGTGGTTGTGACGCGTCATCGCATGCGCATAGTTCGAAGGCGCGCCCGAGACCCCGTAGATCTGCTGGAACTGCTGGCCCGGGTCCCACGGGTCAGGCGCGCCCCGCGGCCGCCCCGTCCCGCGGCCCCCGGTCGCACGCGCCGACCAGCCGTTCTCGCCGTGGCTGATGAGCGCCACCTCGATGATGCCCGCGTGGATCGCCGCCAGCGCATGGTGCACGTGCATCTCGAACGAGCACCCGCCCACCGACGTCGTGTCGATGTACTTCGGATGCAGCCCGAGGTGTTCCGCCAGCTGCGACGACCACCCGGCGCTGAACACCCCGTCGATGCGCGAGATCGGGATGCCCGTTTGCTCGCTGACGTTCTTGATCGCCTCGATATGGAGCTGGAGCGCCGTCTTCGGGGTCGCCGGGTAGCCGATTTCGTTCGCCTCCGCCGCTCCGATGATTGCCGCCGCGCGGGAAAGTTCGCCGGGCATCGCTACTCCTCCACCACGCGCCAGAACGGGATGCTCACCTCGTCGCTGGCCTGCTCGAACTCCACGCGCACCTTCGCGCCGATCCGGATGCGCTCCGGTTTGGTCGGGTCCACGCCCCGCAGCACGGTGAACATCCGGTCGCCCTCCTTCAGGTCGATGTACGCCGTCACGAACGGCACCTCGTCCGCCCAGCCGCCGAAGGCCCGGTGCTGGACCGCGAACGTGTGGATGCGGCCCTCGCCGCTCGCCTCGATCCACTCCAGCTCCCGCGAATGACAGAACGGACAGAGCAGCCGCGGGTACCAGTGCACCCGGTTGCAGGTCGTGCAGCGGGGCAGCATCAGCTTCCCCGCCTTCGCCCCCTCCCAGAACACGCGGTGCACGGGGTCGGGCTCGGGTATCGGCTTCGTATAGGCCATGGGCGCGCGAACCTCTCCTTCGTCGCCGGGCACGGCCCGCCGCGGGGCGGCCCCGGCGTGGTGCCCCGAACCTACGGACCGCCCCCGCACCGGTCAACTATCCGGACGGCCAGCCAGGCAAGCCCCCGCCCCGCTACTGCCGCACCCGCGACCGCAGCGCCAGCAGCGTCAGCGTCAGCGTCACCGCCCCGATCGCGAGCACCGCGACGCCGCCCTTCGCCAGCGCCGCCGCATCCCACCCCTCGGTCACCAGCGACCGCATCCCCAGCAGGATGTACGTGACCGGGTTCGCCCGCGCGATGGCCTCCAGCCACGCCGCGAACACCTCGATCGGTGCGAACGTCGGCGCGAGGAACAGCAGCGGGAAGAAGACGATGAAGCCCGCCTGCGCCGCCTGCGGGCTGCCGGTCTTCAGCGCAATCGCGACCCCGATGCCCGAGTACGCGAGCGCGAACCCGAACGTCGCCGCCATCAGCACCGCCATCCCGGGGACGCCCGTTTTGAACTCCGACCCGTACAGCAGCGCCAGGACGATGATCGCCCCCGCGAGGATGACCGCCTTGATGGCGTCTGCCAGCATCCGCCCCAGCACGATCGCCAGCCGCGGCGTCGAGGTCAGCGCCAGCTTCTCGAAATAGCCCGACTGGATGTCCAGCGTCATCGCCAGCCCGGCGCCGCTCGCGACGCCCGCCGCGCCCTGCAGGATGGCGACCGGCAGCTGGAACCCCTTGTAGTCCGCGACCCCGAACGCGTTTTGCGCCACTGACCCGATCGCTCCGACAGTCACGACATAAAAGAAGAGCGGGATGAACGCGTTCGCTACTTCGTTTGCCGGCTGCCGGACCGATTCCCGCAGCGCCCGGGCCGTCAGCAGCCACGTAGCCGCCAGGACGTTCATCGCGTGCCTCCAGGTGCTGCGGCCTCCGCCGCTCGCGGGCTCCCGTCATCCAGGTGGTGCCCGGTCGCCCGCAGGAACACGTCATCGAGGGTCGGCTGCTTCAGGACGAGCGTCCGCGCCGGCGCCCCCGCCTCGTCCAGCAGCCGGACGATGGCGGCCACGGCCGCGGCCCCGTTCGGCAGGTAGACCGCGACCTCGCTCCCGGCCGTGAGGACGCGCTGCACGCCTTCGAACAGGTTCAGCGCCGCCGCCGCGCGCCCGGCATCCGCCTCGCTGCCGAAGGTCAGCGTCACCACGTCCGTCCCGATCGTCGCCTTCAGCTCCGCAGGGGACCCTTCAGCCACGATCCTCCCCCGGTCCATGATTGCGACCGTGTCCGCCAGCCGGTCCGCCTCCTCCAGGTACTGCGTCGTCAGGAAGAACGTCACGCCGCGCTCCCGGTTCAGCTCCAGCACGTACTGCCACACGGCGTCCCGGGTGACCGGGTCGAGGCCCGTCGTCGGTTCGTCGAGGAACACGATCTCCGGCCCGTGCACCAGCGCACAGGCGAGGTCGAGCCGCCGCTTCATCCCGCCCGAGTAGCCGCGAATCGGCCGGTCCGCGGCCTCCGTCAGGGTCACCACCTCCAGCAGCCGGGCCGCGACCTCCCGCGCCTCCTTCGCCGGGAGCCCGAAGAGCCGCCCCTGCAGCGTCAGCAGCTCCCGCCCCGTCTGCAGCTCATCGAGCCCGACTTCCTGAAGCGCGACGCCCACGCGCCGCCGCACTTCGGCCGGGTTCGCCAGCACATCGACCCCCGCCACCCGCGCCGTCCCCGCCGTCGGCCGCAGCAGCGTCGTCAGCATCCGCACCGTCGTCGTCTTCCCCGAACCGTTCTGCCCGAGGAAGCCGAAGATCTGCCCCGCCTCGACCCGCAGGTCGATCCCGTCGACCGCCCGGATCTCGGGGCCGAAGTGCTTCGTCAGCCCGGTCGCCTCGATAGCCAGCACGTGCTCCTCCTGCGCCCGGTGAGCGGGGCGCTCCAGCGATCGTAGCCCCTCGGCCGGCGTCTGACCCGGCAGGGGCGGCCTCCTGCTGACAGGAGCGTGGCGGGAGCCAGCGTCGGCTACAATCCGCCCGCCCCGCGTCCGCGGGAGCTCTTGCTGGGAGGTCACCGACATGCCCCGACTGCGCCAGGTCCCCCGCGCCGAGGCTTCGCCCGAGGCCCTCGCCGCGTACCAGCGCCTCTTCGGCGACCGCGACCCCGTCTCCGAGCCCGGCACCGCCACCGGCACCCCCGGCAACTGGTGGACCGTCTTCGCGCTCGTGCCCGATGTGCTCGTCCATGCGCAGGACGGCTTCGCCCTCCTGAACAGCCGCCGCCGGGCGCTCACCCCGTACCAGCGCGAGCTCGCCCTCGTCCGCACCGGCTACCTCGGCCAGTCCCAGTTCGTCTACTCCCAGCACTGCAAGGCCGCCCGCGCCGCCGGCATCCCCGAAGCGAAGCTCGCCGCCATCCCGGCCTGGTCCACCGCCGAGGTCTTCGATGCCGCCGACCGCGCCATCCTCGCCGCGACCGATGAGCTCGTGCTCCAGGACGGCCGCATCCACGACGCCGCCTTCGCCGCCCTCCGCGACGTCCTCTCCGACGAGGCGATCCTCGAGCTCGTCTACGCCGTCGGCACCTACCGGATGCACGCCATGATCTGCCGCGCGCTCCGCCTCGAGTACGACGACGTCGACGAGCGCATCGTCGAAGTGCCGGCCCCCGGCCAGGGCAGCGCTGCCGTCGACGTCATGGGCCAGATCCAGCGCCAGTAGCCGCGCGGCTTACTCCGCCGCGCCGCCCGCCGCGATGTGCGCCTGCCAGTAGTGGTTGCACTTCGCGACCACCGTGATGACGCTCTTCACCTCGTTCTTCAGCCGGAACGACGGGTGCGCCGGCACCAGCAGCCGCTCTTCCTCGCACCGCGCATCCACGTTCTCGAGGATGATCGAGGCCGCCATCCACGCCGCCATCTTCTTCGAATGGCAGGTCACCGCCAGCCAGCCCGGCTCGCTCGCCGGCTCCGAAAACAGCCCCGTCGTCTCGTAAATCCCCCGCCGAATCTCCGCGATCGCGTCGATCTCCGGGTTCGCCGGCACCTCCAGCGGCTGCTCCACGGCGTGCAGGGCATCCGCCTCGCCGCGGTGCGGCGGCCCGCCGTAGAGCGCGAGTTCGCAGAAGCCCTGCCACATCGCGCCCCAGTCCGGCCGCCCATCTTCCCGATAGACGAACGGCGCCGAGCTCATGCTCGCCGCTTTCGAGGTCGGCGGCGCCACGAACCGGATCTCCCAGCCGCCTGCGCCGCTCAGCTCGTCGAGCGTTGCCTCCAGCGGCCGGCCGCCCGTCACTGCCAGCGCCACCGGCGCCCCCAGGAACCCTGAAAACGACCGGCACAGCTCTTCGACGTCGATCAGCAGGTCGGCCGGGAATCCTTCGTGCACCAGCACCGCGAGTGTCGGCCGCCCGCTCTCGACGCCAGCCCCAGAATCCATGACCCTGTTCATCACTTCGTCCTGCATGCGCTGCATTCTGCAATCTCTTGCAGATGCGGTAAACTGCAAGAGCCCCTGCTGGAGGTCGCCCGATGCCGCTGTACGACTACCGCTGCGACCGCTGCGGCCTCGAGTTCGAGGTCTCCCGCAGCATCAAGGACTCCGACATCCCGGCCGACTGCCCGATGTGCAGCGTCCCGGCGAAGCGCGTTTTCACCCCGCCGATGATGACCTTCACCCGCGGGGCCGCGCGCGAATCCCTCGGCGCCCCGTCCCCGCCCTCCGGCGGCTCCCGCTGGTCCCACCACGGCCACAGCCACGGCCCCGGCACCCGCCCCCACTCCCACTGACCCCGGCCCCGCGCGGTAGACTCCGCGCGTGCACCCCGAACTGCGCAGCCGCCTGCTCGCTGCCTGCGGCCCCGGCCACCTCCTCGACGACCCGGACCTGCGCGCCTCCTACGAGACCGACTGGACCCGCCGCTTCACCGGGCCGGCCGCCTTCGTCGCCCGCCCGCCCGATACCGCCGGCGTCGCGGCAGTCGTCGCCGCCTGCCGCGAGTTCGGCGTCCCGCTCGTGCCCCAGGGCGGCAACACCGGCCTCGTCGGCGGCAGCATCCCCCGCGCCGGCGAAGCCGTGCTCAGCCTGCGCCGGCTCGACCGCATCGAAGACTTCGACCCCGTGGCGGGCGAGGTCACGGCCGGCGCGGGCGTCACCCTCCAGGCGCTCCAGGAGTTCGTCCGCCCCCACGGCTGGGACGTCGGCGTCGACCTCGCCTCCCGGGCCTCTGCCACCATCGGCGGCATGGTCGCCACCAACGCCGGCGGCGTGCGCGTCATCCGCTACGGCCCGATGCGCCACCAGGTCATCGGCATCGAAGCCGTTCTCGCCGATGGAGCCATCCTCGCCCGCCTGCCCGGCCTTCTCAAGGACAACTCCGGGTACGACCTGCCCGGCCTCCTCGCCGGCAGCGAAGGCACCCTCGCCGTCGTCACCCGCGTCCGCCTCCGCCTCATCCCGGCGCGCCCCGCGCGGGCTGTCGCCCTCCTCGGCCTCCCCTCGCTCGCCGCCGCGCTCGAATTGCTCCGCGCCGTCCGCCGGCAGGCCCCGGGCCTCGAAGCCGCCGAAGTCTTCTTCCCCGAGGGACTCGAACTCGTCCAGCGCCACGCCGGCCTGCCCCCGCCCTTCCCGCGTCCCCACGCCTGCTACCTCCTCGTCGAATGCGCGGGCGCGCATGACCCCGCGCCCGCCCTCGCCGCCGCCCTCGAATCCGCCGCCGACCCGGATGCCGCCCTCCTCGCCGTCTCCCGCCCTGAGCGCGACCGTCTCTGGGCCTACCGCGAGCGCCACACGGAGGCCATCTCGGCCGAGGGCATCCCGCACAAGCTCGATGTCACCCTGCCCGCCGCCCGGCTCGGCGACTTCGAATCCCTCGTCCGCGCCCGCCTGGCAGAAACCTCCCCGCACGTCCGCCCCGTCCTTTTCGGCCATGCCGGCGACGGCAACCTCCACGTCAACATCCTCGGCGCCGACCCGGATGATGAATCGCCCGACGACGCGGTGCTCCGGCTCGTGGCGTCGCTCGGGGGCTCGATCAGCGCCGAACACGGCATCGGCATCGCGAAAAAGCGCTGGCTCAACCTCACCCGCAGCCCCGCCGATATTCAGGCCATGCGGGCGATCAAGCGGGCGCTCGACCCGGCGGGCATCCTCAACCCCGGCGTCATCTTCGACCTCGAACCCCCTCCGGTCGTGAGCAGCACACCTCCCGTCCGCGGAGCGTGACATGGCCTACCAGATGCTCGACCACGGCCAGTACGTCGAATTTCGGCTCCACGGGCTGGTCCTCGGCGTCGATCTCCCCGGCCCGGAGTGGTACCGGCGCATCGTCGTGTGCGGCCGGCTCCTGCTCGATGCCACCGACGTCGAGCGCGTCGAGGCCGACATCCTCTGGATGGCCGGTTTCGCCCGCTCGGTGCAGCTGCTGGGCCCCTTCCGGACCGCGGTCGTTGCCCCTTCCCCGGTCGTCTTCGGCACCTTTCGGCAGGCGCTCGCCTACCGTGGCGACCTGCCCCACCCCGCACCGGTCGAGTTCTTCCGCGCGCGCGAACTCGCCGTCGCCTGGCTCCTCGAGCCCGGGGACTCAGCCGCCGGCTGACGCCGCCAGCCCGGCCAGCTCACGCGCCCGCTCCAGCGCCTCCGCCTTCGCTGCCGCCAGGTCGTCGACCCGCCGCTCGATGCTCGGCTCGGTGAAGACGAACACCGCCGCGGCGGCCGCCAGCCCGGCGGCCTGCTCGAGCGCCGCCGCGTAGGCGCCCGCCTGCAGGCGGTACTGCGGCATCACCCGGTCCGCCTCGGCCGCGCTCCGCAGCCCGTCCGTCTTGTAATCGACGATGACCAGGCCATCCTGCCCCTCGTAGAGCAGGTCGATGAACCCCTCCACGAGCACCCCTCCAACGTCCGCCCCGACGTACACCTCGCGCCAGTACCGGCCGCTCGCGACAGCCGCCTGCACCGCTGCCGATGCCAGCGCATTGCCCGCCAGCCGCTTTACCTCGTCCGCCCGGTCGGCGATGCCCTCGGCTTCGGCCTGCGCTGCTGCTGCCGCTTCGAGCCCCTCGCCGGTGCCGAGGTCGATGCCCTGCAGCACGGCATGCACCGCCCGGCCGATCGCAGTGCCGGCGCGCCCCTTCCGCCAGGGCTCCGCCGGCGTCGCCGGCGGCTCTTCCGGCTCCTCCGGCGCGCCCGGCGCTGCCGCGTGGGCGATGGCCGTCGCCGCCGCTACCGGCGCCGCGGCGCACTTCGCCGCCGATTCCCGCCGTTCGCGCCACGCGTCGGCCGCCGGCACGGGCGGCGGCTCCCCCGGCCTGGCACGTACCCCGGGGACTTCGGCCGGCTTCGGCGTGAATCGTTCGAACGTTCCCGCGGGCGCGGCCTCCAGCGCCGCCTCCACGCGCCCCGCCAGCGAACCGCCATCCGACCGCTTCGTCCGGTAGAGCGAGACCGCCAGCGCCTGCTGCGCCCGCGTCGCGGCGACGTAGAACAGCCGCGCCGCCTCCGCCTCCTCGTGCGCCTTCTCCTCGTCTTCGACCGCGGCGAACCCGGCTGTCTCGAACCGCTGGTCACCTGACCCGCAGCGCACCTCCGGCAGGCCGCCGTCGCCGTGCGGCGGCCACCAGGTTCGAATCGACGGGCTGCGGTTCGTCCCCGTCCCGAGCCCGGCGACGAACACCACCGGGAACTCGAGCCCCTTCGCCGCGTGGATCGTCATCACCCGCACGGCGTCGTCGTCCGGCTCCGGCGCGATTGCTTCGTTGACGCGCACGCCTTCGTCCTGCTGCTGCTCGAGCCACGCCGTGAACTGCCGCAGCGTCGCGACGGCGCCCCGCACCGTCAGCGCCCGCGCCTGCTCGGCGATGATCCGGTAGCGCCGCCAGGTCTCGCGCGGCCGCGTGTCGCCGAGCGCCTTCAGCAGCAGGTGCGATTCCGCGATGAGCCGCTCGATGAGCCCCGCGGGCGACACCGTCCACCGCTCCCGGTGCCACGCCGCGAGCTGCGCCATCGCCCGCCGCACCCGCTCCGGGCTCCCGTCCGGCGCTGGCCTCTCATACGACCACCGCCCGCCGGCCGCCGCGTGTTCCGCCAGCTCCCGGTCCGTGCAGGCGAACAGCGGCGACCGCAGCGCCGCCACCAGCGCGATTTCGTCCGTCGGGTCGTCGATCGCCGTCAGCACGTTCAGCAGGTCCCGTATCTCCTCGGCCGCGTACAGCAGCGACTGGCTCTCGACGCGGTACGGGATGCCCCGGTCCGCCAGCGCCCGCTCGAGCGCCCCCAGCACCGTGCGCCGCGGCAGCAGGATGGCGATGTCTTCGAACCGCGTGCCGCCTTCGCGCCCGCCCCAGTTCTCCGCGCGCGCCTGCAGCACCCCCAGCGCGACGTCCGCCGCTTCGCGCTCCTGCACCTCGGCCGCCGCGGCGTCCTCGACGAGCCCGCCGAAGACCCGGACCGGTTTCCCGTCCGGTGCCCCCGGCCGCGCCTCGAGGTCGGCCCACCCGGCCTGCGCCCCGGCCGCGTCCGCTTCGAACAGCCGGCGGCACACCCCGTTCACCCACGCGATGACGGATTTGGCCGAGCGGAAGTTCGTCACCAGCTGCACTTCCTGCGACCCGAAGGCGCGTTTCGCCTGCTCGTAGATGCGGATATCCGCCCGCCGGAATCGGTAGATCGACTGCTTCGGGTCGCCCACGAAGAACAGCCGCCCGGGTGCAACGTCCGCCGTCTGCCAGTCCGCCGGCTGGCCGGGGTCCGCTGCGATGAGCGCCGCCAGCTCGACCTGCGGCGGGTCGGTGTCCTGAAACTCGTCGATGAGAAGCTGTCCGAACCGCCCGTGCACCGCCCGCCGCGCCGTCTCGTCCTCCCGCAGCAGGTCGGTCGTCAGCACCAGCAGGTCGTGAAAGGTCAGCCGGCCGCGCCGCCGCCGCTCCGCCGCGTAGTCGAGCGCGAACGCCTGCACGGCGGGCAGCAACCGCGCGAGCGCCCACCGCCGCACCTCCGTCAGCCACGCGTCCCAGCCGTCTTTGACAGGGCGGAAGGTTCCCTGCCGCCCGGCGTTCAGCGGAATCTTCACTCGCCCGGCCAGCGTCAGCACCTCGGCCAGCCCGGCCTCCCTTTCGGCCGCGCTTTCCGCTGCCTGGACCTGCCGATACGCCCGCTCCAGCCTCCCGGCGACCTCCAGCAGCCCGTCGAATGCCGGCTGGAAGCTGTCCGATTGCCCATTCTGGTTCACAGCATCGAGCAGGCGGCCCAACGGCGGCTCCCAGTCCGGCTCGGCAGCCGGCAGGTCGAACTCCCCGCCGCGGAGCCGGTCCCAGTTCCGCGCGAACTCCCGCGCCAGCTCCCGCAGGCGCCCCGGCTGCAGGCCCAGCGCGTACGCCGTCATCACCGCCGTCCGCGTCGCGTCGCTCCGCTCGACCTCGTCGAGGAACCGGCGCACGGCTTCGCGCAGCTCCAGCTCCTCCTCCGTCCCGTCCAGCACGTCGAACTCCGGCGGCAAGCCCGCCTGCACCGGGTGCGCGGCCAGCAGCTTCCGCGCGAACGCGTGGATCGTCTGGAACGACGCGCCGTCGAGCCCGCCGATCGCCGCCCGGCACCGCTCCCGCTCCTCCGGGCCCAGGCGGGCATATTCGCCGTCTCCTGCTGCCGCCCGCTCGAGCCGCTCCCGCACCCGGTCCGTCAGCTCGGCCGCCGCCTTCTCGGTAAACGTGATCGCGGCGATGCGTTCGACCGGCATCCCGCCTGCAACCAGCTCGACGATTCGACCGACCAGCGCCGTCGTCTTCCCTGCGCCCGCCGCCGCCTCCACGAACAGCGTTTGCGCCGTTTCCCGGGTCACCCGTTCCCGCGCCGCAGCATCCGGCAGCGTCATCCCTCGCCCTCCGTTGCTCCCCCGTCGCCCTCCCGCAGCACGAGGCGGCAGAACCCCGCCAGCCGCCCGTCCTGCTTCCACCGCTCCCACAGGCGGTCCCGGTCGCGCTTCGGGCACACCCGGTCGAAGGGGCAGAACCTGCAGTTCTCCCAGCCGTTCCATACCGGCTTCCCCGGCACCGCGGGGTAGATGCCCAGCTCCCGCAACCGCAGCGCCTCCCGCACCACCGCCCGGAACTGCTCCTCGGCATCGCCGTCGAGCGCCACTTCCCGCCGATCGAACTTCCCCTCCTCGGAGATGAACCAGTAGAGCGCCCGGACCGGTGTCTTCGCCTGCCCCCGCGCCGCGAGCGCGTAAATCGGCAGCTGCAGCAGCCACCCGCCATCCTGCTTCGCCAGCGGCGAATCCTTCGCCTGCTTGAACGGGTCCGCCTTCCCCGTCTTGTAGTCGATGACCACCAGTTCGCCGCCGTCGCGGACGTCGACCCGGTCTGCCTTCCCGCGGAACCAGATGGCGCGGCCCGGCTCGACCTCGAAGTCCACCGGCCGCCCGGCCTTCTGCCCGAACGCCAGCTCCGCGTCGCGGATGCTCGCCCCGGTCGCCGCGCGCCACGCGTCGTCTTCGTCGAGGAACCGCGCGAGGTCCTGCCCGAGCCGCTGCTTCGTCGCGGCCCAGCTTGCCGGCCGCCCGGTCACCCCCCGCTGCTCATACGCCGCGAACGCCTCGTCCGCGATCGTCATCAACAGCTCCCGCTCCGCATCCGACCACCGCCCGCCAATCGATTCCGTGCGCCGCAGCTCCTTCACGTTCTTCACGAACCGCTCCAGCACCTCGTGCACCAGCGAGCCCCGCTCGGCCGGGTCGATGGCGTCCAGGTCCTCCGGCCGCTCGGCCTCGGTGACCCGCAGCTCGTGCGCAAGGAAGTAGCGGAATGGGCAGCTCGTCAGCGTCTCGAGCGCGCTCGCCGAGCGTTCGAAGCCGGGTTCCGCCTGCAGCGGCAGCGCCTCCCCGCTCCACAGTCCCAGCCCCGCCGGCGCGGGAGCGGCCGAGGCCCGCGCCCGCTCTGCCCGCGCGCGGACGCCGTCCAAAGCACCCCGCGCCTCGAGGAGTGAGTGCACCCACGGGTTGCCGTCTGCCCGGCAGATTTCGGCGAGGTCCCGCTCCTGCGCGTCGGCGAAGGCATCCCCGCCGCGCACCCACGCCGCGAAGGAATCGACGCATGTCAGCCAGCCCGGCCGGGCCTCCGGCTCCCGCAGCCACCGCTCCAGGTCTCGCGCGTAGACCGGGCTGCCGTGGAGCCGCGCCGCTGCCTCGAAGAACCACGCCGAGGGCTGCGCGGGCCGCTGGTCCCGGAGCGAAACCCGCGGCGCGGTCGCCGTGCAGCTCCCGGACATCGCCGCCGCCGCGAGGTACGCGCGCCGCGCCGCGAGCACGCGCTCCGCCGCCGAGGGCACGGCGCCGTCCAGCTCGCGCCGCAGCCGTTCCGGCAGCAGCGGGTCGTCCGACGGCTGCGGCGGGAACACCCGCTCTGCCAGGCCGAGCAGGAAGACGTGGTCGAACGCCATCCCCGATGCTTCCTCGATCGTCCCGGCGAAGATCCCCTCGCCCAGCTTGCCGTGCCGCCCGGCCGGCACATCCAGCGCCTCCCGCAGCGTCGCCTCGAAGGTCTCGAGCGCCACCGGGCTGCCGCCGCCGGGCAGGCCGCCGAACCCATCGAGCACCCGCAGGGCATCGTCGTACGCGGCCAGCTCCGCTTCGACCACAGCAGCGGCCGCCGCGTCGCCGGCGGGCGCCGCGCCTGCCAGCGCTTCGCGCGGCAGCCAGGTGCGCACGGCCTCGGCCGCAGCCCGGCCCCAGGCGGCCATCGGCTTCTGTGTCTTGGGCTCGAGCGCCTCCGCCGCGCCCGCCACGAAGCGGCCCATCCGCGCCGCCTCCTGCGCCCCGCGTTCAAGCCACTCCGCCGCCTCCGGGTTCTCGGCGGCACGGCTGCTGCGGGCCGCCCGCACCGCTTCCCCGGCGCGCTTCCAGCCGTCGAGCCCCCGCACCACGCCAGCTTCCGCCGAGAGCGCATCCCACGCGTGCCCGGGAATCTCGCCGGCCTCGTCGCGCAGCGGCGCCGAGGTCACCCAGTCGGCCACGGCGTCCCGCCGCCAGTCCAGCCGCGCCGCCCGGAGCGCCCCGAGGATGGCGCGGCCCGCCAGCGAATCAGCCAGCCGGCGCGCGCCCGCACCGTTGTGCGGGGTCCCGCTCGCGGTCAGCCGTTCGTGCACCAGCGCTGCGTACTGCTCCGCGTTCCCGTACAGGATGGCGATGCGGTGGAGCGGCGTCCCTGCCTCGGCCAGCCGCCACGCCTCGCGGACCGCGAACCGCACCTCTTCGTCCGGGTCTGGCAGGCTCGCCAGCCGCCCCGGCAGCGCGGGCGCAGCGGGCGCCATGTCGGCCAGTGGGGGCTCCACCCCAAGCAGCCGGCACCAGCGCCGCGCCTGCCCGTCGACGTCCGCATCGCCCGTCATCCCGAGGATGACCGTCGCGCCGGCGGCCCGCGCCAGCCGGGCCAGCGCCGCCGTCATCCGGTCCGGCAGGTACCACACGACGGCCCCGCTCTCTCGCGTCCCGGCGCCGCCCGTTTTGAACACCGCCGCCGCTTCTTCGACCAGGTCGTGGTCGTCGTACAGGTCCCGCGCGGCCGCTTCCGCTGCGCGTATGACCCGGACCGCTTCCGCGACGAGCGGCTCGCCGCGCTGCTCGAGCCCGTCCAGTATCCCCGCCGGCACCCCGCGGAGGTCTGCCGCCAGCGCCGCCAGCCGGCGCAGCGTCGCGGGGTGGTGCGCAACTTCCCGCAGCGGGCCCTTCGCGCCCCCGGCAGCCGCCCGCAGCGCTTCCAGCCACCGCCAGCGGCTCCGCGGCCGCATCCCGCGCGCCTGCAGCCTCGGCGCTGCCAGCAGCTCGGCGAACCGCTCCGCCACGAGGAACCGCACGTTCGCCACGGCCTGGCGCGCCGCGAGCCACCGCCGCGTATCGAGCGCGACCAGGTTCGACGCGACCACCACCGTCACCGGGGCCAACGGGTCATCGCCTTTCAGCCCGGCGATGACCTCCGCCAGCGCCTCGCGCGCCTCGCCATACCCGACCGCGCGCAGCGTTACCGTCCCGGGGCCAGCCTCCGCTGGTTGCCTCATCCCTCCAGCATAGCCGCCATGCGCGACAGGCCCTGTCGCGTCAGCCGCCGAGCATCCGCAGCGCGTACTCCATGTTCGCCTGCATCGAGGGCTTGATCTCCTCCCAGTGCGGGTCGTGCCGCTTCCCGCGCCGGTGCAGCATCAGGTTGAACCCGCTGATGATGGCGAACTTGTACACCGCGAGCGCCTTGAACCAGCGGATGTCGCCGGGCTTCCCGCCCATCGCCTCCCAGTACCACGCCTCCAGTTCGTCCGCGTGCGGCATCCGGCTGCCCCGGTCGTGCGCCCACGCTGCCGGGTCGCTGAACGCGCACACCCACCCGAGGTCGTTCAGCGTCGGCCCCACGCCGCACAGCTCCCAGTCGATCACCGCCAGCAGCTCGCCCGCGGGCGAATAGAGCAGGTTCGACCACTGGAAATCCCCGTGGTACAGCCCGATCGGCGCCTCGTGGGGAATCTTCTCCAGCAGCAGCTGCTTCACCCGCGGCTGCAGCGCCAGCAGCTCCTGCTCCGCCGCCCGCTCGTAAAACCGATCCCACCGCGTGATGTCGAACTCGTACCCCCAGAAGTCGCCGAGGTAGCCCAGCCGCTCCCGCGGGACCCGGTGGATGCCCGCCAGCGCCGTCATCGCCTGCCGCGCCATGTCGCGCAGCTGCGCATCGCTGAACCGCTCCGGGTAGTCGTCCTTCAGCGTGTCGCCCGGCAGCCGCGGCTGGACGAAGTACGGCAGCCCGAACCAGTCCGGCTCCGTCCCCGCCCACAGAATCGGCGCATGCGGCACCCCGGTGCCCTCCAGCGCCCGCACCGCCGTCACCTGCCGCATCAGGTCGGCTGTGCCCTCGAGCTTCACCCCCGGCGGCGGCAGCCGGAGGAAGTACGCGCGCCGCTCCCCGTCCGAAAGCACCGCATCGAAGAAGTACGAGAACCCGGCGTGCCCCGGCCCCTGCTTCACGTTCTCCACCGCCGCCCCCGGGTCGCCCAGCTTCTCGCGCACGAACGGCGCGAGCCGCGCCTGCAGTTCATCCAGTTCCATCGGTCCCTACCCGCCGTCGTTCCTCTGCCGGCCGCGCCGGCCCCGCCAGTCTGGCCGTTTCGCCCGCGCCCTGCAACGAAACGCCGGGGCCCGCACCTGGACCCCGGCGTCCGAACCGTGTGCCCCGGGCCTACTGCAGCCCGAAGTCCCAGCCGTTCCCGGCCTTGAAGCTCTGCAGGATCCGCCGCGAGACCACCATCCGGTGCGTCTCATCCGGCCCGTCGTAGATCCGCGCCGCGCGGGCATTCCGGTACATCGACTCAAGCGGCGTATCGCCCGAGACGCCGAGCGCGCCATGCACCTGGATCGCCCGGTCGATCACGTTGTGGAGGACCTGCGCGCCGAAGAACTTGATGGCCGAGATCTCCACCCGCGCCTCATCGCCCTGGTCGATCTTCTTCGCCGCCGAGAGCGTCAGCGCCCGCGCCGCCTGGATCTCCACGTAGCTGTCCGCGATCCAGTTCTGGACCGTCTGCTTCTCCGAGAGCGTCGAGCCGAACACCTCGCGCTTCAGCGAGTACTCGCACATCAGCTCGAACGCCCGCTGCATCTGGCCGAGCCACCGCATGCAGTGGTGGATGCGCCCCGGACCGAGCCGCTTCTGCGCAATCCGGAAGCCGCTCCCCGGTTCGCCCAGCGTGTTCGTGATCGGCACCCGCACGTTCGTGTACCGGATTTCGCAGTGCGAACCCTCCACCTCGCCCATCACCGGCACCGGCCGCACGATTTCGAAGCCCGGCGTATCGGTCGGCACGACGATCTGCGTGAACCGCCGGTGCGGCGGCTGGTCGAGTTCCGTCGCGCACATCACGATGGCGAACGTCGCGCCCTCGGCCTGGCTCGTGAACCACTTGTGGCCGTTGATCACCCACTCGTCGCCGTCGCGGACCGCCGTCGTCCGCAGCCCCGTCGGGTCCGCGCCCGAGACCTCCGGCTCGGTCATCGAGTAGCACGACCAGATTTCGCCGGCCACGAGCGGCTTCATGTACTTCTCCTGCAGCTCCTTGGTGCCGAACTGCCAGAGAATCTCCGCGTTGCCCGAATCCGGCGCCTGCGAGCCGAACGCCAGCGGCGCAATCGGACTCCGGCCGAGGATCTCGTTCATATAGACGTACGGCATGAAGCCGATGCCCATGCCGCCCGCCGCCGCCGGGAGGTGCGGCGCCCACATCCCCATCGACTTCGTGATCGCCTGCAGTTCTTTCATCTTCTCCCGGCCCGCTGCCGATTGCCGGGGATGGTTCGCATGGAAGAACGGCTCGTTCGGGTAGATGTGCTCCGCCATGAAGGCCTTCACCTTCTCGCGGAGCTCCATGATTTCGGCGTCGCTCAGCTGTCGGTCGCCTGCATGCGGATGGTCTGCAACGGACATGAGGGGCACTCCTCTGAAAAGTGGCGCTCGAACTCTACCGCGCCCCCGGCCCGTTCGCTACCGGCTCGCCGCGTCTGCCGCCGCCTCTTCTTCTCCCGCCGGGTGGTAGTGGTGCGCGTGGTGATGCCCCCGCCGCCGGTGCACCCACCCCGCCACCAGCCCGTGGTTCGGCGCGAACACCAGCGCCAGCAGGAACAGCACCGTCGCGGTCAGCACGATCGTCGCGCCCGCCGCCGTCCCGAGGTGGTACGAGAGGTACAGCCCGGCGACCCCCGCGGCGACCGCCGTGAGCATGCTCAGCCCCATCATCCGCAGCAGGCGGTCCGTCAGCAGCCGCGCCGTCGCCGGCGGCGTCACCACCAGCGCCAGCACGAGGATGTTCCCGACCGTCTGCAGACTCACCACGATCGTCGCCGCCACCAGCAGGAGCAGCAGCAGGTCCAGCGCGAAGACCGGGTAGCCGAGCGTCCGCGCCATCACCGGGTCGAACGACGCCAGCGTGAACTCCTTCAGCAGCGCCGCCACGATGAGCGCCACCGCCGCCGCGATGACCGCCGTCACGAAGACGTCCGTCATCGACACGCCGAGGATGTTCCCGAACAGCAGCGAGCCGAGGTCGCGCCGGAACCCGCCCTGCCGGCTCAGGATGACGACCCCGAGCGCGAAAAACGCCGCAAAAATCACCCCGATCGCTGTGTCTTCGCTCACCCGCCGGCTCCGCGCCAGCAGCCCGATGCCCAGCGCCGTCAGCGTCCCGAACCCGAACGCCCCGACGAGGATGCTCTGCCCCGCGAGGTAGCTGAGCACGACCCCCGGAAACACCGCATGCGCCAGCGCATCGCCGATGAACGCCAGCCCCCGCAGCACCACGAAGCTCCCCACCAGCCCGCAGAGCGCGCCGATGATGAGCACCTCGAGCATCGCCCGCTGCATGAAGCCGTACTGGAGCGGTTCCGTCAGCCAGCTCATGGCGCGCGCTCGAAGACCGGCACCTGTTCGAACACCGCCACCTGCCCGCCGAACGCCGCCCGCAGGTTCGCCGGCGTGAACGTCGCGGCCGTCGGCCCGAACGCGACCATCCGCCGGTTCAGCAGGAGCACGTGCGTCGTCGTCGCACGCACCTCGTCGAGGTCGTGCGTCGCCACCAGCACCGTCACGCCGGCCTCGGCGAACCGGCGGATCTGCGCGTGGAACACCTCGCGGTTGCGCACGTCGACCCCCGTGAACGGTTCATCCAGCAGCACGAGCTCCGGCTCCTGCACCATCGCCCGCGCGAGGAAGATGCGCTGCTGCTGCCCGCCGGAGAACTGGCTGATGTGCCGGTCGCCCATCCCCTCCAGCCCGAGCGCTGCGAGCGCGGCATTCGCCGCCGCCCGCTCCCTGCGCCCCGGCCACCGCAGCCACCCGAGCGCCCGGTAGCGCCCCATCGCCACCACGTCGCGCGCCGTCACCGGGAAGTCCCAGTTCACCTCTTCCCGCTGCGGGACGTAGGCGATCCGTCCCGTGAACCGCCCGGCCGGCTGGCCGCCGAACCGGATGCTGCCCGCGGACAGCGGCACCGACCCTGCTATCGCTTTCAGCAGCGTCGATTTCCCGCTCCCGTTCGGCCCGATGAGCCCGACGATCGACCCGCGCGGCACCTCTGCCGTCACGTCGCACACCGCCAGGTTGTGGCCGTAGGCCACCGCCACCCCGTCGAGCGACAGGGTGCGATCGCCAGCCGCCGGGTCGAGACGCGCAGCTATCGAAGAGCCTCCGCGATGAGCCGGGCGTTGTGCAGCAGCATGCCGTCCACCGTGTCGGCGCCGCTGCCTGCCGGCCCCAGCGAATCAGCATACAGCCCCGTCACGACCTTGACCCCGGTGTCCTTCGCCAGCTGCTCCGCTACCTTCGGGTCGATCTCCGCCTCGGCGAAAATCGCCTTCACCCCTTCCGCCCGGATGAGGTCGGTCAGCCGGGCCAGGTCCTGCGCCGAAGGCTGCGCATCCTTCGCTGTCCCGGGGATGATCGCGCCGACGACCTCCAGGTCGTACCGCCGCGCGAAGTACTGCAGCGACTCGTGGTTCGTCACGATCTTCCGGTTCGCTGCCGGGATCGGGTCGAGCAGCGCCCGGATCTCCCGGTCCGTCTCGTCCAGCTTCGCCGCGTACGCCTCCGCCCGCGCCCGGTACTCGGCCGCGTTCGCGCTGTCGGCCTCCGCCAGCGCCTCCGCGATGTTCCGCACCATCACCTTCACGTTCTCCGGGTCGTGCCACACGTGCGGGTCGCCGGCGTCGTGGCTGTGGTCGTGCCCATCGTCCTTCCCGTCGCCGTGCGCGTGGTCATCGCCCTCGAGCGGCGTGATGCCCTCGGTCGTCACCACGACCTTCGCCTTCGTCCCCGAGTTCTTGATGAGGCCGTCCAGCCAGTCATCCAGCCCGATGCCGTTCTTCAGCACGAGCTGCGCGTCCTTCAGCCGCCGCGAGTCCTGCGGCGACGGCTCGTAGTCGTGGGCGTCCGCGCCGGCCTGGAGCAGGGTCACCACCTGCGCCCGGTCGCCCGCCACCTCCCGCGCCAGCGCCCCGATCTGCGTCGTCGTCGCGACCACCCGCAGCTGGCCGCCGTTTCCGCCGTTGTCGCCCCCGCCGCAGGCCGCCAGCAGCGCGCCGCCGAGCACCGCGGCCGCGAGCACCGCCGCGAACCGGGCCAGTCTCCCGCGCATACCGCACCTCCATGAGAGTCAGTATCAGTTAAAGCTACGATACGCAGTCTCATGTGGAACGGCAAGCGCTGTCGGCATCCGCGGGGCCCGTCAGGCGCCGTCCGGGAAGAGCTCGCCCTGCCCCGGCCTTCCCCTCGGGCCGCCGGCTGGGCCGGTCCGCCCCCCATCGATGCGCACGACCGCTGCGCCCTCCGCTGCCGCGAACCGCCCCGGCTGGCAGGTGAGCACGACGACCTGCACGTCGCGCGCCAGGTCCGCCAGCACCCGCGCCATCTCCGCCAGCCGCCCTTCGTCGCTCCAGCCCAGAGCGTCGTCGAGGAAGAACGGCACCCCGCCGTCGCCGGCCGCGGCCGCGCACGCCGCCCGGTGGAGCACGGCCAGCTGCTCCCGGGCGCCCACGCTCAGCTGCCGCACGTCGAGCCACGTCCCGCCGAGGCGTCGGCGTGCCGGCGCGAGCCCGTCGTCCAGCTCGACCTCGAAATCGTTGCCGAATACCCGCCGCCCGAGCGCGCCGAGCCGCTCGGCGAGCAGCGGGCCGTACGCCCTCCGCGCCGCCTCGCGGTGCCTCGCCAGCGTGTCAGCCAGCAGCCGCGCCGCTCGCGCCCGCCGTTCGACAGATTCCAGCCGCACCGCCGCCGCTTCCAGCCGGCTCCGCGCCGCGTCCAGCTCTGCCTGCAGCGTGCCTTCGCCCTCGTGACTCAGCGCGCCGCGCGCTGCCGTCACCCGGTCTTCGATGCTCCGCAGCTCCTTCCTCGCCGCCTCCAGCTGCCGCTCGACCTCCGCCGCCTCGGCGCCCGCGCCGGCCAGCTCCCTGAGCCGCTGCTCGGCCTCCGCCAGCTTCGCCTCCGCCAACGCCGCCTCGCCGCGCGCCGCCGCGAGGTCAGCGTCGAGCGCTGCGGTCGGCCGTTCCGCCTCCGCCGCCGCCAGCGCGGCGCGCGCCTGCGCGAGCTGACGTTCGAGCGCGGCGGCCCGCTCGCCGGCCGCTGCCGCCTCCCGCTCGGCGCGCCCGAGGGCGTCGCGCGCCGCTTGCAGCGCCTGCTCCGCCTCCCGGGCACGAGCGCGCGCGGCCGCGAGCTGCTCGCTGCCTGCCTCGCTGACCCGCCGCGCCTCCTCGAGCGTCGACGGCAGCCGCCGCCCGGCGTGCGCCGCGCGGTAGGCCTCCACCCGCCGGCGGGTTCGCTCCAGCCGCCCGGCGAGGTCCGCCCGGTTCGGCAGGTCGCGGAGCGCCTGCCGCATCACCCGGGCCGCGTCCTCGACCTCCCGCTCCGCCTCCCGCCGCCGCTGCTCCAGCTCCCGGGCCTCTTCAACCGTCCCGGCGCCCGCTTCGGCCAGCAGCCGGTCGAGCTGCTCCCGCTGTTCCTGCAGCCGCCGCTCGAGCAGCCCCTGGCTCTGCGAGGGCCGCACCGTCACCGCGAAGCCGCCCGGCAGCTCGATGCGCAGCTCCTCCGCGGCGTCGAACCGGAGCAGACCGCCAGCCAGCGTCTCCGGCTTCCCGTCGACGTACACCGTTGCGCCCGCCGGGCCCTCCACTTCCACCCTCGCCGTCACGGAGCGCAGCTGCGCTTCCGTCCGCGCGAGCGCCGCTTCCGCGTCTTCGATCCCGTTGAGCCGCGCCGCATCGATGCGGCACCCTGCGAGGAACGCCTGCGCCGCCCTGCGCCGTTCCGCCGCGTCGTCGTACGCGGTCAGCCGGTCCTGCATCTGCGCGAGCTGGAGCTCCTCCTGCAGGTGCGCGTAATCACTCGCAGCCAGCTCTGCCCCGCCCTCGAACTCCTGCACCCGCGCCCTCGCAGCCTCCGCGGTTCGCTCCGCATCAGCGAACGCCGTCCGCGCCGCTTCGGCCGACTCCAGGAGGTCCGCAGCCCGGGTTCGAGCTGTCTGCGTCTCCTCCTCGAGCCGCTTCGCCTCCCGCCGCGCGGCCTCCCGCCGCTTCACCTCGTCCTCGAGCCGCTCCTGCCGCTCCCGCGCTGTCGCAGCCTCGGTTCGCGCCAGCTCGGCCGCCTGCTGCGCGTCGCGGTGCGCGTCAGCCAGTCCCGCCAGCTCGCCTGCCCGCCGCTCCAGCTCGCCGATCGCCTGCCGGAGTTCGGCCGCCCTCGGCTCCAGCTCTTCGACCTCCTGCACCCGCGCTTCCAGCGCACGCAGCCGCGCCTCGAGCCGCTCCACGTCGTCCTTCGCAGCCTTTGCTGCCTCCCGCGCCTGCCGCAGCTCGCCCGTTTCCTGCCGGCGGTTCCCGGTGTAGTAGCGCTGCACTTCCTTTTGCGCCCGTTCGAAGAGGCTCTCCCCCGCGGGGTCCGTCCCGGCGCCGCCATCGAGCGCCCGCAGGAGCGACGCGCTCGCCGCGAGGTCGCCCGCCATCGCCAGGCTCTCGCCCTGCAGCACCCGGAGCGCGCGGAAGACCCCGCTGTCGACGCCCTCCTCCAGCAGCCGCTTCGCTTCGTTGTGCGCCTCCCGCCCCGCCAGCCGCCGCCCGCCCGGCAGCCCCACTTCCAGCTCGGTCGCGCCCCGCCGGCCGAAGACTTTCCGGTAGCAGCAGCGCTGCCCGCCGACGGTGAATTCGAGCTCCACCTCAGGGTCGGCGTCCCTCCCCTCGGGCCGCACCGCCCGCACCTCCTCCGCGTTCGACTCCGCCGTGAATTCGAACAGCAGCCCGATCGCCTCCACGATGCTGCTTTTCCCCGCCTCGTTCGGGCCTTCGATGACCAGCAGCCGGCCATCGGGAAACACGACCTCCGCCTCGGCGATGCCGCGGAAATGCCGCACCCGCACCCGGTGGTACTTCATGCCGGCGCACCCCGCACCAGCCGGAAGAGGAGCGTCAGCGCGTCGCCCGCCGCCGCTGCGTCGGGTCCGTCCTCGCTCGCCAGCCGGTCGAGCTCCTCAGCCGCCGCGCGCGCTGAACCCCGCCAGCCCCAGCGCCTCCCACCCCTCGCCTTCCGCGCGCACGATGAAGTCCGCGTACCGCTCCCACGGCTCCACGGCCGCGAACGACTGCGCCAGCTCCTCGATGGCGGCCTCGATCGCTGCCCGCAGCTCGGGGCCGCCCGTCCCCCGCACCCGCAGCCGCAGCACGGTCCGCCGGCGCTCCGGCAGCCGCTCGAGTTCCTCCGCGGCGGCCCGGAGCTCTGCCTCGTCGTGCACCTCCCACGCCCGTTCGATGAAGCGCCAGCGCCCCACCGGCACCGGCGTCACCTCGCAGCGTCCGCCCTCGAGCGCGGCCAGCAGCGCCTTCCCCGGCTCCAGTTCGTCATAGTCCGTCGGCTCCGGCGTCCCCGAATACCACGCCCGCCCGTCGACGCCTGCGTCCGTCAGCGAATGCCGGTCCCCGAGCGCTGCGTACCCGATGCCGAACTCCCGCACTGCCCGCTCCAGCCACGCCCGCGGCAGCGTCACCGCAGCCTCCGGGGCCAGCTCCACCTGCCCGTGCGCCGCGAGCACCCGCTCGCCGCGCCTCCCGGCCAGCGCCTGCGCGGCCGCGAAGAACTCCGCTTCACCCGGCGCCTGCTTGCTCCGCCACGGCACGCCGGCCAGCCACACCCCGGGCGCCGCCTCGAACGGCTCCGGCCCGAGCACGTGCACGTTCCGCGGCTTCCGCCGGGTGAACCGCTCCGATTCGTACACCGACCCGGGCGAACGCGCGTCGTGGTTCCCCGGCAGCAGGTAGAACGGCACGCCCGCGTCGCCCATCGCATCCAGCGCCCGCCGCACGACATCCGCCGGCACGAGGTTCGTCTCGAACACGTCACCTGCGACGACCACGAACGCCGCATCCTTCTCCCGCGCGATCCGCCCGAGCGTCTCGATCGCCTCGATGCGCGCGTCGCTGAACCGCCCCTGCGCCTCCTCGCTGAGGAAGTGCCGGGTCATCCCCAGCTGCCAGTCCGAACTGTGCAGGAAGCGCACCACGCGCGCACGATATCAGAACATCCGTGCTGCTGGCTACCGCGCGTCGGTCGCCGCCGGCAGCAGCACCCGGAACGTCGTCCCCCGGCCCGGCCGGCTCGTCACGCGGATCAGCCCCCGGTGCGCCCCCACCACCCCCGCGACCGCCGCCAGCCCCAGTCCCCGCCCCGCCAACTTCGTGCTGAAATACGGGTCGAAAATCCGCTCCCGGGTTGCCGCGTCCATCCCGACCCCGGTGTCGGCGACCTCGATGACGCCGTACGGCCCCGGGACCGCCGCCCCGCACCCGTGGCAGGTGACGCGCCGGCAGCTCCGGAGGTACCGCTCCGTGACCTCCTGCAGCCCCGTCCGGACCGTCAGCACGCCGTTGCCGCGCATCGCCTCGCCCGCGTTGATGACGAGGTTCATCAGCACCTGCCGGATCCCCACCACATCGCCGATGACCACGACCGGCACCCTGCTGAAGTGCGTCTGCACCCGAACCCCGCGCCCGAGCGCGCTCCGCAGCAGCTGGAGCGTCTCCCCCGCGAGCAGCGACAGCTCCACCGGCTCCCGCGCGGTTTCTCCCTGCCCCGCGAATCGCAGCATCTGCTGCACCATCTCCGCCGCCCGCCGCCCCGCCTCCCGGATGTCGTGCAGCGCCAGCCGCGCCGGCGAACCCTCGTCCGTCACCTGCAGGCCGAACTCCGCGTTCCCGATCACCGTCGCGAGGATGTTGTTGAAGTCGTGCGCCAGCCCCGCGGAGAGCACCCGCAGGCTTTCCAGCTTCTCCGCGCGCACCAGCGCGGCTTCCATCTCCAGCCGCTCCGTCGCGTCCCGCACGATGCAGGCGACCGCACCCGCGCCCTCGACCGTCACGGGGATGAGCGCAATCTCCGCCATGAACTCCTGCCCGTCCGCCCGCACTGCCGGCACGGCCCCCCGCTCCGCCATCCCCCGCGCGCTCACCGCTGTCGTGAAGAACTCCGCCATCTCCGCCGCGTGCCGGTCGCGCAGCCGGGCGGGGACGAACTCCTGAACCGGCCGGCCGGCCAGTCCCCCGGGCGCCGTCCCGAAGATCCGCTCCGCCGCCGGGTTCGCATCCGCAATCCGCCCGTCCCGTCCCACCAGCAGCACCCCATCCGGCGAGCCCGCGACGACCGCCTCCCGCCAGGAACTGCCCCGGCCGCCCGGCACGACGATCAGGTGCGGCATCGCATCACCGTCCATCGCCGGGCAGGATGATACGTTTCAGCAACCGCCTGTTATCGGGGAATTCCCTCACGCCGGGATTGTTCGCATAACTTCCTGCGCAAACCGCGAATCGTTTTCTCGGTTTGCCACGAAGTTATTCGCCTTACCTCCACGGCAGGGATTCTCCTGATACCCGATTGCTGCCCGCAATTGCTGCAGTGATGACGGCCGGTTGATGCCCCTCGCCGGCACACCACCACAGGAAGCCAAGCAGCCCCCATGTCCGACCGACTCACGCAGCGCCTCCACATCGACCGCGCCGACCAGGCCCTCCGCCTCCGCTGGATCGGCATCACCGACCGCGAGGCCGCAGCCATCCGCCGCGCCGCGGATCTCATCCGGCCCCATGCCCAGGACGTCGTCCGCCGCTTCTACGACCACTCCTCCGCCTTCCCCGAATGGCAGCGGAAGGTCCGCGAGGCCGGCTCCGACCGCTCCCGCCTCGAAGCTGCCCAGCTCGACTACCTCCTCCGGCTCCTCGACGCACGCTTCGACGAGGACTACTTCGAACACCGCCTCCGGGTCGGCGCAGCCCACGCCCGCCTCCAGATCGAACCTCGCTGGAACGTGGGCAACTACGGCCTCTACGGCGACCTCCTCTTCCCGCTCCTCGCAGCGAAACTGAAAGGCCGCGAGCTGGCCGAGACCATCGCAGCCCTGGTGAAAGCGTTCGTCCTCGACGCCTCGCTGGCCGTCGAAACCTTCATCAGCGAAGGCGTCCTCGAAAAGCTCGTCGACATCCACGACACCCTCGGCCAGCCGCTCCAGAATCTCGGCAGCAACATCGCCCAGGTCGACCAGGCCACCAGAGAAATCGCTTCCGCCGTCTCCGACGTCGCCCGCGGCGCCGCCTCGCAGACGGCCACGATGTCGGCCCTCAACAGCGAAATCGACGCCCTCGGCCGCGCCAGCGGCGACGTCGCCCGAGCCGCCGCCGAGCAGTCGTCGGCCCTCGATGACGCCGTCCGCGCCACCGACGCCGTCCGCGCCGCCCTCGAACGCGCCCGGGACGCCGCCGCCGCGGCCCGCGAGCGCGGCGATGCCTCCCTCGCCGAGGCCCGTGAAGGCACCGCCGCCGTCCAGCAGACCATCGAGGCCATGGGCGCCATCCGCGATACCGTCCGCCAGACCGCCGGCGAAATCGAAGACCTCGGCCGGCAGGGCTCCCAGATCGGCGCCATCGTGCAGGTCATCGACGACATCGCCGCCCAGACGAACCTCCTCGCCCTCAACGCCGCCATCGAAGCCGCCCGCGCCGGCGAGCAGGGCCGCGGCTTCGCCGTCGTCGCCGAAAACGTCCGCTCCCTCGCCGAGCGCACCGCCGTCGCCACGAAGGAGATCGCCGCGCTCATCGCCGGCGTCCAGGGCGGCACCCAGCGCGCCGTCCGCGCCATGGAAGCCTCCATCGCCAACGTCGAAGAAGGCGCTGCCCGCGCCGAGCGTGCCGGCGCGGCCCTCGGCCGCATCGTCCAGGGCGCCTCCGCCGTCCGCGACGAAATCGAACGCATCAGCGAAGCCGCCGCTTCCGTCGACCAGAGCGTTGGCACGCTCGTTGGCGTGCTCGAGCGGGTCGCCGGCCTCGCCCGCGAATCTGCCGCCCGCGCCGCCGAGATGACCGCCGCTGCCGACCGCGTCCGCAACGCCGTCACCGACGCCTCGGCCACCGCCGAGCAATCCGCCGCCGCCAGCCAGCAGGTCTCCGCCAGCGTCGAGGAAATCGCGGCCCAGGTCTCCGAAATCGCGCGCGAAACGCAGTCGCTCGCCGGCACCACGGCCGAGCTTGCCGCCTTCATCGCCCGTTTCGGCGCCCTCGCCCACAACTCGCGCGGCGAAACCTTCGCATTCCGCCAGGCCGCGGCCGCAGCCTGACCGGCGCCCCTCCAGCAGCCGGCCGGCGGTCGCTCCTTCACGCTTCCCCCATCGCTCCCGACCGCCGGCCGGCCCTCTCCGCCGGGGCCGTTCGGCCCTGCCCGGCCTTCAGGGTTTTCCCTTACCCTCCAATCGATTCCTTCGATGCCTGAAACGCTCACCCCGCAGCTCGAACTCCTCCCCCCGGCCCGGCGGCTGCTCCTCCTCGGCCTCAAGCAGCTCGGCGAATCCGACGCCGAGGCGCTTTCCGCCGTCGCCTACCTCTCGGTCCCTGCTGTCCGCGCGCACCTCGCGGGGCTGGCGAAGCTCGGGCTCGTGACCATCACCCGGCGGCCCGAGGGCCCGGGCCGCCCGCGCAACCGCTACGCCCTCACGCCCCGCGCCGAGTCGCTCTTCCCGCAGGGCTACGCCCGCATCGCCCACTGGCTCCTCGAAGCCGCCGAGCGCGACCCCGCCATCCGCCGGCCCCTCTTCCGCGCCCTCGTCGAAGCCCGCCTCCAGCAGGCCGCCGAGGCGTTCGATGCCCCCACCCCGGCCGGCCGTGTCGAGCAGCTCGCCAGGGCCCTCGACCAGCTCGGCTACTACCCCGTCCTCGAGACGGTCCCCGGCAGCAAATGGCGCCTCACGCTGCGCCATTGCCCCTTCATCGAACTCGCCAGCGAACACCCCGAAATCTGCGCCATCGAAGCCCGCGTCCTCCAGGTCGCCCTCCCCGGCGGCCGCGTCGAGCGCGCCTGCAGCCGGGCTGAAGGTGCCCCGGCATGCACCTATCTCCTCCAAAGTTTCCGCTGATTCAATTCAGAAACCTCCGGAGATTCGCGCTATCTGCAACCTGACGGTATCGTTGCCCCCGTGTTGGGGAGCGATTCGCCGCAGGGCGGGAGCCTCGAGTATCTGACCCCCACCCGGCAGGCCCTCGTCATGGCCATCAAGGCCCTCGGCGAAGCCACGACCGACCAGCTCGCCCGCGAAACCTTCCTCTCCCCCGGCGCCGTCCGCCAGCACCTCCTCTCCCTCGAAGCCCAGGGCCTCGTCAGCTTCACCAAGGTCCGCGAAGGCCCCGGCCGCCCCCGCCACGTCTTCCGCCTCACCCCGCGCGGCGAAAGCCTCTTCCCCCACCAGTACGCCGATATCGCCGTCGCGCTCATCACCGCTATCCGCGGCGAATCGCCGGAACTCCTCGACCGCGTCCTCGGCCGCGTCGTCGAAAGCCAGGCCGAACTCGCCGAACATCACATCGCCGCCGCCGCCCGCCACTCCCGCCTCGCCGGCGTCATCGACCTCCTCGAGCGGTACGGCTACTTCCCCCGCCTCGAAGTCGAAGACCGAGGCGCGGCCCGCATCGTCCTCCGCCACTGCCCCCTCGTCCGCCTCGCCGCGCAGGTGCCGGAGGTCTGCGATGCCGAGTGCGCCGTCCTCCGGGCCGTCCTGCCCGGGATGGCCGTGACGCGCGTCGAACACCGCCTCGCCGGCGACTCCCTCTGCACCTACGAACTCACCCCCGACGAGTAGCCCATCGGCCCGCGCGGCAGGGCCGTTCGGCCGTCTCCGCCAGCCGCCGCGGGCCCTTAGCCTCCCGCAAAACATCCCCATCGGGAGGCCCGGCATGAAGTTCCACTGGTTCAACCTCATGCCCTATCCCTACCTGCCGGACGACTTCCGGCAGAACCACCGCTCCGTCTGGGTCGACGTCGATTCCCGCCTCTACGACCCCGTGAAAGGCCACCGGATCTACCACGACTACCTCGACCTCCTCGAATTCGCCGCCGAACTCGGCTTCGACGGCATCGGCGTCAACGAGCACCACGCGAACGCCTACGGCCTCATGCCCTCCCCCGCCCTCATGGCGGCCACCCTCGCCCGCCGCACGCGCGATGTCTCCATCGTCCTCCTCGGCATGTCGATCGCCCTCTACAACCCGCCCACCCGCGTCGCCGAGGAGATGGCGATGCTCGATGTCATCTCCGGCGGCCGCCTCATCGCCGGCTTTCCCGTCGGCACCTCGATGGACACCAACTACGCCTTCGGCGCGAACCCCGCCACCCTCCGCGAGCGCTACCAGGAGAATCACGACCTCATCATCCGCGCCTGGACCGACCCCGACGTCTTCCCCTGGAACGGCAAGTTCAACAAGCTCCGCTACGTCAACATCTGGCCCCGCCCCATCCAGAAGCCGCACCCGCCCATCTGGATCCCCGGCGGCGGCTCCATCGAAACGTGGGACTTCTGCGCCGAGCGCGGCTACAACTACTCCTACCTCAGCTTCTCCGGCTTCAAGCGCGCCGCCCAGCTCATGAATGGCTTCCACGACCGCGTCGCTGAGCTCGGCCTCCCCTTCAACCCCTACCAGGCCTCCTTCGCCCAGCAGATCATCGTCGCCGAATCCGAGGCTGAAGCCGAGGAAAGCTACTTCCCCCACGCGAAGTACTTCTTCGAGCGCTGCCTCCACATCTACCCCGGCTTCGCCGACGCCCCCGGGTACCGCACCGAAGCCACCATCCTCGCCGGCCTCAAGGCCCAGGTCGGCGGCGTCTCCTCCGGCGGCGCCGTCGGCAAGTCCTTCCGCCAGTGCGTCGACGAAGGCTTCCTCATCGCCGGCACGCCCGACCAGGTGACCGAGCAGATGGAGCACCTCATCACCTCCCTCCGCGTCGGCCACGTCTTCTGCCTCCTGCACATCGGCGACATGCCCCGCGAAAAGTGCGAGAAGAGCACCCGCCTCTTCGCCGAGAAGGTCATGCCCCGCCTCCGCCACCTCTGGCAGGGTTACGAAGACCGCTGGTCGCCGAAACCCCTGCCCGCGCAGCTCATGGCCGAGCCCCGGCCGATCCGCCAGCCCGTCCAGGCCTGACCACACCGAAGACGCCAGGGAGCACCGCCATGGAACAGCTCACCATCACCCTCCGCCCCGGCAGCGTCCCCGTCCACTTCTTCCGCGGCGGCGCCGGCGAGCCCGTCCTCTATCTCCACCACCTCGCCGGCCTCCAGGGCTGGGAGCCCGCCATCGACGAGCTCGCCACCCGCTTCGAAGTCTTCGCCCCCTACCACCCCGGCTGGGGCCCCAGCCAGGGGCTCGAAGATCTCGACTCCGGCCTCGACCTCGTCCTCCACTACGTCGACTTCCTCGATGCCCTCGGCCTCGACCGCGTCCACGTCGTCGGCCACTCCATCGGCGCCTGGATCGCTGCCGAGCTCGCCGCCATCCGCCCCGACCGCGTGAACAGGCTCGCCCTCTTTACCCCGATCGGCATCTGGGACGACGCCATCCGCGGCGAAGACCCCTTCGCCCAGAACCCCCTCCGCGCCACCGAAGTCCTCTTCGCCGACCCGGCCCGCCGCGAAAACCTCATCCTCCGCGACGGCACCGTCGACCCGCTCGAAAACTACGTGCAGGAGATGAAGGACCTCAAAGCCGCCGCCAAGTTCCTGTGGCCGATTCCCGATACGGGCGTCATCAAGCGTCTGCCGCGCATCAAAGCCCCCACCATCCTCGTCGGCGCCAGCGGCGACCGCGTCGTGCCGCCCGCCTACATCCCGATCTGGAAAGCGAACATCCCCGGCAGCGAGGCGAAAACCGTTCTCGATGCCGGCCACCTCGTGAACCTCGAACAGCCCAGCCGCTTCGCAACTATCGCCGGGAGCTGGTTCCTCCGGCCCAACTGAGGCTCCGGCGGCGGGGCATGGCTACCGCCGGGGTCGTGCGGGGCGTCCTGCGGGGCGCCCCGCACGCACGTTCTGCGCCGCTTCGCTACCCTGAGCGCGTGAGCGACCCCTCCCCCTTCATGCAGGAGGCTCTCCGCCTCGCTGCCTCCGTCCGCGGCCGCACCTCCCCCAACCCGTGGGTCGGCGCCGTCCTCGTCCGCGACGGGGTGATCATCGCCCGCGGCGCGACCGCGCCCTACGGCGGCCCCCACGCCGAGGCCGCCGCCCTCGCGGCAGCCGCCGATGCGGCCCGCGGCGCGACGCTCTACTGCACGCTCGAACCCTGCGTCCCTTTCCCCGGCAAGCGCACGCCGCCCTGCTCCGACGCCATCATCGCTGCCGGCGTCCGCCGCGTCGTCGTCGCCCTCCTCGACCCTCACGTCGGCGGCCCCGGCATCGAACGCCTCCGCGCCGCCGGCATCGAGGTCGACATCGGCGACGGCGCCGAAGCTGCCGCCGAGCTCCTCCGGCCCTACCTCAAGTGGCGCCAGCTCGGCCTCCCGTACGTCATCGCCAAGTTCGCCGTGAGCCTCGACGGCGCCGTCGGCGCCCCCGCCGAGGGCGTCACCTGGCTCACCGGGCCCGCGGCGGTCGAGCGCGTCCACCGCGACCGCGACCGGGCCGACGCCATCCTCGTCGGCAGCGGCACCATCCTCGCCGATGACCCGGCCCTCACCGCCCGCCCCGGCGGAGCGCCCGCCGAACGCCAGCCGGTCCGCATCGTCCTCGACGCCCGCGGGCGCACCCCGCCCGAATCCCGCGTCTTCGCCCCCGGCGGGCCCGTCATCGTCGCCACCGCCCACGGCTCGCCGCCCGCGTGGCGCCAGGCGCTCGTCGGCCGGGGCGCAGCCCTCATCGAACTCGACCGCGCCGAGGGCCGCCTCGAACTCCGCCAGCTCCTCCGCGCCCTCGGCCAGCGCAACATCCAGTCGCTCATCGTCGAAGGCGGCCCCACCGTGCTGGCCTCCTTCTTCGAAGCCGACCTCGTCGATGAGGTCCACGCCTACGTCAGCCCCCGCATCCTCGGCAGCGCCGGCATCCCGCTCATCCCGCGCGGCGCCGCCGTCCCGCTCCTCCACCTCGAATCCGTCGTCATCGAACCGCTCCCGCCCGATGTCCTGGTCCGCGGCTACACTGGAAGCTGGCAACCGCCGCTGCTGCCTACCCTCGCCCCGGAGACCTGAATGCCCCGCAACTGGATCGTCGTCGGCTCCCCGGAAATCTTCGAAACGACCCGCGCCCTCGGCTTCACCCGCCACGGCTTCAAGAGCACCCGCCGCAACATGGCCAACAGCATCCAGCCCGGCGACCTCCTCGCCTTCTACGTCTCCGGCCGAAAGCAGTTCGCCGCCATCTGCCGCGTCACCTCACCTGTCGTCGAGGAGCACACCCGCATCTGGCAGAGCGCGAAGAAGCCCGACGAGCTCTACCCCTACCGCGCCGGCATCGAACCCGTCGTCGTCCTCCCCGAGGACCGCTGGCTCGATGCCGAGCCCTACCACGACCGCTTCCGCTGGACGCAGCGCTGGCCCCGCGCGAACTGGACGCTCGCCTACCAGGGCAACCTCCACGAAATCCCGCAGGAGGACATGGACCTGCTGCTCGCGGACTTCCAGCGCGCCGCCAGCGAGGCCGCTCCCGCCGGCTGACCGCCCCGCTCAGTTCCGAATCGTGCGCAGCGTCACCAGGTGGACCGTCACCGCCACGCCGATGGCGATGAGCAGCAGCTGCACCCACGGGATGTTGAGGAAGTATTCGCTCACCCCGATGCCGACCCACAGCGTCGCAATCGACCACGCCTTCGCGCCGATCGTCGCGCCCCGCTGCTCCTTGTAGTCACGCAGGTGCCTCCCGAACCACCGGTTCGTCGTCAGCCACCGGTAGGCCCCGGGTGAACTCTTCCCGTACAGTCCCGCCGCCCCGAGGAAGAAGACCGTCGAAGGCAGCAGCGGCAGGAAGATGCCGAGGATGCCGATGCCGACCAGCAGGCTCCCCAGCCCCACGTAGACCCACCGGCGAAGCCCGCGGGCCGTTGCGCGGGGTTCCGGCCGCTGCGAACCTGTCAATTCTCCCATTCCAGCGAAACTGGTCTCCTGCACTGCAGGAAGAGTATGCCATGCCGGAATTGGCCCGTCACCAGTCCATCCGGACCATCTCTCCCGGACCTTTGCCCTTTCCTGCCAGTCCTACCAGGTGATGCGCCGCAGGGCAGCCCCACTCAGGATGTACGCCTCGCCGCCGCGCACCGTGAACGCCCGCGCCCCCGCGAAATCCGGGTGCCGGTACTGCCGCTCGAACGCCCCGTCGCGCAGGAACACCACCACCCGGTTGTTCGCCGGGTCGAGCACTGCGACCTCCGAGTCCGTCAGCGCCTGCGGCGTCTCCGGTGCGACCAGCTTCCGGTCGATGCCCGCCTGCGACAGCGTCAGCGCCACGCCGCCGCCGATGAACCGGTGCAGCGTGCCGTCCGCGTCCGCCGTCAGGATCTCCATATCCACGAACAGCCGGCGCGCATTGGCGAGGTCGCCCGTTTCGAGCGCCTTCACCGGCGGGTTCGGGAAGCCGTCCCGCTCCTGCGCGAACCGGTACACCGTCTTGTGCGATGCGTCCAGCACGTAGAGGTCGCGGCCGCGCACCGCGATATCCGTCACCGCCAGCCCCGAGGGTGCGTTGAAGGCGAGCGCCGTCAGCTGGCCGTTCTCCCACGCCCAGAGCCGGTTCTCGTGGTCCATGATGAGCAGCGCCGGCACACCCCGGTCGTTCGCGTCCAGCTGCGCAATCGCGATTGGCCGCCCCCGCTTCGCCCCCGCGTCCTCCGCGTACACCGCCCGCGCGGAGCCGTCCGCCAGCGACACTTCGATGACCTGCGGCGTGGCGGCATCCAGCAGGTACACGTGGTCGGGGCCAGCAACCATCCGCGAGGGCGCCACCGGCCGCTCGCCGAACCGCTCCAGCGATGTGATCGTCTCGACCGCCGCCGGCTCCCGGACCCGGTCCATCTCGTTCAGCGCCCCGGCCACCTCGTTGAAGAGCGTTTCCGCCTGCGGGTCGCCCGTCTGCAGCTCCCGCGCCTTCAGCAGCAGCGCCTGCGCCTCCACCAGCGCCGCCCGCCGCTGCGCCGGGTCCTCCACCACGCGCGCCACCGCCAGCTTCTGCGCCGCGCCGTTCAACAGGTTGCTGTACTCCGCGCCGCGGTCGGCCTCCAGCATGGAGGGAACGGTCATGATGCCGACCAGCACCAGCAGGACCGCGAGCCCCGCCATGATCACCGCCCACGTCGGCGGCAGGGTGTAGCCCCCCAGCCGCGCCCGGTCGAGCGACCCGCTGCCGCGCCATCGGCCGCCCATCGACGACCGCACGCGCACGAGCGTCCCGCTGCCCGGCGCCAACCCGGCCTCGCGCGCCACCGACTGCTCGGAGACCGCCCCGCCTGCCGGCCGCGCGCGCCGCTCCGCCGCGAGTTCATCGACCAGCGGCAGGTCGCGCGCCTCCGCCGAGGGGCCCGGTTTCGGCGTCTCGGGCGGTGCGAGGCTCCGCGTGAAGCTCTGCGCCCGCGGGTTCCGCCGCGGCGCAGGCGGCGTGCCGCTGGTTGTCGCGGCCGCGTTCCCCCACGCCGGCCGGGCGGCCGCAGCGCCGGCGTCGCCCAGCGCCGCCCGCGCGCGATCCGCGCGGTCGCGGCTCTCTGCCACTACCCGGGCGAGGCGCGCCCGCCGCTCCCCGGCCGCCAGCGCCAGCGGCACCTCGGCCTGCTCCTCCTCCGCCGCAGCCGCCCCGGTCCGCACCGGCAGAGGCCGCGGCGCCGCCGCTTCCAGCGCACGCCGCGCGCGCACCAGCTCGTTCTGGCGGTCATCCTCCACGAAGAGGCTCGGCTGGTACTGCCGGTCGTCGTGGCTCCCCTCGCCGCTCCCGCTGCCCCCCGGGGTCGCGTCGATGACCGTCTCGGCGGTCTCGCCGCCCGCGGGCTCCGCGGCCGGCCGGTCCTCCCGGCGGCCGGGCAGCGCAGCGAGGAGCACCGTCTCGTGCCGGAGATGCTGCACCCGCCGGTACAGGTCCGGCAGGACCTCTTCCAGCGGCAGCCCGGCGATGCCGCGCAGCACCTCCTCCTCGACCTCGGCGAGCGCGGGCGTGGACAGCAGCACCACCCGGTCGCCCGGTTCGAAAGCCAGCCGCCGCAGCAGCGGCCCCGGTCCGCGGCCGCTCCCAATCGGCTGGTCGAACGGCGGATCAGGCCGGAGCACTTCGGAGCGGCCGCCATGCACCGCGACCGCCGCCGCCGGCCCCGCCTGCCCCAGCACCACCTGCCCGCCCCGCCGCGCGAGAGCAGCTGATGCCCAGCGCCACCCGGTGCTGCGCGATGCTCTTCCGGTTCCAGTCCAGGACGACCCGCTCCGCCTCGGCGAACAGCCGCCGCAGGATGCCCGTCAAGCTCATATCGAGCCCGGCCAGCGCCTGCCCCATCGCCGAGACGACGTGGCCGGCAAAGGCCTCGCCCGCGGGCGTCGTCCCCTCGGCCACGATGAACAGTTCCACGCGGTCGTCGGCGGGGCCCCTGCCGTGGAACGTCCCGGCGTTCGGCCCCCGGTCGACCGGTTCGTGATCCACGATCGCGAACTGGCCAACCTGGAGTGGCTCGGTCAAGGGCGACCGTCCTCCAGCTCGCAGTGTTGGTCACGGGGAAGCGTCACGATGCCCCCGGCAGCAGCACTGCCAGGACCCCGCCGGCACCGTCGGCCACTATACCACCGTGTCACGCCACCAAATCAACCTTTGATGCGCCAGTCACTCAGCAAAATCCCTCATCCGCCGGCCCGCCGCCCCTCATCCCCGAGCCGCGCCAGCGCCTCGCCCGTGAGCCGGTAGGTCGTCCATTCATCCATCGGCATGGCCCCCAGCGCCCGGTAGAACCCGATCGCCGGCTCGTTCCAGTCGAGCACCGCCCACTCCAGCCGGGCGCAGCCCCGCTCCAGCGCCAGCGCTGCCAGCCGCGCCAGCAGCGCCCGCCCGTACCCCTTGCCCCGCGCCGCGGGCCGCACGAACAGGTCCTCCAGCCAGATGCCGGGCCGTCCTTCCCACGTGCTGAAGGTGTGGAAGAACAGCGCGAACCCCTGCACGCCCTCCGCATCCTCTGCCAGCAGCACCTCCGCGTACGGCCGCTCGCCGAACAGGTGCCCGGCCAGCACCTCCGGCACCAGCCGCACCGCTTCTGGCTCCCGCTCATACTCCGCGAGCGCGCGGATGAGCTCGATGATCACGCCCAGGTCGCCCGGCCCGGCCCACCGGATGCGCATCACGCCTCGACGAGCTCCACGCGCGACACGGTCGCGCCCTCCCTGGCGATCCGCGTCACCAGCGCCCTGCCGTCGTAACCCGCGGCCTTCGCCGTCGCGAGCATCGCGTTCGCCACCGCGCGCGCCGGCTCCTCCGGGCAGATCGCCGCCACCGAGCTGCCGGCCCCGCTCAGCCACGCCGCATACGCGCCCGCCGCGCGCGCCGCCGCGAAGATGTCGAACAGCGGCGGAAAGAGCGAGGCCCGCTGCCGCTGGTGCACCCGGTCGTCCGTCGCCTCCGCCAGCAGCTCCAGCCGGCCCGACGCCATCGCCGCGACGAACAGCGCCGCCCGCCCGATGTTGTGCACCGTGTCCGCCTTCGAATACACGTCCGGGAGCGCCTTCCGCGCCTCCTTCGTCGGCATCGAATGGTCCGGGATGAGCAGCGCGATGTGCGCGTCCGCCGGGAACCGCGCCGCCGCCCGCACGTAATGCCCGTCCGCGCCCTGCACACACACCTGCAGCCCGCCGAACAGCGCCGGGCACGCGTTATCGCCGTGCCCCTCGAGTTCGCTCGCCATGTCCAGCAGCGCCTGCTCGTCGAACGGCTGCCGTTCGAACTCGTTCACCGCCAGCAGTCCCGCGACCCGCGCCACCGCGCTCGCGCCCAGCCCCCGCCCGAGGGGAATCGCCACCTGGTAGCGCGCCCGCACCCCCGGCATCGGCTTCCCCAGCCGCTGGTACGCGTGCCGGACCGCCGAGATCACCATCTTCTCGCCCACGTCCTCCGTCGGCGGCTGCTCCGCCTCGCAAAACGTCACCGTCACCGAAGCGAACATGTCGAGCGCCAGCCCGAGGCAATCGAACCCCGCGCCGAGGTTCGCGCTCGTCGCCGGCACCCGGACCGTGACTGCAGTAGCAGACATTCAGGCCTCTCCAGTTCCCAAATCCCAAAGCCCGCATGGTACCAACGACCCCCGCCCAACCTCCAACCTTCCCCATCCACGCCCTCTTGCTCCTTCCGACAGCCGTGCCATAGTATCCCCGACTTTGGGGGAGGAACGGGATGTATCAGTTTCCGAAATGCCGCAAATGTGACTATGGGGACCTCGTCCCCTTCTCCGATTTCGGCAGCCAGGGTGCGCCCATCCACTTCAAGGCGTGGGTCTGCACCAATCCCGACTGCGGCTACAACATCAAAATCCGCAACGGCGACATCTTCATCGACGAGCCGATCAACGACGGCCAGTCCTTCATCCGCCGCTAGCTGACCGGCGCGCCCGCCCGCGCGGGGCCCGCCCCCTTTGTGATAGACTGCACGAGCGATGGCACAGCCGAACAAGGTCTACCAGCCCCTGCCCCTGCGCACTGAGAGCGACGTCGAGCAGGAAGTCCAGCAGAACATCCTCGTCACCAGCGTCGACCAGGTGCTCAACTGGGCCCGCAGCTCCTCGCTCTGGCCCTGCATGTTCGGCCTCGCCTGCTGCGCCATGGAGATGATCGCCACCGCCGCGCCGCGGTACGACATCGCGCGCTTCGGCGCCGAGATCTTCCGCGCTTCGCCCCGCCAGGCCGACCTCCTCATCGTGCCCGGCACCGTGACCTGGAAGATGGCGCCCGCCGTCCGCCGCATCTGGCTCCAGATGCCCGAGCCCAAGTGGGCCCTCGCCATGGGCGGCTGCGCCATCATGGGCGGCCCCTTCGCCTATGCCTACAGCGTCACCCCCGGCGTCAACACCCTCCTGCCGGTCGACGTCTACGTCCCGGGCTGCCCGCCCCGCCCCGAATCCCTCCTGACCGGGCTCATGCTCCTCCAGGACAAGATCAAGAAGGACACCATCGGCAAAGGCTGGGTCCGCCGCGACGTCGAACCCCAGTTCCAGCGCTACCTCCCCGAAGGCGATCCCATCCGCAAAGAGCTCGAATCCCTCTGGCCGCCCTACATCGACTACGACCGCCCGCTCGAAGGCGACGCCTTCGGCGGCCGCTGACCCGTCCGCCCTGCATCGACCGGGTGGCTCCCCACGCGGTCCCAGCACCACCCGGAGATCGCCCGTGCCCGCAGCATCCTGGAACGATATCGTCCGCCTCGCCGGCCCGCTCTTCGAACAGGGCCTCCAGCCCGACCGCTCCGACCTCCTCGAAATCGCGTTCACCGGCGACTTCTCCGACGACGTGATCGACGCCATCGACAGCCTCGACGGCAAGCCAATTCCTACGCTCGACGAACTCCGCGCCCGCCTCGCCGCGAAGGGCGTCCTCGCCGACTAATCCCGGCCCGCCCGGCCCGCCAAAGCCGCGCCCTTCGCACCTCGACGGCCCCGCCGTCCCCGCGCACACTCCCCCCATGGCTGAACGCTTCGCCGACCGCCGCGAGGCGGGCCGCGCCCTCGGGGAAGCCCTCCGCCGTCTCGGCCTCCCGCCGGATGCCGTCGTCCTCGGCCTCGCCCGCGGCGGCGTGATCGTCGCCGCCGAGGCCGCCCGCGCGCTCGGCCTCCCGCTCGACGTCCTCGTCGTCCGCAAACTCGGCGTCCCCGGCCAGCCCGAGCTCGCCTTCGGCGCCATCGCCCGCGGCGTCCGCGTCCTCAATCCCGATGTCGTGGCCGAGCTCCAGCTCACCCCGGCGCAAATGGATGCCGTCGCCCGCGACGAACAGGCCGAACTCGAACGCCGCGAAGCCGCCTACCGCGCCGGGCGCCCCGCCCTCGACCTCCGCGGCCGGACTGCCGTCCTCGTCGATGATGGCCTCGCGACGGGCGCCTCCATGCGCGCCGCCATCGAAGCTGTGCAGGCGCTCGGGGCGGCCCGCGTCGTCGTCGCGGTCCCGGTCGCCCCGCCCGGCGCCTGCGGCGAGCTCGCGGCCCGCTACCCGGCGATCGAATGCCTCGCCCTCCGGACCCCCGACCCCTTCTACGCCGTCGGCCTCTGGTATCGCAGCTTCCCCCACGTGACCGACGCGCAGGTGACGGCGGCGCTCGAAGCCGCCCCGCTGCCCTGACACCCCGCTTTACCCCGCCTCTTCGAAGCGGGCCGTATCCCTGCCCCCATGGCGCGGAGATTCGCCCGCCGCCGCGTCCTCGCAGCGCTCCCGGCTGCGGGCTTCCTCGCTGCCTGCCGCGGCGCTGCCGCCCCGGTTCCCCAGTCCCCGCCCGCCGCCGCCGAACCGGCCGAGACGCAGCATGGCGCGCTGCCGACGGCCGCACCTCCCCTCCCGACGCCCACCCCGGCCCCTGCGCCCCATCCCCGCGGCACCGACACGCGCCTGCTGATGCCCGGCACGCCGCACGAAACCGCGCTCGTCATCCACCATTCCGGCGCTGCAGGCCCGGCGGCCTTCGTCCTCGGCGGCGTCCACGGCAACGAACCCGGCGCCTGGCTCGCCGCCGACGATATCGCCGCCTGGCAGCCCGCCGCCGGCACCCTCCTCGTCCTTCCCCGCGCCAACGTCACCGCCATCGCCGCCTTCGTCCGCACCTTCGACGACATCGGCGACCTCAACCGCCTCTACCCCGGCGACCCGGCGAGCCCCCTCGCGATGGAGCGCATGGCCTACCACATCCTCGAAGCCGCCCGCGAATTCTCCGTCAGCCTCCTCCTCGACCTCCATGAATCGTGGGCCTTCTACGCGGAACTCCCGGGCACCGGCACCGGTGCCCTCGGCCAGACCATCACCGTCGGCCCCGGCCCCCTCCAGTCCGCCTTCGGCCAGCAGCTCGCCGACCGCATGAACCCCCTCGTCTCCCGCCGCGAGCAGATGATCGTCCGCGACGGCACCCGCTTCGGCCGCCCCGCGACGCCGGTCCCCGCCGGCCAGCCCAACCGCGGCCGCAGCTCCCTCTCCGCCGGGGGGCACGTGCCCGGCCTCACCCCCGTCCTCGTCGAAATGGGCCAGCTCGACCAGCCGCTCGCGCGCCGCGTCGAACTCCACCGCCTCGCCGCCCGCTCCGCCCTCGAACTCCTCGGCATCCTCTGATGCTGCCGCCCATCGCTACACTGGAACCGTGGCCTCCTCCACCATCTCCGAAAAGCTGCGGAAACAGCTCGCTGCGCTCCCCGCGCGGCCCGGCGTCTACATCATGCGGAACGCCGCCGGCGAGGTGATCTACGTCGGCAAGGCCGCAAGGCTGCGCGACCGCGTCCGCTCCTACTTCGGCTCGCCCCACGGCCTCGAACCGAAAACCCGCGCCCTCCGCGAACAGGTCGACGACTTCGAGTACATCGTCGTCTCGAACCCCGGCGAGGCCCTCCTCCTCGAAGCCACCCTCATCAAGCGCCACCAGCCCTTCTTCAACATCCGCCTCAAGGACGACAAGCGGTACCCCTACCTGAAAATCGACGTCCAGAACCCTTGGCCGCGCGTCACCATCACCCGCCGCATCGAAAACGACGGCGCCCGCCACTTCGGCCCCTACGCCAGCGCCGGCTCCGTCCGCGCCGCCCTCGACCTCACCAAGAAACTCTTCCCCTGGCGCTCCTGCACCAAGGAGATCACCGGCCGCGACCCGCGCCCCTGCCTCGACTACTACATCAAGCGCTGCATCGCCCCCTGCACCGCCTACTGCACCAAAGAGGAGTACGAAGAAGTCATCCAGCAGGTCATCCTCTTCCTCGAAGGCAAGGCCGACGACGTTCTCCGCCGCCTCCGCGCGCAGATGGACGAAGCCGCCGAGCGCCTCGAGTTCGAGCGCGCCGCCCAGCTCCGCGACCAGCTCCGCGCCATCGAACGCACCGTCGAGCGCCAGCACGTCGCCACCACCCGCAACGAAGACGCCGATATCTTCGGCCTCGCCCGCGACGGCGACGACGCCTGCGTGCAGGTCTTCTTCATCCGCGGCACCCAGATGATCGGCCGCGACAGCTTCATGCTCGCCGGCGTCCGCGATGAGCCCGACGCCGCTGTCCTCGCCAACTTCCTCCTCCAGTACTACGAAGGCGCCCAGTACACCCCGAAACTCGTCGCCGTCCCGCTCGAGCCCGACGACCGGGCCGCCATCGAAGCCCTCCTCACCGAAAAGCGCGGCGCCCGCGTCGAAGTCCGGGTCCCCGCGCGCGGCGAAAAACGCCGGCTCGTCGACCTCGCCGCGGAAAACGCCCGCGAAGCCCTCGCCCTCGCGCGCGTCCGCTGGCTCGCCGACGCCAGCAAGACCGAACAGGCCCTCGACCAGCTCCGCGAGGAGCTCTCCCTGCCCGCCGTCCCCCGCCGCATCGAGTGCTACGACAACTCGAACATCCAGGGCGCCAGCCCCGTCTCCAGCATGGTCGTCTTCATCGACGGCCGCCCGGCACCCAACCAGTACCGCCGTTTCCGGGTGAAAACCGTCCAGGGCGCGAACGACTTCGCCACCATGCAGGAGGTGCTCCGCCGCCGGTTCGGACGCCACGCCCGCACCGCCGCCGCTGCCGCCGACGGCGACGAGCCTGCCGCGCCCGCCGCCGACGCACTGGGACCTCCCCGACCTCGTCATCGTCGATGGCGGCAAAGGTCAGCTCTCCGCCGCCCGCGAGGTCATGCAGGAGCTCGGCGTCCACCACATCCCCGCCGTCGGCCTCGCCAAGCGCCACGAAGAAATCTTCGTCCCCGACGATGACGAGCCGATCATCCTCCCCCGCGGCTCCGAGGCCCTCTTCCTCGTCCAGCGCATCCGCGACGAAGCCCACCGCTTCGCCATCACGTTCCACCGGCAGGTCCGCGGAAAGTCCAGCATCCAGAGCGCCCTCGACACCATCCCCGGCATCGGCCCGAAGCGGAAGAAGGCGCTCCTCAAGAAGTTCGGCAGCGTCAAAGCCATCCGCGAAGCCGACGTCGACGAGATCGCCGCCACCGTCGGCTTCACCCGCGCCCTCGCCGAGCGCGTCAAAGCCGAGCTCTAATCCGCGAAGAAGTCACCCCGGAGCTCCTCTTCGGCGACAAACCGGCTCGCCTGGCGAACGATTGCCCGCAGGGTTCCCGGCGCGAGCTCATCATGAAGCGGCACCACGAGCGTCTGCCGCTCACCCCCGGCCCCGGTGCGGCGCAGCTTTGCGTGTGACCCCCGGACGCTCACGACCCGGACCCCGTGCCGTTCGAGCGCCGCGACGGCCTCCGGACCCGAAAGTCGTCTAGGCCGGGGCAACGGCCGGTTCGACCTCGATCGCGGCGAGGATGACCGCATCCGGCGCGAGCCCGAGGTCCTCCGGCGCCTCACCCTCCAGGGCGAGGCCGACCGCCTCCCGGAGGTTCGCGACCAGCTCATCCAGCGTCGTCGCCTGCGTGACGACGCCGAGCTGCGGCACATCCGCGATGTACCACCCCGCCTCCTGCCACACCGCGGCCTGGATCGTGTGCTGCACGGGGTCATCTTACACTTTCCCGAAGCCCACCCACGCGGCCCCACGCCCCATGCCCCTCCGCTTCCTCCACCTCGGCGACTCCTACACCATCGGCGAAGGCGTCGCCCCGCCGGAGCGCTGGCCCGCGCAGCTCGCTGCCCGCCTCCGCCGCGAAGGGCTCGACCTCGAGCCGCCGCGCATCATCGCAACGACGGGCTGGACGACCGCCGAGCTCACCGCTGCCATCGACGCCGACCCGCCCGCAGGACCCTTCGCGCTCGTGACCCTCCTCATCGGCGTCAACGACCAGTACCGCGGACTCCCGGCCGACGCCGTCTACCGTGCGCGGCTCGATGGCCTCCTCCGCCGCGCCGTCCGCTTCGCCGGCGATGACGCCTCCCGCGTCATCGTGCTCTCCATCCCGGACTGGGGCGTCACCCCCTTCGCGGCCGGCCGCAACCGGGCCGCCGTCGCCGCCGCCATCGATGCTTTCAACGCTGTCAACCGCGCCGCCGCGGAGGCGGCCGGGGCGGGCTGGCTCGATGTGACGGCGGTCTCCCGCGAGGCCGCCGCCGACCCTGCCCTCCTCGCCGCCGACGGCCTCCACCCGTCCGCTGCGATGTACGCGCGCTGGGTCGACCTCCTCCTGCCCCGGGTGCGCGACGTCCTGCCGGGTGCCCCGCCGGGTTCTTGACCGTCGCCCCATCGACGCGCGCCGCCGAATGTCCTACGGTGGAAGCGTCATGGCCGACCGCATCGAGCGCGAGATCGAAGAGCTGCTCGCGAAGCTCGAAAACGAGCTCCCCGAAGGGGGCCGCCAGCCGATCTCCCTCGAAGAGCGCCGCCGCCAGCGCCGGAAGCGCCGCCCGTTCCCGAAGCCGTCCCTCCCCTCGGTCAACCCCGCCTCCCTGCTGCTCTCCGGCGCCGGCATCATGATCGCCGGCCTCTTCCTCGCCATGTTCTGGGCGCCGCTCATCTGGCTTTCCTTCGCCGGCGTCGTCATCTTCATCGCCGCGTTCCTGCTCTCGTTCCGCAGCCGCCCGGCCGGGACCGTCCGCGGCGGCCGCCCGGGCAAGGTCTTCTGGCGCGACCGCTACATCGACTACGGCCCTCCCGAGGACGGCCGCCGCTTCAAGAACCCATTCCGCCGCCGCTGACGGCCTTCCCGCGCGCTTTACGGGCCCTCCCCGTACCCTGCCAGCGTGACCGTTCGCGCACCCTTCGCGTTCGCCGCTTCCGCCCTGCTCGGCCTGTTCGCGCTCGCCTGCTCCTCCAGCGGCGCGCCGCCGGCCGCAGCGCCGGACGGCACCCCGGCTCCCGCCGCTTCCGCCTCCCCTTCCTCCGCAGCAGCCGCGCCCGGGCAGCCTGCCGTCACCCCGCCGCGCGGGCAGGCGTCCGGCCCCGAAGGCCACGACGCCGACCTCGCCTTCGCCCACGTCGAGGCCCTCGCCCGCGAGCCGCGCGTCGCCGGCACCCCGGCCGAACTCCGCGCCGTCCAGTACCTCGAAGCGCAGCTCGCCTCCTACGGCTGCGAGGTCGAGCGGATGCCGTTCACCTTCGAGAACGACCCCTTCCGCGTCGGCGAAGTCCGCCTCGGCGGCCGCGCCATCGAAGCCCTGACCATGGCCGGCAGCCCCGGCGGCACCGTCGAAGCGCCCGCCGTCGAAGTCGGCCTCGCTGACGATGCCGGCATCGCCGGCCGCGACCTCTCGGGCCGCATCGCCGTCGCCGAGCGCGGCGTCCTCAACTTCGGCACCAAGTACGAAAACGTCGCCGCGGCCGGCGCCGTCGGCCTCATCGTCGTGAACAACCGGCCCGGCCCCTTCTCCGGCAACCTCACGATGGCCGCCCGCTTCCCGGTCGTCTCCGTTGCGCAGGAGGAGGGCGCGGCGATCCTCGAGGCCGCCCGCGCCGGCAGCGTGATCGCCATCCAGGCGCCCCCGACCGTCGGCGCCACGCAGGCGTACAACGTCATCGCCCGGCCGCCCGGGAGCGCGGGGTGCTCCATCATCGTCGGCGGCCATTTCGATACCGTCCCCGGCGCGCCCGGCGCTAACGACAACGCCAGCGGCACCGCCAACGTTCTCGAACTCGCCCGCGCCTTCGCCCTCGGCGGCCCGAAGCCCGGCCTCTGCTTCGCACTGTTCGGCGCCGAGGAGTCCGGCCTCCACGGCAGCAAAGCCCTCGTCGAACGCCTCCGCGCCGCCGGCCAGCTTCCCCGCTACATGGTCAACCTCGATGTCACCGGCATCGGCCGTCGCGTCGAAGTCATCGGCGACACGCCCGCCGCCGCCCGCGCCATCGAGCTCGCGAACGCCGCCGGCATCGAGGCGGTCCCCTCGCAGCTGCCGCCCAACTCCGGCAGCGACCACATGAGCTTCGCCGACGCCGGTGTCGAAGTCGTCTTCTTCACGTCGGGCGACTTCTCCACCATCCACTCCCCGCAGGATGTCGCTGCCGCCATCGACCGCGGTATCCTCGACCGGGTCGGCGATGCTGCCTACCTTCTCATCCGCGACCTCCTGCGCGAGGTTGACTGACCCGGTGCCCGGCATGAGCATGGAGCCCATGCGCCGCCCGCTCTCCCGCTGCTTCGTCGCGTTCCTCACCGGCGCCGCGCTGCTCGCGGGGCTCGCTGCCGCAGCCTGCGGCGGCGGCGGCCAGCCTGAATCCGCCGCCGGCGAGCGCATCACCGACCCCGCCCGCGTCCCGACCGCGACGCCGATGCAAAATCCCGTCCTCTACCGCATCCAGGGCAACCAGGTCATCCTCGAAGGCGGCAGCCCTGCCGCCATCACCCCGGTTGGCGGCACGGCGACCGCTACGCCGCGCAAGACGTACACCGTGAAATCCGGGGACACCTGCTCCGCGATCGCCGCCGCCGAGGGCATCAGCCTCGATGCCCTCATCAAGGCGAACCCCACCGCCTGCGACAACCTCCGCGTTGGCGATTCGCTCATCATCCCGGCGCCCACGCCCACGCCGGTCGCCGGCACGGCGGGCGGCCTGACCTCCAACCCGACCGTCCGGCCGACGCCCACCGTCCCGCGCTCCAGCGGCGGGTCATCGGGTTCCTCCGGCAAGGTCTACGTCGTCAAACCCGGCGACACCTGCGCCGACATCGCCGCCAGCTACGGCGTCACCGTCCAGCAGCTCATCGCGCTCAACGGCCTGACCGCCGATTGCCTCCTCCAGGTCGGCCAGGAAGTCAAGATTCCATAACGAAGCCCGCGCCTCAGTGCACTGCTGCCGCGTCCCGCGGCGCGGTCTCCCCGCGCCCGAGCGCAGCAGCCAGCCGTTCCGGGCTGAGGCCCGCCCGCCGCGCGGCCGTCAGCACCGGCGCCCCGAGGTCGTCCCGGTCGACGCCGAGCGCGCTCACCTCCCGCAGCGGCACGTGCCGCGCCCGCAGCAGCTCGTAGAGCGAAACACGGAGCGAACCTGCAGCACCCTCGACCATCGGTGTCACCCCCAGCGATGGCGTCATCCTGCGGCCCGGCTGTGACGCCCGCATGACGGCGGCGTGAACAGCAGATGTCGCAGGCTCCCACCGTACCCCCGGCCGCCGCTCCCGTCAGCCGCTGCTACCGAATCTTCACGCTCGCGGGGGCTTTCGTTCCGAATCCGGGCAAATACGTTCCCGAATCCAGCGGTCTCGCCCGGCGGCCAGGGAGGACCGGCAGGCAAACGAAGAAGGAGGGCCCGGCGGCACCGAACGCCGGGCCCTCACACTGCAGCGCGCCCGGAGGGGACAGGGGAGGCGGCTGCCTCGGGAACGTCCCGATGCCCGCAGTATCCCGCCCGCCGATGAACTCCCCGTTATCACCGCGTATCGGTCATGTTTCGAATCCCAGCCACTCCCGCAGCACCTCGGCGGTGTGCTCCCCCAGCTTCGGCGCCGGCCGCCGCAGCGCCCACGGCGTCGCGCTGAACCGGTACGGCGCGCCCGGCATCCGGACCGGTTGCCCTTCCCGCCCTTCGCCTTCGACCTCCACCCAGAACCCGCGGTCCTCCCAGTGCGGGTCCGCCAGGTTCTCCTCCGGGCTGCGCACCACACCCCACGCCTGCCGCCGCTCCTGCCCGCCGCGGTACACCTCCTCCGCCGGGTGCGCCGCGATGAACTTCTGCAGCTCGGCGAAAATCTCCGCCGCCTCCGGGCTCCCCCGGCCCGGCTGCCGCGCCGCCGGGTCGTCGAACCGCGGCGCATCGAACTGCCTGCCGAACCCCTTCGACTGGAACCACTCCTTGATGCGCTTCCAGCTCGCGTTGTCTCGCCCCACCCCGAAGATCAGCGTCCACCGGCCGTCGGCTGCCCGCTGCAGCCACCGCTCCGTCCGGCTCGCCGCCGCGTGCCGCCCCGTCTGCCGGATGACGTTCACCTGCTGCGTGAACCAGTACGGCAGCGCCACTTCCGTCGTGCTGCTCACCGCCTCGTGGACCGAGCAGTCGATGAACTGCCCTTCCCCCGTCCGGCCCCGCCAGAGCAGCGCCGCGAGGATGCCCTGCACCGCGTAGTGACAGCCCGTCGCGTACCCCTGGTCCCCGTGTCCGCGCATGGGCGGCGCCCCCGGCGCATCCTCCGGGTCGTAGCCGTTCATCATCATCGCTCCGCCCAGCGCGAGCGAGACCATGTCCGTCGCCGAAAACTGCGCCCACGGCCCGTCCTGCCCGAACGGCGTGATCGCGCACCAGATGAGGCCCGGGTTGCCCGGGGCCGCTGCCGCGTACCCCATCCCCGCCGCGTCCAGCTCGCCCGGTCGCCGGTCCTCGATGACGATGTCCGCAGCCGAAACCAGCCGCCGCCACGTCTCCCGGTCCTCCTCGCGGTCGAAGTCCAGCACCGTCGACCGCTTGTTCGTGTTCCAGTACCAGAAGCTCAGCGACCGGTCCGGTCCCGGGACATCGTCCGCGAACGGCCCGACGCGGCGCGCCTCCCCGCCGTCCGGCGGCTCGACCTTCACCACGTCGGCGCCCATGTCCCCGAGCAGCTTGCCCGCGTACTGCCCCATCGGCCCGCACAGCTCGAGCACCCGCAGCCCTGCCAGCGGCCCGCTCACATGAACACCCCCATCGCCTCCCGCTCCGCATACTCATCGGCGCTCATGCCCAGCGTCCCGGTCATCACCTCGAAGGTGTGCTCGCCCATCAGGGGCGAGGCCGTCCGGTTCGTCCCGGGCGTCCGCGACAGCCGCGGCGCCACCCCGTCGAACCCCGATTCCCCCAGTTCGGGGTGCGGCATCGACGTCCACCAGCCGCGCGCCTGCAGCTGCGGGTCCCGCTCCACGCGGTCGCCGGCCGTCTGGCATACGCCCGCCGGCACCCCGGCGGCCTGCAGCGCCTGCATCACCGCGTAGGCGTCCCGCTCCCGCGTCCACTCCGCGATGCGGGCGTCGAGCTCGTCCTCGTGCGCCAGCCGCCCGGCGTTCGCCGCAAAGCGCGCATCCGCCGCCCAGCCCGCCTCGCCCATCGCGCGCCGCATCGCCTCCCACTCCGTATCGTTCCGCACGGCGATGGCCACCCAGCGGTCCTCCCCCGCGCACGGGTAGGTGTTGTGCGGCGCGATGCGCGGCTCCCACGCCCGGTTCCCCGGCGGCATCCCTTCACGCAGCCAGCTCCGCCCGTTCACCGTGAAATCCAGCACCGCCGGCCCGGTCAGCACCATCCCCGTCTCCACCTGCGCGATGTCGATCGCCTGCCCCTCGCCCGTCCGGTTCCGGTGGTGGAGCGCCATCATCACCGCGATTGCCGCGTAGTAGCCCGCCGTGTGGTCGAGGTACGAATACCCCCAGCCCGCCGGCGGCTTCCCCGGCAGCCCCGACATCAGCGTCAGCCCGCTCAGCGCCTGCGCCGTCGGCCCCCACGTCGTAAAGCGCCGGTCCCGGCCTGTGTGGCCGAACCCCGAAATCGAGCAGGAGATCACGCGCGGGTTGATCGCCCGCATCGCCTCGTAGTCCAGCCCCCACGACTCCAGCACCCCGCTCGAGAAGTTCTCGATGACCACGTCGCTCACCGCGATGAGCCGGTGCAGCACCTCCATCCCCAGCGGATGCCGCACGTTCAGCAGCACGCTCTTCTTGTTTCGGTTGAAGTAGTTGAAGAACCCCGAGTTGTTCAGCGTCGGCCGCTCCCCCGCGATCGGCCGCCCGAAGCGAATCGGGTCCGCCGCCTGCCCGTGCTCCACCCGGATGACCTCGGCGCCGAAGTCCGCGAGGATGCGCGTCGCCGTCGGCCCCGCGATCACCCACGTCAAATCGCACACCCGCACCCCGGAGAGCGGCAGCTCCGTCATCGCCGGCGGATTATAGCCGCCTCGCGCCTCCCCGCTGACACTGTAGGATCGGACCACACCTTCAACGCCCGGAGCCCCACGTGCCCGAACCCGCCGTCGTCGAACCCGATATCTTCGAAGTCATCGGCACCCAGCGCGCCATGCGCCGCCTCAAGCCGGACCCCGTCCCCGATGAGTACATCAAGAAAATCCTCTGGGCTGCCACACGCGCCCCCAGCGGCGGCAACCGCCAGAACTGGCGCTGGCTCGTCATCACCGACCCGGCCAAGAAGCAGCAGCTCCAGCAGTGGTACAAGGAAGGCTGGGACCGCCTCGTCGCCAGCGGCTACGGCAACCGCCCGGACCTGCCCCCGGACGAAGCCGCCAGCAACGACCGCGTCATGCGCTCCGCCCAGTACCTCGCCGACCATCTCCACGAAGTCCCGGTCCTCATCCTCGCCTGCCTCCTCGTCGACCCCGGTGCCCGCCCCGACATCACCGCCGGCTCCAGCATCTACCCCGCCGTCCAGAATCTCATGCTCGCCGCCCGCGCCCTCGGCCTCGGCACCGCCCTCACCACCCTCCACCGCTTCCGGCAGGACGACGTCCGGAAGCTCCTTGGCATCCCCGAGACCGTCGAAACCGCCGCGCTCATCCCGGTCGGCTGGCCCCGCGGCAAGTTCGGCGCCGGCTTCCGCAAGCCCGTCGAAGACGTCACCTACTGGGACCACTGGGGCAACAAGCGCCCCTAGCCTCCGCCCGGAGCCGGCCGTGTCCACCCGCCTCACCGTCGCCATCACCTACTGCCGGCGCTGCAACTTCCTCCCCCGCGCCCTCTGGACGGCGCACGAACTCCTCCACACCTTCGGCGACTACATCGCCGAGCTCCGCCTCGTCCCCGCTGGCGGCGGCGATTTCGACGTCGACGTCGACGGGGAGCGCATCTTCTCCCGCCGCGCTGCCGGCCGCTACCCGGAAATCGCCGAGCTGAAGGAGGCGCTCGCCGCCCGCCTCGACCCCGCCGAGGCCGCCGGCCTCAAGCGCCATCCGCACCGCCCCACGGATCAGTGAGCCGGTGCCGAACCCCGTCGTCGTCCGCAAGCTGAAGTACGGCGGCGCCGTCCGCTACGAATGGGAAGGCGACCTCGTCGATGCCCGCGGCGACGACTGGCTCATCGTCCTGCACGACAGCGAACGCCATCGCAAGCTCCCGCCCGCGGCCGACGAGTCGCCCGGGTTCGGCGTCCACTGCATCGGCCTCACCGCTCCCCTGACCGTCCTCCTCTGGTTCGACCCCCTCGGCCACTTCGTCGACGCCAAGTGCGACGCTGCCCTCCCCGCCCGGCTCGCCGGCCGCACCATCGACTTCGTCGACCTCGACCTCGATGTCGTCGTCATCCCCGGCGGCCATCACCACGTCCGCGACCGGGACGTCTTCGCAGCCCGGGCGGCCGAACTCGGCTACCCGCCGGGCGTCCGCCGGGCGGCATGGTGCGGCATCCTCCGCGCCCTCCGCGTGGTGCGCCGCGGCCGGTTCCCCTTCGACGGCTCGGCCGAAGCCATCCTCGGCCGCGAACTCGCCGCCCGCGGCCCGCTCTGACGCGCCGCACCCGCCCGCGTAGAATCCCCGCCACCATCACCCCGCCCGGAGGCACCCGTGCCCTTCATCGATCGCGACGGCGTCCGCATCTTCTACGAGGCAGCCGGCGACGGCCCGCCCGTCCTCCTCAGCCACGGCTACTCTGCAACCTCCCGCATGTGGCAGGGCCAGGTCGAAGCGCTCGCGCCGCGCTACCGCGTCATCACCTGGGACATGCGCGGACACGGCCAGTCCGACAGCCCCGATGACCCGGCCTGCTACTCCGAAGCCCACACCGTCACTGATATGGCCGCCATCCTCGACGCCCTCGGCATCGACCGCGCCGTCATCGGCGGCCTCTCCCTCGGCGGCTACATGTCGCTCGCCTTCCATCTCGCCCACCCGGGCCGCACCCGCGCCCTGATGCTCTTCGACACTGGCCCCGGCTACCGCAACCCGGCCGGCCGCGAAGCCTGGAACCGCACTGCCGAAGCCCGCGCCGTCGCCTTCGAAACCCGCGGCCTCGAGGCGCTCGGCCCCGGCGCCGAGGTCCGCATCGCCCAGCACCGCAGCGCGAAGGGGCTCGCCCTCGCCGCCCGCGGCATGCTCGCCCAGTTCGACGCCCGCGTCATCGAATCGCTCGAAACCATCCGCGTCCCCACCCTCGTCCTCGTCGGCGAACGCGACGAGCCGTTCCTCGGCGCCACCGACTACATGGCCGCGAAGATCCCCGGCGCGCAGAAGGTCGTCATCCCCGGCGCCGGCCACGCCGCCAACATCGATAACCCCGCTGCCTTCAACGCCGCCGTCGAGGCGTTCCTCGCCGCCCTCCCCTGAAGCGCCTCACCCCGCCCCGCCATGGTGGGCGCGAACCGCACGCCGCACCCGATCGGGAACGTAGGGCGAATCCGCCACGCGCCGCTGCATCTCCCGGAGGAGAGCCATGCGCAGCGGCGGCCTCAGGTCCAGCGTGCGCCGCTCGCGGGCGGCTTCGAGAGCCGCATCCTCTGCGAAGGTAGCGCCGCGCCAAAACACGCAGCTCTCGCGGGTGATGAACGGGTGGTCACCCGGTGCGAGGACGAAGCAGTCGCCGCGAGCGCAGATCGGCGAACGGCCGTGCGTCGTAATGTTGACCACGACGACACGACCTTCTGCGTCAGGCCCGGTCAGCACGAACCACAGGTGCCCCTGGAAGTCGAAGCCGACGAAAGCTTCGCCGGGATTCACGCGCGGGCGGCGCCGGCGCGGCGCCGGAGGGCGAGGACTGCCTCGGCATCCTGGACCGTCTGGCGAACCGTGGCGTCGTCGAAGCCCTCCGCCCGCAGGATCTCGGCGGGGTCGATTGGCACTGACGAACCGGAAGGGTCGCGCCACTCGGGGAGCCCATGCGTGAACCTGACGAGTTCCCACCGGTCCCAGTGGCCCCAGCGGTCGAAGACGCGGCTGAGCACTTCCCGGTCATAGTCACTGAGCGCGTCACCGGCGCCCATACGCAGCTCGACCTTGTGCCCGGCTATCGCCCCCACGTGGAGCGACCAGGGGGACTCACGGTCCGTGCCCTGGCTTGCGGCCTCGTACACCTCGCTCAGCACCGGCCCGTACGGCATCGCCACCATCTTCGCGCCAGTGATGGTGTAGCCGGTCTCGACGAGCGATTCGCGGTCCGCCAGGTACAGGAGCTTCATCAAGGTCAGGAGGTACATCTGCCCTCCCGCCCGCTGCAGGAGAAATGCCGCGGCCTGGGCGGCGCGCTCCTCGTCATAAACGAACCGCATACCTCATCCCCAGTTCCTTCGCAGGCTGCCCCGAGACTATAGCACTACCGCCCTCCCCTGACGCGCCTCACCCCGCCCCGCCATGGTATCCTGACCTCCACACCCGCACGCAGGGGGACGCTTCGTGCCCTATTCCATCGTCGAAACCTGCATCGGCTGCACCGCCTGCACCAAGCGGTGCCCGACGAACGCTATCACCGGCGAGCGCAACCAGCTCCACGTCATCGACCCCACCCTCTGCATCGACTGCGGCGCCTGCGGCGTCGTTTGCCCCCCCGAAGCCATCCTCGATACCTTCGGCAACGTCTGCCGCTCCTACAAGAAGGACCAGTGGCCCCGCGCCGTCGTCATCGAAGAGAAATGCATCGGCTCCGGCTGCGAGCTCTGCATCAACATCTGCCCCTTCGACGCCCTCAGCCTCCAGCACACCGACCGCATCGACGACTTCTTCGGCGTCTCCACCGTCGATGAGAAGAAGTGCACCGGCTGCCGCCTCTGCGAGGACGTCTGCGGCTGGGACGCCATCCACATCTTCCCGCTCAAGCACGAGGTCGTGAAAGACTTCTCCGAACTCACCGAAGAGGAGAAGCAGATCGTCACCCGCGCCCGCAAAGCGCTCGGCGTCATCTAGGCCGTCGCGTTCGGCGTCCATCGCGGCCGCTCCCGTTCCGGGGCGGCCGTTTCGTTCCTTCAGCTCGCGGCCAGCTCCTCGATCCGCCGCGCCAGCGCGAGGTCGCGCTCGGTCATGCCGCCCGCGTCGTGCGTGCTCAGCCGGAACGTCACCCGGTTGTAGACCCACGCCACCTCCGGGTGGTGGTTCATCACCTCCGCCGCCGCCGCGACCCGCACCACGAACCCGAGCGCCGCGATGTGGTCCGCCAGCCGGAACGTCTTGCTGATCGCCTCCGCGCCCTCGGCTTCCCAGCCCGGCAGCGCGCCGAGCGCCTCGCCAATCGCCTGCTCCGTCAGCCGCTGCGTCATCTCGCCAGCTCCTTCCCCCCGAATCTGCCGAAATCTGCCGCCTGAACCGGCCGTTGCCGGTCCATAGCGGCACCTCGCCATAGTATGGAAGCCAGCATGACATCGGAACCGTCACCGCGCGGGCGAACCATCTCCCGCCGCCGCCTCCTCGGCGCCGGCGGCGCGCTCCTCGGCGCGGCAGCCGCTGCCGCAGCCTGCTCCCGCGGCGGCAGCCCGCAGCCCACGCCTTTCGGCCCTTCGCCGACGCCGGCCGGCGACCCGACCCGGGCGCCCTCGCCCTCTCCGCCCACCCTCTCCAGCCGCCACGGCCACGCCCTCCGCCACACCGGCTTCGTCGAACGCGACGCCTTCGTCGACCCCCACAAGACCCAGGCCGGCCCCCTCCACGGCCACCAGGCGATGATCTTCAGCCGGCTCCTCACCTATCAGGACCAGGCGCAGGGCACCATCGCCGCCGATCTCGCCGCCGCCCTGCCCGAACGCCCCGACCCCCTCACCCTCGTCTTCCGCATCAACCCCCAGTGCCCGCTGGCACGACCTCCCGCCCCTCAACGGCCGCCCCGTCACCGCCGACGACGTCAAGTTCAGCATCGAGCGCCAGCTCAGCGGCGATACCACCTTCGTCCGCGCGCCCCAGTGGTCCGTCATCGATTCACTCGAGGTCACCTCCCCGACGGCGATCACGGTGAAGCTCAAGGCGCCCATCGCCGCCGCCCACCACCTCTTCGCCGACGTCGCGTCCTTCATCGTGGCGCCCGAGCTCGCCCCTGACGGCCGCGACATCACCCTCGACCACCAGGTCGGCAGCGGCCCCTTCCTCTGGGTCGAATGGAGCGACCAGCGCTTCGCCTCCGTCCGCCGCAACCCCGCCTGGTTCGGGGGCGACCGCCGCCCCTACCTCGACGGCATCTCGCTCGTCCAGCCGCGGACGACCGCCGAAGTCGAGAGCGGCCTCCGCACCCGCGCCCTCGACGTCGCCGTCGTGAACCGCACCCTCGCCGACCACCTCAAGCGCGCCCTGCCGCAGCTCGTCGAATACACCGTCGGCCACTCGATGTTCTTCAGCGTCCGCTACTCGCTGGTCAATCACCCCTACAACGACCATCGCTTCCGCAACGCCATCACCTGGGCCCTCGACCGCCGCGAGATGGTCCGCAAGTTCTTCGACGGCTCCGGCGGCCTCAGCCCCTGGGTCAGCTGGCCCGTCTCCCGCTGGACCCTCCCCGAGAGCGAACTCACCGTCGTCCCAGGCTACCGCCCCGGCGACGGCGGCCGCGAAGCCGACCTCCGCGAAGCGCGCGCCGCCCTCGACGCCTTCCGCTCAGAAAAAACACTGCCCGCCGACCCCCTCCCGCTCTTCGTCGTCGATGCCACCGAGAGCGCCATCGGCCTCGGCTCCGTCATCCGCGACCAGCTCAAAGCCGCGCTCGGCCTCGACATCCGCGTCGTCCCCATGCCGCTCAGCCAGCTCGTCGGGCTGCTCCTTTCGGCCGAAGCGCCCTTCGCCGCCGGCCCCGATACCGGCTGGATCGACCTCGACGACTGGGTCTACCCCTACTTCCACAGCGCCGGCACCCGCAACAGCTTCCCCCTCCGCGACCCCGACCTCGATGCCCTCATCGAAAAGCAGCGCCTCGAGCTGAACGAAACGGCCCGCCGCGACCTCGGCTACGAAATCCAGCGCCGCATCCTCGCCCTCAACCCGGGCGCAAACCTCGTCAGCGAGCGCGTCGTCGCCCTCGCCTGGCCCTACGTGAAGGGCTACCCGCTCGACACCACCGACGGCTACCAGGACCGCTTCGCCAGCTGCTGGATCGACGCCAGCGACCCCACCTTCCGCGGCCGCGCCTAGCCCGCCCGCACCTCGAACCGGTAGCCGGTCCCGCGTACGGTTCGCACCGCGCGCCGCTGGCCCGTCTCCGCCAGCTTCCGCCGGATGTTCGAAATGTGCCGGCGCAGGATCTGGAGCGAGCGCTCGTCGACGTCCAGGCCCCAGCCCCGCTCGATGATGTCGGCAGCCGGCACCGTGCGGTTCGGCCGCGCCAGCAGCAGCGACAGCACTTCCGCCTCGCGCTCGGTCAGGTCGATGTCGCCGCCCGGCCCGTGCAGCCGCAGGCGGACCGGGTCGAGCTCGAACGGCCCCGCAACGACCGCCTCCGCCCCGGCAATCCCCTCCCGCGCCAGGTCCCGGATGCGCCGCTCCACCGCCGCGCTCGCCCGCGTTCCCCGGACGATGCCGTCCACTTCGGGCCGGAACGTTCCCGGGATCGTGAGGCCCGGCGCTGCGGGGTCGCTCACGTACAGGACCGGCACGAGCCGCCACCGCCGGTGCGCGTGGAACGCCGCCGCCAGCTCGGCCTGCTCCTCCGCCGGCATCCCGCAGAGCACGAGCAGGTCGAACACGTCCGCGGCGGCCCGCTCGAGGGCGGCCTCCGGGTCGCCGGTGAGATGCGCTTCGAGGCCGTCGCCCAGCAGCGACCGTCCCTCCAGCGCCTTCGGCAGCCCCCGGTCGATGATCAGCACCCGCGGCATGGCTGGAATCGTCCCCTCCTGGCGGTTCGCGCCGGCGCCAGGCCCGGCATTCGGTGCAAGCTCAACCATCCACCTCAGGCTACGCCCGCGGCGCCGGCCCCCGGCATCAGGGCAACCCCCGTTTCGCGGCCGGGAGCCGCTGCAACCGGGCCCGCCAGCTCCTGCACCGGTTCGTCGCCTCCCCGGCGAAACCGCTCCTCAGCCTTCAGGGTCGAAGCCGCCCCGCTCCATCAGCCTCCGCGCAATCTCCCGCGGGTCGGGCTGATACCGCCCCTCGGCGATCGCCTTCCGCAGCGCCGCGATGCGGATCTCGCGCACGTCCGGCGCAGCCTGCACCGCCTGCAGCGCCCGGGCCAGTTCGCGCGCGTCCTCGGTGATGCCGGCGCGGTCAGCCGGCTCAGGCGGCGGCGCGGGGCGCGGCCCGCGCAGCGGCGTCGGTTCGAACGAAACCCCGCGGGTGCTTCCCGTCCGTCGTACTCCGGTCATGCGCAGCTCCTCTCAGACATGCGGCCTCTCCTCCCCATCGCTGCCCCGGCTCATGCCGGGTCTCCCGGCGAAACCTCGCCGACCAGCCGCCCGGTGACCACCAGGCGGTGCCGCAGGTCGGGCGTGCAGGTGATCAGCGTCACCGTCGCCCGCGCATCCGAACGCAGCACCTCCACGGCGTCCGGGTCGACCACTGCAATCGATTCTACGATGTACCGGTATCCCCGTTCCCCCGCGTACACCACGACCGCATCCCCGGCCTTTACCCGGTGCAGCGTCGCGAACACGGCCAGGTTCCGCCGGTCGGCAACCGAAACGTGGCCGCTGATCACCATATTCCCCGGCTGGCCGGGCATCGCCGAATCCAGGTGGTGGCCCGCTGCGTGCCACGCGGTCTCCCAGCGCGCGGTGCCGTCTTCCACCACCACGCCGACCTCGACGACTGGCGCATCGATGCCCGCTGCCGGCACCACGATGCGGGTCGGCAGGCCGCCGTTCGATACCGCGCGCACCGCCGCTGGCGCCGCGGCCTCGGCTGCCCGCCCCGGCAGCGTCGCCGTCTCCGCCGGGCCCGCGGGGGCGGCCGGCTGCGCCCGCCCGCCGAACCAGGCGATGGCCCCTGCGGCGAGCACCATGCCCGTCGCAACGAGGGTCGAGCCCCGCTGGCCCTTTGCCGCCTTGCCCGCCATAGGTCTCCGTGTCTCCTCCCGCGGCTGCGCGCTGTCCAGAGTGTCGGCAGCGCGCGGGGCAATCTTGATCGCCGCCAGGTTGTCGGTCAGGCGCTATCCGATGACGCCGGGGTGACGAACCGGTGACCCTGCCGATTCTTCACGGGCGGTTATCCCGGGCTTTCGAACCGTTTACGCGCCGCTTACGCGCCGGCCCGGTAGGCGGCGCTCCCCGCCTGGCCCTCGCGCAGCCGCCGCATCCGGGCCCCCAGCGCTGCCAGCTCCGCGCTAATCAGGCGGTCTGCTGCCGCGTGGACTGCCAGCAGCTCCTCGATCAGCGGGGCGTCGCCTGCGCGGAGGTCGGCCCCGGCCGCCGCGCAGGCCGCCGCGAGGTCGGCATCCAGCGTCTCGAGCCCCTCGAACTCCCCGCCGGCCTCCAGCAGCCGGAGCCGCTCCCGCGCCAGCTCCAGCGCCCGCTCGACCGGCCGCCGGCCGTCCATCAGGCCGCCGCTTCGGCGCCGCGCACCGCGCCGCCCTGCGCCTGCGCCCGCAGCTGCGCCGTCGCCGTCTTCCACGCCTCGCCGATCTGCCCGATATGCCGCTCCACTTCTTCGAGCTTCGCGAGGTCGCCCAGCGAGGCTTCCACGATCCGCCGCAGGCAGTAGGCGTAGATCGCCGCGAGGTTCTCCGCCAGCTCGCCCTGGCTCATGTCCAGCGTCGCCCGCAGCTCCCCGATGATCAGGTACGCCCGGTTCGTCTCGTCGTTGAACCCCTGCCGGTTGCCGTTCTCCCAGTGCAGGCGCGCCTTCCGCAGCGCCTTCACCGCCCCGTCGAAGAGCATCGTCGTCAGCGTGACCGGGTCCGCGGTCAGCGTCTCCACGGTGCGGTAGGCGGCGTACGGGTTGCTGGTCATCTGGTGGTTCTCCCTCGTGCGTGTCGTTTCAGTTGTCGGCCGAAATCAGCGCCCCTGAATGGGCATCGCGCCTCACTTCTGTCCGTTGTTCGCGGCCAGATGGTTCGCCAGCTGCTGCAGGCTCCCGAGCACGCTCTGCGCCCGCGCCTGCGCCTGCTCCATCGCCGCGAACTTCCGCCGCAGCTGCTCCATCTCGGCCTCGATCCGCTTCTCCAGCGTCGCAATCCGCTCCGAGATGTCCGAGCCGATGCGGTCATACGTCGCCTTCCGCTTGTCGAGCGACCCGCCGACGCCCGCCTGGTTCTCCGCGAACCGCTTCAGCCGCTGCACGACGCTCTCGGCCGTCGCCCCGACGGTGATCGTGTGCGAACCCGCCTGCAGCGTCGGCCCCGCCGTCAGCGTCAGCCCCGGGATCAGGTTCCCGTTCGTCCCGTTCGGCGCGATCGTCCCTGACGACGAAATGGTCGGCCCGCCGTTCGCCGGCGTGAAGACGGCGGTCAGGTTGCCCGCCCCGTCGTCCGTAATCGCCCACGTCCCGGGCTCCAGCCCCGCGTAGGTGCCGCTGATGCCCGTCAGCGAACCCGTCCCGCCCGGCTGCAGCGTCGCCGAGAGGCTGAGCCGGCTCAGCAGCTCCTGCACCCCGGCCTGGTTCGTCCGCACCGCCTCCGCGAACTTCGCCTCGTCGAACTGGAGCGTGTTCGTGGTCCCCACGGCCGACCCGATAGCGCCGAACGTCAGCCCAATCTGCGACAGCGTCGTGAACCCGCCCTGCAGGTTCGTCCCCGGGCTCGTGATGATGCTCCGCAGGTCCGACTTCAGCTGCCGCAGCGACGAATCCCCGCTCAGCGGCCCCGACTGGTTGTTCGTCTTCGAACCGTCCGCTTTCGTCGCCACGTCGATCGCCTTCATCACGTTGTTGAACTCGGTCACGAACGCCTTGATCGCGTTCGCTGCCGATGTCGTGTCCTGCCCGACGGTCACCGTGACCGGCGCGGTCGTGACCTCCTTCAGCGTCAGCGTCGTCCCGCTGAACGTCACCGCGTTCGAGGCTGACTCCTGCACCGGTCCGCCGTCGATGCTGTACTGCGCGTTCTGCCCGGCTGTCACCGTCCCGGTCGTCAGCCCGAGCTTCGCCGCGAGATTCCCGCCCGGCGCATCTTCGACCGTGAGCATCAGGTCGCCCGTCGCCTTGTTCTGCAGCCGGACCGTATCCGTGAGCGAGTCATACCGCGCCGTCACGCCCGCGCCGCTCGCGTTGATCCGCGCGATGACGTCCGTCAGCGAATCCGTTGCCGCGTTGTAGCTGATGCTCACCCCGTTGATCACGATCGCCTGGTCGCCCGCGTTCGGCGGGCCGCCGTTCAGCCCGGCATCCTGCAGCTTCGCGGCCGTGCTGAGCCGCGCGATCGGGTTCGCGCTCGACCGCGTCGTGCCCGGCGCCGAGGTCAGCAGCCCCGTCACGGCGAGGAAGTTCGAGGTGTCGCTGCCGCTCCCGAACGAAATGTTCCCCTGTGTCGAGGTCACCGTCAGGATGTTCGGCCGCCCGTAGCTGTCGTTCGCCAGGCTCGCCGTCACCCCGATGCCGCTCGCGTTGATGTCGGCGATGACATCGTTCAGCGTCATCTGCTTCGTAAACGCCTCGCCCGTGCGGGTCGTCCCCGGCGCCGAACTCAGCAGCCGCATCGCCGAGAGGAAGTTCGAGGTGTCCCCGACCCCGCCGACGATCACGTCGCCGCTGCTGGAGGTCAGCTGCAGCCGGTTCGCCCGCCCGTTCGCGTCGTTCACGATGCTCGCCGTCAGCCCCACCCCTGCGCTGTTGATCTGGTTCACCACGTCGTCCAGCGAGTCCGTCGTCACGTCGATGGTGATCACCGCCGTCCCGCCGCCGGTCGTCCCGACCGTGAACGTCCCGCTCGTCACCGCCATGTCGATGTTCGCCGACTGCAGCGCAACGCTCGTCTGCGCCGCCGCCGGCCCCACCGTGAACGTCTGCGAACCGCCGAACTGCGTCGCAATCGTGAACGTCCCGTTCGTCGGCGCCGTCCCGAAGTTCGACTGGTTCATCGGCTTCGCCGCATCGAGCCCCGCCGAGATCGGCGTGCCCTGGAGCCGGGTCGCCGTCGCCAGCTGGCTCACGCTGACCGTGAAGCTCCCGGGCTGGGCGCCGGGCAGCGCCGCCGCCGTGACCGCCGTCCCGCTGGAGGTCGCCGTCATCCCGCTGACGGACTGGGGCGCGGCCAGCGCCTTCACCCGGTCGAGGAAGGCCCGCATCGCCGTCTGCACGGCGTTGACGGCCGCCTTCCGCGCCTGGTTGTCCGCCCCCTTCTGTTCGAGCAGCGTCACCTGCCGCATCCGGATGGCCGTCAGCTGCTTGATGACGGCTTCCGTGTCGAAATTCGCGTAGAACCCGCCGATCCGCACCGGGTCGCTCATCGCCTAACCTCGCCGTTCCAGCAAAAGTCCTCCGGCTGCCTCTTCGCTCGCCAGCCGCCACAGGTCTTCTGCCCTCACCCGCGCGATGACGTCCCCCGTCCGGGCGTCGCGAACCTGGATGGCGACCATCATCCCCTCGTGGTCCACGACGTACTCCAGTTCCAGCGTCCCCGGGTCGCGGCCCGGCGCCAGCATCCGAATCATCCGCTCCCGGTTGCCGCCGTCCTGCCGCGGACGCGGCATCCGCCGGTCGCGTCCGCCGCCCTGGCTCCACGACGCCGGGGCCGGCGAAATCCCCACCGGGGCGATGCCTTCGAGTCTAAGCTCGCGCATGACGCCGTTCCTTTCCGGAAACTACCTGATCATCGGCCCGCCGCTCCCCCACCTTGAGCCGCGGCCGCCGGACGAAAACGGGGCCCCCGGGTGGAGTCCCGGGGGCCCCTCAGCTGGCGGTCAGCCCGCCGCTTAGCCGCGGAGGAGGCTGAGGATGCTCTGCGCCGACTGGTTCGCCTGCGCCAGGACGGCCACGCCGGCCTGCTGCAGGATCGTCTTGCTCGCGAGCTCGCTCGAGAGCTGGGCGACGTCGGCGTCGCGGATGCGGCTCTCGCTGGCCGTCAGGTTCTCGACGGCGACGCCGAGGCTGTTGACGGTGTGCTCGAGGCGGTTCTGGGCGGCGCCGAGGTCGGAGCGGCGGGTGTTGAGGGTGGTGATCGCCGCGTCGATCTGGTTGATGAAGGCCTGGGCGGCGGTGTTGGAGGCGACGATGGTGGAGGCGCTGGTCCAGTCGACGCCGCCGCCGGAGAGGAGGTTGAGGCCGGTGGACTGGGTGGCGCGGACGTCGTTGAAGGAGACGTTCATGACGTCGTAGGCGGTGGTGTTGGCGCCGACCTGGAGTGCGGCTGCGCCGGAGCCGGTGACGACGATGGTGTCGTTGGCGGCGGTGGTGAGGGCGGCGCCGATGTTGTCGGCGGTTTCGCCGGCGGTGGAGTTGAGCTTGATGGAGATGCCGAGCTGGTTGAAGTTGAGGGTCTGGGAGCCGTTGGCGGCGATAGCGGAGACGGTGATGACTGGGCCTGGCCGGAGGGGCCGGTGAGGGTGAGCTCGTCGGTGGAGCTGTTGTAGCTGAAGGTGTAGGTGCCGGGCTTGGCGCCAGCGACGTTGATTTCGGTGGCGATGGCCGCGCCGACGGCATCGTTGACGACGAGGTCGGTGCCGGTGGCGCCGCCGAGGGTGCCGGTGAGGGCGCCGGTCAGGAGGTTCTGGCCGTTGAAGTTCGTCGCGTTCGCAATCCGGTCGATCTCCTGCCGCAGCTGGATGAGCTCCGTGCCGATCGACGTCCGCGCGGCCGTGTCGTAGGTGTCGTTCGCGGCCTGGACGCCCAGCTCGCGCATGCGCTGGAGGATGGAGTGGATCTCATCCATGGCGCCTTCGGCGGTCTGGATCATCGAGATGCCGTCCTTGGCGTTGCGGATGGCCTGGCTGTTGCCGCGGATCTGGGCGCGCATCTTCTCGGAGATGCCGAGGCCGGCGGCATCATCGGCGGCGCGGTTGATGCGGTAGCCGCTGGAGAGCTTCTCCAGCACCTTCCCCATCTTCGCGTTCGTGATGCTCAGGTTCCGGTTCCCGTTGAGCGCGGCGATGTTGGTGACGATCGACGACATGTTACCTGTTCTCCCCTTCGTTGTTCCCCCGGCGTTGCCGCCGGCGCCACCTCGGTGGCGTTGGTGTCAGCTTGGGTATCGCCCGGTGGCGAACCGGCGTCGGGGGGCGATTCCGGGGACGGCCGGTGGCGAACAGGTGGCTGCGGTGGACGGATCGGGGCTGCCCGGTTGCTATCAGGTGAACACCGCCCGCAGCGAAGCGGCCCTCCCGTCACCGGGAGGGCCGCCCCAGGGGAGTGCCGCCGTTACCGCCGGCTTACCGGAGGAGGCTGAGGACCGCCTGGCTCGACTGGTTCGCCTGCGCCAGGACCGCCGTGCCCGCCTGCTGCAGGATCTGGCTGCTCACCAGCTGCGTCGAGAGCTGGGCGACGTCGGCGTCGCGGATGCGGCTCTCGCTGGCCGTCAGGTTCTCGACGGCGACGCCGAGGCTGTTGACGGTGTGCTCGAGGCGGTTCTGGGCGGCGCCGAGGTCGGAGCGGCGGGTGTTGAGGGTGGTGATCGCCGCGTCGATCTGGTTGATGAAGGCCTGGGCGGCGGTGTTGGAGGCGACGATGGTGGAGGCGCTGGTCCAGTCGACGCCGCCGCCGGAGAGGAGGTTGAGGCCGGTGGACTGGGTGGCGCGGACGTCGTTGAAGGAGACGTTCATGACGTCGTAGGCGGTGGTGTTGGCGCCGACCTGGAGTGCGGCGGCGCCGGAGCCGGTGACGACGATGGTGTCGTTGGCGGCGGTGGTGAGGGCGGCGCCGATGTTGTCGGCGGTTTCGCCGGCGGTGGAGTTGAGCTTGATGGAGATGCCGAGCTGGTTGAAGTTGAGGGTCTGGGAGCCGTTGGCGGCGATAGCGGAGACGGTGATGACCTGGGCCTGGCCGGAGGGGCCGGTGAGGGTGAGCTCGTCGGTGGAGCTGTTGTAGCTGAAGGTATAGGTGCCGGGCTTGGCGCCAGCGACGTTGATTTCGGTGGCGATGGCCGCGCCGACGGCATCGTTGACGACGAGGTCGGTGCCGGTGGCGCCGCCGAGGGTGCCGGTGAGGGCGCCGGTCAGGAGGTTCTGGCCGTTGAAGCTCGTCGCGTTCGCGATCCGGTCGATCTCCTGCCGCAGCTGCATGATCTCCGTGCCGATCGAGGTCCGGGCCGCGCTGTCGTAGGTGTCGTTCGCGGCCTGGACGCCCAGCTCGCGCATGCGCTGGAGGATGGAGTGGATCTCGTCCATGGCGCCTTCGGCGGTCTGAATCATCGAGATGCCGTCCTTGGCGTTGCGGATGGCCTGGCTGTTGCCGCGGATCTGGGCGCGCATCTTCTCGGAGATGCCGAGGCCGGCGGCATCATCGGCGGCGCGGTTGATGCGGTAGCCGCTGGAGAGCTTCTCCAGCACCTTCCCCATCTTCGCCGCCGTGATGTTGAGGTTGCGCTGACCGTTGAGGGCAGCAACGTTCGTGACGATCGAAGACATCCTGCGTCTCCCCTTCCTTTCTGCTCCGGGGGAAGCCCCCGGCCCTGCCCCGCGTGGTTTTGGGCAGGCGTGACGCCTTGGTTATCGCCGCCGTCACGAACGATTAGGGGTGCAGGACGGGAACCGCAGGGGGTACGCCGGTGACGAATCCGTGCCGCCGGTGGATGACAGGTGGCAATTCTCCCGCCTGTCACCGGCCCAAACGCCAAACGGGGAGGTCACCCTGGGTGACCTCCCCGTCCCGGGAGAGCGGCCTCGATCAGTCCGCGGATTAGCGCTGCAGCAGCTGTAGCACCGCCTGCGGCGTCTGGTTCGCCTGCGCCAGCACTGCCACGCCGGCCGACTGCAGGATGTTCGATGCCACCAGGTCGCTCGAGAGCTCGGCGATGTCCGCATCCCGGATCCGGCTCTCGCTCGCCGTGAGGTTCTCGACGGCCACGCCGAGGCTGTTGATCGTGTGCTCGAGCCGGTTCTGCGCCGCGCCGAGCGTGCCGCGCCGGCTGTTCAGCGTCTGGATCGCCCCGTCCAGCGCGCTCATCAGGTTGTGCGCGTCCTGGATCGTCTTCACCACCTGGTCGCCCAGCGTCGTGATGAGCCCCGTCGGCCCGCCCAGCTTGTACGCCGGCGAACCGAGGTTCTCGCTCAGCATGCTGACGAACTCCAGCTGCAGCGTATCCGGCACGTTCGCGCCCACCTGCAGCGTCGACGTGTTCCCCGTCCCCTCGATGATGATCGTATTGTTCGTCGCGCCCGTCAGGTCGGTGATGACCTGCGCCGCCGTCCGCCCCGCAGGCCCCGTCTGCAGCGTCACGCTCACGCCGAGCTGGTTGAAGTCCAGCGTCCGCGTTTCGTTCGGCGCCATGTTCGTAATGGTGAGCGTCTGCGAAGTGCCGTCAGCCCCCGTCAGCGTCAGCTGGCCGGCGCCCGGCGAGGTGAACGTGTAGGTCTGCGGCCGCGCGGTCGTCGCCGTGATGGTCGTCGCCGTGAGCCCGTTGATCGAAAGGTTCGAGTTCCCGCCCACCGCCATGTCCGCCAGGAAGCTCGTCCACGAGTACGCGCCCGGGTCCGTCGTAATCGTCAGCGTGAACCCGTTGCTGAAGACCACCGAGCCTGCCGAGCCGCCCGGGATCGTCGACCCGGAGGCGAACCCGGCCGCCGTCGCAACCAGCGTCCCGCTCGCGCTGCCGAGGCGCATCTCGAGCACGCCGCCGTTGTTCACGAAGACGTAATCGCCGGCCGGCGCGGTGCTGAAGGTCACCGTGCGTGTGCCGCCCGAGGGCAGCGGGTCGCCCGAGACGAGGTGCGTCGCGGCGGCGCCGGCGTTCGCGTAGCCGATCGTCTCCCCCTGCACGAGGTTCGTCGCGGCCACGCCCGCCGAGACGCTCGAAAGCGCGCCCGTCAGCACCTTTTGCCCGTTGAACTCCGTGCTGTACGCGATCCGGTCGATCTCCTTCCGCAGCTGCACGATCTCCTCGCCGATGCTCGTCCGCTCCGGGCCGTTGTCGGCGTAGGTGCCGTTCGCCGCCTGCACCGCCAGCTCCCGCATCCGCTGGAGGATGGCGTGCACCTCGTCCATCGCGCCCTCCGCGGTCTGCAGCATCGAAATCCCGTCCTGCGCGTTCCGGAGCGCCTGCTTGTTGCCCCGGATCTGCGCCCGCATCTTCTCGCTGATGGCGAGCCCCGCCGCGTCATCCGCGGCCCGGTTGATGCGGTAGCCGCTCGCCAGCTTCTCCAGCGTCTTCCCCATCTTCAGGCCCGTCTTCGCAAGGTTGCGCTGCCCGTTGATGGCGCTCACGTTCGTCATGATGCGAGTCATCGTCGTGCTCCTTCGCCGGTCCATGCCCGGCTGGCTGGGTGATATCGCCCCGGCGAGGTTGCCGCCCTCCCGGGCTTCTACGGTGACAATCGGGTGAACAGGGTGGACATTGAGTGACAAAACGGCGCCGGCCGCGAAATTCAGGGTTTCGCCCGATGGGCCCGGATCCGCGGTCCTCCGGCCCCCGCATGCCTCGCCGCGCTGTGGCACACTGGCCGTACCCGCCCGACGGAGGACCGCCATGCGCACCACCGACGACTGGGTCGCCCGTCACGTCCCCGATACGCAGGAAGCCGTCCGCCAGGCGCTCGACATCCTCGAACGGTACGGCTACACCGCCGGCGACCTCGACTACCTGCTCTACGAAGGCCAGGCCCACGAGCGCGACCCCGAGCTCGAGGAGGCCATCGGCCTGCTCGCCCGCCTGCGCGAGGCCGGGGTCACCATCCGCTGAGGGCTACGTTCCCGCGACCGCCCGGCGCAGGTCGGCGAGGTTCTCCGCCACGCTCTTCTCCGCGTTGTAGACCGAGCTCCCGCACACCAGCACCGTCGCGCCCGCGCGGACACAGTCCGCCGCGTTGTGCGCCTTCACCCCGCCGTCGATTTCGATGTCGGCGCCGAACCCGCCGGCGTCGAGCAGCCGCCGGATCTGCGCGACCTTCTCCAGCTGCCGCCGGATCATCTGCTGCCCGCCCCAGCCCGGGTTGATCGTCATCACCATCACCTGGTCCGCGTCCGGCAGCGACTCCTCGATCGCCGCCACCGGCGTCCCCGGGTTGATGCACACCCCCGCCTTCTTTCCCAGCCGGTGAATCGCGTCCAGCGTCCGGTTGATGTGCGGCGACACCTCGATGTGCACGTTGATGATGTCTGCCGTCTCCGCGAACTGGTCGATCAGCCGCTCCGGCTCCACCGTCATCAGGTGGATATCGAACGGCAGCGAGGTCACCTTCCGCAGCGCCTCGACCACCAGCGCGCCGAACGTGATGTTCGGGACGAACCGCCCGTCCATCACGTCGAGGTGCAGCATATCCGCCCCGCCCGCTTCCGCTGCCCGCACTTCGTCGGCCAGCCGCCCGAAATCGGCCGTCAGGATGGAAGGCGCCAGCTTTACCGTCGTCATGAGCCGCTATTCTACCCGCCCGGCGCGAACCCTTATACTCTCCCGCATAGGCGCCTGAACAATTATGACCGTTCGCATCGTCACCGATTCGACCTGCGACCTCCCGCCCGCGCTCGCTGCCGAGCACGGCATCACCGTCGTGCCCCTCACGGTCATCTTCGGCGATGAAGCGCTCGAAGACGGCGCCGCCATCACCCCGGTCGACTTCTACCAGCGGCTCCGGTCGTCAAACGTCCTCCCGCGGACCAGCCAGCCTTCCGTCGAGCGCTTCCAGCAGGCGTACCGCGCTGCCGCCGCCGACGGTGCCGAGATCGTCTCCATCCACATCTCCTCGAAGCTCTCCGGCACCCTCAATTCCGCCTCCGTCGCCCGCGAAACCCTCAAGCACGACCTCCACATCGACCTCATCGATTCCTACAACGTCAGCGTCGGCCTCGGGCTCATCGTGCTCGAAGCCGCGCGGGCGGCCGCGGCCGGCGCCTCCCTCAGCGACGTCGTCGCCGTCACCCGCCGCGCCATGGACCGCGTCACCGTCTACGTCGCCGTCGATACGCTCGAATACCTCCAGCGCGGCGGCCGCATCGGCCGCGCCCGCTCGCTCATCGGCTCGATCCTCAGCATCAAGCCGATCCTCACCGTCGACCAGGGCGAGGTCGCCCCCTTCGAACGGGTCCGCACCCGCGCCCGCGCCCACGAGCGCATCCTCGAACTCGCCGCCGGCATGCCCCGCGCGAAAGAGATGTTCATCGCTCACGGCGACCTCCCCGCAGAGGCCGAGGCCGCCATCGAGCGCCTCCGCCCGCAGCTCCCGCACACCGCGCTCCACGCCGCCTACCTCGGCCCCGTCGTCGGCACCTACACCGGCCCCGGCGCCTTCGGCGTCGCTGCCCTCGCCCGCGAATGAGCGGCCCCGCCCGCGCGCTCGATACTGCCCGCCTCCGCCGGGTGTTCGAACTCGAGCGGCAGGGCGGCTGCCGCAACACCGCCGTCCTCGGCGGCCTCGACCGCCTTCTCATCCAGCTCAGCGAAGACGGCCAGCTCCGCGGCTCGCCGCTCGCCGCCGCCGTCCGCCAGCTGCCGCCCGGCGGCTACCGCGCGCTGCCCGCCGGGGAACGGGAGCGCTGGGTCGATGGCGTGCTCGCCGCGCTCGGCGGCGTCGCGCCCCGGCCTGCCGCCGCGCCGGCAAGCCGCAAGCAGCCCCGGCCCGCCGAAGCGCCGCCCCCGCCCCCGCCCATCACCCCCGCCAGCCCCATCGCCGCCCTTCCCGGCCTGCCCCGCGGCGCGGCCGCCCGGTTCGAAAAACTCGGCGTTGCGACCGTCGGCGATGCCGTCTTCCTCTTCCCCCGGCGCTTCAACGACTACACCAACCTCCGCCGCATCGCCGACCTCCAGCCCGGCTCCGAGCTCCAGACCATCGTCGGCGAACTCCTCGATATCGCCGAGTTCCGCGTCCGCGGCCGGGTCCGCGGCGCGCGCGCCCTCGTCGCCGACGGCACCGGCGCGCTCCCCGTCGTCTGGTGGAACATGCCGTACGTCGCCCGCAACCTCCGCGAAGGCGACCGGCTCGTCCTCGCCGGGCGCGTGCGCAGCTACCGCGGCCGCCTCCAGCTCGAGAACCCCGAGTTCGAGCAGCTCGAACGCGGCGGCGACGCCTTCGCCCGCCTCGAGCCCGTCTATCCCGCCACCGCCGGCCTCGGCCAGAAGACCATCCGCGCCGCCGTGGCCCGCGCCGTCGACCTCGCCGCCGACCTCGTCGATGACCCCATCCCTGCGTGGCTCAGGCGCGAAGAAGGCATCCCCCCCATCGCCGCGGCCATTCGCACCTACCACGCCCCCGCCAAAGCCGAGGACGCCGAGGCTGCCCGCCAGCGCCTCGCGCTCGGCGAATTTCTCGCCGTGCAGTGCGCCGTCCTCATCCGCCGCGCCGAGTGGCAGCGGAACGACGACGCCCCGGCCATCGATTTCGGCCCGCTGCGCAGCGGCTTCCTCGAGGCCCTCCCCTTTCCCCTCACCCGCGCCCAGCAGCGCGCCCTCGCCGAAATCGAGCGCGACCTCCGCGGCCCCAACCCGATGCTCCGCCTCCTGCAGGGCGACGTCGGGTCCGGGAAAACGGTCGTCGCCTTCGCCGCCATGCTCGCCGCCGTCGCCTCGGGCTTCCAGGCCGCCCTCATGGCCCCGACCGAAATCCTCGCCGAGCAGCACGAGCGCTCCCTCGCGCGGCTCCTCGGCGGCGGCGAGCTCTCCGCGCTCGACGGCGTCTTCAGCCCCCCGTGGCTCGGCCGCCCGCTCCGCGTCCTGCTCGTCACCGGCTCCCTCACCCCGGCACAGAAAGCGCAGGTCCGCGGCGATGCCGCCCACGGCGGCGCCGACATCGTCATCGGCACCCACGCCCTCATCGAAGACGACCTCCAGTTCCCCCGCCTTGGCCTCGCCGTCGTCGATGAGCAGCACCGCTTCGGCGTCATGCAGCGCGCCCGGCTCCGCCAGAAGGGCCGCAACCCCCACCTGCTCGTCATGACCGCCACCCCAATCCCCCGCACCCTCGCCCTCACCGTCTACGGCGACCTCGAAGTCTCCACCCTCGATGAGCTGCCCCCCGGCCGCCAGCCCATCCGCACCCGCTGGTACCGCCCCGATGAGCGCGACGACGCCTACCGCTTCCTCCGCAAGCGCCTCGATGCCGGCGAACAGGTCTACGTCATCTGCCCGCTCGTCGAGGAATCCGAGTCGCTCGAGGTCCGCTCCGCCGAAGAGGAGTACGAATTCCTCCGCTCCGGCCCGCTGGCGGGCTACGCCGTCGAACTTCTCCACGGCCGCATGTCTGCCCGCCAGAAGGACGAAGCGATGCAGCGCTTCGCCCGCAACGAAGCCCAGGTCCTCGTTTCCACCAGCGTCATCGAAGTCGGCATCGACGTCCCCAACGCGACCGTCATCGTCATCGAGGGCGCCGAACGGTTCGGCCTCAGCCAGCTCCACCAGTTCCGGGGCCGCGTCGGCCGCGGCGCGAAGCAGAGCTACTGCATCCTCTTCTCCAGCGAGGAAGACCCGGGCCCCGACGCCCGCGAGCGGCTCAACGCCATGTGCGAAACCACCGATGGCTTCGCTCTCGCCGAGGTCGACCTCCGCATGCGCGGCGAAGGCGAAACCTGGGGCCGCCTCCAGAGCGGCACGAACACCATGCTCCGCGTCGCCCGCCTCACCGACCGCGATATCCTCCTCCGCGCCCGCGGCCTCGCTGCGCGCGTCCTCGCCCGCGACCCCCGCCTCGAACACCCGGACCACGCCGCCCTCGCCGCCGCCGTCCGCCCGTTCCTCGACCGCGCCGCCGAGGCAAACTGAACGCCGTTCGGCTACAATCCGCCGGATGCGCGAACGGCTCCCGCGGGCGGCCCGGCAGAGCTGGCCCCTCGCCCTCATCCTCTCCGCCGCCGTCGTTGGTTACGCCCCCGCTGTCGCCTCCCCGTTCTGGCTCGACGACTACTTCTACCTCGTCGCCGCACGCGACCTTTCGACGGCCGACTACGCCCGCGCCGTGTTTACCCCCTGGAGCAGCGAGCCGCTCCTGCCCTTCACGCGCGACTTCTGGCGCCCGCTCGCCTTCCTGGCCTTCGAGCTGCTCGAACCGGCCGCAGGCGGCCGCAGCTGGCCGTACCACCTGCTCGTCCTCGCGGGCCACCTCGCAGCCGTTGTCCTCACGTGGGCGATCGCCGCCCGCATCGACCCCCGGCCGCCGGTCCGCGTCATCGCCGCCGGCATCGTCGCCCTCCACCCCGGGCCGTACCAGGCGGTGGCCTGGGTTTCCTCCGTGAACAGCCTCGCGCTGCCGCTCGCCCTCGTGGCCTGGCTCGCCTTCCTCGCCGCGACGCCCCCCGGCCAGCCGGTGCGCTGGCGGCTGGTTGGCCTCTCCGCGGCCCTTCTCGCCCTCGGTGCGATGACCCGCGAAGGCGCGTGGGTCGCCGTGCCGGTCCTCGCTGCCTGGCACGTGGCGGTCACCGCCCGCTGGCAGCTCCGCCGCCGCGAAACCTGGCTGCCGCTCCTGCCGTTCGCCGCGCTGGCCGCGCTCTACGTCGTCATCCGCACCCGCGGCTTCACCGAGCCCCTGGCCAACCGCGAGATCTTTGACTGGCGAGGCAGCCATACGTGGCGAAACTACCGCGCCTGCCTCGAATTCCTGCTCTTTCCCTTCCGCGAACAGCTCGGCGGCCTGGCCGGCTGGCGGCATACCCTCCAGCAGCTCTCCATCCCGGTCGTCCCGCTCCTCGCGCTCGGTTCGGCAGCGCTCCGCCGCTGGCCGCCAGCCATCCTCCTCGGCGGCGCGCTCCTGTCCCTCCTCGCCGTCGCCCCGAATCAGCTCGGCATCGGCCCGCGCTACCTCTACTTCACCATCCCCTGGCTCGCCCTCGGCCTCGCCACCCTCGCCGCCGACCTCCTGGAGCGGTTCCCCCGCGTCCCCCGCGCGCTCCCGGCCGCGGCCGGCGTCGCCGCCATCATCCTCGCCGCCGTCGCCCTCAATGACCGCGTCGCCGACTGGACCCGCTGGGGGCCGGGCGAACAGCAGCGCTGGGTCGATGCCCTGCGCGCCGAATACCCCGACCTCCCGCCCGGGACCACCGTCTACGCTGGCGGCAACGTCCCCGGCTGGCTCACCGTCTTCGGCGGCGTCAACCTCGGCCCGGCCGTCCGCTGGTACTACCCGGAGGCAGCTGGCGCCGTCTACGTCCCGCCCGGCGAGATTCCCGAACTCGGCCCCGGCGACGTTCTCTTCATCGCCCCCTGACGCGTCGTCCCATGTCGCCCGAGCGGCCTATACTCGGCCGGTGCCACGCGCCGAACGCGGCTACCGCTGCTCCGCCTGCGGCTGGACGGCCGTCGCCTACGTCGGCCGCTGCGCCGGCTGCCAGGCGTGGAACACCCTCGAACCCTTCGCCGAGGCTCCCCGGAGCGGCCCGGCAGGCCGCCGTCCCGCCGCGGCTGCGCCCGCCCGCCTCCTCCGCCTCGACGAGGTCGAAGGCGATACCGCCGCCCGCCACGCGACCCGCATTCCCGAGTTCGACCGCGTCCTCGGCGGCGGCATCGTCCCCGGCTCGCTCGTCCTCGTCGGCGGCGACCCGGGCATCGGCAAATCGACCCTCATGCTGCAGGCGGCGGCCGCGCTCGCCGGGCAGGGCCTCCGCGTCGCCTGCGTCTGCGGCGAAGAATCGCCCCGCCAGGTCCGCATGCGCGCCGCCCGCCTTGGCGTCGCCGGCGCCCCGATCGATCTCATCCCAGAGCCGGGCATCGAAGCGGCCCTCGCGGCTGCCGAATCCGCTGGCGTCGACGTCCTCATCGTCGATTCCATCCAGGCCGTCACCGTCGAGGGGCTCGAATCCCGCGCGGGCGGCCCCGCCCAGCTCGCCGAGGCCGGCGCCCGCCTCCTCGCCTTCGCCAAGGGCACCGGGACCGCCACCCTCGTCACCGGCCACGTCACGAAGAGCGGCGACGTCGCCGGCCCGCGCCTCCTCGAACACCTCGTCGATGTCGTGCTCTACTTCGAATCCGCCGAGGGCGGCGTCCTCCGCCTCCTCCGCGCCGTCAAGAACCGCTTCGGCGCCACCGACGAACTCGGCCTCTTCGAGATGACCGGCGCCGGCCTCCAGAGCGTCGAGAACCCCGGGGGCCTTCTCCTCGCGCCCCACGACCCCGCCGCTTCCGGCTGCGCCGTCACCGCCGTCATGGAAGGCTCCCGGCCCCTCGCCGTCGAGGTGCAGGCCCTCGCCGTGCCGACGGCGCTCGCCGCGCCCCGCCGCATCGCTGCCGGCATCGAGCCCGCCCGCCTCCACCTCCTCCTCGCCGTCCTCGCCCGCCGCGGCGGCATCCCCTCCGGCGCCCTCGATATCGCGGCCAGCGTCTCCGGCGGCCTCCGCATCCGCGACACCGCCGCCGACCTCGCGGTATGCCTCGCCCTCGCCTCAGCCATCCACGACCGCCCCCTCCCCCGCGGCATGGCCTTCCTCGGCGAAGTTGCCCTCTCCGGCGCGCTCCGGCCCGTCCACCAGCTCAGCCGGCGCCTCGCCGAACTCGCCCGCCTCGGGCTCGAGGCGGCCGTCGTTCCCCCCGGCGCGCCCGCGCTCGAAGGTCTGCGGCTTTTGCGCGCCGCCTCGCTCGCCGAGGTCCTCGAAGCCGCCGGGCTCTCACGTCTGCCGGTACGACCGGTGCCGCATCACGATGCTCTGCAGCAGCCCCAGCGAGGCGAACAGGCTCACGAGTGACGAACCGCCCTGGCTCACGAACGGCAGCGGGATGCCCGTCACCGGGAAGAGGCTCACGTTCACGGCCACGTTGATGAACGTCTGCATCAGGATCAGCATCGTGATGCCCACCGCTACCAGCTGCCCCGCGGTGTCGCCCGCCAGCTGCGCCGCCCGCACCCCGCGCATCAGCAGCAAAATGAACAGCGCGAAGATGACCATCGCCCCGGCGAACCCGAACTCCTCCCCCAGCAGGCTGAAGATGAAGTCCTTCGTCGCCACCTTCAGGTACTCGAGCTGCGTCTGGTCGCCCTGCATGTACCCCTTGCCGAACAGCTGCCCGGAACCCAGCGCGATCTGCGACTGCAGCACGTTGTACCCCGAATCCAGCGGGTCTTCGTTCGGGTCGACCAGCACCGCCACGCGCTCGACCTGGTAATCCGCAATCGCGAACGTCCACGCGAACGGCAGCACCGCGAGGAAGATCGCCCCCATCATGAGCAGGTGGCTCCGGTTCGCTCCCGCAATCACGACGATGCCCAGCCAGATGCCTCCGAAGACGACGCTCGTCCCGAGGTCTGGCTGCAGGAACACCAGCCCCGCCAGCGGCGCCACGATCGCCATCGAGAGCAGCAGCGACCGCACGTCCCGCGCATCGCCACCGTGCTCTGAGAAGAACCGCGCCAGGCACAGGATCGCGGCCAGCTTCGCGAACTCCGACGGCTGCACCTGCACCGGCCCGAGGTCGAACCACCGCGTCGACCCGTAGGCCGTGCTCCCCAGCGCGAACAGCGCCAGCAGCGACACGATCGAGAGCGCGTAGAACACCCACGCGAAGTGCAGGAACCGGTGGTAGTCCACGCGCGAAATTCCCAGCATCACGGCGATGCCGATCACCGCGAACAGCGCCTGCTTCGCCACCGGGCTCGCGAGGCTCGTGATCGGCCCGTCGTACCACGGCCGCGACCCGCTGTGGATGAGCGCCAGGCCGGACCCCACGAGCGCCAGCGCCGCCGCCACCATCACGTAGTCGAACCGGTCCCAGCCCCGCCAGAACGACGTGCGCGCCCGCGCCCGGCCGAAGTTGCCCAGCGTCACGCTCGTCACGGCCGCACGTGCTCCATGAAGTAGTCGATGATCTTCCCCGCCACCGGCGCCGCCTTGTCGCCGCCGACGCCGATATCGAAGTACACCGTCACCACCACCTCCGGGTCGCTGTACGGCGCAAACCCGGTGAACCACGCGTGCTGCGACTTCGTCCCGTCCGGCTTGAAGAACTCCGCCGTCCCCGTCTTCCCCGCGACGGTCGTCTTCGAACTCGCCGCGCGCGCGCCCGCGCCGTACTGCACCGAGCCCAGCATCCCCTCCCGCACCACCTGCAGCCAGCGCGGGTCGACGTCGATGGTCTCGCCCTGCGGCGAAATCGTCCGCACCACCTTGCCGTCCGGCCCGATGATCGCGTCCGCCACGTGCGGCACCGGCAGCGTCCCGCCGTTGGCGATGGCGGCCGTCATCCGCGCGATCTGGAGCGGCGTCGCCAGCACGTCGCCCTGCCCGATCGCTGTGTTGTACGTATCCCCGAGGAACCAGTCGTTTTCGCCCGGCGCGAACCCTTCGCCCACCTTCGTCCGCCGCTTCCACTGCGGGTCTGGCACCCGGCCCGACGCCTCGCCGAAGAGGTCGATGCCCGTCGGCTTCCCGAAGCCGAACTTCCGCGCCCACGCCGCCAGCACCGCGCCGGACGTTTCGACGTCCTTCCCCAGCCCCCGCTGCCGCTCGAGGTCGCCGCCCGAGGTGAGGAAGAAGAACACGTTCGACGACCACGCGATCGCCGCCCGCACGTCCATCAGCATGTTGTGGCAGCGCCAGTCCGGGTAGTTGTAGATGACGTCGTTCTCGCCTTTGATGTCGAGGCTGCAGCCGATCTGGAACGTCGTGTTCGGCGTGATGCTGCCCTCCGCCAGCCCGGCCGTCGCCGTCACCAGCTTGAAGGTCGAGCCCGGCGCTGCCGGGTTCAGCGCCTTGTTGAGCAGCGTGTAGGTCACCGTGTCGTTCTGGATCCGCTCCAGCTCGGCCGCCCGCCGCTGCGCGTCGGCGTAGATGTTGTTGTCATACGTCGGAATCGAAACGATGGCGTACACCTGCCCCGTCTTCGCGTTCATCACCACTGCGGCTGCCTGCTTCGCATCGCCCCACCCGCTGCCGTTGTCCGCCATCGAGGCCTGCAGCAATTCGGCGACGTACTGCTGCAGCCCGGCGTCGATGTTCAGCCGCACCGTGTTCCCCGGGACCGGGTCCTGCCGCCCGAGCAGCGTGATCAGCCTGCCCTGCGCATTCTGCTCGGCTGCCGTGTAGCCGATCTGCCCCCGCAGGTCCGATTCGTACCACGCCTCGATGCCGTCCTTCCCCACCGGCTCGTTCAGCTGGTAGCCCTGCTGCCGAAGCACGCGGGCCTCCTCAGCCGTCTGCGGCCCGATGTAGCCGAGGATGTGCGAGAACGCCGGCCCCGCGATGTACTGGCGGCCGGGCGTCACCTCGAGGCTCACCCCCGGCAGGTCGACGGCTGCCTCTTCGAGCGCCAGCGCAGCCTCCCGCGGCAGGTTCGTCGCGATCCGGATCGCGATGTACGCCCGCCCGGCGGCGATCGCCTCGTCCACGCGCGTCTGCACCTCCAGCGGCGACACCCCGATCAGCTCCTGCAGCCGCAGGTAGATCCGGTAGCGCGCCTCCTGCGAATCGGGCAGCAGCTCCGGCAGGATGGTCGCCGAATACACCCCCACGTTCTTCACCAGCGGCTCGCCGTTCCGGTCGGTGATCAGGCCGCGCGTCGGCAGGATGTTCGTCCGCACGATGTGGTTCTCCCGCGAGCGCTGCGCGAACTCCTCCCCCCGGAGGATCTGCATGTCCACGAGCCGCAACGTCAGCACCCCGAAGAGCAGCAGGATGAACGCCCGCAGCACCGCCACGTTCCCGTGGGGGCGGTTGCGCGATGGCCCCGCCGGCGTCCGCAGCCCCTCGTCCAGCAGGCTCATAGGCTCGCGAAATACCTTCCCCGCTGCAGCCGGAACCCGCTCCCCTCGAGTCCCGCCAGCCGCAGCGGCACATAGCATATCGTGAGCAGCACCATATCCACGAAAAGTCCCGGCAGCAGCACGTCCGCCGCCAGCGCGCCGAACGCCGCCGGCGCCCCGCCGAGCATCGCGCCGATCGCCAGCACCGTCCGCGCCGCCAGCCCCGCGCCCAGCGTCATCGCGTACGTGCGCGCTGGCGTGCCCCAGCGGCAGCGGCGCGTCTTCCAGCAGCGCGCCGATCAACGCCACCGGCAGGTACGCCAGCAGCAGCAGCCCCGGGTCCCGGTCCGAAATCATCCCCAGCAGCAGCGCCCCGAGCGGCGTGAGCGCCATCACCGGGCCCGGCCCGCTGAACGCCCCCGCCAGGCAGATCATCAGCAGCACCAGCTCGGGCACCGCCCCCGCGACCGGGAAGAGCGGCGCCACCGTCACCTGCGCAACCGCTGCGAGGAACACGAGCGCGAACCAGCCGAGCGCCTTCACCGGCCGGCCCCCGTGTCCAGCGTCTCCGGCACGAAGCTCATCAGCACGAGGACCGTCGTCGCCGTGCCCAGCCGCGTCATCGGCTCGACCGTCACCTTCGGGAACAGGTCCTGCGTCGAACCCTCCACCGACGTGACCGTGCCGATCGGGATGCCGTAGGGGAACGCGCCGCCCAGCCCTGCCGTGATGATCGTATCGCCCACCTTGATGTCGCCCTGCGCGAGGTCGAGCGTCAGCGTGCGCCCCGGGTTCCCCCGGAGGATGCCGTCCGCGCCTTCGCCGCCCAGCACCGCCGCCCGCACGTTGCTCCGCGTATCCGTGATGAGCCGCACGAACGACCGCGTCGGCGTCACCCGCGTCACCGTGCCCATCAGCGAACCCTGCGTCGAGGTGACCACCATCCCCTTCACGACGCCGTCGTTCGAACCCCGGTCGATGGTGATGACGTCGCTGAACGGGGAGCTGTCGCGGTGGACCACGTTCGCCGCCAGCCTGCTCTGGGAGGTATCGCCCTGCGCAAGCCCCAGCGCGGCTTCGAGCTCCTTGATGCGCTGGGCGTCCTGCTGGCGCTGCGCCAGCTCGTTCCGCAGCCCCTCGTTTTCCACGCGCAGCCGCGCGTTCTCCGACCGCAGGTCATCCACTTCGCCCGCGCTCGACAGCAGCCCCGCGACCGGCCGGAAGATGCCCGTGAAGATCCCTTCGAACGGCGCCGTCACCCGCAGGAAGACGCCCTGCACAGGGCTGAGCACACCCACCTGCCCGGCGACTCCGAGGAGGATCGCCAGCCCCACCATGGCCCCCAGCCACCACGAGTACCGGTTCAACGTGAGCATGACGGTCCCTCGAGGCGCACCCCGATGCTACCGCCCGGGCCGCCGCGAAACCAGCTGCGACTGCACTTTCTCCAGCAGCGCCGATTCCTCGAGCACTTCGCCGGCCCCGCGCACGACGCAGAGCAGCGGGTCTTCCGCCACGTACACCGGGAACCGCGTCTCCTGCGAAAGCCGCCGGTCGAGCCCCCGCAGCAGCGCCCCGCCGCCCGCCAGCGCGATGCCGTGCGCCATCAGGTCGCTCACCAGCTCCGGCGGCGTCACTTCGATTGAGGAGCGCACCGCCTCGACGATCGCCGCGATCGACCCCGCCAGCGCGTCCCGGATTTCGACCGTGCTCACCTCCACCGATTTCGGCAGCCCCGTGGCGAGGTCGCGCCCCCGGATTTCGATCGTTTCCTCCGGGTCGAGCGGCGCCGCCGAACCCGCCAGCTTCTTGATCTCCTCCGCCGTCCGTTCGCCGATGAGCAGGTTATGCACCTGCCGGGCGTAGGCGATGATGTCCTGGTCCATCTCGTCGCCGGCCACGCGGATCGAGGTGCTCACGACCATGCCCCCCAGCGAAATCACCGCCACCTCCGTCGTCCCGCCGCCGATGTCGACGATCATGCACCCGGCCGCGTCCATGACCGGTAAACCGGCGCCGATTGCCGCCGCCATCGGCTCTTCGATCAGGTAGCAGGCGCGCGCACCCGCGTTCAACGCTGCGTCGTGGACCGCCCGCTTCTCTACCTCCGTGACGCCGCTCGGGATGCCCACCACCACCCGCGGCTGCGCCAGGAAGCTCCGGTCGTGCACCGCCCGGATGAAGTAGCTCAGCATCTTCTCGGTCACCTCGAAGTCCGAGATGACCCCGTCCCGCAGCGGCCGGACCGCCACGATGTTCGCCGGCGTCCGCCCCACCATCCGCTTCGCCTCCGCTCCGATGGCGAGGATCTTCTTCGTCGTCCGGTCGATGGCCACGACCGACGGCTCGTCGATGACGATACCGCGGCCCTTCACCATCACCAGCGTATTCGCCGTCCCGAGGTCGATGGCGATGTCGTGCGAGAGAAACCCGAATAACGATCCGAAAATATTGGGAAACGCCAAGGGCGTGAACCTGTCGCGCAAAACCGCGAGGAGCCGCGGGGATAGTCAGACTCGAAGTATACCGGCCATGACCCCGGCCCGCGAACCGCCGCCCGCTTCGCGCTCAAAGAACGGTCGAAACCGTTTCCTAAGCGTCTGAAAGTGCCGCGGGCCCCCGCTCCAGCAGCGCCAGGAACTCCTCCTCCGTCAGCTGCCGCGTCCCCAGCTTCTCCGCCTTCGCCAGCTTCGACCCCGCGTCGGCGCCCACCACCAGAAAATCCGTCGCCGTCGTCACGGAGCTGCCCACCTTCCCGCCGCGCGCCCGGATCGCGTCTTCCGCCTCGCCCCGGCTCATCCGCTCCAGCCGCCCGGTCACGACGATGGTCAGCCCTTCGAGCGGGCCGGCGCCTCCCGCCGGCTTTTCGAACGTGGGGTTCACCCCGGCCGCCACCAGCCGCTCGACGATCGCCCGGTTCTCCGGCCGCTGCACCCAGCTCTCGATGCTCGCCGCGACGACCGGCCCGATGCCTTCGACCTGCTGCAGCTCGTCTGCCTTCACATCGAGCAGCCCCGCGAGGCTGCCGATGTGCTCGGCCAGCAGCCGCGCGGTTTCGAACCCGACGTGCCGAATGCCCAGCGCGAACAGCACGTTCGGCAGCGGCCGCCCCTTGCTCGCCTGGATGTTGCGCACCAGCGCTTCCGCCGTCTTCGTCCCCGATTTCCAGAGCGGCCGCAGCTGCTCCACCGTCAGGTCGTAGAGGTCGGCCACGTTCCGCACCAGCCCCTGCTGGTAGAGCTGGATGGCCATCTTCTCGCCCAGCCCTTCGATGTCCATCGCCGCCCGGCTCCCGAAGTGCTCGATGAGCCGAATCTGCTGCGCCGGGCAGCTCGCGTTCGGGCAGTACACTGCCGCCTGGTCCGGGTCCCGCGAGACCGGCGTCCCGCACACGGGGCACCGCTCCGGCATCGTGAACTCCCGCTCCTCGCCCGTCCGCAGCTGCACCACCGGCCCGACCACCTGCGGGATGACCTCGCCCGCCCGCTGCACGATGACAGTGTCGCCGATGCGGATGTCCTTCCGCCGGATGTCGCCTTCGTTGTGGAGCGTGGCCAGCGACACCCGCGCGCCGCCGACCACGACGGGCTCCAGCACCGCGAACGGCGTCAGCACCCCGGTCCGGCCCACGTTCACCTGGATGTCCAGCAGCTTGGTCGTCCGCTGCTGCGGCGGGAACTTGTAGGCCGTCGCCCAGCGCGGCTCCCGTCCCACGGCGCCGAGCCGGTCCCACGCCCGCGTGTCGTCGATCTTGATGACCACCCCGTCGATGTCGTACTCGAGCCGCTCCCGCTCCTGTCCCCACCAGGCGACGCGCGGCAGCACGTCGTCGAGGCCGGCATGGAGGCGCGCCTCGGGGTTCACGTTGAACCCCATCTCGCGCAGCCAGCCGAGGATTTCGTAGTGGCTCTCCGGGTGGCTCCCCTCGCACCACCCCAGCTGGTAGGTGAACATCGCCAGCGGCCGCGACGCCGTCACCGAAGGGTCCTTCTGCCGCACCGCCCCCGCCGCCGCATTTCGCGGGTTCGCGTACAGCGGGAGGGGCCGCTTCCCCTCCTTCTCCCGGCGCAGGTTCTCCTCCCCGATCGCCTCGTTGAGCGCCTCGAACCCGGCCCGCGGCATGTACACCTCCCCCCGCACTTCGAACCGCTCCGGGTAGCTCCCCCGCAGCTGCTTCGGGATCGTCGGAATCGTCCGGAGGTTCTCCGTCACGTTCTCCCCGTGGTAGCCGTCCCCCCGCGTCGCGCCCTGCACGAACCGCCCGCGCTCGTACACCAGCGCAATCGCCAGCCCGTCGATCTTCGGCTCGGTTACCAGCGCGAACGCGTCCGAGCCCAGCCGTTCCGCCGCCCGCCGGTGCCACGCCCGCAGCTCCTCCTCGCTGAAGCAGTTCGAAAGGCTCAGGAGCGGCAGCCGGTGCTCCACCACCTCGAACGTCGGCAGCGGCGCGCCGCCCACCCGCTGCGTCGGCGAGTCCGGCGTAATCAGCTCCGGGTACGCCGCCTCGATCGCCCGGAGCTCGTTCATCAGGTCGTCGTAGACCTCGTCGGAGATTTCCGGCTGGTTCAGCTCGTAGTACAGGCGGTTGTGATAGTTGATGAGCGACCGCAGCTCCTCGCTCCGCAGCCGCGCCTCGTACTGGGTCTTCGGCACCTCGCGCATGGCCCGAAAGTATAGCCCCGGATCGCCGGGCCCTCCGTGATACACTCGCCCCATGCGCGACCGCGTGGTCGTCATCGATTACGACGCCGGCAACCTCCGCAGCGTCGCCCGCGCCCTCGCCCACGTCGGCGCCGACCCCATCGTGTCCGCCGACCCGGCCGAGATCGCTGCTGCCGGCGCCCTCGTCCTGCCCGGGGTAGGCGCCGCCGCCGATACGATGCGCAACCTCCGCGAGCGCGGCCTCATCGAACCGATCCGCGACTACATCGCCGCCGGCCGGCCCTTCCTCGGCGTCTGCATGGGCCTCCAGGCGCTCCTCGAACGGTCCGAAGAAGGCGGCCAGGAGTGCCTCGGCGTCCTCCCCGGCGAAGTCCGCCGCTTCCCGGCTGCCCCCGGCCTCAAAGTCCCCCACATGGGCTGGAACACTGTCGAATGGCGGTTCGACCACCCGGTGACGGAGGGCATCCCTTCGGGCAGCTACTTCTACTTCGTCCACTCCTACCACCCCACCACGCCCGACCCTGCGCTCGTCCTCGGCGAAACCGAGTACGGCGTGCGCTTCCCGTCGGTGCTCGCGCGTGGCTACCTGGTGGCTACGCAGTGCCATCCCGAGAAGAGCGGCCGCGACGGGCTCCGCTTCTATGCGAACTTCGTCCGCTGGGCGCGCGAAGGGGCGCCCATGCCCGCAGCCGCAGCCGCGCCGTGACCTTCGAAGTTATCCCCGCCATCGACCTTCGCGGCGGCCGCTGCGTCCGCCTCCGCCAGGGCGACTACGCCCGCGAAACCGCCTACAGCGACGACCCGGCCGCGGTCGCCCGCCAGTGGGAAGCCGAAGGCGCCCCCCGCCTCCACGTGGTCGACCTCGACGGCGCCCGCGAAGGCCGCCCCGTCAACTCGGCGGTCATCGAGGCCATCTGCCGCGCCGTTCCCATTCCCGTCGAGGTCTCCGGGGGCATCCGCACGCTCGAAGCCATCGAGGCCGCCCTGGCCCGCGGCGCCGACCGCGTCCAGCTCGGGTCCATCGCCGTGAAAGACCCGGCCCTCGCCCGCGAAGCCATCCGCCGCTTCGGCCCCGCCATCGTCGTCAGCATCGATGCCCGCGACGGCGAGGTCCGCACCGATGGGTGGCTACACGGTAGCAACGTCCGTGCGCTGGACCTCGCCCGCGAGCTCGACGCGGCCGGCGTCGCCCGCATCATGTTCACCGACATCTCCCGCGACGGCACCCTCTCCGAACCGAACTTCCAGGCCTACCGCGAGCTCATCGCTGCCGTTCGCTGTCCCGTCATCGCCTCCGGCGGCATCTCCGCCCTCGATCACCTCCGCCAGCTCGCCGCCATCGGCTGCGAAGGCGCCATCGTTGGCACCTCCCTCTACGAGCGCCGCTTCACCCTCGCTGAGGCCCTCGCCGCTGTAGCTGCGGTGTAGCTACATGCCGGCACCGGGCGCGCGGTCGACAGCGCCCGGCCCCAAACCCGACAATCGAACCATGCTCACCCGGCGCATCATCCCCTGCTTCGACGTCGACCGTGGCCGCGTCGTCAAAGGCGTCTCCTTCGTCCAGCTGCGCGACGCCGGCGACCCCGTCGAACTCGCCCGCCGGTACGAAGAGGAAGGCGCTGATGAGCTCGTCTTCCTCGATATCACCGCCTCGGCAGAGGACCGCGTCACCACCTACGACATGGTCGCCGCGACCGCCGAGCAGGTGTTCATCCCCTTCACCGTCGGCGGGGGCATCCGCACCACGGCCGACATGAAAATCATGCTCGAGCTCGGCGCCGAAAAGGTCAGCATCAACACGGCCGCCATCCAGGAGCCCGACCTCATCAACAGCGGCGCCGACCGCTTCGGCAGCCAGTGCATCGTCGTCGCGATCGATGCGCGCCGGGTCGAGGGTGTCCCCGGCAGGTGGGAGGTCTACTCCCACGGGGGCCGCATGCCCACCGGCCTCGACGCGGTCGAATGGGCCGTCGAAGCCGCCCGCCGCGGCGCCGGCGAACTCCTCGTGACCAGCATGGACACCGATGGCCACCAGCAGGGCTACGACGTCGAACTCCTCCGCGCCATCTCCGAGGCCGTTCCGGTGCCCGTCATCGCCTCCGGCGGCGCCGGCGGCCCCGAGCACATGGCCGCCGCCCTCACCGACGGCCGCGCCGATGCCGTCCTCGCCGCCAGCATCTTCCACTTCGGCACCTACTCCATCCGCCAGGTGAAAGAACACCTCGCCGCCCGCGGCATCCCCGTCCGCCCGGTCCCGCCTGCGGAGGACACGCCGTGAGCGAAGCCGAACGGCTCACCTTCGGGCCCGACGGCCTTGTGCCCGCTGTCGTCCAGGACGCCGATACCGGCGAGGTGCTCATCCTCGCCTACATGAATGCCGAAGCCCTTCGCCGCACCCTCGAGACCGGCCTCGTCACCTTCTGGAGCCGCTCCCGCGGCCAGCTCTGGCAGAAGGGCGAAACGAGCGGCAACACGCTCGCCCTCGTCTCCATCGCCAAGAACTGCGAGGCGAACTCCCTCCTCGTCAAAGCCCGCCCCTCGGGCCCTGCCTGCCACACCGGGCACAGCTCCTGCTACTACCGCCCGCTCGACCCTGCCGCCGACCTCGACCCCGCGCCCTGACCAGCGCCCGATGGACCCGCGCAGCCTCGGCCTCGTCATCGTCATCCTCGGCGTGCTGCTCGTCGTTATCGGCAGCCTCGTCGCCGCCGGCGCGTTCGGCTGGTTCGGCCGCCTCCCCGGCGACATCCGCATCGAAACCGGCTCCACCCGCATCTATATCCCTATCACCACCATGCTCCTCCTCTCGCTGGGCCTCTCGCTCCTCGCCGCCATCTTCCGCCGCTTCCAGTAGCATCACGCCATGCCCAAGCCCGATTACACCGTCCTCGAATTCCCGCCGCCGCCGGAAGGCCGCCCCTACGTCGTCATCAACATGGTCATGTCCGTCGACGGCAAGGTCGTCGTCGACGGCACCGAACAGGGCCTCGGCTCGAAGGTCGACCAGCGCCTCATGCGCGAACTGCGCGTCCACGCCGATGTCGTCCTCAACGGCGCGAACACCCTCCGCGCCAGCGGCTCCTCCTCCCGCCTCGGCGACCCCCTCCTCGAACAGGTCCGCGCTGCCCGCGGCCGGGAAGGCCTTCCCATCGCCGCGACCATCACCGCCACTGCCGACCTCCCCCTCGACCGCATCTTCTTCACCGCCAGCGATTTCGACGCCGTGGTCTACATCGCCCGCGGCGCTCCTGCCGCGAAGATCGCCGCCGTTCGCGCCACCGGCCGGCAGGTCGTCATCCTGCCGAAGCGGAACGACCTCGCCGCCATGCTCCGCCACATGCGGGACGACCTCGGCGCCTCGCTCCTCCTCTGCGAAGGCGGCCCCATGGTCAACGCGGGCCTCTTCGCCATCGGCGCGGTCGATGAGCTGTTCATGACCATCGGCCCCCGCATCGTCGCCGGCCGCGACACGCTTACCCCCGTCGAAGGCGAGCGGCCCTTCACCCGCCGCACCATGAAGCAGCTCGAACTCGTCTCCGCCGTGCCCAACGAGGAAACCGGCGAGCTCTACTGCCGCTACCGGGTTCGCCGCTAGCTCCAGCCGACGGCCGCCGCTCCCGCCGCCGCCGCCGCGGTGACCGCCGCCAGCGTCGGCCAGAACGCCCGCCGCGCGTACCGTCCCGGTCCGTAGTCCGCCCCGTGCTGCCGCGCGAGGCTGAGCCAGAACACCGTGCTGAGCGACCCGACGACGGTGAAATTCGCCCCGATCGTGGCCCCGATGAGCGTGCCCACGACGAGCGCCTCGTGGTCGCCCGGCCGCGAACCGATCGTCGCCGCCAGCAGCAGCGCCGCCGGCCAGTTGTTCATCAGGTTCGCGAGCACTGCCGCCACCAGTGCGCCCCCGGCCACCGTCACCAGCGCCGGCCGCGCCTCCAGCCAGCCGAGCAGCCCTGCCAGCCAGTCGAGCGCGCCGGCGGCGACCACGTTTTCGACCAGCAACAGCAGCCCGGCGACGAACACCAGCACCCCCGGCGCCACGTGCCGCCGGTACTGCGTCCCGTCGATCGGCCCCCCGAGCCGCGCCGCCGCGGCCATCGCGGCCCCGCCCGCCAGCGTCACTGCGCCCAGCGGGAAATCGAGCACCCCCGCCGCCACGTAGGCCGCCGCCAGACCGGTCACGACCGCCAGCGCCGGCGCCGCCGGCCGCCCGACCGCCAGCCGCCGCGGCGCGCCCGCATCGTCGGCCCGGCCCGTCCCGGAGCGCCGCCACGTCGCCAGCATCATCGCTGCCGCCCCGGCCAGCGCTGCCGGCGTCACGGTCCGCAGGTAGCCCCCGAACCCCAGGTCGAACCGCTCGAAGAAGAGCAGGTTCACGGGGTTGCTCACCGGCAGCAGCAGGCTTGCGCCGTCCGCGATGAACGTCGCCGCGAAGGCCGCGTCCGTGGTCGACCGCGCCCCGGCCGCGCCGGCCGCGAAGATCGCCGGCGTGAGCACCAGCGGCGTCGCATCGTTCGAGAGCACCGCCGTGATCCCCGCGCCCGTCAGCAGCACGATGCCGACCCGGCCCCGGGCCGTCCCCCGCGCGGCCAGCAGCGCGGCCACCCGCGCGTACAGCCCCGCCGCCTCTGCCCCCGCCGCGATGAGCATGAGCCCGAGGAAGAACGCGAGGATGTTCGCCGCATCCGCCACCACCTCCGCCCCGCCGCGCAGCCCGAGCGGCCCCAGCGCCCACGCTGCCGCTCCGCCCGCCGCCGCCACCTGCCAGTCCCGCGCGCCGAACGGCCGCAGGTAGAGTGCCGCCACCGTCGCCAGCAGCACGGCACCCAGCAGCAGCGCCTGCACGCCGCGTAGCATCACCCCGCCCCGCCTTCCGCGCACCTCCCGCCACTTGAACAAACGTTCTTCCCTTCGCTACCATCCCGAAGTCCCGGCGGGCGCTACACTCGATTCCGGGCGCCCCCGCGCCGCCCGAGCCCTCACCTCCCCGAAAGGCCGACCGTGCCACTCGACCACATCGTCGTCCGCGGCGCTCGCGAACATAACCTCAAGAACATCGACGTCCGCATCCCCCGCGACAAACTCGTCGTCATCACCGGCCTCTCCGGCTCCGGCAAATCCTCCCTCGCCTTCGACACCATCTACGCCGAAGGCCAGCGCCGCTACGTCGAATCCCTCTCCGCCTACGCCCGCCAGTTCCTCGGCCTCATGGAGAAGCCCGACGTCGACCACATCGACGGCCTCTCGCCCGCCATCTCCATCGACCAGAAGTCCACCTCCAACAACCCCCGCTCCACCGTCGGCACCGTCACCGAGATCTACGACTACATGCGCCTCCTCTGGGCGCGCGCCGGCCGGCCCCACTGCCCCGTCTGCGGCCGCCCCATCGAGCGCCAGACCGTTCAGCAAATCGTCGACGCGACCCTCGCCTATCCCCCCGGCTCGCGCCTTCTCCTCCTTGCCCCCGTCGCCCGCGCGAAGAAGGGCGAGCACGCCGGCATCTTCGATGAAGCCCGCCGCGCCGGCTTCGTCCGCGTCCGCGTCGATGGCCAGGTCTACGACATCGAAGAGGTGCCCGCCCTCGACAAGAAGAAGCGCCACGACATCGACGTCGTCGTCGACCGCCTCGTCGTCCCGGAGCCCGGCAGCGACCCGGCAGCCGCCAGCCGCATCGCCGACTCCGTCGAGCAGGCCCTCAAAGTCGGCCAGGGCGTCATGATCGTCGCCACCGCCGGCGGCGCTCCCGCCGGCGCGCCCGAACCCCCGGCCGAGCGCATCTTCTCCGAGCATTTCGCCTGCCCCTACGACGGCACCTCCATCGGCGAGATCGAGCCCCGCACCTTCTCCTTCAACAGTCCCCACGGCGCCTGTCCCCGCTGCACCGGCCTCGGCGTCGAAATGCAAATCGACCCGGCCCTCGTCATCCCCGACCGGACGAAGTCCATCGCCGAGGGCGCCGTCGAACCCTGGTCGAAGTCCCCCAGCATCGCCGGCTGGTACCTCCGCCAGCTCGAAGCCGTCGCCGAGGACCAGGGCTTCACCATCCACACCCCCATCAGCGACCTCACCGACGCCCAGCTCCACGCCCTCCTCTACGGCACCGGCGATCGCCTCCTCCGCCTCCGGTTTACCAACCAGTACGGCCGCACCCAGGTCTACGACACCCGCTACGAGGGCGTCATCCCCAACCTCCAGCGCCGCTACAAAGAGACCGACTCCGACTACGTCCGGCAGGACATCGAGAAGTACATGGCGGCCATCCCCTGCCCCGAGTGCCGCGGCCGCCGGCTCCGTCCCGAGGCCCTCGCCGTGCTCATCGACGGCCGCCCCATCGCCGACGTCAGCGCGATGAGCATCGCCGAGGCGCGCGCCTGGTTCGACCGCCTCGCCGGCCCCGAAACCCCGCTCTCGCAGCGCGAGCAGGCGATCGCCGTCCAGGTTCTCAAAGAAATCCGCTCCCGCCTCGAATTTCTCGTCGACGTCGGCCTCGATTACCTCACCCTCGACCGCGTCTCCGGCACCCTCTCCGGCGGCGAATCCCAGCGCATCCGCCTCGCCACCCAGATCGGATCTGCCCTCATGGGCGTCCTCTACATCTGCGACGAACCCTCCATCGGCCTCCACCCGGTCGACGGCGACCGGCTCATCCGCACGCTCGAACGCCTCCGCGACCTCGGCAACACCGTCCTCGTCGTCGAACACGACGAAGCGATGATGCGGGCCGCCGACTGGATCATCGATATGGGCCCCGGGGCCGGCATCCACGGCGGCCGCGTCGTCGCCGAAGGCCCCCTCCCGGCCATCCTCGGGCACCCCGAAAGCATCACCGGCGCCTACCTCTCCGGCCGCCGCCAGATCCCCGTCCCGCGCAAGCGCCGCCCCGGCAACGGCAAAGCCCTCCGCATCGTCGGCGCCCGCGAGAACAATCTTCGCAACCTGACCGTCGAGATCCCCCTCGGCAAGTTCGTCGCCGTCACCGGCGTCTCCGGCTCCGGCAAATCCTCCCTCATCACCGACATCCTCGTGCCCCGCGCGCTGCAGGTGCTCCACGGCGCCCGCCAGCGCCCCGGCGCCCACGACGCCATCGAAGGCCTCGAGTACATCGACAAGGTCGTCGATATCGACCAGTCGCCCATCGGCCGCACCCCCCGCTCCAACCCGGCCACCTACACCGGCGCCTTCACGCTCATCCGCGACCTCTTCGCCTCCGTTCCCGAAGCCCGCGCCCGCGGCTACAAGGCCGGCCGCTTCTCCTTCAACGTCAAAGGCGGCCGCTGCGAAGAATGCGCCGGCGACGGCTACAAGGTCGTCGAGATGCAGTTCCTCCCCGATGTCACCGTCCCCTGCGAAGCCTGCCACGGCAAGCGCTACAACCGCGAGGCCCTCGAAATCACCTTCCGCGGCAAAAACATCGCCGAAGTCCTCGATATGACCGTCTCCGAGGCCGTCGAGTTCTTCGAACGCTTCCCCCGCATCAAACGCATCTTCGATACCCTCGAAGCCACCGGCCTCGGCTATATCAAAATCGGTCAGCCCGCCACCACGCTCTCCGGCGGCGAAGCCCAGCGCATCAAACTCGCCTCCGAGCTCTCCCGCCGCTCCACCGGCCGCACCCTCTACGTCCTCGACGAACCGACCACCGGCCTGAGCTTCCAGGATGTCGCTCACCTGCTCGACGTCCTCCACCGCCTCGTCGATGCCGGCAACACCGTCGTCGTCATCGAGCACCACCTCGACGTCATCAAGTCTGCCGACCATATCATCGACCTCGGTCCCCTCGGCGGCGACCGCGGCGGACAGCTCATCGCCGCCGGCACCCCGGAGGAGGTGGCCCGCTGCGAAGCCAGCTTCACCGGCCGCTACCTCCGGCCTCTCCTCGAAGCCGCCGGAACGCTCAGCCAACCCGCCGGCGCAGCACCGGCGGGGACCATCCGCCCCGTCCCGGGGGCCAACGGACGCAGCGGCGCCGATGCCGTCGCCCGCCGCGCCGCAGCCGCAGCCGCCCGCATCGATGCGCGTGCCGCCCGCGAGGCCGCGCCTCCGCCGCAGCCGGCGCCCGCCCCGAAAACCCGCGGCCGCGCCCGCCCCGAAACTGCCTCCGAGCGCGAACTCCGGTCGCAGTGCGCAGCCCGCGAGACGGGCTGACGGTCCGGCTCCGGGGGCGCTCTGCTCAACGCCGGTTCGTACGACATCCTGTGTTGACACCCCCCCCCGGTTTTGCTACCGTCTCCGCAAACTCAGGTGACGCGGCCGACCCGTGACCGACCCCGTCGCTCCTCCGGTCGGTTTCCCGTCACCCATCGATGGCCTGGTCGACCGACATCACCGACGGGAGGTGAACCGATGAACGAACGTCGACCCCGCCGCCTCCTCCTGCTGGCCGGCAGCCTCGGCGTCCTGGCCCTTTTCCTCCTCGGCGGGTTTATCGCCGGGCGGGTGCTCGTCGGCGGCGATGACGCCGCTCCCGCAGCCGCCGAGGGCGGCGGCGCCGCACCCGCCACCCCGTCGCCGGCTGCGGGTGAGGACGGGAGGCAGCCCGCTCCGCCCCGCGATGTGCCCGTAGCCCCCACGGTCGGGGGCAACGACCCGGTGACCGGGCTGCCGCTCGACCCGGACCGCACGAAACCATTCTGGGCTCTGCCCTACCTCGAGGCGGAAGCGCGGCTCCCGTTCTTCGAGGGCAAGCTCGCCGGGGTGACCATCAGGCGAGCGGGCGACCCTTCCCTCGAGTTCGTGCGCCAGTGCCCGCCCGGCGGGTACACCGAAGACGCGGCAGCGTCGCAGGGAACGCCGTTCGACGTCACCCTCCCGGAACTGCTCCGCGGGGCAGCCGAGCCCGTGCGGGCGATGGTCCTCTATTGCGCTGATGGGACGCTCCGGGGTGCCGAGGCGGAGTACTTCGTGCATACCGCCCCCGAGCGCGGCTGGTACGGCGGCTCTCTCTTCCTGATGCGGTACGAGCCGTTCGACCCGGCCGAACCCGTTGCCCCGGTCGACCTGCGCGCCCCGCGGGTGCGCGAGATGACGGTTGCGGGAGGCCCCGCCGTCGTCGCCGTGCCGCCCCTCCCGCACATCGGCTGGCACGATGGAGCGGTCGTCGTCTACCGGGACGGCATCGTGACCGTCATCCGCTCGGCCGGTCTCCCCCTCGCTGACCTCCTGGTCCTCGCCGAACAGGTCCTGCAGCCGCGCTGAGGAGGCTCCCATGCTGACGGTCCGCCGACTCGTGCTCCTCGCCGTCTTCGGCCTCGGCGTCCTGCTGGGCGCCCTCCCGTTCCCGTCGCGGCCGGGCCCCGCCGGCGCAGTAACCGAGAACGTCACGCTCCAGGTCCACCCGGGTCCGGCAGCCGCGAACGCGGTACTCAACTGCAGCTGGCACGGCGCTTGCACCTCCCCGCCCACACCAGGGTCGGCGCTCGACTGGAACAATGGGCCCAACGCCGATGTCCGCTGGCGCTCTTGGGGTTGGCGCTCCGTCGGAACCGGGTCGGTGGCCCTCGGCACCATCGTTCAGGAACAAGGGATGACCTGCACCGCAGTTGCCGTCTCGGTCAAAGATGTGTTCAACTTCCCCAAAGGATCTGTGCGGTACTCGCACAGCGGCACATGGACTCCGGGCTGGAGCTTTTCCATCGCTGGGAGCCCCTCGTGGGCATCGACCAACGTGGTGGTGGGCTTCACCCTCGCCCTCGAGAATCAAACCTGTATCAACAGCGGCTTGTGGACAGCTCCCCATCTCCACCAGGACCGCGTCGGAACTTGGTGGGAGGTGAACTGGGGCAATTTCCTCTCGCCCGGCTCGAGCTACCCCGTCTTCTCCCTCGCGAACTGGCAGTACCGTCAGTCCTGGACCTGGAACTACTGACGCCCCCGCGCCGCGTGCTACGCTAGGCGATAACCCGAACAGGAGGAGTGGTATGACGATGTCGCGTGCACGCGTCGTCATCGGAGCGGCGCTCGTCGCCCTCGTGTTGGGAGCGGCGGGCTTCGCGCTTGGCCGCCAAATTGGCGGGGAGGAGGGCTCACCGCCCGCGGCCGCAGTGGGGACGCCTGCCGCCCCAACCGCAACCCCGACAGCCGCTGCCCCAACCGCGACCCAGGCCGCTGCCGTTGACCCGTATACCGGGCTCTCGCTCGACCCGGACACGAGCAAGCCATGGTGGGCGATTCCTTACCACGAGGCGGACCTCCGGCTGCCGCGGTTCGATGGAGTGATCGCCGGGGTCCACATCGGCCCCGGTGCAGGGGACTTCTACGACCCGACGGCGTGGTGCGACGACCCCGCCTGGTACTCCGAGCTCTCCGTCACGCGCGGGAGCCGGGTCGAGCTCCCGCTGGTCCATCCGATCCCGGGCGGGTTGCCTCCCCACGCCATCTACGTGCTCTCCTGCAGCGGCCGCGGCCCGGTCGGCGCGAGTGCGTCGTACTCCCTGCCGGTCATCCCCGGGTTGGCCCCGTTTGGTGGAGCGTTGTCGGTCAACCGGGTGGTGGTCGACCGGGAGCCGCCTGCGGTGTCGCTGCACCTGCCCGCGCCCCGGGTGCGCGAGATGGAGGTGGCGGGTGCCCCTGCGGCGGTAGCGGTCCCCATCCTGCCGGACCTCGGCGTCGGCATCACCGCGCTGGTCACCTATCGCGATGGCGTGCTCACGTGGATGCAGGGCAACATGCCGCTGCCGCTCTTGCTCCAGTTCGCCGAGGCGATCTTCGGGGAGACCCGGCCGTGACCCGCTTACTCGCCCTGCTCACCTTCACCGCCGGGTTCATCGCAGGATTCGCCACCTCACTGCCTGGCCCCCGCCAGGCCGCGGCCGTCACCGAATACCTCACACTCCGGGTTCACCCCGGTCCGGAGGCCCGGTTCGCCGCCCTCAACTGCAGCTGGCACGAAACGTGTTTGAACCCGCCGACGCCTGGCAACGCACTCGACTGGGCGAACGGACACCAGTCGTGGGCGCCCAACCGTCCCATCTTCTGGCGCTCGTACGGCTACCGCTCCGGCGGAACCGGCACCATCGCCAGGGCGCAGATCCTGCAGAACGACACGGGGCACTGCTCTCGCGTCACGCTTCGCGTCTTCGACGCCTTCGACTTTCCGAAGGGCGATATCCATTACGTCCACAGCCGGACGTGGACGCCGGAGTGGTGGGTGTACGCCAGCGGGAGCCCGTCCTGGTCCTTCAGCAAGGCGGAAGTCGGCTTCTCCGTCGCGCAAGAGAAGAGCGCGTCCTGTCCCTGGGCCGGCCAGCACCTGCATCAAGGGGCGGAACCATCGTTCTGGTCCGCCAACTGGACGAACTTCGGGAGCCTCGGCACCTACGACATCGAGAACACGGCAAACTGGCAGTACCAGCAATCCTGGACCTGGAACTACTGACGCCGCCGTCCCGCCAGCAGGTCGCCGCACCACGCCGTCACCGCCGAGTTGAGTGCGTGCGCCGCTTCCCACTGTACGAAGTGCCCGCAGTCGCGGAGCCGGAACGGCCCGGTGTGTTCCGGGAACACCGCCGCCGCCATCCGGTCGAAATCCGGGTAGATGACGTGGTCGCTCGGCCCGAACAGCACCAGTGTCGGCGTGGGGTTCGGGCACGCCATCGCCGTCGGCTCGCTCCGCGCCGCCTCGCTGAAGGTCGATTCGTACGCGCCGAAGCTCGCCCGCAGCTTCGCGCCGTCGCCGAACGGCTCCGTCATGAAGTCGACCTCCTCCGGGGCGAAGGCGCCGGGGTGTGCCCAGAACCTCGACGTGTAGAAGGTCGCGATGTACCGCCGCCGCATCTCCGGCGTCGCCAGCTCGGCCGCCAGCGCGTCCGCGTCCGTCCCCTGCGGCACGAAGTAATCCGACGCCTCCCGCGGCGGCCGCGTCCGCAGCCCCGCCATCCGCTCGCGGTCGTACGGCAGCGGCGAATTGAACAGCACCATCCGCTCGACGAACCCCGGGAACCGGAGCGAAAGGTCCTGGATGACCGGCCCGCCGAGGTCGCCGCCCACCGCTACCACCCGCTCGTGCCCGAGATGACCGCGCACCAGCGCGTACAGGTCCCGCGCGTGCGAGGGCACATCGTGGAAGCCGTCCGGCCCCACGTCCGAATCGCCGAACCCGCGCAGGTCCGGCGCTATCACCTCGAAGCCGGCCGCCGCCAGCGGCGCGATGTTGCGCCACCAGATCCGTTTCGTCTCCGGCCAGCCGTGCACCAGGAGCAGCGGAACCCCGCCGACCCCCTCCCGCACGTACACCTGCCGAAACCCCCGCGGCGACGCCGCCTCCGTTCGGAACTGGTCCGCCCGCAGCTCATCGCCCATCGTTGGTCACCCCCTGCCCGCAGCTCCCGCGCAGTCTACCGGTTGGAGGTTGGAGGTTGGAGGTTATTCTCCCGCCCGGCTCCCGGTTCCCGGTTCCCAATTCCCTCCTCCCTCCTCCCTCCCCCCCCTCCCTCCTCCCTCCCCCTCCTCCCTCCCCCGCCCCTCCCCTTGCCCCTCTCGCCCCGCTCCCCCACCCTTCCCCTCACACCACCCGCCCGAGGTGCACCCCATGGCCTACCGCGCGCTCGTCGTCGATAAGCAGGGCGACGCCTTCTCTGTCGCCGTCCGCGACCTCTCCGAGGCCGACCTCCCGCCCGGCGACGTCACCATCCGCGTCCACTGGAGCTCCATCAACTACAAGGACGGCCTCGCCCTCTCGCCCGGCGGCCGCGTCATCCGCTCCTACCCCATGGTTCCCGGCGTCGACCTCGCCGGCGTCGTCCTCGAATCGAAGGACATCCGCTTCGCGCCGGGGCAGGAGGTCATCGTCACCGGCTACGACGTCGGCGTCAGCCACCCCGGCGGCTTCGCCGAGCTGGCGCGCGTCCCCGGCGACTGGGTGATGCCGCTTCCCCGGGCCTCACCCTGAAGGAAGCGATGGCCATCGGGACCGCGGGCCTCACCGCCGCGCTCTCCCTCGAAGCGCTCGAGCACAACGGCCTCCGCCCGGCGAACGGCACCGTCATCGTCACCGGCGCCACCGGTGGCGTCGGCTCCACCGCCGTCGCGATGCTCGCCCAGGCTGGCTACACCGTCGCCGCCAGCACCGGCAAAGCCTCCGAACATGCCTACCTCCGCGACCTCGGCGCCTCCGAAATCCTCTCCCGCGAAGAAGTCAGCGCCGAGAGCTCCCGTCCGCTCGAATCGGAGCGCTGGGCCGGCGCAGTGGACCCCGTCGGCGGCAGCACCACCGCCTACCTCATCCGCACGATGAAGTACGGCGCCAGCATCGCCCTCTCCGGCCTCACCGGCGGCAATGCCATCGCCACCACCGTCTACCCCTTCATCCTGCGCAACGTGAACCTCCTCGGCATCGACTCCGTCTTCACGCCGATGGAGAAGCGCCAGCGCACCTGGCAGCGGCTCGCGACCGACCTGAAACCCCGCGGACTGCTCGACTCCATCGCCGTCGAGACCGACCTCGATGGCGTGCCTGCGGTCTGCGCGGACATCCTCCAGGGCAAAGTCCGCGGCCGAACCCTCGTGCGGCTCGCGTGAATCACATCCCGCGTTAACGGGGCGTTTGCCGCCCCTGCGGCACGATCGCCCCGATGGAGCGCGACGAACTCCTCCGGCGCATCCGCGAACTGCAGGATGACGCGTCCCGCGCGGCGGCCCGCGTCCCGCCGGCCCTGTCCGGCGACGCAGCCCTCAGCGCCGCGAACCTGCTCGCCTACCGCGCCCTCCGCACGCGCGATATCGCCGCCGTGCAGGTCGCGCTCGCCGATATCGGCCTCAGCTCGCTCGGCCGCCTCGAGCCGAACGTCCTCGATTCGCTCGAGCACGTTCGCGCGTGGCTCAGCGGCAGCGAACCCCGCTGCGTCGCGCCCTCGCGCGAACAGGCCCTCCGCCTGCAGGAGCAGCGGGCTGCGCGCCTCTTCGGCCGCCCCCGCCCCGGCCGGGCGACCCGCATCATGGTCACGCTCGACCACACCGTCGCCGACCCCGTCCTCGAAGCGATGCAGCTCCTGCGCGCCGGCATGGACGTCGCCCGCATCAACGCCGCCCACGGCCGCGCCGCCGACTGGCACGCCCTCGCCGAATCCGTCCGGCACGCCGAACTCGAACTCGAACGGCAGGGGACGCCCCCGCCGCGCCGCTGCCATATCCTCTTCGACCTCTCCGGGCCGCGGCTCCGCGTCGGTCCGTTCGAAGGCGAGCTCCGCGTCAGCGCGGGCGACCGGCTGCGCCTCCTGCGCTCCGAAGCGGCGAGCCCCGCCGGGCTCGCCGCCGGCGTCCCCGCGTTGCCCTGCAGCCACCCGGCGGCGCTCGAGGCCGTCGCGCCCGGCCAGCCGGTCGCCATCGACGACGGGAAGTTCGCCGGCCGGGTCGTCGCCGCCGATGCTGACGGCGTCGAAATCCTGCTCGAGGCGCCCGCCGGCCGGCCGCGCCGCCTCCGTCCCGAGAAAGGGCTCAACTTCCCGGGCCTCGTCCTCCCCTCCCGGCCCTCACCCCTGCCGACATCGCCAGCCTCGATGTCGCGGCCCCTTCGCCGACATGTTCGGGCTCTCCTTCGTACACGGCCCGGACGACGTGGCCCGGCTCGCCGCCGAGCTCGACGCCCGCGGCCTCCACGGCCGCGGCATCGTCGCCAAGATCGAGACCCGCGCCGCCGCCCACCGTCTCACGCCGATCCTCCTCGAAGGGCTTCGCCACCCCGCCTTCGGCGTGATGATCGCCCGCGGCGACCTCGCCGTCGAAGTCGGCTGGGACGACCTCGCCCTCTACCAGGACGCCATCCTCTGCCTCGCCGAAGCTGCCCATCTGCCCGTCACCTGGGCCACGCAAGTGCTCGAAACCCTCGCCCGCCACGGCATGCCGGCCCGCCCCGAGATCACCGACGCCGCCGCGGCCACCCGCGCCGATTGCGTCATGCTCAACAAAGGCCCCCATGTCGCCGCCGCCGTCAGCTTCCTCGACCGCCTGCTCACCGCCGAGCACCGCAACCGCGAGAAGAAGCGCGAGCTCTTCCGCGCCTTCATCGCGCTCGAAGACGATGGCGCCGCTGAACCGGCGCCCCCGCCGGTCTTCCACGGGTGTTAATGCCGGCACCCGATGATCCGGGCATGAAGCTGATCGCTGCGCTGCTCGTGGCCTCCGGGTTCGCCTGGCTCGTTTCGCTCCTCAGCGACGCCTCCGAGCTCCTCACGCCCGCCGCTCCGGACTGACGCCGCCTCACTTCGCGAACGAACGGGGAACGTCGACCGGCCCCGGCGCGTCCCCCGGCGCCAGCAGCTCCACCAGCCGCAGCACCAGCGCCTGCCACGAAAACCGCCGCGCATACTCCGAGGCCGCCAGCCCCATCGAGCGCCGCATCGCTTCGTCCTCGATGAGCCGCCGCACCGCCGCCGCCAGCGCCCCGGGCCGCCCGGGCGCGACGTGCAGGCCGCACACCCCCGCCGGCACCAGCTCCGCCGTCGCCGAGCCCGTCCCCACCACCGGCGGCACGCCGCTCGCCATCGCCTGCAGCACCACCTGCCCGAACGTGTCCGTCGCGCTGGGGAAGACGAAGACGTCCGCCGAGGCGAACGCCTCCGCCAGCTCGATGCCCCGCAGGTAGCCCGTAAAGACGGCCGGCCGGCCCGCGAACAGCGCCTCGAGCCGTCCCCGCTCCGGCCCGTCGCCGACGAGCGCCGGCGCGCGCCCGGGTTCCCGTCGAGCACCTCCGCCAGCTGTTCGACCCGCTTCTCCTTCGCCAGCCGACCCACATACAGCACCAGCGGCTTCCAGGGCTCCCCGCCCGTCAGCCGCTCCCGCATCATCGCGCTCCGCCGCCCCGGGTGGAACAGCGCGGTATCGACGCCGCGCCCCCACACCTCGAGGCGCGGAAAGCCGAGCGCCGCCAGCTCCTCCTGCACGAAGCGGGTCGGGCAGAGCGTCCGCACCGAACGCTCGGCCATTCGCCGCAGCAGCCACGTCGCCGGGCTGACGAACCGGTGCATGCCGTACGTCCGCAGGTACCGCGGGATGTCTGTCGTGTAGATGTTGAGGAGCGGCGTGCCCCGGGGCAGCGCCAGCGCCGCCGTCGCCCCGATCGGCCCGGGCGTCAGCACGATCGCCCCGTCCCACCGCGCCCGCGCGATGCGAACCACCCGGTCGAACTCCCACCCCAGCCGCAGCTCGGATAGAGCGGCGCCGGCAGCGACCGGATCCGCGCAACCTGCGCTCGCTCGACGCAGCGCGGCCCCGGCGCCGGCGCGACCACCCGCGGCGTGTGGCCGAGCTGGCCGAGCACCCGCGCGACCGTCGCCGCGGTGTCCGAAACCCCGTCGATCTTCGGCGGGAACGAATCGGTCGCGATGAGCAGCCTCACCGCTCGGCCCCTTCGCCCGCCCGTGCGGCTACCCGCGGGCAGCGGTTCGTCGCGAAGCCGGCCGCGGTCCAGGCCGCGTGGTCGAGCGCCCCGGCGCATCGAACGCGACCAGCCGCCGCATCAGCGCGGCCGCCGACCCCGGGTCGATGGCGCGCACCCAGTCTGCGCGGTGCGCCGCCACCACGGCGTCCGCCCCGTCCAGCGCCGCCGGCAGCGTCCCCGGGCATTCCAGCCCCTCGGCGCCCCGCACCAGCGGGTCGAACCCGCGCACCGCCGCGCCCCGCGCCCGGAGCTCCCCGGCCAGCGCCAGCGCCGGCGAGGCCCGCAGGTCGTCCGTCCCCGGTTTGAAGGCCAGCCCCAGCAGTGCGACCGTCCGCCCTTCGAGCCCCTCGAGCGCCTGCGCGAGCCACTCCGCCGCGCGCTCCACCCGCAGCGCGTTCACCCGGATGGTCGCCCGCAGCTGGTGCAGCTCGATGCCCCGCGCCGCCGCGACGTACTCGAGCGCCGCCGTGTCCTTCGGCAGGCAGTGCCCCCGAACCCGAGCCCCGGCCCGAGGTAGGCCTCCCGCCCGATGCGCCGGTCCGCCTTTAGCACCTCGAACAGCCGGTCGGTGTCGGCCCCGAAGCAGGCCGCGAGGTCGGCCATCTCGTTCGCGAAGCTCACCGCCGTCGCGAGGTAGGCGTTCGCCGCGTACTTCGCGAGCTCCGCCGTCACCCGGTCCATCCGGTACACCGGCGCCGCGATGTCCGTGAACAGCCGCGCCACGCGCTCGCCCGCTGCCGGGTCGTTCGCGCCGATCGCCACCCGGTCCGGTTCGCGGAAGTCCTCCCATGCCCGGCCCTCCCGCAGGAACTCGGGCACGTGCACCACTGCGAGATCCCGCCGCCCCGCCGCCCGGAGCGCTGCCTCCAGCCGGTCGCCCGTCCCCGGCGGCACCGTCGACCGCGTGACGACGACCCCGCCCCGCGCCGTCACCCGCGCCGCGAACTCCCCGGCCGCGAAGAGCTGCCGCAGGTCCGGTTCGCCGCCGGGCAGCGGCGGCGTGTCGACGCACAGGAACGTGACGTCGTGGTCGCCCGGCGCCACCGCCCGCTCGAACCGCAGCTGCCGCAGCCGGAGGGCGCTCTTGAGCGCTGCCCGCAGCCCCGGCTCCGCCTCCCGCAGCCGCCCCGCCCGCAGCTCCTCCACCCGCTCCGCGTTTGTGTCGACGCCCGTGACGTCGTGCAGCAAATGCGCCAGCCCAATCGCCGTCACCGCCCCGATCCGCCCGACGCCAATCACCAGGACCCGTTCGCCAGTCACCATGGGTGCTCCTGTTTCGGTTCCTTCAGGAGTACCCCGCCCCGGTTGTCGTGCCGTTCACGTCCCGCGAACGGACCGTTAAGGAATCGCCGTCCCGGATCCGTCCGTTCACGTTTACCCGCTTCACTCGCACCGTGATCCTGTTCGTCACCCGCAAATACCCGCCTGCCATCGGGGGCATGGAGGAGTTCTCGCGCCAGCTCACGGGCCACTTCCCCCGCCCGGCCGAGGTCTGCGCCCTCCGCCGCGGCCAGCGGTGGCTGCCCCTGTTCCTTCCTGCCGCTGCGTGGCGCGTCTTCAGCCTCCGCGGCCGCGTCGATGCCGTCCACCTCGGCGACGGCCTCCTCGCGCTCGCCGCGCCGCTCGTCGAATTCCTCGCCGCCGCCCCGCCGTCGTCACCGTCCACGGGCAGGATGTCACCCGCCCGTTCCCCGGCTACGGCGCGCTCGTCCGCTCGGCGCTACGCTGGCTCGGCCCGGGGCGCGTCGTCGCCGTCAGCAGCTACACCGCCGACGAAGTCGAAGCCCGCTGCGGGTTCCGGCCCCGTGTCATCCTGAACGGCGTCGATGCCGGCCGCTTCGCCCGCATCCGCCGCGCGCCGGACCCGTCCGCAGCGCGCCGCCCTCGGCCTCCCGCGCGGCGGGCCCTGCTCGTCACGACCGGCCGGCTCGTCGAACGGAAAGGCGCCGCCTGGTTCGCCGCGCACGTCCTGCCGCTGCTGCCGTCCGGCGTCACCTTCGCCGTCGTCGGCGAAGGCCCCGAGGCGCCGCGGCTCCGCGCCCTCGCCGGCCGCGAACCCCGGCTCTGCCTCCTCGGCGCCCTCCCGCCGGACCGCCTCGATGCCCTGTACGCCTGCGCCGACCTCTTCGTCGCGCCGAACATCCCCGTGCCCGGCCGCCCGGAAGGCTTCGGCATCGCCCCCGCGGAAGCCGCCGCCGCCGGGCTCCCCGTCCTCGTCGCCGGCCTCGAAGGCCTCGTCGATATGGCCCGCCTCTGCGGCGCGCGGCTGGTTCCCCCGCCGACCCGGCGGCACGGGCCCGCGCCGTCGCCGACGAGCTCGCCGCCCCGCCCCGTCCCCGCCCCCGCGTCCGCTCCTGGGCCGACGTTGCCGCCGACTACGCGCGCCTGTTCGATGCCGTGGCGGCTGAGTGGCGCCGCGAAGCCCCCGCGCCAGCCAGCCTGCCCCGTAGGCGCCCGCCAGCAGCACGGCATCGACCAGCACCGCCGTCGCCCGCGCCACCACCGCGACCGTCAGCGCGGCCGGCGCCCCGAGCGTCCCGCCCAGCAGCGCCACGATGATGCTCTCGCGGACTCCCGCGCCCGACAGGGCGAACGGTGTAACGTACCCGGCAAGGCTCGCCAGCGAGAACACCAGCACCCCTTCCTCCCACCGCGAAAGCGGCCATGGGCTCACCACCACGGCGGTGACGTGGAACGCCAGCCCGGCGAGCAACGCTGCCCCGGTGTACGCCGCGAACCCTGCCGCGGCATCGCGCGGGGCGACCGCGGCCCCTTCGCGTTCGCCCCGCGGCCCGAACCGCCCGCTCACCCGCCGCACCAGCCCCGGCCGGGCCCCCGCCCCGGCGAGCGCCAGCGCGCAGGCGGCTGCCGGCGCCGCCGCCCACAGCCACCCAGCGCCGAAGGCCGGCACCGCCAGCGCCGCCGGCACCGCGACCCCGCCGCCAGCGACAGCACCTGGTCCACCCACAGGAGCGCCGCCGCCGCCGGCACCGTCATGCCCGCGTCGCGCAGGGCGAGGTACTTGCCCGCCGGCCCCGTCGGCGGCCCCGGCACGTACCGCGCCGCCCAGCCGTGCGCGAACGACCGCAGCCACGTCCAGCGCTCTCCCGGCGGCCAGTGGCTGCGGCCGATCGCCCGCCACCCGGCGGCCAGCAGCACGACCTGTGCCGCCATCAGCACTGCCGCCCACCCGAGCGCGTCCAGCGCCCAGCCCCGGTGGCTTGCCGCAATCTCCCGCGCCGCCACGACGGCGGCGAACCCCAGCGCCCCGACTGCCGCCGCGCGGCGCCAGCGCCGCCGTCCGCAGGCTCACCTCGCCGCCGCCGCCAGCCGCTCCCGCTCCGCCGCGCGCTCCAGCACCGCAATCGCGTACACCCCCACCTCCAACCGGCCGCCCGGCCCGGCGCGGCCGTCGCCCTCCACCCGCAACCGCGTCCCCGGCCGCCCCGCACCTCCGCCCGCAGCGGCGCGTCCCCGTAGTTCACGAGGTGGACTTCGAACCCGCGTTCGCTCTCCCACAGGTGGACGTACCCGGGGCCCGAAAGTTCGACCTGCACCGGGTTCGTCGCCGCCAGCAAGCGCGCCGCATCCTCTCGCATCGGCACCCGCTCGAACCGCCCGCCGAAGACCAGCCGGAACAGCAGGTCCAGCCGGTCCACGAACCGCCGCACGTGCACCCGGCTGTAGTAGCCGTCGACCACTCGCGGCCCGAGCACCCGGACCGCCGGCTCCAGCGGCCCGCCGAACCAGCGGAACGGCCGCGACCGCGGCATCCGCAGCCCCAGCTCGGCGAACCGCATCACCCTCCCGCTGAACCACGCCGGCGGCTCCGCGCTCGCCGGCACGAGCAGGCAGCCGAGGTCGCACGGCTCATTCCGCTCGCCGATGACCCGGAACGGGATCCCCGCCCCCACGAGCGCCTGGATGACCGCGAGGTAATCGTCGCCGCTCCCCGGGTAGAGGTCCCCGCCCCAGCCGACCGCGTCGGGCACGTACACGCCCACCCGCGCGGCCTCCCGCCGCTCGCCGCCGGCGCGCAGCAGCGCTGCGTACGCCGCAGCGACCCGCCCGAACGCCTCGAGCCGGCGGTCGTCGGCACCGGGCTGCAGCAGCGACCACTTCCCCTCGCGGATGTATTCCCCCGCCCGCAGCACCGGCGTTCCCCCGGCCGCGAAGCCCTCGGCCGCGATCCGCGCGAACACCGCCGGCGCCGGCGGCCCGTCCACCCCGATACCCCGCTCGTACGCGATGCTCAGCGCCGGCGCCCCCGGCCGCAGCGCCCGGAGCAGCCCGTACGTCCCCGCGTTCTGGACCAGCCGCGGCCCGTCGCACCGCGGCGATTGCAGGTTCTCCACGAACAGCCAGTCCATGAACGAGGCGATCGCCGGCAGGTCGGCGCCGAACACGTTGAACGTGTTCACGTTCACCCCGCCCACCGTGTTGGTGACGAACTTCGTGCCGGGGTAGGCGAGCCGCACGTCTTCCACGATGCCGCGGAGGAACCCCGTCAGTGTCTCTGCCCGCCACCGCGCGAACCGCCGCGCCGCCTCGTCCCGCGCCGGCCGGAACAGCCGCGGCAGCTCCAGCGGCGTCAGTCCCTGCCGCTCCTGCCACGCCGCGAACCGCTCCCGGCACCGCCCGCATGCGCAGCCGGCAAACGCCGTGTAGTCGCGCGACAGAGGAATCGGCATTCCCCCGAACGCGCAGTTGTCGAAGAACAGCACGTCGGCGCCCCGGCGGCAGGCGTCCATGCACCGCTCGAACACCCACTCCCTCCACTCCGGGTCGTTCAGGCAGGTGAAGAACCGCCCGTTGTAGTACGGGATGCGCTTCCCCTTCGGCGTCAGCGCGTACCAGCCCTTGCGCGCGAACGACCCCGAGGCTGCCGCGTTCGAAGGCTGGATGTACGCCGCCGCCTGCATCCCGAGGTCGCGGCATGTCCGCGCCGCGCGTTCGAACGCCCGCCAGTCCTCTGCCTCCAGCTCCGGCGGAAGCCCCAGTTGTAGCTGAGGAACACGCACGTCACCCCGGCCCGGTCCCGCAGCCACCGAAGCCGCTCCGGCTCGTAGGCCCGCAGGTACGCCTCGCCGTCCACCGGCCGCCCGAAGCCCTTCAGCCGGTGGATCACCATGCTGCCGTTCCCGGCCCAGTAGTACGCCGGGACGATCAGCCCCGGCCCCTGCCCGCTGCCCCGTTCCGCGCGTTCGAATGCCATGCCTGCCAGCGTCCGGCGCAACGGTTTGCAATCGATTGTCGAACGATGAACAGGACGTAAAGCGCGCCTCGAACCTGATCGCGATTCGTTCATGCACCGTTCCATCCCGGTTAAACCAGCAGCGTGACCATCCCGCTCATGGCTCACGCAGCACCACATCCCGCGGCGCCGCGCCGATTCCAGCGCCTGCTTCCGTACCTTCTCTTCCTCCTGTTCATCGCGCCGAATATCACCCTGCTGATCCTTTTTACCTACCGTCCGCTCGTCGAAAGCATCCGGCTTTCGTTCTACGACTGGGACCTCATTTCGCCGCAGAAGACGTGGGTCGGGTTCGAGAATTATTCCGACTACTTCACCGACCCGACGTCGCGCTACATCATCCGCAATACCCTCGTCTTCACCGCCGCCACCGTCGGCACGACGATGGCCATCGGCCTCGGCCTCGCCCTCCTCCTCAACCTCCGCCTCCGCGGCCGCAACGCCGCCCGAACCGTTCTCTTCGCCCCCTACGTCCTCGGCGGCGCCGCCATCGGCATCATCTGGCTCTTCATCTTCGACCCCCGCTTCGGCCTCGTATCCGCCCTCCTCGGCCGCCTCGGGCTCCCGTCGCCCAACTGGTACAACGACCCGAACTGGGCCATGCCGATGGTCATCATCGTCTACACCGGAAGAACCTCGGCTACGCCACCGTCATCTACCTCGCCGGCCTCCAAACCATCCCCCGCGAACTTTACGAAGCTGCCCGCGTCGACGGCGCGGGCCCCTGGCGCGCTTCTGGCACGTCACGCTCCCCAGCTCTCGCCTATGACCTTCTTCCTCCTCGTCACCACCATGCTCAGCTCCATGCAGGCCTTCGACATCATCAGCGTCATGACGGCCGGCGGGCCGCTCGATGCCACCAAGACCATGGTCTACCAGGTGTACGAAGAGGCCTTCGTGCGCTTCCGCGTCGGCGATGCCTCCACCGTCGCGACCGTCCTCTTCTTCATCCTCCTCGGCGTGACGCTCCTCCAGGTCCGCTTCCTCGAGCGCCGCGTCAACTACGGGTGACCTTCCGATGACCACGAGCGAACTCTCCCTGCCCGCACGCCCGCGCCGCCTTGCCGGCATCCGCGCCGCCCTCCCCCTCCGCACGCTCGCCGCCTACGCCGCGCTCGCGCTCGCGGTCCTCGTCATCGTCCTCCCGCTCGCCTGGATGCTCACCGCGTCGCTGAAAACCCGCCAGGAGATCTACACCCTCCCGGTGTCCTGGATTCCCGAGACCTTCCGCTGGGAGAACTACCGCCAGGCCTGGACTGCCGTCCCCTTCGAGCGTTTCTTCATCAACAGCGTCATCACCACCGTCGCCGGCAGCGGCCTCGAACTCATCAACGGCGTCCTCACCGCGTACGCCCTCGTCTTCCTCCCCTTCCCGAAGAAGAACCTCATCTTCCTCCTCGTCATCGCCGCCCTGATGGTGCCCTTCCAGGTCACCATCATCCCCAACTACGTCCTCGTCGCCGAGCTCGGCTGGGTCAACACCTACCAGGGCATCGTCATCCCGGGCGCCGCCGTCGCGTTCGGCGCGTTCCTCATGCGGCAGCAGTTCCTCAGCCTCCCCGCGACGTCATCGAAGCCGCCCGCATCGACGGCGCCGGCCACCTCCGCATGCTCTGGAGCATCGTCCTCCCCATGTCCCGGCCAGCCCTCGTCACCTTCGCGCTCATCTCCATCGTCGCGAAATGGAACGACTACCTCTGGCCGCTGCTCGTCACCAACAACGACCGGCACATGACGCTCCCCGTCGGTCTCACCCAGCTCCAGCACTCAGAAGGCTCCAGCGAATGGGGCGTCGTCATGGCCGGCGCGGTCATGGTCATCACACCCGTCCTGCTCATCTTCCTCTGGGCCCAGCGCCACATCGTCGAAGGGCTCACCGCCGGCTCAGTCAAAGGCTGAGCCGCGCCACCCGGCGATTCCTGCCCGTGCCGGGGCAGTTCGCGCATCACACCACAGGCACCACCCAAAAGGAGTTCCACGACCCATGACGCATATCTCACGGCGCCACCTCCTCGGCATGGCCGGCGGCGCGGCCGCCCTCGGCCTCGTCGGCTGCGGCGGCGATGACGACGACGCCGGGCAGCCCCCGGCTGCCGCGACCCAGGCCTCCGGCGGCGCCTCCCCCGCTGCCACCCCGACCCCGCGCGGCATCAAGCCCGCCGCCGAAATCACCTACTGGAGCGTCCACCCCGCCAACTCCAAGGCCGCCGAGGAAGAGCTGATCAAGCGCTTCCAGGCCGCCTACCCCGATATCAAAGTCAAGCTCGAAACCGCCGGCGCCAACTACGCCGAGGTTTCCCAGAAGTTCAACGCCGGCCTCGCCGCGAAGCAGATCCCCGACGTCGTCATGCTCTCCGACGTCTGGTGGTTCAAGTACTTCCTCGCCGGCACCATCGAACCCCTCGATGCCCTGCTCGATGAGGTCAAGGTCGACCGCTCCGACTACCAGGACACCCTGCTGAAGGATTACCAGTTCGACGGCAAGCAGTGGGGCATGCCCTTCGCCCGCAGCACCCCGCTCTTCTACTACAACAAAGAGAAGTGGGCCGCCGCCGGCCTCCCCGACCGCGGCCCCAAGACCTGGGACGAATTCGACGAGTGGGCCGCCAGGCTCCAGGCGATGGCCAAGCCCGGCGAATTCGCCTTCACCCACGTCAAAGGCGACAGCTACATCGCCTGGACCTTCCAGGGCATCATCTGGCAGTTCGGCGGCCGCTACTCCGATGAGAAGTTCACGATGCTGATGGACTCCCCGGAGGGCATCGAGGCCGGCAACTACATCCGCTCCCAGGTCTTCACGAAGAAGTACGCCAACGTCACCGCCAAGGACGAAAAGGCCGACTTCCTCGCCGGCACCACCTACTCCATGCTCTCCTCCACCGGCGGCCTCGCCGGCGTCCTGAAGGACGCGAAGTTCCCCGTCGGCACCGCCTTCTACCCCGAGAAGAAGCAGTTCGGCTGCCCCACCGGCGGCGCCGGCCTCTGCATCCCGAAGGCCATCTCCGACGAGAAAAAGCTCGCCGCCATGCTCTTCATCGCCTTCATCACCAACCCCGAGAACACCGCCTACTACTCCCAGAACGTCGGCTACATGCCGGTCCGCAAGAGCGCCGTCAACGGCCCCCTCATGTCCGAGTTCTTCGCCGGTACCCCCAGTTCAAGACGGCCGTCGACCAGCTCCCCAAGACCCAGCCGCAGGATTCCGCCCGCGTCTACGTCCCCGGCGGCGACGCCATCCTCGGCAAAGGCCTCGAGCGGATGATCCTCAACAACGAGGACGCGAAGAACGTCTGGCCCGACGTCAAGAAGGAGCTCCAGAAGATCGTCGACACCGAAATCCGGCCCAAGCTCAAGATCTGAGCCCCCGGCCGCCATCCCCCTCCGGCAGCCCGGGGACGCGCCCCGGGCTGCCCCATTCCCCTCGGGAGGCTTCCATGGGCGTCGAATTCGACCGCGTCCACAAGACCTTCGGCCATGTCCGCGCCGTCCGCGACCTCACCCTCGAGGTCCGCGAAGGCGAGTTCCTCGTCCTCGTCGGCCCCTCGGGCTGCGGGAAGACCACCGCCCTCCGCATGGTCGCCGGCCTCGAAGAGCCCACCTCCGGCGATATCCGCATCGACGGCCGCTCCGTCCTCGGCGTCGAACCGCGCGACCGCGACATCGCGATGGTCTTCCAGTCCTACGCGCTCTACCCCCACATGAGCGTCTACGACAACCTCGCCTTCGGACTCCGCCAGCGCAAGACGCCGAAAGCCGACGTCGATCGCCGCATCCGCGAAGTCGCCGAGATGCTCGAAATCGGCCATCTCCTCAACCGCCGGCCGCGCGAGCTCTCCGGCGGCCAGCGGCAGCGCGTCGCGCTCGGCCGCGCCATCGCCCGCCGGCCCCGCGTCTTCCTCATGGACGAGCCGCTGAGCAACCTCGATGCCCAGCTCCGGCTCCGCACCCGCGCCGAGCTCAGCGACCTCCACCGCCGCCTCGGCACCACCCTCATCTACGTCACCCACGACCAGGTCGAAGCCATGACCATGGGCACCCGCATCGCCGTCATGCACGACGGCGTTCTCCAGCAGGTTGCTACCCCGCAGCTCATCTACGACCGCCCGGCGAACACCTTCGTCGCCTCGTTCATCGGCAGCCCCGCGATGAACCTGCTCCGCGGCGACCTCGTCCCCGGCCCCGGGGCGCCCGTTTCGCGGCGGCTGCCATCGATATCCCGGTCAGCCGGCCGCCAGCCGTCGCGCTCCCCGCGCCCGCTATCCTCGGCATTCGGCCCGAGGCGTTCCACCGCTGGCCGCAGGCCGCCCCGGCGCCAATCGCCGGTCCTGTCGCCCTCGTCGAACCCCACGGCCCGGACCTCTACGTCACCGTCGACGCGGCCGGCCAGCAGGTCACGGCCCGCCTCGACCCGGCAGTCGACGTCCGCCCCGGCGAGGTGCTCGGCCTCGTCCCCGCCGGCGACGCCTTCCACTGGTTCGATGCCGAGACGGGGCAGCGGCTCGATGCCGAACCCGCCCCCGCCGAGCTGATCCCGGCCTGAACCTTCCCCCGCCGCCGCGCTTGACGCCGAACCTACCGGGCGGAAGAATCCCCATGCTTCGAGAAGGAGGAGCCCTACACCCCATGAACGTCAAAGCAGCGGTCCTGTACGCCCCCAACCAGCCCCTCAGCATCGAGGAGATCGAGCTCGACGAGCCCCAGGCCGGCGAGGTCCTCATCAAAACCGCCGTCACCGGCGTCTGCCACTCCGACCTCCACTTCATGGAAGGCAAGTGGCTCTACCCCATGCCCGTCGTCCTCGGCCATGAGTCCGCCGGCGTCGTCGCCAAGGTCGGCCCCGGCGTCACCAACGTCAAAGAAGGCGACCGCGTCGTCGTCGCCTTCGTCCAGTCCTGCGGCACCTGCAACCGGTGCGTCACCGGCCGGCCCAACCTCTGCGAGAACACCCAGGCCCTCAACCGCATGGGCCGCGTCAAGCTCAAGGGCCAGCCGATCATGCAGTTCGCCGGCATGTCCGCCTTCGCCGAGTACCAGCTCGTCAGCGCCCACGCCTGCGTCCACGTCCCCGAAGGCGTGCCCATGCAGGCCGCGGCCCTCGTCGGCTGCAGCGTCATGACCGGCGTCGGCGCCGTCACCAACACCGTCAAGCTCCAGGCCGGCCAGACCGTCGCCGTCGTCGGCTGCGGCGGCGTCGGGCTCAACATCATCCAGGGCGCCAAGATCGCCGGCGCCTCCCGCATCATCGCCGTCGACCTCATGGAGTCGAAGCTCGCCGCCGCGAAAGAATTCGGCGCCACCGACGTCGTCGACGCCTCCAAGGGCGACGCCGTCCAGCAGGTCATCGCCATGACGGGCGGCGGCGTCGACTACGCCTTCGAAGCCATCGGCCTCATGAAGACCGCCCAGCAGTGCTTCGAAATGGCCCGCCGCGGCGGCCAGGCCGTCATCGTCGGCATGCTCCCCCTCACCGAGCAGCTCACCATCCCCAACGCCGGCATGGCCTTCCTCGGCGAAAAAGGCATCGTCGGCAGCTTCTACGGCTCCACCCGCCAGACCTACGACATGCCGTGGCTCATGGAGCTTTACCGCCAGAAGCGCCTCAAGATCGACGAGCTCATCTCCCGCCGCTACACCCTCGACCAGATCAACGAGGCCTACGACGCGCTCAAGAAGGGCGAGGTCAACCGCTCCGTCATCGTCTTCGACGAGAACTAGCGCCCTGCCCGGCGCTTCCGGAACGCATGAAGCGCCCCGCCGACTCGGCGGGGCGCTGTTCGTCCAGGCGCGAACGGGGAGCCTCAGCCCTTTGCGCAGGCCACCACCGGGTCGTAGTCCGGGATGTCCGTGATCTTCTCCGTCGGCTGAATCCGGGCCACCTTGCCGTGCTTGTCCACCACGATCACCACCCGGTTGGCGATGCCGCGCGATTCGATCAGCACCCCGTACTTCCGCGCCGTCTCGCCCAGCGGATTGAAGTCGCTCAGGATCGGGAAGTCCACGCCCAGCTCCTTCTTCCACGCCGCCTGCGCCCACGGGCCGTCGCTCGAAATCACCACCGGGATCGCGCCCTGCGATTCGAACTCCTTCCGCTTCTGCTCGATGAGCGGCAGCTGGTTGCTGCACACCGGCGAAAACGCCGCCGGCACGAAGTTGATGATGACCGCGTTCTTGCCCCGGTAGTCCGAAAGCTTGAACTTCTCGCCCGTCGGGCTCATCGGCAGCTCGAAATCCGGTGCCTCATCCCCAACCTTCAGCGTTGCAGTCTCAGCCACGGGAACAAACCCCCATTCCTCGAAAGATGACCCACCGATCGTACAGGCTCGCCCCGCGCCCCGTCTGCCCGCCCCGGGTGCAGGCCGTTCACGGGCCCGCCTATAATCGCTAACGGCACTCGCACCATCCCACCAGGAGTAACCACAGGCCATGAACCTCCTCCGCTTCCTCCGCCCGTCGACCATCGCCAGCGCCCACTGCGATGGCCCCTGCGGCGTCTACGACCCGGCCGCGGCCCGCATCGCAGCCGAGGCCGTCCTCTCCATGGAAAAGAAAATCGCCGCCCTCGGCGATGCCCGGGACCTCGCCACCATCAACACCCGCACCCGCTTCATCGTCATCAAGGAGCAGCAGGCCGACATCGTCAAAAAGGAGCTCGACATCCTCTGGCACGACTACTTCAAGCCGGAGCACCTCGAGAAGTACCCGAACCTCCACGACGTCTTCTGGAAGGCCGCCAAGGCTGCCTCCAAGTGCAAGCACGAGTCCAACCCCGCCAACGGCGAGGCCCTCCTGAAGGCCGTCGAAGAAATCCACAACATCTTCTGGGCCACGAAGAACCGCACCGACGTCCCCTTCTACCGCGCCAACCCCTGAGCACGGCGCAACGCCGCTCATCGGCGAGGGGTCTGCCGCCGCAGGCCCCTCGCCGCATCTGCCCCGTTCACCCCAACCCCGGTACACTGAGAATCGATGTTCGAAACGCTGACCGACCGGCTCCAGGGCGCCTTCCGCAAATTCGGCTCCCGCGGCATCGTCACCGAAGAGGACCTCGACCAGGCCCTCCGCGAAGTCCGCATGGCCATGCTCGAGGCCGACGTCAACTTCCGCGTCGTCCGCGAATTCACCGCCCGCGTCCGCGAAAAGGCCCTCGGCGCCGAAGTTCTGCGCAGCCTAACCCCCGCCCAGCAGGTCATCGACATCGTCCACCAGGAGCTCGTCGATATCCTCGGCGGCGAAGCCCCGAAGCTCGCCACCGCCAGCCGGCCCCCGACCGTCATCATGCTCGTCGGCCTCCAGGGCTCCGGGAAGACCACCAGCGCCGCCAAGCTCGCCAACCTCCTGAAGAAGCAGCGGCTCCGCCCCCTCCTCGCGGCCTGCGATATCTACCGCCCGGCGGCCGTCGACCAGCTCGTCACCCTCGCCCGCACCCTCGACGTGCCGATCCACGAAGAAGGCACCAGCGTCAAACCCGCCGTCATCGCCCAAAACGCCCTCGAAAAAGCAAAGCGCATGGGCGCCACCCACCTCATCGTCGATACCGCCGGCCGCCTCCACATTGACGACGACATGATGAACGAGGTCGCCGAACTCCGGCGCCTCCTCGACCCCGCGGAAGTCCTCTTCGTCGCCGACGCCATGGCCGGCCAGGACGCCGTGAACGCCGCCAAAGAGTTCCACGAGCGCGTCGGCACCACCGGCCTCATCCTCACCAAAATGGACGGCGATGCCCGCGGCGGCGCCGCGCTCAGCATCCGCGCCGTCACCGGCGTCCCCGTCAAATTCATCGGCGTCGGCGAAAAAGCCGATGCGCTCGAACCGTTCTACCCCGACCGCCTCGCGAGCCGCATCCTCGGCATGGGCGACCTCCTCACGCTCATCGAAAAAGCCAAGGAGACGATGGGCGAAGAGGACACCGACGCCTTCAAGGACAAGCTCAAGCGCGGCACCTTCGACCTCCAGGATTTCGTCGACCAGCTCCGCAAAGTCCGCAAGATGGGCCCCTCGGCCAGCTCGTCTCCATGCTCCCCGGCTTCAACCGCATCAAGATGCAGCTCCAGGTCGACGACATCGACGACCGCTTCTTCGCCCAGGCCGAGGCCATCGTCCTCTCCATGACCCCGTGGGAGCGCCGCCACCCCGAGAAAATCGACGGCAAGCGCCGCAAGCGCATCGCCCGCGGCAGCGCTACCGACCCCTCCCAGGTCAACCAGCTGCTCAAGCAGTTCTTCGAAGCCCGGAAGATCGCCAAGACCCTCAGCACCGGCAAGATGCCCCTCTTCCGCTGAGGCCGCTCAACCCGGCGCGCCGCCCGCCGCGTGGCGCTAACGCCGTCATGTCGTATCCTCAGTAGCACCGCCAATCCCGTCCGCCCCGCGCGGCGTTTCGCAGGAGCTCCCATGATTCGCATCCGCCTCCGGCGCACCGGCAAGAAGGGCTACCCCTCTACCGCGTCGTCGTCGCCAACCAGCCCGACCGCCGCGACGGCCGCTTCATCGAAACCCTCGGGTCCTACGACCCGCACCAGGACCCGCCCCGCATCACCCTCGACGCCGACCGCACCCGCGAGTGGATCAGCAAGGGCGCCCAGCCCTCCGAGGCGGCCGAGAAGATCCTCGTCCGCGCCGGCGTCATCGAAAGAAGCCGCCCGTCGTGAAGGCGAAGCTCGAAGCGAAGCGCGCCGAGCAGGCGAAGGCCGCCGCCGAGCGCGCTGCCGCCCGCGCCAAGGCCGAGGCCGAAGCTGCCGCAGCTGCCGCCGAAGCCCCCGCTGAGGCCGACTCCAGCGAACCCGCCGAGTAAGCCATGCCCGAGACCATGACCGGCGAGCTCATCGAATACCTCGCGAAAGCGCTCGTCGACCACCCCGACGACGTCCAGGTCAGCGAGTCCATCCAGGGCGACCGCGTCACCGTCTACCTCAACGTCCACGAAGACGACTACGGCAAAGTCATCGGCAAAGGCGGCCGCATCGCCACCTCCCTCCGCGCCCTCGCTAAGGTCGCCGCAGTCCGCGAAGACGTTCGCGTCAACCTGGAGATTGGCCACTGAGCGGGACGCCCTCGCCCGGTCCCTCCCGTCCACCGCGCCCCCGCAACCCCGTCACGCTGCCCGCCGAACCCCGGCCCGGGTACACCGCCGTCGCCCGCGTGCTCCGGCCGCACGCGCTCCGCGGCGAACTCCGCGTCGAAGTCTTCTCCCCCACCGCCCGCAACATCCAGCGCGGCCGGCCCGTCTACCTCCGCGGCGTCCGCCGCATCGTGCAGCGCGCCCGCCCGGCCGGCGACGACTGGATCATCAAACTCTCGGGGCTTGAGACTCGCACCGACGTCGAAGACCTCCACGGCGAGCTGATCGAAGCCCTCGATAGCGACGTCCTCCGCGACGACGCCGAGTCGTACTTCATCCACGAGCTCATCGGACTCGCCGTCGTCACCGCCGCCGGCGAAGCCCTCGGCACCCTCGTCGAAGTCCTCCAGCCTGGCGCCAACGACGTCTACGTCGTCCACGGCGCGCGGGGCGAAATCCTCGTTCCCGCCATCGGGCAAGTCGTCCAGTCCATCGACCTCGCTGCCGGCCGCGTCGTCATTACACCTTTGCCCGGCATGCTGGACGAATCGCCATAAACGATTGAAACCGTCTATAACCCCGACTACACTGACCCCGGCCGGTGGCGGGGTGCTTAGCCCTGGCCAAACACCACAACCTGAACGACCCAGGGGATAGTTGCATGTCCAAGGCCGAAGCGCTCCAGGTAGTCGCGGAATGCGTGCATCACTGGATCCTCGAACCTCCGCGTGGAGAGCTGACGCCCGGGCGGTGTAAGAAGTGCGGCAAAGAGCGCGAGTTCACCGGCGAAACCTCCTACCGCATCGGCCGGGGCTCCTCCCACCGCTCCTAGCCCTCCGCACCAGTTGACCCAGCCGCGAGCCGCTTCCTACGATGGAGGCGGCTCGTTCATCGTGGGGACGTAGCTCATCTGGGAGAGCGCAGCATTCGCATTGCTGAGGTAAGGGGTTCGAGTCCCCTCGTCTCCACCACCCCCACACCATCGACAGCCCCCGCGCCTCGCCGCACAATACCGGCCGTGCACCGCGTCCGCGTCGAGCCCGGGGCTTCGAATTCCCCGCACCCCATAACGAAACCGTCCTCGATGCCGCCAACGCCGCCGGCTACTACTGGCCCGTCGGCTGCAGCCGCAACGGCGAATGCACCAACTGCGCCATGACCGTCATCTCCGGCCTCGGCCGCCTCAGCGTCATGGGCCGATTCGAACGCGCCAACCTCATCCGCCAGCGCGGCCCGCGCGCCATCGAAGACCCCCGCCTCCGCCTCGCCTGCCAGGCCCGCGTCCTCGGCGACATCGTCGTCGAAAAGACCGGCGTCTTCCCCGACCCATTCGCACGCCAGGAGGCCCGCTGACCCATGCCCTATGTCATCACCGAACCCTGCATCGGCGTCAAAGATGCCTCCTGCGTCGACGTCTGCCCCGTCGATTGCATCCACACCACCGACGACGCTCCGCAGTACTACATCAACCCCGACCAGTGCATCGACTGCGCCGCCTGCGAGCTCGCCTGCCCCGTCAGCGCCATCGCTCACGACGCCTCCCTCGAAGGCGACATGCGCCGCTACATCGAGATCAACGCCAACTTCTACCGTTCCCAGGCGCTACCCTAAAAACCGACGGCACCCCGCCGCGGAGGAACCCCGTGGAACTGGCACAGCTCGAAGCCTTCATCCAGGTCGCTCACCACCGCTCCTTCAGCCGTGCTGCCGAGGCCCTCTTCCTCACCCAGCCATCCGTCACCGCCCGCATCCAGTCCCTCGAGCGCGAGCTCGGCGAGCGCCTCTTCGAACGCACCGGCCGCAGCGTCACCCTGACCGATGCCGGCCGCGCCTTCATGCCCCACGCCCAGCGCGCCCTCACCGCCGTCCAGGAAGGCACCGACGCCATCGAAGCCGTCCGCCACGGCGAAGTCGGCACCATCCGCATCGGCGCCTCCACCTCCATCGCCACCTACGTCCTCCCCGCATCCTCAAAAAGTTCCGCGAGCTCCGCCCGCGCGTCCACATCCACCTCGCCACCGGCCAGACCGAAGACATCATCGACTCCCTCCTCGCCGGCGACTTCCACGTTGCCGTTACCCGCCTCGCTCAGCACCCCGAAATCCAGTCGCTCCACCTCTACAACGACGACCTCGCCCTCGTCGTTCCCCCGGACCACCCCTTCGCCGAAAAGGGCCGCGTCTCGATCGCCGAAGCCGGCCGCCAGCCGTTCCTCTTCTTCGAACGCGGCTCCAGCTACCACAGCCTGGTCTACTCCATGTTCCTCCGCGCCGGCGTCGTCCCCGAATCCGTCATGGAGCTCGACGACATGGAGACCACGAAGCACATGGTCGAAGCCGGCCTCGGCGTCGCCATCCTCCCCGTCGTCTCCTTCGAGCGCGAACGGGAGCGCGGCACCCTCGCCCGCGTCGAAATCCGCGAAATGGAGCAGCCCGCGCAGCTCGAAGTCGGCGTCCACATCCTCCGCAACCGCATCCTCGCGCCGCCCATCCACGAATTCCTCCGCATCCTCACCCGGGAATTCGGCGTCGAGAACACCTTCCAGGCCGCCGCGGCCGCCCGCGCCTGACCATCGCCCCAAGCCGCAGGCCTTCCTACACTAGGAGTCGCCATGAACTCCGCCATCATCCTCGCCGCCGGCATCTCCCAGCGCATGGGCACCCTCAAGCCCCTCCTCGACTGGGGCGGACAGCCCCTCATCCGCTACGAACTCGAACAGCTCTGGGAAGCCGGCGCCGATGAAGTCATCGTCGTCCTCGGCTACCGCGCCGACGACGTCTCCCGCCAGCTCCGCGGCATCCCCTGCCGCATCATGTTCAACCCCGCTTCCAGCTCGGCCGCGCCGGCTCCCTCCGCATCGGCGCCAAGGCCGCCAACCGCGACGCCGACCGCATCCTCATCGAAGACGTCGACCAGCCCCGGCCCGCCGCCTTCCTCCGCGCCCTCTACGAAGGCCATCCCGCCGAGGCGGACTACACCATCCCCGTCCACGCCGGGAAACACGGCCACCCCGTCGTCGTCGCCGGCCGCCTCCGCGAAGAGCTCATGCGCGCCGACGATGCCAGCGAGGGACTCCGCGGCATCCTCCGCGCCCACGAAAGCCGCCACGCCGAAGTCGACGCCGGCGACCTCCTCGACCTCACCTTCAACACCCCCGAGGAGTACCAGGCCGCGCGCGACCGCTTCTTCGCCGCCGTCCGCTGATGCCCCTCGTCGGCAGCGGACGCCCGCGCCCGCGCCTCGTGGTGTTCGACCTCGACCGCGCCCTCATCGATAGCCGCCCCGCCTTCACCTACGCCCTCGAAGAAGCCGTCGCCGCCGTCACGGGCCGCCGCATCTCCGCCCGCGACCTCGCCGACGCCTACCACGCCCGCCCTGGCGCGAGGCGCTCCGCATCCTCCTCGATGACCCGCGCGAGCGCGACGCCGCCGAAGCCCTCTGCGAACAGTACGCCGCCCGCAGCGCCCTCAAACGGCTGCTCGTCTTCGAGGGCATCGGCATGGCGCTCGATGAGCTCCGCGGCGAACTCATCGAGATGGCCGCGATTTCGCGGCTCCCCTACCCCCTCGCCCGAAAACACGCCGAGTCGACCGGCCTCGACCGCTTCCTCACCGTCATCGTTCCGCCCCGCGGCGGCGCCTACGCCCCGGCCGACCAGCTCGCCGAGTGCCTCAGCCTGCTCGACACGCATCCCACCGAAACCGCGTTCGTCGCCCCCGGCCGCCACGAACGCGCCGCTGCCGACCGCGCCGGCGCCATCGCCTTCACCGCCGTGTGGGCGGTCGAGCCCGACCCCGGCGGCATCGAAATACCTTCCCCCGCCGCCCTCCGCGAGGCCATCCTCCGCCGCTGGGAAGGCCGGGCCCCCGCCGGCTAACGCCCCGCCGCCGCGCGCGCTCGCGGCTCCACCAGCGCGTGGCACCCCGGGCAGTAGGTCAGCTCCCGGTTCGAGGTGAATTCCAGTTCGCACTTCGGGCAGGTCACCAGCTTCCGCTTCATCGTCGTTCTCCTTCGCGGGGTTCACCTCCAGCATCGGCCGGCCGCGCTGTGCGAGGTAGGCGAAATTCGGCATCGATTCCGGAATAGCCATACGCGTAGGCTATCGATCGATAGGTTCAGTGAACATCCGGGAACATCCCCGCTCCGCTAGACTGGGGATGCGCACGGCCCCAAATCCCCGCCCGGAGGTTTCGCATGGCCATCATCCTCACCACCACCAACACCGTCGAAGGCCGCCCCATCCAGCAGTACCTCGGCCTCGTCGCGGGCGAAGTCATCCTCGGTGTCAACGTCTTCAAGGACATCGCCGCCGGCTTCCGCAACATCGTCGGCGGCCGCTCGGGCAAGTACGAAGAGGAGCTCCGCAAGGGCCGCGACCACGCCGTCGCCGAGATGCTCCAGTACGCCCAGCAGCTCGGTGCTGATGCCGTCGTCGGCGTCAAAATCGATTACGAGACCGTCGGCGGCCAGATGCTCATGATCACCGCCTCCGGCACGGCCGTGAAGCTCGCCTGAACCCGGCCATTCGGCGGGTGGAACGTTAGTGCCTGCCCGCTAGGCTACGAACACGAACCACCCACCGGAGGGACTCCCTTGGTCACCAGGATCGGCATCAACGGCTTCGGCCGCATCGGCCGCCAGGTCTTCAAAGCCATCACCGACCGCTACGCCGGCAAGCTCGAAGTCGTCGCCATCAACGACCTCGTCGCCACCGACGTCAACGCTAACCTCCTCAAGTACGACTCCAACTACGGCCGCTGGAACCGCGATATCCGCGCCGAGCAGGACGCGCTCGTCGTCGACGGCCGCACCGTCCGCGTCTTCGCCGAGCGCGACCCCGGCGCCATCCCGTGGGGCTCCGTCGGCGCCGACATCGTCATCGAATCCACCGGCCTCTTCACCGACGCCACGAAAGCCGCCGCGCACCGCCGCGATTCGGTCAAGAAGGTCATCATCTCCGCCCCCGCCAAGAACGAAGACGTCACCATCGTCCTCGGCGTCAACCCCGAGGCCTACGACCCGGCGAAGCACCACGTCATCTCCAACGCCTCCTGCACCACCAACGGCCTCGCCCCCGTCGTCAAGGTCATCGTCGACAACCTCGGCCTCGTCAAAGGCCAGATGACCACCATCCACTCCTACACCAACTCCCAGCAGATCCTCGACAAAGCCGCCGGCAGCGACTCTCCGCGAAATGCGCGCCGGCGCCCTCAACATCGTCCCCACCTCCACCGGCGCCGCCCGCGCCCTCAAGCTCGTGATCCCCGAGGTCGAAGGCAAGCTCGACGGCCTCGCCTACCGCGTACCCACGCCCACCGTCTCCATCGTCGAAGTCGTCGCCCTCACCGAGAAGGACATCACCAAAGACGCCCTCAACGACCTCATCCGCGAAACCGCCGCCGAGAAGATGAAGGGCATCCTCGGCATCACCATGGACCCCGTCGTCTCCATGGACATGAAAGGCGACGAGCGCTCGTCCATCGTCGATGGCCTCTCCACCAACGTCGTCGGGGGCAACCTCGTGAAGGTCGCGGCCTGGTACGACAACGAGTGGGGCTACGCCTGCCGCCTCAGCGACCTCGCCGCCTTCGTCGCCGAACAAGGCCTGTAGCCCCCGCTCCCGTTCGTCCCGGACCCGCTGCCCCCGCGCTCCGCGAGGGCAGCGCCGTTCCCGGCCCGTTCGCGAGGCCCCGGCGCCTCCGCCCGCGGTCAGCGGCGTCGCTGAGCCGCCGCCTTGCCTTCGGCGGTGCTCCGCGCCCCGGACGCCCGGACCGCGGATGCAGCGCCGGCCGGCCCGCGGCCCGTTTCCTGTCCCGAACGCCCGCCGGCCGTATCCTGTAGCCCACCACTGGAGGAGCGCGTGGCCGAGACCTCCCCGCCGTCACGCCCGCCCGCGGCCGCCTCGCCGCCCTGCGGTCCGGCTTCCTCGCGCGCGTCCTCACCTGGCAGGCCGGGCTCGCCGCGGTCCTGGTCCTCGGCGCCGTCCTTCGCTTCCACGGGCTCGGCTGGGACCAGCCGCCGGAAGCCGACTACCCCTCCAGATGCACCCTGATGAGCGGTTCCTCTCCCTCGTCGCGAACCGCATCGACTGGCCCGGCAGCATCGGCGGCTACTTCGATACCGCCGGTTCGCCGCTCAATCCCTACAACGACGGCGAAACCAACTCCTACGTCTATGGCACCTTCCCGCTCTTCCTCGTCAAAGCCGTCGCCACCCTTCGCGGCGACGACCCGCCCGGCCCGGGCAACTCCTACGCCGCGACGGTCGCCTCCGGCCGCCAGGTGACGGCCGCCTTCGATGTGTTCGCCATCCTCCTCGTCTTCCTCCTCGGCAGCGCCCTCGGCAGCCGCCGCCTTGGCCTCCTCGCGGCCCTCCTCTACGCCCTCGCCGTCCTTCCGACCCAGCTCGCCCACTTCTGGGCGATGGACCCGTACCTCAACGTCTTCGCCCTCCTCACCCTCCTTTTCTCCGTTCACTGGAGTGCGCGCCGAAGGCTCCCGCGCCTGGTGGCTCGCCATCGGCTTCGGCGCCAGCATCGGCCTCGCCACGGCCTGCAAGGTCAACGGCGCGATCTTCGCCGCCATCCCCGTCCTCGCCTTCGCCGTCCGCATCGCGCTCTATGACCTCCGCCGTCTCGCCGCCCGATGGGACGGGAGCGAGCCGCCGCCCCGCCACGGCTCGGCCTGGCTGAGCGACGTCTCCATGCTCTGCCTCGCCGGCGCTGTCTCGCTCCTCGTCTTCCGCGTCGCCCAGCCCTACGCCTTCGCCGGCCCCCACGTATGGGATTTCGCCCTCAACCAGCGGTGGTGGGACGACATCCAGCGCGAACGCGACTTTCAGCAGGGCAACGCCGATTATCCGCCGTTCATCCAGTTCGCGGGCACGACGCCGTTCCTCACAGCCCTCCGCAATATCACCCTCTGGGGCCTCGGTCCCGTCCTCGCCGCCGCCGCATTCGCCGGCCTCATCGCAGCCGCGGTTCGAACCGCCCGCTCCCGCGACCTCATCCTCCTCCTGCCGCTCGCCTTCGCCCTGCTCGTCTTCGGCTTCTGGGGGCCGCGCTTCGTCGCGTTCATGCGCTACTTCCTGCCGATGTACCCTGTCCTCTGCCTCTTCGCCGCGTGGGGCCTGCTTCAGCTGCTCGAGCGAAGCCGCGCCGGCTTCCGGCTCCCCGCGGCTGCGTCCGCGCGTCCCTGCCCCCGCCGCGCGCCCGCGCCCTCGCGTTCGCCGCGCTCGCCATCGTCCTCGGGACCTCGGCATGGTGGGCGCTCGCCTTCCAGCGCGTCTACCTCGAAGAGCACCCCCGCATCGCCGCCACCCGCTGGGTCTACGCGAACGTCCCCCCGGCAGCGCCATCACCACCGAAATCTGGGACGACCCCGTGCCACGGGACCTCCCCGGCCGGCCCCGCGCGTACCGCTTCGTCGAACTCGACATGTACCGCACCGACGCGCCGGAAAAATCCGCGACCTCGTCTTCGGCGTCCCCGGCGACCCCGCGAAGGCCGGCCTCGCGGGCGCTGACTACGTCGCGGTCACTTCCAACCGCATCCGCGACTCGGTCACGAAGCTCGAGCGGGAATACCCGGCCACCATCCGCTACTACCAGCTCCTCGAATCCGGCGACCTCGGCTTCCAACGCGTCGCAACCTTTACCGTCAATCCCTCGTTCCTCGGCATCTCGGTCGACGATTCCGGCGCTGAGGAGTCGTTCACCGTGTACGACCACCCCGAGGTCCGCATCTACCGGAAGACCGCGGCCTTCGACCCTGCCCGCGCCTACGCGCTCCTCAGTGAGGCGCGACCGGAGTCCGCCGTGAACCTCCTCCCCGCCAGGGCCGCTCGAACGGCCTCCAGTTCACCGCCGCCGAGGCCGAAATCCAGCAGTCCGGCGGCACCTTCACGGACGTTTTCGATGCCCCCGGCTGGCTGAACCGCACCGCATGGGTCTGGTGGCTGCTCTGGCTCGAGGCCGCGAGCCTCGCCGCCGTGCCGTGGGTCACCTGGCTCTTTCGCCCGTTCGCCGGCCGCGGCTACGGCCTCGCGAAGCTCTTCGGCCCGCTTGCCGTCGTTCTCTTCACCTGGATGGCCGTCGCCTGGGGCCGTTCCACTTCTCGAAAGGCCTCGCATGGGCCGCGTTTGCCGCCGTTCTCGCCGCCGGCGTTGCCGTCGGCCTCCTCCGCCGCCGCGCCCTGCGGGACGACCTCCGCGGCCAGTGGCGCAACTGGCTCGCCGCCGAGGCCGTCTTCCTCCTCGCCTTTGCCGCCTTCCTCCTCCTCCGCATGGCGAATCCCGACCTCTGGCACCATCCGCAGGGCGGCGAAAAGCCGATGGAGATCGCCTACTTCACGGCCGTCGTCCGCTCCACCATCCTCCCGCCCTACGACCCCTGGTTTGCCGGCGGCAGCCTCAACTACTACTACATGGGGTGGTTCTACCTCGCCGTGCCGGTGCGCGCCTTCGGCATCCTTCCCGAATACGCCTTCAACCTGGGCGTGCCTACCTTCGCCGCCACGGCTGCCGCCGCTGCCTTCGCCGTCGTCAGCGGCCTCGTGGGCGCGGCGGCCCCATCCATTGCCGCCGTCCGGCGGCGCGCCGCCGAACCGCTCCTCGCCGGCGCCTTCGCCGCCTTCCTCCTCGTCGCCATCGGCAACCTCGATGCCGCCCACCAGTGGGTAGAACGGCTCCAGGCGCTCAACCAGAGGTCGTTCGCCTCGGGCACGCCCGTCGTCGGCGGCGCCGTCGGGATCGCGGGCGGCCTCTGGCGCTGGCTCTTCGGCGGCGCGCAGCTCCCGCCCTTCGACTGGTGGCGCAGCTCCCGGGTCCACTTCGGCAGCTTCGATATCACCGAGTTCCCGTACTGGTCGTTCCTCTTCGCCGACCTCCACCCCCATCTGATGGGGATTCCCTTCTTCGTCAGCCTTGCCGGCACCGGCGCGGCGCTCGCGCTCTCCGCCGCGCGCGGCGATCGGCTTCGCCCTTGGGTCATGGCCGCCGTCGCGGGCCTCTTCGTCGGCCTCATCCGCACCGTCCACACCGGGACTTCCCGACCGCCGCGCTCATCGCCGCCGGCGCCATCGCCCTCGCCGGGCTCCTCGCGCCCGGCTCAGCCGAGCGCCGCGCCTGGACCGCTCTCGGTCAGCTCGCGCTCGCCGGCCTCGTCTCCGCCGCCGCGTTCGCCCCTACAACGCCCGCTTCGAAACCTTCGACCCCGGCATCACCCGCGCCCCGGCGACCACGCCGCTCCACCAGTTCGTCGTCCAGTACGGCGTGTTCCTCGCGCTCACGGCAGCGTTCGTCGCCCTGCGCTGCCGCGAAGAACTCGAAGCCCGCGGCTTCGACCCCGGGCGCAACCCGGTGCTCGCGGTCGTCGCCGGCCGCCTCGAGGTCGCCTCCCTCGCCGTCTTCCTCGCAGGGCTCATCGCCTTCACGTGGCCCTTCGGCCTGGCGACCCTCGCGATGTCGCTCGCCGCCCTGGCCTTCCTGCTGAACCTCGCCTGGCTCGACCTGCGCGCGTCCGAACGCGATGTCCCGCGGCTCATCGCCACGCTCTTCCTCGCGCTCGCGGTCGCCATCGCCGCCGGCGTCGATGTCGTCACCCTGAAGAACGACATCGTCCGGATGAACACCGTCTTCAAGTTCAGCCTCCAGGCGTGGCACCTCTTCGCGCTCGGCGGCGGCTACGCCGGCTGGTACGCCGTCCGCGGCCTCGTCGAACGCGCCCGCGGGCGGCAGCGCCGGCCCGCGCGGCTGCCGGGCTCGCCGTCGCCGCGCTCGCCGCCGTCGTCGTCGCCTCCAGCCTCTTCCTCGTCTCCGGCACCCGCGGCGCCAGGAGGCCCGCTTCGGCGACACGCCCCTCACGCTCAACGGTTTCGCCTTTTTCGAACACGGCGTCTTCACCGAGCCCCGCAGCGACGCGACCCCGGCCGACGACGTCACCTTCCGCCTCGATGAAGACCTCCCGCTCATCGCATGGCTCCGCCAGAACGTCGAAGGCTCGCCGGTCATCGTCGAAGCCGTCGGACCGCTCTACCGCTGGACTGGCCGCATCTCGCAGTACACCGGCCTTCCCGCCGTCATCGGCTGGGACTGGCACCAAATCCAGCAGCGCACCGACTACGCCCACCTCGTCCGGGAGCGCCGCACCGACGTCCAGCTCTTCTACACCGACCCCTCCACCGACCGCGCCGAGCGCTTCCTCCGTAAATATGATGTCCGCTACGTCGTCGTTGGCACCGAGGAGCGCGTCCACGGCACCGAAGCCGGCCTGGCGAAGTTCGCCGCCATGCCGGCCCTCACCGAAGTCTTCCGCGACGGTCCCAACGTCATCTACCGCGTCGACCAGGCCCGCCTCGCGGCCGACATCCTCGCCCGGGACCTCGGCCGTGCGCCTTGACGCCCCGGTCATCGGCCTCCTCGCCGAATGGGTGCCCCGCCGCGACCTCGAGGCGATGCGCGTCGTCACCGGCTGGCCGTGGCGCTGGATTCCGGCCCTGCTCGGGAAGACGGCCATCACCTTCGCGCCGTTCGTCATTTTCCGCGCCGGCGGCTACCGGCCTGGCACGGCTGCCGGCCTCGCGCTCATCGCCCACGAAGCGCTCCACCTCACCCAGGTCCGCGAGATGGGCCGGCCCCGCTTTTACGGCCGCTACCTGCTCGGCCAGCTCCAGTCCGGCTTCCGCCACGGCCGCCACCCGCTCGAAATCCCCTGCATCGAACGCCAGCGCGAGATCCGCGCGGCCCTCCGCGCCCGCGGCCTCCCCGGCTGATCAGCCGTCGAACAGCCCCAGCGCCCGGAACACCCCTTCGAAGGCCGAGAGACTCCCCGGGTTGAAGTGCGGCAGCACGTACGCCACCCGCCCGTCCTGCCCGATGACGACCACCCCCGGCGGGATTTCCGCTCCCAGGGTCCCAGAAGCCGTACGCCTTCACCGCCTCCCCGTAGAAGTCGCTGATCAGCGGGAACGGGAAGTGGTCCCGCTCGTGGAACTTCGTGTGCGAGCCGATCCCGTTCGTGTTGATGCCGAACACCTGCACGCCCGCCTGCCGCAGCGTTTCGTACTCCTGCGCGAACGCCTTCAGCTCGCTCGTGCAAATCGGCATCCCGTCGTCCTGGTAGAAAATCAGCAGCACCCGGCCCTTCCGCAGCAGCTCCCGCAGCCGGACCGTGAACGGTTCGCCGCCGTCCGGCACGGCCGGGAGCTCGAAATCCGGCGCGGGTTCGCCCGGCTGCACCGGCCCCGCAGCGGCGGCTCCTGCCCGTTCGCGTGCCCGCTCACGGCAGCGGCTCGAACCCCGGCGGCGGCCCGTCGATGCCGCGTGTCCCGGCGATGACCCGGATGCGCCCCAGCCCGGCGCCGTCCGTGAGCTGCTCGAGCGCACGCCGCCGCGTGAAGTACTCCTGCAGGTCCCCGCGCGCCGCTTCGACGAGTCCGCCGAGCCCCACGCTGTACAGGAACTCCTGCTGAGAAACCGGCCCCCACGGCTGCATCCCCGCATCCTCCACCGCCGCCAGCAGCTCCGAGAGGTTCACGTGCGAGGTCAGGTCCTGTTCGCCGACGTGGATGTACGGGTTCTCGTGCGCCGTGTGCCGGTAGAAGCAGAGCAGCGTCCCCTGCCGCCGCCACGGCGCCCACAGCTCCTCCTGCGGGTAGCCGTAGTCGAACACGAGCACCGCGCCGCGCTCCACCAGCCCGCACAGGCTCACCATCGCCGGGTAGGCCGCCGGGTTGACCTCGAACCGCCCCTCGGCCGGCGCGTCGTCCATCGTCGCAATCGGCCCGCGCTCCTCCACGAACTGATCGCCATCCCAGCGCACGAACACTTCCACCGGCCCTCGCGGCGAGCCCTCGAACACCCGCACCGGGAACGCGTCGAACAGCTCGTTCGCCACGACCACGCCGGCCGCGGCCGGCTCCACCGGCGGCACCCGCCAGTCGACCCGCGGGTCGTCCCCGGGCTGTTCGGCTCGATGGCAACATAACGAATTGCCGCCGCGAACGCCGGGTCCCGCCCTTCCGCCCAGTCGAGCACGGCCTTCGCGAGGTGTCCCTCGCCCGCGCCCGGCTCGAAGATGGTGAACTCCGCCGGCTCGCCCAGCCGCCGCCAGGCGTCGCGCGCCCAGCCGGCCACCGCCCAGCCGAACATCGGGTGCACCGCCGGGCTCGTGAGGAAGTCGCCCTGCCGCCCGATGCGGCCCCGCTTCCGGTAGTAGCCGTGCTCCGGGTGGTAGAGCGCCAGCTCCATGAACCGCCGGAACGGGATCGCCCCGCCGTCCATCTCGGCGACGATCGCCGCGATGAGCCGCGGGTTCCCCAGCGCCGCCGTGCCCGGGTCGAGGTCGAGCGTCATCATTTCCAGTATGCGCGCCGCTCCCGGGGAGGAGGCAAGCCGCAATCGGTGCTAAAGTCCCCTTCGTACGACGAACCACATTCGAGGCGTGCCCGTGCAGTCTCCGCCCACCTCTGAAAGCGCCGTCGACGCAGCCATCCGGCTCTTCGGCGAAACCGTCAACCTCTTCGACCCCCTCCGCTTCCGCGCATGGGCCGAGATGGGCCTCACCACCGCCCAGCTCCGCGTCCTCTTCCTCGTCCGCGAAGCCCCGGGGTCACCGCCGGCGAACTCGCCACGCGCCTCGGCGTCACCCCGCCGACCATCTCCGGCATCGTCGACCGCCTCGTCAAATCCGGGCTCATCCGCCGCGAAGACGACGAGTCCGACCGCCGCCTCGTCCGCAACTTCCTCACTGAACAGGGCGAAGCCACCTGCTCCCGCCTCGAAACCGGCAGCGAAATCTTCACGCGCCGCATCCTCGTCGAAATGCACCACGAAGACCTCGAAGCCCTCGTCCGCGGCCTCGCCGCCTTCGTCGCCGCCAGCGAATACGTGCAGAAAGTCGAGCCCAACCTCGCCGCCGTCGCCATGCCCGGGGTGAACCTCGCATGACCTCCGTCCGCCGCGTCCGCACCATCGACCTCGAAAACCCCTTCGTCGATTCGTTCGAAGGCATGGTCGAAATCCTGCTCATCCGCCACGGCGAGCAGAAGTTCTTCGAGAACATCCCCCTCGGCCAGGCCTACGATGCTCCCCTCTCTGAACTCGGCCAAAAGCAGGCCGAAGCCGTCGGCCTGCGGCTCGCGCCCGCCCGCCTCGGCCGCGTCTACTCCTCCGACATGCGCCGCGCCCACGACACCGCGAAAGCCATCGCCGTCCACCACGGCCTCGAGCCCGTCGTCATCCCCGACCTCCGCGAAATCGACCTCTGGCAGCGCGCCCGCAGGACAAGAGCCTCCTCGATATCTACACCCGCGAACAGCTCGCCGACATCTACCGCGAGGTGACCCGCACCCGCAAACACAGCGCCTACCCCTTCTGCGAAGACGTCGACGCTTTCCGCACCCGCGTCTTCCGCGCCATGGACCGCATCATCGAGGAGTCCATCGGCATGCGCGTCGCCGTCGTCTGCCACGGGGGCGTCATCAACGCCATCCTCAGCCAGGTCTTCGGCTCCCCTTCGACCACCTCGTGCCGGTCCACCACACCTCCATCTCCGTCATGCGCGCCGCCGACACCCGCCGCGTCATCCTCACCATCAACGACTACTCCCACGTCATGCCGATCCAGTCGTCCCGCAGCGACCTCAACGCATGAGCCGCACCCTCGAACCATCGCCCTCCTGGTTCGAGATCGACCCGGCTTTCTACGCGCACGGCGGCTCCTGCTTCTCCGACCTCGAGGCAGAGTACCTCGGCGAGGTCGGCGGCCTCCGCGTCCTCGCCGGCCCGGTCACCCCGGAGAACCGCGCTGAAGAGGCGCTCTCCCTCGCCAACCTCGGCGCCCGCGTCACCGCCTGGGCGCTCGATGAGGCCGCCGCCGCGCCGGCCCGCCGCCTCGCCGCCGAGGCCGGCATCGACGTGGCCTGGGAGTTCGGCGACCTCGAAGCCATCGCGGCCCGCGCCCCCGCCGCGTTCGACCTCCTCTACCACGGATGGAGCGGCCTCGACGCCGTCGACGACTTCGACGCCTGGGCCCGCCATGCCGCCGCCCTCCTCCAGCCCGGCGGCCGCCTTTACCTCTACGACCGCCACCCCTTCGCCCGCGTCGTCGGCCTCCACAAGGGCCTGCTCGTCATCTCCCACGCCTACTTCCGCTTCCGCGACGGCGACAACCCTGGACGCTCGCCGACCTCCTCAGCGCGCTCGCCGATGCCGGCTTCGCGCTCGACGCCTTCGAGGAGATCGCCGGCTCCGAGCGGTACCGCACCGACATCGACCGCCTCCCCGGCCTCAACTGGGAGCAGCGCTTCCGCGTGCCCTCCGCGATGATCGTCACCGCCTCCCTCGCCTTCCAGCCGCAGCCGGTGGCCGAGGCCCCCGCCCCGCAGTAGGCTGGCGCCATGGGCGACCTCGTCCCCCGCTACAAGCTCTGGCTCGAGTCCGGCGACGGCCTCGTCATGTCCGACTACCGGCTTCGCCTGCTCGCACTCATCGCCGAGACCGGCTCCCTCGCCGCCGCCGCCGCCGCCATGGGCCTCTCTTACCGCCGCGCGTGGGGCAAGGTGAAGGAGCTCGAAGCGAACCTCGGCTACCCGCTCGTCCGCTCCGAAGTCGGCGGCGCCGGCGGCGGCCACACCGCCCTCACCCCGGAAGGCGCCCGCCTCGTCGAGGCCTACGACCGCTTCCGCCGCCGCGTCGATGCCGCCGTCCAGGCCGCCTTCGCCGAGGAGCTCGGCCCGCTCGCCGCCGAACCCCGCACCACCGCGTAAGCACGCCCTCGGCTACCCTGTAGTCCATGCTCAAGGATGCCTACTGCGGCGAACTCCGCCGCGCCGACGAAGGCCGCCGCGTCACCCTCGCCGGCTGGGTCCACCGCCGCCGCGACCACGGCGGCCTCATCTTCATCGACCTCCGCGATACCTCCGGCATCGTCCAGGTCGTCTTCAACCCCGATACCCCGGAAGCCCACGCCGTCGCCCACCGCGCCCGCACGGAGTGGGTGCTCCAGTCGAAGGCACGGTCGCCCTCCGCAGCCCCGCCACCGTCAACCCCAACCTCCCCACCGGCGAGGTCGAAGTCATCCCCTCCGCCTGCACCGTCCTCGCCGAGGCCCAGACGCCGCCCTTCTACATCAACGAACCCGCCGAGGTCGACGAGCACCTCCGCCTGAAGTACCGCTATCTCGACCTTCGCCGGCCTGAAGTCGCCCGCGTCATCAAGCTGCGCCACGAGGTCGTCCGCTTCATCCGCGACTACCTCAGCAGCCGCGGCTTCTGCGAAATCGAAACCCCCACCCTCATCAAGAGCACCCCCGAGGGCGCCCGCGACTTCCTCGTCCCCGCCCGCATCCGGCCCGGCACCTTCTTCGCCCTCCCCAGTCGCCGCAAATCCTCAAGCAGCTCCTCATGGCGGCCGGTTTCGAAAAATACTTCCAGCTCGCCCGCTGCTACCGCGACGAAGACTTCCGCGCCAACCGCGTCGCCGAACACACCCAGCTCGACCTCGAAATGGCCTTCGTCGACGAAAACGACGTCATGGGCCTCGTCGAAGACCTCTACGTCGAAATCCTCTCCCGCTTCGGCGCCGCGAAACTCCCCTCCCGCACCATCCCGCGCCTCTCCTACGCCGAGTGCATCGAGAAGTACGGCATCGACCGGCCGGACCTCCGCTACGGCCTCGAGTTCGTCGACATCTCCGAACCGCTCCGCGGCACCGCCTTCCAGGTCTTTGCCGGCGCCCTCGCCGCCGGCGGCCAGGTCAAAGCCATCCGCGTCGAAGGCCAGGCCGACATGACCCGCCGCGACATCGACGAATTGACCGCCATCGCCCGCGGCGGCGGCGCGAAAGGCCTCGCCTACATCGGCTTCACCCCCGGCGAACTCCGCTCCCCCATCGCCAAGTTCCTCACCGCAGACGAGCTCGCCGCCATCCGCGCCCGCACCGGCGCCCGCGACGGCGACATGCTCTTCATCGTCGCCGACCAGCCCGGCGTCGTTGCCCGCTCCCTCCACGAAGTCCGCGACGAACTCGGCACCCGGCTCGGTCTCAAAGACCCGTCCGTCTACCGCATGGCCTGGGTCACCGGCTTCCCCCTCCTCGAATGGCGGCCCGAAGAGCAGCGCTGGGACGCCACCCACAACCCCTTCAGCGGCTTCCTCCCCGAGCACGAATCCCTGCTCGATACCGACCCCGGCGCCGTCATCGCCCGCCAGTACGACCTCATCCTCAACGGCGCCGAGGTCGGCGGCGGCTCCATCCGCATCAACAACCGCCGCCACCAGGAGAAAGTCTTCAGCCTCATGGGCTACACCCCCGAGGAGCAGCAGGAGCGCTTCGGCGTCATCCTCGATGCCCTCGATTACGGCGTCCCGCCCGAAGGCGGCGTCGGCATGGGCATCGACCGCCTCATGATGTCCCTCGTCGGCACCGACAACATCCGCGACGTCATCGCCTTTCCCAAGGCCTCCTCCGGCACCGACCCGCTCATGGGCGCGCCTTCGCCCGTCGACCCCAAACAGCTCGAAGAGCTCGGCATTCAGGTCATCGCCCCGGCGTAAAGCGTTCTTTTCCCGCCGTGGTGAGCCGATGCATCCCCTGAGCCCGCCGCGGCGTGTACGCTTGTAGGCCATCCGGGGCCCGCGACCGCCGCCGCCCCGGGTGCCCGCCTGCGAAAACCGCTGACGCTGGGAGTCTGCTCAATGTCGAACCGCATGCTCGCCCTCATGATGGGCGTCGTCGCATTCCTCATCCTCGCCGTCGGCGTCGTCTTCGTCATCGCCCTCGCCGGGGGCGGCGGCGATGATGGCACCGCGCCGGCCAGCGGCGGCTCCGAAAACCGCCCCGGCGCATCCGCCGGCGGCATCTGCAAGGGCAACTCCCTCATCATCCCGGGCTCCCAGCCCAACACCGTCCTCGACCCCATCCAGGTCGTCGATGTCTCCACCAGCGAATACGTCGTCGAAATCTTCGGCGGCCTCGTCACCCTCGACCCCGACCTCAAGGTCGTCGGCGACATCGCCGAGAACTGGGAAGTCACCAACGGCGGCCGCACCTACACCTTCCGCCTCCGCGACAACGTCGTCTTCCATACCGGCAATCAGCGCCGCGTCACCGCCGAAGACGTGAAGTATTCCATCGAGCGCGCCGCCGACCCCGCCAACGCCTCCCCCACCGTCGTCGCCTACCTCGGCAACATTGTCGGCCTCAAAGACCGCTTCCAGGGCCGCGCACCCTCCGTCTCCGGCGTCAAAGTCATCGATGAGCGCACCCTCCAGATCGACCTCATCGAACCCTCCGACTACTTCATCTTCGAACTCACCTACCCCGTCTCCTTCGTCGTCGACCGCCAGCAGATCGAATCCGACCCGCGCAACTGGACGCGCAACCCGAACGGCACCGGCCCCTTCCGCCTCGCCGAATTCAAGCCCGCCGAGCGCATCCGCCTCGTCAAGAACCCCCGCTACCACCTCGGCGCCCCCGGGGTCGATGAGGTCATCTTCCAGCTCGGCGGCGGCTCCCTCCTCACCCAGTACCAGAACGACGAAATCCACATGACGCCGCTCCCGGCGTCCCTCCTCGACTCCATCGTCGACGGCTCCAACCCGCTCTCGAAGGACTACCGCTCCTATCCCGGGCTCGCCACCTTCTACTTCACCCTCAACCCCAACAAAGCCCCTTCGATGACCCGAAGGTCCGCCAGGCCTTCGCCATGTCCATCGACCGCGAGACCATCAACACCGTCCTCCTCTTCGATTACTACGACGTCGCCGGCGGCATCGTCCCCGGCGCGATGCCCGGGCGCTCCAGCAGCGTCAAGACCTACCCCTACGACCCCCAGCGCGCGAAGCAGCTCATCGCCGAATCGAAGTACGCGAACAGCATGCCTCGCATCGTCCTCACCTACGCCGGCACCGGCGCTGCCCCCGGCGACCTCCTCGTCGCCATCCAGGAAAACTGGCAGCAGGTCCTCGGCGTCACCGTCGAACTCCAGGCCATCGATACCGCCGCCTTCCTCCGCGAACAGCGCCAGGGCAACTTCCAGATCCAGAGCGAAGGCTGGTCCGCCGACTACCCCGACCCCGAAAACTTCCTCGGCAAGCTCTTCGCCAGCGACAGCCCGCTCAACTACACCAAGTACAGCAACCCGGAGGTCGACGCCCTCCTCAAGCAGGCCCGCGTCGAAACCAACCGCGAGCGCCGCTACCAGCTCTACGGCCAGGCCGAGCAGAAGATCATCGACGACGCCTCCATCATCCCCACCTTCTGGTCCGTCGAGCACATGCTCGTCAAGCCGTGCGTCAAAGGCCTGCCCGATGCGCCGATGACCATCCCGAAGTTCCGGTACGTCGAAATCAAGGAGCCGTAGACCGTGGCACCGGGCCTCGCCGGCTACATCGTTCGTCGGCTGCTCTGGGCGATACCGGTCCTCTTCGCCATCTCCGTCATCGTCTTCTACATGCTCCGGCTCGCCCCCGGCGACCCGGTCGATTCCCTCCTCGGCCAGCGCTACCGCGAGGAGGAGGCTGCCCTCATCCGCAAGAAGTACGGCTACGACCAGCCCATCCACGTCCAGTACGTCAAATACATGCAGAACCTCCTCCGGGGCGACCTCGGCGTCTCCACCCGCCACCAGTCCTTCACCGTCTCCGAAATCATCATCCCCAAGATTTGGGTCTCCACCCGGCTCGGCCTCATCGCCCTCGCCATCAGCTTCTTCCTCGGCATCTCCGCCGGCATCTACGCCGCCATCGCCCGCGGCACCTTCCTCGACCCGCTCACCATCTCCTTCTGGCTCGCCATCGACGCCGTCCCCATCTTCGTCGCCGTGCCCTTCCTGCAATGGCTCTTCGCCGTCAAGCTCGACCTCGTCGGGCTCAGCTGGCAAGGCTTCACCAGCCCCAACATCATCCTCCCCATCCTCATCCTCGCGCTGCCCGGCACCGCCGGCATCGCCCGCTTCGTCCGCGCCTCCGTCCTCGGCGTCCTCCGCGAGGACTACGTCCGCACGGCGCGCGCCAAGGGGCTCCCCGAGCGCATCGTCATCATCCGCCACGTCGCCCGGAACGCCCTCCTCCCGCTCATCACCATCATCGGCCTCTCGCTCCCCGGTGTCGCCGGCGGCTCCCTCATCGTCGAGCAGCTCTTCGGCATCCCCGGCATCGGCGCCGAAAGCTTCGAAGCCGTCCTCGCCCCGGATTTCGACGTCATCCTCGCGCTCGTCCTCTTCGGCTCCGTCCTCTTCGTCCTCGCCAACATCCTCATCGATATCCTCTACGCGGTGATCGACCCGCGAATCCGCCTCGGGGCCCAGCGCGGATGAGCACCGCCGTTGCCGCTTCCGACCCCTGGCGTTCGAAACCGCCGCCGCCCCCGCCCGGCGCCGCTTCCTCCGCCAGCTCCTGCGCAAGAAACTGGCGATGCTCGCTATCGTCTACCTCGCCATCTTCTACACCTGCGGCATCTTCGCCCCGCTCATCGCTCCCCACGACCCCTACCAGCAGAACCTCACCCCCGGCGCCACCCGCCGGGCCCCTCCGCCGAACACTGGCTCGGCACCGACGCCCTCGGCCGCGACCTCGCCAGCCGCGTCATCTACGCCGCCCGCACCACGGTCGTTTTCACCATCGTCGTCCTCATCAGCGGCAGCCTCGTCCTCGGGCTCGGCCTCGGCCTCCTCGCCGGCTACCGGGGCGGCTGGGTCGATACCCTCATCATGCGCGTCGGCGAAGTCCTCGCCGGCCTCCCGACCCTCCTCCTCATGCTCGCCATCACCGCCGCCTTCCGCACCCGCATCAACGACGTCGCCTTCTGGCTCCAGGACAACACCTTCCTCGGCAGCGATGCCCGCACCTTCGTGAAGTTCAGCATCATCGTCTTCGCCACTGTTCCCTTCGCCTGGATCGGCACGAGCCGCATCGTCCGCAGCCAGGCCCTCGCCATCCGCGAAGAAACCTACGTCCTCGCCGCCGAAGCCATGGGCGCCTCCTCGTGGCGCATCATCTTCCGCCACATCCTCCCCGGCGTGCTCCCGCTCTTCGTCGTCGGCGTCTCCGCCGGCATGGCCGGGACGGCCGGCGCCGAGGTCACACTCAGCTTCCTCGGCCTCGGCATCGACCCGCCGACGGCCAGCTTCGGCTCGCTCATCGCCGCCGGCGCCGGCCCCCAGACCTTCGAGCGCTACCCCCACCTCCTCCTCGCGCCCGCCATCCCCGTCACCCTCTTCTTCTTCGCCTGGAACCTCCTCGGCGACGCCCTCGTCGACCTCCTCGAGCCCCGCACCCAGGCCCTCCGCTGAGGCCCGGCCGCGCGCCCCGGAGCCCCAGCGAACCCGTTTGCTATACTCGAACCCGGAGGAACGTTTCAGCCCGTGAAGGTAACGCTCGAGCGGCTGCCCGAAAGCCGCGTCAAACTCGAAATCGAAGTCGATGACGAGCGACTCGAACAGTCGCTCGATGCCGCCTACCGCCGCATCGCCCGGCGCAACCGCTTCCCCGGCTTCCGCCCCGGCAAAGCCCCCGCGCCATCGTCGAACGCGCCTACGGCCGCCAGGGCCTCATCCGCGAAGCCCTCGATACCCTCGTCCCCGACGTCTACAACGAAGCCATCGAAGCCGAGGACGTCCCCGCCATCGGCCAGCCTGAGCTCGAGATCGACTCCCTCGAGCCGCTCCGCTTCAAAGCCATCGTCCCCGTCCGCCCCTCGGTCGAACTGAACGACTACCGCAGCATCCGCGTCGAGCGCGAAACCGTCGAAGTCACCCCTGAAATGGTCGACGAGCAGCTCGAGGCGCTCCGCAAGCGGCACGCCACCCACGTCCCCGTCGACCGCCCCGTCCAGTGGAGCGACATCCTCATCGCCGATGTCTCCGCCACCATCGACGGCGCAGAAGTCCTCCGCGACGACCGCGCCGAGTTCCAGCTGCGCGAAGGCGAGACCCTCTTCGTCGACGGCCTCGCCGAGGCGTTCCTCGGCCTCGAAAAAGGCAAATCGCGCACCTTCGACATCGAATTCCCGGCCGACTTCCGCATCGAACGCTTCCAGGGCAAGACCGCGACCTTCACCATCACCGTCCACGAGGTGAAGGAAGAACAGCTCCCCGCGCTCGATGACGAGTTCGCCCAGTCCATCAACGCCGACGAGTTCCCGACGCTGCAGGCGCTCCGCGACCGCATCGAGGCCGACCTCCGCCGCACCCTCGAGGAAGCCGCCGAAAACCGCTTCCGCGCCGCCGCCGTCGATAAGCTCGTTGAAACCGCCACCATCGAATACCCGCGCATCCTCGTCGAGCACGAAATCGACCACCTCATCCGCGATGCGATGGGCAACGACCGCCAGCAGTACCTCGCCTACCTCCAGACCATCGGCCGCACCGAGCAGGAGTTCCGCGAGACCTGGCGGGAGGCCGCCGAGACCCGCGTCAAGCGTTCGCTCGTGCTCGAAGCGCTCGCCGAGGCTGAAGGCATCGACGTTTCGGCCGAAGAGATAGAACAGGAGCTCGATTCGCTGGTCGCGCCCATGGGCGACGATGCCGAACGGTTCCGCCAGATGTTCGCCACCGAAGAGGGGTCGCCACCATCCGCCGGAACCTGCTTTCGCGGAAGACCCTCGAACGCCTCAGCGCCCTTGCCCGGGGCGAACTCCAGGAGGAACAGGCATGAGCCAGCAGCAGCCCCCGCGCGTCCACCCGCTCATCTACGACGTCATCCCCACGGTCATCGAATCCGGCCCCCGCTCCGGCGCGCCTTCGATATCTTCTCCCTGCTCCTCAAAGAGCGGATCGTCTTCCTCGGCACCCCCATCGACGACCAGATCGCCAACCTGATCGTCGCCCAGCTCCTCTACCTCCAGCGCGAAGACCCGGAGCGCGACATCTCGCTCTACATCCACTCGCCCGGCGGCGTCATCACCGCCGGCCTCGCCATCTACGACACCATGCAGCTCATCGAGCCCGACGTCTCCACCATCGCCGTCGGGCAGACCGCGTCCATGGCCACCGTCCTCCTCTGCGCCGGCGCCAAGGGCAAGCGCTACGCCCTCCCCAACGCCACCGTCCACATGCACCAGGCCCTCGGCGGCGCCCGCGGCCAGGCCGCCGACATCGAAATCGCTGCGAAGGAAATCCTCCGCAACAACGAAATCATCCGGAACATCATCGCGAAGCACACCGGCCAGCCCGTCGAACGCGTCACCCGCGACTTCGACCGCGACTTCTACCTCGACGCCGAAGGCGCCAAAAGTACGGCTTCGTCGACGAACTCCTCCGCCCCGTCGCGGAAACCAACTAGACAGCACACGCAGAGGGGACACCACCGCCTTGGCCACCAACCGAACCAACCGCGTCCAGTACCACTGCTCCTTCTGCGGCAAGAGCCAGGACCAGGTCCGGCGCCTCATCGCCGGCCCCGGCGCCGTCTACATCTGCGACGAATGCGTCGACCTCTGCCGCGAAATCATCGACGAGGAGAACGGCCAGGCCGCGTCCGGTTCCGCCAGCCGCCAGGGCAGCGTCACCCTCCAGAACGTCCCGCCCCCGCGCAAAATCTACGAACACCTCAACGAGTACGTCATCGGCCAGGAGCAGGCCAAGAAAGTCCTCTCCGTCGCCGTCTATAACCACTACAAGCGCATCGGCCAGCCCGCCGACGGCGACATCGAGCTCGAAAAGTCCAACATCCTCCTCGTCGGCCCCACCGGCGTCGGCAAGACCTACCTCGCCAAGACGCTCGCCAAGCTCCTCGATGTCCCCTTCTCCATCGCTGATGCCACCGCCCTCACCGAAGCCGGCTACGTCGGCGAAGACGTCGAGAACATCCTCCTCCACCTCATCCAGGCCGCCGATTTCGACATCCAGAAAGCCGAGCGCGGCATCATCTACATTGACGAAATCGACAAGATCGCCCGCAAAGGCGATAACCCCTCCATCACCCGCGACGTCTCCGGCGAAGGCGTCCAGCAGGCCCTCCTCAAGATCATCGAAGGCTGTATCGCCAACGTGCCCCCGCAGGGCGGCCGGAAGCACCCCCACCAGGACTTCCTCCAGATCAACACCGCCAACATCCTCTTCATCTGCGGCGGCGCCTTCGAAGGCCTCGAAAACCACATCGAAAAGCGCCTCACCCGCGACCACGTCCGCCTCGGCTTCCAGGCTGCCCAGCGCGGCGGCTTCCGCGGCCAGAAGCGCAAGGACGAACTCCTCGCCCACGTCACCCACGACGACCTGCTCGAATTCGGCCTCATCCCCGAATTCGTCGGCCGCCTGCCCATGGTCGTCGGCCTCCAGTCGCTCGATGAGGACGCCCTCGTCCGCATCCTCACCGAGCCCAAGAACGCCCTCGTCAAGCAGTACCAGCGCTACTTCGCCATGGACGGCGTCGAGCTCGTCTTCACCGACGACGCCCTTCGCGCCGTCGCCGACCTCGCCATCAAGCACAAAACCGGCGCCCGCGGCCTCCGCACCGTCCTCGAAGAGACGCTCATGGACGTGATGTACGAAATCCCCGGCCGCACCGACATCAAGAAATGCGTCGTCAACGCCGACTGCGTCATCAACAAGACGCGGCCGCTCCTCCTCACCCGCGGCGGCCAGGCCGTCGACCTTTCCACCTCCGGCGAAGGCGTCCGCGAACCCGCCTGACCCCTGCCCCATCCGCCCCTCCCTGTGCTTCAATAGCCCTGCCGGAGGTGCGCCATGCTCACCCGTCTCGACCGCATCCTGCTCGTCGTCCCGGACCGCGCGGAAGCAGCTGAGCGCTTCGCCGCGCTTTTCGGCGCGCGCCGCCTCGCCGAAGACGGCTCCGCCGTGCTCAGCGCGCCGGACGACCCTCCAGGCCGGCGAATCCCTCATCGAACTGCTGACGCCCACCGGCCCCGGCCCCGTCCAGGAATTCGCCGACCGCTGGGGCCAGGGCCTCTTCGGCGCCGGCTTCGCCACCCCTTCCATCGAGGCCATGGCCGCCCGGCTCGATGCCAACGGCGTCCCCTTCGCCGCCGAGCACGGCGTCCTCTACCTCCGCGAAGCCCGCTACGGCATGCCCGCCGTCATCGTCCCCGATACCCCCGCGACCCCGTCGGCGATATCCGCTCCATCTACGAAGTCACCAACCCCGTCGCCGACTGGCGCGAAGCCGCCGACTACTACACCCGCATCTTCGGCCTCGAGCCGGCGCACTTCTGCCCCATCCGCAGCGAGCGCTACGGCTACGACGGCGTCCTCACCCTCTTCGACCCGCCGCGCCGGCTCGACCGCATCGAAATCACCCAGACCTTCGGCGGCGGCGCCATGGACCGCTTCTTCCGCCGCCGCGGCCCTCGCTCTACATGTGCTACCTCGAAACCGACGACGTCCCCATGCTCGAAGCCCGGCTCGACGCGCTCGGCCTCCCCGGGCGCCCGCCGAGGGCGCCCGCCCGGGACGAATCTCTTCATCCACCCGAAGGCCCTCTTCGGCATGCTCGTCGGCGTTTCGAAGACGAACTTCGCGTGGCTCTGGAGCGGCCGTCCCGACCTCAGCGGCGCCCCCGCAGACACGCCGCTCATCCACTGACCGGGACATCCGCATGCGCCTCCTCGCCGGTTTCCTCCTCATCGCCGTCCTCGCCGGCTACCTCAGCCGCCGGTTCCAGCGCATCGCCGTCGAGGGCGACAGCATGCGTCCCGCCCTTCGCCCCGGCGACTGGGCGATCGCCGACCGCCGCGCCTACCGCACCCACCCGCCCCGCCCCGGCGACGTCGTCATGGCCCGCGACCCCGCGATTTCGACCGGCTGCTCGTGAAGCGCGTCGCCCGCGTCCATGCTGACGGCAGCCTCGATCTCCTCGGGGACAACGCGGCCGCCAGCACCGACAGCCGCGCCTTCGGGCCAGTCCCGCCCTACCTCGTCGAAGGCCGCGTCGTCGCCCGCTACTGGCCGTGGCCTTCCATCGCGAGGCGGCGCAGCACCAGCGCGTCCGTCGGGAACGCCAGCTCCGGCGGCTGAGCCGGGTCGAACCACCCCAGCTCGCTCAGCTCGCCGTCGGCCGGGTGCAGCTCCCCGCCGGTCACCGTGCCCGAAAACCAGATCCCGACCGTCAGCCGGTCCGGGTCGTGGAAGTTGCTGTGCACGTCGTAGACGCCCGTCAGCTCGACCTCGAGGCCCGTCTCCTCGCGGAATTCGCGGAGAGCCGCCGCCCGCACCTCCTCCCCCACTCCAGCCGCCCGCACGGGATGCACCAGAGCCCGGCCCGCCGTCCCCCGGTGCGCCGCCCCAGCAGCACCCGCCCCAGCGTATCCCGGACGATGACGGCGACGCCGACGCCCGGGTAGCGCGCCTCCCGGTGGCCGCACGCCGGGCAGGCACTCGACGGGTCGTCCAGCCCTGCCGGCCGCTGCGCACCGCAGGCCGGGCAGTAGCGCCAGCCGCTCACGGCCCCGGCAGCCGCCCCTCGGCCCGCAGCCGGCAGAGCGCGAGGAATGCCGCGGCCCCCGCCGCGCCAGCTCGGCCGCCTCCGCGCTGGCCGGGTCGACCCCTTGCCCCACGCGTCGCCCGCCCGGGAGACCACGACATTCGGCCCTCCCGCCACCCCGCCGATGTGCCGCAGCACCCGCGTCACGTCCGTCGCCGCCGGCTCCGCGTCGCCGCCGGCCACCGCGACGACGAGGAACGGCTTCCCGCCCGCTTCCGGCGCGTCGAGGTAGTCCAGCGCATTCTTCAGCCCGCCGGGCATCGCGCCGTGGTACGAGGGCGTCGCCACGACGAAGCCGTCCGCCGCCCGGCACGCTTCCCGCCACGCCGCGACGCCCGGCGGCAGCTGGTCCGCCGGGCGCCCGTCGAGCAGCGGCAGCGTCCCGATGTCGAACGTCTCGCACGCCGCGCCGTCCGCAGCGAGCAGCCCGAGCACGTGCCGCAGCGCGCGGTCTGCCGTGCTCCCCGGCCGAATCGCCCCGTTGATGCCAAGAATCCGAACCATGCCCCGGAGCCTACGCGCCCGGCGGCTCCCGCGCGAGCCGCGCTACACTCCTCCCGTGGCCCGGATCGCCGTCGTCGGCTCCCTCATGATGGACCTCGTCGTCCGCGCCCCGCGCCCGGCGGTGCCGGGCGAATCCCTCATCGGCCGCTCCTTCGCGACCTTCGTCGGCGGAAAGGGCGGCAACCAGGCCGCTGCCGCCGCCCGCCTCGGCGCCCGGGTCGCGATGGTCGGCGCCGTCGGCGCTGACGCGTTCGGCGAGGCCATCCTCGCCAGCCTCGCCGCCGACGGCATCGAAACCGGCTTCGTGCGCCGCCTCGGCGGCGAAGGCACCGGCGTCGCCGTCCCCGTCGTCTTCGACGATGGTTCGAATCTCATCTACGCCCTCCCGCGCGCGAACCTCGCCCTCGCGCCGGCCGATATCGAGGCCGCCCGGGCCGTCATCGAAGCCGCCGACGTCCTCCTCGTCCAGTTCGAAGTCGCGACCGAGGCCACCCTCGCCGCCCTCCGCATCGCCCGCGCGGCCGGCGTGCGGACCATCCTCAACCCCGCGCCGGTCGCGCCCCACCCGGGCGAAGTGTTCGCCCTTGCCGACGTCCTCGTCCCCAACGAAGTCGAGGCCGCCGCCCTCTCCGGCGCCGCCGGCGCACCGCCCGAAACGCAGGCCGCAGCCCTCCGCGCCCTCGGGCCGTCGGCCGTCGTCATCACCCTCGGCGAGCGCGGAGCGCTCATCGAGAGCGACTCCGGCGTGCGGCGCGTCCCGGCCCCGCGCGTCGAGGCCGTCGACACCGTCGGCGCCGGCGACGCCTTCTGCGGCGCGCTCGCCGTCCGCCTCGCTGCCGGCGGGCCCCTCGAAGCGGCGGCCGCCTACGCCTGCCGGGCCGCCGCGCTCGCCTGCACGCGCCCCGGCGCCGCCGCCTCCCTTCCGTCGTTCGACGAAGTCGAAGAATTTACACGGCGGCTGACCGCCTGAACGGAACCTTTCGCGCCCGGCCGGCGTTTCGTCTTGAAGAAGCCGATCGCGACACCGATACTGGGAGGCGCCCCGGGGTCCCAGCTGAGCGTCCAACAGCGATTTTGCCCCTGTGTGACCGCGCATTCGACGACGGCGAGGCGGTGCTCCGCTGCACCGGCTGCGGCGTCCTGCATCATCCCGGCTGCTGGGTCGCGAACAACGGCTGCGCCACGCAGAACCCCCACCAGTCCACGCCCCAGGCGATGGCCTACCCCGGCGCTTCGCGGCCGCCCGGCGAGCCGGCCCCGCACCCCGGCGAAGGCACCCGCACCGCGCAACACCCCGCCCCGGGACCCATTCCCTTTCCCCAGTCGCCGCCGCGCGAGCCCGCGCCCCCGGGCCGCCCCCGGCTCCTGCAGCCTCGCCCGAGCCGGTCATCGGCGCGGGCTTCGTCCGCCGCCAGCTGCCCGAAGACGTCGCGCCGCCCATCGGCAGCGGACCGCGCCGCTATCAGCCCCCGCGCGACGAGCCCCTGCCCCGCAAGCCACTCCCCGCATCTACGACCGCCACCGCTGGCTCGGCTACTGGTACATCCCGGCCGCCGTGCTCGTCGCCATCGGCGTCGCCTTCGGCCTGATCTGGGCCGTCGGGCAGGTCACCGGCGATGGCGCAGCCTCCCCGCGGCGTCGCCCACCCCGGCCGCCGGCGGCCAGCAAGTCCCGACGCCGACGCCGCCCGCCTTCGCCACCCCATCCCCTCCGCCCTCCCCGGCCGGGTCGCCAACCCCTGCCGCGACCGCATCCGTCGGACCGGGCCGCTTCACGGCTGGCCAGCGACTCCTCGTCACCGGCACCGGCGATTGCCTGAACGTCCGCACCAACCCCGGCACCGAAAACGACGCCATCGTCTGCCTCCAGGACGGCGCCGAAGTCCGCGTCACCGGCGGGCCGCAGCAGGCCGGGAACTTCACATGGTGGAAAGTCCAGACATCGCTGGGTGAAGGATGGGCGGTCGAAAACTACCTCACCCCGCGCCCTGACGGCCCTGCTGGCCTTCGTCCTGCCGCTCCTCGCTGCCGGCTGCGCCTGCGCCAGCGGTGAGACGGCTGCCACGCCCATCCCCTCCCCGGCGGAAACCGTTTCCCCGGGCCCCCTCAGCCCCTCGCCCGTCCCGACCCCGACCCCCGACCCCGTCGGCCCGCCCCCGCGCGATATCCCGGAGGCACGCGCCGCCCTCGACCGCCTCGAGCGCACCATCGGCGCATGCAGCCCCGCCGTCGCCGACCGCTGGCAGCTCGCCTGCCTCCAGGCCGACATCGACGGCGACCTCGCGCCCGATACCGCCGTCCTGCTGCCGCTCAGCCAGCCCGCGCCGGTCGGTCCCTATCCCGGCGTCGTCCTCGTGCATCTCTCGACAGCCCCCGGCTTCGTCGCCCTCAGCCCGCCGGGCGCCGCCGATACCTCCATCCTCGGCCGCGCTGTCTTCTCCATCGCCGACCGCGACGGCCAGCCGCGCCCGGAAGTCGCCTTTCTCGAAAACCTTTGCACCGCCAGCCGCTGCGCCAGCCTCGTCCGCGTCTACACCGGGACGGCGCGACCTGGCGCGATATCGGCCCCGCCGACCAGGGCATCGCGGCCATCGACCGCGTCGCGTTCGAAGGCGAAGGCGCCGCGACCGCGATCGTCCTCCACAACCAGCCCGCCAGCAGCCTCGCCGCCGGTCCCACCCGCGGCGGGAGCTACCGCTACACCCTCTCCCGCGGCCGGTTCGCCGCCCTCGAAGTCGAACTCGACCCGCCCGTCTTCCTCTTCCACGCCATCGTCGATGCCGATGCCCTCTTCGAACGCGGCCAGTGGCGCGAGGCCATCGCCGCCTACGAACGCGCCATCGCCGACCGCACCCTCCGCGACTGGAAGTTCGAAAACGGCCGCGGCGAATCCCGCGAGGCTCTCGTCAGCTACGCCCTCTTCCGCATCGCCGTCGCCACCGCCGCCAGCGGCGAGGACGCCAACCCCGCGATCGACCGGGTCATCCGCGAGGCGAAAGAACCCGTCTTCCTCAACGCCGCCGAGGCCTTCCGCAAGGGCTATCAGGAGCGCGAATCCGTCACCGGCGGCTGCCTCGAGGCCACCCGCTACCTCGCCGCGACTGGCCCCGGCATCGATACCCCCGGCTACGTCCAGCGGCTCATGGACCACGGCTACGCCAACCCGGCCTACACCTACCGGGATGTCTGCCCGCTGTAGCGGGCGCTGCTTCAGGCGGTCAGCAGCTTCCGCAGATTCGCCATCTCGATCGCCGCCTGCGCCGCCTCCTCGCCCTTGTGGCCGTCCTTGCCGCCCGTCCGCGAAAGCGCCTGCTCGACCGTATCCACCGTGAGCACGCCGAAGATGACAGGCACCCCGGTGGACTGCGCCGCCTGCCGGATGCCCTCCGCCGCGCCCCCGGCCACGTACTCGAAGTGCGCCGTCTCGCCGCGGATGACCGCCCCAAGGCAGATGACGGCGTCGAACCGCCCCGACGACGCTGCCCACGTCGCCGCGGTCGGCAGTTCGAACGCCCCCGGCACCCACGCGACCGTCACCGCGTCGTCGGCCAGCCCGCGCTCGCGCAGCACCTTCTCCGCGCCCTCCAGCAGCCGCCGCGTCACGAACTCGTTCCACCGCGACACGACGACGCAGACGCGCAGGCCGGCGCCGTCCAGCGCCCCTTCGAGCACGCGGCTCATACGCCGCCCTCCACGACCAGCGACTCCAGCCCATCGAGCAGGTGGCCCATCCGCTGCCGCTTCGTCTCGAGGTACCGGATGTTGTGCGGGTTCGGCGTCGTCACGATCGGCACCCGCTCCACCACCTCCAGCCCATACGCTTCGAGGCCGGCGCGCTTCGCGGGGTTGTTCGTAATCAGCCGCATCTTGCTCACGCCGATGTCCCGCAGGATCTGCATCCCGATGCCGTAATCCCGCCGGTCCGCCGGGAACCCGAGCGCGAGATTCGCGTCCACCGTGTCCAGCCCGCGCTCCTGCAGCTCATAGGTCCGGAGCTTGTTGTGCAGGCCGATGCCGCGCCCCTCCTGCCGCATGTAGAGGAAGACGCCGCCTTCCTCGGCGATCATCTTCAGCGCCTTCTCCTTCTGCTCCCCGCAGTCGCACCGCAGCGAACCGAAGACGTCGCCCGTCACGCACTGGTCGTGCACGCGCACCAGCGTCGGCTTCTCCGGGTCGATCTCGCCCTTCACCAGCGCGACGTGCTCGTCCGGCTGCCCCTCGGCCTTGTACCCGAGGATCATCATCTCTCCGTAGGGCGTCGGCAGCCGCGTCTCTGCCACCCGCGTCACCAGCCGCTCCGTCCGCAGCCGGTAGCGGATGATGTCGTTCACCGTCACGATGCGCAGCCCGTGACGCCGCGCGAACCGCTTCAGGTCCGGCATCCGCGCCATCTCCCCGTCCATCTTCATGATTTCGCAGATCACCGCCGCCGGGTACAGCCCCGCCAGCTTCGCAAGGTCGACGCTCGCCTCCGTCTGCCCGGCCCGCACGAGCACCCCGCCCTTCCGCGCCCGCAGCGGAAACATATGTCCCGGCCGCGCGAGGTCCTCCGGCCGCGTCGCCGGGTCGATCAGCACCTGCACCGTCCGCGCACGGTCCGCCGCGCTGATCCCCGTCGTCACCCCCGTCCGCGCCTCGACCGAGACCGTGAACGGCGTCCCGAACCCCGACGTGTTCGAACGCGGGTCCACCATCAGCGGCAGCTGCAGCTCATCGCACCGCTCCTCCGTCAGCGAACAGCAAATCAGCCCCCGCCCATACTTCGCCATGAAGTTGATGTGGTCCGGCGTCACGAACTGCGCCGCGATGCAGAGGTCGCCTTCGTTCTCCCGGTCCTCGTCGTCCGTGATGATCACGAACTTCCCGCGCCGGTACTCCTCGACCGCCTCCGGCACCGTCGCCATCACCGGGTCGCGCTCCGTCATTGCCCTGCCTCCTGCGCGCGCGCCTCGAGCAGCGCGTCGATGTAGCGCGCCATGATGTCCGTTTCCGGGTTCACCCGGTCGCCTGGCTTCCGTCCCACGAGGTTCGTGTGCTCCTGCGTGTACTGCACCAGCGAAACCGAGAAGCTCTCCGCGTCCTTCGCGATGATGGTCAGGCTGATGCCGTCGATGCACACCGGCCCCTTCACTACCATGTACCGCAGCAGCTCCCGCGGCGCCCGCACCCGGACCACGACCGCATCACCCTCCGGCGTGAACGAATCGATCGTCCCCGTGCCCTCGACCACCCCCGCACGATGTGCCCGCTCAGGCGGTCTGTCGGGCGGCACGACCGCTCCAGGTTCACCCGGTCCCCGGGCCGCAGCTCACCGAGGTTGCTCCGACGGTACGTCTCCGGCATCAGGTTCGCGAAGAACGTGTCCCCGGCGATCTCCGCCACCGTCAGGTCCACCCCGTTGATGGCAATCGAGTCGCCGAGCTTCGTGTCCTGCAGGATGAGCGGTGCGCGGATGCGCAGCGTCCCCTCGCCCGCCTCCACCACCTCGCCAACCTCTTCGATGATTCCCGTGAACATCAGCCGTGCCCCTCGCCCGCCGGATGGCTGATGTCACCTTGCGCTGCTGCCATCGATGCCTGGCCCCCGGGTCCGTAGTCGCGATCTCCCCGGGGCAGACGGGCATACGACGGCGACCGCCGACCGGCGCCGCGCATAGCGCAGCGCCAGCCCTGTTCTCTCCCATCCGGACTGTTACCGTCGGCCCCGGGATTCCACCGGGTCAGCCCCTCGCCGCGCCAGCGCTCGGGGTCGCGGGCTCTCACCGCCGGTGGGGAATTGCACCCCGCCCCGAGAACATCACCTGTATCGTTCGCCTTGGGCTAAGGGTTGTCAAGGGGCCAGCGCCCGCTGCCGGCGCCCCTCGCTCACCGTTGCCGAGCCCTTGACCCCCCCAATTTGTGGCTAGCATGACGAAAATTATGCACCGGAGGTCGCCCATGAAGCGAGTGGCTGTCATCGTTGCTTGTGCGACAGTCACGCTCGCGTCGTTCACGGCAGAACGGAGCGCTGGGGCACTTGCGACGCAGGTCTGGGTAATGCCAGCCCATCAGAACGGCGGTGCTTCCGTTGCTGATTATGGACTGCATTTCGACGACTACGCGGGCCTCGGAGCCTATGACTACTCTGGGTCGCTCTCGCTTTCAACACCGGTCTACGTCCGGGCGATGGCACCCGTCACGCAGGCGTATCCCGTCCGGTACTGGTACTTCCTTGCCGAGGACTGCCGCGTGCGGGCCCGCATGCAGCGCCTGGTCGCAGGGACCTGGGTCACCGATTACGACCACGACATTGACATCCTTCACGTTTCCACGGCCTCTGTGAGCTCCGGGTACACATCAGCCGTCAGCTCCGCAGGGCAGTGGCTTGCTTCCGTCGTTGCCAATCCGGGGTATTGTGGGACGGCGCGCTCCACCTTCATATGGCCATGCGGCCCTCAGCGTACGTGGCCGTCGTGGATAAGACGGACGACACGTGCTGGGCGAACGGTTCAGAATGTTCGGTAATGGGCGGCAAATCAGTGGGGCTGCATGGACCTTCGGCTACGTCGTGCCCCGGATATCGTGTCGGCTCGACCATCAACCGGTCGGGCGGGGTTGGCTATTCCCCGTCATGGATTCCCTACTCCTGTCAGAACTGGTCCTTACGCTGGCGCTCGCCCGACACGCCAGCGTTCGAAGCACATTGAGCGGCCGGGCAGTGGCGCCCGGCGAAAGGAACCGCGCCATGGCTTCATCGAACATCTCGTGGAGGCACCCCCGGCAGCTTGCGCTGACGGCAGCCGCACTCGCCGCGGTCATCATCGCCGCCGGCGCGCTCCTCTGGAACGCGAGGAGCGGCAGCAGCGAGCAGCCGCCGGTGTCTGCAGCCCCGACGCCTACGCCCGGCCTTCTCTCCGGAGTCCCCGCTGACCCCGTTGGGGCGCTTTCCCGGCTGCAGCAGGAAGCTCCTGCGGCGGCTTCTGCCCTCGATGGGCTCCTCCGCGGCGACCCGGCAGCGACGCTCTCCCGCCTTCGCACCCTGTCGGTCGCCTGCGAAACGATCATGGTGCGCGGCGAAACAGACTGCACGCGCCTCGGCGTGGCCCCCGGCACCGTCATCCGAAAGGTGACGCTCGACCGGCGGCCGAACGGCTTCTGGGCTGATGAAGCCGATGCTCGCAGGGCGGTCGAGTACCTCCTGGCAGGCCCGGTGCCGCGGCTCGACCTCCTCGCCACTATGGCGGATGGCACCACGCTGGCGATCCTCGGGATCGAACCGCGCGACCCGTTCGACGTCCCCGGCGGGCCTGTGCAGGCCTCCCGCCCCGAGAACCGGGTTGCACGCCTCCAGGTTCACATCGCTCCGGACGGGACCATCCTCGGGATCGCTCAGGCCACGTTCTCGACGCCCCCGCTCGAGGTGATCCGCTACGACGAGCACAACGGCATCGGCAGATACACCATCCGCTACGCCTCGCCCGAGCTCCGGCAGCAGGAGGCGGACTTCGCGGCAGGGCTCGCGGACGCCAGCAGGCCTTAGCGTTCCCTCTCGGCCGTCAGCCGGGCGACCCGTTCCACCAGCTTCACGAGCACGTCGTACGTCGCGTAGGCGTCCGCGAGTGCGCCGTGCTCCCCCATCCGCCCGATCCCGAGCCGGTCCGCCACGTGCCCCAGGTTGAACCGGTCCACCTCGCCGTTCCCCTTCAGCAGCGCCCGCGCTATCGCCTGTACGTCGATCGCCGCCAGTGCGAACGGCCACGGCTCCCCAGCTGCCGGAACGCCTCGCTCAGGAAGGCAAGGTCCTGCGCCATCCCCCAGCCGGTGAGCACGGCGTCGCGCCCCGTCCCGGCGAACCGGTCCATCGCCGCCTCGAGGTCCAGCGCCGTCCTCCACTCCTTCGGCGAATAGCCGACCACTTTCAGCGCCGCCGGCACCGCGTTTCCGATCCGCTTCGGCCGCACCCGCGCGCTCCACGACTCCTCCTCCGGCAATCCCGGCGCCAGCGCCGCCCGCACCCCGGCGATGTCGAGAATCTCGTGCACCTGCGGGTTCGGCCCCGACATCTCCAGGTCCACCACGTACAGCGCTGCTGCGGCGGCGAGGTCAGCGAGTTCCGCCGGTTCGCCCGTCGGCCGTCCCTCCGCATCCAGCCGCCGGAGCCCCATCGACAGGACCGACTGCAGCGCCTCCATCCCCTATACCCTCCGCAGCTCCCGGCTCCCCACGGCCAGCGCCAGCGTCAGCCCCGCCGCAGCCAGCATCCACGCCAGCACCGTGTGCGGCGCGCCCACCGGTCAATCATTGCCCCCATCAGCAGTCCTGCGAACGGCGTGAGCCCCACGTCACCGTCTGCAGCGCCACCACCCGCGAGCGGAACTCCGGCGCCGCCTTCATCTGCATCAGCGATGCATTGAACGCCGCGTAGATGCTGTGGAACACCCCGCCACCACCAGCGCCCCGACTGCCAGCCACAGGTGCCGCGCGAAGGTGAACGACGCCACCGAAAGGCAGTAGAACAGGCAGGTCCACATCATCGGCGGGCCCAGCCGCGGCCGGTTCGAGGTCGCCGCCACGATCGCCCCGCCCGCCAGCGACCCCAGCCCCACGGCCCCCGCGAGGAAGCCGTACGCCTCCGCGCCTTCGTGCAGCACGTCCTTCGCGAACACCGGCAGGAAGCTCACGTACGGGTAGACGAGCACGCTCGGCAGCACCGCCATCCCCACGATGAGCGTCATCCGCCGGTCGCGCAGCACGTACGCCAGCCCCCGCCCGACGCTCACGAACGCGTTTTCCTTCGCCTCCCGGAGCTCCGGCTCGAACCGCGGCAGCCGCGCCGTCAGCGCCAGCGACACGACGAGGCAGCCCGCCTGCACTTCGAACGTCCCCTGCGTGCCGATGAGCCCGATGAGCGCCCCGCCGATCGCCGGCCCGATGACCCGCATCGCGTTCCCGCCCAGCGCGTTCAGCGCCACCGCGTTCGTCATCTCCTCCGGCCCTACGGTATCGAACACGAGCAGGCTCCGGATCGGCCCCGCCAGCGCCTCGACGATGCCCGCCAGCGCCGCCAGCACGTACACCATCCACAGCTCGATGTGCCCCGTGCCGACCAGCACCGCCAGCAGCACGGCGATCGCCGCGCTCACCGCCGTGTACACCATCAGCAGGCTCCGCCGCTCGTACCGCGCCGCGAACACCCCGCCGAACGGCGATACCAGCACGAGGAACGCCCCCGCAGCAGCGCTACCACCGCGAGGTTCGTCGCCGAACCGCCGAGGTCGTTCACCACCAGCCAGCCCTGCCCGATCGTCTGCACCCACGACCCGACCTGCAGCGCCATCGTCGAGAAGAGCAGGACGCGGAAATCGCGGTGCCGGAGCGAGGCCAGCGGCCGGCCGGGCGCAGTCAGCCCCCCGCCCGGGGGCTCCGTTCGGCCGCAGGAACAGCACCGGAGGACAAGCGAAAGCTCCGGGCGCAGGGGCGCCCTGTCGTTCGATCCTGCACAATCACCGGCCAACGCTCCACCCTTCCCGTCCCCCGCCCCCGGCCTGTTACGATCGAATCACCGTCACAGGAGCCGACCCGTCATGTCCGACCCCGCCCTTGCCGCACTCCAGTTTTTCCGCGACCGCTTCGCCATCGACCCCTCGGTCACGTCGAGCCTCCTCTCCGTCGCCCTCTCCCGCGGCGGCGACTTCGCCGAGCTCTACTTCGAACACCGCACCAACAGCGCCATCACGTGGGAGGACCAGCGCGTCAAGTCCGCCACCCGCACTGTCTCGCAGGGGCTCGGCATCCGCGTCGTCCGCGGCGATGCCATCGGCTACGCCTACACCGAATCGTTCGAGTTCGAAGCCATGCGCCGCGCCGCTGAAACTGCCGCCCGCATCTCCGCCGGCGAACGCACCGCCCCGCCCATCGACGCCACCCCTTCCTCTCCGGCGCGACGTACTACGACATCGACCATCCCCTTGCCGCCGAGCCGGCCGCCGCCAAGGTCGCCCTCCTCGAACGCGCCGACCGCGCCGCCCGGGCCTTCGACCCCTCCATCGCCCGCCTCGATGCCTCCATCGGCGACGAGCTGAAGTACATCCTCATCGCCCGCAGCGACGGCAAGATCGTCGGCGACGTCCAGCCCCTCATCCGCTTCAACGTCTCCGCCCTCTCCCAGCGCGGCGAAAGCCGGCAGGTCGCCCGGCAGGGCGGCGGCGGCCGCATGGGCATCGAATACTTCGACCGCGTCACGACCCCCGAGGAGCTCGCGCGCGAAGCCGCCCGCCAGGCCGTCCTCCAGCAGGACGCCCCGGAGGCCCCCGCCGGCACCCTCCCCGTCGTCCTCGCCGCCGGCGACAGCGGCGTCCTCCTCCACGAAGCCGTCGGCCACGGCCTCGAAGCCGACTTCAACCGCAAGGGCACGAGCAACTACACCGGCCGCATCGGCCAGCCCGTCGCGAGCCCCCTCGTCACCGTCGTCGATGACGGCACCATCGCCGCCTCCCGCGGCTCCATCAACGTCGATGACGAAGGCAACCCCTCCGGCCGCAACGTCCTCATCGAAAACGGTGTCCTGCGCGCCTACCTCCAGGACGAAATCTCCGCCCGCCACTTCGGCGTCGCGCCTTCCGGCTCCGGCCGCCGCCAGTCCTTCAAGGACTACGTCATGCCCCGCATGACCAATACCTTCATGCTCCCCGGCGAGGACACCCCGGAGGACATCATCCGCTCCGTCGACCGCGGCATCTACGCCGTCTCCTACTCCGGCGGCCAGGTCAATATCTCCAACGGCGATTTCGTCTTCTCCGTCACCGAGGCCTACCTCATCGAGCACGGCCGGGTCACCGCGCCCCTCAAGAACGTCATGCTCATCGGCAACGGCCCCGACGTCCTCTCGAAAGTCACCCGCGTCGCCAACGACTACCGCCTCTCCGACGGCCGCTGGACCTGCGGCAAGGACGGCCAGTCCGTCCCCGTCGGCGTCGGCATGCCGACCGTCCTCGTGTCCGGCATCACCGTCGGGGGACGAAGCTGTGACCGCCCGCGCCGCCGAAGGCGTGTCCGCGCTCGACATCGCCCGCCGCGCCGTCCAGCTCGCACGCCGCGCCGGCGCCGAGCAGTGCGACGCGATCGTCGTCGCCGGCAGCGAAAGCACGGTCACCGTCCGCCTCGGCGAGATCGAGAAGCTCATCGAAGCCGGATCCATCGGCCTCGGCCTCCGCGTCATCCAGGGCGGCCGCACCGCGATCTGCGCCACTTCCGACCTCGCCCCCGACGCCCTCGAGCGCTTCGCCGCCGAGACCGTCGAACTCGCCGCTATCAGCGCCCCGGACGACTACGCCGGCCTGCCCGAACCAGGCCTCTTCGGGACCGCGCGCGATGCCGCCGCGCTCGGCCTCTACGACGAGCTCATCGAAGCCCTCTCGCCCGACGAGAAGATCCGCCTCGCGCGCGAATGCGAGGCCGCGGCCCTTGCAGCCGACCGCCGCATCACCAACACCGACGGCGCCACCCTCTCGACCCGCGTCGGCGAAGTCGCCCTCGTCAACTCCCTCGGCTTCGAAGGAAGCTACCCGGCCACCTCCATCTCGCTCGTCGCCGAGGCGATCGCCGACGATGCCGACGGGAAGAAGCGCCCCGGCTACTGGTTCTCCGCTGAGCGCTCCCTCTCCCGCCTCGGCGACCCCGCGGAGGTCGGCCGCATCGCCGCCCGCCGCGCTGTCGACCAGCTCGGCGCCCGCAAGCCCGCCACCGCCCGCGTCCCCGTCGTCTTCGAACCGATGATGGCCGTCTCGCTCCTCGGCCATCTCGCTGCCTGCGCCACCGGCGACGCCCTCTACCGCGGCGCCACCTTCCTCGCCGGCCGCGAAGGCCAGCCGCTCGCCTCGCCCCTCGTCACCATCGTCGATGACCCGCTCCTGCCCGGCCGCTTCGGCACGCGCCCCTTCGACGGCGAAGGCGTCGCCGCCCGCCGCAACGTGCTCGTCCAGTCCGGCCGCTTCGAAGGCTTCCTCTTCGACTGCTACACCGCCCGCCGCCTCGGCCGGGCCACCACCGGCAGCGCCGTGCGCGGCCTCGAATCCGCGCCTGCGCCGTCCTCGTCCAACCTCGTCCTCGAACCCGGGAGCCTCGAGCCGGCCGACATCCTCCGCGGCATCCCGCAGGGCCTCTACGTCACCGCGCTCATGGGCGCCGGCTTCAACCCGGCCACCGGCGACTACTCCCGGGGCGCAGCCGGCTTCTGGATCGAAGACGACCAGCTCGCCTACCCCGTCTCCGAGGTCAACGTCTCCGGCAACCTCGCGCAGATGCTCGCCGACATCGACGCGGTGGGCAGCGACCTCGCCTGGTTCGGCGCTGCCGCTGCCCCCACCGTCCGCATCCGTGAGATGACCGTCTCCGGCCGCTGACCGCTCAGGGGATGGCGATCTGCGCCTGTCCCCGCGCGATGACCCAGTACGCCGCGCCCGTCCGCAGCTGTGTCAGCGTGTTGAGGTACCCCGGCATCCCCGGCAGGTACCGGCGCCAGCTGCCCGTCGACGGGTCCCATTCGTACACCACGGCCACGTTGCTGTTCGGCCCGAACACCTGCGCCGGCGGCACGTTCCCGCCCGGCCACGCCACCAGGTTCGCCCCCGGCGAGAGCGGCAGCGAAGGCGCTCCTGGCCGCCCGCCGGCGTCGGTGTCGGCGTCCGCGTCGGCGTGGCCGTGGCGGTCGGCGTCGGCGTCGGCGTGTTCGTCCGCGTCGGCGTGGGCGTCGGTGTGTTCGTCGGCGGCAACGGCGGCATCGGCGGCGCACCCGAGCCCTGCGCCTGCGTCGGCGTCGGGGTGGGCGTCGCCGTCGGCGGCATCGTCGGGCTCGGCGAGGGCGACGGTGAAGGCGACGGCTGCGCGCTCTGCGTCGGGGTCGGTGTGGGCGTCGGCGTCCGCGTCGGCGTCGCGGTGGGCGTCGGCGTGTTCGTCGGCGAGGGCGTATTCGTCGGCGTGTTCGTCGGCTGGCCGCTGCTCCCGCCGCCGCCCGTGCCGTCGTTCGTCGCCCCGAAGTTCGTCGCCCAGTACCAGCCGTAGGGCGAGCCCGCCCGGTAGTACCGCGCGATGCCGATCTGCTGGTAGAAGCCGGTCAGCATGTTCTGGTTGTGCCCCGGCGAAGCCCGCCACGCATCGAAAGCCGCCTGCGCCGAAGACCACGTCGTCCCCGCGGCGAGGTTCTCGCCCGCGCCCGTCGGGTAGCCGCAGTCGATCGCCCGCTGGAACGGCGACCGCCCGAGGCTGTCCGTGTGCGAGAAGTACCCCTTCGTCGCCATGTCCTCCACCATCCACGCCGCCGCCCGGTTGAGGTTCGTCGAAATCGTCAGCGGGGCCAGCCCGTTCTGCTGCCGGTACTGGTTGATGAGCACCAGGAACTGCTGCTCCTCGCTGTCGAGCGCATCGTGCGTCACCGAGCAGTTCGTCAGCGCCTCGGCGCGCCGGTCCGCGCCCATCGTCAGCGCCAGCGCGGCCAGCACCGCCCCCGCCAGCGCCATCCAGAGCGGCATCGTCGTCTGTCGTACCCCTGCAGCCATGTCATCCCCCGGGCCCGCGGATGCCTGGTGGGCCCGGTTGGAAGTTCGGCCGAACAGGGGAACCATCCGGTGGACGGCGCGTTGAACCGCCGGAACGATCCGGGACGTGCGGGAATTCCCCGATGCCGCGCGCTACCGCTTCGCTAGCTTCGCCTCGTAATCCGCGATGGCTGCCTTGAGCGCGTCCGCCGCCAGCACGCTGCAGTGCACCTTATCCCGCGGCAGCCCGCCCATCGCCTCCGCGATCGCCTCCCGCGTCAGCCCCCGCACCGCCTCCAGCGTCCACCCCGTCACCAGCTCGCTCGCGAACGAACTCGTCGCAATCGCCGCCGGGCAGCCCCGTGTTTGCCACCGCACCGCTGCGATGCGCCCGTCCGCCACCCGGATCATCACCCGCATCCGGTCGCCGCAGACCGGGTTCGAACGCTCGCCCTCGCCGTCGGCGCCCTCCAGCACCCCGGCGTTTCTCGGGTGCTCGAAATGGTCGCGAACCAGCTCGGAATACCCTGCCATCGGCTCCCCGCCCATCCTAGCGGTGCGCCACCAGCACCGCGAGGGCCGTCGCCGTGAACCCCGCGACCGCCAGCAGCACCTGCGGGTCCGTGAACAGCACCCGGTCCGGCGCCTCCGCCTGCCGCGGCCCGCTCATCAGCAGCAGGAACCGGAACAGCCCGAACGCGACGAACGGGATCGTCAGCGCCATCGAGCCGTCGGCCGGCACCCGCGCCGACTCGATCGTATAGAGCGAGTAGCTGAGCAGCGCCCCCGCCGCGCTCACGCCGAGCATCAGCTCCAGCACCTCCGCGTTGTAGGCCGCCAGCGACGGGCGGTGCTTCGCCGCCTCCGGGCCCAGCTGCCGGAACTCCGCCCACCGCTTCGTCGTGGCCACGAAGAAGGCTGCGAAGCTCGAACACACGTACAGCCACGGGCTGATGTCGACTTCGATCGCCGCCGCCCCGCTCACGGCGCGCCCCACCACCCCGCGCTCAGCAGCAGGATGTCCAGGATGGCGACCCGCTTCAGCCCGAGAGAGTACAGGGCCATCAGCGCGACGTAGCCCCCAGCACCAGCCCCGCCACCGGGTCGAGCGCGAACGCCCCCGGGACGCTCGCCGCGGTCAGCACCCCTGCAGCGGCGAGTGCCGTGCCGGTGTTCACCCGCCCGCTCGCGATCGGCCGCAGCCGCTTCCGCGGGTGCAGGCGGTCCGCTTCCCGGTCCCGGACGTCGTTCAGCAGGTACGTCGCCGAGGCAGCGAGGCACCACATGCCGAACAGCACCAGCGACCGCCAGAGCAGCGGCCACCAGCTCTCCGGGTCGCCCGGCGTCCACGCCTCCCCGCGCTGAACACGAACGCCGCAAAGACGACGGCGTTCTTCGGCCACTGGTACGGCCGCATCGCCATGAGCAGGGGCATGGGGCCCCCGGCCCGTTCGGCCTGTGCCGCCGCGCTCATTCGCGCTCCCGGCTGATGCGCGCCCACTGCCCGCCGATCGCCGCCGCGAGCCGCTCGACGTTGGCTTCGAACACCGCGTTCGGCGCCCCGCAGCGGCCCACACCGTCTCGAACCGCCGCAGCGAGTCGTCCACCACCACATCCGCCCCGGCGGGCCAGCCGACCGGCGCCACGCCCCCGACCTCGTAGCCGGTGTGCGCCCGCACCTCCTCCGGCGAGCCCATTTTCAGCCGCTTCCGGCCGACCCCGAGGATTTGCGCGAGCGCCCCGGTGTCCACCTGCCGGTCCCCCGCCGCGAGCACCATCGTCGGCCGCCCGTCGGCGAGGAAGAACAGCGTCTTCACGATCTGCCCCGCTTCGCACCCGACAGCCGCCGCCGCCTCCTCCGCCGTGGCGGTGCTCGCTTCGAACACCCGCACCTCGCCGGGCAGCCCGAGCGCGCGCAGCGCCGCGGCCACCCGCTCGGGCGGTGTCACGCCCGCCCCTCCAGCGCCCGCCGCGCGGCCCGCACCGTGTTCACCAGCAGCATCGCCACCGTCATCGGCCCCACGCCGCCCGTGTACGGCGTCACCTGGCTCGCCACCTCCCGAACGTCCAGCGCCGCATCGCCGACGAGCCGGTAGCCGCTCGGCCGGTCCGGCGCGTCCACCCGGTTCACCCCCACGTCGATGACCACCGCGCCCGGTTTCACCATCTCCTTCGTCAGGGTCCCCGCCCGGCCCGCGGCCATCACGATGATGTCGGCCCGCCGCGTGTGCTCGGCGAGGTCCGGCGTCGCCGTATGGCAGATGGTCACCGTCGCGTTGCCGCCCCGCGCCTTGTTCGAAAGCAGCACCGCCAGCGGCCGCCCGACCAGCGTGCTCCGGCCTACGACCACCACGTGCTTTCCCGCCGGGTCGTTCCCGGTCCGCAGCAGCAGCTCCACCACCCCGTGCGGCGTGCACGGGATCGCCCCGTCGAGCTCGCCCCGGAGCAGCTTGCCGAGGTTCACCGGGTGGAGCCCATCGGCGTCCTTCGCCGGGTCCATCGCATCGATGACCCGCAGCTCGTTCACCTGCGGCGGCAGCGGCAGCTGCGGCAGGATGGCGTGGAACCGCGCGTCCGCGTTCAGCAGCCGGATGAGCGCGACGACCTCCGCCTCCGTCGCCGTTGCCGGGAGCCGGAACGTCTCCGAGAAGATGCCGGCTTCCGCGCACGCCTTCGTCTTCATTGAGACATAACTGATCGACGCGGCGTTGTCGCCAACGATGATCGCCGCCAGCCCCGGGGTCACCCCTGCGGCCCGCAGCTCCGCCGCCTCGCGCGCCACCTCCGCGCGGATCTCCGCGGCAATCGCCGCCCCGTCGATGAGCTTCGCCGGCATGCGCGTAGCGTAGCCGGGAACCTCTCTCCGGGCCAAAGCCGGCCCGGCCACGCGCCAATCTCCGCCCTCGCGTACGATCCGCGCAGCACAGTCATCCACCCTGCACGAACAGGCTGATTCTCATGTCCGACGACACCGCGCCGCCGCGCCCGCGCAAGTTCGCCCACGGCATCGACGTCATCGAAACCCACCGCATCGCCGACGTCATCCGCCGCCACGGCGACCGCTTCCTCAACCGCGTCTACACGCCCGACGAAATCGCCCACTGCCGCGGCCGCATCCCGGAGCTCGCCGTCCGCTTCGCCGCGAAAGAAGCCGTGATGAAAGCCCTCGGCACCGGCATCCGCGGCGTCGGCTGGAAAGACATCGAGATCCTCCCCAACCGGCGCGGCAAGCCGCTCGTCTTCCTCTACGGCCGCGGCGCCAAGCGCGCCGAGGAGATCGAACTCCGCGGCCTCGAAATCTCCATGACCCACCTCGCCGACCTCGCCATGGCCTCCGTCGTCGGCGAGCGCGCCTCACCGAGGCCGAAGACACCCGCGGCGCGGCGACAACGCCCTCCGCCTCATCCGGGAGAAAGGCCTCCGATGAAGCTCGTCACCGCCGCCGAAATGCGCCAGCTCGAAGCCGCGGCCATCGCCGCCGGCTCCAGCGAGGCCCAGCTCATGGAGGAAGCCGGCCTCGCCGTCGCCCAGGAATCCTGGATGCTCCTCGGCACCCTCGAAGGCCGCCGCATCCTCGTCCTCGCCGGCCCCGGCAACAACGGCGGCGATGGCCTCGTCGCCGCCCGCCACCTCTACGACTGGGGTGCCGAGGTCGCCGTCTACCTTCCCGCCGGCCACCGCGATGAATCCCGGTGCGACGAACTCCGCGCGCGCGAGGTCCCCCTCCTCATGGGCGAGGACGACCCCGATGGCGCACAGCTCCGCGCCCGGCTCGAAGCCGCCGACCTCGTCATCGATGCCCTCTTCGGCATCGGCCAGCGCCTCCCGCTCGACCCGGCCAGCCCGGTCGGCCGCGCCCTCGCCGCCCTCTCCGCCGTCCGCGCCGGCTCCTACCAGCCCCCGAAAGTCGTCGCCGTCGACCTCCCCACCGGCCTCGACAGCGACTCCGGCGCCGTCGACCCGCTCCTCGTCGTGCCCGACATGACCGTGACCTTCGGCCTGCCGAAGGTCGGGATGTACCAGGCGCCCGGCAGCGACGCCGTCGGACGCGTCCAGGTCATCGACATCGGCATCCCGAAAGAGGCCCTCAACGCCGTCGCCCTCGAACTCATCACCTCCCGCTGGGTCCGCCAGCACCTCCCCGCCCGCCCGGCTGACGCCAACAAGGGCACGTTCGGCCGCGTCCTCGTCGTCGGCGGGTCCAGCCGCTACCGCGGGGCAGTCCTGCTCGCCGCCCGCGGCGCCTACCGCGCCGGCGCCGGGCTCGTCACCATCGCCGCAGCCGAAGATCTCGCGGCCGGCCTCGCCCCGGCGCTCCCGGAAGCCACCGGCTGCCGCTGCCCGCCGCCCCGGGAGGCACCATCGCCGCCGAGGCTGCGCCGGCGCTCCGCCCGGAGTGGTCCGCCGCCCGTGCGGCCGTCATCGGCCCCGGCCTCGCCCTCGCCGATGACACCCGCGCGTTCACCTGGGCCGCCCTCCCCGATACCGCCGATTGCCCCGGCGGCGTCGTCATCGACGCCGATGCGCTCAACGCCCTCGCCGCCATGGACGACGCCCCGGCCCGGCTCCACCCGCGGGCCATCCTCACCCCCACCCCGGCGAGATGGCGCGGCTCCTCCGCACCACCATCCCCGAAGTCCAGCGCGACCGTCTCGGCGCCGCCCGCACGGCCGCCGCGCGCTCGGCTGCGTCGTCGTCCTCAAAGGCGCCCACACCGTCGTCGCCGAACCCGGCGGCGCCGCCGCCCTCTGTCCGTTCGCGAATCCCCTCCTCGCGACCGCCGGCAGCGGCGACGTCCTCGCCGGCATCATCGCCGGCTACCTCGCGCAGGGCGCGGACCCCTTCACCGCCGCCCGCCTCGGCGTCTACCTCCACGCTGCCGTCGCCGAGGCCGCCGAACCCGAGTTCGGCCGCGCCGGCCTCCTCGCCGGCGACATCGCCGACCGCCTCCCCGTGTCGTCCGGGACCTAACCCAATCCTGATGTACACTCAGGGCAACCCGTGACGAGCAACGCACCAACCTCCGCCCGCCGCGTCGTCGTTACCGGCCTCGGCATCGTCAGTCCCCTCGGACATAACGCTTGCGATACGTGGGCGGCCCTCGTCGAAGCCCGCTCCGGCACCCGCCGCATCACGCTTTTCGACCCCGATGGCTTCGCCTCGCAGGTCGCCGGCGAAGTCCCCGACTTCGACCCGGCCGCCTACATGGACCGCAAGGAAGCCCGCCGCGCCGACCGCGCCACCCAGTTCGCCTTCGTCGCCGCCGATGAGGCCCTCGCCCAGTCCGGCTACCGCCCCGCGCCCGGCAACGGCTCCGAACTCGCCATCATCATCGGCACCGCCATCGGCGGCATCACCACCCTCGTCGCCGAATACGAAACGATGCGCGCGAAGGGCCCCGGCCGCGTCTCGCCCTTCCTCATGCCCATGATGCTCGCCGACATGACGAGCGGCCAGCTCAGCATCCGCCTCGGCGCGCGGCGTGAACTACTGCCTCGTCAGCGCCTGCGCCAGCGGAGCCGACAGCATCGGCGAAGCCGCCAACATCATCCGCCGCGGCGACGCCGAGGTCGTCCTCGCCGGCGGCACCGAAGCCCCCATCACCCCCATCGTCGTTGCCGGGTTCGCCTCCGCGAAAGCCCTCACCACCGCGAACACCGACCCCGCCCGCGCCTCCCGCCCCTTCGACGCCCGCCGCGACGGCTTCGTCCTCGCCGAGGGCGCTGCTGTCCTCGTCCTCGAAAGCGAAGCGCACGCCCGCGCCCGCGGCGCTGCCATCCTCGCCGAGCTCGCCGGCTACGGCGCCACCTCCGACGCCTACCACATCACCCAGCCCGACGACCGCGGCGAAGGCGCCGCCCGCGCCATGCAGATCGCGCTCCGCCAGGCTGGCCTCCAGCCCGACGAAATCGACTACCTCAACGCCCACGGCACCTCCACCCCCATCAACGACCGCCTCGAAACGCTCGCCCTCAAGCGCGTCTTCGGCGAATACGCCTACGACCTCCCCATCAGCTCCACGAAATCGATGACGGGCCACCTGCTCGGCGCCGCCGGCGCCGTCGAGGCCGCAATCTCGGTCCTCGCCCTCCAGAAGCAGGTCATCCCGCCCACCGCCAACTACGAGGTGCCGGACCCCGACTGCGACCTCGACTACGTGCCCAACGTCGCCCGCCCGGCCCGCCTCGAGGCCGTGATGACGAACTCCCTCGGCTTCGGCGGCCACAACTCCAGCCTCATCTTCCGCACCTACCGGCCGTCGCCATGACACAGCTCGTCGGCGCCCTGCCTCCCCGCTGGCGGCTCCGCGACCCCTACGCCCACCAGAACGGCATCCCCCGCTTCCCGCCCGTCGTCGCTGCCGTCCTCGCCGCCCGCGGCATCACCACCCGCCAGCAGGCTGACGCCTTCTACAAACCCCACCTGCTCCCCGCCCACGACCCGCTCCTCCTCCCCGGCATGGCCGACGCCGTCCGGCGCGTCGCCCGCGCCATCGAGGACGGCGAACTGATCGCCCTCTACGGCGACTTCGACGTCGACGGCGTCACCTCCATCGCCATCCTCCGCGAAGGCCTCACCCTCCTCGGCGCCCGCACGCTGCCCTACATCCCCGACCGCTTCACCGAAGGCTACGGCCTCAACTTCGGCGCTGTCCGCTCCTCGCTGCCGCCGGCGCGACCCTCCTCGTCACCGCCGACTGCGGCATCTCCTCGGTCGCCGAAGTCGCCTACGCCAACGAACTCGGCCTCGATGTCATCATCCTCGACCACCACACGGTGCCCGAGGTGATCCCCGATGCCCTCGCCGCCGTCAACCCGAAGCGCATCGATTCGCCCTACCCGTTCGACGAACTCGCCGCCTGCGGCGTCGCCTACCGCTTCCTCGAAGTCCTCTACGACCACCTCGGCCGCCCGTTCGAGGATGCCGACTTCATCGACCTCGCCGCTCTCGGCACCGTCGCCGATGTCGCGCCGCTCATCGACGAGAACCGCCGCATCGTCGCGCGCGGCCTCGAGGTCATGCGCACCGGCGGCCTCCGCCCCGGCCTTGCCGCCCTCGCCCGGGTCGCCGGCGTCACCCCTGAGCGCTTCACCTCCGAGACGCTTGGCTTCGCCCTCGGCCCGCGCATGAACGCCGCCGGCCGCCTCGCCCACGCGAACATCGCCCTCCAGCTCCTCCTCGAACGGGATTTCCGGCGCGCCCTCGACCTCGCGAACGAGCTCCACGCCCTCAACCGCGAACGCCAGCGCCAGACTGAGGAGGCCACCCAGCTCGCCGAAGAACTCCTCGGCCCCGCCGATGTTCCCTCCTCTGGGTCGTCACCGACCAGATCGCGCCCGGCATCGTCGGCCTCGTCGCCTCCCGCCTCGCCGAGCGGCGCAACCGGCCCGCCGTCGTCCTCTCCCGCGGCCCCGAAGAATCCCGCGCCAGCGCCCGCAGCGTCCCCGGCTTCGACATCGTCGCAGCCATCCGCGCCGAGAAGCACCTGCTCGTCCGCCACGGCGGGCACCGCGCCGCCGCCGGCTTCACCGTCCGCAACGAGCACCTCGACGAACTCCGCGAGCGGCTCACCGCGACCGCCGCGGCCCGCCTCGGCTGGGAGCCGCCCCGCCGGGTCATCGACATCGACGCCGAGGCGCCCCTCAGCGCCCTCGACGGCCTCGAAGTGAAGGGCCTCATGCGCTTCGAGCCCACCGGCCACGGCAACCGGAAGCCGGTCCTCCTCAGCCGCGGCGTCCGCCTCCTCCAGGCCAAACCCGTCGGCGCTACCGGCGACCACCTCCGCCTCACCGTCCGCCACGGCCCGGTCACCTGGCGCGGCATCGCCTTCCGCCAGGCCGGCGCCGAGCTCGATGCCGAGGTCGACCTCGTCTACTCCCTCCAGCCCGATGTCACCGGGCAGGGCGTCGAACTCGACGTGCTCGATATCGCCCCCTCCGCCCTTGCCCGCCCCCTCGAACGCGGCGGATGAGCAGCGAAGAACTCACCCTCGCCGCCGACGCCGCACGCGCCCTCCGCGAGGCGCAGGCCCTCTGCTACCGGACGAACTGCGCCATCGTCGCGCCGGAGCACCTGCTGGCGGCCTGTCTCCTCCAGCTCCGCTCCGCCGGGCTCGAAGGCCTGCCCGAACCGGCCGCCGTCCAGCAGGCTCTCGTGGCCACCCAGGGCTCGGCGAAGACCCGCTCGACCGCGACGTCATCTTCGGCTCCGCCGCCCGCGAGGCGATCTCCCGCGCTGCCGCCGCCGCCCGCGCTGCCGGCAGCGCGACCATCAGCTGCAGCGACCTTGCCGCCGCCCTCGTCGAATCCGGCGAATGCAGCCCGATGTTCTTCGCCTCCCTCGGAGTGCCGCGGGCGGCGCTCCTCGAGCTCCTGCGCGCGCCCGGCGCCTGAGCCCTACGCCGAGGCCCGCGGATGGGCCTTGTCGTACTCCTTCCGCTTCTGCTGGTCAGTCAGGTGCGTGTAGATCTGCGTCGTCGAGATGCTCGCGTGGCCCAGCGCATCCTGCACGTACCGCAGCGGCATCCCACCCGCCAGCATGTGCGTCGCGTACGTGTGGCGGAGCGTATGCGGCGTGATCGCCGTGTCCAGCCCCGCCTCCTTCGCGTAGTTCTTCAAAATCAGCCAGAAGCCCTGCCGCGTCAGCCGCTCGCCCCGCCGATTGACGAACAGCGCCGCCTCCCGGCGATTCCGCACCAGCTTCGGCCGGATGTGGAAGATGTACTGCCGCAGCTCGTCCACCGCCGTCGGCGGCAGCGTCAGCACCCGCTCCTTGTCGCCCTTGCCGACGCACCGCACCGTGACCGGGTCGCTTTCCAGCGCCACGTCGTTCACGTCCAGCGAGACCAGCTCCGTCACCCGCAGGCCAGTCGCATACAGCAGCTCGAGCATCGCCTTGTCGCGACGCGCCTCCGGCGTGTTCCGGCGCGCCGGCTGCTCCAGCAGCTCGTCCACCTCTTCGACCGTGAGCGCCCGCGGCAGCTGCTTGCCCACCTGCGGCGATTTCACCTGCTCCGTCGGGTCCGCCCCGATGACCCCTTCCCCGCGAGGAAGCCGAAGAACGACTTCAGCGACGCCACCTTCCGCGCCACCGTCGTGTCCTTGTACTTCATCTCCTCGCGCAGGTACTCCACGAACCGCACCAGGTGGTCCTTCGTCATCGCCTCCGGCGCCACCCCCGGGTAGACGCTCGCCATGAAATTCGTGAACTGAGCAAGGTCATTCCGGTAGGCGGCCAGCGTATTCTGCGATGCGTTCTTTTCCACCGCCAGGAAATTCAAAAACTGGTCGATGCGCTCGTTCATCACGTCGCGTTACCTCGATGCCGTTGCGGTCGTGGGGTCCAGGGCGGCGCCATGATAGGCACCCCTTCCCCGGGTGTCCATGGAATTCGGCCCGCCCCTCCGTGAATTTCTCGGTGCCCTCCGCGGCCCCCATCATCACGCTCCAGTATCCCCGGCCGGCCTCCCCTGCCCTGCTGCGCGGCGCCATGTCACGAGCCTAGCCGTCCGCCGCGATCCGCGCATCCCCGCCCGCGCCCCTTTCGCCTACCGGCTGGTAATCTTGCTCCAGGCCAACCCGGAGGAACCCATGGTCTCACTCGAACTCAACGACGAAGAAAAGCTGGTCCAGCAGGTCGCCCGCGACTTCGCCCGCAAGGAGATCCGCCCCGTCGCCGCCTACTACGACGAGCGCGAAGAAGTCCCCTACGACCTGATCAAAAGGCCGCCGCCATCGGCTTCGGCATCTCGAAGCAGGGCTCGCTCCTCGATGGCTCCGGCTCGTCGCTCATCCCCTCCATCATCGCTGAGGAGCTCTCCTGGGGCTGCGCCGGCATCGCCCTCGCCATCAACAGCTCCGGCCTCGCCGCCGCCGCCATCGCCGCCACCGGCACGCCCGAGCAGCGCGAACGGTGGCTCGCCGCCATCGCCTCCGACGAAAACGAAGTCCACCTCGGCGCGATGTGCCTCACCGAGCCCGACGCCGGCTCCGACGTCGCCAACATCCAGACGACCGCCACCCGCGACGGCGACTTCTACGTCCTCAACGGCGAAAAGCAGTTCATCACCAACGGCGGCATCGCCGATGTCCACGTCGTCTTCGCCACGGAAGACCGCTCGAAAGGCTGGGGCGGCATCAGCGCATTCGTCGTGCCGAAGGGCACGCCCGGCCTCCAGGAAGGCACCGTCTGGAAGAAGATGGGCATCCGCGCCTCTCACACCGCCAACGTCATCTTCACCGACTGCCGCATCCCGGCGGAGTACAAGCTCGGCGCCCCTCCAAACCCGGCGGCTCCGCCGGCCCCGGCGCCGTCGGCGCCCTCATGACCCTCGAGCGCACCCGCCCCGTCGTCGGCGCCTACGCCGTCGGCATCGCCCGCGCCGCCTACGAATACGCGCTCGACTACGCGAAGTCCCGCGTCCAGTTCGGCCGGCCGATCATCAAGAACCAGGCCATCTCGTTCATGCTCGCCGATATGGCCATGGCCGTCGATTCCGCCCGTCTCATGGTCTGGCGCGCCGCCTGGATGGCCGGCGCCAACGTCCCCTACCTCCAGGCCGAAGGCTCCATGGCCAAGTGCTTCGCCTCCGACGTCGCCATGAAGGTCACCGTCGATGCCGTCCAGGTCCTCGGCGGCCAGGCTACATGCGCGACCACCCGGTCGAAAAGTGGGTCCGCGACGCCAAGATCTTCCAGATCTTCGAAGGCACCAACCAGATCCAGCGGCTCGTCATCGGCCGCGCCCTCGAAGCGCTCCCGCCCCGCGGCTGACCGCCCGCACCCGCCGCATCACGAACCACAGCGGCCCGCCCCCGAATCGGGGCGGGCCGCAGCATCATGCTCGACTGCCGGGGTCCTCAGCTCTGCGGCGTGTCCGGGCAGCTGTCGCCGGGCTTCCCCTGCGCGTCCCCCGAGCGGTACGCCAGCGCGTCATCCCGGGGCGCGAACTCCTGCGCATCCCAGGCCGCCACGTTCACGCCGGCGCCGGCCCCGTGCGCGTCGGCCGTCTCCAGCACCAGCGTGCCCTGCGGCGCTTCGCCGCCCCCGCCCATCACCACCGCCGCCAGCGGCAGAAACGCAAACGTTAACGGAAGCACCATCAGAATGGCGAAGGTTCGGCGCACGCGCGCACCTCCTCAACCGGCTGGCATGCAGTCTACCACACACCGCGCAATCGCCCCTTGTTCCGCCCACGTCCCGGGCGCATGCTGGGATCAGCATATGCCAGTCGTTCCCCGGCAGACCGTCGCCGTCATCGACGTCGGCTCGAACTCCATCCGCCTGCTCGTCGCCCGCGCCCTCAGCTACCTCGCCTTCGAAGTCATCGACGAAGCCCGCTACGATGCCCGCCTCGGCGCGGGCCGGCCGGCGGCAACCTGACGCCCGAAGGCATGGAGCGCGGCCTCCGCGCCCTCGCCATCATGCACCAGCTCGCCGAAGCCCACGCGCCTGCCGAGATCATCGCCGTCGGCACCGAGGCCCTCCGCCGCGCCCCCAACGCCGACGACTTCCTCGAACGCGTCCGCGAGCGCATCGGCCTCCGGGTCCGCGTGCTTTCCGGCTACGAAGAAGCCCACGCCGGCTACCTCGGTGTCATCAACAGCACCACCCTCACCGACGGCTACCTCCTCGACCTCGGCGGCGGCTCGCTCGAACTCATGACCGTCGAAGGCCGGGCCCTCCGCGAAGTCCAGTCCGTCCCCCTCGGCGCCATCTACAGCCGCGAAACCTACCTCCACGCCGACCCGCCCCTTCCCCGCGAAATCCGCGCCCTCCGCAAGGCCGTCCAGCGCTCGTTCGTCCCCGGCAACCTGCCGCCCGTGCTCTTCGCCACCGGCGGCGCCGTCCGCAACCTCGCCCGCATCATCCGCATCCGCCGCCGCTACCCGCTCGGCCGGCTCCACGGGCTCGAAATCACCCGCAAAGAGCTCCGCCGCCTCGCGCGCGAACTCGCCGCCGTCCCGACCGAGGCCCGCCGCCGCATCCCCGGCGTCGGCAGCAACCGCGCCGACCTCCTCCACGCCGCCGCCATCGTCATCGACGAAGTCATGGAGCTCCTCGGCGCGCCTTCGCTCGTCGTTTCCGGGCAAGGGCTCCGCGAAGGCCTCGCCTGGCAGGCTATCCGCGGCGAAAGCCCCGTCCTCCCCGACGTCCGCGCCGCGAGCATCGCGGGCCTCGCCCTCGCCAACGGCGTCGACATCGCCTCCGCCGAGCCGACTGTCGAGGCCGCCGACCGCATCTTCGAGGTCACCCGCGCGCTCCACGGCCTCGGCGACACCGACCGCGCGCTCCTTCGCGACGGTGTCCGCCTCGCCGGCATCGGCACCCATATCGACTATTACAACCGCGACCGCCACGCGGAGTACCTCGTCCACAGCGGCGACCTCCACGGCTACTCCCACCGCGAGGTCGTCCTTCTCGCTGCCCTCGTCCGCTGGGCCGATTCCGGCACGCCCGACCTCGCCCCCTACCGCGCCATCACGAACGGCGACGATGTCCGCCGGGCCGCCATCCTCGCCGCCGTCCTCGGCCTCGCCCGCGCCATCCGCCGCCGCTCCCCTCCCCGGTCCGCGGCCTCCGCCTCGACCTCGGCGGCGAGACGCTGCGCCTCGACCTCGAGGCCGACGCTCCGCTCGATGCCGAGCTCCACGAAATCGAGCGCCAGCGCCGCCGCTTCGAGACCGTGCTCCGCTGCCGGCTGGTCGCCAGCGGCCCCGCCCTCGTCTAGCTGCCCGCCATCCGCCGCAGCGCTCCCGGCGGGATGAACCACTCCAGCCAGCAGTTGCCCGCCCGCGGTTCGCCGGCCGCCCGCACGAGCGCCGCCCCGCCCTTCTTGAACGTCACCGCCATCCCCGCCGGGTCGCCCGTCAGCAGGTAGGCCAGCAGCTCGCCCATCCACGGCTCGTGGCCCACCAGCGCCACCGGCGAGGCGTCCGTCTCCGCCGCCATCTCGACGACCGCCTGGTAATCATCGCCGGCGAGCGTCTCCGAAATCCGCACCTTCCCCAGCCCGAACTGCTCCCGCAGGATCTCTGCCGTCTGCACCGCCCGCAGCCACGGCGAACTCACGATGACCTGCGGCGTCACGAGCCGCGCGAGCCCCCGCGCCGCCTCCCGCATCCGCTCCGCCCCTTCGGGCGTCAGCGGCCGCTCCGCGTCGTTCGCTACGGTGCCCCGTTCCGCCGCAATCGCATGCCGAACGAGCACCAGGTCCATCGCCCCTCAGCCTCCCGTTCCCGCCCCGGGCTGCTCGGGCGCCTCGAACCCCGCCAGCCCGATCTCCACCACCTTCCACTGCCCCAGCATCGGCCGCCAGCGGGTCGCCACTGCCACCGTCCCCGCGCTCGAACGGAACCGCACGAGGAACCGCGCCTCGCCGTCGTCGGCCGCCTGCTCTTCCAGGTCGAACCCGTCGATCCCCGGCAGCTGCGCCGGCGAGAGCCGCTGCGCGCCGAGGCGAGCTGCATCAGCTGCGCCATCGCCTCGGGCGCCAGGTCCGCCATCACCTGGGCGAGATTCCCGGTCATCACCGCGCGCCGTCCGTTCGGCCGCAGCGCGCCTCGCCCGGGTCCGCGCTCACGACCCCGTGACTTCCTTCACGTCGTCGATTTGCCACTTCCCGCCGTTCTCCACCCACTTGCTCCACACCACCCGCGTCTTCTCGCCGATGTACGAAATCTCGACCTCGTTGTTGCCGAGGTCCTTGATTTCGAACCGCGTGGCCGTAATGGGATTCGCCGCCAGCGCCATGACCTTCGCCATCGCATTCGGTGTGAAGTCGCCCATCAGCCCCGCGACGTTCCCGTTCACGACATCCTGCGCGTGGCGCTCCTGCGTCGCCCTCAGGTCGCTCATCGTCAGCCTCCGATTGGTAGGGATGCTCCGCCGCAAACTCGGCGGGCCGCCGGCAGCATACCCCCGCCGCGGCCAGCCCTTCAATCGCACGCCGTGCTACCAAACCCGCCGCTCGTGCACCACCAGCCGCACCGCTCGCGCCCCCGCCGTCGCCGCGTCGATCGCCGCGCCCAGTTCCCGGTAGACGCCGACCGGCCGCTCCGTCCCCGCCGCCACCAGCAGCCAGCCCTCGCGCGCCGGCACGAGGTGCAGCTCCCTCGCCGGGGTTCCCCGCGCCTCTTCCATGGTTGAACATTCGGCAGGCCCGGTCCCGGGCCGCGTAGGAAACTCCCGGTTTGCCTCTCCCCATCCCCCGGCGGCCCGCGCGCGCTCGACCCGATAGACTTGCCCCATGTCCGATGACGTCCGTCCCCTCCCTGCGCCGCCAGCCCGCGCCCCCGAATGGGGCAAAGCCCCGGATGGCGCCGATGAGCGCCGCTTCCTCGAAGGTCCGGCCGACCGCGGCTCCGAATTCCTCCGCGTCCTCCGCATCGGCGGCGAATTCATCCGCGGCTTCCGCAAGCTCCACTTCGTCGGCCCCTGCGTCACCATCTTCGGCTCTGCCCGGTTCACCGAAGACCACCCCTACTACGACCTCGCCCGCCGCGTCGGGCAGGCCGTCGCCCGCGAAGGCTTCACTGTCATGACCGGCGGCGGCCCGGGGCTCATGGAGGCCGCCAACCGCGGCGCCAGGGACGTCGGCGGTTACTCCGTCGGCTGCAACATCGAACTCCCCCACGAGCAGAAGCCGAACCCCTACCTCGATACCTTCGTCGAGTTCCGCTACTTCTTCGTCCGCAAGGTGATGCTGGCCAAGTACTCCTACGCCTTCATCGCCATGCCCGGCGGCTTCGGCACGCTCGACGAGCTTTTCGAAATCGCCACCCTCATCCAGACCCGCAAAATCCGCGATTACCCCTGCATCCTCGTCGGCGTCGACTTCTACGAGCCGCTTATGGATTTCATGCTCAACCGCCTCGTCGCCATGGGCACCATCGACCCGGAGGACCTCGACCGCCTCGTCCTCACCGACTCGCCCGAGGAGGCTGCCGCCATCGTCCGCGAGGTCGGCATCCGCAAGTTCGGCCTCCGCTACCGGAAGGCCGCCCCGCGCCGCCGCCGCTTCCTCTTCGAGTAGCCGGCTTTCACCTCGCGGGCGAACGAATGGCGGGGCCGCGCCAACCGTCGCGGCCCCGCCGTCGCAAGCTTGCCGGTGAACGCTAGCCGCGCACCGTAATCGCCGCGTTCGTGATGACCGGCGTTCCCCGCTCCTTTGTCTGCGCCGCCACGAGGATCGTGTTCCCTTCCCGCCAGTACGAAGTCACGATCGTCTCGCCCGGGAAGACCACGCCCGCGAACCGCGCCTGGTAGCGCGCCACCTTCGCCGTGTCGCCGCCCAGCGCGTGGTCCACGACCGCCTTGCACACCACCCCGAACGAGCACAGCCCGTGGAGGATCGGCCGGTCGAAGCCGCCCATCTTCGCGAAGTCCGGGTCCGCGTGCAGCGGGTTCTTGTCGCCCGAGAGCCGGTAGAGCAGCGCCTGCTGCGGCAGCGTCTTCGACTCCACCGTGCCGTCCGGCGCCCGGTTCGGCGCTTCGTTGCCCGCCGGCGGCCCGCTCTCGCCCCCGAAGCCGCCCTCGCCCCGCAGGAAGAGCGAGAACCGGTTCACGAACAGCGGCTCCGCTTCGCCCTTCAGCTTCGTCTCGGTCTCGAGCACGACGAGCGCAGCCTTCCCCTTGTCGTAAATCCCGGCCACCTTGCCGCTCGTCTCCACCTCGCCCTCGACCGGGATCGGCTTCCGGATTTCGAGGTCCTGCTCGCCGTGGAGCAAGAGCGCCGGGTTGAACTGCAGCCCCGGCACCTGCCCAACCCCGCCGAGCGACCCGAACGCCGGGATGACGCCGAAGCTCGGCAGCACCTTCAGGTTCCGCTCGTAGGTGTACGCCAGCTCGTTCGGGTCCGTCGGCGGGTCGCCGGCGCCCACGCCGAGGTGATAGAGGATGACCCGGTCCCGGTCCCAGCGGAACGTCCCGCCTCGGATCGGCGCCCCAAGCGCCTTCGAAGGATCGATTGGCACGTCAACGACCTCGCTGTCTCAGGTGTCGCGGCCGAACCTCGTTCGGCCGCCCCCGAGCGTACACCGCCCGCGGCTTGCTGTCCTACCTCGCCGCTCCCGCGCTACCCTCTCCCCGTGCTCATCCCCAGCCGTCCCTTCGGTTCGACCGGCCTCGACCTCCCCATCCTCGGGCTCGGCGCCATGGATACGCCCCACTCGCCCGACGCCTTCGCGACCGTCGCCGCCGCTATCGACCTCGGCATCCGCCTCATCGACACCGCCCGCGACTACGAAGGCTCCGAACACCTCCTCGGCCGCGTGGTCCGCGAACACGGCGCACCCGGCGTCCTCTTCGCCAGCAAGACCTTCCGCCGAACTGCCAGCAGCGCCCAGTACGACATCGACCGATCCCTGCAGGTGCTCGGCCTCGCGACGATTGGCCTCTACCACCTGCACGACGTCTCTACCCCGGAAGCGTGGGCGCAGGTCACGGGCCCCGGCGGCGCACTCGAAGGCCTCCGCGCCGCGCAGGAGCGGGGCGCCATCCGCTTCATCGGCATCTCCACCCACAGCCTCGAGGTCGGCCGCCTCGCCGTCGAATCCGGCGCCTTCGACGCCGTCATGCTCGAATACTCGGCCTTCTACCCCGAATCGCGCCCGCTGCTCGACCTCGCCGGCGAGCGCGGCGTCGCCGTCATCGTCATGCGGCCGCTCGGCGGCTCCGGCCGGACGAGCGCCATCCGCGGCCGCCTCGCCCGCGGCCAGGCCGGCATCCTGGCGCCGGAGAACCTCCTCCGCTACGTCTGGAGCCACCCCGCCGTTTCGGTCGCCATCCCCGGAGCGCGCCACCCGGACCGCGTCCGCGCCAACGTCGCCGCCGCAGAAGCGTTTTCACCCCTCTCCCCGGGCGAACAGCGCGAACTCGAAGCGGCCGCCGCCCGCCTCTACGACGACTGAGCCCGGCGCCCCTGCCGCGGCAGCCGCACCGAAACCGTCGGCTGGCCGCCGGCGCCGACCCGGATCGCCAGCGCCCCGTCGCCGAGCGTCACCGTACCCGTCCGGTTCATCACCAGCCGGATGCCCCCGGGCAGCTCGACCCGCGCCGGTGTTCCTGCCCGGCGGGTCCGCGCCCTCCGCGTCGGCCGCGCCGCCGAACGCCGCCGCGCCGCCATCACCCGCCCGCCCGCGGCGCCGACTGGAAGCCCTCCCGGTTGTGCGACCCGTCGCAGAACGGCTTCGTCGCCGAATGCCCGCAGCGGCAGAGCGCCACCGCATCCTTCCGCTCGAACTGGTTCCCTTCCGCATCGGTCACCACGAACTCCCCGCGCACGACGTACGGCCCGTGGTCTCGCACCGTGATGGTCGTCTCAGCCATGAATCGCGTTCTCCTTCGAAACGTGCTGCGCCCGGCCCGGATCCTGCGGCACCCGTAACAGCCTGCGCAACGCCCCGGCGTACAATGCCCCCATGGCCTCGGTCGCCCTCTTCGACCCCTGCTACCTCCAGGCCCTCCGCCCGGGCGATGCCGGGGACGCCCGGCGCGTCCTCGAAGCCCTCGGCGATACCGTGACCCTCATCGACGGCCGCTGCTGCGGCCAGCCTGCCTTCAACAGCGGCTTCCGCGCCGAGGCGCGCACCGTGGGCCGCCAGCTCCTGAAAGCGGCCCGCGCCCACACCGCGATCGTCACCACCTCCGGCTCCTGCACCGCGATGGTCCGGCACTACCTCCCCGGCCTCTGGCAGCCCCCGCGCGATGCCGCCGCCGCCTCCATCGCCTCGCGCTTCGTCGATTTCGCCACCTACGTGGCGCGGCACCCAGGCCTCGACCGCCTCGGCCTCCGCCTCCCGGGCGTCGTCGTCCTCCACGAATCCTGCCACTCCCGGCGCGAACTCCGCGCTTCCGCCGCCATCAACGCCATCCTCCGCCGCATCGAGGGCCTCGAGGTCCGCCAACCGGCCTTCGCCGAGGAGTGCTGCGGCTTCGGCGGCACCTTCGCCGTCAAGCAGCCCGAGACATCGGTCGAAATCATGCGCGCGAGGCTCGAAGCCCTCGGCGCGACCGGCGCCCGCGTCGTCGTCTCGCCCGACTACTCCTGCCTCGCCCATCTGCAGTCCGGCGCTGCCGGCCTCGGCATCCAGCTCGAAGCCTGGACGCTCCCCGAACTCCTCGCGAGGGCGCTCGCATGACCGGCTTCCGCGACCGCGCCCGCCGGGAAATCACCGAAGAACACCGGAGCGCGGTGCTCCAGCCCATCATGCGCAAGCTCGTCGCCGATTCCCGCGCGATGCTCGCCCGGGGCCCGCCGACGCCCGCGACCGCGCCGCCGCAGCCCGCGCCGATGCCGTCGACCGCCTCGAAGCGCTCCACCGCCGCCTCCGCGAGCAGCTCGCCCTCCGCGGCGTCGGCTACCACCGCGCCGCCACTGCCGCCGAGGCCGTCGATATCGTTCGCCGCCTGCTCGGCGATGCCCGCCGCGTCGCCAAGTCGAAATCCATGGTCGCCGAGGAGATCGGCCTCACCCGCGCGCTCCGCGAGGCCGGCGCCGACGTCCTCGAAACCGACATCGGCGAGTACATCGTCGACCTTGAGGGCCGCGGGCCGAGCCACATCACCGCGCCCGCTGTCCACCTCAACCGCGCCCGCATCCGCGACCTCCTCGCGCGCGCCGGCGCCCCCTCGAAACCGACGACCCGGTCGTCCTCTCGCAGCACATCCGCGACGTCGTCGCCCGCTACTTCCAGGACTGCGATGCGGCCATCACCGGCGCCAACACCGCCATCGCCAGCAGCGGCCGTTTCGCGATCGTCGAAAACGAAGGCAACGTCGCCCTCGGCGTCTCCCACCCCAGGAAGCACATCGTCGTCACCGGCCTCGAAAAAATCGTCGCCGACGAAGCCGGCGCCCTCGCCGTCCTCCAGGTCCTCGCCCCGAGCGCGACGGCTCAGCCGCTCACTGCCTTCACCCACATCCTCGGCAGCCCGCCGCCCGGGCAGGAGCGGCACGTCGTCGTCGTCGACAACGGCCGCTCCCGCATCCTCGCCGACCCGCGCTACCGCGATGTCCTCCGCTGCATCCGCTGCGGCGCGTGCATGAACGCCTGCCCCGTCTACCGGGCCGTCAGCGGCCTCGCCTACGGCTCGCCCTACATGGGGCCCATCGGCGCGGTGCTTTCGCCGCTCCTCTGGCCGCGCGGCGCCCAGGCCGACCTCCCCTTCGCCAGCACCCTCTGCGGCGCATGCACCGAAGCCTGCCCCGTCGGCATCCCGCTCCACCGCATGCTGCTCGACCTCCGCGCCGATGCCGTCGAACGCGGCGCGGTCGCCGGCCGCGCCGAACGCGCCGCCTGGAAGGCCGGGCGGCGGCCTTCTCCCTCCCCACCGGCGCGCGCTGCCGCCGCGATGGCCCGGATCGGCCTCCGGGGCGGCGGCCGCCTCGTCCGCCCGCTCGCCGGGCGCCGCGCCGACCCGCGCGTCCTCCCCGAGCCGGCCCAGCCCCGCGACCCCGCCCTCCTCACCGCCGCCGGCCCCGACCGCTCGGAGCGCCCGCTCATCGCGCCGGAGGACGTGCTCCCGCCCACGCCCGTCGAGCGGTTCCGCCTCCGCGCCAGCCAGCTCGGCGTCGCCTTCCCCGCCGCCGCACCCCACGGCGCGCTCGAACTGTCGGCCGCCGCCGCGGTGGCCGCCACCGGGTCGGTCCTCCTCACCGGGACGCCGGTCGACCGCCGCGCCCTCCTCGCCGCGCCTGCCGTCGCCCTCCGCGTCGACCCCGCGACGATCGTCGAATACCCGGCCGGCCTCGAACCGTTCCTCGGCAGCGGCGACGCGCTCATCCTCACCGGCCCCAGCCGCACGGCCGATATCGAGAAGGTCATCGTGCGCGGCATCCACGGCTCCCGGAGTACGCCGTCCTCCTCGAGCCGCCCGTTGCCTGAGCGGGCCGGGTAGTCGAAGAATCTTCATCCGAAATAGGAAATCCCTGAGGCAGCGCCTGCACCTTTCTTTAGGATTCCCCTAACCAAAGGAAGCCATCGGTGACATCCGACAAGGGCGAGCTCCAGCCACCGGACCCCGCGAGCGGCGAACCTCCGGCCTTCGAGGCCCGGGAGCTCCCGCCCGGCATCTTCTTCGAAACGCACCCCCTGCCCGCGCTCGTCTTCGAGCGCGGCACCCTCCGCATCCTCGAGGCCAACCGCGCCGCCTGCGCCCTCTACGGCTACGCTCCCGAGGAGTTCCGCGCCCTCACCCTCGCCGATATCCGCCCGCCTGAGGACGTCCCTGCCCTCCTCCGCCTGGCCCGCGGCGAGCGCCCCGACCCGCCCGGCGGCTACTGGCGCCACCGCACCCGCGACGGCCGCATCCTCCAGGTCCGCATCGCCGGCGAAAACATCACCGTTCGCGGCAAACCGGCGCGCGTCGCCTTCATCCTCGAATCGACGCCTGCCGAGGCTGCCCTCGCCCGCGCCCGCGAAGCCGAGCAGCGCTACCGCACGCTCTTCGACTACGCCGGCCACGCCATCGTCGTCCTCGACCTCGACCTTCGCCGGTTCGTCGAAGCCAACGATGATGCCTGCCGCCTCTTCGGCCTCCCGCGCGAAGAGCTCCTCCAGCGCGACCCCGTCTCCGTCAGCCCCGAATTCCAGCCCGGCGGCCAGCGCAGCGACGCCCTGGCTGCCGCCTACCTCGAGCGCGCTCTCCGGCGAACCCGTCGCGTTCGAATGGGTCCACCAGGACGCCGCCGGGCAGCGCATCCTCTGCGAAGTCCGGCTCATCCGCATGCCGCCGTTCGAACGCCGCCTCATCCGCGGCGCCATCTTCGATATCCGGCAGCGCCGCGCCGCCGACGCCGAGCTCCTCCGCCGCGAGCGCGAATTCCGCACCCTTGCCGAGAACTCCCCCGACCTCATCGTCCGCTTCGACGACGACCTCCGCATCGTCTACGCCAACCCTGCGGCCCTCCAGAGCGTCGCCGCCGACCTCCCTGCCGTCGCCGGCCGCAGGCCTGCCGAACTCTTCCCCGGCAACGCCGCCCTCGAACGCTGGGAGCGCGCCGTCGCCGCCGTCTTCGAAACCGGCCAGCCGCTCGTCCAGGAAGGGCCGTCCGACTTCCGCGGTCCCGGCGCCTACAGCCAGACCTGGCTCATCCCCGAGCGCAACGACCGCGGCGAAGTCGAGTCCGTCCTCTCGCTCACCCGCGACCTCACCGACCTCTACCGCACCTCCCTCGAGAATGCGCGGCTCGCCGCCATCGTCGCCTTCTCCCGCGATGCGATGATCACGACCGACCTCTCCGGCGCCATCACCGCCTGGAACCGCGGCGCCGAACTCGCCCTCGGCTACGCCGCCGCCGAAGTCCTTGGCCGCACCACCGAATTTCTGTTCGAGCCCGACGCCCGCCGCCTTCGGGAGGAAATCCGCGCCCGCGTCCTCGCCGGCGAGAGCATCGAGGACATGGAGCGCGCCGGCGCCGCAAAGATGGTTCGACCGTCATCCTCGCCACCTCCTACTTCCCCTCCGCGACGCCTCCGGCGCCATCGTCGGCATCGGCAGCGTCGCCCGCGACGTCACCGAGCGCGCCGCTGCGCCGCCGCTCTCGCCGAGAGCGAAGCGCGCTTCCGCACCCTCGCCGATTCCGCCCCCATCATGATCTGGACCGCCGGCCCCGACGGCCAAACGGACTTTCTCTCCCGGACTTGGCGGGAATTTACAGGTCGAGCCGACGAGGACCTGGGCAGCGGCTGGACCCGGGTGATTCATCCCGACGACCTGCCGGCCGTCATCGCCCTTTACCGGGAGTCGATAGCGCGCCGCGCCCCGTACTCGATCCGATATCGTCTCCGGCACCATACAGGCGTCTACCGCTACATGCTCGAATACGCGACGCCGCGCTTCGACGACAGCGGCGCGTTCCTCGGCCAGGTCGGCTGCGTCATCGACATCCACGACGCCGTCCTCGCCGAAGAAGCCCTCCGCCAGAGCGAAACCCGCCTCCGCCAGCTCCTCGATGCCGTCTCCGCCGCCGTCTGGGTCTCCGATGGCGTCAACGCCCTCTTCGTCAACGCCGAGATGGAGCGGCTCACCGGCTACCCGCGCGAACAGCTCATGGCGCCCGGGTTTCTCGCGTCCCTCATCGGTCCCGATGACATCCCCGTCATGGTCGAGCACTTCCAGCGCCGGCAGGCTGGACTCGAACAGGTCTCCCGCTTCACCATCCGCGTGACGGCCGCCGATGGCCAGGTCCGCCACCTCCGCGTCGCCGCCTCGCCCTTCGACTTCGACGGCCGGCCTGCCACCCTCCTCTCCGCGCTCGACACCACCGACCTCGTCCGCGCCGAGGAGGAGCGCCGCCGCTTCGACCTCCAGATGCAGCAAACCCAGAAGCTCGAGAGCCTCGGCGTCCTCGCCGGCGGCATCGCCCACGACTTCAATAACCTCCTCGTCGCCATCCTCGGCAACGCCGGCCTCGCCCTCATGGAGCTGCCGCCCGAATCGCCGGCCCGCCAAACCGTCCTCGCCATCGAAACCGCAGCCCAGCGCGCCGCCGAGCTCACCCGCCAGATGCTCGCCTACTCCGGCAAGGGCAAGTTCGTCATCGAGCGCCTCAACCTCTCCCGCGTCGTCGAAGAGATGGCCCACCTGCTCGAGGTCTCCGTCTCCAAGCGCGCCGTCCTCAAATACCGCTTCGCCCCCGACCTGCCCGCCATCGAAGGCGACGCCACCCAAATCCGCCAGGTCATCATGAACCTCATCACCAACGCCTCCGACGCCATCGGCGAGCGCTCCGGCGTCATCTCCGTCTCGACCGGCCTCCTCTACGCCGACCGCGCCTACCTGAAAACGGCCTATATGGATGATGACCTGCCCGAGGGCGACTACGTATACCTCGAAGTCGCCGATACCGGCGTCGGCATGGACGAGGAGACCGCCGCCCGCATCTTCGACCCCTTCTTCACCACGAAGTTCACCGGCCGCGGGCTCGGCCTCGCCGCCGTCCTCGGCATCGTGCGCAGCCACCGGGGCGCCATCAAGCTCTACACCGAGCCCGGCCGCGGCACCACCTTCAAGATCCTCTTCCCCGCCGCCGGGCCCGCCGCCGCGCCAGCCCCCGCAGCCCCGGCAGCGGCGTCCGCGGCCGGGCGGGGCGGCACCATCCTCGTCGTCGACGACGATGAAACGGTACGGACGGTGACCCGCCGCATGCTCGAGCAGGCCGGCTACACCGTCCTCCTCGCCGCCGACGGCAGCGAAGCCCTCCGCTGCTACCGCGAACGCCCGGGCATCGACCTTGTCCTGCTCGATATGACCATGCCCCACATGGATGGCGAGGAAACCTTCCGCGAACTCCGCCGCATCGATCCCCGCGTCCGCGTCCTCCTCACCTCCGGCTACAACGAGCAGGACGCCACCGACCGGTTCGCCGGCAAAGGCCTCGCCGGCTTCATCCAGAAGCCCTACCGCCCGCTCGACCTCCTCGAAAAGGTCCGGGAAGCGCTCGGCTGAACCTCAGGCCAGGCAGCGCAGCGGCTTCCCGCCGTTGAAGGCCAGCATCTCCGCGAACATCTGCCGGAAATCGAGCGGCGTCCCGCGCGGCTCGCCGCGCAGCTCGCTGTACACCCGGTGCAGGTTCGGCACGATCCGCTCCCGGTCGTGCCACTCCGCGAATTCCCCGAAGTCGAGCTGCCCCGCCAGCTCCAGCGGCGGAACGCCCCGATCGAACCCGTCGCGCCCGACCCGCATGAGCCATTCGAGATACCGCCGCACCTGCGCCAGCACCTCCGGCCCCGCCACCGGCCCGTGGCCCGGCACGATCGTCTCCGCCCCCAGCGCTTCCAGCCGGTCCAGCGCATCGAGCCACCCCCGACCGACCCGCCGAGCGCGAACGGCGTCCCGCGGTTGAACACGAGGTCGCCGCTGAAGAGCAGCTTCCGCTCCGGAATCCACGCCACGATGTCGTTCGTCGTGTGCGCCGGCCCCATGAACAGCAGCTCCACCCGGAGGTCGTCGACGTAGACGTTCAGCCGCTCGTCGAACGTCACCGTCGGCGGCGTCACCGGGCAGTCGCCGAAGTCGACCATCGGGAAGAGCGCATACGCCGCGTGGCCGGCGGCGATGATCTCCTGCCGGCAGCGCTCGCTCGCGATGATGGCGCTCGCCGGGGCGAACATGAAGTTCCCGTGCGTGTGGTCGCCGTGGCTGTGGGTATTGATGAGGGCGCTCACCGGCAGCTGCGTCACCTGCCGGACCGCCGCATGGAACGCCCGCGCCCGCTTCTCGGTCCCGGTCGTATCGATGACCGTCGCCGAACGGCTGCCGACGATGCAGCCGGCGTTGTTCAGGAACCAGCTGCCGTCCAGCTGGATATAGGCATAGATGCCCGGGCTGACCTCCTCGATGGTGGGCGGCGGCACCTCCTCGTGCGCCGCCGGCAGCTGCGTCGACACGTCGCACCCCTCCGGCGTGGTGCGCGGAGTCTAGCAGCCGCACCTCTGCCGGGTCAGCCAGCACCTGCGCACGGCCTGCAGCGCGGCCCGGCGCGAAATCCCTGCCCCGTCCGGCCCTGCAGCGCGGCGCGCTACTGGATGGGCGGGATGAACTGCTTGAACGTCGGCTCCATCCGCTCGAACAGCTCGTCCACCGTCCACATCTTCGCGCCCTGCAGCACCACCTGCGGCGCGATGTTGTTGTAGAGCGTGATCCGGTAGCCCGCGATGCCGAAGCAGCGCCCCGTAATCCAGCCGCCGGCGTCGCTCGCGAGGTACACCAGCGGCGGCGCGATGTTCGCCGGGTCGCGCTCCGTCCCCTTCGCCGCGTCCGAAACGACCCGGTTCGCGCCCTGCGCCGACCGCTCCGTCGGCACCGTGTCCGTCATCCGCGTCGCCGCCCCCGGCGCAATCGAGTTCGCCGTCACCCCGTACCGCCCGAGCGCCCGCGCGCAGCTCAGCGTGAACCCCCAGATCCCCATCTTCGCCGCTGCGTAGTTCGGCTGCCCCGGCGCGCCGAACAGCCCCGACCCGGACGTAAAGTTGATCAGCCGCCCGCCATTCCGCGACTGCCGCCAGTAGAGCGAAGCGAACTTCGTCGTCGCGAACGTCCCCTTCATATGCACCCGCACCACCGCGTCCCATTCTTCCTCCGTCATGTTGAACACCATCCGGTCCCGGAGGATGCCCGCGACGTTCACGAGGATGTCGAGCTGTCCCCACCGGTCCAGCACCGTCCGCACCATATCCTCCGCCGCGTCGAGGTCGGCGACGTCCCCGTAGTGCGCCACCGCCTCGCCGCCGGCGGCCTGGATTTCGGCCACGGTCTGCGCAGCCGGCGACGTATCCGCCCCTTCGCCCCCGACCGACGTCCCGAGGTCGTTGACGAGGACCTTGCAGCCCTCCTGCGCGAACAGCAGCGCGACCTCCCGCCCGATGCCGCGCCCTGCGCCCGTGATGATCGCCGTCTTCCCGGCAAGCCGACCAGCCATGTGCGAGCCCCTCCGTGCGAAGTGCAGGTGTGGCCCGCAAGCTTACCCTCACGTCAACGTTCGCGAAAAGCCCTCACCCCGCCGCCTTCGCCGCCGTGATCCGCTCGCTGTTCTCCACCAGCACGTTCACCTGGCTCTCGCTCAGGTGCGCATCCAGCAGCGGCAGGAACACCGCGTCCTCGCTCTCCAGGTGCGCCCGCGCCAGCCCGTACAATCCGAACAGCAGCGGCTGCAGGTACCGCCCGTAGGCGCAGGTGTCGCCATCCTGCTCCGCAGCCGCCGCCACCTTCCGCAAGTCCGACGCCATCTCCCGCAGCGCCTCGTGCTGGAGCTTCAGCGGCTCGCATGCGCCCGCCATCCCGAACACCCCGTCGACCGTCGGGAAGAGCGTGAACTCCTCCGCCTCCGAGGCCGGCAGCAGCGTCCCCTGCACGTACCGCAGCGCCTCGGCCAGCGCCGTCCGCGCCGCCGCCTCGTCCGTCCCCCGGCCGCCGCGCCCGCCTTCGCCACTGCCTGCAAACCCGGGCGGAGCGACATCCGCCATGCCCGGTACGGCCCGATGACCCTCTCGTCCATCGCGCGTCCTCCGTTCGATTCCCCGCGAGTCTGATGCCGCCGCCCCCGCGCGGCAACTGACGGGGTGCCGTGCTACCCTGTTTCCCACACCCCAGCGCACGAAACCGGAGACCACCGTGGCCACCAAAGACCCCCGCGAGCCCTTCACCCGCATCTCGGTGCAGGAAGCCAAAGAAAAGCTCGACCGCGGCGAGGCCGTCATGATCGACGTCCGCGAACCCCACGAATACGTCGAAGTCCACGCGAAGGGCGCCCGGCTCATCCCCGTCAACACCGTCATCAACGAAGTGAAACAAATCCGCGAATTCGCCAACGGCAAAGAAGTCCTCTTCATCTGCCGCAGCGGCCAGCGCAGCGCGCTCGCCGCCGAATTCGCCACCGCCGCCGGCCTCGACGACCTCCCCTCTACAACGTCGAAGGCGGCACCCTTGCCTGGGTCGAAGCGGGCTACCCCACCGGCGATTGAGCTCCTCCGCGTCCCTTTACCGGAGGGTAAATTCGTCTTGACCATCAGAGAAAGCCATGCCTAGGATTCCGCGACTGCGAGCGCCGTAATCCGCTCACGCTTCGTGCGGCGCACTCCATGCAGTCGAACAGAGGAGGGAATCCAGCATGATCGGTCGTAAGGGTCGAGGCAGATTCGCCTGGCTCCTGCTCGCCGCATCGTTCGCCCTCGTCGTCGCTGCCGCCTGCGGCGGCGATGATGACGACGACACGGGCGGCGGCGACGTCACCTACGGCAACGCCGGCTTCAAGACCATCGAAATCGCCGCCGGTCAGCCCATCAAAATCGGCTACTCCGGCCCCCTCTCAGGCGACCTGAAGGGCATCGGCGAACCGATCCTCAAGGCCATCGAACTCGCCGCCAAGGACAAGACCATCAAGGGCCACAGCATCCAGGTCGTCGCCAAGGATGACCTCTGCTCGGCCGATGGCGGCGCCTCCGCCGCCACCCAGCTCCTCCAGGAAGGCGTCGTCGCCGTCGTCGGGCCCGTCTGCTCCGGCGCCGTCGTTGCCGCCCAGCCCCAGTACGAGCAGGCCGGCATCACCCACGTCTCGCCGTCCTCCACCGCACACAAGCCCACCTACCCCGACCGCGGCCAGGTCTTCCAGACCTTCCTCCGCACCACTTACTCCGACGACATCCAGGGCCCGGCCCAGGCCAAGTTCGCCTTCGAAACCCTCGGCGCCAAGACCGCCTACGTCGTCTACGACACCGACGCCTACGGAACCGGCCTCCGCGACGCCTTCACGAAGGCCTACGAGAAGGAAGGCGGGAAGATCCTCGGCAGCGAAGGCTTCGAAAGAAGCAGACCGACTTCAAAGCCATCGTCACCAACATCAAGAACGCCAAGCCCGACCTCGTCTACTTCAGCGGCTTCTACTCCGAAGCCACGCCCTTCATCAAGCAGCTCCGCGCCGAGATGAAGGACGTCAAGTTCCTCGCCGGCGACGGCGTCAAGAACGACGAGTTCATCAAGGGCGCCGGCGCCGACGCCGAGGGCGCCTACCTCTCGCTCCCCAGCCCGGTCTACACCGGCGAGGCCTACAAGACCTTCGGCGACCTCTTCGAGAAGGAAACCGGCATCAAGCGCGATGCCAGCCCCTTCGTCGCCGAGGCCTACGATGCCGCCACCGTCATCATCCGCGCCCTCGAAAAGGTCGCGCAGGAGAAGGACGGCAAGCTCGTCATCGACCTCAAGAAGCTGAACGAAGAAATCCGCAAGACCGAGCTCGACGGCGCCTCCGGCAAGATCAAGTTCGATGCCCGCGGCGAAAACGTCGGCGGTGAAACGCCCGTCAGCCTCTTCCAGGTCAAAAACGGCGCCTTCGAACAGCTGAAGCAGTAGCGCCCGGGGCCGAACGTCCCATACTCGCGCATCGCAGCGGAGAGGCGCCGAACCCGGCGCCTCTCCGCGCGTCATCCAACCCGCCCGGCAGAGGAACCCCGCATGCCCGTCGCGCTCACCCTCTCCGTCAGTTTCTGGTCCGACCAGTTCGTCAACGGCCTCACCACCGGCAGCCTCTACGCCCTCATTGCCCTCGGCTACACGATGGTCTACGGCGTCCTGAAGATGATTAACTTCGCCCACGGCGAAGTTTTCATGCTCGGCTCCTTCGCCGGGTACGGCGCGCTCGTCGCCATGGGCGGCAACGAGCTTTCCGGCCCGGTCATCGCCCTCGCCATCCTCGGCGCCATCATCGTCGCCATGAGCGCCTCCGTCAGCGCCTCCGTCGTCATCGAGCGGCTCGCCTACCGGCCGCTCCGCGGCGCCCCCGCCTCGCCCCCTCATCAGCGCCATCGGCGTCTCCATCTTCCTCCAGTACCTCGTCCTCGAGCAGACTTCCGCCCGCGCGAAGTTCTACCCCGACATCTTCCCCGCGGGTCCCTCAGCGCCGGCCCGTTCGAAATCACCTACATCCAGCTCTTCCTGATCGCCAGCTCGGTCGCCATGATGGCGCTCCTCTACGCCATCATCCAGCGCACCCGCCTCGGCCGCGCCATCCGCGCCGTCGCCGAAAACCCCACCAACGCCTCCCTGATGGGCGTCGACGTCAACCGCACCATCGTGTTCGTCTTCATCCTCGGCGCCGCGATGGCCGGGGTCGCCGGCGTTCTCTACGGCCTCTTCTTCCAGACCATCCGCGGCTCCATGGGCTTCATCCCCGGCATCAAAGCCTTCACCGCCGCCGTCCTCGGCGGCATCGGCAGCATCCCCGGCGCCATGGCCGGCGGCTACGTCCTCGGCCTCGCTGAGACGGTCGGCCGCGAACTCCTGAACGAACTCCCCGGCGTCAACCTCGGCAACCAGTGGCGCGACGTCATCGCGTTCACGCTCCTCGTCACCATCCTCATCTTCCGGCCCACCGGCATCTTCGCCCAGCGGAGCACCACCCGTGCCTGACCGCGCACCCTCCCCCGTCCCTGGGCCCGGACCCTCGAGCGCGTCCGCTGGCCCCTCTTCATCGCCCTCGCCTGCATCCTCCCGTTCGTCCTCACCGACGTCTGGGTCCAGATGCTCGTCTTCGTGGCGCTCTTCGTCGTCCTCGGGCTCGGCCTCAACGTCGTCGTCGGCTTCGCCGGCCTGCTCGACCTCGGCTACGTCGCCTTCTTCGCCGCCGGCGCCTACACCATGGGCCTCCTCACCTCGCCCGGCTCCCCCATCGACGCAGGCCTCAACTTCTGGCTCATCCTGCCGATGGGCATCCTCATCGCCAGCGCCGTCGGCCTCCTCCTTGGCCTCCCGGTGCTTCCCCTCCGCGGCGACTACCTCGCGATCGTCACCACGGGCTTCGGCGAAATCATCCGCCTCTTCCTCATCAACCGCGACGACCTCACCCGCGGCTCGCAGGGCCTCTCGGCCATCCCCCGGCCCGACCTGTTCGGCTACCGCATCGACTCCTTCACCGAATGGTTCTACTTCGTCGTCGCCGCCGCCGTCATCGTCGGTTTCTGCACCAGCCGGCTCCGCGACTCCCGCATCGGGCGCGCCTGGGAAGCCATCCGCGAAGATGAAGACGTCGCCGCCGCCATGGGCGTCAATACCACCAAGTACAAGCTCCTCGCCTTCGCCAGCGGCGCTGCGATCGGCGGGCTTGGCGGTGTCATCTACGCCGCCTTCATCGGCTTCATCAGCCCGGCCGCCTTCTCCCTCCAGGTGAGCATCGATGTCCTCGCCATCGTCATCATCGGCGGCATGGGCTCCACGCCCGGCGTCATCCTCGGCTCGCTCATCCTCATCGGCGTTCCCCGCATCCTCCAGTTCCGCGAGACGAGCGACTTCCTCGCCAACCTCGGCTGGCTGCGGGACGGGCTCAACGGCCTCATCGGCGCCGTCGATGCACTCACCCCCGGCAGCATCGGCCGCCTGCCGCCGGCCGAAACCTGGGGCGCCCAGCTCGCCGATGACACCCGCTTCATCATCTTCGGCGCGCTCCTCGTCATCGTCATGGTGGTCCGCCCCTCCGGCCTCTGGCCTTCGTCCCGCCGCCGGCTCGAGTTCGCCCACGACGATGCCCCGGCGCCTGCCCCGGTGACTGCCCCGTGACCGCCGCCGAACTCATCGTCGACGGCCTCGGCATGCAGTTCGAGGGCCTCACCGCCCTCGCGGATGTCACCCTGCGTGTGCCTCCCGGCGAAATCCACGGCCTCATCGGCCCCAACGGCGCCGGCAAGACGACCTTCTTCAACTGCCTCACCGGCTTCTACCGCCCCACATCCGGCGCCGTCTACCTCAGCGGCCAGCGCATCGACGGCCTGCCGCCTCACGTCATCACCGGCCTCGGCATCGCGCGCACCTTCCAGAACATCCGCCTTTTCGCCAACATGACGGTGCTCGAAAACGTCCTCGTCGGCCAGCACCAGCACATCCCCGTTGGCGGCACCGACATCCTCAGCACCCGCAGGCCGGTGTATCCCACCGCGGTCGAGCGCCTGCTCATCCTCCGCGGATTTCCCCGCGCGGCCGTCAACGGCGTCATCGAAATCGCCGGCGCCATCGCCCGTCCGCCGCGCGTCCGCGCCGCCGAGGCAGCCGCCGTCAGCCGCGCCCGCGACCTCCTCGCCGCCGTCGGCCTCCGCGGCCGCGAGAACGACCTCGCCCGCAACCTCCCCTACGGCGATCAGCGCCGGCTCGAAATCGCCCGCGCCCTCGCCACCCGCCCGTCCCTCCTCCTCCTCGATGAACCCACCGCCGGCATGAATCCCAGGAAGCCGCCGCCATGGTCGGCCTCATCCGCCGCATCCGCGACGAATTCGATACCACCATCATCCTCATCGAACACCAGATGCGCGTCGTCATGGGCGTCTGCGAAAACATCACCGTCCTCGATTACGGCCGCAAAATCGCCGAGGGCCCCCGTAGCCATCCAGCGCAACCCCACCGTCATCGAGGCCTACCTCGGCACCCGCGCCATCCAGGGAGGCGGCCATGCCGCTCCTTGACGTCCGCGACCTCCGCGCCGGCTACGGCGCCATCCTCGCCGTCAAAGGCATCTCCCTCCACGTCGATGAAGGCGAAATCGTCACCCTCATCGGCTCCAACGGCGCCGGCAAATCCACCACCCTCCGCGCCATCTCCGGCGTCATCCGGCCCCGCGGCGGCCAGGTCACCTTCGACGGTCAGCGCATCGACCGCCTCCAGCCCCACGCTATCGTCCGCCTCGGCCTCTCCCACGTGCCCGAAGGGCGCGGCATCTTCCACAGCCTCTCCGTCTACGAAAACCTCCTCATGGGCGCGTACACCCGCGGCGATGACCTCCACGATGACCTCGAACGCGTCTATCGCCTCTTCCCCCGCCTCAAAGAGCGCCTCCGCCAGCCCGGCGGCACCCTCTCCGGCGGCGAACAGCAGATGCTCGCCATCGGCCGCGCCCTCATGGCCCGCCCGCGCCTCCTCCTCCTCGACGAACCCTCCATGGGCCTCTCCCCTGTCCTCGTCGAGACCATCTTCGAAACCATCCAGGCCATCCGCCGCGAAGGCGCTACCGTCCTGCTCGTGGAGCAGAACGCCCTCATGGCCCTCGAAATCGCCGACCGCGCCTACGTCCTCGAGTCCGGCGAAATCACCCTCGCCGGCACCGGCGCCGAACTCGCCCGCGACGACTCCGTCCGCCGCGCCTACCTCGGTGAAGGCTGACCCGCCCGCCCCTCGACCGGGAGCCCGCGCCCGCTACGATCACCGGGTCACCCCTGCCGAGAGGCGCCCGCTCACCGCAAAACGGGACAGCGCGGGCACGAATCCGGCACAATGCCGGCGGCAGCATCACGCTTCACGAACGGGAGTACCATGGACGCACTGCAGGGCGTCACCGTCCTCGACTTCACCAGTCACCTCGCCGGCCCCTACTGCACCAAGCTCCTCGCCGACCTCGGCGCGCGCGTCATCAAGGTCGAACGCCCCGGCGGCGACCCGGCCCGCAACCTGCCGCCCTTCCTCGGCGATCAGCCCGGCCCCGACCGCAGCGCCACCTTCCAGTACCTCAACACCAACAAAGAGTCCGTCATCCTCGACCTGAAGCAGCCCGCCTCCCGCGACGTCGTCCGCGCCCTCGTCGGGCTCGCCGACCTCGTCGTCACGGCCTCCCCGCCGCGCGTCGAAGAAGCCCTCGGCATCGACTACGCCACGCTCTCGAGCTACAAAGACCTCCCCGTCGTCGCCATCACCAACTTCGGCCACGACGGCCCCTACCGCGACTACTCGCTCGATGACCTCGTCGTCTACGCCATGGGCGCCGAGATGTACAGCCACGGCCTCGCCAGCCGCGAACCGCTCAAGCTCGGCGGCACCGCGGCCACGCTCCAGTGCGGCGCCATGGCTGCCGTCGCCGCGATGGGCGCCCTGACCGCCTACGAAGTCCACGGCGTCGGCCAGCTCGTCGACGTCCCCTGCTTCACCGTGCAGATCAGCAACATCGACCGCCGCAGCTCCAGCATCCTCGCCTACCGCTTCTCCGGCCGCGTCCAGGACCGGCCCGCCTCCCACATCTCCGGCCTCGCCGGCGGCATCTACCCCGTCGCCGACGGGTACGTCGAAATCGCCGCCCTCCCCGGCACCTACTGGCGCCGCTTCGTCGAGATGATCGGCGATGACACCCTCAAAGACCCCTCCCGGGACAGCCCCTCGCCGCCCTCCAGCCCGGCGCCCGCGAAACCGTCGACGCCATCGTCTTCCCTGGATGCTCGAACGCACCCGGGCCGAAGTCTGGGAAGCCGCCCGCGAGCACCACGTCATGTGCGGCCCCCTCTACACCGGCCTCGACCTCTGGAACGACGAAAACTTCCGCGAACGCGGCCTCTGGACCACGGTCCAGCACCCCGACCTCGGCGAACTGCCGATGCTCGGCCGCCCCTACATCTTCGAAAAGACCCCGTGGCGCATCCGCTCCGCAGCCCCGCGCCCCGGCGAACACACCCGCGCCGTCCTCCAGGAGGCCGGTCTCGAACCCGCTGCCATCGAATCCCTCGCCGCCGAAGGAGTCATCGCATGAGCGCCCCCTTCCGCTCCAGGGCATCCGCATCTGCGACTTCACCGCCGTCTGGGCCGGGCAAACCGCCACCATGTACCTCGCCGACCTCGGCGCTGAGTGCATCAAAGTCGAAAACCCCTTCATCTGGAACCCCATGACGCGGGCCGCCAGCCCCCGCATGAACGCCATGATGGCCCAGCTCATGCCGCCCTGGATCGCTGGCCACCCGCCGGAGCCCGGCCCGCGCCCTGGAACAACAGCCCCGCCTTCATCCAGGTCCTGCGCAACAAGAAATCGTTCACCGTCGACAGCCGCCGGCCCGAAGGCCTCGCCATCGTCAAGCAGCTCATCGCCATCAGCGACATCCTCGCCGAGAACCTTGCCATCGGCACCCTCGAAAAACTCGGCCTCGACGACGACGCCATCCGCGCCATCCGCCCGGACATCATCATCCTCCACATGCCCGCCTTCGGCCGCACCGGCAAGTACGTCGAAGGCCGCGGCTACGGCGCCCACATCGACTCCGTCTCCGGCGCCACCATCCTCCGCGGCTACCGCGACACCGCTCCCGCCGACAACGTCAGCATCTTCGCCGGCGACTACTGGGGCGGCATGCACGGCGCCGTCGCGGTGATGGCGGCGCTGCGCCACCGCCGCCGCACCGGCGAAGGCCAGGTCATCGAAATGGCCCAGGTCGAATCCTCCGCCCACATGTTCCCCAGGCCGCCCTCGACGCCGCATGGAACGGCCGCGAACACCGCACCGTCGGCAACCGCTCCATCGAAGGCCACGTCCCCAGCGGCGTCTTCCCTGCCGCCGGCACCGACCGCTGGATCGCCATCGCCTGCCGCGACGACGCCGAGTGGCGGGCCCTCGTCGCCTTCATGGGCAGCCCCGCCGGGCCGCCGACCCCGCCCTCGCCACCGCCGCCGGCCGCGAAGCCGCCCAGGACATGATCGAAGAGCGCCTCGCCGAGTGGACCGCCACCCGCGACCGCGACGAACTCTTCCACGCCCTCCAGCAGTCGGGCGTCACCGCCGGCCCCGTTCTCACCGCGAAGGAGGCCGCCGAAGACCCCCACCTCGCCGCCACTGGCGCCTGGAAGCGCCTCCCGCGACCGACGACTACCCCGAGGTCGACTGGCTCCGGCCGCCCTACCGCTTCTCCAGGTCGGACGTCGACCTGCGCACCCCGCCCTGCCTCTTCGGCGAACATAACGACTACGTTTACCGCGAGGTCCTCGGCCTCTCCGACGAGGAGATCGAAAGCTCGCCGCCGCCGGGCACATCGCCACCACGTTCGACCCGGAGGTCATCGCGACCGCGTGATTCCCGGCACCGCCCGGCGGACGCTCGAAACCGCGCCCGGCGTCGCCCTCGAGCTGTTCGAGGCTGGCGCCGGGCCGCCCGTCATCCTCCTCCACGGCTTCCCCGAACTCGCCTACTCCTGGCGCCACCAGGTTGCGCCCCTCGCCGCCGCCGGCTTCCGGGTCATCGTCCCCAACCAGCGCGGCTACGGCGCCAGCGCGGCCCCTCCCGCCATCGAGGACTACGACATCGAGGCCCTCGCCGGCGACGTCGCCGCCATCGTCCGCTGGGCCGGCGCCCCCGCGGTCGTCATCGGCCACGACTGGGGCGCCCCGGTCGCCTGGCACACCGCCCTCCGCTACCCCGAACTCGTCCGCGCCGTCGGCTCGCTCAGCGTGCCGCACGCCGCGCGGGCGCCGCGCCCGCCTCTCGACCTCATGCGCGAAGCCGCCGGGCCGGACCACATCCACTACATCGATTACTTCCAGCAGCCTGGCCTCGCCGAAGCTGAGTTCGAAGCCGACGTGCGCGCAGGCCTCGCCGGGTTCTACTGGTCCATTTCCGGCGATGCCCCCGCGAAGAGCGCTTCCGCCCCATTCCCCGCGGCGGCCGCTTCATCGATTCGTTCGCGCCGCCCGCCGCCCTGCCGGCCTGGCTCACGGAAGCCGACCTCCAGATCTACGTCGATGCCTTCACCGCCAGCGGCTTTCGCGGCGGGCTCAACTGGTACCGCAACGTCAACCGGAACTGGGAACGCTCCGCCGACCTCGCGGGCGCCGTCGTCCGCCAGCCCGCCCTCTTCGTCACCGGCTCGCGCGACCCGGCCCGCAACCCGCCCGCCATCGACCGGCTCCGCGAGGTCGTCGCCGACCTTCGCGTCTTCGCCATCCTCGACGGCTGCGGCCACTGGACCCAGCAGGAGCGGCCTGCCGAGGTCACCGCTCTCCTGCGCGAATTCCTGCGGTCGCTCGACGCCTGACCCGCTCCGCCGCCGTTCACCGGCCGGCAACTGAACGTCCTCCCTGCCGTCCGCACATTTTGCGGGCCGTTTACGAACACCCCGGACCGGTTTGACACGCGCCCGCTACCGTATCCCTCGAAGGGTACGGAGGTTCGCACGCTCTCCCCCACCTTCTCCGGAAGCGGGCCCTGGGGCCCGCGCCCGGTTCCGGCGAACCTCCTCCCTCGGCAAGCCCCCGCGGGCGCCGCCCGCGGGTCCGTCCTCACAGGCGCCCGCCTTTCCCCGGGGCGGGCGCCTGTCCAAGAACCCCATCCCGAATCCTGGCGTCGAAACTCCTGCCTCTCCAGTTGCGCGCCACCCACAGCGAACCCGCCGTTTGGCCCGGCGGGTTCGCTGGTTCTTGACCGCTGAATGAATCGCTGCCTGCGGCGTCAGCCGGCCGCAGCCGGCACCCGCGCCTCCACGCGAACTGTCGCGACGCCGTCGCTCCCGAAGAGGCCGGTCACTGCGCCGCCCTGCAGCAAGCTCGAAATGTAGACGTGGCCCTGCGGGACCCGTTCCGTCACCCAGTGCCGGGGCCTCGATGCTCGCGCCGCTGCCGCTGACCCGCACCGGGTCGCCCGTCGCGATGCCGAGCGCCCGCGCGTCCTCTTCGCTCACCTGGATCCGGTCGTACCGGTGGAGCTTCTCCGCCTCCGGGTGCCGCAGCGCGGCGGCGTCGAGCGCCGTATACAGGTCGCGCGAGGTGATGACGCGCCAGCCGTCGCCCGCCGCCGGTGCCTCGACCGGCTGCGCCGCAGCCTTCGAAGCGCGGGTCACCGGCAGCTTCACCCCTTCACCGATGATCAGGTCCCACGCCGGTTCGTACACCGGGTTCGCCTTCGCGATGGCGCCAAGCGCCTCGTCGGGCGTCGCCGGCACTTCGACGCCCAGCTCCTTCGCGAGCGCCTGCAGCGCCTCCCACAGCGGCACCGCATCGCCTTCCGGCCGAACCGCCGCCGCCAGCCGCTGCGCGCGGAAATCCGCCGCGGTGTACGTCCCGGTCGAGGCGTAGGCCCGTCCCTCTGCGATCACCGCCTGTGCCCGCCTCGCCGTCGCGTTCAGCACCCCGTCGATGACCACGACGGTGCCAATCGCGTCCAGCGCTGCCGCCGCGCCCGGCAGCCGCATCGTCGGGTCGTCGCGGACGACGAGCAGCCCGGCGAGGCCCTCCAGCGGGTTCGCGCCGCCTTCCGCGCCGATGCCCTGGTCGAGCAGGCCCCGGTGTTCGCTTCCGGCGGCAGCACGGCCAGCCCCTCGCTGGCGGCATCGCCCAGCAGGGCAATCGCCAGGTTTGCCGCGCCGCCGGTCATCGCTGCCGCAATCGCCGGGCTGACGGGATTGGGCGCGCACACGACCATCGTCTGCTCGCGCGGCGCCTCGCGCAGGAGGTCCGCCGCCCGCGCGATGTCTTCGCTCGCCGGCGCGCCGCCCTGCAGCGCCTCGGCCAGCTGCTGGGCCGCCAGCCCCTCCTCCCCGGCCTTCGTGCGAATCCACACCGCCGCGAAGTCGACCAGCTCGCTGCGCAGCGGCCCGATGACCACCAGCTTCGCCTTCTCCCAGACCACCGCATCCTTGATGCGGACGCTCACCACGTTGTGGCTCTCTTCGATGTCGTCCGCCACTGTGACGATCGCTTTTGCCTTCGGCAGCCGCTCGAGGTTCGACGCCATGCGCCACGTGCCGAACCGCGCTTCGAGCGCCGACGTCACGGCCCGCACCACCGGGCCCACGGCCTGGTCGGCCGGCGCGCCCAGCGCCCTGGTGGCGAGCTGCTGGATGACCAGCGCTTCTTCGTTCGTCACCGTTCCGCCGACGAGCACCCCGACCCGGCCGCGGGATTTCGCCTCCCGCAGCAGCCTCGCGGCCTCAGCCGCCGCCTCGGCGAGCGTCGCCGGCGCCTGGATGTTGCCCTTCCGCAGCAGGTGCTTCGAAGCCGCTCCCGCGGCTTGAGCGAATCGTAGTGATACCGGCCCCGCACGCAGATCTGGTCCCCGCTGAATGCGTTGCCGTCGCCCGGCCGCACGATGACGCCCCGGCCGTCCTTCGAGCCCAGGCGGATGCTGCACCCCACCGCGCACGAATCGCACGTCGTCGACGTCCACTTCTCCGGTTTCGCGACCCACTTGTTCGGGTGCTCCATCAGCGTCGCCGTCGGGCAGACGTCGATGCACGCGCCGGAGAAGTCGCAGTTGCTCTCGTGAATCGGCCCGCCCGCGCCGAACGCGATCATCGCGTCCCAGCCGCGCCCGCTCAGCGTGATCGCGCCGGTGTGCCGCTTCTCGTCGCACGCCCGCACGCACCGCGTGCAGATGATGCACATCTGCGGGTCGAACTCCATGAACGGGTTGCCCCGGTCGGCCGGCGGCTGCGGCGTCTGGTACCAGGTCCGCTGCTCGCCCACCCACGGCTCGTACCCCGCGCTGCCGACCATCTCGCAGGTCGCCTGCAGCTCGCACCGGTAGTTCTTCGAGCAGGTCAGGCAGCGGTGCGTCACCACGTCGTCGCGCAGGCAGATATCGCCCGGGTGGCAGTGCTCCCGCCGGTGGCAGGTCAGGCAGCGGTCGCTGTGGTTCGCGAGGATGATGGAGAGCACCGAGCGGCGCCCTTCCAGCACCTCCGGCGTGTTCGTCCGCACCACCATGTTCTCGGTCACGACCGCGGTGCACGAAAGCTGGAGCCCCGGCGGCCCCTCGATGTCGACCAGGCACGAACGGCAGCCGGCGTACGGCTTCAGGCCATCGATGTAGCAGAGGCTCGAAACGTAGAACCCGTTGTTCTTCAGCACCTCGAGGAGCGGCGCCCCGGCCGGCGCCTCGATGACCTTGCCGTCGACAGTTATCTGGACCATGGGCTCCCTACAGGCGGTGGAAATCGGCGTCCGGGTCGGGTGCCTTCATGCCGTTCGGATACGTGTTGTTGTTCCGCTTCAGGAACTCCTGCGCCACCCGGGTCAGCGCATGCTTGTCGCGGTACATCTCCTCGAAGTCGTACACCGCGTCGTCGAGCGGGCCGCCCGGCTGAATCGCCTCGTACGGGCACGCCTCCGTGCACAGCCCGCAGTACATGCAGATCCGGAAGTCGATCTCGTACCGGTCGATGTTCCGCCGCCCCTCGGCGTCCTGGCTCGTCGCCACGAGGATGCAGCCGTCCGGGCACGCCTGCGCGCACGTCGAACACCCGGTGCACCGCTCTTCGAACCAGAGCAGGTTCGTCCGCGCATAGACCGGGACCTTCCGGACCTCCTCCGGGTACTGGATCGTCGCCGGCGGCCTGAACATGCTGCGCAGCGTCAGGCTCATCCCCTTCGCGATGCCCTTGCCGTATGCCATGTGGAGGTCCCCGGGTAGCGCCGGGCCCGAGTCCTTCGCCGGCGCCCCCGATCCTACCAGCGGGGGATTGTGATTACAAACACAAGGCGGCCCACGCCATGAGCTCCAGCCCGCGGCGCGGCAAAGCGGCGAGATCACTTCTGCCGCGAAGCGTTACAGGAACGGTGAGCGAGGCGCGCGTTCTCAGGGACAGTTTTGCCACCTCTCCAATAGTGTTGTTCGTGATCGAGAACAGCGTCCTCTAAAACCTTAATCTCGTTTCCGCAAATGGCACAACGTCGATCTTGCGCCCACATTTGCGATTTCAAACTTCGAGAAAAGAGGCGCTTGGAATCATTTGGCGGAATGGTACGGAGAACTTCGTCAAGTCGCCTTGTCCAGGTCTCGAAAACGTAGTCGATTCTTGTCGATTCACCCGTAGCTCGACGTACGCAGTCAACCCAGTGCTCGTCGGTTGATATAAGGTCGCAATACTCTTCATAAATGGAATCAGAGGCCCTCGTAATGGCTCCTAGATCATACTTAGAGAACGAATTGGCAACCGCCTGAAAAATGGCTGCGTTTGGCCTAGTCGACCATCCACCACTTGCCCTCATGTTTTCAGCAAACAAGCGAAAAGAATGACTCCCAAAAACCGTTACAGAGGCTTTCATGCATTTATCGAAAACGTCTTCGTATTCTCTCAATTTGGCATCAGGAGCGTTGCGATAGGTTTCAAGAAACTCATTTAGGAAGCGCTTCAAGCCCCCTCGCGCCTTCAAGTGCGTCCGCTCGTAAAACGCCAAAAAGCGGAGAACAAGTGCCCTATCCTGCATTCTTTTGGAGATTTGGGGCTGAGATAGTGCTCTCTTGAAGCTCTGGTTCTCCGCCAGCCTTTTGATCAGGTCGTTCAAGGGCCCTCGGAATAGAGAATTCCGAATCTCCATGTCATTGAGTGCTTGGCCTCCGGTATTGAGCCGTTCAAAAATCAGAAAGATGAGATCCTTGGGAGTCTTGGGCGAGAGCTCAAATGTACGCAGGGTTGCGTCGTGTAGGCGGTTCTGGTCTTTGAGGGGAAGGTCTTTGAAGAACTTTCCTTTCAGATCTGGGCGTATCTCGAGAGAAGAAAGCTTGAACTCATTGTCAAAGAAACGGAATACAGAGGTCAGGCGTTGTAGACCGTCGATTACCTCGTAGTTGCCTTCGTCATTTTTGGCCAGATAGATGACAGGTATTGGAAGCTCGATCAATACAGACTCGATCAAGCGGGATGCTCTGGGTCTATCCCATACGTAGTGCCGCTGCCAGTCTGGGTCTAATATGAGCCGACCTGACTTCCACCAGCGGAATAGTTCGGAGAGACTTCTGTCATTCTTTTCGAGAACTATTCCTGAAGAGGGCAATTGCACCTGAAGGTCGCCCTCGTCCATTCCTTGGACCGACTCTTCGATAGATGCGGGGTCCGCTGATGTTGCGGCCTCGAGGTCGGTGATGATTTCTTCGGCCATTGTGGTTCTATAGTGCAGTGCTTATATTTGGTGCGGTCAAGGGATGTTGGTAGAGTGGCGGTAGGCTAATCGACACTCCCAGCGCTGTCAACGGGCCGCTAGCTCCCGCGCCCCGCCGGCCCGCCCCCGCTCCTGCACGAACAGCCCGTACATCGCCATCGAAACGAGCGCGATCGCGCCAGCCGTCGGCCCCAGCGCCGTGTACCCGCCCGCCTCCAGCGCCAGACCGCCGACCAGCGACCCCGTCACGATGCCGAACTGCTGCCCCGCCGCGTTCAGCGCCATCACCGTCCCCCGGTCGCCCGGCGACATCTCCGTCATGATCGCCTGCGAACTCGCGAACCGCGCCCCGCCCGAGACGGCGAACAGGAAGAGGAACCCCAGCCCCGCCGCCATCGCCGCCGCGGCCGTCGTCGTCAGCGAAATGAACACCGCGCAGGTCAGCGACGTCCAGAGAATCACCGGCCGCTTGCCCACCCGGTCCGAAAGCCGGCCGCCGGCGTTGCTCCCCACCAGGACGCCCAGCCCCATCACCATCGTCAGCCCGCCGAGCGCCCATTTCGCCAGCCCGAACTCATCGTGGAAGTAAGCGCCCATGTACGTCGCGAACACGAACCAGTAGCTCGTCGAGAGGTAGTTCGAGAACAGCGCCGCGCTCGTCGGCAGGTCCCGCAGCACCCGCGGGATGGCTGCCATCCCGCTGCCCGCCTCGCCGCCCGCCCGCCGCGGCGGGTCGGCCGGGAGTTTCCGGAACAGCAGCCACGTGAACAGCACCAGCAGCACCGCCAGCGCCGCGAACGTCCACCGCCACGAGAGCACCCCGCTCAGCACCGCTCCCGCCGGCACGCCGAAGATGCTCGCGCTCGTGTTCGCCGAGATCACCCACGACATCGCCCGGCCCCGCTCTTCGTACGAGAAGTAGTCGCCCACCGCGGCGAACACCGCCGGCGTCAGGCAGGCCACGCCGAGCCCGGCCAGCGCCCGCGCCAGCAGCAGCGGCGCGAACCCCGGCGCCGCCGCCGAAAGCGCAGTGGCCGCCGTCAGCGTCGCCATCCCCGCCACGACGACCGGCTTCCGCCCGAGCCGGTCGATGAACGGCCCCGAAAACACCGCCGCCACGCCCCCGTCACGGCGTAGGCGGTCACGAGCAGCCCCGCGACCGCCACCCGCACGCCGAAGTCCTCCGAAATCTCCGGCAGGATCGGCGTGATGATCAGGTTGTTGAACACCACAGCAAACGAGGCCACGCACAACAGCGCCAGCACGAGCGTCCGTTGTGACCGTGGCCCCGCGAGCGACACGTCCCTCAGCCTACACGGCAGCTGCCGAACGCGTCAGTTCAGCAGCTTCAGCAGCTCCTTGGTCGCCTCTGCCGCCGCGACGACCTTCGCCCGCTCCTCGTCCGTCAGCGGCAGCTCGAACGTCCGCTGGATGCCGCCCTCGCCCAGCTGGCAGACCGTCCCGCTGAACACGTCGCGGATGCCGTACTCGCCCTGGTGGTAGACCGAGCAGGGGATGAGCCGCCGCTGGTCCAGCAGGATCGCCTCCACCATCGCGATCGTCGCCGCCGAGGGCGCGAAGTACGCCGACCCGGTCTTGTACAGTTCGCCGATTTCAGCGCCGCCGCGCATCGCCCGCGCGACGATCGCCTGCACCTTCTCCGCCGGGAGCAGGTCCGTCAGCGGCACGCCGCCGACCCGCGTCTGCGAAACCACCGGCACCATCGTCGTGTCCGTGTGCCCGCCGATGACGTACCCGTGCACGTCGTTCACCGACACGCCGAGCTCCGCCGCGATGAAGTACCGGTAGCGCGCGCTGTCCAGCGCACCGCCCTGCCCGATGACCCGCTCGCGCGGGAAGCCGCTCGCCTGCATCGCCACGTGGCACATCGCGTCCATCGGGTTCGAAAAGATGATGATGACGGCGTTCGGCGACGCCTTCGCCGCTGCCGCCACCTTCGACCGCACGATCTCCGCATTGCCGTTCAGCAGCTCCTCCCGGCTCATGCCCGGCTTCCGGGCGCCCCGGCGGTCACCACCACGACGTCGCTGTTCGCCGTCTCCTCCCAGCCGTCCGTCGCCGTAATCCGCGTCGAAAACCCTTCCCACGGCGCCGCCTGCGATTCATCCAGCGCCTTCCCGTGGTGCATCGTCCCCGCGAACTGCGGGTCGTCCTGCAGCACCACATCGCAAATGCCGCGCTCGATCAGGCGCTGGGCCATGGCACCGCCGGTCATCCCGGCGCCGACAATCGTGACCTTCTTCCGAGGCATGGGGCTCCCTGCTGAACTGGAATTCGCCAGCCAAGGCTAGCACCAACCCGCCTTACCCGCGCCCGCGCCACGGCCCCTACGCCCCGCCTCGCGTACACTCGAACCGTGGACCAGCCCCGCATCCGCAACTTCTGCATCATCGCGCACATCGACCACGGCAAGTCGACCCTCGCCGATCGCCTCCTCGAGCGCACCGGCACCATCTCCGCGCGCGAAATGGCTGAACAGGTCCTCGACTCCATGGACCTCGAGCGCGAAAAGGGCATCACCATCAAGGCCGCCGCCGCCCGCATGCTCTACCGCGCCAGCGACGGCATCGAATACGAACTCAACCTCATCGATACGCCCGGCCACGTCGACTTCGCTTACGAGGTCTCCCGCTCCCTCGCTGCCTGCGAAGGCGCTCCTCGTCGTCGACGCCTCCCAGGGCATCGAAGCCCAGACCCTCGCCAACGTCTACCTCGCCATGAACCAGGACCTCACCCTCATCCCGGTCCTGAACAAAATCGACCTCCCCACGCCGAGCCCGACCGCGTCGCCGCCGAGCTCGAACGCGTCATCGGCTTCTCCCGCGACGAAGTCATCCTCGCCTCCGCCAAAGAAGGCACCGGCGTCGACCAGATCCTCGAGGCCATCGTCCAGCGCATCCCTCCGCCCTCCGGCAACCCCGACGCCCCGCTCAAGGCACTCATCTTCGATTCGAAGTACGACGCCTACAAAGGCGTCGTCGCCCACGTGCGTGTCGTCGACGGCGAGATGCGCGGCCGCCGCAACCTCAAACTGATGTCCACCGGCGCCATCTTCGAACCGCTCGAGTTCGGCATCTTCAGCCCCGGCATGAAGCCGCTCGACGGTCTCTCCGCCGGCGAAGTCGGCTACGTCGCCACCGGCCTCAAGGACGTTGCCGAGTGCCGCGTCGGCGACACCATCACCTGGGCCGACGCCCCGGCCCCCGAACCGCTCCCCGGCTACCGCCGCGCCAAGCCGATGGTCTTTGCCGGCATCTACCCCACCGACTCGGACCAGTACCAGGAGCTCCGCGACGCCCTCGCCAAGCTCGTCCTCAACGATGCCTCCCTCGTCTACGAACCCGAATCCTCCGCCGCCCTCGGCTTCGGCTTCCGCTGCGGCTTTCTCGGCCTCCTCCACCTCGAAATCGTCGTCGAACGCCTCGAGCGCGAGTACGGCCTCGAACTCCTCACCACCGCGCCGTCCGTCGAATACCGGGTCCAGACCACCTCAGGCGAAGAAATCCTCGTCGATAACCCGGCCCACCTCCCCGACCCCTCCAAAATCGCCGTCATCTCCGAGCCGTGGGCCAAGATCGACGTCATCACCCCCAGCCGCTACATCGGCCAGGTGATGGAGCTCGTCACCTCCCGCCGCGGCCAGTTCCTCCGCATGGAATTCCTCGAAGCCGAGAACGACCTTGCCCCGGGCGAGGCCCGTGTCCTCCTCGAATACGACGTTCCGATGGCCGAGATCCTCGTCGATTTCTACGACCAGCTGAAAGGCTCGACCTCCGGCTACGCCAGCCTCGACTACCAGGTCAAGGAGTACCGGCCCGCCCGCCTCGTCAAAGTCGACATCCTCGTCAACGGCCAGCCCGTCGATGCCCTCTCCGTCATCACCCACGCCTCGAACGCCGACAAAGTCGGCCGCGCCCTCGTCACGAAACTCAAAGACCTCATCCCCCGCCAGCTCTTCGAGGTGCCGCTCCAGGCCGCCGTCGGCGGCAAAATCATCGCCCGCGAGACCATCCGCGCCATGCGCAAGAACGTCCTCGCCAAGTGCTACGGCGGCGACGTCACCCGCAAGCGCAAGCTCCTCGAAAAGCAGGCCGAAGGCAAGAAGAAGATGAAGCGCGTCGGCAGCGTCGAAATCCCGCAGGAGGCCTTCATGGCCGTCCTCCGCCTCCGCGAGTGACGCTCGCCGCTTGCCCGCCGCGTAATCCGCTCGAAACGCCGCCCTGTTAACCTAGCGCCATCCCGGCGCACCGCGCCGAACCCCGGAGCGCTCCGTGATCAAGGCCTTCGTCCTCATCGTCGTCGACCCGGCCAAGACCGTCGAAGTCTACGAAAAACTCCGCGCCGTCGAAGGCATCTCCGAGGTCTACCAGGTCATGGGCCCCTACGACATCGTCGCCGTCGTCGAAGTCCCCTCCCTCACCGACGTCCCCGCCGTCATCTCCCGCCACATCCGGGCCATCGACGGCATCGAAAGCACCACGACCTGCGTCACCTTCCCCGAGTCCTCCGGCGCGCTGACCGCGCGTCACGGGCAGGCCGCTAGCGCCGCCGCGACGAGGTCGAACAGCCGCGCTGCATCCACCTTCGTCGCCACCCGGCAGTTCGTCTCCCGCGTCGGCTCCCCTCCGTCAGCGTTCGCCGGTCCATCACCGTCATCCCCCGCGTCAGGTCGCCCCGCGTCTCGACCTCCACCCGCGCGAACGCGAATTCGAACAGCTCCGGCGCGGACAGCGCCGCCACCGCGCAGGGGTCGTGCAGCGGCACAGCCGGCGCCCCGGTCAGCCGCTCCGCCGCCGACCGGTAATACTCCAGCAGGTCCGCGACCACGCCGGCCGTCCGGGTCCCCGCGGCGCGGAACCGCCCAATCGCCGCTGCATCGACGGCCGCCTGCCGCGTCAGGTCCAGCCCGCACATCGTCAGCTTCGCCCCGGAAGCGAACACGATCCGCGCGGCCTCCGGGTCCGCCCAGGCGTTGAACTCCGCCGCCGGCGTCACGTTCCCCCATGTCGTCGAGCCGCCCATGATGCTCAGCCGGGCCATGCTCCGCGCGAAGCGCGGCTCCATCCGCATCGCCAGCGCGATGTTCGTGAGCGGCCCCGTCGCGATCACCGCCGTCCCCGGGTTCGCCATCACCGTCTCGACGAGGAATTCCACCCCGTTCCGGGGGATGACCGCCCGGCTCGGCCTCGGCAGCTCCGCACCATCCAGCCCGGTCGTCCCGTGGACCCGCTCGCCTGCCCGCGGAAGGTCGCCCAGCAGCGGCCCCGCGGCCCCGGCCGCCACCGGGATGTCCGGCCGCCCGATCAGTTCGAGCACCTTCAGGGCGTTCTCCGTCACCCGCCAGAGCGGCGCGTTGCCGCCGACTGTCGTCACCCCGAGGAGCTCGAAGTGCCGCGCCGCGAGGATGATCGCGACCGCATCGTCGTGCCCCGGGTCGCAGTCGATGATCGCCTTCATGCGCCCACCTCCCGCAGGGGGATGCTGTGACACCGAAGTTTAGAAAATCGGGCCGCTCTCCGGCGCCTCTTCCCCTTCCAGCCCGAGCAGCCGTTCAGCTGCCAGCAGCCCGCTTCCCTGCATCAGCCGCCGCCGGATGCCCAGCAGCGCCGCCTCGTCCGCCCCGCCGAGCGCCCGCCGCACCAGCTCGAACAGCGCCCGGCCCGTCACCAGCGCATACCGGTAGTTCTCGCACGCCCGCACGAGCGGTTCGCTCAGCTCCTGCTCCCGCTGCTCCGGGTCGCGCTCCCGGAAGCCGTTGACGATGACGATGCCCTTTGGCGCCGGCCGGCCCGCCAGCACCTCCGCCTCGACCCGCCGCTGCAGCCGGACGTACGGCCACTCGGCCACCTGTCCCGTCGCGCTCTCCGTTTCGACGAACGCCGCGGAGTCGTCCGAGCGCACGGCGAGCGGCTCGCCCGGCCCCGACACCACGGCGAAGCCGAGCGCCTGCAGCGCCGCCGTCACCGCTTCGCGGAAGCCTGCGCCGTCCCGCCACAGCAGCCCCCGGTGCCGCGCCAGCGCATCGTGCCGCTCGCGCACGGCATCGAGCCGGCTCCGCGCCTCGGCCTCAGCGGCCTGCGCCTCTTCGAGCTCCGCCTCGACCTGCTCGAGCCCCGGGACGGCGACGCCGCGCACCCAGTACGGCGCCTCCTCGTGCCCGCCCGCCCCGCGCAGCTGCCGGCACGCATCGACCAGCGCCTGCGCCAGCTGCGAGCGCTGCGCCCCGTACGACTCCATCACCACCGGGATGAAGACCACCCTGCCGCCCAGCACCTCGAACTCCGCTGCGATCGGCACGCCCGAGCCGCCGAGCGCAATCGGGCGGCCGTGCCGCCGGAACTCCGCCTGCCGGTCGTCGAACCACGCCCGCCACGCCGTCTCGGACCGGAACTCCCGCAGCACCGCGCTCATCGGGTGGTGGTCATCGGCAATCCGCACCGTCCGCCCTTCGCCCGCCCGCAGCCACGGGCTCGACCAGCTCATCCCCGGCGGCGCAGGCAGCCAGTGATACCGGTCGCACCCTTCGAAGCCGACCACGCCGCCCTGGAACGCGTCCGGCCGCCCCAACACCACCACCAGCCCGCCGGCCTCGAGCAGCCGCCGCGTTTCCTCCTGCCGCCGCCGCAGCTGGTCGGCCAGCCCCGCCGCCGTCGCCGAGCCGGGGACGTTCAGCACGGGCCGCCCGTCGAACGCCTCGTACTCCTTCCCCTCGTCCACCAGCTCCCGCACGACCCGGTCGATGCCCGCCGGGTCGATGATGACCGCGTCGTAGTCGTTGTAATTCGGCGCGGTGACCGGGTTGTAGTTGTCGATCGCCACATTCGGCAGCGGAAACGAAATGCTCAGGATGCGCATCAGCCCTCCCCCTCGAGCAGCGGCGCCAGCCGTTCGCGCAGCCCCGGCGCGAGCTCCGGCCGCCGCATCGCCGCAGCCACGTTCGCCACGATGTACCCCAGCGGCCGGCCCGTATCGTACCGCCGGCCCTCGAACCGCAGCGCCGAGACCGGCTCCCCCGCCGCGATCTGCCGCGCGATCGCGTCGGTGATCTGCCGTTCGCCGTTCCGCCCCGGCGGCGTCTCGTCGATGTGCCGCAGGATGCTCGCCCCCAGCACGTAGCGCCCGACGATGCCCAGCCGCGAGGGCGCGTCCTCCAGCTGCGGCTTCTCGACCACCCGCCGGAGCCGCGCCGGGTTCGCATCATCGACCGGGTCCACGATGCCGTACTGCGGCACGTCCGCGTCTGCCACCTGCTCGACGGCGATCACCGTGCCGCCGGTCCGCTCGTACGCCTCCACCAGCTGCGCCGTGCACGAGCGCTCCCCGAGGATCACGTCATCCGGGAACAGCAGCGCGAACGGCTCACCCTCGATGTACTCCCGCGCGCACGCCACCGCGTGGGCGATGCCCAGCTGCTTCGGCTGGTAGACCGCGTGGAACTCCGCCTTCGCCGCGATCGCCGCGAGCGAATCGGCCAGCGCCTGGTTCCCCGTCTCCCGCAAGGCCGTCTCCACCCGCGCCCCGGCGCGGAAGTGCTCGAGGATCGACTCCTTCCCCTCGGCGATGACGAACACGATGCGCGAAATCCCCGCCGCCACCGCCTCATCCACGCAGTAATCGACCAGCGGCCGGTCCACCACCGGGAGCATCTCCTTCGGCACCGCCTTCGTCGCCGGCAGCATCCGCGTCCCGAGGCCCGCCGCCAGGATCACCGCCGTCGTCACGCGCTGGCTCATACCCGCCCCATCCTAGGCCGTGCCATCGTTACCGGATATACAGAACACGCCTTCCTTGCTAGCATGTGAAGCTGTTTCAATCTCTTGCGGGGAGCAGTTTGAGGAGACGACCTAAGGTTCCACCACGGCCGGCACCGCCGGAGCCACGGATCAACGAGCGCATCCGCGTTCCGGAAGTCCGCCTGATCGACGAAGAGGGCCGCCAGATCGGCATCGTCAAGACCTCCGAGGCGCTCGCGATGGCCCGCCAGCGCGACGTCGACCTCGTCGAGGTTGCCGCCCGGGCCAGCCCGCCCGTCGCCCGGCTCATGGACTTCGGCCGCTTCAAATACGAACAATCCAAGAAAGAGCGCGAGGCACGCAAGCACCAGCAAAACGTCCAGCTTCGCGAAGTCCGCATGAAGCCGAAGATCGATGACCACGACATCGACTTCAAAACCCGGACCGCCGCGAAGCTCCTCAAGGAGGGCGACAAAGTCAAGGTCACGGTCATGTTCCGCGGGCGCGAAATCACCCACCCGCAAATCGGCAAAGCCCTCATCGACCGCGTCGTGAAGAGCCTCGAACACATCGCGACCGTCGAGAAAGAGGCCACGCTCGAAGGCCGCCACATGACCGTCATCCTCGCGCCCGACAAGAAGAAGATCGCTGCCCTGGCCAAGGCCGCCGCCCAGCAGCCCGCCGCCAGCGACAAAGCCTCCGAAGAGGACGAGGCGGCCATCGCGGCCGCCGCCGCAGCCGCCCCGGTCGTCGGCGACGACGGCCACGATATCGACGACGATGACGGCGACGACGCCGACGAGGAGTAACCGATGCCCAAGCTCAAGACCCACAAAGGCGCCGCCTCCCGCTTCCGCGTAACCGGCGGCGGCAAGATCATGCGGATGTACGGCAGCCGCAACAACTTCCGCCGGAAGAAGCGCGGCCCCGTCAACGCCCTCTACAGCCGCACCGTCGAGGTCGCCAGCTCGCACACCAAGCTCGTCCGCCGGCTCCTCGCCGGCCAGGGCTGACCCGCACCTACCGGAGATTGACCCATGAGCCGCGTCAAGCGGGCGTCACCGCCCATCGCCGACATAAGAAAGTCCTCGCCCTCACCAAAGGCCACGCCGGCCAGCGCCACCGGCTGTTCCGCCGCGCCAACGAGAGCATGCTCCACGCGCTCCGGTACAGCTACGAAAACCGGCGCGACCGCAAGGGCGATTTCCGCGAACTCTGGATCGTGCGCATCAACGCCGCGGCCCGCCTCAACGGCCTCACCTACAGCCGCTTCATCAGCGGCCTCAAGAAGGCCGGCGTCGACCTCGACCGGAAGATGCTCGCCGACCTCGCCGTCACCCGGCCCGACGCCTTCGCCAGGCTCGCCGACCAGGCCCGCGCCGCCCTCGCCTCCTGACCTCCTCGCGCACGGTTCGAACCCGCCCCGGGGACGATGCACCGCATCGTCCCCGTCGTGCGTCTCCCTCCGCCGTTCCTACTCGCCCGAATACGTGAGCTTCGGCACCCGGCTCAGCCCGAGCCCGTACACCGCGGCGCCCAGCACCCCGAGCACCGCGAAATCGATGCCGTAGCCGATGAAGCTCCCGCTGCCCGTCGCGTAGGTTGCCAGCTGCAGCCCGTCGACCGCATACGTCAGCGGGTTCACATACGCCAGCACCTTCATCCACGCCGGCAGCCCGTCCACCGGGAAGAAGGCGCCCGAGAAGAACAGCAGCGGGAAGAGCGCCAGGTTCATCACCAGGTGGAATCCCTGCATCGAATGCACCCGCGTCGCTAGCGCCTGCGCCAGCCCCGTCAGCATCAGGCTCAGCAGCACCACCGTCAGCAGCGCCAGCGCGATGCCGCCCCCGATGCCGTACTGCCAGCCGAAATCCACGAACGGCGCCGCGACCGCCAGCACCAGTGCCGCCTGCAGCGCCCCAATCGTCATCGCCGCCAGCGACTTCCCCAGCATCACCGTCCGCGGCGAGTGCGGGCTCGAGAGCAGCAGCCGCAGGAACCCGCTGTCCCGGTCCCGGTAATACGACGCCGACGAAAACGTCGACGAAAACACCGACGTCATCACCACCGTCCCGGCTACGAGATACGCCGTGAAGTTCCCGGCCGGGAGCGCCGCCGGCTCCAGCCCGTGCGATACCCCGTTGCCGAGGAACACGAGGAACAGCAGCGGCGTCAGCACCGACGAGTACAGCTGCGACCGCGCCCGGGCGACGCTCTTCAGGTCGCGCAGCGCGATCGCGGCAGCAGCCCGCACCCCGCTCACCGCGCAGCCCCGCGCGCCGCTGGATGAACTGGAAGTACGCGTCCTCCAGCGACGCCTCTTCGATGCGCAGCCCCCGGATCGCGTCGCCCGCGGCGGCGAACAGCCGCGGCACGAGCGCCGTCGCATCGTCCGTCATCACCAGCACCTCGCCATCCATCACCGTGACGCGGTCGGCCCCCGCTTCGGCAGCGATGCGGTCAACCGCGGCCGCGTTCGGCGCGCTCAGCTCCACGCGCACCGCCTGCCGGCGCAGGTCGCGCTTCAGCTCCGCCGGCGCCCCGGCCGCGACCACGCGTCCAGCCTGCACGAACGCCACGAGGTCGCAGACTGCGTCCGCCTCGTGGAGGTCGTTCGTCGCGAGCAGCACCGTCGCGCCGCCCCGCTCGGCCCGTACCGTCTCCCAGAGCAGGCGCCGCTCCTCCGGGTCCACCCCGGTCGTCGGCTCGTCGAGCAGCAGCAGCTCCGGCCGGTGGAGCAGCGCGCGCGCTGCCTCGAGCCGCCGCCGCATGCCGCCCGAGAGCGTGCTGATGGGGTCGTTCGCCCGCCCCGCGAGGCCGAACCGTTCGAGCAGCTCGTCCGCCCGGCGCCGCGCCTCGGCCCCGCCCACCCCGAACAGCGTCGCGGCGAACAGCAGGTACTCGCGCGGGCTCATCAGCGGGTCCGAGGCATTCTCCTGGAACACGGTCCCGATGCGCGCCCGAGCCGCGGGTGCGGCGCTTCGCCGAGAATCGTCAGCGTTCCCGCGGGCGGCCGTTCGGCCGCAGCGACGAGCGCGAGGAAGGTGCTCTTGCCGCTCCCGTTCGGCCCGAGGACCCCGAAGACCGACCCCGCAGGGACCTCGAGCGTGAACCCGTCCAGCGCGGCGCGGTCGCCGTAGCTCCGCCGAATCTCCCGCGCCTCGATTGCGCTGTTCACAACGAAAGTGTCACACCGCCGCCCGCTCGGATCGAGTGCCGCACACGCCCCCGGCCTGCCGTGCTGTCAGGCCGGCACGACCAGCATCGCGACCAGCTGCTGCATCACCAGCAGGGCCGGGATCGCCATCATCGGCGAAAGGTCGATCATCCCGGCCCGCGGCATCACCCGCCGGAACGGGTCGATGATCGGCTCCGTCACGCGGAACAGGAGCTGGTAGAGCGGACTCCCTGGTCCACCGGGAGCCAGCTCAGCAGCGCCCGCGCGATGATCGCCCAGGTCAGGATGTTCAGCCACGTAAACGTCAGCTGGGCAACGTACGGATTGATGGCTCGACCCCCGGCGTCGCTCCCCTCAGCTTACCAGATCGGCCGGTGAAGCCCCCGTCATCATTGCGCCGCAGCCCGCTGCACCACCGAAATCATCACGTACAGCAGGATGATCACGACCATCCCGGAAAAGTCGATGAACCCCGTCCTCGGCAGCACCCGCCGGACGGGCTCCAGCAGCGGCTCGGTGACCCGATAAAGCAGCCGCGCGACCTCGTTGTCCTGGCTGATCGGGAACCAGCTCATCAGCGACCGCAGGAAGATCGCGAGGATGAGCAGCCACAGGAACAGCGTGAACAGCTGCGCAATCGCCGGGTTCACGCCGGGCCTCCGAGCTCGACCGCCCGCGCGAACGCGGCCCGCACCGCTTCGATGACCGACGCGCGCAGCGCGCCTTCTCCAGCTCGAGCAGCCCCGCTGCGGTCGTGCCCGCCGGCGAGGTAACCATCGCCCGCAATTCCGCGGCGCTCTTGCCGCTCTCCTGCGCGTACTGGGCCGCGCCCAGCACCGTCTGCACCACCAGCTCCTCCGCCTGCGCCCGGGGCAGCCCCACCGCGACCGCCCCGTCGATGAGCGCCTCGATGAACAGGAACACGTACGCCGGCCCGCTCCCGCTCACCGCCGTCGCCATGTCGACCTTCCGCTCGTCGTCCACGTACACTTCGCGGCCAATCGCGCCGAGCAGCTGCCGCGCGATGCTGCGCTGCTCCACCGTCACCGCCGGGGCAGCGGTCCACGCGGTCATCCCCGCCCGGATCGCGGCTGGCGTGTTCGGCATCGCCCGCACGACGAACGGGTGGTCGAACGCGGCCTGGATCGTCGCGATCCGCACCCCCGCCATGACCGAGAGGATGGCGCGCCGGGCCGCACGCGCCCCTTGACGCTCGCCAGCTCCTGCGGCTTCACCGCGAGCACCACCAGCCCCGCGTCGCCCATCGGCCCGAAATCGCCCGTCGCCTCGATGCCGTAGGCCGCCCGGAGCTGCGTCCGGCGCGCCTCGACCTTTTCCACGACGGTGACATCCGCCGGTTCGAAGACGCCGCGGTCGAGCGCCCCGGCGAGGATCGCTTCGCCCATCACCCCGCCGCCGACGATCGCAACCTTCATGCCCGTTCTCCGAAAATCGCCCGGCCGATGCGCACCATCGTTGCCCCTTCTTCGATGGCGACCTCGAAATCGCCAGTCATGCCCATCGAGAGCTCGCGCAGTCCGTGCGCCCGCGCCAGCCGCGCCAGTTCGCGGAACACGGGCCGCACCTCCTCCGGGTCAGCGCGCCGGCGGCGCAACCGTCATCAGCCCGTCGACCCGCACCCGGCTGAGTCCCCGCGCGTGCGCCACGGCCGCGCCCACCTCGCCGGGCGCGAAACCGTATTTGGTCGCCTCGCCGGCGACGTTCACCTCGAGCAGCACCGGGATGGTCCGGTCCCCGGCGGCGCGTTCCAGGACGTCCAGGAGGCGGGTCGAGTCGATGCCGTGGAGTATAGCAAAGGGCCCTGCAGCCGCCCGCGCCTTGTTCGATTGCAGGTGTCCCACCATGTGCCAGCGCGGCGCGGGCGGCCCGCGCGTCGCCGCGAGCTCCGCCACCGCCGCGACCTTCGGAAGCGCCTCCTGCACCCGGTTCTCGCCGAAGTCCGTCACCCCCGCGGCCAGCGCCTCGGCCACGGCGTCCGGACCGAACGTCTTGCTCACCGCAATCAGCCGGACCTCGCCCGGGTCACGCCCCGCGCGCTCGCAGGCAAGGGCGATGCGCTGCCGAACCCCGGCGATCGCCTCGCGAATCGACGTCATCGATGCCGTCACGAGAGGTCCGGCGGGTGCCGCGCTTCCCAGATGCCCCGCGCCACGACGGCCGCCACGACCAGCCCCAGCAGCGCCAGCCCGAGCAGCGCCGAGGTCAGGAACGCCCAGAGCACGATGACGAAACCCAGGATGGCGCCGAACAGCAGCCCGAGCGGCAGGGCCAGCGTCTTGAACACCACCCAGATGATGATGAACGTCTCTTTCCACGAGCCCGGCGGCGGGTCATCCTGCGGCGAACTCGGCCCGTAGTAGAACCCCATGGCTCGATTGTGGCGGGCCGCCGCCCCGCTGTCGAACGCCGCAGGGGCGCGGGAGACCCCGCGCCCCTGCCGCAGCTGGTGCGTTCGAACCGTCAGCTCAGCCGCACTTGTTGTAGAAGCAGTTGTGGCAGACGAGGCAGCCCTCCGCGTAGTACAGCACCGCGCCGCACTCCGGGCAGCCCACGCCGCTCGCGACCGCGTCGCTGTGCAGCTTCGCCGCCACGCTCGGGCCCGTGCTCTCCACCACGAGGTCCGGCGGGATGAGCGCCGGCTGCGCCGCCGCCTTCGAGCCGCCGAACTTCAGCTCCAGCCAGCGGAACACGTAGTCCACGATGCTCGTCGCGATCGGGATCTCCTTGTTGCTCGTCGGGCCGCTGGGCTCGAACCGCGTGTTCTTCAGTTTCGAGGCCAGCTCCGAAAGCGGAACGCCGTACTGCAGCGCGTAGCTCGTCAGCATCGCCACCGTGTCCATCAGGCCCGAAACGGTCGACCCCTGCTTCGAGACGTTGATGAACACCTCGCCCGGCGTCCCGTCTTCGAACAGGCCGACCGTCATGTAGCCTTCCTGTTCGCCGACGCGGAACTTGTGCGTGATCGCCTGCCGCTCGTCCGGCAGCCGCCGCCGAACCGGCCCGGCGGCCTGCGCCACGATCGCCTGTGCGGCCTCTACCGCCTTCTCGGCGTCCGACTTCTCCGCGTGCTTGAGCACCTGGAACTCGCGCGAGCCGTCCCGGTAGATGGTGATGCCCTTGCAGCCCGTCCGGTACGCCAGCTCGTATGAGATCCGCACGTCGTCGACCGTCGCCGAGTTCGGGAAGTTGATCGTCTTCGAGACCGCGTTGTCGGTGAACTGCTGGAAGGCCGCCTGCATCCGCACGTGCCACTCCGGTGCAATCTCGTGCGCGGTGACGAACACGTCCTTCACCCACTGCGGCACTTCCGGCCGCTCGGCGAGGTGGCCGCCTTCCGCGAGGAACCGCATCAGCTCGTCGCTGTAGAACCCCTCGGCCCGCGCGACCGCTTCGAACTGCTCGTTCACCTCGGTCAGCTCGGTCCGCTTCGTCGGGTCGTTCTTGTCCAGGTAGTGCGAGCGGATGAACGCCAGCGCGAACACCGGCTCGATGCCGCCCGAGCAGTTTGCGATGATGCTCAGCGTCCCCGTCGGCGCGATCGTCGTCCGCGTTGCGTTCCGCATCGGCCGTGGCCCCTCCGGACCCTTCGGCCCGTAGATCGAATCGGCCCAGTCCGGGAAGTTCCCACGCACCCGCGCCAGCTGCTCGCTCGCCGCGTCCGCCTCCTTCTGGATGAACGACATGACGTCCCGCGCCAGCTGCAGCGCCGCCTCCGAGTTGTACGGGATGCGCAGGTCGATCAGCATGTCCGCCCAGCCCATCACCCCGAGGCCGATCCGCCGGATGGCGTGCGACGTCTCCGCAATCTCCGGGATCGGGTAGGCGTTCATCTCGATGACGTTGTCCAGCATGTGGACGCACCGCCAGACCGTCGTCCGCAGCCGGTCGAAGTCCACCCGCTTCGAACCCGGCTCGCCCACCGTGAAGTTCTTCAGATTGATGGAGCCGAGGTTGCACGAATCGTGCGGGTAGAGCGGCTGCTCGCCGCACGGGTTCGTCGATTCGATCGGGCCGCGCTTCGGCACGGGATTCGCCCGCCCGCGTTGATCCGGTCGATGAACACCACGCCCGGGTCGCCGTTCTTCCAGGCGTTCCGCACCATCTTCTCCCACACTTCGCGGGCGTCCCGCTTGCCCACCGGCTCGCCCGTCTGCGGGTCGATGATGTCGTACGTCGTCCCGCGCTCCAGCGCCTCCATGAAGGCTTCGGTCACCGCCACGCTGATGTTGAAGTTCGTCAGCGTCGTCATGTCCGCCTTCATCTCGATGAACTCATCGATGTCCGGGTGGTCGACGCGGAGGATGCCCATGTTCGCGCCGCGCCGGGTGCCGCCCTGCTTGATCGCCTCCGTTGCGGCGTCGAACACCTTCATGAACGAGACCGGGCCGCTCGCCACGCCCATCGTCGTCTTCACCTTGGCGTTCGCCGGCCGCAGGCGCGAGAACGCGAAACCGGTGCCGCCGCCCGACTTGTGGATGATGGCCGTCTGCTTGATCGCCTCGAAGATCCCTTCGATCGAATCCGGCACCGGCAGCACGAAGCACGCCGAGAGCTGCTGCAGCTCGCGGCCCGCGTTCACCAGCGTCGGCGAGTTCGGCAGGAAGTCCAGCGACGCCATCAGCCGGTAGAACGACTCCTCGGCCGCCGCCCGGTCCTGTTCGGTGCCGCCGAACCGCAGCTCGGCCTCCGCAAGGTTCCGCGCAACCCGGCGGAACACCTCATCCGGCGTCTCGACCGCGTCGCCCTGCTCGTTCCGCTTCGCGATCCGGCGCTCGATCACCACCTTCGCGTTGTGCGAAAGCTCCGCGGGGCGAAAGTCGCCCCCAAGCCCGGGCAAATCGTGCGTCGTGGTGACCATGGCCTTCCTCCCTTGTTCGCGGCCCCGTCGGGGTGGGGCCGTAGATTACGAACGTTTGTTCTTCCTGTCTAGGGCCGCCAGCGCCCGGCTTCCGCCGGCGCCGGCTCGTCGCTCCTCCGCAGAATCGGCTCCCCGAGCCGCGTGCGGCCCATCGCGAGCGTCCGCCCCGTCCCATCCACGCCGTCGCCGGCGAGCATGCCGATGAGCCGCTCCGCTGCGCCGGCCGGCCCTTCGGCCTCGACCAGCTGCGCGAGCTCGTGCGGACGCATCACCCGCATCACGAGCAGGTACGCCTTCTCCGAGAGCAGCAGGCCGCCTACGTCGGCGTCGCCGTCCGGCGTCGTGCGGATGGGGGCGTGTCCCAGGCTCGCGTGCACTTCCCAGATCTTCACGGCGCTACCGTGCCGATTCCGCCAGCGCCCCGGGCGCTTCGCGCTGGACCCGCGCCGCGCGCAGGTCGGTCGGTTCCGGCTCCGGCAGCGAAAGCTGCAGCGTGCGCTCCTCGAACGTCGGCACCCGGCCCTGTTCGAGCTGCTCCACCGCCTCCTTCAGCGATTCGATGTCGGCGAACGAGCGGTAGACCGAGGCGAACCGGATGTACGCGATGTGGTCCAGCTTCCGCAGCGCGTCCATCGCAAGTTCTCCCACAACCTGCGATGGCACCTCCGCCCGGCCGTCGGCCAGCACCTTCGCCTCGATCTCCGCCACGATGCTCTCGAGCTGCCCGACGGAGATATTCCGCTTCGCGCACGCCGCCCGGAGGCCCCGCAGCAGCTTCTCGCGCGAAAACTCCTCCCGCCGGCCGTCCCGCTTCACCACCTGCACGGTTGCCAGCTGCACCAGCTCCACGGTGGTGAACCGCTCGCCGCAGCGGATGCACTGCCGCCGCCGCCGGATGCCGTCGTCCGTCGACCGGCTGTCCGTCACCCGCGAATCCCGGTAGTGGCAGTAGGGACACCGCACCGCGACATAAACTCCTGAGGTGTGTAGGCGCCTTCGCAGTTCTCGGTGAGCCGCGCGGCGCAGGGCGAATAGTGCAGCACCCCGCACAGCCCTGTCAACTGGATCTGGGACACAAGCCGCAAAGAACCACAAGATCTTGTAGGCGCGTCACCAGGCCGATGCCTGCCGGCGGCCGCCGCGGCTCCAAAAGTCGCACCCCGCGGTGTCGGTCCACGGGTGCAGCACTCCGCTCCCCGGGTGCAGGCACGTCCCGCGGCCCAGCTCGCCGTCCTCGACGAACTCCCGACAGCCCCCGCAGGTCCGCGCCGGCGCCCCATCGCGCCCGGCGGAGAACGCCGCCAGCAGCTCGCCGTCGTCCCACGAGCCGCCCGGCCCGAAATCCTCGAACGGGTCCGCCTGCGCGCGCTCCGCGCGCCCCGGCCGCACCGTCGCGCGGCTCCCGGGTGACCTCTTCCCACCACGTCCGGCCCCGCTGCTGGAGCCGGCGTTGGGCTTTCCTCGTTCGGCGCCGTCCCACGCTCCTACGTTACCCGAGCCTGGCCCGCCCCGTCAGGCGGGCACCGGCCGGCCGCAGAAACTCACGCCGCCGGCCGCTTCCGCCGGTCCACCGCCACGGGCAGGTTGACCTTCCGTCGCTCCCAGGCGAACTTCTCCGAACTCGCCTTCAGCTCCTGCGCCAGCGCCTGCATTCGCTTCGCGGTCTGGTCCAGCCGCCCGGCGTGGGCCGTCAGCTCCTCGGTCGAAGCGGCCACCTGCTCGGCCGCGGCCGAATTCTCCTCGCTCGTCGCTGCGACCTGCAGGACCGCGCTCCGCAGCGATGCCGCTGCCCGCGCCGTCTCGGCCGCCCGCTCCGCTGACTGCTCCGCACCCGCGGCAATCGTCGTCACCGCCGCGATGATGCGCTCGGCGCCGGCCTTCAGGCTGCCGATCTCGGCCGCGATGCTCTGCATCTGCGACGTCGACCCCCGCACCGCCTCGATGATCGCCCGGAGCGAATCGCCCGCCCGCGCTGAGACCGTCCGCCCTTCTTCCGCCTGCGCGACCCCCGCGGTCATCGCCGCGACCGCCTGCTGCGTGCCTTCCTGCACACGCCCGACGAGCGCCGCGATCTCCTTCGTCGCCGCCGAGGAGCGCTCGGCCAGCGCCCGCACGCTGTCGGCCACCACGGCGAACCCCGCCCCTGCTCCCCGGCGCGCGCCGCCTCGATCGCCGCGTTCAGCGCCAGCAGGTTCGTCTGCCCCGCAATCTCGTCGATCGTGCGCACGATGTCGCCGATCTGCTCGCCGAACGTCCCCAGCTCGTCGACCGTCCGCGCCGTCGCCTCGACCGAGGCCGCCAGCCCGTCGATCGCCCGGATCGCCAGCTGCACCGCCTCGTACCCCTCCGTCGCCACCTCCTGGCTGCGGGCTGCCTCATCCGCCACCCGCGAGGCGTGCACCGTCACCTCGGCGATCCGCTGGCCGATCCGTTCCGCCTCCTCCCGCGACGCGCGCCGCCTCGGCGCTCTCCCGCGCGCTCTCTACCATCGCCTCGAGCGCGCCCGTCAGCTCCGCCGCGTCCCGGTCCGAGGTCGACGCCAGCTCAGCCAGGTGTACCGAAGACGCGCTGACTTCGCCGGTCGCATTCGCGATCTCCTGCGCCGCGCTCCGCATCAGGTCGGACGAAGTGCCTACCTCCTCCGACGCGGCAACCACCTCCCGCGTCCCGGTCAACACCTTGCCGACGACGTCGCGCAGGTTGTCCACCATCCCCTGCATCGCGCAGCCGAGCACGTCCTGCTCCGAGACCTTCGGCACCGGCGTCGTGAGGTCGCCCGCGGCGATCTTCTGCGCCACCTCGCTCAGCCGCCGGAGCTGGGCAATTGCCTCCCCGAACGAATCCGCCAGTTGGGCAAACTCGCCGACGCCGCCGGAAGGCGGCTCCGCCGGCAGGATGCCCAGCGCGAGGTCCCGCGCCGCCCGGACGACCGGCTCCGAACCTGCCCGGATCTGCCGCCAGAGCCACACGCCCGCCGCTGCCGCCCCGATGCCCGCCGCCGCGGCGATGCCAGCCAGCAGACGCGCCTTCCCGGCCTCGCCCGCGCCAGCGAGGAAGCTGTATCCCAGTGCTCCCATCACCGCAATCATCGCGACCGTGCCGAAGCACGCCGCCAGCAGCAGGTTGGCGACGGAGATGCGCGAAAGCAGCCCGCGGCTCCCGGTTTCGGACATGCAGAGGCCCCCGAACTGGTGTCACCGCCAGTGTCGGGGCCCGGGTCTGCGTCGATATCCGGCCCCTCCCTGAGCCGCGGCCGCCGCGAGCCCTAAGGGACGCGGCGCCGCCTCAGCCGGCCGCCTCCGTCATATCCACCTTCACCACCGCCCGCCGGTCCTTGAACTTCGCCTTCAGGTAGTCCCGGTTCATCTTCGCGATGAACTCGATGCTGATGCCCTTCGGGCAGACCGCCTCGCACTCCGCGTAGTTCGTGCAGCTGCCGAAGTACTCCTCCATCGTGTCCACCATCGCTACCGTGCGGCTCCAGCGCTCCGGCTGGCCCTGCGGCAGCAGGTTCAGGTGCGCAATCTTCGCCGCCGTGAAGAGCTGCGCCGCGCCGTTCGGGCACGCCGCCACGCAGGCCCCGCAGCCGATGCACGCCGCCGCGTCGAACGCCTGGTCCGCAATCTGCTTCGGGATCAGGATGCTGTTCGCGTCCCGCGCAGCGCCCGTCGGCGCCGTGATGTAGCCGCCCGCCTGGATGATCTTGTCGAACGCCGACCGGTCGACCACGAGGTCCTTGATCACCGGGAACGCCGTCGCCCGCCACGGCTCCACCACGATCGTGTCGCCGTCCTTGAAGTTCCGCATGTGCAGCTGGCAGGTCGTCGTCAGCTTCTTCGGCCCGTGCGGCACGCCGTTGATGACCATCCCGCACGACCCGCAAATCCCCTCCCGGCAGTCGTGGTCGAAGGCAATCGGCTCCTTGTTCTCGGCGATGAGCCGCTCGTTCACCACGTCCAGCATCTCGAGGAACGACATGTCCTCGTTGATGCCGTTCGCCTCGTACACCTCGAAACGCCCCGGGTCGTTCGGCCCGGCCTGCCGCCAGACCTTCAGGGTCAGGTTCAGCGTGCTCATTTGTAGCTCCTCTGCGTCGGGTGCACGTACTCGAATACCAGGTCTTCCTTGTGGAGCTTCGCGTCCTTGCCCGGGCCGCAGTACTCCCACGCGGCCACGTATGCGAAGTGCTCGTCATCGCGCTGCGCCTCGCCGTCCGGCGTCTGGTACTCCTCCCGGAAGTGCCCGCCGCACGATTCCTCCCGGTGCAGCGCGTCCTGGCACATCAGCTCTGCGAGCTCGAAGAAGTCCGCCACCCGGCCGGCCTTCTCCAGCGACTGGTTCAGGCTCTCGCCCTCGCCCAGCACCTTCACGTCCTTCCAGAACTCCTCCCGCAGCTCGGCGATCCGCTGGCGGGCATGCTTCAGCCCCTCCGCGTTCCGCGCCATGCCGCAGTAGTCCCACATCAGCTTGCCCAGCTCCCGGTGGAACGAATCCACCGAGCGGCTGCCCTTGATGCTGAGGAGACGGTTGATCTGCTCCCGAACCCCCTCCTCCGCCTCCCGGAAGGCAGGCGAATCCGTCGAGGGCACCGGCGTGTTCAGCTGCGGCGCGAGGTCCCCGGCGATGGTCGTCGGCAGGATGAAGTAGCCGTCCGCCAGCCCCTGCATCAGCGCCGACGCGCCAAGCCGGTTCGCGCCGTGGTCGCTGAAGTTCGCTTCGCCCAGCACGAACAGCCCCGGCAGGTTCGACATCAGGTTGTAATCGACCCAGAGGCCGCCCATCGTGTAGTGCACCGCCGGGTAGATGCGCATCGGCACCTCGTATGGGTTCTCCCCGGCGATGTTCTCGTACATATCGAACAGGTTCCCGTACCGCTGCTCGATGACCGACCGGCCGAGCCGCTCGATCGCCGTCTTGAAGTCGAGGTACACCCCGTTCTTCAGCGGCCCGACGCCGTAGCCCGCATCCACCATCCGCTTCGCCGCCCGCGACGCCACATCGCGCGGCACGAGGTTCGCGAACGAGGGATACATCCGCTCGAGGTAGTAGTCCCGCTCCTCCTCCGGGATCTGGTTCGGCGGCCGCGTGTCGTTCGGGTTCTTCGGCACCCAGATCCGGCCGTCGTTGCGCAGCGACTCGCTCATCAGCGTCAGCTTCGACTGGTAGTCGCCGCTGACCGGGATGCACGTCGGGTGAATCTGCGTGAAGCACGGGTTCGCGAAGTAGGCGCCCTTCTTGTGCGCCCGCCACGCGGCCGTCACGTTGCTCCCCTTTGCGTTCGTCGAAAGGTAGAAGACGTTCCCGTAGCCGCCCGTCGCCAGCACCACCGCGTGGCCCGCGTGCCGCTGGATCTCCCCGTCACCAGGTCCCGCGTGATGATGCCGACCGCCCGGCCGTTCTCCACGACCAGGTCCAGCATCTCCGTCCGCGGGTACATCTTCACCGTGCCCGCCTCGATCTGGCGCGAAAGCGCCTGGTACGCGCCCAGCAGCAGCTGCTGCCCCGTCTGGCCGCGCGCGTAGAACGTCCGCGCCACCTGCGCGCCGCCGAACGACCGGTTGTCCAGCAGCCCGCCGTACTCCCGCGCGAACGGCACCCCTTGTGCCACGCACTGGTCGATGATCTGAACGCTGATCTCCGCCAGCCGGTAGACGTTCGCCTCGCGCGCCCGGTAGTCGCCGCCCTTGATCGTGTCGTAGAACAACCGGAAGACAGAGTCGCCGTCGTTCTTGTAGTTCTTCGCCGCGTTGATGCCGCCCTGCGCCGCGATCGAGTGGGCCCGCCGCGGGCTGTCCCGGAAGCAGAACACCTTCACGTTGTAGCCCATCTCGCCCAGCGTCGCCGCCGCCGAGGAGCCAGCCAGCCCCGTCCCCACCACGATGATCTCGAACTTCCGCCGGTTTTGCGGGGCGACCAGCTTCGTCTCGAACTTCGCGTTGCTCCACTTCTCCGAGATGTGCCCAGCGGGAATCTTCGCGTCCAGCATGGCCTTCCCCTACTCCACGATGCCTGTCAGCACGGCAATCGGGAACGACACGTTGCCGATGACGATGATGGCCGCGAACGCCGCCGCGAACACCCGCCGCCAGTGATTGAACCGCGGGTGCGACCAGCCCAGCGACTGGAACAGGCTCCACGCGCCGTGATAGATGTGCATCCCCAGCAGCAGGTTCGCCACGATGTAGACGCCCGCAATCGGCCAGCGGGAAAGGCTCGCCACCACGTTCTGGTACGGCTCGCCCTTCGTGAAGTCCGCCCCGCCCATGCCCCAGGTCAGGTCCATCAGGTGGTAAATGACGAACAGGCCGACGATGACCCCGCTCCACCGCATCGTCCGGGCCGCGTAGTTCGCCGCGATGTAATCCCGCCCGCCCTGGTACTTCGTCTTCCGCGATTGCCGGTTCATCACCGTCAGCGAATAGGCCGCGTGGATGTGCAGTGCAAACGCCAGGATGAGCACGCTCCGCACGATCCAGAGGAGCCCCGTCCGCGGCAGGATCGGCTCGCCGATCTCCCGCAGGTACTCCCCGTACCAGTTCATCTTTTCGGCGCCTTCGTAGAGGTGCAGGTTCCCCAGCATGTGCACCAGCACGAAGCCGAGCAGCACGATGCCGGTGACCGCCATCACCGCCTTCTTGCCGACTGCCGAGCCGTAGAAGTCCGGGATCCAGATCCGCGGCCTCACGCGCCGCTGCCGCAACGGCTGCACGCCGCGCGCCCGTGTCCCTGAGAGCATGCCCCCTCCTTGGACGTCGCCCGCCCGGCTCAGGCTGGTCTCCCGGGCGGACAGGACCGGACCCGGCGAACCCCCGCACCGGCCGCCTGCCGCAGTTCCCCGCGCATCCTACGACCGGCCCCCGCGCGTTCAATCAGCGCTCATACATGCCTGCTATAGAACCTTCGCCCACCTACCGATTCGATGATTCGACCATTCGCGCCCAGCGCAGCACGCCAATCACCGACTTCGCGTCGCAGATCTCCCCGCGCTCCACCGCCGCCACCGCCTCCGCCAGCGTCCGCCGCTCCACCTCGATGTCCTCGTCCTCGTCCGCCGACAGCCGCGATTCCGCCAGTTCGAGGCAGGCGAACAGGTGGAGGTACTCGCTCGTGTACCCCGGCGCCACGTAGAACCCGCCCATCGGCACCACCCGCCCCGGGATGTGCCCCACCTCCTCCTGCAGCTCCCGCGCCACCGCCGCCTCCGGCGCCTCGCCCGGCTCGAGCGTCCCCGCGGGCAGCTCCAGCAGCCGCCGCCCGGCTGCGTGCCGGTACTGCGTCACCAGCAGCAGCGAACCGTCCGCCAGCACCGGCACCATGCAGACCGCCCCCGGGTGGCGGATCGTCTCTCGCCGCGCGACGACCCCGCCGTCCATCTCCAGCGTCGCCAGCTCGACATCGAACAGCCGCCCCCGGTACACCAGCTCTGTCGAGACCACGCGCGGTTCGGCCATGCCGCCGATTCTCCGCCTTCCGCCCTGAACGGTCGAACCGGCCGGCAGCGAACGACGCCGGCCCCGGGTCCCGGGGCCGGCGTCGTTCGCTGCGTGTTGCCGCGGCTCAGTCGAGGTAGTCGCGCAGCTTCTTCGAGCGGCTCGGGTGGCGCAGCTTCCGCAGCGCCTTCGCTTCGATCTGCCGGATCCGTTCGCGCGTCACGCCGAACTCCCGGCCGACCTCCTCCAGCGTCCGGCTCCGGCCGTCCTCCAGCCCGAACCGCAGCTGCAGCACCCGGCGCTCCCGCGCCGTGAGGCTCGCCAGCACGTCCTCGACCTGCTCGCGGAGCAGCTGCTGGCTCGCGGCCTCTGCCGGCGCCAGCGCGCTCGGGTCTTCGAGGAAGTCGCCGAGGTGGCTGTCCTCCTCTTCGCCGATCGGCGTCTCCAGCGAGACCGGCTCCTGCGACACCTTCTGGATTTCGCGGATGCGCTCCGGCGTGAAGAGCGCCGCATCGCCCTTCCCCGATTCGCTCATGCCGCGCGCGATTTCCTCGCTCGTCGGCTCCCGGCCGTACTCCTGCACGAGCCGCCGGCTCACCCGCACGAGCTTGTTGATCGTCTCCACCATGTGGACCGGGATCCGGATCGTCCGTGCCTGGTCGGCAATTGCCCGGGTGATCGCCTGCCGGATCCACCACGTCGCGTAGGTCGAGAACTTGAAGCCCTTCCGGTAGTCGAACTTCTCCACCGCCCGGATGAGGCCGATGTTCCCTTCCTGGATGAGGTCCAGCAGCGACATCCCGCGGCCGATGTACTTCTTCGCCACCGAGACGACGAGCCGGAGGTTCGCCTCCGTCAGCCGCCGCTGCGCCTTCTGCCCGTTCCGCTTGATGGTGTCGAAGTGGTACCGGAGCTTCTCCTCGAGCGGCGCCAGCTTCTCGATCAGGTCGTCCGCCGGCGGCACGAGGTGCTCCTCGCCCCCGGCCTCCTCGCCCATCTCCCGGACGAGCTCCGGCGTCAGCACCGCCGTCACGATCGACAGCTTCACGATCCGCTGGTGCGCGTCCTCATCCGAAATCTTCAGCTTGTTGACGATGTGCTGCTTGAAGTCCGGGTCGATCTCCCCGTCGACGAGCCCGCGGAACTGGGGGTCGCCGATGACCTCGCTGTAGCTCAGGTTCTTCAGCTTCCGCCCGTTCGGGTCGCGCCACTTCCGCACCACCGTCATCTCGCCGTCCGGGCCCGGCTTCACGAACTTGTCGAACTCGTCGACGAACCGCTTCGCCTCCTTGTACACCGGCAGCAGCGCGGCCCACTGCTCCAGCAGCCGCACCGCAATCCGGCCTGCAGAGGGCGGGTGTCCGTAATTCTGGACGTACTCCTTCTCGATCTCTTCGATGTGCAGGCCGTGCTCCATCTGCCGGGCCAGGTGCTTCTCGTCATCGGCCGTCAGCAGATAGACCTTCCCGATTTCGCGCAGGTACATCCGGACCGGGTCGTCGATCCCTTCCGACTCCTCGGTCAGCAGCGCGATGCTCGCCTCCTCGTCCTCCTCCTCGTCGAGCGGGCTCTCCTCCTCGACTTCAGGGCCGAGCCCCGCCAGGTCCTCGTCGGCGGCCTCCCCGTCTTCGTACGAAGACAGGCGGCTCAGCACGCCATCGAGCACCGAGTCGTCGCTCGTGATCGTCGAATCGGCCAGGACATCGTCCGACATGCTCAGTTCGTCGCTTCCTCTCTCCCTCTCGGGAATCGTGGTCTTGCGCAGGGCAGAATACGCCTTTTCCATCATAGCAAGTGAACGGCCAAACGCAAGCCCCGCGCAGCCCGGTGCTATACTCTCCCTCGACAACCCGACGGCGGCTCGCCAGCCGCCAGCCAAAGGCGTCGACCGGGACGAGTAGCCCGCCGCCACCACCAGAGAGCCGCGCCACCGGCTGAAAGCGCGGCGCCAGGCGGGCGAACACCACCCGCGAGCCCGCGCCGAAGCGCCCCCGGGCGATAAGGCAGCGCGGAAGGCCCCGTTATCGGCCCCCAACGAGTCCGTGCCTCCGCGCGGAGAAGCCGGGTGGAACCACGAGCGCGCCGCTCGTCCCGGCACCGCGGCGCGCCACACCCCGCCGGAGGTTCACCTGCCCCGTGGCTACCCCCATCGAATCCCGCGTCGACCTCGCCGCCCTCCCCAAGGAGGAGCGCCTCGCCCGCATGCGCCACTCCGCTGCCCACGTCCTCGCCGAGGCCATGCTCGAGCTCTTCCCTGATGCCGAACTCGGCATCGGCCCGCCCATCGATACCGGCTTCTACTACGACTTCCGCCTCCCGCGCTCCCTCACTCCCGAGGACCTCGCCTGGCTCGAAAACCGCATGCGCGAGAGCGTCGCCCGCAAACTCCCCTTCCAGATGGCCAGCATCTCCCGCGATGAAGCCCTCGAACGCTGGAAGAACCAGCCCTTCAAGCTCGACCTCCTCCGCGACCTCGAGGATGGCGCCATCACCCAGTGCACCCACGGCAGCTTCACCGACCTCTGCAAGGGCGGCCACGTCAACCACACCGGTGAAATCGGCGCCTTCAAGCTCACCTCCGTCGCCGGCGCCTACTGGCGCGGCTCCGAAAAGAACCCCCAGCTCCAGCGCGTCTACGGCGCCCTCTTCGAAACCGAAGAAGAACTCGACGAATACCAGCGCCAGCTCGAAGAAGCCCGCCGCCGCGACCACCGCCGCATCGGCAAAGAGCTCAAAATCTTCGAACTCTTCGACGAGACCGGCCCCGGCCACGTCGTCTGGCTCCCCAACGGCGCCACCATCCGCCGCGAGCTCCAGCGCTGGATGGAAGACCTCGAGCTCGACCGCGGCTACCGCCACGTCGTCACCCCCAACGTCTCCAAGCGCCAGCTCTACGTAAAGTCCGGCCACTGGGACCACTTCCACGACGCCATGTACCCCGTCATGGAGCGCGAGGGCGAGGAGTACGTCCTCCGCCCCATGAACTGCCCGTCCCACATCATGGTCTTCGCCTCCGAACTCCACTCCTACCGCGAATTCCCCATCCGCATCGCCGAGTTCGGCAACATGCACCGCTGGGAGAAGAGCGGCCAGGTCACCGGCATGAGCCGGGTCCGCATCATGACCCTCAACGACGCCCACATCTTCTGCACCGGCCCCGAGATGGTCGAAGCCGAAGTCGAAGGCGTTCTCCAGCTCATGGAGCACGCCTACGGCGTCCTCGGCCTCCAGAACTACCGCTACCGCCTCTCCCTCGGCGACCCGGACGACAAGGAGAAATACGTCGACAACCCCGAGATGTGGGAAAAGGGCGAAGCCCTGCTCCGCCGCGTCCTCGACCGCCTCGGTCTCGATTACTTCCCCGCGAAGGGCGAAGCCGCCTTCTACGGCCCCAAGATCGACGTCCAGTTCATGACCGCCCAGGGCAAAGAAGAGACCCTCGCCACCATCCAGGTCGACTTCCACTTCCCGCGCCAGTTCGGCCTCGAATACATCGGCGAAGATGGCTCCCGCCGCCAGCCCATCATCGTCCACCGCGGCATCATCTCCACCATGGAGCGGATGGTCGCCCTCCTCATCGAAGAATACGAAGGCAACTTCCCGCTCTGGCTCGCGCCCACCCAGGCCGTCGTCATCCCCATCGCCGACCGCCACCACGCCTACGCCCGCGACGTCGCCGCTGCCCTCCGCGCCCACCGCCTCCGCGTCGAGGTCGACGACCGCAACGAGCGGATGAACGCCAAGATCCGCGACGCCCAGCTCATGAAGGTGCCCTACATGCTCATCGTCGGCGACCGCGAAGCCGAGGCCCGCGCCGTCTCCCTCCGCGTCCGCGGCGAGGGCGACCACGGCTCCGTCCCGCTCGGCGCCGTCGTCGAGCGCCTCCGCAGCGAACGCGACGGCCGCGTCCTCGGCCCCGGCGTCCACCCGGCGACGCCGGCGCCCCGCCTCGGCGACTGATACCGTCATCCTGGCCCGGGCGCGAAACGAGGGCCGGCGCGCAGCCGCGCCGGCCCTCTCGCGTGATTCGTTCGCGAACCGCCGAACCGCTAGACGGCGTCCGCCTTCGCGATTGCTTCGCCCTCGATGACCGTCTCGCCGTTCTGGTTCACGGTCACGACTTTGATCGTCGCGAGGCCGTCTTCGACCTTCGTGACTTCGAACTTCGCCGTCAGCGTGTCCCCCGGCCAGACCTGCCGCGTGAACCGCACGCCGTACCGCTTCAGCGCCGTGACGCCGAGCCAGTCCGTAAGCGCCCGCCCGGTCAGCCCCATCGACAGCATCCCGTGGGCGAACACCGAGGGTAGCCCGCCACTTCCTTCGCGAAGATTTCGTCGTGGTGGATCGGGTTGAAGTCGCCGCTCGCGCCCGCGTACTTCACGATGTGCGTCCGGTTGATCTTCTCGATCACCACCTGCTCGCGCGTATCGCCAACCTGCAGTGCCATCCCGCGCCTCCTACTGCTCCACAGCCTTCTCGGTCTGCACGCCGACGCTGATCGCCGTCACGCAGAGCACGCCGTCCTGGTTCCGGTACTCGGTAATCGTCTCCGAGAACTGGAGCTTCCGCCGCGGCGGCCTTCCTTCTCCCAGCGCCGCCCGGGCCGCGTCGTCACCGTGAGCGTATCCCCGACATAAATCGGGTGGTGGTATTCGTAGTGCTGCTCCGCGTGCAGGCCGCGCCCCAGCCCGCCGCCGCCCTGGCCCTCCGGCCGCGGCTGCCGCGGCTCCTTCCGCGGCCGCGTCAGGTCCAGCGGGTAGTCCGGCTGCCAGTGCGCGCTGCACTGCACGAACGTCGGCGGCACCGTAATCCCGCCGACCGCCTTCGTCGCCGGGTCGTTCGGATCCCAGTACTCCGGCCGGATGTCCGGGAGCGACCGCGCGAACAGCATCACCTGCGTGCGGTCGACCGGGAACTCGAAGCCTTCGTCAGCCATGTGCTTCTCTCCTCGGTGCGAATGGTGTGCGCCGAGATGCTACCGGAGCGCTCCCTCGGCCGCTATCGCGCCCCCGGTCAGGGCGCGTCCGCGCGCTCCGGGATGGTCACGCCCGTCTGCTTCAGCCGCTCCCGGTTCTGCTCGAGGAACGCCGCCCACCATGCCGGGAACTTCGACTCCAGCGGCTCGCCCGCCGCCCGCTTCGCCAGCAGCCGGTCCAGCTCACCGTACACCGCGGCCCGCAGCTCCTCCAGCGTCCCGTTGTTCCGGTACACCCAGTCCGCGCCCGGTGCGCGGACCGCCAGCGGCACCATGCTCGCCAGCCGCTGGTTCGCCTCCTCTTCCGACATCCCCCGCGTTTCGATGAGCCGCCGCCGCGCGATGTCGTCATCGACGCCGATGAGCCACGTCTGGTCGCACCAGCGCGCATACCCCGGCTCCATCAGGTTCACCGCCTCCATCACGCACACCGCATCGTCGCCCAGCTCCGCACGCCAGCCGTCGATGACGCCCTTCACCGCCTCGGTAATCGAGCCGATCGCGCGGGTGAGCTTGTTCATCTCCGCCGGCTTGCCGAACACCTTCGCGCCGAGCACCTTTCGGTCGATGTACCCGTCCGGCCCGATGATCTCCTCGCCGAACGCCTCCACCACGCGCGCGAACCCCGGCGTGCCCGGGTCGTACAGGCGGTGGACCAGCTTGTCGGCGTCGCAGTGCTGCGCCCCGCGCTCCACCAGCAGCTGCGCGACGGTCGATTTCCCGGCGGCGATCGTCCCCGCCAGCCCGATGACGAGCGGCATCCTGCTCCTCCTTCGTGCGCGAAGGAGGCGGGCCAGCCCGGCCCGCCTCGCATCGCACCTGGTCGTCGTCAGCGAACCTTACGGCCGCTCGTTCGAAAGCACCACCGTGCCGGAGGCGGCGAACATCCCGCCGACACCGTGCGCCACGCTGACCTTGACGCCCGGGATCTGCGCCGGCGCCGTGCCCCGGCACTGCCGCACGCTCTCCTGCAGGGCGTACATCCCGTACATCCCCGAATGCGTGTAGCTCAGGCCGCCGCCGTTCGTGTTCAGCGGCAGCTTGCCGTTCGCCCGGGTGTTTCCTTCCCAGATGAACTGCGCCGCTTCGCCGCGGCCCACGAACCCGAGGTCCTCCAGCCCGTAGAGCGGCAGGTGGGCGAACGCGTCATAAATCATCAGGTGGTCGACGTCGTCGTGCGTGATGCCGGCTTCTGGAAGGCCCGCGGCCCCGCCACCCGGAACGCCCGCGAGCTGGTGAAGTCCTCCATCTGGCTCACCATCGGCGTCTCCACGCTTTCGCCCGTGCCCAGCACGTACACCGGCTTCGTCGGGAAATCCTTCGCCCGGTCCGCCGAGGTCAGGATCAGCGCGCCACCCCGTCCGTCACCAGGCAGCACATCAGCAGCCGGAACGGGTACGCGATCATCCGCGAGTTCAGCACGTCCTCGATGGTGATCGGGTCCTTCATCATCGCGTTCGGGTTCCGGGCCGCGTATTCGCGCTGCACCACCGCCACCATCGCGAGGTGCTCTTCCGTCACCCCGTACGTCTTCATGTACCGGAGCACCGGCACGGTGAACATCGTCGGCGGGCCCATGGGGCCGGTCCAGCCCTCAAACTGCGCATTCAGCGACTGCCGCGCGAACCCGAAACCGCCCCGCCCGATGCCCGACCGCCCGCTTTCGCCGTGCGTGATGAGCACCGTCTTCGCCAGCCCGGACTCGATCGCGGCCACCGCATGCCGCACGTGGATCATGAACGAGCAGCCGCCCACCGCCGTCCCGTCGACGTACGTCGGCGTGATGCCGAGGTAGAACGCCACCTCCGTCGGGCTCGCGCCCGCGCAGGCCACCCCGTCGATGTCCGACGGCTTCAGCCCGGCCTCCTTCATCGCCATGATGGCCGCCTTCGCATGCAGCCCCAGCTGCGACAGCTCCGGGAACCGGCCCTCCGGCGATACCAGCTCCGCCGCCCCGACGATCGCGACACTTCCTGGCTTCGGCATCCTAGCCCTCCTTCGCCGGCCGCCACGTCGGCAGCGTGATCTCGTCGTTCACCTTCGTCGGCGCCAGCTCCAGCCGCATATCCAGCTGCAGCGCCTCGGGCGTCTGCGGGCAATCGATGATGTTCGTCATCATCTTGATGCCCTCGTCCGTCTCGACCACGGCGATCGCGAAGGGCGCTTCGAAGCCCGGGGGCGGCCGGTGACTGATGACGTAGCTGAGGAGACGGCCCTTGCCGCTCGCCTCGAACCACTCCACCTCCGCGAACGGGTCGCGCGGGTCGAAGGGCCGCGGCGGGAAGTACGCCCGGCCCGTCTGCTTGTTGCGCTGGAGCATCAGCTTGCCTTCCTTCAACCCATCCCAGTAGGGCTGGGTCTCCGGCGTTGCCTGCGGGAGAACCTTGGAATAGTCGTGCAACCCTGTGCCTTTCCGGAAACCAAGAGTCCGGGCCGCCGCGCGGTCCCGGCTGCGAACGCAACTGTCTTATCTACCGTGCACGTGAAGGTGAGGCAAGCGGCCAGTCACGCCGCCTCGATCTCCGCCGTCCGCACCAGCACCCCCGCCTCGTCCGCCAGCAGCTTCACCCGGTCGTCCACCTGCCGGCCGCCGACCGCCGGGCGCGCGGTAGCCTGCCCGTTCGAGGATCTTCGCCCGGGCCAGGGCTCGCTCCACGTCGCGCGCCTCGATGGTCCGCGACACCTCGACGGCCAGCAGGACCGGCCGCCGCTCGGGGTCCGCCCGGTCCTGGCCTTCGACCAGCAAGTCGAGCGCCCGGAGTTCGGCCATGTCCCGTTCGGTCAACACGCCGGCATCCTCCGCCTGATCGACCAGGTCGAGGTCGCTGAGTGAAATGACGCGCGGCTTCCGCAGCCAGGCGCCGAACAGCGACGGCGCACGCCGTTCGAAGCGCATCTCGTACAGGTAGCCCAGCTCCGCGTCCAGCCGGCGATGCGCCCGCTCGGTCTCCCCGCGCAGGGCCTCCGTCGCCCGAACGAGGTCGGCAATCTGCGCCTCGACCCGGTCCATGCGCTCCGTGAGCTGGTCCATCCGCACGGTGAGCTCTTCGACGCGCTGTTCCGTACGGCGCTGGGCTTCGGCGAGCTCTTCGACACGCTGTTCCGTGCGGCGCTGGGCTTCGGCGAGCTCTTCGACGCGCTGTTCCGTGCGGCGCTGGGCTTCGGCGAGCTCCTCGACGATGCGCGGGAGGCGGTCGAATTCGTCGCCCAGGATGAGCGGACGCAGCTGGGCGCGCCATTCCGGCCGCTCCGCGAGCAGCCGGATCAGGTCCTGGACGTCTTCGACCGTGAATGCCACGGCGTTATCGTACCATCGGCCGCGCGTTGGCCCTCACCGGCTCCGTAGAGCACCTCGCGCAAGTCGATGCACACGCTCGAACCGTCCAGCCGCAAGTGCCGCGGGTTGAACCCCTCAGCGTGGACGGCCGCCAGCAGCTCCCGCGGCTCCAGCTCCGCCGGCACCGCGCACGCCGCGAGCCCGTTCTCGTCCGTCCGCACGCGCGCCACGAGGCCGTCTTTCCGGTCCGTCACGACGACCTCGGCGCCCGCGACCGGCGGATACACGCCATGCTCGTCCGCGTCGTTGTCCATCACCGCGAACCGCGCCGACCGGCCGTCATGCGTCACCTCGACCTCGACGCGCAGGTCGCGCAGGTAGATGCACGGCTCTGCGGTGACGGCGGCCATCCCGTCCCGCTGCGGGATGCGCGAGGGGTTCGCCCGCAGCTCGACGTTCTGCGTCGCCATCCCGTGGTCCGTCGTGACGATGAACAGCGTGGTCTCGAACAGCCCCCGTTCTTCGAGCGTCCGCAGGAGGTGGCCGATCCGCCGGTCCGTCTCGTCCAGCGCCGCCCGCGCACCCTCGTGGTGCGGGCCGTAGTCGTGCGCCGAGCTGTCCGGCTGGGCGAACTCGTGGAACACGAACACCGGCGCCGGGTGGCTCTCGTCGAGAAACAGCAGCCGCGCCTGCGCCAGCGCCCGGTTGTCGATTTGCCCTTGCAGCTTGTGCCCTTCCTCCTCGAGCTCCTCGAACCAGCGCGGGCTGATCTCGTGCTCCGTCTCCTTCGTCAGCGCGATGAGCCGGCCGCGGTCGCCCACCAGCCGCCGCTCCAGCGAGGCGTGGTCGGCCCCGCGCGTGCACGGCTCGTTGATCGACGCCGTGAACACCCCCGGCCCGAACACCCGCTTGAACGCCTCGTACAGCGTCTCGACATCGCCGTTCAGGTACTTGCCCGTCTCGAACTGCTCGCCCTGCGGCGACACCAGCCGGCGCTCGGCCCGCAGGTAGTACGTCGGGTTCACGATGTCGTGGTGGCCGCTCCACGTCCCCGTCCCGATGGCGTTGTGGCTCGGCCAGGTGATGCTCGGGAAGTTCGTGATGCTCCCGTACTGCAGCATGCACCCGCGCTCGATCAGCCGCCGCAGGTTCGGGATCGCCCCCGGCTCCTGCTCGAGCCGGTACCGCAGCTCCGTGTGCGATTGCCCGTCCAGCAGGATGAGGTACACCCGCTCCGGCCGGCCAGCGCTTTCGTCCAGCACTTCGTGCAGCACCCGCCCGTCCTGCCGCTTCAGGTAGACGTCCGGCCCATTCCCGCGTTCGCTCGAGGTCCGCCCCGTGATGTCCTTCCCGTCGATGAGCGGGAAGCCCATCAGGTGCGCAATCGTCGGCGCGATATCCACCTGCTTCGCCGGCGCATCGACCATCGCTCCCCGCTTCACGCCAGGCCCCGAAAACACCAGCGGCGACCGCGACTGGACGACGTCGAGCGCACCGTGCTGGCCCGGCTGGCGCCCGTAGGTGTAGCTCTTCGGGTTGACGATGAGGTCCGGCGCGTTCGGGCTGTCGAACAGCTGCGAAATCCGCTCGTACGCGTACGGGTAGGTCAGCCGCTCCGGCTCGATGTACGCCTGCTGCACGTCCGCCGGGTTGCCGGCCGCCGCCATCTCCTCTTCGTACGTGGCCAGCGCCCGGTAGTCCTGCCGCTCCAGCGGGTTCTCGCCGATGACCTCGACGACCTCGTACTCGTACCCGCCGCCCGGGGCATACCGCCGCACCCACCGGACCATCCCCGGAGCGCCCACGCCTCGTACCACCAGGTGCCGTCCCGCCCCTGCCGCGCCGTCGCGACGAAGTCCGTCCAGGCGCGACCGTCCTCCGTCGTCAACAGCTTGTGAATGGCGAGGTTCCCCGACTCTTCCTGGTGCAGGTCGAGCCCTGGCCCCCGGGCCGCTCCGGGCCGACCGACGTTTCGATGTCGACCATGGTCATCGCGCTACCTCCGCGGCGCAGCCAGCCGCGCCGCCAGCGTGCTCCCCGTTTCGCGAACGTTCGGTTAGCCGTGCAGCCGCCAGCCCACGAAGGGTTCTTCCAGCTCGACCTCCATCGCCGCGAGGAAGCGCGCCGTCATCCCGTAGAAGCCCGTCAGCAAGTTCACGCCGACGACCGTTCCGGCCGGCACCAGCGCCGCCAGCCGGTCGTGCACCTCTTGCGCCGGGTGCCCCGAGGCGTTCACGGCATCCACGTACTCGAGGATCGCCCGTTCGGTCTCGCTGAACAGCGGGCTCGCCCTCCAGTGGTGCAGCGCCACGATCTTCTCGTCGCTGAGCCCTGCCTGCCGCCCGATGCGCACGTGCTGGTGCCACTCGTACTGGCTGTGGTGCAGGATCGCGGTCCGCAGGATGACCAGCTCCCGCGTCGCAACGTCCAGCCCGCAGTGGTTCCAGAGTCCGTTGCCCAGCCGCAGGTACGCCCGCCACGTCTCCGGGTTGTTCGCCATCACCCGGAAGATATTCGGCACCTCCCGCCCCACGGCGTTCCGGTCCCAGACGTACCGCAGCTCCTCGGGAAGCGCTTCCCGGGACATGAACGGCAGTCGCGCCATCGTGAGCACCCCCTCGCGCCGGCCGTCCGCCGGCACGCCGGGGAGTGTAGCCCCTCGCGCCGCCGCCTTCAGCCCCGCCGCCGGGAGGCTGCGATGACCGCGCCGGCCGCCGCCCCGGCCCCCGCCGCCGCCCATCCCCCGCCAGCATCCCCAGCGCCGCCCGCGCGCCCAGCTCGAACAGACACCAGGCCACCATCGCCCAGGCGCCCGCCTGCACCGCGCGCGTCATGCCGCCTGCCCCTGCGCCGCGTCCCCCGCCGACCGCTCGATCATCCGCACGAACGCCTCGGCGAGCTCGGGGTCGAATTGCGTGCCCCGCCCGCGCAGGATCTCCTCCGCCGCCATCTCCAGCGTCAGCCCCTTCCGGTACGGCCGGTCCGTCGTCATCGCCGAATACGCGTCCGCGATGCTGAACAGCCGGGTTGCCAGCGGCACTTCCGGGCCCTTGAGCCGCCCCGGGTACCCCTCCCCGTCGTACCGCTCGTGGTGGTGCCGCACGAGGTTCACCACCGAATCGAGGTCCGTGACCGCCGCCGTGATCGCCGCCCCCATCACCGGGTGTTCCTCCATCGCCCGCCGCTCCTCCATGGTCAGCGGCCCCGGCTTCCGCAGGATCTCGTCCGGCACCACGATCTTCCCGAGGTCGTGGATCGGCCCCCGATGGCGAGCGCCTGCATCATCTCTTCGCCCAGCCCGAGGTCGCTGCCCAGCCGGATCGCCAGCTGCGTCGCATGGTCGCTGTGGAACCGGGTGTACGAATCCCGCCGGTCGATCGCCTTCACGAGGTTCCGCAGCGCCTTCACGTTCCCCGCCTTCAGCAGCGCCTCGTCCCGCGTGAGCGCCCGCTCCATCGCAGCGGTCACCATCCCCGGCGTCACTGCCTTGTCGAGGTACATCGCGTCCTCCGCCTCCGCCACGAGGTCCCGCGGCGACTGGCCCTCCCGCAGCGCCGCGACCCCGACCGAAATCCGGGTCGGGAGCGTGACCCGCGCCCCGTTGACCACTTCGATCTGCCCGATCGCGCGGCGCACCTTCTCCATCAGCCGCCGCGCCCGCTCCTCGCTGAGCCCCGGCAGCACGACCACGAACTCGTCGCCGCCGAACCGGCCGAACTGCGCCGGCGGCTCGATGTGCGACGAAAGCGCCCGCACCACCCGCTGCAGCACCCGGTCGCCTTCCTCGTGCCCGACGAAGTCGTTCAGCAGCTTGAAATTGTCGATGTCGAGGTACGCCACCGACAGCGGCCGCTCGAGCTTCCGCGCACTGGAACACCGCATCGGCGAGGAACTCGTCGATGAACCGGCGGTTCGGGCACCCCGTCAGCGCGTCGGTGTACGCCAGCTGCCGGTACACCGCCGCCTGCTCGGCCGCAATGTGCCGCGCCCGGTTGTCCGCCGCCTTGTTCAGCACATGCCACAGGATCTCCGCATCGAACGGCTTCCCGAGGAAGTCGTCCGCCCCCGCCTTCATCGACCGCACCGCCGTATCGACGTCCACGAATCCGGTGATCGCCACGATGCCGGCCGCCGGCGCCAGCTTCCGCGCCTGGGCGATGACATCGAGCCCCGACATGTCGGGCAGGCTGATATCCGACGCCACGGCATCGAAATGCCCGGCCGTCAGCTCCGCGACCGCCTCGGCGCCCGACTTCGCCAGCCGCACCTCCGAAAAGTGCTGCGCCAGCACCAGCTGGATGAGCCGCCCGAGCGCGGGGTCGTCCTCCACCACGAGGACCCGCATCGGCCCCCGCGAGTCCCGCAGATGCAACGGTTCCACGTAGAGGTTGTCGGCGGGATCTGCCCCGGGGTGAAGCGTTACTGCCGTGTTTCGGCCCCGGTTCCCCGTCCCGGCGGCACCACCCAGATCTTGTTCGCCACCGGCGTCCCGAGGACGACCCGCCGCTCGCCCACCCGCACCGTGATCGTCCCACGGTAGGGCGCGACCTCTTCCACCACCACCTTCACCCCCGGCCGGATGCCCTCTTCGTCGAAGAACTGGAGCAGCTGCTCATCCTCTTCGTACACTCGGTCGATCTCCGCCTGCTGCCCTTCCTTCAGGTCCCCGAGGGTCACCATGGAGAGCTTCCGCGGCGCGCCCGGCCCCGGGATCGGGTAGCCGAACGGGCTCTTCTGCGGCCGCCCCAGCATCTCGTACAGGTTCCGCTCCGTGATATCCGAGATGCCGTGCTCCAGCAGGTGCGCCTCCTCGTAGGCCCGCCACCAGTCCACCTTCAGCACGTCCGTCAACAGGCACTCCGCCAGGCGGTGTCGTCGCACCATCTGCTCCGCCCGCCGAAACCCCTCCGGCGTCAGGTGGATCACCTTCTTCGCGTCGATGTGCACGAGCCCGTCGCGCGTCAGCCGCTTCAGCATCCCCGCCACCGACGGCGGGGTGATCTCCAGCCGGTCCGCGAGCCGCACCGCGATCACGTCCTGTCCCTCGTCGTGGCTCATCCGGTAAATCGCCGTCAAATAGTCGTCGCTGGCTACGTTCTTGACCTGTTTCGGCATGGCGCCACGATCATGGCACGCGCCGCCCTCCCGGGAAATTCCGCTGGCGCATCGCTGCCACACCGCCCAAACTGCGCCTGATGTCGCTCCGATTCGCCATCCTCGGGCTCCTCACCGGGGCGACCTTTCCGGCTACGAAATCACCCGACGCTTCGAACAGTCGGTCGGCTACTTCTGGCACGCCCGCGCGCAGCAAATCTACCCCGAACTCGCCCGCCTCGAATCCGAAGGCCTCGTCGCCGGCCGCGCCGTCCAGCAGACTGGCAAACCCGATAAGCGCGTCTACGCGCTCACCCCGCGCGGCCTCGACGAACTGACCGCCTGGGTTGTCACCCCCTCCCCGCTCACCCTCACCAAGGACGAATTCCTCGTCAAAGTCTGGAGCTACGGCCTCGTCGAACCCGCAGCCGCCCTTGCCGCGCTCGCGGCCCACCGCCGCCAGCAGGAGGAGCGGCTCGCCGCCTACCGCGCCATCGAGGCCGCCTTCGAAGGGGCCGACCCGGTCGCTGTCCCTCCCGGCTTCCTCGGGCCCTACCTTACCCTCAGGGCCGGCATCGCCTTCGTCGAAGCCTTCCTCGCCTGGGCCGACGAAGCGGAGCAGGTCCTCCGCGCCCGCGCCGGCCTCGAGCCTCCGGCCGTGTAGCCGCTCAGGCCGCCTTCCGGCTCGGCCGCCGCTCCAGCAGGTCCAGCCGGACGACGCCTTCCCCGCAGGGCTCCCGCCCAGGTATGCCGCCACGCAGGGCGGCACGCCGCCGTGCGCCGTCCAGCAGCGCTCGCAATGGCTCGCGCGCGTTGCCGCCGTAAAAGGACAGGCCTTCTCCATCCGTGACATGTTCGTGTCCTCCCGGTGTCTACCACAGGTATCGGCCGCGCCGGTCCCGGAGAAAAGAGGTGACCGCCGCGCTGCGCCCGGGAGGTTTCGAACCTTCGCTTCGCCCAAATTTACCCCGCGGTAGCCTCCTGCCTTCCAAACCCCATCGCCAAGATGTAGGCTATCGCGGACATAGACGCCGGCCCCGGGAGTCCCCCATGGCAGCCAATCCCGCGACCGAATCCAGCCTCGACCTCTCCTGGCTCGACCTCTACGAGGACGCCGCCTCCGCCGAGCCCGGGAAGAAAGGCCTCACCCTCAAGGAAATCAACCTCGGCCGCTACGCCGATTCCGCCCGCGGCGCCGGCGATATGACCTACCGCATGCGCGGCGCCATCCCGCGCCCCGGCGCCCAGCGCTTCGGCCCGAACTACCAGTCCAAGGCCGACGTCTGGGCCGAAAACTGCCTCATGCTCTACGAAGAGGCCACCCAGCGCCAGTGGAGCTCCGCCCGCGATATCCCCGGGATACGCTCGAACCCCTCCCCGATGAGCTCGAGCGCGCCATGTGCCAGCTCGCCACCATGCTCACCGAAGTCGAATTCATCGCCGGCGACGTCCCCGGCCAGTGGATGCCCTTCGTCTCCGCCCAGGACTTCGAAGCCGGCCTCTTTCTCATGACCCAGATCATGGACGAGGCCCGCCACACCGACGTCTTCCGCAAGCGCGCCCTCGCCAACGGCGGCGGCCTCCTCGCCCAGGGCGCCGGCCTCGGCCTCCGCACCCTCATCGAGGCCCGCGACTTCACCGAGATGTCCGTCCTCATGCACGTCCAGGCCGAAGGCTTCGTCCAGTCCATGTTCCGCATGGGCGAACTCATCGGCCAGACCGAAGCCGACAAGCGCATCTTCCGCATGAGCGCCAGGACGAATCCCGCCACCTCGCTTTCGGCGTCATGCACCTCAAATACGTGCTCGATACCGAGCCCGAGCGCCGCGAAGAGATCCACCACTACCTCGACAAGGCCGAGGGCGACGCGGCCGGCGGCGGTTCCGGCGATGTCACCTTCCCGCCCGTCTTCGAAGCGCTCTGCATCCTCCTCGGCGGCGGCGTCGACAAGTTCGACGAAGGCCTCCAGAAATTCCTCCTCCTCCGCAAGCGCCAGATCAACGAGTACGTCCACCGCCTCACCGTGGCCGGCCTCGGCGACCGCCGCGAGCGCCTCGGGCCGCTGATGGCCCAGTTCCTCGACCCGGCCTGACGCCGTCCCGCCCTCGTCCGCCCGCCCGGCCGCGCCTGCGGCCCCCAGCCCCCGTCCACGGAGTCTTGCCCAATGTCCACCGGAGAGGCTCTCGCCCGCGCCGCCCAGGCCACGAAAGTCGAAATCCCCAGGAAGCCCGCGATAAAGCCCGCGAACTCGGCTGGGAGGACGGCCTCATCGAACTCGCCCTCGCCAAGGGCCACTCCCTCCAGGTCATCTGGCAGGCCCTCCGCGCCGGCGTCGACGGCCAGCGCGCGAAAGAGTTCCTCCAGGGCGGCCAGACGGCCATCCCCCGCGACCTCTCCTGGATGAACGTCCCCACCGAGTGGGGCATCCGCGCCCGCCCCAGCGACCCCGCCATGGGCCTCACCATCGCCGACCTCATGATCGGCACCTACGGCGACGTCCCGGACGTCTGGACCAACCGCTCGGAAATCGCCCGCGGCTCCTACCCCAACCCCATCGTCGAGGACATGGGGTACACCATCTTCGAAAAAGCCCTCGTCTGGGCCGATTGCTGCGTCCCCCTCTACGAAGAGGCCATCCGCGATCGCTGGGTCTCCGCCACCGACCTCAACTGGAACAGCCTCGAACCGCTCCCCCACGACCTCGAGCGCGCCGTCTGCCAGTTCATGACCGAACAGTCCGAGCGCGCCTACTTCACCGGCGCCCTCTGGTCCGGCTGGCTGCCCGAGATCTCCTACGGCTTCCTCGAGCTCAAGCTCTTCCTCTCCACCATCATCTACGACCTCGCCCGCCACAGCGAAGCATTCCGCAAGCGCGCGCTCGCCAACGGCGGCGGCCTCGGCCTCCAGGCCCCGACTGACTACTCCCGCGTCGCGAAGGAAGCCCGCTCGTTCCCCGAACTCGCCGCCATCCTCTTCGTCCAGGACTCGATGCTCTACACGCTCTTCTCCCACGGCGACGAGTTCGCCCAGAACGAGCTCGAGCGCGACCTCTACCGCTTCGTCGCCCGCGACCGCAAACGCATGCTCGACTACCACATCGAGCGCATGAAGCACATGCTCTTCAAGCTCCCCGACCGCCGCGACGAGCAGAACCTCTACTTCAACAAGGCGGAGTCCCGCATGGGGAAGGACTGGGCCGACCCCGCCGTCAGCGAACCCCTTGCCATCCTCCTCGGCGGCGGCGTCGCCAACATCGAAGAAGGCAAGCGCAAGCTCCGCGACCTCCGCAAGCTCCAGGTCGATAACTACCTCGCCGACCTCCAGAAAGCGACCTTCATTCGCAAGCACATCAACGGCCGGCTCGAACAGGCCATCCAGGCCTGACAGCCTCGCCGCTCGCGACGAAGAACCGGGGCTCCCCGAATTCGGGGAGCCCCGGCGTTTAGCGGCCCTGCCCGCGCACCGCGGGCTCCTCACTGGCCGGAGCCGGGCGCCCCGGCGCGGTTCGCTTCACCGCCTGCGCCGCCGCGAGCGCCTCCGCAGCCTCAGCCGCGATGGTCGCCTCCCGGCGGCGTTCCCGCCGCAGCGCAGCGAGCGCTGCCCGGTGGACGAACCCCGGCCGCCGCTCGACCTCCGCGCCGAGCGGTTTTCCGGTGATCCACGCAGTTTCCTGCACCGAATGGCCCAGCATCGGGTGCAACATGTCGACACCTCCTGGAAAAACACGCAGTGAACGTGACGAAAACGACCAACCAGCCGACGCGCAGCGTCAGCTGTCACTGTTGAGACGGATCGATGAGTTGGGAAAAGAAAAGCGCCGTACCTTTCGCGGTACGGCGCTGTGCCGTCGTCTCGAAAGGTAGACCCTTACGCTGGGAATTCCTTCGCGAACCCGTCACGGGACGGGAGCTGATGGGTGCTCGTGCGTGCCATCGTCGACCTCCGCGGCCACTGCGGCCCTTCGAAACCGTAGAACGAATGTACCGCCCAAAGGTTACCCCGTCAGGGCCAATTCGGGCTCCATACCGGGAACCACTCCGGGCCGCTACACTGGCGGCGTGCGCACAGGATGCCGCCGCAGCGTTCTCGCCGCGGCCGCGGCGCTGATCGCCGCCCTTGCCCTGCCAGCCGCCGCGGAGGCCCCCGCCGACCCTCCGCCGTTCGCCCCGGCCCTGCGTTACATCGGCCGCGACCCGCTCACCGGCCTGCCCTCCCGCGTCGACGACCGCTTCATCGCCGACTGGGACCGCGCCATCGAACGGTACGGCCGCGATGCGGGCGAGCCCGTCCCGCCGCCTCCGCCCGGCCCGGTCGACGTTGCCGGCATCTCCATCCCCGCCATCGGCGTCTCGGACGCCCCGGTCATCCGGCTCGGTCTCGACGCCTACGGCCGCCTCGACGTCCCCAGGACACGGTCTCCATCGGCTGGAACCCCGCCTACACCTCCCTGCCCGGCACCGGCGGCTCCACGTTCTTCGCCGCCCACTACGAATACGGCGGCCGGCCCGGCATCTTCTTCCGCCTCGCAGCCCTCCAGCCCGGCGCATCCGTCGCCGTCGCCCTCACCGACGGCTCGACCCACACCTACCGCGTCGCCTCCGTGGTCGATTACCCCCTCGCGGCCATCGATATGGGCGCGCTGCTGGCCGGGCTCGAAGGCCGCGAAAGCATCGTGCTGATGACCTGCAGCGGGCCACCGGACGAGGGCAACTACCCGTTCCGGACCGTCGTCCTCGCCGAGCGCGTCAGCTGACCAGCCGCCGGCCCTTCCACGCCGCCGTCCCGGCCCGCCACGCCCGCAGCGACCGCGCCGCTGCCCACGCGCCCGCCAGCGCTGTCAGCGGGCCTTCGAACGCCAGCCGGCGGGGCAGCCCGAACCGCCGCGCGACGAGGTGCCACGTGAGAGCCCCGAGCGCCAGCTGCGCGGCCGGCGCAGCAGCGCGCCCCGGCCGCCCCCGGCAGAGGGCCGCGGCTGCAGCGGCAGCCGGCCACGCGAACGCCCGCACGACCCACGCCCACGCGAACACGAAGGACAGCGCCCGGCCGCCCAGCGCCGGGTAGAGGTTCTTTTCGAGCCCGGCGAGCGCCTCCGCCCCGCCCCGGTACATCCGGCAGCGGCTCACCCGCCAGCCCGCCGCGACCCGCCAGCGGACCCCGGCCCGCGTCGCCAGCCGCGCGAAGGCTATGTCTTCCGCGACCTCGGCCCGCACGGCCGCGTGTCCGCCCAGCCGCCGGTACGCCTCGGCCCGGAACGCCAGCACCTGCCCCACCGCGCCCGCGGCCGGCGCGAACCCGAACGCCTGCGCCCCGGCCGGCGAAAGGTGCATCATCAGCGCCCACGGGATGAGCGGCACCAGCCAGCGCTCCGCCGCGCCGCCCAGCTCCTGCCCCGGCACCGCCGAGAGCATCCCCAGCCCATCCCGCTCTATCGCCGCCGCCACCGCTGCCGCCATCCCCGGCGCGTGCCGCGTGTCCGCGTCGACGAAGAGCAGCAGGTCGGCGTCACCGGCAGCCGCCGCCAGCTGCGCGCACGCCCACGGCTTCCCCAGCCAGCCCGGCGGCACCGGCGCGCCCGTCACCACCCGGAGCCGCCCATCTTCCCGCTGCAGCCTCAGGAGGACGTCGCCCGTCCCGTCGGTCGACCCGTCGTCGAGCACGATGACCCGCAGGTCCGGCCAGTCCTGCGCCAGCAGCGACCGGACGCACGGCCCAATGTTCTCGGCCTCGTCCCGCGCCGGCACCAGCACCGCGATCCGCGGACGCCACCGCGCCGGCCGGTCTCCCGGCCGAAGGTCGATGACCCCCGAGAGATTCCATGCGGTATTCGCCAGCACCGCGCCGAGGTACACGAGCACCCCCGGTCATCGCGAAACGCCCGCGCCGCGGCGCGCAGCGCGAGCCGCGCGGCAGCGCCGGACCTCATCGCGCCCGGAACGGCGGCCAGCCGAACTGCCGCCGGTACGCCCACGCCAGCGACGCCGTCGTCAGCACCCACGCCGCCGCGATCTCGCCGCGCCGCTGCGGCCGGTTCCAGAGCGCGGCCAGCAGCGCCGGCGCCCCGGCCACGACAGCCCAGCCTTCGCGCAGCCGCAGCAGGCCGTAGCCAACGCCGAGCGCGCCGCCGAACGCCACCGCCGCCCACGGCCCGCCCAGCGCCGTCCAGGCGCCGAACGTCGGCGCGAGCCCCTTTCCGCCCCGCCCGCCCAGCAGCGGGCTGGTCCGGTGCCCGAGCACCGGCGCAGCCGCCGCCGCCACCAGTTCCGCGCCCCGCGCCTGCCGCCGCAGCGCCAGCGCGACCGGCAGCGCCGCCTTTGCCCAGTCCGCGACGGCCGCGGCCGCGCCGGCCGCCTTCCCGGCGCCCTTCCACGCGTTCGCCGCCCCCGGGTTGCCGTCCCCACCCGGCGGATGTCCGTCCCGCGGAGCCGCGCGGCCCACGCCGCGAACGGGAGCATCCCCAGCGCGTACCCGGCCAGCGCCCAGCCGCCGCTCATGCGCCCTGCCGCTCCGTGCGCGCGAGCCCCAGGGCGCCGAGCATCGTCCGCGCCCGCTCCCGCCCTTCCGGCACGAGGAACAGCGTCAGCCCGAACGCCAGGAGCAGGTTCGTCACGAGGAAGAACACGAACTCCTCGATCGGCAGCCCCCGGGCAGGAACACCCCGGTCGATGTTCGTTCCGTGATATGCCACGTCCCCGCGCCGATGGCGATCGTGTCGGCCGCCGCGAGGTACGCGGTCGGCACCGCGAAGCCGGGCAGCACCGTTCGCCACCGCCGTAGCAGGATGTCGGCGCCGAACCCCGCCTGCAGCGCGAGCGGCGGTAGCGCCCACGCGAGGATCAGCCCGAGATACCGCAGCGATTCGGGCCCGGCCAGCATCGCGGCCCCGGCAGCCGCGCCGCCGAGCAGGGCGATGGCGCCCGCGGTCCGCACCGCGCGCCCGTTTGCCGCGCTCGCGTTCGCCTCGCGGGTCCGCAGCAGCAGCCCGACCCACAGCCCCGTCATCACCGTCTGCAGCACGAAGAACGTGTACTCCTCCAGCGGCACCCACCCGAGCCGGATGCCCCACGTCCGCTCCTCGGGGTAGGTCCACGTCCCGGAAGCGACGAGGTAGTTGTCCCACGGCGTCGTGTAGACCACGGCGATGACGGCAAGCACGCCGATCCCCGCAGCCAGCTCCCGCAGCGGCGGCGCCGGCCGCCAGCGGAAGACCGCCGCGAGCAGCGTCACGATAGGCGGCAGCAGGTACAGCCCGAGGAACGCCCCGTAGGTCATCGGCGCCGCACCCTCAGCAGGCCGCCGCGCGGCTCCAGCGTCGCGCCCATCGCGCCCCGCAGCGGCCGCCGCGTCACCGCGAGGTCGAACCGCTGCAGCACCCGCGTCAGCACGAGCCGCGCCTCCAGGTTCGCGAACGCCGCGCCGATGCAGTTGCGCGGCCCGCCGCCGAACGGCAGGTAGGTGTACGGCCCAGGCGCGCCGCCGCCGTCCAGCCACCGGCCGGGGTCGAACCGCCCCGGCGCGGCCCACGCCGCGGGGTCGCGCTGCGCGAGGAAGTACGAAAGCATCACCCGCTGCCCCGCCGGGATCGCATAGCCGTCCAGCTCCGTCTCCCGCAGCGACCACCGCCCGCCCACGTGGATCGGCGGCCACAGCCGCAGCGTCTCCTTCAGCACGGCGTCGATGACGGGCAGGTCGTCCGCGCGGACCCCGGCCAGCCGCTCGCCATCCGGGGCCCGCCGGGCCTCGCGGGTCGCCCGCGCCAGCCACTCGGGGCTGCGCGCCAGCAGGTGCAGCGCCCACGAGAGCTGCGCCGTGCTCGTGTCGTGCCCCGCGATCAGCATCGTCAGCGCGTGGTCGCGCACCCGCTCGTCGTCGAACGCCTCCAGCAGCAGGTCCAGCATCGTCGGCGGCTCGGCCGGCTGCCCTTTCCGCTCGGCGATGACGCCCCGCACGTGCGCTTCGAGCGGCCGCACCCGCCGCGGGACGCCCCCGGCCCGCCCCCGCAGCACCCACACCCCCGGCCCGATGTACCGCAGCGCCGCCAGCAGCCCCGGCAGCGTCCGCTCCAGCTCCTCGCCCCGCAGGTCGTACCCGAAGAACACAAGCTCGAAGCTCCGCCACGCGACCCGTCGCATCGCCTCGACCGCCTCGACCCGGCCTTCCGCCGGCCAGCCGTCCAGCTCGTCATCGGTGACCGCCAGCACGGCGGGCGCTGCGGCGCGAAGCCGGGCCGGTTCGAACGCTGGCGCCATCGCCTGCCGCGCCCGGTCGTGCTCATCCCCGTCGGTCACGAGGATGCTCCGCCGGAACAGCCGCACCGCGGGGTCGCCCTCCGGCCGCCAGCCGAACTCCTCCCGGCGCTCGACGAGCGCCTCGCGCAGACCCTGCGGCGACGCCACGACGATCGGCCGGAACCGCCCGAAGCCGAGTTCGAACACGTTCCCGAGCCCCGCCCGCGCGATCTCGAGCGCTTCATACAGCCCCGGCGTTCCGTGCCGCAGCGTCCAGAGCGCCCGGAGGCCGTCCCTCGCGGCCAGCCCGTCCGTCCGCGGCGGCTTCGCCCCGCTCATCCGGCGCGCGCCCGAGGAGTGCGAAGACCGCCAGCTCCTTCGCTTTCGCCTCCACCATCACGTCCAGCGTGAGCCCGGCTCCGGCCTCGCGCAACCGCGCGAAGTCGTCCGGCTCGACCAGCTCCGCATGCGCCCCGGGCCGCGCTCCCGGCGCCTGGCTGGAAAGGTGCACCTTCTGCCGCGTCCGCCAGGTCGCCGCCGCCTCGCTCAGCGCCTCGCGCAGCGTCATCCCGCCCGGGTTCCAGCCGTGGTGCAGCGTATCGACCGCCACAGGCACCCCGAGCCGGCGCGCCGCCGGCAGCAGGTCGCGGACGCTCCACGTCCGCTCGTCGTTCTCCAGCGCGAGGTGCCGGAGCACCGCGTCCTCGCCCGCCAGCGCTGCCGTGAGCCGTTCGAGCGACCCCGCCGGCCCGCCGTGCAGCACGATGACGCCGTCCCCCGCGCCCGCCAGCTCGAGCACCCGCGCCGAATACCGCAGCTCCGCCAGCGACCGTTCGACCACCTCCGGCCGGCTGCTGCCTGGCTGCACGAACTGCCCCGGGTGCATCGACAGCCGGACGCCGGCCGCCCGCGCCAGCGCGCCGATCTCCGCCAGCCGCTCCCCGTGAACCGCCGCCCAGTCGTACGGGAACGCCGGGTGCGAGGCGAACGGGATGAGCTGCTGGCCCATGCGCAGCAGGCCGATGCCGTGTTCGGCGTTGAACCGGACCATCCGCTCGAGGTCGTCGATGTTCGCCTCCGCCTTCTCCCGCGCCCGCTCGGCAGTCAGGTTCGCCAGCCGGAGCGTCCGCAGCGTCGTCGCCCCCAGCATCCGGTTTTCGCAGAGGTAGCCGAACCGCCAGCCTGCGGTCACCCGCCTTCTTCCTCGGCGATGATCCGCTCGACCACCTTTGCCGACGAAAGCACCCCGGAACCCCCGCCCCCGGGTGCGTGCCTGCCCCGACGAAGTACAGGTTGTCGATGTCTTCCGAGCGGTTGTGCGGCCGAAACCACGCCGACTGCCACAGCGTGGGCTGCACGCTGAAACCGGTCCCGAGGTAGGTGTTCAGGTTGTCCCGGAAGTGCCGCGGGTCGATCGTCCGCTCGACGACGATGTGGCTGCGGAGCCCCGGCAGGTACTCCCGTTCGAGGAACTCGAGGATGAGCTCCCGGTAGCGCGGCGCCATCCGCTCCCAGTCCGTCGGCGAACCGAGGTGCGGCACCGGCGAGTGCGTAGAACGCCTCGTGCCCCGGCGGCGCGCCGCTCGGGTCCGTCAGTGTCGGCACGTGGACGTAGAGCGAGAAGTCCCGGGGCAGCCCCTTCGCCCGGAAGATGTCCCGGATGAGCCCCTGTACCGCTCGCTCAGGATGATGTTGTGGTGCACGAGCGGCGTGTCCCGGTACTGCCGGTCCGTCCCGAAGTACACCACGAAGAGCGACATGCTGTAGGCCGTCAGCTTCCGGTAGCGCAGGTCCGAATTCCGCCAGCTCCGGTGCTCCGGGTCGATGAGCGAGAGGTACGCCTGCGGCACGTCCCCGTTGCAAATCACCCGGTCCGCTTCGAGCACCTCGCCGCTCGCGAGTTCGACCCCGTCGCCCGCCGGCCCCGCACCCGGATGCGCGTCACCTCGGTCCCGAGCCGCACCTCGCCGCCGAGCTCTTCGAACAGCCGCACCAGCGCATCGACCAGCGCACCGGTTCCGCCCTCCGCGTACCACACCCCCACTCCCGCTCGAGGTGGTGGATCATCGCGTAAATCGACGACGCCACGAACGGGTTTCCCCGATCAGCAGCGGGTGGAACGTGAAGCACCGCCGCAGGAACGGGTCCTCGATGTACTGCGAGACGAACCCGTAGACCGACCGGTACGACTTCAGCCGGATGAGGTCCGGCGCCACGCGCAGCATGTCCGTGACGTGGAGGAACGGCGCGTCCGCCAGCTCGACGAATCCCTTCTGGAAAATCGCGCGGCTCGCCTCGAGGAACCGGCGATACCCGTCGATGTCGCGCAGATTCCAGCGCGCAATCTGGGCCGCCACTGCGTCGAAGTCGCCGTTGTACTCGAACCAGCGTCCCTTCGCGTCGAAGATGCGGTAGAACGGGTCCACCGGGATGAGCCGGGCATAGTCCTCGAATCTTCTCCCCGCGAGCGCGAACAGCTCTTCGAACAGGAACGGGGCCGTGATGACGGTCGGCCCGCCGTCGAACCGGAACCCCCGGCCTCCACCGGCGCCGCACGGCCCCGGCGCGCGGCTGCTTCTCCACCAGCGTCACCCGGTGGCCGCGGGCCGCCATCCGCACGGCCGCCGCCAGCCCGCCGAATCCGCTCCCGATGACGACCGTCCGGCTCACGCGCCCTCCCCCGCTGCCGCCGGCGCCGGAACGCCCGCCACGCCGCCAGCGGCAGCGGCGCCGCGCGGCGCCAGCCCGGAACCGTCGCCCGCCCGCTGAAGACGTCGTAGCCGCGCCGTTCGATGTCGTCGAGGATGCGCGAGTACAGTTCCAGCGCTGCCGTCACGGCCAGCCGGCCGTCCCGGTTGAGCAGGCCAACCCCGGCCGCGCGCCGGCGTACAGCGCCCGCGCCCGCGCCACCTGGAACTGCATGAAGGCCCGCCACCGCTCGTCGACCAGCCCCTCCGCGAGGTGCCCCTCGCTGACCCCGAACCGCGCCATCTCATCCCGCGGCAGATAGACCCGCCCGTTCCGCCAGTCCTCCGCCACGTCGCGCAGCACGTTCGTCAGCTGCATCGCCACGCCGAGCCGGATCGCGTACAGCGCCGGGTCGCCCCGGCTCCCGATGATCCGCATCGACATCAGTCCGACCGTCGAAGCGACCCCGTAGCAGTACCGCGCCAGCGCCGGGAAGTCGTCGAAGCCCTGGTGCCGCAAGTCGTCCGCCAGCGCCTCCACCAGCTGCGCGGGCAGGTGCGGCGGAATGCCGTAGGCCTCGCGCGTGGCCGCCCACGCCCGGAGCACCGGCTCGCCGTCAGCGCGGGCCTCGCCGGTGCCCGCCGCGCCCCAGGCGCGAAGCCGCGCCTCCCGGTCCTCGCCCGGCTCATCGACGATGTCGTCCGCCACCCGGCAGAACGCGTAGAGGGCGCGCACCGCCCGCCGCTTCGCCGCAGGCAGCAGCCGGGTCGCCGCGTAGAACGTCCGGCTGTGCGCTTTCGTGATCGCATCGCAGCAGGCGAAATCCCCGGCCCGGCTGCCGGCGCGGCCCCGTTCCGGTGAGGGGCAGCGGCCCCGGAGCCCTGCGCTATCGCGAGCAGCTCGCTTTCCCAGGGCGCGAGCCGTTCTCCGGGCTGGCTGTCGGCGTCCATGTTCCTCAGCCTACCCGGCTGCCCGGGGCCGCCGGTGTAAGCCGCCCGGGCCCGTCATCCCCCGCCCAGCGCCTCCGCGACCCCGTACGCCGAACGCACCGCTTCGAACCGCGCGACGTCGTGGCTCAGCACGAGGAGGTCGTGCTTGTTCCCGTCCCGGTCCTTCACCTGGTCCCGCAGGAGCGCTTCAGGCCGGAAACCGAGCCCCTCGAACGTCGCAATCGCCCCTTTCTGGTCGAGCGTCATCTGGGCGATCATCTTCTCGATGCCGAGGCCGAGCGCGTTCGCGAACGCCTCCTGCGTCAGCAGCCGGCCGAGGCCCTTCCCCGCCAGCTCTCCGCCACCGTCACCCGCAGTTCGGCCACGTGCGCCGTCCACCGCAGCGAATTCCGGTGAATCGTCGCATACCCTGCTACCTCGCCGCCCGCTTCCGCAAGGATCGTCAAAATCTCGCCGCGTTCGATCTCGTCGACCCAGTCGTCGACCGCCTCCGGCTGGGTGATGTCGCGGCGCAGGAAGAGCAGGTCGTGCTCGGGCAGCTTCCGCGCGAAGGCGAGCACCGCCTCGCGGTCGGCGGCCCCCATCGGCCGGAGCGTCACCCGCTGCCCCCGATATCGTGGTGGACCGGGTAGGTTCGAACCGTTTCGACCGTCATACCGAACGCTCCGCGAGCCAGGATTCGAGCTGTGGCCACAGACGATAGATGGCGTTGCCCCCGGCCACAAGGCTCACGTGCCCGCCCTTCAGCATCACTTCCCGCTTGTCCTCGCTCCCGATGAGCGGCACCAGCGCCCGCGCCGAATCGTACGGCACGATGTGGTCGTGCTCCGCCACCACGTGCAGGAACGGCACGGTGATCGCGCCGAGGTCCACCCGCCGCCCGCCGACCTCCAGCTCGTTCCTCACCATCCGGTTCTCCCACATGAACTGCTTCGTGAACTGCCGGAAGCACTCACCCGGGAACGGGATCTGGTCCGCCGCCCACCGCTCGAACAGCCGGTACGACCGCACGAAGTCGTCGTTCCACAGGTTGTCCCAGAGCTGGATGTTCTTCGCCACCCGCTGCGCCGGCTTCAGCATGTCGAACGACGCGTAGATCAGCTCCGGCGGCACGTTCCCCAGCGTGTCCACCACCCGGTCCACGTCGAAGTACCGCGGGTCCAGCCACCGCTTGAACAGCACCATCCCGTCCGAGTCGACCGGCGTCGTGAAACAGGCGAGGTTCTTCAGCGGCCCGTCGGTATGGAGCGCGGCGTACATCGTCGAAAGCTGCCCGCCCATGCAGTAGCCGACGAGCGAAATCTCGCGCTCGCCCGAGTCCTCGAGCACCCGCTCCACACAGTCCGGGATGAAGTCGAGCACGTAGTCTTCGAGCCGCAGCCGCGCATCCTCCGGCCGCGGCACCCCCAGTCGATCATGTAGACGTCGAACCCCCGCTTCACGAGGAATTCGACGAGGCTCTGCCCCGGCGCGAGGTCCGGGATGTACGGCTTGCTCACGAGCGACATCACGAGCATCACCGGCACCCGGTACACCTCGTCCGCTTGCGGCCGGTAGTGGTACAGCTTCAGCGTCCCCCGGCTGTGGATGACGTCCTTCGGCGTCAACCCTACCGCCGGGTCGCCGGTCGAGATGTATTCGAGCCCCTTGATGCTCCGCTGGATCGCCCGCTCGATCTCCATGCGCACCCGGGCTTCGAGCGAAGCGTCGCCTGCCGGAGCTGTCATCGAACACCCTCCTCACGGGCATGCAGCAGCGTGCGCGGAAGTGTACTCCCGCGCATGCGGCGAACCATGACAACTTTGCGAAACGTCAATTAAATCTGCGTCACGGGCAGCGCGTTCCTGCCGGCGCTACTTCTCCGCCGTCGGGGGCTTCTTCGTCCGCGGCGGGCGCTTCACCGGCACAGCGCCATTGTCCTGGGCGGCCGGACCGGCTGCCGGCGCCTGCTTCGCCAGCATCCCCTCGATCCGCCCCAGCCGCTCCTCGATGGCGCTCAGCCGCTCGCCCAGCGCCAGCACCTCCTGCCGGCTCGGCATGTTCACCAGCTGCAGGTAGCGGCCCATCGTCTCGTTCATGCCCTTCTGCAGATTCAGGTAGAAGTCCATGAACCGCCCCATCGCCTTGCTGAACTCGTCGGTTGCCATCGCCTGGTTCAGGAACGCGTTCCACTGGCGCTCCGATTGCGCCACCCACTCCCGCCACATCGCCAGCGGGTCCATCGTCTGCTGCTTCTCGGCCATTTGCTGCCCTCCCGGGGTGTCGAAATGCGTTCAGCCCCGCGCCTGGCTGTCGTCGCCGTTCCTGTCTTCGCGCGGCTCGCCGGCAAACGCCCGGAAGCCCTCCGCCGCCTGCCGCAGCACCTGCTGGTACCGCTCGAGGATATCGATCCAGCCGCTGAGGAACGCCTCCCCCGCGGCCGTCAGGCTGTACATCCGGCGCGCCGGCCCGCTCTCCGACGTGTCCCAGAAGGAGGACACCAGGCCCGAGCGCTCCAGCTGCCGCAGCGTCCGGTAGACCGTCCCGCTGTCCGATTGCGGCAGCCCGGCCTGCGCCAGCCGCTGCGTCAGCTCGTAGCCGTACGCGTTCCAGCCCCGCAGAAACGCCAGCAGCGTCGTCGAAAGCATCTCCCCGTGGAGCCGCGGCTGCGGCGCCGCCTCCTGCTCCCCATCGCGGCCGTTCCGGCCGCTGGCGCCGGCGGCCGGGGCCGCCCCGTTCGTTCTCTCGTTCGGTGTCGCGGATTTCTTCTTTCCCATCGCTACGTGCAGTATGCACATACCGGCAGAGCGTTGACAAGCGCCGCAGCTATCTGTACCTTGCAGATAGCAACGGGCTGCAGCCCACGAAAGGACCACGCCATGACCGCCACCGCCGAAACCGTCCAGAAGTACTACGACGCCCTCATCGAGGGCTACGACCTCCTCGTCGACGCCATCGAAAAAGCCAACGAGCGCGGCATCAAGGTCACCCGCCAGTTCGCCGCCGACGTCGTCGCCGGCCAGCGGGATGCCCTCCAGCTCGGCAAGAAGCTCGCTGCTGAACCCGGCGACCTCGGCCAGTTCTACGCCGCCCTCCTCGAAGCCACGACGGCCGCCCAGGGCCGCGCCCTCGCCTTCACCCAGGCTGCCTATCAGGAGGCCCTCGCCTCCGGCGCCGACGCCCGCGAACTCATCCAGAAGCTCGCCGAGGCGAACCGCGAAACCGCCGCTGCCGCCGTCGAAGTCGCCCGCCAGTGGGCCGGCGCCAACCCCTTCGCTGAGGTCATGAAGAAGAGCCTCGAGGCCTTCCAGGCCCCCGCTGCGAAGCAGAAGAAGGAGAAGGCGGCCACCGCCTGACGCTCCGTCCCGCAGCCCCAGCGCAACGGCCCGGGCATCGCCCGGGCCGTTCCTGTCCAATCCGCCAGCCTGCCGGATTCAGGCCATCCGAAGCCGCCGCGCGATGACCCGGTACGTGCCGGCGTGCACCACCATCCCGAGATGGCTCGAGTGCACCTCGTCGTTCAGCGCCGGGTCCTCCTCGATGCAGCTCTCCCACTCCACCACGCCGTCGCGGCGGAGTAGACCGCGTACCGCGGCACTTCCCAGTCCTCGGGCGCCAGCATGTTCTTCACGAACGTGCACATGCAGTGCCCGCTGAAGCAAGCCGGCCGCACGTTCTTCGCGAGGCCCGTCCCGCCATGCTCCCGCAGCGTCGCCGCCGCCGAGATGAGCACCGGGTGCGCCCGCACCGCGTCCCGGAACGGCGACCCGAGCGTGATGACCATCGCCACCTCGTCCGGGTGCTCCAGCGCGAGGTTCCGGCTCAGCATCCCGCCGAGGCTGTGCCCCACGAGCCGCACCCGCTGCCCTGTTTCCTTCCGCGCGCGGCGCACCGTCTCCAGCAGCCGGCCCGTGATGTGGTCCGGGCAGTCCACGTTCCGCCCGATGTTCGAGAAGTACGGCCGGTAGCCGATCCGCGCCAGCCACCAGTACAGCTCCACCAGCGAAACGTCGCTCGCGAGGAACCCCGGCACCACCACCACCGGCTCCCCATCGCCGTGCGGCACGCCGAAGCCCCAGTACACCGGCGATGCCCGCAGCGCCAGCCACTCCAGCGGGAACATCGCCTCGCGCCAGATCGGTGTCGCCGCCGGGATGAGCGACGCATCCTCAGCGAACGGGTCGATGGAGTAGGCCGCCTGGCTCATCGCCTCCCCTTCTGGGCACTGGCGTTCTACCGGTCGGTAGCCCCGGCGCCTGCGCGAAACCCTACCGCCCGCGACCCTGCGGAGCAAGAGGTTTCACCTCGCTTCATCGGCCGCAAACCCCGCGTCCGCACCGGCGAACTCCCGGATTCGCCTCCTCAGCAGTGCCAGTGGCGAATCAGCCCGTTCTGTCCGCCTGCGCACGCAAGCTCGAAGGACGCCACCTGGATCGCGACCATCGCCACCGCCAGCACCACCACGAACAGGACCGCGAACGCGACCCCGAGCCCGTTGATCCACTTGCCGGCCGCAAACCCCGCAACCGCCCCGATCGCCAGCAGCCCCCGTGCAGCACGAGATACACCGTGTCCCGCTCTGCCGCATCGCGGTCGCTGTGCACCTCGGAAACCCCGAGCGTCGCGCGCATCGCCGCCACGTAGCCCACGAGCAGCAGCGCGAGCAGCACGATGGCCAGCAGGCCACGTCCGCCGCCCGTCCGCATCTCCCGCCCCGTCCCGGTCACCGGTGCATTCCACGCCGGGGAGCCCCGCCGATCAAGTGACGGCGAGGCCCCCGGTTCGCGGCAGCATCAGCCGGCCAGCTTCGAACGCAGCAGCGCGATGCACTCGTCGACCGTCGCAACCCGCCAGTTGGCCCACGTCTCGCCCTTCTGCCACGCGAGGTACCGCTCCCGCGCCGCCGCCCGCGCCGCCTTCATCTCTTCCTCCGAGGGTTCGTGGCCGAGCTGCTTCGCAATGCCCGCCGGCGAAATGTCGCCCAGCGCCTGCTGCGCGAGGTGGAGCTGCTCGTTCGCCAGCTGCGGCCGTTCGATGAAGTGCGCAATCTCCCGGTGGTCTTTGTCATAAAAGATGAACACCGGGATGGACTCGAACTCCCCGTCCTTCAGGTACTCCGCCATCATGTCCTTGTTCTGGTCGCGCTCGAAGAACCGGAGCTCGGCGCCCATCGCCTCGGCCATCCGCTGGGCCACGCCCGTGCCGCGGTAGACGTCCGGGCACCAGTCCTCGCCGATGACGACGATGTGGTGCGGCCCGTTCGGCCGCGCCGCCAGCTCCTTCAGCGCCGCCTCCTGCTCCGCGGTCAGCTTCGTGCCCTCGTAGTTCTCCACGAACAGCTCGCGGTTCCGAATGCCCGAATCGAGGTACTTCTGGAACGTCTTCCCCTGCTTGAAGCGCTCCAGCGTGATGACCGATTCCTTCGCCTGTGTCACGTGCGTCCTCCGCGAGGGTTGCTGATTGCAACACACCAGCCTACGCGCCTCTGCGGGCCTTCTCAATCACCCTTCGGCGGCCTTCGCCTCATCCCAGAGCCGGTCCAGCGCCTCGAGGTCCAGCTCGCGCAGGTCCAGCGCCCGCTCCTTCGCCAGCCGCTCCACCTCGCCGAAGCGCCGCCGGAACTTCTCGTTCGCCCCCTGAGCGCCTGTTCCGCATCGACACCCAGCCGGTCGGCGATGTTCACCAGCGTGAACAGCACGTCGCCGAACTCGCCCTCCCGCTCCGGCCCTGCCCCGGCCCGTGCCAGCTCGCCGACCTCCTCCGCCAGCTTCTCGAGCGGCCCCTCGACGTCCGGCCAGTCGAAGCCGACCCGCCGCGCCCGCCCTGGATCGCCTGCGACGCCGCGAGGGCCGGCAGCGTCCGCGGCACCCCATCGAGAATCGAGGTCCGCGGCTTTTCCTGCTGCTTCAGCGCCTCCCAGTTCCGGTACACCTCCTCCGCCGTCTCCGCCACCGCTCCGCCGAAGACGTGCGGGTGCCGCCGGATCAGCTTCCGGGCGATGCGCTCCACCACGTCGCCGAGCTGGAACGTCCCCTCCCGCTCCGCAACCGCCGCGTGCATCAGCACCTGCAGCAGCAGGTCGCCCAGCTCCTCCTCCAGCGCGGCCGGGTCGCCCCGGTCGATCGCTTCGAGCGCCTCGTACGCTTCTTCGAGCAGGTGCGGCCGCAGCGTCGCGTGCGTCTGCTCCCGGTCCCACGGGCAGCCCTCGGGGCCATTCAGCCGCCGAACGACGTACTCCAGCCCGTCGAATCGGCGCACGTCCTCCAGCGGCGCCAGCGGCGGCACGTACACCGCATCGAGGTACCCGAACGGCCCGTGGTCGAGTGCCCGCAGCTCCATCGCTTCGACCCGCTCGTCGGCCGTCCCGAGCCGCCGCAGCACCCGCACCGGGTGGTCCGCCGGGTACCACTCCAGCAGCCGCAGCTTCAGCTCCGAGGCCACCTCGCGCCGGTAGACCTGCCCGATGATCGCCGGCCGCCACGTGTCGATGCGCAAGTCCTCCGCGTCGCACACCTGCACGTTGCCCCCGTCGATGCCGAGCCGCGCAAGCGCGACGTCCGCAAAACTGACGCCCGGGTAGACCCGCACGGCGAGGCCGCGCTCCGCCGCCAGCCGCAGCAGCTCGGCGACGCTCCGCTCTGCCACGAGCGGGTGGCCGGGCACCGCGTAGACGACCGGCCCCGGCCCTGCGGCCGTGAGCACGCGCTCCGCCGCTGCCCGGTACACCTCGTCGAACCGCTCCGCCGCCCCGTACAGGTCGTCGCAGTCGCTCACCGGCCCCCGAACGCCAGCCCCGCCACCGTCGGGTGGTGCCGCGTCCGCAGGATGACCGGCAGGCCCGAGGCGAGCAGCGCTGCCGTCGCCTGCGTCAGCAGCCCCGGGTCGCCCGGCCCGAGGCCGACGACGTGAATCCGTACGCCGTCCTGCCCGGCCGTCATTCGACCCGCTCGACGGCGCCGGACTCGAGGCTCCGGTGCAGGGCCACCAGCAGCTTCGTCACGGCGACGCCATCCTCGAAACTCGCCCCCGTGCTGGTCCGTCCTTCCGCGGCCCGCAGGAAGGCCGCCAGCCGCTGCGGTGCCCACTGCAATACCGCCGGGTACCGGTACCGCTCCGACGCCAGCGCCAGCCCCTGCTGCCCGCCGTCGATGTCGGCCGCGCCGCGCGTCCCCACCACCCGCAGCGCGAGGTCGCTTGCCGCCGGCCAGCTGTCCGGCAGAATCCAGCACGCTTCGAATACCCCGTCCGCCCCGTCGGCATACCGCACGATGGCGTGCACCCAGTCATACGTCTCGATGCCGCGCCCCGCGAGTTCGCCGCGGCCGCCCAGCGCGTAGACGCTCACCGCCCGCTTCCGCCCCAGCCAGAGCGCGAGGTCGAACAGGTGCGACATCAGGTACCACGCCGGTGTCGTCCCTCCGCTCCAGTGCAGCCGCTCCCGCGGCGACGAAACCAGGTGGTTCAGCCGCCCGTTGAACAGCCGGACTTCCCCCAGCTCGCCCGCGCTGATGGCGCGCGCGGCCTCCGCGAACGGCGGGTTCCACCGCTGGAGCCAGTTCACCTCCGCGTGGACGCCCGCCCGGCGGACCGCCTCCGCCATCGCCTCGGCATCCTCCGCGGTCGGCGCCAGCGGCTTCTCGACCAGCACGGGGATGCCGAGCCCCGCCAGCTCCTCCACCGGCGCCCGGTGCTGCGCGTCCGGCGTCGCCACGTAGGCGGCGTCGGGCAGCGTCTCCCGCACCGCCGTCGAGATGTCGCCGAACGCCCGCGTCCCCGCGGCGTTCGCCAGCTCCAGCGCCCGCGCCCCGTCGATGTCCACCACCCCCGCCGGGGCGACGCCCGGCGCGCGGCCCTCTGCCAGCATCCGCGCCAGCGCGGTGCCCATCGTCCCGGCGCCGACCACGAGAATCCGCTTCTCAGCCATCCCGGCCGCGAGCATAGCACGGCCCGCTCCGCGCGCTACTCCAGCGGCACGATGCCCCGCGCCCGCAGCGCGTTCGTGTAGGCCTCCACGTAGTAGGTCGCCGAGGCCCGCCACGAATAATCCCGGCTCATCCCGTTCCGCTGGAGCCGCAGCCACGTCTCCGGCTCCCGGAACGCCCGCACCGCCCGCTCGTAGGCCGAGGCGAGCGAAAACTGGCTGAACTCGTCGAACAGGAACCCCGTGCCCGTCTCGGGGTGCTCATCGAGGTCCGAGGATCGTGTCCGAGAGTCCCCCGTCCGCCGCCCGATCGGCACGGCCCCGTACCGCATCGCGATCAGCTGGCCGAGTCCGCACGGCTCGTACCGCGACGGCATCAGGAACAGGTCGCACCCCGCGTAGATCCGCTGCGCCAGCCCCGGGTCGTACCTCGGCGCCAGCCGGACGTGGTCCGGGTATTCCCGCTCCAGCCGCTTCAGCTCGTCCTTCAGCCACTGGTCGCCGTCTCCCAGCACGATGAACTGGCCCCCGCCAGCACCATTTCCGGCACGATCTGGATCGCCAGGTCGACCCCCTTTGCTCCGTCAGCCGGGTCACCATCGCCGCGATCGGCCCGTCCGTCTTCGGCAGGCGCAGCTCCTCCCGCAGCGCGTCCCGGTTCGGCCAGCGCTGCTCCACCGTCGCGAGGTCGTAGTGGTGCCGCACGTGGGGGTCCGTCCGCGGGTTGAACAGGTCGTAGTTCAGCCCGTTCAGGATGCCCATCAGCGCATCGCCCCGCAGCCCGAGGAGCGCCTCCAGCCCCTCCCCGTACTCCCGCGTCAGAATCTCCCGCGCATACGTCGGACTCACCGTCGTCACGATGTCGCTGTAATAGATCGCCTGCGCGAGGAAGTCGTTCAGCTCGTCCGGCCCCCGGTAGCGCAGGTTGTGGATCGTGAACACGCTGGCGACGCCCCGCAGCCGCGGGTTCGACCACGCCTGGTTCCGCAGCCCGAACGCCAGCGGCGCCGTGTGCCAGTCGTTCAGGTGCAGGATGTCCGGCACCCACTCGTCGGTCCGCAGCATCTCGATAATCGCCCGGCAGAAGAACTGGTACCGCAGCAGGTCATCCGGCTCCCCGTACACGTTCGCCCGGAAGAAGTAGTGCCGGTCGCCGACCAGCTCCACCGGCACCCCGCCGACCCCGTCGACCGTTGCGATGTCGACGTCCCGCGGTTTCCCCGGGCTCGCGACCCGCAGCAGCCGGTGCGCCCGCGCGGCCGCATGCGCCTCCGCCGCCGAGGCGTGGCACGGCGTCACGACCCGCACATCGTGGCCGATCTCCTTCAGCCGCTGGGGCAGCGAGGCCGCCACATCGGCGAGGCCCCCGACCTTCGCAAACGGGTCGACCTCCGCAGAGGCGAACAGGATTTTCACGGCGCCCGGCTCCTGATCAGCTCACGCTCCAGCTCCACGCGCGCCTCATTCGCTGCCGCCAGCCGCCACCGCGCCTCCCGCTTCACCGGCTCCGAAGCGTCGCCGACGGCAATCGCATGCGCTGCGTACGTCGCCACCTGGTTCAGCAGCAGGAACCCCCGGTAGATCATCGGGATGCTCCACATCGGCCGGCGGCTCGCCCACCAGAACTGGCAGCTGTGGAGGGCCGGGCCCAGCCGCTCGTAGGCCGCCGCCGCGAACTCCTTCGCTTCCGGTGTCGTCGCGTACCGCCGCGCCACCGCCACCAGGTCGAGGCAGTGGTCCACGTACTCCCATTGCAGCTCGTGAATCCGGTTCCCCGGCGATTTCCAGAGCGGGAACGGGTTGTGCGCCGCGAGGTCGTCGAGGCTCGTGCTCCAGCTCGACGCGTGCGGCTCGACCACCGGCCCATCCGGGAACAGCTCCAGCAGCTCGCTCGGCAGCACCATCCGCACCCGCGGCGCCTTCCCCTGCGCCTCGGCCGCCAGCAGGTCCAGCGTCGCCCCGAGGAACTCCCGCTCCCAGTCCCGGATGTGGTGGCCGTAGGTCTCTGCGTCCATCGCCGTGACCACGTAGGCGTCGCGGCCCTGCCCCACCTTCGCCAGGTCGTCGAGGAACGCCTCCGGGTTCGTCTCCCGGAACGAAATCCGGTTGCTCCGGAGGTCATCCCGGAACAGCACGCGGGCTTGCGCCCCGTTGACCGGCACCCGGCAGATGACGTCGACCGGCCACGCTACCGGGCACGCCACGCCGCTCACGATCAGCCATTCGTGGCCGCTGGCGTGCACCGAAGCCAGGATGTCGCGGCTGTAGCACATCTCCGGCGGGAAGAACCCGCGCGGGTTCCACGCCCGCCCGAACGCCGCCCGGTTCGTCCGCGCGTTCTCCGCAATCTGCCGCTTCCGCTCCGCCTCCGGGATGAGCGGCAAAATCGGGTGGTACTTCCCGCTTCCCACGAATTCCACTCGCCCCAGCTCCGCCAGCTCGCGCAGGCCGGCAACCACGTCGCCCAGTCCGTGCTCCTGCAGCAGGTCCGTCAGCACGCCCTGCAGGTTGACCGCCACCCGCGCGTTCTCGTGCGCCCGGAGCACCCGGATGAGCGGCCGGTACGACTCGTCGGCCACCTTCGCCAGCACGTCGTGCGTCTGCGTCGGCGGCTGATAGAAGTGCAGCAGCAGCGCCCAGTAGGTCATCGTGTCCCTCCGCTAGGCCCAGTGGGCGAGCCCCGTGCAGATGACGCCGGGCAGGTGGGGGTGCTGCGGCATCACCCGCACGGCGAAGCCGACGCGCCCGCCGGAGCCCGGCCGGAAGCTCCCCTCGTACCGGCAGAGCCGGTCCTCCTGCTGCCCGGCGAACGCCAGCGGCGCCTCGGCCTCGATGTGCAGCTCCCGCCGCGCATCCGTCTGCCCGTACACGATATCGACGCGCAGGTCCTCCGGCTGCAGCGGCCCCGGGTAGAGCTGGACGCGCACCGTCACCGGCGCATCCGCCGGGCGGAGCTCGCTGCCGTCATCCTCCACGGCGTACACCTTCACCGCGTCCCAGCCGGCGCGCACGCGCTCCAGCCACGCCGCGAGCTCGCGCGCCCGCCCGAGGTTCTCGGCCCGGAGCTCGTGCCACGCCGTCGCCGCCGGCCCGTACGCCCGCCGGGCGTAGTCCGAAACCATCCGGCTCGTGCTGAACTGCGCCGCGTACGTGACGATCGTCTCCTTCATCCGCCGCACCCACTCCCGCGGGATGCCCTGGCTGTCCCGCTCGTAGAAGAGCGGCGCCACCTCACCCTCCAGCAGCCCGTAGAGCGATTCGGCGTCGAACGCGTCCTGCGCCTCCGGGTCGTCGTCGACCCGGTTCCGGCCGATCGCCCAGCCCGTCCCCGGCCGGTACGCCTCCCACCACCAGCCGTCGAGCACGCTCAGGTGCAGCACCCCGTTGGCGCACGCCTTCATGCCGCTCGTGCCGCTCGCCTCCAGCGGCCGCAGCGGTGTGTTCAGCCACGCGTCCGAGCCCGCCACCAGCAGCCGCCCCAGCTCCACGTCGTACCGCTCGAGCAGCACCAGCCGCCCCCGGAACTCCGGCGACCGGCTCACCTGCACCACCTCGCGGATGAGCGCCTTCGCCCCGTCATCCCGCGGGTGCGCCTTCCCCGCGAACAGCACCTGCACCGGCCGCTCGAAGTCGTCCAGGATGCGCGCCAGCCGCTCGAGGTCGCGGAAGAGCAGCGTCGCCCGCTTGTACCCGGCGAACCGCCGCGCAAAGCCGATCGTCAGCACCTCGGGGTCCAGCACCGGCGGGCCGCCCGGCTCGTTCGCCGGCAGCCCCCGCCGCAGCATGTCCTCCGTGTATTGCTGCCGCGCCCGCAGCACCAGCTGCTGCCGCTGCCGCTCGTGCACCCGCCACAGCTCCTCATCGGGGATGTCGTAGACGGCGGCCCAGTTCGCGCTCGCAGGGTCGTCCCGCCACGCCGGCCCGACGTACCGGTCGAACAGCTCGCCCATCTCGTGCGAGACCCACGTCGGCAGGTGCACGCCGTTCGTGATCGCGTCGATCGGGATGAGGTCGTGGGGCAGATTCGGCCACGCCGATTCCCAGAGCCGCCGCGAGACCCCGCGGTGCAGCTGCGACACGCCGTTCCGGTAGCCGCTCAGGTTCAGTCCGAGCACCGCCATGGAGAACGGCTCGCCGTCGTCCCCGGCCGTGTCCGGCCGAGGTCGAGGAACGCCCGGTCATCCAGCCCCAGCCGCGCCCAGTAGTGCCCGAGATACCGCCGCAGCAGGTCCGGCGGAAACAGGTCGATGCCCGCGGCCACCGCCGTGTGCGTCGTGAACACCGTCGCGCCGGTCACTGGCAGCCGCGCCTCCGCGAACGATGCCCCGAACCGCTCCATCGCCGCCCGGACCCGCTCGATGCCCAGCAGCGCCGAGTGCCCTTCGTTCATGTGGCAAACCGCCGGCTCGATGCCCAGCGCCTGCAGCAGCCGCACGCCGCCGATGCCCAGCACCATCTCCTGCTGGATGCGCATCTCGTTGTCGCCGCCGTACAGCCGGGCCGTAATCTCACGGTCCGCCGGCGGATTCCGCTCGATGTTCGTCGTCAGCACGTAGAGCGGCGTCTTGCCGACGTCGATCCGCCACGCCTGCGCCCATACATCCCGCCCGTCGAACGGCACCGCGACCTCTACCGGCCGCCCGTTCCCATCCACCACGTGCGCCATCGGCAGCGCCGCCGGGTCGAGGTCGAGGTAGACTTCCTGCTGCCAGCCGTCGGGCGAAATCTCCTGCCGGAAGTACCCTGGTGGTAGAACAGCCCCACGCCCACCAGCGGCAGGCCGAGGTCGCTCGCCGACTTCAGGTGGTCGCCCGCGAGCACGCCCAGCCCGCCCGAGTAGTTCGGCAGGCACTCCGCCAGCGCGAACTCGAGCGAGAAGTAGGCGATCACATCCCTGGCTCGAGCCCTTCCACCTCCAGCAGCGGCGGCCGCCCGAGGTACGCCTCGAGCGCCGCGGCCACCCGCCGCTGGTGTTCGAGGAAGCCCTCGTCCTCCGCCAGCTCGTGCAGCCGCTCCGGCCGCACCAGCTGCAGCAGCCGCACCGGATTGTGGTCCGTCTCGCGCCACAAATCCCGGTCGATCCGCTCGAAGAGCGCCGCCGCATCCGTGTTCCACGTCCAGTACAGGTTCCGCGAGAGCTTCCGCAGGGCTCCAGCGGCCCGGGAGGTTCGGTTCGACGATGAACGTCCGCGCAGCCCGAATTCGCATCCCCCATTCTAAGCGCGCCCTCCCGTACGCCGGTAAACGGCTGAAGAACTGCCCGGTGTCCCGTTGCCCCATCCTCTGCGATCATCGTGGTCACGGCTTCCGCCGCCGCGAGGTCACCCCGAGCTATGCCCGTCCGCGCGGTCCTCTTCGATGTCGGCGATACCCTCTGGCACGCCGCCGAAGCGCCGCCCCGGCGGAATTCCGCCGGCGCGCCGCCGAGCGTGCCGCCGCCTTCCTCGCCGCCAACGGCGTAGAAAGCGTCGACCCCGCCGCCCTCGCCCGCGCCTGCTGGGATGCGATGGACGGCGCCATGCGCGCCGCCCGCGCCGGCGACCTCGCCGAGCCCGACTACGCCGCCGTCGCCGCCGAGGCCGCCGCTGCCCTCGGCGTCCGCCTCGACCGCGGCCTCGCCGCCGCCTTCCTCGAGGCGATTTACGTCTCCGGCGCCGAGGGCGGAAAGGCCGCCTACCCCGATGCCCGCCCCACCCTCGAAGCGCTCCGCGCCCGCGGGTTCCGTCTCGGCATCGTCACCAACCGCGCCTTCGGCGGCGAGCGCTTCCGCGCCGACCTCCGCGAAGCCGGCCTCGATATCGACTGGGACGTCATTGCCGTCTCGGTCGAAGTTGGCTACCTCAAGCCCCATCCGCGCCTCTTCGAAGCCGCGCTCGACGCCCTCGGCCTCGCACCTGCCGAAGCGGCCATGGTCGGCAACTCCCTCGCCGAAGACATCGCCGGCGCCCAGCGGCTCGGCATGCCGGCGGCCTGGAAGCGCTCCCGCCCCGATGCCGACGGCGTCGTGCCGGACTTCACCTTCGACCGCGTCAGCGAGCTGCTCGACTGGTCGCTCCTCGCGGAGGCTGCACGTGTCCGCTGACGGCCGCACCGGGGCGGCCGCTTCGAAGGCGCCGTCGCCGACCTCACCCTCGAATACACCGCCGGCATGGACCGCGACCTCTGGGAGTTCGACATCGCCGGCTCGATCGCCCACGCGCGCATGCTCGGCCGCCAGGGCATCATCCCCGCCGCCGACGCCGATGCGATCATCGCCGGCCTCGAAGCCGTCCGCGAGCAGTTCCGCCGCGGCGAAGTCACCTGGCGGCCCGAGCTCGAAGACATCCACACCCACATCGAAGCCCTCCTCCGCGAGCGCATCGGCGAGCCGGCCGGCCGCCTGCACACCGCCCGCTCCCGCAACGACCAGGTCGCCCTCGTCAACCGCATGGCCGTCCGCGCCCTCTGCGATGACGCCGCCGACGCGCTCCGCGACCTCATCGCCGTCATCTGCGACCTCGCCGAGCGGCACGCCGCCGACCCGATGCCCGGCTACACCCACGTCCAGCGCGCCCAGCCCATCACCCTCGGCCACCACCTCCTCGCCTACGGCGAGATGCTCTTCCGCGACCGCGACCGCTTCCGCGACTGCCGCCGCCGCACCAACGTCATGCCGCTCGGCTCCGGCGCGCTCGCCGGCTCGCCCTATCCGCTCGACCGCGAAATGGTCGCCCGCGAGCTCGGCTTCGAGGCCGTCTCCCGCAACTCCATCGACGCCACGTCCGACCGCGACTTCGTCGCCGAGTTCTGCTTCGCCGCCGCCATGACGCAGGTGCACATCTCGCGCCTCGCCGAGGAGATCATCCTCTGGGCCAGCACGGAATACGGGTTCGTCCGCCTGCCGGATGCCTTCGCGACCGGCTCGAGCATCATGCCGCAGAAAAAGAACGCCGACGTCGCCGAACTCGCCCGCGGCCGCGCCGGCCGCCTCGTCGCCGAGCTCACCGGCATCCTCGTCACCCTGAAGGGGCTTCCGCTCGCCTACGACCGCGACCTCCAGGAAGACAAGAGCTACTACCTCGCGGCCGGCCGCACGCTCATCCCGACCCTCCAAATCTTCGCCGCGATGCTCCCGGCTCTCGACTTCGACCTGCCCCGCATGCGCGAGGCCGCCGGCCGGGCTACGCCCTCGCCACCGATATCGCCGATTACCTCGTGAAGAAGGGCATGCCCTTCCGGCAGGCCCACGCCGTCGTCGGCGGGCTCGTCCGCGAAGCGGAGTCGCGCCGCTGCGAACTCAACGAACTCCCCTTCGACGTGTACCGCGCGGCCAGCGAGCTCTTCGAGCCCGACGTCCTCGACATCACGGTCGAGTCCGCCCTCGCCGCGCGCGACATCCCCGGCGGCACCGCGCCGCGCCGCGTCCGTGAGGCCGCCGCGCAGCTCCGCGCGCTCCTCGCCTGACTCCCGCTACGGCCGCCGAATCCACACCCGCCGGATGACGACCGTCTCGCTGACCGCCGCAGCGTCGGCGTACGGGTCATCGATGGCCGCCGGCGCGGCCTCGTTCGCCGCCTGCTGGCGCGCGCCCGGGCGCGGCCGCTTCGCCTTCGGCCGGACGGCGCTCACCGCGCCCTTCGCCGCCTGCCGCGCGAGGTACTTCCCGGTCAGGCTCATCCCCACCTGCAGCGCCGTCCCAATCGCGACCGCCGTTACCGCCTTCTTGACCGGCGCCGGCAGTGCGGCCCGCTCCCGCTCATACCGCTGAGGCGTCCGCGGCGCAGCAGGCGCCACCGCGACTTCCCGCAGCGCAGCGAGGTACATCCCGCACTGGCGGCAGTAGTTGTCGGTTGGTTCGTAGGCGGCGGTGCAGTCAGGGCAGGCAGGCAGCGGCAGCGTCATGGCGCTCAGTATACGGCCGGCCCGGCTGCTGCGAGCGCCGCTTCCACTGCCTCCGTCAGGTCCAGCGGCGCAGGCGGCGGCACCGCCAGCCGTCCTTCGGCCACGGCCCGCAGCGTCTCGACGAGGAACGGCCGCTCCCGCGCGACTCCCCGCGCCCGGATGTCGGCGTACAGCGGCGTTGCCATGATCGCGTCGAGGTGCATCGCCGCGGCCTCTGCCGGCGGCAGCGCGGCCCAGAGCGCCTCGTTCGCCGCGTCCCGGATGCCGTACCGGCAGAAGCTGACCGCCGGGCCCCGGTCGACGTCGCCCGTCACCACGTTCATCATGCACCCTGATTCCCGCGCGCCGGCGCGAATCAACTCGGCGATGACTTCCTGGTAGGTGCCCACCGGCCCATCCGGCAGCGCCGGGTGGTCGTTCAGGAACGTGTACCGCCCGTACAGCGCCTCCGTCGCGATCAGCATGTAGCCGAACATCACGCCGAGGTCGAACCCGTACCGCCCCAGCCGCCTCGCGACCTCTGCATCGAACTCGTACCGCCACGGCTGCAGCGGCTCCCCGGCCGGCCGACCTTCCCGCCCCGCGCCTTCCGGAACGCTACCGACGAGAGCAGCTCGACGGGCGCCCCGCGGCCCTCCGCCATCGCGATGAGCCGGTCCGTCGGCTCCGCCTCGCCCCGCTCCCGGTTGACGAAGACCACCGCCACCTCTACCGGCAGCCCCCGGTCGATGGCGCCGAACAGGTAGTCCAGCGCCCCGAAGGAGCCCGGCCCGCGGCCCGTGGTCAGCCATGCGATGCGCAGCCGGTCACTCCCCGGCATCGAACTCCGCCTCGTCGTACTCCGCTTCCAGCTCCTGCAGGTCCGTCGTCTCCCGCTCCAGCCGCTGCTGGATGGTTTGCAGCTTCAATTCCGCCCCTCGAGGATCGCCCGCAGCCGGTCGACCAGCGCGGCGCCTTCCTCGTACAGCTTCAGCGACTCCTCGAGCGGCAGGTTCCCCTGCTCCAGCCGCCGCGCGTGCTCTTCCAGCTGCGCGTACAGCGCTTCGAACCGTTCGCTCGCCTCGCTCGGCATCAGCGCACCTCCGTCCAGAATGCCCCGTCCGATACCGCGACCCGCAGCCGGTCGCCGGCCTTCACGCCGCGGACGCTCGAAATCACCGGCTGGCGGCCGCCTTCCCGCTGCACGATGGCGAATCCCCGCCGCAGCGTCGCCATCGGGTCCAGCGCCGCGAACCGCGCAGCCAGCGTTTCGAGCCGCGCGCTCGCGGGCGGCCCGGCCCTCCGCGGCCTCCTCCATGTCCCGCGCCAGCTCCGCCACCGCGGCCCGGAGTTCGGCCACCCGGGCGCGCCGCGCCGGAGCCGGCCTGCCGCGGCTTCCGTATCCGCTGCCAGCCCCGCAATCACGTGCCGCACCGACGACGCCATCGCCCGGTCCAGCATGCCGAGGCTCCGCTCGACGGCAGCGATGTCCGGCGTCGCGCGCTCAGCCGCGGCGCTCGGCGTCGCCGCCCGCAGATCCGCCACGAGGTCCGCGATCGTCACGTCCGTCTCGTGCCCCACGCCCGTCACCACCGGGTGCGGCGAAGCGTAAATCGCCCGCGCGACCCGCTCGTCGTTGAACGCGTGCAGGTCCTCGGCCGCCCCGCCGCCCCGGGTCACGAGAATCAGGTCGAGGTCCGGCTCCTGCGCCAGCCGTCGCAGCGCGGCGACCACCTGCCCCGGCGCCTGCTCCCCTGCACCTGCGCGGGCGCGAACACGAGCGTCGCCACCGGCCACCGCTTTCGGAGCACGAACTGCACGTCGTGGAGCGCCGCGCCCCCGGGCGAGGTCACCAGCCCGATGCGCAGCGGGAACCGCGGCAGCGGCCGCTTCCGCGCCGGGTCGAACAGCCCCTCCGCCTCGAGCCGAAGCCGCAGCTCCTCCAGCTTCGCCGCCAGCACCCCCACCCCCTCCGGCCGCGCGAAATCGCAGACCAGCTCCAGCTCGCCGCGCTGGAGATACACCGAGATGCGCCCGTGCACGATGACCCGCTCGCCGTCCTTCAGGACGAAGTCCGGGGGCATCCGGTCGCGCCACATGACGCACCGGATCGCGGCCTTCGCATCCCGCAGGGTGAAATACCGGTGCCCCGCCGTGCTCCGCGACGAGTTCGAAACCTCGCCCGTCACCCATACGTCGGAGAGGAACTCGTTCGCCTCCGTGTACTCCCGGAGAAACGAAACGAGCGCGGACACGGGGAGGACGTGGTCGTTCACAGCCATTGCCGGGTTAGGCTACGGCTTCGATGTCCCGCTGGCGAGACGCCGCTCGCCGTCTACTGCACGCGCTCGATGTACTGGCCCGTTTCGGTGTTCACCCGGATCTTCGTCCCCGGCTCGACGAAGAGCGGCACCTGCACCACGAGCCCCGTCTCCAGCGTCGCCGGCTTCGTGCCGCCCGTCGCCGTGTCGCCCTTGAAGCCGGGCTCCGTATCCGTGACCACCAGTTCGACGGTGATCGGCAGCTCCACCCCGATCACCTCGTCGCCGTAGAGCACCACCTCGCAGGTGTCGTTCTCCTTCAGGTACTTCGCCGCATCTCCCACCTTGTCCGCGCTCACCGGGATCTGCTCGAAGGTCTCGGTGTTCATGAAGTAGTAGAACTCGCCGTCGTTGTACAGGTACTGCATCTCGCGCCGCTCGACGCGCGCCCGCTGGAACTTCGTACCGGCCTGGAACGTCTGCTCGATGATCGCGCCGCTCCGCACGTCGCGGAACTTGATGCGCACCTGCGCTGAACCGCGCCCCATCTTGATGTGCGCGTAGTCCAGGATCGAGTACAGCTTCCCGTCGAGCTCGATGGTCGCGCCCTTCTTCAGCTCACCCGTCGAAATCATGCGTCACTCCCCTCAAAGGTCAGTTTCCGTGCGTGGCTCAGGACGCGCGCCTTGCCATCCTCGAGCACGACGATGTCTTCGATGCGCACCCCGCCCCAGCCGGGCAGGTAGATGCCGGGTTCAATGGTAAACACCATTCCCGCTTCGAGAACATGGTCCGATGACGGCCCGAGATACGGGTCTTCATGAACCTCAAGCCCCACGCCGTGGCCCAGCCCGTGCCCGAACGCCTCACCGTAGCCCGCCGCGCGGATGACGGCGTGCGCCAGTTCGTGCGCGTCGGAAGCCCGCATCCCCGGTTCCACCCCTCGATGGCGGCGAGCTGCGCCGCCCGCACCACCTCGTACACCTCCCGGAACCACGCGTCCGGCTCCCCGAGCACCACCGTGCGCGTCAGGTCCGAACAGTAGCCCCGGTATCGCGCCCCGACGTCGATGACGATCGGCGCGCCGGCTGCGAACCTTTCGGCTCGCGGCTGCGCGTGCGGGAGCGCGCTCCACGGCCCGCCCGCCACGATGCTGGGGAACGAGACGCCGCTTCCGCCTTCCTCGCGGACGTACCGCTCGAACCGGTCCGCCGCTTCCAGCTCCGTCATCCCCGGCGCGAGCTCGCGCGCCAGCCGTTCGAACGCCCGGTCGCTGATGCGGATTGCCTCCTCGAGCAGCGCCAGCTCCTCCGCGTCCTTGACCCGCCGGAGCTGTTCGACCAGCCCGGCCGCCGGCGCCAGCTCCGGGCGATCGCCCGCCGGCATCTCGCTGACCGCCGCCTGGAGCGCGAGGAAGCCCGCATAGGTCAGGTCGCGCGGCGCCACGCCGACGCGCTTCCCCGCGGCGCCGGCTTCCGCGATTAGCTCCCGCAGCCAGCCGCTGCGTGGTCCCTGCGCCCGCAGCGCCGCCACGCCCCGCCCGGCCGTCTCCACCTCAGCCTGCTCCCAGTAGCGCGAGTCGACCGCGAGCACGGCGGCATCCCGGGTGACGAGCAGCACCCCGCGGAGCCGGTGAAGCCGCTCAGGTAGGCGCGCGACGCCCAGCCCGGCCCTTCTTCCCCGGCGCCGCGATGAGCAGCCCGTCCAGCCCCTCACGCTCCAGGAGCGCGCGCAGCCAGGCAAGCCGGCCGCTCATCGGCGCGCCTCCAGGTAATCGAGCAGCAGGTGCGCCGCCGCGGTGTAGCCGTCCCGTCCCAGCCCCGTCACCTGGCCGATGCAGACGCCCGCGATGAGCGACCGGTGCCGGAACCCTTCCCGCCGGTGCGTGTTCGAAAGGTGGACCTCCACGACCGGAAGCTGCACGGCCTCGATGGCGTCCCGCAGCGCCACCGACGTGTGCGTCCACGCGCCGGCATTCAGGATGACCCCATCGACCACCCGCCGGTAGTGGTGGAGCGCGTCGATGAGCGCCCCTCGTGGTTCGTCTGGTAGCAGAGCAGCGCCCCGCCGCGCGCATTCACGGCCGCAGCGACGTCCGCCTCGAGGTCGAGCAGCGTCGTCGTCCCGTAGACTTCCGGTTTCCGTTCGCCGAGCAGGTTCAGGTTCGGCCCGTGCGCCAGCAGAATCTGCATCGCCAGTCGATTGTCCGATGCCTGCCCCGCCCTGTCACCCCTCGGCCGCCGCCCGCCGCCGGCGCTCCCGCCCCGATTCGAGCGTTTCCTCCGCCAGCCGCTCCCATGCCTGCCGCGTCAGCTGCGCCTGCATCTGCCGGCTCACGTGCGTGTAAATCTGCGTGGTCGCCGGCGACGAATGCCCCAGCAGCTCCTGCACGATGCGCAGGTCTGCCCCGCCGTCGAGCAGATGCGTGGCGAACGAGTGCCGCAGCAGGTGGGGTGCACCTCAGCCGGGATGCCAGCCGCGACGGCGTGCTTGCGCACCAGCTCCTGCACCGACCGCGCCGTCAGCCGGCCCCCGAACCGGTTGAGGAACAGCGCCGGCGCGGCCCGGCCCCGCTTCGCTCCCGCCGCCAGCAGCGGCCGGCCCTCCGCGAGGTACCGCTCCAGCGCCTGCATCGCCGGTTCGCCGAACAGCACCAGCCGCTCCTTCGCTCCCTTGCCGTGCACGATCGCGGCGCCTTCCGCGAGGTTCACCTGCCCGAGGTCGAGGCTGACCAGCTCCGAAATCCGCAGCCCGCCCCCGTAGAGCAGCTCCATCAGCGCGCGGTCGCGCAGCCCCTGCGGCGTGGACGGGTCGGGCGTCTCCAGCAGCCGCGCCAGCGTCGCCGGGTCGAGTACCTTCGGCAGCCGCCGCGGCCGCTTCGGCATCGCCGTTCCGTGGAGCAGGTCCCGCTCCGTCGCGCCCTCCCGCTGCAGGTACCGGTAGAAGCCGTGCACCGTGCTCGTCCGCCGCGTCAGCGAAGCCGGCGCCATCCCCCGGCCTTCAGCTCCCCGAGGTACTCCCGGAAGGTCTGCCGCGATACCGCCAGCGGCTCCAGCTCCCGCTCCCGGCACCAGCGCAGGAACGCCCCGATGTCGTTCCGGTAGTTCCGAATCGTGTGCGGCGAACGCCCCGCCACCGTGCCCAGCTCCCGGAGGTACGCCTCGAGGAAGGCCTCGGCCGTCTTGTGGGGCGCGATGCTTGGCATAACGGCATCCTGCTCCGTCAAGACGCCCCGCGCAAGCTCCCGCCGGCCCTCGCGCCGGTTCGCCGGTCGTTAGCTCGCCTTTCGCGCCGCCGCGTTTGCCCGCCGTTTCGCGAAGGCCGCCTTGCCTCGCGCGCTCCGCTCGAGGAGCTTGCGGTTCGCCTCCTCCCGCACCTCGGGCGGCCGCGGCGGCGTCATCTTGCCCGGCTCCAGGCTGTTCGTGGTGTAGCTGCAGTTCGGGTAGTTCCAGCAGGCGTAGAAGGTGCCGCGGCGCGAGCTCTTCTCCACCAGCTGTCCCGTCTCCGGCTCCTCCGGGCACGGCACGCCCACCGGCACGCCGCCGCGGAAATCGCAGCTCCCGGCCGCCCGGTTCTCGCACTCCACGTACTCGCCGAACCGCCCCGACTTCTTCAGCAGCCGGCCGCCGTCCTTCGGGCACCGGTACGGGGTCGCGACCGGCTCGCCCGCCCGCACCGGCTGGCCATCGGGGCCCATCGGCAGCGTGAACGTGCACTCGGGGTAGCGCGGGCAGCCGAAAAACTTCCCGTTTCGCCCCCACTTGATGACGAGGTTCGCCTGCCCGCACCCCTCGCACGGGATGTCCGTCGCCTGCTGCTCTTTCTCGGCCGAGGCCTCCGCCCGGTCGAGTTCGGCCTTGAACTCCGGCCAGAACTCCCGCAGCACCTCCATCCAGTCCCGCTCGCCCGAGGCCACCTCGTCCAGCTCCTCCTCCATCTCCCCGTGAACGGCACATCCACGTACTTCTTCATGTGCTGTTCGAGGAGGTCGTGCACGATGAACCCGAGCTCCTGCGGAACGAGCTGCCGGCCTTCCTTCCGCACGTACTCCCGCTTCAGCACCGTCTGCACGATGCTCGCGTATGTGCTCGGCCGCCCGATGCCCAGCTCCTCCAGCGCCTTCACCAGCGACGCTTCGGTGTACCGCGGCGGCGGCTGCGTCTCGTGCCGCTTCGCTTCGACAGCCCGCCGCTCCAGCACGTCGCCCGCCGCCAGCTCCGGCAGCGCATCGACCACCTGCTCGCCGTCCTCGTCCGTTTCCGCCGCCTCGGCGCCGTACGCCTTCAGGTGGCCTTCGAACACCAGCGTGCTCGCGTTCGCCCGGAACGTGCCCGTCGGCGCGCCTTCCGCCGTCGCCTCGATGTCGACCGTCAGCGTCCGGTAGACCGCGTCCGTCATCTGGCTCGCGAGGAACCGCTGCCAGATGAGCTGGTAGACCTTCAGCTGCTCCGAGCTGAGCGCCCGCCGCAGCTGCTCCGGCGCCAGCGCCGGGTTCGTCGGCCGGATCGCTTCGTGCGCTTCCTGCGCACCACGCGCCCGCGTCCGGTACGCCCGCGGCTTCTCGGGCACGAACGCCTCGCCCCACGTCTCCCGGATGAACGCCCGCGCCTGCTGCTGCGCCACCGGCGAGACTGCCACCGAGTCCGTCCGCATGTAGGTGATGAGGCCGGGCATCCCGTTGACGCCTTCGTACAGCTCCTGCGCGACGGCCATCGCCCGCGCGGTCGACATCCCCAGCCGGTTCACCGCCGCCTGCTGGAACGTGCTCGTCGTGAACGGCGGCGCCGGCGACACCTTGCGCTGCCCCGGCTTCACGGCCGTGACCGCGAACCGCGCCCGCCGGTACCCTTCGAGCAGCCGGTTCGCCGCCGCCTCGTCCGGGATCGCCGGGCCCGCCGGCCCGAACTCCGGCCGCATCTTCGCGCCCTTCTTCATCCCCTCGAAGCTCACGAGCCCCGCCGCGAACGGCCGCCCCTCCTTCGCGAGGTGCGCCTCCACCGTCCAGTACTCCACCGGCACGAACGACTGGATCTCGCGCTCCCGCTTCACGATCAGGCCGAGCGCCACGCTCTGCACCCGGCCGGCGCTCGCGCCCCGGCTCACCTTCTTCTGCACGAACCACGTCAGCGGATACCCAATCAGCCGGTCCAGTACTCGCCGCGCTTGCTGCGCATCGACGAGGTGCATGTCCAGCTTGCCCGGCTCCCGGCGGCCGTGGCCGTCGTCCGCCTTCGGCGCCTGCCCCAGCGCCTCCGCGAAGGCCGCTTCGATCGCTGGCCGCGTAATCTCGTGGAACACCACCCGGGTGACCTTCTCGTCCGGGATCCCGGCGGCTTCCTTGATGTGCCAGGCGATCGCCTCGCCCTCCCGGTCGGGGTCGGTGCTCAGGAAGACCCGCTCCGCCTTCTTCGCCGCCTCCGCGATCTCCTTGATGACCTCCGCCTTGTCCACCCGGCTCGATCGGTCCTTCACCACCACGTACTTCGGGCGGAAGTCGAGCTGCTCCACGTTCTCCACGCCGTAGCCGTAGGTCGGCAGGTCGCGCACGTGCCCGAGCGAAGCCATCACTTCGTAGTCGCTCCCGAGGATGCCCTGCAGCGTGCGCGCCTTGGTCGGCGATTCCACCACCACGAGGTAGCGCGGCCCCTTCCGGCTGCCCCTCGCGGGGCCTCCGCGCCCGCTTCCGGCGCAGTGACCGCCGTCTCACTATCCTTCCGCTGTCGCTTCCGCGTTGCCGTTGCTGTCGCCACGATCCTCTCGCTGTTCCCCTCGAATCCCCGGCTGCCGGGACTTTCCAAGGTAGAGAGCCCCTTGCGCCTCTGTCCAGCAGGGGCTTCCCGGGGTCTTTCTGCTCGCCAGTTCGGCGGCCTCAGGCGATTCCGTAGGTCATCGGCCCCGTTTGCCGCACCAGCCCGTCGATTTCCAGCATGCTCAGCGCGCTCGCCACTTCCCCGCCGGCTTGCCGAGCGCCCGCACGACGTCGTCGATGTGCCGCGGCCCGGCCGCCAGCAGCTGCAGGATGGGGTCGTCTCCCGCAGCGGCGCGCCGGGGCCGCCGTGGCGGCCGCAGCTGCTGGACGGGCGCCCGGCAGCGGCAGCTGCGCTCCGCTCCCCAGCAGGTTCAGCTCCTCGCAGAGCTGCTCCGGCGTCGCCACCAGCTTCGCCGTGTTCTCCCGGATGAGCTGGTTCGTTCCCGCGCTTTGCGGCGAAAAGATGCTCCCCGGCACCGCGAACACGTCCCGCCCCTGCTCGAACGCCCAGTTCGCCGTATGGAGCGCGCCGCTCCCTTCCCCTGCCTCCACCACCAGCACCGCCCGCGCCAGCCCCGAAAGAATCCGGTTCCGCCGCGGGAAGTAGTCCCGCCGCGCCGGCGTCCCCAGCGGATACTCGCTCACGAGGCACCCGACCTCCGCAATCCGCTCCGCCAGCCCGGCGTTCTCCCGCGGGTAGACCTGGTCGATGCCGCCCGCCAGCACCGCGGCCGTCGGCGCGCCGCGCTCCACCGCAGCCCGGTGCGCAATCGCGTCCACGCCGCGCGCAAGCCCGCTGATGATCGCCACCCCCAGCTCCGCGAGGGCCGCGCAGAACGTCTCCGTTGCCTGCCGACCGTACGGCGTCACTGACCGCGTCCCGACCACGGCCACGGCCTCCGCGAACTCCGGTCCCGCCGCGCCGCGGACGACCAGCACCGGCGGGCTCTGCGGAATCTGCCGCAGCCGCTCCGGATAAGCCGCGTCCCGCCACGTCAGCGCCCGCGCGCCCGCGCGCTCCAGCGCCCGCAGCTCCTGCTCCGCGTCGAAGCTCGCCCGCACCCGCGCGAGGCTCCGGGCGTAGGCATCCTCGACGCCGGCCGCCCGCCAGTCGCCCGGTTCCGCCCTCCAGGCATCCGCAATCGACCCGAACTTTGCCAGCAGCAGCGCAAAGCTGGTCGAGCCCAGCCCCGCCCTGCGCAGCGCCAGCCAGTACGGCAGCTCATCGCCGTCGCTCATGACCCGCGCATCCTAGCAGGCCAGCCTCAGTGGGCCGCAACTTCCTCCCGCTCGCCTGACCGCTGCCGGGTGATCCGCAGCCGCCGCACCCGCCGGCCCGACATGCTGAGCACGCGCAGCGTCAGCCCGTCCACCTCCACCTCGTCGCCGACCGCCGGCAGCCGGCCCAGGTGGTGGATGAGGAACCCGCCGATGGTGTCGAAATCCTCCGACTCTACCTCGAGCCCGAACAGCTCCTTCAGCGCGTCGGTGCTCGTGCCCGCGTCCAGCACGACTTCGTCCGCCGAGATCACCTCGATCGACGGCCGCGCGACGTCGTACTCGTCCTCGATCTCGCCGACGATCTCCTCCAGCAGGTCCTCGATGGTGACGATGCCCGCCGTGCCGCCGTACTCGTCGACCACGATCGCCATATGCGTCCGCCGCGCCTGCATCTCCGTCAGCAGCTCATCCAGCCGCTTCGATTCCGGGATGAAGTACGCCTCCCGCACCAGCTCGGCGATCGGCCGGTCCCGGCCGCCGTTCGCCACCGCCCGCAGCAGGTCCTTGGCGTAGACGATGCCGACGATGTCGTCGATGGTCTCGCGGTAGACCGGCACCCGGCTCACGCCCCGCTCGGTCACGATGGCGGCGACATCGCCGACCGTCGCGCTGATCTCCGCCGCCGCCACGTCGATCCGCGGCACCATGATCTCCCGCGCCGTCTTGTCCTCGAGCGCGATGACCCCCGGATCATCCGCCGCTCCTGCTCCTCGACGCCCCCTTCCGCTTCCTCCTTCTCCACGAGCGCGAGGATGTCCGTCTCCGGCTCCGGCGTCACCCAGCGGATGGAGCGCGCCGCCAGCGCGGCCGGCAGCCCCAGCACGAAGGCCGGCACGGCAAACGCCCGCCGGGTTGCCACCGCCACGCCCGAGAGCTTGAGCGCCGCGTACTCCGGCGCCCGCGCGACCACCATGCCGACCGCCATCTGCACCATGGCCATGAGCACGCCGCCGGCCATCCCGAAGCCGATGCCGCCGCGCTCGCACCGTACCGCTCCGCGCCGAGGTAGGCGAACAGTGAAATGACCAGCGCGGCCGTCAGCACCCGCGCCGCAGTGATCGTCCCGAGATAGCGCCCCGGCTGCTCCACGCTCGGCGCGATCCGCAGCGCCTGCCGGTTGCCCCGCGCCGCCAGCGCGCGGATCCGCACGTCGTTCGCCCGCTCGAGCGCCGCTTCCGCAGCCGCGATCGCAGCGAGCGCAGCCGACCCCGCTGCGATGACCACGATTGCCAGCACATGAGAGGGTTCCATGCGTCGGACCTCCGCCCCCTTTTCAGGGCGAGGCTGGCCTGCGCTCCTTCCGTTCGAACGGCTTTGCCGGCACCCCGCGCACGCTGCCCCCGGCGGCACGTCCCGCGTCACCACCGACCCGGTCGCCGTGAACGCCCCGTCGCCGAGGTGCACCGGGGCGACCAGCATCGTGTCCGAACCAACGAACACCCCCGGCCGATGACCGTCCGGTGCTTCGCGACGCCGTCATAGTTGCAGGTGATCGTCCCGGCGCCGATGTTCGTCCCCTCGCCCACGTCGGCATCGCCGAGGTAGCTGAAGTGGTGCATCTTCACTCCGTTCCCGAGCCGCGAGTTCTTGATCTCGGCGTAGTTGTGCACTTCGCAGTCGTCGCCGACGACAGCGCCCCCGCGGATGTGCGCGAACGGCCCGACGCTGCACCGCGCGCCGACCGCCGAATCCTCGATGACCGACGCCTCCACCCGCGTGCCGCGCCCGATGCGCGCATTGCGGAGCGTCGTATTCGGCCCGATGACCGCGTCCTCGGCGACCTCGCTCCGGCCCTCGATGCGGCTTCCTGCGAGCACCGTCGCGTCCTGCCCCAGCGTCGCCAGCGCCCCGATGAACGTCGTCGCCGGGTCCTCGATGGTGACGCCGGCGAGCATGTGCCGCTCCAGGATGCGCCGCCGCATCAGCGCCTCCGCCTGCGCCAGCTTGACGCGGTCGTCCACGCCGAGCGCCTCGTCTTCGCCGACCGGTACCGTCGCCGCCGGCCGGCCTTCGGCCGCCGCCAGCCCCACCAGGTGGGTCAGGTAGTACTCGCCCTTGGCGCTCATGGGCACCTGCGGAAGGTGCGCCCAGAGCCACGCCGTGTCGAACGCGTACAGCCCGGCGTTGACCTCCGCGGGGCCATCCGGACCTTCGTATTCCGCTGCTTCGACGACGGCGGCAGCCTCCCCATCAGAACTTCGCACGACCCGGCCCATCCGCCCCGGCGCGGCGACCCGGCAAACGGCGAACGCGAGCGGCCGCCCGGCTGCCGCCGCGATGAGCTGCCGCAGCGTCTCCGCCCGCGCCAGCGGCGCGTCCCCGTTCAACACGACGACCGTTTCGCAGCCCGCGAGCGCCCCCTCGCACCGCCGCACCGCCCCCGCCGTCCCGTCCAGCACCTCCTGCCGGGTGAACCGGACGTCATCCGCCGCAAGGGCAGCCTCCACCCGGTCCGCCTCGTGCCCCGTCACGACGACGATGCGGGCCGGCTCCAGCGCCCGCGCGGCTTCGATGACGTGCCACGCCATCGGCGCGCCGCACACCGGATGGAGCACTTTCGGCAGTCGGGAACGCATCCGGGTGCCCAGCCCCGCCGCGAGGACGACCACGCCGACCCCGCTCATCCGGCTGCTCCGCTCGTGTTCCGCGCGCTGCGCCGGGCCGGGCAAATCCGTACTGGGAGGTTCAGGTGAAGCGCACATAACAGACGGATATCCCGTCCGCCTTCCATGCTAGGAACGCCCCGGAAGCCCTGTCAAGGCGCTCTCGACACCGTGCGCCAGCCGCCCCTAGGATGCCAGCAACGAGTATGAGCACCCCGCCGCGCACCTCCGACGAAATCCGCGACGCTTTCGTTTCCTTCTTCCGCGACCGCGGCCACGTCCTCCTTCCCCGTGGCCGCTCGTCCCCATCGGCGACCCGACCTCCATGTTCACGTCCGCCGGCATGCAGCAGTTCAAGCCCCAGTTCATGGGCGAAGAACCGCCGGCCGCGCCCCGCGTCGTCACCGTCCAGCGCTGCTTCCGCACCACCGACATCGAGGAGGTGGGCGACCTCTCCCACCTCACCGCCTTCGAAATGCTCGGCAACTTCAGCTTCGGCGACTACTTCAAGCGTGAAGCCATCCGCTGGGCATGGGAGCTCCTCACCGGGGTCTACCGCCTCGACCCCGCCCGCCTCCACGCCACCATCTACCTCGACGACGACGACAGCTACGGCTACTGGCGCGAGGTCGGCCTCCCCGACGACCACATCCACCGCCGCGACGAAGACCTGAACTACTGGTTCTCCTTCCCGAAAGACACCCCCGGCGCAAGCGGCCCCTGCGGCCCCGACAGCGAGATTTACTACGACCTCGACCCCTCCCGCGACCCGGCCGAGGCGCGCCTCCACACCGGCCCGGACGGCCGCCCCGCCGGCGTCGGCTACAGCGACCGGTTCCTCGAAATCTGGAACCTCGTCTTCATGCAGCTCTACCAGCACCCGGATGGCCGCCGCACGAACCTCCCCGCCCAGAACATCGATACCGGCAGCGGCCTCGAGCGTGTCGCCATGGTCCTGCAGGGCAAGCGCTCGGTCTTCGAAACCGACATCTTCCTCCCCATCCTCGCCGAGGCCCAGGCCGTCGTCGGCGTCGACTACCTCGGCGGCGCCGCCTCCGAACTCCAGGCCTACGCCATCCGCGCCATGGCCGAGCACTGCCGCGCCGCCACCCTCCTCATCGGCGACGGCGTCGTCCCCAGCAACGAAGGCCGCGGCTACGTCCTCCGCCGCGTCATCCGCCGCGCCATCTACTTCGCCCGCAAGGTCGGCGTTCGCGAGCCGTTCACCCACCGCCTCGCCGAGGCGGCGATCGGCCGGCTCGGCGGCGCCTACCCCCACCTCGTCGAAAACCGGCAGTTCATCCAGCGCGCCCTTTCCGCCGAAGAAGAGCGCTTCACCCGCACCCTCGAGGCCGGCACCCACCGCCTCGAGGACCTCCTCGAGCGCCTCCGCGCCGCCGGCGCGGCCGTGATCCCCGGCGACGAAGCCTTCACGCTGTACGACACCTTCGGCCTCCCGGTCGAGCTCACGCGCGAAATCGCCGCTGCCGAGGGATTCACCGTCGACGACGCCGGCTTCCAGGCCGCCCTCGAAGCCCAGCGCCAGCGCGCCCGTCAGCAGGGCGCCTTCCTCAAAGGCGAAGTCTCCCCGTCATCCAGCAGCTCGGCGACGACCACTCCAGCTTCGTCGGCTACACCCATACCGAAGCCGATGCCGCCATCGTCGCCATCCTCCGCGGCGGCGCCCTCGCCGACCTCCTCACTGAAGGGCAGGAGGGCGAGCTCGTCCTCACCACCACCCCCTTCTACCCCGAAGGCGGCGGCCAGCTCGGCGACCGCGGGAACATCGTCACGCCGACCGGCGTCTTCCTCGTCGAGGACACCCAGGCCGCCGGCGGCGCCATCGTCCACCGCGGCCGCGTCAGCGAAGGAGAGATCCGTGCCAGCCAGCGCGCTGCCGCCTCGGTCGACCTCCACTGGCGCCGCGGCGCGGCCCGCAACCACACCGGCACCCACATCCTCCACGCCGCCCTCCGCGCCATCCTCGGCACCCACGTCCGCCAGCAGGGCTCGCTCGTCTCCCCGAACGGCTCCGGTTCGACTTCACCCACCTCGAACAGACGCCTCGCGAAGCCCTCCTCGAAGTCCAGCAGCTCGCCAACGAAAAAGTCCGCCACGACCTCGAAGTCCAGTGGCGCACCACCGGCTACCGCCAGGCCATCGAAGCCGGCGCCCTCGCCTTCTTCGGCGACAAGTACGGCAGCGAAGTCCGCGTCGTCGAAATCCGCGATGACGGCCATGTCTTCAGCGCCGAGCTCTGCGGCGGCACCCACGTCCATCACACCGGCGAAATCGGCTTCATCCACATCATCCGCGAAGGCGCCGTCGCCGCCGGCACCCGCCGCATCGAAGCCGTCACCGGCCGCGCCGCCGAAGCCTACCTCCTCGAACAGCAGGAGCGCCTCTACCGCCTCGCCGACCGGCTCAACACCTCGCCCGCCGAGCTCGAAGACCGCATCGATGCCCTCCAGTCCGAGCTCGAGCGCCTCCGCAAGCAGGCCGAACAGCTCGCCCGCGTCCAGGCCGCCGCCGTCGCCGACGGCCTCGTCGCCGCCGCCCGGCCCGTCGGCGAAGCCCGCCTCGTCGTCGCCCGCGTCGAGGCCCTCAGCCAGGACGTGCTCCGTGATATCGCCGACCGCGTCCGCGGCCGGCTCAAGTCCGCCCTCGTCATCCTCGGCGCCGACATCGAAGGCCGGCCGGCCTTCCTCGCCGCCGCCACGCCCGACCTCGTGGCCCGCGGCGTCCACGCCGGCACCATCATCCGCGCAGTCGCCCAGGCCGCTGGCGGCGGCGGCGGCGGCCGGCCGGACCTCGCCCAGGCCGGCGCGAAGGACCGGGCCCGCATCGATGCCGCCCTCGCCGAGGGCGAGCGGCTCGGAATGGAGGCGCTCTCCGGGTAGCCGCCGCGCCGCCGTTCACCGAAGGGAGGCCGCACGCTGACGAACGCACCACCCCCGCCGGACGTCCCGCCAGCCGAACCAGCCGAGAGCCTCGCCGCCGTCGTCCTCATCGACCGCACCGAGGACATCGCCGCCATCTGCGGCCGCCTCGATACCGCCCCTTCGTGGGCCGTCGTCATCCACGCCCCCGACGGCAACCGCCAGCTCACCACCGAGCTCGGCATGCGCCGCCTCATCCGCCACGCCGAGGAAACCGGCCGGGTCATCGCCATCGCCACCCGCTCCCGCGCGCTCGCCGGCCGCGCCCGCCAGGCCGGCCTCCCCGTCGCCCGCCGTCCCCACCAGGTCCGCTGGGACGCCGGCGGCAAGTACGTCGTCCGTCTCGGACCGCTCTCCTTCGTCGCCCCGGCCGTCGGTCGATTCGTCCAGGTCGCCGTCATCGCCGGGATCGCCGCCGCCGCGCTCTTCCTCCTGCTGACCATGGCGCCGTCCGGCACCGTCGTCGCCTACCCGCCCTCCGAAACGCTCGCCGAAACCGTCACCGTCACCGTCGTCCGCGACCTCGCCGCGCCCGATGTCGAGGCAGGCCGCCTCCCGGCCGTCGCCGTCTCCGCGACCCGCTCCTACACCCTCGCCGTGCCCGCCACTGGCTCGGTCCGCGTCGGCGTCGGCTACGCCCGCGCCCCGGTGGCCATCACCAACCCCACCGGCGCCGACGTCGTGGTCACCGCCGGCACGGCCCTCCTCGGCGGTCCCGACTTCCTCGACTTCGAACTCGAATCCGATGTGACCGTGCCCCGCAACGGGACGGCAGCGGCGACGGTCATCGCCCGCCAGCCGGGCGAGCGCCACAACCTGCCCGCGAACACCATCACCGGCTGGTTCGAAGAGCGCTACCGCTTCCTCGCCGTCACCAACCCCGAGCCGGCAGCCGGCGGCACCAGCGAGCCCCGCCCCTCGCCGTCCGAGGCGGATGTCATCGCGGTCCGCCAGCTCGCCGCCTCCCTCGCCGACTCGGATGAGGTCCGCGCTGACCTCGCCGCTGCCCGCCCCCACGACGCCGTCTTCCTCCGAACCGCCACCGCGAAGGCGACCCTCGGCACGCCCCGCCCGCCCATCGGCACCCCCTCCCCGTCCTCCTCCTCGATGTGACCGTCGAGGTGACCGCCCTCGCCGTTCCCTCGGACGTGCTCGAGACCTTCGCCCGCCGCGTCCTCGTGCCGGGCGGCGACGAAGGTGATTTCCTCCCGGAACGGTCCGGGCCGCCGAAACCGGCGCCAGCCAGTACGCGCCCGACGCCGATGCCTTCACCGCCAGCCTGCGCATCAGCGCCGAATTCGCCCGCGGCGTCACCGCAGGCGCCGTCGAAGATGCCGTCCGCGGCAAGCGCCCCTCCGAAGCAAAGTCGATTCTCCGCGAGCGCTATGCTATTGAAGAAGCTGACGTGCGCGTCGTGCCCGGCTGGGCGCCGTTCCTGCCCCGCTTCGGGTTCCGCCTCGACGTGCGGCTCGCCGCACCCCGGAAGCCGCCGGCGCCCCGTCATCCTCCCGCGAATGAACGAACCACTCCGCCCCGCTCCCGCCCGGCTCCTCGCGCTCGACCCCGGCGAAGCCCGCATCGGCGTCGCCGTCTCGGATGAGCTCGGCATGCTCGCCCATCCCCGGCCGGCCATCCCCGGCCGCGACCGCGCCGCAGCCCTCCGGGCCATCGCGGCCATCGTCGCCGCCGAAGGCATCCGCGAAATCGTCGTCGGCCTCCCGCTCTCCCTCTCCGGCGAACGCGGCCCGCAGCGCGCGCCGTCGAAGCGTTCGTCGCCGACCTCCGCAAGGCCGTCGCCGTGCCCGTCCGCACCGCCGACGAGCGGCTGACGAGCGCGCAGGCGGCCCGCCAGGCGCCCGCGGCCGCCCGCCGCCGCGACGGCACCCTCGATTCGCTCGCCGCCGCCCTCCTCCTCCAGGCCGAACTCGATGCCCGCCGGGGTGCCGCCTGATGCGCGGCCCGGTCACGCCGTTCGCCGCCGCCGGGCTCGCCTTCGCCGTGTTCGTGACGCTCCTCGCCGCCTGGCTCGTCGCCGGCACCCCGGCGTCGGTCCGCGGCAACCTTCCCCCGCCGGCGACCGCGGCATCGCCGGCGGCGGATGCGTCACCTGTCGCCTTCACCCTCGAGCGCGGCTCCTCCGCAGGCGAGGTCGGCCGCCGTCTCGAAGAGCTCGGCATCATCCGCTCCGGCCGCCAGTTCGAACTGCTCGCCCGCCTCACCGGCCTGCAGGGCAGCCTCAGCGCCGGCGATTACCTTTGCCCCGCGGCGCCAGCGCGCCACCGTCCTCCACCTGCTCACCGTCAAAGAGGCCGTGCCGGTCCTCCGCGTCACCTTCCCCGAAGGCCTCCGCATCGAGGAGATGGCCGTGCTCGCCGAGCAGGCCGGCTTCGGCCCCCGCGACGAGTTTCTCGCCGCCGTCGCCCGGGCTCAGCTCCCCCGGGCTCGCCGAGCACCTGCCGCCCGGCGCCGACCTCCGAGGCTATCTCTTCCCCGATACCTACATCATGCCCGTCGGCTCGACGATGGATGACCTCGTGGCCTACATGATTCGCACCCTCGACGAGCGCTTCACGCCGGAGCTGCGCGCTGCCGCTGCCGCCCGCGGCCTGAACCCGCACCAGGCGCTCACCCTCGCCTCCATCGTCGAGCGCGAAGCCGTCCTCCCTGCCGAGCGTCCGCTCATCGCCGGCGTCTTCTACAACCGCCTCGCCGCCGGCGACCGGCTCGGCGCCGACCCAACCGTCCAGTTCGCCGTCGCCCTCGACCCCGCCTCCGTCCAGCGCTACGGCTGGTGGAAGAAAGAGCTCACGATCATCGACCTCGAGAATCCCTCGCCCTACAACACCCGCCTCTTCCCGGGCCTCCCGCCCGGCCCCATCGCCTGCCCCGGGCTCGCCTCCATCGAAGCTGTCGCCTACCCCACCGATACCGACTACTACTACTTCGTCGCCGACGCGAAGAAGGGCGACGGCTCCCACGTCTTCGCCGTCACCTTCGCCGAGCACGAGCGCAATATCGCGCTCTACGGGGCGCCATGACCCGCCGCGCCGGCATCATCGGCAGCCCCGTCAGCCACAGCCTCTCGCCGGTTTTCCAGCAGGCGGCCTTCGCCCACTCCGGCCTCGACGTCGTCTACGAACGGTGGGAGACGCCGCTTTCCGAACTCCCGGCGCGGGTCGCTGCCCTCCGCGCCCCCGACGTCCTCGGCGCGAACGTCACCGTGCCGCACAAAGAGCACGTCATCCCGCTCCTCGACGAGGTCGGGGGCTGGCGGCCCGCGCCGGCGCCGTCAATACCATCGTCAACCGCGAAGGCCGCCTCTTCGGCTTCAACACCGACGGCCCCGGCTTCGTCGCGGCGCTCCGCCAGGAAGCCTTCTTCGAGCCCGCCGGGCGCTCGTTCCTCCTGCTCGGCGCCGGCGGCGCTGCCCGCGGCATCGCCCTCGCGCTCCTCGAAGCCCGCGCCGCCGCGGTCGACATCTGGAATCGGACGCCGGACCGCGCCGCCGCGCTCGCCCGCGACCTCGGCGCCCCGGCTCGCGCGCTCGCCGACCTCCCGCAGCTCGCCGGCTACGATTGCCTCGTGAACTGCACCACCGTCGGCATGAAGGGCGGCCCCGAGCCCGGGGCATCCCTTGCCCGCTCGATTCCGCCTCCCCGGGCTCCTCGTCGTCGATATCGTCTACGCCCCCGCGAGACGCCCCTCCTGCGCGAGGCCGCCGCCCGGGGCTCCGCACCCTCGACGGGCTCCCGATGCTCATCTACCAGGGCGCCCTCGCCTTCGAGCTCTGGACCGGCCTCCCGGCCCCCGTCGACGTCATGACCCGCGCCGCCGAGAACGAACTCGCCCGCCGCGAAGGAGCAGCCACGTGATCCTCCTCGGCATGCTCATCGTCGGCGGCATCTTCCTCGTCGTCGGCTGGGCCGTCACGACCGAGATGCTCCAGCACCGCGCCTGGCGCCGCCGCGTCGCCTCCGGCGATACCGACATCATCGGCGCGCTCATCGAAGAGGCACTGAACACCTGGCGCCGCGCCCGCCCGCCGAAAGGCATCCATCCCGGCACCTGGGCCGGCGTCCAGTCCGCCCAGCTCGTCGCCGTCGAACCCGACGGCGCGACCCTCTCCGCCTCCGCCGAAGGCGAATTCCGCACCGAAGGCGGCCGCCGCGTCCAGGTCACTTCCCCCTCGACGAGGCGATCGCCATCGCCGCGAGGCTCCTCGACATGATGCTGTACGATGTCCCAAACCTCCGCCTCGGCACCGTGCGCGTCGACGTGTACACCACCTTCTCCGAACCCGACGGCTCCCTCACCCAGCGGCCTATCCTGACCGTCACCGCCGACCGCGCCATCGCCGAAGACCTCGCCTGGGACGCCCTCACCCCCGCCGAAATCCTCGGCCGCTTCGAGGCTCGCTACGTGCGCGACCCGGCCGGCCGCGCTATCCCCATCGACGTTCCCCCGGTCGCCGGCCGCCCGCCGCGTCCCGCCGCCGAGGCTGCCGCCGAATTCACCGCTCAGCGCGAGCGCCCCACGGAGTAAGCATGGGCCACTTCCGCTTCCTCACTGCCGGCGAAAGCCACGGCAAAGGCCTCACGATGGTCATCGAAGGCCTCCCCGCCGGCCTCCCCTCTCCGAAGCCGACATCGCCCCCGACCTCGCCCGCCGGCAGGGCGGCTACGGCCGCGGCGGCCGCATGAAGATCGAAAAAGACCACGCCGAAATCACCGCGGGCGTCCGCCACGGCCGCACCCTCGGCTCCCCCGTCGCCCTCTGGATCCAGAACCGCGACTGGGTCAACTGGACCGAGAAGATGGCCGTCGAGCCCGTCGAAACCGAAATCGAGCGCGTCACCCGCGTCCGGCCCGGCCACGCCGACCTCCCCGGCGCCCTCAAGTACGGCTTCGACGACGTCCGCAACGTCCTCGAGCGCGCTCCGCCCGCGAGACCGCGGCCCGCGTTGCCGTCGGCGCCGTCGCCCGCCGCTTCCTCGCCGAGTTCGGCGTCGAAATCCGCAGCCGCGTCCTCGCCATCGGCGGCGTCCGCGCGCCCGACCCGGCCGGCCCCATCGACTGGGACGCCGTCGAAGCCAGCCCCGTCCGCTGCGCCGACCCCGCCGCCTCCGAGGCGATGGTTGCCGCCATCAACGCCGCCAAGCCCGACGGCGATACCGTCGGCGGCGAAATCGAAGTCCGCGCCATGGGCGTCCCGCCCGGGCTCGGCAGCCACGTCCACTGGGACCGCAAGCTCGACGGCCGCATCGCGCAGGCCATCCTCAGCATCAACGCCTTCAAAGCCGTCGGCCTCGGCCTCGGCTTCGAAGCAGCCGCCATGCGCGGCTCGCAGGTGCACGACGTTATCCTCCCGGTCGCCGAGTGGCAGGGCCGGCCCCGGCGCCACGCTACCAACAATGCGGGCGGCATCGAAGCCGGCATCACCACCGGCGAAGACATCATCGTCCGCGCCGCGATCAAGCCCATCCCCACCCTCGCTCACCCCTCCCCTCCGTCGACCTCGACACCGGCGAAGAAGTCCTCGCCCACTACGAACGCAGCGACGTCTGCGTCGTCCCCGCCGGCGGCGTCGTCGCCGAGGCGATGGTCGCCATCGTGCTCGCCGACGCGTGGCTCGAAAAATTCGGCGGCGACACCCTCGATGAGGTTCGCCGCAACTACGCGGCCTTCATGGACACCATCGGCCCGCGCGCCCGGGGCTCCTGATGGTCCCTCGCCGCATCTTCCTCATCGGCCTCTCCGGCAGCGGCAAATCGACCACCGGCCGCATCCTCGCCGACCGCCTCGGCTGGGAGTTCATCGATACCGACAGGGAGATCGAGCGCGAGGCCGGCGCCACCGTCGCCGAGCTCTTCGCCCGCGAAGGCGAAGCCGCCTTCCGCGAGCGCGAACTTCGCGCCCTCGAAGCCGCGGCTGCGCGCGAGCCCGCCGTCATCGCGACCGGCGGCGGCGCCCCAACCATCCCGGCCGCCCGCGCCATGCTCGGCAGCGGCTTCGTCGTCTGGCTCGCCGTCTCGCCCGCCGTCGCCGCGCGCCGCCTCCTCGAAGCGCCGAACGCCTCCGAACGGCCCCTCCTCGCGGGCGACCCCCGCGCCCGCCTCGAAGCCCTCCTCCAGTCCCGCATCGAGCTCTATCGCGGCGCCGATGCCGCCATCGACTGCGACGACCTCACCCCCGAAGAGCAGGCCGAAGAGATCGAGCGCCTCTGGGCCGAGTGGCAGCGCGACCCGGCGCCGCCCGGTGAGCGCTTCTACAGTCCCCTCGCCGTCACCCGCGAAGCCGGCAACCCTGCCATCCCTCCGCCCGCCGCCATCGTCACCGCGCCCGGCGGCACCTACCCCGTCCTCGTCGGCGAAGGCGCCCTCGATGCCCTCGGCGCTATCGCCCGCGACGCCGGCCTCGACGGCCGCGCCTTCATCGTCACCGACACCCACGTCGGCCCGCTCTTCGCCGGCCGCGCATCGGCCGCCCTCGAAGCCGCCGGCTACCAGTCGGCCGCCTTCTCCATCCCCGCCGGCGAAAACTACAAGAGCCTCGAAACCCTCGCCAGCGTCTACGACTTCCTCGTCGACCACCGCATCGAACGCACCGACTTCATCGTCACGCTCGGCGGCGGCGTCGTCACCGACCTCGGCGGCTTCGCCGCCGCGACGATCCTCCGCGGCGTCCCCTTCATCCATGCCCCCACCTCCCTCCTCGCCATGGCCGATGCCGCCATCGGCGGCAAGACCGGCATCGACCACCCCCGCGGCAAGAACCTCATCGGCGCCTTCGCCCAGCCGCGCGCCGTCGTGATCGACCCCCTCCTCCTCCGCACCTTGCCGCCCCGCCAGCTCCGCAACGGCTGGGCCGAGCTGCTCAAGCACGGCTTCATCCTCGATGAAGCGCTCGTCCGCGACCTCGAGGCCGCCAGCGTCGACGGCCCCCGCTCACCTCGCCCGACCTCATCGCCCGCTCCGTCGCCATCAAAGCCGCCATCGTCTCCGAAGACGAGCGCGAATCCGGCCGCCGGACGCTCCTCAACTACGGCCACACCATCGGCCACGCCATCGAAGCCGTCACCGGCTACGCCGATTACCTCCACGGCGAGGCGGTCGCCATCGGCATGCGCGCGGCCGGCATCATCAGCACCGAACTCGGCCTCCTTTCCCCGGCCGAACTCGAACGCCAGCAGGCGCTCATCCGCCGCTTCGGCCTCCCCGAACGCGCCCCGGCCTCGACCCCGCGCCATCTTCGATGCCACCCTCGTCGACAAGAAGGTTCGCGCCGGCGCCATCCGCTGGGTGCTCCTCGAACGCATCGGCCACGCCATCGTCCGCCAGGGCGTGCCCGATGCCCTCGTCCACCACGCCATCGAGACCGTGACCCGCCCGTGACCTCGCCCCCGAGCGGCTTCCGGTTCGAGCTTACCAGCACCCCGGCGGGGCCCGTCGCCCCCGCACCGGCCGCATCACCACCCCGCGCGGCAGCGTCGAAACCCCGTCTTCATGCCCGTCGGCACCCTCGCGACCGTGAAGACGCTCCTGCCCGCCGAGGTCGCCGCGACCGGCGCCCGGATCATCCTCGTCAACGCCTACCACCTCTACCTGCGCCCCGGGCACCGGCTCATCCGGCAGCTCGGCGGCGTCCACCGCTTCATGCGCTGGGATGGCCCCATCCTCTCCGACAGCGGCGGCTTCCGGGTCTTCTCCCTCGCCGGCCTCCGCAAGGTCACCGAAGACGGCGTCCGCTTCCGCTCCCACATCGACGGCTCCGAACACCACTACACCCCCGAGCTCGCCATGGAAGTGCAGGAAGCCCTCGGCGTCGATATCGCCATGCCCCTCGACCACGTCCTCCCCGGTGAAGCGCCATTCGATGCAGCCCGCGACGCCGTCGAACGCACCCTCCGCTGGTACCGGCGCTGCCGCGCCGCCGCGCCGCAGCTCACCACCTTCGCCATCATCCAGGGCGGCACCCACCCCGAACTCCGGCGCTACCACGCCCGCGAAGCCGCCCAGCTGTGCCCCCGGGTTTCTCCATCGGCGGCCTCTCCGTCGGCGAACCCAAGGCCGCCATGTGGGCCACCCTCGAAATCACCAGCGCCGAACTGCCCATCGACAAACCCCGCTACCTCATGGGCGTCGGCAGCCCCGAAGACCTCATCGAAGGAATCGCCCGCGGCATCGACATGTTCGATTGCGTCCTCCCCACCCGGCTCGGCCGCAACGGCGCCCTCCTCACCGATGACGGCCGCATCAACCTCCGGAACGCCGCCTGCCGCGAGCGCGACGAACCGGCCGACCCCACCTGCGACTGCCTCGCCTGCAGCCAGTTCAGCCTCGCCTACCTCCACCACCTCTTCCGGAACGACGAGCTCCTCGGCCACCGGCTCGCCACGCACCACAACCTGCGCTACCTCGCCCGGCTCACCGGCCGCGCCCGCGAAGCTATCGCCGCCGGCACGTTCGAATCGTTCCGGCGCGCATTCCTCGAGCGGTACCGGCCGGCGGACGAAGCTGCCCGGCTGGCGCAGCGCCGAAAAACGTGAAGAAATCGCCGGCGCGGCCGACGATCCCCCTTGCAAACAACGCGCGGGCGTGCCATCTTGAAAGTCCCCCGCCGGCAACAGCCAGGGCGGCATCGCCCGGCAGGGGCGGCCCGGTTGACAGCCTGGCGGAGAGAAGTTAGTCTTCTCGTTCGGGCCTTGCGAGAGGCCAGCGCACCTTAACAACTGGATAGCGGACGAAAGAGAACGTCTGGGACCCCGTTCAAACGGAACATCCCGGCCGCAAGGTCGGTTCTGTTTCTACGGAGAGTTTGATCCTGGCTCAGGACAAACGCTGGCGGAATGTATTAGGCATGCAAGTCGTACGAGCCTTCGGGCTAGTGGCGAACGGGTGAGTAACACGTGGGTAACCTGCCCCGTAGTGGGGAATAACTCCTCGAAAGGGAGCTAATACCGCATAAGACCCCCGGTGAGAGTCCGGGTGGTGAAAGCTCCGGCGCTACGGGAGGGGCCCGCGGCCGATTAGCTAGTTGGTGGGGTAATGGCCTACCAAGGCGACGATCGGTAGCTGGTCTGAGAGGATGGTCAGCCACACGGGGACTGAGATACGGCCCCGACTCCTACGGGAGGCAGCAGCTAAGAATCTTGCGCAATGGGCGAAAGCCTGACGCAGCAATTCCGCGTGGAGGACGAAGGCCTTCGGGTTGTAAACTCCTTTTGTGAGGGAAGAAGTTCTGACGGTACCTCACGAATAAGACACGGCTAACTACGTGCCAGCAGCCGCGGTAATACGTAGGTGTCGAGCGTTGTCCGGATTTATTGGGCGTAAAGCGCCCGCAGGCGGCCAGGCAAGTCCAGGTGAAATCTCCCGGCTCAACCGGGAGGGTGCCCTGAAACTGCCAGGCTTGAGGCAGGGAGAGGGATGTGGAATTCCCGGTGTAGTGGTGAAATGCGTAGATATCGGGAGGAACACCAGTGGCGAAGGCGGCATCCTGGCCCTGTCCTGACGCTCAGGGGCGAAAGCGTGGGGAGCAAACCGGATTAGATACCCGGGTAGTCCACGCCGTAAACGATGAGTACTAGGTGTTGGAGGTATCGACCCCTTCAGTGCCGAAGCCAACGCGATAAGTACTCCGCCTGGGGACTACGGCCGCAAGGCTAAAACTCAAGGAATTGACGGGGGCCCGCACAAGCAGCGGAGCGTGTGGTTTAATTCGATGATACGCGAAGAACCTCACCCAGGCTTGACATGCACGTGGTACCGATCCGAAAGGTGAGGGACCCTTCGGGGAGCGTGCACAGGTGTTGCACGGCCGTCGTCAGCTCGTGCCGTGAGGTGTTGGGTTAAGTCTCGCAACGAGCGCAACCCCTGTCGCCAGTTGTACTTCTCTGGCGAGACTGCCGAGAAAACCTCGGAGGAAGGAGGGGATGATGTCAGGTCAGCGTGGCCCTTACGCCTGGGGCTACACACGCTACAATGGGCAGTACAACGGGTCGCGAAGCCGCGAGGCGGAGCTAATCCCATCAAAGCTGTCCTCAGTTCGGATTGCAGGCTGAAACCCGCCTGCATGAAGCCGGAGTTGCTAGTAACCGCAGGTCAGCACTACTGCGGTGAATACGTTCCCGGGCCTTGTACACACCGCCCGTCACGTCACGAAAGTTGGAAACACCTGAAGCCGGTGGGCTAACCCGCAAGGGAGGCAGCCGTCGAGGGTGGAGCCAGCGATTGGGACGAAGTCGTAACAAGGTAGCCGTAGCGGAAGCTGCGGCTGGATCACCTCCTTTCTAGGGAGCATGCCCCGGAGTACACCTCCCGCCTCAGCGGTGGGGCAGGAGGTCCGGAAGCAGCACCCAGGTCGATCGGTCCGGCGTCAGCCGGGTCGTTACACCACACGGCGCCCCAGCAGCCGTCTTTCGTCCGCTATCCAGCTGTCGAAGGTGCACTGGCCACGCTCCCCGGGGGCCATTAGCTCAGCTGGTTAGAGCGCAGTCCTGATAAGACTGAGGTCTCTGGTTCGAGTCCAGAATGGCCCACCATCCTGGCTCAACCCCGGCGGCTTCACCCCGGGCCCCGGGCATGGCAAACTGGGAAGCGAACCCGAGGGGCCGTAGCTTAGTTGGGAGAGCGCCGCCTTTGCACGGCGGAGGTCAGGAGTTCGAATCTCCTCGGCTCCACCAAGCTCCCCGCGGCAATCCGGGCCCGCGCCGGCACCGCATCGCACACCGCTTCGCAATCGGCCCCTGCCACCCGGCAGCGGCCGGCGGCGAAGCCGGGCCGCAGGGCAGCCCGCGGCGCGCACCTTAAGAACTGAAGAGCGAAGACACTGCATCGCCTCGACGGCGCGCGCAAGCAGCGCCAGCGAGGCCGGGCAATTCATACCGACCGAGTCTTGGTGGAGGTCAAGCTACCAAGGGCGCGCGGTGGATGCCTAGGTACCAGGGCCGATGAAGGACGTGGCAAGGCTGCGATAAGCTCCGCCCAGCTGCCAAGCAAGCGTAAGCGGAGATCTCCGAATGGGGTAACCCAGCCCGGCAAAACCGGGCTACTCCAGGCTGAACACATAGGCCTGCGAGGGGAACCGGGGAACTGAAACATCTAAGTACCCCGAGGAAAGAGAGTATTCCCCTAGTAGCGGCGAGCGAACGGGGAGAAGCCCAAACCGGCAGGGTTCGCCCTGCCGGGGTTGTAGGGCCGGCCATTGTGCAGTTACCAATCGCACGGGTAGGAGAATGGACCCGGAAAGGCCAGCCAGAGAGGGTGACAGCCCCGTAGACGAAACTCGATGCGACTGCCGGCCGGTACCTGAGTACCACGGGACACGTGAAACCCCGTGGGAATCTGGGGAGACCACTTCCCAAGGCTAAATACCCTGGTGACCGATAGTGAACCAGTACCGTGAGGGAAAGGTGAAAAGTACCCCGGGAGGGAGTGAAACAGAACCTGAAACCGCGTGCCTACGTGCAGTCGGAGCCCGCCGCAAGGCTGGTGACGGCGTGCCTATTGAAGAATGAGCCGGTGAGTTACTCTACGTGGCGAGGTTAAGCAAGGAGACTTGCGGAGCCGCAGCGAAAGCGAGTCCGAACAGGGCGCCACAGTCGCGTGGAGTAGACGCGAAACCGAGTGATCTACCCATGGGCAGCGTGAAGTCCAGGTAAAACTGGATGGAGGCGCGAACCTTCTAGCGTTGCAAAGCTATTGGATGACCTGTGGGTAGCGGTGAAATGCCAAACGAACTCGGAGATAGCTCGTTCTCCCCGAAATGCATTTAGGTGCAGCGTCAGGCGATCTCCGGCGGAGGTAGGGCTCTGAAAGGGCTAGGGGCTCACCGCTTACCGAACCCTATCAAACCGCGAATGCCGTCGGACAAAGCCTGGCAGTGAGACGGTGGGGGCTAAGCTTCATCGTCAAAGGGAAACAGCCCAGACCACCAGCTAAGGTCCCAAAGTCCACGCTCAGTGTGAAAGGATGTTGAACTGCTCAGACAGCCAGGAGGTTGGCTTAGAAGCAGCCACCCTTTAAAGAGTGCGTAATAGCTCACTGGTCGAGTGGTTCTGCGCCGACAATTCAACGGGGCTAAGCGTGGCACCGAAGCTGTGGGTCAGCAGCCTCGAGCTGCTGGCGGTAGGGAGCGTTTGCTTCCGCTGTGAAGGGGTAGCCGTGAGGCGCCCTGGAGCGAAGCGAAGTGAGAATGCCGGCATGAGTAGCGCAAGGCGCGTGAGAACCGCGCCCCCGTATACCTGAGGTTTCCTACGGAAGGTCAATCCGCGTAGGGTTAGTCGGGCCTAAGCCGAGGCCGAAAGGCGTAGGCGATGGACAGCTGGTTAGTATTCCAGCACCGCAGCGGTAGCGTTTGATGCAGAGGGGGACCCAGCAGGGTAGGTCCCGCGGGCCCATTGGACATGGTCCGTTCCTGGTTCGTAGGCGTCTCGCCGGAGGCAAATCCCCGGCGGGGTTAAGCGGAGGAACCGGGACGAGTGGAGACTTTGTCAAAGCGAGGGGCTGAGCCCACACTGGCGAGAAAAGCCTCGCTGCTAGTTACCATTGCGCCCGTACCGCAAACCGACACTGGTAGGTGGTGGTAAGCACCATAAGGGGATCGGGAGAACCTTCGTTAAGGAACTCGGCAAATTGGATCCGTAACTTCGGGAGAAGGATCGCCCTCGGGTGTGTAGAGCCTCGCGTTCGAAGCACCGGGGGCCGCAGAGAGCAGGCCCAGGCGACTGTTTATCAAAACCACAGGTCTCTGCAAAAGCGAAAGCTGACGTATAGGGGCTGACGCCTGCCCAGTGCCGGAAGGTTAAGGGGAGAGCTGCAAGGCTTGAACTGAAGCCCCGGTGAACGGCGGCCGTAACTATAACGGTCCTAAGGTAGCGAAATTCCTTGTCGGGTAAGTTCCGACCCGCACGAAAGGCGTAACGATCTGGGCACTGTCTCGACGAAGGACCCGGCGAAATTGAATTGACCGTGAAGATGCGGTTGACCCGCGGCAGGACAAAAGACCCCGTGGAGCTTTACTGCAACTTGGCGCTGGGAGTGGGTCTGAGATGCGTAGGATAGGTGGGAGGCGACGAAGCGCTGCTTTCGGGCGGCGTGGAGCCAACCTTGAAATACCACCCTTCTCTGATCTGCTTTCTAACTCCTGAGCAAGCAGGAGGACAGCGTCTGGTGGGCAGTTTGACTGGGGCGGTCGCCTCCTAAAGAGTAACGGAGGCGCACAAAGGTTCCCTCAGGGTGGATGGAAATCACCCGTCGAGTGCATTGGCATAAGGGAGCTTGACTGCGAGACCCACAAGTCGAGCAGGGGCGAAAGCCGGTCAAAGTGATCCTACGGTACCGAGTGGAAGGGCCGTGGCTTAACGGATATAAGCTACCCCGGGGATAACAGGCTTATCTTGCCCAAGCGTCCACAGCGACGGCAAGGTTTGGCACCTCGATGTCGGCTCGTCGCATCCTGGGGCTGGAGTAGGTCCCAAGGGTTGGGCTGTTCGCCCATTAAAGCGGTACGCGAGCTGGGTTCAGAACGTCGTGAGACAGTTCGGTCTCTATCCGCCGTGGGCGTAGGAGCCTTGAGAGGAGCTGCCCCTAGTACGAGAGGACCGGGGTGGACGGACCGCTGGTGTGCGGGTTGTTCCGCCAGGAGCACCGCCCGGTAGCCATGTCCGGACCGGATAAGCGCTGAAAGCATCTAAGTGCGAAGCCGACCTCAAGATGAGGGCTCCCACCGAGTCAATCGGGTAAGACCACAGGAAGACTACCTGTTCGATAGGCGCCAGGTGTAAGCGCAGCAATGCGTTCAGCTGAGGCGTACTAATGGTCGAGGGCTTGACCTCCAACAAGACTCGTCGCGCATGAATCGCCCGTCCGCAGGTCTTCGCTCTTCAGTCCTCGAGGTGCACCGGCTCGCCGGCCGCCTCGACATCGCGGGGTGGAGCAGTGGTAGCTCGTCGGGCTCATAACCCGAAGGTCGGGGGTTCGAATCCCTCCCCGCTACCAAATCCCCAGCACACCACGAAAACGGCCCGGGCAACCTGCCCGGGCCGCCGTGTTTCCCCGTACACCGCGCACCGCACCGGCGCGCCTACCCCGCGCGCTCCGCCTCCCGGCCGCCCGACAGCGCAAACCCCGCAGCCAGCGAACCCCACAGCGCTGCCTGCACCAGCAGCGACCCCCGCCGAAACTCCCAGAGGAGGTCCGCCGGGTAGCCCTCGGGGATAGCGACGGAGCCTGCGAGGGCAACCGCCGCGACCACGCCGGCGGCCGGGCTGCCCCGCCGCAACTGCCGAACGGCCCCGTCCCCACCGTGTAGCCGCCCGCCACGCCGCCGCCGCACCCAGCGCCGCCAGCAGCCCCAGGCCAGTGACCGCAAGGTACACCACCGTCCGCTCGCCGGATGTCTCCGGGCTCCCGATGCCCGGCGGGTTCGACGGGTACGCCAGGCCCGGCACCAGCCCCATGGCGTACCCTCCCGCCAGCGCGGCGACGGCTGCGCCCCGCAGCGGCGTGCCTGCCGCCCCCAGCCTCGCGGCGCCCAGGCCCGCCAGCGCCGCCAGCAGCCCGCCTGCAACCGCCACCGCAAGGGTCCCCGCCGCGAGGCCCGCCGTGCGCTGCACGCCGCGCGAAACCGGCGGCTCCGCGTGGCTGTGGCCCGGCGCCGCCTCCGCGGCGGCGTCCTCCAGCGCGATCGCCTCCTCTAGGCTCGGCTCCACCGCCCACCAGGCGACCAGCGCCGCCACGACCCCCGCCGCAATCCCCGCGAGCAACCCCCGCAGGAGGACGTCGAGCGTATCGCCGCCAATGTCGCGGCGCGCAGCGCGCCTCCCCATCGAATCCCTGCCGCCGTGCCTGGGTCAGTGACATGGGAATCCCAGCGCGTGCCGCGCATCGTGCACGAACTCGTGCACCGTCGTCCCGTCGAACAGCGCAACGGCCCCCTGCTCGAATCCCGCGAGGTACAGCAGGACCACGGCCAGCGCCAGCGCCGACCCTGCGGCCACGACGCTGCGGCCCGGCAGCCTGGCCGCGCGGCCCTGCGCCCTCCCTGCAGCAGCTGAAGATGAAACCGACATTCCATAGCTCCTTTCATCACGTCGTGATTCCTGCGCCCGCGGCGCCGCGCCGCGATCACATCCGGTCTTCGATAGCCCCCTCCGCTTCCAGCAGCGCCGCCTCGAGGCGCGCCTCCATCCCCTCCGGCGCCCGCCACAGCCCGCGGCGAACCGCCTCCATGAGCCGGCGGGCCATATCCCGCAGCGCCCACGGGTTGTGCCGCCCGAGAAACCGCTGCATCTCCGCATCGAGCACGTACCGCTCCGCCGCCCGCTCGAACTGCCAGTCCTTCACGATGCCGGCCGTGGCTGCCCAGCCGAACAGGTAGTCCACCGTCGCCGCGAACTCCGTCCCGGCCCGGTAGCCGTGCTCCTGCATCGCCGCAATCCACTTCGGATTCAGCACCCGCGACCGCATCACCCGGTCCAGCTCATCCTCCGTCTGGCGAACCCTCGGCCGCCTCGGGTCCGAACTGTCCCCGAAGTACAGCCGCGGCCCGCGCCCGCGCAGCAGCCGGACCGCTGTTGCCATCCCGCCCTGGAACTGGAAATAGTCGTCCGCATCGAGGATGTCGTGCTCCCGGTTGTCCTGGTTCTGCACGGCCGCGTCGACCAGCCGGAGCCGGTCCCGCAGCTCGTCGCCGAGCGGCACCCCGTACATCCCCGGCGCATACGCGTGCCCGCCCCACGCCATGAACGTCTCCGCGATCTCCGCCGAGTCCTCCCACGCCGCCTCATCCAGCAGCTGCAGCACGCCCGCCCCGTACACCCCCGGCGCGCTCCCGAACACCCGCACCCCGGCCCGCTGCCACGCCTCCGCCTCGCTCAGGCCCGAATCCCGGAGCGCCGCCGCCCGCGCCAGCCGGTGCGCTCGGACAGGGTTCACCTCCAGCGGCTCATCCAGGTTCGCTACCGCATCGAACGCCTCGCCCATCAACTCGATGACCCCGGGGAACGCGTCCCGGAAGAAGCCCGAAACCCGGCATACGACGTCCACGCGCGGCCGTCCCAGCTCCTCGATCGAACGCACCCGAAACCCCGTGACTCGCCGGCTCTCCCGCTGCCACGTCGGTTCAACCCCGATGAGCGCCAACACCAGCGCAACGTCCTCGCCGCCGTTGCGCATCGCCGTCGTGCCCCACATCGAAATCCCAATCGAACGGGGCAGCTCCCCGCTCTCCCGCCGGTAGCGGTCCACCGTCGCCGCCGCCAGTTCCTGCCCAACCTCCCAGGCCACCCGGCTCGGGATGCCCCGCGGGTCCACCGCGTAGAAGTTCCGCCCTGTCGGCAGCGCGTGCGCCATCCCCCGCGTCAGCGCCCCGGCCGGCCCCGGCGGAACGTAGCGTCCCCCGAGCGCATCGAGCACGTGCCCGAGCTCATCGTCCGTCCGTTCCAGCGCCGGCAGCAGCCGCTCCCGCACGAAGCCGAGCACCGCGACCAGCGGCCCCCGTTCGCCGCGACACGGCCCCGCCTCCTCGGCGGCCTCCGCCGGCGCCCTTGCCTCGAGGACCACGGCCCGCAGCGCCGCCCGTCCCAGCTCGCCCAGCCGCTCCTGCAGCTCGCCCGCCGTCCGGGGAACGTCCCCGGCAGTCCGCCGGTGGCGCCTTCCAGGCGCTGCCCCGCCGGCAGCGCCAGCACGTCCCCGGGATACCGCACCAGGCCGCCACCGCCTCCGCCAGGGCGGAACGTCGCCATTCGGCACGCGGAGCATCGCGGCCGTGAAGTCGACCAGCTCGTCGCCTCGCGGGAGTTCGCCCAGCACATGGAGGCCCGCCCGGATCGGCGCCGCCCCCAGCTCGTGCGTGTACGTGTGAATCGCTTCGACCAGGTGCGCGAACCCCTCCCCGCTCAGGTCCGAAAGCGCGTACGGCACCCCGTCCTCGTGCTCCCGCGGGTCCCACTCATGCACATGCCCGTCGCCCCCGTCCTGCAGCAGCCGGTCCAGCTCATCGGCCAGTCCCGCCTGCCGGATGACGTCCCAAATCTGGCGCTGCAGGTACGGCAGCCGCCCCGGGTCCGTCCGTTCGAGCAGGTAGTATTCGTCCACGAGCCGGTCCAGCTCCGCCAGCTCGCCGTACAGCTCTGCGTTCGTGATTGGCGGCGGCAGGTGGTCGACGATGACAGCGTGCGTCCGCCGCTTGGCCGCCGCTCCCTCGCCTGGCCCGTCGATGATGAACGGGTACACCACCGGCAGGTCGCCCACGAACAGGTCCGGGTAGCAGTCCGAGCCCAGGCCGACGCCCTTCCCGGGCAGCCACTCGGCCGACCCGTGCTTCCCCACCTGGATGATGGCGTCGGCGCCGAAACCGCCGCGCTCCGCAGGCTCCCGCAGCCACCGGTAGAGCGCGAAATAGGGGTGAGGCGGCGGCAGGTCCGGCTGATGCATGATCGCCGTCCGGTCCATCGAGTAGCCGCGCGGGGGCTGCACCGCCACGAAGACGTTTCCCAGCACCAGCCCGGCCACGACGAGGTTGCCTCGCGCGTCGAGGTAATGCCTCCCCGGCGGCGCGCCCACCGCGTGGCCATCTCGGCCTGCCGGTGCGCCGGCAGCTCCCCGAACCACTCGCGGTACCGCTCCGCCGGCACCCGCGCCGCTGCCCCATCCAGCATCGCCTCCGTCAGCGTCTCCTCTTCGTAGTGGCCGCGCGCCGTCAGCTCCCGCATCAGCACCTCGCCGTCCGCCGGGATCGGCCCCACCGTGTACCCCGCTTCTGCGAGCCGGCGCAGCAGCCGCACCACGCTCTCCGGAGAGTCCAGCCCCACCGCGTTCGCAATCCGCGATGCCTTCGCATGGTGGTTCGTCAGGATGATCGCGACGCGCTTCTCCGCATTCGGCTTCCGGCGCAGCATCGCCAGCCGGGCAGCCAGCCCCATCAGCCGCGCTGCGCGGTCCGCGGGCAGCACCCGCCGCACCGTCCCCGCCCCGTCCCGCTCTTTGAACGATGCCGGCACCCCGATGACCCGGCCGTCGAGTTCCGGGATCGCGACCGACATCGCCACATCGAGCGGCCCCGCACCGGTGGCCGACTGCTCCCACTGCGCTACCGACGTCGAAATGGCGATACCCTGGACCTGCGGCAGCCCGAGCTCCTCGAGCACTGCCACCTGCCAATCCCCCTCGCCCGGCTCCCTCCCCGCGCTCCCAGGGCAAAAGACATCGTATTCACGACGGCGTCGACCAGCGGGCGGCCGTCGTCTCCGCAGAGCGCCCGGAGCACCGCCGTCCTGCCCGATGGGTCTGGGTCGTCTTTCAGCGAATAGCCGAAGACCGGGAGCACGTCGGCCCCGAGCGCCTCGCCCGCCTCCACGAGCGCATCCACGAAGGCGGTGTCCCCCGAGAGGAAGAACGACCGGTAGAACAGCAGCCCGATTGCCGGCGTCCCGGGTGTTCGCGCCGCGAGCCAGGCCTCACGGTTCGCGAACCGCGGGTGGTAGAAGCCCGTCCGCGGCTGCGCAACCGGGTCGCGGTACCCTACCCCGAGACTCAGCAGGTGGTCGCCGAGCATCTTCAGGCATTCGCGATAGTTCTCGATGCCGCCCTCCTGCAGGTAGGCGCGCACCGCCAGCGCCATCCCCGCGCCCGCCGTCGAAAGCCCGATCAGCCCCTCGTCCAGCTCCTCCGTCCCCGGGACCGCCACGAGCCAGCCCCCGTGCTCCTCGCTCAGCTCCGCCAGCCGCTCGATGGCCGGCACCGACCTTCGTCCCCCGTGCACGATTGCCACCGTGACCGCCGCCCGCGGGACCAGCTGCTCGAACAGCGCCGCCGCGTCCTCTGCGTCCCGCAGCCCCGAGATGTTCCGGACCGTGACCGGCACGAAGCGCTCACCCAGCTCCCGCGCTGCGGCCGCGAAGCACAGCACGTCCGTGTCGGAGTGCGAAAGCACGAGGATGCCCCGCTGCTCTTCCGCCGCGCCGCCGTCCGGCGCGCTCTCCCGCGCTTCGGCTGCCCGGCCACGGCCATCGTTCGCCATCGCCGAAAACGCCAGCGCACCCAGCTCGCCCTCCGGCGGCAGATACCGTCCCGCCGCAACCAGCGACTCGATGTAGTCGAACAGCGCCGTCACCAGCCGCTCCGAGTTCATCGAGTGGAAGAACACCGTCACGCCGTCGAACAGCAGCATGCACACGTTCGCCAGCGGGCACGGCCCGAGGCAGCCGCCCATGTTCAGGTGCACCTTGTTGCGCAGCTTCCGCCGCTCCCATTCCGCGTGATACCGATCGAAGAATCCCGGCGGCTTCCCTCCGATTCGCGGCCGCAGCAGCACCCGTGGGCGCACACGAACAGCTGCCCCAGCTGCCGGTTGACGTTCACCAGCCGCCCGTCGGCCCGGGTCACGATATTCCGCTGGCCGCGGCGGCGCGGCACAGCCGCCTCCCCGCAGCCCGCGCTCCCGCAGCCGCCCGCGCAGGCATCGGCCCCGCTCATCCGGCCGCCTCCGCGCGCCGCGCCCGGACAGCAGACCAGATCGCCGCCGGCTCCAGGTCGTCGAGGGCGACGTGGCTGCCGCCCAGCGCCCCGGCCAGGCGCCGAGCGACCCCCAGCCTGACCGCCCCCTGCTCCGTATCCAGGACCATGCCGTCTACCCCCAGTTCCCGCAGCGCGGCCGCCCGCGTCATCGCTGCAGCCACCGGGTCCAGCCCGCCTGTCCCCGCGTTCGCGCGGCCGTCCGTCACCACGACTGCCAGCACCGGCACCTCCGGCTCCTTCCGCCGCACCCGGACGACGAGCCGGGCAGCCTCCTCCAGCCCTGCCCAGAGCGGCGTTCGGCCGCCCGTCCCGAACTCCGCCAGGCCCGCTGGGCGTGGTCCACGCTCCGCGTCGGCGCCAGCAGCAGCCGCGCGCCGCGCCCATCGAACGCCACAAAAGCCACCCGGTCCCGCCGGAGGTAGGCGTCCTGCAGGAGCCCGAATACCGCTCCCTTCGCTGCTTCCATCCGCTTCCGGGCGCCCATAGAGCCGCTGGCGTCGACGATCAGCAGGATGAGCGCCGGCGCCTCCGCGCGACGCCGCTTTGCGCGCCAGTAGCGGCGTGCCACCGGCAGCCGCGGGCAGCCCTCCAGCGCCGCCGCCCGGATCGTCGCCGCGGCGTCGATATCGCGCCCCGCTTCGTACCCCTCGCTCCAGCGTGGCGGCCGCGCATACCCTCCGCGCCGCGCCGCCGCCGCCCGGCCGTCCGCTGCGCCTGCAGCTGTCTCCGCGGCAGAGGCGGCGGCCGCAGGGCAAGGGCCTCGCCGATCCCCGCAGGCCGCTCCCCGGCCTCGCCCGGCCCCCGGTCCGGCTGCCGCCGGTCACCCGCGGATCCCCCGCGCCATTCGATTCGCCAGGCGGCCCGCCAGGCCCCGGCGGCAGGTCAGCGGGCTCGCCGCCGGGCTCCCCGCCGCGCTCGTCGCCCGGGTCGTCGCCCTGCTCGAATTCCCGCAGCGCCCGTTCGAGCTGATCCCGGTCGAGGCCGGGCTGCTCGAACGGCAGCCGCCGGCGGCGGTGCGCCAGCACGAGCGGCGCCGTCGCCCGCACGTCATCGAGCGTCACCCGGCCGCGCCCTGCCCAGGCGGCGTGCGCCCGCGCTGCGCGGTACAGCGCGAGGTCGGCCCGGAGGCCGTCCGCTTCGCACGCCGCGCAAATCCCCGTAATCGCCTCGAGAACCGCCTCCGGCACCTCGACCCGCGCCAGCCCGGCCCGGGCCCCGCGCAATCGGTGCGCGAGCTCATCCTCCGCCTGCTGCCAGCGGGCCGCGAAGCCTGCCGGGTCCAGCTCGAAGGCGATCCGGCGCCGCACCACCTCTGCCCGCTCTGGCGGGGCCAGCGCACTCTCCGCCTCGGCCATCAGCCCGAACCGGTCCAGCAGCTGCGGCCGCAGCTCGCCTTCCTCAGGATTCATCGTCCCCACGAGCACGAACCGCGCCGGGTGGCTCACCGACACGCCGTCCCGTTCGATGTAGTTCCGGCCCATCGCCGCCGCATCCAGCAGCGCATCCACGAGGTGGTCTGCCAGCAGATTCACTTCATCGACATAAAGAATCCCTGGTGCGCCGCCGCGAGCAGCCCCGGCTCGACCTTCCGCTCGCCCCGGCTCAGCGCCGCCTCGATGTCGAGCGACCCGATGAGCCGCTCCTCCGAGGCGCCCACCGGGAGCGTGACCAGCCTCGGCGGCCGCGAAACGGCGCCAGCGCCGGCCGTGTGCTCGCCCGGGCACTCCGCCTGCTCCGCGGGGGCGCAGGCAAACGGACACCCGTCCGTCGCTTCGACTGGCGGCAAGAGCGCGGCCAGCGCGCGCACGGCGGTCGACTTCCCCGTCCCCTTTCCCCGCGGATGAGGATGCCGCCGATGCCCGGGTCGATGACCGTGAGCAGCAGCCCGAGCTTCACCTCGTCCTGCCCCACGATGGCCGTGAACGGGAAGACCGGGCCGCTCACCGCGCCGCCCCCTCGGCTGGCACAGCCGCACCGCGGTCTTCGATCGCGCCCTCCGCCTCCAGCAGGACCGCCTCCAGCCGCGCGATCACGTCGCCAGGCGGCGCTTCCCACATCCCCGGCGCGCCGCCTCCAGCAGGCGGGCCGCCATGTCCCGCAGCGCCCACGGATTGTGCCGCTCGAGAAACTCCCGCCGGGCAGCGTCGAGGACGTACTCCTGCGCCAGCCGCTCGTACATCCAGTCCTCCAGCACGTTCGCCGTGGCATCGAACCCGAACGCATAGTCCACCGTCTTGAGCATCTCCGAACCTCCCTGGTATCCGTGCCGCTCCATCCCTTCGAGCCACTTCGGGTTCACGACGCGCCGCCGGAACGTCCGCCGCGCCTCTTCCTCGGCGCTGCGCACCCCCGGCTGCCACGGCCGTGTGCTGTCGCCGACCCACGCCTTCGCCCGCCCGCCCCCGAGCTCCTGCGCCAGCGCGACCATCCCCCGAAATCCCGGAAGTAGTCGTCGGTGTCGAAGACGTCGTGTTCCTCGTTGTCCCGCGTCTTCAGCACCACGCTCAGCTCCGCCGCCCGCCGAATGAGCGCGTCCCGCGCCGGCACGCCGTACCGGTCCCGCGTGTAGGCGTGGTCGACCCACCGCGCATAGATCTCCGCCAGGTCCCGCCTCGTCTCCCAGCAGCCCGCCTCGACAGCCTGCGCGACCCCGTCGACGTAGGCGCCGGGCCGCGGCGCGAACACCCTCGCCAGCGCCTCCTCCATGCCCACCCCGGCATGTACATCCGCCAGCACGTGCTTGCGGACGAAGTTGTGCTCCGGCGGCTCGTCCAGCGCAGCCGCGCGGCAAACCGCCTCGTCGACCAGCCCGATCGCTGCCGCGAAGCTGTCCCGGAAGAACCCGCTCGCCCGCACCACCACGTCGACCCGCGGCCGTCCGAGCCGGTCCAGCGGCACCGCGCGAACCCCGTTACCCGTCCCGACCGCTCGTCCCACACCGGCTCGAAGCCGAGGAAATGGAGCGCCTGCGCGACGTCCTCGCCGCGGGTCCGAATGTTCGCCGTGCCCCACGCGATGATGGCGACGGACTCGGGATAGGCGCCCTCCTCCTCGAGGTGCCGCGCGATGACCGCCTCCGCGACCGCTTTCCCGGTCTCCCACGCCTGCCGGCTCGGCAGCGCCCGCGGGTCCAGCCCGTAGAAGTTCCGCCCAGTCGGCAGCGCATCCGACTGCCCCCGGGTCGGCGCCCCCGCCGGCCCCGGCGGGACCGCACGCCCCTCGAGCGCCCGCACCACGTGCTCGACTTCGTCCGGCACCCGCCGGATGGCCGCCAGCACGCGCACCGCCAGCTCCTCGAATGCAAGCGCTGCCTCCGGGTCGTCTCCGCCGAGGCGGGCCGCGAGCGCGCGCCGGGCTGCCGCAGGTCCCTGCCGCACCGCTGCCTCCACGACGTCCCGCGTGATGGCTGCCGCGTGGTCCGGCAGCCCGCCTCCATCCCATCCGCAGCCGAGCCGCCGCGCGACGGCAGCGCCCAGCGACCGCTCGCCGTGGCCGCGGTCGATCGCCAGCAGCAGGTCCGCCAGCGCATCCCCGGCGGCGTTTCCCCGAGCACGTGCAGGCCCGCCGGGATGAGCCCGTTCGCCAGCTCCTCGAGATGATGCAGTCCATCGCGCGCCAGCCGGGCCGGCTCCCACGCCGCCCCCGGCTCCAGCCCGAAGTCCCGCTCGAGCCGCGCCCGCCGAACCGCATCGGCCGCCCGCTCCGCCAGCGCGGCTACCCTCCCGGGCTCGGCGCAGTTCTCGAGCGCGTCCCGCAGCGCCTCGAGCGCTGCGCGGGTTTCCGCCAGCTCGCCGTAACTCCCGGCTTCCGCCATCGGCGGGACGAGGTGGTCGACGACCGCTGCGGCCGCCCGCCGCTTCGCCTGCGTCCCCTCGCCCGGGTTGTTCATGATGAACGGGTAGACGAGCGGCAGGTCTGCCAGCGCGACGTCCGGGAAGCACGCGCTCGAAAGCCCCGTTCCCTTGCCTGGCAGCCACTCCAGGTTGCCGTGCTTTCCGACCTGGACCACGGCGTCCGCACCGAACACCTCCCGCAGCCAGAGATACGCCGCAAGGTACTGGTGCGAAGGCGGCAGGTCCGGCGCGTGCAGGATCGCCTCCCGGTTGAGTCCGAAGCCCCGCTGCGGCTGCGGCCCCACGAACACATTGCCCAGCACCACGCCGGGCACCACGATCTCCCCGCCGTCGACGAACACCCGGCCCGGCGCAGGCCCCCAGTGGTCGGTGACCGCCTCCTGCACCTGCCCCGGCAGCCCGGCGAACCACTCCAGGTACCGTTCCGCAGATACCCGCGCCGGGGCCGTCGCCAGCTGCTCCGCCGTCGCCGCCGCCGGGTCGTTCGGGCACGTCCGCAGGAGGAGGTCGGCCAGCGCGTCGCCCCCGTCCGGGATGTCGCGGACAGCGAACCCCGCAGCGGCCGGGCGCGCAGCAGCCGCACCGCCGAGGCCAGCGCGTCCAGGCCGAACGCGGCAGCGATGCGCGACTCGCGCCCGTTCGGGTTGTTCAGGAGGATGGCGATCCGCTTCTCCTCGTTCGGCACCGTCGCGAGCCGGGCCCACCGCGCCGCGAGCCCTGCCAGCCGGTCGAGCCGGTCCGGCTCCCAGGCGATGCGGACCGGTCCGCTCTCCTCCGCCGGCTCGCGAAAGCCCGCCGGCGCCGAAATCAGCCGCCCGTCCAGCTCCGGCAGCGCCGCCGAGAGCGCGACATCGAGCGGGCTCAGCCCCGTGGCGCTCTCCCGCCACGCGGCCAGCTGACCCTGGCTCATCGCCCCTGGATGACCGGGACGCCGAGCGCCGCCACGCCCGGGGCGGCTTCGGCCCGCCCTTCCCGCCCCGGGACGGACGCCGAAAACGGCATCAGCGAAATCACCGCCTGCACCAGCGGGCGGCCGTCATCGCCGCTGAGCAGCGCCCGCACGGCCCCGCATTGTCCCGGCCGTTCGAATCCTCCCGCAGCCCGTACGCGTAAACCGGGACGGCATTGCAGCCGTGCCGGTCGAGCGCCTCCGCCAGCGCTTCGGCCAGCGCCGTTTCGCCCATCTGCACGAGGTTGCGGTAGAACAGCACCCCAACCGCCGGCCGGCCATCCCGCCACCACGGCGCCAGCTCCAGCGCCGGCCTGCCCGCCGCCAGCGGCTGCCCCGGCACGTAGAAGCCTTCCCACGGCATCGGCTCCGGCGTCCGCCACCCGAACGCGCCGCCGAGGTGCCGGTCGGCGAGAAAGCGCAGCGCCTGCTCCGCGTTCCCGGGTCCGCCATGAAGGAAGTACGCGAGCGCCTGTTCGGCTTCCGCTGCGTCGACCGTGCAATACTCCGCGAGGCTCTCTCGCTCCATCGGGTAGGCCCGCCGGACGATGAGCGCCGCCCGGGCAGCCCGGCACGCGGCGACCAGCGGTGCGAACACCCCGCCGAGCGATTCCGGCCCGGCGAGCAGCCGGATGACCACCACCCCCGCCTGCCGGGCCGCCGCCAGCACGCGCTCCGGCTGTGCGGCAGCCTCCCGGGGCCGAACACCAGCACCGGCGGAAAGTCCTGCGGCAGCGCCGTCTTCGCCGCTGCAACCGCCGCCGCGTCCGCGTCGTACGCCGTCACGATGACGATGCTCCGCGGAGCGCGACCGGTCATCTTCGGCTGCTCCCCGGCCGTGCGGCCCCCGGTCCCTGCATCGCTGCGTGCCTCCTCCTTCGCCCGCCCGCGGAAGGTGGCACACCCCGCTCGCCGGTTCGGCAGGGCGAAGGCAGGCGCTGCCTCCGCCCGCGGATGCGCTGCCGTGCCGACGACAACGCCCCTCGCGAGGAGGGGCGTCGATTTGGCACATGGCGACCGGCTGGAGCCGCGTGTCCCTCACCCGTTTCCCCGCGGGCTAGACACCAGCACGGCACCGGCGACCTGGCTTACCGCCCCATGGGCGGATCACAGTTGCGGGACAGCCCCGGATTTCCACCGGGTTCGCGCTGCCGTGCTGACCACCGGAATCTACCACGCCGGCGCCGCCCGCAACAACGGCCGCCTACCCCGGCAGGCGCACCGCGCGCCCTGCCACCACCAGCACCACCTCGTCCGCCGCCGCTCCGACGGCCTGGTTCGCCGCCCCCAGCGCATCCCGGTAGACCCGCGTCATCCGGCCTGCCGGCACAATCCCCCACCCAACCTCGTTCGTGACGACGATGGTGAGCCCCGCACGGCCCCGCGCCGCCCGGGTCAGCGCCTCCGCCCCCGCGAGGACCTGCGCGGCGAGCCGGTCCCACACGGCGCCCGGCGCATCATCATCTGCGCCGGCGCGGAAGAACAGGTTCCCGCACCACGTCGCGAGACACTCCACCAGCACCGTCGCTTCCCCCGGCGCCCGCTCCAGCGCCCCGGCCGGGTCCACCGGCTCTTCGACCGTCGTCCAGCCCGCCGGCCGCCGCTGCCGGTGCGCGGCGATGCGGGCTGCGCTCTCCGGGTCCGCGGCCTCCATCGTGGCGACGTACACCACCGGGGCCCCGGCCCCGGCAGCCCGCTCCTCCGCGTAGCGGCTCTTCCCGCTCCGGGCACCCCGGTCACCAGCACGAGCCGTCCCACCGCTACGCTCCGCCGCCGAGCGCCCAGCCGGCGATGCGCTCGATGTCCAGCGACGACTCCAGCACGTCCGCCAGCCGCTCGAAAGCTGCGTCCGGCCCTTCGTCGCTCCCCGGCGCGAACGGCTTGCCCCGCATCCGCGCGACGTTGCCCAGCAGCCGCGCCCGGAATTCCCTGCTGCCGAAGCCGCCGTGCACGTACCAGCCGAAGACCATCCCGTCCGGCGACGCCGCACCCACGGGCTCGCCCGCTTCGGTCCAGGCCGCCGGGTTCGCGATCTCCGTCAGCCCCGCGTGGATTTCGTACCCCTCGACGGTGAGGCCGCTGCAGCTCTCCAGCAGCCCCGGCCCGCCGTCCGTCCGCACCCGGCTCGTCCGCGTCACCTTGCCCGGGGCGAACCGTGTCCTGCAATCGAGCCAGCCCAGCCCTTCCGCAGCCCCGGGCGCGCCTCCAGCCCCAGCGGGTCGTCAATCGTCCGCCCGAGCATCTGAAATCCGCCGCAGATGCCGACCACCGGAGTCCTTTCCGCGCGCCGCGCCGAGATCGCCTCCGCCATCCCGCTCGCCCGCAGCCATCCGAGGTCGTCCCGCGTCGCCTTGGTTCCCGGGATGACGATGAGGTCCGGCTCCCCCAGCTGCCAGGGATACTCGACGTACCGCACCCGGACGTCGGGCTCCCGCTCCAGCGGGTCGAAATCGTCGAAGTTTGCGATGCGCGGGAGCCGGACCACGGCGACGTCCACCCCACGGAACGGCCCATGATCGTCGCGCCGGCGGTCCAGCGCGACCGAGTCTTCCTCAGCGATGCCCGGTTCCCGGATCCATGGCACGACCCCCACGACCGGCACTCCGGTCAGCCGTTCGATATCCCGCAGCCCCGGCTCCAGCAGCGACGGATCGCCCCGGAGCTTGTTGATGACGAACCCCTTCACGAGCGCCTGCTCCTCGGGCTCCAGCAGGTGGTACGTGCCGTAGAGGTGCGCGAAGACCCCGCCCCGGTCGATGTCGCCCACGATCAGCACGGGCGCGCCGGCGTGCCGCGCGACCCGCATGTTCGAAATGTCCCGCGCTTTCAGGTTGATCTCTGCCGGGCTCCCGGCCCCTTCGATGATCACCAGGTCGAACTCCGCCCGGAGCCGGTCCAGCGCCGCCGTCACATCCTCCCAGATGCGGGCCTTCGCTTCCTGGTACGCCGCAGCGTGCAGGGTCCCCACCGGCTTCCCCAGCACCACCACCTGCGACCGCAAATTCCCTTCCGGTTTCAGCAGCACCGGGTTCATCTCGACCCGCGGCATCACCCGGGCAGCGAGCGCCTGCACATACTGCGCCCGCCCGATTTCGCCCCCGCCCGGCACCACGGCCGCGTTGTTCGACATGTTCTGCGCCTTGAATGGCGCCACGTTGACGCCGCGCCGGGCGAAGAGCCGGCACAGCCCCGTCACCAGCAGGCTCTTGCCCGCCGACGAGGCTGTCCCTGGACCATCAGGATTCCGCCGCGAGCCATTCGCGCACCTCCACCATGGCTTCGACCAGCCGCGCGGCATCGCGATCGTGCGGCACCGCGATGCGCACGCACGACGGCAGCCCGAACGAAGCGCAATCGCGCACCACGAACCCCCGCCGCAGCAGACCCGCGCGGAACCTCGCCCCATCGCCGACATCGACCAGCAGGAAGTTCGCCAGCGACGGCCGCGCCGCGAACCCCGCCCGGTCGAGCGCATCGAACAGCGCCGCCCGGGTCGCCGCCACCCGCCGCGCGCTCTCGCGGCAGAAGTCCTCCAGCTCCAACGCCGCGAGGCCCGCGGCCAGCGCGGGAGCGCTCACTGCCCACGGCGGCTGCTGCGCTTCCACCGCCGCGATATCCCCTTCCGGACCCAGCAGGAACCCCAGCCGCAGGCCCGGCACAGCGTGGACCTTCGTCAGCGAGCGCAGCACGAGCAGCCCCGGCCCCGGCGCCGCGCGTTCGTCCTCGGGCCAGGCGAACGGCATGTACGCCTCGTCGACGACCAGCCGCCCTCCGCCCCGGGCCGCTGCCGCCCCCAGCGCTTGCGCCGCTTCCCGCGGCCAAAGGTCGCCGGTCGGATTGTTGGGGTTGCACAGGAATACCAGCGACGGCTGCAGCTCCTCGATGAAGCGCCAGGGCTCCGCGCCGTGCTTCCCGGCCCCGGGATGCGGCGCTTCCAGCACCTCCATCCCCGCGGCCCGCGCCGCCGCAGCATACTCGCCGAACGTGGGCGCGAACACGAGACACCGCCCCCGTTCCCGAACGCCCGGCACACGAGGTAGATCAGCTCGCTCGTCCCGTTCCCCGCGAGCACCTGTTCGGGGGCTGTGCCCCATCGCTCAGCCCATGCCGCGCGCAGCGAGCGCGCGTCCGGCTCCGGGTAGCGGGCCACTTCCGCCGCCCGCGCCGCCGCGACGATGCCGGGGTGCGGCCCGTACGGGTTCAGGCTCGCGCTCAGGTCGACCAGCGTGAGGCCGGCTGCCGATGCCGCGGACAGCTCCTCGGCCCGGACGCCCCCATGGACGACCCGGCCGCTCACCGCCTCGCCCCCAGGCTCGCGGCAAGCGCCAGCGCATACATGAGCCCGGCGGCGCCCGCTGCCGCGCCCAGCGCCCGCCGGATGTCCCCGTGGCCGGGGTAGCGCCCGGCGCCGTGCAACACATGGTGGCCCCGTTTCTCCAGCCGAACCCCGAGCGCATGCGCCATCGCCGCCATCGGCCAGCCTGCGTTCGGGCTGGCCGTCGAGCGCGCATCCCTCGCGAGGCTCCGCCAGCGGACGAGCGCGCGCGGGCGAACCGCCAGCACCGCCGCCGCGGTCACGCGCGCCGGCACCAGGTTCAGCGCGTCGTCCAGCCGCGCGGGCACCATCCCAAACCTCCCGCGTGACCGGTAGCCGGCCATCGCGTCCAGCGTGTTCGCCGCCCGGTAGACATACGCTGCCGCGAGCCCGCCCGCGAGGTACCACGCCGCCGGCGCGATGACGCTGTCCGACAGGTTCTCCGCGACAGATTCGATGGCCGCCGATGCGACCAGCTCCCCCGGCAGCTCCCGCGTGTCGCGGCTCACCATCCGGCCGGCTGCCGCGCGCGCTCCCGCGAGGTCCTCTCGCTCGAGCGCGCGCCGTACCGCGTCCGCGTGCTCGAACAGCGCCCGCAGCGCCAGCGCCTGCTTCAGCAGGATCGCCTCGGCCGCCAGGCCAGCCAGCCCCGGCCGCGCAGCCGCCGCTCGAGCGCCGCCCCGGCGACCGCCGCGCCGCCCGCTGCCAGCCCGGTGAAGATCAGCCCCGCCGCCGCCGTGTCTCGCTGCCCTCGGCGCGTCAGTAGCCGGTCCAGCCGCCCGGCTGCCCGCCCCAGCCAGGCCACCGGGTGCCACCGGTTCGGCAGCTCGCCGAAGGCGGCGTCGAGGGCGAGCGCCGCACCGAGCACCGCCGCCCGCCGCCCCATCATGCGGCGAACCACCACGGCGCCATCACTCCCGCGAGTCCGGCGGCGGCCACCAGCGCCGCGCACTCTGCCAGCTCGATGCACGCGCCGTAGCCGTCGCCGTTCAGCCCGCCGAACGCCCGGCTGAGCCCCCACGCGGTCAGCCCGGCTGCCGCCGCGGCGCACCCCGCGGCAGCGATTCCCAGGGCCCAAGCACGAGGCCGCTGATCCCGAAGCCCGCCGCCGCGCCCAACACCGAGACCATCGGCGTGCAGCCGGCGCGGAATGCCGCACCCATCCCCTCCGCCCGCAGCGGCGGGAACGCCCGCGCTATCCCCGGCAGCATCCCGCGGCTCGCCGCCATCGCCCCCGCCGCCGCGCCGGCTGCATTGCCCGGGCCCATCGATGCCAGGCAGCCGTACTTCACCAGCAGCACCATGCCGACCGCCGCGACCGCAAACGTCCCGTGGTGCACGTCGCGGAGAATTTCCCTGCGCCGCTCCCGGTCCGCCGGCGCGAGCGCAGCATCGGCGCAATCCGCCAGGCCGTCGAGGTGCAGTGCTCCCGTCACGGCGATCCAGGCCGCCACCGTGACAGCCGCCGCCGACGACGGCGGCAGCAGTTCTCCCGCGGCCCACGCCGCCAGTGCGACCGGCGCCGCCAGCGCCGCCGCAGCGGCCGGCAGCCACATCGCCGCCCGCTCCGGCTCCCACGCCTGGACCCGGACCGGCAGCCGGCTCAGCAGTCCCAGCGCCGCCGCGAGCCCGGTCACCCGTCGGTCCGCTCCGAAACCCCGGCCTCATCGAACGTCGCCATCTCATCGCGGATCGCCACTGCCGCATCCACCAGGTGCAGCGCCAGCGCCGCGCCCGTCCCTTCGCCCAGCCGGAGCCGAAGGTCGAGCAGCGGCTCCAGCCCCAGCGCGTCCAGGATCGCCCCGTGCCCCGGCTCGACCGACCGGTGCGAAGCGATGAGGTACGCCCGCGCCCCAGGCGCGATGGCGCAGGCGGTCAGCGCCGCCGCGCCCGTGATGAACCCGTCGACGATGACCGGGACCCTTCGTTCCGCTGCTCCCAGGATGAGCCCTGCGAGGCCGGCGATTTCGAACCCGCCGACGCTCGCCATCACGCCGACCGGGTCGGCAGGGTCCGGCCGATGGAGCGCCAGCGCCCGCTCCACGACGCCCACCTTATGCGCGAATGCCGCGTCATCGAGCCCGGTGCCCCTTCCAGTCACCTCCCGCGGGGCGCGGCCGGTCAGTGCAGCCGTGACCGTGCTGGCTGCCGTCGTGTTGCCGATGCCCATCTCCCCGGTGAGCAGCAGCGTCGCGCCGCCCGCAGCGAGCTGGGCGGCCAGTTCGCGGCCCGTCGCGACCGCCGCCTCCGCCTGCGCGCGCGTCATCGCCGGCTCCCGCGTCATGTTCTTCGTTCCGGGCCCGAGGCGCCGGTCGAGCACGCCCGGGATGCCCGGCGGCGTCTTCACCCCCAAGTCCACCACCACGACCTGCGCGCCCGCCTTCCGGGCGAGCACGTTGATGCCTGCTCCGCCCGCCGCGAAGTTCGCCACCATCTGCAGGGTCACCTCGGAGGGATACGCCGAGACGGCCTCCTCGGTCACCCCGTGGTCTGCGGCCATCACCACGACTGCCCGCCGCTCGAACCGGCACCATGGGTCGCCGGTCATGCCCGCCAGCCGGATCGCCAGCTCCTCGAGCCGTCCGAGGCTCCCTTGCGGTTTTGTCAGCCGGTCCAGCCGGCGCGCTGCCGCAGCTGCGGCTGCTTCGTCGATTGCCGGGATTTCGATCTCCATCGTCAGAACTCCACTCCAGGCTGCGCTTTGATCCCCTGTTCGCGGTAGGGGTGTTTGATGAGCGTCATCTCGGTCACGAGGTCCGCCGCCGCGATGAGCTGGTCGGGCGCATACCGGCCCGTGACGACAACGTGGAGCATTGGCCGCCGCCCTGGAGCGCCGTCACCGCCTCCTCCGTTTCCAGCCAGCCGTAGTGCAGCAAATAGGTGAACTCGTCCAGCACCAGCATCGCCAGCTCCGGGTCCTGCAGCCGCGCCTTCGCCCGTTCCCACTGCTCCAGCGCAAGCCCCTCGTTTTCTCCGGGTCCTTCGACTTCCACGTGAAGCCGTCGCCCAGCGGGTGTACGGGGATGCCCAGCCGCTTCGCCGCCCGGTGTTCCCCGAAGTTCGCCGTCGGCGGCTTGATGAACTGGTAGACCTCGACCGGCATGCCGCGGCCCCGGCGCGCAGCACCATGCCCAGCGCCGCCGTCGTCTTCCCCTTCCCGTTGCCGGTGTTCACGATGAGCAGCCCCTTCTTCTTCCGGGGCCCCTTCACCGGCTGATGCTCGCCGTCCGTCATCTCCGCACCCCGCCAGGTGATGCCGCGGGCGCGAACCGCTCCCGCAGGCCGAAATCCACGCGGCACGCGCCGCCCTCGTCCCAGCTCACCCGGGCCTCGAGCCCGTACACCCGGCTCAGCACAGCCGGGTCGAGCACCTCGCGCGGTGCCCCCGACGCGGCCGCCGTCCCGCGGTCCAGCAGCAGCAGCCGGTCGCACCAGCGCCCCGCCAGCTGCAGGTCATGCAGCACGACGACGAACGCCATCCCCGCGGAAGCGAGCAGCCGGAGGCGCTCCAGCAGCTCCAGCTGGTGCCGGACATCGAGCGACGCGGTCGGCTCGTCGAGGATGACGAGGCTGTCCGCCTGCGCCAGCGCCCGCGCCACCATCACCCGCTGACGCTCGCCCCCGAGAGCGTGGCGAAGCGGCGGCCGGCAAGCTCCAGCACCCCCATCCACGCCATCGCCATCGCTGCAGCCTCGCGGTCTTCCCGTGTCTCACGGGCGAGCGCCCCCGGTGCGGATAGCGCCCCATCAGCACCATCTCGCCGGCCGTGAACCCCACCGCCTCGGGGACGCTCTGCGGGACGTAGGCGAGATGCCGGGCAGCCCGGGGCCCCGCCGCCTGCCCGTCGAGCTCGAAGCGGACCCGGCCGCTGGCCGGCCGCAGCAGGCCGGCCAGCAGCCGCGCGAACGTCGACTTGCCAGCCCCGTTCGGGCCGATCACCGCGACGACCTCCCCGGGGGTGACCGTCAGCGAAACATCGCGGACGAGCCAGCGGCCGCCGGCCCGGTAGCCGACACCTTCCGCCGACAGCACGAACTGGCTCGTCCTCACCGGTGCTCCCCGTTACCGCGCCGCCTGGCCCGCCAGGCTGAACTGCGGCGGGTCCGCGACCGGGAACTCTGCAGGCCACAGGATGTGCGCCAGGTGCTCCACCGCGCGCACGTTCGCGAACGAATTCGTCGTGTAGAGCGAGGGCGGGACGACATACACCTTGCCGTTCTTCACTGCAGGCACCGCCGCGAGGCTCGGCTCGGCCAGCAGCTCCGCCTTGAATTTGTTCCCCGCCTCCGCCGGCATCGGGATGATGATGATGTCCGGGTTCGCCGCCACGATCGCCTCCAGCCCGATCTGCGGATTCCCTTTGAGTCCGGCCGCCGTCCCGGCATTCCGGCCGCCTGCTGCGGTGATGATGCCCTCGCCCGTCGAGCCGGCGCCTGCCATGTACAGCGACGTGTACTTCGTCACGCTCGCGATGAGCGGCTTCTCCGCCTCGCTCTTTTTGCCCGTGACGCTGACGACCTTTTCGTAGCGCGCCGGACCTCGTCGGCGAGCGCGATCGCCCGCTCCTCCTCGCCGTAGATGTAGCCGAGCAGCAGGATCGCGTTCAGCCGCCCCGCCGGCGTCGGGTCCAGGTTCAGCTGCACCACCGTCACGCCCGCGCTCTCCATCGCCGCGACGACGTCCGCCTTCTGCGTCGGCGTCGCGATGACCAGCTCAGCGCCGGTTGCGATGACCGCTTCGGGCTCGCGCACGGCCGTCGGCAGGTTCTGCACCAGCGGCGCGAAGCTCGTCGTATCGGGGTTCTTCGTCGCCGAACCGACCGCCACCACCCGCTCGAGCGGCACCAGAGAAAGCGTGATCTCGTCGATGCCGGCCGACATCGTGTGAATCTTCGACGGCTTCGCCTTGATCGTCCGCTTGCCGTTCAGCCCCTCCACCTCGCGCGGCCACGACAGGTTCGCCGGGTCCACGATGCCCGGCACCCCCTGCAGCCGCTCCCGGACGCGCTTCGCCGGCGATTCGGTCGGCGTCGCGGCCGCAGCCGTTGCCGCCGGCGGCGGGTCGCCCCGCGTCGTCATCGTCGCCGCCGCACGCCCCGCCAGCGCCGCCAGCGCCAGCGCGCTCAGCGCCAGGGAATGAGCCGCTTCAGCCATCGTTTCGTCCTCAATGCCAAATTCCTCCCTAAAGTCAGACCTGGATTGCCAGCCGCGACCGTTGCCGCAGCAGGATCGCCGCAAAAACCGGCGCCCCGATGAGCGCCGTCACCATCCCGACCTGCAGCTCGGCCGGCTTCACGACCGTCCGTGCCACCGTGTCGGCGCCGACCAGCACCGCCGCGCCGGCCAGCATCGACGCCGGCAACAGGTACCGGTAGTCGGACCCGATGACGAGCCGCAGCAGATGCGGAACCACCAGCCCCACGAACCCGATCGTCCCGCTCACACTCACCGAAACCGCAGTCACAAGCGTCGTCGCGCCCAGCAGCGCAGCCCGGGTTCGCCCGACCCGCACGCCGCTCGTCGCCGCGATGTCGTCGGAAATCGCGAGCAAGTTCAGCGGGCGCCCCGCCGCCCCGAGCACCGCGAGCCCGGCAGCCACCGGGAACACCGCCACCCGCACGTAGTCCCACGATGCCCCGGCAAACCCGCCCGCGAGCCAGAACAGGATGCCGCGCAGCGCCTCGTCCGGCGGCACCAGCGCGATGATCACCGCCGTCACCGACCCGAGAAATGCGCTCACCGCGATGCCTGCCAGCAGCAGGCTCGAAGGCGCAGGGCGCCCGCCCGGCGACCCCAGCACATAGACCAGCGCAACCGCCCCCAGCGCTCCGCCGAATGCCGCCCCGGACACCCACCACATCGAGACGGCGCCCAGCCCGGCCGCGATCGCCGCGACAGCCCCCGTGGCCGCTCCCGACGACACGCCCAGCAGTCCCGGGTCCGCCAGCGGGTTCCGGAACAGCGCCTGCATCGTCGCCCCTGCCGCCGCCAGCGATGCCCCCGCCAGCGTTGCCAGCACGACGCGGGGCAGCCGCAGCCGCTCGATCACCAGCCGCTCGCGCTCGGTGTGCGTGCCGACGTCGATGCCGGCCCGGCTGGCGAGGCTCGATACCACGTGCCCCGGCGGAATCCGCACCGGACCGTTCGCCACGGCTGCCACCGCGGCGAACACCCACAGCCCCGCCAGCGCTACCATCGCCGCGGCAAACCGCCGCGCACCCTGCGCCCGGAGCTGCGCCTCCGTGGCCTCCCATCGCGGGTCCTCGACTGCCGAGATCAGCTTTGCGTCCATCCGGGCTCCCCGCCGCGGGGCCCGGGCCGCGCCACGTCGCCGGCAGCGGCCCTCGAGTGACGAACGGGCATCCCGGCCGTCGGCCGAAGATGCCCGCAGAGCACGCGCCCGGTCTCCCGGGCAACGAAATGCCCCTCGCGCTGGAGGGGCAGTGGGCTCGTCACATGGAAGGCGAAGCGCCGAACCACGTGTCCACTACCCGTTTCCCCGCGGGCTAGACACTGACGCCGCTGGCGACCTGGCTCGCCGCCACCTTCGGGCGGCTCACAGTTGCGGGACAGCCCCGGATTCGCACCGGGTTCGCAAACGGACGTCGCCCGCGACTCTACCACCGCCCGCTCGCGTATGCCAACTGCCGACCCCCTCCGCAGCCGATGAGGCGCGTTGCCGATGCCCAGCTACGATCCGGGGTGATGTCCCGCTCCAGCCCCGGCGAAGTCATCCCGGGTGTGTGGTGGCTCCACGGCACCCGCGGCTCCAACGTGTTCCTCGTTGCGTTGCCTTCAGGCGGCCTTGCCCTCGTCGATACCGGCTTCGCCGATAGCGCCCCGGCTATCCTTGCCGCGCTCGAGGCGCTCGGCCGCCCGCTCGAAGGCATCCTCCTCACCCACCGCCACCGCGACCACACCGGCGCCGCCGCCGCCGTCGCCGCCGCCACCGGCGCCCCGGTGATCGCCGGCGCCGGTGATTGCCGCCTCCGGGATGGCCGGCTCGTCCTGCGCTCGGGCATCGGCCGCAGCCATCCGGTGCGGCTCCTCAGCGCCTTCTTCCGCCGCCGCCCGGCCCCGTGCCGGTCGCCGTCGCCGTCGAGCGCGAAACTGGCGTGCTCCCCGGCGTGCGCGCCGTTCCCGTTCCGGGCCACACCCCCGGGTCGCTCTGCTTCGTCGCCGATCACCTCGAGGCTGCCTTCGTCGGCGACCTCGTCATCAGCCACGGCGGCGAACTCACCCGGTCCCTCCGCTGGGCGAACCACGATGACGCCCGCTACCTCCAGTCCATCGCCGACTTCGCTGCCATCGCGCCGCCGGCTGGCTTCCCCGGCCACGGCGCGCCCGTGCTCGAAGGCTTCGATGCTGCCCTGCGGGCGCTCGCGGCCCTCCCCGCCGTCCCTCACCCCGCGCACCGCGCTCGAACGCGCCGTCCGCCTCGCCCGCTTCGGGGCCGGCTTCGCCGCTCGGCGGCGCCCCGGGGAAAAGTAAAGCAAACGAAAAGGCGGCGCGGCGCTCGTGCGCCCGTTATCCTCACCCGGGAGTAAAGTTCGCCACCGTGAAAAACCGTACGTCCTCGTCATCGGCCACGCCGGCGCCGCCGGCGAAGCGCCCGCCAACACCCTCGCCGCCGTCCGCGCCTGCCTCGATGCCGGCGCCGAAGGGATGGAGATCGACGTCCAGCTCTGCGCCGACGGCGTCCCCGTCCTCATGCACGACGAAACCGTCGACCGCACGACCAACCTCACCGGCCGCGTCCGCGACCTCCCGCTCGCCGCGCTCCAGTCCGCCGATGCCGGCCAGGGCGAACCCGTGCCCACCCTCGAGCAGGTGCTCGACCTCGTCGATGGCCGCCTCACCGTGATGTGCGAACTCAAATCGACCCCCGGCGACCCGGAGCAGGACGCCCGCAGCGTCGAAGCGGCCGTCGCCGTCATCCGCCGCCGCGGCGCGGAGAGCTGGACCGCCATCCACTCCTTCTCGCCCGAGATGGTCGCCCGCGCCCGCGACATCGAACCGCGCATCTCCGCCGCCATCATCTCCCCGCCCGTCGCCGGGGACGGCGTCGAACGGCTCCTTGGCGGGCTCCTCAAGCGCAACGGCCAGGCCATCTCCTTCGAACACCACGCCGTCACGCGCGACCTCGTCGCCCGCGCCCGCCGGCGCCAGGTCACCGTCTGGTGCTGGACCGCCGACAGCCCGGCCGACTGGGAGCGGGTGGTCGACGCCGGCGTCGACGGCATCATCACCAACGTGCCCCACCAGCTCCGCGCCTGGCTCGAGCGGGACTAGTTGCCGAGCGGCCCGCTGTACACCACTTCGAACAGCACCCGGTCTGGCGACTCGAACATCACCTGGTAGTACGTCTGGTCTGGCCCGTGGGCGAACTCCGGCCGGTGCCGCGGCGTCTCGAACAGCGCCGGCACGCCCCGGTCTGCGAGGTGGGCCGCCGCCGCATCGACCTCGGCAATCGAATCAGCGCCGATGGCGACGTGGTTCACCCCAGCCCGGTCGTAATCGATCGGCCCGTCAGCGGTCCGGGGCACGAACCAGAGGCTCGCCCCATTCGTCGCGCCGACGCCGAGGATGCCGTCGCCGTCATACAGCACGCTCCAGCCGAGCTCCCCGAACAGCTCCCGGTAAAACCCGCGTTCGCCGGGTCGATGTTGACCTGCAGGTGGTCCAGCTTCGTTGGCATCTGATGCTCCTTCCCGCCTGGTCGGCGGTCCGCCGAGCATAGAACAAAAGTTCTGCTGCCGCAACTCCATCACCACGAACCGCCGCCGCCGCCCCCGCCGCCGCCGCCCGCGCCGCCCCCAAACCCCGACCCGCCGCCCGAACGTGTGGCCGCCAGCGTCGCCCCGACCGAGCTGTTGAAGCTCCGCAGCCCCTCCGAGAAGGCCGCCACCCGGAACGGCCCCGTCCCTGCGTACCAGGCGGCGGTCGACTGCCGCGCCTGGTCGTCCAGCCCCTCGAACGCCTTCGCCCACTTCTCCACGCAGCCGAAGACGATCGCGTAGGGCAGGTACCGCGCGAAGATGTTCTCCCGCTCGTTGAACTCCTGCCGGTGCTGCTCCGCCGTTGCGATGTACAGGCGAAAGCCCAGCACCCGCCGCAGCGCCTCGCTTCCCTTCGCCGTCCGCCGCGCCATCGACGGCGCCAGCACGAGCAGCGCGAGCCCGCCGAGCCCGAACCCGGCCAGGGCGAGCCCGCGCCCGAAGAACGTTGCGCCGAAGAACGCCAGCCCAATCCCCCGAACATCCAGCCGACCGCCGCGACGGCCGTCGCGTGCCGCGCGTGCCCCGGCCGGAGCGCGAACCAGCCCCGCGCCATCGCGTCGTCGTAAATCAGCTCCTTCGTCTTGCTCAGGTGCGTCGCGAACTCGTACTTCAGGTCCGAGACCTTCACGCGGTCGCCGTCTTCGAACAGCGCATCGAGCAGCGACCGCTCGTACGGGAGCAGATCCCCGCCGTCCTTCTTCCGCTCGAGCTCCCAGTCCGCCTTGCCGAGGAGCCCCCGCTTCGGAATTTCCGTGATGTGGAGGTAGCCGCGCACCGCGAGGTCGATGATCGTCGCGGTCACATCCAGCGTGTCGGCGCTTTCGTCCAGCAGCACCCCCATCTGCGCCGGCCGCAGGTCCTCCGGCGGCAGGTACTCCACCACCAGCGGCGCGCCCCGAAGAGCGGCCTCGTCTGCTCCGCCGGGTCGTTCGTCAGGTAGTAAATGCCCCGGTACTGCCGGTCCCGCCCGTGCCGCCACCAGAGCGCGATCGCCGCCGCCAGCCCCAGCGCGGCCGTCAGGCCGAACCCGGCCCATTCCAGCGCGTCGAACTTCAGGTAGTCGCCGACCTTCGCCGGCTCGATGAGCTTCGGCGGCGGCACCGTCACCACCCCCTTCTGCCACCCGACCGCAATCGTCGCCTGCTCGAAGGTGTTCAGCCGCCGCGCCGAGAACGTCGCGGCGCTTCCCTCCGCCGCCATCCCGCAGCTCTCCTGCGCCCCCGCAGACCCGACATAACACGCTGTCCGCGGCTCCGCGCCCGGCGGCAACTCCACCCGCGCCGCGAACCGCTCGATCGGCACCTGCCACTGCCCCGTGACGTTCCAGTACAGCTCATCGTGGTCTGCGTACGCATCGAGCGCACGCTCCAGCCGATAGCGGATGACGTACGTCTGCTGCCCCGAGACGGTGACATCCGGGTCGCCAATCTTCAGCCGCACCGTCCCCGGCAGCGACTCCCGTTCGAACTTCCACGGCTGCCCGTTCGCGTCCGTCACCCGGAAATCCGCGTACACCCACTTCCGAACCCAGCCCTCCGGGCACGGCGTGAGCGGCTGCTCGACCCCCTCCGCCGGCGCCGCGCATTTGGTCGTCTCGAAGAGGTCGCGGTAGATGCCGTGCCGCTCGAGGTTGCGGAAATTCACCGCAATCCGCTCCTCCACCTCCACCACCCCGTCCGCCCCGACCCGGTACGTCGCCTCGAACGACGTCACCGACCACCCGCTCTCCTGCGCCTGCGCGGCCCGTTCCCCCGCCAGCGCAGCCACGACCACCAGCACCGCCCCGGCCAGCAGGATGAACCGCGCGCGCATCGCCCGCATTCTACGGAACCCCGCCCTTACCGGGCGGCCACACGGCCGCCCTGCTGCGGCGTATGATCACGAGCTACGAAGCGCGGGCGGTCCGCCCCCGCCATCCTCCACCGGGAAGGTCCATGCAAGCATTCGACTACGCCCGCCCCGGCTCGCTCGCCGAGGCCCTCGCATTGGCCGGCAACGGCAGGCAGGTGCTCTTCCTCGCCGGCGGCACCGACGTCATCATCCAGCTCCGCGAAGGCCGCCGCTCCTGCGACCTCCTCATCGACCTCAAGCGCATCCCCGAACTCACCCGGATCGCCGAACTGCCGGGCGGCGGGCTCGAAATCGGCGCCGCCGTCCCCTCGCCGAGGTCTACGAACACCCCCGCGTCAGGAGCGACTTCCCCGCCCTCGTCGATGCGGCCGGCATCATCGGCGGCATCGCCATCCAGTCCCGCGCGACGCTCGGCGGCAACCTCTGCAACGCCAGCCCCGCCGCCGACTCCTCGCCCGCCCTCATGGCGCTCGGCGCGACCCTCCGGATCGCCGGTCCCGCCGGCGAACGCGAACTCCCGGTCGCCGACTTCTTCCTCGGCCCCGGCCGCAACGCGCTCCAGCCCGGCGAGGTCCTCGTCTCCGTGCGCGTGCCGGCTCTGCCGCCGCGCGCGGCCGCCTTCTACCACCGCTTCATCCCCCGGAACGAAATGGATATCGCCGTCGCTTCCGCCGGCGTCTTCCTCGCGCTTGATGCAGCCGGGCGCATCGCCGATGCCCGCGTCGCCCTCGGCGCGGTCGCCCCGACTCCCATCCTCGTCCCGGCAGCCCGCGAAGCGCTCGTCGGCCGCGAACCCGGCGCGGAAGCCTTCGAAGCCGCCGGCGAGGCCGCCCGCGCCGCCGCCCGCCCCATCGATGACATGCGCGGCAGCGCGGCCCAGCGCCGGCACCTGAGCCGCGTCCTCACCGTCCGCGCCCTCGAGAACGCCCTCCGCCGCATCCGCGGCGGCCAGCCTGCAGGAGCCACCCACTGAGCATGAAACGCACCTACGTCCAGGCCCGCATCAACGGCGAAGAGCGCGACTTCCTCTGCGAACCCCGCCAGAGCCTCCTCGAAGTCCTCCGCGAAGAACTCGGCCTCACCGGCAGCAAAGAGGGTTGCAACAACGGCAACTGCGGCGCCTGCTCCGTTCTCATGAACGGCCGCGTCGTCAACGCCTGTTGCGTCCTGGGCGTCGAAGCCGACGGCGCCGACATCACCACCATCGAAGGCATCGCCCGCGGCGACCGCCTCCATCCCCTCCAGCAGGCCTTCCTCGAAGAAGCCGCCCTCCAGTGCGGCATCTGCACCCCCGGCTTCATCGTCTCCGCCAAGGCCCTGCTCGACCGCGAGCCCGACGCCGACGAGCGCCGCATCCGCTTCTGGCTCTCGGGCAACCTCTGCCGCTGCACCGGCTACGACAAGATCATCCGCGCCGTCCAGCGCGCCGCCGCCCAGCTCCAGGAGGCCCAGGCATGACGACCGTCGAAAAGCCCCAGTACCGCGTCATCGGCACCCGCCCCATCCGGCCGGACGGCGTCGAGAAGGTCACTGGCAAAGCCCTCTACGGCGCCGACGTCCGCCTGCCGGGCATGATCTACGGCAAAATCCTCCGCAGCCCCCACGCCCACGCCCGCATCCGCAGCATCGATACCTCGGCCGCGGAGCGTGCGCCCGGCGTCCTCGCCGTCGTCACCCACGCCGACCTCCCCACTGCCGCCGACCGCGTCGAAGAGCTCGGCGAGAGCGCCGTCAACGTCAAAGAAGTCTCCGAGAACATCCTCGCCTCCGAGAAAGTCCTCTACCGCGGCCACGCCGTCGCCGCCGTCGCCGCCACAAGCCCCCACCTCGCCGAGGAGGCGCTCAAGCTCATCCGCGTCGACTACGAGGTCCTCCCGCCCGTCCTCGACGTCCTCGATGCCATGCGCGAGGACGCGCCCCTCCTCGACGAGAACCGGCGCACGAAGACCCTCATGACCGGCGAACTGAGCGAAAAGCCGTCCAACGTCGCCAGCTACAACCGCTTCCAGGGCGGCGACATCGAGGCCGCCTTCGCCGAGGCCGACGTCATCGTCGAGCGCGAATTCCGCACGAAGATGGTCCACCAGGGCTATATCGAGCCCCAAAACTCGACCGCGAACTGGAACGCCGACGGCACGCTCACCATCTGGACCAGCACCCGGGCGCCTTCGCCGTGCGGAACCTCGTCGCCGAGGTGCTCAAGAAGCCCATCGCCCAGGTCAAAGTCGTCCCGATGGAAATCGGCGGCGGCTTCGGCGGCAAGCTCCCCATCTACCTCGACCCCGTCGCCGCCCTCCTCTCGAAGAAGAGCGGCCGCCCCGTCAAAATCGTCATGTCCCGCACCGAGGTCTTCGAGGCGACCGGCCCAACCTCCGGCACCGTCATCCGCGTCAAAGCCGCCGCGAAGGGCGACCGCCTCACCGCCGTCCGGGCCAGCCTCTTCTACGAGGCCGGCGCCTTCCCCGGCTCCTCCGTCGGCGCCGGCTCGATGACCATGCTCGCTCCCTACGACGTCGAGAACTTCGAACTCCACGCCTACGACGTCGTCGTCAACAAGCCCAAGACGGCCGCATACCGCGCCCCCGGTGCGCCCGCCGCCGCCTTCGCTATCGAAAGCGTCATCGACGAGCTCGCCCGTCATCAGAAGGTCGACCCGCTCGTCTTCCGCAAGGTCAACTCCGCCCGCAAGGGCACGAAGATGGTGAACGGCATCGCGTTTCCCCGCATCGGCCACGAGGAGTGCGTCGAAGCCGCGCTCAACTCCGACCACTACCGTTCGCCCATCGAAGGCCCCTACCGCGGCCGCGGCGTCGCTTCCGGCTACTGGTTCAACGGCGGCATGCAATCCTCCGTCGTCGTCGCCGTCAACACCGACGGGACCGTCAACCTCGTCGAAGGCTCGACCGACATCGGCGGCACCCGCGCCTCCCTCGCCATGCAGCTCGCCGAGACCCTCGGCATCCCGTACGAAGACATCCGCCCATCCGTCGTCGATACCGACTCCATCGGCCACAACGACGTCACCGGCGGCAGCCGCACGACCTTCGCGACCGGCATGGCCGTCTACGAAGCTGGCATGGCCGTGCGCCGCGAGATGATCGCCCGCGCCGCGAAGCTCTGGGGCCTCCCCGAAGACGACGTCGAATATGCCGACGGGGTCGTCCGCAGCAAGAAGGACGGCCGCCAGTTCACCTTCAAGGAGATCGCCGCCCAGTCGGCCCGCACCGGCGGCCCCATCACCGGCAAAGCGTCGCTCGTCGCCCGCGGCGTCGGCGGCGCCTACGGCACCCACATCGTCGACGTCGAAGTCGACCCCGAGACCGGCAAGGTCACCATCCTCCGCTACACCGCCGTCCAGGACGTCGGCACCGCCATCCACCCGTCCTACGTCGAAGGGCAAATCCAGGGCGGCGTCGTGCAGGGCATCGGCTGGGCCCTCAACGAAGAGTACGTCTTCGACGACGAGGGCCGGATGGTGAATTCGAGCTTCCTCGACTACCGCATGCCGACCGCGCTCGACGTGCCGATGATCGACACCATCCTCGTCGAAGTGCCGAACCCCGGCCATCCCTACGGCGTCCGCGGCGTCGGCGAAGTGCCCATCGTCCCGCCGCTCGCGGCCATCGCCAACGCCATCTACGACGCCACCGGCCACCGCTTCACCGAGCTCCCGATGTCGCCGCGCCGCATCGTCGAGGCGCTGAACGGCCTCGCCTGATGGCGCGCATCGTCATCCCTGCGGCCCTCCGCAATCTTTGCGGCGGGTCGCAGGAACTCGACGTTCCCGCGGCAACCGTCGATGAGCTACTGCGCGCCGTCGATGCGCGCTGCCCCGGCTTCTACGCCCGCGTCGTCGAGGACGGCCGGCTCCGCCCCGAACTCGCCTTCGCCGTCGACGGCGAAATCGCGCCGCTCGCCCTCCACGACGCGCTCGGCCCCGCAGCCGAGGTCACCATCGTCCCGGCGCTCGGCGGCGGCTGAGGCCCGCTCGCCTCACCACGCCTCGCCCCACCGCTCCCGGAAGGCCACCTCGCGCACTGGCCGGCGGCGGTTCCTGCCGTATGCGCGGTCCGGCCACCCGAGCGGGATGATGGCGTGCACGGCGGCATCCCCCGGCAGGCCGAGCAGCGCGCGCACCTCCTCCTCCCGCGCCTTCCAGCGCGTCGTCAGCACCGCGCCCAGCCCGGCCGCCTGCGCGGCGAGCAGCAGATTCTGCACCGCCGGGTAGATGGAGGCGCCGAGCGCCGCCGCCCCCGCCTCCCCGCTGCCGAACACATCGCGAGCCGAGCACACCGCGATGAGCACCGGGACCTCCTCCCACGGCGTCCGGTCCGGCGCGCCCGCCCCGTAGAACTGCCGTCCCAGCTCATCGAACAGCTCGCCCAGCCGCCGCTTCGTCTCCCGCTCGCGCACGACGACGAACCGCCACGGCTGGGCGTTCCGCGCGCTCGGCGCCCGGGTAGCCGCCCGAAGCAGCCGCTCGACGAGCTCATCCGGCACCTCCCGGCCGGTGAAGTGCCGGACCGCCCGCTGCCGTGCCGCGAACGCCTCGAACTCCTCCAGCGTCACCATCTCGCTACCCCCGCGGCAGCCCCAGCCCGCGCGTCGCGATGATGTTCCGCTGGATTTCGCTCGTCCCCGCCGCAATCGTGGCCGGAACGACCTGCATGTACTCCAGCGCCGCGCTCCTGCCGAGCACCCGCTCCGGGTCATCGAACTGCCGCAGCTGGCCCGCCATCCCCGTCAGGTGCATCTTCGTCAGCGCAATCCGCTGCGAAAGCTCCGAGCCGTACATCTTGCACATCGAGGCCTCCATGTTCGGGACGCCCCGCGCGCCTGCACGGAGATCACCACGAACGAGAGCAGCTCGCACACCGCTGTCTCCACCGCCCGGTCCGCCACCTCCAGCCGGTAGGCCGGCGCGACCGGCCGGCCAGCTGCCGTGCGCCCCCGCACGTACTTCGCCATCCGCTCCACGTTCTTCCGCGCCGCGATCGCCCGCGCGATGTTCGAACGCTCGAAATCGAGCGTGGTCGTTCCCACGTACCAGCCGCGATGCTCCTCGCCCACCCGGTTCCGCACCGGCACCCGCACGTCTTCGAAAAACACTTCGTTGAACACGTGCCCGTTCGCCATGTTGATCAGCGGCCGCACCGTAATCCCCGGCGACTTCATGTCGACCAGCAGGTAGCTGATGCCCCGGTGCTTCGGCGCATCCGGGTCGGTACGCACCAGCATGAACATCCAGTCCGCCCGGTGCGCCCCGGAGGTCCAGATCTTCTGCCCGTTCACGACGTACTCGTCGCCGTCGCGTACCGCCCGCGTCTGCAGCGACGCGAGGTCGCTGCCCGAGCCCGGCTCGCTGAAGCCCTGGCACCACGCCACTTCGCCCCGCAGCATCGGGGGCAGGTGTTCTGCCTTCTGCTCCTCCGTGCCGTGGAGCATGATCGTCGGCCCCACCAGGTTCAGCATCTGCCGGCTCGTCGGCGCCCCGGCCTCGTGCAGCTCCTGGCTCAGCACGAACTGCTCCAGCACCGACATGTCCGCGCCGCCGTACTTCTTCGGCCAGGCCGGCGCAATCCACCCGTTCTCGGCCAGCCGGTCCAGCCACCGCTTCACCCGGTCTTCGTCCTGCGGCGCCTCGAAGGGGCTCTCCTCCTCGTCTTCCGCCGGCGCGCCAGCGCGCCAGTGCTCATCGACGAAGGCCCGCACCTGCGGCGCCACGCGGCCAGTTCCGGCGAATCCCGGAATCTCATGCATCACACCCCGGGAAGTGCCGCGGATTCTACGCGAACGCCGTTCGCCCCGCACCGCCGCCCGCCACCGTTGCGTTCCTGTTACGAACCTGCGTCGCGGCCGCCGGTGAAACATGCCCGAAACTCCGCCCGCCTAGCTTGCTTCCATCCCCTTCGACAGGAGCAGCGATGCGGCTCACCGAGCGCGAAGTCGACAAACTCCTCATCACCCTCGCCGCCATGCTGGCGCGCGAGCGCCGCGCCCGCGGCCTCAAGCTCAACTACCCGGAGGCGGTCGCCGTCATCGCCTCCGGCCTCCTCGAGGCCGCCCGCGACGGCCGCTCCGTCGCCGAACTCATGGCCATGCAGGGCGCCTTCCTCACCCGCGACGACGTCCTCGAGGGCGTCCCCGAGATGATCGACAGTGTCCAGGTCGAGGCCACCTTCCCGGACGGCACCAAGCTCGTCACCCTCCACCAGCCGATCCCATGAGCGGACCCCACACCAGCGACCCCACCCTCCCCGGCGCCATCCTCTTCGGCGAAGGCGACATCGTCATCAATGCCGGCCGCGACGTCGTCGAACTCGAGGTCGTCAACACCGGCGACCGCGCCGTCCAGGTCGGCTCCCACTTCCACTTCTTCGAGGCCAACGCGGCTCTCCGCTTCGACCGCGCCGCCGCCTTCGGCCGCCGGCTCGACATCCCCGCCGGCACCGCCGTGCGCTTCGAAGCCGGGCAGTCCCACACCGTCCGGCTGGTCCCCTTCGGCGGCGCCCGCCGCATCATCGGCTTCAACCGGCTCGCCGAGGGCCGCTCGCCCGGTGAGGCGCTCGAAGCCGCCCGCGACCGGGGGTTCCTGCCGTGAGCCAGTCCCTCTCCCGCAGCCGCTACGCCCACCTCTACGGCCCCACCGCCGGCGACCGCATCCGTCTCGCCGATACCGACCTCTTCGCCCTGGTCGAGCGCGATTACCACACCCCGGGCGATGAAGCCTGCTTCGGCGGCGGCAAGAGCATCCGCGACGGCATGGCGCAAACCGCCTCCCCGGCGAAGCGCTCGACCTCGTCATCACGAACGCCGTCATCATCGACCACTGGGGCATCGTGAAAGCCGATATCGGCGTCCGCTGCGGCCTCATCGTCGGCATCGGCGCCGCCGGCAACCCGGACACGATGGACGGCGTCACGCCCGGCCTCGTCATCGGCCCCGGCACCGAAGTCATCGCCGGCGAACACCTCATCGCCACCCCCGGCGGCATCGATGCCCACATCCACTTCATCTGCCCCCAGCAGGTGGAAGAGGCGCTCACCAGCGGCGTCACCACGATGATCGGCGGCGGCACCGGCCCCGCGACCGGCACCAACGCGACCACCTGCACGCCCGGGCCCTGGAACATCGCCCGCATGCTCGAGGCCGCCGACACCTACCCGGTCAACATCGGCCTCCTCGGAAAGGGCAACACGTCCGATGTCACCGCTCTCTGGACGCAGGTCGAAGCCGGCGTCTGCGGCCTGAAGCTCCACGAAGACTGGGGCTCCACGCCGGCCGCCATCGATACCGCCCTCCGCGTCGCCGATGCCTTCGACATCCAGGTCGCCATCCACACCGACACCCTGAACGAGGCCGGCTTCGTCGAGTCCACCATCGCTGCCATCGGCGGCCGCACCATCCACACCTTCCACACCGAAGGCGCCGGCGGCGGCCACGCGCCCGACATCATCCGGGTCGCCGGCCTGCCGAACGTCCTCCCCTCGTCCACGAACCCGACCCGTCCCTTCACCGTGAACACCGTCCAGGAGCACCTGGACATGCTCATGGTATGCCACCACCTCAACCCGGCCGTGCCCGAAGACGTCGCCTTCGCCGAATCGCGCATCCGCGCCTCGACCATCGCCGCCGAGGATATCCTCCACGACCTCGGCGCCATCTCGATGATGTCGTCCGACAGCCAGGCGATGGGCCGCGCCGGGGAGGTCATCCTCCGCACCTGGCAGACCGCCGACAAGATGAAGCGGCAGCGCGGCCCGCTCCCGGGCGACCCGCCCGGCGCCGACAACGCCCGCATCAAGCGCTACATCGCCAAGTACACCATCAACCCCGCCGTCGCCCAGGGCATCAGCCACGTCGTCGGCGCCATCCAGCCCGGCCTCCTCGCCGATATCGTCCTCTGGAACCCGGCATTCTTCGGCGTCAAGCCCGAACTCGTCATCAAGGGCGGCATGATCGCCTGGGCTGCGATGGGCGACCCCGGCGCCAGCATCCCAACCCCGGAACCCGTCCGCTACCGGCCGATGTTCGGCAGCCGGGTGCCGTCGACCCGCCGGCTCTTCCTCTCGAAGGCCGCCGTCGATGCCGGCGTCCCGGCCCGCCTCGGCCTCCGCACCCCCGCCGTCGCGGTCGCCAACACCCGCGCCATCGGCAAGCGCGATATGGTGCACAACGACGCCTTGCCTGACATCCGTGTCGACCCGGAGACGTTCACGGTCACCGTCGACGGCGAGCCCGCCCTCTGTGACCCTGCGGCCGAGCTGCCGATGGCCCGCCGCTACTTCCTCTTCTGAGGCTGGCGATGGAGCGCGAAACCGGCACGCTCCCGCTGCTCCGCCTGCTCCAGCTCGCCGATTCGGCGTTTCCCATCGGGGCGTTCGCCTACAGCCACGGCCTCGAAACGCTCGCCGCCGAGGGCCGCCTTGCCGGCGAATCCGGCCTCGCCGACCTCCTCCGCCGCTACATCGCCGGGCCGGTGTGCGGCCAGCTTTGCCTGCCGCCCGCGCCGCGGCTGACGCCCGCTCCGACCGCGCCATCGCCCGCGCCGACGACCGGTTCGACGGTTCGCTGACGCTCCCCGGAGAGCGCACCGCGAGCGCCGCCATGGGCCGCCGCCTCATCGACCTCGCCCCGAAATCGCCGCGCACCTCCGCGACTGGTCCTACCGGGCCGCCGTCCTCAGCGGCGAATCCCCGGGCCACCATCCGATCGTCTTCGGCGCGCTCGCCGCCCGGCTCGGCGTGCCGCTGCGCGAGAGCCTCGCCGCTCTCGGGCTCGGCGCAGTGACCAGCCTCGTCAGCGCCGCCGCACGCCTCGGGCTCATCGGCCCTGCGGCCAGCGTCCGCCTCGCGGCCGGCGCAGGCCCGGCCCTCGCCGCCGCCGTCGACGCGGCGGTCAGCGGCCCGGCCCGGCGGGTGTTCGGCAGCTGGTTCCCCGAACTCGAAATCGCCGCCGCCCGTCACCCCAGCCTCCCCTTCAGGATGTTCGCCACATGACCGGTCTCCACCCCCACACCGAAATCCCCACCGCCCCGCGGTCCCGCCCCATCGACCCCCGCGGCATCGTCCGCATCGGCGTCGCCGGTCCCGTCGGCTCCGGCAAGACCGCCACCCTGCTCGCCCTTTGCCGCAAGCTCTACCCCTTGCTCGACCTCGCTGTCGTCACCAACGACATCTACACCGAAGAAGACGCCCGCATCCTCCGGTCGCACGCGGCCCTGCCCGACGACCGCATCATCGGCGTCGCCACCGGCGCCTGCCCCCACAGCGCCATCCGCGAGGACCCGTCCCTCAACCTCGCCGCCATCGACACCCTCGCGGCGCGCCACCCGCGGCTCGAACTCATCCTCATCGAAAGCGGGGCGATAACCTCTCGGCCACCTTCAGCCCCGAACTCGTCGACCGCATCATCTACGTCATCGATGTCGCCGGCGGCGACAAGATCCCGCGCAAAGGCGGGCCCGGCACCACCCGCGCCGACCTCCTCGTCATCAACAAAGGACCTGGCGCCCTACGTCGGCGCCAGCCTCGACGTGATGGAGCGCGCCGCCCGCGCCGCCCGCGGCGACCGCCCCATCCTCGTCACGAACATGAACGACCCGGCCGACCAGGCCGCCGTTGCTGCCTGGGTCACAGCGCAGGTCGCGGCCCTCCGGCAGTGACCTCCCGCGCCCGCCTCATCGTCGCCGCGGGAGCCCCCGCGCCTCGCCGAGGCGTACGCCGAGTCGCCCCAGCGCTGGACCCCGGGGCACGCCGAGGCCTCCTGGCGCATCATCTACCACCAGCTCCTCGGCGACGGCTGCTTCCCCGCCGACCGGCTGCTGACGTCGGTTGCGGTCTCCGGGGCGCCCGCGCGGTCGTCCGGGCCGCGGCAGCCACCCCGCTGCGCGCTGGCGCGCCGTCCGTCGCAGCTGCCCGGCTCAGGGTCGGCGCCGGCAGCGCGCTCATTTACGCCCCCGGCGCGCTCATCCCCCACGCCGGCGCCCGCCACCTCGCCGCGCTCGACGCCCGCGTCGAACCCGGCGGCTGCCTCGCGGTGGTGCAGGCATGGGCGCCCGGCCGAACCGCCCACGAGCGCGGCCGCTTCCACCATCTCCGCTCGCGGGTTCGCCTCGCGGTCGGCGCCCGCCTGCTCCTCCATGAGGACGTGACCGTCCGCGCCCCCGACTGGCCCGCAGGCGATCCCGTCGCCGTCACCATCTGCGCCATCGGCGATTGGGCCCCGGCCTGTCCCGACTGGTGGAAGCCCGCGCTCGAACCCCTTCCGTACGCTGCCGCGAATCCCCTGCGCGGCGGCGCCATCGTTCGCGCCCTCTTCCCGGCGCTCGGCGCCGCGGCGGCGTTCGTCGAGGGAGTGTTGAGGTTATGCGCAAATCCCTCGACATGAAGATTTGTTCATCGCCGGGAAAATTCCCCGAAACACTCCCGAAAGACGACTGAAACGAACCATTCCTACCTTTCCTGCATGCCCGGGCGATCCAGGGTTCGCACATCAGGCGGTCCGGGCAACAACGGAGAGGAGTTCTTTCGCATGACCAGTGACCCGAAAAACAACTACTGGCTCCGCCGGCGCTTCGGCCGCCGGACCTTCGTCAAGGCCGGCGCAGCGCTCGCCGTCTCCCCGGCCATCGCCTCCATCGCTGCTGCCTGCGGCGGCGATGACGACGATACCGCGCCCGCCTCGGGCGGCTCCGGCGGCTCGTCCGGCGACACCATCCGCGTCGGCATCCTCCACTCCCTGAGCGGCACCATGGCCGTCTCCGAGGTCGCCGTCCGCGACGCCGACCTCATGGCCATCGAAGAGATCAACGCCGCCGGCGGCGTCCTCGGCAAGAAGCTCGAGCCCCGCGTCGAAGACGGCGCATCCGACTGGCCCACCTTCGCCGAGAAAGCCAAGAAGCTCATCCAGAGCGATAAGGTCGCCGTCACCTTCGGCTGCTGGACCTCCGCCTCCCGCAAAGCCGTCCTGCCCGTCTTCGAATCGAACAAGGCCCTCCTCTACTACCCGGTCCAGTACGAAGGCCTCGAATCCTCGCCCTACATCTTCTACACCGGCGCCACCACCAACCAGCAGATCGTCCCGTCGGTCGAATACCTCCTCGAACAGGGGAAGAAGAACTTCTTCCTCGTCGGCTCCGACTACGTCTTCCGCGCACGGCCAACAAAATCATCAAGGCGCAGCTCGCGGCGTCCGGCGGCAAAGTCATCGCGGAAGAGTACACGCCCTCGGCCACACCGAGTACGCGACGCTCATCGCCAAGATCAAGTCGTCGAACGCCGACGTCATCTACAACACCCTCAACGGCGACTCCAACGTCGCCTTCTTCAAACAGCTCCGCGATGCCGGCATCAAGGCCTCGGACCTCACCACGATGTCCGTCTCCATCGCCGAGGAGGAGGCTGCGGCCATCGGCGGTGACGTCATGGAAGGCCATCTCGTCGCCTGGAACTACTTCCAGACGGTCAAGACTCCGGAGAACGAGAAGTTCGTGCCCGCCTACCACGCCTTCACCGAGAAATCCGGCAAGAAGCGCCCGACCTCCGACCCGGTCGAAGCCGCCTACATCTCCGTCCACCTCTGGGCCATGGCCGCCAACAAGGCCGGCACGACCGACGTCGAAAAGGTCAAGGAGGCGATGGCCAACCTCGAATTCGCCGCCCCCGAAGGCCCCGTCAAGGTCCACCCCACCAACCACCACATCTCCAAGACGGTCCGCATCGGCCGCATCCGGCGCGACGCCCTGATCGACGAAATCTGGGCGACCCCCGGGCCGGTCGAGCCGGACCCGTACCTCGAAACCTACCCTGGGGCGCCGAGTTCGCCAAGGAAAAGAAGTCCTAGCCCGCTGCCTCCCGGGCGCTGCCTGGCGGGGGCAGGATGCCTGCCCCCGCCCCTGTATTTCCGCAAGCACCGGCTCTTCGACGGAGGGACACCATGGATATCTGGCTTCAACAACTCTTCAACGGCGTGAGCCTCGGGTCGATTCTCCTGCTCGTCGCCATCGGCCTGGCGTTCTCCTTCGGCCTCATGAACGTCATCAACATGGCCCACGGCGAGATGATCATGATTGGCGCCTACTGCGCCTACCTCGCCCAGCAGCTCCTCGAAGGGCCGCTCGGGTCCAGCGCCCCCGACATCAGCTTCCTCCTCGCGCTGCCGGCCGCGTTCGCCGTCGCCGGGCTCGTCGGCATGGGCCTCGAAGTGACGCTCATCCGCCGGCTCTACGGCCGGCCGCTGGATACGCTGCTCGCCACCTGGGCGTCAGCCTCGTCCTCCAGCAGCTCGCCCGCTCCATCTTCGGCGCGCCGAACGTCCAGGTCACGACCCCGTCCTGGCTCCAGGGCGGCATCGCTGTCACCGGCAGCTTCACCATGCCGTACATCCGTCTCTTCATCATCGCGATGGTCCTCGCCGCGGTCGCCCTCGTCTGGCTCTACCTCGTGCGGACCGCCGCCGGCCGCCGCACCCGCGCCACCATGCAGAACCGCGAGGTCGCCGCCGCGCTCGGCGTCCGCACGCCCCGCGTGGACATGCTGACCTTCGGCCTCGGCTCCGGCCTGGCGGGCCTCGCCGGGTGCGCCCTCGCCCTCCTCGGCCCCATCGGCCCCTCGCTGGGCACCTACTACATCGTCGATTCGTTCCTCGTCGTCATCCTCGGCGGCATCGGGCAAGTCGTCGGCACGGCCATCGCCGCCCTCGCCATCGGCGGCGCCAACGCCCTCCTCGAATTCCAGCTCAGCGCCTCCGTCGCGAAGGTCCTCGTCTTCGCGCTCGTCATCGCCTTCCTCCAGTGGCGGCCGGCCGGCATCATCGCCCGCCGCGCGGCCCGCTGAGGAGCGCCCGCATGGCAGCTGCAGCCGCTCGCGTCACATCCCCGGGACCGGTCCGCGCGACCTGCTCCGCCTCGCCGGTCCGCTCGTCCCCATTCTCCTGACTGGCGCCATCCTGTTCCTCGCGCCGGCCTTTCTCTCCGACTTCCGGCAGAACCTGCTGGCGAAGTTCCTCTGCTTCGCCATCCTGGCTATCGGCATCGACCTCCTCTGGGGCTACGCCGGCATGCTCAGCCTCGGCCACGGCGTCTGGTTCGGCCTCGGCGGCTACGCCATGGGCATGTACCTCAAGATGGAAGACGCCGACGGCCGCCTGCCCGACTTCATGAACTGGAGCGGCCTCACGTCCGTCCCCTGGTTCTGGAAGCCGTTCGAACATGCCTGGTTCGCCCTCCCCGCCGCCGTCCTCGGCCCCGGCATCATCGCCTACGTCGTCGGCTACCTCGTCTTTCGGAGCCGGGTCAAGGGGGCGTACTTCTCCATCATCACCCAGGCCCTCGCCCTCATCCTCTCCATCTTCTTCGTCGGCCAGCAGCAGTACACCGGCGGCACCAACGGCCTCACCAATTTCAGCACCCTCTTCGGGTTCAGCCTCGCCGACCGCGCCACACAGGACGCGCTCTATTACCTCACCGTCGCCACCCTCCTCGCCACGATGCTCTTCGCCACGTGGCTCACCCGCGCGCCGCTCGGCCGGCTCCTCATCGCCATCCGCGACGACGAGGACCGCGTCCGCTTCTCCGGCCACAACGTGACGCTCCTGAAAGCCGCAGTCTTCGCGGTCTCCGCCGCGCTCGCCGGGCTCGCCGGCGCCCTCTACGTGCCCCAGGTCGGCATCATTTCGCCAGCCAACATGGGCATCGTCCCGTCCATCGAATTCGTGCTCCTCGTCGCCGTCGGCGGCCGCGCCACCATCACCGGCGCCGTCATCGGCGCCATCCTCGTCAGCTGGGCGCGGAGCATCCTCAGCGAGAACTACCCGGATACCTGGCTCTACTTCTTCGGCGCGCTGTTCATCGCCAGCGTGCTCCTCTTCCCTGCCGGCATCGTCGGCACCTGGCGCAGCCTGGTCCGCCACCGCCGCCTGCCCATCCGCCGGCCGCCCTTCCGCACCCCCGCCGCCGTCCGGCTGGAATCCCCGGAGCATCCCATGAGTGAGGCCATCCTCAATATCGAAAACCTCTGCGTCTCCTTCGACGGCTTCCCCGTCCTCGATGACCTCAGCCTCCTCGTCGCCCGCGGCGAACTCCGCTTCCTCATCGGCCCCAACGGCGCCGGCAAGACGACCCTCATGGACGTCATCTCCGGCAAAGTCCGCGCCCGCTCCGGCCGCGTCCTCTTCGACCCGGCCGTCCCGGCGTCCGGCGACCCCCACCCCTCGACCATCGAGGTCCACGGCGAAATCCGCTTCGAAGGGCTCGACCTCGCCCGCATGCGCGAAGACGCCATCGTCCGCGCGGGCATCGCCCGCAAGTTCCAGACACCCTCCGTCTTCAACAGCCTCACCGTCGCCGAGAACGTCGCCGTCGCCGCCGCCTACCGCGACCGCTTCCTCCGCCAGCTCTTTCCGCCTTCGGCGGCCCGCCGCGAACGCGTCACCCGCGCGCTCGAAGACGTCGCCCTCCTCCACCGGGCCGACGTCCCGGCCGGCGCGCTCTCCACGGCGAACGCCAGTGGCTCGAAATCGCCATGCTCCTCGTCCAGTCGCCCCGGATCATGCTCCTCGACGAGCCGATCGCCGGCATGACCCGGCAGGAGCGCGAGCGGACCGGCGAACTCCTCCACCGCCTCGCCGGCGCTCACACCATCATCATCACGGAGCACGACATGGAGTTCGTTCGCGAATTCGCCCGCACCGTCACGGTGCTCCACATGGGCCGCGTCCTGCGCGAAGGCCCCATCGACGAGATCCAGCGCGACCCGGTCGTCCGCGAGGTCTACCTCGGGCGCCAGAAGGCCGCCGCCGGGGATGCCGCATGACCCCGCCCCTCCTCGACCGCCTGCCCTTGACCCGCCCCGCTCCGCCGCCCGTCCCCATGGACGGCGCCCTCCTCCGCATCGACCGCCTCTCCCTCGCCTACGGCCAGGTCGAGGTCGTCCGCGGGGTCAGCCTCAGCGTCGCTCCCGGCCAGGTCGTCTGCGTCATGGGCCGCAACGGCGCCGGCAAGACCACGCTGATGAAGGGCATCATCGGCGCCCTCCGCGCCCGCTCCGGCCGCATCCTCTTCGACGGCCGCGACCTCACCGCCCGGCCATCGTTCGACCGTGCGCGCGCCGGCATCGGCTACGTGCCCCAGGGCGCGGCATCTTCCCCAGCTGTCCGTCCTCGAGAATCTCCTCCTCGGCCTCGAACCTCGCGGCGGCCGCGACGACGGCCGGCTCGAGGAGGTCTTCGAGCTCTTCCCCGTCCTCCGGCAGATGGCGAAACGCACCGCCGGCGTCCTCTCCGGCGGCCAGCAGCAGCAGCTCGCCATCGGCCGCGCCCTCATGGGCCGGCCCCGCCTCCTCCTCCTCGATGAGCCCACGGAGGGCATCCAGCCGAACATCGTCGAGCAGATCGAGGGCGTCATCGCCTCGCTCAAGGGCCAGGTCGCCGTGCTCCTCGTCGAGCAGTTCCTCGACTTCGCCCTCGCCAACGCCGACTACTGCTGCGTGCTCGAAAGCGGCGCCGTCACCATGGAGGGTCCGCCTGCGTCCCTCGAGGCCGAGCGGCTCCGCGAGGCGCTCGCCGTCTAGCCCCGGGCCGCGCCGCCCGATTCGTACGCCTCTGCCTCGGCGCACGCCGCGAGCAGCGCCTCCGCGAGCGCCCGCGCCGAGGCCACCGTCAGCTCGACCCCCACTCGCGCGTCCAGCCCGCCAGCCTCATCGACGAAGTCCACCGTCACCGCGTGTTCGAGGTCGATGTGGAACGGGTGGTCGTAGGTGACGTTCGCCCGCGTCACCGGGAACCAGCCCTTCCGCCCGAACCCTGCGCCCTCGAGCTGCGTGTGGATGAGGATGTTCGTGCACATCGCCGTCCCTCCCATTCAGCCGAGGTGCTGGCGGAAGAAGCTGATGACCTTCTTCCAGCCGTCGACCGCCTGCTCGGCCCGGTAGGCCGCCGGCCGGTCGTGGTAAAGAAGCCGTGCCCGGCGCCGGCGTACATATGGAACTCGTACTGCTTGCCGTGCCGCTGCAGCGCTTCCTCGTGCTGCCGCACCTGCTCTGGCGACGGCGCCCGGTCCTCTTCGCCGAACAGGCCCAGCAGCGGGCACGAGAGCCGCTCCGTGTAGTCGATCGGCGCCACCGGCCGCTTTTCCGTCAGGTCCTCCGGCCGCATCACCACGCCGCCGCCCCAGAGGTCCACGCACGCGTCGAACGGTTCGAGGCAGGCGGCCAGGTACGCATGCCGCCCGCCCGAGCAGGTGCCGGTCACGCCCACCTTCCCGTTCGATTGCGGCAGCGCGCGCAGGAAGTCCCTGCACGCCGCCGCATCAGCGACTACCTGCGCGTCCGGCACGCCGCCCTCCGCCCGGACCTTCGCCGCCACGTCCTCCGGCGCCCCCGTGCCGGCCCGGCAGTAGAGGTCTGGCGCCGCCACCATGAAGCCGTGGTGCGCCAGCTTCCGGCAGGCCTCCTTCGTCCACTCGTCCCAGCCCGGCATGTGGTGCAGCCACACCACCCCGGGAACGGCCCCGGCCCGAGCGGGCGCACGAAATACACCGAAATCCAGTCGCCCCCGTGGCCGGGAATCTTCGTCACCTCGGCGAGCATGCCCTCGTAGCTGCCGGTATCGGCCATGCGGCCCTCCTTGAACCAGGTTCGGATGTGCGCGCGAGTATACCCGCGCCTACTCCATCTCGCCCCAGTTCCGCCCCTGCTTCAGGTCCACCTTTAGCGGCACCTTCAGCTCGATGCTCGCCGGCATGATCCGCGCCGCCAGCTCGCGAATCGCCTCAACCTCGTCCGCCGGGCACTCGAAAATCAGCTCGTCGTGCACCTGCAGGATCATCCGGCTCCGGAAGCCCCGCTCCCGCAGCTCCGCATCCACGCGAATCATCGCCACCTTGATGATGTCCGCCGCCGTCCCCTGGATCGGCATGTTGATCGCCTCCCGCTCCGCCGCCGACCGCACCTGGAAGTTCGAGCTCCGGATGGCCGGCAGGTACCGCCGACGCCCGAAGAGCGTCTGCGCATAGCCGTGCTCCCGCGTGAACGCCAGCGTCTCCTCCTGCCACCGCGCGATGCCCGGGAAGTTCCGGTAGTACGACTGGATGAACGCTTCCGCCTCCTCTCGCGTCATCCCGGTGCGGCTTGCTAGCCCGAACTCCCCATCCCGTAGGCGATGCCGAAGTTCACCATCTTCGCCGTGTCGCGCATCTGCCGCGTGACCTCCGAGGGGTCCACGCCGTACACCGTCGCCGCCGTCGCCCGGTGGATGTCCTGGTCCGCGAGGAACGCCTGGATCAGCCCCTCGTCGCCCGTGACGTGTGCGAGGATGCGCAGCTCGATCTGCGAATAGTCCGCGCCCACCAGCCACGGGTCATCGAACCCGCTCGCGACGAACGCCCGCCGGATCGCCCGGCCCGTGTCCGTCCGCACCGGGATGTTCTGCAGGTTCGGGTTCACGGAGCTCAGCCGGCCCGTCGCCGCCACCGTCTGCTGGAAGTCGGTGTGGATCCGCCCGTCCTCCGCCACCGCCGCCGGCAGCGCGTCCGCGTACGTCGATTTCAGCTTCGTCAGTTCGCGGTACTGGAAGATGAGGTCGATGATCGGCGTCAGCGGCCGCAGCGATTCGAGCGACCGCTGGTCCGTGCTGTACCCCTGCGTCGTCTTCCGCGTCTTCGGCAGCCCGAGTTCGCCGAACAGCACGTCGCTCAGCTGCTTCGGGCTCGCGATGTTGAACTCGTGCCCGACGATGGCGAAAATCTCGCGCTCCGCCTTCGCCGCCTCTTCGCCGAGCTGCCGCGAGGCCTCCCGCAGCACCGTGAGGTCGACCGCCATGCCGGCCTTCTCCATCCGGTACAGGACCGCGATGAGCGGCATCTCCATCTCCGCGAACAGCGCCCACTGCCCCCGCTCCCGGAGCTCCTCCGCCAGCGGCTCCCGCATCCGGAGCGCGTAATCCGCCTGCTGGCAGGCATACGGCAGCACCGTATAGACGCTCTCCTGCCCCAGCATCGTCGCGTTCCGTCCCGACCCCGTCAGCGACTCCACCGAAATCAGCTCCACGCCCATCCGCTCGTTGACCAGCGCGTTCAGCGTCGAGGACGTCTCGCCGAGCAGGAACGCCGCGATGGCGACGTCGAACCGGTGCCCCGCCAGCGTCATCCCGGCCCGGTCGAGCAGGTGGAGCAGGTACTTCGTCCCGTACGCCGTCTTCTCCAGCGCTTCATCCGCGAGCAGCGGGCCGAGCACCTCGCGCACATCCGCCAGCCGCGCCTGCGGCACCTCGTAGTCCATCCGCGGCGCGTGCCCCACCGGCACGTACCACGCCCGGCCCGGCGCGGTCGCGAACGCCAGCCCCAGCAGCATCGGGTGGCTCGAATCGCCGGTCGTCGTGATGCCTGCGAGGGCGAACCCTCCCGCTGCCCGCAGCTCCGCTGCCAGCGCCTCCAGCTCGCTGCGGCTCTCCGCGTCCCGGTAGTCCACTTCCACCGCTGCCGCGGCGGCCACCTCCTTCCGCGCGCCGAGCACCTCGTCCAGCCGGCGCGCCAGCACCCGGAACTCCAGCTCCCGGAAGAGCGCCGCGACCCGCTCCCGGTCGAAGTCCCGCACCCGGCACTGCTCGAGGTCGAAGTCGACCGGCACGTCCGTCCGGATGGTCACCAGCTCCTTGTTCCGGAACGCGATCTCCCGGCCGTCGATGAGCTTCTGCTTCACCGCGCCCCGGACCAGCTCGATGTTGTCGTAGATCTTCTCGAGCGGGCCGAACTGGCGGATGAGGTCCGTCGCTGTCTTTTCGCCGATGCCCCGGATTCCCTCGATGTTGTCGCTCGTGTCGCCTTTCAGCGCCTTGAAATCGACCATGTACTTCGGGCTGAAGCCCCAGCGTTCCGCCGCCTTCGCCTCGTCGTACTCCACCGGGTCACGCTGGAACGGCCGAAGCATGAACAGCTTGATGTTCGGCCCCAGCAGCTGCACGAGGTCCGTGTCGAGCGTGGCGATGTACGTCTCGATGCCCTGCTTCGCCGCCGCGACCGCGATCGTCCCGGCGACGTCATCGGCTTCGTACCCCGGGACCTCGTAAATCGGGATGCCGAACGCCTCCAGCAGCTCCCGCACTTTGGCCATCTGCCGAAGCAGCTCGGGGGCGTCTCGCGCCGGGTCGCCTTGTACGCCTCGAGCTCCTCGTGCCGGAACGTCTTCCCGCCCGCATCCCACGCCGCGCAGATGTGCGTCGGCCGCAGCACGTCCAGCACCCGGATGAGCGTCTCCGCATAGCCGTGCACCGCGAAGGTCAGTTCCCCTTCGAGGTCATCAGCGGGTGTTCCGTGTTCGCGAACGCGAAGAACGCGCGGTAGAGAATGCCGTGCGAATCCAGCACGACGAGGCGGGGTTTGCCGTCCGTTCTCCCGGGCACCCGCCCAGTATAGGCCACCGCTGCGGCCCCGGGCCCCTCGCTCCACCACGCCGCCTCGCTACACTATCCCCGGCCGCAACTGCGGCTGGAGCCCCTGCACATGGATTTTCGCCTCACCCCCGAACAGCAGGCCTTCCAGGCGGAAGTCATCGACTTCATCGAGCACGGCCTTCCCGCCGGCTGGGACGAAGAATTCGAGTCCCTCGAAGACCGCCTCGCCATCGAACGCGACATCATGAAGCGGCTCGCCGCAAAGCGCTGGCTCGCCCTCCCTGGCCGAAGGAGTACGGCGGCCTCGGCGCCTCCCCATGCAGCAGATGCTCTTCAACGAGCAGATGGCCTACCACGGCGTCCCCGGCACCGTGAACATGGGCGTCGCCTGGGTCGGCCCCGTCGTCATGCTCTACGGCACCGAAGAGCAGAAGGCCCGCTACCTCACCCGCATCGCCGACGGCACCGACCTCTGGTGCACGCTCTACTCCGAGCCCGGCGCCGGCTCCGACCTCGCCGCCATGCAGACCCGCGCCGTCCGCGACGGCGACGATTACATCATCAACGGCCAGAAGATCTGGACCACCTTCGGCCACTACGCCGACTGGGGCTGGCTCGCCGCCCGCACCGACCCCAACGCCCCCAAGCACAAGGGCATCTCCACCTTCGCCGTCAAGATGGACAGCCCCGGCATCACCGTCCGGCCGCTCGTCAACATGGCCGGCACCCACGAATTCAACGAAGTCTACTTCGAAGACGTCCGCGTGCCCGCCAGCCAGCTCATCGGCGAAGAAAACCGCGGCTGGTACAACGTCGCCGTGGGCCTCGATTTCGAGCGCTCCTCAATCGGCGCCACCTCCAACGCCCGCCGCACGGTCGACGACCTCGTCGCTTACCTGAAGGAGCGCCGCGGCCGAGACCCCCGACGCCATCCGCCACCGCATGGCCGAGCACGCCATCGGCGTCCAGCTCCTCCGCAACATGGCCTACTACATCGCCTCCCAGCAGGAGAAGACCGGCATCGCGCCCACCCGCGAAGCCCAGATGGCCAAGCTCTTCGGCGCCGAACTCCAGCAGCGCATCGCCGCCACTGCCGTCCAGATCTTCGGCATGGAAGGCCAGGCCGCCCGCCCCGGCGCGAAAGCCCTACGCTACCAGTACCTCCTCCTCCGGAGCGTCGCCAACACCATCGAAGGCGGCACCTCCGAAATCCAGCGCACCGTCATCGCCACCCGCGGGCTCGGGCTGCCGCGCGAATGACGGCCGCAGCCGCGCCGCCAATCGCAACGCGCGGCCTCACCCGGCGCTTCGGGCGGCTCACCGCCGTCGATGACCTCGACCTCGCCGTCGAACGCGGCGAGGTCTTCGGTTTCTCGGCCCCAACGGCGCCGGCAAAACGACGACCATCCGCCTCCTCCTCGGCTTCCTCAACCCCACTGCCGGGACCGCCGCCGTCTTCGGGCGTCCCGGCGCAGACCCCGCTGTCCGACGCCGCATCGGCTACCTCCCGGCCGACCTCGCCATCGACCCCCGCTACACGGCCCGCGACGTCATCGAGTTCTTCGGCGCGCTCCGCGGCGGCTACGACCGCCAGTTCACCGCGAGCCTCCTCGAACGGTTCGCCCTCGACCCGGCGCGCCCCTCGGCGACCTCAGCACCGGGAACCGCCGAAAGGTCGGCATCGTGCAGGCGTTCATGCACCGCCCCGACCTGCTCATCCTCGATGAGCCCACCTCCGGCCTCGATCCGCTTCTCCAGCAGGAGTTCCACCGCCTCATCCGCGAAGAAGTGGCCCGCGGCGCCACCGTCTTCCTCTCCTCCCACGTCCTCCCCGAGGTCGAAGCGCTCGCCTCCCGCGTCGGCATCCTCCGGAAGGGCCGGCTCGTCACCGTCGCGTCGATCGACGACCTCCGCCGGAAGGCCCGCCAGCGCATCGACATCTTCACCGCCGGGCCTGTCCCCCGCGGCCTGTTCGAAGCCGTACCCGGCGTTCGCTCGGTCGCCTACCACGACGGCGGCGTCCAGCTCGTCGTCGAAGGGACCGTCGATGCCGTCATCAAGGCCGCCGCCGCGCTCACGGTCGAACGCATCCACACCCCGGGGCAGGACCTCGAAGACCTGTTCCTCGAGTACTACGAGGCGAGCGACGAAACATGACCATCCTCCGCCGCGCCCTCCGCGACCGCCGCAACGCCCTCCTCTGGTGGATGCTCGGCCTCGCCGTCCTCAACCTCTTCACGCTCGCCTTCTACCCCACCGTCCGGGGCCAGCAAAACTTCGATGAGCTCGTCCAGCAGATGCCCGAGGCGCTCCGCGCCATGTTCGGCATGGAGGACGGCGTATCGCTCAGCTCCGCCCCCGGCTACCTCTGGGCGCGGCTCTTCTCTTCGCTCCTCACGGTCCTGCTCGTCATCTACGCCATCGTCGGTGGCGCCGGCCTCATCGGCGGCAGCGAAGAGGATGGGACGCTCGAACTCATCCTCGCCAACCCCGTCTCCCGCGCGGCGGTTGCCTTCCAGCGCTTCCTCGCCCTCCTGCTCCTCCTTGCGGCGCTCACCCTCTTTGCCGCCGTCACGCTCGTCCTCATGGCGCTGCCGTTTTTCGCGCTCGAGGGCGTCGAGGCCGGCGGCCTCGCCGTGGCGTTCGCCGGCCTCTTCAGCCTCGCGTCCCTGCACGCCTCGGTCGCGTTCGCCGGCGGCGCCATCGCCGGCCGCCGCGGCCCCGGCCTCGCCGCAGGCACGGTGCTCGCGGCCGGCGGCTTCCTCGCGCAGGGCCTGCTCGCCGCTGCTGGCGCCCCGGCGTGGGTCCGCAACCTCAACCCCGGCACTGGTACCTCGAGCAGAATCTCCTCGCCTTCGGCCCGCGGTGGGAGGCCGTCGTCCCGGCGCTCGCGCTCGCGGCGCTCCCCGTCGCCGCCGGCATCGCCGTCTTCCGCCGCCGCGACCTCCGCTGAGACCCTCCAGCGGCCGGTACAGGGTTCTCCCTGCTTCCCGATTGTGAACATTCCGAAAGAATCCCGCCGGAACCCCTGCGCACCCATCCGCCACGTGCCGTTCACCATGGTGTAACGCCCGCGCGGAGGTGCCAGCATGGCCGCATCGAACCAGGACCCGAAGCCCGCCGTCGTCCCCTTCGACGACCGCACCCGCCGCATCCTCGAGCTTCGCGAGCTCATCCGCACCGGCCGCTACTGCCCGGACCCCCGCGAGGTCGCCCGCGCCATCCTCGAGCACGCCCGCACCGCGCCCGCCTTCGACGACGCCCCGGCAGCGCCGGCGTTTCAGCCGTCACGCTTCATCGTCCGCACCGCCCCTGCGGCCCCTGCGCAGGACCGCGCCCGCGCCGCGTCCTAGTTCCGGTCGAGCCAGCGCGGCTCCCCGCTCCCCGGCGGCGCCGTCGGCAGCTCCCAGTGCGGGTCCGTCTCCGACATCCGCAGCGCGGGGCGGAGGAACCGCATCCGCCCGTAGCCCGTCTCCCGCTCCAGCATCGCCGCCGTGAGGTCGCCTGTGCCCGCCGCGTCGGCGGGATCGAGGTCGTCGCCGAGGTCGAAGTACCACATGCTCGTCCGCGCCAGCGACACCCGCACCAGCCACGACCCGCCCTCCATCGCCCGCCGCCGCAGCGCCATCATCGCTCCAACTGCCCCGAAGTACCCCGTCGTGTAGTCGTTCATCGCCGCCGGCGCCAGCACGGGCGCGCCGTCGCCGCCCTGCCGCACGCAGATGCCCGTCGCCGCCTGCGCGAGCTGCTCCCAGCCCGGCCGCCCGTCCCACGGCCCGCCGAACCCGAACGCGTTCTCCGCGACATAGATGATGCCGGGCCGCAGCTCCGCCGCCTGCTTCGGCCCGAAGCCTCGCCGCTCCAGCGACCCCCACTGGAACCCCTGTGAAAACACGTCCGCGCCCCGGACCAGCTCGCGGAGGGTCGCCGCCTGCTCCGGGTCCGCGAGGTCGAGGTGCGCCTGCCGCTTCCCGTGGCCCGTGTCCATCTCGAACCGCTCGATGGTCGGCAGGTTCGGGCTCGCGATGTGCAGCACGTCGGCCCCGTGCTCCGCCAGCGTCCGCGCCACCGTCGGCCCGGCCAGCACCCGCGTCAGGTCGAGCACGCGCACGCCCCGCAGCGGCCGGTCCGCCTCAGCGAGCGGCTCCGGCGGCGCGTCACCGATGCGCTCCAGCGTCACCACCGGCTGCGCCGCGAGCACCTGCCCCTGCGGATGCGCGCGCCATTCCTCCCGCGTCCGGCACACGGCCGCGCACAGCCCCTGCGCCGCCAGCGCGTCCTCCAGTTCGAACGCCCCGCGCCGCTGCGTCGCCGCCGCGATCTCCTCCGCCGTCGCGCCCTCGCCGAGCCCCAGCTCAGCGAGGATCCCCGGCCCGTGCGTGAAACTCCCGTGGAGGTGGATGAACCGCCCGTCGCCGCACGGCCAGATCGCCGTCACGTTCGACCCCGCCCGCGGCGGCGGCGCCCCGCCTGCCCGTTCACCTCCAGCACCATGTAGCTGCGCAGCGACGCCGCGGCATGCCGCACATCGACCCGGATCGCCTGCGGGCGCCCCCGCGAAGCTCCCACAGCCGCGCCGCCTCCTGCCCGGCGAGCGCCAGCGCCACCGCCGCCCCTTCCCCGAGATGGAACGGCGTCGGCAGGACCGGGTCCTCGCCGGTGATGGCGATATCCAGCGCCGGGTCGAGCTCCAGCCCGGCGCGCCGCGAACCACGCGGCCCGGTCGCGGTCCATCAGCGGCCTCCCGGCAGCTTCGCTGCCAGCCGGCCCTCGAACCGCGCCCGGTCGACCACGAACCGCTGGTGCGTCCCGTGGCCCACCTGCTCCGCGCCGTCGTGCGCCGTCCATGCGAAGTCGAACCGCCGCCCGTCCACGGCCACCAGCTGCACCTCCGCCGTCACCTCCATCCCCTCCGGCGTCGCCGCCGTGTGGTTGATCACGATCTGCGCCCCGACCGTCATCTGCCCCTCGTCGAGGTGCTGCGCCATCCACTCTGCCGCCGTTTTCTCCACCAGCGCGCCCAGCGCCGGCGCCGAGAACACATCCGGCGTCCCTGCCACGATGCGGCTCGCGAAATGCTCCGGCGCGCACCGCACCGAACCGTGCGCCACCGCGCCGACCTGCATCGCTTCGATGCCCATCTGCCAGTCCCCCGGTTCCGAACTGCCGCCGCATCATACCGGACCCGCCGCCGTCGACAGCCTCACCCCGCCCGCGGGACAATAGAAGTGTCCAGCAGGCCGGGCAGCCGCTCCTCGCCCCGCGCGGGAGAGGAAAGTCCGGACTCCACCGGGCAGGGTGCCGGTAACGCCTGGGCGGCGCGAGCCGACGGAAAGTGCAACAGAAACATACCGCCGCCAGCCCGCGGCACCGGGCAGGCGGTAAGGGTGAAATGGTGCGGTAAGAGCGCACCGGCGTCCCGGCAACGGGGCGGCCGTGCAAACCCCACCCGGAGCAAGGCCGAATAGGGAGGAGGGTGCCCGGCCCGTCATCACTCCCGGGTTGGCCGCTAGAGCGCGTCAGCGATGCCGCGCCCAGAGAGATGGCTGCCGCTCCGCTCCGCGGGGTACAGAATCCGGCTTACAGGCCTGCTGGACGCACCTCCGGACCAGGCCGCGCGCTGCCCGTTCCATACCCCTCCGGGTATGCTACGATCATTCCACCACGACGAATTCCCACGACGGAGTGCTCCCAATGCCCGCCGCAACCGTCATCGAAGTCACCGACGCCACCTTCGCTGCCGACGTCCTCGAACGCTCGAAATCCCTGCCCGTCGTCGTCGACTTCTGGGCCCCTGGTGCGGCCCCTGCCGCATGCTCGGCCCCGTCATCGAAAAAGTCGCCGCCGAAAACGAAGGCCGCGTCGTCCTCGCCAAGCTGAACACCGACGAAAACCCCCGCACCGCGATGCAGTACCGCATCCAGGGCATCCCCGCCGTCAAGGCCTTCAAGGACGGCAAGGTCATCGCCGAGTTCACCGGCGCCTACCCCGAGCCCCAGGTCCGCGCCTTCTTCCAGAAAGTCATCGGCGCCGCCGGCTCCGGCGCCTCCACCGCCGACGACCTCCTCCGCAAGGGCGACGTTGCCGGCGCCGAGCGCGAATACCGCGCCATCCTCGAGAAATCCCCCAACGATGCCGGCGCCATCGTCGGCCTCGCCACCATCCTCCTCGCCCGCGGCGCTCGAAGCGAAGCCGAGAAGCTGCTCGAACGCGCACCCACCGACCGCCGCGCCAAGGCGCTCAAGCACCGCATCTTCCTCGATGAGTTCCGCCAGAAGCACGCCGGCGAAGACCTCGAAGGCGAGGCCCGCCGCAACCCCCGCGACCCGCGCGCCCGCTACCGCTGGGGCGTCATGCTCGCCGCCCAGGAAAAGTACGAGCAGGCGCTCGACGAGCTGCTCGAATCCGTCCGGCTCGACCGGACCTTCGCCGACGGCGCCGCGCGCAAGGCGATGCTCGCCATCTTCGACATCCTCGGGCTCGACTCCCCGTCACCCGCGAGTACCAGCGCCGCCTCTCCAGCGTCCTCTTCTGACGGCGCGCTGTCCGGCCCCGCCGCACCGATCGCCCGTACCCCGGTCCCGGGAGATAATCGCGCAAACATAACCTCCCGGGACCGCCCATGATCATCCACATGGCCGAAGGCGCCACCATCGAGCAGGTGGAGCGCGTCATCAACCGCATCACCCAGGACTACGGCCTCCGCTGCGAAACCATCGTCTCCAGCACCACCGTCATCGGCGTCAAAGGCGTCGCCTCCATCGTCGATGAGGGCCGCATCCTCGAACTCCCCGGCGTCGACCGCGTCATCCGCATCACCGAGAAATACAAGGACGCCTCCCGCACCTTCCATCCCGAGGACACCATCGTCTGGATCGACGGCCGCGTTCCCGTCGGCGGCCCCCACCTCACCTTCTTCGGCGGCCCCTGCGCCATCGAATCCGAACAGCAGGCCCTCGAATCCGCCCGCATCGCCAGGGCCGCCGGCGTCGATGTCCTCCGCGCTTTCGTCGATAAGTCCCGCACCAGCCCCTACGACTACCGCGGCCTCGATATCAAGAAAGGCCTCGAAATCGTCGCCGCCATGAAGGCCGAGACCGGCCTTCCCACCGTCTCCGAGCTCATCGACCTCCGCCACCTCGACCTCTTCCTCGAGTACGGCATCGACGTCATCCAGATCGGCGCCCGCAGCGCCCAGTACTCTCCCTCCTCGAAGAACTCTCGAAGGTCGATAAGCCCGTCATCCTCAAACACGGCTTCGGCAACGACATGAACGAATGGCTCTGCGCCGCCGCCTACATCATGTCCGGCATCGACCGCGAACGCCGCTCCGTTTCCGAGGGCAACCGGAACGTCATCCTTTGCTATCGCGGCATCAAGAGCTTCGAAACCGAAACCCGCTTCGCCGCCGATATCGGCATGATCCCCATCGTCCGCCTCAAGTCCCACCTGCCCCTCATCGCCGACCCCTCCCACTCCTCCGGCGACCGCAAGCTCGTCGAGCGCGTCACCTACGGCTTCGTCGCCGCCGGCGTCCAGGGCATCGAGTTCGATATCCACTCGAACCCGGCCGAGGCCCTCTGCGACGGCAAGCAGGCGGTCAACCACGAAGCGGCCCGCATCATCGAAAACGCCCGCCGCATCCACGCCCTCCTCGCCGGCGTCGGCATCGAATCCGGCAGCTCCGTCGCCGCCGCCGCGAAGTAGCCGCCGGGGAAGCCCACACGCCCGCGATGGCGTAGCATTCGCTCGCACATCCGCTTCCTCGGAGGAACACCCCATGGCAGTCCGTCTCGATGGCCAGGTCGTCCTCGGTCACCGGCGCAGGCCGCGGCCTCGGCCGCGCCTACGCCATCGACCTCGCGAAGCATGGCGCGAAGGTGATCGTCAACGACTTCGGCGGCTCCGTCTCCGGCGAAGGCCACGACGACACCCCGGCCCAGCAGGTCGTCAACGAAATCAAGGCGCTCGGCGGCGAAGCGATCGCCGACGGCGGCGACGTCGGCAGCTTCGAAGACTGCTACAAAATGGTGAAGCTCGCCATCGACACCGGGGCCGCCTCGATGCCGTCGTCGCCAACGCCGGCATCCTCCGCGACGTCACCATCCACAACATGAGCGAGCAGGACTGGGACAGCGTCATCCGCGTCCACCTCAAGCAGTGCTACAACCTCGCCCATCACGCCTGGCCCGTCTTCCGCCAGCAGGCCTACGGCCGCTTCGTCATGGCCACCAGCACCTCCGGCCTCATCGGCAACTTCGGCCAGGCCAACTACGGCGCCGCCAAGGCCGGCATGTACGGCCTCATGAACGTCCTCAAGCTCGAGGGCGAGAAGTACAACATCAACGTCAACCTCATCGCCCCCGCCGCCCAGACGCGCATGACCGCCAACCTCATGGGCCGCGACCCCAACGACCCCGAGCGCGCCGTCGTCATGGCCCCCGAGCATGTCGCCCCGGCCGTCACCTACCTCTGCTCCCCCAGTGCGAAGAGAGCGGCATCTGCATCGCAGCCTCCGGCGGCCGCTACTCCCGCATCGCCATCGTCGCCAACCGCGGCGTCAGCTACGACCCCCACGAGTTCAAGGACGCCGACTGGTTCGCCGAGCACTGGAGCAAGATCACCGACCTCTCTGACGCCTACGTGCCGTGGTCCTTCCGCGAGACCCGCGAAGAGCACTACGCCGCGAAGAAAGCCGCCGGCCGGGCTGATTCCCCGCCCCGGCACCGCAGCGGGCCGGCCCGGGCGCTCCCCGGCCGGCCCGTTTTCGCGCCGAACTGCGCTGGAAACCGGCATCCGGACGGCGTACCGTCCCGGGCATCACTCCCCGGAGGCCGCCATGGACGCCGCCCTTGCTGCCCTGCTCCTCCAGCAATCGCCCGACGCCGTCATCTTCGCCGGCGCCGATGGGGTCATCCAGGTCTGGAATCCGGCCGCCGAGGCCCTCTTCGGCTACGCCGCGGCCGAGGCTGTCGGGAGCGACCTCAACATCATCATCCCCGGGCAGTTCCAGGACGCCCACTGGAAGGGCTACGACCGCGCCCTCGCCGCCGGCGAAACGAAGTACGGCGGCCGCGCCCTCGCAACCCGCGCCCGCCGCCGCGACGGCCGCGAGTTCTACATCGAAATGACGTTCGCCATCGTGAAAGACCAGGCCGGGGCCGTCCTCGGCGCCCTCGCCCACTGCCGCGACATCACCGAACGCTTCGAACTCGACCGCCAGCAGCGCCGCCGGCTGCGCGACCTCGAGGCCGAACTCGAGCAGCTCCGGAGGGGCAGCGCCCCTACGCCGTAAGCCGCGCGCGCACCGCCGAGAGCGCCGTATCGCTCACGCCGATTGCCCGCGCGTACCCCTCCGCCGAGCCGAACCGCGCCCGCAGATGCCGCAGCGTCGCCTCCATGTCCTCCCGGGGCGCCGCCAGCAGCGCGGCTGCCCGCTCCTCGTCGTACCCCCGCTCCCGCATCTGCGGCAGCCACTGGTCCTTCAGCGGCGCCAGCAGCAGCTCGGTTACCGTGTAATCCTCGATGATCGCCTCATCTTCCACGCCTGCCAGCTCCAGCAGCAGCGCAGCTGCGACGCCGGTCCGGTCCTTCCCCGCCGCGCAGTGGAAGAGCACCCGCCCCTCCGCCTCCGCGAGCGTCTCGAACAGCGTCCGATAGGCCGACATGCCCATCTCCGGGAACATCGCGTACACCGCCGCGAACCCGGGGAATTCGTTCGCGAGCCCGACCGGCGAAGCGTCGTGCTGGAACACTGGCGCATGCACGACGCGGATCCCGTACCGCCGCGTGTCCGGCGTCACGTCCCGCTCCCGCTCCACATCCGACCGGAAATCGACGATGGTCAGCACCTCCTGCTCGCGGAGCTGCTCGAGCCCCCGCTCCGTCAGGCGGTGCAGACTGGCCGAGCGAATGGTGACATCCGTCGTCACGGTCCCGCTCCCGGTGCGGTAGCCGCCCAGGTGGCGCACGTTGTGCGCGACTTCGAGCCGAAGCTCCCGGCTGAGGGTAGACGTTTCCATACTTCCACCGTGCCACGCCCGCGTGAAACGTTCATTAACGGCGCGAGAAATGTTGCTCCCCGCGCGCCGGCGTATCCTCTCCCGCGCGAGACCGCGCACCCGGAGTTCGCCCCGTGATCACCCGCGACCGCGTCGTGCAGACGTTCCTCGACCTCGTCGCCATCGATTCGCCGTCCGGCGACGAGGACCGCATCGCCGCCGAACTCGAGCGCCGCCTCCGCGCCCTCGGCCTGCAGGCCGCGCAGGATGCCGCCGGCAACGTCCTCGCCCGCCTCGAAGGCGCCGGCGAGCCGCTCCTCCTTTCCGCCCACATGGATACCGTCGAGCCCGGCCGCGGCATCAAACCCCGCTGGGATGGCCCGGATATCATCCGCAGCGACGGCACGACCATCCTCGGCGCCGACAACAAAGCCGGCTGCGCCGTCATCCTCGAAGTCCTCCAGTCGCTCATCGAGGACGGCGGCAGCCACCGGCCAGTCGAAGTCGCCATCAGCCGCGGCGAAGAGGTCGGCCTGGTCGGCGCCGCGAATATGGACTACTCCCGCATCTCCGCGCGCGTCGCCATCGTCATCGACAGCGGCGGCCCGCCCTCGAGCATCCAGGGCCAGGCGCCCTACCACTACACCTGCGACATCGAGGTCCACGGCCGCAGCGCCCACGCCGGTCTCGAGCCCGAGAAGGGCATCCCCGCCATCACCATCGCGGCCGAGATCGTCGCCGGCCTCCCCAGGGCCGCCTCGACAGCGAAACCACCGGCAACGTCGGCGTCATCCGCGGCGGCCTCGTCCGCAACGCCGTTCCCGACTACTGCCTCGTCCAGGCAGAGTTCCGCTCCATGGTCGAAGAAAAGCCGAAACCATCGCCCGCAACGTGCGCCGCCATCTCGACCTCGTCCGCGAGCGCCACCCCGGCGCCCGCATCGAGGCCCGGCTGGGCATGGCCTATCCCGGCTACCGGCTCGAACCCGGTGACCCCGCGGTCGAACTCCTCTACCCCGTCCTCCGCTCGCTCGGCTTCGAACCCAACCCCCACCCGGTCGGCGGCGGCACCGACGGCAACGTGTTCCGCGGCCGCGGCATCAGCGCCGTCGTCATCGGCCGCGGCGGCTACAACCAGCACACGAAGGACGAATACCTCGTCATCCCGGAGATGCTCGACTGCGCCCGCGTCGTGGAAGCTGCGGCCCGCTCCGGCGCCGGCTGACGGTCAGGCTGCTCCGAGCGTGATCGCCCGCGCCGGCAGGCTGCCCGGCGCCCCGGCGCCCAGGGCCTCGCAGCCGGCCCCGCCCCGAGCGCGGGCGCCACAGCCATCGCCAGCGCTTCGAGCCGCTCCAGCTCGCCCCGGTAGAACGGAACGTTCGTGCAGCGGAACGCCGCCGCAATCTCCGTCCCGCCCAGCGGCGCGAGCGCGACCCACGCCGCCCGCGTCTCCGCCGCGAAGGCCGCCGGCGCCCAGCCCTCGGCTGCCGGGAACGCTGCGGCCGTCCGCTGCTCCAGCACCCACCGCCCCGCGAACGGCTCCCGCGGGCCGATGACCGCCGTCGCCGGCAGCCCGGCCACCGGCACGAACCCGCCCGTATCGATGCACCGCAGCACGGCCGCCCGGTCGGCCCGCATCACCCGGATGATGCCGCTCACCGCCCGCGCCGCCGCATCGACCCGCGTCGGCGCGCCCGTCGCCGCCGCGATCGCCCGCCCCATCTCCACCGCCGGGTCCGCGACCGGCGCATCGAACGTCCGCACGCTCACCTCCGGCCAGAACCCCCGATCGCCGCGCCGATGTCCTCCGCCGTCGCCGCCTCCAGCAGCAGGTCATCGACCACGTACTCGCCCTCATGCGACACCACGTCGAGCCGGACGATATCGACCCGGTGCGCCGCGAGCGCCGTCGTGACCGCCGAGAGCGCCCCCGGCCGGTCGGGCATCGTGATGCGGATGGAGCGGACGACTGCCATGCCACGAGCTTGCCAGCCGCCCGTTGCCGCCGCATTTCGAGCGGATTTCGCCCGTGTTGCGCCGCCTCAGCCCAGCGTCTCCCGCTCGAATGTCCCATTCGCCAGCTCGCTCAGCCGCCGGGCGAGCGCCCCGCTCCCCTTCCGCACCGGCTCAAACCGCCATGCGAACGCCTCTTCGAACACCTCCGCCGTCGCCCGCGGCACCGCGCCCTCCCGCGCCATGATCCATGCCCCGGCGAGCAGCCGCAGGTGGTACATCGTCGAACCCCGGTACGTCTTCGCGTCCAGCTCCTCGACCACCGCCGCGAACTCGCCCGCCACGCGCTCGGCCAGCGCTGCGGCCGGCAGCTTCACCAGCGGGTCGCGGTCGACCACCCGCCCGAACGACGTCATCAGGTTGCCGTAAATCTCATCCGTGATGCGCGGCCGGCGCCGAAACCATCCCATGTCGCGTTACCCCGTACACGATGCCCAGGTGGGCGGTCGCGATGACTGCGGCCTCGAACCCGCCCGCCGCCAGCGCGTCGGCGAGCCGCACCGCATCCCGGCTCCCGTCGAACCCGGCCGGGGCGTTCAGGAGCGCCAGCAGCCGCGCACCCGGCGGCACCCCTTTCCGCCCGCCCTCCGGGTGGAGGAGCACGGCCGCCATCGCCTCGGCCGTCAGCGGCTGCCCGGGCTGCAGGCCGCACAGCCGCGCCGCCAGCTCCGGCCGGTGCACCCAGCGCTCATCGAGCGGCCGCCCGAGCGCCTGCAGCCCCGCGCAGACCACCACGTGCGTCGCCGCGCCGGGGATGACGGGCTCGTGCGCCGCCGGCGCCTTGAACGGCCGGTGCGCCGACCCGTCCGCCTCGACCAGCACGATGCGGCCCGGCTCGCGGAGGCGGTCGACCTCACCCGGCGCGAAGCCGAGCAGCCGCCCCCGGTCGCCCTCCCCGCTGACCAGCGTGACCGCGCCGCCGGCAGCGAGCGCTGCCGCGCAGCGCTCCGCCGCCCCGCCGGGCTCGGCGGCGGCTAGCGGCGGCATCGGCAGCCCGGCCGGCCGGGTGAACTTCACCGTCGTGGTCACCGCCGCCGGGATGCCGCGCTCCTGCGCCTCGAACGCCAGCCGGAACACGAGGCTCGTCTTGCCCCCGCCGCCGACGGCGGCCACCATGGAGCCCGGGCCAGCGCCGAATGCCTCCAGCAGCGACATCCCTCCCATCGTACGGCCTTCCATGAGCCCCGGCATCGAGGCGGTCATCCTCGCCGGCGGCCGCAGCACCCGCTTCGGCCGCGATAAAGCCTCCGCCCCGCTCCGCGGCCGACCCCTCCTCCAGTGGGTCGCCGAAGCGGTCGCCCCCGCCGTCGAGCGCATCATCATCGTCCGGGCCCCGGGCCAGCCGCTGCCGGCCATCGAAGTTCCCCTGCCGGTCGAGGCCGCCGAGGACGAGCTGCCCGGCCGCGGTCCGCTCGCCGGGCTCGCTGCCGGCTTCGCCGCCGTCCGCGCCGGCCTCGCCTTCGCCTGCTCGTGCGATGCCCCGCTCATCGCCCCTGCGCTGGTGACCGGGCTCGCGGCCGTCGCCCGCGAAACCGGCGCCGACGTCGTCCGGCCGCTGGTCGGCGGCTTCCCCCAACCGCTCGTCGCCGTCTACCGCCCCGCCGCCTGTCTCCCCGCCTTCCGCCGCGCCCTCGAGACCGGCGCGGGCGGCCTCCGCATCGTCGCCGCCTGCGAAGGTCTCCGCGTCGTCGAACCGGGCGAAGCCGACCTGCGCCCCTTCGACCCGGACCTCCGCAGCTTCCTCAACGCCAACACCCCCGAGCGTCTCGCCGAGATCGACCGCCTGCTGGGCTGACCTTCCCCCTTGCCCGCCATGCCAGCCTGCTTACCCTCGGTTGACACGCCTTGGGGGCACCCTATGATCGAGCCAGAGGCCCGGCACCCTCGAAGTTCCGGGCGCACTGCCTCCACGGCAGTGTCCGGGATCGGGCTCGCGCCGGGGGCGCCGCCCTCCATCGGCTCCCGGCATCCGCCGGTAACCAACTCGGAGTGGGACACCAGTGACGACACTCGAACGGCCTCGCACGGTAGGCGAACTGCGCGCCTCCGGGTACCGCGTCCTCCCCGTCCGCGAGGAGATGCGCAAGAACCTCATCGCCAAGATCCGCAGCGGCGAACCCCTCTTCCCCGGCATCTACGGCTACGAAGACACCGTCATCCCCCACATCGTCAACGCGATCCTCGCCGGCCAGGACATCATCTTCCTCGGCGAGCGCGGCCAGGCGAAATCCCGCATCATCCGCTCCCTCGTCTCCCTCCTCGACGACGAAATCCCCATCCTCGCCGGCTGCGAAATCCCCGAAAACCCCTTCGAACCGATCACCCAGGCCGGCCGCGACATCCTCGCCGAGAAAGGCGACGACGCCGAGCTCGAATGGCTCCCGCGCGATAAGCGCTACGGCGAAAAGCTCGCCACCCCGGACATCACCATCGCCGACCTCATCGGCGAGGTCGACCCCATCAAGGTCGCCGAAGGCCGCTACCTCAGCGACGAGCTCACCATCCACTACGGCCTCATCCCCCGCACCAACCGCGGCATCTTCTGCATCAACGAGCTCCCGGACCTCGCCGAGCGCATCCAGGTCGGCCTCCTCAACATCATGGAGGAGCGCGACGTCCAGATTCGCGGCTACCGCATCCGCCTCCCGCTCGACGTCTTCATCGTCGCCTCCGCCAACCCGGAGGACTACACGAACCGCGGCCGCATCATCACCCCGCTCAAGGACCGGTACGGCGCGCAGGTCCGCACCCACTACCCGACGCGCATCGAGTACGAAATCGACATCATGGAGGCGGAGCACCACCCGGTGCCGGCCGACTTCGACGTCGCCGTTCCGCAGTACATGAAGGAGATCATCGCCGAGATCAGCCGCCTCGCCCGCCGCAGCCCGGATATCAACCAGCGCTCCGGCGTCAGCGTCCGCGCCTCCATCGCCAACTACGAATCCATGCTCGCCAACGCGCTGCGCCGCGCCATCGTCACCGGCGAAGACCGCGTCGTCCCGCGCGTCAGCGACCTCCCGTACGTCGTCCCCGCCCTCTCCGGCAAGGTCGAATTCGAAACCGTCGAAGACGGCCGCGAAGACCAGATCATCGAAAAGCTCATCCAGGGCGCCGTCGTCGCCGTCTTCAACCGCTCCTTCAACCTCGGCGAGCTCGAACCCGTGGTCAACCGCTTCAAAGCCGGCGTTGCCGTCGAAGTCGGCGATATGGTCCCGTCCCGCGAGCACGCCGCCATCGCCCGCCAGATCGAAGGCCTCATGCCCGCCATCGACAAGCTCGGCGGCAGCCGCAGCGACGCCGAAACCGCCGCCGCCCTCGAATTCATCCTCGAAGGCCTCCACCTCAACAAGCGGCTCAACAAAGACCGCGTCGGCGGCAAAACCCAGTACCGCGGCTAAGGTGACTGCCACCGACCTCCGCATCCGTGACATCGAACCGGCTGGCCCCCTCTTCGAGGGGCCATCGCCGTCTACGGCGACGCCTTCGCCGAGCCGCCCTACAGCGACCTCGACCGCGGCCGCGAAGTCCGCGCCCGCATCCGCGATACCCACCGCCACCGCAAAGGCTTCCGCTTCCTCATCGCCGAATCGGAGGGCGCCGTCCTCGGCATGGCCTACGGCTACCGCGGCGAAGACGGCCAGTGGTGGCACGATGCCGTCGCCCGCTGGCTCGGCCCCCGCAAGTCCGCCGAATGGCTCAGCGACGCCTACGAGGTCGTCGAAGTCGCTGTCGCCCCGTCCGCCCAGGGCCGCGGCATCGGCGCCGCCCTCGTCACCGCGCTCCTCGAGGGCCGCCCCGAGCGCACGGCCGTCCTCAGCACCCGCACCGACAGCCGCGCCCACGAGCTCTACCACCGCCTCGGCTTCGAATACCTCGCAGAGATGACGTTCACCGCCGGCGGCTGGCCCTTCTACATCATGGGCCGCCGCCTCCGCTGACCGTAACCGCCGCTGGCGCTACCTTTACGCTCAGCCCCATGCCCGATGCCGAGACCTTTCGCTGCATCAAGTGCCGGAGCACGGTCGAAACCCTCGCCTTCGGCACCACGCAGCGCAACCACTGCAACCAGTGCCTCTGGAGCCGCCACGTCGACAACTTCCCCGGCGACCGCAAGGCCGCCTGCGGCGGCCCCATGGAGCCGCTCGCCGTTTTCGTCGCGCCTGACGGCGAATGGATGCTCATCCACCGCTGCAAATCGTGCGGCGTCCTCCACGAAAACCGCATCGCCGGCGACGACAACCTGATGATCCTCATGGCCATCGCCGCCCGGCCGCTCGCCAACCCACCTGTCCCCCTGGAGTACCTCCCGTGACCCGCAGCCGCGCCCTCGACCTGCTGCTCCAGAATCTCCAGCTCGAACGGCTCGACCGCGACCTCTTCCTCGGCCAGCCCGGGCCCGGCAGCGGCCGCCTCTTCGGCGGCCACGTCGCCGCCCAGTCCGTCATGGCCGCAGGCCTCACCCTCGAACCCGGCGCCGGCTTCATCCATTCCCTCCACGCCTATTTCCTGAAAGGCGGCACCCACGACGTGCCCATCCGCTTCGTCGTCGACCGCATCCGCGACGGCCGCACCTTCTCCACCCGCCACGTGGTCGCCTACCAGGGCGGCGAAGCCATCTTCGACCTCTCCGCCTCCTTCGCCCGGCCCGAAGACGGCGTCGCCCACCAGGACGTCATGCCGAGCGCGCCGCCGCCCGACGGCCTCCCCGACTGGGAAGACGTCCGCGGCGAAATCCTCGAAGACGCCGAGCGCCGCCGCCGGTCGCAGCCCATCGAAATCCGCGTCGTCGACCCCGACCTGCCGGGCGAGCGGCTCCCCGCCCGCCGCCGCATCTGGATGCGCCCGAACGGCGACCTGCCCGATGACCCGCTCATCCACGCCGCCGTCCTCACCTACGCCAGCGACCGCACCCTCCTCTCCACCGCCGCCCGGCCCCACGGCCTCACCTGGGGCCGCCGGATGTCGGCGAGCCTCGACCACGCCGTCTGGTTCCACGGCCCCGTGACGTTCAACGACTGGGTCCTCTACGCCAGCGAGAGCCCGGTCGCCCGCCACGCGCGCGGCCTCATCTTCGGCTCGATCTGGACTCCCGGCGGCCTCCGCATTGCCTCCGTCGCGCAGGAGGGCCTCATCCGCATCCCCCGCGACCGCGTCGAAGACCCGCCCGGCCGCTAGAGCGCCAGCGTCGCCGGCTGCTCCAGGATCCCCGGATCTCCGTGATGAACCGCGCGCCTTCCGCGCCGTCCGTCACCCGGTGGTCCGCGCTCAAGGCCACCTTCATCACCTGCCGCACCACGACCTCGCCGTCGCGCACCACCGGCTTCGGCATCACCGAACCGACGCCGAGGATGGCGGCCTGCGGCGGGTTGATGATCCCGATGAGCGTCTCCACCCCGTAGGCGCCCAGGTTCGTGATCGTGAACGTCCCCTCGCCGTACTCCGCCGCGGTCAGCTTCCCGGCCCGCGCCCGTTCGATCAGGTCCTTCGTCTCCTGCGCGATGCGGCCGAGCGACTTCGCCTGGCAGTCGAGCACCGCCGGCGCGATCAGCCCCTCATCGAGCGCGATGCCGATGCAGATGTTGATGCGGTCGTGCATCCGCAGGCCCTCGTCGCTGTACGCCGCGTTGAACTTCGGGTGCCGCTCCAGCGCAATCGCGCACGCTTTCACGATGAGGTCGTTGATCGTGACCTTCTGACCCTCCGGCAGGCCGGCGTTCAGCTGCGCCCGGAACGCCAGCGCGTCCGTCATGTCGATGTCGAGGGTCAGGTAGTAGTGCGGCTGCGTCTGCTTCGAAAGCGTCATGCGGTGCGCGATCGCCTTCCGCATCTTGCCCAGCTCGGCTACCTCGCCTGGCGCTGCTGCGGGAGCAGCTGCCGGCCGGGGCGCCGGGGCCGCCGGAGCGGCCGGCTCAGGCTCCCGCGCGGGCGCCGGGGCCGCGCACCGCGCCGCAATCGCGGCCTCGACGTCCCGCCGCAGGATCCGGCCGTCCGGCCCGGAGCCCCGCAGCCCCCGGATGTCGAGCCCCGCCTCCTTCGCGATCTTCCGCGCCACCGGGCTGATCCGGATGCGTCCCTCGTCGGGCTCGGCGGCAGCCGGCGCCGCTGCGGCCGGTGCCGGTTCCGGCTTCCGCGCCGCCGCCTTCACCTCCGGCTCGATCTCCCGCTTCGCCGGCGGCGGGACGGGCTTCCGCGCCACCTCCGGCGCCGCTTCGCTCGGTTCGCCAAGGATGGCGATGACGTCGCCGACCGGCACGATGTCGCCCTCGTTCGCCACCAGCTTCAGCACGGTGCCCGATTCGAACGCTTCGAGCTCCACCGTCGCCTTGTCCGTCTCGATCTCCGCGATGACGTCGCCCCGCTTCACCTGGTCGCCGACCTGCTTCAGCCAGCGCACGAGCGTCCCCTCGATCATGTCGGCGCCCATCTGCGGCATCGTCACTTCGATCGTCACCGGCCTACTCCTTGAACATCCCGAGGACCGCCTCCACGACGTCCTCTTCCGAGGGCAGAGCGTGGAACTCCAGGTTGCGATTGTAGGGAAGCGGCACATCCTTGCACGCCACCCGCGCCACCGGCGCATCCAGCCAGTCGAACGCCCGCTCCATGATCTGCGCCGCCAGCTCGCCCCCGAACCCGCCGAACTTCCACGCATCCTCCACGATTACGGCCCGGTTCGTCTTTTTCACCGACCGGATCACGGTGTCCATATCCAGCGGCCGCAGCGTCCGCAGGTCGATGACCTCCGCGCTGATCTCCTCCTGCTGCTCCAGCAGCTCCGCGGCGCGGATCGCCTGGTGGACGCTCCCGCTGTAGCCCACGATCGTCACGTCCGTTCCCTCGCGCACGACGTTGGCCACCCCGAATTCGACCAGGAAATCGGGATCGTCCGGCACCTCGCCGCGGAGGCCGTAGTTCGCCGTGTGTTCGATGAAGATGACCGTGTTCTGGTCGCGGAACGCGCGCTTCAGCAGCCCTTTCGCATCGGCCGGCGTCGAGGGGCACACCACCTTGAGCCCCGGGAAGTGCGCATACAGCCCCTCGAGGCTGTGGCTGTGGGTCGCCGCCAGCTGCGAACCGCCCCCGCTCGCCATCCGGATCACGAGCGGCACGTTGATCTGCCCGTTCGACATGTGGAGCAGCTTCGCCGCGTTGTTCACGATCTGGTCCAGCGCGAGGAAGCTGAAGTTGATCGTCATGATCTCGACCATCGGGTGCAGCCCGCCCATCGCCGCACCGATGCCGATGCCGACGATGGCCGATTCCGCGATCGGCGTATCCCGCACCCGCTCCTCACCGAACTCTTCCAGCAGCCCCTTCGTCACCGCGTACGAGCCGCCGTACAGCCCGATGTCTTCGCCCATCAGGAAGATCCGCTCGTCCCGGAGCATCTCCTCGCGCAGCGCTTCCCGGAGCGCGTCCCGCATCCGCATGATGGCCATCGCCTACTCCTTGTAGAGGTGGTCGAAGAGCGTATCCAGCGCCGGCTGCGGGCTCCGTTCCGAAAACTCCACCGCCTCATCGACGACGGCCGTCGCCCGCGCGTCGATCTCCGCGAAGCCCTGTTCGTCGAGCATCCCGGCTTCCATCATCTGTCGCTTCAGGCGCTCGATGCAGTCCCGCTGCTTCGCTTCCTCGATCTCCTCTTTCAGGCGGTACAGCTCGGGGTCGGCCATCGAATGCCCGCGGTAGCGGTACGTCATCGCTTCGATGAAGTAGGGCCCCTTGCCCGCCCGCGCATGCGCGACCGCCTCCCGGGTGGCCGCATACACCGCCAGCACGTCCATCCCGTCGACCGAGACCGCCGGCATGTTGTACGCCGCCGCCAGCTTCGGGATCTCCGTCGAGAGCGACGCCTTGAACGGCACGCCCATCCCGTACAGGTTGTTCTCGCAGAAGAAAATCGTCGGCGTGTTCCAGAGCACTGCCATGTTCAGCGCCTCGTGGAATTCGCCCTCGCCCACGCTCCCGTCGCCGAAGATGCAGAGCGTGACGAAGTCTTCGCGCTTCATCTGCGCCGCGACGCCGAGCCCCACCGCCAGGGCAGGTGGGCCGCCACGATGGCATACCCGCCGAGGAACCCTTTCTCCACGTCGTACAGGTGCATCGAGCCGCCGCGTCCCCCGGCGACGCCCGTCGCCTTGCCGTACAGCTCGGCCATCACCCGGTTCGGGTCCACCCCCGCGCCAGCGCGTGGCCGTGGTCGCGGTAGTGCGTCAGGATCTTGTCCCGCTCTTCGAGGCAGTTGATGGAGCCGACCGCGCACGCCTCCTGCCCGGTGTACAGGTGCAGGAACCCGCGGATCTTCCCCTTCGTGTACAGTTCGCCGCACTTCTCTTCGAAGTGCCGGATGAGCACCATCTGGTAGAGGAACATGCCCAGCTGTTCCGCTCCCAGCTCGCGCATCAGGGCGCTCTGCACGTCGGTCGTCATGCTGTCACGGCTCCTTCCCGCGGCGCAGCCCGCCGCTTTGCGATGTGGATCGCCTCGCCATCGGCCGCCAGCGCGGCCTCCTTCAGCGCCTCCGGCAGCGTCGGATGCGCGTGCACCGCAAATCCCAGCTCGGCAGTCGTCGCTTCCAGCATCGCCACCATCGTCGCCTCGCCGAGCAGGTCGTTGATGTCGTGCCCGACCATGTGGATGCCGAGCACCTGTCCGGTCGCCGCATCCACCACCACCTTCACGAACCCTTCCGTGTGCCCCGCAGCCACCGCCTTCCCGAGCGCCGTGAGCGGGAACCTGCCGGTCTTCACCTCGAACCCTGCCTGCCGCGCCCCCGCCTCCGTGTACCCGATCGAGCCCGCTTGCGGCTGGCAGAACGTCGCCCGCGGCATCTGCACATAATCCGGCTCCGGCCGCTGCAGCCCTGCGATCGCCTCCGCTGCCAGCACGCCCTGCTGCGATGCCACGTGGGCCAGCATCAGCTTCCCTGTGACGTCGCCGACCGCATACACGCCGGGCACGTTTGTCGCCATCCGCCCGTCGATCTCGATGAACCCGCGGGTCGTGCGCACCCCCGCCGCCTCGAGCCCCAGCCCCTCCGTCCGCGGCGTGAACCCGACCGCGACCAGCACGGTCTCCGCTTCGATCGCCGATGCGCTCCCTTCCGCCTGCGTTCGCACCAGCGCACCCGCTGAAGTCCGCTCGATGCCGGCGACCCGCGTCCCGACCAGGCACCGGATGCCGCGCGCCTCGAAGCTCCGCTTCAGCAGCCGGCCGATCTCCGGGTCCTCGAGCGGCAGCAGCGTCTCCATCAGCTCGATGAGCGTCACCTCGCTGCCGTAGCTCGCCCAGAGATGGGCGAACTCCACCCCGACCGGCCCGGCGCCGATGATGACCGCCCGCCGCGGCGCATCCCGCCGCGCCAGCGCCTCCCGGCTCGTGATGACCGTTTCGCCGTCCGGCTCCAGTCCCGGCAGCACCCGCGGCCCGGCGCCCGTTGCGATGATGATGTTCGCCGCCCGGTGTTCCGCGCCGCCCGCTGCGACCGTCCGCGTCCCGGTCAGTCGCGCCTCCGCGGCGATGAGCTCAACGCCGTTGTCACGCAGCAGCCCTTCGACGCCGCCGACGATCTGGTCGACGACCCGCCGGCTCCGGTCCACCGCCGCGCCGTAGTCGAACCTGACCGCTTCCGCCCCGGTCAGCCCCCACTGCGCGCCCTCGCGCACGGCGTTCACCACGTCCGCATTCTTCAAGAGCGCCTTGCTCGGGATGCAGCCCCAGTTGAGGCAGAGCCCGCCGACCCGCTCCTTCTCGAAGACCGCCGTCTTCAGGCCCAGCTGCGCCGCGCGGATCGCCGCCACGTACCCGCCCGGCCCGCCTCCGATGACTGCGACGTCCCACTGAGCCATAGCGTCCTCCTAGACTACCATAGCGAGTATCGAACGGTCCCGGGCGAGGCCGCAGTGAGCCGCCCCTCCACTCTGCCCGAATTCGCAACCGCCTGTCTATCCGGAAACGTTTACGATTCCTGCCCCGCCCGCCCGCGGAACACATCCACCTGCCCCGGCCGCCGCAGCACGTACAGCGCGTGCGTCCGCAGCACCGGCACCGCCGCGAGCGGCCCGTACAGCCACGGCGCGAACCGCCCGATGCGCCGCGCGATCGGCGGCGCCAGCGTCAGCGTCTTCGTCCGCATCGGGCACCGCGGGAACCACCGCCGCACGTCATCTTCGAGCACGGGGTGCACGTTCGGGTTCGCCGGGTTCCGCCGCCGCATGTCGTACACGAGGATCAGCCCGCCCGGCCGCGTGATCCGCACCAGCTCCGCCGCGATCCGCTGCGCCACGTCCTCGTCCGGCACCGAGCTGAACAGCGTGAACGCCAGCGCGAGGTCGAACGCCCGGTCCGGCTCCGGGATCCGCTCGGCGCTCCCCTCGTGCACGCGGATATCGCTCGCGTGCGCCCGGCAGTAGGCCACCGCCGCCGGGTCGAGGTCCTGGCCCGCCACGTTCGCCGGCTTCGCGCCCCACTGCACGAGCATCCGCAGGTTGTACCCCGTCGAACACCCGGCTTCGAACGCCCGCAGCTCGGCGAGCGATTGCCAGCCCACCCGCCGGAACAGGCCCGCAAGGTACCGCTCCCGCTCCTGCACCATGAGCAAATTGCCGGGCTGAAGAATCGACTGGTCCGCCATGCCGCATGGCCAATCTACGCCCCCGGCAGCATCGAGAAAAGGCGGTATCATCGCCCTCGTCATGGCCATCGAACAGGAGTACGTCGACCGCCACCCGGGCTCCCGCGCCCTCTACGAACGCGCTGCCCGGGTCCTCCCCAGCGGCGTCACCCACGACAGCCGCTATCTCCGCCCCTTCCCCATCTACGCCGACCGCGCGGACGGCGCCGCGAAATGGGACGTCGATGGCCACCGCTATATCGACTACGTCGTCGGGCACGGCGCCCTCCTCCTCGGCCACAACCACCCGGCCGTCACCGCAGCCGCGCAGGCCCAGCTCGCGCGCGGCACCCACTACGGCGCCAGCCACGAGCTCGAAATCGCCTGGGCCGAAGAGGTCGTCCGCCTGGTGCCCGCCGCCGAGGTCGTCCGCTTCACCTCCTCCGGCACCGAAGCCACGCTGATGGCCCTCCGCCTCGCCCGCGCCGCCACCGGCAAGCCGGCAGTCATCAAGTTCGAACGCCACTTCCATGGCTGGCACGACTACGTCGTCCCGGCCTCCAGCTACGCGGGCCGCGTTCCCCCGGCATCCCTGCCGCCACGCTCGATTCCGTCCTCGTCCTCCCGCCCTCGCTCGATGCCGTCGACCGCGCGTTCGCCGAGCGCGGCGACATCGGTGCCGTCATCGTCGAAGCGGCCGGCGCGTCGAGCGGCCAGGTGCCGCTGCCCCGCGGCTTCCTCCAGGGCCTCGCCGAGCGCTGCGCCCGCGCCGGCGCCGTCTTCATCATGGACGAAGTCGTCACTGGCTTCCGCTGGGCGCCGGGCGGCGTCCAGGAGGTCGAAGGCGTCCGGCCCGACCTCGTCACCCTCGCCAAGATCCTCGCGGGCGGCTTCCCCGGCGGCGCCGTCGCCGGCCGCCGCGACCTCCTCGAATACCTCCAGTTCCCCGGGGCCGGGCCGCGGACGGAGAAGGTCGGCCACCCGGGCACCTTCAACGCCAACCCGCTCTCCGCCGCCGCCGGCGCGGCCTGCCTGCGCGAAATCGCCGACGGCACCCACCAGCAGCGCGCGGCCGGCCTCGCCGCCAGCCTCCGCAGCGGCATGAACGCCGTCCTCTGCGAACTCGGCATCCCGGGCATCGTCTACGGCCAGTCCTCTGCCTTCCGCGTCCACCTCGCGGGGTCCGCGGTGCCCGAAGCCGGCGACGCCGACGGCCGCGACCTCCCGCCGGGCCTCCTCGAAACGCCGATGCCGCCCGAGCGCGCCCGGCTCCTCCAGCTCGCCCTCCTCAACCGCGGCGTCCAGCTCTTCGGCACGGGCGGGATGCTCAGCTCCGCCCACACCGAGGCCGATATCGAGGCCACCCTCGAAGCCTGGCGCGGCGCCCTCCTCCAGCTCCGCGATGAGGGCCATCTCGAGCCCGCCTGACGGCATAGCGCATCCGAAATCCGCTACACTACGGGCATGCTGCAGTCGGTGCTCTTCTTCCTGATCCTCGGGCTGCCCTTCTTCGTCTACCTCCTCAACGCCTACCTGGCGCAGCGCGAGGCGCGGAAGGGCATGGGTGGCGGCATCGCCGGCGGCATCCCCAAACCGAAACAGGCGAAGCCGCCCCGCGCGTCCCGCCGCGCCCGCGTCCGGCGCGCCCGGGTCGCCAACTGCGGCCGCACCTTCAGCCACTTCGCCCTCGCCCTCGTCGGCTCCTCCGCGTCCTGCCGCTACTGCACCTACATCGAGCCGGTCAGCCCGTCCGACCCGCCGGCCGGGGGCGGCGACCCGCTCGACGACACCGAAGCCGCGATCCGCGCCGCCGAGGAGATCATCGACCAGTCCCGCCACTGACCCGGGCGCGACACCGGCGTCCGCCTCCGGCACAATCGCCGCATGCAGTACACCCGCCTCGGCCGCACCGGCCTGCCCGTCTCCCGCCTCTGCCTCGGCACCATGACCTTCGGCTTCCAGTGCGACGAGCCTACCTCGTTCGCCATCATGGACCGCGCCTTCGAAGGCGGCATCACCTTCTTCGACACCGCCGATGTCTACCCCCTCGGCGCGCCGCCCGGCTCGCAGGGCCGCACCGAAGAAATCATCGGGCGCTGGCTCGCCCGCACCGGCAACCGCAGCCGCATCATCCTCGCGACGAAGTGCTTCGCCCCTGTCGGCCCCTCGCCGTGGGACCGCGGCAACTCCCGCAAGCACATCCTCGATGCCGTCGACGCGTCGCTCCGCCGCCTCGGCACCGACTACATCGACCTCTACCAGCTCCACGGTCCCGACCCCGAGACACCGATCGACGAGACGCTCAAGGCCCTCGACGACCTCGTCCGCTGGGGCAAAGTCCGGTACATCGGCTGCTCGAACTTTCTCGCCTACCAGGTCGCCCGCGCCATCGGCCGCAGCGAAGTCCTCGGTGTCGCGCGCTTCGATTCCGTCCAGCCGCGCTACAACCTCCTCTTCCGCGAAATCGAGCGCGAGCTCCTTCCCCTCTGCCGCGAAGAAGGCATCGGCGTCATCCCCTACAACCCGCTCGCCGGCGGCCTCCTCACCGGCAAGCACAACCCTTCGGCCGGGCCCGAAGAAGGCTCCCGCTTTACGCTCGGCACCGCTGCCCGCATCTACCAGGACCGCTACTGGCACGAGCGCATGTTCCAGACGGTCGAAGCGCTCCGCCCCATCGCTGCCGGGGCCGGCATGTCGCTCGCCCAGATGGCCGTCGCCTGGGTGCTCGCCAACCCGGCCGTCACCTCCCCGATCATCGGCGCCAGCCGCCCCGAGCAGCTCGCCGATTCCCTCGCGGCCGCCGAAACGCCGCTCCCCGCCGACCTGAAGCAGCAGCTCGATGACCTCACCGCCGACTACCGCCGCGGGGACGCCGTCCGCTGATGGCCGAGCTCGACGACCTCCTCGCCATCGCCCTCCGCGCCGCCGACATCGCCCGCGGCGTCATCATGCCCATCTACGCCGGGCCCTTCGACGTCGAGCGGAAAGCCGATCGCACCCCGTGACCGAAGCCGACCGCCGCGCCGAAGTCGCCATGCGCGAATTCTTCGCCCGCGAAACCCCCGGCTTCGGCGTCCTCGGCGAAGAGTACGGCGAATCCCCGGCGACGGCCGGCACCGCTGGATCGTCGACCCCATCGACGGCACCAAGTCGTTCATCCACCGCGTCCCGCTCTTCGGCACCCTCGTCGCGCTCGAGCAGGACGGCGAGCCGGTCCTCGGCGTCATCGCCTGTCCCGCCGTCGGCGAAACCGTCGCCGCCGCCCTCGGCCGGGGTGCGCGCCTCAACGGCGAACCCTGCCGCGTCTCGGCCGTCGACCGCCTCGACGACGCCACGCTCACCATGACGTCGTTCGCCCGCACCGCGGCCCGCCGGCCCCGCGGCTACGCGGCGCTCGTCGAGCGCTGCGGCCTCGCCCGCGCCTGGGGCGATTGCTACGGGTACCTCCTCGTCGCCACCGGCCGCGCCGAGATCATGCTCGACCCCGATATGAGCACCGGGACGCCGCCGCCCTCCAGCCCATCGTCCGCGAAGCCGGCGGCGGCTTCAGCCAGTGGGACGGCAACCCCCGCCTCGGCGATTCCGCTGTCGCCACGAACGGCCGCCTCCACGCCGAAGTCCTCCGCCTCCTCGCCGCCGACCTCGAGCCCCAGCCCTGACCCGATCCCAAAGCGAACGCCCGCCGGGAGCCCGGCGGGCGTTCGCTGCGCGTTCGGTTCTGGTGCGGAAAGCCCGGCCTCAGGCCTTCCCGATCTTGAACATCTTCGTCCCGCACACCGGGCAGGTTCCCTCGGTGGCGGGCTTCCCGTTCTTCATCGTGATCGCCTTCGGATCCTTCATCTCGCGCCGTTCCCGGCACTTCAGGCAGTAGGCTTCCAAGTGGACCCTCCTTCTCCCGTCGTTCGACGGCACCGGCCAAATTGTGAGAGTGCCTACGCAGCTGCGCAGACCAACCGGCCACCGAGCATGATCACCCTCGGCCCTGCACCTGTCAACAAGAACATGAACCTGAAAACGACATAACGTACGATTTCGCGGGATTACCCGCGAAGAACCTTCACCGGTCGCACCACCCCGGCGCCATCCACGCTCCCCACGCCGAGGAAGCCGCCCCCGCGTCGTACACCCGCGCCAGCGCTGCCGGCGCCCGGAAGCCCCCGCCCCGGTGCGGATTCCCGCGCGTGAACGCCCCTGCCCCCGCCTCCCCAGGATCGCCGCGCTCCACCAGAGCATCCCTTCATCGGCCGGCAGCACCGCCTCCCCGGCCCGTCCCGCCGCCGCGAGCTGCTCCAGCGCCTCCATCGTGAGCGCCTCCTCCACCCGGAACGGTCCCGAGCGCGTCCGCCGCAGCACCGCGAGGTGTGCCCCGCACCCGATCGCCCGGCCGATGTCCCGCGCCAGCGCCCTGACGTACGTGCCCGGCCCGCACCGCACCCGCAGCGTGAGCCGGTCCGGCCCCGCCGGTGCCAGTGCGAGGGCGAAAATTTCGACCTCGCGCGGCGCCAGCTCCACCGCCTCCCCTTCCGGGCGAGCGCATACGCCCGCTGCCCCCGACCTTCACCGCGCTGTGCGCCGGGGGCACCTGCGCGAGCCGCCCCGTGAACCCGGCTGCGAGCCGCTCGAGGTCGGCTGGCCCGAGGTCCGGGACCGGGGCCCGGAAGACCGCCTCGCCGTCCCCATCCCCCGTGTCGGTCTCGACCCCGAGCGCCATCTCGCCCGCGTACTCCTTCTCGTGCGCGGTCAGGTACTCCGCGAGCCGCGTCGCCTGGCCCAGGCACAGCACCAGCAGTCCCGTCGCGAACGGGTCCAGCGTCCCCGTATGCCCGATGCGCGGCTGCCCGAAGAGCCGGCGCGCCTTCGCCACCACATCGTGGCTCGTCCACCCCGCCGGCTTGTCGACCAGCACGAGGCCGTCGAGCCCGCTACTCGCCCGCTTCCTCGCCACGCCGCTCCGCCCGCACCTGCTCGATCAGCTCCGCCAGCCGCGCGCCCCGCTCGATCGAGGGGTCGAACCGGAACACCAGCTCCGGAACGTTCCGCAGCGAGAGCCGGTGCACGAGCTCCCGGTGCAGGAACGGCGCCGAATGCTGCAGCCCCTCCATCGCCTCCGCGCGCTCCGCCTCCGTGCCCAGGTGGGAGACGTACACCACCGCCCGCCGCAGGTCCGGCGAGACCTGCACCTCCGTGATCGTGACCATCCCGCGGCCGACCCGGGGTCTTTCACCCCCGCAGCAGCAGCTCCGAAATCTCGGCGCGCAGCAGTTCGCCCACGCGCGTCGTGCGCATCGTCATCGCGCCCTCCGCGGCGTCAGCTCACCCGCTCTTCGTGGTAGAACTCGATGATGTCGCCGACCTGGAACTTGTCGAACCCGGAGATGACGATGCCGCATTCGTAGCCGGTCTGCACTTCGCGGACGTCGTCCTGGAAGCGCTTCAGCCCCTCGCAGCGGCCCTTCGCCACCTCCTCCTTGCCCCGGAGCACGCGCGCCAGCGACCCGCGCCGCACCACGCCGTCGGTGACGTAGCTGCCCGCGATCTGCCCGACGCGGCTCGATTTGAAGACCGCGCGGACTTCCGCGTGGCCGTCGACCACCGTCTGGTACACCGGCTCGAGCATGCCCTGGAGCGCCTTCTCCACGTCCTCGAGCACCTGGTAGATGATGTTGTAGCTCCGGATTTCGATGCCCGCGGCCTCCGCGCGCTTCTTCGCGCTCGGTTCGATGCGCGTGTTGAACGCGATGATGATGCCGTTCGACGCCTCCGCCAGCATCACGTCGCTGTCCGTCACCGGGCCCGTCGCTGCGTGGATGATCTTCAGCTTCACTTCCTGCGTGCTCAGCCGCTCCAGCGCGCCTTTGATCGCCTCCGCGCTCCCGCGCACGTCCGTCTTCAGGATGATGATGAGCTCCTTCAGCTTCCCGGCGCTGATCTCGTTGAAGAGCGTGTCGAGGTTCACCCGCGCATGCTGCGTCTGCTCCTGCGCCTCGCGCCGGCGCCGCCGCTCTTCCACGATCTGCCGCGCCAGCTTCTCATCGGCCACCGCGCGCAGCCGCTCACCGGCCTCCGGCACGTCCTCGAGCCCGAGGATGACCACCGGCGTCGAAGGCCCGGCCTCCTTGATTCGCCGGCCGCGGTCGTCCAGCATCGCCCGGACCTTGCCGCTCGTCTCGCCCACCACGACCGCGTCGCCCTGCCGCAGCGTCCCGCGCTGCACGAGCACCGTGGCCACCGGCCCGCGGCTCGGGTCCAGCTCCGCCTCGATGACGACCGCCGAGGCGGGCCGGTTCGGGTTCGCCTTCAGTTCGCTGATCTCCGCGACGAGGTTGATCGCCTCCAGCAGGTCGCCGATGCCCTGCCCCGTCGCCGCCGAAACCGGCACGCAGACCGTATCGCCGCCGTACTCCTCGACGACGATGTTGTGCTCCGTCAGCTGCTGCTTCACCCGGTCCGGGTTCGCCGCCGGGAGGTCGATCTTGTTGATCGCGACGATGATCGGCACCTCGGCCGCCTTCGCGTGGTTGATCGCCTCCACCGTCTGCGGCATCACGCCGTCATCCGCCGCCACCACCAGCACTGCGATATCCGTCACCTGGGCGCCGCGCGCCCGCATCGCCGTGAACGCCGCGTGGCCCGGTGTATCGATGAACGTGATCAGGTGACCGTCCCGCTCGACCTGGTACGCGCCGATGTGCTGCGTGATGCCCCCGGCCTCGCCTGCCGCCACCCGCGTCTTGCGGATGGCATCGAGCAGGCTCGTCTTCCCGTGGTCGACGTGCCCGAGGATGGTCACGACCGGCGGCCGCGGCTTGAGCGATGCCGGGTCGTCCGGCTCCTCCTCCGGCTCCACGAGCGGCGCGCCCGGCTCAGGCGCGGCCGCCGCTTCCGGCTCCGGCTCGAACCCCAGCTCCACCGCGACGATCGCCGCCGTGTCGTAGTCGATCGTCTGGTTCTGGTTCGCCATCACCCCGTTCGTCATCAGCCGCTTGATGACTTCCACCGGCGATACGCGCAGCAGCTCCGCCAGCTCCCGCACCGTCAGGGCGGCCGGGATGGTCACGCGCGATTGGGTCGAACTCTTTGCCGTCATACGCTATCGCCTTCCTTCGCCGGCAACGCCAACCCGAAGGCCCGCAGGGCTTCGATATCGTCCACGGCCGGGGTAATTTTCAGTGCATTCTTTATCGTACCCCCTCGGAGCGCTTTCTCCCAGCACTCGCGATAGGGATGGAGGTAGGCCCCGCGGCCGTTCGCCTTCCCCGTCGGGTCGACCCGCACCCGCCCCTCCGGCGTGCGAACGAGCCGCACCAGCTCCCGCTTCCCCTGCTCAGTGCGGCAGGCGATGCACGTCCGCTGCGGCTGCCTCCGTGGCCGAACCCCCGTCGTGATGGCGAACACCTCCCCGCGCTCGCGACCCGCAGCCCGGCATCAGTGAATCCGGCCCGCGTAGTCGATGTCTTCCATGTCGTCGCCCTCGTCGTAGTACCGGGGCGCGCGCTTGCCCTTCTTCCCCGCCGCCTTCTTCGGCAGCGGCTCGTCTTCCTCCTCCCGCCGCGGCAGGACATCCTCCGCGAACCGGATCGACGACGGCCGCTCCTCCTCGATGATCGCAGCGGGAATCTCGTACTCTTCGTCCTCGTCCTCGCCGTAATCCTCCGATTCCCGCTCTTCCCCGCGGGGCACCGGGATCGACTCGACGATCGAGGCGAACGAGATCTCTTCCTCTTCCTCCACCGGCTCCGGCTCGGGCTGGACCCGCGGCTGCTCGGTGACGGCCGACGCCACAGGCTGGGCCGCCGCAGCCTCCTCGGCCGCTGCCGCCACCTGCTCCGCCGCGTGCAGGATGTCGATGTCCGGCGCTTCGCCCGGCGCGTACGGCTCGAACGCCATCGGCGTCTCCGGTTCGCCAGCTTCCAGGCGCTCCTTCGCCGATTCGCTCAGCACGGTGATCCGCCAGCCGGTCAGCTTCGCCGCCAGGCGCGCGTTCTGGCCGTCCTTGCCGATCGCCAGCGACATCATCTTGTCCGGCACTACCACCCGCGCGAGGCGCTCCTCCGGGTCGATCTCGACTTCTGTCACCTGCGCCGGGCTCAGCGCGTTCGAGACGAACTTCGCCGGGTCCGGGTCCCATTTGATGACATCGATCCGCTCGCCGTTCAGCTCATTGACGATGTTCTGGATGCGCGTGCCGCGCACGCCCACGCACGCACCGATCGGGTCGATCGCCGGGTTCCGGGCCCATACCGCAATCTTGCTCCGGTGCCCGCCCTCGCGCGCGATGCTCTTGATCTCCACCGTGCCGCTCTTGATTTCCGGCACTTCCATCTCGAACAGCCGCCGCAGCAGGTTCCGGTGCGCCCGGCTCACCACGATCTGCGGCCCCTTCGAGGCCCTGTTCACTTCGACGACCAGCACCCGCACCCGCTGCCCCGGCCGCAGGTGCTCGTTCCGCACCTGCTCGCTCGCCGGCAGCACCGCCTCGGTCCCGCGCCCGAGGTCCATGATGATCTGGCGGGCCTCCGCCTTCTGCACCGTCCCGACGATCAGCTCGCCGACCTTCGAAATGTACTCCTCGTAGATCGCGTCCCGCTCCGCCTCGCGCAGCCGCTGCAGCACCACCTGCTTCGCCGTTTGCGCCGCGATGCGGCCCGCGTTCTTCGGGATCTCCTCTTCGAAGTCCAGCACGTCGCCCGGCCGCGCGTCCTTCTTCCAGCGGCGCGCCTCCTCCACGCTCATCTCGACGCGCGGGTCTTCCACCTGCTCTACGACGATCATCTGGCGGTACGCCCGGATCTCGCCGTTCCGCGCATCGATCTTCACGTACATGTTCGGCGCGTCGTCCTCTTCCCGCCGGAAGGCCGACGTCAGGGCAGCCTCCACCGCCTCGTACACCGTCTCCGGCGGGAGGTTCTTCTCCGCCGCCAGCTGGTTCAGCGCCAACAACAGTTCGTTTTTCATGCTCTCAACAAAAAGTGGGCGCGGGGCCCACTCCCGGATGGAATTGCCGCCTCTCAGCATACCACGTCCGCCGACCCCGTGAACGTCCGCCCCCGCCATCCGCTACCCTGTTTCCATGCCGCGCATCTACCTCGACCACGCTGCGACGACCCCGCCAGACCCGCGCGTCGTCGAAGCGATGCTCCCCTTCCTCACCACGCACTGGGGCAACCCCTCCAGCATCTACCTCGAAGGCCAGCAGGCCCGGCAGGCGCTCGACGCCGCGCGGAAGACCGTCGCCGACCTCCTCGGCGCTTCGCCCCGCGAGATCGTCTTCACCTCCGGCGGCACCGAATCCGATAACGCCGCCATCCGCGGCGCTGCCTTCGCCCAGCGCGCCCGCGGCCGCGGCAACCACATCGTGACCACCGCCATCGAGCACCACGCCGTCCTCCACACGGTCGAACAGCTCGAGCGCGAAGGCTTCCGCGCCACCTACCTGCCCGTCGACCGCGACGGCGTCGTCTCGCTCGAAGCCCTTGCCGAAGCCGTCGGCCCCGAAACGGTCGTCGTCTCGATCATGACCGCCAACAACGAGGTCGGCACCATCCAGCCCGTCGCCGAGGCCGCCCGCATCGCCCGCGAGCGCAATCCCCGCGTCGTCGTCCACACCGACGCCGTGCAGGCCGCCGGCTCCCTCGACATCACCCCTTCCCGGCTCGGCGTCGACCTCCTCAGCCTCGCCGGCCACAAAATCTACGGCCCGAAAGGCGTCGGCCTCCTCTACATCAAGAACCGCACCCCGTGGCAGCCCCTCATCCTCGGCGGCAGCCAGGAGAAGGAGCGACGCGCCGGCACCGAAAACGTGCCGGGCATCGTCGGCCTCGCCGCCGCCATGCAGCTCGCCTGGCAGGAGCGCGAGGAATTCAACGCCCGCGTCGGCCGCCTCCGCAACCGGCTCCTCTACGAACTCCCCGAGCGCATCCCGGATACCGTCATCACCGGGCCAGCCGACCCGGAGCGGCGCCTGCCGAACCATTTCTCCTGCTGCTTCCGGAACGTCGAGGGCGAGAGCGTCCTCCTCGCCCTCGACCTGGCCGATATCGCCGCCAGCAGCGGTTCCGCCTGCACCACGGGCTCGCTCGAGCCCTCGCACGTGCTGACCGCCATGGGCATCGACCGCGACCTCGCCCACGCCTCGCTCCGCCTCACCCTCGGCCGCCACACCACCGACGCCGAAATCGAGCGCGTCCTCGACGTCCTCCCCGGCATCGTCCAGAAGCTCCGCGCCCTTGCTGGCGGCTGACCGCTCCGCCGCCCCGTGGAGCCCCCGGCCCGCCGCGGACTAGTGGATGCCCTGGTGCGCCAGGAAGTCGATGATGTCCTGCACCGTCTTGATGTTCTCGGCGTCCTCGTCGCGGATTTCGAACTCCGCCTGGTCCGCGAACTCCTCCTCGATCGCAATCGTCAGGTCGACGATATCGAGCGAGTCGGCCCGCAGGTCGTCGACGAGGCTCGCCTCCGGCGTGACTTCGTCCGGGCTCACCTTCAGCTGCCGCACCACCACATCGCGGACTCGTTCGAACACTGTTGCCATTGGCGATTGCTCCCCTCTTCGTGCTGTGCGCTGCCGGGTGTCCGCTAGGCTACGTCAGCCCTCGTACTTGCGGAAGATCACCGAGCCGTTCTGGCCCCCGAAGCCGAACCCGTTCGCCGCCGCGGCGCGGATGCGCATCGCCCGCGCCTTCAGCGGCACGTAGTCGAGGTCGCACTCCGGGTCCGGGTTCTCGAGGTTGATCGTCGGCGGCGCCACGTCATGGTACACCGCCAGCGCTGCCGCCAGCGCGCCGACCGCGCCGGCCGCCCCGAGCAGGTGCCCCACCATCGACTTCGGCGAGCTCACCGCGAGCCGCCGCGCGTGCTCCCCGTAGGCCAGCTTGATCGCCTTCGTCTCGGCGACGTCGTTCAGCGGCGTCCCCGTCCCGTGCGCCGCGATGTAGTCCACGTCTTCCGGCGCCATGCCCGCGTCCCGCAGTGCCTCGGTCATCGCATCGCACGCCCCCGAGCCATCCTCCAGCGGCGCCGTGATGTGGTACGCGTCGCAGCTCAGCCCGCCGCCCGCCAGCTCGGCGTAGACGCGCGCCCCCGCGCTTTCGCCCGCTCCTCCGACTCGATGACCATCACGACGGCGCCCTCCCCGAACACGAACCCGTCCCGGTCGCGGTCGAACGGCCTGCTCGCCTTCTCCGGCTCGTCGTTCCGGCGGCTCAGCGCCTTCATATTGGCGAGCGCCGCGATCGGCAGCGGGTGCAGCGCCGCCTCCGTCCCGCCCGCCAGCACCACATCGCACCGCCCGGAGGCGATCAGCTGCTTCGCTTCGAGGTAGCTGTACAGCCCGCTCGCGCAGGCTGCCACGCTCGCCATCGCCGGGCCCCGCAGCCCGAGGTGCATCGACACCGGCAGGCGCCCATGTTCGGCGCCATCGTCGGCACGTAGAACGGGCTCACCCGGCCGGGTCCCCGCTCCTTCAGCACCAGCACCTCTTCCATCGTGTCGATGGCGCCCCCGCGCCCGTCGCAATCGCCGAACCCGCCCGGCGCCGCTCCTCGTCGGTCAGCACCAGGCCCGCATCCTCGGCAGCCAGCTTCGCCGCGGCCACCGCGAACTGCGCGAACCGCGACATCCGCCGCGCCTCTTTCGTGTCCATGTACTTCCCGGGCTCGAAACCCTTCACCTCGGTCGCGATCTTCACCGGCATATCCGCCGTATCGAACCGCGTGATCGGCCCGGCGCCGGAAACGCCCGCGACGAGGTTCTCCCAGAACTCGTGCGCGGTCAGTCCAATCGGCGTGATGGCCCCCACGCCGGTCACCAGTGCTCGCCTCACAGGCATCTCCCCGGTCAGTCGACCTTCCGGAATATCAGGCACGCGTTGTGGCCGCCCAGCCCCACCGACGTCGTCATCGCCACCCGGACGGGCATCTCCCGCGCGACGTTCGGCACGTAGTCGAGGTCGCACTCCGGGTCGGGCGTCGTGTAGTTGATGGTCGGCGCCACCTTCTGGTCGCGGATCGCCATCACACAGGCCAGCGCCTCCACCGACCCGCTGGCGCCCATGCAGTGGCCCGTAATCGGCTTCACCGACGAAATCGCCGCCCGGTACGCCGCCTCGCCCATCACGTCCTTGAAAACCAGCGTCTCCACCCGGTCGTTCAGCGGCGTCCCGCTCCCGTGCGGGTTGATGTAGTCGATCTCCGCCGGGTCGATGCCGGCCTTCCGGATCGCCGCGACCACTGCCCGCTTCAGCCCGCGCCCCGTCTCGTGCAGCGCAATCATGTCGTACGCATCGTTCGAGGCCCCGTAGCCGATGACTTCGCAGTAGATCCGAGCGCCGCGGGCCTTTGCGTGCTCATACTCCTCGAGCACCATCCCGCACGCCCCTTCACCCGCCACGAAGCCGTCCCGGTTCAGGTCGAACGGCTTGAGCGCCCGCTCCGGGTGCTCGTTGTCGCTCGCCAGCGCCCGCATCGAGCACCACGTCGCGTGGTAGATCGGCAGGAGCACCGCCTCCGAGCTGCCGGTGATGATCGCGTCCGCGTCGCCGCGCCGGATCGTCTCGAAGGCCTCGCCGATGGCGGCAGCGCCGGTTGCGCAGGCGGCGACCGGCGCGAGGTTCGGCCCCCGCGCGCCTGTCGCAATCGCGATGTGGCCGCTCGCCGCATCCGGGATGAAGTTCGCCACGAGGAACGGCGTAATCCGCCGCGGCCCCTTCTCCTCGAGGATGCGCTGGTGCTCGAGGATCATGTCCGTGCCGCCGGCGCCCGACCCGAAGATGACGCCCACCATGTCGGCGTTCTCCTCGGTAATCTCCAGCCCGCTGTCGGCCAGGGCGTCCAGCGCCGCGCCAACCCCAAACGTCACCGACCGGTTCATGTACCGTTGCTGCTTCGGGTCCACCCGGCTGCCCAGCTCGTAGCCCTTCACCTCCGCCTGGATGCGGACCGGGTACGGCTCCGGGTCGAACAGCGTAATCGGGCCGATGCCGCTCCGGCCGGCCAGCATCGCCTGCCAGGTCTCCTCCGCCGTGTGGCCCACCGCCGTCACGGCGCCGACCCCGGTCACCACCACCCGCCGGCTCATCGGGCTGCCGCCTCCACCAGCGCCCACCGCTCGGTCAGCAGCCCCTCGTACTCATCGCTGATCGCCACGCTGTTCACGCTGTAGTCGATCCGCCGCACGAGCTTCGTCAGCACCGACCCCGGCCCGACCTCGAGGAACATATCCGCCCCCTCATCGCGCATCCGCTCGATCGTCTTCTGCCACTGCACACCGTGCGTCAGCTGCTCCTTCAGCTCGTGGCAAACCTCCGCGCCCGTCCGCAGCAGGTCCGCGTTCACGTTCCCAACCAGCGGCCGGATCGGGTCCATCACCTTCACCCGGTCGAGGAGCGCCGCCATGCCTTCGCTCGCCTTCGCCATCAGCGGCGAGTGCGACCCGATCGAAATCGGCAGCCGCACGACGCGCCGCGCCTTGGCTTTCTCCGCCAGCTCCATCGCCAGCTTCAGCGGCTTCAGGTAGCCCGAAATCACGCTCTGGCCCTCGCAGTTGGCGTTCGCGAGCCCGACGTACCCCTCCTTCGAGGCCTCCGCGCAGATTTCGAGCACCTTCTCTTCCGGCAGCCCGAGGATGGAGGCCATCCCGCCGGGGTTCTCCTGCCCCGCCTCCTCCATCAGCCGGCCCCGCGCCTCCACCAGCCGGAGGCCGTCTTCGAACGTGATTGACTCCGCCGCCACCGCCGCCGTGAACTCGCCCATCGAGTGCCCGGCGAACAGGTACGGCTGGAACGGCCGCCCGATCGCCGCCCAGCGCTCCTTCAGCGCCTCCAGCCACGCGATCGATGTGACGAAGCTCGCCGGCTGCTGATTCCGCGTCGATTCCAGCTCCTCTGCCGGGCCCTCCCAGCAGAGCTTCGAGAGATTCCGCTCCAGCAGCTCATCCGCGCGCCGGAACACCTCCCGCGCCGCCCGCGAGACCTGCGCCAGCTTCTCTCCCATGCCAACGTGCTGCGAGCCCTGCCCGGGGAAGATCAGGGCGAGCCGCGACCACGGCTTCAGTTCCTGGTCCATGCCGAACCATCCCTTCGCGCACCGGGCCTGCGGGCCCGGCTGGCATGGCAGGATACCAGCACGGCCTTCAGCGGGCGAAGGTTCGCGCCTTCCAAACCGTCACAGCAGGCTCCCCGGGTCGACGTCGACTGCCCACCGCTCGCCCAGCCGCACCTCCGCCACGAGCGCTGCCGGCCGCCGCCCCCGCAGTAGAATCTGCCACCGGTGCTCGCCCCGCACCCGCGGGATGAACGGCCGCGTCGGCCCGAGGATGTCCGGCTCCGCCCGCCCGGCGGCGTCGCGCAGCACCCGCAGCTCGCTCGCCACCCGGCTGGCTTCCTCCAGCCCCGCCTCGAGGTTCGGGTGCCGGTAGATGAGACGCACGAGCCGGCTGAACGGCGGATAGCCTGCCCGCCGCCGGTGCGCGATTTCGGCCTCGTAGAAGCCGCGGTAATCGTGCGCCGCCGCCGCGACGATTGGCGGCGCCTCCGGCTCATACGTCTGGATGACCACCTGCCCCGGCCGGTCCCGCCGCCCGGCCCGCCCGGCCACCTGGCTCAGCAGCTGGAACGTCCGCTCGGCCGCCCGGTAGTCCGGCAGGCTGAGGCCGACGTCCGCGTCCACCACGCCGACCGTCGTCAGTTTCGGCAGGTCGAGCCCCTTCGCCAGCAGCTGCGTCCCGACCACGATGTCGATCGCGCCCGCCTCCAGCTCTGCCACCATCCGCGCGTGCGCGTCTCTTCCCCGCGCCGTGTCGCTGTCCCAGCGCGCCACCCGCGCGCCGGCGAACACCGCTCGCGCCTCTGCCTCGACCCGCTGCGTGCCCACCCCGAACGGCCGGTAGCGCAGGCTGTCGCACTTCGGGCAGCGGTCCTCCAGCCGGCGCGTCCGCCCGCAATGGTGGCAGCGCAGCATCGCGTGGATCGATGCCTCCTGGTCGAGGCTCATCGCCACCTCGCAGGAGGGGCAGAGCGGCAGGTAGCCGCAATCCCGGCAGAGCACGAACCGCGCCGAGCCGCGCCGGTTGACGAACAGGATCGCCTGCTCCCCGCGGCCAGCGCCTGCCGCACCGCCTGCCGCAGCGCCCGGCTGAACATGCTCCGGTTGCCGGCCCGCAGCTCTTCCCGCATGTCCACCACCTCGACGTCCGGCAGCGCGCCTTCCGTCAGCCCCCGCCGGCCGCCGGCGCCACCCGCGCCTTCAGCTCCGCCCGCGCGATCTGCCCCGTCTCCGCCCGGTGGTACGTCACCACGTCCGGCGTCGCGCTCCCGAGGACGACCCGCGCCCCGGTCAGCTCCCCGAGCCGCAGCGCCACCTCCCGCGCGTGGTAGCGCGGCACCGGGTCGGCCTGCTTGTAGCTCCACTCGTGCTCCTCGTCGAGCACGATGAGCCCCGGCTCCCGCGCCGGCGCGAAGATCGCGCTCCGCGAGCCCAGCACCAGCCGCGCCTCGCCGCGGCGCACCCGGAACCACTGGTCGTACAGCTCCCCGGTTGAGAGCTTCGAATGGAACACCGCCAGCTCATCTCCGAACCGCTCGCCGAACCGCCGAATCGCCTGCGGCGTCAGCGAAATCTCCGGCACCAGCACGATGGCGCCCCGGCCCTCGGCCAGCGTCCGCCGCACGAGGTCGAGGTAGACCTCGGTCTTCCCCGCGCCGGTCACGCCGTGTAGCAGCGTCACCCGGGACGCCCACGCCGTCTCCGCCGCTGCCGCCTGCTCCGGCGTCAGCACCGGCGGCGGGCTGCTCCCGCCCCGGACTGCCGCCGCCGGGTCACGCTCCACCCGCCGCTCGTACCGCCGGATGAGTCCCCGGCCCTCCAGCCGCTCGAGGTGCGCCGGCGCCGCGCCCAGCGCCCGCGCCTCGCTCAGCGGGATATCGCCCGCCTCGCTCAGCCGCGCCAGCAGCCGGCCCTCCACCGACCGCTCGCGCGCTCCAGCAGCGCCGCCGCCTCCTCCCGCGCCCGCCCGGCCGGGACAGCCAGCGCGACCCGCCGCTCGAACTTCGGCCGGCCCGCCGGCCGGGCCAGCCCCTGCGCCACGGTGAGGTGCCCGCTCTCCTGCAGCCGCTGGAGGGTTGCCATCTGCACCTGCCCCACGCCCTCCCGCAGCTCATCCAGCGTCACCTGCCCGTGCTCCGCGAGGAACTGGAGGATCGCCCGGTCCTTCGGGTCGACCGGCAGCAGCGGGGGCACCTCGACCGGCGAGACCATCGTCACCGGCTTCTGTCCGAACCCCGCCGGCAGGAAGCACGCCACGCACTCCCACAGCGGCGCGAGGTACTCCTCCGCCATCCAGCGCGCCAGCTCCGTCCGCGCCGGGTCCAGCAGCGGCTCCGGGTCCATCACCGCGGACACCGGCCGCACAGCCTCGACCTCGCTCCGGTCCGTCACCGCGAGCACGATCCCCTGCACGATGCGCGGCCCGAACGGCGCGAACACCGCCATCCCCGGCTCGACCCGCATGCCCGGCGGGATCGCGTAGGTGAACGGCCGCCGCGCCGGCTGCGTCGTGTGGACTGCCACCTCGGCGAACACGGTCCCCGGCGGCGGCACGTACGCCCCGTCGAACCCGGCCGAATCCCCCTCAGCCATGCCGCAATGGTACCCGGGTCCGCGGCCGGCTCAGCCCGCCGCCTCCGCCTCTGCCTCCCCATGCGCCCCGCGACGGCTGACCGGCTCCGCGACCGCCGCGCCGCGCGTCAGCCACAGGAACGCCGGGATGCCGGCCGCCATGATCGCGCCGCCGAAGAAGAACGCCCCTCCAGCGCGAACAGCGACACCACCGCGCCCGAAAGCAGCGACCCCGCCACGATGCCGATGCCGTTCGACGCCGAACTCAGCCCGAGGACGGTCCCCATCCCGGCACGCCGCCCGGCCACCACCTGGATCGCGCCAGCCGAGACCATCGAGAGCGAGCTCGTCGCCCCCATCGCCAGCAGCACCGCCACCGCAGCGCCATAGTTCGGCACGATGCCGAGGCTCGCCAGCAGCGCCGCGTACGCCGCCAGCCCGCCCGCCACCAGCAGCCGCCGGTCCCGCCGGTCCGCGATGCGGCCGAGGATCGGCTGCGCCAGCCCGCCCGTGATGTCCTGCGTCGCGAACGCGATGCCGATCATGATCGGCGTCGCGCCGATGCCCTGCTCCAGCCGCAGCGCGAGGAAGCTCAGGCTCGCCCCCGCCGCCACCGCCACCATCCCCGCGTGCAGCGTCACCGCCAGCACCACGCGGTCGCTCAGCGCCTCCCGGAACGACCGGTCCGTCCGCTCGACCGTCCCCCCGGCCCGCCGCGTCGCCCGCCGCTCCAGCTCGGCCGGGCTGTGCCGCGGCAGCCACATCGTCAGCACCAGCGCCGAGAGCGCCATCATCGACGCCATCGCAACGAATACCGACCGGAAGCCCAGCACCTCGCGCAGCACGCCAGCCACCAGCGGGCCCGTGCCGAACCCGACGATGTCCGCCGTCGCGAATACCCCCAGCCACCTCCCCTCCTGCCCCCGCGGCGTCAGGTCGCCCACGTACGCCCGCGCCACCGAGAAGATCAGGCTCGTGCCCAGCCCGGAGAACGCCCGGAACGCAATCACCTGGTAGAAACTCTGCGCCGTCAGATACCCCAGCGCCGCCACCAGGTAGACCAGCAGCCCCGCCACGATGAACGGTTTCCGCCCGTACCGGTCCGAGAGCCGCCCCGCGAACGGCCCCACGAACGTCTGCACGATGGCGAAGACCGAAAACGTCAGGCCGAGCCAGATGCCCGTCGCGCCCAGCTCCTCCGCGTACACGGGCAGCAGCGGGCTCACCATCGAAATCCCCATCGTCGCCACGAAGACCGCTACGTAGAGGGCGACGAACGGACGCGATCGCATCCCCACGAGCCTACCCGATCCCTTCCTGAACCGCTCGGTGAGCCTACGCGGGGCCGGGTGCTACACTCGCACGAGCCCCATGCCCCGGTCGGCCAGCCCATGAGAAAAATCTTCGACGTCCACATCCACTTCCCGCGCAACTGGGAGAACCCCGACGAAGACCAGGCCCCGATGGTCGACCGCCTCGCCGACATCGCCGTCCGCGTCGGCATCACGAAGGGCTGCATGCTCACCGGCGGCCGCTTCGGCCCCACCTACGAGCGCGGCATGGAGATCCTCGAAAAGTACCGCGACCTCTTCATCCCGGTCGCCGTCATCGACCCGGAAGAAATCGGCCCCGCCGAGGTCCAGCAGCTCTACGACATGGGCTACCGGGGTCTCAAGCTCATCGGCGTCGCCCGCCCCTACGACGAACCCGACTACCTCCCCACCTATGCGAAGGCCGAACAGCTCGGCATGCCCATCCTCTTCCACATCGGCGTCATCGGCGGCGGCCTCGATTACTCCATTACCCACCCGCGCCGCTCCGCCGCCGCCGCGCAGGCCTACCAGCGCATGATGGCCATGCAGAGCCGCATGCCCCCGCGCAACGTCTCAGCGACGCGCATGTCCCCGCTCCACCTCGATACCATCGCCAACCGCTTCCCGAAGCTCAAAATCATTGGCGCCCACGTCGGCAACCAGGGCAACTACGATTACGCCGCCTCTGTCGCCCGCTGGCGTCACAACGTCTGGTTCGACATGAGCGGCGGCGAAACCATCGAGCGCCACCTCGTCGAACGCAAGCTCCTCGCCGCCAACTCCCGGGGCGAGTTCGGCGTCGAAAAACTCGTCTGGGGCAGCGACTGCGGCATGGACGAAATCGCCGAGCACATCCGCCGCTTCGACGCCATGTACGAGCAGCTCGGCCTCACCGAAGACGAGCAGGAGCGGCTCTGGTGGCGCAACGCCGCCGAAATCTACGGCCTCGAAGAGCCGACCTTCGCCGCGGAGTAGCCTCCTGGCCGTGCACTCCATGCCCACGGCGAACGATGGCGGAACGCTGGCGCGCGTCGTCCTCCTGACCCTCGTCGCGGCCGGCGGCCTCATCGCCTCCGTCACCCTCCGCCCCGAACTCCCTGGCTCCCTGGCTCACCGCCGTGCTCGTCGCCTTCGCCACCGACGGCATCGTCCGCCGCCATCCCGGCTGGTCCGGCGGCCCCGTCGATGCGCTCGTCTACACCTTCCTTCCGGCCCTCGGCGTCCTCGGGTCAGCCCTGTTCATCGACCACGCCGTCGAAGGCTATGCCCGCCCTGCGCTCGCCGCCTTCGCCGCGCTCACCGTCGGCGCCGTCGCCTTCGGCGAATACCAGACCGTCGATGTCCGCGCCCGCCTCTACGGTCCCTTCCGCCTCGTCATGGCGGTCGCCACCTACCTCGTCGCCTTCTCCTTCTACGCCGTCCTCTTCACCCGCGACGACCCCTCCCCTCGCGAGCGCCGCCGTCGGCGCGGCGAGCATGCTCCTCGCCCTCGAACTCCTCCGCGAAAGCCGGCTCACCGGCCCCAGCTCCGTCCTCGTTTCCATCGCCATCGGCATTTCGCTCGCCGAACTCCGCCTCGCGCTCTACTTCTTCCCGCTCGATGGCCTCCTCGCCGGCGCCCTCCTCATCATCGCCTTCTACCTCGCAACCGGCATCGTCCACCACCTCCTCGACCACGACCTCGAATGGGCCACCGCCGCCGAGTACGCCGTCGTTACCATCGTCGCCTCGGCAGCGGTTATCTTCGCCCGCGTCTTCGCCTGACCTACGCGGCAGACTGGCCGGGGCCGTGCGCCGCCGCTGCGGGCCAGCCGGCCACGAGCTGCATCCGCTGGATGCCGTGCGACCGCGCCATGTGCCACTCCAGCCACTTCCGCTCGGCGGCCCCGGCAGCGGCGAACCGCGCCATGCATACCGGACACGTCGTCATAGCTTCGCTCCTTTCTCTGCATAAGTATCGTCCGCTCCGTATGAACGAACCGATCAGGGTGAACCCGTCATCACCGCCCGGCATGTCCCCGAGCCGCGCCTTGCCCGCTGCCCCGGATTCGGGTCAACTTTCGCCGTGGCCGCCCTCACCATCTGCTCCTGGAACGTAAACGGCATCCGCTCCGCCCTCAAAGGCGGCCACCTCCAGGCGTGGCTCCAGACCACCGCGCCGGATATCGCCGGCTTCCAGGAAGTCAAGGCCACCCCTGACCAGCTCGACGGCGAGCCCTGGACCGACCTCGGCTACCGGTCGTGGTGGCACCCGGCCCAGCGGGCCGGCTACAGCGGGGCGCTCCTGCTCTCCAAACCCGAGCCGCTCGAAGTCCGCCTTGGGCTCGGCATCGAACGCTTCGACATCGAAGGGCGGGTCATCCAGGCCGATTACCCGGAGTTCACCCTCCTCACATCCTACTACCCCAACGCCGGCCGTGGCGAGGACCGCCTCGCTTACAAGTTCGAGTTCTACGAAGCCTTCCTCGCCCACGTCAACCACCTCCGCAGCCAGGGCCGCTCCCTCGTCTTCATGGGCGACTTCAACATCGCCCACACCGAAATGGACGTCGCCCGCCCGCAGGAGGCCCTCAAAGGCACCGGCTTCCTCCCCGAAGAGCGCGCCTGGATTACGCGCATCATCGAAAACGGCTACGTCGACACCTTCCGCGCCCTCCATCCCGACCAGCGCGACGCCTACACCTACTGGGACCCGTGGCGCGACCGCCGCGCCCGCAACGTCGGCTGGCGCATCGACTACGTCTTCGTCTCCGAAGACCTCATGCCGCGCGTCCGCCGCGCCTTCATCCAGCCCGAGGTCATGGGCTCCGACCACTGTCCCGTTGGCATCGAACTCGACCTCTGACTCCCAGCTCCCAACTCCTTCCCCTCACCCTCGCGTAAACGTACGATTCCCGGTATGCCCCGCCTCCCCGGCGCCGACACCACCTTCCGCGCCCTCCGCCACCGCAACTACCGGCTCCTCTGGCTCGGCCAAACCGGCCATTCCGCCACGCTCTGGATGGACCAGGTCGCCCGCGCCGTCCTCATCCTCGACCTCACCGATTCCGCGGTCATGCTCTCGCTCGTCATCGCGACCCGCCTCGCGCCCATCCTCCTCTTCGGGCTCATCGCCGGCGCCGTGGCGGACCGCTACGACCGGAAGCGCATCCTGACCGTCACCCAGTGCGCCTCCACCGCCTGCCACCTGTTCATCGGCATCGTCGCCGTCGCCGGCATCGTCGAAGTCTGGCACGTCTTCCTCACCGCGGGCGTCGCCGGCACCGCCATGGCCTTCAACCAGCCCGTCCGCCAGTCGCTCATCCCCCGCACCGTCCCGCCCGAGGACCTGCTCAACGCTGTCGCCCTCAACTCCACCGCGCTCAGCTTCATGCGCATCGGCGGCGGCGCCATCGCCGGCGCCCTCCTCGTCGTCACCTCCGTCGGCGGCGTCTACCTCATCACGGCCGGCATCTACCTCCTCGTCATCCTCACCACCCTCCTCATGCGCTTCGACGATGACGGCACATCCCGCCGCCGGAAGGATTCGGGCCTGTTCGCCGACCTCGCCGAGGGCTTCCGCTACGTTGCCAGCCAGCCGGTGCTGTTCGTCGTCACCGGCCTCTCCCTCATCCTGTTCATCTTCGGCTTCCCCTATCAGCAGGTCTTCGTCCCCCTCCTCGCGAAGAAAACACTCGACCTCGGCGATTCCGGGGTCGGCTTCCTTGCCGGCGCGACCGGCGTCGGCGCCTTCGCCGGGTCCCTGTTCGTTGCCTGGAAATCGAACATCGCCCGGCCCGGCCTCCAGCTCGCGATCAACATGCTCGTCTTCGGCGCCGCCCTCGTCGCCATCTCGCTCCAGCAGAACACCTGGCTCACCGCCCTGCTCCTGGCGGTCGCGGGCAGCATGACCGTCACCTACATGGCCTTCACCAACGGTATCCTGCTCTCCAACAGCACGCCGGAGATGCACGGCCGCGTCATGTCGCTGCTCAGCCTCGACAGGGGCCTCATCCCCCTCGGCGCCATCCTCGCCGGCTTCCTCGTGCAGGGCCTCGGCATCCGTCCCGGCCTTTTCACCCTTGGCGCCGCCATCATGGCGATGAGCGGGCTCGTCCTCCTCCTCTTCGGCCGGCGCCTTGCGGACATCCGCTCCGGGGGCGCCGTCCGCGGCCACGTTCCCGCCCCCGAACCGCCCGCCGCAGACACGGCCGGCGGCCGCTCAACCCCGGCCCCGTCCCCTCAGGCCAGTGACCCTGCCTTTGACCCCGCGCGCGCCGCTTCGTATGGTGTAGCGTGGAACGGCGCGCGGACGGCACGCAGCGCCAAGCCCGCCCGGGTCGGGGTGTAGCGCAGCCTGGTAGCGCACTTGAATGGGGTTCAAGAGGTCCCGCGTTCGAATCGCGGCACCCCGACCATCCTCCGCTTCCTACATTGCGGCCGGCCGGAAGTACGGCAGCGTGATCTCCTCCGTCACGTCGTCGAAGACCACCTCGAGCCGCATCCCGATCCGCACCGCGTCCGGGTCGACTTCCACCAGCCGCGACGTCATCCGCGGCCCTTCGTCCAGCTCGACCACCGCAATGACGAACGGCACGTCCGCCTCGAAATCCGGCGACGTCGGCCGCCGCGCCACCGTGTAGCTGTACAGCGTCCCCTTGCCCGAGGCCTCGACCCACTCCAGTCGGTTCGAAAGGCAGCGCGGGCAGTGCGACCGCGGGTAGAAAAACACGTGCCCCGCGTCGCATCGCTGGATGAGCAGCCGGTGCTGCCGCGTCCCGTCCCAGAAGGGCTGCGAAATCGGCGTCGGCACCGGCAGCGGCTCGATGTTCGAACGGTACGTCGGCATCCCGTCATTCCCCCGGAGAATCAGCGAGACCTGCTCGCTCATGAGCCCGCCGTTGCCGTGGACGAACACGGTGTCGCACCGCCGCAGCTGCCGCTCGCCGGCCCGGCCGGTCATCTGCAGGTACGCCTCCGTGATGTGCGACATGCCGCCGGCCATCCCGGCCTGCCCGAAGCTCAGCTGCCCGCCGTGCGTATTCATCGGGAAATCCCCGCGATACGTCAGGTCGTGCTCTTCCACGAACTTCCCGGCCTCGCCCTTTCCGCAGAAGCCCGTATCCTCCAGCGTCAGCAGCACGGTGATCGTGTAGCAGTCGTAGAGCGACGCCAGGTCGATGTCCGAACGCTTCACCCCGGCCATCGCGAACGCCCGGTCGGCTGCCGCCTTGATCGGCGTCTCCGTGAAGCTCGGGTCGTAGGTCACCGAGAGGTGGGTCGTGTTTTCGCCGGCGCCGATGATGTACGCCGGCCGGTGCTTCGCCCGCTTCGCCTTCTCCTTCGACGTCACCACCACCGCAGCGCCCCCGAAGCACGGCATCACGATCTCCAGCATGTGCAGGGGGTCCACGATCACCGGCGAGTTCAGCACATCGTCGATGTCGATCGGGTCGCGGAAGACCGCCTTCGGGTTCGCGGCCGCGTTCGTCCGCTGGTCGACCGCCACCTTCGCCCGCTGCTCATCCGTCAGTCCGTATTCATAGGCGTACCGGTTCGCAATCATCGCGTAGGCATAGTTCTGGCCCACGGCGCCGAATGGATAGTCGAATTCGCCCATCGGCGAGCCCCACGCGCCCATCCGGAACGTCGGGCCGCCGCCCTTCGGATTCTTCGGCCGCGGCAGGGTGTGCACGATGCAGAGCGCGGTTTCGCACAGCCCCAGCTCGATCGCCATCGCCGCCCGGAGGACCGCGCCTGCGCCCGTCGCCCCGCCGAGGTCCACCACTTCGGAGAGGTGCGAACCAATCCCCAGGTACTCCGTCAGGTGGCCCGGCGCGAACAGCCCGCCCGACTCCGCCACATGGCCGGTCATCAGCCCGTCGACGTCATCATGGGTGAAGCCCGCGTCCTCGAGCGCGAGCCGCGCCAGCTCGGCGTACGCCTCCAGCCCCATCCAGGTCCGGTCCGGCCGCCGAACCGGCGCGAACTCGGCGATGCCGACGATCGCCGCCTCGCCGCGCAACCCTCTCATGGGTCGAACCTCCTTCGCGTTTGGAACGCCGGCCGCATCCTACCCGCTCCCGCTCATCAGCGCGATCGGCGCCGGGCAACAAAAAGGCCCCATGGTCGGAGCCTTCGGAGAGGTCTGGAGGCGCCAGCCGGATTCGAACCGGCGGTGAAGGTTTTGCAGACCTCTGCCTTACCACTTGGCCATGGCGCCGGCAATTGTTGCGTTTGGTGCCCAGGGTGAGATTTGAACTCACACGCCTGTACGGCACTGCCCCCTCAAGACAGCGTGTCTGCCATTCCACCACCCGGGCAACGCAATCCACATCCTACGAACCCTCCCCGCCATGCGGCAAGCGCCTGAGGGTCGGCGCCGGGAGACCTGGCAGGGGTGGCAGGACTCGAACCCGCGACACTCGGTTTTGGAGACCGATGCTCTACCAGCTGAGCTACACCCCTGTCCGCCTTCATCGTAGCAAAGCCGGCCCAATGCGGAATCCCCTCCCCTCACGCCGCCCGCGGGTGGCTGCTCAGCGACCCGCACGCCGGGCAGCGCGGCACCCGCGTCACCCGCGGCCGCTCCCCGAACTGGAACCGCGCTCCACACCGGTCGCACTCCAGCTTCCGGAACATCTTCCCCTCGGCAAACTTCGCGGCCCACGTCGGCTGCAGCAGCCTGCGCTCCTCCACGGCGATACCCTCCTGTCATCACTATCGTCACGCGCCCTCAACCGGCGCAGCACCGATCGGACATAAGCCGCCGCGCTTCCTATACTTCCGACGATGCACACGCCCCGCCACCTCCTCAGCTCCGCCGACCTTTCCGCCGACGAAGTTTCCTACCTGCTCGACCTCGCTGCCGCGCTCAAGCGCCGCCCGCAGAAAATCCTGACCGGCAAACACCTCGCCCTCCTCTTCGAAAAAGCCTCCCTCCGCACGCGCGTCAGCTTCGAAATCGCCATGGACCACCTCGGCGCGTTCACTATGTACCTCGACCCCCGCGAGGTCGGCCTCGGCGAACGCGAAGCCATCCGCGATGTCGCGCGCGTCCTCGCGCGCTACGTCGATATCGTCGCCGTCCGCACCTACGGCCAGTCGATCATCGAAGAGTACGCCCGCTTCTCCTCCATTCCCGTCATCAACGCCCTCACCGACGAGGAGCACCCCTGCCAGGCCCTCGCCGACCTCCTCACCCTGCGCGAGCACATGGGCGACCTCCGCGGCCGCTCCCTTGCCTTCGTGGGCGACGGCAACAACGTCTCCACGAGCCTCGTCATCACCGCCGCCGCCCTCGGCATGGACGTTCGCATCGCCTCGCCGCACGGCTACCAGCTCCCCGAATGGGCCATGACCGAAGCCTCCGCCCGTGCCGCCGCCTCCGGCGGAAGCTTCCGCGCCACAACCGACCCCGTCGAAGCCGTGCGCGGCGCCGAAGCCCTCTACACCGACGTCTGGACCTCCATGGGCCAGGAGCGCGAAGCCGAGCGCCGCAAAATCGATTTCGCCGCCTACCAGCTCAACGCCGGGCTCGTCGCCCACGCAAAGCCCGGCGCTTTCATCATGCACGACCTGCCTGCCCACCGCGGTGAAGAAATCACCGACGACGTCTTCGAATCCCCGTCGTCCATCATCTTCGACCAGGCCGAGAACCGCGTCTGGGCCCAGGCGGCCGTCGTCGCCTTCCTCCTCGGCGCCGACCGCCAGGTCGAGCGCTGAACCCGCCGTTCCCCGCCGGCAGCGTATGATGAGGCGGCCCACGCCCCGGGGCCTCCCGCTGCCGCTATGTTCGACCTCGACCACGTCCGCGACGTCCTCGACCAGTTCACGTTTACCAGCGCCGTCGATGTCGTTCTCATCGCCGTCCTGATTTACGCCGCCCTCCGCCTCCTCAGCGGCACCCGCGCGATGACGCAGCTCCGGGGCGTCGTCGCGCTCTTCCTCGTCTTCGTCGTGCTCGGTCGCGTCCTCGACCTCGTCGTCATCAACTTCCTCGTCCAGCACTCCGTCACCGCGCTCCTCGTCGGCGCCGTCATCATCTTCCAGCCCGAAATCCGCCGCGCCCTCGACCGTCTCGGTCGCACCGGCCTCTCCGGCTGGTTCCGCACCGCCGAATACGGCGACGTCATCGATGCCGTCTCCCGCGCTGCCGGCCGGATGGCCGCCGCCCGCCACGGCGGCATCGTCGTCATCGAGCGCGAAACCGGCCTCCAGGACGTCATCGAAACCGGCGTGCCGGTCGATGCCCGCGTCTCCCCGAGCTCCTCACCAGCATCTTCTTCCCCAACTCCCCCTCCACGACATGGCCGTCGTCATCCGCGACCAGCGCGTCGTCGCCGCCGGCTGCGTCCTCCCGCTCGCCTCCGACCCCGCCGACCGCAACCTCGGCACCCGTCACCGCGCGGCGCTCGGCATCACCGAAACCACCGATGCTCTTGCCGTCGTCGTCTCCGAAGAGACCGGCGAAATCAGCGTCGCCCTCAACGGCCGGCTCACCCCGTCCCCGATGAACGCCGCCTCCGGGCCGTCCTCGAATGGGTCCTCGAACCCGATGGGGCCGCCGTCCCCTCCCCCGCCGAGGTGCGCGCGTGAACGGCAACCACCGCCGCCCGTCCCGCCGCCAGGCCGCCCGCCAGGTCCTCGCCGGCTCCGCCCGGTCGCTCCGCGAACACTGGGCCCAGGCCACGTTCAGCCTTCTCGCCGCCTTCGCCATCTGGTTCGTCGTCCAGGACGTGGAAAACCCCCGCGTCTCGGTCACCTTCCCCGAAGAAGGCCAGCCCGCCTCCATCGTCGTCACCGCCGAAAACGCCGGGCCCTACATCGTCCGCGAAAGCCACTCCGTCCGCGTCATCGCCGAAGGACGCGCCGACGACCTCGCCGCCCTCGCGCCGTCCGACTTCGACGCCCGCGTCGACGTCCGCGGCATGCAGCCCGGCGTCGAAGAATTCCGCCAGGTCCGCGTCACCTCCCGCCGGCCCGGCATCCGCGTCCTCCAGGTCATCCCCTCGCAGGTCCGCATCACCCTCGTCGAACCCGCCACCCGCGAAGTGCCGGTCACCATCCGCCGCTCCGGCCAGCTCCCCGCCGGTTTCCGCGAGGACGAATCCGGCACGACCGTCGAGCCCGCCGTCGTTACCATCTCCGGCCTCCCCGAGCGCGTCCAGGCCGTCCAGTCCGTCGACCTCGACGTCAACCTCAGCGGCGTCAAGGACCAGGCCTACGTCGTCACCGGCGAACTCGTCGCCCGGTCCGCCACCGGAACCGTCGAGACTGTCGCCATCTCGCCGCCGCGGGCCACGGCCACCATCCGCATCGTGCAAGCCTTCGTCCAGCGCTCCATCCCGGTCCTCGTCGACCTCAGCGGCGCACCGGCCGTCGGCTACCGCGTCGCCTCCATCACCATCGACCCGCCTGCCGTCACCGTCTCCGGCGAGCGCGCCGTCGTGAACGAGCTGAACGCCGTGACCGCCGAGAAGGTCGACGTCACCGGGGCCCGCACCGAGCTCCGCCTCGTCCGCAACCTCGTCGCCATCCCGAATGTCTCCCTCGACCGCCGCACCGTCACCGTCACCATCAAGTTCGAACCCGTCGAATCAGCCGCGAGCCTCCTCGTCGCTCCCGAGCTCCAAAACCTGCCCCCGGGCTCGCCCGCGACCCGGCGCGGCCGCTCGCCCTCGAAGTCCGCGTCAGCGGCCCCGCCGACCTCGTGTCGGCGCTCCGCCCTTCCGATATCAAGGCCGCGGTCTCCCTCACCGGTGCCACAGCCGGCACCGCAGCCTATCCTGTATCTGTGACCGGTCCCTCTGGACTCAAACTCGAAGCCCCATCGACGGTCACCGTCACCCTCATCCAGGTGCTCCCGTGACCGCAACCGACATCCTCCCCGCGTCGTCATCGTCGGCCGCCCGAACGTGGGCAAGTCGTCGATCTTCAACCGCGTCGTCGGAGAACGCCGCGCCATCGTCGAAGACGAGCCCGGCACCACCCGTGACCGCCTCGAAGCCGACGTCGAATGGCTCGACCGCCGCTTCCGCATCATCGACACCGGCGGCTACGAGACCAACGAACAGAACGTCTACGCCCCCTCATCATGGGGCAGGTCCAGCAGGCCATCGATACGGCTGCGGTCGTCATCTTCGTCGTGGACGCCCGCGACGGCCTCACCGCGAGCGACTACGACATGGCCGATGTCGTCCGCCGCGCCCAAAAACCCACCATCCTCGTTGCCAACAAGGCTGACAACGAGGCGCGCGAACTCGCCGGCATCGCCGAGGCGTCCGCGCTCGGCTTCGGCGAACCGCTCCCTGTCAGCGCCCTCCACGACGTAAACGTCCGCACCATGCTCGACATGGTCGTGGCCCTCTTGCCGGAGATCCCGCTCGTCCCCGAATCGGACCGCACCCGCGTCGCTATCATCGGCCGCCCTAACGTCGGCAAGTCGATGCTTGTCAACGCCATCCTCGGCCAGGAGCGGGTCATCGTCAGCGACGTCGCCGGCACCACCCGCGACGCCATCGACACCGAAATCGACACGCCGGAAGGCTCCTTCGTCCTCATCGATACCGCCGGTGTCCGCCGCCCCGGCAAGCTCGGCAAGGGCGTCGAACGCCACTCCGTCCTCCGCACCACCCGCGCCGTGGAGCGCTGCGATGTCGCCGTCCTCGTCGTCGACGGCAGCGAAGGCGTCACCGCCCAGGACACCCACATCGCCGGCATCGCCGTCGAGAACGCGAAAGGCCTCGTCATCGCCGTCAACAAGACCGACCTCTGGGAGGACCCGGCCGAGCGCAAAGCCTGGGCCGAGCGCCAGATGCGCAGCCGCATCCGCTTCGTGCCCTGGGCCCTCTACACCTTCATTTCCGCGCTCGAACGGCGCGGCCTTCCCGAGCTGCTCCGCCTCGTGCAGGCAGCCCGGGAGGCCCGCCGCCGCCGCATCCCGACGCCCGAATTGAACGCTATCCTCTCCCGCGCCGTCCGCGAGCACGTCCCGCCGCTCGTCCACAACCGGCGCTTCAAACTCTTCTACGCCACCCAGGCCGGCATCGACCCGCCAACCTTCGTCCTCTTCGTGAACGACCCCGAGCTCGTCCATTTCAGCTACCGCCGCTACCTCGAACGCGCCATCCGCGAGGCCGCCGATTTCGAAGGCACCGCCATCAAGCTGGTCTTCAGAGCCCGTTCGGGCGAAGATTCCGCTTCGTGATCCCCTACGTCGTCAACGCCCTCTTCGGTTACCTCCTCGGCTCCCTCCCTGGGGCCTCATCGTCGGCTACCTCTGGCTCGGCCGCGATATCCGCGAATCCGGCAGCGGCAAGACCGGCACCACCAACGTCCTCCGCACCGCCGGCAAAATTCCCGCCGCCATCGTCATGGTCCTCGATATCGCCAAGGGCGCCGTCCCGGCCCTCGTCGGCCGTTACCTCTTCGATTCCAACGAAGTCGCGGCGGTCGGCGCCGGCGCGGCAATCGTCGGCCACGTCTGGCCCGTCTTCGCCGGGTTCCGGGGGCCGCGGCGTCGCCAGCACCTACGGCGGCATCCTCGGCCTCGCCCCGCTCATCTCGCTCTTCTTCCCGCTCATCGGCGCCGTCCTCGTCGGCGCGACCCGCTACGTCTCCTTCATGTCCGTCGTGGGCGTGCCGATCTGCGCGGCGATCATCTGCGGCCTCGCCATCGCCGGGAAGACCGACCCGGCCTTCGCCTGGTACAGCCTCTTCGCCACTGCCCTCGTCGAATACAAGCACATCCCCAATATCCGGCGCCTCCTGAACGGCACCGAACCGCGCATCGGCCAGGGCGGCGACCGGCCCGCCACCGGCTGATGTCCGCCTACGCCGTCCTCGGCGCCACCTCCTGGGGCGTCACCCTCGCCGCCCTCCTCGAACGCGCTGGCAGCGATGTCATCCTCGTCGTCCGCTCGGAACTCGAAGCCCACGCCGTCCGCGCCGCCGGCGGCCTGGAGCGCCTCGGGGCCGGCCGCGTCCTCGGCCCCCGCGTTCACGTCCATCCCGCGCCGCTCACCCCCGGGCACGCAGCCTCCCTCGCCGGCGCGCTCGTCGCCGTCCCCTCGCACGCCGTCCGCGAAAGCGTCCTCGCCAGCGGCCTCCCCGCGACGGTTCCCGTCGTCTCCGCCACCAAGGGCCTCGACCTCGAGACCTCCAGCCGCATGACCGCCCTCCTCGCCGCGCTCGGCTTCGACCCGGCCCGTACGGGCGCCCTCTCCGGTCCGAACCTCGCCCACGAAATCATCCGCGGCCTGCCCGCCGCCGCCGTCGTCGCCGTCCCCGACCCCGACCTCGGCCTCGCGTGGCAGCACGCCCTCTCCCACGGCGCCTTCCGCGTCTACGCTTCCACCGACGTCGTCGGGGTCGAGCTCGCCGGCGCCCTGAAGAACGTCATCGCCATCGCTGCCGGCGCGGCATGGGGGCTCGGCTTCGGCGCCAACGCCGTCGCCGCCATCATGACCCGCGGCCTCGCCGAGATGACGCGTCTCGGGCTCGCCCTCGGTGCCGAACTCGCCACCTTCAACGGCCTCGCCGGCGTCGGCGACCTCGCCGCGACCTGCTTCTCCCCGCTCAGCCGCAACCGCCGCTTCGGCGAACTCCTCGCCGCCGGCCGCTCCCCGCCGAGGCCGCCGCCGAAATCGGCGAAACGGTCGAAGGGGCCCGCACCGCGCCCGTCGCCCTCCGCATGGCCGCCGCTGCCGGCGTCGAGCTCCCCATCACCGCCGAGGTCGCGGCCGTCATCGGCGGCGCCCGCACCGTCCCCGAGGCGATGCTTCGCCTCCTCGGCCGTCCGCTCGCCCGCGAAGAACTCCCCGCCGGTGATGCTACGATCACGGTGATGCCCTCCCCGGGATTCAGCGCTTCCTCGACGCCGTCGCCGCCGGCACCCGGCCCCGGCCCGCGGAGTTCGCCGCCCTCTCCGACCTCGACCGCGCCGATGCCGCCTACCTCCGCGAGCGCTGGCTCGACATCCCCCTCCCGGAGCGCGAATTCCTCCTCGACGAAGCCTACGAACTCGCCGATGAAGACCTCGCCCTCGACTTCACCGCCCTCGGCCGCGTCGGCCTCGCGGACCCCGAGCCGTCCGTCCGCCTCCGCGCCATCCAGGCCCTCTGGGAATCGCTCGACCCGGCCGCCGGCGACCTCCTCGTCACCCTCGTCGAAACCGAGCGCGACCTCGATGTCCGCGCCGCCGCCGCCCGCAGCCTCCTCCGCTTCCTCGAAGCCGCCGAATACGGCCGTCTCGATGAGCGCACCGCCCGGCGCATGACCGCCGCCCTCCTCGAGGCTGCAGCATCCAGCGTGGAAGGCCTCCGCGCTGCTGCGGTCGAGGCGCTCGGCCCCAGCGGCGACCCCCGCGTCCCCGCCGTCATCGAAGCCGCCTACGAAAGCGGCCAGCCCGCCCTCCGCCTCGCCGCCATCCGCGCCATGGGCTATTCCGCGCGCGAAGAATGGGCCGAGTACATCGCCGAACAGCTCGCCGCCGATGACCCCGAAATGCGCTTCGAGGCCGCCCTCGCCGCCGGCGCGCTCGGCTCCGAAGAGCTCGTCCCCGCGCTCGGCGAAGCGCTCAGCGACGACGATGCTGAGGTGCTCTTCGCCGTCATCGAAGCCCTCGGCGACATCGGCGGCGACGAGGGCGTCGAACTCCTCGAATCCTACCGCGACGAAGCGCCGCCCGGCCTCGAAGACGCCGTCGAAGCTGCCCTCGAGGCCGCGCGCGGCATCCAGTTCCGCCGCTTCGGAGAGCTCCCGTGACCTCCCGCTCGCGCCTCCCCATCGAAGACGTCGTCTCCGCCGGCGGCATCCCCGGCGCCGCACCGAAACCGGTGACGTCCAGGTCGCCATCTGCGGCCGCCGCGCCGAGCGCCTCTGGGTGCTCCCCAAGGGCACACCGGATGAGGGGAACCCCTCGAAGAAACGGCCCTCCGCGAAGTCCGCGAAGAAACCGGCCTCGACGTCCGCCTCGGCGAACCGATCGGCAGCATCGAGTACTGGTTCACCGCCAACGGCACCCGCTATCACAAGCGCGTCCACCACTGGCTGATGGAGCCCGTCGGCGGCGACGTCGCTAACCACGACCATGAGTTCGACGAAGTCCGCTGGGTGACCATCCCCGAGGCCCTCGAACTCCTCACCTACGAGGGCGAGCGGAACCTCCTCCGCGAAGCCGCCCGGCGTCTCGGGGTCGAGGTGTGACGCTCGAGACGCCGCCAGCCGGCGACGCTGCCCTCGTCGTCGCCCGCGGCCGGAACGTCCTCCTCCGCCGCCGCCGCCGCAGCGACGCCATCGACGAGTACCACTGGCGGCGCGACCCGGAAACCGCCCGCCTCAACGGCCAGGCGCCCGTCCCCCCTCGTTCGCCCGCTTCCTCGAGACCTTCGAACAGGAAACCCGCCTCGCCGGCTACGGCCGCGACCAGCTCGCCATCGATACCATCGCCGGCGAACACATCGGCACCGTCATGTACTACAACGGTGAAGCCGGCGATTCGGCCGAGCTCGGGATCACCATCGGCGATGCCCGCCGCCGCGGCGCCGGTTTCGGCCGCGAAGCCGTCGTCCTGTTCCTCCGCTACCTCTTCGCCGCCCACCCGTTCCGCGAAATCTACCTCCATACGCTCGAAGCCAACGTGCCCGCCCGCCGCGCCTTTGCCGCCGCCGGCTTCAGCCCCACGGTGGCCGTCCTCCGCGGGGCCGACCGCTACCTCCGCATGGAAGTCCGCCGTGAGTGGTGGCTCCTCTGGGACATGGAAGGCCGCTTCGCCTTCGCCGACCCGCCCCTGCGCCGCCCGGCGGCGACAACCCGCCGTTCACGCCGCTGTCACCCGGGGAATAGCCGCTTCATCACCCCCGGATCTGGGCGCGCTTCCCTGCCTGCCGACCTTCAAGGTAGGGCACGCGCCCCGAACGGCGCTCGGTGCCACGCAGGTAGGTGATATGGAGCACCCATTCCCCCGACCTCCGGGAGCCTCGCCATGCAGCCGGAGTACGCCGAGGAACCGCGCCAGCAGCCGCCGCGCCAGGCCCCCAGCCACCTGCGCGCCTCCCCTCGCTTCCTGAGGCCCCCGACCACATCTACGAACTGGGCCTCCCCGAGCGCTTCATCGAAGACCTCACCCTGAAGACCCTCTACCGCATTACCGTCCCCACGCCCGTCGGCATCGCGAACGCGATGCGCGTCTCTCCCGGCGTCGCCCGCGAGGCCCTCGACGAACTCCGCCGCCAGCGCCTCGTCGAAACGACCTCCGCCTCCGGCCGCCTCGAAACCGAATGGCAGTACCGCCTCACCGAACTCGGCATGCGCGAGGCCGAAAACGCCTTCGGCCGCAGCAAGTATGTCGGCCCCGTGCCCGTCCCCATTCAGGACTACTTCCGCGTCCTCGAACGCGACACCGAAATCGGCGCCCCCGACCCCGTCCGCCTCGCCCGCGCCCTCCAGCAGCTCGTCCTCGCCCGCGACGTCGTCGCCAAAGTCTGCCTCGCGCTCACCAGCGGCCGCCCCGCCATGCTCTGGGGTGCCCCCGGCAACGGCAAGACGACCATCCTCGAACTCACCAGCGAGGCCATCCAGGGCGTCACCCTCATGCCCATGGCTGTCTACGTCAGCGGCCACATCATCCGCCTCTACGACGACCTCGTGCACCAGCCGGTCGAAGGCGATGACACCGCCGACGCTACCTCCCAGTTCGACCGCCGCTGGCTCCGCATCCGCCGGCCCTTCGTCTTCGTCGGCGGCGAACTCCGCCCGGAGGACCTCGACCTCGCCTACGACCCGGCCCTCGGCTACCACCAGGCCCCGGCCCACGTGAAGGCCCACGGCGGCCTCCTCGCCATCGACGACTTCGGCCGCCAGCAGGTCTCCCCCACGCCCTTCTCAACCGCTGGATCGCCGCCCTCGAACGCGGTGAAGACACCATGTCGCTCGTCACCGGCGAGCGCATCACCTTCCCCTTCCGCTCGACCATCTGCTTCAGCACCAACCTCGAGCCGAAGGCGATGCTCGAAGAGGCGCACCTCCGCCGCATCCCGTACAAAATCCGCATCCCCGAACCGACCCCCGAGCAGATGGCCGAAATCTTCCGGCGCTTCGCCGATGCGATGGGCGTCGAAGCCAGCCCCAGGGTATCGAAGTCGCCGTCGAACTCGTCCGCCGCGCCTCGAACGGCAACCTCCGCAGCTGCCACCCGCGCGACATCCTCCAGCTCATCATCGAAGAATCCCGCTTCGTGAAACGTCCGCCCGTGCTCGAGCCCGGCGCCGCCCGCCGCGCCTGCGAGGTCTACTTCGCCGTCGACCCGGGCCCGGTCACGCCGCGCCAGTAACCCCGTCGAGCACTGCCGCGAGCTGCCGCGCCCCGTGCAGCAGGCTCGGCCCCGGCGCCAGGATGTCCGGCGACTTGATTTCGTGCAGCCGGCCGTCGCGCACCGCGCTCACGCGCTCCCAGCCCGGCCGCGCCGCAATCCGCTCGAGCCGCGCCTTCTTCCCGCACCAGCTCGCGATGATGATCTCCGGGTCGCGCCGCGCCACCTCCGCCGGGTCTACCACCCGCTGCCGCGCCGCCCGGCACCCGCGCAGCTCCGGGAAGATGTCCTCCCCGCCGCACCGCTCGATGAGCTCGCTCACCCACGCGATGCCTGAGATCAGCGGGTCGTCCCATTCCTCGAAGTACACCCGCGGCCGCCGCTCCGGCCGGGTCGGCCGCGCCGCAACCGCCTCCAGCGCTGCCTCGAACTGCGCCGCCAGCGCCTCCCCCGCCGCCGGCTCGCCGCACGCCGCCCCGATCAGCCGCATCGCTTGCGCCGTCTCTGCGAGCGTCCGCTGGTTCGTGATGAGCACCGCCACGCCGGCCCGGATGAGCTCCCGCGCAATCTCCGCCTGCAGGTCGCTGAACCCCAGCACGAGGTCCGGCTCGAGCGCCGGGATCCGCTCGACGTGCGCCGTCTGGAAAGCCGCGACCTTCGGCTTCTTCCGCGCCTCCGGCGGCCGGATGGCGTAGCCGCTCACCCCAACGACCCGGTCGCCGGCCCCAACCGCGAATGCGATTTCCGTCGTCTCCGCCGTCAGGCAGACGATCCGCTGCGGCCCGCCGGCCATCTCACGCCTTCTCGAGCTCGAACTCGTACGTCTCGATGACCGGGTTCGCCAGCAGCCGGCTGCACATCTGGTCCACCTGCTCGGCCGCAGCCTTCGCGTCCGCTGCCCGGAGCCGCACCTGGAAGTACTTGCCCGACCGCACGCCTTCGACGCCATCGAACCCGAGCGACCCGAGCGCATTCGCGATGGTCAGCCCCTCCGGGTCGTTCACGGTCGGTTTGAGCGCCACGTACACACGCGCGAGGAACCCCTTCGCCTCGCCCGCCTCCTTCCTGGCCTTTTTCTCGGCCTTCTCCGCCTTCGACTTCCCGTCTTTCTTGCTCACAGCGAAAGCTCCTCTCCAGTCAGCATCCGGTACGCACGGCGGTACCGTTCCGTTGTCGCTTCGACGACGTCGCGCGGCAGCTCCGGGACCGGTTCGCCATCCCGCCAGTTCGCCGCCAGCCAGTCCCGCACCGGCTGCTTGTCGAGGCTCGGCTGCGGCCCGCCGGGCCGGTACTCCTCGGCGAGCCAGAACCGGCTGCTGTCCGGCGTCAGCACCTCGTCGATGAGGATGACCTCCTCGTTCCACCAGCCGAACTCCAGCTTCGTATCGGCGATGATGATCCCCCGCTCCAGCGCCACCGTGTGCGCATACCCGTAGACGGCCATCGTCCGTATCCGCATCGCGTTCGCCGCTTCGGGGCCGACCAGCTCCTCCAGCTCCGAATAGGTGATGTTCCGGTCGTGCCCCTCCGCCGCCTTGGTGCTCGGCGTGAAAATCGGCTCCGGCAGCCGGTCCGACTCGCGCAGCCCCTCAGGCAGCGGGATGCCGCACACCGTCCCCGTCGCCCGGTACTCCTTCCAGCCCGAACCCGAGAGGTACCCCGGGCGATGCACTCCGCGTCCAGCCGTTTCGCCTTCCGCACCAGCATCGACCGCCCGAAGTACTCCGGCCCCAGCTCGAACGGCACCTCGCGGCGGTTCGCCTCCGTCACCACCGCGATGAAGTGGTTCGGCACCACGGCGCCGATGCGCTCGAACCACCACGCCGAGAGCATCGTCAGCACCTTCCCCTTCCCCGGGATTGGGGTCGGCAGCACCACGTCCAGCGCCGAAATCCGGTCCGTCGCCACGATCAGCAGCCGGTCGCCGAGGTCGTACGTATCGCGCACCTTCCCCGGTACACCGGCCACGGCAGCTCCGAGCGGATCATCGTTTCGGCCACGGCTGCGCTCCCTCCAGGTTGAGGTAGAACACCGTCGTCGTCGCGGAGGTGAACGCCACCAGCGGAATCGTCAGGATGCCCTGCAGCACCGAGACGCCCGCCTGCAGCGCGACCTGCGCCCCGCGCGGCCCCGCCACCAGCGCGTCGAGCGCCTGGATGAGCAGGGCGGGCCCGAGGAAGATGAGCAGCGTCAGCAGCATCACTCCCAGCATGCGCAGCATGTGCCCCTGCATCAATGCCCAGCTCCGGCCGAATGCGCCGAACGGCGATCGCCCCTCCAGCAGGAACGCCTGGTGCGTCAGCGCCAGCCGCACCGCGATGTACGGCAGCAGCACCAGCCCGATGAGCGTCAGCGCCAGCCCGGCCGTCACCGCCAGCAAGATGATGAGAATCGCCAGCAGCCCGCCCATCCGCGTGAACGGCGGGTCCAGCGCCTCGCTCAGCGTCAGCCGTTCGCCTCGCAGCAGCCCCGCGATCGACACGATCGCCGCCCCGTGGGCCACCTGCGCGAACAGCGCCTGCGCGGCCGCAGTGATCAGGATGAGGAGCAGGTAGCCGCGGTCGTCGGTCCCGAGTTCGACGTCGCGCAGCACCGTCAGGAGCGCAACCGCCGTCACCCCGGCCGTCAGGACGGCCACCGGGATTTCGACCGCCGCAACCGGCAGCAGCGCCTCCCGCGGCCGCGACGTGATCAGGTCCCACGCCGTGCCGATGACCCGGCGCGCCGGCAGCAGGCCCGCGTTCCCCGGCGCCCCTGCTGCATCACAGGCCGAGGCGCTCGAACGTCGCGCCGATGTTCTTCAGGTAGTAGCCGTAGTCGAACAGCCCCCGCAGCTCCGCTTCCGGCAGCCGCGAGGTCACCTCCGGGTCCGCCAGCAGCAGCTCGAGGAACGGCACCCGCTCGTTCCACGCCCGCATCGCGTTCCGCTGCACGATCGCGTACGCCTCCTGCCGGCTCAGCCCCGTCTCGATGAGCGCCAGCAGCACCCGCTGCGAAAACACCAGCCCGTAGGAGCGTTCGAGATTCTCCCGCATGTGCTCCGGGTAGACCCGCAGGCGCTCCATGATCCCGGTGAACAGGTTCAGCATGTAGTCCAGCACCAGCGTCGCGTCCGGGAACACGATCCGCTCCGTCGACGAGTGGCTGATGTCCCGCTCATGCCACAGGGCCACGTTCTCCATCGCCGTCACGGCGTATCCCCGCAGCACCCGCGCCAGCCCCGTGATCCGCTCGCACAGCTCCGGGTTCCGCTTGTGCGGCATCGCGCTCGAACCCGTCTGTCCCTCGTCGAACGGCTCCTCCGCCTCGCGCACCTCCGTCTTCTGCAGCGCCCGGATCTCCGTCGCGAACTTCTCCAGCGAGGCGCCGATGAGCGCCAGCGTCGTGACGAACTGCGCGTGCCGGTCCCGCTGGATGACCTGCGTCGAGGCCGCCTCGATGCCCAGCCCGAGCTTCTCGCACACCAGCTCCTCCACCCGCGGCGGCACCGAGGCGTGCGTGCCGACCGTCCCCGAGATTGCTCCGACCGCCACGGCATCCCGCGCCGCCACCATCCGCGCGCGGTTCCGGCGCATCTCGTCGACCCACACGGCCAGCTTCAGCCCGAAGGTCGTCGGCTCGGCGTGCACCCCGTGCGTCCGGCCCACGCAGAGCGTATCCCGGTGCGCCCGCGCCTGCCGCTCGAGCACCGCCAGCAGCCCGTCGATATCCGCGATCAGGATGTCGCTCGCATCCCGGAGCTGGAGCGCCGTCGCCGTGTCCCAGACGTCCGAGCTCGTCAGCCCGAAGTGGACGTACCGCCCCTCTTCGCCGAGCGAATCCGCGACCGAGCGGAGGAACGCCGTCACGTCGTGATGCGTGATGGCGAGGTACTCGTTGATCTTCGCGAGGTCGAAGCGCGCATCCCGCCGGATTTTCTCCGCCGCCTCGCGGGGATGACGCCCAGCTCAGCCCACGCCTCGCACGCCGCGACCTCCACATCGAGCCAGCGGCGGTACTTCGCTTCGTCGGTCCAGATGGCGGCCATCTCCGGCCGCGAGTAGCGCGGGATCACCCCGCAATGGTAGCCCGCCGGCCCCGCTCGGAGAAGCCGCGTCAGCCGCCCGCCGCCGCCTCCAGCGCGATGTCCGTCCGGTAGTGCATGTCCTTGAAGTGAATCCGCCGGACGTTGTCGTACACCTTCTCCCGCGCCTCGCGGACCGTCGCGCCCCGCGCGGCAACCGTCAGCGCCCGGCCGCCGCTCGTTACCACCCGCCCGTCGACCAGCTTCGTGCCGCCGTGGAAGACGAACACGTCGGGGTCGACGCGGTCGAGCCCTTCGACCGGGTGGCCGGTCTCGTACTTGCCCGGGTAGCCGCCCGGCACCAGCACCACGCACACCGCCGGCTCCGCTGCCCACCGCACCTCCACCTCCCCCAGCCGCCCCTCCGCCGCCGCGCTCTACGGCGTACAGGTCCGATTCCAGCCGCAGCATGTGCACCTGCGTTTCCGGGTCGCCCGACCGCGCGTTGTACTCGATCACGTTGACGTCGCCGTCCCGCACCATCAGCCCCGGAAAGAGCGTCCCCACGAACGGGTGCCCCTCCGCCGCCATCCCGCGCAGCACCGGGTCGATGACCCGCTCGCGGATGACCGCCGCGAGCCGCTCGTCCACCCCTTTCGTCGGCGCATACGCCCCCATCCCGCCGGTGTTCAGCCCCTGCGCTCCGTCCAGCGCGCGCTTGTAGTCGGTCGCAAACGGCCACAGCACGGCCGTCGTCCCGTCGCAGAACGCATGCGCGCTCGTTTCGAACCCGCTCAGCTCTTCCTCGACCACCACCGTGCTCCCGGCGTCCCCGAACGCCCGCTCGATGAGCATCGACCGCAGGATGCTGATCGCCTCGTCCCGGTTGGCCGCCCCCACGGCGCCCTTCCCGGCCGCGAGCCCCGAGGCCTTCACCCACAGCCGCTGCTCCGGCAGCGATTCGACCCACGCCGCCGCCTCCTCGAACGAGCTGAACGAGCGCCCCCGCGCGGTCGGGATGCCGTGCCGCTCCATGAACGCCTTCGCCCACGCTTTGCTCGCCTCGATGCGCGCCGCCGCCGCCGAGGGGCCGTAGCAGAGCACCCCTCCGCCTGCAGCCGGTCCACGAGCCCCAGCGGCTGCGGGTCGTCCATCGTCGCGAGGTAGAAGTCGACCCGGTGCTCCTTCGCTGCCCGCACCAGCCCGTCGATGTCCGTCGGCCGAATGTCGAGGTTCCGCGCGAGGCTGGCCGTCCCGGCGTTCCCCGGCGCGACGAAGATTTCGCCGACCTGCGGCGACTGCGAAAGCTTCCACGCGACGGCGTGCTCCCGCCCGCCGCTCCCCACCAGAAGGATTCGCGCGCTCATGCGCTCACTCCCACTCGATCGTCCCCGGCGGCTTCGGTGTGATGTCGTACACCACCCGGTTTACCCCGTGGACCTCGTTCACGATCCGGTTCGATATCCGCGAGAGCAGCTCGTGCGGCAGCCGCGCCCAGTCGGCCGTCATCGCGTCGTCGGCCACCACCGCCCGCACGGCCACCGCGTACCCGTACGTTCGGAAGTCGCCCATCACGCCGACCGTCTTCGTGTCGGTGAGCACGGCGAACGCCTGCCAGATGTCCCGGTACAGCCCCGCCTCGCGGATTTCGTCCAGCACGATCCGGTCCGCCTGCCGGAGGATGGCCAGCTTCTCCGCCGTCACCTCGCCGATGCAGCGGATGGCCAGCCCCGGCCCCGGGAACGGGTGGCGCCACACCATCTCCTCCGGCAGGCCGAGCGCCTCGCCGATGCGCCGCACCTCGTCCTTGAACAGGTACCGCAGCGGCTCCACCAGCTCCAGCTTCATGTCCGGCGGCAGCCCGCCGACGTTGTGGTGCGTCTTGATCGTGCTCGCGCCCTTCCCGTGCGAGCCGCTCTCGATGACGTCCGGGTAGAGCGTCCCCTGGCAAAGGAACCGCGCGTCCTCGATCTTCCGCGCCTCCCGTTCGAACACCCGCACGAACGTGTTCCCGATGCGGACGCGCTTCGTCTCCGGGTTCGTCACTTCCGCCAGCTGCGCGAGGAACTCCTCCGCCGCTTCCACGTGCACGAGGTTGATCGCGAGGTTCTTCCGGAAGGTGGTCACCACCTCCTCCGGTTCGCCCGCCCGGAGCAGCCCGTTGTCCACGAAGATGCAGGTGAGCTGGTCGCCCACCGCGCGGTGCACCAGCACCGCCGCGACCGCGCTGTCCACCCCGCCCGAGAGCCCGCAGATGACGCGCCCGCTCCCGACCTGCGCGCGGATGGCCGCCACGGTCTCTTCGATGAAGTTCCCCGGCGTCCACGTCCCTTCGCAGCCGCAGACGCCCTGCACGAAGTTCCGCAGGATGTCCCTGCCCCGCGGGGTGTGCACCACCTCCGGGTGGAACTGCAGGCCGTAGTAGCCCCGGGCCGGGTCGGCCATCACAGCGTGCGGCGAGTTCGCCGTGCTCGCGTACCCCGTAAAGCCCGGCGGCAGCACCTCGATCCGGTCGCCGTGGCTCATCCAGACTTCGAAGTCGGCCGGCAGCCCCTCCAGCAGCGGCGCCGCGTGGTCGCGGTGCGCGACCGCCGGGCCGTACTCCCGCTCCCGCCCCGGTGCGACTTTCCCGCCCAGCTGGTGGGCCATCACCTGCATCCCGTAGCAGATGCCGAGCACCGGCAGCCCCGATTCCCACACCCAGTCCGGCGCCAGCGGCGCGCCGTCCTCGTAGACGCTGTTCGGCCCGCCCGAGAGGATGATGCCCCGCACGTCCATCCCGGCCAGCCGCTCGCGCGGCGTGTCGTACGGCAGCAGCTCGCAGTAGGTGTTCAGCTCACGCACCCGCCGTGCGATGAGCATCGAGAACTGCGACCCGAAATCGAGCACCACGATGCTCTCGTGCCGCTTCGCGGGGTCCTGCGCGCCTGCCGGGGAAGCTGCCGGGTCCGTGCCTGCCATGGAACGCGTTACACTCTGTCCGAACGCTATCCCAACCCGGGGGTCCGGGCAACGGACCCTGCTGCTTGCCGATGACAGCTCCCTCACCGTCCCTCGTCGACCGCGCCGTCGACCTCCTCCGCGCCGGCGAACTCGTCATCCTGCCGACCGACACCGTCTACGGCATCGCCGCCGACGTCCGCATCGACGAGGCCGTGACCGCCATCTACCGCGCGAAACAGCGCGACCCTTCGCAGCCGCTCCAGCTCCTCTTCGGCCGCGACGCTGCGCTCCTCGAGCAATACGCGGCGCCGACCCCGGCCGCGCTCCGCCTCGTCGACGCCCTCGGCCCCGGCGCGTGGACCATCATCGTTCCCGCCCGCCCCGGCTGGTCGAGCCCCGCCCTCTCCGGCGGCGCCACCGTCGGCTTCCGCATCGTCCCCGTCGATATCGTGCTCGATATCGTCGACGCCCTCGGCGCCCCGCTCGCCGCCACGAGCGCCAACGTCCACGGCGGCCCCAGCCCCGTCACCGCCGAAGAAGCCTCGCGCCAGGTCGGCGCCTTCTGCGCGATGACCATCGACGGCGGACCGACCGCCCAGGGCATCGATTCCACCGTCATCGACCTCTCCGGCGGCGAGCCCGTCATCCTCCGCGAAGGCGCCATCGCCGCTCACGACCTCGCCCGTATACTGGGTCTCGCCACCATCCCGGTCCGCAGGAGCGTCCGCTCGTGAAACTCGCCTTCGGCGCCGACCACGCCGGTTTCGAATTGAAAAACCACCTCGCCGACTTCGCCCGCGGCCTGGGCCACGAGGTGCTCGACCTCGGCACCCACTCCTCCGAATCCGTCGACTACCCGGATTTCGCCGAGGCCGTCGCCCGCGCCGTCCTCGACGGCCGCGCCGACCTCGGCGTCGTCCTCTGCTCGAACGGCGTCGGCATCAGCATCACGGCGAACAAAGTCCCCGGCATCCGCTGCGCCCTCTGCCACACCAGCTGGGGCGCCGCCCGCGCCCGCCAGCACGTCGACGCCAACGTCCTCGCCCTCGGCGCATGGGAGATCGGCCGCGGCGTCGCCGAAGACATCCTCCGCGCCTTCCTTGCGAACGAGTTCGAAGGCGGCCGCCACGAACGGCGCGTCGCCAAGCTGCGCGACGTCGAGCGCCGCGGCATCGCGGCGGAAGCGAGCCGCCCGTGAGCGACAGCATCGGCAAGAAGACCGTCCGCGACATCGACGTCCGGGGCAAGCGCGTCCTCGTCCGCGCCGACCTCAACGTCCCCATCGAAGACGGCGTCATCACCGACGACACCCGCATCCGCGAATCCCTGCCCACCATCGAGTACCTGCTCGGGCAGGATGCCCGCGTTATCGTCTGCTCCCACCTCGGCCGGCCGAAAGGCCCCGACCCGGCCCTCTCCCTCGCCCCGGTCGCCGGCCGGATGGCGAACCTCCTCGGCCGCGAAGTCCTCTTCGCCGAGGATTGCGTCGGCCCCGTCGCCGAAGCCGCCGTCGAAGCGATGGGCCGCCACGTCCTCCTCCTCGAGAACCTCCGCTTCCACCCCGGAGAAGAGAAGAACGACCCCGAATTCGCCCGCCAGCTCGCCAGCCTCGCCGACGTCTTCGTCAACGATGCCTTTGGCGCCGCCCACCGCGCGCACGCCTCCACCGAGGGGTGACGCACTACCTGCCCGCCGTCGCCGGTCTCCTCATGGAGAAGGAGGTCCGGTATCTCGGTGCGCTCGTCGCCAGCCCGCCCCGCCCGTTCGCGGCCGTCGTCGGTGGCGCCAAAGTCAGCTCCAAGCTGCCCGCCATCCAGCACCTCCTGCCGAAGGTCGACCTCCTCCTCGTCGGCGGCGGCATGGCGAACACCTTCCTCAAGGCCCGCGGCGTCGACGTCGGCGCATCCCTCGTCGAAGACGACCTGCTCGATGCCGCAGGCGAACTGATGCGCACCGCCGAGTCGCGCGGCGTCGAACTCCACCTCCCCGTCGACGTCGTCGCCGCGAGCCGGTTTGCCGCCGACGCCGAGACGGCCACGGTCCCGGTCGACAGCGTGCCCCGCGGCTACCTCATCCTCGACATCGGCCCCGAAACGGTCCGCCGCTATGCCGAGGCCTTGCGGCGCGCGAAGGCCGTCGTCTGGAACGGCCCGATGGGTGTCTTCGAAATGGAGCCGTTCGCAGCCGGCTCCTTTGAGCTCGCCCGCGCGATCGCAAACCTCGACGCGGTCACGGTCGTCGGCGGCGGCGAGACCGCCGCGGTCGTCGCCGCGACCGGCCTGCAGGACCGCTTCACTCACGTCTCCACCGGCGGCGGTGCATCCCTCGAAATGCTCGAAGGCAAGACCCTCCCAGGCGTGGCGGCCCTCCTCGATGCCTGAGGCGATGCCCGCCTCCCTGCAGCCCCGGCCGTTCCGCTTCCGCGGCCGGTCGCTGCGGCGGCAGCGCTCTGGCTCATCGCCGCCATCCTCGTCGCAGCCGCCGCAGCGACCGGCCGCGTCGCCGTGCAGGACGGCTCCATCCCTGCCGGCTTCGGCGTGATCGTCATCCTCCTCGGCGTCGCGCTCATCGGGTCCATGGCGCTTCGCACCCCCGGTGCCGTCGTCCTTCCCGGCCCCGCCGGTCTCCTCATCCGCTTTCCCCTTGCCATCGACCGCACGATCCCTGGGCCGATATCGAAGCCGCGGAGGTCGTCCGCCATCCCCTCTGGCAGGGGCTCGGCATCCGCCTCTGGCTGGATGGCACCGTCATCCTCGCGACCCTGCCCGGCCCCGCGCTCCAGCTGACCCTCAGCGCGCCTCACCCCGTCACCGTCCTCCCCGGCATCGCGACCGCCCGGCCCCGCCACCTCCGCCTCACGGTCGAGCGGCCCGCCGAGCTCGCCGCCGTCATCGAGAACTACCTCGCCCCGGACAGGAGGCCCTGACCCGTGCGCCGACCCTTCATCGCCGGCAACTGGAAGATGCACACCACCGAGTCCGAAGCCGTCGCCCTCGCGCGGGCCGTCGCCGAGCGCGCCGCCGTCGCAGCCGCGGATGTCGCCGTCTGCGTGCCGTTCCCCCACCTCGCGCCGGTCCGCGAAGCCCTCGGCGGCACCCGCGTCCGCCTCGGCGCGCAGGACGTCTTCTGGGAGCCCGGGGCGCCTACACCGGCGAAGTCAGCGTCCCGATGCTCGAGGACTACTGCCAGCTCGTGATCATCGGCCACTCCGAACGCCGCCAGTACTTCGGCGAGACCGACGACTGGGTCAACCGGAAGCTCCGCGCCGTCCTCGCCTCCCGCCTCGACCCCATCGTCTGCGTCGGCGAAACCCTCGAGCAGCGGCGCGCCGGCGAGACCGAGGCCGTCCTCGAACGCCAGCTCCGCGGCGCGCTCGCCGGCGTCGAACTCACGCACCGCATCACGATCGCCTACGAACCGGTCTGGGCCATCGGCACCGGCGAAACCGCGACTCCCGGGCAGGCCCAGTCCGCCTGCGCCTTCATCCGCGGCCTCCTCCGCCAGCTCGGCGGCGATGTCGCGGAGGTCATCCGAATCCAGTATGGTGGCAGCGTGAACCCCGCCAACGCCGCAGACCTGCTCGCCCAGCCCGACATCGACGGCGCCCTCGTCGGCGGCGCCTCGCTCGATGCCGCCCAGTTTGCCGCCATCGTCGCGGCCGCGCCTGCCTGATGCTCCGCCGCCTCGTCGCCATCGTCGGGCCCACCGGCACCGGCAAGAGCGCTGCCGCGCTCCAGCTCGCGCAGCGGCTCGGCGGCGAGATCGTGAACGCCGACAGCCGCCAGGTCTACCGCGGGATGGACATCGGCACCGCCAAGCCGACGGCCGCCGACCGCCGCCTCGTCCGCCACCATCTCTACGACATCCGCGACCCCCGCGAAGGGTACTCTCTCGCCGAGTACGTCGCCGATGCCCGCGCTGCCTTCGAAAGCGCCTGGGCCCGCGGCACCTTCCCGTGGCTCGTCGGCGGCACCCCCAGTACGCCTGGGCCGTCCTTGAGAACTGGCAGGTCCCCGCCGTCCCGCCCGACCCCGCCCTTCGTGCCGCCCTCGAAGGCGTCGCCCGCGCTGAAGGCCCGGCCGCTCTCCATGCCCGCCTCGCCGCCGTCGACCCCGCGGCAGCCGCGCGCATCGACCCGCGCAACGTCCGCCGCGTCGTCCGCGCGCTCGAGGTCTTCGAAAAGACCGGCCGCCCCATCTCCGCCTGGCAGGAGAAACGCCCGCCTGACTTCGAGTACCTCCTCTTCGCCATCGACGTGCCCCGCAAGGAGCTCTACGAGCGGGTCGACCGCCGCGTCGAGCAGATGTTTGCCGGCGGCCTGCTCGATGAAGTTCGCGCCCTCCTCGAGGCCGGTGTCCCGCCCGATGCCCCCGCCATGTCGTCCATCGGCTACGAAGAAGCGGCCGGCTACCTCCTGGGGCGCTGCACCCTCGACGATGCCATCGAACGGGCGAAGCGCGCCACGCACCGCCTCATCCGCTCCCGGGAGCAGTGGTTCCGCCGTGATGACCCCCGCATCACCTGGGTCCGCGACGCCGAGGACATCGAGCTGCAGGCCAACATCTTCACCGGCGTCTGCACGAACGTCATCCGCGGCGAACGCCGCTAGCGCCGCGCCCGGGTACACTCTCCCCATGCGCGTCACCAAGATGCACGGCCTCGGCAACGACTACGTCTACCTCGCCCCCGCCCGCGAGGACGAACGCGACTGGCCCGAGCTCTCCCGCCGGGTCAGCGACCGCCACTTCGGCGTCGGGAGCGACGGCCTCATCCTCGCCCTGCCGTCGAACGTCGCCGATGTCCGCATGCGCATGTTCAACGCCGACGGCTCCGAAGCCGAGATGTGCGGCAACGGCATCCGCTGCCTCGTCAAGTTCGCCATCGAAGAGGGCCTCGTCCCCGCCGACCGCGACGAGGTCACCGTCGAAACCCTCGCCGGGATCAAGACGCTCCGCGTCATCCGCGAAAACGGCGTCGTCACTGCGGCCCGCGTCGACATGGGCCCGCCCAGCTTCGACCCCGCTTCGCTCCCCGCTGCCGTCGAAGGCCCCGGGCCGGTCATCGACCTCCCCTCTCCGTCGACGGCGTGGACCTCCGCCTCACGCTCGTCAGCATGGGCAACCCCACGCCATCCATTACGTCGACGCCGACCCGGCCGACTTCCCGCTCGAGCGCATCGGCCCGCTCGTCGAGCATCACCCCTCTTTCCGAAACGCGTCAACTTCCAGGTCGTCCGGTGCTCAACCGCGGCGAAGTGAAGCACCGCGTCTGGGAGCGCGGCTCGGGCATCACCCTCGCCTCCGGCACGAGCGCCTCCGCCGTCGCCGCCGCCTCCCGCCTCCGCGGCTTCACCGGCGGCCGCGTCGTCGACCACATGCCCGGCGGCGACCTCATCCTCGAATGGGACGGGGAGGGCTCCGTCTTCATGACCGGCCCGGCCGTCCGCGTCTTCGACGCCGACTGGTACGAAACATAACGGCGAAGGCCGTAACGGCCGCCCGTGGTAGCATGGGAGCCGCCCGCGGGCCGCGCGCCCCGGCGCCCATCCCCACCGCCAGGACTGCTCCCGATGAAACTCGCCCGCCGCGTCGAGGCGCTCCCGCCCTACCTGTTCGCTGAAATCTCCAAGAAAATCGCCGCAAAGCGCGCCAGGGCGTCGACATCGTCACCTTCGGCATCGGCGACCCCGACCTCCCCACGCCCCGCCACATCCTCGACGCGCTCCACCAGGCCGCCGAAGACCCGGTCAACCACCGCTACCCCGAATCCGAAGGCCTGCCCGAGCTCCGCGAGGCGATCGCGCGGTACTACCAGCGCCGCTTCGAGATCTCCTTCGACCCGCTCAAAGAGACGCTCCCCCTCATCGGCTCCAAGGAAGGCATCGGCCATATCGCTCTCTGCTTCATCGACCCCGGCGACATCGCCCTCGTCCCCGACCCCGCCTATCCCGTCTACGAAATCGGCACCATGTTCGCCGGCGGCGAATCGTACCGCCTCGACCTCCGCCGCGAAAACGGCTGGCTGCCCGACCTCGACGCCATCCCCGATGACGTCGCCCGGAAGGCAAAAGTCCTCTGGCTCAACTACCCCAACAACCCCACCGGCGCTGTCGCGCCCCTCGAATTCTTCGAAAAGGCCGTCGCCTGGGCGAAGAAGTACGACGTCGCCATCCTCCACGACAACCCCTACTGCGACGTCGCCTACGACGGCTACGAGCCGGTCAGCATCTTCCAGGTTCCCGGTGCGAAGGACGTCGCCGTCGAGTTCAACTCCTGGTCCAAGGCCTACAACATGACCGGCTGGCGCATCGGCATGGTCGTCGGCAACGCGCAGATGGTCGATGCCCTCATGCGCGTCAAATCCAACCTCGACAGCGGCATCCCGCAGGCCATCCAGAAGATGGCCATCGCCGCCATCGACGGCCCGCAGGACTGCATCGAAGAGCACAACCGCATCTACCAGCGCCGCCGCGACCGCATCGTCGAAGTCCTCCGCAAGTGCGGGCTCGAGGTCGATGTCCCGAAAGCGTCCCTCTACGTCTGGGCGAAGCTGCCCGACGGCGTCACCAGCGCCGATTACGCCGCCCGCCTGATCGACGAGACCGGCGTCGTCGTCACCCCGGGCCGCGGCTACGGCCTCAACGGCGAAGGCTACATCCGCCTTTCCGTCACCACGCCCGATGACCGGCTCGAGGAAGGCATGCGCCGCCTCGAGGCATGGTCCGCGAAGCAGTAGCCGTTCGCCCATTCGCAGGGCCGCCCCCGGCGCGGTACGCTAGGTTCATATGGCCCGTGCGCTCCATCCCACCGCGCCGACCCGCGACCGCGCCATCCTCGTCGCTGCCGAGGTCCCCGGCGCCCTCCTCCCCGCCGACGAATCGCTGAACGAGCTCGCCGAGCTCGCCCGCACCGCCGGCGCGGAGGTCGTCGCCCGCTTCACCCAGCGGGTCGACCACCCCCACCCGGCCACCTACATCGGCAGCGGCAAAGTGCAGGAAGTTACCGAAGCCGTCCGCCTGCACGGCGCCAACGTCGTCATCTTCGACGACGAACTGTCGCCGTCCCAGCAGCGCAACCTCGAAAAGGCCCTCGGCGTCAAGGTCATCGACCGCACCGCCCTCATCCTCGACATCTTTGCGACCCGCGCCCGCACCCGCGAAGGCCGCCTGCAGGTCGAACTCGCCCAGCACCAGTACCTCCTCCCCGTCTCGCTGGCCAGTGGTCCCACCTCGAACGGATGGAAGGCGCCATCGGCACCCGCGGCCCCGGCGAAACCCAGATCGAGACCGACCGTCGCCTCATCCGCAACCGGATTGCGAAAATCCGCCGCGACCTCGAAGAAGTCCGCACCCAGCGCGAGCTCTACCGCCGCCGGCGCGCCCGCAACAACGTCCCCGTCGTCGCCCTCGTCGGCTACACCAACGCCGGCAAGTCGACCCTCATGCGCGCCCTCAGCGGCGCCGACGTCCTCGCTGAAGACCGGCTCTTCGCCACGCTCGACCCCGTCACCCGCCGCATCAGCCTCCCCTCCGGCGAAGTCGTCCTCCTCACCGATACCGTCGGCTTCATCCAGAAGCTCCCCACGGGCCTCGTCGCCGCCTTCCGCGCCACCCTCGAAGAGCTCGAAGACGCCGACCTCCTCCTCCACGTCGTCGATATCGCCCACCCCAACGCCTACCAGCACGTCCAGACCGTCGAGGCCACCCTCCGCGACCTGGGCGTCCACGAAAGCCCCAGCTGATCGCCCTGAACAAGGTCGACCTCCTCCGTCACGAAGACGGCCGCCCCGTCGCCGATTTCGACGAAGCCCGCGCCATCATCCTCGGCGCCGGCGCGCCGCCCGGAACGTCGCCATCATCTCCGCTGCGAAGCGCTGGGGCCTCGACCTCCTCCGCGAGCGCATCGAAGAAGGCCTCGACGGCGGTTTCGAAGCCCTCCCCGTCGAGCTGCCGGCCGTCCTCTCCGCCGCCGTTTGAACGCCGCCGTTCCACCCGGTAGAACTCCGGCTATGAACCCCGAACGGCCGCCAGTTCCGCTCGCCCATCCCGCCGGGCCGCTCGCCGGCTACCGCGTCCTCGACCTCGCCGATGAAAAAGGCCAGCTCGGCACGCGCCTCCTCGCCGAACTCGGTGCGGACGTCATCAAAATCGAGCCGCCCCGCGACGGCGACCCTGCCCGGCAGCACGCCCCGTTCTTCCGCAACGAAGCCGGCGCCGAGACCAGCCTCTTCTGGTGGACCATGAACGCCGGCAAGCGCTCCATCACCCTCCAGCTGAAGCTCGAAGCCGGCCGACAGCTCTTTCACCGCCTCGTCGCCCTCGCCGATATCGTCGTCGAGACGACGATGCCCGGCGAATCAGCCGCCCTTGGCCTCGATTACCCCTCCATCGAACGCGCCAACCCGTCGGCGATTCTCGTCTCCATCACCGGGTTCGGGCAGGACGGACCCTACGCCGGCTGGCACGCGACCGACATCGTCGGCGCCGCGATGGGCGGGCTCATGTACCTCAACGGCGACCCGGAGCGCGGGCCCGTCCGCACCACGGTTCCCCAGGCCTACACCCAGGTGAACGTCCAGGCGATGGTCGGCGCGCTCATCGCGCTCTACGCCCGGCCGCTCAACGGCGGCCGCGGCCAGCACGTCGACGTCTCGATGCAGGAAGCCGTCGCCAACGCCATGGACAACGCCCAGCAGACATGGGACATCCGCCGGGTCAACGCCTCGGGCCCCGGCCTCTACCGCAACACCGCCGGCATCCGCACCGCCCGCTACCTCTTCGAAACCGCCGATGGCTGGGTTGCCGCCCTGCAGGCCGGCGGCCTCATCGGCCAGCAAGCCAACGCCATCATCGACTGGCTCGCCGAACACGGCGAAGCGCGCGGCCTCGATACCCCGAATGGCGCCAGAAGCTCACCTCCCTCCAGCCGCTCGCCCCGGAAGAGCGCGAGTACGTCGAGGAGACCATGGCCGCCTTCTGCCGCACCCGGAAGAAAGAGGAGCTTGTCGCCGAGGCCCAGCGCCGCGGCGCTGGCTGGGCTCCCGTCTTCTCCCCCGCGAAATCGTCGAAAGCAAGCAGCTCGCCGCGCCGGCTGCTGGACCCGCGTCACCCACGAAGACCTCGGCGAATCGTTCATCTATCCCGGCGCGCCCTTCCGCCTCTCCGTCACCCCGTGGATGCAGCGCGGACGCGCCCCGCACATCGGCGAACATAACGAGGAGGTGTACTGCGGCCTCCTCGGCCTCGAACCCAGGAGCTCCGCCGGCTCCGCCTCAGGATGGTGATCTGACCATGTCCGAATCCCCGGAGCAGCCCGTCCGCAAACCCTTCGAAGGCATCCGCGTCGCCGACTTCGCCTGGGTCGGCGTCGGCCCGCTCGTCTCCAAGTACCTGGCCGACCACGGCGCCGAGGTCATCCGCATCGAGAGCGCCACCTACCCCGAGACGCTCCGCCGCGTCGGCCCCTTCGTCGATGACGTCCCCAACGTCGACGGCTCCGGCTACTTCGCGAACTTCAACAGCTCGAAGCTCGGCGTCTCCGTCAACTTCAAGCACCCCAGGGGCCGGAGCTCGTCCGCCGGCTCCTCGCCCGGTGCGATGTCGTCACCGAGTCCTACACCCCGGGCACGATGGCCCGCTTCGGCTTCGACTACGAATCCGTCCGCAAAATCCGCCCGGACGTCATCATGATTTCGATGCCCCTCTACGGCCAGGACGGCCCGTGGGCCCATTACGCCGGCTACGGCCATGTTCTCCAGGCCGCGGCCGGGTTCAATCACTTCACTGGCTGGGAGGACGGCCCGCCCCTCGGCACCGGCGTCGCCTACACCGACTTCCTCGTGCCCCATTTCGCTGCCATCGCTCTCATCGCGGCCCTCGATTACCGCCGGCGCACCGGCGAGGGCCAGTACATCGATTTCTCCCAGTTCGAAGCCGCCATCCACGGCCTCTGGACCGCGGTCCTCGACTGGACCGTGAACGGTCACGAACAAACGCGCCTCGGCAACCACGACCTCGAAGCCGCGCCCCACAACGCCTACCGCTGCCGCGATGGCCGCTGGGTCGTCATCGCCTGCGAAACCGAAAAGCACTGGGAAGGCCTCAAAGCCGCCCTCGGCCGGCCGGAATGGTGCGACATGGAGCGCATGCGCCGCCGCTGGCAGCGCATCAACGAGCAGAAGGAAATCGACCGCCACCTCACCTTCTGGTTCGAAGACTTCACCCGCCTCCCGTCCGAGGCCGCGCTCCAGGTCGAAGAGGGCGTCGACGGCCCGCCCGTCCGCAAGTACACCACCGAGGAGGTGGTCCGGCACTTCCAGTCCTTCGGCGTCCCCTGCGGCATCGTCCAGTCCCCCGAGGAGATGCACGCCGACCCCCAGCTCGCCCACCGCCACCACTACTGGAAGCTCGAGCACCCGGTCATGGGCCTCCGCACCTACGACTCGCCGGCCTTCAAGCTCTCGCTGACGCCGTCCGAGCTCACCCGCCCGGCCCCCTTGCTCGGCGAGCACAACGAGCACGTTTTCAAGCACATCGTCGGCCTCAGCGACGAGGAGTACATCGAGCTCCTCGCCGACGGGGCCTTCGAATAGAGCCCGGCAGGGCAAGTCCGGCTCAGAGCCCGCGGAGACCGCAAACGGCGGGGCCGCCCAGTTAGGCGGCCCCGTCCTTTTCGCAGAGAAACGGCCCCGTCAGCCCCCGGTCGTCGGTGTCGTCCCCGCGCCTGCGCCGGCAGGCGCCTCACCCGTACCGACCGGCCCGCCTTCGACGACCCGGAAGATGCCGTTCATCTGGTCCGGGTGCAGGTCGCAGAGGAAGTAGTACTCCCCGACGCCGGGCGTCGTGAACGTCACCTTCGTCTCGGTCCCGCCGCCGTCGATGATCTCGCCCTCGGCGCCGGGCGCCAGCGTCGGCCCGCCCTTCGTCGTGGTGAAGTGGATGTTGTGCTTCGCGCGGCCATTGTTCACCAGCGTGATGGTAATCTCCGCGTTCGGCCCCGCGACGATCTCCTTCTTGTCGAACCGGTTGTCCGTCGCGACCACCCGGAACGGGTTCGCCGGGACCGTCGGCTGCGGCGTGCCGCCCCCGGTGCCCGTCGATTCACTGGCGAACAGGTTCAGCCCCGCGCCGATCATGAACCCGCCGAGCATCAGCCCCGCGATGACCGTGAAGGCCGCGCCCGTGCCGAACCGGAACGTCACGTCCTTCGTGTCGCGGATGACCTCCATGTCGAACACCTGGACGGTGCCCGGCACCACTTCGTCGGTGTGCTTGGCGATGATGTCCAGCATCGTCTGCCGGGTCTCTTCGTAGGTCGCGAGGCCCTCCCGGTCCGACCACGTCGTTTCCACGAGCACCTGCGACGGTCCCGTCGCAGCGGGCGAGACGATGATGCGGAGGTCCTGGAACCCGTCGAGGTCGCGCAGCTGGTTGTCGCTGCTCTCGAGGTCGTGGATGATGCCGCTCTTCCGCGCCTGGTCGAGCTTGCCCTCTGCCAGCGCGAACGTCACCACCTGCGTGTACCGGGTCGGCTTCGGCTGCCCGTGGGCACCCTCCGCGGCCTTCTTCCGCATCTGGCCGTCCTCGTACGCCCAGCCGAAGACGGCGATGAGCGTGGAGACGATGGCCGCGCCGAGCAGCGGACCGGCGAACGTCTGGTCGTCGACGCGCGACCAGTAAATCAGCGCGCCGCCGAGAAAGAGCGCGGCGACCCCGACGACCAGCGGCCAGATACTCGGGTCTGGCAGGTGGACGTCGTGCTGTTCGCCGTGTGCGTTCGCCTGGTGGTCCATTCGGTGCTATCTCCCCGTGAGTTTCGCGCCTGTGGTGTGTTAGGGAATGATGTAGAGCGTCGTGAACAGCGCGATCCACACCACGTCGACGAAGTGCCAGTAGAACGAGCACGCCTCGACGGCTTCGTGGTTTGCTGCCGTGAACTGCCCGGCGAGTGAGCGCGCCAGGATGATCCCCATGAAGATGACGCCGCCGAGCACGTGCAGGCCGTGGAACCCGGTCAGCGTGTAGAACGTCGTCCCGTAAATCGTGTCTCCGATGCCGAAGTGCAGCTGGCTATAGTCGTACACCTGCATCACGAGGAAGACGAGGCCGAGCACGATCGAAATGAACGTCCAGCGGATGAGCCCCGAGCGGTTCCCGCGCTGGATCGAGAACACCCCGAGCTGGATGGTCACCGAGCTGGTGATGAGGAGAATCGTCGCGATGAACGGCAGCCAGAACTCCACCTCCAGCTTGACGCCCGCGGCCACCTGCTCCGGGGTCAGCAAATACACCGGCGGCCACTCCCGCGCGTCCGAGCGGGCGATGAAGTACGCCGCGAACAGGCCTCCGAAGAACATCACCTCCGAGGCGAGGAACAGGATGAAGCCGAGCATCCCGTTGCTGAGGCCCTGCTTCTCCTGCGTGGCGACCGCGTGCGCTGCCATGAACTCCTCCAGTCTCCCCTGCTATGCCCGTCTGAGCGATGGACCTTCGGCCCCGATTAATGGGCCGCGTTGCCGTGGCGCAGGTCCCAGAGCGGCCGCTCCGAGTGGACCTCCGGCAGGCTGTCGAAGTTGTGCACCGGCGGCGGCGACGTCGTCCACCACTCGAGCGTATTCCCTTCCCACGGGTCGTTCGGCTGGTCCTTCGGCCGAAGGAACGCCATCACCACGTTGATGATGAACGGGATCATCGCCACGCCGATGAGGAACGCCCCGATGGTCGAAATCAGGTTCAGCGTCTCCCAGCCGGCGCTCTCAGAATAGGTGGCGATGCGCCGCGGCATCCCGTCGAGGCCGAGGAGGTGCATCGGGAAGAACGCCAGGTTGAAGCCGATGAACTGCAGCGCGAAGTGGATGCGCGCCAGCCGTTCATCCAGCCGCCTGCCCCAGATCTTCGGGAACCAGTAGTACAGGCCGGCGAACACCGCGAACACCGCGCCGCCGAAGAGGACGTAATGGATGTGCGCCACCACGAAGTACGTGTCGTGAATCGCGAAGTCCACCGGCACCGCCGCGGAGAACGTCCCGTTGATGCCGCCGATGAGGAACATGCTCAGGAAGCCGAGCGCGAACAGCATCGGCGCCTCGAACGTGATCGATCCGCGCCAGAGCGTCCCGAGCCAGTTGAACATCTTCACGCCCGTCGGCACGCCGATCATGAAGGTCATGAAGCCGAACCACGGCTTCAGCACCGCGCCCGTCGTGAACATGTGGTGGGCCCACACGCTGAAGCCGAGGCCGCCGATGCCCATCGTCGCGAAGACGAACGCCTTGTAGCCGAACAGCGGCTTCCGGGCGAATACGGGCAGGATCTCCGAGATGATGCCCATGCCGGGCAGGATCATGATGTAGACCGCGGGGTGCGAATAGAACCAGAAGATGTTCTGCCACAGGATGGCGTTGCCGCCGCCGTTCGGGTCGAAGAACGAGCCGCCGAAGTTCCGGTCGATGTAGAGCATCGCAAGGCCGGAGGCAAGCACCGGCGTCGCGAGCAGCTGCAGCACCGCCGTCACCAGCATCGTCCAGCAGAAGATCGGCATGCGGAACATCGTCATGCCCGGCGCCCGCATCCGGAACATCGTCACCATGAAGTTGGCCGCGCCGATCGTCGAGGAAACGCCGAGGATGATGACGGCGATGATCCACAGGTCCAGCCCGACGCCCGAGCTCCGCGCGAGCGGGCTGTACGCCGTCCAGCCAACGTCAGACGCGCCCCCAAAGAGGAAGCCCGAGAACATCAGCAGCCCCGCGGGCGGGATGAGCCAGAACGACAGCGCATTGATCCGCGGGAACGCCATGTCGGCGGCGCCGATCTGCAGCGGCACGATGTAGTTCCCGAAGCCCGCCCAAACCGGGATGATGAAGAGGAACAGCATCGCCGACGCGTGCATCGTGAAGAGCTGGTTGTACGCGTCGTTGTTCACGAACGTGTTGTCCGCCACGGCCAGCTGCGCCCGGACCAGCAGCGCCAGGATGCCGCCCACCGCGAAGAAGAACATGGTCGTGTAGAGGTAGAGGATCCCCAGTTTCTTGTGGTCGACGGTCGTCAACCAGTCGAGGATCCAGGGCCGTTCGGCGTATGCCGGTCGTGGGATTGCGATGCTCGTCATGCTTCCTCCCGGGCCTCCTTGGCCTCAGCGTTGCTGACCCGCCGGGCTGCCGTCCGGCGTTGAGCCCATCGTGGTGCCGCCGCTCCGCTCACGGCTGCCGCACGGTGGCCTTGTTCGCCACCTGCTCTGCCACCCATGTGTCGAACTCCGCCCGCTCGACCACCCGCACGTGGAACCGCATCAGCGCGTGGTTGATGCCGCACAGCTCAGCGCACTGGCCGGTGAACTCGCCCGTCTGGTTCGCCGTAATCACGAACCGGTTGTCGCGGCCAGGCACGACGTCCAGCTTGTAGTGGAAATTCGGCAGGTAGAACGAGTGGATGACGTCGTTCGACTTCAGCCGGAATTCCACCGGCTCGCCCACCGGGATGACGAAGGTCGGCTCGTTCGCCGCCGTGCCGATGATGGAGAACGTGCCTTCCTGCGCCGGCGCCTGCCCCTGACCGAGGCGCGCCAGGTCGTACGTGAACTGCCACGAGAACTGGAACCCGTCGACCTCGATGCTCAGCGCGTCGCTCGGCGCCTTCTTCTCGACATCCCGCAGCACGATGAAGGAGTACGAGAACAGGGTGATGACGATGAGCACCGGGATCGTCGTCCAGACGATTTCGAGCGCGGTGCTCCCATGGGTCTGCTTCGGCAGTGCGTCGCTCTTCTTCCGGTACCGGATGATGGCGTAGAGCAGCGCGCCCTCGACCGCGAAGAAGACCGCGACGGCGATGATGAGGGTGAACACCCAGAGGTCCTGGATGCGCTTCGCCTGGTCGGTGATCGGCTCCGGCATGCCCCAGCCGGCGAATGCGGGCGAGATGCTTGCGATGGCCAGGAGTGCCGCGGAAATCAGCAGGTTGACCCGGCGGATGACTCGCAGTTTCCCCGTAGACGGCATACTCCTGGCTCCCCTCCCGACCCGTCGCATCCCCGGCTCGCAGGCACACTTCGCGCCAGGGTTTCGGTTGTGAACGGCGTCGCAATCGAGTTATAGACCCGCCCCTCTACCCTGTCAAGGAACGGAAACCCGGCCCCTGAACCTTGTCCCATCGGCCCTTGTCGGCTGGCTGTCATAAGCCCCCGAACGCCGTTCGAGCCCCGCGCCGGCTACAGCGCAGCGTCCACGCCCATCGCAACGAACAGCAGTCCCAGGTACAGCAGCGAGAACTTGTACACCCGCATCGGGGGCATCGAACCCGGCTCCCGCCAGAGCCGCCACGCCATCCACGCGAAGGCCGCGCCGAGCCCCGTCGCAGCCGCGTAGTAGACCAGGCCCATGTCCGCGGCCGGGCCCAGCAGCAGCGTCACCGGGATGAGCATCAGCGTGTACCGCAGGATTTGCGCGCGCGTGTACGCCGGCCCGTCCGTGACGGGCAGCATCGGCACGCCGGCCCGCGCGTAATCGCCCTCGAGGCGCAGCGAGAGCGCCCAAAAATGCGGCGGCGTCCAGAAGAACACGATGGCGAACATCACCCACGCCGCCAGCGGCGCCTCGCCCGTCACCGCCGCCCAGCCCACCACCGGCGGGAACGCTCCCGCCGCGCCGCCGATCACGATGTTCTGCGGCGTCCGCCGCTTCAGCCACATCGTGTAGATGAAGACATAAAACAAGAGCGCGGCCAGCGCGAGCACCGCAGCGGCCAGCGTCGTCGTCGCCCATAAGAATACGAAGGCGCCGGCCCCCAGCGCGATGCCGAACGCCAGCGCGTGTCCCGGCGGCACGGCCCCTGTCACCGTCGGCCGCTCCCGGGTCCGCCGCATGATGGCGTCGATGTCGCGGTCGTACCAGCAGTTGATGACGTTCGCGCCGGCCGCCGAGGCCGTCCCCCGATGAGCGTCGCGAGCACCAGCCACGTCCCCGGCCAGCCGCCGGCCGCCACCACCATCGCCGGCACCGTCGTCACCAGCAGCAGCGAAATCACCCGCGGCTTGGTCAGGATGATGTAATTGCGAACCGTCGCCGCCAGCGAACTCCGGGCCGTGAAGGCCATCTCTGCGGTCATGCGGGCGCCTCAGCTCGCGGCATGGGCGCGCCCCGCCGCGGCGCGGTACGGCTCGTAGAAGGCCAGCGCCGCCCCGGCGCTCAGCACGCCCCAGATGCACCCGGCGATCGCCGTGTGCGCCACCGTCAGCGGGTCCGGGAACGTGTACCAGACGTTCAGCGCGCCGACCAGCACCTGCGCCGCGTACAGCACCCCCAGCGCCAGCGCATACGGCTTCGCCCACGGCAGCTCGCCGCGCCGCCGCCAGGCGGTGATCAGCGCCGGCACCACGAGGAACACGAACCCGCCCGCGAGGTACCGGTGGAGCATATGCGTAATCTCCTGGTCGTCGGCCGCCGGCAGCACGCCGCCGTTGCACAGCGGCCAGCCCGAACAGGCGGTCGCCGCGCCGCTCTCCGCCATATACCCGCCGACCCAGAAGGTGACCGCGAGCCAGCCCAGCCCTGCCGGGCCCACGCGCCGGGCACCCGCCCGATCCCTCGCGTCCGTTCGAAAAAGGCCCGGTGCCGCTCGTCCTCCATGTACATGCCTACCGCCACGACGATGACGCAGGACAGCACGATCATCGCCGTCACGAGGTGTGTCGCCACGATCTCCGGCGGCAGCTCGCGCACGACCGTAATCGCGCCCAGCAGCCCTCGGAACCCGACGAGCGGCACCGTCGCCGTCGCCAGCCACGTGATGAGGGGCACGTGGCGGTAGTACTTCCATGCCAGCACCGCCACGGCGATGACCAGCACGCCGACGATGGACGCGACGAACCGGTGCGAGAACTCGATCCACGCCTCCTGGTGCCCCGGCGGGATCGCCTGCCCGTGGCACAGCGGCCAGTCGGGGCATCCGAGCCCGGAACCGGTCGCCCGGACGAATGCCCCGACCCCGATGAGAACGACGGTGAGAATCGCGGCGAGGATGGCGAGGCGCTGCGCGACGATCATGCCCTGCTACGTAGCCTTTCCTGGCGGCATGGCCAGCCTCGAGCTCTGCTTCGTGCAGGCGGTCCCGCGCCTGCGTTCCCCGTGCCACCAGCGTGCCACCGGCGCCGATGCTCGCGCAAGCGCCAGCGTGAAAAGTGACTGATAGGTCCCCTGTTCAGCGCCCGAACGGCCCCTAAAACCCCTGCGTCCCGTCCAGCCACCGCAGCCCGTCGACCAGCACCCCCGCCACCGAAAGCTCCCAGTGGAGGTGCGGCCCGCTCGAAAGCCCGGTCGACCCGACCCGCCCGACCACGTCGCCGCGCCGCACCGCATGGCCGACTTCCACGCTCCGCTCCGAGAGATGCCCATAACAGGAAAGCACGCCGCCGCCGTGGTCCACCACCACCAGGTTCCCGCGCACCAGCGTCAGTTCGGACATCACCACCGTTCCGTGGTTCGTGCTCCGCACCGGGGTGCCGGCGGGCGCTGCGATATCCGTCCCGCCGTGGTGCCCCGTCCGCGGCCCGCCGTTGAACGACCGCTGCTCGCCGAAATACCCGCTCACCCACACCTCGCCGCCCAGCTCGATCGGGATGATGAACGGCAGCGCCCACTGCCGCGGCGTCACCGTTGCGTACAGGGCATCGAGCCGCGGCTGCTCGGGCTCGAGCGGCGGCCCTTCGGGCGGCGGCGCGTTCGGGTCCGGCGGCGGCAGCCAGATGTCGTCCCACGTCCACTGCGTCGCCCGAACGGTAATCGGCTCCGTGAACCGGAACGTCCCCCGACGGCGTCCGTCGCGGTCACCTCCAGCACGGCCGGGCCCGGCGGGTCGGCTACACCGAAACCGACGAACCCCTCGACGCCCCGCGGCCCCGGGCTCAGCGGCGACACCCGGCCAAAGACCCGGGCCGCCGCCGTCACCGCATGCTCGACTTCCGGGTAAATTGCCCCGCCCTGGAACGGCGTCCGGAATGACAGCCGAACCGCCGGCCGCGGCCCGTCCGTCCCGACGCCCGGCAGCACCACCCGGTGCGGCAGCCCGGCCTGCGCCTGCGCCAGCCCGCCCGGCGCCCCGGCAGCCCGGACCGCCCCGCCGAGGATGGCGCCCGGCGCAGCCAGCCCGAGCCCGAGCGCCGCGATCACCCGCCGACGCGTCGCCATGCGGAGAGGCTACCCGCCCGCGCCGCGGCTGTCATCACCCCGGGGCAAACCGCGCGTTACCGGGTGGTATCGACCGGGCCGAGCGCCCGCCGCGCCGCATCCCGCGCGCCGTCCACCACCGCCAGCAGCCGGGCCGGCTGCGGAATCCCCGGAGCACGAAGTTCTGCACCACGCCCGCCGTCTGGCACTGCACATCGCCGAAGTCGAACAGCGTCTGCAGCACGCCGTGCCGCTCCACCCGCAGGTCCTCGACGTCCACCAGGTCGGTCGATGCCATCTGGTGGTGGAACCAGTGCCGCTTCAGCGAATCCACGAGCCGCTGATTCGTGACCACCCAGATATCGTTCTGGTACCGGTACCACGTGAAGTAGCCGCGAACCGCCCAGTACGCCGCCCCCGCCGCGATGGCGAGCCCGCTCAGCAGCCCGGGCAGCCCGCCGAACCCGTACGTCATCGCCACCGCCGCAATGGCGATGCCAGCCCCGCCGGCGCCTGCGATGACGATCCACGCCATCTTCAGGCTGAAATAGAGCCAGTGCCGCCGCACGAACGCCAGCACCGTCTCCCGGGCTGCAGCGCAAACGGCAGCTTCTTCGACCGCGCGTCCTCGGGCATCGCGCCCGCCATCCTACCCCGCCGCCGGCCGCTTCGGCACCATCACCTTCCGCCGGAAGTAGCACACCTCTTCGCCGCGCTGGTTGAAGCCGCGCGTCTCGACCGTCACGATCCCGCGCGTCCCGTCGGAGGTTTCCTTCTTCTCGAGCACCGTCGTCTCGGCCCGGATCGTGTCCCCGTGGAACGTCGGCTTCAGGTGCTTCAGGCTCTCGATTTCGAGGTTCGCAATCGCTTTCCCCGAGACGTCCGGCACGCTCATCCCCAGCACCAGCGAGTAGACGAGGTTCCCGACGACCACGTTCTGCTTGAAGTGCGTCTCCTCCTCCGCGTACCACCGGTCGCTGTGCAGCGGATGGTGGTTCATCGTGATGTCGCAGAAGAGGTGGTCCATCGCCTCGGTGATCGTCTTCCCGGGCCAGTGCTTATAGACGTCGCCGACTTCGAAATCCTCGTAATACCGCCCGAACTTGTCCCTGCCGTCGTACACGGTCATGCTGCTCTCCCTCCGTGGTCCGAATTGTTCGCCGTCGCCGCGCCCGCCACCGCTAGACGGGGTAATCCTTCACGATGTTCCGGGCGATGACGATCTTCTGGATGTCGCTCGTCCCTTCCGCGATGACCATCAGCGGCGCGTCGCGGTAGTACCGCTCCAGCGGCAGCTCCTTGCTGTAGCCGAGCCCGCCGTGGATGCGCATCGCATCGAGCACGCACTCCTGCGCAATCTCCGTCGCGAACAGCTTTGCCATGCCGGCGTCGAGGTCGCTCCGCACGCCCGAGTCCTTCTTCCGCGCCGCGTCCAGCGTCAGCAGCCGCGCGGCCCGGATCTTCGTAATCATCTCCGCCAGCCGCAGCTGCTGGGCCTGGTGCTCGAAAATCGGCTTCCCGAACGCCTCCCGCTTCTGCGCGTACCGGATCGCGTCGTCGAACGCCGCCTGCGCCACCCCGACGCCGCGGGCCGCCACGTTGATGCGCCCCACCTCCAGCGCGCTCATCACGTGCTGGAAGCCCGGCCTTCCTTCCCGCCGAGCACCTGCGAGGCCGGCACCCGCGCGTCGTCGAACGTCAGCTCCGTCGTCTCGACGCCCTTGTAGCCCAGCTTCTCCAGCTTCCGGCCCGGCGTGAACCCCGGCGTCCCCGCGTCGACGAGGAACGCCGTGATGCCCCGGTGCCGCGGCTGCGCCTCCGGGTCCGTCTTCGTCAGCACGAGGTAGACGCCCGCACGCTGGCCGTTCGTCACCCACATCTTCTGGCCGTTGATGATGTAGTCGTCGCCGTCCCGCCGCGCCGTCGTCTTGATCGCCTGCGCATCGGAGCCCGCGTCCGGCTCCGTGATGCTCAGCGCGCACCGGATCTCCGGCTCCACCAGCCGCGGCAGGTACTTCTGCTTCTGTTCCTCAGTCCCGTACTCGCTGATTGCGTACCCCACGAGGACGTGCGTGTTGATGATGCCCGCGAGGCTCATCCAGCCCCGCGCCAGCTCCATGCAGACGCCCGCGTAGCACTCGAACGTCAGGTCCAGCCCGCCGTACTTCTCCGGGATCTTGATGCCGAAGAGCCCCATCTCCGACATCCCCTTCACCAGCGGCTCCGGGAACTCGTCCGCATGTTCGTAGTGGCTCGCCACCGGCTTCACTTCCCGGTCGACCCACACCCCGACGTTCGTCACGATCTCGCGCGCAATCGGGTCCGCGATGTCAGCTGCGTAGTCCCTGGCCATGCAACAGTCCTGTTTGAGTTCGTGTGTGCGAAGTATCCCCCACCCGCCGGCTAGGGACGATGCGCGCGCCCACTCCCCGCCGCGAACCCGTTAGAATTGCGCGAATGAACGAAAGCCGAACCGCCCTCGGGTTCCCCGGGAGCCGCCCCGGTGGCTGAATTCCGCCCCGCGCCAGCGCTGCCCGGCCGCTCCCGCGGCCCCTCCCTCCGCGCTGCCCTCGTCGTCTTCGATAACCGGCACTACCGGCTGCTCTGGACCTCCTCCCTCTTCTCCTTCACCGGCATGCAGATGCAGATGGTCGCCCGCGCACTCCTCGCGTGGGAGCTGACCGGCTCCTTCGGCGCCGTGGGGCTCATATCGCTCTCCTTCGGCCTGCCGATGCTCCTCTTCTCGCTCGTCGGCGGCTCCCTCGCCGACCGCTTCGAAAGCGCAACCTTACCCTCGCCTCGCAGGTCGCGACTGGCGCCCTCGCGCTCATCAGCGCGCTCATGCTCGTGACGGGCACCATCACCATCGGCTGGCTCTTCCTCCTCGGGCTGGGAGGCGGCACGGCGATGGCCCTCGGCATGCCCGCCCGCATGCCGCTCATGGTCTACCTCGTCGGCCCCCAGAACCTCATGGCCGCCATGGCGATGTCTAACGCCGCCATGAACGCCACCCGCCTCTTCGGCCCCGCTGTCGCCGGCGCGATGGCCGCCGCACTGGAACCTCGAATCCGTTTACTTCACCCAGGCCGCGCTCTACGGCGTCGCCTGTCTCGCCCTCCTCGGCATCCCCACCGGGCTCGGCAGCGCCGTCCCGCACCCCGGCGCCGCCCGCCAGGGCATGTGGCGCGAAATCGGCGACGGCCTCCGCTACGTCCTTTCCGATTCCCGCCTCCGCACGCTCAACCTGATGATGTTCACCGTCGCGTTTTTCGTGATGCCTTACGTCATGCTCCTCGCCGGCTTCGTGCAGGAAGACCTCGGCAAAGGCGAGCGCGAGTACGGCCTCCTGCAATCCGTTTCCGGCGCGGGCGCCCTCCTCGCCTCCCTTGCCATCGCCTCACTCACCGAATTCGACCGGAAGGCGCTCCTCCAGTGGGCCTCCGGCATCGTCGGCGGCGCCGGCCTCGTCGCCCTCGCGGCAGGTTCGCAGGTCTTCGGCTTCGGCGGCGCCCTCGCCGCGACCCTCGTCCTCGGCCTCGCCCTCACTGCCTACCAGACCATCAACAGCACCCTCACCATGGAAGCCGCCCGCCCGGAGTTCTACGGACGGGTCATGAGCATCAACATGCTCAGCTTCAGCGCGATGCCGCTGATGGCACTGGCCCCTCGGCCAGCTCGCCGACGCCATCGGCGCCCGCGCCATGTTCACCGGCCAGGGCCTGTTCGTCGCCGCCTTCCTGGTCGCCATGGCGCTTCTCCAGCCCCGCCACATCTTTGGCCGCTCGCCCGCCGGCTCCCCGGCCGAGCCGGCTCGCCCGGCCCCCGGGCCCGCCCTCGGCAACTGAGTCTGCACTACAGAAACAGCGGACGCCCGGCGTTGGTCGCCGGGCGCCCGCATCAGGCACGTCGCCAAAGGCCCGCCAAGGGGCCCGCGCGTCACGCCCCCTTGAGCGTCTTCAGCCCTTCGCGCGGCGCGCCCACCAGGATCGCCATGTTCCCGTCCGGGTGCCGGTTCTCGTACATCAGCTGGTGGCACAGCCCCGTGTCCTCGAACTTGAACACCTTCGAAAGGCACGGGTCGATCTTGCCCGCCACCACGAGGTCGTTGAACGCATAGGCCTGTTCGTCGTTCGCGAAGTGCGAGCCCTGGAGCCGCTTCTGCCGCATCCACAGGTAGCGCAGGTCGACGTCCGCGTTGTAGCCCGTCGTGCCCGCGCAGATGACCACCATGCCGCCCGTGTCGCACACGAAGATCGAGGTCGGCACCGTGTCCTGGCCCGGGTGTTCGAAGACGATCCGCGGGTTCTTCCGCTCGCCCAGGATGTCCCAGATCGCCTTGCCGAAGGCGCGCGCGCCGGCCGTGAACCGCGCCATCGCCTCGTTGTCCTGCCAGTCCGGCAGCCGGCCCCAGTGGTCGAAGTTCTTCCGGTTGATGCAGCCGACGGCGCCCAGCCGCATGCAGAAATCGAACTTCGATTCGCTCGAAACCACCGCGATCGGCTTCGCGCCGACCTGCGCCGCCAGCTGGATCGCCATCGACCCGAGCCCGCCGGCGCCGCCCCACACCAGCACCACGTCGCCTTCTTTCACCGTGTGCGGCGGCCACCCGAACAGCATCCGGTACGCGGTCGCGCCCACGAGCGTCGGCGCCGCCGCTTCCTCCCACGTCAGGTGCGGCGCCTTCGGCATGCACTGGTGCGCCTGGACGCGCGTGAACTGCGCGAACGATCCCCACGTCGTCTCGTAGCCCCAGATCCGGTAGCTCGGGTGATACATCGGGTCGAGCCCCGCCGCGATCTCCGGCGCGTGCACGTCCCACGTCCCGCAGTGGATGACGACCTCGTCGCCCACCTTCCAGTTCTTCACGTTCGAACCGACGGCCCACACGATGCCCGAGGCATCCGACCCGCCGATGTGGTGGTCCCACGGCTGGCCTTCCTTCTGCCGCGCCGCGATGACGTCCACCGGCACGCCGAGGCCGGCCCAGACGTTGTTGTAGTTCACGCCGGCCGCCATCACGAACACCAGCACGTCGTCCGGCCCCGGCTCCGGCACGTCGATCACCTCGACCTGGAACGCCTGCGTCGGCTGGCCGAAGCGCGATTGCCGGATCACCTGCGCATACATCTTTTTCGGCACATGGCCGAGCGGCGGCATCTCTCCGATTTCGTAGAGGTCTTTTAGCGTCTCCGTCGTCATTCCTTGCTCCTCGGGCGGGCCTCCCGGCCCGTCCCTTCGCGGGTCTGGCACCGGTGAACGGGCCGAATGGCCCCAATGCTAGCCGATCGCTATCGACCGGTAAACGGACATTCGCTTCCAGCCATAGACGGCGCGTATACGACAGCGATGTCGTCTATGCCAGCTGCACCTCAGCACCGTCCCGGGCGCTCCGGTAGCAGGCGTCGACTACCCGGTGGGCCGCCAGCGCCGTCCGGAAGTCGGGAAAAGCGGGCTGTCGCTCCGCCGCGCACCGCAGGAACGCCACGTCTTCCATCATCCCCGCGCGGGCAAGGTCGGCCGTCTCCTCATCCAGCCCGGCCAGCTCCACGTACCGCTCGAACACCTCCTCCGCGCTCATCTCCCGCACCGGCCCGCTGCGGCCTTGCACGCGAATCGGTCCGATGAAGTCGTGCTCGGTCGCGAAATACCCGCCCTCGAAGAACACCTCGAGGTACCGCGTCGACGGCCGGTCATCCAGCCCGTGCCACACCGATGTCAGCGTCGTCTGGTGTCCGCCTTCGTGCTGGAACGTGACGAGCGCCACGTCCTCGATGCCCGGGTGCCCCGGCGTCGCCTCCCGCGTGTGGCACCGCACCGCCGTCACCTCCCCGAACAGCCACCGGAACACGTCCACGTCGTGGATCGAATGCTCGATGAGCGTCCCGCCCCCGGCCCGCTCGAAACTCCCCGCCACGTGCTCCGGTAGTGGCCCCGGATGGGGAAGAACTGGTCATCCCGCAGGTGCGCCGTGAGCAGCGGCCCGAGCCCCGGGTCGCGCATCAGGTCGGCCAGCACTGTCAAGACCGGCGAATACCGCAGCACCAGCCCGACCTGGTTGATGACGCCCGCAGCCTCCACAGCCCCCACCATCTCCTCCACCTCGGTCAGCGTCCGCGCGAGCGGCTTCTCGCAGAACACGTCCAGCCCCCGCCGGGCTGCCTCCCGGACGAGCGCCGGGTGCTCCGCCGTCTCCGTGCAGATGTACACCGCGGTCAGCCCCGGGAACTCGAACAGTTCCGCCGCGTCGTCCGTCACCAGCTCCGCGCCGACGATTGCCCCGAACGCCTCCGCTCGCGCCCGGTCCCGGTCGCATACCGCCACGTAGCGCGCCTCGGCCGCGCCGGCCCGGATGGCGCCGCGCAGGTTGCGCGAGTGGAACCGGCCGATATGGCCGCAGCCGATGAGTCCAACGACGGGAACGGGCACGGGGCGTACCGCCTTCGCGAGTTTTCCGGCATTTTACGGCCGACTTGCCCAATTCCCGGTGAACGCCCCCGCCGCCCGTGCCATGCTCGACTCGCGGCCACCGGCGGGGGATCCACCTGGGGGCGCACGTGACTCCCCGCCGGCGGCCGTCTCCCGTTCTCCCGGGCCGCGCAGATGGAGATGTGATCGAAATCCGGCCCCGAATCAGGGCTCCCGCGGCGGCAACGCCGGCGCCTTCCGGTTGCGCGTCCCGGCCCGCCGTCCGAAACTCAACGTGTTCCCCGGTAGCTCAACGGTAGAGCGCGCGGCTGTTAACCGCTAGGTTCGAGGTTCGAATCCTCGCCGGGGAGCCACTTTCTGACGGCAGGCAACGAAACGGCGCGCCCGGGTCGGCGCGCCGTTGTGCTTGTCCGCTATCGTCGCCTTCGTTGCTCCTCGCGAGATCAGCGCTCGCCGGGTTCACCCCTCGCATGCTCGCCAGCCTCCGCGTTCCCACGCCGAGCCGTGACCCGCGCGAACTCTGCCGGTATACTGCCTGCACGCCAATGGTCGTCCCAGAGTGCGGAAAACGCTGAGAATTGAGCGGCTGAACGAGCGCTCATCGATTCAGGTGATGGTCTCATGGTGTTGATTCGCGAAGAAGATATCATCGACCACGCCGTCGAAAATTGGTCACGGCTGCACATCAACTGTCCTGGTGGCGCAGAAAAGTCGCGGCCGTACTTCGATAAAGAGCGCAACAGGTACACGCTCCTTTGCGACGTTTGCGTTCAGGTGTGTCCGATATGTTTCGATATCTGGTCGAATTGTGGGCACTGGATTGAGGAATTCTACTGGGATGAGGTGATTTGCGCTTCGGCGCTAAAATATGCTGTCCAGGAGTGTTCGGACACGGTTCGAGACCTGGGTTTTTCCAGGTGATCGACGAAGAGACGACGAAGCTTGTCATTTACTCATGGTATAATTCGGTTATAGTCCCGATCGAGGCGGCAGTTAGTATACAGGATATGAGGGAGATCTTCGACTCTGGATTCGACCTTGAATATCCATGGACGAAAGTTGTCACGCAGGATATTGCGTCCGCCGTCTACGCCAGGTCGGAACTGGAAGTCTATGAAGTTCATTATCCGGATCCCCGGGCGTACGTATCGCTGAGGGCGGCTTTACAGCGTTTTTCTGCCAGGACGCCAAGAAAGCGTACTCGGAGCTGGCTCAATTCTTCGACTTCGCAGCCCGCGAGCTCCTCCACATCGTGGCGGAGCTCACGTGACGCCCGCGATCGCTTGACAGCCCGCCCGACCTCCTTATCCTTTCCCCGAAGCGTCCCGAGCGGCAGCGCGAGCTGCCCGGCAACCTGGTAACGCCGCCAAGGTGCCACCATGACGCGGCCCCGCATGACGGGGCAACCAACGGCGGGTATCGCATACCCGCCCCTCGAACCCGGAGGGGCACCGGCAATCCGAACGCCAGCCCCTCCCCGTGAGGGGCTTTTCGCTGCCCCGGAAAGGAGAGCCGCACCGCCCGATTCGCGCCCCCGGCGCAACACCCGGCGGCATCCGCCGCAACCCCATCCCCAATCACGAGTGGCGCGAGGGACCTGGCCCGACGACCGCCCGGCAACCCCGGGGAAACCCCGGAAGGTGCCACAGCCAGGGAACGATTGGAGGTGCACCATGCGCGAAACCCGCTCCTTCCCCGTCACCAACCGCAAGACGCTCGCGGCCCCTATCTCCGGCCGCATCGAGGCCATCCACCACCAGGGCTACGCCGTGGAAGTCCGCCTCGATACCCGGCACTCCTTCCACCTCATCCTCGAAGACGCCCAGGACATCGTCCGCGCCTTCAAAGCCGACCTCCGCGGCCGCTTTGCCGTCTTCGATGGCCGCTTCGTCCACTTCCCGGCAGAGGCGCCAGCCGCCGCCTGACGTGCCCCGGAAAACGACGGTGGCCCGGCCGAAAGGCCGGGCCAGCGGTGCTCGCATGCCTGGTGCTGAGGCTCGGGATCGAACCGAGGACACCGGCATTTTCAGTGCCGTGCTCTACCAACTGAGCTACCTCAGCGCCGTCGCTTCATGCTAGGTTCACTCCCGCCGCCCGGTCAAGGCGTCCTCGCCCGACCGGCGCTATCATTCCCCGCCATGAGCATCCGCCCCTTCACGATCCACGTTCCCGACGAGGTTCTGATCGACCTGCGCGAGCGCCTCGCCCGCACCCGCTGGCCCGACCAGTTCGCCGACGCCGGCTGGGATTACGGCGCAAACCTCAGCTACATCCGCCAGCTCTGCGACTACTGGGCAAACGGCTACGACTGGCGCCTCCACGAAGGCCACCTCAACCGCTACCCCGGCTTCCTCGCGGAGGTCGACGGCGTCGATATCCACTTCTGGCACATCAAAAGCGGCAAGCCCGGCGCACTCCCCTCCTCCTCATCCACGGCTGGCCCGGCTCCATCTTCGAGTTCTACTTCATCATCGACCGCCTCGTGAACCCGGCTGCCCACGGCCACACCGACGCCGACGCCTTCGACCTCGTCATCCCGGCGCTCCCCGGCTTCGGCTTCGGCGGCAAGCCCCGCGAGCGCGGCTGGGGCATCAGCCGCATCGCAGCCGCCTTCCACACCCTCATGACGCAGGAACTCGGCTACCAGCGGTACGGCGTCCAGGGCGGCGACTGGGGCGGCATCATCTCCGCCAAGATGGCCTCCGCCTACCCCGGCCACGTCATCGGCGCCCACCTCAACTTCCTCTTCGTCCAGCCTCCGCCCGACCCCACCGACGAAGACCGCCAGCGCATCGCCGAGCGCGATGCCTTCCAGGCGAACGAAACCGGCTACTCCCTCACCCAGGGAACCAAGCCGGACTCGCTCACGCTCGCGCAGTCCGATTCGCCCGCCGGCCTCGCCGCCTGGGTCATCGAAAAGTTCCACACCTGGGGCGACGTCGGCGACGACATCGAGAAGACGTTCTCGAAGGACGTCCTCCTCACCAACCTCATGTTCTACTGGGCGCCCAACAGCATCGCCAGCGCCGCCCGCATCTATTACGAAGCGCGCCGCGACCCCGCCGGCTTCGTCTATCCGAAAGTCGAAGTCCCGACCGGCGTCGCCGTCTTCCCGCGCGAACCCTGGCGCGTCCCGCGCCGCTGGGCCGAGCAGCGCTTCAACATCGTCCGCTGGACCGAAATGCCCCGCGGCGGGCACTTCGCGGCGCTCGAGCAGCCCGGCCTCCTCGCAGGCGACATCATCACGTTCTTCCGCGGGCTCCGGGCGCGCTGACGCCGCCTACGGCAGGTTGTGGGTGTAGACCTCATTGAAGGTGATGCGGTCGCCCTCCAGCAGCACGAGGTCGAACCCGCGCAGCCGCCGCGTCGACCCGTCCGGCAGCGAAATCGTGCAGTACCAGCGGCCGCAGTAGCCGCCGGGAATGGGCCACACCTCGTCCGGCGTGTAGGTCATCGGCGGCGTCGCCGCGAACAGCCCCTCAAGGTACGCCTGCAGCGCCGCGTGGCCTTTGATGCCGCCCGGCACCTGCGCATCCCGGTACTCCGTCTCCGGGTGGTAGAACTCCAGCAGCCGCGGCACGTCCTTCTCCGTCCACGCCCGCAGCCAATCCGCGTTGTACCGTTCGATGTCCACGCGCGCCTCCGTCCGGCTCAGCAGAGCCGGGGCAAGTCTAGCGCCTGGCCGCTGCCGCGCTACGCCAGCTCGACGATGAGCGTGGCCCGCTCGTTATCAATTGCGTTGATCGAGACCCGCGCGACCCCCGGCAGGTGCATCAGCCGCTCCCGGAAATCGAGCAATTCGCCGAATCCGCTCCCGCGCACGTCCACCTGCACGCGCTGCTGCTGCCGCGCGGGGCGGGTTCGCCGCGCGCCGGTTCCTCCGCCGCCCTCGCCGAGCCGTGCTGGCCCTTCAGTCCGCCGGCGAGCCCCTCGAGCCCCGATACGACCTGCGCGATACCGGCCGCTGCCGCGAGGTACTCCTGCCGGAGCTGCATCAGCGGCGCTGCCAGCGCCTCCGCCAGCGCCGCGCCCACCGGCGTCGCCGGGGCCGCCGGCGCCCGGGTCGCCTCCGCCAGCCGCTCCTCGAGCTCTCCCAGCCGGTCCAGCAGCCGCTCGTAGTCCTGCCGGAGCAGGTCGTACCGCCGCCGGAGCTGGCGCACGGTGGCATCACCCGATGCGGCCTCCTGCAGGCGCTCGAGGATCACATCCTCAGGCTCGCTGTCGTGCTCTCCCACGTCAACCTTCCCGGGAGGCGAGCGCCCGGGAGCCGCGGCCGCGCCTCAGGCCTGCCGCGCCGGGAGCGCCACTCGCTCCCGCCCGCCCTCGAGCCGGTACCCGAAGCCCCGCACCGTCACCAGGTATTGCGGCGCCTCTTCGTTCGGCTCGAGCTTCCGCCGAATCCGGCGGACGTAGACCTTGAACACGTCCTGTGCTTCCCGCGGGAGATAGCGGTAATCGTCCGAGACGGCGTTCAGAATCTCGTGGGGCTTGAGTACCCGCCCGCTGTTGCGGGCCATGTACTCCACGATGCGGAACTCCGCCGCGGTCAGCGGTACCACCATCCCCCGCGCTGCACCTCGCACCGATCAACATCGACCACCAGGTCGCCGACCTGAAGGACGCCGCTGCTGCCCGGCGCACCCGCATCATACGCGCCCGCCCGCCGCAGCACGGCCCGCACCTGCGCCACCACCACTCGCGGGTCCGCTCCCAGCTCGAGGCACGCGTCCGCCCCGGCCGCGAACGCCTCCGCCACCAGCTCCGGCGCCGCTGCTTCGAACACCGCCACGACCGGCCGCCCCCAGCCCGCCAGCCGCGCGATATCGACCAGCCCGCCCACGCCGTCGCCGTCCACCGCCCGGCAGACGATGTCGAACTCTCCCGATTCCGCCATCCGGAGCGCCGTCTCCCCGGGCTCCCGCTCCAGCACCGCCAGCCCCCGCCGTGCAGCGCGCGCACGAATCCCCGCGTCTCCATGCCCGCCGGTGCGACCAGGAGGCAGCTGAGGAAGCGGTACGCGCTGGCCTCGTCCACGTTTACCTGCCGTTTCCCAAACCTTCACCGGCGCGCACGCCGGCATGGTGGCCGAGATTATAAGCACCTTTGTCAAGAGGTAAATACCCTCATTCTGTCAACTGGAATCCCCGACGCCGCGGCCCGCGCACCTTTCGGCCGCAAATCAGGCCAATCCCGCATTGCAGATGGGCGGACCCGCTGCCGAACATGCCGATATGGGACAGGCACAGCGCATCCATACCTACGACGATGACCTCCACGAGCGGCGCCGCCGCCTCGCCATCGTGCGGCCCATCGTCGATTTCGAAGAGGAGCGCCTCAAGCGGCTCCGGGAGAAAGCGCGCGATACCCGCGACCCCTGACCGGGCCGCAGCGCGCGTTTGCCGCCCCCGCTTTCCCGCTCCTATACTTCGGAGACTGCACCGGCGTTCGTGAGAACCCGCCCAAGCGTCCCCGGAGTCGCCAGAGCATGCCGATAACCACCAAGCGCGAGTGGCTGCAGGGCCCCTACGCCAAGGCCATCCAGCGCGCCCCGAGCGCCAGCCCTCCTTCGAAACCACCGGGCGGATGCCCATCGAGCCCATCTACACACAGGACGACCTCGAAGGCTGGGACCCCGTCACGCAGCTCGGGTTCCCCGGCGAATTCCCCTTCACCCGCGGCATCCAGCCCACCATGTACCGCGGCCGCTTCTGGACCATGCGCCAGTACGCCGGCTTCGGCACCGCCGAGGAATCCAACCAGCGCTACCGCTACCTCCTCGCCCAGGGCCAGACCGGCCTTTCCGTCGCCTTCGACCTTCCCACCCAGATCGGCTACGACTCCGACGACCCGATGGCCGCCGGTGAAGTCGGCAAAGTCGGCGTCGCCATCGACTCCATCGAGGACATGCTGACCCTCTTCGACGGCATCCCCCTCGATAAGGTCACCACCTCGATGACCATCAACGCGACCGCCGCCATCCTCCTCGCCCTCTACGTCGCCGTCGGCAAGCAGCAGGGCGTCTCCCCGACAAGCTCGGCGGAACCGTCCAGAACGACATCCTCAAGGAATACATCGCCCGCGGCACCTATATCTACCCGCCGAAGCCTTCCATGCGGCTCATCACCGACATCTTTGCCTACTGCAAAGACCACGTGCCGCAGTGGAACACCATCTCCATCTCCGGCTACCACATGCGCGAGGCCGGCTGCACCGCCGCCCAGGAGATCGCTTTCACCCTCGCCAACGGCATCGCCTACGTCGAAGCCGCCATCGGCGCCGGCCTCGATGTCGATGACTTCGCCGGCCGCCTCAGCTTCTTCTTCGCCTGCCACAACAACTTCCTCGAGGAAGTCGCCAAGTTCCGCGCCGCCCGCCGCCTCTGGGCCCACATCATGCGCGACCGCTTCGAGGCGAAGAACCCGCGCTCCCAGATGCTCCGCTTCCACACGCAGACCGGCGGCGCCACCCTCACCGCGCAGCAGCCCGAGAACAACATCGTCCGCACCACCGTCCAGGCCCTCGCGGCCGTCCTCGGCGGCACCCAGTCCCTCCACACCAATTCCATGGACGAAGCCCTCGCCCTCCCCACCGAGAAGGCCGTCCAGATCGCGCTCCGAACACAGCAGATCCTCGCCTACGAAAGCGGCGTCGCCGATGTTGTCGACCCGCTCGGCGGTTCCTACTTCGTCGAAGACCTCACCAACCGCCTCGAAGCCGAGGCCCGCGAGTACATCGCCGCCATCGACAGCATGGGCGGCGCCCTCGCGGCCATCGAACAGGGCTTCCAGCAGAAGGAGATCCAGGAAGCCGCCTACCGCTACCAGATGCAGGTCGAAAACAAAGAGCGCATCATCGTCGGCGTCAACGAGTTCATCGTCGCCGAAGAAGAGCAGCCCGAAATCCTCCGCGTCGACCCCGCCATCGGCCAGCGGCAGGTCGAAAAGCTCCGCAATCTCCGCGCCACCCGCGACAACGCCGCCGTTGAGCACATGCTCAGCCGCATCGAAGAAGCCGCCCGCGGCACCGAAAACCTCGTCCCCCTCATGGTCGAGGCCGTCGAAAACCGCGTCACCCTCGGCGAAATCTCCCACCGCCTCCGCAAGGTCTGGGGCGAGCAGCGCGAACCGGTGTTCATCTGATGAGCGACGACGACGTCCGGACCCGCGCCGACGAGCGGCGCCGCCTCCTCGCCGAGCTCGAACTCGAGCGGAACCAGCTCATCCGGAACGTCGAGACGTGCCGCATCCGCGATATCGAGCGCCCGTTCATCGGCGAATGGTCCGTCAAAGATATCGTCGGCCACGTCGCCAGCTGGGAAGCTGAGGTCGTCACCGCCATCCGCGAACTCCGCGAAGGCCGCCGGCCAGAACTCTACGACTTCAACCGCTCCCGCCTCGACGCCTGGAACCGCGAGCACGTCGAGCGCAAACGCAGCCTCGACTTCTTCAGCGTCCTCGAACAGCTCCGCACCGGCCGCCAGCGGCTCCTCGACGAACTCGCGCACATCAGCGACGACGACCTCGCCGATGAGGGCTCCCGCTACCGCCGGCTCGTCACGGCCGTCATCGACCACGATCGCGAACACTGGCACGCCATCGCCGCCCGCCTTGCCGGCATGGAAGGCGCCCGCCGCACCGGCGCCCAGTCCATCATCGAAGAAGCCACGTCCTGAGGGGTACCAGCCGCCATGCTCACTAAGATTCACCACGTCGGCATCGTCGTGCACTCCGCCGATGAAGCCCTCAAGTTCTACCGCGACGCCCTCGGCCTGCCCGTCACCGCCGATAAAGTCATCGAAGACCAGGGCGTCCGCGGCGTCCTCCTCCAGATCGGCAACTCCGAAATCGAACTCCTCGAACCCACCCGCGACGACACCGGCGTTGCCCGCTTCCTCGCCAGCCGCGGCGAAGGCATGCACCACATCTGCTTCGAATCCGATGACGTCGCGAAAGAGCTCGAAGCAGCCCGCCAGAAAGGCATCGAACTCATCGACCAGGCGCCCCGCGTCGGACTCGCCGGCATGATCTGCTTCCTCCACCCCCGCTCCAACCACGGCGTCCTGGTCGAATTCGCCACACCCATCGAAGGCCAGCACGGGCACTAGGCCACCCCCATGGACGGCATCGGCGCCACCCACATCGACCACATCGTCATCGCCTCGAACGATTCCGGGGCGGTCGCCGAGACGTTCCGCCGCAACCTTGGCCTCGAAATCAAGCGCACCATGACCCGGCCGGGCACCGGCGCGCAGCTCGCCTTCGCAAAACTCCAGGAAGTCGTCCTCGAGTTCGCCGGCCCGCCCGAACCGAAGCCCGGCGAAGAAGTCAGAGCGCGCCTCTGGGGGCTCGTCCTCGCCGTCCGCGATATCCGCGCCGCCGTCGAGCGCCTCCGCGCCTTCGGCTGCGAGGTCGGCGAACCCAAACCCGCCGTCCAGCCCGGCGCCCTCATCGCCACCGTCAAAACCGGCACCCACGGCGTGCCATTCGCCCTCATCCAGTACGACGCCATCCCACCCGCAACCGGAGCATCCGCATGAAAGCCCTGCGCATCGACCACGTCGGCATCGTCGTCAAAGACCTCGACCAGGCCACCGCCACCTACGCCCGCCACTTCGACCTCCAGGTCGACCCCTCCCGCGGCGGCGAAATCCCCGCCCTCGGCATCAAGAACGCCTTCATGCCCATCGGCGACAGCGCCCTCGAATTTATCCAGCCCCTCACCGACCAGGGCCCCGTCGCCCAGTTCGCCAAAGAGCGCGGCGAAGGCCAGTACCTCCTCTCCATCGAAGTCGACGACGTCGCCGCGGCCGTCGAACACCTCCGCGGCCTCGGCTACCGCGTCGGCGACCCGAACAACGGCATCGCCTTCGTCTCGCCGAAGTCCTCCCACGGCGTCAACCTCCAGCTCATCCAGCGCACTGCGCGCTAGCTCGCTACCATAACGCTCACCTGCACCACCACCACCGAGGGGAGCCATGTCGACAGCAACCGCAACCGGCAAAATCAGGGTGCTCATCGCGAAACCCGGCCTCGATGGCCATGACCGCGGCGCGAAGGTCGTCGCCCGCGCCCTCCGCGACGGCGGCTGTGAGGTCATCTACACCGGCATCCGCCAGACCCCGAGATGATCGCCGAGGCGGCACTCCAGGAAGACGTCGACGTCGTCGGCCTCTCCATCCTCTCCGGCGCCCACCTCGAACTCTTCCCCGCGTCGTCGAAGAACTGAAAAAGCGCGGCCTCGACGACGTCCTCCTCTTCTGCGGCGGCATCATTCCCGAAGAAGACACGGAAGCCCTCCAGAAGCTCGGCTTCAAAGCCATCTTCCGCCCCGGGACGAACACCCAGGACATCGTCAAGTTCGTCTACGACAACGTGAAGAAGTAACGTGGACGAGCTCGTCCAGCGCTTCCTCGCGGGCGACCGCCGCGCGCTCGCCCGCGTCATCACCCGCGTCGAAAACGGCACCCTCGAAGGCCGCGATTACGTCCGCGCCCTCTTCCCGCACTCCGGCCGCGCCCACATCGTCGGCATCACCGGCGGCGCCGGCTCCGGAAAGAGCACTCTCACCGGCGCGCTCGCAGCCGAACTTCGCCGCCGCGGCAAGACCGTCGCCATCATCGCCGTCGATCCCTCCAGCCCCTTCACCCACGGCGCCCTCCTCGGCGACCGCATCCGCATGCAGGACGTCACCATGGATCCCGGCGTCTACATGCGCTCCATGGCCGGCCGCGGCGCGCTCGGCGGCCTCGCACCTGCCATCGCCGACGTCGTCGCCGTCGTCGACGCCTTCGGCTTCGACTACGTCATCATCGAGACCATCGGCGCCGGCCAGGACGAAGTCGAAATCGCCGGCACCGCCATGACCACCGTCCTCGTCAACAACCCCGGCACCGGCGATGACATCCAGGCGCTCAAGGCCGGCATCATCGAAATCGCCGATATCCTCGTCGTCAACAAAGCCGACCACCCCGGCGCCGACGTCCTCGTCAGCCAGCTGCAGGCCCTCCTCGCGCTCTCGCCGGCCGACCAGCGCCGCCCGCCGATTCTCAAGACCATCGCGACCCGGGGTGAAGGCCTCGGCCCGCTCGTCGATGCCATCGACGACCACCGCGCCTACCTCGAGTCCACCGGCCAGCTCGCCGCGCACCGCGCCGAGGATGCCCGCCACCAGCTCTTGGCCATCACCCAGCAGCTTATCCTCGAAGAAATTCGCAAGGCGGCGCCCTCGGCCGTCATCGAAACCCTGACCGAGCGCATCGCCAGCCGCGAACTCGACCCCCATACGGCCGCCGAAGAGCTCGCCGCCCGCGTCCTCCCCGGTCCTGACCCCGCGCCGTGCTACCATCGGCAGCGTGAGCAGCCAGCAGCGCATCCGCACCTGGTTCCGCAAAGGCGAGCGCGTCCGCTACATCTCCCACCTCGATGTGCTCCGTTTCTGGGAGCGCGCCATCCGCCGCGCCGGCCTGCCGCTCGCTTATTCGCAGGGCTTCACTCCCCACCCGAAGCTCTTCTTCGCCTCCCCGCTCCCCCTCGGCTTCACGGCGGAGCAGGAAGTGATGGACGTCATCCTCGAATCCCGCATCGACCCCGCCGAATTCCAGGCCCGGCTCGCCGCACAGGCCACCGGCGACCTCGCCCTCGTCGGCGCGCGCGAGGTCCCCCTCGGCGCGCCCCAGCCCCAGGCCGCCATGCTCTGGTCCGATTACCGCGCCGCCATTCCGGGGCTCGACCCCGCCGTCGCGCGCGCCCGGGTCGATGAGTTCCTCGCCCTCCCCGCGCTCGAATGGCGCGAAGAGCGCGGCGAACGCGAACGCACCTACGACCTCCGCGCTGCCACCGCCTGGCTGACCGCCCGCCCCATCGACGGCGGCACCGAACTCGCCATGCGCCTCCGCACCGACCAGCACATCACCGCCCGCCCGGAAGCTATACTGGCCGCGCTCGTTCCCGGCTTCGAGCCGCAGAGCTTCGTGCGAACCGGCATCGTCCTCGACGACCGCTCGCCAGCGAGGGAACTATGGCGACGCCACGGCCAGTACCTCTGACGGCATTCCAGGTCCGCCCTGCCGTCGCGGCCGATGCCGGCACGCTCTACCCGCTCTGGCTCCGCGCCCGCGAACACAACGCCCGCGTCGACCCGCGCATCGTCCTCGCCCCCGTTGCACCGGAGCAGTTCGAAGCGGCCCTGCGCAGCCAGGTCGAACGCGGCACCGCCAGCGTCTTCGTCGCGGAGTGCGGCGGCGACATCGCCGGCTTCATCTCTGGCGCCATCGAGTCGGCCGGCCCCGACCGGCTCCCCGAACGCCACGCCACCATCGGCTACCTCTGGGTCGAGCCCATGTACCGGCGCCGCGGCATCGCCCGCGCGCTCGTCGGCGCGATCGCCCGCTGGGCCGCCGCCATCGATGGCGTCCGCCACTTCGAAATGCCCGTCCTCGCCGCCGACGAAGAGGCCGCCCGCTTCTGGGCGGCGCTCGGCTTCCGCCCCTTCATCGCCCGCCTCTGGGCGCCCCTCGAGCCCGGGAGGAGGCCCTCCCGTGAGCCTGCTCTACCTCGTTCGCCACGGTGAAACTAACCATAACGCCGAAGAGCGCGGGCTCGGCCGCGCCGACGTGCCCCTCTCGCCCCGCGGCCGTCTCCAGGCCGAGCTCCTCGCTGCCCGCTTTGCCCGCGTGCCCATCGACGCCGTCCTCTCCTCCCCGCTGCAGCGCGCCCTCGCCATCGCCCGCGCCATCGCCGACCACCACGCCCTCGCGGTCGACGTCCGGCCCGAGCTGACCGAGCTCGATGTCGGAGAGACCGAAGGCCTCACCTACGCCGAGATTCGCGAACGCTTCCCCGACTTCTACCGGGCCTGGACCGGCGACGACCCCGCCGCCGTCCCGATGCCCGGCGGCGAATCTCTCGCCGACCTCGCGCGCCGCCTCGAACCGCTCGCCGCCGAACTGCTCGCCGGCCCCGACCGCGTCGCCGTCATCGCCTCCCACAACTTCACACTCCGGGTCCTGGTCTGCCAGCTCCTCGGCATCCCGGTCGCCAGCTTCCGCAACTTCCGGCTGGACCTCGCGTCCGTCACCACCATCTCCATCCAGCACGGCCGCGCCGCCATCCAGGCTCTCAACGACGTCTGCCATCTCGAAGAACCCTTGAACCTTGCCGCCCCCGCGCGTAGCGTCTCCACCTGAGTCATGGCGCCGCCGCTGCTGAGCCGTTCCCGCCTCGTCATCGTCGTCAGCCTCCTCATCGGCGGCTACTTCGTCTACACCGCCGTCCTCGGCATGTACCGCTCCAGCCAGCTGAGCGAATCCCGCGCCCGCGCCGAAGAGCAGCTCCGCGCCCTCGAAGAACAGAAGGCCTACCTCGAAGCCGTCCGCGCCTACGTCGCCTCCGATGCCTACGTCGAACAGGAGGCCCGCCGCCGCTACGGCTACATCCGCGAAGGGAAATCCCGTTTGTCGTCATCAGCCCCCGGCCGCCGAAGAAGCGCAGCCCTCAGGCACCTGGTGGCAGCGGCTCTTCCCCGCTGAACAGTCTCCCGGCCCTGGCTGGGCGCCCTTCCCCGGCGCTCCTGGGCCGTCCGAACCGCCCGCCCGCGCCTCTCGTGCCCTCAGGCAGGCCCTCCGGCGTGTCGAGCGCTTCGCCGCCGAGGAGCGTCTCTTCCGCGGCCGCACCCGCCTCCTCGTCGCCGTCTCCGGCGGCCCCGATTCCCTCGCCCTCCTCCACCTCCTGCTCCGCCTCCGCGAGCGGTTCGGCCTCGACCTGAAGGTCGCCCACTTCGACCACCAGCTCCGGCCAGGCTCCGCCGAGGACCTCCAGTTCGTCCGCGAACATGCCGCCGCCCTCGGCCTCGAAGCCGTCACGGGCGAAGGCCCGGTCCGCGAAGTCGCCGCCCGCCAGCGCCGCGGCATCGAGGAGACCGCCCGCCTCATGCGCTACCAGTTCCTCGCCTTCGCCGCCGAAAAGAGCAGTGCGACGCCGTCGTCACCGGCCACACGGGCGACGACCAGGCCGAAACCGTCCTGCTCCATCTCCTCCGCGGCACGGGCGTCCGCGGCCTCCGTGGCATGCTCCCGGCAGGACAGGTGCCCGGCGCGGCCGGGCGCCCTCCTCCGCCCGCTGCTCAGCCTCCGGCGCGCCGACACCCTCGCCGTCTGCCGCGACCTCGGCCTCCAGCCGCGCGCCGACGAATCCAACCGCGACCCGGTCCACACGCGCAACCGCATCCGGAGCGAACTGCTGCCGGCGCTCTCCGCCTTCAATCCCTCCATCGATGACGCGCTCCTCGGCCTCGCCGAGAGTGCGCGTGACGCCTTCGGTCTCCTCGAACGCCGCTCGTTCGAAGCCCGCGCGGTCGACCGCGGCCCCGTCGGCGCCGTCTACGAGGCCGCCGCGCTCGCCGGCCTCCCCGCCGAGTCGCTCTGGCTCGTCGTCGAGCGCGAGGCCGCGTTCTTCCACCTCGAACCGGCCGTCAACCGCACCCGGCTCGAGAACCTCCGGCAGGTGCTCCGCCGCGGTTCCGGCTCGGTCGCGTTCGGCGACACCGCCGTCGACGTCTCGGCGGGCCGCGTCCGCATCGGCCCGCGCCTCGAACCCGTCGAGCCCCTGCCGCCGGTGCTCCCGGACGTCCCCGGCAGCCGGCGCTTCGGGCCGTGGCGCGTCGACGTCCTCACCTCCCCCGCGGAACCGGCACCGCAGTCCCCTGTCGCGGGACTCGCCGCCGCGAGTCTCCGCGGCGCTCTCCGCGCCCGCCACCTCCAGCCCGGCGACCGCATCGCCTGGCGCGGCGTCACGCGGAAGGTCTCGGACCTGCTCATCGACCAGAAGGTGCCGGCCTGGGAGCGCCCCGGCGCGGTCGCCATCACCGATGCCGGCGGCCCGGCGGCCATTTTCACCGCCTCCGGGGTCTTCGTCCGCGATGCCGGCGAGCCGCCCGACCTCTGGGTCAGGCTCGCGCCGCTCCCCGCTGACCTTCGGCGGCGCGAACAGCGGCACCACCTCATCGAGCAGCCGCGCGGTCTGCGCCGCCAGGTCGTCGTCGTTCTCAGCGATGGGCCGCACCACGAACTTCGACACCCCGGCTGCGATGAACTCGCGGAAGCGCTGCGCGATCTCCTCCGCGCCGCCCACCGCGACGAGCGCGGCGGGGTCGCCGACGCCCGGCAGGCGCGCCAGGCCGGCCAGCTGCCGCTGCACCGCCGGCTCATCGATGCTCCCGAACCGGTAAGAGAAGCCGGCCCCGTAGTGGTCTTCATCGATCGTTCGCCCCGCCTCTGCCGCGGCCCGTTTGACCGCCGCCACGACGGGCGCCACCTGCGCCGGCGTCTGCAGGCCCGCCAGCCAGCCCGTCCCCAGCCGCGCCGTCCGCCGGATGGCGGCCTCTGAACTCCCGCCAATCCAGAGTGGCAGCGGCTGCTGCACCGGCAGCGGCGAGATGACCGCCTCCCGGTAACGGAAGTGCCGGCCTTCGAACGTGAGCCGCTCGCCCGTCCACAACCGCGCCATGATCTCCAGCGCCTCGTCCGCTGCTGCTCCGCGGCCCCGCGGGTCGCGGCCGGTCGCCCGCCATTCCGGTGCTCGCTCGTCGCCGACCCCGAACACCGGCAGCAGCCGCCCGCCGCTCAGGTAATCGAGCGTGGCGCACTCCTTCGCCAGCACCAGCGGGTCGCGGAACGGAACCACCACGGCATTCATCCCCGCCTTCAGCCGCCGCGTCCTTCCCAGCGCCATCCCGATGGCCGCCATTGGCTCCAGCGTCGGCGTGCTCGAAACCAGCCGCTCGCTGAACCAGACGGAATCCGCGCCGCGCTCCTCCAGCAGGTCGATCCACCGCCCGAACGCGTCCGCCGACGAAAACGGGAACCCCGCGACGCCGAACCCGATGCCGATGCCCATGGCCTGCCTCCCTGCGGGCTACCCCGCGCGAACTGCATGAAGAAGCGTGTCAGCCGTTCGTGCAGCCCCGGTTCCGCCGCCAGCAGCCCGCGCACCACCGGCCGCGGCTGGTTGAACCGGAGCGGGTCGCCCAGCACCCCGGTCACCCGGAGCCCGGCCGCCCGGCAGAGCGCCACGCCCGCCGCGACGTCCCACTCCGCCCGGCCGAAGCCCGTCAGTGTTGCGTTGCCGTCGCCCTGCGCCAGCCGCGCCAGCCGGTACGCGACGCTCCCCATCGGCCGCACCAGCGTGCCTTCCGGCAGCGGCGGCAGGTCGTCCCACGCATGCTCGCCGCGCCCGACCAGCGCCTCGAACGGCTGGCCCGTCGGCTCGGTCGCCGGGCGCTCCTCCGCCCCGCAGCAGGCCGCCGCGAACAGCTCGCCCGTCGCCGGGTTGTGCACCACCCCGAGCACCGGCTCGCCGTCCGCCACCAGCGCGATGGAGACCGCAAACTCCGGCACGCCTTCGAGGTACTCCCGCGTCCCGTCGATCGGGTCGACGACCCACGTCCGCGCCGCCCGGAGCCGCGCGGGCGAGTCGCGGTGCTCTTCGCTCAGCCAGCCGTCATCGGGGAACGCCCCCAGCAGCCGCCGTTCGAGCAGCGCCGCCGCCGCGAGGTCCGCCTCCGAGACGAGCTCCCGGCCGGCCTTCCGGCCGTACCGGACGCCTTCCCGCCGAAAGCGCTCGATGACCCCTCCCGCCGCCAGCGCTGCCTCCTTCGCCGCCTCCAGTTCGCGCTCGAACACGCCACCCATTGTAGGGAGGCGCGCCCGCCGGCGTCACGCGAAGGCAGCGAACAGCTCCTCGAACGCCTTCACCTGCCCGCCCTTCGTCGAAGACGGCACCACGATCGGCGTCTTCACCCCGGCCGCGAACCACTGCTCCAGCCCCTCCAGCACCTGCTTCCGGGTGCCGTACAGGGTGCAATCCGAAAGCCAGCGCTCCGACATGAGCCCCGGCAGCGCCTCCCGGTCGCCAGCGCGCAGCGCCGCTTCGATCGCCTTCATCTCCTCGACGTATCCGGCTTCCTTCCAGTAGTTCCGGTAGTTCGGCAGCATCACGTACCCGGTCAGCACGCGCTTCATCACGTTCGCCGCCGCCGCCGGGTCCTCGTCGTCGATGCACATCGGGATCATGTCGCCGATGAAGAAGTCGCCTTCCCGCTTCTCCGCGGGAATGTGCGAGAGCGACTCCGGCATGTGGCTGCGCGCTGCGTTCGCCCAGACTGCGCCCTCGGCAATCTCCACGGCCAGCTCCACCATCTTCTTCCGCAGCGTCGCGAGCACGATCGGCGGCAGCGGGCCGACCTGCTGCGAAGCCGCCCGCATCGCCTCCACGTACTGCCGCATGTCGCTCAGCGGCTTGCCGGGCTTCGCCCCGATGCGCGCGTTCGCCGGCGCGTGGCTTACCCCGATGCCGAGGTAGAACCGCCCATCGCTGATTTCGTGGATGTACGCCGCCGACTGTGCGAGGTCGAACGGAACCCGGTAATAAATCGGGATGATCGACGTCCCGAACTTGATCGTCGATGTCGCGTGCGCAATCGAGAGGCAGAGCCCCATCCCGTCCCCGAAGCTCGCGCAGTAAATCCCCGCGAACCCCGCCGCCTCGAGCTGCTTCGCCGTCTCTGCGGTCCATTTCCTGCGGCCGACCGCCGCCGCGAGCGCCACTGCCGGCTTCTGCATGCGAATCCCCTCCTGGGCTGAACGTCGTGCCCGCGACTATACGGCTCCCGGCCCTTACCGGCCCGGCGGCCTCACGCCTCCTGCCGATACCGCAGCATCCGCCCGCTCCCGGCGCCGGTGTGCCGGCCGTCGTCGTATGCCACCTGCCCGTTCACCACCACCATCCGGATGCCGCGCGGCTCCTGCTTCGGCTGCTCGTAGGTCGCGAGGTCCTCGACGGTCGCCGGGTCGAACAGGACCAGGTCAGCGAACCACCCCTCCCGCACCTGCCCCCGCTTTGCCAGCCCGAACCGTTCGCACGGCGCCGAGGTCATCTTCCTGATGGCCTCTTCGAGCGTCAGCACGCCCCGCTCCCGCACGTACCGCGCCAGCACCCGCGGCATCGTCCCGAACAGCCGCGGGTGCGGGTTCCCTTCAGCACCGGGATGCCGTCCGAGCCGATGAACATCCGCGGGTGGCGCAGGTTCGTCTCGATATCCGCTTCATCGATGATGAACTGGATGCAGATGACCTCCTTGCCACGCGGCGCCGTGAGGATCTGCCGCACCGCCTCCTCGACCGACCACCCCTCGCTCGCCGCGATGTCGGGGACCATCCGCCCCTCGAACTCCCGCCGGTCCGGGCAGCTCGCGATCATCACGTTCTCCGCCCACTCCCGGTCGATCGCTTCGAGGTTCACGTACTGCCACATCGGCCCGCTGCCCGCCGTGTACGGGTAGACGTCGAGCGTCACGCTCGTCCCCGCGGCATGGGCCGCGTCGGCCTTCGCCAGCGATTCGCCCACCCGGCCCCAGTTCCGCCGCCCCGCCGCCTTGTGGTGCGAAATGTGGAGCCCCGTGCCCGCCTCCCGCGCGACGGTGATCGCCTCGTCCACCGCCTCCAGCAGCCGGTCCGCCTCGTTCCGCATGTGCGTCGCGTACAGTCCGCCGTACGGCGCGGCCTCCCGGGCCAGCGCGATGACCTCCTCGGTCCGCGCGTACCGCCCCGGCTCGTAGATCAGCCCCGTCGAGAGCCCTGCGGCGCCCTGCTCCATCGCCCGCGCGACGTGCCCCCGCATCGCCGCCAGCTCGTCCGGCGTCGGCGCCCGCCGCTCCAACCCCATCACGTGCGCCCGGACCCGGTTGTGCCCGACCAGCATCAGGTTGTTGATCGCCGGCCGCTTTGCCATGCACGCCGCGAAGTAGCTCGCGAGGTCCGTCCACCCCGCGCCCGGCCCCGAGATGTCCCCCGGCATGTACTCGCGCCCGGGCTCGTTCGGCACCGTGCTGAAGCCGCAGTTCCCGCTCACGTCCGTCGTCACGCCCTGCGCCAGCTTGAACGCCATATCCGGGTGCCGCAGGAACGCGCCGTCGTCGTGCGAATGCGTGTCCACGAAACCGGGGCAGAGCACCAGCCCCCGCGCGTCCACCTCCCGCCGCCCGGCGGGCGCCTCGCCCACTGCGGCGATGCGGTCCCCCTCGACCGCCACGTCCGCCAGGAAGCCCGGCGCCCCCGTCCCATCGATGACCAGCGCGTTCCGAAAGACCAGGTCAGCTGCCATGCGCGGCATTCTGCGCCTGCCTGCCCCGGCTGTCGACAGCAGCGCACACGCGAATCCTGTACCGTGGAACCCATGCCGAACCGCCTTGCGAACGAAACCAGCCCCTACCTCCGTCAGCACGCCGACAACCCCGTCGATTGGTACCCGTGGGGCAGCGAGGCGTTCGAACGGGCCCGCGCCGAGCAAAGCCGATCCTCCTCTCCGTCGGCTACAGCTCCTGCCACTGGTGCCACGTGATGGCCCACGAATCCTTCGAAAACCCGGCCATCGCCGACCTCATGAACCGCTACTTCGTCAACGTCAAAGTCGACCGCGAAGAGCGCCCCGATGTCGACGCTGTCTACATGGCCGCCGTGCAGGCGATCTCCGGCCAGGGCGGCTGGCCGATGACCGTCTTCCTCACCCCGGAGGGCGAGCCGTTCTATGCCGGCACCTACTTCCCGCCCGAAGACGCCCACGGCCGCCCCGGGTTCCCCGCGTCCTCCAGTTCCTCGCCGAGAAATGGCAGACCGACCGCGAGCGCATCCTCGACTCCGCCCGCGGGCTCACCGAGCACCTCCGCGCCGCTGCCGCCCGCGCAGCCGGCCCCGGCGACGGCATCGCGCCCGCGACGCTCGCCCGCGCAGTCGAGCAATTCGCCGAGGTCTTCGATACCGCCTGGGGCGGCTTCGGCATGGCGCCGAAGTTCCCCTCGCCCGCGAACCTCGAATTCCTCCTCGCGCACTTCGCCGCCAACCCCGGCACCGAAACCGGCCAGGCGGCCGCCGCCATGGCGCTCCACACCCTCCGCGGCATGGCCACCGGCGGCATGTACGACCAGGTCGGCGGCGGCTTCGCCCGCTACAGCGTCGATGAAGCGTGGGTCGTCCCCCACTTCGAAAAGATGCTCTACGACAACGCTCAGCTCGCCCGCGTCTACCTCCACGGCTACCAGCTCACGGGCGACGGCGGCTTCGCCCGCGTCGTCCACGAAACCCTCGAATTCCTCCTCCGCGAGATGCAGGACCCGGCCGGCGGCTTCTACGCCGCTCTCGACGCCGACAGCGAAGGCATCGAAGGCAAGTACTACCTCTGGACCGTCCCCGAACTCGAACAGGTGCTCGGACCCGACGCGCCCCTCGCCATGGCCTGGTACGGCGTGACGCCGGAAGGCAACTTCCGCGACCCGCACCACCCTGAACTCACCGGCCGCAGCGTCCTCACCGCCCGCCCCGATATCGAAGACCTCGAGCGCCGCTTTGGGCTCTCCCAGGACGAGATCCTCGACCGCATCGAGGAGATCCGGGAGCGGCTCTTCTACGCCCGCCAGGAGCGCGTCCCGCCCGGTCTCGACGACAAGGTGCTCACGGACTGGAACGGGCTCGCCCTCGCTGCCTTCGCCGAAGCTGCCCGCGTGCTCGAAGAGCCGGCCTACGCCATGGCCGCGACCCGCCTGGCGGAATTCCTCCGCGCCAACCTCTGGCGCGACGGTGTCCTTTACCACACCTGGAAGGCCGGCGAAGCCCGCGTCCCGGGCATGCTCGAGGACTACACGTATCTCGGCCTCGGCCTTGTCGAACTCTACAAGACGACCGGTGACCTCGCGTGGCTCGATTGGGCCCGCGACCTCTGGGAGGCCGCCCTCGCACGCTTCCGCGACCCCCAAACCGGCACCTTCTTCGATACCGCCAGCGACGCCGAGCAGCTCATCGTCCGCCAGCGCAGCTTTTCCGATGCCGCCACCCCGTCCGGCAACGGCGCCGCCGCCCTCCTCGGCCTCTGGCTCGGCCGCTACTACGGCCCCGCCGAGTGGGAGCGCGTCGTGGAGGACGTCGTGGCCGCCGTCGCCGACCACCTGCTCCGCGCGGTGACCGGCTTCGGCACCATCCTCCACGCGATGGAGTTCGCGCTCGCGCCGCACCGCGAAATCGTCATCGTCGGCGATCCCTCCGCCCGCGCGCCGTTCGAAGGCGTCCTCGCCGCGCGCTACCTCCCCTTCACCGTCGTCGCGCCGACGGCCGACGCCGAGGGCCTGCCCCTGTTCGAAGGCCGCGAGCCGGCGGGCCGCGCTCTCGCCTACGTTTGCGAGAACATGGCTTGCATGGCGCCCACCGAATCCCCGGCCGACCTCGAACGCCAGCTCGGCCCGGCCCCCGCCTTCGCCTGAGCGCTGCCGCCCGTCAGGCGTGGAGCCGTTCGACCGCCGCCAGCGGCGGTTTCGCCGGGTCGACGAGGTACCGCAGCTCCGGCATCGCCACGTCCGCCACGGCGTACGAAGCGCTCACCGGCCAGTACGGGTCGGCCCCCGGCAGGCCCCACGCCTCGCCGTCGAACGCGAGCAGCTCCGGCATCCCGCGGTCCGCGCTGTGGAACTGGTACTCCGGGTCGACCTGGATGAGCCGCGCCGCCGCCGTGCCCTCCCGCTCCACCCGCGCCGTGTTCAGCGTCGCGAGGTACTGGATGTCGGCCCCGCTGATCGCTTCCGGGTCGACGAGATGCGCATCGAGGACTGTGCGGCCGCCGGCCCGGACCGTCACCCAGCACCGGTCGTACCGCCGCGCGAAGTCGATGTCCGCCTCGCTCGCCGGGTAGCCCCAGCGCGCCGCCAGCGCCTCCCGCGCGGCCGCCGAATCGCAGTACGCCCGCACCGAGAGCGCCCGCGGCCGCGCGCCGGAGCGGCAGCCGACCTTCGCCTCCGCCAGCGTGAACGGGCCCGCCGGGCTCTCCGGCACCCGCCACGCCGTCACGACGAGCGTCGGCGGGATGGTCGGGTGGAGCGCGGGCGGCAGGAGGCTCGTCATCGCTCCCTGCTCCAGCTCGTACATCACCTGCAGGATCTGCACGCGCGGCAGCACCCACGGCTCGCCGCCCGGGCGCAGCAGCGGCCCATGCTCGAAATCCGTCGTCGGCCGGGTTCCCACGAGCGGCATCAGTTCCCTCCCACCGCCGCCGGGGCCTTCGCCCCCGGCTTCTCCGCGAACTTCGGCATCACTTCCTTCGCGAACAGCCGCAGGCTCGCCAGCACCTCCTCCTGCGGCACCGTTTCGATCGCATTCAGCAGGAAGTTGATCCGGTCCACACCGACCGACTCCCACTTCTTGATGACCTCGATGATCCGGTCCGGGTTGCCGATGCACAGTCCTTCCGGGATCTGCCCCTCCGGCGCGCTCGTCGCCTCCCGCCGCAGCGCCGGCAGCAGCCCGAGGTTCGGATACGACCGCGTCGGGTAGGCCTGCCGCGCCGCCAGCAGCTGCTCCGCGAGGTAGTTGAACGTCCCCGCCAGCCGCTGGCCCGTCTTCGCCCCGTACTCGTTGTCCTCGTGGCAAAGAGGAAGTTCACCGTGTTCACTTGCTCGTTCACGAACGAGCCCACCGGGTTGCAGTACTTGATGCGCCGCCGGTACTCCGCAATCTTCTGCTCCTGCTCCGCGAAACCCCCGAACGTCAACCCCGGGCTTCCCATCCCCCGGTCCGCGGCGTCCAGCTCCGTCCCCGGGCTCGTCACCGCCACCCACATCGGCGGGTGCGGCTTCTGCAGCGGCTTCGGCAGCACCGCCCGCTGCGGCATGCTGAAGCGCGCCCTGGTAGCCGAACCGCTCCTCCGTCCACATCTTCGGGATGATCCGCACCCATTCGTCCCACGTCTTCTTCGTCTCATCCGGGTCGGCCGACATCCCCCCAGCTCGGTCCACGTCGCCGACCGCCCGGTCCCGAACTCCAGCCGCCCGCCGGAGACGATGTCCATCGTCGCCGCGACCTCGGCCGCCTTGATCGGGTTGTTGAACTCCGGGACGCAGACGACGATGCCGCGCCCGATGCGGATGTTCTTCGTCACCATCGCGCACGCGGTGAGGAACACCTCCGGCGCCGAGCAGTGGGAGTACTCCTCGAGGAAGTGGTGCTCCACCGCCCACACCTGGTCGAAGCCGAGCTCATCGGCCAGCTTCACCTGTTCGAGGCAGTTCTGGTACACCTCGTATTCGGTCGTCGGCCCCCACGGCCGCGGCACCGAAATTTCGTAGAAGATGCCGAATTTCATCGTGCAGGCTCCCTTCTCCTTGCTGTCTGCCCGCCCGGTTGGCGGAATCTAGCACAGCGGCGGCTGCCCTGCCCGCCGCGGTTGCGCACGCTCAGCCGAGCAGCATCGGCGCCGGGACCGCTGCCGGCCCCACCCGCAGCGTTCCCTCGACGATGCACGCCGAGATTGGCAGCAGCGTCCGCAGCTGCCGCCACGGGCTCCCCGGTCGACCCCGGCCGACGGCGTCATCGCCGCGCCCTTCGAAAGCCGCGCCGAGGCCGCCTCGACGCTCACCGGCGCTTCTGCCAGCACCGTCCTGCCGCCCTCCGGCGCGTACACCACCCAGCCGTCCCACCGCAGCATCGCCGGGTCGATGGCGTACGGCGCCGGCAGCCGCGCCTCGGCCAGCGGCCCCGCCGGCCCGGCGATGCGCACGGTCACGTCGTCGCCCTCCCGCTCGATGCGAATGTCGCCCGGCTCGGCCGGGCCTGCCAGCGCCGGGAGCCGCCCCGCGCCTTCGGCGACCGCCGCGACGAGCACGTTCCGCGGCATCATCCGGAACCGCCCGCCGACGCCCAGCGCCGCAAACCGCAGCGGGCCGGCCGCCGTCTCCCCTCGGCGACCAGCAGCCGCGCGTAGCACGGGATGGGGCGGGTCACGTCGGCCGGCATCCACCGCAGCGCGGCATCCCGGTCGACCTCGAAGGTCAGCTGCAGCCAGCGGCCCCGCAGCTCCAGCGGCCCGGCGTCGAACTCCGCCGGCGCCAGCCCGTCGATCGCCAGTGTCCCCCGGTCTGGCATCTCAGTTCCCTCCTGCGCCCGCGGGCGCCGCGCCGATGGCGACCGCGCCCGGCCCGACGACCGCGCCAATCGCCATCGAGAGTTCTGTCACGATGAGCCGCTCCACGTCGTACTGCCGCCGCACCCGGTCGGCCGCCTCTTCCGCCAGCCCCGGCGCCGCTGCGTGCGCCACCACGACGTTCAGCGGCGCGCCGCCGGCCCGCTGGCCCACCCGCCGCACCGCGTCCTCCAGCGCCGCTTCGTGCGTCGCCGCCCGCGCGACGCCGGTCACCCGCGTCCCGATGCGCAGCACCGGCAGGTCCTCCTCCAGCTCCCCGAGCTTCTCCTCGACCAGCGCCAGCCGCCCGCACTCCTCCAGCCACCGCGTCGCTGCCGGCACGACCAGCGCGTCCGCCCGGGGCTCGAGTTCTTCCAGCGCCGCCAGCAGGTCGTCCAGCCCGGCGCCGCCCTGTGCCAGCCCGGCCACCGTCGTCAGCAGCGCCCCGAGCCCTGCGTGGCCCACGCCCGGGTTCGAAATCTTGATCCGCGCGCCCGGCAGGTCGTCCTGCACCGTCAGCATCGCCGCCGAGGCCGTCGTGAAGCTCGGGCTCACGTCGAACGGCGTCACGAGGCAGAGCACCTCCCGCCCGGCCTCCGCCGCCGGCCGGAAGTGGGCGAGGTACGCCGACTCCGGCGGTGCGAACGTCCGCGGCAGCCGCTCCCCGCGCGGATGCGTTCGTAGGCTGCCCGCCACGCCCGCTCATCATCCGCCATCCGCTCGTCCTCGAAGGCAAAGCTCCCTGCCGCCGCGAGTACGCCGAGCTCCGCCGCCGCTTCGGCCCCGAGGCAGGTCGTCGAATCTGTCACCAGCTGAACCTTCGTCACAGGCACCCCCAACGCGGGCTGGCAGGATGCTAGCATAATCGTTAGCCTTCGGCTTACGACCTCCGGGTGGTGCACCAGTGAAATTCGGCATCTTCTACGAACACTCCGTCCTCAAGCCCTGGGACGACCGCTCCGAGCACCGCGTCCTTCACCAGGCCGTCGAACAGGTCGTCCTTGCCGATGAGCTGGGCTTCGACCAGGTCTGGGAGGTCGAACACCACTTCCTCGAGGAGTACTCCCACTCCTCCGCGCCGGAGGTCTTCCTCTCGTACTGCGCCGCGAAGACGAAGCGCATCCGCTTCGGCCACGGCATCGCCCTCATGCTCCCGCCCATCAACCACCCCGCGCGCGTGGCCGAGCGCGCCGCCACCCTCGATATCCTCAGCGACGGCCGCCTCGAATTCGGCACCGGCCGCTCCGCCACCTGGACCGAACTCGCCGCCTTCGGCTGCGAACCTGACCTCACCAAGGAGATGTGGGACGAGTGCACCCGCGCCGTCGTCAAGATGTGGACGACGGACAACTTCTCCTGGAACGGCCGGCATTTCAAAATGCCCCAGCGGAACGTCATCCCCAAACCCCTCCAGAAGCCCCACCCGCCGCTCTGGGTCGCGGTCCAGTCGCCTGAAACCGCCGTCCAGGCGGGCGAGCGCGGCATGGGGATGCTCGGGGTCACGCTCGGCGCTCCGCTCGATTACCAGCAGATGGTGAAGGACTACCGCCGCGCCATCCGCACCTGCGAACCCGTCGGCGAAACCGTCAACGAACAGGTCAACGGCGTCGCCTTCATGTACTGCGACGAAGACGACGCCCGCGCGAAAGCCGTCGGCGGCATGGCCGCCCTGCAGTTCGGCCTCCGCGCGGCTCACCTCGTCGGCGTCGGCGGCATCTACCCGTCGCCGGCCTACCACGCCCACGCCAGCGCCGCCCCGCTCCGCAACCGCCCCGGCGATGTCGTCGGCCCCGTCCGCGAAGGCACCCCTATCGGCGACCCGAAGGCCTGCATCGAAGCCCTCAAGTGGTGGGAAGAGGTCGGCGTCGACCGGATGGTCTTCCTCATCAACACCGGCGAGACCATCCCGCAGGAGCAGGTGCTCAACAGCCTCCGCCTCTTCGCGCGCGAAGTCATGCCGGAGTTCACCCGGAAAGAACGCGCCGAGGCCAAGAAGGCCGCCGAGGCCGCCGCCCGCGAAGCTGCCCAGCGCGCCGCCGCCGGTACGCCGATGCCCGCCTGAGGCTCCTGCGCCGTCAGGCCCGGTCGCGGTACTCCGCCGCGAGCCCCGGGTTCGAAACCTCCAGCTTGTCCAGCGTGACCGTCCGGAGGTGGCTGAGCACGGCCAGCCGCCACGGCCCTTCGTCAGCGTCGCCCCTCCGGATGCGCTCGCACAGGTCGCCGTTCCGCCGGAGCAGCGCCTCCCGCACCTGCGCCAGCCGGGCGGCATCGGCTCGACCCCCAGCAGCCGGTCCAGGCCGTCCCACTCCCGCGCGAGGTGCTCCTCCATCGTCGCCAGCTCCCGCCGGAGCATCTCGACGACGTTCATCGAGACCCGCGCGTGGAAGCTCAGCCGGCCCTGCGTGTTCGGCATCACGTCGTCCCGCAGGTAGCCCGCCACCGCCTCCAGCAGCTCATCAAACGTCGGCCGGTCCTGCATCAGTCCCACCTCCCTTCCAGCAGCTCCAGCAGCACGATCTCCGTCTCCGCCGTCCGCCGGCCGATAGCTGCCAGCTCGACGCTCCGGTTCCGGCCGGTCAGGTACGTGGCTGCCTGCGTCATCGTAATGACGCCCCACTTCAGGTTCCCGAACATCTCGTACCAGAGGAAGTGCTGCCGGTTCACCGGCCGCCCGCCGGCCGCTTCGTACGCCTCGATGAACGCCTCCCGCGTGCCGACCCCGGCCATCGGCTGCTTCCCGCCGAACCGCCACGACTTCACCGCCAGCCAGCCGAGGTCCTCCATCGGGTCGCCCCAGTGCGCCAGCTCCCAGTCGAGGATGCCGCGCACGCCCGTCTCATCGAAGATGAAGTTCCCCAGCCGGAAGTCGCCGTGCACCAGCACTTCCTCGCCCGGGGCGGCAGATGCTGCCGCAGCCAGCGAATCGCCAGCTCGAACACCGGGTGCGGGTCCAGCTCCGCCGTCCGGTAGTTGTTCTCGTAATAGTCGAGCTGCGCCTCGGCCGAGGTCTTCCCCGCCGGCGGATGCTCGAGCCGGGCCAGCTCCGGGTGGTCCGCCTCGCGGATGCTGTGGATGCGCGCGAGGTCAGCGCGCGAGCTGCGCCGGCACCACCTCGCGCGCCTTCGCGTACTGCTCCCCGCGGATGAGCCGCGCCCCGAGCGTCTCGCCCGGCACCCGTCGCATCACGAAGAACGCCACCGGGAACGTGTCGTCCCCGTCCCAGAGCGGCTCCGGCACCGTCACGCCGGCATCCCACGCCGCCTTGATCAGGTGGTATTCCAGCTCCCGCCCCGGGATCGTCGGGGCCCCCGGCACCGGGTCCGCCCGCAGGATCCCCTCGATGCGCCCCGCGGGCGTCTCCGCGTCGAACGACCACGTCTCCCGCGACGCGCCGCCGGAGAGCCGGGCCAGGTTCGAAACCGTGACCGGCCCCCGGTTCGCGCCGCGATGAACCGCTCCAGCCCCTGCTGGACTTCGTCCTTCTGCACGGCCCTACTCGACCTGGTCGAGGTACTCGCTCAGGCCGTAGCCCTTGCGCTCCCCGTCGAGGAGGTACTCGGTCATCCCCTCCCCGATGTGGCTGAACATCCCCGCGCGCCGGTTCCGCAGCGGGATGAACCCCCGCACCGTCCCCTCGACCCGGTGCACTTCGCCGTTGGCGAGCGTCACCGTCGCTTTCAGCGCCTTGTGGTAGTTCGTGTCGCCCTCGTACTCGGTCTCGAGCTCGATGTGCTTGACCTGCACGATGGTGTCCTTCCCCTTGTGGAACACCCCGCCGATGCGGTCGCCCACGATGGAGAGCACCATCCCGAGGTCGTCCCCGAAATTCCCCGTGATCCACCGGTAGCTCGGCGTCGATTGCCAGTACCGCGGCCCCCACGAATGGTCGCGCAGCCCGTGCCCGCTGATGTGCAGCACCGGGCCGTCTTCCACCTGCAGCGTGCCGGTCACGCGCATGTGCTGCTCATAGTGCGCCCGCGCGAACTCGTTCTGCGAGCCGGCGCCGCCCGGCTCCGCAACGTGCCCGTAGATCGGCCCGACCCCTTCGTGCACGAGGTCGAGCCTGATCCGCCTGTGCGGGTTCTCTTTGAACGCCACGCTCGGCTCCCGCATCTCGCGCGGGTCCTTCAGGTAGACGACCGACCCTTCGTAGGTGGTGCGCAGCCGTTCGCCCGGCTCCAGCACCTCGACCTTCAGGCCGCCGGCGTTCCAGCCGTCGTTGCTCGAAATCTGGGGCCGTTTGTAGTTGAACAGCGCCGAACCATCGGGCTGGTAAACGATGACCGTGACCTCGGCGTACCCCTCGTTCGCCCGGTTGCCGATGCGCAGGAAGCCGCCCATCTGCTGCTCCCGGTCGAAGAAGTTGAAGTAGACCGATTCGTTGAAGTTTTCCTCCGGCCCGAGCGGGTGGGTGTAGTCGTCCTCGGGCTTCACGTTGCCGATGATGGTGACCATCGTTCGAACCTCCTGCCGGTGCTGTCTCCCGGCAGGCCCGGATCATACCGGAGCCGCGTCCCGGCCGCCCGCTACTGCGTCGCCGGCGCCAGCGTGCGCAGGTAGTTCACGAGGTGCCAGATCTCCTCGTCGGTCAGCCCCTGCTCCTTCCACGCCGGCATCGCCGTCCCCGGGATGCCGTCCGCGATGAACCGGAACAGCTGCCCGTCCGGGTGCTGCGGCACGTGCACTGTGAGGTCCAGCGGATACGGGTTCAGGTCGAGCCCCGGCGGCGGCACGCCCGTCCGCCCGTGACAGGCGATGCAGTTCGCCTCGTAGAGCGCCCGCCCCGCGCGATCGAATCCGCATCCGGGAACACCGGGTTCGTCGGCAGCCCCGCCGGCGGCTCGTGCGCGTGCACCCCGAACAGCAGCAGCACCCCGAGTCCGAACCCGGCCATCGTGCCGGTGCTCGCCGCCCACCCGAGCCGCCGGTTCAGCTCCCGCGCCGTCCCGCGGCTGAGCGCGAACCCGAGCCCCGCCAGCAGCAGCACCAGCCCGCCGAACTGGTTCCACGACAGCCCGGCCGTCGGCAGCGACCACGGCCCGCCCCGCTGCATCACAGCCGCGGCGAATGCCCCCGCGGGCCGCACATCGAAGAACGTCCGCGCGTCGTCGGCATCCGCCCGCCGGACCTCCACCTCCACCCGCCAGCGCCCCTCGAGCGGCATGTACGGCCCCTGTCCGCTGAATTCGCCCGGTCCCGCCGGCGCCAGCACCAGCGTCGACGGACCGAGCGACTGGTCCTCCTGGTACCGGAACACCAGCCGCACCCGCTGCGCCTCCGCGGGTGCGCCGGCGCCGTCCGCCAGCGCGACGCGGTAGGTGTTGAGGCCCGTCTGGTTCGGGTCGATCCGCAGCGTGACGCGCAGGTCGTTCGCGGGCGCGGCCATCTCGAACGGCCGCCGCTCCGGCGCGATGACGATCGAACGGCTCGTCGTCGTCTGGCTCATCAGCGCCGCCGCCGTGACGACGAGTACGCCCAGCCCCACCTCTGCCGCCGCGCTGAACATGAACCGCCGCGGTTCGCCCGGCCGCTCGCCCGCCAGCCGCGCCTTTCCCCACCGCGCGTTGTACAGCGCCACCGCCAGCAGCGGCGCCGCCAGCCCCAGCTTCGCCAGCAGCACCAGCCCGTACCGCGTCTCGGTCAGCTTCTGCACCGAATCGACGTGGATGAGCGCGCCGAGCAGCCCGGTCGCCAGCAGCACGAAGACGAAGACCGACGCCAGCCGCGCGAACCGCCGCATCAGCGGCCGCCACGCGTCCCGCCGCCGGCCGAACCGGGCCGCAACGACCGCGCCCGCGACCGCGCCCAGCCATCCCACCGCCGCCGCGGCGTGGGTGACGTCGATTGCCATCGCCCACGCGCTCCCCGGCACGGCCGCCGCATGGCTCGTCGCCGTGAACGTGACGAGCTGCCCTGCCGCAAGGGCGACGAGCGCCCCGCCGCCGCCCGCGGCCGCCGCCCGTAGAGCGCCGCCGCCGCCGCGGCGGCCGCCGCCAGCAGCGCCCGCGCCAGCCAGTACCGCCCGAACCGCGTCTCGAAGACCGCTGCCGCGGCGCCGGCGCCGGAATACGTTTCGATCAGCAGCGCGAGGCTGAGTCCCGCCGCGACGAGGCCCGCTGCCGCCCCGAGCACCGCAGCCTGCCCGAGCCGCCGCCGGGTCGCGGCCGGCGCCTCCGGCCACAGCAGCGTCACCAGCCCCGCCCCCGCGGTCAGCATCAGCCCGAGCAGCGCCAGCAGCCGCGTCGCCGTCCCGTCCGGCCGCCCCAACCGGTCAGCCCCGGAACCGACCGCGCCGACGGTGTTCATCGCATCGGGCACCGTCCCGTCCGGGTTGAGCACCGTAAACGGGTACGAGCCGGTCAGCGCGTGGCCGTCGACCAGCGACACATTCGTCCAGATCACGTTGTAGATGCCGGGGTCGAGCGCCGGCAGCCGTGCGCGCATCCGTCCCTGCGTCACGACCGGCGCGCCAATCGCAATCTCGCGGCCCGCGCCGTCGAGCAGCCGGATGCCGCTCGCCCGCGGGTCGATCGGCTCCGTGAAGTCGAGGATCACTTCCGCGGGCGCCTGCCGGAGGAAGGCGTTCGCCGCCGGCTCCGAGGCGACCAGCGCCGCGTGCGCCTGCCCATCGTGAACCGGCAGCGCGAGCGCCAGCACGGTGAAGGCGGCCAGCGCCGCCAGCAGCGCCCGCCTCATTCCCCTCGCCTGCTGAAGACCACGCCCGCCCCGACCCCGACGACGAGCATCACCGCCCCGACGGCCGCCGCGAGCACCCACCCCGTTCCGCTCGACTCGCCCCGCGGCAGCGCCGCCGCGGCCGGCCCCGGCGTCGGGTTCCCCCGAGCAGGCTTTCCTGCAGCACCTCGCGGCCCGGGCTCGGCGCCGCCGCCGGGTCGTAGCGGAACCGCAGCTCGCCGCTGGCCGTGTCGCCGTCGTCGGCGCTCAGCGTCGTCCACCGCACGACGTACTCGCCCGGGGCGAGGTCCGCCGGCAGCGCGACCGAAAGCCGCCGCCGGTCGTTCGGGTCGATGACGGCCGCCTCCCGCGTCACCTCGTTCCCCGCGGCATCGAACACCTTGATGTCGTTGGCGCCCGCCTGCCGGGCCATGTCCTGCGTCATCACGAGGACGATTTCCGTGGGCGGCTCGTTCAGCACCGCGCCGTCGCCCGGCGTCGCCCGGCTCGGCTCGGCGTGGGCGAAGGCCGCTGACGCCGCCGCAAGGGCAAGCAGTCCCGCCGCGATCGCCGCCGCCAGCTTCATGATGCCCAGTCTAGGCCGTCCTCCACGGCGGACAAGGAGCGGCGAGCCCGTGCGCCGCGGCCTTTCCCCAACGCGAACCGGCCCGGCGCGAGCGCCGGGCCGGCCCTGAGGAGGAACCTCCTCCGATCAGCCGCGCGGCAGCCCCAGCCCCCGCGTGGCGATGATGTTCCGCTGGATTTCGCTCGTCCCGCCGGCAATCGTCGAGGCGACCGTCTGCAGGTAGCTGCCCGGCGCGCGCCCTTCATCGGCGCCTCCCGGCCCGTGAGCAGCGCCGACGTGCCGAGCGCCTTCATCGCCGTCCGCGCGATACGCTGGCTCAGCTCCGTGTTGAACAGCTTCGCAATCGAGGCTTCGTGGTTCGGAACCCGGCCCGCAGCCTGGATGCTGATCACCCGGTAGCTGAGCATCTTCGCCGTCGCGGCCTCGATCCACCGGTCCGCGAACTCCGACGCGAACGCCGCGCTCGCGCTCGCCGTCTCCGGCTTCCCCGGTGCTCCTTCCAGTACCGCAGGTAGTACTCCAAAGTCTGCCGCTGGCCCACCGCGTTCCCGATCGACGAGCGCTCGAAATCCGGGGTCGTCGTCCCGATGTACCAGCCCCGGTTGATCTCCCCGACCACGTTCCGGGCCGGCACCCGCACGTCCTCGAAGAACACTTCGTTGAACTGGTGCCCGCCCGCCATGTTGATCAGCGGCCGCACCGTGATGCCCGGGCTGTTCATATCGACGAGGAAGTACGTGATGCCCCGGTGCTTCGGCGCATCCGGGTCCGTCCGCGCCAGCATGAACATCCAGTCCGCGTTGTGCGCGCCGGAGGTCCAGATCTTCTGCCCGTTGATGACGAAGTCGTCGCCGTCCCGGACGGCCCGGGTCTGCAGGCTCGCGAGGTCCGAACCGGAGCCCGGCTCGCTGTACCCCGGCACCACTGCACTTCGCCCCGGAGGATCGCCCCAGGTGCTCCCGCTTCTGGTCATCGTTGCCGTGGATGATGAGCGTCGGTCCGATCATCGAGACGCCCATGCCGCCGACCTGCGGCGCCCGCGCCTCGGCGAATTCCTCGTTCATGATGAACTGCTCCATCACGCCGAGGCCCGCGCCGCCGTACTCCTTCGGCCACGCCGGGGCGATCCAGCCCTTCTTCGCCAGCTTGTCCCGCCACTCACGGAGCACGCCGCCCCGCTCCCGCGCCAGCTCCATCGGGTTCATGTCGGGGTCCACACGCGGCCGCTCCTTCTCGAGGAACTCGCGCACCTCGGCCCGCCATGCGGCCTGTTCAGGCGTATCCCGGAAATCCATCGCCTTCTCCTGCCAAGTCGTTAGGGGCTTTGCGGAACTGTAACGAACCGCAACCCTGACGTAAAGGGAAAGGTCGCGCGGTTCACCGTTCCTGTGCAGGGCGGTCCGGCTCCGCGTAGACTTCGCCCGCACACGAACTCCCTGCCCCGAGAAAGGAACGTCCCCATGAAGGTCGGTTCAGGTTTCGGCGGCACCTGGCTTACCGCCGTCCCCGAGCAGGCGCGCCGCGCCGAAGAGCTCGGGTACGACTTCGCCAGCACGCCCGAAACGCAGCACGATTCCATCCTCGCCGCCACGCTCGCTGCCTACAGCACCGAAAAGCTCGAAGTCCAGACGAGCGTCACCATCGCCTTCCCGCGCAGTCCCACCGTCCTCGCCATGGAAGCCTGGGATATCCAGCACATGAGCAAGGGCCGCTTCGTCCTCGGCCTTGGCTCCCAGGTGAAGGGCCACAACCAGCATCGCTTCAGCGTCGACTGGCCGGGCGCCCCCGCCACGCGCATGAAGGAGTACATCAAGATGCTCCATGCCGTCTGGGACTCCTTCCAGGACGGCAAGAAGCCCGAGTTCATCGGCAAGTTCTACCACTTCACCCTCATGACCCCGAACTTCAATCCGGGGCCGATCCCTACCCGCGCCCGAAAGTCGGCCTCGCCTGCGTCGGCGACGCCATGGCGCGCGTCGCCGGCGAAGTCGCCGACGTGGTCATGCCCCACGGCTTCATGACCGACAAGTACATGCGCGAGGTCGTCCTCCCCAACGTCGCCATCGGCCTGAAGCGCTCCGGCCGCACCTGGCAGGACATCGAAATCGCCGGCGGCGGCTTCACCGTCTTCGGCGAAACCGAGTCCGAAATCGAGCAGGGCCTCGAGCGTCTCCGCCAGCCCATCTCCTTCTACGGCTCCACCCGCTCCTACCACGAAGTCTTCGAAGTCCACGGCCTCAAGAGCCTCGGCATGCAGCTCCACGAGCTCTCGCTCCAGGGCAAGTGGGACGAGATGCAGCGCGTCATCCCGGAGGACGTCCTCCGCGTCTTCGCGCAGACCTCCACCTACGACAAACTGCCCGAATTCGTGGCGAACCACCGGGAGTACGCCTCGCGCATCAGCCTCCCGCTGCCCGCCTCCACCCCTGAGCAGCGCGAGCGCGCGAAGTACATCATCGAGCAGGTTCGCAAGGTCCAGGTCCCGCGGGTGCCGCGCGGCCTCGAAGACCTCTCAGCCGTCCCCGACCGCCCGAAGACCACGGCCTGATCGGTCCCGCCCGCGCTGCCGCCCCGCCCGTGCGAGAATCCGGCCATGACCGGCACCGCCTTCGCACGCGGCGGCGCGGCCGCGTTTGCCGCGGGCGGCGCGTCTCTCGTCGCCGCCGCCGGCTGGCAGCGCGCCGGCGAATTCGCGCTGCTCGAGCGCCCGTGGGATGCCTCAGCGCTCACCTGGGCTGCGCTCGTCGCGCTCGGCGGCTGCGTCGCCGGCCTTCGCTCCTCCCTCGGCGCCGCCCTGCTCCTGCTCGCTGCCGCCTGGTCGGTCGCCGTCATCGCGAGCCTCGGCAGGGTCGAACCTCCCGGGTACGCGGGCGCCGTGCTGCTCGCCGGGGCCGGCATGGCGTTCGCCGCGCTGGCGAGCCGCCGCCGGCCCCGCGCCGCGCTGGCGTCCTTCGCTGCGCTCGCAGCAGTCGCCGCCGCTGCGACGTTCGCCGGCGCCCGCGTCCACGACGCCTACCTCGGCCCCACCCACCCCGCCTCGCCCCTCCGCGCCGCCCCGGTCGACCTCGTCGCATGGGCATGGGCCGGCGCGGTCACCCCGAATTCCTTCGCCGTCACCGCGCAGCTGTCGCATCCCGCCGCTGCTGCCGACCTCGCCCTCGTCGTCCGCCGAGAACCCGGCGGCGCGGAAGTCGGCCGCTTCCCGGCGGCGGCCCTCAGCCCCGCCGGGGCCGCCCGTTTCGATGCCGCCGGACTCCAGCCCGCCACGCGCTACCGCTGGGCCGTCGCCGTCGCTGGCCGCGAAGACCGCTACCGCAGCGGCGCGCTGACCACCCTCCCGGACGGGCGGGCCTCGTTCACCCTCGCCTTCGGCTCCTGCGCGAGCACCGGCTCGAACGGCCAGGTGTTCGACCGCATCCGCGAAACGGCGCCGCTCCTCTTCATCCACACCGGCGATTTCCACTACGAAGACATCGACGACGACGCCCCGGAGGCCATCCGCGCCGCCTACGCGCACTCCCTGCGCGCGCCCGCCCAGCAGGCGCTCTGGCTCGAAGTGCCCGTCCTCTATACGTGGGACGACCACGACTACGGCGGCAACGACAGCGACCGCACGACCCGCTCCCGCGCCGCCGCGCGTGCGGTCTACCGCGAAATCGTTCCCCACTACCCGCTCCCGCTCGATGGCCCCATCGCCCAGGCGGTCACCATTGGCCGCGTTCGCATCATCGTCACCGACAGCCGCTCCGAGCGCGACCCCTCGCGCTCGCCGAACGTCCCCGGGAAGTCCATGCTCGGCGCGCCCCAGCTGGCGTGGCTCTTCGAAGAGCTGCTCCGCGGCCGCGATGAGGCGGCGCTCATCGTCTGGGTCAACAGTGTCCCGTGGATTTCCAGCGAATCCAGCGGCGACAGCTGGGCGGCGTACGCCGACGAACGCCGCCGCATCGCCGACTTCCTCGTCGAGCACCGCATCGACAACCTCGTGATGCTCAGCGGCGACGCCCACATGCTCGCCGCCGATGACGGTTCGAACAACCGCTTCGCGTCGGATGGGCTCGGCCCCGGCTTCCCGGTCTACCACGCCGCCGCGCTCGACCGCCGCGGCTCGGTGAAGGGCGGCCCCTACAGCGAAGGCGCCCGCCCCGGCGGCGGCCAGTTCGGCCTCCTCACCATCGACGACCTCGGGCCCGAGATCCGCGTCACGTTCAGCGGCCGCGACTGGCGCGGCGCCGAACTCCTCCGCCACGAGCGGGTGTTCACCGTCGCGCAGCGGTAGCCGCCGGCGCAGGGTGCCGGTACGCTCCCGCATGGCCCGCACCGTTCGCGTCGTCAACGCCCGCACCGGCGAGCCGGTCGCCGACCGGGTCACCGTCGCTGACTCGTTCTGGAGCCGGTTCCGCGGCCTGATGCTTCGCCGGCCGCTCGAGCCCGGCGAGGGCCTCCTCATCGAGCCCTGCTCCTCGATTCACATGCTGTTCATGCGCTTCGCCATCGATGCCGTCTTCATCGATGGCGAGGGCCGCGTCGTCCGGGTCGCGCGCTACGTGCGGCCGTGGACCGGCGTCGCCGCGGCCCGCGGCGCCCGGGCCGTCATCGAACTCCCTGCCGGCGCCGCCGCAGACCTCGCCGAGGAGAGTTCCTCCGGCTCGAACCTGCCTAGCCGCTCTCGCACCCGATCCCGTCGCGGTCCCGGTCGAACCCGTGCGGGTCCGCCCCGACGACGCGGAACCGCCGGAACGGCATGTCCCCGCAATCGAGGTCGGGCGGGTACGGCGGGATGCACACGTCCGGGTAGGAAGGGTCGCAGTTGGCGCGAGGCGGCTCGGCGATGGGCACCCGGGGTATTCGCGTGGGCGTTGCCTGGAATGGACGCGGCGCCGGCGTCGAAGTCCGGTAGTCATTGCCGATGAACCCCGCCGGGCGAACCCCGGGCTCTCCCTCCCCTCTCCGCAGCCAGCCAGGCAGGCCCACGCGGCGAACAGGGCGAGCCAGAATCTTCGCACGTCATACATCGTAGGCCGCTCGTCAAGTGCGCATCATGCGCCCGGAACGCCCGGCGCCGACGAACCGGGGAGGCGCAACGCGCCTCCCCGGTGAATGCTGAGCGTGCCGGCCCTTGGGGCCTCGCTACTGCTGGACCGGCGTATCCTTCGAGTTCCCCCACTCGGCCCAGGAACCGTCGTACACCTTGTTCCCCTTCCCGAGCCCCACCAGCCGGAGCGTGAAGAGCGAATGTGCCGCGCGCACGCCCGTCTGGCAGTACGTGATCACTTCCGTGTCCTTCGTGATGCCCGCCTTCGCGAACTGCGCCCGCAGCTGGTCCGCCGGCTTCCACACCTTCGGGTCGCCGTCCGTGAGCGAGGCCTGCCAGTCGAGGTTCACCGAAGTTGGCACGTGACCGCCCCGCGCCGCGCGCACATCCGCGCCCGTGTACTCCGCCTGCGAGCGCACGTCGAGGATGACCACGTTGGGGTTCGGGTTCGTCGCCTTCTCTTTGACGTAATCCAGCGCGCAGATCACGTCAGGGTTCGGCTTCGCCGCGAACGTCGCCTTCGCGGGCGTCGGCGCTTCCTTCGAGACCGCCTTGCCCTCCTTCTCCCACTTCGCCCAGCCCCCGTTCAGCACCCGGGCCTTGTCGTGCCCGTAGTAGTCGAGCACCCACCAGAGCCGCGTCGCCCACAGCCCCGTGCCGTCGTCGTAAATGACGACCTCCTTCGCATTGTCGATGCCGAGCGCGCCGACCTTCTCCGCGAACAGGCTCTCACGGATGACATACAGCTTCTCGTCCGGGTCCTTCAGCGCCGCCTGGTCGTACCAGACCGCTCCCGGGATGTGGCCGGCGTCGTACGCCTCTTTCTTTCGGATATCCACGACCACGAGCGAGGGATTTCCGAGCTGCCCCGCCAGCCAGTCCGTCTCGGCGAGCAGATTCGGCTCCGCGTAGCCAGCCGGCTCCGCGGTGCTGCCGTCTGCCGGCGCCGTGCCCGGGTCGTCATCATCGCCGCCGCAGGCCGCCGCCAGGGGAGCGCCAGCAGCACCGCCAGCGCGAGCCCCAGCCACGGCAGCCGAAGTCGCAACAGTCGTTCCATCGTCGAACCTCCAGATCAGCCTTTCGAAAGTTCCGCGGCGCGGCGCGAGATCTCCGCCAGCGCCTGCTTCTGGTCGAGCTTGCCCTCCGCAGGTTCGAGGCGAATCCGCCACGTCCCGCGCCCGGCCGGCTCGATGGTCGAGCGGTAGTTCAGCTTCGCCCCTCCCACGGCACCGTCGAAAGCGCCGGCGCGTGGTCGGTCAGCACCTCGAGACATTCGCCCGCCGGCAGCTTCCCGAGCGCCTCCCGCGCCTTCATCGCCGGGTAGGGGCACATCTCACCGCGGACGTCGAGTTCCATCGTTCCCTCCTTGCTCATCGATTACGGCAGCCGCCGGATCAGCGCCACGCCGATCCAGGCCCCGCCGAAGAGCGCAATGCCATAGACCCACCCCGCCAGCGCCAGCGAGGGATCGACGAAAAGAACGCCCCGATGGTGCAGCCGATGGCGATCACCGAGGCGTACCCCATCAGCAGCCCGCCGGCGCCAGCCTGCACGTACCGGCTCCACTGCCGCGGCCGCCGAATCCGGAATTCGCCGGAAAGCATCGACGCCGTGAACGCCCCGGCCACGAGCCCCAGCATCGTCGCCGTCCGCACCGTGAACCACTTCTCCGCGCCCCCGGGCGTGCAGCCGGCAAGCAGCTCGCTGCCCTTCAGCGGCAGCGAGCTCGCGTTGAACCAGCCGAGGACGTTGTCGGCCCATAGCGAAATCCCGCCCGTCACACCCAGCGGCACCTGCAGCCCGAGCGCGAACACCGAGACGACCGCGAGCGCGATAGCGCCCGTCGCATAGCTCCAGCCGTGCCCGCCCCAGACCTTCTCCCAGCCTTGCCGCAGCTGGTCGCGCCAGCCGAAGGCCGGCTCAGGCGGCGGCGCCGGGAACTCCGGCATCTTCGGCGTCCGCGATTCCCACCACAGCACCGCGACGTAGAGCGCTGCGAGGCCCGCAAGCGTCAGCGCCAGGGCCGCCGGGTAGCCGCCCAGCTCAGCCGGCAGCCACACCGCCGTCCGCTCGCGGATGTCGTTGTCGTACCACCATGCCCACTGGCGGTTCGCGACGATGGTGCCGGCCACGATCCCTGCCATGGCGACCCACGAGGCCACGTACCCCTCGCCCATCCGCCACAGCGACCCCGAGACGCAGCCGCCGGCCAGGACCATCCCGACGCCGAACAGCACGCCGCCGACCACTGTCGCGATGCCGACGGGCTGGATGTGCGGACCGGCCGGCGCGATGCCGAAGCCCGGGTTCGGCGCCAGCCGCGCCTCGAGCAGCACGAAGCCCACCGCCGCCACCGCCAGCCCGAGGAGAATCGCGCGGAAGAGCCGCCCATCGCCCAGCAGGATGAGGTCGCGGAACGCCCCCGCGAAGCACAGCCGGCTCCGCTGGAGGATGACCCCGAACGCTACGCCGATGAGCCAGAACGCCCCGATGGCGAATCCGCGCTGGTCGAGCAGGAGCCACACCGCGACGATGGCGGCGCCGAGCGCCAGCGGCTTGAGCGGAACGCGTTCTCGCAGCGGGGGAGCGGGGGCAGCAGGTTGAGCGACAGCCATGGCCGCTACGCTAACAAAGTTGACCAACTCGGTCAACTAATGACGCTGCGCCATGCCGAGCGAACGGGAAACTGGCCGCATCGCCAGCGGGGCAGCCGCCGCTGCGACCCGCGCACGTGTCGCCTGAGTCTCGAGACTGCCGGACGCCGTCGGGGGTCTGCGCCGGGAGACTGGCAGTTCGCGTCCGCTGACCTGCCGCCGGGAGGCCAGGGCCGCGGACCGCGCCGCCAGCGCCGCGGGGTCCAGGTGCTGGTAGCAGGGGAGGCTCGAACTCCCGACCTCACGATTATGAGTCGTGCGCTCTGACCGGCTGAGCTACCCTGCCCCGTCTCACCGTCAATCTACCACGGCCCGCCCTAACGCGGCAGCTTCGACGGCTCGAGCCAGGCCAGGTCCGGAGAGCGCGGGTTGATGGTGAACTGGAAGAATTGTCGTCGGTAGTGCGCGAATCTGTCGGCGCGGCGCAGATACGGCCCGTAGTTCTTCGACCACCAGACGATACCGACGACCTGTTCAGGGGCCAGAGAAACGTGCGTCAGGGTCCGAGCGAGACCCGCAGCGACCTCACCGTTCGACAGGGCGCCAGGGCTGGCAATCAGGTCGTCCAGCGCGATGCGCCCCGCGGGCGTCGGCTCCGGCAGGGCGCGGCTGTCGCCGGCCACGGCCGCTGCCAGCTTCCGAAACTTCCCGCTCAGCATCGGATTCGGCACGTCGACCCAGCCGCGGTCGACAGCCCGGATCAGCCATTCCAGGTAGAAGGCCGGGATGTCCGTCCGCTTGCTCGCCGACAGCAGGCGCGGCCGTTTCGGAAGCCCGTAGCCCGTGACTCCGTGGACGCACTCCGGCGTGTTGACATCGCGAGCAGGCGACGGCCATAGCGTGCCCTGTCCCGCCGGCGACCTGCTTGCATTCGCCTCGTGCGTTCCCACGGGGACATAACCTACACGGTTCGAACTCAGGCCGCCATACCGGAATTCCCCGGCCGCCTGGAATGCGCAGCGCGGGGGCCGACTGCCGTGAGTTCCGTGCTCCCGTGAAGGGCGCCCGCATGCATGACGCTGACGACCCCCGGTTCGCCTGAAACCATCATCACCGCGTCGCCGCCCGACCGCGGGCAGACGTGCAGCTCCCCGCGCCCGCTGCCCCGCAGGCGTCCCTCAGCTCCGCTCCCGGGCTCGCTCGCCGCGGAGCGCCCGCGCCACGCTCGCCCGGGAGCTCAGCGTCACGGCGCCGAGCTCCTCCTGGGTAAGGCTGCGGAGCGCCGCCCGCCGTTCGGCGCTGCCGTGGGCGAGCAGCCGCCGAAACGCCCGCAGCCTCCCCGCGACGCCCCGTTCCGACAGCATCGCCAGCCATGTCTCCATCTCGGCCAGCCGCCGCGCCAGCGCGGTTTCGACCGGGTTCTCCTGGTCCAGCTCATGGACCGCCGCCGTCACGCCCGTCTGTGCGACATAATCCGGGTGAAACACCCCGTCCCGGTGGCAGACGACCGCCTCTCCGGGCCCGGCAAAGCCGACGATCGACGCCGTCCCGTCATCGTGCACCGCTTCGACGCGCACGACCCCGGAAAGCACCACCAGCACCCGCCCGGGCGAAACCCCGACCGGCCGGCCCTTCGGAATCGTTCGAACCGCGGGTTCGGCAGTCCTTCCGCCCATGGTAAAATGATACAGAATCTCATCTCTTCCGCGACAGCGCCCGGCTGTCGACGACCTCGACCTGGGCAGCCTGCGAAAGCACCGCGAGCATCCGCGACGCCTCGTCTTGCGGGTCCCCGCCGGGCGTCAGCGGGACGTTCGCCCGGCCGTCGCTCAAGACGAGCGCGCGCGCTGCGGCTGGCTCGTACCGGCGCGCCAGCCGCAGCGCCGCCGCGTAGGCCGAGGCAAGCGGCGTCCCCCTCCGCTCGGGAGTTCCCGCAATGCCCTCTCGCCCGCGCGATGGCGCGTGTCGGCGCAAGGGCGAGATAGGCCTCCCGTCCCCGCGCCGCGACGATAGCGACCGAAGTCCGGTCCACATACGCCCGGTCGAGCACCCGGAGCACCAGCCCTTTCGCCTGGCGAATCGCACCCTGCGCCATGCTCCCGGATGCATCCACGACGATGATCAGGAGACTGCCGGTCTTCGAATGGCGCCGCCGCGCGCGAAGGTCGCCGGGCATCAGGCGAAGGACGTTCCCGGGCCGCCACCCCGCAGCGCTGCCCGCGGCAGCGCGTAGGCGACCGTCGCCGGCACGTCAGCACGCTCGCCGTACCGCCAGGAAACGTCCGGCCCGGCGCGCCGCGCGCTGGATGCGGTCCTCGCGGTCCGCGCCGACCGGGGAGCGGCCGCCGGACCCGGCCGCGGAGCGCCGCCGTGACCGGCGGGTCGCCGGGCCACGCCCCCGGCGGTTCCACCGAGGTCGCTCCGTCCGCCGCACCATCGTTCGAGGGCCGGCCGGGATCCTCCCCGGCGGACTCGGCCTCGGCCGGAGGCGGCGGCGCGGGCGACGCCTGCCTCGCGCGGGGAGCGAAGACCCAGCGTTCGAGGAAGGGCATCGGTTCGAGCCCAAGCCGTATCGCTGCCCGCGCTGCCGGGGCTGCCCGGTACTCCAGCTCGTGGCTCTCCAGCCCGAACCGTAGAGAAGCCTCCACCGCGGTTCGCGCTTCGAGGTCCGGCGCTGCCGCCGGCGCGGCGCGGGCGGCCGCCGCGGCCGCTGCCGCTGCGGCCCGCTCCCATGGCGCAGACGACTCCAGCGCAGCCGGGCCCGGGGTCGGGTCGAACGCCACCGCGAGCGCGCACCGCTCAGCAATCGCGCTCGGCGCGTGTCCGGGCGAGGGGGCCACGGCAGCGATGCCCCATGCCCGCCGGCTTCGTGCCACCCGGGCCGGGTCATCGAACACCAGGGGCGACAGCAGGACGACAGCATCGTCCGGCGGACCCGGCCACAGGTCATCCGCCGGGCCGAAACGGCGCACCGCATCCGGCTGCAGCTGCCGGGCGAGCGCCCGGCTGGCCTCCTCGGCCTGCGAGCGGTCGCCGGTCAGCAGGATGCCGATGCGCGGGTCGAGCAGGAACGCCGCAAATGGCGCCGCCGCGTCTTCGACTGCCGGGGTCACCCCGTGCACCCCGCGCGCTCAACGGCCGCCGCAATCCGCGCCGCGATGGCCTCCTCGTCGTCGAACGGGGCCCGCGCGCACCGGTGGCGCAGCGCCATCACCGCGACTGCCCCGATGTCGCCAGGGCCGACCGATGTCCGGCCGGCAAGCGCAGCGTGGGCGCGGGCTGCCCGCGCGACGACGATCTCTCCCCGGTGGCCGGTCGTTCCCGCCTCGATGACCAGGCTGACGATCCGGTCGATGACCTCCGGCCCGAGTTCGACCCCGGCAGCCGGTCCCTCGCCGCGCAGACACGCGCTGCCAGTGCCGCATCCTGCGCGTGCCATGCCGCGCAAAACCCCGCCGGGTCGTCGCCGAACGCCAGCCGCCGCCGCACGATCTCCCGCCGGGTGTCGGCGTCGCGAATGGTTCGCACGTGGACCGCCAGCCCAAAGCGGTCCTCGAGTTGCGGCCGAAGCTCACCCTCCTCCGGGTTGCCCGACCCCACCAGCACGAAGTGCGCCGCGTGCGTCACGCTCAGGCCGTCGCGCTCCACGTGGTTCACCCCCGACGCAGCCACATCCAGCAGCAGGTCCACGAGGTAGTCGTCCAGCAGATTGACCTCGTCGATGTACAGGAACCCGCTGTGCGCTTCTGCCAGCAATCCGGGCGCGAACCGCTTTTCCCCGTGGACGAGGGCAGCCTCGAGATCCAGCGAGCCGAGCACCCGGTCGTCGCTGGCACCCAGCGGCAGCGTGACCACCGGCATCTCGAGCCCGGCGAGGCGCAGCATCTGCCCCAGCGCCCGGACCGTCGTTGACTTCGCGGTGCCCCGGTCGCCCAGCGCGAGCATCCCGCCGATTCCCGGGTCGATCGCGTTGAGCAGGAGGCCCAGCTTCATCTCCTCCTGCCCGAGAATGGCGGAGAACGGAAAGACGGCCGCTTCTCCCGACCCAGCGTCAGCCCGCATGCAGCACTGCCCCTCGACCGCGTCGTCGAGCCGCCCCGCAACGTCCCGCAGGGATTCCACCAGCCCGGAAGGCGCATCCCACAGGCCGCGCTCGGCGGCCTCCACCAGCCGATCTGCCATCCGCTTCACGGCCAGCGGGTTCTCCGCCGCCATTCGTTCCCGGAGCGCATCATTCAGCAAGTACTCCCGCGCGACATCCTCCAGCAGCCTCCCGTCCACCGCTGACGTGGTCGCCGCCCAGCCGTACGTGTTGTCCAGCCGCATCGCAACCTGGGCCACGCCGTTGTACCCGTGCTCGAGCATCGCGTCCCGCCACTTCGGGTTCAGCAGCCGGCTTCGCGTTTCCATCCACAGCGCTTCCGCAAGGCTTCGGACTCGTCCCCGGGCCGGAAGGTATCCGCGATGTACGCCGCCGGCTCCGCTCCCCGCGCCGCCCCCACCGCATTGGACAGCCCGCCCAGGTACTCGAAATAGTGGTCCACGTCAGAAAGCGAGACCTCCGTCGAGTCGATGTTCTGGAAGGTCGCCTCGACCGTCCGCAGCAGGCCATGGAAGACGGCCGGCGCCGACACCGATGTCCTCCGCTCACCGTAGGCAAACGCCATCGTGTGCTGGAACGCATTCGCAAGGTCGTCGTTCCCTTCCCATTCCGACGAGAGCACGAGGTCATTGACGCCGGTTCCGTACCTTCCCGCGCACTGCGAGAAGACGCGCGCCGCGGCTTCGCCCGGGTCGATGTCCAGTGCCTTCGCGAGCTCGAGCGCGTGTTTCCGCACGTAGTTCTGCTCCGGCGGCTCCTCCAAGGCAGCAACCGCGCGGAAAGCCCGGTCCAGGAGTTCCGTCGCAGGCAGGAACAGGTCCCGGAAAATACCTGACACCGTCAGCACGACGTCGACTCTCGGCCGTCCCAGCTCCTCGATGGGGACGATGCGGAACCGCGTCATGCGCCCGAACGCATCAGGCTCCGGCCGCGCGCCGATCAGCCAGAGCACCTGGGCGATCGCCTCGCCGCGGGCTTTGATGGTCTCCAAACCCCAGACCACGACGCCGACCGTCTCGGGAAGCCGGCCGTCCGCAGCCGCCGCAGCCTCCAGGAGCTGCTCCGCGAGACGCTCACCGGCACGCGCCGCTGCGGCCGTGGGCACGCGGTACGGGTCGAGCGCGACGAGCCCGCGGCCTGTAGGCAGCGCGTCAGGCTCGCGCACCGGGTCACCGCCCGGCGACGGCGGGATGTATCTGCCCGCCAACGCCGCCACGAGGCCGTCCAGCTCCGCGGCTGCGTCGAGCAGCCGGAGCCGCTCCGTCAGCCCGCGGTGCCACCGCTCCAGCGTGCCTTCGGGAAGCGCCGTGAACGGTGGCCCCGCCGGTTTCCCCGCGCCGGCGGCGACGGCGTCTGCAAAGCCCCGGGCCGCCTTCCGGGCCTCCTCCTCGGAGCCGAGGACGGCAGTCAGTTCATCCACCAGCGAGAGTCCAGCCTGGCCCGGCAGCGGATACTCGCATGCCGCGGCCAGGATGCCGCGCGCCTCATCGGGATCGATCCCCGCCCAAGCACATGAAGCCCCAGCGGAATGAGCGTCCGCTCCAGGTCGTCTAACGCGCGCGTCACCCGTTCGAGGTAGGCCAGCGGCTCTGCCTCGCAGTCGGAGGGGTCCGCGACCGCATCGAGACCCGCGGCTGCGGCGGCCTCCCGCAGCTCGGCGGCCCGCGCCGGGTTGCCGGGATCGTCGCGGAGCGCCGCGGCCGCAGCCCGGGCTGCCTCGAGCGCGCCGTACAGCCCCGATGCCTCGACCGGCGGGCTCAGGTACGAAACGATCTCAGAGGCCGAACGGCGCCGCGCGATCGCCGCCTCCGCCGGGTTGTTCATGCAGTAGTAGTAGACGTGCGGCAGGTCGCCGATGAGCGCGTCAGGAAAATCCGTCGGCAGCAGTCCCGCCTGTTTGCCCGGCATGAACTCCAGCGCCCCGTGGGTGCCGAAATGCAGCACGACGTCCGCTCCGAACCCGTTGCGGATCCAGTCGTAACAGGCAGTGAAGCTGTGACTCGGGCTCGCATCGTCCCGGTAGAGAAGCCCGATCGGGTCGCTGTAACCGCCATTGTCCGGCTGGATGACGACCGCCACGTTCCCGAGAACCGCCCCGCGGATGAGAAAATCCCGTCCATCCGTATCGATGTCCCCGGGGCTTCGCCCCAGCACCGCGTCACCCGTTCGAGACCCGGCGCGGTCTCGACATACCGCCGGGCCGGGTACCGCGCCGCGATGCGCGTGCCGGTCCGCGCGCCCCCGCGCTGTCATCGACCAGCAGGTTCAGCAGCTCGCCGGCATCGGCCGGCACGTCGACCGTGTAGCCCTCCTCCCGCAGCCGCGCGAGGAGCGCATGGAGCGAAGTGAACACATCGAGGTAGGCCGCTGTCCCGACGGCACCGGCGTCCGGCGGCACGCAAAGAGCACGATGGCGACGCGTTTCTCGCGGTTCGGCCTGGTGCGCAGCTGGATGAGCCGCGCGGCGTGTGCGGCGACCCGGTCCGCCTGAGCGGTCGCCGCCATCCGGTCGTCGTCCGCAGCGCGCCCCGCGAAGACCCGTGGCGCCAGCGCGGCCTCGAGCTCGGGCACTGCCACCTGCATCGCCACCGCCATCGGCAGCAGACCCACCGGCTCCCGTTCCCATTGCTCCAGCGATTGGAACAGCAGCGGCACTGCATTCAGGTGCGGGACGTCCCACCGGCGCAGCAGCTCGACGTCGCCCGCGATGTTTGGCTGGCCGTGGGTGCCCGTCAGCGTGAAGCCGGATGCATTGATGACGAGGTCGATGGCCGGCACCTTGAGCACCTCGCCGACCTCCCCCGCAGCGTCGAGTGCGCCGAACCACGGCACCGCCTCGATGCCCCGCCGTTCGAGTGCGGCGATCAGGCTCCGCAGGTGCGCGTCGTTGCCCCCGGTCACCTGCGTCGAGAACACCACGACGAGCGCCCGGCCGACCCGCTCCCGGCCGCGCCACCGCCGCTCCAGCGCTGCTTCGAACTCCGCCCACCGGGCGAACACCCCGGCGTCCGGGTGCCAGAAGCCGCAGGCCGGGTAGATTTCCGGCCAACCCGGGTCCGGGATCTGCCCCGGCTCCGCCTCATGCGCAACTGCCGCGAACGCCAGGGCCGCGTTCTCTGGCGAGAGATTCAGCAGCGCCTGCAGCACCCGACCCAGCCGCCGGAGCTCAGGCTGATCCTCCGGGACCAGGTGCGCCGCCTGCGGGAGCACCGTCGCGACCAGGCCCGGCACGGGCGGCACCGGTTTGCCCGCCGCGGCGCAGGCGGCCGCTGCTGCGGCCAGCGCACCGGCCGCGCCCGGGTCGTCCAGCGCCAGGCCGGGCACGCGAGCCATCGCCGATATCTCGAACAGGTTCGGCGCGCTCGGGTAGAAACGGGGCGCCGAACCCGCCAGCGCCCTGGCCGCCGGCAGAAACCGTTCTTCCGTCAGCGCCGCAACGAATACCGCATCAGCCGTTCGCGCGAGCTGCGCGGCGCTTTCGGGGTCGAGGGTGCCTGCCTCCTCCCGGTCCAGGACCTCCACGTCGACTTCGACGCCGAAACGCTCCTGCGCCCGCGCCGCGCCGAGGCGAATCGGGTAGGCGCGGTGCGCATCGAAACCGATGCACACGACCCGCACGCGGCCCCGCATCTCAAAACGCCTCCGGGTGCAGCGCTTTCGCAATCACTTCCAGCCCGAGGAAGACCCGGTCAGTCGGCAGAAACGCCTGCCATGCCGGCACGACGACGATGCGGTTCTCCTTGACCGCCGGCAGCGCCTGGACCGCCGGCGAATCCAGCAGCGCCCGGTAGTGCTCCAGCCCCTTCCCCAGACGTCGATGATGACGATCACGTCCGGATTCAGCGCCAAGATGCGTTCTGCCTGCGCGGGGCCTCCTGGTCCGCGACCACATCGCCGCCCGCCATCTCGATGAGCGGCGCCGTGATCCCGCCGCCAGACTTCCCGATGACGAACGGCCGCTGAGCCTGGTCCGACATGGCCAGCACCCGCGGTCGGCCCGAAGCCTTCGCCAGCGCCTTTTCGACCCGCGCCATGCCCTCCTCCATCTCGCGCACCAGCTGCTCCGCCTTCTCCGGCACTCCGAGCGCCTGGCCGAGCACGCGCACGTTCTCCGCAATCTCCCCGGGCGAACCCCAGTGAGCGAACATCAGCATCGGCACGCCGACCTGCTCCAGCAGCTTCGCGGCGTCCTGCTCGCCGCCGTGCCGGGTGGTGATGAGGACGAGATCGGGGCGCAGCGCGACGATCTGCTCCGGTTCGGGGTTCGTTCCCGGCGGCAGCTTCGTCGCCACGGCACCCACCAGTGAGGCTGATGCAGCCAGCGACGGCGTCGCATTCGATGCCGGCACCGCGACCACCCGTTCCGGCCCCGCGAGCCGCAGGGCGATGTCCGCGACATCGTTCGAAAGCGCGACGATTCGGCGCGGCTCGGCCGCGATCGTCACGCTCCGCCCCTCGTGCCGAATCGTCACCGGGAAAGCGGCCGCCGTTGTCGGAGACGGCGAGGCTCCCGGCGATGGAGCTGCCGCCGTCGGTGAACTCTCGCCCGGCAGGGAACTGTCGTCGCCGCTCCCGCCGCACGCGGCAAGCCCGAGCGAGGCAGCGAGGATCATGCACGCCGCAAGGGCGCTCTTCGAAAGACGAAACATCTTCAACCTCCCGTTGATGTCGAACCGGCCAGGGCCGGGGATTCGTCACCAGCACCGGGCTCTGCCCGCGTGGCAGCGCCGGCTCCATCCATTGCCCCGTGCAGCCGCTCGATGAGGTGGTCGAGCCGCTCGACCTCGACCCGCTCCACCTCGAGCAGCCTCGTCAAACCGGGCGGCGGCGGACCGAAAGCCCAGGCCTTCGCCTTCGTCCCGGGTCCAGCCGCTATCTCGCCGGGGGCTACCGTCTCGAAGCCGAGCGCCTCGGCCGCCGCGGCCTCCGGTGAACCCGGAGGGACGATGACCCGCGCGTGGACGCACCCCCGCCGGAACAGGGCGGCGAGTGCTCCGACCAGCTCAGGTCCGCTGCCCGAAATGGCCGCAGGCCCGCCTTCGCGCGGCGCGACGGCGACCACCGAAGGACATGCCAGGACGTCGTCGCTCCGCACTGCGACGCCGACCCGGTAGGCCGACCGTAGCGGCAGCGGCCGCAGCACCTCCGGTGGCGCGCCTGAGGCCCGCAGCTGGCCCTGCTCCAGCAGCAAGATCCGGTCGCAGTACCGTGCAGCCAGGTTCAGGTCGTGGAGAATCACCACGCACCCGCCGCCGCCCGCTGCGAACTCCCGAACCACCTGCAGCGCCAGCAGCTGATGCCGCAAATCGAGCGCAGAGACCGGTTCGTCCAGCAGCAGGAGCCGCGGCTCCCCGGCCAGCGCGCGCGCCAGCATCACGAGCTGCCGCTCGCCCCCGAGAGCGTCGAATACCGCCGGTCCCGGTACCCCAGGATCCCGACGCGCGCCATCGCCGACTCCGCAGCCGCGAAATCGCGCGCCGAATCGACCGACAGGCGCCGGCCGTGCGGGTGCCGGCCCAGCAGCACCACCTGTTCGACCGACAGCGGAAAATCGATGCGCGTGTCCTGCGGGACGAAGCCCAGCGTCCGCGCGCGGTCTCGCCGCGTCATGCTGTCGAGGCCCCGCCCGTCCAGCTGCACGCTTCCTGCCGCCGCGCGCTGCAGCCCGGCCGCGACGCGCAGGAGCGTCGATTTCCCGGCGCCGTTCGGGCCCACGAGTCCCACGACCTCCCCGGCGTCCGCCTCGAACGAAACACCCCGGAGCACTTCCGCAGAGCCGTACCGCACGTGAATGTCGGATGCCTCGAGCAGCCGCCTCACAGGGCGAACTCCTTCCGGCTGCGGAGCACCAGCGCGAGGAAGAGCGGCCCGCCGACGAGCGACGTGACGACGCCCACCTGCAGCGTCACCGGCTGGAACAGCATCCGCGCGACGGTGTCGCAAACGACCAGGAACGCTCCCCGGCCAGGGCGCTGGCCGGCAGCAGCAGACGATGGTCCGAACCGACCACCAGCCGCAGGGCGTGGGGAATCACCAGCCCGACGAACGAAATCACCCCCGTGACGGCCACCGCCGCGCCCGTAGCGAGCGCTGCCAGCCCGAGCACCGCCCAGCGCACCGGCCGCACGGCCACCCCCGCCGCCCCCGCCAGGTCATCGCCGAGCAGCAGCAGGTTGAGGTCGCGCCCAAGCGCCGCAAGTCCGACCACCCCGACCGCGATCGGGCCGACAGCGAGGCGAACATGCTCCCAGGTCCGCGCCTCCAGTCCGCCCTGCAGCCAGAAGATGATGCTCCGGATTTCTGACTCGTTCCGCGCGTTCGCCACGAACGCGCTGACCACGCCGCCGAGGAATGCGTTGACCGCCAGCCCGACCAGCACGATGGTCGCCAGGGACGCACGGCCCGTGCCCGCAGCAATCCCGTACACCGCGGCGACCGTTATCCCGGCGGCGAGAAATGCACCGAGAGGCAGCACCAGCGGATGCCACGCATCGAGGTTCCAGAACAGCACCGCCACCGCCCCGAGCGAAGCCCCGGACGAGACGCCGGTGACGCCCGGCTCAGCCAGCGGGTTCCGAAATACCGCCTGCAGGGCCGCCCCGGCAACGCCGAGACCGGCGCCGCAAATCGCTGCCAGCAGCACCCGCGGCAGCCTCAGCTGCATCACCACTGCCTCGTCGCGCTCGCTCACCGCGAGGTCCAGCGGCAGGCCCAGCTCACGCGCGATGACGCCCCAGACCCGTAACGGCGCGACCTGCACCGGCCCGAGCGACGTTGCGATGACGACCGCCGCCGCGAGGATGAGCGCCAGGACGGTGAGGGTGACGGCTATCCGAAGCCGAAGCGCAACCGCCCGCGCCGCAGCCTGCGGCACCGCCGTGACGTCAGTGGCTGAAATCGACATGAGCCTAAGTCTCAGTTACCGCCCACACTCCTGCAGCGGCAAATGAGACGGCAACGGCGTCGCAAATACAACATCGAGTCCCGGAGCCCGGCCTCAATCGCGCGCGCTGGCTGGATTGCCCGCCGCTGTTCCCCGCTCCCCCGCACCCTACCCGTCCACCCGCTCCGTCCGCCAGCGCACGCCCCAGGGCCGAAATCCACCACGGCGCAGAGCCCCGCTCGCCTGTTCGCATCGCTCAGCGGCATCGGCGCGCCCGAATAGACCGCCGTCACGCCGCCCCGGCTCACGTCCGCGTGCGGCTCCCAGTGCCCCAGGGCGATGTAGTCCCACTCCCCGCGCGCCGCCGCGATCTCCCGCTCGTGAATCGGCAGCGACCGGTGCGATTCGCCGCCCTCCGGCACGAAGTGCCCGTGCGCCAGCGCAATGTGCCAGCGGCCGTCCACCCGGCCCGGCAGCCCTTCCAGCGGCCGAAAATGCCAGTCGCTGTCCAGGTACGCCCGGCCCCAGAGCACCAGATCCAGCCCCTCCGGCTCGATCAGCTCGCCCCGGTGCTGCCGCACGATCGTCAGCCGCCGCGCGATTGCCTCCATGTCGTTCCGCCAGTAGATGCTCCCCGGGTCCATCGGGTCGTGGTTCCCCGGGATGAGGAACGCCTGGCCTTCGAACCGCGCAATCTGCGCCGCGGCCCACTCCACCGTCTCCGCCGGCACCCGGTCGTTGTCGAAGATGTCCCCGCGAGAATCAGCGCGTCGGCGCCTTCCCGGTTCGCAAGGTCGATGACGCGGCAGAACGCTGCCTCCATCCGGCGGCGCCGCTCGACCCAGCCCGGGCTATCGTTCCCCGCGTACGCCCCGAGGTGCACGTCGGACGTATGCACCACCCGCAGCGGCCGCGGCTCACGCACCGAGCGCCTCCCGCATGGCCGCCAGCTGCCGCGCGTGGTCTTTCGCGTGCAGGCGCAGGAACAGGAACCATTCCCGCCAGTTCAGCGGCCCGAAGAACGGGTGCTCCCAGCGAAGCTCGAGAAACCCGCCGGGGTCCGCCGCCCGCACATGCTCGTACAGCGACGCGATGCCCTCGTCGTGCGCCGCCAGCATTCCGTCCCGGTCGCCCGGCAGCTCGACCGGGCCGTCAGCCGGCAGCTCCCCGTGAGCGCCGCGTGCAGCACCGCCCGCGCCACCCGCAGGTTCCACTCCACCACGTGGCCGAGGCAATCCGCCGGGCACCACTCATCGCCCGGGGGCGGTCGCCGTACCGCTCGGGAGGGATCGCCAGCGCTGCCGCCCGCAGCTCGCGCATCCCCTCCTCGACCCGTTCGATCAGCTCCTCGGTCCCCTTGCTTGCCGCCTGCTCGACCAGGTACTGCCGAATCCGCTCCCGTTCCGAAGCCGGCATCGTCATCGCTGTTCCTCCTGCCCGGCATCGCGCCGGTAAAACGTCAGCCGCGAAAATCCCGCTCGCCGCACGGCCGCAGCCCGGACACCCGGCGGCACCGGCCACCGGTGCCAGCGGTGCTCGACCGTCACGATGCTGCCCCCGGGCGCACGGCCTGGACTGCTGCTGCGAACGCCGGGCCCCGCTCGTCTGCCGGCAGATGCCCGACATAATGCGCTTCGATCACGGCATCGAACACGCCGGCCACCTGCTCCAGCCGCCGCGCGTCGCCGTGCACCACGACCGCGTTTCCCCGGCGCGCGTGTCCCGGCGACGAAATACGGCGAGAGCTCCACCGCCCGGAACTCCACGGCGGGCAGGCGCTCGCTCAGCCGCGCCAGCAGCCGCCCCGGCCCGGGCGCCAGTTCGAGCACCCGGCGGGCCCCCGTCCGCTCCAGCCACCGCGCAATGAGCCGCGCGGCCCGCCCTCGCTCCCGGCCCAGTAGACGGGCCGAATCACCCGGTCGTACAGCCTGGCGCTCCGCTCCGAAAGGTACCCCTCCGGCAGGAAATGCCACCGCTTGAAGTACCACTCGGGGTAGCTGACCCCTCCGCTGCTGCCGGGTGGCGCTGCGCCTCATCCCGGAGCAGCTCCGCCTGGTCCGCCGGCATCGTCTGGAGCCACATCGCCCCGCATTCTGGGCTCCGACCTGGGTTTTGTCACGCAACCCGTTACGCAGCCGTAGAATGCCCCGGCAAATCCCCGGAGGTCCTGCCCCGTGATCACCATCGTCGCCAAGCTCCAGGCGCAGCCCGGCAAGGAAGCCGAGCTCCGCGCCGCCCTCACCGAAATGGTCGCCGCCGTCAAAGCCAACGAAGCCGGCGCCGTCCCCGCCTATTCGCTCCACGTCGCCGACAGCGACCCGGCGACCTTCCTCTTCTACGAGAACTACCGCGACGCCGCCGCCTTCGAAGCCCACGGCAAGACCGACCACATGCGCGCTCGGCGCGAAACTCGCCGGCCTCCTCGCCGGCCGCCCCGTCATCGAACGCTATACGAAAATCGCCGGCGTCGACTGAACCGCGGCTTTCCCCGCCGCCGTTGCCCCTTAGGCGCGGCACGGCGAACGTTCCCCGTGGACCTCGTTCGCGCCGTCATCCTGGGATCGTGCAGGGCGTCGCTGAGTTCCTGCCGATCTCCAGCTCGGGCCACCTCATCCTCGTTCCCGCCCTCTTCGGCTGGGAGGACCAGGGCCTCGCCTTCGATGTCGGCCTCCACGGCGGCACGCTCCTCGCACTCCTCGCCTACTTCTGGCGCGACTGGTACGTGATGTTCCGGACCGGCCTGGCGGACCTCGTCCGCCACGGCGCGCGCGTAGCCGCCTGGCGCACCGACACCCGCCTCCTCTGGCTCCTCGCTGTCGGCTCCGTTCCCGCCGCGGTCGCCGGCCTCCTGTTCGACAGCTGGATCGAATCTCACGTCCGGCAGCCCTGGCTGGTCGCCATCATGCTCGCCCTCATGGGCACCGTGATGCTCGCGGCCGACAGTCTCGCCCCCAAGCGCCGTCCGATGGCCTCCGTCGGCATCCGCGACGCGCTGTACATCGGCGTCGGCCAGGCGTTCGCCCTCATCCCCGGCGTCTCCCGCTCCGGCGCCACCGTCACCGTCGCGCTCGCCCGCGGTCTCCGCCGCGAAGACGCCGTGCGCTTCGCGTTCCTCCTCGGCACGCCGGCGTTCGTCGGCGCGCTCCTGCTCAAGTCGGCCGACCTCGCTGCCCTCTCCGGCGCCGAGGCCCGCCAGATGGTCGTCGGCTTCGTCACCTCGGCCGTCGTCGGCTTCGCCGCCATCCACTTCCTCCTCCGCTGGGTGCGGACCCGCTCCCTCCTCGTGTTCGTGCTCTACCGCTACGCCGTCGCCATCATCACGCTCGCGATCGGGGCCTACCGCATCGCCGGCTGAGCGGCCCCCAACCGCGCTCCCCGTATCATGGCCCGCACCACACCACCCCCGGAGGTTCCCATGGTCCTCGAACGTCTCCGGCTCGATGGGCCCCCGCGCCGGGTCGTCATCGTGACCGGCGGCGGCCGCGGCCTCGGCAAGGCGATGGCGATCGCCCTCGCCGAAGCCGGCGCCGACATCTGCATCGCCAGCCGCACCCGCGCCCAGCTCGAAGAAGCCGCCGCCGACATCCGCGCCGCCAGCGGCCGCGACCCCCTCATCGTCCCGACCGACGTTCGCGTCCGCGAACAGTGCGACGCCCTCATCGAACGCACCGTCGAGCACTTCGGCCGCCTCGATGTCATGCTCAACAACGCCGGCATCGGCGACCGCCGCGGCGCCGGCAACCGCATCCAGGACCTCGAGGATGACGACTGGCGCGACACCATCGAGGTCAACCTTTACAGCACGTTCTACTGCTCCCGCGCTGCCGCCCGGCAGCTCCTGAAGCAGGGCACCGGCGGCGTCATCGTCAACGTCGCCAGCGGCACCGCCCTCCGCTCGTCACCGCAGTCGCTCGCGTACGCCGCCGCGAAGGCCGGGGTCATCTCCCTCACCAAGAGCCTCGCCGCTCAGCTCATCGGCGAAAACATCCGCGTCAACTGCATCATCCCCGGCTTCGTCGCCCAGCAGCCGCCCCGCTCCGAGGAAGAAGCCGCGATGCGCGCCCAGCGCGGCCGCTTCATCACCGTCCGCCGCCTCGGCGAAGCCTGGGAGCTCGGGCCGCTCGCCGTCTTCCTCTGCTCCGATGCCTCCAGCTACATCACCGGCGAATCCTTCGTGATCGACGGCGGCGGCCTCGCCGGCGGCGTCGCCCCGACCGGGTGGGTCGTCACCGAACCGGCGGAGGTGCGCCATGGCTGAGTGGAACCGGAAACCCGCCTTCGACCTCTCCGGCAAGAAGGCCCTCGTCGTCGGCTGCGCCAACCCTGCCGGCCGCGCCATCGCCCTCGCGCTCGCCGAGGCCGGCGCCGACGTCGCCATCGCCTCCGCCACCACCGACGGCGACGAGATGCTCGAAGCGAAGCGCATCGCGAAGGAGGTTGCCGCCCTCGGCCGCCAGTCCTTCTCGCAGGGCTGGGACGTCACCCTCCCCACCAATGTCCAGGTCAGTCTCAAGCAGCTCGGCAAGGAGTTCGGCCGGCCCACCATCCTCGTCTACAACGCCGACCTCCCCTCGCGAAGCCCTTCGAGAAGGTGACCGATACCGAGTTCGCGCGCCTCCAGGCCGTCAACCAGAACGGCGCGTTCTTCACCGCGCGCAGCTTCGTCCGTGAGTTTCCCGAGGGCGAAGGCCCCGGCCGCCTCATCTTCGTCACCTCCATCTTCGCCGAGCGCGGCGTCGAAGGGCTCGCCGCCTACACCGCCGTCAAGTCGGGCGTCATCGGCCTCTCGACCGCCCTCAGCCAGGAGCTCGCCGCCCGCGGCTTCACCTCCAACTGCATCGCCACCGGCTGGATGGACTGGACGCCGGGCCGCGGCCCCGACGAAATCGGCGCCAACCTCCTCATGCGCTTCATCCCGATGCGCCGCTTCGGCCGCGCCGACGAACTCGGCGCGCTTGCCGTCCTCCTCGCCTCCGAGGCTGCCGGCTACATCTCCGGCCAGGTCTTCCACGTCGACGGCGGCGTCAGCCAGCACCTCTAGGTCTGCGCCGGCCGGCGCACCGCCCGGGGCGGCTGCCGCTACTCGCGGTGGCCGCCCTCGGCCTTCTGGCGCTCGAGCACCCGGCCCAGCGCCCGCCCCTTGTCCGGCGTCGGGTCCTTCACCAGCCCGTAGATTTCGCGCCCCTCGTGCCCTTCGGGCAGGTACTCCGTAATCGGCAGCCCTTCTTCGGTCACGAACAGGAGGCAGTGGCAGTACTTGTAGATCTGCATCTCGTCGCATGCGCAGATCCACGTCCGCCGCTTCACCTCCTCCTCTTTCGGGAGGTAGAGCCCCTCCGGCCAGTTCCCGTTCTCGTCCTTCGACGGGTAGAAGTTGCAGGGGCAGAGCGGCCGCCCGTACTGGTCGAGGTTCGCCGCCAGCCCGAGAATCACCCCTCGGTGATGTACCGGTCCGGGTGGAAGTGCGTCCCCGACTTCTCCGCGAACTTCTCCGCGTATGCCCACATCTTGTCGATCGAAGCCTGGCTCGGCTGTTCCAAGGGTTCGGACCTCCTCAGCTGCTGCCTCCGATTATCAGGCCCCCGCGCGAACCCTGCTCGCAGCGCGTACCATGCCCCCATGCCAGCCCTCCACCCCCTCGCCGGCCCCATCGCCGACGCCATGCGCGACGCCGCCCTCACGCTCGGCTGCCACCCCACCCTCGGCGAGGTGGCCGAAGTCTCCGGGTTCACCTGCATCGATGCCGGCCTCGGCGTCTCGCCCGCCAACGTCGCCATCCCGCGCGACCTCCAAGGTCCTGCGCTGCCCGCGCTCCGCGCCGCCGCCGAATGGTTCACGGCGCGCGGCCTCAACTTCCGCGTCGACATCCCCGGCGATGCCCCCTCCGACCTCATGGCCGCCGCCATGACCCTCGGACTCCGCTTCTGGGAGCGCCAGCCCGTCATGCTCCTCGATGCTATCTGGCCGCAGCCGCTCCCCGGCGAGCTGGATATCCGCACCGTCGAGTCCGACGAGGACGTCGAGGCGTTCGCAGCGGTCGACGCCGCCGAGCACGCAGGCGAACCGCTCCCCGCCGGCATCATCGCGGCCGCCCGGGACAATCCCCGGTGTGGCTCCTCATCGGCGGCTCCGGGGCCGAGTGCGTCGCCCGCATCGCGGTCATGCTCCACGGCAGCCTCGCGACGCTCCACAGCCTCTACGTCCACCCCTCCGTCCGCCGCCGCGGCTTTGGCTCCGAAATGACGCTTGCCGCCCTCGCGGCTGCCGGGGCCGAAGGCGCGGACGCCGCCGCCCTCGCCTCGACGCTCGCTGCCGCGCCGCTCTACGAACGGCTCGGCTTCCGCGCCATCCGCGACATCATCGTCATGGGCTGCGACGCCCCGCTCCTCTGACGCCCCGCCTCAGATCGTCAGCCCGCCCAGCCCCTGCACGCCGCGCACGTACTCGATCTCCCCGACGTGGCGGTAGCCGTGGCTCAGGCACACCCCGTAAATCCCGTCCCAGAGCGACATCTCGCCCAGCGGCTTGATCGTGACCGTGCGCTGATCGAACTCCTCCGGCGACATCCCCGCGAGGTACCGGTCCGTCGCCTCCCAGACCTTCTGCTGGTACTCGTGCCACTTCGCCACGTCGCTGATGCGGATGGCGTTCGCCTCCTCCTCCGTCATCCCCGTGCCCTGGCTCGTCCGCGGCAGGCCGAAATACTCGTGGTAGTTCCCTTCCAGCCACACCGTCGGCTTCTGCTGCGCCACCCAGTTGATGATGTTGTCCTCGGTCCGCACGTAGTGCCACAGGCTGAAGAACGCGCTCACGCCGCCCTCCTGCGGGCGGAAGTTCAGCTGCTCCGCCGTCATCCCTTCGACGGCCTTGTCCAGCAGGTCGTGCATCGATTTCAGCGACGTGCGCAGGATTTCGTGGGCGGTCCGGGCCATGCTGCCTCCAGAGTGCAGGGGTTTCGCCGCCCGATTCTACGCGAACCGCGGCGCTGCGCCTGTACCCTCAAACCGCCACGGCCGTCCGCTTCGGCTCCTCCAGCGCGTACCCCGCGCCCCACCGGTTGACGATGTACACCGGCCGGCTCGGGTCGTCCTCCAGCTTCTGCCGCAGATACCGGATGTACAGCCGCAGGTAGTGCGTCTCCGCCGTGTACTGGTTGCCCCACACCCGGGCGATCAGCGCTTTCGATGGCACCACTTCGCCCGCGTGTTCGGCCAGTGTCCACAGCAGCCGGTACTCCGTCGGCGACAGCGGCACCTCCCTGCCGTCTTTCCATACCGTCTGTGACGCCGGGTCGATTTCGATCGCGCCGACCCGCACCCGGCGCGGCTCCTCCTGCGCGGACCTCGTGTCGTGGCCGTTCGCCATCCCGATCCGCCGCAGCAGGGCCCGCAGCCGCAGGTCGATTTCGTCCGTGCTGCACTGCGGCCGGCAGTAGTCGTCGGCGCCCGCTTCGAGGCAGCGCAGCATCTCCGCCAGCGTGCCGCTGCACCCGACCGCCACGATTGGCGCGTCGGTCGCACTCCGCAGCTTCGCCACTGCGTCCGCCGGGAAGCCGACCTCCCGCCCGAGGTCCACGACCGCCGCGTCGGGCGCATGCCGCTCGACCGCCGCGACGGCGCTGCCGACGTCGCCGAAGGCCGCCACCCGGTAGCCGATCGCCTCGAGCCCGCGCGCCCGGTCGTACGCGCGGTCCAGCCCCTGCGAGACGACCATCACTCGCAGTCCAACCGGCGGCGGCAGCCCGGCAACCTCACGGGAACGCAGGCCCGGCATGGCAGCTCTCCCTCCCCATCGGTGCCTTCCCCGATGTTTCGACGCGCAGGGCCGGCCGAAAGTACCGGTATGCGCAGGCTCTCGATGCTCCCGGTGCTTCTCGGCGGCGCGGCAGTCTGCTCCGCCCGGCCCTCGCGGCGCTCCGCCTCGAAACCCCGGCCGGGGCAGCGCACCCCGCACCCCAAATGTCGGCAGCCGCAGCCCCGATCAGCGCTGCCCATCCCCTCCCTGTCACCGAGGTGACACCCGCCGCCGAGCCGACGCCGTTCCCGACGGCGGTCGCTGAGGCCCGCGCGACCTCGCCCGCCGAGCCCGCCGCCCCATCCCCCGCGCCGGCAACCCCCGCCGCACCCCTGCCGCCGCCTCACCCGAGCCCGTCGCCGCGCTGCCGGCCGCCGTCAGCCAGCCCGTCGATATCGTCCCGGTCGAGGACAAGGCGGTTTCCCTCCTCGCCGCGATGAACGCCGCGCGCGCCGCCAGCGGCCTCGAGCCGCTCGCCCGGAGCCCCGCGCTCGCCGAGGTGGCGCTTGCCCGCGCCCGCGACCTCATCGCCAACGGCTACTTCGACCACTACGGTCCCGACGGCCGCAGCGCCTTCTCTGAACTCGCCGTCCGCGGTATCCGCTACGGCCTGGCCGGCGAAAACCTCGCCCGCAACAACTACGCCGAGGCCCGCACCGTGGAGGCCGCCTTCCAGGGCCTCATGGGCAGCGCCGGCCACCGCGCCAACATCCTCGAACCGCGCTTTTCGAACGTAGGGGTCGCTGCCGTCCGCTCCGGGCGCACCTGGCTCTACGTCACGGTCTTCACCGACTGACCGCCGGGAAATGGGGGTGGTGGGCGATGAGGGCTCGAACCCCCGGCCTTCTCGGTGTAAGCGAGACGCTCTGACCAGCTGAGCTAATCGCCCGCGTCCGGTTCCCGACTCAAGTCTACCTGCCGGCCGCCGTTCCGGTCGCCTCCGCCAGCCGCTCGAACGCCGCCAGCGTGGCCGCCCGGTCGATGCCGAACGCGCGCTGCTCCTCCATCCAGCGCTCGAGGGCCGCGGGCCGCCACTCCCCGACCCTGCGGTAGCCGCTGAGGTCCGGGAAAAGCCGCGCCGCCGCCCGCAGGTCCATCAGCGCCCGGTTCCGCTCCACGATTGCGCGCGCCTCGCCGCTTTCCAGCGCCGCTTCGAGCTTCGCATTCCGCCGCCCGAGCGCTTCGGCCGCGCGCCCCGGCGCCTCGAGGTAGGCATCGAGCGGCGCCGCAGCGAGCAGCCGCGCCGCGGTCAGCGCTCCCATCCCGGGGATGCCCGGCAGGTCGTCCGAGCTGTCGCCGCTCGCGGCCCGGAAATCGAGGTACCGCTCCCGCGGGAACACCGCCGGCCGCCCCTCCGCGTCGCGCGGCGCCGCGTGGTCGATGAAGGTCGCGGCATCGACCACCGCCTTCTTCACCGGCGAGTAGATCGACACCCGCTCGTCCACCAGCTGGAGGAAATCCCGGTCGGTCGACGCGATCCGCACCGGCCCGGCCTCCTGCAGCGTCCGCGCCGCGATGAGGTCGTCGGCTTCCGTGTTCACCCCGCGGAGGATTTCGACCGGCAACCCCGCCGCGAGGTCGGTGAAGGCTTCGATGGCGGCGAGGATGTGCGGCTCGTTCTCCGCGAACGCCGGGTCCGTTTCCCGGCCCGTCTGGTAGCCCGGGTAGATGCTCCTCCGGCGCACCGGCCGTCCTTCATCGAACGCGACTGCGAGCCCGGTCACCGCCGTCCGTTCGCCTTCGAACAGCCGTCCCTGTCCCCCGGCCGCCCGTCCGGCGGCTCGCCGCCCCGGACCAGGATGCCGAAGACGGCCTGCGCCAGCCCCAGCAGCGCGGCGCGCTCCTTCCGCTCCGGCGTGTCGGCTCCCATCGGCCGCCGCAGGGCGTGGAAGCCCGCCCACGCGAGGTTATTTCCGTCAAGGATCAGCAGCATGGGACGAGTATCGCACGGCGCGAACGCCGCTGTTTTCGGCAATACCATCTGAAATACGGGGAAAACCGGATGCCTCAGGCCCCGGCCTGGGCCGCTGCTCAGGGATTTCATCTATCCCCCGGCGTGAAACGTTGCCCGATGCTCGTGGCAACTTCTTCCCGGGGAACCTGATGTCCGCCGACAGCCTTGCCGCTCGTCTCGATATTACCCCCGCCGACCAGGCGCTGCGCCTCCGCTGGCTCCAGTTCACCGACCGCGATGCCGCCCTGATCCGCGAGGCCGCCGCGTTCCTCCGCCCGCGCGCCGACGATATCGTCCGCCGCTTCTACGACCACTCCTTCGCCTTCCCTCAGTTCGTTGCCAAGGTCGAGGAGGCGAACTCCACCCGCGCCCGCCTCGAAAGCACCCAGAAGGGCTACTTCCTCAAGCTCCTCGAAGCCCGCTTCGACGATGACTACTTCGAACACCGGCTCAAAGTCGGGGCGACCCACGCGGTCCTGAATGTGGAGCCGCGCTGGAACGTCGGCAACTACGCCGTCTATGCGGCCATCCTCCATGAGGAGCTGGCGAAGAAGCTCAAGGGCCAGAAGCTCGCCGACACCTTCCTTGCCTTCCTCAAGGCCTTCCTGCTCGACGCCAGCCTGGCAGTCGAGACCTACATCAGCGAAGGCGTGCTCCGCCAGCTCGTCGACGCCTGCGTCACCGTGAACGCCGCATCGTCGTCCGTCCGCGAGGGCACGACGCAGGTCGATGCTGCCGCGCGCGAAATCGCCAACGCCACCCAGGAGATCGCCCGCGGCGCCACCGAGCAGTCCGCCGCCATCAGCGAACTCAATGGCACCATGCGCTCGCTCGCGGCATCGATTGGGGAAGTGACGCGGGGCGCCTCATCGCAGGCGGACGGGCTCCGCCAGGCCGCCCGCACCGCGGACCGCGTTCGCGAAGCCCTCGGTGCCGTCTCCGCCTCCGCGCGCGCCGCGGCCGAAAAGGGCCAGAACTCCCTCGCGGCCGCCCGCGACGGCATGACCGCCGTCCAGCAGACCGTCGACGCCATGAACACCATCCGCGAAGCGGTCCGCGGCACCGCCGGGGAAATCGAAGAGCTCGGGCGCCGCGGCTCCGAAATCGGCGCCATCATCCAGGTCATCGAGGACATCGCCAGCCAGACCAACCTCCTCGCCCTCAACGCCGCCATCGAAGCCGCCCGCGCCGGCGAGCAGGGCCGCGGCTTCGCCGTCGTCGCCGAAAACGTCCGCTCACTCGCCGAGCGCACCGCCGTCGCCACGAAAGAGATCGCCGGCCTCATCTCCGCCGTCCAGCAGGGCACCGGCCAGGCCGTCCGCGCGATGGAAGCTTCCGTCCGCGATGTCGAAGTCGGCGCCGCCCGCGCCTCGGAAGCCGGCGCCGCCCTCGGCCGCATCGTCGACTCCGCGACCGAGGTCAACGCAGAGATTGAGCGCATCGCTGCCGCCGCTGCCGGCATGCAGGAAGGCGTCGAGGCGCTCGCCGCCCAGGTGCAGGACGTCGCCGCCATCGCGGACCGGCTCGCCGGCATCGCCGCCGAGATGCGGGGCCGCAGCGAGGCCGCTGTCGAGGCCATCGCCTCAGCCTCGGCCGTCTCCGAGCAGTCCGCCGCCGCCAGCGAGCAGGTCTCGGCCAGCGTAGAGGAAGTCTCCGCACAGGCGAGCGAACTCGCCGGCCTGGCCCGCCGCCTCACGGAGACGTCGCAGCAGATGGCGGCCTTCCTCGCCCGCTTCGGCGCCCTCGCCCACGACAGCAACGGCAGCCGGTTCCGCGCCGCAGCCTGAGCCGCGGCCTCAGGGCATCGCCTCGTCCGGCAGCGCCGGCAGCGGCACGACGTAAGTCCACCGGTCTGTCTCGTCGAAGACGAGCACCCCGCCGTCGTGCGCCGCCCGCGTGAGCTGCTCGGCATACCAGGCCGTGGCCGCGCCGTGGGGATTCAGTGCGATCGCCCGCGCCACCGCGCGGGCGATCTCCTCAGCCGGGCGGCCGCGCCCCACCAGCACCGTCGCCAGGTTGAACGCATCGCCCGAGGCGAACCCGAACCGCCGGTCGAAGCGCCGGAGCGCCTCCTCGGCCGCCTGCAGCCGCGCCGGGTCCTGGGTGGCCGCCGCCACCAGCGCGATGGTCTCCCGCCGCGCGTAGTCGCGTTCGAACGGCGCCAGCCGCGCCGCGTCGCGGTACGCGGCGGCGGACTCCTCGAACCGCCCCGCTGCGAACGCGTCCCACCCCGCCTGCGCCCGCGCATCCGCTGCGGGCAGCAGGGCCGCGAGCGCCAGCCCCGCCGCTGCGAGCGGGAGCCCCGCCGCCAGCCCGGCCGCAGACGCCTGCGCGCGCCCCGGCCGCGCCAGCGCCGCCCCCGCCATCGCCCCGAGCAGCGCGAAGAAGAGCGCGTGCGCCGCCAGTGAAATCGGGTTCACCAGCGTCAGCGCGCCGTAGGCGCCCATCGCCGCCCACGCGATTGTCCAGTCCGGCCCGCCCCCGGTTGCCCGCCGCCGCTCGGCCCGCACCGAGGCCCACGCGCAGGCGCCGATGAGCGCAGCCAGCACCGCGAGGCCGGGCAGTCCGGTGTTCGCCGCGATGTCGAGGACGTAATCGTGCGAACTCTGCGCCACGAGGTCGTACTCGGCATACGCCCCGCCCAGGTCCGCCGGGCGCCACCGGGGAACCCAAGGTGAAGCCCATCCGGGCCCACGCCCGTGAGCGGCCGCGCCGCGACGACCTGCAGCGTCCCCTCCCACAGCGCGAGGCGCGTCGAACCGCCGTGCTCCGCCGCCGTCGCCTGCCCGGAGACCCGCGCCGCCGTTCCCTCCAGCCCGCCGGCGGCGAGCGAGGCCGCAGTCACGAGCACCAGCGCGCCGGCCACGGCTGGCACGGCGCGCAGCATCGGCCGACCCGGCCGGCCGGCCAGCCACCGCGCCGCCGGCAGCAGCACGAAGAACAGCGCCACCGCCGCCAGCCCCGACCGGCTCTCCGCTTCGAGCACGATGAACAGCGCCGCGCCCCACGTGACGGCGGCAGCGAGCGCGAACCGCCGCTCCGGCACGAAGGCGGCCAGCCCCATCGAGATGACCGCGAACGCCGCCAGCTCGTTCGCGTTCCCGATCGTCCCGATCGCGCGGTCCGAGGTGTCGATCCACCAGTCGAACGGGTCGAGCCCGGCCGCCTGCACCGCCGTGTAGGCGAACGCCATCGCCAGCCCCGCGAACCCGGCAGCGAAGACCCGCCAGCGTCCCATCGCCGCCAGCGCCCATCCACCCCCGAACAGCCCCAGGTAGGCCAGTTGCGTCGCCAGGCCCTGCCGGTACTGGTAATAGCCGAGGATGCTCCCCGCCAGTCGAGCCCGAGGGCCGTCGAGAGCAGCAGCACGCCCGCCCAGCCGATGAGCAGCGCCCCGAGCCAGCGCGGGACGGTCCGCCGCCACCCGCCCCACAGGAACGCCAGCGCCGCGAGGCTGCCCGTCGCCAGCAGCAGCGCCTGCTTCGGCAGCGTGAAATCGTCGTACAGCGGATGCCAGAAGACGGCCGGCACGCCCGCCAGCGCCGCCGCCATCGCGCCGGCCAGCACCCGGTCGGCCGGCGCCGATCGTCGAACGCTCACTTCGACATGGTACGACCGTCAGCCGGTATGGCCCGGTTCAGCCCGCCCCCAGAGCGCGCGCTCGTCGATGCGCCGCTCCATCGTGTGTTCCACCGGCACGAACCCGTGCCCCAGCCAGAACGGCGCCCCGAGGTAGTTGCCCGAGGCCCAGTGCAGTGTGCACAGCTCGTAGCCGTTCGCCGCGGCCCACGCCATCGACGCCCGCAGCATGGCCGTGCCCACGCCGCCGCCGCGCGCCGCCGCGCTCACGACGCCCTCGAACAGATACAGCCGCTGGTCCTGCCGCACGTGCTCCGGCGTGAACCCGGGCACGAGGAACAGCTGCATCCCGACCGCCGCATCGCCCTGCCAGGCGAGGAACGTCGGCACCGGCCCCGCCAGGCTCGCCTGCAGGAAGCCGTCGAGCGCGGCCCCCGCCTCGATGACCGGCGGCCAGAACATCGGCGGCCCCTGGTGATGCGCCGCCAGCTCCCGGCTCAGGCGCCGAACCGCCGCGAAGTCCTCCGGCGTCGCCTGGTCCACGCGAATGTCCGTGGCAGCAGCGCCGTCGACCGGCCGCACCGTCTCGCGCGTCCCGGCCGTCGTCGCCCGCCCGAAGCCGAGGCTCACCCACGCCTCCTCGACCTCCCGGTCGCCGGTAACGGTGTGCACCCGGTGCACCAGCACACCGTCGCGCACCCACGCCGCCGCCAGCGACGCGTACAGCAGCCGGTAGACCTCCGTCGCATCCTCCCCGGATGCCACGGCATGGCCGGCGACCGGCACCACCGCCGACCGCAGCGGGAGGAACTGCGAGGCAAAATCGGCGGCCGAGAAAGCGAGTCGCAGGCCGATGCAGAATCCCGCAATGCGCCCGTCCCGGACTGCAGCAGCGCCGCCCGCTCCTGGCCGGCCGAGCAGGTGCCGCACCGCCTCCGCAGCCGCGCCCGGGTCCTCCAGCGCCGGCTCGAGGTGCGGAAGCCGCGCCCGGTCCGCACGGTGGCGCGCGGCGAGCAGCGCCCCGCACGCCTCCGCGTCGCCTTCGTCGAGCGGCCGCACCTGCAGACGTCCCGGCATCGGCCGAACTCTACACCAGCCGGCCGGCGCTCCGCACCCTGTTTCGCTCGTGTTTCGCTTGTGTTACATTTGGATTAAATCTGCACGGAGGGCAGAGAACACATGAGGAGTACTGTCGTGACCGACCCCGAAGAGGCCGTCAAGCAGGCATCGGCCCACCTCTACGAAGCGCTCACCCACCACTTCGGGCCGCTCGACCTCGCGGCGCACCAGCCCATCGTCAAAGCGATTTCCGAGTACGGGCAGCGCTGCCGCGAGCATGACGAGGCCGGCCAGGAGACCGCCAGCCGCCACGTCTACGAAGCCCTGACCCAGCACTTCGGCCCGCGCGACCTCGCTGCGAACGACCCCGTCGTCCGCGCCCTCGCCGAATACGGCGAGGCCTGCCGCCGCGCCGGCGTCCGCAAGAGCTGACCCCGACCGTTCGGACATGCGAAGCGCCCGGCGACCACCGCCGGGCGCTTCCGTATTTCGCGCGCGCAGGCGCTGCCGCCCGCTCGCCTAGCAGCGGGGATGCGCTCCTCCAGCGCGGCCACCAGCCCACTGATCGGCACCCGCACCTGCTCCTGCGTGTCCCGGTCGCGAATCGTGACGCAGTCGTCGCCCGGCTGGCCGTTTTCGCCCACCGTCTGGAAGTCGATCGTCACACAGCACGGCGTCCCGATTTCATCCTGCCGCCGGTACCGCCGGCCGATGCTCTGCGTCTCGTCGTACTGCGTCATCCACAGCGGCCGCAGCAGGTCGTACACCCGGCGCGCCGTCGGGCGCAGCGCATCGTTCTTCGAAAGCGGAAGCACCGCCACCTTCACCGGCGCAATCCGCGGCCGGAACTTCAGCACGATGCGCTTCTCGCCCTTCTCGTCCGGCTCCTCGGTGTAGGCGTCCAGCAGGACCACGGCCAGCGTCCGTGTCAGCCCTGCCGCCGGCTCGATGACCCACGGGATGACGTGCTCCCCGCTCTCCTCGTCGAAGTACGTCAGCGGCTGGCCGCTCAGCTCCGCATGCGACCGGAGATCGAAATCCGTCCGCGCGGCGATGCCCTCCAGCTCGCCCCAGCCCCACGGGAACAGGTACTCGATGTCCGTCGTGCCCGCGCTGTAGTGCGAGAGCTCCTCCTTCTCGTGGTCCCGCAGCCGCAGCCGCTCGGGCGCGATGCCGATGACGTCGATGTACCACCGCAGCCGCTCCTCCACCCACTGCCGGTGCAGCGCGAGGTATTCCGCCGGTTTCTCCCGGTCCTTCGGCGGCATGCAGAAGTACTCCATCTCCATCTGCTCGAATTCGAGCGTCCGGAAGATGAACCGCCCCGGCGTGATCTCGTTCCGGAAACTCACCCGCGTCTGTGCGATGCCGAACGGCAGCTTCCGCCGCATCGTCTGCTGCACGTTCACGAAGTTCACGAAAATGCCCTGCGCCGTCTCCGGCGGCAGGTACGCCATGTTCGCTTCATCCGCCACCGGCCCGACCTGCGTTCGGAACATCATGTTGAACTGCCGCGGCTCCGTCAGCTCGCCCCCGTCGAACGGGCAGAGCGGCCGCCCCTGCGCATCCCGCGGCACCTCCCCGTACATCCCCTCCTCCAGGTGGTCCGCCCGGAACCGCCGCTGACAGCGCTTGCAATCGACCAGCGGGTCCGTGAAGTTCGCCACGTGCCCGCTGCCCACCCACACCTGCGGGTTCGTGATCAGCGCGGCGTCGAGCCCCACCACGTCGTCCCGCTCCATCACCATCGACCGCCACCATGCCTCGCGGATGTTCCGCTTCAGCTCGACGCCCAGCGGGCCGTAGTCATACGCATTGGCGAATCCGCCGTAGATCTCCGCCGACGGGAAGACGAAGCCCCGCCGCTTCGCGAGCGACACGATCGTTTCGAGGTCTGGTGCTGGCACGGTCCCCTGCCCGGTCCAAAGAGTCGGCGCGCCCGGCTGGCGCGCCGCTGATCCTCCACGTTACCGCGGCCCCGCCTTACCCGCTGGTCCGTCCCCCGCCCCAAGCCGCGCCGCGACCTGCTCCAGCGTCAGCCCGACCTCGAACACCTTCACCCGGCTCGCCGCGCCCTGCACGAGCACCACCTCCCGGCCCGGCAGCCCGAGCGCTTTCGCCAGCAGCGCCGCCACCGCCGCATTCGCAGCGCCATCCGCCGGCGCAGCCCGCACCCGCACGCGCAGCGCCCGGACTCGTCGAACCCCTCGATGGCGTCCCGCCCTGCCCGCGGCGTCACCCGCACCGACAGACGCGCCACCGGGACGCCACCCCTAGAACAAATGTGCGCCGCATGCTATCGTACCCACCGTCGGCAGCCGCGATGGTATCATCCGGCCCCGAACGAACCCGGCGGGTGGCCACACGCATGCCTGATCCAGACCGCGCTCGCGCGCTCGAACTCGCACTCTCCCAGATCGAAAAACAATTCGGCCGCGGCGCCATCATCAAGCTCGGCGACGCCGAGGCGAACCAGACCGAGGTCATCTCCTCCGGCTCGCTTGCCCTCGATATCGCCCTCGGTGTCGGCGGCATCCCCGGGGCCGCGTCACCGAAATCTTCGGCCCCGAATCCGCCGGCAAGAGCACCCTCGCCCAGCATGTCATGGCCGAGGCCCAAAAATGGGCGGCACCGCCGCCTACATCGACGTCGAGCACGCCATGGACCCCGGCTACGCCCGCGACCTCGGCATCCGCCTCGAAGACCTCCTCGTCGCCCAGCCCGACACCGGCGAGCAGGCCCTCGAAATCTGCGAAACCCTCGTCCGCTCCAACGCGGTCGATGTCATCGTCGTCGACTCCGTCGCGGCGCTCGTCCCCCGCGCCGAGATCGAAGGCGAAATGGGCGATGCCCACGTCGGCCTCCAGGCCCGCCTCATGTCGCAGGCGCTCCGCAAGCTGACCGCCACCATCGCCCGCACCAGCACCGCCGTCATCTTCATCAACCAGCTGCGCGAAAAAGTCGGCGTCGTCTTCGGCAACCCCGAAGTCACCCCCGGCGGCCGCGCCCTCAAGTTCTACGCCTCCGTCCGCATCGATATCCGGCCCGTCGATTCCATCAAGCGCGGTCCCGATATCGTCGGACGCCGCGTCAAGGCCAAGATCGTCAAGAACAAAGTCGCACCGCCGTTCCGCCAGGCCGAGTTCGATATCATGTTCGAACCGCCGCGCGGCATCTCCCGCACCGGCGACATCATCGACCTCGGCGTCGAACACGGCATCCTCACCAAGAGCGGCGCCTTCTACAGCTACGGCGATATGCGCATCGGCCAGGGCCGCGAAAATGCCAGGCAGTTCCTCGACGATAACCCCGAACTCGCCAGCGAGATCGAAAATGAGATCCGCCGGCAGGTCGGCCTGCCAGTCCGAGAAGTGAGAGGAGAGCAGCTGGTGGAGCGCTAGCTCCCCGGCAGTATGGACGCTGAACCCGGTCCCCGGGTCCCCTACATCGCCTCCATGAGCCCCGCGGGCCGCGGGCGCCTCCGGATCGTCACCCTCAGCGACGGGCGCGAGCTCGTCTTCTCCGACGAAGCCTGCGAACGCGCCGGCGCCGCTGGGGGCATGCCGGCCGACGCTGCGCTCCTCGAACTCCTCGACCGCGAAGAGCGCCGCGCCGGCGCGCACGAGGCTGCCCTCCGCCTCCTCGACGCCCGGCCCCGCTCCGAGCACGAGATGCGCACGAGGCTCGCCCTCCGCGGCTTCGACCCGGAGACCATCGCCTTCGAAATCGACCGCCTCCGCAACGCCGGCCTCCTCGATGACGCCCGCTTCGCCCGCGCCTGGGTCGAAGACCGGAAGCGCGTCTCCCCCGCGGCACCGCCATGCTTCGCTACGAACTCCTCGGCCGCGGCATCGACCCCGAAGCCGCCGCCGCCGCCATCGACGGCATCGATGACCTCGAACTGGCCACCAGCCTGGCCCTCCAGCGCGGCCGCCGCTACGCCGGCCGCACCCACGAGGAGTTCCTTGCCAAAGTCGGCGGCTTCCTCCGCCGCCGCGGCTTCGACTACAGCGTGACCTCGGAAGCGCTCCGCATCGCCTGGGAACAGCTGGCTGCCGGGGCGGAATCATGTGACGCTGACGCCGCCGGCGCGCCCTGAACCGGCCGCGGTACCCACGGTCCCGGAAGTCTGGCAGAATCCGCTGGCACGTCACCCTCGGCCGCTCCACGCCGGCCGGCACCGGAGGTTCGTTCACCCCATGGAATTGCGCTTCGGCGAGAAGAAGAGGCCCTCCGCGCGGAGGTCCGCAAGTTCCTGCAGGAGACGCTCGGCAACCGCCTCGAAGAAGGCGGTGAGCAGCTCGGCACCCGCTCCGATGAGGAGTTCGAATTCGCCCAGGCCTTCAACCGCAAGCTCGCCGAGCGCGGCTGGATCGCCCCTGCCTGGCCGAAGGAGTACGGCGGCCTCGGCGCCTCCATCTACGAGCAGATGGTCTTCAACGAGGAGTTCGGCTACTGGGGCGCCCCCGATACCGGCACCCGCGGCTTCGGCGTCGGCATGATAGGCCCGACCCTCATCATCCACGGCACCGAAGAACAGAAGCGCTACTACCTCCCGAAGATCACCAGCGGCGAACACATCTGGTGCCAGGGCTATAGCGAGCCCGGCGCCGGCTCCGACCTCGCCAGCCTCCAGACCCGCGCCGTCCGCGACGGCGACGACTACATCATCAACGGCCAGAAGATCTGGACCTCCGGCGGCCACCGCGCCAACCAGATGTTCTGCCTCGTCCGCACCGACCCCGAGGCCCCAAAGCACCGCGGCATCAGCTTCCTCCTCATCGACGACATCAAGAACACGCCCGGCCTCACCATCCGCCCCCTCATCAACATGGCCAACCGCCACCACTTCAACGAGGTATTCTTCGAAGACGTCCGCGTCCCCGCCAAGAACCTCGTCGGGGAAGAGAACCGCGGCTGGTACGTCGGCATGACGCTGCTCGACTTCGAACGCTCCGGCATCGGGACCACCGCCTCCCAGAAGCGCACGCTCGAAAAGCTCGCCCGCAACCTGCGCGAAGGGCCGGCCGACCGCCGCGCGAAGTACCGCACGCGCCTCGCCGACCTCGTCGTCGCCAACAACGTCGGCCGCTACCTCGGCTACCGAATCGGCTACATCCAGTCGAAGGGCCAGGTGCCGAACTACGAAGCCTCCGTCGTCAAGATCTTCCAGTCCGAACTCGGCCAGAAGATCTACAACTTCGGCGTCAACATGCTGGGCCTCGGCGGCCAGCTCCGCCCCGAAGAGCCGCGCGCTCCATCCATGGTGAGCTCCCCGAGTCCTACCTCATGTCCGTGCCCTCCACCATCTACTCGGGCACCAACGAGATCCAGCGGAACATCATCGCTACCCGGGGGCTCGGTCTGCCCCGCGGCTGACCCGCGCCCGGCGCACCGCAGCGGGGGCGCAGGCTCGCTGCGCCCCCGCTGCCATCCGGGCGGTACAATCACCGCGTGCTCACCCCGGCGGATTTCGAGCGCCGCCTCCGCGTCGTTTCCGGGCTGGCCGTTGCCTTCCTCGTCACGGCAATTGCAGTCCTCGCCTGGTGGCAGGTGCTGGATACCGGCCTCGCCAGCGAAGACCGCAACCCCCGCCTCCTCTCGCGTTTTTACGACCCGAACCGCGGCCGCATCCTCGACCGCGACGGCAACGTCCTCGTCGAAACCCTCTCCGACGGGCGCCGCTACCTCTACGACGCCTCCCTCGCCCACGTCACCGGCTACCTCGACCCCCGCTACGGCTCGCAGGGCATCGAACTCGCCTACGATGCCGCCCTTTCCGGGCGAACCGGCAGCGGCTGGCTCGCTGCCTTCCGCTACGAACTCCTCCGCGAACCGCTCCGCGGCGACGACGTGCGCCTCACCATCGACCCCGCGGTCCAGGCCGCCGCACGCGAAGCGCTCGGCGGCCGCAAAGGCGCCGTCGTCGCTCTCGACCCCGTGACGGGCGACATCCTCGCCATGGTCAGCGTCCCGACCTTCGACCCCGGCGCGCTCGGGTCGACCGGCGAGGCGCTCCTGCGCGACCCCGGCGCGCCGCTCCTCAACCGCGCCACGCAGGGCCTCTACCCGCCCGGCTCGACGTTCAAGACGGTCACCGCCCTCGCCGCCCTCGAAGCGGGCATCATCACCCCGGAGACCGTCGTCGAATGTCCCGGGAAGTCGTCATCGACGGATTCCCTGTTTCCTGCCGCAACACGCCCCAGGGCGTGGGCACCTACCCCTTCAGCCACGCCTTCATCTACTCCGTCAATGCCGTCTTCGCCAGGCTCGGCGTCGACCTCGGCTGGCAGCGCCTCGAAGCCGCAGCCCAACGCCTCGGATTCGGCCGCGACCTCCCCTTCCCGCTCGAAACAGCGGCCTCGCAGCTCCGTTCGCCCGGCTCACCGCGCACGGCGGTTCTCCTCGCTTCGACCGCCTTCGGGCAGGGCGAACTCCTCGCCACCCCGCTCCAGATGGCGCTCGTCGCCGCGGCTGTCGCGAACCGCGGCGTCATGCCCGCTCCCCGCATCACCCTCGACGCGTGGCGGGACGGTGCGCGTGTCGCCGAGCTCTCGCGGCCCACGTCCGCCCGTGTCGCCGATGCCGGGGCCGCGGGCGACGTCGCGGCCATGATGGCCGGCGTCGTCGAGGCGGGCCAGGCCGCCGGCGTCGCCATCTCCGGTGTCGCCGTCGCCGGCAAGACGGGCACCGCCGAGGCCGGCGACGGCACTTCGCACGCCTGGTTCATCGCCTTCGCCCCGGTCGAACAGCCGCGCGTCGCCGTCGCCGTCATCGTCGAGTCAGGCGGGCAGGGCGGGGTCGTCGCCGCGCCCATCGCCGGCCGGGTCATCCGCGCGGCGGTGCAGCGGTGAGCGGCCGGCCCGCGCTCGAACGGCTCGCATCCCGGGCGCTCCGGCTCGGCCTGCCCGCCGCCCTCCACCCTGCGGCGCTCGCCCAGGCCGTCGTCGATGAGGTCCTTGCCCGCGCGCGCGGCGGCGAAGCCCCGAACCGCGTCACCGTCCGCCTCAACCCGGCTGATGCCCGGCAGCTCGGCCCCGTCCTCCCCGACCTCGAGCCTGCCCTCGCCGAATCCCTCGATGCCGCCTGCCGCGCCGCCGGCCTGCGGCCCTTCGCGCCCTGGCAGTTCCGTTTCGTCGCCGCAGCCGCCGTCCCCGCGGCTGAGCCCGCCGTCGCCGCAGATTTCAGCGACCCTGCAGCCCCGGCCAGCGCCGCCCCCGTCCGAGAAACCGTTCGCATCAGCAGGCTCAACGGGCTCCGCCTCCGTCTCGCCGGCGGCGGCATCCTCCCGCTCACCCACGTCCCGTTCCTCCTTGGCCGGGCGCCCGAATGCGACGGCGTCATCGCCGACCTCGCTGTCTCCCGCCGTCACGCCGAAATCCGCCGCGCGCCCGGCGGCGGCCTCGAAATCTGCGACCTCGGCAGCCGCAACGGCACGTTCCGCAACGGCGAGCGCATCGCGGCCGCCCCGCTCGAACCGGGCGACCGCATCGCGCTCGGGTCCGTCGAACTCACGCTCGAGGAGCAGCCGTGACCGACTCCGTCGAGCTGCTCCTCCTCCGCCTTGCCATCTTCGCCGTCATCTTCGGCACCTGCGCGGCCATCGTCCGCTCCCTCCGCGCCAACTACCTGCCCCGCCCCGTCGCCGAGGCGCCCCGTCCCGAGCCCCGCCCGTGGCGCCTCCTCCTCGAATCCCCGGGCGAATCGGGGTGCCGCCCGGCACCAGCTACCGCCTCGCCGGTCTCATGGAGATCGGCCGCGACGGCGGGGCAGGGATCGTCATCGGCGACCCGTCCGTCTCGGCGCGCCACGCCCGCCTCGAGCGTGTCGCCCGCGGCTGGCTCCTGCGCGACCTCGGCAGCACGAACGGCACGTACGTCGAAGGGCGTCCCGTCCCGCCGGGCGGGCTCATCCTCGCCGGCGGCGAACGGATCCAGCTCGGGGCCGTCGTCTTCCGGCTGCTTCCGCCGGGGGCTGAGCGCTACTTCCGCGCTTCGAGCCGCTCGAGCCGGTCGCGCAGCTTCGTGTTCTCCTCCCGCAGCTTTTCGAACTCCTCGCGCAGCTTGCGCACCTCGTCGTCCGTTGCCGCGCCCTTCCGCAGGGCGAGCGCGTTCTCCCGCGCCATCCGCACGCCGCGCCCGTCGAGCTCCCGCGCCGCCATCTTCTCCAGCGCCGGCACCTGGCTCGCGTCCCCGAGCGTCTTGAGCGCGTCCGCTGCCGCGATCCGCACCCGGAAGTCCGGGTCCAGCAGGAACTCAGCGATCTCCTCGCCGAGCGGCTTCTTTCGCTCGGGGAAGAACTGCCCGAGCCGCGCGAGTCCGCCGACGGCCGGGGGCCGCGCCTGGAACGGCTCGCCGTAGCGGGCCGCGCGACGCAGCAAGTCGAATCCGCGCTCGTCCCGCAGCTCCACGAGGCCGTCGATGCAGCCCACCCGCACCACCTGCCGGAACGACGGCCGGTCGAACTGCGCCGCGATGACGTCGAACGACCCGGGCAGCCGCAGCTTGCCGATGCTCCGGCAAGCCTCTGCCTCGACGAACCACGAAGCGTCGCGCCGGGCGAACGGCCGCAGCGCCTCGAGCACCGCTTCGTCGCCCCGGAACTCGCCCAGCGCGGCAACGACCGCCCGGCGCGCCCGCGGCTGCCGCACGCTCAGGCAGCGCAGCAGGGCATCCCGCGCCGCCGTCGTCCGGATGTCGCCCAGCGCCCGCGCCGCCGCCGCCTGCACGCCCCACCACTTGTCGCCCATCACTGCGGTCTCCAGCGCGGCGACGGCCTCCGCGCCTCCCTTCTTCCCCAGCTCCCCGGCGGCCCACTGCCGGCCGATGATGCTGTCGTCATCCCGCAGCTGCAGCCGGAGCTCCCCGCCGACTTCTCCCACTCCAGCTCCTTCAGCACCGCGCCATCCGGGTCGAACCGGCAGAGGTCCGGCTTCCACGGCAGCGGGAAGACGAACTGCTCCTCTGCGCGCGTCACCTCCACCCGGAACGACTGCGGCTTCCCGCGTCCCTTTCGGAAGTCGATGGTGACCGGGAACCGGAACACCGGCGTCCCGTCCACCGTGTCCTGCGTCTGCTTCACCGAAACGCTCGCCAGACCCGTCGCGTCGTCCCAGCTCCAGGTGACCTTCAGCTTCGGATGCCCCGGCCGGGAGACCCACTGGTCGAAGAACCACTCGAGGTTCCGGCCCGTCTCGGCCGCGATCGCATCGATGAGGTCCTGCGTGATGACGTTCTGCTCCGCGTGCTCCCGCACGTACCGCTGAATCGAGCGGAAGAACGCGTCATCGCCCAGCTCCGCCCGCAGCATATGCAGCACCAGCGACCCCTTCTCGTACAGGTGCCGGTCGAAGATGTCGATCGGGTCGTGGAACACGTTCGTCACGATCGGCCGCCGGTACCGCTCGTCGAGGTACAGCCGCGTGTTCTCGATGACGCCCTGCCGGTACCGGTCGATCCCGTGGTGGTGCTCGTCCCACAGCATCTCGAAATACGTCGCGAACCCCTCGTTCAGCCAGCCGTGCGCCCAGTCCCGGCAGGTCAGCAGGTCGCCGAACCACTGGTGGGCCAGCTCGTGCGACACGAGGTCGTCGCTGTCGAAATCCCGCTTCGCTTTCACGTCGAGCAGGATGTTCTCGGTCATCGTCGTGGCGCTCGTGTTCTCCATCCCGCCGAACACGAAGTCCCGCACCACCACCTGGCTGTATTTCGCCCACGGGTAAGGCATCCCGGTGAGCTTCTCGAACAGGGCAATCATCGCCGGCGTGTTTCCGAAGGTCCGCTCTGCCGCCTCCGCATCCTTCGCCTCGACATAATAGTCGACCGGCACCCGGTCGGCGGCGCCTTCGATCCGTACGAACTCCCCGGCCGCGATCGTCAGCAGGTAGGCGGGGTGCGGCCGGTCCTGGTGCCAGTGGAACGTTCGCGTCCCGTCGCGGTTCGCCTTCTCCTGCAGCAGCCGCCCGTTCGAAAGCGCGAACCAGCTTCCGGGGACGGTCACCACCACGTCCGAGGTGAACTTGTCGCTCGGGTGATCGAAGCAGGGCAGCCAGTACCGCGTGTCCTCGTCCCGGCACTGCGTCCACACCTGCCGCGGCTTCTCCGGGTACCCTCGTCCGGCCCGATGAAGTACATCCCGATGCGCGGCGATGCCTCGTAGGCAATCGCGACCTGCAGCTCCTGCCCCCGCTTCCGCCCCTCCCCAAGGTCGACCGTCAGCCGCGCGCCGTCGTAGTCGAAGGCGGCCTCCCGCCTCCCGACGGTCACTCCGCTGACGACCATATCGACGGCGTCGAACGCGACGAACCGCGTGCCGTCGTTCAGCGGCGCGACCGTGTGCGTGACCGTCCCGCGGACCTTCTTCGCGTCGACGTCGAGCTGCACCTCGATCTTGACGTGCAGGATGTCGACGAGGCGGTCCGGCGGCCAGACGGGCCGGTCGCCCGGCAGTGCGTGGGGCGGCGTCCGAGGCTCATCGCCGCCGAATTCGAGCCGCCCGCAAGAAAGGCGTTCGCCATACAGGAACGACATGGTGCCGTCCGCCTCCCGGTGGTCTGGGCCGCCATGCTACGGAGGCGGCGACCTACGGGCGACGTGGCCGCTTACTTCGCGTTCGCCTCCAGCCAGGCGAGCACCTCATCGCCGTGCCCGTCCGGCTTCACCTTCGGCCAGGTTTTCGCCACCTTCCCCGCGGGGTCGATGACGACCGTCGAGCGGATCATCCCCTCGTACTCCTTGCCGTACATCTTCTTCGTGCCCCAGGCGCCGTACGCCCGCGCCACCTCATGCTCCGTATCGGCCAGCAGCGGGAAGGGCAGCGCATACTTGTCGGCGAACTTCCGGTGCGAGGCGCTGCTGTCGCCGCTCACTCCGAGCACCACCGCCCCCTTCGCCTGCAGCTCCGCGTGCCGGTCCCGGAAGCTGCAGGCCTCCTTCGTGCAGCCCGGCGTATCGTCCTTCGGGTAGAAGTACAGCACGACCCATTTGCCGGCGAAATCCGCCAGCGAGACGGTTTTCCCGTCCTGGTCGGGCAGCGAAAAGGCGGGCGCGGCGGCGCCAACGTCGGGCATGGACATCCGGGCGAACCTCCAGCAAGAGCTCCTGCTGATCCTACGCGCCCGCGCCCCGCTTCCGTCAGCCCGAAAGCTGCTGCGCCAGCCGCAGCAGCTCCGCGTTCACCGGCGGGTGGGCGTTCGCCACCACCTCGCGCAGCGGCACCTCCACCGACCGGCCGCCCTGCCGGCCGATCATCACGCCCGTCCGCCCCGCGGCCAGCGCTTCGACGGCCATCGCGCCGCCCTCGGAGGCGACCAGCCGGTCCCGCATCGTCGGCCGGCCGCCGCGTTGCGTGTGCCCCAGCACCACCACCCGGTACGGCCGCCCGAGCGCCTTCCCCACGACGGGCGCCACCCCGAAGGCGCCCCCGCCTCGTCGCCCTCCGCCACCACGATGATGTGGCTCCGCTTCCCCTTCGCCATCGTCTCCCGCACCCGCTCGACCACGTGGTCGATCTCCGCGTGCGCCTCGGGCACCACCACGCCGGCCGCTCCGCCCGCCACCGCCGTGTGCAGCGCGATAGCGCCGCTGGTGCGGCCCATCACCTCGACGAAGAACATCATCCCGGTCGATTCGCCCGTGTCACGCAGCTGGTCGATCGCCAGCAGCGCCGTGTTCACTGCCGTATCGAACCCGATCGACTCCTCGGTTCCCCAGACGTCGTTGTCGATCGTCCCCGGGAGGCCCGCGACCGCCACGCCGCACTCGTCCTGAAGCGCAAGCGCACCCGGAAACTGCCGTCACCTCCAATGACGACGAGGCCGTCGACGCCGTCTGTCCGCATCTGCTCCGCCGCCTTCGCCCGCACTGCCGGGTCGAGGAACTCCGGGCACCGCGACGTCCCGATGATCGTCCCGCCCCGCTGGATGATGTTGCCCACCGCGCGGTCGTCCAGCTCGACGAACGCGCCCCGCACGAGCCCGCTGTAGCCGTCGAGGTACCCGACCGCCTCGATGCCGAGCCGCGTCGCCGTCCGGACTGCCGCCCGGATCGCCGCGTTCATCCCCGGCGCGTCGCCGCCGCTGGTCAAAATCCCGATTCGCTTCATGCTCCCAACTCTGCCGTCCAACCGATGAACCCGGCAACCCCCGTTGAACGCACGGGGTCCGCTGGTAGCATCCTGCCATGGCGGAACTGCAGCAGCTCCTCCGGCGCCGGCCCGTCATCATCGCCGCCGCCGGCCTCGTCGTCATCATCCTCGCAGCCATCGTCGCCGTCGTCCTCGCAGGCGGCGGCTCCTCAGCGTCTCCCGGCGACGAGCAACCGACCGCGACCGCCACGGCGACGGCGACCCGCACCGCAACCTCCACCGCAACCGCGGCGGCCACGGCAACCCCGTTCGCCGGCATCCTCGACGGCGCCCCGATGACCGCCGACGAATGGGCCGCCCGGAAGGACCTCCTCCCGCTCGCCGTGATGTTCGACAACACGCCGAACTCGATCCCCCACCACGGCCTCGGCAGCGCCGACCTCGTCTACGAAGCCTTCGTCGAAGGCGGCATCACCCGCCTCATGGCCGTCTTCTGGCGCCGCGATGCCGACCCGGTGATGGCCGTCCGCTCGGCCCGCACCCCCTTCGTCATCTGGGTCGATGAACTCGGCGCGCTCTACGCTCACGCCGGCTCCGCGACGACCAACAACGAGGCCAACGCCGCCGGCCAAATCATCGAGTGGGGCATCAAGGACCTCGACGCCTTCAAGCCCGGCTCCAACTCGGCCTACTACCGCGATTCCAGCCGCTACGCGCCCTACAACCTCGCCACCAGCACCGCCCGCCTCCGCGCCGCGGCCGCCGCGCTCGGCTTCCAGGGCCCGCCCGCCGTCGAGTCGTGGCAGTTCCGCAACCCCGGCGACCCGCCCGCCGGGACGCCCGCCGGCGGCATCCAGGTCGACTTCTCCGGCCGCATGTACAGCTGGCAGCTCATCCAGTGGCGCTGGGACGAGGCCCGCAACGCCTACGGCCGCTTCCAGTTCGGCGGCCCCCAGGTGGATGGCAACACCGGCGAGCAGCTCTTCTTCACCACCGTCATCGTCATGCGCGTGAACTCCCGCGTCGTCGATTCGTCCGGCCACGTCCTCCTCGATCAGTTCGGCGAAGGGCCTGCGACCGTCTTCACCGGCGGCCGCGCCATCGAAGGCACCTGGCGCAAAGCCGACCGCAAGGCCCGAACCCGCTTCTACGACACGAACGGCAACGAAATCGCCTTCGAACGCGGGCCCATCTTCATCGAAGTCCTCGGCCAGCAAAGCGACTTCACCGTGACCGCCAGCGCCGCCGACCTCCCGCCGTTGCCGAAGTACACCCCGCCGCCGCCTGGCCCCGCCCCGGCCGACGACGACGTGCCGACGCCCGCCCCGACCTCCGAACCGTCGCCGGCGGCCACCGCCACGCCCACCCCGTCCCCGGTGGCGACGCCGCCGCCCGCGACCCCGACTCCTGCCGCGACCGCGGACCAGACCGCCTCGCCGGAGGCTTCGACCGCCACGCCGGCGCCCTGAGCCCGGTAGCCCGTTACGCCGCCGGCGCTATGATTCCCTCTCGAACGACTCAGCGGGGCCGAATCGCCCCGTGTGCCCTGGAGACGTGATGGCTGCCTTCCTGCCCTTCCTCATCAGCGCCATGAGCCTCGGCGTCATCAACCTGCTCATCTTCCTCGGGTCCGCCGTGATCATCACCATCCCGGTCTTCGCCACCCGGGGCCGGACGCAGGCCATCTGGGCAGCCGTCAGCGGCAGCATCCTCCTCGTCGAAGCGGCGGTTCTCGTCACCCTCGTCGTCCTGACCAGCCAGGGCCGCATCTTCAGCTAGCTGCACCCGGCCCGCGAACCGCAAGCATCGCCTTTCGAACGACGAGCGCCCCCGAACTCCTCCGGGGCGCTCGTCGCGTTTTCGCTCGCTCGAATGGTGGCCGCTCGAAACCCGCGGCGCGGACCGCTTCGCCCTAGAGCAGCCGGCGGATCGGCTTGCGGCCCGGGCGCGGGTCGTAGTTGCTCTTGAACATCTCGAGCTTGTCCCGCGCAATGAGGTACTTCCCTGCGAACATCGTCGCCGGGATCTTGTTCTGCTTGATCAGGCGCCGCAGGCTCTGCGGGTGGATGGCCAGCTCCCGCGCCGCCTCCACGAGGTCGTAATAGTCGTCGAACGGGGTCACCGAGGCCATAGGGCTACCTTCGTCGAGGGTCCGCCGAATCGCTGAACTGCTTAGGCACCTGAGAACCTAGCAGAGCCCCGGCATTGTTGTCTACACCCCTGAGCAATTCGCCTCAGCCGCGAACTTCGTTCACCAGCCGCTCGCCCCGCCGCATCCGCGCGAGGTTCGGCAGGAAGTACCCCTCCGTCGCCCGCCGTTCGTTCCCCGCAGCGACTGCCGAGTTGTGCGGCGAAATCACCACGTTCGGCAGCTCCCAGAGCGGCGACTCTGGCGGCAGCGGCTCCGTCGCGAAAACGTCGAGGTACGCGCCGCCGAGGTGCCCATCCCGGAGCGCGGCGATGAGCGCCGCCTCGTCGACGACTTCGCCCCGCGCCACGTTGAGCACGTACGCTCCCCGCGGCAGCGCCCGCAGCACCCGCTCGCTCACCAGCCCCCGCGTCTCCTCCGTCAGCGGGCACGCCAGCACCAGCCAGTCCGTCTCCCGCGCGAGCTCCTCCAGCCGGCCCGGCGGCTCCACCCGCTCCACCGGGTCGTCTTCCCGCCGCGGGCTTCGCCGCACGCCCGTCACCGCCAGCCCGAACGCCCGCGCCAGCCGCGCCACCTCCGTCCCGATCGCGCCGAGCCCGACCACCGTCATCCGCTGCCCGGCGAGGTCCGCCGGCGCCTCCGACGCAGGCACCGGCTCCCATGCCCGCCGCCGCTGCGCCGCCGCCCATCGCAAGAACGGCCGCGCCAGCAGCAGCATCCCGCCGATGACCGACTGCGCAATCGGCTGGGCCGTCGACCCCGACGACGTCGAGAGCACCACCCCGCGGTCAAGGAACCGCCGGAAGACCGGGTTGTCGACCCCGGCGTTGAACGTGTGCAGCCAGCGCAGGTTCGGCGCGCCCTGCGCCGCCGCGAAGAACGACCGCGAATAGTCGGGGTACACGTCGCCCGAAAAGTACGCGAAGTCGACCCGCTCGAGCGCTTCTGCCGGCAGCCGCCCGGCGGGGTCCGCCGGCAGCACGAGCAGCTCGATCCCGGGCCACGCCGTTTCGATGGCAGCCCGGTAGGTCCGTTCGATGAAAGGGGAAACCAGGAGTGTCGGCATGGCTGCGATTATGCCCCCTCGGCTCCCTCCGGGCGCTCCGTTGCGAACGGCCGGCACACCGCCGCGAACCGCCCGCCGCCGGCCGTCGTGCACACCAGCGTCACGGGCTCGCCCTCGAGCCGGCCCAGCTCCCCCGGAGCGCGTCGGGCTCGACGGGGAACGCCCGCTTGCGAATCTCCGCCGGTCGCCATCCCCGCGCCCGCAGCACCTCCCGCAGCCGCTTCACCCCGAACGGCAGGACCTCCAGCACCTCGAACCCGGCCGCGAGCGGATGGCGCGCCGGCCGGTCGCTCGCGAGGTACGCCACGCGCGCATCGATCTGCCATGCGCCCAGCGCCGCCGCAAGCTGCTGCACCAGCCCCGCGCGCGTCACGCACGACGCCGGGTCGAACAGGTACCGCCCGAACCGCAGCGCCGCCGCCTCGCTCGCCGGCGCCCGCGAATCCAGTTCGTGCCCGCCCGGCAGGAGCACGGCCCGCCGCAACCCTGGCTCCGCCCCGTCGCCGCCCCAGAGCGTGAGCTCGCGCAGGTCGCGCCCAACCTGCACCGCCTCCAGCTCGCACCACGGCGGCACCGCGGCGTGGTCCAGCCCCGGCGGCCCCTTCAGCGCCCCTGCCCGGGCCGCCTGCAGCAGCTCGAGGCACACCTCCCACGGCGGCGAAAACGTGGCGGGGTCGAACGTCCGCCGGCCGCCGGCGCGCCGGCCCGGGTCGATGACCACCGCCAGCCGGTCCAGCGTGAATGGCGGCCGCGCCGCGTCGCCCCGCGCCGCCCGACCCGGGACGTTCGCCCCGGCCAGCAGCGCGGTCGCTTCGTCCCGCTCGAGCCCTGCCGCTTCGATACCCGCGGCCGCCAGCGCTGCGAGGTCGCCGCCGAGCCCGCACGTCAGGTCCGCCGCCGGCAGGCCGAGCCCCGCGAGCCGCGCCGCCCGCCGCCGCGCGACCAGCGGGTGCGTCATCATCTCCAGCCCCTCCGCGCTGTACAGCGCGACCGGCAGCTCGCCGAACCGCTCCCGCGCCCGCCGCCGCAGCGCGAGCTGTTCGCCCAGCGCTGCCGCTTCCTCTGCCGGAAAGGTGCGCCGGAGCCGCCCGGCCTGCGCCGCCGCGTCGAGCGCCTCCAGTTCGGACCCGAGCTCCGCCAGCGCCTCCCGCCCGGCCCGGCTCGCGAGCCACTGCGCCCGCTCCAGCCTCACGCTCCTCCCCCATCCGCCGGCCGTGCGAAACTGAACGCGTGGCGAACATCATCTGCCTCGACTTCGACGACACCATCGTCCTCGACAATACCGCCCGCCAGCTCTTCGAGCGCTTCGCCGCCCCGGCTGGCGCGGCCTCGAACAGCGCCTCCGCGCCGGCGAGCTCAGCGTCGAACAGTACAACGCCGCCGCCCTCGACCTCGTCGAAGCCGATGATGGGACCCTCCGCACCTTCGCCCTCGAATCCGCCCGCCTGCGGCCCGGCTTCCTCGACCTCATCGACTGGGCCCACTGGAACGGCTGGCTTCCCGTCGTCGTCAGCAACGGCTTCGACCTCTACGTCGACCCCGTGCTCGATGCGCACCGCCTCGACCGCCTCGCGCGCCACTGCGGCCGCACCTGGTTCGCCTACCGCTGGCGCGTCCGCTACGACAGTCCCCGCGGCGTCGAACTGCAGGAGGGCTTCAAGCTCGCCTACGCGCGCGCCTTCCGCGACCTCGGCGACTTCGTCGTCTACGTTGGCGACGGCGCCAGCGACATCCCCGCCGCGCGCCTCGCCCCCGCCGTCTTCGCCCGCAGCACCCTCCGCGAACGGCTCGAAGGCGAGCACCCGCGGCTCTACCCCTTCGAAACGTTCCACGATGTCATCGCCGTGCTCGAACAGGAGGCGCACCGGTGGCTCGCATCCTCCTCCTCTACGACTCCCGCGGAGGGCTGACCGCCCGCCTCGCCGATGCGGTCGAGGCCGGCATCCGCGAAGCCGGCGGCGAATGCCTCCGCCGCACCGTCGACGAGGCCCTGCCTGCCGACCTCCTCGCCTGCGACGGCCTCGTCGTCGGCTCCCCGAACTGGAGCGGCGTCACCGGCCGCCTCAAGCAATGGTTCGACGACAGCGGCGACCTGTGGGAGTCGGGCGAACTCGCCGGCCTGCCCGCCGGCGCCTTCACCGCCGGGTACTCCCGCTCGGCCGGCACCGAAGCCACGCTTCTCCAGCTCCTCCACCTCCTGCTCGCCCACGGCATGCTCGTCGTCGGCCTCCCGTGGAGCGAGCGCATGCGCCGGTCCGGGTCCTACTACGGCGCGACGGCCCACGGCGACGTCACCCCCGATGACGAGGCCAGGCCCGCGCCCTCGGCGCCCGCGTCACGGAGGTCGCCCGCCGGCTCCGGGCGGCCCGGCCGTGAAGACCGGCGCGCGGTACGGCTGGAGGAACCAGCCGCCTGCCACCAGGTCGCGGAAGACCGTCAGCCGCCGCCCGCCCTCCAGCTCCACCTCGAAGTAAATCCGCGCGATCTCCTCCCGCCACCACTCGTCGTCGATCCGCCAGCGGTCGTGGATCGCTGTCACCCGCCGGAACCGCCCCTGCCAGGCGATCGCCCGCGGCTCGCCCGCCGCATCCGCCTCCACCGCCAGCCCGCGCGGCCGGTTCAGGAACCGTAGGCCACGAGCGCCAGCTGACGCTCCGGGATCCGTGACCATGGCTGCACCTCCACGATGCGGAAGACCTGCGCTCCGCCGGCCCGGGCGTGCAGCTGCGCGATCGCCTCATCGAGCTCCCGCCGCCGGCCCTGCCCGGCTGCCCAGAGCAGCTGCTGGTGGGCGTACTCGCTGCACGCCCCGTCCAGCTCCACCCCCACGCTCACGGCCGGGGCCGCCAGCCGCAGCGTCTCCAGCTTCCCCCGCAGCACGAAGAGCGCGTGCCGCGGGTCCGCCGTCGGCTCCCGGAAGGCGAGCCGTCGGCTCACCCGGGTGCCGTCTTCCAGCCCTGCCCACCAGGTGACGATGCGCACGGCCCGGCCCTGGAGCTCCGGGTTCCCGAACGCCCGCCCCAGCGCCGCCTCGCTCCCCGCCAGCAGCGCCCCCAGCGATGCCGCCGGCGCCGGCAAGTCCACCTCCTCCCGCACCTGCAGCGCTGCCGGCGCCGGCTGCAGCCGGGCATCGTCCCGTCCGTTCGCCAGCTCCCACGCCCGCCGGCCTGCCGGCCCGAACTGCGCCTGCAGCGCCGAGAGCGGCAGCCCGGCCAGCTGCCCCAGCCGTTCGATGCCGAACAGCCGCAGCCGCTGGTGCATCGCCGGCTCCACCGGCAGCACTTCCACCGGCAGGTGCGCGAGGAACTCCGCTCCCGCCCCGGCGCGATGACGATTGCCTGCCGCGGCCCGCCGCGCTCCCCGCCACCCGGAACCCCAGCCCCAGCGCGCTGCAGGCCGCGTGCGCCGCGAACACCGTCGCCGCCGCTCCCGCCAGCACCGGCAGCCCCGTCGCCCCCGCGAGCCCTTCCTGCAGCTGCGCCGGGTAGGCCGCCGGCCCCAGCCCCGCGAGCGCCGGCAGCCCCGGATCTCGCAGTGCAGATGCCCCTCCCCGGCCTCCTCCACCCGCGGGGTCCGCTCCCGCAGCAGCTCCGCCAGCCGCTCCGCCTCCGCCCGGATCGCCGAAGCCGCCAGCGGCAGGAAGACCGCCCCCGGGCAGAGCGCCAGCGCCCGCCGCAGGCTCATCCCCGGCGCAACCCCCGCCGCCATCGCCTCGGCCGAGCACGCCGTCACCTCCGCGTGCTCCTCCGGCGACCCGCCGACCACCACCGGCCGCCCCGCCAGCCGCGGGTCATCCCGCCGCGCGATCGCGATCGCAAACCACGGCACCTGGATGCAGGCGAAGTCCATCGGACTTCCGAGATTAGAACATCAGTTCTAGAATCGGAAGAGCCCGAACGTGAAAATTCTGCATCCTCAGGGGCCGCCGCCTGCTCCCCGCCCCGCAGCCCCGCTGCCGCCAGCGTCGCTTCGAACGAGGCGATCGCCACCTCAACCTGGCTGTCGTCCGGCACCTTCGTCGTCAGCCCCTGCAGCGCGATGTTCGGCGCGAACAGCGCCCGCACGAACCCGTTCTCCCGGTAGCGCGCCCCGAACCGCAGGATTTCATAACTCACGCCCGCGATCAGCGGGACCAGCAGGATCCGCGAAGCCGTCCGCACCGCCAGCCCCTCATCCACCAGCAGGTCGAACACGAAGAACGTCAGCAGCGCCACCACGACCACCACCAGCAGGAAGCTCGTCCCGCACCGCTGGTGCTCCTTCGGGAAGTTCCGCACCTCCGCCACCGTCAGCGGCCGCCCGGCCTCATAGGCGTGGATCGTCATGTGCTCCGCCCCGTGATACTGGAACACCCGCCGGATATCCGGGATGAGCCCGATCGCCGCGATGTAGCCCACAAACAGCCCCAGCCGCAGCAGCCCCTCCACCAGCACGATCCAGAACCGCGGCACATCCCACCGCTCCAGCACGTTCGCCAGCAAAATCGGCGCCGCGAAGAACACCGCGACCACGAAGACCAGCGCCAGCAGCATCGTTCCGAAGAACGCCTTCTCCGGGAACTCCACCGGCTTCCCGTCCTCGCTCTCCTCTTCTTCGAAGGCGATGCGCGACGAAAAATTCAGGGCCCGCATCCCCAGCGCCAGCGTCTCCACAGCACTACCACCCCGCGCACGAGCGGGATGCGCCGGCTCCGCCCCGTGTAGATCCCGCTCAGCCGCTCGGAGTGGGTCACGATGTGGCCCTTTGGGTGCCGCACTGCGACCGCCATGTGCTCCGGCCCGCGGATCATCACCCCTTCGATGACGGCCTGCCCGCCGTAGTACACCTGCGCCGGTTCAGCTCCCATGCACGGCCCCCGAAATGGAAAAGGGGCGCCCGCGGGCGCCCTTTCGTTCCTCTCCAGCCCTCTAGCCGCGCTGGAACCGCCGGTTGAACCGCTCCACCCGGCCGGCCGTGTCCACGATGCGCTGCTCGCCCGTGAAGAACGGGTGGCACACGTTGCAGACGTCGATGTGAATCGTCGGCTTCGTCGAGCGCGTCTTGATCTCGTTCCCGCAGGAGCAGTGAATCGTCGCCTCGACGTACTGCGGATGAATCCCTGCCTTCATGTCCTCGTCCCTCAGGCTTCCTCGAGCGCGTACACGCTCACCTTCTTCCGCCGCCCCTTGGCGAACGGTTCGAACTTCACCCGCCCATCGATGAGCGAGAAGATCGTGTAGTCGCGGCCGAGGCCCACGTTCTCGCCCGGGTGGAACCGCGTCCCCTTCTGCCGGATGAGAATCGAGCCCGGCTTCACGACCTCGCCGTCGAAATGTTTCACGCCCAGCCGCTTGCTGTTGCTGTCGCGGCCGTTCTTCGAGCTGCCGACACCCTTCTTGTGCGCCATCTCGCTACCCCTTCGTAATCGACTCGACGACCAGCCGCGTCACCGGCTGCCGGTGCCCGAACTTCCGCCGGTACCGCACCTTGTTCTTGTACTTCATGAACACCAGCTTCGGCGCCCGGCCGTGCTGCGTAATCCGCGCCCGGACCTTCGCGCCCTCCACCAGCGGTGTGCCGACGGTCACGTTCGGCCCGTCGAGCACCATCATCACGTCCAGGTCGACGACATCCCCGGCTCGCCCTCGAGCCGGTTCACTTCGAACTCCTGCCCCTCCACGAGGCGCAACTGGCGCCCATCGGCGCGAACGATCGCTTCCATAGCTCAATACTCCCGGATTTGCCGAGGCGGTTCTTCAAGTGTCGCGTCAGCCCCGGGTCCAGTCAACGAACCCGGGGCTGCATCCATCTTCGTGCCGCGGCGGTCAGCCCCGCCGCCGTCCGTCCGCGCCTGGTTCCCGGCCTCCCAGGCGAGCCCCGTCGCGGGCTTCGGTTCGAACGCCGGGCGCCGCGGCGCCTCATCCGCCGCCGGTTTCGGCGACGCCTCCGGCTTCGGCTCCGCAAGGTCCGGCGGCGGCCACGGCTCGTCCGGGTCGCTGTTCAGCAGCCGGACCAGCGCGTCGCCCTCCAGCGTCTCGACCTCGATGAGCACGTTCGCCAGCTTGTCCAGCAGCTTCCGGTGCTCCAGCAGGATCTTCGTCGCCGTCGCGTGCGCCTCGTCGATGAGTTCGCGGACCTCTTCGTCGATTTCCTCCGCGATCTTCTCGCTGTAATCGCGCGTCTCGGAAATCTCCCGCCCGAGGAAGATCAGCTCCTCCGTCTTCCCGAACGTCCGCGGCCCGAGCTTCTTGCTCATCCCCCAGCGCGTCACCATCGACCGCGCGATGCGCGTCACCTGCTGGATGTCGCTCGACGGCCCCGTCGATGCCTCGCCGAAGACGATCTCCTCGGCCGCGAGTCCGCCGAGCGCGCTCGCCATCCGGTCCTTGAACATCGACGGCGTGTGGTAGCTCGTGTCTTCGCCGAGGAACCGCGTGTGCCCGCCGCTCATCCCCCGGGACACGATCGTCACCTTGTAGACCGGGTCGTGGTGCTTCAGGAAGTGCGCCACGATGACGTGCCCGCCCTCGTGGTAGGCCGTCACCTTCTTCTCGAGGTCGGTCATCACCTTGCTCTTCCGCTCCGGCCCGAGGATGACCCGGTCGATCGCCTCGAGGAACTCCTTCATCGTGATGATCTTCTTGTTCCGCCGCGCTGCGAGGATCGCCGCCTCGTTCACGAGGTTCGCCAGGTCCGCGCCGGAAAAGCCTGAGGTCGCCTTCGCCAGCACGCCGACTTCCACGTCATCCGCGATCGGCTTCCCCTTCATGTGGACGCTCAGGATCGCCTCGCGGCCTTTGATGTCCGGCGCATCCAGCACCACCTTCCGGTCGAACCGCCCCGGCCGCAGCAGCGCCGGGTCGAGAATGTCCGGCCGGTTCGTCGCCGCGATCACGATGACGTTGGTGCCCGTATCGAAGCCGTCCATCTCCACGAGGATCTGGTTCAGCGTCTGCTCCCGCTCATCGTGCGAGCCGCCGAGCCCCGCCCCGCGCTGCCGGCCCACCGCGTCGATTTCGTCGATGAACACGATGCAGGGCGCGTTCTTCTTCGCCTGGTCGAAGAGGTCGCGCACGCGGCTCGCGCCGACGCCGACGAACATCTCGACGAATTCAGAGCCCGAGATGCTGAAGAACGGCACCCCGGCCTCGCCGGCCACCGCCCGCGAGAGCAGCGTCTTGCCCGTGCCCGGCGGCCCCACGAGGAGCACACCCTTCGGGATCCGCGCGCCCAGCGCCGCGAACTTTTCCGGGTACTTCAGGAACTCGACGACCTCCGCGAGCTCCTCCTTCGCCTCATCCACGCCTGCCACATCGGCGAACGTCACCGTCACCTTGCTCCCGGTGAAGAGCCGCGCCCGGCTCTTGCCGAAGCTCATCGCCTGCGAATTCGAACCCTGCGCCTGCCGCATGATCAGCAGCAGGAAGAGGCCGAACAGCAGGAACGGCAGGATGTTCAGCAGCAGCCCGAGGAACGGCCCGAACCCGGAGCTGTCCTTGTACTCGAGATTCACCGCCGGGACGCCCTCTGCCGTCCCCGGCGCCCGGCTCAGCGCGACCCCGCGCTGCGTCAGGATGTCCTCGATGTTCGTATTCGGGCCGACTTTCGCCGTCACGACCTTCCCGGTCTCTTCATTCGGCTGCCGGATGTAGGTGACCGTCAGGTTGCGGCCGTCGACCTCGATCTTCTCGATCCGCCCGCGCTCGGCATCCGTGATGACCTGCCCGAAATCGACCGACTGGTGGTCGCTCCCGTTCGCGAAGAACGCGAAGAAGATGGCGATGACCGCGACGATGACGAGGAGCCAGAAGAAACTGTTGCGAATCCAGCGGGAATACAATACGAATCTCCGTGCGGCGCAGTCGGGGGCTGCGCTCATCCCGAGTATAGCAGAGGGTCCCCGCCGTGCCTGTGGGCGACGTAAGCGCGCCTGAACGCCGCCCCGGGGCACTCCCTCTTCTACCCTACGTCACCGCGCGCCCCCGGCCCACCCCTTCGCGCACAATTCCCGCATCGCCTCCTGCCGGCGCAGCCGCTACGCTGTAGCCCGTCCCTACACCCGCGCATCCTGAGGAGGCTCACGCTCCATGAAGCTTGCATTCGTCGGCGGCACCGGTCCCGAAGGCCTCGGGCTCGCCATGCGGTTCGCCCGCGCCGGCCACGCCGTCGCCATCGGTTCCCGCTCCGCCGAGCGCGGCGAAGAAGCCGCCGCGAAAGTCCGCGAGGCCGTCCCCGGCGCCGCCGCAACGGGCGGCGACAACGCCGCCGTCGTCCGCGACGCCGATGTCGTCTTCCTCACCTTCCCCTACAGCGGCCAGGCCGCGACCACGGAATCCCTCAAGGCCGACCTTGCCGGCAAAATCGTCTGCAACGTCGTCGCCCCGCTCGAATTCCGCCAGGGCGTCGGCGCCGTTGCCCTCGATGTTCCCGGCGGCAGCGCCCTCCAGGAGGCCATCGCGCAGCTGCCTGATTCCCGGGTCGTCTCCGCCTTCCAGAACCTCAGCGCCGAAGAGCTCCAGCACCTCGACCACCCCATCGAGGCCGACGTCCTCGTGTGCGGCAAAGACGCCGAGGCGAAGCAGGTGATCATCGGCCTCGCCAACGAAATCGCCGGCGTCCGCGGCATCGATGCCGGCGGCCCCTCCCAGAGCCGCTACGTCGAAATGCTCACCTCCCTCCTCATCAACCTCAACCGCAAACACAAGACCCAGACCAGCATCCGCATCGTGGGGATCTGACATGCCCGTCACCGAGCGCTCCGGCGCCCGCATCTGGTACGACACCCGGGGCGAAGGCGACCCCCTCGTCATGGTCTACGGCATCGGCGGCCACTCCGCCGACTGGTGGGATGAGTTCCCCGCGCTCCTTGCCCGCCGCTACCGCCTCGTCCTCGTCGACAACCGCGGCACCGGCAACTCCGATAAGCCTGCCGCCCCGTGGACCATGTCCGACATGACCGCCGACGTCATGGCCGTCGCCGACGAGCTCGGCCTCGAGCGCTTCCACCTCCTCGGCTGCTCGCTCGGCTCCATCATCGTCCGCCACGTCGTCCGCGAATACGGCCCGGCGCGCATCCGCTCGCTCAGCCTCCTCTGCCCGCCGAACGGCATCCCCGCCGCCGAAGAAGACCTCCGCACCGCCCTCTTCTGGGACCCGGCGAAGCCGCTCATCGAATCCGCCCGCGCGGCATGGCCCATCATCCACCCGCCCGCCTGGATCGCCGCGAACGAGGCCGAGCTCGTCCGCCGGTTCGAGCTCACCATGCAGAACCCGACGCCGGCGCGCACCTTCCAGTTCCAGCTCCAGGCCGCCCAGGCTGCGCCCGACCCCAACCCGGCCGTCGATGCCGCGCCCTTCCCCGTCCTCATCATGCACGGCACCATCGACCGCCTCGTGCCCCCGGCCAACGCCGAGCTGCTCGCCAACCAGGTGCCGCGCGCCCGCCTCGCCTGGCTCGAAGGCGACAGCCACAACTTCTGGGCGCACGACCCGGAGCGGTCCGCCGCCGTGCTCCTCGACTTCCTCGATGCCGTCCCCTGACCCGCGGCCCCGGAGGTGACCCCGTGAGCTCCCTCGAAATCTTCGGCATCCCGGGCCTCCCCGAGATCACCCCCGGCACCGACCTCGCCGCCGCCATCGCGGACGCCGCCGAAGCTGCCGGGAACCCCTGCGCAGCGGCGACATCCTCGTCGTCACCTCGAAAATCGTCTCCAAGGCGGAAGGCCGCGTCGTCGAACTCGCCTCGGTCGAGGTCTCCCCCTTCGCCCGCCAGTACGCCGAGCGCTGGGAAAAGGACCCGGCCGTCATCGAACTCGTCCTCCGCGAGGCCCGCCGCGTCGTCCGCCAGGTCGGCCCCGTGCTCATCACCGAAACCCGCCACGGCTTCGTCTGCGCGAACTCCGGCGTCGACCAGTCCTCGTCCGGCGGCCACGGCCTCGCCGTCCTCCTGCCCGAAGACCCGGACGCGAGCGCCCGCCGCATCCGGCAGGGCCTGAAGGCCCGCGGCGCCGACGTCGCCGTCATCATCTCCGACACCTTCGGCCGGCCCTGGCGCGAAGGCCAGACCGACGTCGCCATCGGCATCGCCGGCATGCACCCGATTACCAGCTACATCGGCCAGGTCGACCCGCACGGCCACGAATTCCGCGTCCAGGCCCTCTGCACCGCGGACGAGCTCGCCGGCGCCGCCGAACTCGTGAAGGGCAACCTCTCCCGCGTGCCCGCCGCCGTCATCCGCGGCCTCCCCGGCAGCCCGACGAGGAGGCCACGATGCAGCTCATCATCCGCGAATCGGAGCGCGACCTCTTCCGCTAGCCGCGCTGGCCTACAGCCCCACCAGCAAATTCGCCGTGTACCCCTGCGCCGCGCTGCCCGACATCTCGGCCAGCTGCAGCTGCCAGCCGTCCCGGAAGACGTTGTCCGTCTGCAGGCTCACCCGCGAAAGGTTCCGCGCGCTCTGCTCATAGCCCGATGTGGCGTACACCGCCTCGCAGACATCCTGCGGGAATGCCAGCTGGGAGGTTGCGACCTTGTTCGCCGAGGAGGTCGCCTTCTCGAGGCTCGGGTACACCTCGAAGTGGATGTGCGGCCACCGCCCGGCGTAGCACCCGGGGAAGATGCTCTCGAACGTGACCACGCCGTTGGCGTCGGAAGCCTGCACCCCCGCAGGTAGTTTTCGTTCGGCAGGTTGTACATCGAGTAATTCCCGTCGCGGTCGCAGTGCCACAGGTACACCGCCGCTCCCTCGATCGGCCGGCAGCCGTTCTTCGTATCGAGCAAGGTGAGCCGCACGGTGAGCGGCACGCCCTGCGCCCGCGTGTTGGAAATCCCGAGGCTCGAGCGGATGTCCCGCCGCACGATGCCGCTCTGCACGAGCGCGTTCGGCCCGTTCGACCCGTCGCCCGGGAACGGTCCCGCCGTCTCGGATGGGATGACGCCCGTGCACGCCGAGGCGGGCGTCGCCTGCGTCGGGATCGGCGAAACCGCCGTCCCGGTGCTGCCCGCTGCCGCAGCTGCCGTCGGCGTGGACCCCGGGCCGCTCCCGCTGCCTGCTGCCGGCGAAGCGGCCCCGCTGCTGCCGGTTCCGCTCGAACTGCCGCTGTCGCTGCAGCCCACCAGCGCAATCGCCGCAACGCCGCCGAACAGCCGGAGGGCGTTCCGCCGGGTCAGCTGCGCCTGCAGCGTTTCGAGGTCGAACTGCAGGCCGCGGTCGGTAATGTCGTAGCTCTCGTCGTGGTGTTCCGGGATGCGGGGAACCTGGCGTCGCATGCGGTGCTCCTTCGGTGCCGGGACGCGCCCGGCGAATCTGACGCAAGTTTGGCCATGCCGTGCCCGCAGGGAAGGTAAAGATATTCAGGAACCGGAAAGCCCCGACGGCCTCGGCCGCACGGCTTCCAGCAGCCGCCCGGCCCGCTGCAGCTGCCGCGGGTTCAGCGTCACCAGCCGGTCGCCAAGCGTCTCCGCTACCGCGAAGTACAGCGCGTCGCTCCCGCGCAGCTGGTGCTCTGCCGCCAGCGCCGCCGCGCGCTCCGCCAGCGGGAGGGCCACCGGGAGGAACTCGAACAGCGGCGAGACGCGCAGGTGCTGCTCCACCTGCCGCGCCAGCTGCCCGTCCCCCGTCCCCGCCGCGATCGCGGCCGACACCTCCGCGAGCGCAATGACCGGCGACCGGAGCGGTTCCCCATCCGCAATCGCTTCGCGCAGCCACGCCACGGTCGCCTCATGCTGCCGGTCCTTCGCGTTGAACAGCGAGACGAACACACTGGCGTCGACGGTCGCCATCAGCGCTCTCCGCCCGCTGCGTCCGCCAGCGACGGCAGCGTGAGCCACGCCGCCCCGATCGCCTCGGCCAGCCGCTCGATCGCGGCAATCTCCGCCTGCGCTTGCCCCCGCTCCACCCCCGCGATGTCGCGCTCCGAGAACGGGCGCAGCGTCGCCACCGGCTCCCCGTTCACGGTGATCACGTACACCGCCCGCTCTTCGCGCACCGTGCGCACCACCTGCGTCGCTTCGTTCTTCAGCTGCCGGACGCCGATTTGCCGAATCACTGCTGCTCCCCGTGGCCACATCGTGGCTACCTCGCGCCGAACCGTCAAGCCGCAGCCTGACGCCTGTCCCATCCGCTGCTACGATGCCCCCGTGGAACCGGCGACCGTGCGCGTCAAGCTCCTCCGCGATGGCGCCCGCCTGCCCACCCGCGCCACCGACCTCGCCTCCGGGTTCGACCTCTCCGCCTGCATCGAGGCGCCCGTCACGGTCGGCAACCGCCCGGTCCTCGTGCCCACGGGCATCGCGCTCGAAATCCCGCCCGGCATCGACGCCCAGGTCCGCCCCCGCAGCGGCCTCGCACGCAAGGGCGTCCTCTGCACCTTCGGCACCATCGACGCCGATTACCGTGGCGAACTGCTCGTCACGCTCTACACCATCGCCCCCGGGATCGAACACGTCGTCGAGCCCGGCGACCGCATCGCTCAGCTCGTCCTCGGCGTCCTCGCCCCTGCAGGCTTCGAGCTCGCCCACGACCTCTCGCCCACCGCCCGCGGCGCCGGGGGCCACGGGAGCACGGGCCGGTGAGCTACCTGTATGTCGCGCTCGGCGCCATCATCAGCGCGCCCCTGCGCTACTTCGTCGGGAGCCACGTGAAGCCCGGCCTCCTCGGCAACTTCCCCCTCGGCACCTTCCTCGTCAACGTCACCGGCTGCTTCATCATCGGCATGCTGCTCGAATACGCTGCCGACCGCGGCTCGCTCTCCCGCGAGCGCGCCTCTTCATCGTCACCGGCTTCCTTGGCAGCTACACCACCTTTTCCGCCTTCGGGTGGAAACCTACGACCTCGTCAAAGTCTCCGAGCCGTGGACCGCGGCGGCCTATGCCGGCCTCTCGCTGTTCGTCGGCATCCTCGCCGTCTGGGCCGGGGCCGTCATCGCCCGCGCGCTTCCGTAGCCCCGCTGGAACGTAGCCCGCAGCCCGGTATCCTGAATTGGTTACCTGATCCGGGGTTCTCTCACCATGTCCTACGAACTCGATACGCTCGTGCCCAACGCGGCGCCGGCCGAACGCCCTGACTTCAACAGCGGCGATACCGTCCGCGTCCACGCCAAGGTCGTCGAAGGCAACCGGGAGCGCATCCAGGTCTTCGAAGGCGTGGTCATCCGCAAGCGGAACAAGGGCCTCTCCTCGAACTTCACCGTCCGCAAAATCGCCGCCGGCCAGGTCGGCGTCGAGCGCACCTTCCCGCTCCACAGCCCGCGCGTCGACAAAATCGAAGTCGTCCGCCGCGGCAAGGTCCGCCGGAAGAACCTCTACTACCTGCGCGGCCTCACGGGCAAAGCCGCCCGCATCAAGGAGAAGCGGTAGGCACCCCGTCCGGCCGGGCATTCAGCCGAGACGCAGAGGCCCCGGGGAACTCCCCGGGGCCTTCGCATGTCCCGTTCGGACGCGGCCAGCCTAGTCGCCCAGTGCTCCGGCGACTGGCAGCGGCGCCGGGCCGGCCTGTCCCTCGCGCCCCGGCTCGCCGGGCGGCCCCCGGCAACCGTCCGCCGCAGCGGCAGCTCGGGCATCAAGAACGCCAGCACCGCGCACAGGATGGCCGCCGCCACGCGCCCCAGTAGATGTGCCGCACCGCGATGACCACGCCCTCGCCCTGCGCGTCGTGTGTCCGGGCCAGCAGGTTCTCCCCGTCCGGCATCTGCAGGATCGCCTGTTCGATCCGCGCGTAGACTGCTTCGTTCAGCCGGATCGTCGGGTCGTCCAGCTGCTGCACCAGCTGCGGCCCGAGCGTGGCCTTGTCGTCTGCCGTCAGCCGCGCCGAAAACTCCGCATGGTAGGTGTTCGCGAGGATGGCGCCGAACACCGCGATGCCCAGCACGCTCCCGATCTGCCGGAAGAACTGGCTCGCCGAGCTCGCCACCCCGATGTACTGGTAGCCCACCGCGTTCTGCACCACGAGCGACATCGTCGGCAGCACCAGCCCGAACCCGAGCCCGAGCACCACCATCGTCGCGCTCACCTGCCACAGCTTCGTCTCGAGGCTCACCTGCGTCAGCAACCCCAGCGCTGAGGCGATGAGCACCGTGCCGAAGAACGTCTGCCACTTGTACCGCCCGGTCCGCGCAATCACCTGCCCTCCGACGACGCTCGTCACCAGCACGCCGAGGCTCTGCGGCGTCGTGATCACGCCTGACGCCGTCGCCGAGGCCCCCAGCGCCGTCTGCACATAAATCCCGAGGAACTGGAACGCCCCGAACACCCCGAACCCGAACGTAAACACGACGAGGTTCGACAGCAGGAACACCCGGTTCCGGAACAGGTGCAGCGGCAGCGTCGGTTCCGGATGCCGCAGCTCCTGCAGCACGAACAGCCCGACGAGCACCAGCGCGCCCGCCAGCAGCCCCACGATTTGCGGCGAATCCCATGCGTACTTCTCGCCCGCCCACACGAGCGCGAGCAGCGCCATCACTGACGCCGCCGAGAGCAGCCCGGCGCCGACGAAGTCCAGCTTCGGCGACCCGCTCCGCGACTTCGCCGGCAGGTTGAACCAGATCGCCGGGATTGCGACCAGCCCCACCGGGATGTTGATGTAGAAGACCCACCGCCAGCTCAGCGTATCCGTCAGGAACCCGCCGAACGTCGGCCCGACCACGCTCGCCAGGCTGAATACCCCCGTGAACAGCCCGATGTACTTCCCGCGCTCGGCCGGCGCGAACAGGTCGCCCATCGTCGCGAAGACCGACGCGAAGATCATCCCGCCGCCGAGGCCCTGCAGTGCCCGCATCCAGATCAGCACCGGCATGTTCGGCGCCGCCCCGCACGCCGCCGACGCGACCATGAACAGGAACACCCCGCCAATGAGGAACAGCTTCCGCCCGTAGATGTCCCCCAGCTTCCCCACCAGCGGGATGACGACCGTCGAGGTGAGCATGTAGCTCGTGAACAGCCACGAGAGCAGCGTGAACCCGCCGAGGTCGGCGAGGATGCGCGGCGTCGCCGTCGACACCACCGTCTGGTCCAGCGCGCCGATGAACAGCGACACCATCAGGCTCCCGAGGAGGAGCCATTTCTGACGCGGTGTCAGCGTCTCGCCGAGCGGCTGCGTTGCCGGCGCTGCAGTCATCCATCTTCTCCTACGTTCACGTCAGCGTGAACCATGCGTTCGAGCGTACATAGTTCGCCCGCACCGAACAATTGGGGCCGCCCCGGACCCCGGTCGGTGTCGCCATCAGCACCACGCCAGCCGCGCCGCCTCGCCGTCGAACCAGACGATCGCGGCCTGGCCGAACTGCCGCCCGAGCGCCAGCGCCTCTTCGAGCGTGGCCCCGAACACGGCGAACGACGGCTCCCGGTGGGCCCCGTCCGGCGAGCGGCCCTCGGCCGGCAGCCATCGCCACCCCCGCCGCTCGACCTCGGCCCGCAGCGCCCGGTTCCGCGCCTCGTTCTCCTCCCGTCCCGGCCGCGCTCGTCCCGGATTCCACGCGGTGACCACCGCGAACGGCCCCGGCGCGCCCGGCACGCCCTCCCCGATGCGAAAGGCGGCCCGGCCCGCCGGCAGCGCGACCTCGTACACCGCCGCCCGGTACAGCAGCTCGAGCTCAGGGTCCGGCGGCTCATCCCGGTCGTGCGGCGTAGAATCTCCCGCCATGGAACAGCCCCTGCACTTCGAATCTCGCGGTCCCGTCGGCATTCTCACCCTCAACCGGCCCGAGCGCCTCAACGCCATCGACCACGCCATGCTCCGCGCCCTCCGCGCCTTCTTCGATGCGCGCCACCGCGACTTCGCGACCCGCGTCATCGTCATCACCGGCGCCGGCCGCGGCTTCTGCGCGGGCCTCGACCTCAAGGCCGGCCCCGAACAGGGCCCGTGGCAGCCCGGCGTCGGCCCCGTCCAGGATTCCTTGACCTTCCAGGAGGACATCGCCGACCTCATGGTGAAGATGCGCGAGTGCCCGCAGGCGCTCATCGCCGCGGTCAACGGCCCCGCCACCGGGGGCGGCCTGTCCATCGCGCTCGCCTGCGACATGCGCATCGGCACCGCCGCCGCCCGCTTCGCCTGCTCCTACCTCAACCTCGGCCTCGGCGGCGCCGATGTCGGCTCGTCCTATTTCCTCCCGAAAATCGTCGGCATGGCCCACGCGGCCGACATGCTCTACACCGGCCGCATCGTCGATGCCCGGAAGCGCGCGAGATGGGCCTCCTCACCCGCATCGTCGAACCGGATGACCTCTTGCCCGCCGCCCTCGCCATCGCGGACGGCATCGTCCGCAAGGCGAGCCCGCTCGGCCTCCGCCTCACCAAGCAGGTGCTGAACGAAACCGTGAACGGCATCTCGCTTCAGGCCGCGCTCAAGCTCGAAAACCGCAACCAGATCCTCGCCAGCCAAACGCAGGACGCGCGTGAAGCCCGCCAGGCATGGTTCGAAATGCGCGACCCCGCCTGGCGCGACGCCTGACCTCCCCGGCCGAAGAAAAGCAGCGCGGCCCCGGGACGTCCCGGGGCCGCGCGTCATCGCGTCGCTGGCTGGGGATGGAGGATTCGAACCCCCACATACAGATCCAGAGTCTGCTGTCCTACCCTTAGACGAATCCCCAGCGCGGCCTCCAGATTACCAATCCTTCCGCGCCTGCGCCAAGTTTTCGCTAGCCGAGCCGCGCCCGCGCCGCCCGCAGCCGCGCCAGCGTCCGCTCCCGCCCGAGGATCGCCGCCGAATCGAACAGCGGGATGCCCGTCGGCCGGCCCATCACGGCCACGTACAGCACCGGGATGAACTTCCGCAGCTTCATGCCCAGCGGCTCCTCCAGCCCCCGCAGCGCCGCCTCCACCGCCGCCGTCGTCCACTCTCCCTCGCCGATGGCGTCCAGCCGCACCAGCGCCTCGTCCAGCACCCGCACGGCCGTCGCCGCGTCGCCGACCCGCTCCGCCAGCAGCGCCGTCTCGTACTCCGGCGCGTCGTACGTGAACAGGAAGGCGATGAGGCCCGGGATCTCCTCGAGCAGCGTGACCCGCTCGCGGAGCAGCGGCGCCGCCGCCCGCACCACCGCCTCGTCCAGCGGCCGCGGGATGGACGCCGGCAGCCCCCGGTCCGCCCACTCCGCCACCAGCCGCACCCACCGCTCCTCATCCATCGCGCGGATGTAGTGCCCGTTCAGGTAGTTCAGCCGCTCGATGTCGAACACTGCCGGGTTCGGCACCACCCGCGCGAGGTCGAAATGCCGCGTCAGCTCCTCCGCGCTGATGATCGTCGTGTGGTCATCGAGCGACCACCCGAGGAAGGCGAGGAAGTTCAGCATCGCCTCCGGCAGGTAGCCGCGCTCACGGTAGTCCAGCAGCGCCGTGTCCCCGGACCGCTTGCTCAGCTTCTTGTGATCCGGGCCGAGGATGAGCGGCAGGTGCGCCCACGCCGGCTGCTCCCAGCCGAGCGCCTCGTACAGCTGGATGTGCTTCGGCGCGCTCGAAATCCACTCGTCGCCGCGGATGCAGTGGCTGATCGCCATCGCCGTATCGTCGACTACCACCGCGAGGTGGTACGTCGGGAAGCCGTCCGACTTCAGCATCACGAAGTCGTCCTGCAGCGCGTTCTCGAACACCACCTCGCCGCGGACCACGTCATGCAGGACCGTCACCCCTCCCGCTCCATCGCGAACCGGATGACGTGCGGCTCGTCCTTCGCCCGCGCGGCCGATTCCGCCGGGTCGATCCGCCGGCAGAGCCCGTCATAGCCCGGCGGCTGCTTCGCCGCGGCCTGCGCAGCGCGCAGCGCATCCAGCCGCTCCGGCGTGCAGAAGCACCGGTACGCCCGGCCCCGCTCGATGAGCAACTCGGCCGCTTCCCGGTAGCGCGGCAGCCGTTCCGACTGGAAATACGGCCCGTGCGGACCGCCGACGTCCGGACCCTCGTCCCAGTCGATCCCCAGCCAGCGGAGGCTCTCCATGATCGCCTCCACCGCGCCCTCGACGTACCGGTTCCGGTCGGTGTCTTCGATCCGCAGGATGAACTGCCCGCCGCGCGCCCGCGCAAACGCCCAGCTGAACAGCGCCGAGCGGATGTTGCCCACGTGCGGGTTCCCCGTCGGGCTCGGGGCGTAGCGGGTGCGTACTGGCCGATCGGTCACGAATCCTCGCCTCGCTCGAGGGTCGCCGGCGGAACCGCCGCGTACCGAGAGGCTACCGTCTCCCCGGCGATGGCGCGAATCGCCGCGAGCAGGTCCGCCGGCGCCGGCGCGCCTGCCCGGAGCACCCCGCCCGCCGGGTGCGGCACCGCGATCTGCAGCGCGTGCAGCAGCTGACGCCCGCCCGGCTCGGCCCGCCCGTACACCGCATCCTGCGCCACCGGCGTACCCGCCGCCGCGAGGTGCACGCGAATCTGGTGAGTCCGCCCCGTCTCGGGGTAGACCTCGAGCACGGCCCGTCCGTTTCCGCTCGCCACCACGCGGTATTCCGTTCGTGCGGGCCGGCCGCGGCTCGTGACCGCCATCCGTGTCCGGTCTCGCGGGTCGCGGTCGATCGGCGCTTCGATGACGGCGCGCGGCTGCGCCGGAACCCCGTCGACCACCGCGAGGTAGACCTTCTTCGCCAGCCGCTCCTCGAACGCCCGGCTCAGCGCAGCCTGCGCTGCGGGCGTCTTCGCGAGCAGCAGCACGCCGCTCGTCTCCTTGTCCAGCCGGTGCACGATGCCCGGCCGCTCCGCGTCGAACGCTCCAGCGGCGCCGCCCAGCTTCGCGAGCCACCAGCCCGCCACCGACGGCCCGGCATCCCCCGGCGCCCCGTGGACCGCCAGCCCCGCCGGCTTGGCGACTGCCGCCACGAGATCGTCCTCGTACACCACCGGCAGGTCGACGCCCGGGTCGCCCGGGGCGTGCGCGGTCGGCTCGAGCACGACGACCACGCGGTCGCCCGGCGCGACCGCCGCCGACTTCCTCGCCTCCGCCCCGTTCACCCGCACCAGCCCCCGCTCGATCAGCCGCTGCGCCCGCGCCCGCGAGAGACCTTCGAGCGCCGACGAGACGAACGCATCGAGCCGGCAGCGCTCGGCGGCTACGAGTTCGACGGTCCGGCCTTCTCCGGCGGCTGGAACACCATGGTCCACAGCAGGATCACCACCCCGATGCTGATCGCCGAGTCGGCGACGTTGAACGCCGGCCAGTTCGGCACCTTCAGGAAATCCACCACCCGGCCCTCGCTCACCCGGTCGATCAGGTTGCCGACCGCCCCGCCCAGCATGAGCGCCAGCCCCAGCCGGACGACCGGCTGCGCGAAGCCCGGGTTGAACAGGTAGATGAGAATCGCCGCCAGCCCCGCAAGGCTCGCGATGATGAGGAGCGGCCCCGCGCCCTGCAGGATGCCGAACGCCGCCCCCGTGTTCGTCACGTGCACGATGCGGAAGAACGGCAGCACCTCGATGCTGTCGCCGCGCTCGAGGTTGGCCTTGATGAGCCATTTCGTGAACTGATCTGCGCCGACGACCGCCGCCGCCAGCAGCAGGAACCACCCATCGCGCCGGGCGACTGCCAGCCGCGGGCCGGCCCGGCCCGGTGCGCGCGCTTCTTCCATCCGCTCCAGTGTACCCCGTCGCCCGCTTCGCCGCGGGCAACCCGCCTTGCCCGGCCCGAATTCGAACCGCTACGCTCATCACGACCCCTCATCCGCAGCGGAGGAACCGCGAATGTCCACCACGGCATCGAAAGAACTGCGCCCCGACGGCAAACTCCGCCTGCCCCCGGCCAGCATCTCACCACCGGCTGGCCCGTCCTCCACTACGGCAGCATCCCCCGCATCGACCTCGAATCATGGCGGTTCCACGTCTGGGGCCTCGTCGAAGAGGAGAAGTCCTTCACCTGGGAGGAGTTCAACGCCCTCGGCCAGGTCACCGATACGAGCGACATCCACTGCGTCACCACGTGGAGCAAATTCGACAACACCTGGCAGGGCGTGCCGTTCCGGGCGCTCTACGACGCCATCCGCCTCAAGCCCGAGGCGAAGTACGCCATGATCCACTGCTACGGCGGCTACACGACGAACCTCCCGCTCGAAGACCTCCTGCGCGAGGGCGTCCTCTTCGCCCACTCCCACGACGGGCAGCCGCTCACGAAGGAGCACGGCTGGCCCATGCGCCTCGTCGTTCCCCATCTCTATTTCTGGAAGAGCGCCAAGTGGGTCGGCGGCATCCAGTTCCTCGACCGCGACCGGCCCGGCTTCTGGGAAACCTACGGTTACCATAACTACGGCGACCCTGGAAGGAGCAGCGCTACTCCTGACCCTGCCGGCGCCTCACCGCCCCTCAGCGGACGGTGACGATGCCGCTCATCGCGTCGCCGTGCACGCCGCACCGGTAGGAGAACGTCCCCGGCTCGGTGAACTCGCGCTCGAAGTTTCCGCTCCGCATCACCGCTGACGCGATCTCTTCGCCGTTGAAGTTCCCGACCACCTGGTGCTCAGCCTGCCCCCGGAACGTCCACGTCACCCGCGTGCCCACCGGCACCTGCAGGCTGAGCGGCTGAAACCGGAAGTCTGTCACCGTGATCGTCGTCAGGCTGGCTGGCAGCGCGCCGGGCTTCGTCGGCGTCGGCTCCGGCGAGCCGCCGCCTCCGCCGCAGGCCGCGCCCGCCAGCAGCGCAGCAGCGAGCGCCAGCGCGGCCAGGCCCCGCGCGCTCACGCTTCCACCGAGGCGATGTAGGGGTACACGGGCTGCCCGCCGTCGATGACCTCGACCTCCGCCCCGGGCGCAGCATTTGCCGCGGCAGCCCGCGCGGCCTCGGCGTCGCCGTCCGCTCCCACGTACACCGTAACAAGCGCGCCGTCCCCGGCGCCGGCTGCCGCCAGCCCCGCCGCGAGCGCCTCCTCGGCCGTCGCCCTGGCCGCGGCAAGCCGCCCATCGACCACCGCAATCCCCTGCCCCGCCCGCACCTCCACCCCGTCGGCGGTCCGCGAAGCCGCTGCCACCGTCACTTCCACCGTCCGCACCCGCTGCGCGGCCTCCGCCATCCGCGCCGCCAGCTCGGGCGCGCTGCCCCGGTTCGAACAGCAGGGCCGCCGCGACGCCCTGCGGCAGCGTCGCCGTCGGGACGACGTGCAGCGTGCACCGCGCCAGCTGCCGCGCCTGTTCGGCCGCGAGCAGCACGTTCTTGTGGTTCGGCAGCACGATGACGTCCGCCGCCCCGATCTCTTCCGCCGCCCGCGCGATCTCGCCGGCCGCGGGCTTCTCCCGGTCGCCGAGGTCGACCACCCGCGCGCCGAGACTCTCGAACAGCCGGTCGAACCCGTCGCCCCGGCTGAGCGCCAGCAGCCCCACGGCCGCCGTTGCGCCGCTGCCGGCGGCTTCGAACCGCTCCCGCTGCGCCCCCATGTCATCGACCTTCACCCGCCGCGGGGTGCCGAGCTGCCCGGCGGCCTCCAGCAGCGCCTCCGGCTGCTCTGTGTGCACGTGGACTCGCGCCAGCCGCTCGTCGCCCACCACGACGATGCTTTCCCCGAACGATTCCGCCAGCGCCCGCAGCGCCGCGGTGTCCACCGCTTCCCCGGGATCGGCTCGAGCACGAACTCGGTGCAAAATCCGGAGGTTTCGTCGGCATGGGCAGCGGCGAACTCCCGCGCGTGGCCGTCGCCCGCGAGGTGCGAGAGGTCGAGCGCCTCGCCGCGGAGCCGCGCCAGCATGCCCTCGAGCAGCACGCAGATGCCCTCGCCGCCCGCATCGGGCACCCCGCCTCCCGCAGCGAGGGCAGCATCTCCATCGTCCGGGCCTCGGCGACCGTCGCCGCGGCCAGCGCCCGCTCGAGCACCGGCAGGCACGGCTGGCCCGCCCCGCCGCCGGGCAGTCCGCCGACGGCGCTTGCGGCGGCTGCAGCGGCCTCGCGCAGGACCGTCAGCATCGTCCCCTCCTGCGGCTGGCTCACCGCACGGTAGGCTGCCCGCGCGGCGCCCTCCAGGCCGGAAGCCAGCCGGGCGGCGTCCACCTCCTCCGCTCCCTCGAGCGCATCCGCGAACCCGCGTAGCGCCTGCGACAGGATGACCCCGGAGTTCCCGCGCGCGCCGTAGAGCGCGCCCCGTGCCGCCGCGGCAGCAACTGCCCCCGCGTTTGCCCCCGCGTCGGCATCCTGCGCTGCGGCGGCAGCCTCCCGCATCGTTGCTGCCATGTTCGACCCCGTGTCGCCGTCCGGGACCGGGTACACGTTGATGGCGTTGATCGCCTCTGCCCCCGCAGCCAGCGCCGCCGCTGCCGCCTCGAACAGTGCGCGCAGGCCCTCGCCGTCGACCCGCCCGATGGGGCGCACCTCCCCGCTCACGCGCTGCCACCCGGCAGCGTTTGGCCGCTATCGAAACCCGGTGCTAGCATGGAAGTTCGATTCTGCCACGGAAGGAAGCATCACGCATGGCCAGTGGAGCATGCGACGTCTGCGGCAAGACCACCCAGTTCGGCCGGCACATCCGCCACACGCACGGCGGCCGCTGGGAGCGCAAGGCCACCAAGAAGTCGCGGACGTTCCGTCCCAACGTCCACAAGCACCGCATCTTCTTCGGCGGCGCGTCCCTGCGCGTCAACATCTGCACGCGCTGCCTCAAGACCATCACCAAGTCCGCCTGACCGGCCGATAGCTGCCGCATATGCCGACGCCGGCCCCGCGAGGGCCGGCGTCATCGTGTGCCCGCCGGGCCGGCCGTCAGCCGAACGCCGCGAACCGCTGCAGCGCCGCTTCGAGCGGCTCCTCCACGACCCCCGGAACCTCCAGGACCGCCTCGAGCCAGGCGGGCCGCTGCCGCCCGCACACCGCGATCGGGTTCGCCAGCGGCGAATGCTCCGTTGCCAGCTCGGCGAACCGCCGCACGTATTGCCGCGGGCGCAGGTCGGAACCCAGCTCCACCAGCGCGAACGGGTCCGGCGCCGAAAGCGCGCCCGGGACGCCGCGCACGACCGCCGGCCCCGGCGTATCGCCGCCGCCGGCGAGCCCGGCGCCGTCGAGAATCGCCACGCCCCGCACTTCGCCCGGCCGCGCCCCGGCCAGCAGCAGCCCGATGTAGCCGCCGAGCCCGCGCCCGACTACCGTCGCCGGCCCGATGGCTGCCAGCGCAACGTCCGCGTCGCCCATCAGCACCTCGGCGGTGTACCCGCCGCCCGCCGGCACCGATGACGAGCCGTGCCCGGTGAAATCGAGGGCATAGACCGCCCCCGGCCACCGCTCCACCTCCCCGCTCAGCCGCTCCGGCGAGCGGTCGCCGAGCGCGTGCAGCAGCAAGAGCCGCGGCCCCGGCGCCTCCCGGAGCGTGTGCAGCGCCAGCTTCACCCGGTTGTGCTGCAGGAAGACCGTCATCGCAGGAACTCCAGCACCAGCTCGGCCACCCGCTGCGGATGTTCGATGTGGATGAAGTGCCCCGTGTTCTCGAACGGGATGATTTCCGCCCGCGGCGGCAGGTACGGCAGCAGCGCCCGGTGGTTCGTGCCCCAGCCCATCTCTTCCTCCACCGTCGCCGTCAGCCCGAGCAGCGGCACCTTCAGCTCCTTGAGCCGCTGCAGCGACCACTCCGGGCTCCACGGCCCGAAGCCGCCGAACCGGATCGCCGGGTCGAGCTTCCACCGCCAGCCGTCCGGGTCGCGCCGCGCGCCGATCGTCACGAGGTAGCGCAGCCAGTCATCCGAAAGGCGCGGGTTCATCCGCTTCCGCCGCCGCGCCAGCTCTTCCAGCGTCCCCGGCTTCCGCAGGTTGATATGCGCCGCCCGGCGGTGGTCCAGCCACTCCGCCAGCGTCTTCTGCGTGAACTTCCGGTGCTCATGGTCCGAGACGTCCGGCGCGGGGTCGCGGCTCGGCAGGCCGTCGATGACCACCAGCTTCGAAAGCCGGTACGGCAGCGCCTCCGCCAGCTGCAGCATCATCCCGCCGCCCTTCGAATGCGCTACCACCGGCACCGCGTCCGGCGTCGTCGAATCCAGCACGGAGAGCGCGTCCCGCACATCCGCGTCCCAGCTGTACAGCGCGGCATGGTCCGAATCGCCGTGGCCGCGGTGGTCCCACGAGATGACCCGCCAGCCCGCATCGGCCAGCAGCGGCGCGAACACGTCGAACGTGCCGGCGAAATCCGAACCGCCATGCACGAGGAAGAGCGGCGGCCCGTCCGCATCGCCCCATTCGCAGACGTGCAGGCGCACGCCGTACGAATCGACCCAGCGGTGCCGCGCAGGCCGGCGCGCCGGGATAGGTCAGGAAGCGCGGTTCCTCAGCGACCGGCGCCGTCATGATTCACCTTCCGAAACGTGGGTTCGAATAGCCCGCCCCGGGGTATCGGCGGGGCCGGGGAGGACCTATCGAGCATCCGGGCCGCCCCGTTGTCGGTCAAGACGCGCCGGCACGCCGGTTCGCAATCGCCGTCAGGGCACGAGCAGCAGGTCCACGAGCGCCGGCAGCGCCACTCCTGCCGGCGCGCGGATCACGACGTCGCTGATTTCGGTGAGCGCCGTCTCCTCCGGGTTGATTTCGATCAGCGGCGCGCCCCGCCGCTTCGCCAGCACGGGGAAGTCCGCCGCCGGGTAGACCACTGCGCTCGTCCCCACCGTCAGGAACAGGTCCGCCGCCAGCGCCTGCCGGTAGCACTCCTCCAGCGCGTCCCGCGGGATCGGCTCGCCGAACATCACGACGTCGTTCTTGTACAGCCCGCCGCAGACCGGGCAGGACGGCGGCAGCCGGTCGAGGTTCACCGTCTCGAGCCGCTCCCGCGCCCCGCATTCGATGCATCGCACCTTGTACCGGTTGCCGTGGATCTCCGTCACCCGCCGCGAACCGGCGACCGCGTGCAGGTTGTCGATGTTCTGCGTGATCACGTGCGCCAGCCGCCCCATCTGCTCGAGGTCGGCCATGGCGTAATGCCCCGCGTTCGGCGCCGCCCGCTCGATCGCCTCCGAGAACGGCGAGCCCGCCGTCTCGTGGGCGATCGCCTGCCGCCACCATTCCGCCGGGTCGTGGGTGAACAGTTCCCAGCCGTCGATCGTCGGCTCGCCGAACCGCTCGTACACGCCGCCGGCGCCCCGGTAGGTCGGGATGCCGCTCTCCGCGGAAAGCCCGGCGCCGACGAGCGCGACTGCGTGCAGGCTGCGCCGCATGAGCGCAGCCGCCTGCCGGAGCGCGTGCTCGACTGCCGGGTCAGCCAGGGCCGGGTGCGTGGCGGTCAATCGTCCCCTCTACCGGTAGATGATACGCCACTTCGGCCGCGTAGGCGGCGGCCTGCCGCTGCCGCTCCGCCGCATCCCAGCCGAGCTCCTCTCCCAGCAGCTCCGCCGCCCGCTCGTGACAGCAGAGTCCGCGGCATCTCGCCCAGCCGATCCCCGTCCGCCGCAGCAGCGCGTCGCCGACCGTCGCCGCCTGCTCGAACCGCGCCGCGAACCGCACCTCCCCTCGAGCCCCGGCGCATGCGGGCAGAGCGTCTCGCGGCCCAGCTCGGCCACGCGCGGCGCCTCCGCGCCGTACCGGCGCAGGTGCCGCCGCATCGGGTGGTCGAACCCCAGCCCCAGCAGCTGGTCGCGCCACTCCGCCGGAGCCGCGGCTTCCCACCGGGCCGCTTTCCGCCCCAGCATCCGCTCGATGACGTCGTTCGCCAGCGGCCGGAACGTGCTCAGCTTCCCGCCGACTACGCTGTACATCCCCGCGCGCCGCCCAGCTTCCCGTGGTCGATAACCGCGTGCCGCCTGGTAATTGCAGCCTCAGGCCCGCCGGCAACCTTCTGGAGCGGCCGCAGCCCGGCATACGCGTACCGCACCCGCTCTTTCCGGATGTCCAGCCCCGGCAGCAGCGCCCGGCCTTCCTCGAGCAGGTAGGCGATGTCCTCCGCCGTCGGCTGCACCGCCCCGGGTCGCCGTCGTACCGGTCGTCCGTCGTCCCGATGAGCAGCAGGTCATCTTGCGGCACCGCAAAGAACACCCGCCCGTCGCTTTTCGCCGTGCTGAACACGGCGTCGTGCCCCGGCTCGCCGTCGAGCTCGACCACGATGTGTGAGCCCCGGGTCACGCCGAGCAGCTCGGGCGGCGGCAAATCCCGAGCCGGTTCACCGCGTCGACCCACGGCCCGGCCGCGTTGACCACCGCCCGCGCCGGCACCCGCACCCGCTCGCCGCGGTGCTCCACGACCACCGCTTCGATTGTGCCCCCGGCGCCTCGACCGCCGCGACGGGGCAGTGGTTGAAGCACGCCGCGCCGAGCTGCCGCGCCTCCCGCACCAGCTCCCAGGTCAGCCGCTCCGGCGCGATGACCCGCGCGTCGAAGAACGAAAATCCGCCGCGCGCCTCGGCCGGCAGGTAGGGCGCGAGCTCCCGCAGCCGCGCTTCGCTCAGCCGGCGATGCCCCGGCACGCCCCGGTAGAGCGCGAGCAGGTCGTACGTCGCCAGCCCCATCCGCAGCTGCCACGCGGGCCGGCGCGTCCACGGCAGCAGCGGCAGCAAGAACCGCTGGGGGCGCACGAGATACGGCCGGGTCGCCAGCAGCCACGCCCGCTCCCTGAGCGATTCGAACACCAGCCCCACATCGCCGTGCTCGAGGTACCGCAGCCCGCCGTGGATGAGCTTGGTCGACCGCCAGGTCGTCCCGAAACCGTAGTCCGAGGCTTCGAACAGGGCCGCCCGCAGCCCGTTGGCTGCCGCCGCCCGCGCGATCGCCGCGCCGTTGATTCCGCCCCCGATGACCGCCACGTCGAGCGGCGGCCCGCCTGCCAGCTCTGCCGGCGTCAACCGGCCCACCCCAGCGTTCGCTCCACCGCGCGCCGCCAGTCCCGCAGCCGCCGGTGCCGCTCCGCGCTCCCGAGGCGCGGCTCGAACACCCGCTCCGGCCGCCACAGCTCAGCGACCTCGTCCGTGCTCGCCCAGGTCCCGGCCTCGAGCCCTGCGAGGAACGCCGCGCCGAGCGCGGTCGTCTCCGTCGACTGCGGCCGAAGCACCGGGATGCCGGCGAAGTCCGCCTGGAGCTGCATCAGCAGGTCGTTCACCGCCGCGCCGCCGTCCACGCGCAGCTCACGGATCGGCTCCGGCAGCGAGGCGTTCATCACCTCGATGAGCTCCGCGCTCGAAAGCGCGATCGCTTCCAGCGCGGCCCGTGCGAGGTGCGCCTTCGTCACTCCGCGCGTGAGGCCGAGGATGGCGCCGCGCGCGTGCGGGTCCCAGTCCGGCGCCCCGAGCCCGGTGAACGCCGGCACGATGGTTACCCCGCCGGCGTCGGGCACGCTCGCCGCAAGCGCTTCGACCTCCGCCGACTCGCGAATCAGCCCGAGTTCGTCTCGCAGCCACTGCACCAGTGCCCCCGCGACGAAGACCGAACCCTCGACCACGAACTCCGGCCCTGGAGCCCGGTCCCCGCCCCGAGGCTCAGCAGCAGGCCCGAGTCCGGCACGCTGGCCCGCCGCCCGGCGTTCGAGAGCAGGAAACAGCCCGTGCCGTAGGTGTTCTTCGCTACCCCCGGCGCGAAGCCCGCCTGCCCGAACAGCGCCGCCTGCTGGTCGCCGGCCACCCCGGTGATGGGCACCCGGCAGCCGAACACCTGCTCGCTCGTGAAGCCGTACTTCGAACGCGACGGCACCGCGACCGGCAGGGCCGCCCGCGGCACCTCGAACAGATCGAGCAGGCGGTCGTCCCACCGCCCCCGTTTGACGTTGAACAGGAGGGTGCGCGACGCGTTCGTGAAGTCCGTCGCGAAGACAGCCCCGCCGGTCAGCTTCCACGTCAGCCACGCGTCGACCGTGCCGACGCAAATCTCTCCCTGCATCGCGCGGCGGTGGAGCGCCGGGTCGTGGCGGAAGAGCCACGTCAGCTTCGTCGCCGTGAAGTACGGGTCGAGCTTCAGCCCCGTCGCCTGCCGCACCTCGTCCTCGGCCCCGGCCGAGCGGAGGTCTTCGCAAATGCCGGCCGTCCGCCGGTCCTGCCAGACGATCGCGCGGTGCACCGGCGCGCCGCTCGCGCGTTCCCACGCGACGGCCGTCTCCCGCTGGTTCGTCAGCCCGATGCACGCGATGTCCCGCAGCGCGAGCCCCGCCTGCGCCAGCGCGACGCCGATCGCGTCCAGCGTCGTCGTCCAGATCTCCTCCGGGTCGTGCTCCACCCAGCCGGGCTGCGGGTAGTGCTGCGTCAGGGGCTGCTGCCCGGTCCCCACGATGGTGCCGCCGGCGTCGACGACGAGCGCGCGAGCTGGTCGTTCCCTGGTCGATGGCGAGGATGTACGGGGCGTCATGTGCGGGAGTATACGAACCCCTGCCGTAGCGGCGCGGTCCCCGGCTTACGCCTCGCGGTGATGGCCGTTCCGGCGGACGCACATGTGCCCGCCCGGGTCCATCGGCGCCGTGCACAGCGGGCAGAGCGGCCGCCCCGCCGCAATCACCGCCGCGATTTGCTGCCGCAGCTCGTAGCCGCGCCGGTAGTCGAACTCCATCGTCAGGCCGGTCGTGTCGTCTGCATCCGCCGGTCCGTCCGCCGCGATGAGTACGATGTGCCGCTCCTCCGCGTTCACGCCCATGCTCAGCTGCGCCAGCCGGATGTCCACGTCGAACGACTCGATGTCCTCGAGCCGCGCGGGCGCGTCGTCCGGCGGCAGCGGCACGTACTCGTAGCCTTCGTCTGCCAGCACCGTTTCGATGGCGTCGCCGAGCGCGCTCAGCTGCTCCTTCTCGAGCCACATCGACACGGCGAACCCGGCCGCGTTCACCGCCCGAAGCCGGAAGCGCCGCCGGCCCGGCTCGCCAATCGCCTCCGCCGAAATGTGGAACAGCCGCCCGAGGTCGTGCGTGCGCGCCATCTCCTGCGATCCTAGGGCAGCACGTCCCTCCCGTCGCGCGCCGTTCGTCCTTTACCCGTCTTCCCGGCAGCGCAGAAAATTCACAAAAGTCCGCGGAACGCAGGATGTTCGCGACACAAGTTGTCGCCATCGCGACATATCGTGCGGCTTCGCAGCCCAACGACAGGAGGTGAGCGCAGATGACCGAACAGACCCGCCGCTCGACCCGCCTCATCCGCATCCGCGACATCCTCGTCCGGCGGCCCAACGGCGTCACCACGCTCGAGCTCGCCCGCGAGACCGGTTACTCCCAGCGCACCATCCAGCGCGACCTCTTCGCGATCGAGAGCGAGCTCAACGTGCCGCTCGTCAGCGAAAACCGCCGCTGGCGCATCGTGGATGGCGCCAAGCCCCTCTTCGGCCCCGTCCGCCTCACGCTGCAGGAAGGCCGCGCCCTCTACTTCGCCATGCGCCTCATGCTCCGGTCCGCCGACGAGCACGACCCCGACGCGCTCACCGCCCTCGAAAAAGTCGCCGAAGCCCTCCCCAAGGGCATGGCTGAGCACATGCAGCGCACCGTCCGCGAATACCGCCAGCTCCCCTTCAACCGCGAAGCTACCGAAGTGCTCGCCCGCATCACCGAGGCATGGGCGACGAACCGCTCGATCATCATCGAGTACCGCTCCGCTCACGCCAGCGGCCCCGCCGCTACGAGGTCGACCCCTACATCCTCGACCACACCGAAAGCGGCACCTACCTCATCGGCTACTCCCACGCCCACGGCGAAGTCCGCGTCTTCAAGGTCGACCGCATCCGCGCGGTCGAACAAACCGCCCGCGAATTCGAACCGGTCGACCTCGACCGCCTCGCGGAGACGCTCCGCAACAGCTGGGGCGGCGTCGTGATCGGCGAATCCCGCTACGACGTCGTGATCGATTTCTCCCCGTCCGTCGCCGACCGCATCCGCGAGAGCTACTGGCACGTCTCGCAGGAGCTCGAAATGCTGCCCGAGGGCGGCGTCCGCCTGAAAGTCTCGCTCCCCAGCCTGCTGGAAATCACCCCGTGGGTGCTCAGCTGGGGCCCGGAAGCTGTCGTCGTCGCCCCGGACGAGCTCCGCGAGCGCGTCGCCAGCCTCGTCAAAGCCGCCGCCCAGCGGTACCCCTGACCCCTCCGGTACACTCCACCGCATGGACACCGCTTCCGCCGCCGGCGCCCGCCGCAGCCGCATCGCTCGCGCGTGGGCGCTCGACCGCGGGGCCGTCCTCGTCGCCAGCGGCCTCCCGTTGCCGATCGCCGGCACCGACCAGTTCCACGAGTTCCACGCCCACCCGGAATTCCGCTATCTCGCCGGCATCGCCGAACCCGCGAGCGTCCTCGCCTTCGACCCCGCCGAAGGCTGGCAGCTCTTCGTCGCCCTGCCGGCGTTCGAGGACCGCATCTGGACCGGCGACGGCCCGGAGGTCGACCGGCTCGAAGCGGCGGCGGGGCTGCCGGTCCAGCCCGTCGAGCGCCTCGCCGCCTGGCTCGAAGCCCGCCGCGGCGAGCCGCTCGCCCTCCTCGGCAACCGCGACCTGGCCGAACGCCCCGCCGGCTACCGCCTGCCCCCACTCGACCGCTTCGAAGCCGCGCTCGATGACGACCTCGCCGCCCGCCTCTCCTGGCAGGTCAGCGAAGCCCGCCGCGCGAAGGACCCCGCCGAACTCGACGCGATGCGCCGGGCGGCTGACGCCAGCCGGGCCGGCCACCTCCTCGCGCTCCGCATCGCGCGGCCCGGCATCACCGAGCGCGCCCTCGAGGTCGAACTCGAGGCCGAGTTCTTCCGCTGCGGCGCCGACCGCACCGCCTACGGGTCCATCGTCGGCTCCGGTCCCAACGGCGCCATCCTCCACTTCTCCCCGACCCGCAGGGAGCTCCGAAGCGGCGACCTCGTCCTCATCGACGCCGGCGCGGAAGTCGATGGCTACGCCAGCGACGTCACCCGCACCTTCCCGGCCGGGCCCCGGTTCGAAGGCATCCAGCGCGACCTCTACCAGCTCGTCCACGCCGTCCAGCGCGCCGCCATCGAGGAAGCCCGCCCCGGTGTCGAATACCGCGACCTCCACCTGCGCTCCTGCGAACGCATCGCCGCCGGCCTCGTCGACCTCGGCATCCTCCGCGGCGACCCGGCCGACCTCGTCGAGTCCGATGCCCACGCCCTCTTCTTCCCGCACGGCCTCGGCCACCTGCTCGGGCTCGCCACCCACGACGCCGGCGGCTGCCTCCAGGGCCGCACGCCCAGCGACCGCTTCGGCCTGAAGTGGCTCCGCGCCGACCTTCCCCTCCAGCCCGGCTACGTCGTCACCATCGAACCCGGCATCTATGTCATCCCCGCCATCCTCGACGACCCCGCCCGCCGCGAGCAGTACCGCGAGGCCGTCAACTGGGAGCGGGTCGACACCCTTCGCGGGTTCGGCGGCATCCGCATCGAAGACGACATCCTCGTGACCGAAGGAGCCCCGAGGTGCTCACCGCAGCCCTGCCGTCCGACATCGCGTCCATCGAAGCCCTGCGCAGCGAGGCCTTCGCCAGGTGACCTCGCCGCGCCGCCTGTCCATCGCCGACCTCGCCCGCTTCCCCCGCCCCGGGATGAACGTCCCCGGCGGCCTTGGCTTCACCCCGGACTGCCGCGCGGTCACCTACCTCCACTCGGCCGAGGGCAACCTCGTCCGCAGCCTCTGGCAGCTCGACCTCGAAACGGGCGAACGCCGCGTCATCGCCGGTCCCCCGCCCGCGACGACCTCCGAACAGCAGCTCTCGCGGGAGGAGGAGCTCCGCCGCGAGCGCGCCCGCCTCCGCGAGCTCGGCGTCACCAGCTACGAATTCGCCGAGCGCGCCGGTCCCGACGCTCCTGGTCCCGGGCGGCGGACGGCTGTGGCTCCGGGTCGGCGACAGCGGCCTCGAACCCGTGCCCGGGTCGGAGGGCGCTATCGACCCTCACCTCTCGCCGGCGGGCGACCGGATCGCCTTCGTCCGCGATGGGGACCTCTGCGTCCTCCCTGCGGCCGGCGGCGCACCCCTCCGCCTCACGCACGACGCCGAGGACGGCCTCACGAACGGCCTCGCAGAGTTCATCGCCCAGGAGGAGCTCGACCGCGACCGCGGCTTCTGGTGGAGCCCCGACGGCACCCGCATCGCCTTCATCCGCGCCGACTCGCGCCACATCCCCGAGTACCCCATCGTCCACCAGGGCAAAGCCGGCATCGACGTGGAGCGCCACCGCTACCCGTTCGCCGGCCAGCCGAACGCCATCCTTGACCTCGGCATCGCCCACCTCGACGGCGGCCGCATCGAGTGGCTCGACCTCGGCCCCGAGCGCGACATCTACATCGCCCGCGTCGGCTGGCGGCCGGATGGCGCGCTCGCCGTCCAGGTGCTCTCCCGCGACCAGCGCACGCTCCGCCTCGTCCTGTTCGAACCCGGGAGGCCCGGGCGCGTCCTCCTCGAAGAGCGCCAGGACCCGTGGATCAACCTCGCTGGCGACACCGTCTTCCTCCGCGACGGCCGCATCCTCTGGTCCAGCGAGCGCTCCGGCTACCGCCACCTCTACCTGCTCTCGCCGGACGGCATCCTCGAGCGGCAGCTCACCTCCGGCGGCTGGATGGTCACGTCGGTCCTCGGCGTCGATGAGGCGCGCGGGCTGGTCTACTTCGCGGCCACCCGCGAGTCGCCGCTCGAGCGCCATCTCTACCGCGTCCCGCTCGCGGGTGGCGAACCCGAGCGCCTCACCCCGGAACCCGGCTGGCACGCCGGGGTTCTCGGCCCCGGCGCCGCCTGGCTGCTCGACAGCTGGAGCTCCCGCGGGCAGCCGCCCCGCGTGGTTGCCCGGGAGCTTGCCGGGAGCCGCGTCATCCCCGTCCACGACGCGGAGCCGGTCGACGCCGAATCGCTCGGCCTCGTCGTGCCCGAATTCCACCAAGTCACCGCTCCCGACGGCACCGTGCTCTACGGCGCGCTCTACCGGCCGGCCCCGTCAGACCGCCCCGCGCCGGTCGTCATCTCCGTCTACGGCGGCCCCCACGTCCAGCGCGTCGTCGATGACTGGACCCTCACGGTCGACCTGCGCGCCCAGTACCTCGCGCAGCAGGGCATCGCCGTCTTCAAGCTCGACAACCGGGGCAGCAGCGGCCGGGGTCTCGCCTTCGAAGCCCACATCGCCCGCCGCATGGGCACCGTCGAAGTCGATGACCAGGTCGCGGGCGTCCGCTACCTCTCCGGCCTCCCCGGCCTCGATACCTCCCGCGTCGGCATCTACGGCTGGAGCTACGGCGGCTACATGACCCTCATGTGCCTGCTGAAGGCTCCCGAGGTGTTCCGCGCCGGCGTGGCCGGCGCCCCGGTCACGGACTGGGACGGCTACGACACCGGCTACACGGAGCGGTACATGGGCACGCCCGCCGACAACCCCGAGGGCTACCGCGAAGCCTCGGCCCGGCCCATGCGCACCGGCTCGAAGGCCGCCTGCTCCTCGTCCACGGCATGACCGACGAGAACGTGCACTTCCGCCATACCGCCCGCTTCATCGTCGCGCTCACCGAAGCCGGCAAGCCGTACGACCTCCTCATCTTTCCCGAGGAGCGCCACATGCCGCGCGACCAGCGCGGCCTCGAATACCAGGAGGAGCGCGTCATCCGCTTCCTGCTCGACAACCTCTGAGCGCGGGGCTCAGCGGAAGCGGTAACCCGCCGCCACCCCGGCTTCCCGCGCCCATTCCCCGGCGCCGACCTTCTTCCCGCCCTCCGGCTGTACCCGGAGGACCCGCAGCACACCGCCGTTCAGCCGCACATCGAAGCTGCCCTCCTCGACGCGCAGCACCCGGCCCGGCATCCCCGGCTCCTCCTCGCCCGTCAGCCGGCAGTCGAAGATGCGCAGCCGCTGGCCTTCGAAGGTCGTCCACGCCCCCGGCTGCGGATTGCACCCGCGGATGAGCGCATAGAGCCGGTCCGCCGGCTCGTGCCAGCGGATCGCCGCGTGCTCATCCCGGCAGGGCGGCTCGTACGTCGCCTTCGCATGGTCCTGCGCGATGCGTGGCGCCTTCCCGTCCCGCACGAGCGCAGCCGCCTCCGCCATCGCGTCGACTCCCATCGGGAACAGCCGTTCGAAGTACACCGAGCCCACCGTGTCGTCCGGCCCGATCGGGCAGCTCCGCTGCAGGAGGATCGGCCCTGTATCGATGCCGCGGTCCGGCCAGAAAATCGTCAGCCCCGTCTCCGTCCGCCTGAAGATGATCGCCCAGTTGATCGCCGAGGAGCCCCGGTGCAGCGGCAGCAGGCTCGGGTGGTACTGGATGCTTCCCAGCCGCGGCAGCTCGAGCACCTCGTGCGGGATGATCTCGGTCACGAACGCCATCACACAGAGGTCCGGCCGCAGCGCCGCCCACGCCTCCTGCCCCTCCGCCTCCTTCAGCCGCCGCGTCTCGATCACCGGCACCCCGGCCGATGATGCCGCCGCCCAGAGCGGGTCTTCCCGCCCGCCCGCCGGTGCCGGCGCGCTCACCCCGGCGACATCGAACCCGTCCTCGCGCAGCCTCCGGAAGACGGCCTCGCCGAAGGCTGCCTGTCCCATCACGACGACACGCATCGCAGTCACCCCGCCGGATACCCCGGCCGCCTCAGCCTACCGCGCGCCCGCACCGCGCTCTACCGCCGCTCGCCCCTCCCGCCCCCGCTCGCGTACACTGCTCCCATGCCACCGCTCCAGCTGTTCGAGGTGACCCCGGGCGACGCCACGCACGTCGCCCCCGTTCGCCGGCGTCCCTGACCGTGCCGAACCCCTCCACACCCGAACCGCAGGAGCTCGCCCCACCCATGACCGTCGTCGAACCAGCCCGGCTGGCCGATGCCGCCGCCATCCACGCCCTCGTCACCTACTGGGCCGACCGCGGCGACATGCTCCACCGCCCCATCGGCGAAATCTACGAAGCCATCCGCGATTTCAAGGTCGCACGCATCGACGGCGAAATCGTCGGCTGCGGATCGCTCCACATCATGGGGCCTGACCTCGCCGAAGTGCGCTCCCTCGCCGTCGCCGAATCGGCGCAGGGCCGCGGCGTCGGCGCCGCTATCGTTGCCGCCTGTATCGAAGACGCCCGCGCCTTCGGGCTCGAACGCGTCTTCGCGCTCACCTACCGGCCCGGGTTCTTCCAGAAGCAGGGCTTCCGGCTCGCGAACGTGATGGAATTCCCCAGAAGGTCTGGAACGAGTGCGTTCGCTGCCCGTTCTTCACCAACTGCAAGGAGGTGGCCGTCGTGCTCGACCTCCGCGGGCCGGACCTCTCCGTCCCGCTCGCAGCGGACGGGACGCCGTGAGCCTGAACGCTCCCGTCTACCGCGTCGCCCGCGTCCGGTTCGACCGTCCCCGGGCCGCCGAGGGCCTCCGCGGCCCGGCCGAGGACTGGGCTGCCGCCTGCCGCGATGCCGGGCTCGTGCCGTGGGGCGCCTTCGCCGGACTCCTCGGCCTTCGCACCGATGAAGCCTTCCTCGTCGCCGCCGGAGCCGGTGAGGAATGGCAGCTCCCGGCCTTCGACCGCGCCGAGGTCGTCGATCAGGCCGACTTCGCGCCCACCGTCCGGCCGGTCGAGCCAATCCCGCAGCACACGCCCGGCGTCTACGTCTTTCGCACGTTCGACATCAGGCCGGCCGACTTCGAGGAGTTCGTCCGTCTCTCCGCCGAGGCGTGGGAGTCCTTCGAAAGCGGCCCCGGCTACCGCGCCGAGCCGCGGGCCCTCCTCCGCCGCGATGCCGGTCCCGGCGTCGTCACGATGCTGCTCATCACCTGGTACGACAGCCTCCAGTCCTGGGAGCGCTCCCGCACCCCTCCGCCGGCCGCCCGCGAGAACTTCCAGCGCCGGGCGGCGCTCACGCGCTGGGCGCTCCCGATCGCGGCCCGCTTGATTTAGCTGCCGCAGCACTCCGCTTCGAACGTCTCCAGCGCGGCCCACGCCAGCCGGCGCCCGTGGATGCCGGTCCCGGTCGCGGCGCCGACCAGCACGCTGCAGCACGGCGGGAGGAACGCAAGCCGGTTCAGGTGGTGGGTCAGCCGGGCTGCCGTTGCCGCCGCCGCGGTCGCGCCCGCCCCTGGAGGATGACCCCGAAGCTCGCCGGGCCGAGTTCGCCGGCGATATCCGTGCCCCGGCAGAGCCCGTTCAGCGCTTCGCCCACGCCCCGCACCACGAACCGAACGCCGACGTCGCCGCGCTCGCCTTCGACCTCCTCGAGCCCGGCAATCTTCACAGCGAGGAAA